>CAVTOW010000001.1:5000-997359 GCA_963736565.1 uncultured Alphaproteobacteria bacterium
CTCGGGGTTCACGTTGGAATAGAAGCCGTACTCGGACGGTTGCAGCATGTTCCACGTGGTTTGCGGCATGTCCGCGACGAGGCTGATCTTCACGATGCTCTTGATCGATTTGAAGCCGTATTTCCACGGCACGACAAGGCGGATCGGCGCGCCGTTCTGGTTTGGCATCGGCTCGCCATAAAGGCCCGTCGCCAGGATGGTGAGCGGGTTCATCGCCTCGTCCAGCCGCAACCCCTCGCGATAGGGCCATTCGATCGAGCCATTTGTCTGGCCCGGCATCTCTTCGGGACGAAAGAGCGTTTCGAAGGCCACGAACTTTGCCCCCGGCTGCACGCCGACGCGGTTCAGCAGCGTCGCAAGCTCGAACCCCACCCAGGGAACGACCATCGACCAGGCCTCGACACAGCGAAACCGGTAGATGCGTTCCTCAAGCGTGACGTCCTTCAGAATATCGTCCAGCCCATAGCTGCCAGGCTTGTCGACAAGTCCGGCGATCTCGATCGACCACGGGTCGGTCGTCAGCGCACCGGCATAGCGGGCGGGGTCGGTCTTGTCCCAGCCGAATTCGTAGAAGTTGTTGTAGCTGGTGATGTCTTCAAGCGACGTGGGCGGCTCGGTCGTCGAATAGGCACTCGGGACGGTTGCAAGGCTTGCCGCGGCGGGACCGGCGACTGCGATGGCCCCCATGCCCGCAAGAAGCTGTCGGCGGTTCATCCAGACGGTTTTCGGCGTCACATCCGACCACCGCAGGTCAGCCCGATAGGTCTTTCGCATCTGTCTCTCCTTGAACCGCTGCGGCGAGCATGCCGTGAAACCTGTGCCAGCGGCTTGGATTTTCCAACGAAACTTATCTCACATGTCCGGCAAAGCGCTGAAACATGTGCCCGGATCGCTCACGCAGAGTAAACAGCGCTCACACCATCTTTACTGGAAGCGCGGCGACCTCGCGCTTAGGGCGCGCTTCGTTTCCGTCAAGCCCCGATGACGTGCATTTGCCCTGCATCCAGTCGTCGCACCCGTCCGTTTCCCCTCAGCCAGACCAATGGCTAACCTTTCGGGAGAGACACCAATGATCCGCCGTACCTTTCTTGCTCTGACCGCCGCCAGCTTCATGTCCGTCCCGGCCTTTGCCCAAGAGGCCGACATCGTTGATACCGCCGTTGCCGCGGGCAGCTTCACCACGCTCGTCGCCGCCGTGCAGGCCGCAGGCCTTGTCGAGACGCTGAAGGGCCCCGGTCCGTTCACCGTGTTCGCCCCGACCGATGCCGCCTTCGCCGCACTTCCCGCCGGCACCGTCGAAGACCTGCTGAAGCCCGAGAACAAGGACAAGCTCGTCGCGGTGCTGACCTACCACGTCGTCCCCGGCAAGGTGATGTCGACCGACCTGTCCGAAGGCCTGAAGGCCACGACCGTCCAGGGTGGCGAAGTGACCATCACGCTTGACGGCGGCCCGAAAGTGAACGGCGCGGCCATCTCGACCCCCGACGTCGCTGCCTCGAACGGCGTGATCCATGTCATCGACGCGGTCATCCTGCCGCCGATGTAAGGAACGATCCCGGGGGCGTGGCGTTGCTGCCATGCCCCAGGCTTCTTTTTGCCCCAGAACGGAGGGACACCACATGAACAGACGTACCGTACTCGGACTTTTCGGCGCAGCGACAGCCATCGCGCTGTCTGCCTGCGCACCCTCGGCCACCACCAGCCGCCCGGACATCGTGTCGATCCTGGCGACCAATGACCAGTTCAGCACGCTCGTGGCCGCCGCCACCGCCGCCGGGCTCGTCGACACGCTGAAGGGCCCGGGCCCCTTCACCGTCTTCGCGCCGTCAGACTATGCCTTCTCGCAGCTTCCCGCGGGCACTGTCGAAACGCTTCTGAAGCCCGAGAACAAGGATCAGCTCGTCAAGATCCTGACCTATCACGTCGTTCCGGGCAACGTGACCTCGGACCAGCTGGTCGGCACGCGGCAGGATGTGGCCACGGTCGAAGGTCAGACCGTTCGCATCGATGGCCGCAACGGCGTCAAGGTGAACGGCGTGAACGTAAGCCAGGCCGACATCGTGGCGTCGAACGGCGTGATCCACCGGATCGACCGGGTGCTTCTTCCGAAGTGAGGGTTGATGGAGGCCCCGGCCGGGCTGCACACCGGGCGGGGCCGACCTGATCTACCGCAACTGTGGGCGGCGCAGTTCCAGCGCCGTCCCTTTCGTTTCATAATCGTACTCGCAGACCATCTGCGCGGGCTTGCCGGTCTGGAACACGTTGATCACCACCTCGCGCCCGCTGATCTGGCCGCGGCGGTTGTAGACATCGCTCTGCGCGGCGACCGTATCCAGCATCAGACCCTGCTGCTGCCCTGCGCGCTGGCAGGCCCGTAGCGCATCGCGCTGCAACTGGGCCGTGTTCGCACCGCTGCCGCTTCCGCCATTGCCGGTGCCGCCGGTTCCCGGCTGATACTGCCGGATCGCGGCGGTGCGGGTCGCCGCCGTATAGAAGCAGCTGACCTTTGTCTTCTTGCCCAGGGCGTTGACGTCCAGATCGACCTTCGTTCCGATCACGGCGCCCGATCTGTCTCGTAGATCAGCCTGTGCGATCACCGAACGTACCAGCATCGCCTGTTGCAAGGCCGCCTTGGCACAGACCTCGAACGCCTTGGAGGATTGCGCCTCCGCCGAACCACCCCAGACCGTTGCGAACAGCACGGCCCCTGCGATGGCTCCTCCGAATTTCCTGTTGCACGACTCGTCCTCCCCTACCGGCAACGCAAACAAACTAACGGCGCGCCCGCTTCGCTCAAAATGAAAAAGGGCGGCCAGCGCCGCCCTTTTCCCCCGTCGATGGATCGCGATTCAGTGCACCACGGCATCCTGCGGCCGTTCGCGACGCGAGCTTGCCACCCGGTCGCCGATGATCAGCCCGTCGGCCCCGGCGCTGACTGGTCACGGTCGAGCCGTCCAGCACGTCGCCCGCCAGGATCATCTCGGCCAGCGGGTCCTGCAAGTGCCGCTGGATCACCCGCTTCAGCGGCCGCGCGCCGATAGACCGGATCGTAGCCTTCGTCGGCCAGCCAGGCCTTCGCCGCCGGCATCGAGCTCCAGCGTGATCTTGCGCCCCGCCAGCCGCTTCTCCAGCCGCTGCAGCTGGATCGTCGACGATCCCGCACCATGTCCGTCGCGGCCCAGCCGGTCGAAGATGATCGTGCTCGTCCAGACGGTTCAGGAACTCCGGCCGGAAGTGCGCCCGCACCGCCTCCATCACCTCGCGCCTGCGCCGCCGCCGGGATCGGCCCCGTCCGGCAGCTGGCTCAGCGCATAGCGCCCCAAGGTTCGAGGTCAGGATGATCAGCGTCTGCTTGAAGTCCACCGTGCGGCCCTGCCCGTCGGTCAGGCGACCGTCGTCCAGCACCTGCAGCAGCACGTTGAACACGTCCGGATGCGCCTTTTCGACCTCGTCGAACAGGACCACCTGATAGGGCCGCCGCCGCACCGCTTCGGTCAGCACCCCGCCCTCGTCATAGCCGACATAGCCGGGAGGCGCGCCGATCAGCCGGGCGACCGCGTGCTTCTCCATGAACTCGCTCATGTCGATGCGCACCATCGCCTGGTCGTCGTCGAACAGGTACTCGGCCAGCGCCTTGGTCAGCTCGGTCTTGCCGACGCCGGTCGGCCCGAGGAACAGGAAGCTGACCCAGCGGCCGGTTCTCGTCGTTCAGGCCCGCCCGCGCGCGGCGCACGGCGTTGGACACCGCCGTCACCGCCTGCCGCTGGCCGATCACGCGCTTGCCCAGCTCCTCTTCCATGCGCAGCAGCTTCTCGCGCTCGCCTTCCAGCATCCGGCTGGTCGGGAATGCCGGTCCAGCGTTCCACCACTTCGGCGATCTGCTCGGGCCACACGGCTTCGGACACCAGCAGCATCGCCCTCGCGCGCTTCCGCCTCGGCCAGCTTCTTCTCCAGCCCCGGGATGATGCCATAGGACAGCTCGCCCGCCCGGCCGAGGTTGCCCTCGCGCTTGGCCTGGTCCAGCTCGGCCCGCGCCTGGTCCAGCTGCTCCTTCAGGTCCCGCGCCGCTTCCAGCTTGTCGCGTTCGGCCTGCCACTTGGCCGTCATCTCGGCCGAGCGTTCCGTCAGGTCCGCACAGTTCCTTCTCCAGCTTCTCCAGCCGGTCCTTGCGAGGCCGCGTCGTCTTCCTTCTTCAGCGCCTCGGCCTCGATCTGCATCTGCAGGATCTGCGCGGTCCAGCGCGTCCAGCTCCTCGGGCTTGCTGTCCACTTCCATCCGCAGACGGCGACGCGGCCTCGTCCATCAGGTCGATCGCCTTGTCGGGCAGGAAGCGGTCGGTGATGTAGCGATGCGACAGCGTCGCCGCCGCCACCAGCGCCGAGTCGGTGATCCGCACCCCGTGGTGCAGCTCGTACTTCTCCTTGATGCCGCGCAGGATGCTGATCGTGTCCTCGACCGTCGGCTCGCTCGACCATCACCGGCTGGAACCGCCGGGCCAAGCGCCGCGTCCTTCTCCACATACTTGCGGTATTCATCCAGCGTGGTCGCGCCGACGCAGTGCAACTCGCCCCGCGCCAGCGCCGGCTTGATCAGGTTGGCCGCATCCATCGCGCCTTCGGATTTGCCCGCGCCGACCAGCGTGTGCATCTCGTCGATGAACAGGATGATTTCGCCCGCCGCCGCCGTCGATCTCGTTCAGGATGGCCTTCAGCCGCTCCTCGAACTCGCCGCGATACTTCGCGCCGGCGATCAGCGCGCCCATGTCCAGCGCCATCAGCTTCTTGTTCTTCAGGCTTTCCGGCACGTCGCCGTTGACGATGCGCAGCGCCAGGCCCTCGGCAATCGCGGTCTTGCCGACGCCGGGTTCGCCGATCAGCACCGGGTTGTTCTTGGTGCGGCGGCGACAGCACCTGCATCGCGCGGCGAATTTCCTCGTCGCGCCCGATGATCGGGTCGATCTTGCCCTCTCGCGCCGCTTCGGTCAGGTCGCGGGCATATTTCTTCAGCGCGTCATAGCCTGTCTTCGGCACTGGCGCGTGTCCGCCGTCCGGCCCTTGCGGACGTCGTTGATCGCGGCGTTCAGCTTCTGCGCCGTCGACCGCGCCCGCATCCAGCGCGTCCTTGGCCTTGGCTTGGCACCATGCGCCAGCGCCATCAGGATGCGTTCCACCGGAACGAAGCTGTCGCCCGCCTTCTTCGCGATCTTCTCGGCCTCGTCCAGCACCCGCACCAGCGCAGGGTCCGTCATAGGGCTGGGCATCGCCCGTCACCTTGCGGCAGCTTGCGCCAGCGCCAGATCGACCGCCTCGCAGCACGCGCTGCGGCTCGCCGCCCGCCCGGCGGATCAGGTTGCTCGCCAGCCCCTGGTCGTCATCCATCAAGGCCTTCAGCAGATGTTCGGGCAGCAGCCGCTGGTGGCTTTCCCGCATCGCAATCGTCTGCGCGGCCTGAAGGAACCCGCGCGACCGTTCCGTGAACTTTTCCAGGTTCATCGGCATTCTCCTTTTGAAAAGCACCGGTCCCGGAACGCCCTCAAAGGCACGTCCCCTCCGGTCTTGAAACGAAGATGGGGGGCGGCTCCGCTTGATGCAAGATTGCCACAGCAGGCCGCGCCAGAATTTCGTGTCGCCTCAGCCCTTGGGCGGCTCGACCGTGCCGCCGCCCTCGACCCAATCCTTGAACCCGCCGAGGTTATAGACCTCGGCATAGCCCATGTCCTTCAACAGCTTGCCCGCCAGCGCCGACCGACCGCCGCTGGCGCAATGCAGGATAACCACGCGGTCCTTGCGCAATTCCGGGTCATAAAGCGCCGTCGCCGGATCGGCGCGGAATTCTAGGATGCCGCGCGGGATGTGATGCGCCCCCTCCGCCGTGCCGGTCACCGCAAGTTCGGCCGAGTCGCGCACGTCCAACAGCAGCGCCCCCTTGGCCATCAACTCCTGCGCGCGGGCGGCATCCACGCGCGGCACGGCTGCGTTCGCAGCATCCAGCAGTTCCTTGGCGGTAACGGTCATGGCGAATTCCTCCTCCTCGCAAGACGCAAGCCCGCAGGATACGCCCGCCCGCGCCGATGTCACCCGGCAAATCGCAGCCTCAGCCGAGCCGCGCACAGGCCCATTGCGCGGCATCCGCCACCGCGGTGTCTGCATCCGCCACCAGCGCCTCGGCCGCCCCACGCAACCGCCGGTCTCCCGAATTGCCAATCGCATACAACACGTTGCGCACGAAGCGGTCCCGCCCGATCCGCTTGATGGGCGATCCGGCGAACCGCGCGCGGAACCCGGCATCGTCCAGCATCGCAAGCTCTGCCAGCAACGGCGCGCCGACCCGGGGCTGGTAGCCGATCTCGCGGGCGGCCACCGCGAACTTGTTCCAGGGGCAGACCGCAAGACAGTCGTCGCATCCGTAGATGCGATTGCCCATCAGCGCCCGAAGCGGCTCGTCCACCGGACCGCGATGCTCGATGGTCAGGTAGGAAATGCAGCGCCGCGCATCCAGCTGAAACGGAGCGGGAAAGGCCCGCGTCGGGCAGATATCGAGGCAGGCCGTGCAGCTGCCGCAATGCTCGACCTCCGGCGCATCGCGGCGGCAACTCCAGCGTCGTGAAGATCGCGCCCAGAAAGAACCAGTTCCCCAGATCGCGGCTCAGCAGGTTCGTGTGCTTGCCCTGCCAGCCCAGACCCGCCGCCTGCGCGAGCGGCTTCTCCATCACCGGCGCGGTATCGACGAAGACCTTGATCTCGCCGCCCGCCGCCTCGATCAGCCATCGCCCCAGACGCTTCAGCCGCCGCTTGACCAGATCGTGGTAATCCTTCCCCTGCGCATAGACACTGACCGCCCCCCGGTCGCGCTGATCCAGCACCGCCAGCGGATCGGCGTCGGGCGTATAGACCTCGGCCAGCATGATGACCGACCGCGCCTCTGGCCAAAGCGCTGCGGCACTGCCCCGCCATTCGGCCCGCTCGGCCATCCAGCCCATCTGCCCGTGATGACCCTTGGCAAGCCAGGCCGCCAGCCGCCCCGCCCCCTCCGGCACCGCATCCGGTGCGCAGACCCCGACGGCAGAGAACCCCTCCTCCAGCGCCTGCGCCACCAGCCGTTCCTTGAGTCCGTCCGTCATCTCAGCCCCGGACCCGAATCTTCGCAGAGAATTCGCCCCCGCCGGGCGGCTCAGAAATCGAGGTCCGCATAATGTGCGGGCGGCGGAAAGCCCGGCACCTGATCGGCCAGCAGCGGCCGGAAGCTGGGCCGCGACTTGATCTTGGCATACCAGTCCTTGACCGTGGCCGAGCGGTTCCAGTCAACGTCCGAGATGTAGTCGAGACAGCTCAGATGCGCGGCAGCGGTGAAATCCGCCAGCGTCATCTCGTTGCCCGCCAGCCAGCGGCGCTGGTCCAGCAGCCAGCCCAGATAGTCGATGTGGTACTTGATCCGCCCCGCCCCGGCCTTGACGTTCTTCGAGTCCGGATACCCCGCACCCTGCATCTTCTTGTTCACCCGCTCGTAGAGCAGCTTCGAGGTGACCTCGTCATGGAACTTGTCGTCGAACCATGCGCAGAGCCGGCGCACCTCATAGCGCGCCTCGGGGTCGCGCGGCATCAGCGGCGGGCTTGGAACCGTTTCGTCCAGATACTCACAGATCGCCTGGCTCTCGGCCATCACCCGCGTGTCCATGCGCAGGACGGGCACCTTGCCCGCAGGGTTGCGCCGCAGGAATTCCGGGCTCGGGTCCCAGTAGCGCTCCTCGATCAGCTCCACCTCGATCTTCTTTTCGGCCAGCGTCAGGCGAACCTTGCGGCAGAACGGGGAAAGCGGCGAATGGAACAGGCGGTTCATCGGCAATGTCCAGATGATGAAAGCGTCCGTTCTCTTCGCATGACGGGCAGGGAAGTTTCAATCCCGCCGCCTGTCACTCCGCGACCGACCGCTCGAAACAAGCCGCCCGCCCATCCGCCAGAATCGTCTCGGCCCCGCCGATGATTGACTGCGCGCGGTTCCGCACGAAGCGCGACGGATCGCCCGCGTTGCGTCCCTTGGGGTCGGGCAGCACCGCCGCCAGCCGCGCCGCCTGCACCGCGCTCAGATCGGCGGCGCTGACGCCGAAATAGTGTCGCGCCGCCGCCTCGACCCCGAAGATGCCCTCGCCGAACTCGGCCACGTTCAGATAGACCACCAGGATGCGCCGCTTGGTCCAGACCAGCTCCATCGCCGGGGTGATCGCGGCTTCCAGCGCCTTGCGCGCCCAGTTGCGCCCGTGCCAGAGGAACACGTTCTTCACCACCTGCTGGCTGAGCGTCGAGGCCCCGCGCGTGCCGCCCTTCCGCCACTGCCTCGCGGATCGCGGCCATGTCGAAACCCCAGTGCAGGCAGAAGTTCGCATCTTCCGCCGCCACCACGGACCGGAACATCACCGGCGCGATCGCATCGCCGCCGACCCATTCGCGTTCGACCGTCCCAAGCCGCCAGCGCTCTTGCAGGATGTAGATCGTCGTGGGGGGCGGCACGACCGAGTAGATCAGGATCAACGCCGCAAAAAGCGCGGCCAGCCCCAGCAACCCCCGCCCGACCCAACGCAGCACGCGCCTCACCGGACCGCGCGCGGGAACCGGCTCCGCCTCGGGCTTGGCCCTGCTCGCCCGTGGCTTCTTCGGCTTTTCGGATGCGGTTGCCATCAGGGGCGATTGACCATGCAGAAGGGCCCCGGGTCAACCCCGGGGCCCCTGTGTTGCACCTGCGGAAGCGTCAGGCCGCAGCGCCGCCCATCGCGGCCTTCAGCTTGTCTTCCTGTTCCTTGGTCAGCGAGGTCTGCAGGACCCGGCCCTTGTTCTTGAACTGCGTCAGTCCTTCCAGAACCTTGTCGCCCGTGACCTTGCGCACCAGCACGCAGACCGCCGCCCCGCCATCCTTCAGGGTCGAGCCGATGTCCTTCATGAACTGGTCATTGATCCCGATATCCGTCAGCTTGCCCGAAAGCGCACCGGCACCGGCACCGACTGCCGCACCCAGAAGCGGGTTCAGGAACAAAAGCCCCACCAGCGCGCCCCACATGCCGCCACCGACCGCGCCCGTCGCCGTCAGGTTCACCGCCTGATGCAGGGCCACCTTGCCGTCGGCCGACTTGGTGACGACCACCGCATCCTCCATCTCGATCAGATATTCCTTCTGCATCTTCACCAGCGCCGTGCGCAATTCGAACGCCGTCGCCTCGTCATCAAATGCCACAACGATAAGATCGGACATGTCGCTCTCCCCCAAACAGGAAACCCGCGCCACAACCGGCGCGGGTTAACCTTTGGCGCAGGAAAGTCACGTCAACAAGACGCTTTCTTCACTCCGCGGGAACTGCCTGCCGTTCATCGCTCAGCGGCACGGGCAGGTGGACCAGCATTTCCTTCGGGCAGATCTGGATGAAATTCGCCCGCTCCTCGGCCCAGTCCGCCAGGATCTGGCGCGCCTTCAGGCTGCCCGTCTCGGCGGCATGACGCTCGATCAGGCCCTTCAACTGCGCCTCCCAATGCGGATGGCCGACAGCGCAGGTCACGATGGATTCAAGGTTCATCATGTCCTCGGCCGACCCATCGGGATCATGGACATAGGCCATGCCACCCGTCATCCCCGCCCCGAAGTTCGCCCCGATCCGGCCCAGGATCACCGCGACACCGCCCGTCATGTATTCGCAGCCGTTCGATCCGCAGCCCTCGACCACCACCTTCGCACCCGAGTTGCGCACCGCGAACCGTTCGCCCGCGCGTCCGGCGGCGAACAGGTGCCCCGCCGTCGCGCCGTAAAGCACGGTGTTGCCGATGATGGTGTTTTCGCTCGCAACCAGGGGCGAGGCCATCTGCGGGCGCACCACGATCAGACCACCCGACAGGCCCTTGCCGACATAGTCGTTGGCATCGCCCATCACCTCGATCTTCAAGCCCCGGCGCGGCAAAGGCCCCAAGGCTCTGGCCCGCATTGCCCGTCAGCTTCACCGTCAGATGGTCGGGTTGCAGCGTGTTGCGCATCCCGAACTTGCGCACGATATGGCTCGACGCACGCGTGCCGATGGTCCGGTGCGTGTTCCGCACGGCATAGGAGAGCTGCATCTTCTCGCCATCCTCGAAGAAGCGCGCACCGTCCTTGACGATGTCGGCATCCAGCGTGTCCGGCACCGCATTGCGCGGCTTGCTGCGGTCGTAGGTGATCTTGTGCGCCCCATCGACCGTGATCAGCAGCGGATTCAGGTCAAGGTCGTCGAGATGCGCCGCACCCCTGCTGACCTGTGTCAGCAGGTCGGCCCGCCCGATGATCTCGTCGATGCTCCGCGCGCCGATCTGGCTCAGGATCTCGCGCACCTCCTGCGCATAGAAGGTGATGAGGTTCACCACCTTGTCCGCCGAGCCCGTGAACTTCTGGCGCAACGCCTCGTTCTGGGTGCAGACGCCCACCGGGCAGGTGTTGGACTGGCATTGGCGCACCATGATGCAACCCATGGCGATCAGCGCCGCCGTCCCGATCCCGTATTCCTCGGCCCCCATCATCGCGGCCATCACGATGTCGCGGCCCGTCCGCAGGCCGCCATCCGTGCGCAGCGTCACCCGCTCGCGCAGGTTGTTCATCGCCAGCACCTGATGCGCCTCGGTCAGCCCCATTTCCCAGGGCAGGCCCGCATATTTGATGCTGGTCGCGGGGCTGGCCCCCGTGCCGCCATTGTGGCCCGAAATCAGGATCACGTCGGCCTTCGCCTTGGCCACGCCCGCCGCGATGGTGCCGACGCCAGATGCGCTGACCAGCTTGACCGTCACCTTGGCGCGCGGGTTGATCTGCTTCAGGTCATAGATCAGCTGCGCGAGGTCTTCGATGGAGTAGATATCGTGGTGCGGTGGGGGCGAGATCAGCGTCACCCCCGGCGTGCTGTGACGCAGCCGCGCGATCAGCGCCGTCACCTTCATGCCCGGCAACTGCCCGCCCTCACCGGGCTTCGCGCCCTGCGCCACCTTGATTTCAAGCTCCTCGCAGGCGTTCAGATATTCCGCCGTCACGCCGAAAGCGCCCCGAGGCCACCTGCTTGATCTTGGCGCTCGGGTTGTCGCCATTCGGCTCGGGCGTGAAATGTGCGGGGTCTTCCCCGCCCTCGCCCGAGTCGCTCTTGGCCCCGATCCGGTTCATCGCCACGTTCAGCGTCTTGTGCGCCTCGGGCGACAGCGCGCCAAGGCTCATTCCCGGCGTCACGAAGCGCTTGCGGATCGAGGTGATCGATTCCACCTCCTCGATCGGCACCGGCTTGCCCAGGGGCTTGATGTCCAGCAGGTCGCGGATGTGGATCGGCGGGTTCGCCCGCATCGCCGCCGAATACTGCTTCCAGATGTCATAGCTCGCCCGGTCGCAGGCCGATTGCAGCATGTGCATCGTCTGCGCTTCCCAGGCGTGCTTCTCGCCCGACCGGCGCGCCTTGTAGAACCCGCCGATGGGCAGCACGTCGCTGCCGCCCAGCCAGCCGCGCGCATGGACCTCTTCCAGCTTCTGCTCGATGCCTGACACGCCGATCCCCGAGATCCGGCTGTGCATGCCCGGGAAATACTCGGCCACCATCGCCCGGCTCAGGCCCACCGCCTCGAAGTTCAGCCCCCCGCGATAGCTGGAAACCACCGAGATCCCCATCTTCGACATGATCTTCAAGAGCCCTGCGTCGATGGCATCCCGATAGCGCCGCATCGCATCGGTCAGCGAGCCTTCGATCAACCCCCGCGCCACCCGGTCGGCAATCGAATCCTGCGCCAGATAGGCGTTCACCGTCGTCGCCCCGCAACCGATCAGCACCGCGAAGTAATGCGGATCGATGCATTCCGCAGACCGCACGTTGACCGAACAGAACGTCCGCAGCCCTTTCCGCGTCAGCCAGCTATGCACCGCGCTGGTCGCAAGGATCATCGGCATCGGCACCTTCGACGGCCCCTGATGCTCATCCGTCAGCACCAGATGCCCGGCCCCCGACCGCACGGCATCCTCGGCCTCGGCCCGGATACGCTCCAGTCCCTGGCGCAGGTCGTCAAGCCCCGGACCCACAGGGAAGGTGCAGTCGATGAACGCCACCTGCGGCCCGAACTGCTTCACCATCACGTCGAATTCGGCATTGGCGATGAACGGGCTTTCCAGCACCAGAATCTCGGCCTGGCTCGAGTTTTCGTCGAGCACGTTCTTCAGGTTGCCGAAGCGGGTCTTCAGGCTCATCACCCGGCTTTCGCGCAGGCTGTCGATGGGCGGGTTCGTGACCTGGCTGAAGTTCTGCCGGAAGAAATGGCTCAGCGGGCGATAGACGCTCGACAGCACGGCGGCGGGCGTATCGTCGCCCATGCTCGCCACCATTTCCTTCCCATCCTCGGCCATCGGCGCCAGAACCTGCTCCAGCTCTTCCAGCGTATAGCCTGCGGCGATCTGGCGGCGGCGCAACTCGGCCCCCTCGAACTGCGCCCGCTCGGGCACGTCGCGCAACAGCGCGTTCAGGTCCACCACCCGCTCGATCCAGTCGCCAAAGGGCTGCGCTGCCGCCAGTTTGTCCTTCAGCTCGGCATCGTGATAAAGCCGCCCCTCGGCCATATCGACCGCGATCATCTGCCCCGGCCCAAGCGCGCCCTTTTCGCGGATCGTCGTCTCGTCCACCGGCACCATCCCGGCCTCGGACCCAGCGATCAGCAGCCCGTCGCCCGTCACCACATAGCGCATCGGGCGCAGCCCGTTCCGGTCCAGCCCGCCGCAGACCCAGCGACCATCGGTCATCGCCAGCGCCGCCGGCCCGTCCCACGGCTCCATCACCGCGTTGCAATAGGCGTACATGTCCTGCCACGCCTTCGGCATCTCGCCCGTCATCTTCGACCAGGCCTCGGGCACCAGCATCGTCTTGGTCATCGGCGCGTTCCGCCCCGACCGCACCATCACCTCAAACACAGCATCCAGCGCACCCGAGTCGCTCGTCCCCGACGGGATGATCGGCTTGATGTCCTCGGCCGCCTCGCCAAAGTTGTTCGACGCCATCCGGATTTCGTGGCTTTTCATCCAGTTGACGTTGCCCTTCAGCGTGTTGATCTCACCGTTGTGCGCCAGCATGCGGAACGGCTGGGCCAGCCACCATTGCGGAAAGGTGTTGGTCGAATACCGCTGGTGGTAGATCGCGAAGGCCGACTCGAAGCGTTCGTCCAGAAGGTCCGGGTAGAACACCGAAACCTGCTCGGCCAGCATCATTCCCTTGTAGATGATGCTCCGGCAGGACAGGCTGCACAGGTAAAGCCCCTGGATCTGCGCGGCCACCGCCGCCTTCTCGATCCGGCGGCGGATGATGTAAAGCTCGCGCTCGAACGTCTCCTCGTCGATCCCCTTTTCGCAACGGATCAGGATCTGCTCGATCTCGGGGCGGGTGGCATTGGCCTTGTCGCCCAGCACTTCGGTGTTTACCGGAACATGCCGCCAGCCATAGATGTAATGGCCCATCCGCAGCACTTCGGTCTCGACGATCGTGCGGCACCGCTCCTGCGCGCCGAAATCGGTGCGGGGCAGGAAGACCTGACCCACCGCGATCAGCTTGTGCATGTCGGGTTCGTGCCCCGTGCGCCGCACCTGATCGTAAAAGAACTTGACCGGGATCTGCACATGGATGCCCGCGCCGTCGCCGGTCTTGCCATCGGCGTCCACCGCGCCCCGGTGCCAGACCGCCTTCAGCGCGTCGATACCGTTCTGCACGACCTTCCGGCTCGGCTTGCCGCTGATCGACACGACAAGGCCGACACCGCAGGACGCGTGCTCATCATCCGTCTTGTAAAGCGAATGTTCGTTCATATAGGCGCGCTTCGCCTCCTCAGAGGCAACCCAGGCATCATCATAGGTCATGGCGCATCTCCCGCAACATGCTGATTCTTCGCTTCATATTCTGCCTGTGTCGCGCGGCGGTGATCGCCGCCCAAGCGCACAGACGCCATCGCTCTGATCGGAATAGACCTCTGACCGCAGGGGCCAGTCCCGCGCCGCGTCGAACAACCCCGGCATCAGTTCATAGCTTTCGCCTGTGTGGTCACGCATCCAAAGGTGGCTGCCACAGACTGAACAGAATGCTCGTTCGGCAAAATCAGACGAGGCAAAGCGCGTTACCGGCCCATCCACGGTCACGCCATCCTCGTCGGCGTTGAAACACAGGAACAACCCACCGGACCAGCGCTGGCACATCCGGCAATGGCAGGCTCCGGGGCGTGGATCATGCGCTCCCGCAACGCGGATCGTGACTGCACCGCACAGACAATGCCCCTCAAGCGTCATTGTCTCACCGAAGCAGGCAGAATCCCGCCCGCACCATTCATCGACCCCGGATCAAATTCCGACATCGTCGCCTCGCAATCGAAGACCGGCTCGGTCGAGAAGAACCCCGGCTCGCCCGGAAAGATGAACTCGCGCGGGCTGCCGTCCACCGGAACGCTGCCCTCATCGGTGTTCCATTCGGATGGCCCCGACAGGAAGATCCGCCATTCGGGATGGATGTATTCGTTCCCCGTCGCGCTGCGCAGCACCGTTCCGTCCGGCACCGGTCTCGCGGAACTCGAACTGGGTTTCCTTCAACTCGATCCCGTCGATGGTGACGCTGCGCCCGGTCAGCGTGTCGAAACCGGTCACGCGGCTTTGGCTGCCCGTATCCTCGGTCAGTCCGAAATCAAACGTGTCCGTGCCGCCCGACAGCAATTCGCTGAACGACGCCGGATCGGCGGGGTTCGGGTCCAGCGTCTGGCGCACCGTGGGGAACATGTCATAGCTTTCGACCCACTGCGTCTCGCGGTCGATGCGGCTGACAAAGAAAATGCCTTCCTGATCGAAATCGGCACGCCACTGGTCGCCCGGTGCGTCGGCCGCGCATTTGTAGTGGTTCGAAACCCGGCAACCCCGCGACTGCACCGTCAGCCACCCCGTGCACCCTTCGGGCGGCGTGAACACCCCCGGCACGGGCGATTGTGCACTTGCGGAACCGGCACCGACCGCCAGAAAAGCCAACAACCGAGCCCGCCACAAGAAGGTCAGTAATTGCGACCCGAGCGCGATTGCCTGAGTGTTTTTGTCTGCATACGGTTGTCATATGCGTTCCGTATGGTTTCCATATCACCATCGGGCTCACTCTGCCGCCACCTGCGCCGGCTGCGCGATGTAGTCGAGGATCGCCTCGGCAGCCTCGCGCCCATCCCGGATCGCCCAGACGACGAGGCTTGCGCCACGCACGATATCGCCCGCCGCATAGACGCCGGGAAGGCTCGTTTCATGCGTGCGGAAGTCAGCCCGGATCGTGCCCCACCGCGTCACCGCCAGTTCCGGAACGCCCCAGAGCGTCGGCAGGGCTTCCGGCTCGAACCCGAGCGCCATGATCGCCAGGTCGCAGGGCTCCACATAGTCTGCCCCTTCAATGACTTCCGGCATCTGCCGCCCCGTCGCATCGGGCGCGCCAAGACGCATCCGCTGCACGATCACACCTTCCACGCTGTCGGTTCCGGTGAACCCACGGGGCGCCGTAAGCCAGACGAAATCAACGCCTTCTTCCTCGGCGTTCTGCACTTCACGCTGGCTGCCCGGCATGTTCGCCCGGTCGCGGCGGTAAAGGCACTTCACCGAAACCGCGCCTTGCCGGATCGCCGTTCGCACGCAATCCATCGCCGTGTCGCCGCCACCGATCACCACCACGCGCTTGCCCGTGGCGTTCAATTCGCCGCTGTCGAACGCCTCGACCTCGTCGCCGAAGCTCTTGCGGTTCGAGGCTGTCAGATAATCCAGCGCGGGCACGATTCCCGCCACGCCCACGCCCGGCGCAGCCAGATCGCGCGCCTTGTAGACCCCTGTCGCGATCAGGACCGCATCGTGCTGCCCGCGGATCGCATCGAAACTGATATCGACGCCCACCGTGCAGTTCATCACGAATTGCACCCCACCCGCCTCAAGCTGCTCAATCCGTTGCATCACAACGGGTTTCTCCAGCTTGAACCCCGGAATGCCATAGGTCAGCAACCCGCCCGCACGGTCGTAGCGGTCATAGACCGTCACCTGCACACCGCGCCGCCGCAGGATGTCGGCTGCCGCCAGCCCGCCCGGCCCGGCACCGATGATACCCACCGATTCCGTGCGTTCGACGTCGGGCCGGATCGGCTTGACCCAGCCTTCCTCCCAAGCCGTATCGGTGATGTATTTCTCGACCGACCCGATGGTGACCGTCCCGTGGCCACTGCTCTCGATCACGCAGTTGCCTTCGCAGAGGCGGTCCTGCGGGCAGATACGGCCGCAGATCTCGGGGAAGGTATTGGTGGCCTGGCTGATCTCATAGGCTTCCTGCAACCGCCCTTCGGCGGTCAGGCGCAGCCAGTCGGGGATGTTGTTGTGCAGCGGGCAATGACTTTGGCAATAGGGCACGCCACACTGGCTGCACCGCCCGGCCTGCTCGGCTGCCTTCTGGTCGGCGTACTCGCGATAAATCTCGTGGAAATCCTGGGCGCGCAGGTTGGGCGGACGCTTCTCGGGTGTTTCCTTCGCCACGGTGACGAACTGAAGCATGCGTTGCTTGGCCATGGCTGCGCTTTTCCAACAAGGGACCGGGGCCGTAGTGATACGACTGCTTCCCAAGGATGAAAAGTCATACTTGCTGACCTAAATCCGGCTTTCTTTGCAATCAGGTCAGTTTTTCTGCCCAATGCCGGCCAATGTAGGTCAACAAATATTACCTATATGCTCAAAAACCCAGCAAAAGCGCGACCAACGCAGCCCCACCGACAGCGATTCGCCACCAACCGAACAGCGCGTAACCATGCTTGGTGACGTAACCCAGCACCCAACGCACAACCAGAACGGCACTGATGAACGCCATGACAAAGCCCACAGCGATCTCGCCCATCGCACTCGCGTCCAGCACGTCACGGTTCTTGTAAAGATCATAGGCGAACGCTCCGGCCATCGTCGGCATCGACAGAAAGAACGAGAACTCCGCAGCCGCCCGCTTGCTTGCCCCCAGCCACAGGGCGCCAACGATTGTCGCGCCTGACCGCGAAACTCCGGGGATCATCGCAAGGCACTGGAACAGCCCGATCTTCAGCGCCATGCCCAATGGCAGACCCATCGCGTCCTCATAGCGCGGACGTTCCGCCAGCCGGTCCACGAACAGCAGCACGACCCCGCCAAGGATCAGCATGACCGCCACCAGCATCGGCGTCTCGAACAGGACGTTCTTGATGAAATCATGCGCCAGCACCCCCACCACCACCGCAGGCAGGAACGCGATCAGAACCGAGACCAGAAACCGGAACGCCGCCGGGTCATGCGGCGCCGCCCGCGCCACCGACCACAACCGTCCGGCATAGACCGACAGGATCGCCAGAACCGCCCCAAGTTGGATCACGACTTCAAACGTGCGACCCGCACTGTGAAAACCCAGGAAATGCCCCGCCAGAAGCAGATGGCCCGTCGAGGAAACCGGGATGAACTCGGTCAGCCCCTCAATCAGCCCGAGCAGGGCCGCGACCAGAGTCGAATTGTCGGCCATGGCCGCCCCCTTCCGGGATCAGGTATTGCGCAGGTTCTTGGCCGAAGCCTTGATCGCCGCGAACTGCCCCGAGGGCCGATAGCGCCAGAGATACTCCGGCAGCACCGCATCCATGGGGGTGGGGGCAATGCCGAGCGATTGAAGACCGTCCGCACCCGGGGAAACGACATTGTCCCGCGCCAGGTTGCGCACCTGATCCCGGGTGATCATGCCGTTCGGGATCAGCCCAAGCGACACGGCCTGAAGCATGTCAAAGGCAAACGCCATGATCCGGGCAGCGAAGAACGGAATGTTCACCACAGCGCGACGGCGCTGGATGACATCCAGCATCTTGTGCATCAACTCGCGGAACGTGTGCACGTCCGGCCCGCCCAGCTCGTAGATCCCCGGCGCAGCCACGCCCATCGCGCCCTTCGCCGCAGCCTCGGCGACATTGTCGACATAGACCGGCTGAAACTTCGTCGCCGCACCGACCACCGGCAGAACCGGCCCCATGCGGGCCATTCCGGCAAAGCGGTTGAAGAACTGGTCTTCCTGGCCGAACACGATGGACGGGCGCAGGATTATGGCCGACGGGAACGCCGCCAGTACCGCCGCCTCGCCCGCCGCCTTTGTGCGCGCATAGTCACTGTCGGACGTGGCATCGGCCCCGATGGCCGAAATCTGCACCAGCCGCTCCACACCCTCTTCCGCGGCGATCCGCGCCACACGCCCGGCACCTTCCGCCTGAACGGCATCGAAGCGGTTCTTGCCCCGCTCGGCCAGGATGCCGACGCAGTTCACCACCGCATGCGCGCCCTTCATCACCGACCGGACCGAGGCATCGTCACGAATGTTGCACAGCACGGGTTCGACCTGACCGACGACGCCATAGGGGCGCACGAAAAGCGCTTCGTTCGGGCGGCGCACGGCGACGCGGACGCGCCAGCCCGCCTTGGCCATCCGGCGTGCGATGTAACGCCCGATGAACCCCGAACCGCCGTAGATGGTGACAAGCTTGTCCATCGGCCCCGCTCCTTGCCGTCTGCGTGGGAAACTGCCCGAGGGAATAGCTTTTCGAACCGCCGCGAACAAGCACCAATGCCCGCGACGAATTTTCATGACAACCCGTTGACACTCCATGCCCCCCCCGGTAAATCGCCCCCCACGACACCTGCCCAGGTGGCGGAATTGGTAGACGCGCACGGTTCAGGTCCGTGTGCCGCAAGGCGTGGAGGTTCGAGTCCTCTCCTGGGCACCATCGATCCTTCGTGCCAGTTCGAGGGATCAGACCGTGACAATCCACCACTACAAGAACGACCTTCCCGACGGCCTCGATCTCGGCCCCGTGGTGGCGATCGACACGGAGACGATGGGCCTTGACCCGCGCCGCGACCGGCTCTGCGTCGTGCAGCTTTCGTCGGGTGACGGTCATGCCCATCTTGTGCAGATCGAACGCGGCCAGACCCGCGCGCCCAACCTCGAGCGCCTTCTGACGGATCCGCAGACGCTGAAGCTCTTTCACTTCGGCAGGTTCGACATCGCGGCGCTGCAAAAGGCCTTTGGTGTCGTGACCGCACCCGTCTGGTGCACCAAGATCGCCTCGCGCCTGATCCGGACCTTCACGGACAGGCACGGCCTGAAGTACCTGCTTCAGGAACTGGTCAACGTCGATGTCTCGAAGCAGCAGCAGACCTCCGACTGGGGCGCGTCAGAGTTGACCGAGGCCCAGAAGGAATATGCGGCCTCGGACGTGCTATACCTGCACAGGCTGAAGGACGAACTCGAAGCCCGGCTGATCCGCGAAGGGCGCCTGGATCTTGCGCAACGCTGCTTCGACTTCCTGCCGACACGGGCCGAGCTTGACCTGATGGGATGGGACGAACCGAATGACCTCTTCCACCACTGACGCCGTCCTCGCCACCGCCCGCCGCGTCATCAAGCGCGAGGCAGAGGCGCTGGAAATGCTGGCAGCCGGGCTTGACGGATCGGTGGCGAAGGCGGTCGACGTGATCCTTGACGCGAAAGGGCGCGTCATCGTCTCGGGCATGGGCAAGTCGGGTCACATCGCCCGCAAGATCGCGGCGACGCTCGCCTCCACCGGCACGCCCGCGCAGTTCGTTCACCCGGCCGAAGCGAGCCATGGCGACCTTGGCATGGTGATGCGCGGCGATGTCGTGATGGTGCTGTCGAACTCTGGCGAGACGCCCGAACTGGCCGATATCGTCGCCCACACGCGCCGCTTCGACATTCCCCTGATCGGGATCGCCGCACGTCCGGACTCGACCCTTCTGCGCCAGTCAGACGTCGCAATCCTGCTGCCCGACGCGCCCGAAGCCTGCGAGACGGGCGTCGTTCCCACCACATCGACCACCATGGCGCTTGCCCTTGGCGATGCGATCGCGGTCGCATTGATGGAACATCGGCAGTTCACCCCCGACCAGTTCCGCATCTTCCATCCCGGCGGCAAACTTGGCGCCAGGCTGACGCGCGTTGCCGACCTGATGCATACCGACATGCCCCTCGTCTCGACCGGCACACCGATGAGCGAGGCTCTGCTGGCCATAAGCCAGAAGGGGTTCGGCGTGGTTGGTGTAACGGACAGCGATGGTTATCTGATCGGGATCGTGACGGATGGCGACCTGAGGCGGCATATGGACGGCCTTCTGTCGCATAGCGCTGACGAGGTAATGACAGCCTCGCCCCGCACAATCGGGCCCGAGGCGCTGGCGGAAAAGGCCCTTGCCGTGATGAACGAACGCAAGATCACGACACTGTTCGTCGTGGACCCGAAGGGCAGCCGTGCCGCAGTCGGCATCCTGCACATCCATGACTGCCTTCGGGCTGGCATCGCCTGAACATGGCCGCACATGACAACACCCATTCGCGGCTGGTGGCGTGGCTGAAGATCCTTCTTCCGCTGATTGCGCTTGGGATGCTGTCGTCGATCTTCCTCGTCTCGCGCAGCATAGATCCGAATGCCACGCTGCCCTATTCGCAGGTGGAACTCGATGAGCGTGTCCGTGAACCGCGTCTGACCACGCCCCGCTTCTCGGGCGTGACCAGTGATGGGGCCACGATCAGCCTAGATGCCGCCGACATGCGCCCGAACCTGACCGATCCGACCTCCGGCACGGCGACCGACCTGCGCGCCCAGCTCGTCACGCCGGACGGCACGACGACCGACATCGCAGCCGCACTCCGCACAGATCGACTCGACGGCGGGCACCTATCGGATGACCGGCGATGTGGTGCTGACCAACTCCACCGGCTACCGCATGACGGCGGAGGTCATGGACGGGACGATGGACGCGACCTCGCTGGTCGCGACCGGATCGGTCGAGGCACAGGGCCCGATCGGGCAGATCACCGCCGACAGAATGGACCTTCGGGCGGACCCGGCAGCCACCGGCCAGTATCTTCTGGTTTTCAACGGCGGCGTTCGGCTGATATACGAACCTACCAGATGATCCTCCGACCGAGGCCAGGCATGTTCACCCCTCTCCGCATCCTCGCTTTGACCTTCGCCTTCGCGGCGACGGGTGCGCTTGCGCAGACGGGCGGTGCGACCGTGGCCTTCGGCAGCATGAAGGGCGACCCGACGCTGCCTGTCGAGGTGACGGCGGAACAGTTGCAGGTCAACCAGGCCGACGGGACGGCGGTGTTCTCGGGCAACGTGGTGGTGATCCAGGGCGCGATGCGTCTGTCGGCGCCGCTCGTGACGGTGAATTACGCCGAGGATCGCAAGGCCATCGAGCGGCTGGACGCCTCGGGTGGCGTGACCCTCGTCAATGGCGGCGAGGCAGCCGAGTCCGATGCGGCCGTCTATACCATCGACACCGGGGAAGTGGTGATGACCGGTCAGGTTCTGCTGACCCAGGGGTCAAGCGCGCTTTCCGGCAACCAGCTCACTGTCGATCTCAACACCGGCCAGGGCGTCATGCAGGGTCGTGTCCAGTCGGTTTTCGTCCCGGGCAGCGCCCAGCCATGACCCCTCCGCCCGATCTGGTGCTGACCGACGGCAGCGCCGGACTGAGCGTGCGCAACCTGCGAAAGAGCTATCGCAAGCGCCCGGTGCTGCGGGACATGAGCCTTGATCTGAAGCGGGGCGAGGTCGTCGCGTTGCTCGGGCCGAACGGTTCGGGCAAGACGACATGCTTTTACACGATTGCGGGCCTCGTCACGCCCGAGGGCGGCAGCGTCAACATCGATGGCCGCGATGTGACGCAACTGCCCATGTATCGGCGCGCCCGGCTGGGGATCGGCTATCTTCCGCAGGAAGTGTCGATCTTTCGTGGCCTGTCGGTCGAGGACAACATCCTTGCGGTGCTCGAAATCGCCCTGTCGGACCGTCACAAGCGCCGTGAACGGCTCGAGGAACTGCTGTCGGACTTTTCGATCACGCATATCCGGCGCGCGCCAGCCCTTGCGCTTTCCGGTGGTGAGCGGCGCCGGGTGGAGATCGCCCGCTGCCTTGCGGCGGACCCGAAGTATCTCCTGCTCGACGAACCCTTCGCCGGGGTCGATCCCATCGCGGTCGGTGAGATCCGGCATCTGGTCCAGGATCTCAAGGGGCGCGGCATCGGGGTTCTGATTACCGATCACAACGTTCGCGAAACGCTCGAGATCGTGGATCGCGCCTACATCCTGCACGACGGTGCCGTGCTGATGAGCGGAACCGCCGACGAAGTGGTGCGGGATGAGAACGTGCGCCGCGTTTATCTGGGCCGCGATTTCCGGATCGGCTGACACTTGCCCCGCATTGTGACGGGGGCGTGACGTAGCAGTTGACAAGCCAGCCCCACCTGCCGCCAAATACCCGTGATGCGCGAGCAACCCGCCCATACCGATCGCCCGACTGCGGCAGCACGACTGCCCCGCGAGACGCGGTCCGTATGCGGTCCAGACCACCGGAACATTGCCAGAAATGGGACCAGCCCGCACGTTGCGCGGCTGATCCTGCCGCCTATCCGAAGGGAGGGGTCATGCGGTACCAAATCAGCGGAAAACAGATCGACATCGGCGAGGCGCTTCAGACGCATGTGAAGGCCGAAATGGGCGAGGTGATCGAGAAATACGCACAGCGCCCCACCGAATGCATCGTGGTCTTCTCGCGCGTGGCGCATGAATTCGTCTGCGAAAGCGTGATCCATCTCTCGACCGGCCTGACGGCACAGGCCAAAGGTCATGCCGGCGAGATCTACGCGGCATTCGAGTTCATGCCGCGAGAAGATGGACAAGCAGTTGCGCCGCTACAAGCGACGCCTGCGCAGTCACCATCGTGACCGCACGGCACCTGTTGAATTCGACGGCGGCTCCTCCTATATCCTCGCGTCATCCGAGGAGCCCGAGGATACGGAGCCCGACACGCTCCAGCCCGTCGTGATTGCCGAGATGGAGACGAAGATTCCTTCGATCACCGTCGGCGAAGCAGTGATGCAGCTGGAACTTGCAGGCCACCGGATGCTGGTGTTCCGCAACGAGGGTCACGGTGGTGTCAATGTTGTCTATCGCAGGGATGACGGAAACATCGGCTGGATCGACCCGCGAAACAGCAAGTAGCGCCCGCCTGCGCAGGAATTGAACGACTTATGGAACTTTCCAAGCTGCTGAAGCCGGGGGCCGTCAGGGTCGTCGGGCACCTGACAAGCAAGAAGCGCCTGTTTCAGGAGCTTGGCGAAGTTGCCGCGCAAGCCTATGGCCTGAATGCGTCGGTCGCCGTGGACGGGTTGCAGGAACGCGAAAGCCTTGGACCGACCGGTGTTGGTCACGGGATCGCGCTTCCGCATGCGCGGCTTGAGGATCTGTCTTCGATCATCGGGATCTTCCTCCGCCTGGAGAAACCGCTCGATTTCGACTCGGTCGATCGCCAGCCGGTCGACCTGGTCTTTGCACTCTTTGCGCCCAAGGACTCGGGCGTGGATCACCTCAAGGCGCTGGCGCTGGTCAGTCGCACGATGCGGGATCCTTCGATCTGCGCGAAGCTTCGCGCGAACACTGATCCGGCAAAGCTTCACGCCATTCTCACCGAAGGCCGCGCCAACCAGGCGGCCTGAGCACTAGCGCCACGGGCCGAAGCCAAGGCCGACGTAATCCCTCTGATAGGCCTCGCGCACCGCAGCTTCGACCTCGTCGTCGTAGATCGCTTCCAGACCGTCCGGGGTAGCCAGCTTCGGCGCAGAAGGCGCCGGGATTGCGACCTCTGAGGCAAGCCAGCGCAGCCCGTCCTCCAGCCGATCCTCACGCAGGACATGATCGGGTAGCTGCGCCTGCGCGAAGCCCTGCAGGATCGCGACCTGGCTTGCCCAGTCGGGCAGAACGCGCAGATGCGACTGTCCCGAAAGCCCCCGCTTCACCTGCTGGAGAAACACGAGAAATGCCGAACGCAGGCCGACGGTATCCTCCGGCGTCGGCAACGGGGCCTTGATCTGACGTGACACGGCCCCGGCCATGTCCGCCATCTTTCCGGTCAGAACCTGCCGCTCGAATACGTCATACGCCCGCACAGCCGGATGCCGCAGAACCGTGAAACTGCGAAATCCCGGATGCTGGCGCTTCCATTGGCGCAGGGTCTTCTGGTCGAAACCTTCAACGACCCCGCGCTTCCCGATAGCTCCCAGCCAGTCGACAATGGCGCGCGGCGCACCCCTGATCGGCAGATAGAGAAGCGGCGCCCCAGCCGACGCGACAAGCTGACCGACCATTGGTCCACGACGCGGCTCCAAAATCGGCACGTTCGCCATATCGAACCAGTCGATCCGCTGAAGCGCCTGCGTCATCTCGTCGGGATTTGCGACCTTGTCCGTCAGACTTTGCGGGTTCTGTTTCTTGAGCGTCCCATCCACGGCAGCGAGCCGCGCTTCCACACCCAAGAATGCCGCGAGACCGTTGAGCACGTCGAGTTCGCCGATATCCGCATAGTCCAGAACGAACGCCGCCTGCCCCGTCACCTGCAACTTGCGCAACAGCATCCGCTGGAACGCCTGCTGATCGGCCAGATGCGCCGCGAATTCGGCCTCGACGAACTGCGCTTTCGCCGTCTTCATCGTCTTCGCCGAGTTTGCCTTCCACTGCCCGGTCGCCTGCGCGATCTTCAGCGAGACGTAACTTTCAAGCGCGTTGCGCGTCAGGATGATCTTTGCGCAGGCCGGATCGGCAAGCACGGCGGTCAACACGCGCGGATCGTGATCGTGGAAGAAGCGGAACCCCGACAACTCCGGGCCGCGACGCATCGCGGCCAGCACGGCGAGGGGATCGGCATTGCGCGCCGCCATCGAGATGCCGAATTGCTCGGTCCGACGCTCGTGCCCCATGAAATGCGGATTGAACACCTCGCCATGGCAGGCCACGCCCGGAAGGGCGTTCAGGTTGGCCTCAAGGAAATTCGACCCAGTCCGCATGCCAGCCAGCATCACGAAGCTGTCGAAGCGCTGCGCCATCGTTTACTTGACCAGATAGGGGCGGCCACGGCGCCCTGGCGCGGGAACTGCCGGATCGCCTGTGGGGAAATCGCCCATCAGCACAGGCTGCATGCCCTGATTGCGCAGGCTTTGCAGGAACTGGCCGAAGCCGCCAAGATCGACCAGCCGCGGCGCCTCGGTCAGCCTTCGCATACCGCGGGGGCTGATCTCGTCGACGATGGTCTGCAACGGCTCCATCGGATGCTCGACGAATTCGGCCAGCGTCCAGATCCTGACCCGTGCCTTGGTGAGCGGCGAGCGCAGGATATCCAGCCAGCCCGCCTCGATCTTCTGTAAATGTGCCGCCTGTTTGCGGATTTCGCCGAAGTTCATGTTGGCGCGGAACAGAGGAACCGCCCAAGCCCCCGAGATGACCGATATCTGCGCGTTGGAATCCGTCGCCATGAACCAGTTCAAGGCCTGATTGTCGCCCGGCCCGAACTGGAAGCATTGCCGCTCGCCCCGGGTGTTCCAGATCAGGTTGGTCAGGAATGATTTGGGGTTGTAATCCCTCAGGCTGGCGCTGGCGCTCAGCGCACCGTTGTAAACCTCTTCGCCCCCCGCGAACTCGGCGCGGTCCGGCGCGAAAAGATGGCCGTGCACCCGTGTTCCGGTCATCTTTCCAAGCCACGTCTCGAAATCGTCGAAAACGTCCGAGAAACCCTGGAAGACCGAATAGGGTGAGCAGGTCTTGCCATATTCCCATTTGTCGTCGGGAAATCGGCTTTGCATGTAGAGACCGGGCCGCCCCTTGGTCCGCCGCTCGACCGCCTTGGAAAACAGCCTGTCGATCTTGCCCGGGCTGGGTTCCGCCATCGTCGGCGCCCCGGGCGTCGCCGTCAGGAATGCGTCGTAAAGCTTGTCGGCGTGGGGCCAGATCTTGCGCGCAACGAAGCAGTCCGACCGGCGCAGAAGCTGCAGGTGGTCGTCATAGAACATGTGCGGCTTGCCCTGGAAGTCGAACTTCGAAAGCGTCAGCGACCGACTTTCGATGTCGCCGGAGTAGCGACGCACGAGGGTCTGGAAATAGCTTTCGTCCGGAATCCAGACATGACGGAAATAGGCATCGTGCGCCGGTCGATCCGGGTCCTCCAGAATGGCTGACAACGTCCTTCGGGTCAGGCACCACCATTGGCTGCCAAGATGCGGCACGATGTCTGCGGGGATGCGCCGCTGAAGGCGAAGCTTGCGCTGAAGGCGCACATAGGCGTCGAACAGGCGTCGATGCGTTCGCCATGAAAACGGAAAGCGCAGCGTGAAGCGTTCAAGGTCAAGCCCGCCAACGGTCCAGCCTACGTCCCGCGTCGTCACTGATTCAATGAAATCGGTGCGCGGCCGCGCCTGAAGATAGCTGACCAGTTCCTCAACCGGGCGCAGCGGCAGACAGGCCCCCGACGCGAGGTAGACATGCTGGACGCCGGGGAAGTCGCGCAGCATCATTTCGGCGGCGGTTTGTGTGGCAGCGACAAGCCCCCAGGTCCCCCAGCGGCACGCATGTCGGTGGCAAAACCTGACATCGGGAAGGTCGCTCAGCGCCGCTTGCAACTCGGCTGCGGGGCCGCGTCCGACGCGGCGGTCGACATGGATGACAACCGGGCAGCCACGTTCCGCCCAGTGGCGTGCAACCTGGGCCGCGCGGTCAAACGCAGTGTGGCAAAGCATGATGAAACCGACGGTGCCCTGCGTCGCCGTCATGCCCAGTTCCCCTTGGACATCAGGCCAAGAATTTCAAGCTGGCGCCAGTTGATGTATTTCTCGGACCACTTGCACCACAGGTCGACCGACGCCTCGGCGCCCGATCGATAGGCCTTGTATTCGTGGCTTTCGGCATAGTGCTGGCCACGCAGGACCTCTTCCTTTGCCTTTTCGGCAAAGGTGTCGAGAAACTTGGCATGAAGTAGACAACCCGACGCCTTCTCGCCGCCCCAGGTGTCGTAGACCTGGTTCAAGCCGCGCGGAAGAAGCATGTGGGTCGAACTGGCATAGGCGTAGTTCCGATGCCATTTCACCAGCGGGATCTTGTTCAAGGCCGGTGCACGATAGGGATCGTCGGCAAAGAAGGCCCTCGCGCGTGGGCCGCCCTGAATCCACAGGTTCCCGTAAAGGTGGTTGCGCGAGATCATGTAGTTGCCGAGTCGAACCAGGCTGCAATCTCGAACGGGTCCTGACCGTCCCGATAGGGTTGCGCCGACATCGAGCCCTTGGGATACATGTCGACCAGCATAGCCGAGAACGACCGAAGCGAAGACGCCTCGAGCCAGTCGGTCAGCGCGCGCAGCGGCCGGGTGTCGCAGAACGGATAGACAAGGAATTCGTCGACATCGACCGTGAGTGACCAGTGACCGTGGCAGTGCCGCCGCTGCAACCATGTCAGCCAGTCCACCCCGAAATGCGCGCGCTTGTAGCTCGCCTCGGTTCGCCAGAGCGAGACATCGGGTTGTTCGGCAAGATACGCGGCCGATCCGTCATCGGACCCGTTGTCGACCATCAGAAAATGCTCGACCCCAAGATCGCGGTAATAGCGCAGGAAAAACGGCAGCCTGACACGCTCGTTGCGCAGCGTGGACAAAACGATGATCGCATCCGCCTTGATCGCACCGGTCCTGTCGCGGACGACAGACAATTCGCGCGAACGGCGCCAGGCACGCAGATGGCACCTCTTGCGCCGTAGCCGCATGAGATAAGAGTTAACGAATCCCAAGATCTCGTTCCGTTCCCGCGCGCGACCCAAGCGAACGCGGCTCCCTAACCCCACAGGGTTCAAGATCGGTTAACCCGATTCTGCGCGTCACGTCGTTGCCCCTACCGCGCACGAAAGAAAATTCCGCCTGCGCCCAAGGAAACGTAATTCGTTGTCCGACCCAAGTAAACATGCGCGGCCAGGCCAAGGTTAGCGCTGTCATCCTAACGTCACAATCAAAGCCATCCACCGCGCGACATCAGCCCCATCGCCTCAAGCTGGCGCCACCCCGTGAACCGGCTGGACGCGGAACACCACAGGTCGGGACCGGCGATCACCTGCGCATAGTAGCTGTCGTACTGTTCGCTTCGGGCAAAGTGCTCGCGACGCTCCCGCTCGACGCGGGCACGGTCAACGGCACCGGGAAGAAACTTGCTGTGCAGAAGGATACCGGAAGGTGCTTCGCCGCCGCTCTGGTCGTAGACCCGGTTCAGGCGGGGCGGCAAAAGCGTGTGCGACGAGTTCACATAGGCGAAGCGTCGGTTCCATTTCACCAGTGGAATTTTGGTGAGCGTCGGCGCCTTCCGTGGTTCCTCGGCAAAGAAGAACCGCGCCCTTGCCCCGCCCTGAATCCAAAGGTTCCCAAGTGGCTCTTGAACACGCATGGTATAGTTGCCGCCGTCGAACCAGTTCAGAACTTCGGTCGGATCCTGCCCGGCGACATAGCTCTGATGCCCGACCGGCCCCTTCGGATAGAGGTCAAGCATCATCGCGGGATAAGCGACGATGCCGCTCCGGTCCAGCCATCCGGTCAAGGCCCGCAAGTCGCGCGTTTCCCAATGCGGATAGATCAGCGTCTCGTCCGCGTCTGCCGTCAGGCACCAGTGGCCATGACCAAAGCGCATCTGCAACCAGCCAAGCCAGTCCACGCCAAAGCGCGACTGCTTGTAGCTTGACGACGTGTGCCAGACCGAAACATCGGGCTGTTCGGCCAGCAGGGCGTCACTGCCGTCCGTGCTGCCGTTGTCGACGACCAGAAAATGACGGACGCCCAGACGACGATAGTGCCGGAGGTAGTGCGGAAGCCGCTCGGCTTCGTCACGGAGACAGCAGAACGCAAGGATATCGCCGTCACCGATCTGCCGGGTCCTGTCCTTGACGACTTTCAGCTGATGCCGACTGCGAAAGGCGCGAAACAAAAGCCTGCGCCGTTTCCAGCGCAGGCGATAAGCCATCCACAGATCATGGTCCGTGTCTGTCATGGTTGGCCTGCGCCCCGGCTACATCCGTTGGGGGGCGCATGGTCCACGCGCTATTGCGCAGCCTTCTGCTGCGCGATCATCTGATGCAGAAACTCCGAGAATTCCGCCGCAAGTTCTTCGCGAGCCAGGCCGAACGCAACGGTCGCCTGCAGGAAGCCCGCCTTGGACCCGCAATCGTAGCGTTGCCCCCGGAAGCGGTAGCCATAGACGCTGCGACCTTCCTTGATTTCTTCGGCGATGGCATCGGTCAACTGGATCTCGCCACCCGCGCCATGCTTGATGCGGCTGAGGTTCTCGAGAACCTGTGGGGAAAGGATGTAGCGGCCGATGACAGCAAGGTTGGACGGAGCTTCTTCGGCCTTCGGTTTCTCGACCATCCCCTTCACGGTAACAAGCGCACCCATGTCCTCGGCGATGTCGAGCACACCGTAGGACGATGCCTTTTCCGGCGGAACTTCCATGGCGGCGACCATGTTGCCACCGATGTCGGCATAAGCCTCGACCATTTGTTGAAGGCAGGGCTTCTCGGCGGCAATCACGTCATCGGGCAGCATCACTGCAAAAGGCTCGTCGCCGATCAGACGTTTCGCGCACCAGACGGCATGGCCGAGGCCAAGCGCCTTGTGCTGGCGCACATAAGCGATGGCGCCGCTTTCCATGTTGCTCTGCTTCAGAAGCTCCAGAAGATGTTCTTTTCCGGCGCGGCGCAGGGCATTCTCCAGCTCGGGAGCATAGTCGAAATAGTCTTCCAGCGCACCCTTGCCACGCGACGTCACGAAGATGAATTCCTTGATCCCGGCGGCCCGAGCCTCGTCGATCGCGTACTGGATCAACGGACGATCGACCAAAGTCATGATTTCCTTGGGGATCGACTTGGTCGCCGGCAGGAACCTCGTGCCGAGTCCCGCAACCGGAAATACGGCTTTCGTGACCTTATGCTTTTTCATTCTGGCTTGCTTTCCACGATCTTGAATATCTGGCCGGGTCGCTTCTTCTTACAAACACCCCGGGTGTCATCACACATGATTCTGACCGGAATTCGGCAAAATCACCAATACCACCGGCAATTTTTTGCCAAACGAGCACAATCAGCACCCTTTGACGAAAGAAGATACACGCTTCACACCGGCATCTTCTGCAACATTTCTTCAATGCGGATAACGTCTTCGGGATTGTTCAGTTCCCAGAAGAGACGACCGCGCGCCTCGACCTCGACGCACAGCACCGCTCGTCCGTTCTCCAGAAACCGGAGCTGTTCCAGCCCCTCGAGGTCTTCGAGCGGACCAATGGGCCAGTCGGGATAGGCCGCAAGAGCGCGCGGTCGATAGGCGTAGACCCCGACATGGTGGAAGACCGGCGTCTGCTCTGACGCGGCGTAGTCGCGCGCGATGTAGGGGATGACCTCTTTCGAAAAATAGAGGGCGCGACCGCCGACGCCAAAGACGGCCGTCGTTCCGCCCACACGCCCGGCGCGGCGATCCGCGAGGAAACCGTGAAGGGTCGCTCCATCGGCCCGCAGAACGGGCGTCGCCACCTCTGCAGCCGCGTCCCGGCCGAAGCGCCTCGACCAGCGCCTCGACGAACCACGGCGGGGTGAGGGGGGCATCGCCCTGCAGGTTCACCACGATATCGAACGGGCCGACCTGCGCCAACACCTCGGCGCACCGCTCGGTGCCATTGCGGCAGTGTGACGACGTCATGACCACTTCCGCACCGAAACCGGTCGCCGCGTCACGGATGCGAATGTCGTCGGTGGCAACGACGATCCGGTCGATGCCACGCACGGCAAGTGCCGCTTCCCAGCTGCGCTGGATCAGCGACTTCGCCACGCCGTCCGCGCCTCGCAAGGCAACCAGCGGTTTTCCGGGATAGCGCGTTGAGGCGAAACGCGCCGGAATGACGATGATGGCGGACATGCAATCAGGCTTTCAGGACAACGCCCGGAGCATGTGCGATGAAGAAGGGATTGTCCCATCCCGGCTTGCCATAGGCCAGCGGTGTATGGTCGTCGAAACGCACCACATGCCCGCCCGCTCCGCGCAGGACGGCATCGCCTGCCGCCGTGTCCCATTCCATCGTGCGGCCAAGGCGCGGATAGAGATCGGCCTCACCTGTCGCGACGAGGCAGAACTTGAGGCTGGACCCCGCGCTGGTCATGTCGCGCACGGCATAGCGCGCGATGTAGTCATCGGTTGCCTGATCGCGATGCGACTTCGAGGCGACGACCATCAAGGCGTCATTGTCGGATGCGGCGACCTTCAGCGGGCGCGTCGCGCCGGGCTGTGCCACGTCATGCGGGCCGACCTCTTCCACAGACGCGCCATCGGGCGCTGTGTAGAAAAGCCGTCCCTGCGCCGGGGCGTAGACCACACCGCGCACAGGGACACCGTCCTGAACATAGGCGATGTTCACGGTGAAATCGCCGCGCCGTTGCACGAATTCCTTCGTCCCGTCGAGCGGGTCCACGATCAGGAATGTCCGCGCCGACAGCGCATGCGAATCTGCCTGTTCTTCGGTGATCAGCGTGACATCGGGAAATTCTGCGCGCAGTCCGGCCGAGATCAGCGCGTCAGCCGCCTCGTCCGCTTCGGTCACGGGGCTGGTATCGGATTTCGACTTCACCTCGAACGAGGGCGAATTGTAGACCTCGAGAATGCGTTCGCCCGCCTCGAGCGCCAGACGGCGCATCACCGCGACCAGCCGGTCAAAGTCCATAACAAGCTCCTTCTGCCGCACCGGGGGCGCAGCGGTTGAAAAATCCTCCGGTTTCCTTATGCTTGCTCGTCAAGGGAACGGCAAGATTTCCCGTCCAGGATCGGAAACGTCCGGTTGGAACGCAACAAGGCGGCAGGCATGTTCAGGCCCGACATTCGCACGACCCGTCTCGGCTCGGCCTTCGCGATGCTCGAGGTGATCTTTCATGCCAGTGTGCGTTCGATCCGCAAATCGCACCGCAACGCCGCCTTCGGGCTGGTGATGAACATGATCCAGTCGGCGATCTTCGTCGGCGTCTTCCTGCTGACGTTCTACATCATCGGCATCCGGTCCTCGCCGCTTCGAGGCGACTTCATCCTCTACATCATGACCGGCGTCTTCATGTTCATGACGCATGTGAAGGCCCTTGGGGCTGTCTCGGGGGCCGAAACATCGACCTCGCCCATGATGAAGCACGCGCCGATGAACCCGATCGTGTCGATCTGCGCTGCGGCCCTTTCGACGCTTTACATCCAGATCATCTCGGCCGCGGCGATCCTGTTTCTCTACCACACGCTCTGGACACCGGTGACCATCGACCAGCCGGTCGGAACGCTGTGCATGCTGCTGCTCGCCTGGGCCAGCGGATGCGCGATCGGCATGATGTTCATGGCCGCAAGACCCTGGAACCCCGCGCTGATCGGTATTCTCGCCATGGTCTACCAGCGCCTGAACATGATCGCGTCCGGCAAGATGTTTCTCGCCAATGCGACACCGCCCCACATCCGCGCGTGGTTCGACTGGAATCCGCTCTTCCATGTCATCGACCAGACGCGCGGTTTCGTGTTCCTCAACTACAGCCCGCACTACAGTTCCATCGACTACGCCGTGAAGGTCACGCTCATCTGCATCCTGATCGGGCTGATGGGCGAGTTCTACACGCGCCGCCACGCCTCGATCAGCTGGGGCGCAAAGGACTGATCACGCGACGACCCGAAGCGTCAGGTTGATGCGCCCGCCTTTCGGCAACAAGGACGAGCTTCCGTGGCGCACCCGGTCGATCCCGTGCCATGCCAGACGTGCGGGTCCGCCCATCACCACCACATCGCCTGATCGAAGCCAGACGCTGGTCGTGGGCGCTTTCCGTTCCACCCCGCCCATGCGGAACAGCGCGTCGTCGCCGAGCGAGATCGACAGGACGGGAAAGCTGAAATCGCCCTCGTCCCGATCCTGATGAAGGCCCATGCGCGCGGCCTCGCCGTAGAAATTCACAAGACAGCAGTCCGGCGCGCGAGCAAGCCCGGTCACACGGTGCCAGAGCTCCGACACCCGTTCGGGGATCGGGGGCCAAGCGACACCGGACGGGTGCCGGTCCGCGTAGCGATAACCGGCCCGGTCCGTCACCCAGCCCACCCGGCCACAGGCGGTCATCCGTACGCTCATCTGCCGCCCGCCCGGGGTGACAGGCGCGATCAGGGGCGCTGCGGCCACCACCGCGCGAAGGTCCTCGACAAGCGCGCGCTGGCCCGTCGCGTCGATCAGCCCCTCATAGATCTCGAAGCCGGCAATGCGCAGGCTTGGCTGCGGTCGTTCTGTCGATTCGTCCGGGTTCATTGCCATCCTCCGATTTTCCTCTCGCCACCACGCTTGCAGCCCCCCCGACCCCCTCTTATATACCCCCCGAAGCCGGATCGGGGCGGCCGCCCCGGCCGGATCTCATTGGGATCGGGGACCAGGGGCCAAAACGGGTCTGGACCCCACAACATCGCCGAAAGAAGAGGTAGCTTTACATGGCCAAAGTCATCGGGATTGACCTCGGGACCACGAACTCCTGCGTTGCGATCATGGATGGGGCGCAGCCCCGCGTGATCGAGAACTCGGAAGGCGCCCGCACCACCCCCTCCATCGTCGGTTTCACCGAAACCGAACGCCTCGTCGGCCAGCCGGCCAAGCGCCAGGCGGTCACGAACCCCTCGAATACCGTCTTCGCCGTCAAGCGCCTGATCGGGCGCCGCTATGACGACAGCATGATCGCGAAGGACAAGAAGAACCTGCCCTATGCCGTGGTGAACGGCGGAAATGGCGACGCATGGGTCGAAGTGCGCGGCGAGAAGTATTCGCCCTCGCAGATTTCGGCCTTCATCCTTCAGAAGATGAAGGAAACGGCCAAGTCCTATCTGGGCGAGCCCGTCACGCAGGCCGTCATCACCGTGCCCGCCTATTTCAACGACGCACAACGCCAGGCAACCAAGGACGCGGGCAAGATCGCGGGCCTCGAAGTGCTGCGCATCATCAACGAACCCACGGCGGCGGCGCTCGCCTATGGTCTCGACAAGAAGGAAGCCAGGACGATCGCGGTCTATGACCTCGGCGGCGGGACGTTTGACATCACGATCCTGGAAATCGACGATGGCCTCTTTGAAGTCAAATCGACCAACGGGGATACCTTCCTCGGCGGCGAAGACTTCGACATGCGCATCGTCAACTACCTGGCCGACGAGTTCAAAAAGGAACATGCCGTCGACCTGACGCTCGACAAGATGGCGCTTCAGCGCCTGAAGGAAGCGGCGGAAAAGGCCAAGATCGAGCTTTCGTCCAGCCAGCAGACCGAGATCAACCAGCCCTTCATCAGCATGGACCGCAACACGGGCCAGCCGCTGCACCTGGTGGTCAAGCTGACCCGCGCCAAGCTGGAAAGCCTGGTCGGCGACCTCATCAAGGGCTCGATCAAGCCGTGCCAGGCCGCGCTGAAGGATGCGGGCCTGTCGGTCGGCGACATCGACGAGGTGGTTCTGGTCGGCGGTATGACCCGGATGCCGAAAGTGGTCGAGGAAGTGACCAAGTTCTTCGGCAAGGAACCCCACAAGGGCGTGAACCCGGATGAAGTCGTGGCGCTTGGCGCAGCGATCCAGGCCGGTGTGCTGCAAGGCGACGTGAAGGATGTCGTCCTGCTTGACGTGACCCCGCTTTCTCTGGGCATCGAGACGCTCGGTGGCGTGTTCACCCGCCTGATCGACCGCAACACCACGATCCCCACGAAGAAGTCGCAGATCTTCTCGACGGCCGAGGACAACCAGAACGCCGTGACGATCCGTGTCTTCCAGGGCGAGCGCGAGATGGCGGCCGACAACAAGATGCTGGGCCAGTTCAACCTGGAACAGATCCCGCCTGCACCGCGCGGCATGCCGCAGATCGAGGTGACCTTCGACATCGACGCGAACGGTATCGTCAGCGTCAACGCCAAGGACAAGGGCACGGGTCGTACTCAGGCGATCACGATCCAGGCTTCGGGCGGTCTGTCGGATGACGAGATCGAGAAGATGGTCAAGGACGCCGAGGCGAATGCCGACGCCGACAAGGCCCGCCGCGAACTGGTCGAGACCAAGAACCAGGCCGAAAGCCTGCTGCACTCGACCAAGAAGTCGATCGAAGAGCATGGCGACAAGGTCGATCCGTCGACGGTCGAGGCGATCGAACTGGCGATGGGCGCGCTGGAGGAAACCCTCAAGTCCGACGATGCGGGCAAGATCAAGGGTGGCATCCAGAACGTGACCGAAGCCGCGATGCGCCTGGGTGAGGCGATCTACAAGGCGACCCAGGCCGAAGCGGAAGGCGGTGATCCGGATGCACCGCGCGGTGTGGACGATGACATCGTCGACGCCGACTTCGAGGATCTTGGCGACAACAAGCGGAAGTGACACCGCCGTGAACGACAGGGGGGCGGCCAGATGGGCCGCCCCCTCCCGTTCACGCAATGGGGTTTGCCATGGCAAAACGCGATTTCTACGAAGTGCTGGGTGTGTCCCGCAATGCCTCTGCCGAAGACCTGAAGAAAGCCTATCGCGCCAAGGCGAAAGAGCTTCACCCGGACCGCAATTCCGACAACCCGCAGGCCGAAGCCCAGTTCAAGGAAGTGAACGAGGCTTACGACACCCTGAAGGATGCCGACAAGAAAGCGGCCTATGACCGCTATGGTCACGCCGCCTTCGAAGGCGGGCGTGGCGGTGCGGGCTATGGTCAGGGCGACTTTGCAAGCGCCTTCTCGGACGTCTTCGAAGACCTTTTCGGCGATTTCATGGGCGGTCGTGGCGGCGGCGGGGCTCGGTCGCGCGCGCAGCGCGGGTCCGACCTGCGCTACAACCTGCGCGTCTCGCTGGAAGAAGCTTATCTGGGCGTGCAGAAGACCATCAACGTCCCGGCCTCGATCACCTGCGATGTCTGCCGCGGTACCGGGGCGGAAGGCGGGGCAGAGCCCGTCACCTGCCCGACCTGTTCGGGCATGGGCAAGGTTCGCGCGCAGCAAGGCTTCTTTACGGTCGAGCGGACATGCCCGACCTGCGGCGGCATGGGCCAGATCGTCAAGAACCCCTGCCGGAACTGCGGCGGCGCGGGCCGGATCGAAAAGGAACGCGCGCTTTCGGTGAACATCCCTGCCGGGGTCGAGACCGGGACCCGCATCCGCCTGGCGGGCGAAGGCGAGGCGGGCCTGCGTGGTGGCCCCTCCGGCGATCTCTACATCTTCATCGAGGTGAAGGAGCATCCGATCTTTATCCGCGACGGCGTGAACCTTTATTGTCGCGTGCCCGTCAGCATCGCGACTGCTGCCCTGGGGGGCGAGGTCGAGGTGCCGACCATCGACGGGGGCAAGAGCCGCGTGAAGGTGCCAGCGGGTAGTCAGACCGGCAAGCAGATGCGCCTGCGTGCCAAGGGAATGCCCGCCCTGCGGGGCGGCGGCCAGGGTGACATGCTGATCGAGATGGCTGTCGAGACGCCCGTCAACCTCACCTCGCGCCAGAAGGAACTGCTGCGCGAGTTCGAAAAGCTGAGCGAGGACAACAACCCTGAAAGCTCCACCTTCTTTTCGAAGGTGAAGACGTTCTGGGATGGGATGAAGGGCTGACGCCGCGCCTGACGGAGAGGCCGGGGGGCCGTCTGCCCCCCGGACCCCCCGAGGATACTTGTGAACAGAAAATGTTAATGGTCTGTTCACCATGCCTCCCCAGAGTGGCGCCATGAACCCCACGAGCGCCTTCTCCGACTCGCTGCCCTCGCTCTTTTCGTCGTCAGAGGATGACGAGGCTGAGGGCCGCGCGCTTCCCGACCGCCTCCCATCCTACATCAAGGACCACCGCAAACGTCTGCGCAGCCGCTTCATGGACGGCGGTGCAGCCGCGATGCCAGACTATGAACTGCTGGAGCTTCTCCTGTTCCGCGCGATCCCGCGGCAGGACGTGAAGCCCCTCGCGCGGCAGTTGCTCGACACGTTCGGCGACCTGAACCGCGTCATCACCGCCCCCCCGGCGCGGCTTGGCGCCATCGCAGGCGTGGGCGAGGCCGTGGTGCAGGAGTTGAAGCTGTGCGAGGCGGTGGCGCAGCGCATGGCACGCGCGCGGGTGATGCATCGTCCGGTGCTGTCATCATGGGACGCGCTTCTCGACTATTGCCACACCGCCATGGCGCATCGCGAGACCGAGCAGTTCCGCATCCTTTTCCTGGACCGCAAGAACGTCCTGATCGCGGACGAGGAACAGGCCCGAGGGACGGTTGATCATGTACCCGTCTATCCGCGCGAAGTCGTCAAGCGCGCGCTTGAGCTGAATGCGAGCGCGTTGATCCTCGTGCACAATCATCCATCGGGCGATCCTACGCCCTCGGAGGCCGATATCGCGATGACCGCGCAGATTCAGGATGCGGCGCAGGTGCTGGGTTTGACTTTGCACGATCACCTGATCGTCGGGAGATCGCGTGAGGTCAGTTTTCGCTCGCTTGGCTACCTGTGACCGGCCGGACCCACAACTCGACCCGCCGGTTCAACTCACGGCCGATCGGGCTTTCGTCGCAGGCGATGGGCAGCGCCTCGCCAAAGCCGTCCGCTGCCAGTGCGACCCCTGCTGACGCACTTTCGGTCAGCGTCGCGGCCAGGTCCTGGCGCAAGAGCTCCGCTCGGTCGCGGGATAACTCCAGATTGGCCCCGGCTGGCCCGGACCCGTCCGAAAACCCCACGAAGACCAGCTCCTGGTCATCGAAGGCCCCCAGGTCGACCAGACGCACGAGGTCCAGCAGGTTGTCCCGCGATGCGGCATCCAGTGTCCGCGCCCCATCCTCGAACCGGAACGTCAGCGACAGGCGCTGCGCCCCCTGCATCGCCCGCGTCAGGCGTTGCAGCTCGTCGACCTGAACTTCGGGCCCGGCTGCCCGGATCGCGTTTGCGAGCCGGACACCATCCGTCAGCAGGTCCGCCCGATCGACCGCACGATCGACAAGGCCGGACTGTGCGATGGCCGGACCCGCGGCAGGGGTTGCCATGAAATCCAGAAACTCCCGCGCGATCAAGGGCAGGCGGCGCTTCGGCGTCAGCACGAAGAAGGGCTGCGTCAGCGGATAGTCCTCGGCCTTTACCGAAAGCGGATCGGGCTGCAGGCGGAAACCGCAGCTATCGGTCAGATCGAGCGTGCGGGCCTTGTCGACGGCGGAACCCGCCGTCACGGCGAGCCCCCAGGGGTCGCGCGCCACGGCGCGGTCAAGCGCGGCCAGGCTGCCATGATCGCTGCCTGAAACGATGGCCTGTCCAAGACGCGCTTCAAGCGCGCGTCGAAAGCCCGCCTCGGGCGCAAGAGCGTGGATGACCAAGGGTCGATCCGGCCCACCGAACTCGGCCCAGTTCTGCACTTCGCCCGACAAGGCACGGGCGAGATCCGTGGTGGCAAGCTGGCGAACGGGGTTGTCGGGAGCCACGATCGCAACGAGGGATTCCAGCCCCAACGTCCGCGCGCGCAGATCCGGTTCGGCCAGCGCTGCCAGCGCCAGATCCGCCTCGCCCAGACGTAGGGCCTCTGCTGCGGCAACCGAAGAGACCGGCAGGAACCGAAAGCGGGCGACCACGCGCCCCTCGGCAGGCACCACAAGCTCGGATACCCCATCTCCCGAAACTCGCAGGGCAAGGCCACGCTGCCCGGCGAATGCGGCAAGCAGCGGGTCCAGCAGCCGGGCCGCCATACCCTGCTCGCCCGCGACGCGCACCTCGGCGACAAACTGCGTCAGGTCGGGACAAGCCGGGCCGTCGCAGACAACGGCCTGCGCGTCGAGTGTCAGCAATCCGTACTCGGTCTCGATCCGGTAAAGTTCGCCGTCATAACCGCGAAATTCGCCCGATACCGAAAGCGTGCCATCCCGCGAGGTAAGCGTGACGTCCTGCGCAGCACCGGAGAATGGAAAAAGGCCGAACGCAGCAATGACCGCCGCGTGCCGCGTCCAACGATATGCCAAGCTCCATCCCTTGCCTCAGTTCGCGGAGGCGAGTTTCAGGTCCGGCAGAAGATTTTTCAACACAAGATAGTCGCCCGTGGCATCGCAGCCGGGCATCGTGACAGAAAGGTCCGACAGCGTCAGCGCGCCGCGGTCGGCCATCATCAGATCACCCAGCATGTCCTGCCCGCATGTGGTCTCTGTCACAGCCGCTTCGACCAGAACGGAAACCGGGGCCGCCGATCTGGGGAAGGTGTAGATCTCTGCCAGCATGGGCGTTTCGACAGATGCGTCACCCAATTGTATCAGGAAGCCGCCACCCGGATGGGGCGAGCGCGGCGAGGTGGCGGACACGTGGCCCGCATCGCCATAGTCCGCGCCATTCTCAAAGGCGTTGACCCGGAACGCCTGCGGTCCCAGCCATTGCACCCCAAAACGGCGATACCCTTCGGCTTCCGGCACGAAAAGGCTGGCGTCGACGCGCACCCCGCCTGCAAAACGGATCGAGACCGCGGCATCCGGCTGGAACGCAGGGATGGAGGCGAAGAGCGCGCCCGCCTCGTTCGTCCGGTAGGTCACCGCAAGACCCGCGTGACGCAGCACGACGCGCTCGTTCGGGCGGCAGGTCCCCGCAAGAAGAATGTCGATCGTCGCACCGGGCCTTGCGGCCAGGGCCAGCATCGGGACGCAGTCCGGCGCGGATGTTGTCACAAGCGCGGCGGCACCTTCCGGTGGGGCGAGTGGGGCGGCGAGGCTGGTTGCCGGGCGCAGGGTCGGCATCGGTAGCACGGGCAAGCTTGCCTCGATCAGCGCGGGTGACTGAAGGACCGGGTCGGGCGCTGCAGTAGAATGCGGGTCTTTCGCGGCCAGCGGAAGCGCGACAGGGCCCATCGAGGCCGCGTGAACCGTATTGCGCTGGCCCGACTGGGCGACATGGCCGGCTGCAAGCGCAATGGCGCAGACAGCAAGGACCCGCATCACTCTTTGCCCGGATTTCATCCGTCACTCCCGATTCCGCCTGACATGCGAAACTGGGCCGGGAATCAGGCTGATCCGTGGCGGAACAACGGTTTGAATCGTTCGAGCTTGGGGAAAAGTAAGGCGAAACCTGTGCAGCTTCGCCTTGCTCGTGTCACACGATCTTGCCGTGGCAGTGCTTGAATTTCTGACCCGAGCCGCACGGGCAGGGGTCGTTACGCCCCGGATTGCCCCAAGTCGCCGGGTTCGACTCGTCGAACCCCGGCGCCGCAGCGGTTCGCACAGGGCCTGGCGCCTCGGCCCCCGCACCGACAAGCTCGGGCTGGGGGGCAGGCGCAGCGGCGCGGGTCGCGGCCTGCTGCTGCGCCACAAGCTGCGCCATCATCTGCTCCTGCTCTTCCCTTGTGATCGGGCGCACCTGCGAGAGCTTCTGCGTCACGTCGAGGCGCAGCGAGTTGAGCATCGATTCGAACAGCTGGAAGGCTTCGGTCTTGTATTCGTTCAGTGGGTCGCGCTGCGCATAGCCGCGGAAGCCCACCACTGACCGAAGATGCTCCAGCCGCAGCAGGTGGTCGCGCCACTTTGCGTCGATCGTCTGAAGCAGAAGCTGCTTTTCGATGGTCTTCATCGTCTCCGGACCGAAAGCTTCGAGCTTTCCCGCCATCAACGCATCCGATGCCTCGACGATACGCTCACGCATGACGTCCTGGTCAACGCCCTCTTCGGCGGCCCAGTCGGCAAGCGGCAAATCAAGCGTGGTCCATTCGCGCAGCGCTGCGCCAAGGCCCACGATATCCCACTGGTCGACATAGGCTTTGGGCGGCAGGTGCTGTTCTATCAGGTCGTCGATCACCTGATGGCGCATGTCCTGCACGATCTCCGACAGATCCTCGGCTTCCATGATCTCAAGACGCTGGCCGAAAATTGCCTTCCGCTGATCGTTCATCACGTCATCGAACTTCAGAAGCTGCTTGCGGATGTCGAAGTTCCGTCCCTCGACCTTCGCTTGCGCCTTCTCGAGGCTCTTGTTCACCCACGGATGAACGATGGCCTCGCCTTCCTTCATGCCGAGCGTGGACAGCACCTTGTCCAGCCGCTCGGACCCGAAGATCCGCATCAGATCGTCTTCGAGCGAAAGGAAGAAGGACGACCGTCCGGGGTCACCCTGGCGGCCCGAGCGGCCGCGCAGCTGGTTGTCGATGCGGCGGCTTTCGTGGCGCTCTGTCGCCAGCACGAACAAGCCGCCAGCGGTTTTCACCTTTTCCTTTTCCTCGGCATGTTCCGCCTCGATCCGGGCGCGCACCTCGTCAGGGTGCAGGTGCGGATCGGCGCTGATCGCTTCGAGAACTTTCATCTCGACGTTGCCGCCAAGCTGGATGTCGGTGCCCCGGCCGGCCATGTTGGTCGCGATTGTGACAGCGCCGAACTTGCCTGCATCCGCCACGATCTGGGCTTCCTGCTCGTGCTGGCGGGCGTTCAGCACATTGTGCGGGATGCCTTCCTTCTTGAGCATTTCGGCCAGGAACTCGGACTTCTCGATGCTGGTCGTCCCGACAAGGATCGGCTGGCCCTTTTCATGGGCTTCGCGGATCGCCTTGACGACACCTTCATACTTTTCGCGCGCCGTCCGGTAGACCTGGTCATGCTCGTCCTTGCGGGCGACGGGGCGGTTGGTCGGCACTTCGACCACGCCCAGCTTGTAGATCTCCATGAACTCTTCGGCCTCGGTCGCCGCCGTCCCGGTCATGCCCGCAAGCTTTTCGTAGAGGCGGAAGTAGTTCTGGAACGTCACGCTTGCCAGCGTCGTATTCTCAGGCTGGATCTTGACGCCTTCCTTGGCTTCGATGGCCTGATGCAGGCCCTCGGACAAGCGGCGGCCCTTCATCATGCGGCCGGTGAACTCGTCGATCAGCATGACCTCGCCGTCGCGCACGATGTATTGCTGGTCCTTGTTGAACAGCGTGTGCGCGCGCAGTGCCTGGGTGACATGGTGAACCAGCGTGGTGCTTTCCGGGTCATAAAGCGACGCGTCAGCGTCGAGCAGACCCGCCTCGCGCAGCAGACCCTCGATTACCTCGTTGCCCTCGTCGGTGTAGGTGACGTTCCGGGTCTTTTCGTCGACCTTGTAGTGCTCGGCCGAAAGCTTGGGGATCAGCTTGTCGACGCTGATGTAAAGGTCCGACCGGTCCTGCGAAGGCCCTGATATGATCAGCGGGGTCCGCGCCTCGTCCACGAGGATCGAGTCCACCTCGTCGACGATCGCAAAGTAGTGGCCCCGTTGGGCCATCTCGTCGATCGACCCCTTCATGTTGTCGCGCAGGTAATCGAACCCCAACTCGTTGTTGGTGGCATAGGTGATGTCGGCGCGGTAGGCGTCGCGCTTTTCCGCATCGGGCTGGTAGGGATAGACCACCCCCGTCGTCAGCCCAAGCGCGCCATAGACCTTGCTCATCCATTCGGCGTCGCGCTTGGCGAGGTAGTCGTTCACCGTGACAACATGCACGCCCTTGCCCGTCAGCGCATTCAGATAGGCGGGGAAGGTTGCGACAAGAGTCTTGCCCTCGCCCGTCTTCATTTCGGCGATATTGCCCTGGTGCAGGAAGATCCCGCCCTTCAACTGCACATCGAAGGCGCGCAGGCCAAGCGCGCGCTTGGCAGCCTCGCGGCAGTTGGCGAAGGCTTCGGGCAGAAGGTCGTCAAGGCTTTCACCCTTCGCCAGCCGCTCCTTGAACTCTGCCGTCTTTGCAATGATCCCCTCGTCCGTCAGGGCGGCGAACTGCGGCTCCAGCGCGTTGATCTTCGCGACAAGCGGACGGACCGACTTGACCTTGCGTTCGTTCGGCGTGCCGAACACCTTCCGCGCGAGCGTTCCGAGACCCAGCATGTTTTCTCCGCCTGGTCGTTCCTGACAAGATCGTGTGAGGCGCAGGACTTGCCCGCCTCCACCGCCTTCCATAGAAGAGCCAAGAAGGCCCGAGGCGCCCTGTCTCACGCGACCCCCGCGATGTAAGGGGGCGGGGCCAGAGTGTCAACGCCGCTTGAGGAAGCAGCACCTTCAGGAGAATGTGAGATGGCGAAACTTTCGGGCATCGGGGCGGCATCCGCCCTCGCCTTGGTCCTGTCGCTTGCCGTGTCGGCGCCCGTGCGGGCCGAAGGCGAAACGGCGGCAACCGTCGTGGCCAGCGTTAACGGAACGGATATCACGCTTGGGCAGGTCGTGGCGCTGGCCTCGCAATTGCCGGAGCAATACCAGCAGCTTGAAGACGACGTGCTGTTCAAGGGCATCGTCGACCAGCTTGTCCAGCAACTGACCATTGCCCAGACGGTCGAAGGCAAGCTGACCAAGCGCGACGAACTGGTGCTGGAAAACCAGCGTCTCGCCTATCTGGCGGGGACGACGTTGCAGGGCATCGTTCAAGGTGCCGTCACGGAAGAGGCGATCAAGGCGGCCTATGACGCCCGGATCGCAGGCATCGCCCCCGGCATCGAATACAGCGCGGCCCATATCCTTGTGCCCGACGAGCAGTCGGCCAAGGACCTCAGGTCGCAGATCGACGGCGGCGCGGATTTCGCGGAACTCGCGAAGGCCAATTCAACGGACGGATCGGCAGCGAATGGCGGTGATCTGGGTTGGTTCGGCATCGGCATGATGGTGAAGCCCTTCGAGGACGCCGTCGTGGCAATGAAACCCGGCGAGGTCGCAGGGCCCATTCAGACGCAATTCGGATGGCACCTCATCAAGCTGAATGAAACGCGCGACGCGGCGCCACCCACGCTTGACGCCCTTCGCCCCGAAATCACAGACGAGCTTCAGCGCAAGGCGGTGGACGATTACGTGTCCAAGCTGACGGCCGAGGCGACAGTCACCCGGACCGACGGGATTGACCCCGCCCTTGTTCGCGATCAGAACCTGCTGGGCAACTGAGGCGGGCAGGGACGGCAATGGGAAAGACCGACTGGAAGGCAGAAGCCAAGGCGCTGAAGAAACGGCTGAAGGCGCTGGAAAAGCCGGAAACGGCAAAGGCAAAGGCCGCCAGTCCTGTCTCGCCGCTTGCGCCCGCTGCCTTTCCCGATCTTCCCGTGATCGCCGGGGCAGAGTTTTCGTCGGTCGCGGCGGGCGTGCGCTATGCCAACCGGACCGACGTGATGCTGGTCCGGCTCGCGCCCGGGACGTCGGTGGCGGGCGCCTTCACGCGCTCGTCCACGCGGGCGGCCTGCGTGCTCGATTGCCAGTCCAAACTTGCCGGGAAGGTGCCGCCGCGCGCCGGCGCGGCGATCATCGTCAATTCGGGCAATTCCAACGCCTTCACCGGAAAGGCAGGTCAGAAAGCCGTGGACGGAATCACGGGGGCAGTCGCCACGGCCCTGGGCATGCCCGCGTCGCGCGTGTTCTCATCGTCCACGGGTGTCATTGGCGAACCGCTTCCGCATGAGCGGATCACTGCGAGCATCGGGCTGCTGGTGGCCGGCCTGAGCGAACAGGGAATCGCGGGCGCGGCACGGGCGATCATGACGACCGACACGTTTCCCAAGGGCGCATCGGCCATCGTCGAAGGTGACGGCGGCCCGATCCGCATCGCCGGCATCGCCAAGGGATCGGGCATGATCGCGCCCGACATGGCAACGATGCTCGTCTACATCTTCACCGACGCAAAGATTGCGCCGGCCTTGTTGCAGAAGATGCTCTCGCGCCAGGTCGACGAGACGTTCAACGCCATCACGGTGGACAGCGACACGTCGACGTCGGACGCGCTGATTCTTGCCGCCACGGGGCAGGGGCCGGCAGCCGAGGTGACAGCGCGCTCGCCGGTGGCCAAACCGTTCGAGGCGGCACTACGCGGCGTGATGATGAATCTCGCCCATCAGGTTGTCCGCGACGGTGAAGGCGCGACCAAGTTCGTCGAGATCCGCGTATCCGGCGCCGCATCCACCGAGGACGCCCATCGCGTTGGCATGAGCATCGCCAACTCTCCGCTCGTGAAGACGGCCATCGCAGGCGAGGATCCGAATTGGGGCCGCATCGTCGCGGCTATCGGCAAGTCCGGCGCGAAAGCCGATCGCGACCGCCTCTCGATCCGGTTCGGCGACATTCTGGTGGCAGAGAAGGGCTGGCGCGCACCAGCCTATCGCGAGGAAGATGGCGCAGCCTACATGAAACGCGCCGATCTGGTCATCGCGGTCGATCTTGGGCTGGGCAAGGCGGCAAAGACCGTGTGGACCTGCGATCTGACCCAGCGTTACATCGAGATCAACGCCGATTATCGGTCGTGACCGGCGCTGCTGGGTTGGTGAATGTCGTCCTCGTCTCGGCAGTTGCGCTGATCGACGCTGACGGGCGCGTCCTGCTTGCGCAGAGGCCACCGGGAAAATCACTGGCGGGATTGTGGGAGTTTCCGGGCGGCAAGGTCGAAAAGGGCGAATCGCCGGAAGCAGCCCTGATCCGAGAACTCAGGGAAGAACTTGGCATCGACACGTGGAAAAGCTGCCTTGCGCCGCTGACTTTCGCCAGCCACGCCTATGATGACTTCCATCTTCTGATGCCGCTCTTTGCCTGTCGCCGGTGGGAGGGTATCCCCGTGGCGCGTGAGGGCCAGACCCTCGCCTGGGTCAGGCCGGAAAAGCTGCGCGACTATCCGATGCCGCCCGCGGACCTTCCCCTGATCCCGATCCTGCGCGACTGGCTGTGACCAAATGTGGCAAAAGTGAGACGTTCGTAACAGCGGCGTTATTCTTTCGTATATGTTTTGTGCCATGATGCAAAATTAGTGATGCTTTTGGGAACAATCTGATCCTAAAGTTAACATGCAGATGCTGATTGGGGGAGAAGCTCATGCTGCGGACGATTTCTTTGGGGAGCTGTGTTTCCGTCCAAGGGTTGATGGTAAGTCAACTGTCGGACGGGAAGATCGTGATAAAGGTTGACGAGAAGACGTTTGTCGGTTTCCCGGTTCAAACGAAGCGCGTTTCCTGATCGGCGGTTTGCCGGTCAGATGAAAAAGGCCGGGCAAATTGCCCGGCCTTTTCTATTGCTGACACTCCAGTCTCAGGCGAGCTTGCGCTCAACCTCCTGGCGCTCGAAGATCTCGATCACATCGCCTGCCTGAATATCTTCATAGTTTTCAAAGGCCATCCCGCATTCCTGACCGGACTGCACTTCCTTGACCTCATCCTTGAAGCGTTTCAGCGTCTTGAGCGTCCCTTCGTGGATCACAACGTTGTCGCGCAGCAGGCGCACGCCTGCCGAACGGCGCGCAATCCCTTCGGTCACGATACAGCCCGCGACCTTGCCGACATTCGAAACCTTGAAGACTTCCTTGATCAACGCGTAGCCGATGAAGGTTTCGCGCACTTCGGCCTTGAGCAGGCCCGAAGCCGCCGCCTTCACATCGTCAACCAGATCATAAATCACGCTGTAATAGCGAATCTCCACGCCCTTCTGGTTCGCCGATTGCCGCGCACTGGCATTGGCGCGCACGTTGAAGCCGATGATCGGCGCTCCGCTCGCTTCTGCCAGCCCCACGTCCGAGTCGGTGATCGCGCCGACGCCGTAATGCAGGATGCGGACCCGCACTTCGTCGTTGCCGACTTTTTCCAAAGCCTGAACAATCGCCTCGGCCGATCCCTGCACGTCGGCTTTCACCAACACGGGCAGTTCCGCAACATTCGCGTCTGCCTTGGCCTTCGCCATCAGCTGTTCCAGCGTGGTCGCAGCGCCCGCGGCCGCGCGCTTGTCCTTGGCCGCCTTCTCGCGGTAGGTCGCAATCTCACGCGCCTGCGCCTCGGTCTCGACGACGTTCAGCGTGTCGCCCGCCTGCGGCGTGCCGTTCAGACCCAGCACCTCGACCGGAACCGACGGGCCCGCTTCGGTGACCGTCTCGCCCTTGTCGTTGATCAGGGCGCGCACCTTGCCCCACTGTTCGCCGACGACGAAGATATCGCCTTTGCGCAGCGTGCCGTTCTGCACCAGAACGGTCGCCACAGGCCCGCGACCCACGTCGAGCTTTGCTTCGATCACCGCGCCCGATGCCGCCCGCTTGGGGTTGGCCTTCAGGTCAAGGATCTCAGCCTGAAGCGCGATGTTTTCCAGCAACTCGTCCAGACCCAGCCCGGTCAGCGCCGACACTTCGACATCCAGCACGTCGCCCGACATCTTTTCGACGACGACCTCATGCTGCAGCAGATCGGTCCGAACCTTGGTCGGATCGGCCGACTTCTTGTCGATCTTGTTGATCGCCACGATCATCGGCACCTTAGCCGCCTTGGCGTGGTTGATCGCCTCGATCGTCTGCGGCATCACGGCATCGTCCGCCGCTACTACCAGAACGACGATGTCCGTCACCTGCGCGCCCCGGGCGCGCATGCTGGTGAAGGCCGCGTGGCCCGGCGTGTCGAGGAAGGTCAGGACCGCACCGTTGTCGGTCGTCACCTGATAGGCGCCGATGTGCTGGGTGATCCCACCCGCCTCGCCAGAAACAACGCTGGTCTTGCGAATCGCATCGAGAAGCGAGGTCTTGCCGTGGTCGACATGGCCCATGATCGTGACGATCGGCGGACGTGCACGCAGGTCCGTATCCGTGTCCTCGACCTGGTCGATGACCTGTTCCACATCGGCATCCGACACGCGCACGGCGCGGTGGCCGAATTCCTCGATCACCAGTTCGGCCGTGTCGGCGTCGATGGTCTGGTTCATCGTCACCATCATGCCCATTTTCATGAGCGACTTGACGACATCGGCTGCGCGTTCCGCCATGCGGTTCGCCAGTTCCTGCACCACGATGGTCTCGGGCAACTGCACGTCGCGCACCATCTTTTCGGCGCGCATGTTCAGGCCCATCGCCTTCTGGCGGGCCTTTTCCTGCTTGCGCTTCATCGCAGCAAGGCTGCGCGTGCGCCCGCCCTCGCCTGCCAGCGCCTCGTTCAGGGTCAGCTTGCCGGCACGACGGTCACCGTCGCCCTTGGCTTTGGCGCGGGCGTCACGCTCGCGGTCCTCGCGTTCGCGGTCGGTCTTGCGCGGGCTGAGGCCCGGCTTGGCCGAACCCGGCGCATTCGCAGGCGTCACAGGGCGGCTTGAGGCATCCTCGGCAGGTGCGGGGCGCGAAGAGGCAGGCTTCTTGACCTCTTCGGTGCGGCTTGCACGAACTTCGGCCAACGCCTTGGCGCGCTCTTCCTCTTCCACCTTCTGGCGGGCGGCGGCGGCGCGTTCACGCTCCTCGCGCTCTTTCGCCTCGATTTCCTCGCGCTTGCGCTGGCGCTCTTCCTCGCGCGCCAGTTCGTCGGCAGCACGTTGGGCAGCCTCGCCGGCTTCGCGGGCCTTGGCGTTGCGCAGCGCGGAAAGGCGGCGCTCCATCTCGGCGTCGGAAATCCCCGCAGGGCGCTTCGACGGGTCGCCCAGATGCGTAGACGTGCCTGCGGCGCCCGTCCCCGGGACACCCGGCTTCGGCACCACAACCCGCTTCCGCTTCGTCTCAACCACAACGTTCTTGGTCCGGCCGTGGCTGAAGCTCTGCTTCACCTGCCCCGGCCGCGACCCCGACCCGCCAAGGCCAAGCGGCTTCTTACCGTCAGTATCGCTCATGCGTTCTTCGTATCCTTCGATGCGGCCTTGCCGCTCAACTGCTTGCGCAAGCCGCCAAGTCTCGCGGCTTCCTCTACAACACGATCGGTGAGTCCACCAGCCGCAAGCGCGCCGTGTATTGCATGTTCGCGCCCGAATGCCAAACCCAATTCCCCGGCTGTCAGACAACCGATGAAGGTTTCCGGCCCGCCCGGCGGATGCAGCTTGGTCTTGCCGCGCTCCGACCCGTCACTCGCCTGGATCAGGATGCGTGCCTGACCCTTGGTCAACCAGTCCTTCACCTTCTCAAACCCGGTAACCGCCTTGCCCGCCTTGCGACCGAGCGAAATCAGATCGATCACCCGCCGCGCCAGCTGCCGCTCTACGTCGTCAGCCAGCGTCGCAGGCACAGTCACCGCCTGCTTGGCGGCGCGGGCAAACAGACCCTTCGCCGCCGCCTTCTCGATCGCGGCGCGGTCTGCCACCACATACATTCCGCGACCGGGCAGACGCCCCAGCACATCGGGAACGACCTGCGCGTCCGGGCCGAGGCCAAAGCGCACCAACCCTGCCTTGGGCTGGCTTTCGCCCGTGACGATGCACTTGCGCTCGGGGTCGTCCCGCACCTTGTCCTGCCCGCCCCGCGTCATCCGCGTGCTCCGGGACCTGCGATCAGGCCCCGGCCTCCTCGTCTTCGCTGGCTTCGTCGGCAGCCAGCGCATCTTCCGCTTCGGTCGGATCGACCCAGCCCAGCATGACGCGTGCAGTCATCACCAGATGCTGCGCCTCTTCCAGGCTCATGTCGAACTTCTCGAGCACGCCTTCGTCCTTCTTGCGCTGACCGTTCTCGGTGGTCCAGCCACCGGCAAGTTCCCAGTCGGCGCAGGTGGCGAAGTCTTCCAGCGTCTTGATGCCGTCATTGGCCAGCGCCTCGAGCATCTGCGGCGTCAGCCCTTCGAAGTTGATCAGGCTGTCCTCGACGCCAAGCGCAACAGCGGCTTCCAGAGCCTTCTTGTTCGCCGCTTCCAGCTGGTCGCGGGCACGGGCCTGAAGCTCTTCCGCCGTCGCCTCGTCGAAGCCGTCGATGGACAGAAGTTCGTCCATGTCGACATAGGCCACTTCCTCGAGGTTCGTGAACCCTTCGGAGACAAGGAGTTGGGCCATCATCTCGTCGATATCAAGGGTCTCCATGAACAGATTCGTCCGTTCGGTGAATTCCGCCTGACGCCGCGCGCTTTCGTCGGCTTCGGTCATGATGTCGATGTCCAGCCCCGTCAGCTGGCTGGCCAGCCGCACGTTCTGCCCGCGCCGCCCGATGGCGAGCGAAAGCTGCTCGTCAGGAACAACAACTTCGATCTTGCCCGCTTCCTCGTCGATCACGACCTTGGAGACTTCCGCAGGCTGAAGCGCGTTCACAAGGAACGTCGCCTGATCCTGGTTCCACGGAATGATGTCGATCTTCTCGCCCTGCAACTCGTTCACGACCGCCTGCACGCGGCTGCCGCGCATACCCACGCAGGCACCCACGGGGTCGATGGAGTTGTCATAGCTGATGACGGCGATCTTCGCCCGGCTGCCCGGATCGCGCGCCACGGCCTTGATCTCGATGATCCCATCATAGATTTCGGGCACTTCCATCTTGAACAGCTCGGCCATGAATTCGGGCGCGGTGCGCGACAGGAAGATCTGCGGACCACGGGCCTCGCGGCGCACGTCCTTGATATAGCTACGGATGCGGTCGCCGATGCGGTAGCTTTCGCGGCCGATCTTCTCGTTGCGGCGCAGGATCGCCTCGCCGCGCCCGTTGAGGTCGACGATGATGTTGCCATACTCCTCGCGCTTGACCACGCCGTTGAGGATCTGGCCCTTGCGGTCCTTGAATTCCTCGTACTGGCGGTCACGTTCGGCCTCGCGCACCTTTTGCAGGATCACCTGCTTGGCGCTCTGCGCGGCGATGCGGCCCAGGTCCACCGGGGGAACCTCGTCGATGATCTCCTTGCCCACCTGCGGGTCGTCGATCAGCCCTTTGGCCTGCGCCACCGTCAGCTGCGCCTGATAGTTCTCGACCGCGTCATCCTCGACGATGGTGCGGATGCGGGCGAAGCTGGCGCGGCCCGTCTTGCGGTCGATCTTCACGCGGATGTCGAGTTCGGCCCCGTAGCGCGACTTGGCGGCGCGGGCGAGGCTTTCCTCCATCGCCTGGATCACCAGGTCGGGGTCGATCATCTTCTCGCGGGCGACGGCCTCGGCGGTCTGGAGAAGTTCAAGCTGGTTGGCAGAGGTGATCGCCATGTCGGTAGCTCCCCGGTAAAGGATCAGTGTTTCGTCTCGGGCGTGTCGGCCTCGTCGCCGTCATCGCCCTCGGTTTCCTCGATTTCGTCGAATTCGGTTTCGTCGACGATGCCGCTTGCCTTTTTCTGGCGCAGCATCTCGGCGATCAGCTCGTCGGTCAGGATCAGCTTGGCATCACTCAGCCAGTCGAATTTCAGGCCGATCGTCAGCGTTTCCTTGCCCTCGACGATCTCGATCAGCACTTCGTCACCCTCGGTGCCGCGCAGAAGGCCCTTGAAACGGCGCCGCCCGTCGATCAGCTCGTTCGTTTCCAGCCGAGCCTCGTAATCGGCCCAGGCGTCGAAATCCTTCAATCTTGTCAAAGGCCTGTCGATGCCGGGCGAGGAGACTTCCAGCACATAGTTTTCCTCGATCGGGTCTTCCACGTCGAGTACCGCCGACACGGCGGTGGAGATGCGGGCGCATTCGTCGACGATGATGCCGCCGTCGGGGCGGTCGGCCATGATCTGAAGCGTGGGGGTGCGGCCGCCCATCAGGCGGATGCGGACAAGCTCGAACCCCATCCCCTCGATGGTGGGCGAGACGATCTCGGCCAGACGCCGGTCGATGGCGGTTTTCGCGATAAGGTCGGACATGGTTGTTCCAGAAACAAAAAAACGGGCCAGCGGCCCGTTGCGTAGGTCCGGTGAGCATCGGGTTTGGACGCCGACACCGCTGTGTTGAGGCGGATATACGCCGGAGCGGGGGAGTCTGCAAGGGTTGGTTGCAGAGATTGTCGGCGGTCCGTGCCAGCCCTTTGGCGGGATATGAAAACCATATGATTTCCATATGACTTTCGTATGCAGACAGATTGGGTCGGGAATTGGCCTGCCGCGATCAGCCATTGCCCCGGATCAGGTCCGCCGCACGCTCGCCGATCATCACCGTCGGCGCGTTGGTGTTCGAGCCCACGAGGCTGGGCATGACCGAACTGTCGCAGATGCGGATGCCGTCGAGACCGTGGACGCGAAGATGCGGGTCGACGACGGCCATCGCATCGACGCCCATCTTGCAGGTGCCGACCGGGTGGTACGAGGTGCGGCCATACTGGCGGGCATAGGCCTCGAACTGCGCCTGCGTCCTGACCTGATCGTCGGGGAAGCGGATCGCGCGGATGTATTTCTGCAGGGAGGGCTGGCTGAACATCTCGCGGCTGATCCGCACACCTTCGACCGAGCAGCGCAGATCGTCGGGGTCGGCGAGGAAGTTGGGGTCCACCACGGGTTTGTCGGACGGGTCGGCAGAGCGCAGCGTGACGCTGCCGCGCGACTTCGGACGGAGCGTGTAGGAATTCAGCGTGATGCCCGACGAGCCCTTCGTCACGCTAGGCACGCCCGCCTCGGCCCCCGCCCCGGCGAGGAAGTGGAATTGCAGGTCGGGGTAGGGAAGGTTCGGCATCGAATGCCAGAAGGCCCCGCCCTCGACCACGTTCGAGGTGATCGGGCCGGACTTGAACAGCGCATACTGGATGCCGGCCCAGGCCGCCCAGTGCGGCTTGTTGTACTTGTCGAGCGAGTGGTGGCCGTTCAGTTCGGCCACGATGTCGATGCCGAAATGGTCGGTCAGGTTCTGGCCCACGCCGGGCAGGTCATGGAGCACGGCGATGCCGTGCTGGCGCAGGTGGTCGGCGGGGCCGACGCCGGACAGCATCATCAGCTTGGGCGAGCCGATGGCGCCTGAGGTGACGATCACCTCGCTGCCCGCATGGGCGGTGATGCGGTCGCCGTCGACCGCAGTAGCGGACCCCGGTCGCGCGGGTGCCGGTGAAGACGATGTCTCAGCACCTGCGCCCGGGTCACGACCGTCAGGTTCGGACGCTTCAGGGCGGGGCGCAGATAGCCCACGGCGGCAGAGCACCGGCGGGCGTTCCTTGTGGTCGTCTGGTAGACGCCCGCACCTTCCTGCACGGGGCCGTTGAAATCGGGGTTATAGGGGATGCCCAGTTCCTGACAGGACCGGATGAAGGCGCGGGTCATCGGCTGCGGGTCGGGCGTGTTCGAGACGCCAAGCGGGCCTTCGGTGCCGTGCCATTCGCCCGACAGGATGCTGTTGCCTTCGGAGCGCAGGAAATACTTGCGGATATCGGCGAAGCCCCAGCCCGCTGCCCCCTCATCCACCCAGCGGTCATAGTCGGCGGGGTGGCCGCGGGTGAAGACCTCGGCATTGATCGAACTGCCGCCGCCAAGGACGCGGGCCTGGGCGTAGGGAATCTCGCGGTTGTTGGCGTGCTTCTGCGGCGCGGTCGTCAGGCCCCAGGTCAGGGGGCCGGTCGTCATCTTGGCGAAGCCGACGGGAACATGGATCAGCGGGTGGGTGTCGCGCCCGCCGGCCTCGAGCAGGCAGACGCGGGTGTCGGGGTTCTCGGTCAGCCGCGCGGCCAGAACGCATCCGGCGGTGCCCCCGCCCACGATCACATAGTCGAAGCCGTCAGCCATCTGTTCCCCCCGCCCGTCCCGGTCACGCGACCCAATGCGACCGCTTGCCGATCTCGATATGGACAGACTTGATCTGGGTGTATTCCTCAACCCCGTAGATGCCCGCCTCGCGGCCCCAGCCCGATTGCTTGAAGCCACCGATGGGCAATTCCGGCCCGCCCGCAAGCGTGGTGTTGACCCAGAAGCGCCCCGCGCGGACACGGCGGGTGACGGTGAGGGCCTTGTCGATATCCTTGGTCCAGACCGACGCGGCGAGGCCGTAGACGGTGTCGTTGGCGATGGCGATGGCTTCCTCCAGCGTGTCGAAGGGCATCACGGTCAGCACCGGGCCGAAGATCTCGTCCCTCGCGATGGACATCTGGCGGGTGACATCGCCGAATATCGTGGGCGCGATGAACTGGCCCTTGCCGAGGTCGAGCGCCGTGCCCCCCGCGACAAGCCGCGCGCCCTCGGCCTGGCCCTTGGCGATGAAACCCAGGATCGTGTCGTTCTGCTGGGTGGTGGTGATCGCGCCGACCTGCGTGCGCTCGTCGAGCGGATCGCCGATGCGGACCTTGGCAAGCTTTTCCGCCACCATCTGTTCGAACTGGCGGGCAACGGAGCGTTCGACGATCAGGCGCGAGCCGGAGACGCAGCATTGCCCGGTGTTGAAGGCGATGCCGAAGGCCACGCCATCGGCGGCATCCGCAAGGTCGGCATCAGCGAAGACGATCTGCGGGTTCTTGCCGCCCAGTTCCAGCCCCAGCTTCTTGAAATTGCCGCCCGCCGCCTGAAGGCAGGAGCGGCCCACGGCGGTGGAGCCGGTGAAGGACAGCATGTCGACATCGAGATGTTCGGTCAGCGCCTGTCCGATGGTGCGGCCCGATCCGGTGACGACATTGTAGCAGCCGTCGGGAAGCCCCGCCTCGGCCAGCACCTCGGCGAGAATCAGGGTGGTGGCCGAGGTGACCTCGGACGGTTTCGCGACGATGGTGCAGCCCGAGGCGAGGATGAAGGGCACACGCTCGCACAGGATCAGGAAGGGGAAGTTCCATGGCGTGATGAGGCCCACGACCCCGATGGGTTCGCGCGTGACGAGGCCGAACATCGCATCGCCAAGGTTGTTGAAGCTGTCGCCATGCAGGCTGCGGGCCGAGCCTGCGGCATGTTCGAAGCAGGCGATGCAACCGTCGATCTCGCCCCGCGACTGGCTGATGGGCTTGCCGTTTTCCAGCGTCTCCCAATAGGCGATCTCGTCGCGGCGGCGGCGGATGATCTCGGCCGCACGCAAGAGGACTGCGGCACGGGAGGAACCGGGAAGGCCGGACCAGCGGCGATCCTCGAAAGCACGGCGGGCGGCGGCGACGGCGGCGTTCAGGTCGTCGACGTGCATTTCGGGATGCGGGTGACGGGCGTGCCATGGGCGGGCGAGTGGCGCAGGAAGGTCTCACGCTCACCGGCGGGAACGAAGGCGCCATCGATGTAGAAACCGAAATCGCGCGGCTCTGCCGGGGGCGAAAGTCGGGTTGCGGTCTGGTCCATGGCATCCTCCGGTTCGGGAATCGGTGTGTTTTGCAACGTTACAATAAGTAACCAGATGGTGACTTCAAGCGCAATTGCAAGCGGAGCGTCGCCAAGGTTGCGGGTGTTGTCGGGTTGGGGGAATCAGCCGCGCAGGCCGTCCATCACCTGGACCAGTTCGGCCGCTGATGCCGGGTTCGGACAGGGCGTGGCCGGCCAGCGGGACGATCCGCAGCTCGGCACTTGTCCCAGCCCTCGGCCAGCCGCCAGGCGGAGAGCGGCGGGCAGATCATGTCGTAGCGGCCCTGCACGATGGTGGCCGGGATATGCTCGATCCGGTGGCGTTCCTGCAGGATCCAGCCGTCGCCTTCCAGGAAGCCCGCCGTTCTGGAAGTAGTGATTCTCCAGCCGGGCGAAGGCGCGGGCATAGTCGGCCGGGCTTTCGCCCACCGGGCCGTCGTGGTGGATCGAGGCGAGCGCGTTTTCCCAGTTCGCCCAGACGCGGCCGAAGCGGCGTCTCCTCCATCAGGTTGCCCGAGAACAGGCGCCGGTGATAGGCGCGCGATCAGGTCGCCGCGTTCCTCCGCGGGGATCGGCGGCGACGAAGCGCGCCCAGAGGTCGGGGAAGAACGCCCCGGCGCCGCCGCCGTAGAACCAGTCAAGCTCGGCCTGCGTCATCAGGAACACGCCGCGCAGCACCAGGTGCGCGACCCGGTCGGGATGGGTGATGCGCGTAGATCAGCGCCAGCGTCGCGCCCCAGCTGCCGCCGAAGACGATCAAGCGGTCGATGCCCAGCGTCGCTGCGGATCGTCTCGATATCCGCGACCAGGTGCCAGGTGGTGTTGGCCTCGACGCTGGCATGGGGGCGCGACCGGCCGCAGCCGCGCTGGTCGAACAGGATGACGCGGTAGACGCGCGGGGTCGAAATAGCGCCGCATCGCCGGGCTGCAGCCGCCGCCCGGGCCGCCGTGCAACACGATGACCGGGATGCCGTGCGGGTTGCCGCATTGCTCGACATAGATGCGGTGGCCATCGCCCATGTCGATGCACCCGCTGATCGAACGGGTCGATCGGCGGGTAAAGGAACTCGACTGCGCGCTTTTGGCCTGATCTCTGGTCCATGTTCGCCCTATATAGCGCCGGCAGAGCCTGCGCTGACAAGAGCCAGACGCGCAAGGAGGTCGACGATGCAGCGCAGACCAGCACGGTCGACCCCGCCGAGGTGGCCAAGTTCGAGGCGATGGCGGCCGAATGGTGGGACCCGAACGGCAAGTTCAAGCCGCTGCACATGCTGAACCCCTGCCGGCTGGACTACATCACCAGCCAGATCGCGGCCGAGTTCGACCGCGATCTGACGCGGCCGCGCCCGTTCGAGGGGCTGCGGCTGCTGGACATCGGCTGCGGCGGCGGGCTGCTGTCGCGAACCGATGGCGCGGCTGGGGGCCGAGGTGGTGGGCGCGGATGCGGCGCCGCGCAACATTCCGGTGGCGCGGCTCCATGCCGAGCAGTCGGGGCTGACGATCGACTATCGCCACACCACCGCCGAGGACCTGGCGGCGGCGGGCGAGCAGTTCGACGTGGTGCTGAACATGGAAGTGGTCGAGCATGTGGCCGACCCGCTGGCCTATCTGACCGCCTGCCAGGAGCTGCTGAAGCCCGGCGGGCTGATGATCTGCTCGACCCTGAACCGCAACCCGAAGAGCTTCGTGATGGCGATCGTCGGGGCCGAATGGGTGATGCGCTGGCTGCCGAAGGGCACGCATGACTGGGCGAAGTTCATCACGCCGGACGAGCTTTACGAGCTGATCCGGCAGGCGGGGCTGGAGCCGGTGGACCGCAAGGGCATGGTGTTCAACCCGGTGGCTGGACGCTGGAGCCTGTCGGACCGCGATCTGTCGTGCAACTACGTGACGGCCAGCGTGAAGCGGGCGGGCGGCGCGCCAGCCTGAGCGACGCGCCGCCACCGGCGGCAGAGCGGGGGTTTCACACCCCGTAGCCGATCGGTTCTTGAACCAATGGCGAACCATCGGCTACCCCCGTGGGATATTTGTGAACAGAAGAAGGGCCGAGTTGGAAAGGCTGGGGCCGGTCGATCAAAGGGGGACAGGATGAAGACGGGTTTGGCGATGGTGGGTGCGGTCTGCGTTGCTGCACTGGCAGGGTGCGCGCCTCCGGGCGTGGCGACGGTGCAACTGGGCAATTCGGTGCTGTGCGGGCCGACCGAGGTCATCATGCCCTCGCAGGCGGTGACGTCGATGCGGGCGCAGTATGGCGACGCCGCCTATGGGGCGGAAGTGTGCCGGGCCGTGGCAGGGATCGACGCGACGGGCATCGTCGAGCCGTCTCCGGTGCGTGTGATGCTGCCCATCGGCGAGTGGACGGTGCGGGTGCGGCAGAATACGCGCGGGCTTTGATGGAGGACGTGGGGCGGGGTGAACCCCGCCCTACGGGGGCGGGGCGGCGACGGCGGCTTGCAATGCGTCGACGAAAGGGAGAAGCCGGTCGATGTCGACGATCATCTGCCGCACCGGAAGATCCGGCTTCTTCGAGAAAAGTTTCTTCACGAAGCCGCCGCCCGCGAAGTACGAGACGACCGATGCGGTCTTGCGGGCAAGCACGATAACCTCGCCGTCGATCCGGCGGGCCTCGGCGATGCGGACATTCACGGCAATCTCGGCGGCCTGAAGCGCGAGCGGGCTTTTCTCGGCAAAGGCTTTCAGCTTGTCCTGCAGGTCCGGCGCAATCTCTTTCGCGAGGGCTACCGCCTGCGCGAGCCGGAGTTCAAGCGAACCGAGCGCGGCAATCGACGTATCGTAGTCTTCCCAGTCGGCGATTGCATTGGGGCCGGCGATGGCGAGTTGTGTCTCGCGAACCTTCATCTTGACGAGGAAGCTTCTCGCCGCGAGCAGCGAGGCGCGAAAATCGGTGAGGTCGGACGCGTTCATGATCTGCTTTCCGCTTCGGCCGTTCGGTCATCAGTCTGCGTGGCACATGGCCGCGATGCAACGGGTCAGCCAGAGGCACTGAACAGGCAGGGCATGGCGAAGCAGCGCCCTGCCCGGCGCGGCTTCGTTCTCATCGAATCGAGCGGGCATGAACAGTCGGAAGCGGCAGGCGAGGTGTAGCGCCTCTCTTGCCTGACCCGAAGGTCAGTCCGTCTCGGACGATTTCGCCCAGAGGTTCACGTCCTTCTCCTCGGCGATCCGGTCGATCTGCGCCAGTTCGTCGGCCGTGAAGTCCAGATTGCCGATGGCCCCGGCGCAGTCGATCACCTGTTCGGGCTTCGACGCGCCGATCAGCGCGGTGGTGATGCCGCCATCGCGCAGCACCCAGGCCAGCGCCATCTGCGCCAGCGTCTGGCCGCGCGTCTGCGGCCATCTCATCCAGCGCGCGGACCGAGTCGATGGCGCGCTTTCGGTGATGATCGCCGGATCGAGCGACTTGCCCTGCGCCGCGCGGCTGCCCTGCGGGATGCCGTTCAGGTACTTGCGCGTCAGGATGCCCTGCGCCAGCGGCGTGAAGGCGATGGAGCCGATGCCAAGCTCCTTCAGCGTGTCCTTCAGCCCGTCGGTTCGACCCAGCGGTTCAGGATGTTGTAGCTGGGCTGGTGGATCACGCAGGGCGTGCCGAGGTCCTTCAGGATCGCCGCCGCCTCGCGCGTGCGTTGCGGAGTTGTAGCAGGAGATGCCGACATACAGCGCGCGGCCCGACCGCACGATGTGGTCGAGCGCGCCCATCGTTTCTTCCAGCGGCGTGTCGGGATCGAAGCGGTGCGAATAGAAGATGTCGACATAGTCGAGCCCCATCCGCTTCAGCGACTGGTCGCAGGAGGCGATCAGGTACTTGCGCGACTGCCCCATTCGCCATAGGGGCCGTCCCACATCAGGTAGCCCGCCTTGGACGAGATGATCAGTTCGTCGCGGTAGCCCGCGAAATCGGTCTTGAGGAGCTCGCCGAACGCCTCTTCGGCGCTGCCGGGGGGCGGGCCGTAGTTGTTGGCAAGGTCGAAATGGGTGATGCCCTGGTCGAAGGCCGTGCGGCAGATCGCCTGTTTCGTCGCATGCGGCGTGTCATGGCCGAAGTTGTGCCACAGGCCCAGCGAGATGGCGGGCAGCTTCAGGCCGGACGCGCCGCAGCGGCGGTAGATCATGCGGTCGTAGCGGTCTTCGGCGGGGGTATAGGTCATCGGGACGCTCCTCTTGCCGACCTGTGATAGCGCGGCTGTGATCGCCTGCAAGGCGGATAAGGGGGAACCGGCGCTTCGGGCGCAGACGTTTCACCGGCACACAAGGAAAGGATTGTCAGATGGACAAGGACCGTATCGAAGGTGCCGGCAAGACGATGGGCGGCAAGATCAAGGAAGCCGCCGGGAAGGTGACCGGCGACAAGAAGATGGAAACCGAAGGCAAGGCCAAGCAGGTCGAAGGCAAGGTTCAGAACGCCTATGGCGGTGCCAAGGATGCGCTGAAGGGCAAGTGACCCTTCCAAGCGGCAAAGGGGGCCGGTGGAGCGATCCGCCGGCCCTTTTGCCTGTCAGACGTAGCGGTTCCAGAGGTTTTCCAGCCGTTCCTGCCGGCCCGAGACCGGCTGCGGGTTGATGCCCTTGGCCAGAACCTCGGCCGTGATCGACGTCGAGCGTGCCGTCCTTCAGCATCTCCTGCGCCTCGGGCGTGGCCCAGCCGGCATAGCGCGCCTTGCGGGCGGCTTCCAGCTCGCCCGATTCCAGCAGGGCTGCGGCGGCTTTCAGCGCGCGCGCGCAGGTGTCCATGCCGCCGACATGGGCGAGGATCAGGTCTCCGGGTCCAGCGACTGGCGGCGCACCTTGGCGTCGAAGTTGGTGCCGCCGGTGGTGAAGCCGCCTGCGCGCAGCACCTCGTAATAGGCCAGCGCCATTTCGGGGACGTTGTTCGGGAACTGGTCGGTATCCCAGCCGGACTGGTAGTCGTTCCGGTTCATGTCGATGGAGCCGAAGATGCCCAGGGCGGCGGCCGTGGCGATCTCATGCTCGAAGCTGTGGCCGGCGAGGATGGCGTGGCCCTGTTCGAGGTTCAGCTTCACCTCTTTCTCCAGCCCGAACTTCTGCAGGAAGCCGTAGCAGGTGGCGACGTCATAGTCGTACTGGTGCTTGGACGGTTCCTGCGGCTTCGGTTCGATCAGGATCGCGCCCTTGAAGCCGATCTTGTGCTTGTATTCGACGACCATGTTGCAGGAAGCGGCCCATATGGTCGCGCTCCTGCCTCGAGGTCGGTGTTGAGCAGCGTCTCGTAGCCCTCGCGCCCGCCCCAGAGGACGTAGTTCTGCCCGCCCATGCGATGCGTGGCGTCCATGCAGGCTTTCACGGTGGCGGCGGCGAAGGCGAAGACCTCCGGGTCGGGGTTGGTGGCGGCGCCCGACATCCAGCGGCGGTGGCTGAACATGTTGGCGGTGCCCCAGAGCAGCTGGTGCCGGTTCCTGGCCTGCTTCTTCGCCATGTAGTCGGTGATCTCGTTCAGGTTCGTCAGGTTGTCGGCGAAAGTTGCCGGTTTCGGGGCGCACGTCGGCATCGTGGAAGCAGTAGAAGGGCACGCCGAGGATCTCGAACATCTCGAAGGCGACATCGGCCTTGATCTTGGCAGTGCTCCATGCGTGTCGCGGATACCAGGGGCGCTCGAAGGTCTGGCCGCCGAAGGGGTCGCCGCCCTCCCAGGCGAAGCTGTGCCACCAGGCGACGGCAAAGCGCAGGTGATCCTCCATCCGCTTGCCCAGGATCGACCTCGTCCGGGTTGTAGTGGCGGAAGGCGAATTCGTTGTCGCTGTCGGGGCCTTCGTAGTTGACGGCGGGGATGCCCTTGAAGAAATCGGTCATGTCAGGTCCTGATGGCGGTTTGGGCGGCGCGGTAGCGGGCGTGGCCTGCGTCGAAGGCGGCGGTCAGGGCGCGGATCGGGTTCGATGGTGCGCGCGATGGGCGGCAGGGTGGCGATCTCGGCCCCCGCGCCGGTGGCGGCCATGAGGGCGAGGCGGGCCGCGCCGAAGGCCCCGCCGAAATCGCCCGCGACGGGAAGCTGCACGGGGCAGTCCAGCGCGGTGGCGATGGCCTGCAGCCAGTAGTCGGAGCGCGAGCCGCCGCCGACGGCGATCAGGTGGTCCAGCCGCGTGCCGGTGGCGGCCAGCGCATCGCGGCAGTCGCGGATGGCGAAGGTGACGCCTTCCAGCACGGCGCGGGTGCCGGCGGCGCGGTCGGTCGCATGTTCCAGGCCGAGGAAGGCGCCGCGGATGGCGGCATCGTTCAGCGGCGTGCGCTCGCCGCCCAGATAGGGCAGGAACAGGGTCTTGCCGGGGGCCTGCAGCGGCCCGAGGCTCGCCCGTCAGCTTGGCCGCGCGTTTCGCCGACCAGCCCGCATACCAGTTCAGCGAATCGGTGGCGGCCAGGATCACGCCCATCTGGTGCCAGGTGTTCGGCAGGGCATGGCAGAAGGTGTGGACGGCGGTTGCCGGGGTCGGGCTGATAGCCGTCATTGGCGGCGAAACAGCACGCCCGAGGTGCCGAGCGAGACAAAGGCCTCGCCCGCGCGCACCACGCCCACGCCGACGCCCGAGGCCGCGTTGTCGCCGCCGCCGCCCGCGATCGACCACCCCTGCGGGCAGGCCCCAGCGGCCGGCCAGCGCGGCGCGCAGCGTGCCGGAGACGGCGGAGCCTTCGACCAGGCGGGGCATCTGGCGCGCGCGACAGGCCGGTGGCGGTCAGCAGGTCGTCGGACCAGTCGCGCGCGCCGGTGTCCAGCCAGCTTGTGCCGGCGGCATCCGACATCTCGGCGACATGCTCGCCCGTCAGCCAGAGGCGCAGGTAGTCCTTCGGCAGCAGGACCTTCGCCACCCGGTCCCAGATCGCCGGTTCGTGGCGCTGGACCCAGATCAGTTTCGGCGCGGTGAAGCCGGGGAAGACGATGTTGCCGGTGATGCGGCGGAACATCGGGTCGCCGTCCAGCTCGGCGGCCTCCTCGATGGCTGCGGGTGTCGTTCCACAGGATGCAGGGGCGCAGCACCTCGTCCGCCGCGTCCAGCAGGGTCGCGCCGTGCATCTGGCCGGACAGGCCGATGCCGCGCACGTGCGCCCAGGCCTTCGGCGGCAAGCTGGTCCATCACCGCTCGGTCGCGGCGATCCAGTCGGCGGGGGATTGTTCGCTCCAGCCTTCATGCGGGCGGCTGACGGTCAGCGGGGCGCTGGCTTCGGCCAGCACCCGCTGGTCGTCGGCGATCAGGATGCCCTTGAGCCCCGAGGTGCCGAGATCGAGCCCGATGAACATCACGCGGCCTTCGCCGGCTTCTTGCCCAGGATGATCATGCCCAGGATGTCCTCGTCGGTCACTTCGTTGACGTTCACGGTGCCGACAAGCTGGCCGTTCTTCATCACCGAGGCGCGGTCGCACAGCTTCATCACGTTGTGGATGTCATGCTCGATCAGGAAGATGCCGAGGCCCTGCGCCTTCAGCTCCTGGATCAGTTCCGACACCATCTGCGTCTCGTGCGGGCCAAGGGCGGCGGTCGGTTCGTCCATGATCAGGATCTTGGCGTTGAAGTAGACCGCGCGGGCGATGGCGACCGACTGGCGCTGGCCGCCCGACAGGGCCGAGACCGGCACGTTGAACTTGCGGAAGTTCGGGTTGAGCCGCGCCATGATCTTGCGCGTCTCGGCCTCCATCTGCGTTTCGTCGACAAAGCCGATGGCGTTCACGATCTCGCGCCCCAGAAACAGGTTCGAGGCGGCGTCGAGGTTGTCGGCCAGCGCCAGCGTCTGGTAGATCGTCTCGATGTTCTGCGCGCGGGCGTCGCGCGGGTTGGTGATCTCGACCTTTTCGCCGTTGATCAGGATCTCGCCCGCATCGGCCTGATAGGCGCCCGACAGGCACTTGATCAGCGTCGATTTGCCCGCGCCGTTGTGGCCCAGAAGGCCCACGACTTCGCCGGGGTAAAGATCGACGGTGACATGATCGACGGCCTTGATCCCGCCGAAGGAGATCGAGATGTCGCGCAGTTCGACAAGCGGGGTTCCGCGGTTCGGATTGGTCATGTTCGGTCCCCCGTCACTTGATGCGCTTGCGGTAGACGATGTCGAGCCAGACGGCGATGACCAGCGCCACGCCGATCGACGATCTTGCGGTACGACCCGTCGCCGAAGCCGATCAGCACCATGCCGGTCTGCAGCGACTGCCAGGACCAGCGCGCCGATGATCGCGCCGTAGATCGTGCCGACGCCGCCGGCCAGCGAGGTGCCGCCGACCACGGCGGCGGCGATGACGTAAAGTTCGTCCAGATCGCCCAGCGCGTTGGTGGCCGAGTTCAGGCGGGCCGAGGCGATGACGGCCGCAAGGCCGCACAGGCCGCCCATCAGGGCGAAGATCTTGACCGTCATCGCGCGGGTGTTGATGCCCGACAGCGCGGCCGCCTCGGGGTTGCCGCCGATGGCGAAGACATAGCGGCCAAAGCGGGTGCGGGTCATCAGGATGGTCATCACGATGGCGACGACGACCAGGATGAGGACCGGATAGGCATAGCCGTGGGCGATGAAGGCATCCTCGGGCACGGCCTCGCCGAGCGCGTCGAAGTATTGCTTCAGGATGCCCTTGGGCCAGGGATAGGAGTTCACGATCAGCGTGGCGACCACGATCACGCCGCAGCCGAGGCACGCCCATGAACCATTCGGCCCAGACCGGGCGCAGCGGGAAGCCGTGCAGTGCGGCGGTTGGCGCGCCCGCGCAAGATCAGCCAGATCGACACCGGCACAGGCGATGGCGCCGACGATCCAGCTGCCGGTCGCCCCGATGGAGCCATAGGGCCCGCCGCCGATCAGCGCGAAGGTCGGATCCACCGGCGAGATGGTGCGCCCGTCGGCCGCCAGGAAGGCGACGCCGCGCCAGACCAGCAGGCCGCCCAGCGTGACGATGAAGGACGGGATGCGTCAGATAGGCGATCAGGCAGCCCTGAAGCGCGCCGATCAGCGCGCCCAGCGTGATGCCGAAGATCACCGTGATGATCCAGATCGCCGGATGGCCAAGGCCAAGATACTGCGGCAGCCATTCGACCTGCAGCAGGCCCATGTACATGCCGGTCACACCGACGATCGAGCCGACCGACAGGTCGATGTTGCGGGTGATGATGACGAGCACCATGCCCGTCGCCATGATGCCGATCGAGGCCGTCTGGACGCTGAGGTTCCAGAGGTTGCGCGGCGTCAGGAACGTGCCGTCGCCCAGGAACAGCGCGCCGTAGAGCGTGAAAGCCGACCCAGATCAGCAGCAGCGCGCCGACCATGCCGATCAGGCGGGGATCAAGTTCGGTCGCGCGCAGGAAGCGGCCGATGGGGCCCTCTTCGGCGCCGGCAACGGGGGGGCGATGGGTTGTTTCGGTCATGTCTCGTCCATGAAGCTGAGAGGCCGCGGCTGCGCGATGGGCGGCAGCGGCGGGCCGGTGAGGACGCGGCGGCCGGGGCAGCGCCCAGCCCGGAAGCAGAAAGAAAGTGCGCCGGTCCCGCGGGGGGACCGGCGCCTTCAGGTCAGATCACTCGCAGCCCTTCACGCCGGCAACAGCGCCTTCGCAGGCCTGTTCCTTGGTGATGTGGCCTGCATCGATGGCCAGGTTCACGGTGTCCTTGGTGATCGGCGTCGGCGTCAGCAGGATCGCGTTCATCTCGACGCCCTTTTCGCCGCCCGAGAACTTGGTCGCACCGGCGATCGCGTCCAGCGCGGCGCCGTCGGCCAGAGCCGAGGCGATTTCGCCCGCGGCCTTGCCCAGCTGGCGCGCGTCTTTCCAGACCGAGACGGTCTGGGTGCCACGGGCCACACGGTTGATCGCGGCAAGGTCGCCGTCCTGGCCACCGAGCGGAACGTTCAGGCCCTGCGCCGCCAGAGCCGCAGCAGCGCCACCGGCCATGCCGTCGTTCTGCGCCAGAACGGCGTCAACGGCGTTGTTGTTGGCGGTCAGGATCTGCTCCATGTTCTTCTGGGCGTTCTCGGGCTTCCAGCCGTCCGAGTTCGCTTCGCCGACGATCACGATGTCGCCCGAAGCGACGGCCGCGCCGATCACTTCTTCCATGCCCCGCGCAGGAAGCCGACGTTCGGGTCACCGGGGTCGCCCTTGATGATCGCGTAGTTGCCCTTGGGGGCAGCGGCGAACACGTTCTCGGCGATGATCCGGCCGACGCCGACGTTGTCGAAGGTCAGGTAGAAGGTGCGGTTGTCTTCGATCAGGCGGTCATAGCCGACGACCGGGATGCCTTCGGCAGCGGCTTTCTCGATGGCCGGCCCGATGGCGTCCTTGTCCCAGGCGTTGATGATCAGCGCGTCAACGCCCTGGGCGATCAGCGCGTCGATGTCGGACAGCTGCTTTTCCGCCGAGGACTGCGCGTCGGCCGAGACGTATTCGTTGCCGGCGGCTTCGATCGCGGCCTTCATCGCGGCTTCGTCGATCTTCCAGCGCTCTTCCTGGAACTGGGCCCAGGACACGCCGATCTTCTTGCCTTCGGCCAGAGCGGCCGACGAGAAGCCGGTCACCGCCAGAACGGCGACGAGAATTGCGTTACGCATTGGTATCCTCCCTATGGATGCGGCCAGCGAATGGCCGGTCCGACAGATTCGTCGGCACGGCGGCAAATTGCCGAGAATAATTTCAGTTGTCAAAATAAAATTGCTGGGCAAATCTGGCATCTGCCCAAGGATGCTGGCCGATTTCTGCTGCATGCAGCAATTTGAGTGCGGCATATGGGTCAAGATCTGCTGTCTTTAGTTCGGAGGCCGAAAAAATGCGTACGCGGATCGCCGGGCGATCGGAGGGGAGCGGAAGGCTGCGGCCCGATGATCCCGCCGCTGTCGGATACGCTGCGCCCGCTGCGCCAGCAGGTGTTCGAGCGGGTGCGCGCGGCCGGGCTGATTCCGCGCGTGCAGGTGGCCAAGGAACTGGGCGTCAGCCCGGCCTCGGTGACGACGATCACCTCGGAACTGATCGAGGCGGGGCTGATCGAAGAGGTCGCGGCCCCGCGCGAAGGCGGCGAGGGGCGCGGGCGGCCCGCGGTGGCGCTGGGGGTGCGGGCCGCGTCGCATCATGTGGCCGGGCTGAAGGTTTCGGACCAGGACATCTCGGCGGTGATCGTGGATTTCGCCGGCAACCGGCTGGCCGAGCATCACGAGGAACGCCGCCCCGTGGCGCTGACCCCGCCGAGGTTCTGGCGGTGATCGAGACGCTGGTGGACCGGGTCGCGGCCAAGGCCGGGATGCGGCGCGGCGACCTGTCGGCGGTGGGCATCGGCCTGCCGGGCTATGTCGACAGCCCGGAGGGGCGGGTGCTGTGGTCTTCGATCCTGACGGAACGGGCGGTGCCGCTTGGCGGCGCTGGCGCAGGCGCGGCTGGGGCTGCCGGTGCAGATCGACAATGACGCGAACCTTGTGCGCGCTGGCCGAACTGTGGTTCGGCGCCGGGCGCGGGCTGTAGCGATTTTGCCGTGGTGACCATCGAGCACGGCGCTGGGCATGGGGCTTGTGCTGAACCACCGCATCTATCGCGGCGCGCTCGGGCTGGGAATGGAGCTGGGCCATACCAAGGTGCAGCTGGACGGCGCGCTGTGCCGCTGCGGCCAGCGCGGCTGCCTGGAGGCCTATGTCGCCGACTATGCCCTGGCGCGCGAGGCGACGACGGCGCTGAACTGGACGCTACAAGGACGGCCAGTCGATGCGCGTGCTGCTGGAAAGCCTTTATGACCACGCCAAGGCCGGCAACCACGCGGCGCGGTCGATCTTTCGCCGCGCGGGGCGCTATCTGGCGGTGGGGCTGGCGCAATGTGGTGAACCTGTTCGACCCGCGCGCTGATCATCCTGTCGGGCGCGCGGATGCGCTTCGACTATCTCTACGCCGCCGACACGCTGGCCGAGATGGAGGCGCTGGTGCTGGATACCGGGCGTCCGCTGCCGCAGATCGAGATCCATGCCTGGGGCGAGATGCTGTGGGCCACGGGGCGGCGGCGCTGGCGCTGTCCGCCGTGACCGAAGGCCTGCTGGCGCCGCCCCGCGAGATGGCTGCGCAGTAACGCGGACGTGCGGGAACGAATCATATCCACAGCACGTTTACGCCAAGTGGCCGCTTAACGGCCCGGAACGCATTGCCGAGCGATTCGCGGCATGCCAAGATTCGCGCACGGCAGGTGGGAGAACAAATCAGGTGGCAGGTTACCGGCGGGCCGGGGCGCGACGGACCGGGGCGGCGCTTGCGCTGTTCATCGGAGCGGCTTGTGGATCGCTTGCCACATCTCCTGCATTGGCTGACATCGTGAGCTTCGACGTGCAAGGCGGGCCTGCCGAACTGGGCCGCGCACTGCGCGCCGCCTCGCCGCTGCTGTCGGCCGAGCGCGAGGACCGCACCGATTCCGAGGATTTGCTGGCGGCCGCGCAGGCCGAATATTCGGGGCTTCTCGCCGTTCTCTACGCTCAGGCGCGCTATGCGCCGGTCATCAGCGTTCTGGTCGACGGGCGGGAAGCGGCGACCATCCCTGCGCTCGATTTCCCCTCGCAGGTGCGCCAGATCGTCGTCAGGGTCGATCCCGGCCCGATCTTTGCCTTTTCCCGCGCCCAGATCGCGCCGCTTGCGCCGGGCACCAAGCTGCCCACCGGCTTTGCCATCGGCAAGCCCGCCGAGACAGGCGTGATCCGCGAGGCGGTGCGCACATCGGTCGATGGCTGGCGCGCGGTGGGCTATGCCAAGGCGCAGGCGGGCGACCAGTCGCTGGTCGTGGAACATGCGCAAGAGACGCTTTCGGCAGAGATCGCGATGGCGCCGGGGCGGCAGTTGCGCTTCGGCCAGTTCAGCGTGACCGGCGCGCAAAGGATGCGCGAAGAACGCATCCGCGCCATCGCGGGTTTTCCGGAGGGCGAGATCTTCGACCCCGAGAAGCTGGAACGCAGCGCGACGCGGCTGCGGCGTGCAGGTGTCTTCCGGTCGGTGGCGCTGGCCGAGGCCGAGACGCCGAATGCCGACGGCACGCTCGATGTCGCGACAACCGTGATCGAGGAATTGCCCCGCCGCTTCGGTTTCGGCGGCGAGGTCTCCACGCTCGACGGTCTGGATGCGAGCGCCTTCTGGATGCACCGCAACCTGTGGGGCGGGGCCGAGCGGCTGCGCTTCGATGCGGCGGTCGAGAACATCGGCGTCACAGGACAGCGGGGTCGATTACCGCCTGGGCGTGACGCTGGAACGGCCCGCGACCTTTACACCGGATACCTTGCTGACGCTTGGCGCGCAGATCGCGCGGCTGGACGATGACGACAACACGATCATCGACCTTGCCACGCTGAGTTTCGGGGCGACGCAGTTCGTGTCGGACCGGCTGACGCTGCGGGGCGGGATCGAGGCGCGGGCCGAGAATGTGACCGACATCACGGGCGACTACGAATATCGCGCGCTGGCCTTTCCGCTGGCCGCGACGATGGACGCGCGCAACGACAAGTTCGACCCGACGCAGGGCTATTTCCTGAATGCCGGGCTGACGCCCTTCGTCGGGTTCGACGAGACGGATTCGGGCGCGCGGCTGACGCTGGATGCGCGCGGCTATCAGGGGGTAGGTGCCTTTACCGATGCCGAGCGTCCGCTTGTCTTTGCGGGCCGCCTGCAGGTCGGCGCGATCTATGGCGCAAGCCTTGAACGCACGCCGCGCGACTATCTGTTCTATTCGGGCGGGGCCGATACGGTGCGCGGCCATCCCTATCAGTCGCTTGGCGTGAACGTGCTGTCGCCCGACCAGACGACCGGCGGCACGCGGTTCGTCGCGCATCTCGGCCGAGGTCCGGGCGCCGATCACCGAGAATATCGGGATCGTCGGCTTTTATGATGCGGGCAGCGTGGGGGTGACGCGATTTCCTCGACGATCCGCAGGGCGGCTGGCAGTCGGGCGCGGGGATCGGTGTGCGCTACGCTCACCAGTTTCGGCCCGATCCGGGTCGATCTGGCCGTGCCGGTCACGGGCGAGGATGACGACAACGGCGTGCAGTTGTATGTCGGCATCGGGCAGTCGTTCTGATGCGGCGCGGGCTGATCCTTGGTGCCGCTGCTGGTTCCGGCAATCGCGTTTGCGCAAAGCGACGATCAGGGCATCCTGACGCGGTTCCTGCAGGACAACCTGTCGGGGGCCGGGCGGCAGGTGACGATCACCGGCTTCCAGGGCGCGCTGTCGTCGCGCGCCACGGTGCAGGAGATGACGATCGCCGACAGCGCGGGCGTCTGGCTGACGCTGCGGGGCGTGACGCTGGACTGGAACCGCGCGGCGGTGCTGCGGCGCGAGTTCTCGGTCAACGAGCTGAGCGCGACGGAAGTGATCGTGGCGCGCCCGCCGGTGGCCGAAGCAAGCCTGCCCTCGCCCGAGGCGAAGGGGTTTTCGCTGCCGGAACTGCCGATCTCGGTCAACATCGGCAGGGTCACGGCGGCGCGGCTGGAACTGGGGCCGGCGGTTCTGGGCCAGCCTGTCGAAGCCTCGCTCGACGCCTCGATGCGGCTGGCGAACGGCGAGGGCGAGGCGGCGCTTTCGCTGCTTGCGGCTGGATGAGGGGCCTGAAGGGCGCGTGACGCTGGATGCAAGCTATTCCAACACCAGCCGTCTTCTGGTGCTGAACCTTGACGCACAGGAAGGCGCGGGCGGGATCGCCGCGACCAAGCTGGGCCTGCCGGGCGCGCCCGCGACCGATTTGAAGGTGCAGGGTCAGGGGATCATCAGCGATTTCGCTGCCGATATCCGGCTGGCGACCGACGGGGTGGACCGGCTGTCGGGCCAGGTCACGCTGGCCGAGGATGCGGGTGACCGCACTTTCACCGCGACGCTGGGCGGAAACCCCGCGCCGCTGTTCCTGCCGGAACACGCCGACTTCTTCGGCGATGACGTGCAGCTTGACGTGGCCGGGCGGCGCGAGCGCCTCGGGCGCGCTCGACCTGTCGCGGCTGTCGGTGCAGACGCAGGCGCTGACGCTGGACGGAACGCTGCGCACGGGGGCAGACGGGCTGCCGAACCGCTTCGCGCTGACCGGGCGGATCGCGGCGGCGGACGGCACGCCCGTGCTTCTGCCGCTGACCGGGGCCGAGACGCGGATCGATGGTGCCGGATCTGACGCTGGACTATGACGCGGCAAAGGACGAGGGCTGGTCGGGGCGGGCCACGCTTGCAGGGTCTGCGGCGCGACGACATGGCGGTGGATCAGGTGCTGATGACGGGTTCGGGCCGCATCCGGGGCGGGCCGTCGGGCAGCATGGTGGGCGCGACGGTGCGGCTGGTGGCGGCGGGGATCGCGCCGACCGATCCCGCGCTGGCCGAGGCCCTGGGCACTGCGGTGACGGGCGAGGTCAAGCTGGCCTGGCAAGAGGGCAAGCCGCTGAACCTGTCGGACGTGACGCTGGCCGGGGCCGATTACACGCTGCGCACGCGCGGGCGCGTCTCGGGTCTTGGCAGCGGTCTGGCGCTGGACGGGCGCGTGTCGGCCGAGGCGCAGAATCTGGCCCGCTTCTCGGGGCTGGCGGGGCGGCCGCTGGCGGGCCGGGCCGAGATGGAGGCGGCGGGGAGCGGCAGCCTGCTGGGCGGCGATCTGGACCTTGAGGGATGGATCGGCGGCGACGGGCCTGCGCGTGGGGCAGCCGCAGGTGGATGCGCTGCTGACCGAGCCGGCGCGGATCGCCTTTTCGGTGGCGCGGGGCGCGGCGGGGACCGAGATCCGGGCGCTGGACCTTGCGGCGGCGTCGCTGTCGGTCGGGCTGACCGGCTGGATCCGGACGGCGGGCAGCGACCTGACGGCGGAACTGCGACTTCCGCGACCTGTCCCGGCTGGGCGGGGCGTATCGCGGAAAACTCAGCGGTCAGGCGCGTCTGACGGGCACGCCCGAGACCGGGGCGCTGACGCTCGACGCGCAGGCCGAGGGGCTGGCCGTGGGTCAGGCCGAGGCGGACCGCATCCTGCGCGGGAAAAGCAGCGTCTCTGCTGCAGTGCGGACCGAGGGCGGCGCGCTGCGGATCGACCGGATCGTGCTGGAAAACCCGCAGGTCAGCGTGCGGGCGACCGGACGCACGGGTGGGACCGGACGCGAGGTGGATATCGCGGCGAAGCTGGCCGATCTGGGCCTGCTTGCTGCCGGAGTTTCCGGGGCCGTTGACCGTGACGGGCAAGGCGGCGGAACAGGGCGGTGCGATGCAGCTTGATCTGCGCGCGCAGGGGCCGGGGCGGATCGACGCGCGGGTGGCGGGCAGCATCAGGGGGACGCGCGCCGATCTGGGCATCACCGGCACGGCGCAGGCGGCCCTGGCAAACCCGTTCATCTCGCCGCGCACCGTCAGCGGGCCGCTGCGGTTCGATCTGCGCATGGCGGGCCGCTGTCGCTGCAATCGCTGTCGGGGCGCGTCACGCTGAGCGACGGGCGGCTTGCGGCGCCCTTCCTGCATGTCTCGTTGCAGGGGATCGGGGCCGAGGCCGTGCTGGCGCAGGGGCGGGCCACCGTGACGGCGAATGCGGCTTCGGCGGCAGGCGGGCGGATCAACGTTGCCGGAACCATCGGGCTTGCTCCCCCGTTCCAGGGCGACCTGACAGTGACGCCACGGGCGCTGGTGCTGCGTGACCCCGAACTTTACGAAACGCAGGTGAACGGGGAAATCCGCGTGGTCGGGCCGCTGGCGGGCGGTGCGCGGATCTCCGGTGCGATCACGCTGCCCGGAGACAGAGATCCGCGTGCCCTCGACGATGGTCGGCGGTGCTGGGGCGATCCCCGACTTGCAGCATCGCAACGAGCCTGCGGCGGTGCGCATCACCCGCGAACGCGCCGGAATTCTGGAACGCGAGGCGCGGGAACGCGCCCGCCCGTCGCGCCCCTTCGCGCTCGATCTGGTGGTGAACGCGCCCAGCCGGGTCTTTGTCCGGGGCCGGGGGCTGGATGCAGAACTGGGCGGCACCCTGCGGCTGGGGGGCACGACGGCGGCCGTGGTGCCAAGCGGGGGGATCGACCTGATCCGTGGGCGGCTGGACATCCTGGGGCGCAGGCTCGACCTGACCGAGGCGCAGTTGCGGGTCGAAGGCAGCCTTGATCCGTCGTTGCGGGTGGTTGCGTCGAACGCGAGCGAGGGGATCACCAGCTCGGTCACCATCGAGGGGCGCATCAGCCAGCCGGAGATCACGTTCACCTCGGTGCCCGAACTGCCCGAGGAAGAGGTGCTGGCCCACCTGCTGTTCGGGCGCAACCTGACCTCGCTCTCGCCGTTCCAGGCGGTGCAGCTGGCCAATGCGGTGGCGACGCTGGCCGGACGGGGCGGCGACGGCATCATCGGCAAGCTGCGGCGGGGCTTCGGGCTGGATGATCTGGATTTCGCGACGGATGCCGAAGGCGGCACATCGGTGCGGCTGGGCCGCTACATCTCGGAAAAGGTCTATACCGATGTCACGGTGGGCAGCGAAGGGACGACGCAGCTGAACCTGAACCTCGACGTGCGGCCGGGCGTGACGGTGCGCGGTTCGGCCGACAGCCAGGGCAACACGGGCTTCGGTGTGTTCGTCGAGCGCGACTACTAGGGCGCGGGTTCGGCCCGGTCGCGGCGCGGCATGACCGCGTTCAGCGCAGCCCCCAGAAGCACGGCGTAGGAACTGAACCAGAACCACATCATCAGCACCACGACGGCGCCGATGGAGCCGTAGATCTGGTTGTAGCTGCCGAAATTGCTGAGATAGAGAATGAACAGCCGCGAGACCGCCGCCCAGAGAACCGCCGCGAGGATCAGCCCCGGCAGGATGCGCGGCCTGAGCGGGCCGACGTGGTTCGGCCCGAACATATAGGCCAGCGCGAGGCCGATCACGACGACCCCCAGCCCGACCGCTTCGTTCGTGCGCTCAAGCCAGCTCGCCCCATGGGGCAGTTGGGGCACCAGCGCAAAGATGATCGGAACGACGACGGCGGCGACGACTGACACCAGCGCCACGCAGATCAGCACCGCCGTCAGCAGGACAGCCTGCACCGCATGCCACATGCCGCCGCGCGTATGCGTGCCATAGGCGGCGTCGAGGCCCTGGATCAGCGCATCCACCCCCGCCCGTGCCGACCACAGCGCGATCAGGGTCGAGACGATGGTCGTCACGCCGAACGTGTCGCCATTGGCCGCGATCAGCGCCTGCACCTGCCCGTCGAGCAGACGGAAGGCATCGGGCGGCAGGAAATCCTGCAATACCTGGGTCTGTCCCCGGATCACGCCCGGGATCGCTGGCGAAGCCCCAGACGGCAATCACGGCGGCCACTGCGGGGAAGATCGCCAGGAAGCCGAAAAAGGCGACCCCCGCCGAGATCATGCCAAGGTTCGCCTCGGAACTGCGGCGCCAAAGCCGTTCAACGGTCTCGATGACGGGATGTCTTCTGGTTGCCATTGTCCTGCCGTTCGGGGCGCCGCCGCCGGACGGCCGGATGCTGCATTCGCCCGACAAGTGTGAAAGCAGCCAGCGGCCAAGGTCAATCCCGCAGCCCGCTCACGGCCTATACCGCCACCGCGCGTGGCCTTTGCGCCTCGGGCTCTGGGCGTTCGGGGCGGTCCTGTTCGACGGCGGCAAACAGGATGTGCCGCAGCGCCGCCTCGTCGCGGTCGGCCAGCGCGGCGCGCAGGCTGCGGAGTGTCTGCGCAACCTCGAACTCCGACAGGCCGGGCTCTTCGGCGCGCAGGATACGGGGATGGGGGGTTGGCAGCAGGCGGTGGCCAAGAAGCAGCTCTTCGTGCAGTTTCTCGCCGGGGCGAAGCCCGGTCACGCGGACCTCGATCGCGCCGTCCGGCCGGGCCGCGTCGCGTGGCGTCAGCCCCGCCGCTGCGATCATCTGCTCGGCAAGGTCACGGATGCGGACCGGCGCGCCCATATCGAGAACGAAGACATCGGCACCCTGCCCCGGGTTGGGGGCGAAGGCGCCGGTGGCAAGGACAAGCTGCGCCGCCTCGGCGATGGTCATGAAGTAGCGGGTCACCTCGGGGTGGGTCAGCGTGACCGGGCCGCCCCGCGCGATCTGTTCGCGGAACAGCGGCACGACCGATCCGGAGGAGCCGAGCACGTTGCCGAAGCGCACGATGGCAAAGCGCGTGACCGCCGCCCGCCGCCCGATATCCTGCACGCACAGCTCGGCGAGCCGCTTGGTCGCGCCCATCACGTTGCCCGGTCGCACCGCCTTGTCGGTCGACACGAGGATCACGCGCGCCACGCCCGCCGCTTCAACCGCTTCGGCAAGGGTCCGCGTGCCGAAGACGTTGGTCTCGACGCCCGTGAAGGGGTTGGCCTCGACCATCGGGACATGCTTGCAGGCGGCGGCGTGAAAAACCGTATCGACCCGGTAGCGCCCGAAAAGCGCGTCGAGCGCGGGGCGGTCGGTGACCGAGGCGAGGACGGGCGTCACCTCGGTATCCCCCGCAAGCGCCCGCAGGTCCTTGTCGATCGTGTAAAGCGCTGCCTCGGACTGGTCGAGCAGCAGCAGCCGGGCTGGCTGGCAGGCAAGCAGCTGGCGGCAGAGTTCCGCGCCGATGCTGCCGCCCGCGCCCGTCACCAGCACTGTCTGCCCGGCATAGGTGCTGCGCGCCGCATCGCGCGAGGGGTCGACCGGGCTGCGGTTCAGGAAACGCTCGGCGGGGACGGGCAAAAGCAACGCGCCCGGCCCGGTCAGCAGGGCGTCGAAGGAGGGCACCGCGAGCACCGGCGCACCGAGCGGGGCGATGCGGGCAGCGATCCGCCGCTGCCGCTCGGCGTCCAGCGCGGGCATGGCGAGGATGACGCGCGCCGCTTCGTGGCGCCGAAGCAGGACGGGGAGCGCGGAAGGTGCATGCACGCAAAGGCCGGCAAGGCGCAGGCCATGCAGGGCCGGGTTGTCGTCGACAAGGGCGACGGGCCGGTGCGTGGCCCCGCGGCGAAGGGCTGCCGCCAGTTGCAACCCGGTCATCCCCGCGCCGTAGATCACGACGGGGGCGCAGGACGCCCCGTCTCGCTGGATTGCCCGCACGAGGTTGCGCAGCAAAAGTCGCAGGCCCGCCGCGACGACAAGGAACAGTAGCGCGAACAGGATCAGCGCCGCGTCGGGGATGGGTGTTTCCGTCAGGCGCGACACGACCCGCAGCACCACCGCCGCACACAGCGCAAGGGCCGCGCTGCGCAGGATGCCATCGCCCTCATAGGTCGCAAGCTTGATCCGGTCGAGGCCGAGGGCAATCGCCGCTGCCGGGACCAGAGGGAGAAGCACAATCCACGACAGCCAGGCACCCGGCGCAGGGTGAAGCGCAAGCGTCACCGATAGGGCAAGACCTGCCGCCACGAGGTCGAGGCCGATCATCACGGCGCGTTTCTGTTGCCGGGTGAGACGGGCAATGGCGGCGCTGGCCCTTTGTTTCACGCCGGATGTTTCTGCCATGACGCTCCCCCTGCCGGACCGGTCCAGTTGACCTGCGATTGGTTGCACTGCCGTTAAGGATGATGGCGCGGCCACCGCAGAACCTGCGCCGCCGTCGCCGCCAGCAGGCGCGCGTCGAGCGCGAGTGTGCGGCGGCGCTGGTAGATGAGGTCGAGCCGCGCCTTGCGCGGGATGCAGCGGCGGGCATAGACCGCGTCCGTCTCGGCAGGGCGTGCGGCAGCGCGCAAGCAGCCGCGCCTCGTGCCGGTGGAAGTGCAGCGTCGCCAGCCCGGTCAGCCCCGGTCGGCTGACGCAGCACGCGGCCGTAAAGCGCGGGAAACCGCCGGACATAGGCGCCAAGCGGCGGGCGCGGGCCGACAAAGCTCATGTCGCCGCGCAGGATGTTCCAAAGCTGCGGCACCTCATCAAGCCGGGTGCGGCGCAGCAGGTGCCCGAGCGGGGTGATCCGACCGTCCTTGTCGCCGCCGGACACGCCGCTATCGTCCGGCGCGACCGTCATCGTGCGAAACTTGCACAGACGGAAGGACTGCGTCGGTGTGCGCATGCGTTCGGAGCGATGAAATACCGGGCGGCCCTGCGCCGAGCCAGAGGACCAGCGTGAGCGCCAGCATCGGCAGGGCGAGCAGCGCGCCCAAGACAAGGGCAAGCACGATGTCGGTCAGCCGCTTGGCCGGGGTCATGCGGCGCGCAACAGGCTTTGCCACTCGGCCACCAGCGCGGCGGGGGTGGCGGGCGGAAGCGGGGCGGGCAGGATTTCGGTCAGGCGTCGGGTCGCGAGGGCCACGCGGGCGATGGTCCCCTCGCGCGGCGGGCCGAAGCGCCAGCGCAGGCGCGCGACGTCAAGCAGCGCCGCCATCGGCAGGGGCGGGTCCTGCGCGATGTTCAGGACCGGGGGAAGATCGTGGCCGTCGAGCGCGACGCCGACGAGGGCGGCCAGCGCCGATGCCAAGGTGCGCGGCCCGATCCAGCTTCGTTCGGGGCCGGATGGCAGGCCGCAGGCCGGATCGAGGATCAGCTCGGGCCCGACCGGCTGCCCGGCCCAGCAACCCATCCGCGCCCGGAATGTTGCCGATCCGCAGGCAGGTCACGCCGGGCCCTTCCCCACGGCCGGCGAGCCGTTCCATGGCACAGCTTGGCATGGCCATAGGGCGATACGGGGCGAAGCGCGTCCGCCTCATCCAGCAGGCCCTCCAGCGGGCCGGGGCCATAGACAGCGGCGGACGAGGCGAGGAAGACATGGCGGCACCCCAGCCGTTGCGCGGCGCGATGGGCGGCCATGCGCGAGGGCGAGATTGCGGGACAGTCCGGGGCCGCTGCCCGTGACCCCCGCAAGGTTGACGATCACGGCGGGCGGTTGCGGCAGGATCGGGCAGGGTTCGCCCAGCATGTCCCACCGCAGCCAGCCGTGACGCGTCCCGATGCCGCGATGCTGCCAGACGGGGACGAAACGGCTCGGCGGCTCCTGCGACCAGGCGGCGCGCAGAAGGGTGCCGACGCGGCCCGTCGCGCCTGTGACCAGAACGGTCGGAAGTGCTGCCCTGTCCATGCCCGGCCCCTTCTGCGGCTCGGCCGACAGGTTTCGGGCAATGCGGTTACCGCGCCGTTAAGCGTGGTCAGTCCTGCGCGTCGTCTTCCAGCTCGCGCCGCAATTCGCGCAGGACCGGCAGCACGGCGCGCAGCTGGTCGGCGCCCAGCGCCTGCACCACCTCGGCGATCAGCGGCGCGATCGCCTGCACGGCGGCATCGCGCGCGGCGCGGCCCGAGGGGCTGATCGCCACGAACTTCTGCCGCGCATCGTCCCAGTCGGGGCGGATGTGGACATGGCCCGCCCATTCCAGCTTGGTCAGCGTGTTGGTCATCGCCCCGCGCGTGACGTGAAAGGCGCGGGCCAGCTGCGCCGGGGTGCGTTCGTCGTTCAGCCGCGCCAGGTGGTTCAGCACCGAGAAATGCGACAGCTCCATGCCCTTGGGCAGCACCTTGGACGATGCGGTTGCGGGCCAGCTGGTCGGCCATGAACAGCTCGCCGAACAGCGCGACGGCGATGTCTTCGGTCTTGTCGGTGCATCATGGGCCGTCGAAGGCCCGGTCATGGGCCAGCGAGGGCACGCGGCCGCGCGCCTGCGTCGACCTCGCGCCAGGTCGAGGTCGACCAAGGTCACGCCCGGCTCGGTGCCCGCATCGGCCAGCACCTCGCCCCAGGGGGCGACGGCCAGCGAATGGCCATGGGTGCGGCGGCCCTTGCCGCTGCGCTTCGGGGTGAAAGCCGGTCTGCGCCGGGGCCAGGACGAAGCAGCCGGTCTCGATCGCGCGGGCGCGCAGCAGGATTTCCCAATGCGCGGCACCGGTGATGTGGTTGAAGGCCGCGGGCACGGTGAGGATCTGCGCGCCGCGCCTGCGCCAGGCGGCGGTAGAGATGCGGAAAGCGCACGTCGTAGCAGACCGTCATGCCCGATGCGTGCCGAACGGGCGTTTCGGCCAGAACCGCCCGGTCGCCGGGCCGATAGCCGCGCTTTCGCGGTAGACCTCGGTCTCCGACACGTTCACGTCGAACATGTGGATCTTGTCGTAGCGCGCGGCGATCGCGCCCGTCCGGGCCGATCAGGAAGACTGCGGTTGGCAAAGCGGCCGTCGGCATCATGCGGTCATCAGCCCAAGCGAGCCGATCAGCAGCCAGATGCCCGCCCGCGCCGCCTCGTCGCGCAGGGCGGCCAGCGTCGGGTCGTCGTCCTCAGGGTGGAAGACGGCGCGCTGGTGGTCGCGGCTGGAGGACAGGCCGTTGGTGCATTCCGGCGTCAGCACGAAGCCCGCGCCCGCCGGCCACGGCCTGCGCGGACACAGCGCCAGCGTGACGGCAGGTTCGCCGCCGGATCGTCGCGTGACGGTCAGCTGCACCAGCGCCGCGCGCATCGCAGCCTGCCAGCAGCGGGTCAAGCTTGCCCGCATGGTCCAGCGCGTACAGATCGTCGCAGCCGCCGACATGGCGTCGCCGCCGATGAAGATCTGCGGCACGGTGCGGCCGCCGCTCGGCGCGCTGCGTCATCGCCGCGCGCAGGGCCGGGTCGCGGCTGACGTCGATCTCGGTAAAGGCCACGCCCTTCTGCGGCCAGCAGCCGCTTGGCGGCGTGGCAATAGCGGCAGATCGGGGTGGTGTAGATTTCGACGGGTTTCATGGCATGATCCTTGCAGTCAGCGCGACTATAGGGATTTAGGCATCCTTCGCAACGCGCGCCAGCACCAGAACCGAGACCGATCGCCGCCCCTGCCGCAAGGCAGCGCCTCGGTCGCGGCGGCGAGGGTGGCGCCCGAGGTCATCACGTCATCGACCAGCAGGACGTCGCGGCCCTGCGACCCGCGCCGCGCGGCGCGGGATGCAGGCGAAGCGCGCCCGTCGACATTGCGCAAACCGGCCGTCGCGGTCGCGGCCTTCCTGGCTGCGGGTGTTGCGGCGGCGGATCAGCAGGTCGGGGCAATGCGTCCAGCCCCGCCGCCGCGCGCGAGCGCCGCGGACAGCAGCGCCGCCTGATTGTAGCGCCGCGTGAACAGCCGCAGCCAGTGCAGCGGCACCGGCGCCACCAGCATGCCCGGCTGCAGGATCGGCGCGCCGCGCGCGGCCATCCAGCTCGGCGGCCGGGCGCGCCAGGTCCATCCGGTCGCCATGCTTCAGCGCCAGCACGAGCTTGCGGCCGTTGTCCTTGTAGAGCAGCGCGGCGCGGCCCCGGTCCCAGGGCCGGGCGATCGTCAGGCAGTCGTCGCAGAGCACCGCGATGGCCGGGATCGTCGCCCGGCAGCGGGCGTGCCGCAGCTGGTCGCAGACCAGGCCCGGCGATGAACGGCGTGTCGCGCCAGCACGGTGCCGCAAAGGCCGAAATCGGTGGTCACCAGCGCGTCGCAGGTCAGGCATTGCGGCGGGTAGATCAGGTGCAGCACGGCTTGCATTCCCATCCCGTCCCCCTAATGTGCCGCGCCATGCAGACCGCCGCCCGCCCCTGACCGACCGCGCGGCGCTGTTGCCCGCCACCGCGCCCGCGCCGCCCGCGCGCCCGCCCTGTTCCTGCACGGAGGCCTGCGGCCGACGAGCTTCAGGAAAGACTGATCGAGGTTAACAGAACGTTTACGGCACCCGCCGTGGTGACCGGTTTTCCGCAGATCTGTGGCGGGATCGCCTGCCGCGGGCGCGGATCGTGGCCGGATGACGAGGTGCTGGCCCTGGACGCCGGGCGCGCATGATCTGGTGATCCATGCGCTGTGCCTGCATTGGGCGAACGACCCGGTCGGGCAGCTGGTGCAGTGCCGCCGCGCGCTGCGGCCCGACGGGCTGTTCCTGGGGCTGCTGTTCGGCGGGCGGACCCTGCACGAACTGCGCGCCAGCCTGGCCGAGGCCGAGGCGGCGGTGACGGGCGGCCTGTCGCCGCGCGTGCTGCCGATGGGCGAGATCCGCGATCTGGGCGGCGCTGTTGCAGCGCGCGGGCTTTGCGCTGCCGGTGGCCGACAGCTTCGACCCGGTCGGTCAGCTATCCGCGATGCGTTCGCACCTGATGGCCGATCTGCGCGCGATGGGCGAGACCAACGCGCTTGCACGGCGCGGCTGCGCCGCCCGACGCGGCGCGCGGTCTTTGCGCGAGGCGCGCGGCGTCTATGCGCGCAGGGCTTTGCCGCTGCCGGATGGCCGCATCCCCGCCACGTTCGAGATGGTCTTCCTGACCGGCTGGGCCCCGCATGACAGCCAGCCGAAGCCGCTGCGCCCCGGCTCGGCGGCGGCAGCGGCTGGCCGATGCGCTTGGCGCGGTCCGAAGAGCCGTTGCCCCCGCACCGCGGACGGTTGACCCGGCGCGATCAGCCGTTATGTCCGCAGGTGACTCCCTGATGACAGGACGAACCGACGATGCTGGATGCCAAGACGGGCCATGCCGGGACCGCTGCGACGCTGGCGATGATTCCGCCGGGCAAGGGCCGCCTCGCCCATGCCCCCGCCGACCATCCGCCGGTGCGTCGCGGCGAAGATCGGCGTGCTGCTGGCCAATCTCGGCACGCCGGACAACTACGACTACTGGTCGATGCGGCGCTATCTGAACGAGTTCCTGTCGGACAAGCGGGTGATCGACTATCGCCAGCTGGAAGTGGCAGCCGCTGCTGCAGCTGATCATCCTGACCAAGCGGCCCTTCACCTCGGGCGCGAACTACAAGCTGATCTGGAACCACGAGCAAGGACGAAAGCCCGCTGCTGACGATCACCAAGGACCAGACCGCGAAGATCGCCGCGGCGCTGGCCGACCGGCATGGCGACGAGGTGATGGTCGATTTCTGCATGCGCTATGGCAATCCATCGACCGAATCGCAAGGTGCGGGCGATGGTCGAGGCGGGCTGCGAGAAGATCCTGTTCTTCCCGCTCTACCCGCACTACGCCGGCGCCACCTCGGCCACCGCGAACGACCAGTTCTTCCGCGCGCTGATGAAGGAAAAGCGCCAGCCTGCGGCGCGGACCGTGCCGGAATATTTCGACCATCCGCTCTACATCGACGCGCTGGCGCAATCGGTGGAGCGGGCCTATGCCGCGCTGGATCACCGGCCCGACGTGCTGGTGGCCAGCTATCACGGGATGCCGAAGCGCTATCTGATGCAGGGCGACCCCTATCACTGCCAGTGCGCCAAGACCTCGCGCCTGCTGCGCGAACGGCTGGGGTGGGAGCAAGGGCGGCGATCGACACGACGTTCCAGTCGGTCTTCGGGCCGGAGGAATGGCTGAAGCCCTATACGGTCGAGCATGTGGCCGAACTGGCGAAGCAGGGCAAGAAGCGGATCGCGGTGATGGCGCCGGCGTTTTCGGCCGATTGCATCGAGACGCTGGAAGAGATCAACGGCGAAATCCGCGAGGCGTTCGAACATGCGGGCGGCGAGGCGTTCACCTACATTCCCTGCCTGAACGACGACGAGGCGCATATCGCGCGCGCTGGTCGCGGTGATCGAGGAAAACCTGTCGGGCTGGGTGCGCTGAGCGCAGGCAGAGGTCCGGTTCTCGACCCCCGAAAATGAAAAAGACGGCGAACCAAGTTCGCCGTCTTTTCCAAAGGTCTGACTCTCAGATCACGAAGCCGAAGCGGCGACGATCAGGATCAGCAGCAGCAGCGGAACAACGATGCCGCCGGCCGACGAAGAGGTTTGCTCTTCGACAACGACCGGTTCCATAACGGGCTCGGCCATGCCACCGGCGAAAGCGGCGGTGGAAGCAGCGACCGCCAGGGCGGCAGCGAGTGCGAGTTTCTTCATGTTAACCTCCAGATATTGCACGCCACCGAATATTTCAGAGGACGACGGCGCGCACCCAAGCTGTACCTCGTAAGCTTTCATAAGCAGCTTAGCCTGTGGATTGCAACGTGACTTCGCTGCTTTAGCACTCTCATTCAGGCCGTGTCGTCAAATTAGCAACACCTGCGTGCCCACATTGGCCATGCCGAACAATTCGACAATATGTTCGTTGTAAAGGCCGATGCAGCCGTTCGACGACCGCCGCCCGATCTTGCGGGTGTCATGCGTGCCGTGGATGCGGTAGGCGGGCCAGCGACAGATAGAGCGCGCGGATGCCCAAGCGGGTTGTCCGGCGAACCGCCTTCGACGACTTCGGGCCATTCCGGATGCCGCTCGCGCATCGACGGCGGTCGGACGCCATGGCGGGTTCTCGACCTTCTGGATCACTTCGGTCTTGCCGCGGCGCGTCAGGTCTTCCGACAGCGGCACCGAGGTCGGGTAAAGCCGGTAGATCGACTGATCCTCGGACCAGAAATGCAGCGCGCGCGAGGTGATGTCGCACGAGGATCGCGCCGTTGCGGGTGTTCGCGAAGTAGTCCTGCCAGTCCAGCATCCGGAAGCTGGAGATGTTGTTGCGCACGGGGCCGCCGACGGGCGCTATCCGCTTCGGTCGAGCCCTGCATGCGCCAGCGCGGGCAGGCCGCCAAGCCCGGCGACTGCCAGCGCCGTGCCACCGAGAATGCCCGCCGGCCGACCTTTGCTGAGGTTTTCGGCGTCATCTGCCCAACTCCTTCTTTTCTGCGTGCCGCGAGAGATACAGTCGCTGCGGCACGCCGCCGCAAATCAAAGGCGCGTCATGCCGTCACGCAGAGTTGGGTTTGAACCTTCGGCGGCGGTTTCGCTAAAGGACAGACCTGTTCCGTCCGGAAGGTGGCACCGCAATGAAGATCGTTTCCGTCCTTTTGCTTTGCAGCGCCGTCGCGCTGTCGGCCTGCGCGACCGGTGGAGCGACCGTCGGCGGGCGCCGGCGCGGCGCGCCATGATCGACCGAACGACCCGGGTCGCGATCCAGTATCCGCACGCTCGATTCGGTCAACACGCTGCGCAGCGCCAAGGCGCTTGCAGCCGCTGACAGTTGAACGCCGCAGCTGAACGCCGCCGCCGCGACCCATTCGCGCGACATGTCGGTGCAGAACCGGCCCTGGCATTTCGGGTCGGACGGATCGTCGCCGCTCGATCGGGTGCAGCGCGTCGGCTACACCGGCAAGCTGGTGGGCGAGCTGATCTCGGAGACCTACGAGACCGAGCTGGAAACGCTGTCGGCCTGGATGGAACAGCCCGACACCCGCGCGATCATCATGGACCCGCGGCCGACCAGATGGGCTTTGCCTGGTATCAGGAGCCGAACGGCAAGATCTGGTGGACGATGATCACCGGCAGTTCCGCAGCCTCGGCGCCGCTGCTCGCGAGCGCCCCGCTGCAATAGGCGCGTCAGGGCAGGATGCAGGATCGGCGTGCCCGGCTTGCACCATCGCGTAGATCTGCTTCCATCTCGCTTGTCGGTCACGGCGATGCAGCCCGCGGTCCAGTCGCCCTTGTTCGTGCCGCGCTTGTTCGGTGTCGCCGTGGATGAAGATGTCGCCGCCCGGCGGCTTGCCCATCGACTGCGGCAAAGGCGACGTCGGTCTCGTTCGGATAGGAGATCCCCAGCGACAGGTGATAGTCGGCTGTGCGGGTTCTTGTGGCTGATGCGAGTAGCTGCCTTCGGGCGTCTTGCCGTCACCTTCGAACTGCTTGTGGCCGACGGGCTGCGAAGCCCAGCGCGATGTCATAGGACTTCAGCACTTCGTCATTGTGCAGCAGGTACATCTTGCGGTCGGCCTTGTGGACCTGGACCCGGGTCACTTCGGGCCCGTTGTACTTCTTGAACTTCGAGTCCACAGGCCGACAAGGCCGAAGGCCAGCACCAGGATCAGGAATAACACGTAATGCCCACATCCGTTTCGCCTGCCCGCTTGTTTTTCGAAAGCGATACAGCAAATTGGCCCGCTTCGCAAAGCAGGCGTCGCCGTCACGGCTTCACGTGAAACGTCAGCGGCGAGGCAGCTGAAGCGGGCGACAAGTTCGACATGCGATGACCAGCGGAACTGGTCGACGACCTGCACCCAGTCGAGCCGATAGCCCGCCTGCGATCAGGATGCGCGCATCGCGGGCAAAGGTGACGGGGTTGCAGGACACGGCGGCGATCACCGGCACGCGCGGCGCGCGCCAGCGCTTGCGGTCTGCGCCTCGGCCCCGGCGCGGGGCGGGTCGATCACGACGGCGTCGAAGCCCTTCAACTCGTCAGGCTCCAGCGGGCGGCGGAACAGATCGCGGGTCTCGGTGGTGACGCGGTGCAGCCCGTCGGCCTGCGCGCCAGCCCTTGTCCAGCGCCGCGATCATCGCCGCGTCGCCTTCCACCGCGTGAACTTCGGCCGTTTCGGCCAGCGGCAGGGCGAAGGTGCCGACGCCGGCGAACAGGTCGACGATGCGGCGGGCGCGGGCCGACGGCCTCGCGTCACGGCGGCGAGCAGGGCCGCTTCGCCTTCGCGCGTGGCCTGCAGGAAGGCGCCCGGCGGGGGCGACGACCAGCGCGGCTCCAAAGCGCTGCATCGGTGCGGTCGCGCAGGGCGACGGTTTCGCCATCCCAGGTCAGCGCGGGCAAGCGCATGGGCTTCGACCAGCCGGGCGAGGTCCAGGCGCAGCGGCGCGTCCAGCGGCTTGCCGCCGGTCACCGCCACATCGGGGCCGCCAAGGCTGCGCGTCACCGTCAGCGCCAGTTCGCCGTGCGCGAGCCGCCCGCGATCACCAGCGCCTCCAGCGCCGGGAAGGCGGCGATCAGATCGGGGTGCAGCAGCTGGCAGTTCGGCACCGCCACCAGCACGTCCGAGGCGCGGGCGTGAAAGCCGATCAGCGCGCCGCCCTTGGTGCGCCGCGCCGGCACAGCGTGGCGCGGCGGCGCGAGCGGGGCGGCGAGGTCAGGATCGGGCGGAACGGCGGCGGTCAGGCCCTGCCCGGCCAGCGCCGCCTGCGACGACGCCCTGCTTCCAGTCGGCCACGAACGCGTCCGAGGCGTGCTGCATCAGGCAGCCGCCGCAGGTGCGGGCATGGGCGCAGGGCGGGCGGACCCGGTCGGGCGAGGGCGTGACGATGCGGATGTCGGTCAGCCGGTCGCCGTCGAGGTCGCCCTCGACCACCTCGCCCGGCAGCGGCCGCGCAGGCATAGATCGGGCCGTCCGGCCCCTGCGCGATCCCGTCGCCGAGATGGCCAAGCCGGTCGATGGTCAGGATCACTCTGCCGCTTCCTTTTCGTCGGTGCCGATGAAGCCGCCGGATTGCCGGTTCCAGTAGCGCGCGTAAAGCCCGTCCTTGCGCCAGCAGCTCGTCATGGCTGCCTTCTTCGACGATCCGGCCCTCGATCCAGCACGACGATCCGGTCCATCGCCGCGATGGTGGACAGCCGGTGCGCGATGGCCAGCACGGTCTTGCCCTGCATCACGCGGCCCAGCGCCTCCTGGATGCTGGCCTCGACCTCGCTGTCCAGCGCGCTGGTCGCCTCGTCCAGCACAAGGATCGGCGCGTCCTTCAGGAAGGCGCGGGCCAGCGCGATGCGCTGGCGCTGGCCGCCCGACAGCTTGACGCCGCGTTCGCCCAGGAAGGCGTCATAGCCCTTGCGGCCCTTGTGGTCGACCATGTGCGGCGATGAAGTCATGCGCCTCGGCGGCCTTGGCGGCGGCGATCATCTCGTCCTCGGTCGCATCGGGGCGGCCGTAGAGGATGTTGTCGCGGGCCGAGCGGTTGAACATCGCGGTTTCCTGCGTGACCATGCCGATCTGGCGGCGCAGGCTTTCCTGCGTGACGTGCGCGCACATCCTGGCCGTCGATCAGAACGCGGCCCTTTTCGGTGTCGTAGAGCCGCAGAAGCAGCGACACGAGCGAGGATTTGCCCGCGCCCGAGGCGCCGACGATGCCCAGCTTTTCGCCGGCGCGCGATGGTCAGGTTGATGTCCTCCACCCCGCCGCGCTGGCGGCCATAGGCGAAGGAGACGTCGTCGAAGCGGATCTCGCCCCTGCACGCGCGGCAGGTCCACCGCATCCGGCGCATCGGCCAGCGTATGCGGCGACGGACAGGGTGCGCATGCCGTCCTCGACCTCGCCCACGCTGGTGTAGATCGACATCAGGCGTAAAGCTGACCCAGCCCGACATCTGCGCGATCCGCATGGCGATGGCGCCCGCCGCCGCGATGTCGCCCGCGCGTGGCCTGGCCCTGCTGCCACAGCAGCAGCGTGCCGCCGATCAGCAGCACCGGCAGCACGCCCGGCCAGCGTCATCAGCGCACAGCCGGAACCAGGTGGAGATCACGCCGAATTCCAGCGAGCGGTCGCGGAACACCTCCATCGCCTCCAGCGCGACGCGGTCTTCGAAGGCGGCATGGGCGAACAGCTTGACCGTCTTGATGTTGGTGATCGTGTCGACGACCTGCCCCGACACCATCGCGCGCGCCGAGGCGCGGGCGGCCGAGTTGACCCGCACCCGCGGCAGGAAGAAGCGGATCAGCACGACATAGGCGACCAGCCAGACCGCCAGCGCCAGCCGCGATCCGCGCAGTCGATGGCCAGCAGGAAGACGACCGACCCGATGATCGAGGCCAGCGCGAAGGCCACGGTGTTGATCATCTCGGTCGCCACATCGGTGACGGCGCGGGCGGCCTGCATCTGCTTTTGCGCGATGCGCCCGGCGAAATCGTTGTCGAAGAAGGTGACCGCCTGCCCCAGCGTCCAGCGGTGCAGGCGCGACAGCACCAGCGGCATCACGTTCGGCCCGATGATGATGGAGTTCGACGCCGACGACGACGCCGAAGGCCAGCGGGCGCAGGATCAGGTAGAAGACCAGGAAGCACCGATCAGCAGACCAGATGCTCGGCGAAGAAGCCGCGTGCGGCCCGCTGCCGACGGCGGCGTCGATCACCCAGCCCAGGATCAGGGCCGAAACCACCTCGGTCGCCCCGGCGAGCGCCGAGATCGACCGCCGGCGACGCCAGAGCATCGGCCAGGACCCCGCCAGGCACCAGCGGAAGAAGGCGCCCAGCGTCTGCGGCGGCGGGCCGTCGGCGCGGGCGGAAGGCGTCGATCAGGCCGCCGAGCCGCAGCAGCACGCTCATTCCGCGGCCTCTTCGAGTCCCGATGAAGCCGCCGGACTGCCGCGCCCAGAACCGGGCATAGAGCCCGCCCCGCGCCAGCAGTTCGGCATGGCTGCCCTCTTCGACGATCTGCGCCGTCGTCCAGCACCACGATCCGGTCCATCGCGGCGATGGTCGACAGCCGGTGCGCGATGGCGATCACCGTCTTGCCCTCCATCACGCCATAGAGCGTCGTCCTGGATCGCCGCCTCGACCTCGCTGTCCAGCGCCGAGGTCGCCTCGTCCAGGATCAGGATCGGCGCGTCCTTCAGGATCACCCGCGCCAGCGCGACCCGCTGCCGCTGCCCGCCCGACAGCTTCACGCCGCGTTCGCCGACATGGGCGTCATAGCCCGCCGGCCCTCGGGGTCTTCCAGCGTCAGGATGAAGTCATGCGCCTCGGCCCGCTGCGCGGCCGCGATCATCTCGGCCTCGGTCGCCTCGGGGCGGCCGTAGAGGATGTTGTCGCGGACCGAGCGGTGCAGCAGGCGAGCTGTCCTGCTGCACCATGCCGATCTGGCGGCGCAGGCTGTCCTGCGTGACGTCGCGCGATGTCCTGCCCGTCGATCAGGATGCGCCCGCCTTCGGTGTCGTAGAACCGCAGCATCAGCTTGACGAGCGTCGATTTGCCCGCGCCCGACCGGCCGACAAGGCCGATCTTCTCGCCCGGGCGGATGGTCAGCGACACGTCCTGCAGCCCGCCCGAGCCGCGCCCGTAGTGGTGCGCAGACGCCGTCGATCTCGATCCGGCCCTTCGCGGAACTGCCAGCGGCTTGCGCACCGGGCGCGTCGACCAGCGTGATCGGCTGGGCGATCGTCTCCATCCCCTCGGCGACCACGCCGAGCGCCTGCACCAGCGAGGTGGTCGCCCACATGATCCAGTAGGTCATGCTGTTCAGCCGCAGCACCAGCGCCGTCGCCGCCGCCACGGTGCCGACGCGTCGCCGCGCCCTGGTACCACAAGCCAGATCGCCCAGCCGGTGACGCCAACGATCAGCAGCCCGTTCAGCACGGTCAGCGCCAGCGTCCATCTTGGTGACGATGCGCATTTCCTTCTGGAAGGTCGGTGCGGGCGTTCTCGATCGCCTCCTTGGCATAGGCCAGTTCCTGGTCGTGATGCGCGAACAGCTTGACCGAATGGATGTTGGTATAGGCGTCGACCACCCGCCCCGTGACCGCCGAGCGCGCGTCGGAGGAGGCCTTCGCCGCCGGCCCCGCGCGCCGCATCGTCCAGCGCACCAGCGCGGCGTAGAGCACGAACCAGACGATCAGCGGCAGCAGCAGGCGCGGGTCGGCATCGGCCAGCATGATGCCGCGCCGATGATGGTGACGATGGCGAAGGCGACGGCGTCGAAGGTCTGGAACACCGCATCGCCCGCCGCCGGGGGCGTCTGCATGATGCGGTTGGCGATGCGGCCGGCGAAATCGCTTTCGAACCAGCCGACCGGCTGGCGCAGGACATGCCGGTGCGCCCGCCAGCGGATCATCGTGCCGAAGTTCGGCAGGATCGTGTTGTGCAGCAGCGCCACATCGGCCACCTGCAACCAGCGGGCGCAGGAACAGGATCGCAAGCGCCACGACCAGGATGATCTCGGTCCCGTGGCTGGCCCAGACCTGCGGCGGCGTGCCGCTGCGCCAGCAGGTCGACCAGCCGCCCGACATACCAGATCAGCGCCACGTCCAGCGACGGCGACCACGACCGACAAGATGCCCGTGACGGCAAAGACCGCCCGGAACGGGCGCACATAGTCCCTCAGGAACGGCCAGAGCCGCGCGGGGCGGCGTATCCGGTTCGCTCATAGGCGACGTAGGGGTCGACGAGGTTTTCGAAGAAGCGGAACACGGGGGAATGCCTCTGCAGCGTTGCCCTGTGGCATATAGACCCGATCGGCGCGGAAGGAAAACCCGACGGCGGCGTCAGCGCTCAGACAGCAGGTCGTCGCGCGCCAGCGCGAAGTCCGGAGGCGATCCACCGCGCTTCCAGCGCCTTCAGCGCCGCGCGCCAAGCGCGGGCCGCTGCAGGCGCGGCATCAGGTCGGCGGCGCTGACCGGAAACCGGGCCGCGGCGCCTCGCGCAACTCGCCTCTGCCAGCCCTCGGGCAGCGGCGTTTCCAGACAGGGCCGCGCGGGCCAGCAGCGATGTCGGTCGCCAGGTCCGCACCATGGCGCTAGCCCAGCTCCGCCGGCGGCTGCAGCGTCGCCGATGCCGTCGCGCAAGCGTCGCCAAGCGCGCGCGCCTCGGCCCGGCTGAGGCGCAGCCGGTCGGTCCGCGTCCTCCCCGCCCAGCACGGCAAGGCGGCGCAGCCAGTGCGGGCGTGCGTCCGGCCTCCAGATGCACCAGCAGCGGCCAGCGCGCGCGGCGTCGGCGCCCGGGCAGGACGCGCGCCAGGACGCCGGCCTGCGCCATCGCGGCAACCGACGGGCGCCGGGTCGCGGCGCGCCAGCAGCTTGCGCATCTCGGCGCCGATCCGTTCGCGCGACAGCGTCGTCTATGCCTGCGGCAAGCGCAGCACAGGCGGCCAGGCCCTCGGCATCCAGCCCTTCGGCCGGGTCGCCATACCAGGCGTGAAAGCGGAAGAAGCGCAGGATGCGCAGGTAATCCTCGCCGATCCGCGCCTGCGGCATCGCCGACAAAGCGCACCCGGCGCGCCAGCAGGTCGGGCAGGCCGCCCAGCGGGTCGATCACCTGCCCGTCGGGCGTGGCGTAAAGCGCGTTCATGGTGAAGTCGCGCCGCGCGGCGTCTCGGCGATCATCGGTCGAAAAGGCCACGACGGCATGGCGGCCAACGGTTTCGACATCGCGGCGGAAGGTCGTCACCTCATGCGGGATGCCGCCCGCGACCACCGTGACCGTGCCATGCTCGATCCCGGTCGGCACGACGCTTGAAACCCGGCGCTTTCGGCAAGCGTCGATGACGGTTTCCGGCACGGCATCGGTGGCAATGTCGATGTCGGCCACCGGCACGCCCAGCAGCGCGTTGCGCACGCAGCCGCCGACGAACAGCGCCTGATGCCCGGCGTCCGTCAGCGCGGCACAGACCGCCTGCGTCCCGGGCCGCGTCAGCCAGTCGCCCGCGATCTTCATCGCGCCACCCGGTCGGCCAGCCCGCGCAGGATGCGCGCGGTGGCGCCCCAGATGTAATAGGGGCCATAGGGCACCGCGTAGTAGCGCCGCCATGTCCCGCGCCACGCCGCCGCTCGATGCGAAAGCGCGCCGGGTCGAGCACATGGGACAGCGGCACGGTGAAGACCTCTTCGACCTCGCCCGCCTCGGGCACGGGCGCGAAAGCGCCGCTGACAAGGCCGAGAACGGGGGTGACGAGAAAGCCGGTCACGGTTTCATGCGGCGGCAGCGGCCCAGAACCTGCACCCGGTCGGGCGGCAGGCCGATCTCTTCCTGCGCCTCGCGCAGGGCGGCGGCCTCCGGGCCGGCATCGCCGGCGTCGACCTTGCCGCCGGGAAAGGCGATCTGGCCGGGATGGTGTTTCAGATGCGAGGACGCGCTTGGTCAGGATCACCCGCGCGCCGTCGGGCCGTCAGCCAGACCGCGACCAGCACGCCGGCCGGGCGCAGGACGCGGCCGGCGGGCAGGCACGATGCCGGGGTTCAGGTCGAAATCCGACGACGCGCCTGCGGGGCGCGCCAGCGCGCGGCGTCAGAGCTGCCGCGGTCAATCGACGCTCACCCGGGCGCCTCTTCGGCCTCGAAGCCCAGGGTCTTCGGGTCGAACTCGTAATGCGCGCCGCAGAACTGGCAGTCGGCGGTGACGATGCCTTCGTCGGTGGTCATGTGCGCGATGTCCTTCGGCCGAATAGATCGACAGCGACTTGCGCACCTTGTCCGCCGAACAGGAACAGCCGAAGCGCACCGGCTGCGCATCGAAGACGCGCGGGCCTTCTTCGTGGAACAGGCGCACCAGCAGGTCGGTCGGCTGCACCGAGGGGCCGATCAGCTCCAGCTCTTCGACCGTGTCGAGCAGCAGGTTGGCGCGGTTCCAGTTCTCGCGCCTCGTCGCCGCCCAGGATGTCGGCATGCGTCAGCAGCCCGCCCTCGCCCGAGCCCGGCATCGGCCGCAACGCCGGCGAGGCCTTGGGCATGTGCTGCAGCATCACGCCGCCCGCCCGCCAATGCGCCGGCGCGCCCGGGCTCTGCGACTGCGCCGAAGGTCAGCGGCGAAGCGGGTCGGAAGCTGTTCGGACTGGGCGAAATAGGTCTCTGCACAGGCGGACAGCGAGCCGCCGGCGATGGGGCGTGAAGCCCTGATAGGGCACCATGCCCTCGCCCTGGTCGATCAGGATGGCGAAATAGCCCTCGCCGATCTGGCTGAACGGGTCGGCGCTCGGGATCCAGCCGGTCGGCGTCGATAGCTGGCATAGGCGCGGATGCGGGCGGGCTGCGCCGTCCTCGGTCGGGCCGTAGTAGTCGGTCGCGATCAGCCGGGCCGGCGCCCTTGCCGCGGACCTGCAGCGACAGCTTCCAGCGCAGCTTGATCGTCTGGCCGATCAGCGCGGTCAGCAGCGCGGCCTCGGCCACCAGCGCCTCGATCTGCGGCGGGATAGTCGTGCTGCGCAGGACCTGGTCCAGCACGCCGTCCAGCCGCGCCACGCGGCCGCGGATGTCCGAGACGGTCAAGCTGAAACGGCAGGACGGTATCGTCCCAGGCGATTTGCGATCCGATGGTCATGGGGTTTCCTTGAGCGTGCCAGTCTTGGCATACCGCGGCTATATAGGCAGGGCAACCGAAGGACCAAGGGGCAGCGCATGATCCGACGCTACGGCGAGGCGGTGAAGGCCGGGCAGCGCTATCGCCGCAGGCCGGGGGTCTATGCGGTGCTGCTGGACGGGCGACAGCATGCTGACCACGCATCAGGCCGAGCCGGTGCCGGAGTTCCAGCTGCCCGGCGGCGGCATCGACCCGGGCGAGCAGCCCGATCGCGGCGCTGCACCGCGAGGTGTTCGAGGAAACCGGCTGGAAGATCGCGTGCGCCCGGCGGCTCGGGGCGTTCCGCCGCTTCACCTACATGCCGGAATACGACCTCTGGGCGGAAAAGCTGTGCACCGTCTATCTGGCCCGCCCGGTGCTGCGGCTCGGCCCGCCGACCGAGGCCGGGCACACGCGCGGTCTGGCTGCCGGTGCGACGAGGCGCTGCACCTGCTGGGCAATGCGGGCGACCGGGCGATGCTGGCCCGCGCTGCCTGCGGCAGCCGCGATAGTCGAAGATCAGCGCCCGACACGTCGTCGGGAAAATCCGCTGCCTCCGGCATAGGCCTGCAGATCCCAGACCAGCGCCTCCAGCAGGGCGGGGCTGGCCAGGCGCGGCATTGCGGCGCAGCAGCTGTGGCCAGACCCGTCTTCGCCCAGTTCCTCGCCGTCGGCGCCGGGGCATTCGGTGATGCCGTCCGACATCAGGAACAGCCGGTCGCCGGGGCGCAAGCGCGGCCTCGATCCGGTCATAGCGCGGCGCCGGCGATCAGGCCGACCGGCAGACCGCCCTCGCCCAGACAACTCGACCTCGCCCATCGGCGCGCAGGATCGCCGGATGCGGATGACCGGCCTGCACCAGCGCGACGCTGCCCGGTTGCCAGGTCGACCTCGGCATAGGCCATGGTGAAATACTGCTCGACCTGCATCTCCTCCAGCATCAGGCGGTTGAAGCGGGCGGCCACCACTTCGGGCGGCCAGGCGTCATGCGCGCCATCCGGGCCGCCGGTGGCAGGGCGATGTTCTGTTCGGGCGAGGCGCCGGACAGCAACCCCGCCAGCCGCGCCGTCATCATCGCCGAGGCGACGCCATGACCCGACACGTCGACGGAATAGAGCGCGACCCGGTCGGTCATCGATCCGGAAGCAGCCGACCAGATCGCCGCCGACATGGCCCGAGGGCCGCAGCAGCAGCGACGACCGTGCCCGCGCCGAAATCGCGGATGCCGGTCGCGCACCAGGGTCTGTTGCAGCTTGCGCGCCTCGATCAGGTCGCGGTCGAGCGAATCGTAGAGCTGCTGCAGCTCGGTCCAGCGTCGAGCGGATCAGCCGGTTCTTGCCCACCAGTTCCTGCCTGCATCGCCAGGATGCGTTCGCCCGCCCGCAGCCGGGCGCGCAGTTCGTCCGCGGTGACCGGCTTGGTCAGGAAATCATCCGCCCCGCCATCCAGCCCGTCGGCGACTTCGGTCTTTTCGGACTTCGAGGTGAGCAGGATGAAGTAGCCATAGCCTTCGCGCGGCAAGGCCCGGAAAGCGCGGCAGAATTCCAGACCGGTCATGCCCGGCATCATCCAGTCGCTGAGGATCGATGTCGAACTCGTGCTGCTGGCACAGGTCCAGCGCCGCTTCGCCCGACGCGGCTTCGGTCACTCGATAGCCCCAGCGCTGCAGCTGCATCGCCAGCATGCTGGCGCTGCGCCCGGCTGTCATCGACCACCAGCACGTGGCGCGGCCGGCGCACCGGGCTGGCGCGCGACGCTGGCCATCCTTGTCATCGCAAATTCCGCGCACACCCGTCGCCTCCTGCACCTCGGCAGGCATCTGCTGCGCAGCGCTTAAGGCTCGGTGAAACGTAAAATTGTCGTCGCACGCCGTGGGCGGCGCTTACCATCTTGTTAACGGCCGCCGGTGCAGATCCTGGCGCGTGGTGATGGTTCCGGCCGGAGGGCAGAGGGTGTGCATGATCGACTGGGAACGGGTGGACGACATTGCGCGCCGAAATCGGCGACGACGATTTCGCCGAAGTGGTCGACATGTTTCTGGAGGAAGCCGACGAGGTGATCGCGCGGCTGACGGTCAGCGCGGCCCTGATCCGACGCTCGAGGCGGAGCTGCATTTTCTGAAGGGCAGTGCGCTGAACCTCGGCTTTGCCGATCTGGCCGCGCTGTGCCAGGACGGCGAGAAGCGGCGCGGCATCGGGCGCAGCTCGGTCGATCTGGACGCGGTGCTGCGGCTGCTACGTCCAGACGCGCAGCCTGTTCGTGCGCGGCCTGCAGCGACAGCCGCGCGGCGTGACGCGTCAGATCAGGAATTCGGCCAGCGCCTCGTCCTCGGTGATGTCGCGATAGGCGAAACCCGCGGCGTCCATGCGGCCGGAAAAGCTGGACGAAAGTTCTCGCCGCCTTCGGTTTCGATCCCGATCAGCACCGAGCCGAAGTTGCGGGCGGATTTCTTCAGGTATTCGAACCGGGCGATGTCGTCATCCGGGCCAAGCATCGATCAGGAATTCGCGCAGCGCACCGGGGCGCTGCGGCATGCGCAGGATGAAGTATTTCTTCAGCCCGGAATAGCGCTGGGCGCGTTCCTTCACCTCGGGCAGGCGTTCGAAAGTCGAAGTTGCCGCCCGAGGTGACGCAGACCACCGTCTTGCCGCGGATCTCGTCGGCCAGTTCCGGCAGCACATCGACCGACAGCGCGCCGGCCGGTTCCAGCACGATGCCTTCGACGTTCAGCATTTCCAGCATGGTGACGCAGATGCGGTCCTCGGGGGCCAGAAGCACCTGTTCGGGGCGCACCCAGTCCAGCCGCGGCAAAGTTGTTGTCGCCCGATCCGCGCCACCGCCGCACCATCGACAAAGCTGTTCACCCGCGGCAGCGTCACCGGCGCACCTGCCGCCAGCGCGGCGGTCAGGCTGGCGCCGCCCAAGCGGTTCGACAAAGCGGTAGTCGGTTCGCGGTGCCACCTCGCGCAGATAGCCGGTCACGCCGGACGCCAGGCCGCCGCCGCCCACCGGCAGGATCACCAGATCGGGCGCGCGGCCAAGCTGATCCAGCATTTCGACCGCCACGCGAGGCCTGACCTTCGATCACGTCGGGATCGTCGAAGGGCGACAGGAAATGCGCCTGCCGTTCGGCGCAAAAGGCCTGCGCCGCCGCCAGCGTCTGGTCGAAATAGTCGCCGGTCAGCACGATCTCGACCGCGTCGCCGCCGAAGGTGCGGGTCTTGTCGATCTTTTGCTGCGGCGTGGTGACCGGCATGAAGATGGTGCCCTGCACGCCGAAATGCCGGCAGGCAAAGGCCACGCCCTGCGCGTGGTTGCCCGCGCTGGCGCAGACGAACTGCGCGCTGGTCGGGTTGGCGCGCCCGCACCTTGCGCATGGCGTTGAAGGCCCCGCGCAGCTTGTAGCTGCGCACGGGACTGAGATCTTCGCGCTTCAGCCAGATCTCGGCGTCGTAGCGTGGCGACAGGTGGTCGTTCCGCTGCAGCGGCGTTTCGGGAAAGAGCTCGCGCAGGGCGCGGGTGGCGGCACGGGCGGCTTGGGCAAATTCGGTCATGCCGCCGATGCCGAAGCGCGCCGGCGCAGGCAAAGACGAAGCCTTGCCGGCGCGCGCCTTGCCCTTGCGCGGTAAATTCGCGGTAACGCCAGCCGAAACCCTGTTTCGCAGGAGAGCCATCGATGTCCGAAGCCGAAGAAAGTCGTCCTTGCCTATTCCGGCGGGCTCGATACCTCGATCATCCTGAAATGGCTGCAGACCGAATATGGCTGCGAGGTGGTGACCTTCACCGCCGATCTGGGTCAGGGCGAGGAACTGGAACCGGCGCGGCAGAAGGCGATGCTGATGGGGATCAAGCCCGAAAACATCCACATCGTCGACGTGCGCGAGGAATTCGTGCGCGATTTCGTCTTCCCGATGTTCCGGGCCAATGCGCTGTATGAGGGGCTGTATCTGCTGGGCACCTCGATCGCGCGGCCGCTGATCTCGCAAGCATCTGGTGCGGATCGCGCAGGAGACCGGGGCCGATGCGGTGGCGCATGGGGCGACCGGCAAGGGCAACGATCAGGTGCGGTTCGAACTGTCGGCGCCTGCGCTGGACCCGGCGATCAAGGTGATCGCGCCGTGGCGGCTATGGGATCTGACCAGCCGCACCAAGCTGCTGGAATTTGCCGAGGCGAACCAGATTCCGATCGCCAAGGACAAGCGCGGCGAGGCGCCGTTCTCGGTGGATGCGAACCTGCTGCACACCTCGTCCGAGGGCAAGGTGCTGGAGAACCCGGCCGACGAAGCGCCGGAGTATGTCTATCAGCGCACGGTGACCGCCGAGGACGGCGCCGGACACGCCGGAGATGGTCGAGATCACGTTCGAGCGCGGCGATGCCGTGGCGATCAACGGCGAGGCGCTGTCGCCCGCCACGATCCTGACCCGGCTGAACGAGATGGGCGGCAAGCATGGCGTGGGCCTGCTGGATCTGGTGGAAAACCGCTTCGTCGGGATGAAGTCGCGCGGGGCTCTATGAGACGCCCGGCGGGACGATCCTGCTGGAGGCGCACCGCGGGATCGAGCAGATCACGCTGGACGCAGGCGCGGGCCACCTGAAGGACAGCATCATGCCGCGCTATGCCGAACTGATCTACAACGGCTTCTGGTTCAGCCCCGAGCGCGAGATGCTGCAGGCGCTGATCGACAAGACGCCAGGAGCATGTGACCGGGACCGTGCGGGTCAAGCTGTACAAGGGCGTCGGCCCGCACGGTGGCGCGGTGGTCGGATCATTCGCTCTATTCGCGAAAAGCACGTGACCTTCGAGGAAGACGCCGGCGCCTACGACCAGAAGGACGCCGAGGGCTTCATCCGGCTGAACGCGCTGCGGCTGAAGCTGATCGCGACGCGGAACGCGCGGGTGCAAGGGCTGACAACCGGCAGCCGGGGCGTCACGCCTTGGGCGCGTAGCCCGAGATGATCTCGATCATCCTGTCGTCCGACAGGATCGGCGGCAGGACGGTCAGGAATTTTCCCTGCCCGTCAAGCAGATAGAGCAGGCTGCCATGGGCATAGACCGCACCGCCCGCCGGATCTTCGAACACCACGCTCCGCTCGACCCCGAAGGCGCGCCAGGCGGCGGAAAGTGCCGCATCCGATCCGGTAAGGCCCACAAAACCGGGATGGAGCTTTGCAAGGGCCGGGGCCATTGCCTCGGGCGTGTCGCGCTCGGGATCGACGGTAATCATCACGGGCGTCATCGCGACGCCCCGGGCGGCCAGGGTCTGCGCCAGGGTCGCCATCTGTGGCAGCGCGACGGAGCAGATGCTTTCACAGACCGCATAACCAAAGAAGACGAGTTGCAGATGGCCGTGCGGATCAACCTCGGTCCGCTCCCGGTTGTGCTGGTCGGTCAGTGCGAACGGGCCGCCCAGAGTCAACGGCAGGGGTATCCCGGCAGTCGCGCCGGTCTGCGGGCCACGGGACAGTGTGTCTGCGACAGCAACCGGGGCTACAAGCAGCGCAAGCAGGGCGAGGGCGTGTTTCACGGATAAAGCTCGTTCAGGATCGCCTTGTCCTGTTCCAGACCCAGCCCGAACCAGCCGTTCGACCCGATCTGTCCGGCCACGCGCGGGTCACGGCGGAACCACGGCTCGTCACTCGCGGGCAGATCGGGGTTGGCCTTGGCCCATTCCATCGTCCAGCGGTTGGCCTTGGCAAACTCTGGCGTGCCGGCTTCGCGGATGAGCTGAAGCTGGAAGACATTGGCCAGGCCCGCATCCGGGTCGGTCAGCAGGAGCCCGTCTACGTCGACCGTCTTGCCGCAGAACGGCGCAAGGTCGGTCGCCGCCCCGGTAAAGAGAGGCTGGGTGTTCTTCAGCGGCATCACGAGTACGTTGTCCGCACTGCGCAGCAGCGCAAGCTGCCGCGTGCCGCCGCCGCAATCGGGAGGACAATCGCCGGTGAAAGTGCAGAGCGGATCGACGACGGTGGCCTCGAACCGGGCCGGCACCTCGGCATAGAGGTTCCAGGATTGTGCCTCGGACCCGGCCGAAAAATCCTGCGCGGCGGCGGGTGTGGCGAGGACGACCGCAAGAACCAGCCCCCTCATTGTGCGGACTCCGGGATAGCGAAGTCGGGCACGACGCCGTAGTCCTCATGGTTCAGACGCGTGATCCCCTCGTTCGAGACGATCTTTTCCACCACGATGTAATTCAGCCCGTCACGCCGGTAGAGCAGCCCATCAGCCGTGATCGTATCGCTGGCCAGCGCAAGCTGGGTGTCGCCGCCGTTCGTTGCCGCATCGCCCTCGATCTTCAGCACCATGTAGACCTGACCGTCAGGTGCCAGCAGTCCAACGGGGATACCGCCCGCCGAGCACCAGACCGCGCAGGTGTGATGGGCCGACCCGACCACCGCATCGGTGCCGCCCATCACCCCCGAGAAATAACACCAGGTGTCGATGAATTCGCCCGTGATGGCCACGCGCTCGCCATCCTGCGCCTGCGCGCAGAAGGGTAGCAACGCCACCGTGACAACGGGAAGAAGGAAATGGCGCATGGGTGATCCTCGATACCGGCTGCGGCCAGTCTTTGCGATCCTGCCCAGAAGTCTTGGCGAATTTTTCGTTAGTGCCGGTCAAATGGCATGACGAGCGAGACGACTATAGGCCGGCATCGCCGCCTCAGCGAGACTGCGGTAGACGCCCGGCAGGTCCGGCAGCGGCCCTTCGGCGGCATCGAATCCGGTCGAGCGGTGGACAGCGTTGTACCAATGGGGTGCCCAGGCGCCGTCATAGGGCTTGGGCCCCGGGGTCCAGTGCAGCATCGCGGGCGTGAAGGGGATCGTCAGGGCAGCGCAAAGCCGGGTGAGTGCCGCCCGGGGATCGGCGCGGATCGTGGCGCTGTCGATCACGACGGGGGCATATCCCAGCCGATCTGCCTCGGCGTCGAAAAGCTCGGCCTGCTGCGTGAAGCCCAGGTCGGCGAGCGTGGGTGCCTCGCGCTTCTGCGCGTAGCTTGCGATGACACGGGCGGGGTGGCGGATCAGGAACACGTTCGTACAGCCCGCCATCCAGTCGCGCGGCACGCCGGGCACCATGTGGTGGGTCATGTGTTTCTGGTAGAACAGAGCCTTTTCTTCGGCGGGCGGCGCAACACAGGCGCGGGCGACGCGCGCCGGGTCAACCTCGCCTGCGGCAATGATCTCGGCCCGCATCGGGTGGTCGAGGCCGGTCAGCGCGAGGTAGGCCGCGTAGAAGGGTTCGTCCCACACCGCGCAGTCGCCACGCGCGGCGAAGCTGTACATCATCGCGGTCGACAGGTTCCGTGGCCCCGACCACATGGCGATGACGCGCGTCATCGCGTGACCAGTTCCTTGTAGAGCCCGCGCAAGCGTTCGGTCATCGGTCCCATCTGGCCGGTGCCGATGGTGCGCCCGTCGATGCGTGCCCACTGGCGTCTGCGCCCCGAACGTGCCGGTCAGGAACGCCTCCTCCGCCGAATAGGTGTCGACCAGCGAGAAGTTGCGCTCGAACACCGGAATGCCTTCGTCACGGCAGATCTGGATCACCTTGCCACGGGTGATGCCGTTCATGCAGTAGTCGCCCGTACTGGTCCACACCTGCCCCTTGCGCACGATGAAGAAGTTGCAGGCGTTGGTCGTGTTCACGAAGCCATGCACGTCCAGCATCAGCGCCTCGTCCGCGCCCGCCTTTTCGGCGGCGATGCAGGCGAGGATGCAATTCAGCTTGGAATGGCTGTTCAGCTTGGGGTCCTGCGTCATCGGCAGGCCCCGCATGTGCGGCACGGTGGCGAGCCGGATCGGGCGCGGCAGTTTCGGACGCGAATGTTCCATGATGATCGCGACCGTCGGCCCCTGCTGGCTAAGGCGCGGATGCTGGAACGGCCGGGTCTTGACGCCTCGCGTCACCATCAGGCGCGCATGGGCATCGGTCGTCATGCCATTTGCCGCCTGTGTGTCGTACACGGCCTGTGTGACCTCATCCGGGGTCATGCGGATGTCGAGGTCGATGGCCTTCGCGGCCTCGAACAGCCGCTCGATGTGTTCGTCAAGGAAAGCCCATCGGCCTTCATAGAGACGAATCCCCTCCCAAACGCCATCGCCCAGCATGAAGCCCGCATCGTAGACACTGACCAGCGCCTGCGCCTTGGGCACGATGCGGCCATTCACGTAAATCAGGATCGCCTCGTTGCGGGCATCCTCTTCGGCCTGGTGTGTGCTGACATGGTCGGTCATGGGTGCCTCCGGTTCGGCGCGAGGCTAGACGGGCCAGAGAGGCGCGCCAAGGGGGCTGATCACCGATGCGTGCTTCACGCGGCGGTGAATGGACGCGGCGCGGGTCGGCGCCCATCGTCTGCGGCAAATGGAGGATGCTGTGATGATGCGGATGATGATCGCGGGTGCGCTGGCGATGGGGCTTTGGGGCGGGGCAGCCCATGCCGAGGTCAAGACAGCGGTGGTGGCAGGCGGTTGCTTCTGGTGCGTCGAGGCCGATTTCGAGAAGGTCCCGGGCGTTCTGGGCGCGGTGTCGGGCTTCACCGGGGGGAAGGTGGAGAATCCGACCTACAAGCAGGTCACCAAAGGCGGAACCGGCCATTACGAGGCGGTCGAGATCACCTATGACGATGCGCGGATCAGCTATCCCGACCTTATCCGCCTTTTCCTGCGCTCGGTCGACCCGACTGATGCGGGCGGGCAGTTCTGCGACAGGGGCGACAGCTACCGCACGGCCATTTTCGTCTCTGATGCTGCCGAACGGCAGGCCGCCGAGGCGGCAACGGCTGAAGCAGGTCAGGCGCTGGGACAGAAAGTGGTGACCCCAGTCCTCAAGGCCGGTCGGTTCTGGCCCGCCGAGGATTATCATCAGGACTACTACAAGAGCGACGAACTGATCCTGACGCGCTTTGGTCCGAAATCGAAGGCCGCAGCCTACAAGCTGTACCGCCAGTCCTGTGGCCGCGACCAGCGCGTGCAGGATCTCTGGGGCGCCGAGGCTGCCTTTACCCAGTAGGTAACGCCCACCATAGGAGAGTGGGGCGGAATTGACGCTTTCAGGCGCCGATCTGCTTCGCTAGGCTCGCCCCGGGCCTTGGGGGACGGGTGTGACCGACGACAGCGTGACGCCGATGATGGCGCAATATCTGGAGATCAAGGCGGCCAATCCGGGCGCGCTTCTGTTCTACCGGATGGGCGACTTTTACGAGATGTTCTTCGACGATGCGGTCGCCGCCAGCGAGGCGCTGGATATTGCCCTCACGAAACGCGGCAAGCATCTGGGGCAGGACATCGCGATGTGCGGCGTGCCGGTGCATGCGGCCGAGGGCTATCTGCTGACGCTGATCCGCAAGGGCTTTCGTGTGGCCATCGCCGAACAACTGGAAGACCCAGCCGAGGCGAAGAAACGCGGCTACAAGTCTGTCGTGAAGCGCGACGTGGTCCGGCTGGTGACCCCCGGCACGCTGACTGAGGAAAGCCTGCTCGAGGCGCGGCGGCACAATTTCCTTGCTGCCTTCGCCGAGGTGCGGGACGAGGCGGCGCTTGCCTGGGTCGATATCTCGACAGGCGAATTCCGGGTGATGCCGTGCTCCGCTGTCCGGCTCGGGCCGGAACTGGCCCGCCTCGCCCCGCGTGAGGTTCTGGTCAGCGAGGCGCGCGAAGCGGACTGGCGCGATGTGGTGGCGGAAACCGGCGCTGCCCTGACACCGCTCGCCCGCGCCTGCTTCGACAGCACCGGGGCAGAGCGGCGGCTCTGCGCACTCTACGCTGTCGGCACGCTCGATGCCTTCGGTGCCTTCGGCCGGGCCGAGGTTTCCGCGATGGGCGCGATCGTCGATTACCTCGACCTGACCCAACGCGGCAAGCTGCCCCTGCTGCGCCCGCCGGTCCGGGAACAGGCTGCCAGCGCCATGCAGATCGACGCGGCGACGCGCCGGAACCTCGAGATCACGGCAAGCCTCGCGGGCGGGCGCGACAACTCGCTTCTGGCGGCCGTGGACCGGACGGTGACCGCAGCCGGGGCCCGGTTGCTGGAGCGTCGCCTTGCCGCCCCCTCGCGCGACCTGGCAACGATAAACGCGCGGCTTGAAAGCCTGCGATTCCTGCTGGAACAGGCTCGATTGCGTGCCGATCTGCGTGATCTTCTGCGCCGCGTGCCCGACATCGACCGCGCGCTGTCCCGGCTGGCGCTTGACCGGGGCGGGCCGCGTGACCTGGCGGCCATCCGGACCGGTCTGGCGCAGGCGAGGGCTGTTGCTGCGCTGTTGGCCGATGCACCGCCGCTTCTGGCCGAGGCAGCAATGGGCCTAATCGGGCACGATGCGCTGGTCGACAAGCTCGACGCGGCGCTTGTGGCCGAACCCCCGCTTCTTGCCCGGGATGGCGGGTTCATCGCGACGGGGCATGATGCCGAACTCGACGAGACGCGGCGCCTGCGCGACGAGGGGCGCGGCGTGATCGCCCGGATGCAGGCCGAATATGCGGCACAGACCGGCATCGCCAGCCTCAAGATCAAGCATAACAATGTGCTGGGGTATTTCATCGAGACGACCGATACCCATGCCGCGCGCATGCTGTCGCCACCGCTGTCAGAGACGTTCATCCACCGTCAGACGACAGCCAATCAGGTGCGCTTCACCACGGTGCCCCTGTCCGAGATCGAGACCCGTATCCTCAACGCGGGAAGCCATGCGCTCGAGATCGAAAAGCGGCTCTATGATGGCCTGAAATCAGCCGTGCTGAGCGAGGCCGGACCCATCGGCGCGGCCGCACGCGGGCTGGCCGAGATCGACCTCGCTGCGGCGTTGGCCGACCTGGCAGCGGCCGAAAACTGGGTCGAGCCACTCGTGGACGAAAGCCGCGCCTTCGAGGTTGTGGGCGGAAGGCATCCGGTCGTGGAACGGGCTTTGCGGCGGCAGGGCGGGACGCCCTTCGTCGCCAATGATTGCCTTTTGACCGACAACGGCACGCCTGCGATCTGGCTGCTCACCGGTCCGAACATGGCGGGCAAATCGACCTTCCTGCGCCAGAACGCGCTGATCGCCCTGCTGGCGCAGGCGGGCAGCTTCGTACCGGCGATACGCGCGCATGTCGGTCTGGTCAGCCAGCTTTTCAGTCGCGTGGGCGCGTCCGACGACCTCGCGCGGGGGCGGTCGACCTTCATGGTCGAGATGGTCGAGACGGCAGCAATCCTGAATCAGGCCGATGATCGCGCACTGGTGATCCTTGACGAGATCGGGCGCGGAACCGCGACCTATGACGGCCTGAGCATCGCCTGGGCAACGCTGGAACACCTGCACGAGGTCAACCGCTGCCGCGCGCTCTTCGCCACGCATTATCACGAGATGACGGCGCTCGCGGGCAAGCTTGCAGGCGTCGAGAACGCGACGGTCACCGTCAAGGAATGGGACGGTGACGTGATCTTCCTGCACGAGGTGCGCAAGGGTGCCGCCGACCGGTCCTACGGCGTGCAGGTGGCGCGGCTGGCGGGCCTGCCGCCCGCCGTGGTCGAGCGCGCCCGCCTCGTGCTCGAAACGCTTGAGCAGGGCGAGCGACAGGGCGGCGCCCGTCCCAAGGCGCTGATCGACGATCTGCCCCTGTTCCGCGCGGTACCAGCTCCCGACGCCGCCCGCAATGCCACGGACTGTCGGCGGTAGAAGACCGGCTGCGGTCCGTGCACCCCGATGAATTGACGCCGATCGAAGCGCTGCGACTGGTCTATGACCTGCGCGCACTTCTGAAGCCCTGATACCCTTCATTTTCTGTTCACAAATATCCCACGGGGGTGCGGGGGTGTGAAACCCCCGCTCCACGGCCGCGTGCAGGTCGCCTCACCGATCAACGCGGGACATGAAAAAACCCCGCCCGAAAAAGGGCGGGGCTCGCAAGATGCGCTGGCCGATCCGATCAGGCGTGCTTCTTCTTCGGCCCCTTGGCATTCGCCCAGATGCGCTTGTTGGTGAGGTAGAGCAGAACGGCAAGGATCGACAGGAACACAACGGCGGTGAAGCCCGCCTGCTTGCGCGCCATCAGCTTCGGCTCGGCGGCCCACATCAGGAACGCCGACACGTCCTCGGACATCGCCGAGACGGAGTTGTCATGGCCATCGGCATACTCCACAAGCCCGTCCGAAAGCGGCGGCGGCATGGCGATCCATCCGGTCGAGAAGGCCTTGTTCTCGTAGAAGATCGCGCCGGCCTCTTCCTTTTCCTCGCCGGTATAGCCGGTCAGGATCGAATAGATATGCTCGGGGCCGCCGATGCCGCGGAACAACTGGTTGATGCCGGTGCCGTAGGGCCCTTCGAAGCCCTTGCGCGCCTTGGCCATCAGGCTCAGGTCGGGGGCGTTTTCCATCCCCGACTCCGGGAAGTGGTCGTTGGGCGTGCGCGGGCGGGTGTCGTCAAGCGCCGGATCGAAGATGTCGAACTGTTCCGCATAGGCGCGGACCTGATCTTCGGGCAGCTGCGGACCACCCGTTTCGGACAGCGACCGGATCGGCACATGGGTCATGCCGTGGCAGGCCGAGCAGACTTCGGTGTAGACCTGAAGGCCACGCTGAAGCTGGTTGCGGTCGAAGCGTTCCGAACGGCCCTTCGAAGCTGAAGTCTACGTCGGTCGACCTCGGGCTTGTGGGCGCCGGCGGCGAGGGCCGCGCCGCCCGAAAGGGCAAGCGCGGTGATCGTGCCGAGGGTGAGGATACGGAGCATGATGGTCTTGTCCTTTCTCACTCGGCCGCGACGGTCTTGGTGCCGCCAGTCGCAGGAGAGTAGTGGGCGTTGAAGTCTTCCTCGATCGTCGCGGGCTGCGGCAGCGGCTTTTCGATGACGCCGAGCAGCGGCAGGATCACCAGGAAGTAGGCGAACCAGTAGGCCGAGGCGATCAGCGAGATCGTCGCGTAGGGCTCTTCGGCAGGCATCGCACCGCACCACATCAGCACGATGAAGTCGACGACGAGCAGCGCGAACCACCACTTGAACATCGGGCGATAGCGGCCCGAGCGCACCGAGGAGGTATCGAGCCAGGGCGCCAGCGCCATGACCGCGATTGCGCCGAACATCGCCAGCACGCCGAAGAACTTGGCGTCAACGATGCCGAAGGTCAGCCATTCCACCGCGATCACGACCCACACGTCCGCCGTGAAGGCGCGCAGGATCGCGTAGAACGGCAGGAAGTACCATTCCGGCACGATATGCGCGGGCGTCGCCAGCGGGTTCGCCTGGATGTAGTTGTCGGGGTGGCCGAGGTAGTTCGGCATGAAGCCCACGATGGCGAAGAACACCACGAGGATCACCGCCAGCGCGAAGAGGTCCTTGATCACGAAGTAGGGCCAGAACGGCAGGGTGTCGCGCTCGGCTTCCTGCTTCGAGGTGCGGCGCACCTCGACCCCGGTCGGGTTGTTGTTGCCCGTGGTGTGGAAGGCCCAGATGTGGACGATCACGAGACCGGCGATGACGAAGGGCAGCAGGTAGTGCAGCGAGAAGAAGCGGTTCAGCGTGGCGTTGTCCACCGCCGGTCCGCCCAGAAGCCAGGTCTGGATCGGCTCGCCGATGCCGGGGATCGCGCCGAACAGGCCGGTGATCACCGTGGCGCCCCAGAACGACATCTGGCCCCAGGGCAGCACGTAGCCCATGAAGGCGGTCGCCATCATCAGCAGGTAGATCAGCATGCCGATGATCCAGGTGATCTCGCGCGGGGCCTTGTAGGACCCGTAGTAGAGGCCGCGGAAGATGTGCAGGTAGACCGCCACGAAGAACAGCGACGCGCCGTTCATGTGCAGGTAGCGGATCATGTAGCCGCCGTTCACGTTGCGCATGATGTGCTCGACCGACGCGAAGGCGTAATCGACATGCGGCGTGTAGTGCATGACCAGCACGATGCCGGTGATGATCTGCATCGCAAGGCAGAAGGTCAGCACGATGCCCCAGATCCACATCCAGTTCAGGTTCTTGGGCGTGGGGATCATCAGCGTGTCGTAAAGCAGCCCCGCGATCGGCAGGCGGCGGTAGAGCCACTTCTCGCCGTTCGACTTGGGTTCGTAATGGTCGTGCGGAATTCCGGCCATGTTCTGTCCTTACCCGAGCTTGATGGTGGTTTCGTCGGAGAAAGCGGCAACCGGCACGGGCAGGTTGCGCGGGGCGGGGCCACGGCGGATCCGCCCGGCAGTGTCGTAGTGCGAGCCGTGGCAGGGGCAGAACCAGCCGCCGAAATCGCCAGCGCCGTCGCCCAGCGGCACGCAGCCGAGGTGGGTGCAGACGCCCATCATCACCAGCCACTCGCCCGCCTCGTCCAGCGTGCGGTTGATCGTCCGAGGCATCGGCGGCGGGGTCGATGTTTGCGTTCTCGGCCAGTTGGTCGGGCAGGTCGCCCAGCGGCACGGCACGGGCCGCCTCGATCTCTTCCGGCGCACGGCGGCGGATGAAGACCGGCTTGCCGCGCCACTTGACCGTCAGCTGCGTTCCCGTCTCGACCGCGCTGACATCGACGAGGATCGACGACAGGCCGCGCACGTCGGCAGAAGGGTTCATCTGGTTGATCAGCGGCCATACCGCAGCACCGGCGGCGACGGCGCCTGCCCCGGCCGTGGCATAGAACAGGAAATCCCGGCGGGTGCCTGTAGTGTCGTCTGCGTGGGACACGAGATGTTCTCCCTTGGGGGGCGCGGGCGCGCGCCCATGACCTGAGTGGGCGGCGGTCGCCCGCAGCCTTGTGCGGCGGGTTTTAGTGTGCGCTTGCGCGGTCGTCCAGCGGACAAAGACGCGCAGATCGCCGCAGCGAAGCGCTTTATGACGAAATTTCATGTCGGATTCGCCGAAGTCAGGCGGCAGGCGTCAGGATTTCGGCGATCAGGCGCAAGGCAAAGACCCCGAAGAACAGCCCGGCGAAGCCCGAAAGCACCCATCCCGCGCGCAGGTAAAGGCGGGCAGCGGCAGGGGTGGAAAAGACCAAGGCGTAGATCGTGTGCAACCCCGTCGCAATGACACTGGCCCCGATACAGAGCAGCGCGATATCGAAAGCCGAGGCGGACGCCACCGGAAAGAACGTCAGAATCGCAAGCCAACTCGTCAACGCCTTGGGGTTCAGCACGTTGACCAGAAGCGAACGCCGGAACCCTGCGGCGAACCCGAGGCCCGTCGCTGCGCCCGGCAAACCCGGCGCGCCACGCAGGCCCGCCCAGGCGGCGCGCAGGTAGCGGCTGGCGAACCACGCGAGCAGCCCCGCCGCAACCAGCGTCAGCAGTGTCTGCGCAAGCGGCACGGCGGCGAACACCGCCGCCAACCCAAGGGTCATGCCAAGGCACCAAAGCGCCACGCCGAAGCCGACCGCCACCGCAGACCCCATCCCCGCCACCCGCCCCGAACCCATGGCGGTGGCGATGGTGTTCAGCACGTTCGGGCCGGGCGAGGCGATGTTCACGGCAAGGAACGCCCAGACCGTGACGAATTGCGCCAGCGGCAGCGCCATCACTACGCCGCGGGGGGCCGGGTGGACTCCATTGACGGCCGCGACGCAAAGATCGCGTCCCAGGCGGCCAGCGCCGGACGCCCCTCGCGCCAGCCCCGGTCGGCATGGCGGAAATCGAGATAGCCCAGTGCGCAGCCCACGGCGATCTGCCCCATGTCCAGCGGGCCGTTGAGATGGCTCATCCAGCGCGTCTCGATCGTGTCGAGCGCCCGCGAGACCTTGGCCCATTGCCCCTCGACCCATTCCGGCATCCGCCGATCCTCGGGGCGCACCCGCCACTCGTAGACCATCAGGATTGCCGCATCGAGAATCCCGTCCGCCGTCGCCTCGAGCGTCAGCGTGTCCCAGAGGCGGTTTCCGGCGGGATAGAGCCTTCCGCCAGCACGGTCGGCCAGAAACCGGCAGATGACGCGGCTGTCATAGAGGGCCGGGCCATCCTCACGCTCCAGCGCGGGAATCTTGCCCAGCGGGTTCAGCGCCAGCGGCATGTGGGTCGCATCGACCGGCGTACCTGCTGCCGCGACAATCTCGACATCGCCCGCTTGTCCGGTCTCGTGCAGCAGGACCATGACCTTGCGGACATAGGGCGAGGTCGGGGAGTGGTAGAGACGCATGGCATGGCTCCTTTCGCGATTGGCGGGAGCCTAGGCGGGGCGCGCGGGACTGTCCACGCCAAGCGCGGTCAGTCCGCCTCGCGCATCAGGCGGGCGAGCGTCTGCGCCGGTGTCTCGCCGCCTCTGGTGTCCAGGGCATCGGCGGCGGAAAGGCGGACAGCCTCCGGCTTGTTCTGGTTCAGCTTCCACGTCCCGTCGACACCGGTGATCTCCATCCGGAACGGCAGGATCATCCGCATCATCCGCTCCATCACGCCGTCGGACATCTTCGCCGAGACCCAGGGTTTCTTGGGCAGCAGTTCCGCCTCGAACCGCGCCGACAGCGCGTCGGCGTGGCCGCGCAAAGTCTCGACCGGCAGGGGGTGCAGCACGCCCCGCAGATGCACCGCGACGTAGTTCCAGGTCGGCACCTGATCGTCGATTCCATACCAGTCGGGCGAAATGTACGAATCGGGGCCGGACACGGAGAGCAGCGCGGGCGCGGGAAGCCCGGCGCGGGCCAGGGGGTTCGACCGGGCGAGGTGCAGGTCAAGCGTATCGCCCGCGTCCGACAGCAGGAACGGGATATGCGCGGCAAGCGGCCCGTCGGGACCGTTCACCGACAGCATTCCGAACCCGCGCGTCCGGGCGAAGTCCAGGTTCCGCGCGGCCGGGGTCTGGCGAAAGGCGGGGTTGGGATGCATCGGCCTGCTCCAAAGAGAAAGGCCGCCAAGGTTTCCCAGGGCGGCCCGTCCAAGTGATCCGTTATCGCTTGCGCCTCAGCCCTGGCGGGCCTTGTAGCGCTTCTGCGTCTTGTTGATCACGTAGACGCGGCCCTTACGGCGCACGACCTGGCAATCGCGGTGACGCGTCTTCAGCGAGCGGAGCGAGTTCGCAACCTTCATCGCACTTCTCCTTCTTCGCGGCGCGTCTGCGCCATGAAAACAACGTGCCGCCCGGTAGGGCGGCGGTGAATGGTGGGCGGTACTGGGATCGAACCAGTGGCCACTACGATGTCAACGTAGTGCTCTACCGCTGAGCTAACCGCCCACGCCGACTAGTCCGCCTTGTCCCCACGGGTTGCCCCAAAAAATAAGGACGCGGGCGGAACCGCGTCGGTCAGCGGCATATAAAAGGAACGGTGTAGGTGTTCAAGAGCTTTTGGACATGCCCCATATTGGCGCTATACCATTGCGGCAGGGAGTTTTCATGTCAGCATCGCCCTTTGATATTTTCAGACCGGACCGGCGCCAGACACCGGTGATCTTTTCCTCGCCGCACAGCGGCAGGGACTATCCTGCATCGCTCCTGCGCGCCACGCCGCTGGATGAAATGGCCATCCGGTCGTCCGAAGATGCCTTTGTGGACGAGCTTTTCGCTTGCTGCGCCGCTGTATGGGGCACCGCTGATCGCGGCCCGCGTGCCGCGCGCCTATATCGACCTGAACCGTGCGGCGGACGAGCTTGACCCCGCGCTGATCGAAGGCATCGTCCGCGCACCGCACAATCCCGCGCGTCAACTCCGGCCTGGGGGTGATTCCCCGCGTGGTGGCCAATGGACGTGCGATCTACCGCGGCAAGATCGCACTCGGCGAGGCGCAGATGCGCATCGACCGGCACTGGCACCCCTATCATGACGCGCTGCGCGGCCTGATCGACGAAAGCCTGACCGAGTTCGGCGAGGCGGTTCTGGTCGACTGCCATTCGATGCCGCACGAGGCGATCGAGGCGCATGCACGCCCCGGCCAGCCCCGCCCCGAGGTGGTGCTGGGCGACCGGTTCGGTGCAGCGGCCGGGCGCGAGGTGATGGAGGCACTGGAGGCCGCCTTTTCCGAGGCCGGGTTGCGGGTGGCACGCAATGCCCCGTTTGCGGGCGCCTACATCGCCCAGGCCTACGGTCGCCCGTCGCGCGGGCAGCATGTCGTGCAGGTCGAGATCGACCGCTCGCTCTACATGGACGAAGGCCGGGTCGTCCGGCGGAGCGATTTCGGGGCGTTCCAGTCGCTCATGGACGGCGTGGTGGCGCGAATCGCGTCAATCGGCGGAACGCGGCTGCCGCTGGCTGCCGAATAGCCTTCAGCAGTGTTGACGCTGCGGAAGCTGCGGGCCTAGCCTGCCGCATCTTCAGAGTGCCCCGGAGGCCCGCATGCGTTCCGTCGTTTTTGCAACCGCCCTGCTCTTGTCCGCCCCAGCTTGGGCCGATGACCGCTGGATGACAATTCCGCGCCCTGCCCCGATGCCTTCACCGGTGTCGACGGGAATGGCCCCGGTGAACGGGATCGAGATGTACTACGCCACCTATGGCGCGGGCGATCCGGTCCTGCTGATCCATGGCGGCCTTGGCAATGCCGATATCTGGTCGGCGCAGGTGGCGGACCTGATGAAGGATCATCTCGTGATCGTCGCCGACAGCCGGGGGCACGGACGTTCGACGCGCACCGAGGAACCCTTCGGCTATGACCTCATGGCGTCGGACTACCTTGCACTGCTAGACTATCTCAAGATCGACAAGGTCGATCTGGTGGGCTGGTCGGACGGCGGGATCATCGGCATCGACATCGCAATGACGCATCCCGAACGTCTGGACCATCTTTTCGCTCAGGCCGCCAACATCACGACAGACGGGGTCGACCCGTCGGTGGCCGAGGACGCGGTATTTGGCGCCTACATCGGATGGATGGGCGAAGACTACGCAAAGATGTCGCCTACGCCCGACCAGTTCGACGCCTTCGTCGCCCAGATTTCCGAGATGTGGGCCACCCAGCCGAACTGGACGGATGCTGAGGTGGGCAAGATCACGGTGCCGACGGCGGTCGTCGCGGGCGAGTATGACGAAGCGATCCTGCCAGCGCATACCGAGCATATCGCCAAGGTCATTCCCGGATCGAAGCTGGTCATCCTGCCAGGCGTCAGCCATTTCGCGATGCTGCAAGCACCGGACGAATACAATGCGGCGGTCCGCGCGTTGATCGACTAGCGCAGCGCGCGACCCTTGATGATCGCCTCTTTCCCGAAGCGGGCGCGGATCGCGTCGGTCGCACGTTCCGCCGCACGGCGACGGGCGGCCTGAGGGTCCAGCAGGTCCGACATCCGGTCGGCCTCGTCGGCCTCGGTCAGATCGCTCAACCCCACGCCGATCAGACGGAACGGCCCGGGATCGCGGGCTGCGTCATAGAGGGCGCGCGCCTCGCGGTAGAGGCGATCTGCGGTCTGGGTGGCGTCGGGCAGCGAATGGCGGCGCGTCACGATGCGGAAGTCGGCGCGCTTCAGCTTCAGCGTGACGGTGCGACCGGCCAGATCCTTGGCCTTGGCGCGGTCGGCGACCCGCTCGGCCAGCCGCCAGAGATGGCCGTCGAGGATATCGGGATCGCCGGTATCCTCGTCGAAGGTGGTTTCGGCCGAGATCGATTTCATCTTCTCGTCGCGGTTGACCCGCCGGTGGTCTTCGCCCCGCGCCAGATGCCACAGCCGGTCCCCCATCTGGCCGAAGCGCGCGTTCAGGTCGCGCCGGTCCCATCGCAACAGGTCGGCGATGGTGCGGATACCGGCCTGCGCCAGCGCGGTCTGCCCTGCCTCGCCCACACCCCAGATGATGCGCACCGGTTTGGGCCGCAGGAAATCGGCGGTCTCGGCCCGCCCGATCACCGAGAAACCGCGCGGCTTGTCGAGGTCGGATGCGATCTTCGCGAGGAATTTGTTGTGCGACAGCCCGACCGAACCGGTAATCCCCAGCTCGTCCTCCATCCGTTTCAGAAGACGGGCGAGCATCAGGGCGGGCGGCGCGCCGTGCAGCCGCGCGGTGCCGCCAAGATCGAGGAAGGCCTCGTCCAGCGACAGCGGCTCGATGGCCGGGGTCATGTCTTCCATCATCGCGCGGATCTGGCGCGAGACGTCGACATAGACCGACATGCGCGGTTTCACGACAACCGCGTTGGGACACAGCTTCAGCGCCTGGAACATCGGCATCGCGGAACGGACGCCATGGATGCGGGCGATATAGCAGCAGGTCGAGACGACGCCGCGCGTTCCGCCGCCGACGATCACAGGCTGGTCGCGCAGGTCGGGGTTGTCGCGCTTCTCGACGCTGGCATAGAATGCGTCGCAATCCATGTGAGCGATCGACAGGTCGGCCAGTTCGGCATGCGCGACGATGCGCGGGCTGCGGCAGACAGGACAACGCTGCGCCTGAGACGCACCCTGCGAGTCAAATTCGGCGAGACAGTCACGGCAGAGCGCGGGCATGGCGCAACACTAGCATGCCGCCCCGCCGGGTGGAACGCCGGCTACCTGTCGAGGCGCAGCCGCAGTGGCGCGGAGTTCGAAGCGAAGCTGGCAGATGAGCATCACGCCGATCCCCCCTGCGATGGCCAGTCCATAGGCTGTCGGCAGCAGCAGGACGAACACGGGCCAACCCGCAGCGGCGAGGATCTTGCTGGCGCCGAATGCAAGCGCCAGAAGCCAGCTGATCGACGAGACCGAGGCGATGGCGGCAAGCAGCATCTTGTCGGGCGTCGGCAGCCACATCAGAGACCGGCCCGCATAGCTTTCGATCAGCGGCAGGGCGAGGCGGCCGATGACCATCGCATTCGTCGTCAGCAAGGTGACGACGACAAGCTTGCTCAGCAATTTCGGCGACACCTGCGCGGGATCGAAGCCGGTCCGCAGCCAGATCAGGATTGCACCACTGCACCACATCGCCCCAAGGGCGACCCCGATCACGCGATGCGCCCGCACAAGGTTGCGCACGGTCTCGGCATCGATCCGCCCCGTGATGCGCCCCAAGAGGACAAGGTCGGCCATCACTGCGGCCCCCAGACCCACCGCAACGGCCAGAAGATGCCCGAAGCGCACGATGTCACTGAACAGAAGTTCGTTCATCCCGGTCCCCACACCTGTCGTCCGGGGCAAGCTTGCCTCCGCGATGCGGCTCGTTTTCGGTGACAATGGGGCGAAAGTTGGATTTCTGTTCCGAAATCCTGAACTATCAAGCAATGCGCAAGCGGCGCCGCCAGAAGGCAGCGCCGCGGCTGCACGACTCGATCAGTTGTAGGGGCCGGGGCCGCCCGGCATGGGTGCGGGCCGCGCCTCGTCGGCATGGCGCGAGGCATTGTTGCGGCTCGCATTGCGGTGCGAGACCGAGTAGCCGAACGCGGCGATGGCAAGCAGAACGCCGAACACGATGATGGCGAGAAGGAAATTGCTGATCATGAGGGCCTCTCAAGAGGGGTGAAGGACCCTTGCGGAACAGGCAGTGCGCCGGATTGTTCCGCCGCAACGCCTGCGCGCCCGGTTCAGTCTTGCTGGTGCGGCTTTCCCCGCTGCCCGGAAAACGTCAGGACGGGCGGCTTGGTCCACCGCCGGGCACGGTCCGCAGCAGGCGCAGACGGTTGCGCAGGGCGGACGGATCGGGAACAGCCGCTCGAAGGGCCGCGACGGCCTCGTCGATTGTGGCGGGCTGGAAACGCACCGCCTCGCCGGGGCGCGTCTGGGCCAGACGTGGCAAGTCGGCGCGCAGGACGGTTCCGATCTTGGGGTAACCGCCCGTCGGCTGGCGATCGGCCATGAGGACAAGCGGCAGGCCGTCGCCGGGAACCTGTATGGCGCCCAGCGCGATGCCGTCCGACACGATGTCATGCCCCCGGTCATGCGCAAGCGGCGGCCCGACCAACCGATAGGCCATGCGGTCGCTGCGCTGCGCGACCAGGTAGCTGGCCTCAGCAAAGTCGGCGAGCGTTTGCTTAGAAAACCGGTCATCCTGCGGCCCGGGCACGAAGCGGAGTGGCCCCGTTTCGGGCGGATCACGGTCGATCAATGCCCATTCGTCGGGTTCGTCCGCGCCCATGCGCACCGGCAGTTCCTGCCCCGGCTGAAGCGGTTTGCCCCCGAAAGGCCCGATGCCTGACCGCAGATGCGTGGCATGGCTGCCCATGACCGGCGGTTCGTCAAACCCGCCCCGGATCGCGAGATAGGCCCAGACATGCGTCCTACCCGGCTCGACGTCCAGCCGCTGCCCGGGCGACAGGGTCAGTGCCATGCGGCTGGGAAGATCACTCCCGTCCCGGCGCACACGGAACCCGCGCGCGGAAACTCCGATCCGCAGAGGGTCGCCCAGCGCTTCGACAGAGAGACCGCCCGGCCCGATCTCGATCGCTGCGGATTGGGGAGCGTTTCCGGCAAGCAGATTGGCCGTCTGATGTGCGATCCAGTCCATCGGCCCTGCGGGAGTGACACCGAAGCGGAGAAAACCGGTGCGCCCGGCATCCTGCACCGTGCAGGCCGGACCGACCCGCAGCAATCGCAGCTTCGTCATCGCTCTGCCTTCCGTGCCACGATCTCGCCTGCTGCGGCGCGTTTTTCCAGCGCGCTGAAGGCGGTGGCATCGACCGGATCGAAACGAAGCCTGTCACCCGGCTCCAGCAGCATTGCGGGCTGGCGGTCGGGGTTGAACAGGTGTTCGGGCGTGCGGCCAAGGATGTGCCAGCCGGACGGCATGGGCAGCGCCGCCACAATCGCCTGTCCCCCCGCAACGATCAGGCTTCCGCCCGGAATCCGGTCGCGCGGGCTGGTCCGGCGCGGCAGCGTCAACTCGGCGGGCAGACCGGCAAGATAGGCCCAGCCCGGCGCGAATCCATACATGACCACCGTATAGGTCGCCCCCGCATGACGGCGCACCACCTCGGCTTCCGATAGCCCCGTGGTCGAAGCAACATGCCCGATGTCGGTGCCCATCGCAGGATCGTAACAGGCGGGCAGGTGCCACAGCCTGCCCGCCCTGCCCCCCTGTGCGGGACGTGCGAGCGCCTCCTTGACCTGCGCGACCAGATCCGCCCGCGACAGCACGAGCGGATCGTAGTGCACCATCAGCGAGCGATAGGTCGGAACCGTCTCGATGAGGCCGGGACACGGGGCCAAGGCGAGGGCGGCATCCAGCGCCAGGACCATTTCGGCAAGCACAGGGTCTATTCGGTCCCCGAATTCGACCGTCAGCGCACATTCGCCGGCATCGAGGAACCGCGGTTCGGTCATGTCCGGACAAACGGGGCGATGCGCCAGCCTTCGCCCTCGATCGCGGTGCGAAGATTGCGCGCCAGGGCGACCGCGCCCGGCGTGTCGCCATGCAGGCAAAGGCTGTCCATCGCCAGGGGCAGTTCGGTCCCGTCGACGGCCGTCACGCAGCCCCGGCGAAGCATGTCGCAGACGCGCGCAACCACAGCTACGGGATCGTGGATCACCGCACCCGGTTGCGCGCGGGGCAAGAGGGTTCCGTCGGGGCCGTAGGCCCTGTCGGCGAAGATCTCGGACGCTGTCGGCAGGCCCATGTCGCGCGCGACCCTCTCGCAGACGGAGCCGGACAGACAGAGCAGCATCAGGCCGGGGTCGACCGCGCGCACGGCCTGACAGATCGCACGGGCAACATCGGCATCCGTGGCTGCAAGGTTGTAAAGCGCCCCATGCGGTTTGACATAGCTGATGCGATGGTCCGCCAATGCCGCAACACCACAGGCGGCACCGACCTGATAGCCGACCATGCGCGCGATGGCGTCGGTCGTCATCGCGACCGCGATCCGCCCGAAATTGGCCCTGTCGGCATAGCCCGGATGCGCTCCGGCGACGACACCGTGCAGCCGCGCCGCGACCAGCGCCGAAAACATCGCCTCGGGACCGCCCGCATGGGCGCCACAGGCGATATTGGCCGAGGATACAAGCGCCATCATCGCCGCGTCGTCGCCCGCATCTTCGGCAAGATCAGCGTTCAGATCGATGCTGCGCACAGCTTGCGTCATCGGGTGTCCCGACCGCTTCGGTTCTTGCTGGACATGCTGAGGCAACTCCTCGCCCTTTTGCAGCAGGATAAACGCCGCAGCCCAACGGGCGCCAGTGCGACCTTTCGGGACAAGGCTGTCGCCACCGCGACCACCCTGCGAATCGGTTGTTGCGCGGAGGCGGGGGGGACGACATTGTAACGTTCGGGTTCTGGTGGGGGCGAATTGTGGAACTGAACGAATTTCTGGGCGGAAACGCGGTGCTTCTGGCTGTCGCGGCCTTCATCATCCTGTCGATCTTCCTCGGTGTCAGGATCGTTCCGCAAAGCGAGAAGCACGTCGTCGAGCGGTTCGGGCGCCTGAACAAGGTTTTGGGGCCGGGCATCAACTTCATCGTGCCTTTCCTCGACCGCGTCGCGCACAAGATCAGCATCCTCGAGCGTCAGTTGCCGAATGCGACGCAAGACGCGATCACCGCCGACAACGTGCTGGTGAAGGTCGAGACGAGCGTCTTCTATCGCATCACCGAGCCGGAAAAGACCGTCTACCGCATCCGCGATGTGGATGGGGCCATCGCCACGACTGTGGCGGGAATCGTGCGGAGCGAGATCGGCAAGCTGGAGCTCGATCAGGTGCAATCGAACCGGGCCGACCTGATCCTGAAGGTGCGCGAACAGGTCGCGACGATGGTCGAGGACTGGGGGATCGAGGTGACGCGGGCCGAAATCCTCGACGTCAGCCTCGACGACGCGACCCGGGCGGCGATGCTTCAGCAGCTTAACGCCGAACGCGCCCGTCGCGCGCAGGTCACCGAGGCCGAGGGCAAGAAGCGGGCCGTGGAACTGAACGCCGATGCCGAACTCTACGCCGCGGAACAGGAAGCCAAGGCACGCCGCGTGCTGGCCGATGCCGAGGCCTATGCCACGATGGTGATCGCCGATGCGATCAAGGAAACCGGAATCGAGGCGGCCCAGTATCAGGTCGCGCTGAAACAGGTCGAGGCGCTGACGGCAGTGGGTCAGGGCGCCGGAAAGCAGACCATCATCGTTCCGGCGCAGGCGCTGGAGGCCTTTGGCGACGCGTTCAAGATGCTCAAGGGCCGGTCATGAGGATAGCGTGCGATACTTGCTGGCGGCCTCGCTCGCCATGCTGACGGGCTGCGCCGACCCCGAGCCACTTGGGCCGGACGCGACGCCCCAGGAACTGGCCCTGGCATGCGACGAGATGGACCTCGACGCCTGTTCGCGCGCGGCGCACTTGCGCTCGCAGCAGTATCAGGATGCCATGACGATCAACTGACATGGGGGATACGATGGCGGATGTCTGGTGGGTCTGGGTCGTTGCGGGCCTTGTCCTTGCGATCCTGGAGGTGATTCTTCCCGGCTACATCTTCGCGGGCTTTGCGGTCGCTGCCGTGCTGACGGGCGGGCTGATCTGGCTCGGCCTGCTGGGCGGCAGCCTGCCCGTATCGCTGGCCGTGTTCGCGGTCGTGTCCCTCGTCGCATGGGGCGCACTTCGGGCGCTGTTCGGCAAGAACCTGGGCGAAGTGAAACGCTGGGATCGTGACATCAACGACAACTGACGCGGCAAGGGTCAGCGGCTAGCCACGGGCAGACATACGTCGTTCGATGTGATGGAACCGTGGTTGTGATTGGCGTTCCACCTGCTGTGCAGGCGAGGACGGAATGCCAAGCTACAGGATCGGACCATCATCGCGGCAAACCCATCGGGTGCTCATTGCCGCCGCCGGAGACGCGAAAATCGCGGTTCTGGCGGATCGTCGTCGCGTGTCCGATCATTTCGGCTGGTCTGGCACTTGGGGCAGCAGCCGCCGTCTGGCATCACGAAACCTTCGGACACGCTGAAGAACGGGCGATGGAGCCGCGCTAGGCTGCTTTGGCTCCTGTCCGAAAAGGGCCTGCCATTTACCAGCAAGCACTGGAAATGTTCTGACATTTGCATACAACTCTAGGATGATATACCAATCGTCGACATAACATCTGGGTGGAGTGGTTCATGGCAAGCTTTCGGATCGGACCATCCTTGCACCAGACGCATCGTGTGCTCTTGCCGCCACCTGATCGACCCAGACGGCAGTACGGCTGGAAGGGCGGCGCATTTTCGCTGCTGGTTGCAAGTTTCCTGGTCGGGGCAGGCGCGGCGACGCTCAGCCATGCGCTGGACCACGGCGCTGTTTCCACGCCTGTCGCCACGCCGCGCTAACTGCGCGCCGGCAGTTCGCGCTGAATCGCAAGGGCCGCCACGCGCGGGATCGGGCGACGCCCAGACGGGTCGGCCGACGACGATATGGTCTGCGCCGTCGCCGATAGCCTTTTCCGGGGTGGCGATCCGCTTCTGGTCGCCCTTGTCCGTCCCGGCCGGCCGGACCCCGGGAGTGACGATCAGGCGGCCTTTCGCCTGAGGCAAGGCGCGGATCAGGGCGGCTTCGTTGGGGCTGGCAATGACGCCATGCGCGCCGGCGTCGAACGCGCGCGCGGCGCGTTCCACGGTTATGTCTGCCAGATCACCGGCGCGGATCAGGTTCGCGTCCAGATCGGCACGGTCGAGCGAGGTCAGGACCGTCACGGCAAGAATGCGCGTCTCGCTGCCGCCCGCCCCCTCGACCGCGGCGCGAACGACCTGCGGGTCGCCGTGCACCGTCAGAAAATCGAGGTCATAGCGCGCGATCCCGCGCACGGCGGCCTCGATCGTCGCGCCGATGTCGAACAGCTTCATGTCCAGGAAAACGCGCTTGCCCCGCTCGTGCTTCAGCTCGTTCGCAAGCGCCAGACCGCCACCCGTCAGCATGCCCAGACCGATCTTGTAGAAGCTGACTGCATCGCCAAGACGGTCGACAAGATCAAGGCCCTGAACCACGTTGGGCACATCAAGGGCGACGATCAGGCGATCATCTGCGGTCATGGTGCGCTCCTGTTCCGGGGTCGGGTCGTCTTGAACCCAAGGCCACGGGCTGTCAAGCCGCGCGGGCGGTGCTAGGGTCGCATCGGCAAGGGGAAATCGCATGCTGATCTGTTTCGACATCGGCGGATCGCGCATCAAGGCGGCGCGGGCCCGTGACGGCGGCGCAGTCGAACCCTTGGGTGATGCCGCGACCCCCCGCGACGATTTCGCGTCCTTTGTGGGTGTGCTCGGCGGGTTCCTGTTCGGACGGGCGGCACGGGGGGTGGCGATCTCGATTGCCGGGGTGGTGGACCCGGACAGTGGGGTGCTGAAGGTCGCGAACATTCCCTGTCTTGATGGAAGGACAGTCGGCGCAGATCTGTCAGCGGCACTTGGCCTGCCCGTCTGGGTCTTCAACGATGCCGACTGTTTCGCGCTGGCCGAGGCACGGCAGGGCGCGGGCAGGGGGCACAGGAACGTCTTCGGGGTGATCCTTGGCACGGGCGTGGGCGGCGGGCTGGTGCTTGACGGGCGGATCGTCACGGGCAGCGGCGGCTATGCGGGAGAGTGGGGTCACGGTCCTGCCGTCAACGGGGCCGCTGGTGCCAAGGTTCGCCTGCGGCTGCGGCCTTGAAGGGTGTCTCGATACCGTTGGCGGCGCACGGGGGATCGAGCGGCTGCATGCACATCTGCACGGCGAAGCGCTCGATTCGGTCACGCTGCTGCAGCACTGGCGGGCGGGCGACACTTCGGCAGCGCGAACGGTCGCGGTCTGGGCCGATCTGCTCGGCGGCCCGCTGGCCATGGTCCTGAACGTGGTCGGCGCATCGGTGGTGCCGGTGGGCGGCGGTCTTGCCAACGAACCTGCGCTGATCGCGGTGCTTGATGCCGCAGTCCGGGCGCGTGTCCTCCGGGTCGCCGATGGGCCGCTCCTGCGGGTGGCGGAGTTGCGTGTGGAACCGGGGCTTGTCGGCGCCGCACTGGCGGGCCACGCGGAGCTGCGGCGTGGCTGACGTATTGCTCGAAGTCTGCGTCGACTGTGCCGACGGGCTTGCCGCCGCAATCTCGGGCGGGGCCGACCGGATCGAGCTGTGCGCGGCGCTGGCGGTCGGGGGGCTGACGCCGTCACGCGGGCTGATGCAGTTTGCCGCCGGATGCGGCGTGCCCGTGTTTGCGATGATCCGGCCAAGGGCGGGGGACTTCGTTTTCTCGAAAGATGACCTTGCGGTCATGCGCAGCGATATCGCCGCGGCGCGGGCGGCCGGTCTGGCGGGCGTCGTGCTGGGTGCTTCCACCCCCGAAGGTCGGCTTGACGAGACGGTTCTCTCCGATCTGGCGGGCGAGGCGTCTGGCATGCAGATGACCCTGCACCGGGCGTTTGATCTGGTGCCGGAGATTGCCGAGGCGCTGGATGTGGCGATGAAACTCGGGTTTGACAGGGTGCTGACCTCGGGCGGAGCGGCGACGGTGACGGACGGGCTGGCGCGGTTGCGCGAGACGTTCCGGCTGGCCGAGGGTCGTATCGGCATCCTGCCGGGCTCGGGTGTTTCGGCCGATACGGTCAGCGTGCTGAAGGGACTGCCCCTGCGCGAGGTTCATGCCTCTTGCTCCGTCGAAGGCATGCCAGCGCCGCTCGGGTTCGGCGCACCGCGCCGGACGGATGCCGGACGGGTTGCCGCGCTGAAGGCCGCGCTGCGCGACTGGCCGACACGGGTCGAGGGGTTGTGTTGACAGCCGATCGCGTCGCGGCGTCTGTTGCGGGAAAGAGGGGGTGCCGATGAAGATCAACATTTCCGTGGAGGGGCCCCAGTCCGAGGGCAGCGGGCCGGTCACGGTCGGCTGGTTCCTGACCCAGGACAAGGGAGCTGTTCTTTTCGACGCGCCCCAACGGCTTGCCTCGCGCGATACGCAGAAGACGCATGCGAAATCGGCCGCGCGCTGTCCGGCGGTGATCCAGATGGAAAGCCGCTACTTCGTGGTGAACAGTCCCTATGACATCCGCATCGGCTTTACCCGCGACACCAAGGGAAAGGCCGTGCTGGTGAACCGTGCGGGCGGGGCAAGCCCGGTCCGCGCAGGCAAGCTGAACGAGCTTCTGTCGCTGGTGAACGAGGCGGAGTGGCGCTATCCCGACCGCCCCACCGTGCAGATGGCGCTTCCCTACTGCTTCATCGCCGATGAGCCGGTGTGGCTGACGCAACTGGGCTGCTTTGCGCATTACCGCCCTGATCCGCTGCCGGGGACCATCTTTGGCGGTCGGTTCCCGGTGCACATCTGGCCCCGGCCGCTGATGTGGGCGTTCGAGTGGCATGACATCGAGAAAGACATTGTCCTGCGTCGCGGCGAACCGCTTTTCTACGTTCAGTTCGAGGCGAACGGCCCGGATCGCCCCGTCCAGCTGGTCGAGGCCGAGCGGACGCCAGAGCTTTCGGCCTATCTCGAGAAGCTATCGGGTGTCGTGAACTATGTCAGCCAGACCTTCAGCCTGTTCAAGGCAGCAGAAGAGGTGCGGCCGGCCAGGCTTCTGACGCCCAGGACCCGCTAGATGCGGAGTTTCCTTGAGGTCCACGACCTGAAGAACGGGCAAGTCACACCTGGTTCTTGCGACCGAACGGCTGATCGAAGCGCCGAACTGGCATCCCGATGGCTGGCTTCTCGTCAATGGCGAGGGCCGCCTGTGGCGCGTCCCGCTCGACCGGCCCGCGCTGCACACTGTGGACACGGGCGGCGCGGTCCGCTGCAACAACGATCACGGATTCTCGCCGGATGGCGGCACGATCTACTTCTCGTCGCATACCGAACGCGGGTCGGAAATCTATGCGATGCCAACGGGCGGCGGCGCGCCAAAGCCCGTGACGGACGAGGCGCCAAGCTGGTGGCACGGCGTGTCGCCCGACGGGAAACGAATTGTCTATGCAGCCGCGCGTGACGGCAAACGGGTGGTGGATATCTGGTCCTGTGGTTCGCAGGGAGGTGCCGAGTCGCGGCTGACCTTCGGCGAGGGGCATTCGGACGGGCCGGACTACGCCGCCGACGGAAGCTGGGTCTGGTACAATTGCGACCGGTCGGGCCATGCGCAGATCTGGCGTGTCCGGCCGGACGGAAGCGGCCATGAACAGGTATTTGCCGACCGCTTCGTGAACTGGTTCCCCCATCCCTCGCCCAATGGACGCCACCTTTTGTATCTCGCCTATCCCGAAGGAACCATGGGCCACCCGCGTGACAAGGACGTGGCGCTGGTCCTTGCAGAGGCCGATGGGGCGAACCGGCGGGTCGTCGCCGAAATCTTCGGGGGGCAGGGAACGATGAACGTGCCCAACTGGGCGCCAGATGGCTCGGCTTTCGCCTATATGCGCTACGCGCCAGAAGCTTGAGCGAAGCGTCATTCAGCCGAGTAACGCCAGCGCGGTTCGCACGGCGGCAATTCGGTGCTATGGTTGCCCTTCACGAAATGAAAGGGACGCTGCCATGACCCGACATATCGCAGACCACCGCTCGCCGTCGCAGGGCGGCCGCCTGAAGCATTACCTGCGCATCGCCCGCTCTGGCGGGCGGATCTGGCATCGCTCGGAATCACCGGCGAGCAACCGCCGCCTGGTCGAGTTCTGCCGCATTGCGCGCGGCCTGACGGCCTGATCATCAGAAACAGAAGATGATAGGGCGCGGTTGTGCCGCGCCCCCATTGCTCATTTCTTGGCGGAACGCTGTTCCAGGGCGAGGTTCACGCCAGCGGCTTTCAGGGATGCGTTGAAGCCCGAAAGATCACCGCTCGCGTCGACCATTGCCAGCATCCCGGCAAGCATTTCGGGCGTGGGCACAGGCATCAGGCGTTCCAGTTCCAGCGTTGCAAGCCGGTCGAATTCGAACGGGCCGGGGAAGAACCGGCCCGGTTCGGGGGTCAGGCTGTTGACAGCCGTTCCCGAGGCCAGCGGCAGCGAGGCCTGCGTCTGGTCGGTGATCGTGCCGCTGGCCGAGAAGTAGGTGGTCCGGTTCTGCGGGGTCAGCAGCACCCTGACGGGGGCGCTGGCTTGCGGACCGAACACGAAGAAATCGCCGACGCGACGGAACGTGGCAGGCAGCGTCAGCCTCACATAGCCGCGCACCTCGAAATCGGGTGCGGTCAGCGGTGTCGGCTCGCCCGGCAGCGGCCCGAAGGCGGACGGCAGGATGGCGACCAGCGCGGTTCCTTTGGGCGGTATGGTGACAAGTCCGTTCGACGGAAAGAACGATGTCGAGGTGATCGCCCCGTTCAGCACGCCCGGCGCGTTGTTGGTGCCGGGCGTGTCGATGAAGACGATGGCATTGCCTGCAAGGCTGCGCTTCGGGTCGGTGACCGCCGCCGCGACCAGTTCGACCCGATAGGAATAGGCCACGGATTCGAGGTTGGTGATCTCCAGAAAGTATCCCTGGATCAGCGTGGCGACATTGGTGGTACCAGACGGCGCGGCGGGGGACTGGGGTTTCCAGATCAGTTCGAAATGCGAGACGTCCATCGAAATGGCTCCTTTGAAAGATGCTTTGGAAAAAACGGTCGTGTTTATAGCGGGGAGTCGTGCGGGCAAAATAGCCCACATGTTTAAGGTAGCACATCGCCCGAGGCGTTCAACCTTGGAGTGTGCGCCATGCTGACATGACCGGAACCGCGCACCATGGCGCGGTTCTGTCATTCTTTTCACCAATGGGTCGCGATCAGCGCCGGACGAGCGCCTCATACTCCGTCGCGACGCGCTTCGTCAGGTCGCCCACTTCGAAGCTGTAGGGCCCGATCTCGCCCACCGGCGTCACCTCGGCGGCGGTCCCGGTCAGCCAGCATTGCTGGAAGCCTTCAAGTTCCTCGGGCAGGATGTGGCGCTCGTGCACCTTGATCTGCATGTCATGCAGCATCCCGATCACGGTCTGACGGGTGATCCCGTTCAGGAACGCATCGGCCAGCGGGGTGTGAACCTCACCATCCTTGACGAAGAAGATGTTGGCGCCCGTCGCCTCGGCGACATAGCCGCGGTAGTCGAACATCATCGCGTCCGAGCATCCCTTGGCCTCGGCCGCGTGCTTGGACATGGTGCAAATCATGTAAAGGCCCGACGCCTTGGCGGCCGACGGGATGGTCTCGGGCGAGGGGCGCTTCCACTTCGCGATGTCGAGCTTCGCACCCTTCATCTTGGCATCGCCGTAGTAGTTGCCCCAGCTCCAGCAGGCCACCGCCAGCCGGATCGGGTTGCGCTTGGAGGCGACCCCCATATCTTCGCCCGCGCCGCGCCAGGCCAGTGCGCGCACATAGGCATCGGTCAGGCCGTTCGCCTGCAGCACCGCTTCTTTCGCCGCGTCGATCTCGTCCGCCGTATAGGGCAGCGGCATGTCGAGCAGCTCGCCGGACTTGCGCAGGCGTTCCGAATGCTCATGGCCCTTGAAGATCTTGCCGTTGTAGCAACGCTCGCCTTCGAACACAGCCGAGGCGTAATGCAGGGCATGGGTCAGGATGTGGACGTTGGCATCGCGCCATTCCACGAGCTTTCCGTCCATCCAGATCTTTCCGTCACGATCATCATACCCGGCCATCTTGCCCCTCCCGATGAGCAACTTTTGCAAATGTTGCGCAAGATTGGTCCGCTTCGGACATAATCTTGCGCCAAAACACCGGCTGGCTAGCAGTTGAGTCTTGGAAAGTCAACAACGCTGACATAAATTCGCGGCGTCGAGGCTGATGTTCGGATCGCCTTAACCCGCCCGCGCGCAGGGTGCCGTTGTACAATTTGGAGGTCTTGAATGCGTAAGCCACTGACCGTTCTCTTCGCTGCCCTTGCCTTGGCAAGCCCGCTGGCCGTTTCAGCTCAAGATGCGCCAGCAGGGCTTTCCTTCTACGACATCCCCAGCCCGTTGCCCGATGGTGCGCCGGGAACGGTCCTCCGCCAGAGGGCGCTTGACGGGACGATGGCACTGCCGAGCGCGGCGCGGAACCACCTCGTCATGTACCTTTCGCGCGATCCGGCAGGGCAGCCTGTTGCGGTGACCGGCACCGTCTCGGTTCCGCCCGGAACGCCCCCGGAGGGCGGATGGCCGGTCGTTGTCTGGACCCATGGCACCACCGGGCTTGCCGCTGTCTGCGGACCTTCGCGCGACGACGCGAACGGGCCGGAGCACGGCTATATCGAGGTCATACAGGGTCTGTTGGACAAGGTCGTCGCGTCTGGCCATGCCGTCGTCGCGACAGACTACCAGGGGCTGGGCACCGGCGGATTCCATCCGTTCCTGCAAGGCGTCCCGAACGGCTGGAACGCGCTCGACATGCTGCGCGCCGGACGGGTGGTGGAGCCGGACATCGGCACACGCCTGGCCGTCATGGGTCATTCGCAGGGGGGTCAGGCCGATCTGTTCACAGCGTCGATCGCGCCCGGCGACCTCGAAGGGTATGAACTGGTCGGCACTGTCGCGATGGCGCCGGGCTCGCAGATCGCGGACCGGCTGGATCTGGTGCGCAAGTCTGACCAGGTCGAACTGTCGTTGCCCTATGTGACCTATACCCTGATCTCCTATTCGACGACGCACCCCGAGATCGACCTGTCGCGCATCCTTGCCCCTTCGGCCATCGAGGCGATCCCCGAGCTTTACGAACAGTGCATGACCCATGCGCTGACCCAGGGCTTCTGGTCCACCGCGATCGCCAAGGATCAGTTCGTTCCCGAGCCGGAGCTTGACGCCTTCCTGTCCGTTGCCGCTCAGAACGAGCCCGGGACGCTGAAGATCGCCGTGCCCGCCCTGATCATTCAGGGGGACAAGGATACGACGGTTTTCCCGTCAGCGACGGACCTGCTGGCGCAGCAGTTGTGCGAGGGCGGGAATGACCTTGAATACTACGTCGCCGTCGGGGCCGACCATGACGGCGCGATGAGCGAAGGGGGCGACAAGGCCGTCGCCTGGCTGGCTGACCGTTTCGCAGGCAAGGCATCGACGCCGAACTGCGCTGCGCTGCCCAAGGCCGCGACGGAATGATCCGGGCTTGAGTGTGGGGCTGGTCGGGGCCATGATTCGACAGGGGTGACAAAGGGGGTGTCGGTCATGGCCGACAATTCGGGCGGATCGGGAAGCGGCGAGACGCTGCTGTTCCTGACCGACGAGCAGCTTCGGAAGGGAATCGAGGCGATGTTCTTCGCCTATCGCGGCTTCACGGCCGATCCCGACCGCATCCTTGAAGGGATGGATTATGGGCGCGCCCATCACCGCGCCATCCACTTCATCCATCGCAGCCCCGGCACGACCGTGAACAACCTGCTGTCGATCCTGGGCGTGACGAAGCAAAGCCTGAACCGGGTCTTGCGCAGCCTGATCGACGACGGACTCGTCGAAAGCCGGGTCGGGCGTCAGGACAAGCGCGAACGGCACCTCTACCTGACCGTCAAAGGCGCCGCTCTGGAACGCGAATTGTCGGACGCGCAGCGTGCCCGGATGCGCGCTGCCTACCGTGCGGCGGGGCCGGTGGCGGTGCAGGGCTTCCGCCAGGTGCTGGAAGCGATGATGGATCCCGAGATGCGGCGCCAGTACCAGACGTTGAAGGAGGGTGGTGCGTGACGACAGAGCTACAGGCGCACCTGCTGGTGGTGGACGATGACGAACGTATCCGGGGTCTGTTGCAGAAATTCCTGATCCGCAGCGGTTTTCTGGTTTCGACCGCGCGGGATGCGGCGCAGGCGCGGCGGGTTCTGACCGGCCTGGAGTTCGATCTGATCGTGCTCGACGTGATGATGCCGGGCGAGGATGGCATCACCCTGACCCGCGACCTGCGTGCCAAGATGCAGACGCCGATCCTGCTGCTGACCGCCAAGGGCGAGACGGGCAACCGGATCGAGGGGCTGGAGGCCGGGGCGGACGATTACCTTGTGAAGCCCTTCGAGCCGAAGGAGTTGCTGCTGCGCATCAACGCGATCCTGCGGCGCGTGCCGCAGGCCAAGGCCACAGAGGCGGGTCCGAAAGTGCTGCATCTGGGGCAGGTCCGCTACGACGTGGACCGGGGCGAGTTGTGGCGTGGAACCGAAATCGTGCGCCTGACGGCAACCGAGGCGCAGTTGATGCGTATCTTCGCGGCCCAGACGGGCGCGCCGGTCAGCCGCGAGCGTCTGGTGGGCGATCTCGGCCGCGACGACGGCGGGGCGCAGGAGCGGGCTGTCGACGTCCAGATCACCCGGCTTCGCCGCAAGATCGAGGCAGACCCGAAGCAACCGCGCTATTTGCAGACGGTGCGCGGCGAAGGCTACATGCTGGCCCCGGACTGAAGCGCGGGCACGCGCCACACAGGCGTGGACCGACAGGATTATCGAAGAACCAAGAGGACGCACGATGACGACAGCCGTTTATCTTCACGAGGCGGCCGCGCGGCATGTGACGCCCGCCGGGCATCCCGAACAGGTCGCACGGATGGCGGCTGTCGCGCGCGGCCTGTCGGGGCTGGCGGTTGAGAAGCACGAGCCGCCCATCGGCAGTGACGATGACATCCTGCGCTGTCATCCGGCCTCGTTTCTGGAACGCATCAAGTCGGCATCGCCCGCCGAAGGCATCGTGCAGCTTGACCCCGACACCTGGATGTCGCCCGGCACGCTGGAGGCGGCGCTGCGCGCCGTCGGGGGGGCCTGCGCCGCTGTCGATCTGGTGGTGGGCGGCGGTGCCAGGAACGCCTTCGTCGGCCTGCGCCCGCCGGGCCACCACGCCGAGCGGGAAACGACGATGGGCTTCTGTCTGTTCGGCAACGTCGCCATCGCGGCGAAGCGGGCGCTTGATGTCCATGGCCTCAGCCGGGTCGCGGTTGTGGATTTCGACGTTCACCACGGCAACGGTACGCAGGATCTGTTGTGGGACGAGGCGCGGGCGCTGGTGGTGACCAGCCAACAGATGCCGCTCTGGCCGGGCACGGGCGATCCGTCGGAGACCGGCGCGCATGGGCAGGTGGTGAACGTGCCGCTGGCACCGGGAACCGGCGGGGCCGAGATGCGGGCCGCCTATGAGGCGAAGGTCTTTCCCCGCCTCGATGCGTTCCAGCCCCAGCTTGTCCTGATTTCGGCCGGGTTCGACGCCCATGCGGCCGATCCGCTGGCCGAGCTGAACTGGGTCGAGGATGACTATGCCTGGCTGACCGGGCGGTTGTGCGACGTGGCCGACGCCCATGCCAAGGGGCGGGTGGTCTCGGTTCTCGAGGGCGGTTATGATCTGGGCGCGCTGGAACGGTCGGTTGCAGCGCATGTGGGCGTGCTTGAGGAGCGGGGCAGATGAGCGACAAGCCGATCGGCGAGATGAGCTTTGAGGAGGCGATGGCCGCGCTTGAACAGGTGGTCGGCGCGCTCGAAAAGGGCGACGTTCCGCTTGAGCAGTCCATCGCGCTTTACGAACGCGGCGCGGCGCTCAAGGCGCATTGCAGCCGGAAGCTGACCGAGGCCGAGGCCAAGGTCGAGATGATCCGTGCAAAGGAAGGCAGCGCGGTGGGCACCACCCCGGCCGAGGGGCTGTGAGTTTCGAGGCCGTTCTTGCGGGGGCGGCGGCATCGGTGCAGGCGCGGCTCGACAGGGCGCTCGGCGGGGCGGGCCGATCTGCCGCTGATCCACGCGATGCGCTACTCGGTTTTCGGCGGCAAGCGATTGCGCGGCTTTCTCGTTCTGGAAGGCGCGCGGATGCTGGGCGTCGACGAGGGGCGCGCGGACAGCGCGGCGGCGGCGGTCGAGGCGCTGCACGCCTATTCGCTGGTGCATGACGACCTGCCCGCGATGGATGACGACGACCTGCGGCGCGGCCAGCCGACGGTGCATGTGAAATGGGACGAGGCGACGGCGATCCTTGCTGGCGACGCGCTACAGACGCTGGCCTTCGAATTGCTGACCGATCCTGCGCTGGGTAGCGGCGACGTGCGCATCGCCCTCGTCGCCTCGCTCGCCCGCGCCTCGGGCGCCGAGGGCATGGTTCTGGGACAGGCGCTGGATATCGCTGCCGAGACGGCGGGCCGCGCCCTGACGCTGGACGAGATCACGGCGCTTCAGGCTGGCAAGACCGGCGCGCTGATCCGCTGGTCCGCCGAGGCGGGGGCGGTCATCGCGGGCGCCGACACCGCGCCACTGGGGCGCTATGCCACGGCGCTGGGCCTCGCCTTCCAGATCGCGGACGATATCCTTGATGTCGAAGGCGACGCCGGCAAGGCAGGGAAACGACTGCGCAAGGATGCAGCAGGCCGGCAAGGCCACCTTCGTCTCGCTTCTCGGCCTCGATGGCGCGAAGGCGCGGGCGCGGGCGCTGGTGGACGAGGCTTGCGCCGCGCTTGAGCCCTATGGCGACGAGGGCGCGAACTTGAAGGCTGCCGCGCGGTTCGTTATCTCGCGCGAGATGTGAGGCGGCCCGCGGGCCAGACAGAAGGCAGGCATGACCGACCGACCGATCACCCCGACCCTCGACCGCGTGACCCTGCCGTCAGACCTCAAGGCGTTGAGCGACCGCGAATTGCGGATGCTGGCCGACGAATTGCGGGCCGAGACGATTTCGGCCGTGTCGGTGACCGGCGGGCATCTGGGCGCCGGGCTTGGCGTGGTCGAACTGACCGTGGCCCTGCACGCCGTGTTCGATGCGCCCCAGGACAAGATCATCTGGGACGTCGGCCACCAGTGCTACCCTCACAAGATCCTGACGGGCCGCCGCGAGCGCATCCGCACACTGCGGATGGAAGGCGGCTTGAGCGGCTTCACCAAGCGGTCGGAAAGCCCCTACGACCCGTTCGGGGCCGCCCATTCCTCGACCTCGATCAGCGCGGCGCTTGGTTTCGTCGTGGCGCGCGACCTCGGCGCGACCGGTGGCGATGCCATCGCGGTGATCGGTGACGGCGCGATGAGCGCGGGTATGGCGTTCGAGGCGATGAACAATGCAGGCCACCTGAAGAAACGCCTGATCGTCGTCCTGAACGACAACGAAATGAGCATCGCGCCGCCCGTGGGCGCCCTGTCGAGCTATCTCTCGCGGCTCTATTCCGGCGAGCCGTTCCAGGAGTTGAAGGCCGCCGCCAAGGGCGCGGTCAGCCTGCTGCCCGAGCCGTTCCAGGAAGGCGCCCGGCGCGCCAAGGAATTGCTCAAGGGCATGGCCGTGGGCGGCACCTTGTTCGAGGAACTGGGCTTCAGCTACATCGGGCCGATCGACGGGCACGACCTCGACCAGCTTCTGCCGCTTCTGCGCACGGTCAAGACGCGGGCGACAGGGCCGGTGCTGATCCATGTGCTGACAAAGAAGGGCAAGGGCTATGCGCCCGCCGAAGCGGCGCGCGACCGGGGCCACGCGACGGGCAAGTTCGACGTGCTGACGGGCGTGCAGGCGAAGGCCGCCTCGAACGCGCCGAGCTATACCAAGGTCTTTGCTCAGACTCTGGTCGCGGAAGCCGAGCGTGATGAGAAGATCGTCGCGGTCACGGCGGCGATGCCCGACGGGACCGGGCTGAACCTGTTCGCGGAACGCTTTCCGAAACGGTGCTTCGACGTGGGGATCGCCGAACAGCATGCGGTGACATTCTCGGCCGGAATGGCGGCGGGCGGGCTGAAGCCCTTCTGCGCGCTTTACTCGACCTTCCTTCAGCGCGGCTACGATCAGGTCGTGCATGACGTGGCGATCCAGCGTCTGCCGGTGCGCTTCGCCATCGACCGGGCGGGCCTCGTGGGCGCGGATGGCGCGACGCATGCCGGTGCCTTCGATGTGGCTTTCCTCGCGAACCTGCCCGGCTTCGTCGTCATGGCCGCAGCGGATGAGGCTGAACTGGTCCACATGGTCGCCACCGCCGCCGCCTTTGACGACGGGCCGATCAGCTTCCGCTTTCCGCGGGGCGACGGAATCGGCGTCGAGATGCCCCTACGCGGGCAACACCTTGAAATCGGGCGCGGGCGCGTGATGCGCGAAGGAAGCCGCGTGGCCCTGCTGTCGCTGGGAACCCGCCTGGCCGAGGTGCTGGCAGGCCGCCGAGGCGCTGGCGGCGCGGGGCGTGACGTGCACTGTCGTGGACGCCCGCTTTGCGAAGCCGCTGGACGAGGCGCTGATCCTGCGGCTTTCCCGCGAGCATGAGGCGGTCATCACGGTCGAAGAGGGCGCGGTGGGTGGCTTCGGCAGCCATGTTGCCCAACTTTACGCCGAACATGGCGTGTTCGACCGGGGCCTGCGGTTCCGCTCGATGGTGCTGCCTGACAGCTTCATCGATCAGGCCAGCCCCGAAGCGATGTATCGCGTTGCCGGACTGAGCGCGGCGCAGATCGAGGCGAAGGTGCTGGATGCCCTCGGGGTGGCCGTCATGGAACGGCGTGCCTGAGGCTGGCGTCTCTAGAAGGCATTCACCAGCAGATAGACCGTCGCCTTGAGCAGCGCATAGACGACGCCCGCCACCAGAAACAGGCTTGCGCCCCCCACGGCGACGCCCGCAAGAACCCAGACGCCATCCCGCTCCAGCACGCCAAGCGCCAGCAGGCAGATGGCGAAGGCAGGCAGCATGTTGCCCAGCGGAATGGGCAGAAGAAGCACGATTGCCAGAATCAGGCACAGCGCGCCGATGACACGCTCGGCCCCGTGCCGCACGACAAGGGAAAGCCGGGGCTTCAGCAGCTTTTCCGCGCGCGCGATGATCGGCGTCGCGCGCGAGATCGTCGCCGCGAAATCCTCGCGCGACATTGATCGATTGGCGATGAAGGGCGGCAGCCATGGCAAGCGCCCAAGCATCATCTGCGCGGACAGGTAGACCAGAGGCAGCCCCAGGATGGCCGACGTTCCGGGCGGCGCTGGCAGGGCGTTCGGCAAGGCGAACAACAGCAGCAGCGCCCCGATGGCGCGCCCGCTCATCACGGTCAGCAGGTCGGCGACGGAAATCCGGCTTCGCGTTTCGTCCGAAGAGATCTCGTCGAGGATCTGCGACAGGCGCTTGCGCGGCTTGCGTCGACGGCGGCGCAGGCGACCAAGGCGGGTGGACGGTGTTCCTTCGCCCTCGTCGTCGTCCTCGTGCCCGTCAAACTCGTCATCGGGGTCGAAATCCGAATCTGGGTCGGGCGGGAGCGGAGACGACGAATGCGGGGCCATGGTTCAGACTTGTTCATGCCGGATGGCAGAAGCAAGTCAGATCAGCGGCGACGGCGTGAAAAAAGCCGTCCTGCCCCCGAGCGTTTCCCCAAGAGAGGGCGGCTCCGACGTCAGAAAATCTTTGGCATCTCTGAGAAGCGCGTCCGACGCGTTCCCGCAAGACTTCAACGTGCGCATACCACAAACCTCCGTTTTCTGGCGATCGCAGGTTGCGCGCGAATTCCGGGGTTTCGTGAAAGCTCGCTGGTTCCGTCCCGTGCTACGGTCGGGGCCTTGCGGCAGGAGAATGTGGTGGACGAACCGACGACGAGACCGAACCTTACGCCCGATCACGGTCGGCAGAGAGAAACCGACCTGCCCCTGCGGGTCCGTGCCGAGATCGACCGCCGCGAGGAAACGGCCGAGCGGCTGATCGGCTGGGTGCAGCTTGGCATCGTGCTTTTCTTTGCGCTGCTCTACGCGATCGCGCCCCGGGCCGAAGGCGCATCAGGGTTGAACTTCGTCCCGCTCGTACTTTCGGCCTACCTTGCCTTCACCCTGTTTCGGCTTGTGCTGTCATACCGGATGCGACTTCCGCAATGGTACCTGATCCTGTCGATCGTGGTCGACGTGCTGCTTCTTTGCGGCCTGATCTTTTCGTTCCACATCCAATACATGCAGCACCCCGCCTTCTACCTGAAGGCCCCGACGCTGCTCTACCTCTTCCTGTTCATCAGCCTGCGCGCCCTGCGCTTCGATCCGCTGTTCGTGCTTCTGTCCGGTCTGATCGGTGTGTTCGGCTGGCTGGCAATGCTGGCCTACGCGATGCTGTCCGACATGGGGGGCATGCATGTGACCCGCAACTACGTCGAGTATCTGACCTCGAACTCGATCCTGATCGGGGCCGAGATCGACAAGATCCTGACCATTGTCGGCGTCACGGCGATCCTGGCGCTGGCCCTTCATCGCGGGCGACAGGTGCTGTTCGATGCCATTCAGGGCCAGTCGGCAGCAAACGACCTGCGCCAGTTCTTCGCGCCCGAAGTCGCCCACAGCATAACGCGCGCCGAAGACATGCCAGCGACGGGGCGGGGCGAGGCGTGCCATGCGGCGATCCTGTTTGTCGACATCCGCTCGTTCACCACAATAGCCGAAGCGATGGAGCCTGGAACGGTCATGGCGATCCTGACGCGTTACCAGGATGTCGTCCTGCCCGTCATCCAGCAGCACGGCGGGCGCGTCGACAAGTTTCTGGGCGACGGCATTCTGGCCACCTTCGGCGCCGTCAACCCGAGTGCCACCTATGCCGCCGATGCGCTGCGCGCCGCGCAGGGGCTGATCGTGGCGGTCGAGGCGCAGGAAGCCGCATTCCACGACATCGGCTGGCGCGGGTCTTTCCGGGTCGGCGCCGGCGTGGCCGCAGGGGCGGTCACGGTCGGCGTCGTCGGGGCGCAGGGGCGTCTCGAGTTCACGGTCATCGGCAATCCGGTGAACCTTGCGGCAAAGCTGGAAGGCGCGAACAAGGCGCAGAAGACACAGGCGCTGACGGATGCCGAAACCTACGCCCTGGCGGTGCAACAGGGATTCGAGGACGCAGAGCTTGAAACCCGGTCGGCAACCCCGGTCAGCGGGGTCAGCAAGCCGGTCAGCCTCGTGGTTCTGGGCTAGGACGAAGGCCCTTCCGCAAGCACGGCCGCAAGCCCCTCGCGATAGGTCGGGAAGGCCAGGCGAACCCCGAGGTCAGTCTTGATCCGGTCGTTCCGCACCCGCTTGCTTTCGGCATAGAAGCTTCGGGCCATCGGCGTCATCTCGGCTTCGTCATAGGGAACGGCAGGCGGCAATGGCAGGCCAAGCAACAGCGCCGCGTGTGCGATCACGTCTTCGGGCGGTGCAGGATCGTCGTCGCAGACATTGTAGACCGCTCCGGGATCGGGCCGGTCGATCGACGCTTCCAGCACGTTTGCAATGTCGGCGACGTGAACGCGGCTGAACACCTGGCCCGGCTTGATGATGCGCCGGGCCGAGCCGTCGCGGACCTTTTCGAAGGGGCCTCGGCCCGGGCCATAGATTCCGGCGAGACGAAAGATGTGCAGCGGCAGACCCAGAGCACGCCACTCGGCTTCGGCCCGGACCCGCTGGATGCCACGTTGCGTGGTCGGCAGAAGGGGCGTCTCCTCGTCCACCCAACCGCCCTGATGGTCGCCATAGACGCCGGTCGTCGACAGATAGCCTGCCCAGCGCAGCGGTGTCGCCGAAATCTCGGCCCCGTGCAGCCGAAGAACGGGATCGCCCTCGGCATCGGGCGCAATCGAGGACAGAAGATGCGTCGCGCGCGCAAGGGCAGGGCGCAGATCGCCCGGCCACAGCAGCGGCTCGACCCCGTCTGCGGCCAACAAAAGCGCCTTGTCGGGGTCGCGTGTCGTTCCGATGATCGTCCAACCCTGCGGGATCAGGCGGCGGGCAAGGGCCTGGGCGGAGTAGCCGTGGCCAAGAGAGAGAAGCGTTCCGGTCATGGCCGCGACTATCGGCGGCGCGACGGCGGGCTGCAAGCGCCCTCGGATTGCGCGACGCTCTGAAATGTCACCGCAGCGTCATTGAAACCGGGCACGAGGGGGCAACCCTTGCGGGACCGCCCCGGTTTCGTGTTACATGCCGGATCATTTCAGAGAAGCGACGATGACAGACGAAACACTCCTGCCGATCCTTACGCCCGACGCGCCTCCGGCCGAAGCCTTCACCGATCCGGTGGCTGCCGTGCATCGACTGGAGGAACTGTTCCGGATCGCGACCGAATTCCTGTCGTTTCATTTCAACAAGACCGTCACCGAAGGCAAACCCGCCGCCCGCGTCCGCGCCTTCTATCCCGAGATCCGGCTGACGACGACAAGCTTCGTCAAGATCGACAGCCGCCTGAGCTTCGGCCACGTCGCCGGGCCGGGAAGCTATTCGACCACGGTTACGCGGCCCGACCTGTTCCGCAACTACCTTGAACAGATGATCGGCCTGCTGGTGCAGAACCACGGTGTGCCGGTGATGATCGGCGCGTCGGAAACCCCGATCCCCGTTCACTTCGCGGTGGCAGGCAATCCGGCAGTATCGGTGCCGCAAGAAGGCGTGCTGGATTTCTCGATCCGCGATGTGTTCGATGTGCCCGATCTGTCGACCACGAACGACGATATCGTGAACGGCACAAGGCTGACCAACCCGGACGGGTCGTTCCCGCTGGCCCCGTTTTCGGCGCAGCGGGTGGATTATTCGCTGGCCCGGCTGACGCATTACACGGCAACGGACCCCGAGCATTTCCAGAACCACGTGCTGTTCACGAACTACCAGTTCTATGTCGATGAGTTCGAGGCCTTCGCCCGTCATGCTTTGTCTGACCGGTCGCTGGGCTACACCGCTTTTGTCGCACCGGGAAATCAGGTCATCGACATGCCAGACGCCCAGATCGGGCTGCTGACCAAGATGCCCCAGATGCCCGCCTATCACCTGAAGCGGGCCGATGGTCAGGGCATCACGCTGGTCAACATCGGCGTTGGGCCGTCCAATGCCAAGACGGCGACGGATCATATCGCGGTGCTCAGGCCCCATGCGTGGCTGATGGTCGGTCACTGCGCGGGGCTGCGCAACTCGCAGTCTTTGGGCGATTTCGTGCTGGCCCATGCCTATGTCCGCGAGGATCACGTTCTGGACGACGACCTGCCGGTCTGGGTGCCGATCCCGGCGCTGGCCGAGATCCAGATCGCGCTGCAACAGGCGGTGGCCGAGGTCACGCAGCTTGAGGGTTACGAGCTGAAGCGGATCATGCGTACCGGCACGGTCGCCACCATCGACAACCGCAACTGGGAACTGCGCGACCAGTCGGGGCCGGTCGCGCGTCTCAGCCAGAGCCGTGCCATCGCGCTGGACATGGAAAGCGCGACCATCGCCGCGAACGGCTTTCGGTTCCGCGTGCCCTACGGCACATTGCTTTGCGTTTCGGACAAGCCGCTGCATGGCGAGCTGAAGCTGCCCGGCATGGCGAGCGAGTTCTACAAGACGCAAGTGGCGAGCCATCTCAAGATCGGCGTGCGCGCGATGGAGTTGTTGCGTGAGACGCCGCTGGAAAAGATTCACAGCCGCAAACTGCGCAGTTTCGAGGAAACCGCCTTCCTCTGAACGCGTTGATTGACGCCGGGAAAACCGCGCTTCGCTTCACGAAATCGCTTGATTTGTTCAGCGAAACACTATGGAAGGGTCCGCATCGCCCGCGTGCGGGCAGGGACAGTCCCCGTCATCCGGGGCAAGAACAAGGATAGCATGATGTCGAAACCGATGACCAAGACGCAGCTCGTCGCCGCCCTTGCCGAAGAGATCGGCACCGACAAGAAAACCGCCAGCGCCGCGCTGGACGGGATCGCCGCGCTGGTCGCCCGCGAGATGGCTGCAGGCGGCACGGTGACGCTTCCGGGTCTTGGCAAGGTTGCCTGCCGCGCCCGCCCCGAGCGTCAGGTGCGCAACCCGGCCACCGGCGAAACGCTGACCAAGCCGGCCGACAAGCAGGTGAAGTTCACCATCGCCAAGGCACTGAAAGACAGCGTCAACTGATCGCATTTCCCGGTTTCGGGTGCAGGGGCTGCCATCGGGCGGCCCCTTTTGCATTTCAGCCTGCGCCTCGGTGGGCTTCTGCGGATGCCCGGCATGGCCTATAGCTTCCGAGAACGGAGACTGCCGATGCAAAATACCCCGCGCCTTGCCGCCTATCTGATCAACCTTCCCCGCTCGGCCGCACGGCGAGAGCAGATGGAGGCGCGGCTTTCGGCCATCGACCTCGATTACCGGCTGTTTCCCGGTGTCGACGGCAAGGTGGAATGGGACCGGCTTGCGCCGACGCTGGATGCCGCTGCCTTCCGCCGCAACGTCGGGCGACCCGTTCTGCCGGGCGAGATCGGGGTCTATCACGCCCATCTGGATGTCTGGCGCGACTTTCTGGCAGGCGACGCAGATGTCGCGCTGGTGATGGAGGATGATGTGGTCTTCCATCCCGAGTTCCGTGCGGCCCTTGAAGCGGCACTGTCGGCGCGGGATCAGTGGGACCTGCTGAAGCTCAACCGCATCAGGGCGAAACAGCCGATCCGGCAGGCGAGGGTCGGAAACTGGAATCTGAACGCCTATCTCGGCCCCGCGACGGGCACCGGGGCATATCTGATAACGCGCGACCTCGCAGAGCGCCTGCTGCCCCGGATGCTGCCGATCACGCGACCCATCGACCACGAGCTGGATCGCATCCACGTCCATGACTTCCGGCACTTCGGGCTGGAGCCCTGGCCGAGCCATGTCGATGACGGGAACGAAAGCACGATCACCGGCACAGGGTTTTCCGCGGTGAAGAAAGCGCCGTGGTTCCGCCGCCTGCCGATGTACGGCGTCAGGTGGGGCAACCTGTTCGGCAAGGCCGCTTATCTGGCGCGCCACGGCCGGCTGTATCCGAAGGGCTAGGCGGGAAGTCGACCGCCGTTCGACGTCCAGTAATCCGCCATCCAGCGCACCTGCCCGTGTCCGAAATGCGGGGGCCGGTCCCAGAGCCGGTTGCCAGGGCGCAGAAGGTCGATCGGGCGCGGCTCGCCGTGGAACGCGATCACCTTGGCATCCGGCGGCGGCGCCTTCGGCTGGCGGAACAGGTCCATCCCGATGGGCTGGCGCAGGTGCCGCTTGAAGCTGAGGACCCATCCGCGCGGCCAATAGGCCATCGACGACGCCTGCGCGCCGACCCAGGCCTGCTCGATCACATAGGTATCGACGGCGGCCTGCTTGTTGGCGAGGAAATTGTCGAGGATTTGCGCTTCCTGACCGAGGTTGAAGGCGAAAAGGCAGGTTCCGGGTTCCACAGTGCCGGTTCCGGTCGGGTTCGGACGCCAGTCGGTGCCCATGTCGGTCGTGATGAACGGCTCGGGTCGTTCGAACATCGCATCGAGCGAGCCGCATATGACCATGTCGAGATCGGTGAACAGCGCGCGCCCGGTGAAGCCGAAAAGATCCGGCAGGTAGAGCGCAAGCTTGGCCCATTGGCCTGATTTCTTCATTCCGGGGGACAGGTCCAGGTCGGGGATCGGGCGATGTTCGATCCCGGGCAGGAATCCGGTCGGATCGTCGGTCAGGCAGAGAAACCGGAACTCGCCCGTCAGGTTCCGGCGCACCGCGTTGTAGAGCACGTTGACGTAGTCGGCGGGATAGAGCGTGCCCCATTTCATGCAAAGCACGACACGGTCCTGTGCGGTGGCGCGGGCGGGGGAAACGGTGACTTCGGCCACGGGACTGTCCTTTGCTGGCACATCTCGACATAGACGAGGCGGCGATTGCGCGAAAGGGGTTCGGGGGTTGCACCCGCAGGCGGCATGGCTAGGGTCACCCGAGAGCCACCAGAGGAGCGCGGCACGACATGGATGTCCGGGCGATCTGGATGGGGCTGGCATTCTCGTTCATGTGGTCCTCTGCCTTCACCAGCGCGCGGATGATCGTGATGGATGCGCCGCCGCTGACCGCGCTTGCGATCAGGTTCGTCGTTTCGGGCGCAATCGGCATCGGCCTCGCCGCTGTTCTGGGTCAGAGCGCGCGGCTGACGCGGGCACAGTGGAAAAGCGTGGTGATCTTTGGCATCTGCCAGAACGCGCTTTATCTGGGGCTGAACTTCGTCGCGATGCAGCGGGTCGAGGCAGGGCTTGCTTCGATCATCGCGTCGATGATGCCGCTGATGGTGGCATTCCTCGGCTGGGTCGTGTTTCGCGACCGGGTCAACCGATTGGGTCTGGCTGGGCTGATCGCCGGTTTCGCGGGGGCCGCGATCATCATGGGGTCGCGCTTGTCAGGCGGGGTGGATGCGCAGGGGATCGTGCTGTGCCTGATGGGCATGGTCGCGCTGGCAGTGGCGACGCTGACGGTGCGCTCGGCGACCTCGGGCGGCAATCTGCTGATGATCGTGGGAATGCAGATGCTGGTGGGGGCGGCGGTTCTGGGAGTGGCGGCGCTGTTGTTCGAGACGTGGCATGTGAACTGGTCGGCGCGCCTGGGGCTGGCCTTCGCTTATACGACGTTGGTCCCCGGGCTTCTGGCCACCTGGGTCTGGTTCCGTCTGGTCGGGCGGATCGGCGCGGTGAGGGCCGCGACATTCCACTTCCTGAACCCGTTCTTCGGGGTAGCCACGGGGGCGCTGCTTCTGGGCGAAGCGCTGGAGATCTGGGACATGCTGGGCGTCGCGATCATCGCTGCGGGGATTCTTGCGGTCCAGTGGTCACGGCGCGACGTGCTGCCCGGCGCGTGAAGGCGCAAAGGTAAAGAAACCATCACGGAAGCGTGGTTTCACAGCGCACCGCTTGGCTGGCACTCTGCGCGGGCAGAGTGACTGAGTCCTTTCTGCCCAGCCTGGGGAGGCCGAGATGACCAAGCGTGATTTTCGCCTGTTGACCGCCCGAATAACCCTGACCGCGCCGATGGCAAAAAAGCCTGGTTCGCCAAAACCCGTTATTGCGGGCACCCGCGATCAGCGTCGGCTCGCTGTCAGCCCCGCGCGTTAACCGATCCGTCCGCGCGCGCCGCCGGTCTGGCCCCGATCCATCAGCAGATGGTCCAGCAGGATGCAGGCCATCATCGCCTCGCCCACCGGAACAGCACGGATGCCAACGCAAGGGTCGTGGCGGCCCTTGGTGACAAGGTCGATCTCCTCGCCCCGCGCGTTGATCGTCCGGCGGGGGGTCAGGATGGACGAGGTCGGTTTCACGGCAAAGCGCACGACGACGGGCTGACCGGTGGAAATCCCGCCGAGGATGCCGCCTGCATGGTTCGACAGGTATTCGGGGCCCTCCGGACCCATCCTGATCTCGTCTGCATTGTCTACGCCGGTCAGGGTGGCGGCAGCTCATCCCCGCGCCGATCTCGACCCCCTTTACCGCGTTGATGGACATCATCGCGCTGGCAAGGTCTGAATCGAGCTTGGCGTAAAGCGGTGCGCCGAGTCCGGGCGGAACGCCCTCTGCCACAACCTCGATGATTGCTCCGACCGAATTCTGCGACTTGCGAAGACCGTCGAGGTAGTCAGCCCAGTCCGCCGCCGCGACCGGATCAGGGCACCAGAACGGGTTCTGTGCGACCTGCGCTCAGGTCAAGGCGCGCGCGGTCGATGGCCCGGTCGCCCATCTGCACCATGTAGCCGGTGATCCTGACCTGCGGCGCAAGGACAGCCAGAGCGGCGCGGGCAACGCCACCCGCGGCAACCCGGCTCGCAGTCTCGCGCGCCGAGGATCGGCCGCCGCCGCGATAGTCGCGGACGCCATACTTCTGGTGATAGGTGATGTCGGCATGTCCGGGCCGGAAGCTTTGCGCGATATCGCCATAGTCCTTTGACCGCTGGTCGGTGTTCTCGATCATCAGCTGGATCGGCGTCCCGGTCGTGCGGCCTTCGAAGACGCCCGACAGGATGCGCACGAGGTCATCCTCGCGCCGCTGCGTGGTGAACTTGTTCTGGCCCGGCTTGCGGGCATCGAGCCAAGGCTGCAGGTCGGACTCGGACAAGGCGATGCCCGGCGGGCATCCGTCGACGGTCGCGCCGATGGCGGGTCCGTGGCTTTCGCCCCACGTCGTCACGCGGAACAGGTGGCCGAAGCTGTTGAAACTCATGCGGGATGCTCCTGATCGGGCGAGGCATAGGCGAAACATCGGGCGGTGGAAACGGTTTTTGTGCGGCAAGCCGCCTTTGCGCTTTGGGCTTGCCGATCCTGAACACGCGATTATGTTGACCGATACCTCGGGGTGCCCGGTTTCGGGCTGAGATGCGCAAGCGGACCCGTTGAACCTGAACCGGATCATACCGGCGGAGGGAAGGTGCAAGGAAATCCTCCTGCCCGACCTGTCCCGTCGCCAATGGAGGAAGAAATGCGATCTTCGATCATGGCTGCGGGGTTCTTTGTTGTCGCAACGATGGCGGCGGCCGAGACACCCGTTCTGACTGTCCTGACCTATGACAGCTTCAATACCGAGTGGGGGCCAGGCCCACAGGTTGAAAAGGCGTTCGAGGCCGAATGCGCCTGCGACCTGCGTTTCGTGACGGCGGGGGACGGGGCCGCGCTGCTCGCCCGCGTGCAGCTTGAGGGGGCCCGGTCCGAGGCCGATGTCGTGCTGGGGCTGGATACCGGCCTGACCGCGGCTGCGGCCGCTACCGGACTTTTTGCCCCGCATGGCCTGGCCGGTCAGAATGATCTGCCTTTAGCCTATACAGACCCGCTTTTCGTCCCGTTCGACTGGGGCTGGTTCGCCTTTGTCTATGACCGCACGAAGCTGGCTGCCCCGCCGACGTCGTTCGAGGAACTTGGCGCGTCAGACGTGAAAATCGTCATCCAAGACCCGCGATCCTCGACGCCGGGGTTGGGATTGCTGCTTTGGGTCAAGGCCGCCTATGGCGACCGCGCCCCGCAGATCTGGGAGGGGCTTGCCGACAACATCGTGACCGTCACTCCGGGGTGGTCGGAAGCCTATGGCCTGTTCCTGGAGGGCGAGGCGGACATGGTCCTGAGCTATACCACCTCGCCCGCGTATCACCTGATCGCCGAACAGGACGACACGAAGGCGGCAGCGCCGTTTGCCGAAGGCCACTACTTGCAGATCGAGGTGGCGGGCAAGCTGCTGGCCAGCGACCAGCCCGATCTTGCAGACCGGTTTCTCGCCTTCATCGGCTCTGACGCGTTCCAGTCGGTGATCCCCACGACAAACTGGATGTATCCGGCGGTTACGCCCGCAGCGGGTCTTCCCGAGGGCTTCGAGACACTGATCCAGCCATCGAAATCGCTGCTCCTGTCGGCCGACGAGGCGGCTTCGGCACGGGCCGGGGCTCTGGACGAATGGCGCGCGGCGCTGGCGCGTTGAAGGGGGCGGGCATCGCCGTTGCGGTGGTGCTCGTGCTTCTGACGCTGGGGACGCTGATCGCAGTGCTGCTCCGCGGCGGAGGGGCCACGCTCGGTCCAGCGGACTGGGCGGCGGTTCGCTTTACGGTCACGCAGGCGGCGGTTTCGGCGGTGCTGTCGGTGGCGCTGGCCGTTCCGGTTGCGCGGGCACTGGCGCGGCGGCGCTTTCCGGGGCGCGGTCTGCTGATCTCGGCCATGGGGGCACCCTTCCTGTTGCCGGTAATCGTCGCGGTCCTCGGGCTGCTCGCGGTCTTCGGGCGCTCGGGCCTTTTCAATCAGGTGTTGGGGGCGGCGGGGGTCGCGCCGCTATCGATCTATGGGTTTCACGGCGTCGTGCTGGCGCATGTCTTCCTGAACCTGCCGCTTGCAGTGCGCCTGATCCTGTCGGGCTGGCAGGGCATCCCGTCCGAACGGTTCAGGCTGGCGGCATCGCTCGGGATGGGGTCGGGCGCGGTGTTGCGCCATCTGGAGTTACCAATGCTGCGGGCCGTATTGCCGGGCGCTCTGCTAGCCGTGTTTCTCATCTGCCTGACAAGTTTTGCGATCGCCCTGACACTGGGCGGCGGGCCAAGGGCGACGACCGTCGAGCTTGCGATCTATCAGGCCTTGCGATTCGAGTTCGATCCCTCTCATGCGGCCCTGCTCGCTGCGATCCAGTTCGCCCTGTGCGGCGGGGCGGTGCTTCTTGCAGGAACAGTGTCTATTCAGGCCGGATTCGGGGCGGGTCTGGATCGCCCCGTCGAACGTTGGGACGCCCGGACAACCGGCCTGCGGTCGCAGGACGCGCTTGTCATCACCGGGGCTGCGCTGTTCCTGATGGTCCCGCTCGGGCTGATCGTGGAGCGGGGCATGATGCAAATGGCCGGCCTGCCGTCGGCGGTCTGGATGGCTGCGCTGCGATCCATACTGGTCGCGATCGCCTCGACCGTGATCTGCATGCTGGCCGTCGTCGTTCTGGCTGTGCAGATCGTCCAAGGCGCGCGCTGGATGGAGATTGCGGGGATGTTGCCGCTCGCCGCTTCGTCCCTTGTGCTTGGAACGGGTCTTTTCGTGCTGGTTCACCCCTTCATCGCGCCGGAGCGTCTTGCCTTACCCGTCACGGCCGTCGTGAACGCCGCGATGGCGCTGCCCTTTGCCCTGCGCATCGTGCTGCCAGCGCTGCGCGACATCGAGGCGGCCCAAGGACGCCTCGCGGATTCGCTGGGGTTGGACGGATGGTCACGGCTGCGCTGGCTGATCCTGCCGCGCCTGCGCCCGGCGCTGGCTTTTGGTGCGGGTGTGGTCGCGGCTCTGTCGATGGGCGACCTTGGGGTTATCGCGCTGTTCGCGGGCGACAGCGAGGCGACGCTGCCGCTGCTGGTGCAGCGGTTGATGGGCGCCTACCGGATGGACGAGGCGGCAGCGGCGGCAATGCTATTGGTGGTCCTGAGCTTCGGTATCTTCTGGCTGCTGGACCGTGGAGGTCGCCATGCTGCGCTGTGACAACGCGGTCATCCGGCAAGGAGTGTTCCGCCTTGCCGCCGATTGGCAGGTTGCGGCCGGGGGCCGCGTTGCCGTTATCGGCCCGTCCGGGGCAGGAAAATCGACCCTATTGCTGGCAATTGCGGGGTTTCTTCCAGTCGAGCAGGGCCGCATCATGTGGAACGGTGAAGACCTTGCGGGCCAATTCCCCGGGGACAGGCCCGTCAGCATGCTGTTTCAGGAACAGAACCTGTTCCCGCATCTCGACCTGACGCAGAACCTCGGTCTGGGCCTCTCGTCCCGTCGTCTGAGCGCGACCGATCGCGACCGGGTTGCCCAGGCACTGGAGAGGGTTGGCCTGGGCGGCCTGGGAGCACGGCGGCCGGGAGAGTTGTCCGGCGGGCAGCAAAGCCGGGCCGCGCTTGCACGGGCGCTGCTGCGGGCGCGGCCGATGCTCTTGCTCGACGAGCCGTTTTCCGCGCTCGGCCCGGCGATGAAGACCGATATGCTGGCCCTGGTGGATGACATCGCGACCGAAACGGGCGCCCTCGTGCTGATGGTGACGCACGACCCTGACGATGCCCGGCGATTTGCGCGCGATGTCATCCTCGTCGCCGATGGGGTGGCGCAGCCCCCTGTTCCGACTGCCGAGCTATTTGCGCATCCGCCAGAGGTGCTGCGCAGCTATCTGGGCCTGTGACGGTCAGGCGCCCTCGATCAGGCCGCGCAACTGCGCCACCTTGGCCGCAATGTCCACTGCCGACCCGCGCGCCTCGACATTCAGGCGCAAAAGCGGCTCTGTATTGGATTTACGCAGGTTCAGCCGCCAGTCGGGGAATGCGAGACTCAGCCCATCCATCTCGTCGCGGGCAGGATTCTGCGAGGCAAGGGCCGCCTCAACGCGCGCAATTGCGGCATCGGCATCGGGACAGACGAAGTTGATCTCACCCGATGAGGGGAAGGCGGTCATCCGATCCGATACGAGTTCCGCCAGAGACTTGCCGGACCGTCCGATCAGTTCGGCAACCAGAAGCCACGGGATCATGCCCGAGTCGCAGGCCATGAAATCACGGAAATAATGATGCGCCGACATCTCGCCACCATAGACCGCGCCGGTATCGCGCAGGGCCTGTTTCAGGAAAGCGTGCCCGGTCCGCGCCTGCACGGCGTGGCCACCCGATGCGGCCACGATATCCTGAGTGTTCCAGATGACGCGCGGATCGTGAATGATGGTCGCACCGGGTTCTTTCGCAAGGAAGGCAGCGGCAAGCAGGCCCACGATGTATTCGCCGGGAATGAAGCGGCCTGTCGCATCGAACAGGAAGCAGCGATCAAAATCGCCGTCCCAGGCCACGCCCATCTGCGCCGCGTTGGCGACAACAGCTTGTCCGGTGACGGGCTGGTTCTCGGGCAGGAGGGGGTTGGGAATACCGTTGGGAAACGTGCCGTCGGGCTGGTGATGCATCCGCACGAAGGTCAACCTCGCGCCGCGCGCAGCCAGCCCCTCGGCAATCGCATCGAAGGTAGGGCCGGCGGTGCCATTGCCTGCATTCACCAGAATGGTGATCGCGGGAAGGACGGGCACATCGACGAAGGAAAGAACGCGCTCCACATAAGCCGCGCGCGCACCGTCGCCGGGGCGGACGCGACCGCCCGGCTTGGTCGGCAGCGGGTCGTCGCGCTCGGACAGTGTGCGGATCGCTGCAAGGCCAGTCGCCGTGTCAAGCGGGGCGGACCCGCGGCGGACCAGCTTCATGCCATTGTAGTCCATCGGATTGTGCGAGGCCGTCACCTCGATCCCGCCATCCGCGTCGAAATGCGTCGTGGCGAAAGTACATCTCTTCGGTCCCGCAGAGGCCCAGATCGATCACCTCGGCGCCCGCCGAGACCAGGCCGTCCACCACGGCCTGCATCAGTTCCTCTGAAGACGCTCGGCAATCCCTGCCGACAACGACGCGCGACGCACCAAGCGCATGGGCGAAGGCAGCCCCGATGCGTCTGGCGATTCCGGCATCGAGATCAACCCCAAGGCGGCCCCGGATGTCATAGGCTTTGAAGCAGGTCAGAGAAGTCATGGCACATCCTGTCGGTTTTCCGGTTGGGACCATGGAAGCGGGGCTTGGTCAACCCTTTGACGGCTGATCACCTTGTTTCTGCCATAGCTGATGGCCACAATGGGGCATTGAACGGGAATGCAGGTATCGAGAACGATGGCGCGAATCTACCCGGTTTTGTTGTGCGGCGGCTCTGGAACGCGGCTTTGGCCCTTGTCGCGCAAGAGCTTTCCCAAGCAGTTCACCCGGCTTCTGGGAGAAGAGACGCTGTTCCAGGCAGCGGCCCGCCGGATGGCCGGCCCGGACGTGATGGCGCCGACGATCATCACCAGTTCCGATTTCCGCTTCATCGTCACCGAACAGCTGGCCGAGGCGGGGATCGACCCCGGTCCGGTCCTGATCGAGCCATCTGCCCGCAACACGGCGCCCGCCGTTCTGGCCGCAGTGCTGCATCTGGAAAGCGTCGACCCCGACGCGCTGATGCTGGTCATGCCGTCGGATCAGGTCGTGCCGGACAGAGAGGCCTTTCGTGCCGCGGTCGAAGCCGGCATTGCGCCTGCGCTTGCCGGGCAGATCGTGACCTTCGGCATCCGGCCCGACCGGGCGGAGACGGGATATGGCTGGCTGGAGCTTGGCACGGTGCCTGCGCCCGGCAAGCCCGCGCCGCTGCCGCTTGACGCGGTTTGTCGAAAAGCCGGATGAGCGGCGGGCAGGCGACATGCTGGCGGCGGGCCGTTACCTGTGGAACGCAGGCATCTTCCTGATGTCCGTCAGCACGGCGCGCGCGGCATTCGAAACGCATGCCCCGGCGCTGATGGAGCCTGTCAGCGGGCGCTGTGCGCGAAGCCCGCTCGGACCTCGGTTTCCTGCGGCTGGACGCGGCGCAATGGGACAAGGCGGACGACATCTCGGTCGACTATGCGGTCATGGAGCGGGCCTCGAACCTGCAGGTCGTACCGTTCGACGGGCAATGGTCGGATCTGGGCGACTGGTCATCGGTCTGGCGCGAATCCGGGCCGACGGATGACGGTCTGGTGACGCATGGGCCGGTCACGGCTATCGACTGCGCCACGAGCCTGCTGCGGTCGGAATCCGACGGTCTGGAACTCGTCGGGATCGGTCTGCGCGACCTGATCGTGGTGGCGATGCCGGACGCGGTTCTGGTAGCCGACAAGTCGCGGTCGCAAGAGGTCAAGCAGGCGGTTGCCGCGCTCAAGGCCAAGGGTGCCGTGCAGGCCGAGGCGTTTCCGCAGGGATCACCGTCCCTGGGGCTGGTTCGAGACGCTGGCGCTGGCCGACCGTTTCCAGGTCAAGCGCATCGTCGTCCATCCCGGCGCGGCGCTGTCGCTGCAAAGCCACGTCCACCGGTCCGAACACTGGATCGTCGTGGCGGGCACGGCGCGGGTCACGGTGGACGATGAGGTGAAGCTGCTGAGCGAAAACCAGTCGGTCTATATCCCGCTCGGAGCCGTCCACCGGATGGAGAACCCGGGCAAGGTGCCGATGGTGCTGATCGAGGTGCAGACCGGTGTCTATCTGGGCGAGGATGACATCATCCGCTACGAGGATGTCTACGCCCGCGGCCAGGGCGCCAAGGGCTAAATCGGCGGTGCCCGGTGGGCACCGCGCAGAAACGTCAGCCTTGCGTGTTTGACGAAACGCCGACCTGCGCCGGACGAAGCAGGCGGTCGTGAAGAAGAAACCCTTCGGTCATCACCTGGATGATCTGGCCCGCCTTGGTGCCCGGAACAGGGGCTTCGAACATCGCCTGGTGCAACTGAGGATCAAAGACATCGCCGATGGCGGGGCTGATCGTGGTCACGCCGTGCTTGGTGAGGACATTCGTCAATTCGCGCAGCGTCAGTTCCACCCCTTCGATCAGGGCTGAGGCCTGGCTGCGCTGGTCGTCTGTCGCAGCGTCGAGCGCGCGGCGCAGGTTGTCATAGACGGGCAGCATGTCGCGCGCGAGCCGCGAGCCGCCATACTGCTCGGCCTCGCGCCGATCGCGCTCGCCGCGCTTGCGGGAATTCTCGGCATCGGCAAGGGCGCGCATGAAGCGGTCCTTGAGTTCGTCACGCTCTGCCCGCAGCGCCTCGATCTCGGCTGCGTCGGCAAGCGAATCGTCCTCGAGAAATTCCTCTACAGCCTGTTCTTGCGCCACGTTGTTGTCCTTCGTCATGTCGTCACCCCTTGCCGCGGTCGGAGACAAGCTTGCCGACCAGCTGTGCCGTGTAGTCCACAATCGGCACGATGCGTCCGTAGTTCAGGCGCGTCGGGCCGATGACCCCGACCGCGCCCACGATCTTGCGGTCAGCGTTCATATAGGGAGAGACGACCAGAGCGGAACCCGAAAGTGAGAAAAGCTTGTTCTCCGAGCCGATAAAAATGCGCACGCCTTCGCCCTGCTCGGTCAGTTCGAGGAAATCGGCAATGTCGCGCTTGCGTTCAAGGTCGTCGAAAAGCGTACGGATGCGGTCCAGATCCTGCACCTCGGGGTTTTCGCCAAGCAGGTTGGCACGGCCCCGCACGATCAGGCGTTCGTGCGGCTCGCCGGCATTCTCCCAGACGGCAAGACCGCTTTCCACCAGGTCGCGGGCCAGCGAATCGATTTCCTGCCGACGGGTCGTGATCTCGTGCATCATCGAGGCGCGCAGGTCGGTCAGGGTGCGGCCTTCGGCAAAGGCGTTGATGAAATTGGCCGCTTCGCGCATGGAGGACGGGGTCTGACCCGGTGGCGGCGTGAAAAGGCGGTTCTCGACCGAACCATCCGCGAAGACCAGCACGACGAGCGCCCGTTCGGGCGAGAGGCCCACGAATTCGACGTGACGGATCGGCGCCTCGCGTTTCGGTGTCAGCACCAGGCTCGCGCCGTGGGTGATGCCCGAGAGTGCGGCCCCGACCTTGTCCAGCAGGGCCGACATGTCCGACGTGTTGGACCCGAGCGTCGCGTCGATCTTCTCGCGATCCTCGTCGGCGACGCTTCCGATCTCGAGCAGGCCATCGACGAACATCCGCAGACCCAGTTGCGTGGGCACCCGGCCCGCCGAGATATGCGGACTGTCCAGGAGGCCGAGAAACTCGAGGTCCTGCATGACGTTGCGGATCGTTGCGGCGCTGACCTTTTCCTGCATGCTGCGCGTCAGCGTGCGAGAACCCACCGGCTCGCCGGAGGCGAGATAGCCTTCGACCACGCGGCGGAAGACTTCGCGCGAGCGGTCGTTCATTTCTGTCAGGAGTCGCGAGCCGTCTGTCATCTACCTGCCGGATCTGGGGGCGGCCTACACTAGGAACCTGTGGAGGGTAACGTCAATCGGGGTTGCATCACGAGGCGGGCAGCGCGTATCTGGCGCGGCACAAGAGGGGATCCGACATGCGACCGTCCGGCAGAAGCCTAGCCGACATGAGGCCGATTTCAATTGAAACGGGCGTGATGAAGCATGCGGAAGGCTCGTGCCTGATCCGGATGGGCGAAACGCACGTCCTGTGTTCCGCCACCGTCGAAGACAAGCCGCCGCCGTTCCTGAAGAACACCGGGCTGGGCTGGGTCACGGCGGAATACGGCATGCTGCCCCGCGCGACCAATTCGCGCAATCGCCGTGAGGCGGCGACCGGCAAGCAATCCGGCCGCACGCAAGAGATTCAGCGACTTATCGGACGTGCCCTGCGCGCCGGGGTGGACCGTGTCGCGCTTGGCGAGCGCCAGATCGTCATCGACTGCGATGTGATCCAGGCCGACGGGGGGACGCGCTGTGCGTCGATCACGGGCGGGTGGGTCGCCCTGCGGCTGGCCGTGAACAGGCTGCTCAAGACGGGCGTGCTGATCTCGGACCCGATTGTCGATCATGTGGCAGCCGTTTCTTGCGGCATCTATGCCGGGCAAGCGGTGCTGGACCTCGACTATGCCGAGGACAGCACTGCCGGAACCGACGGCAACTTCGTCATGACGGGCCGGAGCCGTCTGATCGAGGTGCAGATGTCGGCCGAGGGCGCGAGCTTTTCGCGCGACGAGATGAACAGCCTGCTCGATCTGGCCGAAGGCGGCATCGCCGACCTCGTCGCGGCGCAGCGCGCGGCGTTGGGGTAGCGACGTCGCATGCGGTTCTCTGGCGACAGGCTTGTCATCGCGACCCACAACCGTGGCAAGCTTGAAGAGATCGAGCGTCTTCTGGCTGCCCTATCGCATAGCAGTAACCTCGGCGGCGGAACTTGGGCTTCCCGAACCGGCGGAGACGGAAGACAGCTTCGTCGGCAACGCCCGGATCAAGGCGCACGCGGCGGCGCGCGGCTCGGGCCTTCCGGCGCTGGCCGATGACAGCGGGCTGGAGGTTGCGGCGCTTGGCGGGGCACCGGGGGTCTACACGGCCGACTGGGCCGAAACGCCGAACGGCCGCGACTTTGGACTTGCCATGCAACGAACATGGGATGCACTGGAGGCGGTCGCTGCACCGGAGCCGCGCCTTGCGCGCTTCTGCTGCACGCTGGTTTTGGCGTGGCCAGATGGAAAAGATGTTTATTTTCAAGGATTTGTCTCTGGAAAGCTCATCTGGCCCCCGCGCGGCACACAGGGCCATGGATATGACCCGATGTTTCAGCCCGATGGGCGGGCCGAGACATTCGGTGAAATGGACCGTTGGGAAAAGAACCAGATCAGCCACCGCGCCGAGGCGTTCCGCCAGCTTGTCGATGCCTGTTTCACATGAAGGCTTGCCATATCGGGTGCGCATCCCAAAGCGGTGCGCTCGAATGACGAGCGGCACGAAAGGGCACGGGAGAGAATGACCGTGGACCTCGAGGCGCCAGATTTTGGAATTTATGTTCACTGGCCGTTTTGTCAGTCGAAGTGCCCATACTGCGATTTCAACAGCCACGTCGCCGAGCATGTCGATCAGGCTCGGTGGGAACGCGCCTATCTGGCAGAACTTGACCGTTATTCCTCAGAAACCGAGGGTCGACTGGTCCGCACGGTGTTCTTTGGCGGCGGCACGCCATCACTGATGCAGCCGGAACTGGTGTCGGCGATCCTCGACCGTATCCGACGCAACTGGCGCGTTGCGAACGACTGGGAGGTCACGCTTGAAGCAAACCCCGGATCGGTCGATGCCGGACGCTTCGCCGGGTATCGCCAGGCCGGAGTGAACCGCCTGTCGATGGGCGTGCAGGCCTTGAACGATGCCGATCTGAAGCGTCTGGGGCGCCTTCATTCGGTCCGCGACGCCCAGGAGGCGTTCGCGATTGCCCGAAGTCATTTCGACAGGGTCAGCTTCGATCTGATCTACGCACGTCAGGACCAGACGGCGGAGCAGTGGAAGCACGAACTCTCGACAGCGCTTTCGATGGCCGTCGATCACCTGTCGCTGTATCAACTCACCATCGAAGATGGAACGGCCTTTGGCGACCGAGCGGCGCGCGGAAAACTCGCAGGGCTGCCGGATGAGGAGCGCAGCGCCACGCTCTACGAACTGACACAAGAGATGTGCGCTGCGGCCGGGATGACAGCTTACGAGGTGTCTAACCACGCCCAAACCGGGGCGGAGTCCCAGCATAATCTGATCTATTGGCGGGGTGGCGACTACCTGGGCGTCGGTCCGGGGGCGCATGGTAGACTAAGCCTGTCCGAAGGTCGCATCGCCACCGAAGCCGCGCGCCAGCCGGGCCTGTGGCTTCAGAAAGTCGAGGCAGATGGACAGGGAGAGGTCGTTCGCGAGGTCCTGAGCGCCAGGGACCAGGCGATGGAATACCTGACGATGAGCCTCAGGCTGACCGAGGGGATGAAACTCGAGATGTATGAGCGTCTTGCGCAACGGCCAGTGGACGCGGGCGCGGTGTCGGACCTTGAAGGGCTCGGCTACATGATCCGGTCGGACGACTGCTTGATCGTGAGTCCCTCAGGCCGACTCGTCCTGAATTCCGTCATCCGTCATATGGCGGCAAGCCTCTGATTTTAAAGCGATCCGTCTCTGGGAAGAACGGATAGGGCGCGACAGAGCAAGTCCAGGTCGTCGAGCGAATTGTATCTGATTCGCAGCAGGCCCGCATTTCCGCCGGCTTCGTGGTCGATCGACACGGACATCCCCAGGTTTGCGGAGAGATCCGCTTCCAGCGCGCGGGTGTCGGCGTCCTTCTCGGAGGGCCCGCGAGCCGGTCGGGGCACACCACTGCGGCTCGTGGCCGTTTTCGCCAGTTCTTCCGTTTGACGAACCGTCAGGCCACGCGCGATGACCTGTCGCGCCAGCTCCGACGGGTTCGGCGTTGTGATCAGGGCGCGCGCATGACCTGCCGAAAGCCGACCTTCGCGCAGATGCGTCTGAACATCCTCGGGCAGTTGCAGAAGCCGCAGAAGGTTGGCGATGTAGCTGCGGCTCTTGGCGAGCGCGTCCGAGACCTTTTCCTGCGTATGCCCGAACCTGTCCATCAACTGTCGATAGGCCTGCGCCTCTTCGATCGGATTCAGGTCTGCCCGTTGGATGTTCTCGACAATCGCGACCTGGAGCATCTCATCATCGCTGAGAGATCGCACGATGACCGGGATTTCGTGAAGCAGGGCAAGCTGCGCGGCGCGCCAGCGGCGTTCACCTGCGACAATCTCGTATTCTCCCTCTCCGCGAGGACGGACGATAAGGGGTTGGATGATGCCCTGCGCCCGGATCGACGCGGCAAGATCGGCCAGGCTGTCGGGCGAGAAATCGCGGCGCGGTTGGTCCGGGTTGGGGAACACCTTCTCGACGGGAACAAGAAGATCGGGCCGCCTGTTCGGAGCCGCGGCCTGATCGACATTCACATCCGCCATCAAGGCCGACAAACCACGCCCAAGGCCACGCCTCTCGATACGTTTTTCCATCAGACGGTCCTCTCCGGTGAAACAGATACGTGGCGGTCAAAAATCTGCCGGGCAATGGTTCGATAGGCCACGCTTCCCTTCGACGTCGGATCATAGGTCAGCACAGGCAGGGCATAGGATGGCGCTTCGGACACGCGAACACTTCTGGGGATCACGGTGTCGAAGACAAGGTCACCAAGCGTCTCGCGGACATCCTTCTCAACCTGCTGCGAGAGGTTGTTCCGGCGATCATACATCGTCAGAAGAACTCCCTCGATCCGCAGCGACGGGTTTGCCGTCCGGCGCACCTCGCGAATCGTGAGCATGAGTTGCGACAGGCCTTCAAGCGCGAAGAACTCGCTCTGGAGCGGAACAAGCACGCTGTCGGCTGCGACCATGGCATTGACCGTCAACAGATTGAGCGATGGGGGACAGTCTATCAATATGAAATCAAATCGGAATTTCTCAAGGGCGGGCTGACGGAGGGAATCCCGGAGAAGGAAGCTTCGCCGTTCGTTGGCAACAAGCTCCATATCCGTCGATGACAGGTCGGAAGTCGCGGGGCTGATCCACACCCCCTTGAGATCGGTTTGCCGGATCACCTTCTCAACCGGGACGTCGTCCATGAACAAATCATAACTGGTGAAACTTCGGTCGCTTTGATCGACCCCCAGACCGGTCGACGCATTTCCTTGGGGATCGATGTCGACCAGCAGGACGTTTCCACCCAGTTCCGCAAGACCTGCTGCAAGGTTGATGGTCGTCGTCGTTTTGCCGACACCGCCTTTTTGGTTGGTGATCGCAACGATATGCGGGCGATTCGTGCTCATGGCATCAGACACGATGAATCTCCGATATCCTGAGTATGCTTGCATCCGGCGCCGTCTTGCTGGGGACGGCATCGCATTGAAAAGACCACTCTTTTCTGGCGTCGGCAATCTCGGATAGGTACGCCTCGCCCTTAAGGAAAAGGCATGTTCCCTGCTCTGCAAGGTGACGATCTGTGTATTCGAGCAACCTGCCAAGCGGGGCAAGGGCGCGAGCCGAGATTACGTCTGCACCCAACGGATCGCACGCCTCGATACGCTCCGCCACAACTCGGACTGGAGTCCTTGTTTCACGTGAAACAGTTTCGAGGAATACCGCCTTCCGACGGTCCGATTCGACCAGCGTAACATCGAATTTCTCACCGCGGGAGGCGCTGAGAATGGCAATAACCATCCCGGGAAAACCGCCCCCCGACCCCAGATCGGCCCAACGCCGGACCCCTGATGGGCGGAGCTTCATGAGTTGGATGCTGTCCGCAAAGTGGCGCTGTCCCGAGGACACCAGGGACGCCGGCGACACAAGGTTTACCGAAGGGTTCCATTTCCGCAGCAGGGCCGCATAAATCTCCAGCTTTCGGACTTCATCGTCCGAAAGATCAGGATCAGCGTTGAGAAGGTCAATGTCCATCAGACCGCTGTTCGAAGCATGCTGCGCTTGACCCAAGCGAGGATCAGCGTCAGGGCGGCTGGGGTCATTCCTTCTATGGCACTTGCCTGGGCAATATTGACGGGTCGAACCGCTTCCAGCTTGAGGCGGAGTTCGGTCGACAGTCCGGATATGCGGGAATAGTCGAAGTCGCTGGGAATCAACGAGTTTTCATCGCGCTTCAGTCCAGCCGCGTCCGCCTCTTGACGCGAAACATAAGGAGCATAGAGCGCCTCGATCTCAAGTTGCTGGCGCGTCTCTTCATCCATTTGCGCAAGCTCGGGGCTTACGGCACGAAGCGCCTCACGGTCGATATCCGCCAGTCCCAGCATATCGAAGACCGAACGGCGCGCGCCGTCTGCCGGTAGCCGAATGCCGGCCTTCGACAGCTCCGTCGGGTTCGGTTTGGCAGCGCGAAGAGTTTCGAGCCCGGTCGCAAGCAAATCAGCCTTTCGCCCAAAGACGTCGGCGCGAACCCGTCCAACGATGCCGACCGCAATACCCATGGGGGTCAGGCGCTGGTCCGCATTGTCCGCACGCAAGGACAGACGATACTCTGCGCGCGAGGTGAACATCCTGTAGGGCTCTGTGACCCCACGCATCACAAGATCGTCGATCATCACCCCGATATAGCTGTCCGTCCGGCTGAAGCGCAGCGCTTCCCGTTCCGTCGCCAGAAGCGCAGCATTCGCCCCGGCAACAAGACCTTGTGCGGCAGCCTCTTCGTACCCCGTAGTTCCATTGATCTGTCCGGCGAAGTAGAGACCGGGCAGCGCCTTGACCTCAAGCCCCATCGAAAGACACCGGGGGTCGAAGTAGTCATACTCGATCGCATACCCAGGCTGGAGGATTGTGGCTCCCTCCAGCCCTTTGATTGTATGGACATAGGCTTCCTGAACATCCGAAGGCAGCGAGGTGGAAATGCCATTCGGATAGACGGTGTGATCGTCAAGTCCTTCCGGTTCAAGGAAAATCTGATGGGCTTCCTTGTCCGCAAACCGGGTCACCTTGTCCTCAAGCGATGGGCAATAGCGCGGCCCGACGCCTTCGATATGTCCGCCATACATCGCAGAACGCGAGAGGTTTGCCCTTACGATGTCATGCGTCGATTCATTTGTGTGCGTCACGCCGCACGCGACCTGGCGGGCTTCAGGTCGACGGTTGAAGAAAGACAGCATCGTCGGCGTGTCGTCTCCGTGCTGTTGCTCAAGACGATCCCAGGCGATTGTCCGACCATCGAGTCTCGGCGGCGTTCCCGTTTTCAGGCGGCCCTTGGGAAGTGAAAGGTCATCGAGACGCTCCGCCAGCCGCACGGAGGGCTTGTCACCGATGCGGCCACCAGCCGACCTCTGATCGCCAATATGAATCACGCCCCGCAGAAATGTACCTGCGGTTAGGATCACAGCCCGTGCGCCTAGTGTCGACCCATCAGCGAGAACGACGCCACGAGCGCGGCCGTTTTCTATGACAAGGTCGACAACTTCAGCCTCGACAATTTCCAGGCCCTCACGAGCGCGAGATCTCTGCCTGCATCGCCTGACGATATAGCTTGCGGTCGGCCTGTGCGCGCGGCCCCTGAACGGCGGGACCCTTTCGACGATTGAGCAGACGGAACTGGATCCCGGCCTTGTCCGCGACGCGCCCCATCAGCACCGTCAAGCGCATCGATTTCACGAACAAGATGTCCTTTCCCCAGACCACCAATTGCCGGATTGCACGACATCACTCCGATGTTTTCCTTCGCAAGCGTGACAAGCGCAGTCGATGCGCCCAGCCTCGCTGCCGCATGTGCCGCCTCGGTCCCCGCATGACCGGCGCCGATGACGACTACATCGAATTGTTTCACGTGAAACACTCCTTCTACTTCCCGATGCAAAAGCTGGAGAAGATCTCGCCCAGCATGGCATCGACGTCGATGCGGCCTACCAGAGAATCGAGCGCCAGAATAGCACCGCGCACGCGATGTGCCGCCAGTTCATTTCTCGGTATGTCACTTGCAAGTTCACTCTTTGCGCCGCCAAGATGCGCCGCGGCTCGCTCGAGCGCGAGCCGATGGCGTTCGCGCGTAATCATCCCTGCCGAGCGCGATCTTTCTGACAGCTCATCGACAATCGCACGAAGCAATACTTCCGTCCCATCGCCCGTCAGCCCCGATAGGCCCGGTCGCCCAGTCAGATCGCTCTTCCCCTCGATTGCGATATCCCCTGGCCGAAGAGTGATTTCCGGCGGCATTCCATGTTCATCAAGAAGCACAACGCGCAAATCAGCACGGTCAGCACGCTGCACGGCGCGTGATACACCGATACGCTCGATTTCGTCCCCCGAGTCTCGCAAACCGGCGGTATCAAGCAGCGTCACCGCCAGCCCGCCAAGATCCATCCGAACTTCGATGACATCCCTGGTCGTGCCCGCCACAGCCGAGGTGATTGCAGCCTCCCTACCAGCTAACCTATTCAAAAGAGTAGATTTTCCTGCATTCGGGCGGCCTACGATAGCAACTTCGAACCCATCCCGAACGCGTTCCGCGGCGGCGTATCCTGCAACTTCGCGCTGTAGTTCGGTGATAAGGTCATCGACCTTCTTCCTTACCTCGATCAACAGATCCGGCGGAATATCCTCTTCCGAGAAGTCGATCGTCGCTTCAAGCAGCGCGGCAACCCGCAAGAGCGCGGCCCGCCACTGCTCGGCGCGCTGACCGATCGCCCCCGACAAGACGCGCTCCGCCTGTTTGCGCTGCGCCTCCGTCTCGGCATCGATCAGGTCTGCCAGCCCCTCAACCTGAGTCAGGTCAAGCTTCCCATTCTCGAACGCGCGGCGCGTGAACTCGCCCGGCTCTGCAAGGCGCAGCCCCGGCACCTCGCCCAAGGCGCGCAAAACACCGGCGACGACAGCAATACTTCCGTGCAGGTGCAGCTCGACCGACTGTTCACCCGTAAAACTCTCGCCCTCGGAAAAGACAAGCACCAGCGCCTGGTCGAGCTTCTCGCCGCGGTGGCGGATCGTCCTGAGCGCAGCCCTCCTCGGCGGCGGCAGATCCCCGGCAAGAAGCCGCACAGCGTCATGCGATTCAGGTCCGGACAGCCTGACAATAGCCACGCCGGCCTTGCCACGTGCCGTGGCGAGGGCAAAAATCGTGTCCATAACCGTCCAATCCGAAGGGCTGCGTCCTCAGGTATTCATCGATTCGAAGAATTCGGCATTGGACTTGGTCTGCTTGAGCTTCGATATCAAGAACTCGATCGCGTCCGTCGTTCCCATCGGGTTCAGGATGCGGCGCAGCACATAGGTCTTTTGCAGGTCGGACTTGTCCACCAGCAGATCTTCCTTCCGCGTACCGGACTTCAGAATGTCCATCGCGGGGAACACCCGTTTGTCGGCGACCTTGCGATCAAGCACGATCTCCGAGTTGCCGGTTCCCTTGAATTCTTCGAAGATCACTTCATCCATGCGGCTGCCCGTATCGATCAGGGCAGTGGCGATGATGGTCAGCGAACCGCCCTCCTCGATATTGCGGGCGGCGCCGAAGAACCGTTTCGGGCGTTGCAGCGCGTTTGCATCCACACCGCCGGTCAGCACCTTTCCGGAAGACGGCACGACCGTGTTGAAGGCGCGCCCAAGCCGGGTGATCGAATCGAGAAGGATCACCACGTCCCGCTTGTGCTCGACCAGACGCTTGGCCTTCTCGATCACCATTTCCGCGACCGCAACGTGCCGCGTCGCCGGCTCGTCAAAGGTCGAGGAAACGACCTCGCCCTTCACCGAACGCTGCATGTCCGTCACTTCCTCGGGCCGTTCGTCGATCAGGAGGACGATCAGGTAGCACTCCGGATGGTTGGTCGCGATCGAATGCGCAATGTTCTGCAGATAACACCGTCTTACCGGTGCGCGGCGGCGCGACGATCAGCCCACGCTGTCCCTTGCCGATCGGTGCGACAAGGTCGATGATCCGGGCCGACCGATCCTTGATCGTCGGATCTTCGACTTCCATCTTCAGCCGCTCATCGGGATAAAGCGGGGTCAGGTTGTCGAAGTGCACCTTGTGGCGGGCTTTTTCAGGGTCGTCGAAATTGATCCGCGTGACCTTGGTCATGCAGAAATACCGCTCGGTCTCGCGCGGGGCCTGGATCACGCCCTCGATCGTATCGCCCGTGCGAAGCGAGAACTGCCGCAGGATTTCCGGGGAAACGTAGATATCGTCCGGCCCCGGAAGGTAGTTCGCTTCCTTTGACCGCAGGAAACCGAACCCATCCTGAAGAACCTCCAGAACACCGTCGCCGCCGATCTCCCAGCCTTCCTCGGCATGTTCCTTCAGGATCGAGAACATCATCTCGCCCTTCCGCATGGAGGGCGCATTCTCGATTTCCCACTCTTCCGCCATTGAAAGCAGATCGGCAGGCGTCTTGGCCTTGAGGTCGGACAGGTTCAAACGGTCATTGGTCATGGGAAGGGCTCGCGCAGACGGTCCGGGCCATTCGGGGCCGATACGGTCATGAAAAGGGGGGCGCATGGGCCGGACGGCCCTGCAGGACGCAAATACGCACCTGATCCGGCGAAGTCAATCGCTCAGAACTTCACGATCACCGAAGCGACGATCAGCAGCATCAGCACCGTTGGAACTTCATTCATCAGCCGATAGCGGCGTCCATCAAGCCGGTTCTCGCCACGGATGAATTCCTTGCGTCGTGCCCCCAGCCAATGATGGAACCATGTCATCCCGATCACGCCCGCTGCCTTGGTCCACGGCCAGACGCTGCTCCAGTCGACAATTCCCGGGGTCATCACAAGAGCCAGGCCGAAGACCCATGTTGCGATCATCGAAGGGCCCATGATGAAGCGGTAAAGCTTCAGCTCCATCGTCTGGAAGAGTCCATCCGTCTCGTTGCCCGACCCGACACGCTCGACGTGATAGACATAGAGCCGGGGCAGATAGAACAGCCCCGCCATCCAGGCGATTACCGAAACGACATGACCCGTCTTGATCCACGGATACGCCGTCGCCAGAAAATCGCCCATGCCTACCCTCCTCTTTTCCTCTTCTCTTAAAGAGAAAAGATTCTGAAAGGAATGATGCTGTAGAGCCTGCGGAGAACTGGATTTGCTGGCTTATCCCGGTGTTTTTCCCCAGCCAGGACTCTGTGGAGAGAATCTGGGAAAAATCGACCTTCCAGTCACGCTACACTCAAATTAAATAAATAAATTTCAATAAGCTTGATCGCCTTATGAAGCGATCGTGACTGTGGACAGCTTGACGTCCACTGCCTGTGCCCATGCGGCCGACCCACATCAGCAGCCAACGCACTGTCCACCCGTGGACAACCGGGGGCGGTCCGTCGGGCATCATCGGGTTTTCGTGCAGTGGCCGTCTTCTCCCCATTGCTTTCCTTGTCTGGCCCATCAGAACATATCAGGATTATGCACAGCCCCTGCGGACAAGAATGCAGCCGACCGTCCTCCTCGCCTCATCTTCGGCGTCCCGCCAGCAACTTCTGAGGGCGGCCGGAGTCGACTTCACCGCCCACGCCCCGCGCGTCGACGAAGAAGCCGTCCGCGCGTCGCTCGAGGCTGAAAAGGCATCTGCGCGCGACATTGCGGATACTCTGGCCGAGATGAAGGCGATCAAGATCGCCGAACGGTATCCGCAGGCCTGCGTGATCGGCGCGGACCAGGTTCTCGAATGCGATGGACAGGTATTCGGCAAGCCCGGCGATCCCGACGCCGCCCGCCAGCAGCTTCGCGCCTTGCGGGGCCGTGTCCATCTGCTGCACTCTGCCGTCGTCGTCTGTCACGAGGCGCGTCCGGTCTGGCGGCACGTCGATACGGCGCGGCTGACGATGCGTCCGTTTTCCGACAGCTATCTCGAAGACTATCTCGCGCGGAATTGGGAGAGTGCGCAGCACAGCGTGGGATGCTACAAGATCGAAGAGGAAGGCATCCGCCTGTTTTCCCATATTCAGGGTGACCATTTCACGATTCTCGGGCTGCCTCTTCTTCAACTCCTTGGTTACCTGTCCGGACGCAACTTCATCGAAGCATGACAGATCATCCCCGCATCCCGCTCGCCGGCGTCATCGGGTCGCCCATCGCCCATAGCCGGTCGCCCGCCCTGCACGGCTATTGGCTCAAACGCTACGGCATCAAGGGGCATTACATCCCGATGGATGTGGCCCAGACCGATCTGCGGGACGTCCTGGCAACGCTTCCCAAGATGGGCTTCGTGGGGCTGAACGTGACGATTCCGCACAAGGAATCCGTTCTCGCGCTCGCCGATATCGTGACTGACCGTGCCGCCCTGATCGGCGCGGCCAATACCCTGATCTTCCGCAAGGATGGCAAGCTGTTCGCTGACAATACGGACGGGTCGGGCTTCATCGCCAATCTTCGGCAAGAGGCGCCGGGATGGGTTCCGTCGAGTGGCCCGGCGGTTGTCTTCGGCGCGGGCGGCGCAGCGCGGGCCGTCGTCGCGGCCCTGATCGAGGTGGGCGTGCCCGAGATCCGCCTCGCCAACCGCACCCGCGCAAGGGCCGAGGCATTGCGGTCCGACTTCGGGGCGAAGGTCCACGTGCATGACTGGGTCCAGGCCGGCAATCTGCTCGATGACGCGGCGACGGTGGTGAACACCACGGCCTTGGGGATGGTGGGCAAGCCGGAGTTCCGGGTTCCGCTCGATGCCCTTCGGCCGGGAACCGTGGTGACGGATCTCGTCTACACGCCGCTGCGCACGACCCTTCTGGAACAGGCCGCGCAGGCGGGCTGCGTCGTGGTCGACGGGCTCGGCATGCTTCTTCACCAGGCGGCACCCGGGTTCGAGCGGTGGTTCGGCACCCGTCCCGAGGTTGACGAGGCAACGCGCGCCGCCGTGCTGGACGCATGAGTGTGTTTCGGCTTGGGCTGACAGGGTCCATCGGCATGGGGAAATCGACCACGGCCGGTTTCTTCGTTGCCGAGGGTATTCCCGTCTGGGCGGCAGACGATGCGGTCCATCGGCTTTACGGACCGGGCGGCGCAGCGGTCGGCCCGCTTGGTGACCTTCATCCTCCTGCCCGGGCCGGTGATGAAATCAGCCGCGATACCCTGAAATCATGGATCGCAAAGGATCCCACTGCGCTGCGACAGATCGAGGCAATCGTTCACCCGCTTGTCGCGACAGATCGACGCGCGTTCCTGCGTACGGTCGACAGCGATATTGCCGTGCTGGACATTCCCCTGCTGTTCGAGACGGGCGCAGAGTCCGAGCTTGACGCGACCCTCGTGGTCACCGCGCCGCCCGATCTGCAACGCGCCCGCGTTCTGTCCCGGCCTGGGATGACCGAGGCACTGTTCAGGACCATCCTTGCCAAACAGATGCCGGACGCGCAAAAACGGGCGCGCTCCACCCATGTGATCGAGACGCTCAGTCTGGAATCCGTGCAGGCGGGCGTGCGTGCCCTGATCGACTACATCCGGAGAAGTCGCATTGCGTGAGATCGTGCTTGATACCGAAACGACGGGGTTCGAACCGGCCGAAGGTCATCGTATCGTCGAAATCGGGGCGGTCGAGTTGTTCAATCACATGCCGACCGGCCGGACCTTTCACCAATACATCAACCCCGAACGCCCGATGCCGCGCGAAGCTTTCGAGGTCCATGGCCTGGGCGACGATTTCCTGCGCGACAAGCCCGTGTTCCGGCTGGTCGGGCGGGCGTTCCTGGATTTCATCGGCGATGCGACGCTGGTGATCCACAATGCAAGCTTCGACATGAAGTTTCTGAATGCCGAGCTTGGCTGGGCTGCCCTGCCCACCTTGCCCTTCGACCGCGCGCTCGACACGCTGCTGATCGCGCGACAGAAGTTTCCGGGCGCTCCGGCCTCGCTCGATGCGCTGTGCCGACGGTTTGGGGTCGACAATTCCGCACGCGAGAAACATGGCGCCTTGCTGGACAGCGAGATCCTTGCCGAAGTCTATCTGGAGCTGATCGGCGGCCGGCAGCCCGACCTCGTGCTGGCGGGAACGGCACGCGCGCCGGTCGCGGGACGTATTCCCGAAGCCGACTGGCGCCCACGCCCCCGGCCCATTCCCCTTGCCCCGCGGCTGACGGAAGCGGAAGCCGCCGCCCACGCGGCCTTTGTCGGCAGGATGGGCGACGCTGCGATCTGGATGAAGCGCGGCTAGGCCCTTACGAAACGGCCTTCTGGGCCTCGGCGCGCCGTTGGAGTTCCTGGCGGTAGAGAGCGAGGAAGTCGACCGTGTCGATGTTCAGCGGCGGGAAGCCGCCATCGCGGGTCACGTCCGAGATGATGCGGCGGACAAAGGGAAACAGCAGTCGCGGGCACTCGATCAGCAGGAAGGGATGCAACTGCTCGTCCGCGACGCCCTCGATGTGGAAAATCCCGCCGTAGTCGAGTTCCAGCAGGAAAAGGACATCGCCCGTGGCCTTGTTCTTTGACGTGACCTTGAACTTCGTGATCACCTCGAACTGATGATCGGCGGCACGCTTGCGTGCATCAAGGCTGACCTGAACCACATTGTCCGGCTGAACCTCGCCCGCCGGAACGCCCTTTTGTGCGACCGCGTTCTCGAAAGACATATCGCGGATGTACTGCGCCAGAACCTGCATGCGGATCTGCTGTTCGGCAGTCGCACTGCCATTCGCCTCGGCCATCGGGGTCTCCCTGCGTTTCCCGGTTTTGCGCGTCTCTATCAGGTCAGTCCGGCCGCCTCAATGCTTGGTCCAGCCCGACGGACGGCGCGGACGGTCGTCAGGCAGTTCTTCCCAGGTTCCGTCGATCACCTGATCGTCCTGCCTGCGCGCCGAACTCGCAGCGGCAGCCGCGGTGGATGCGGCCGTCTCCCATGCCTTGCGGCGCAGGTGCGCGCCGACCTTTTCCTGCGCCCGCCGGGTCGCATAGGCCAAGACGCCCCGCTGGACCGGCGGCAGCAGCAACAGCGCGCCAAGTGTGTCCGTGAAGAACCCCGGCAGGATCAGCAGCATCCCGGCCACCACAACCAGGGCGTCGGACGCAAGTGCCGGACCCGGATTGCTGCGCGCCATCATCGCCGCACGAAGGTCGGTCCGCGCGCGGTCGCCCTGGCGCCGGATCAGCCACAGGCCCAGCAGGCCCGTCCCGATCACGATTGCGAGGGTCGTCCAGAGGCCCAGCCATGCGCCGACCGTCACGAAAAGCGCAATTTCGACCAGAGGAAGGCCAAGGAAAAGGGCAAAAACCCACATGTCACTCTCCTCGTCGCGGGTCCAGCGGTAGACTTGGCCCCGACCGTAACCTACATAAGGCGCGAGGCGGCGGCTGAACAGTCCGATGACCGCCCTATCCGAGGTCAAGATGAGTTCTTCCGTGCTTCAACTTCTGGTCCTTGCGGGGGTCGCAATTTTTCTGATCCTCAAGCTTCGCTCCGTTCTGGGGACGCGGGAGGGTTTTGAGAAACCGCCCGTTCCACTCGAAGATGCCCGGCCAAGACCAGCGCGTCGCGAGTTCGAGGTGATCGAGGGCGGTCCCGACCGCGATATTCTCGACCACGCCCCCGACGGCAGCCCGGCCGCCAAGGCGCTCGCGGCCATGAAGGCGGCAGAGCCTTCGTTCTCGGTCAGCGACTTCCTTACAGGCGCGCGCGGCGCTTACGAGATGATCCTGATGGCGTTCGAAAAGGGCGATCTGGAGTCGATCCGGCCCTTTCTGTCGGATGACGTGAATGCAACCTTCGCCGAGGTCGTTCAGGCGCGCGAACGCGAGGGTCTGACCATCGAGTTCGACTTTCGTCGGGCTGCGGGAACTGAGCCTGCAGAACGCGACCTTCGACAGTGCCACGCGTGAGGGTGAAATCACGGTGCGCCTGACCGGAGAGCTGACATCCGTGGTTCGCAATCGCGCTGGCGAGGTTGTCGAAGGCAGCCCCACCGCCATCAAGCGCCAGCGCGACGTCTGGACCTTCGCGCGTCGCATGGGTGTCGATGACCCCAACTGGCAGCTTGTCGCGACCGGCGAGTGATCGGTCGCCGATGCGGTCCCTGCTGTCAGCCCTTGCGGTGTCTCTGATGCTCGGGGCGGGGCAGGGCGCCGCCGAAGTGCTGGACTTCGACGCGCTCGAGGGTTGGGCTGACGACGATCATTCCGCCGCCCTCGCCGTCTTTGTGCAAACCTGCGATCTGCTTGACGCACCCGACTGGCGACCCTGTCTGCAACCTTGCCCGCGATACGGCGCCTGGCGCCGCCCGAAGCTTCTTCGAGATATTCTTTCGCCCCGTTCGGATCGGTGAGCCGCCTGCGCTCTTCACGGCCTATTACGAACCCGAACTGCGCGGCTCGCCCGTTCGGACGCCCCGGTTCGCCTATCCGATCTACCGCAAGCCACCCGAACTGGCGAGCGACGGGGCATGGTATTCGCGCGCCGAAATCGACACCGCCGGTCGGCTGCAGGGCCGTGGGCTGGAGCTTGCCTGGCTCGAGGACCCTGTCGAGGTCTATTTCCTTCAGATCCAGGGGTCCGGTCGCATCCGGATGCCCGACGGCCATGTCATCCGGGTCGGCTATGCGGGCAAGAACAACCAGCCCTACCGGTCCATCGGTCAGGAACTGATCCGTCGGGGCGAGTTGACCCCCAGCGAGGCGTCCGCTGAAACCATACAGGCCTGGGTTCGCCGCAATCCTGCCGAGGGCCAGCAACTGCTCAACCACAACCCGTCCTTCGTTTTCTTTCGCAAGATCGCAGACCTCGACCCCGGCGAAGGACCAATCGGGGCCATGGGCCGCTCGATCACGACGATGCGCTCGATCGCGATAGACCCGGCCTTCGTGCCGCTTGGCGCCCCGGTCTGGGTCGAAAAGGAAGGGGCAGATCCGATGCGCAGGCTGATGATCGCTCAGGACACCGGCGGCGCGATCAAGGGTCCGCAGCGCGCCGATCTTTTCTTCGGCACCGGTCCCGAGGCTGGCCGCCTTGCAGGCCAGATCAAGGATGGCGGGCGGATGGTGGTCCTGATGCCCATCGAGCGCGCCTACGCGATGCTGCCCGAGGAGTGATCGCGTGTCACGTCGCCGCCGGACACTGAGGCCGGACGAAGAGGATCTCTGGCAGTCGGTGGCACGGACAGCGCAGCCCTTGCATCCCGACAGGCCTGCCCCGACCCCGCTGGAATTGCCCGCAGCCCTATCGAAGCCGCGTCCAAAGCCAGCGCCGCAGCAGCGGATCGAGCCGTTTCACATCGGCGGTGCTGCAACCCGGACCAACACCTCGCACGATCTGGTGCCTGACCTTTCGACCCGGCTTGCGCAGGCTCCGCTGCGCATGGACGCCCGCGCCTTTGCCCGCATGTCGCGCGGCAAGCTCGCGCCCGAGGCGCGTATCGACCTGCATGGCCTGACCCTAGCCGAGGCGCGGCCGGAACTTGTGCGTTTCATCCTCAACGCGCAGGCAGACGGGCTTCGTCTCGTTCTGGTCATTACGGGCAAGGGCCGCCCGAATGACGATGACGGTCCTATCCCCCGACGTCATGGCGCGCTGCGCCATCAAGTGCCGGTCTGGCTTGCCCAGGCCCCCCTTCGACAGGCAATTCTTCAGGTTGCCGAAGCCCATCTGAAGCATGGCGGAAGCGGGGCGTTCTATGTCTATCTTGGCCGAAACCGCGCCTAGTTCGTCACCTCGTCCAGCGCCTTGACCGGCGACAGCACGATCTCGGTCGCCGCGCGTGCCGTCAGCACCACCCCGGGCAGCAGGCCGGGGCGCCCCGCGCGATCCTGGTCAAGCGCCGACTCAACGTTGCGAACCTGATCCATCATGGCGATCAGCGCAGGAGACTCGCCCACGTTCAGATGTCCTGACCCTGTCGAGAACTGCGTCGTGTCGAGGACGGTCACTTTCAGGTCTGACACCGGCGTCAGATCGCGGATGTTGCCCAGCCGGTCGGGCTGCCCCGTGATGAAGGACGACAGGCGCAGCGCCTTGTCCTTTTCCGATGAGAAGATGAAGAACGGTTCCGGCAATTTGGTGATCGCCATCGCCTGTGAATGGAACACCTCGACGTCGATATCCGGTGACAGCATCACGACCGATGCAACCTCGCGCCGAAGCCGCCCCGGGTTGCGGATGTCGATCTGCCGCATGGATTCCATCATCAACTGGCAGCCCATCGAGTGACAGGCCAGCAAGATGTCGTCCGCTCCGGCAGCGATCACCTCGTCCAGAAGTTTTTCGAACCCGTCGCGCGAAACAAGCGCCGAGTCCCTGTCATAGACATAGCCAAGCGCCTCACCCGCCGAGGGCCAGGAATAGTGAATGACCTGATCCGGCACGTTGAGGTCGTTGGCCATCTGCGCGACACGATAGAGGCCTTCGGCAAAGGTGTTGTTGAACCCGTGGACGAAGATCGTGGCGCTGCGCTTGCCCACCGGTTTGCGGCGAAGATCGCGTGCAAGGCTGTCGCGGAACGCTTCCGGTGTTCGGAACTGCACTTCGGCCGTGGTCAGGAACTGCGTGAGCGGGTTGATCGGACGACCTTTCTTCGGCCATTCGATCGTGCCCGGCGTCCGCTCGGGCGGAATCGAGATGTCATAGCGCGCGAAGCTGACTGTCCGCGACCGCTGACCTCCGAAAGAGCCGGTTGCGGGATCTATCGCGCGGCTTGTTGCCACGAAAATCGTCTTGTCCGTCCCGACACCTTCGGCTTGGGGGAAATAGGTGATCTCACCGCGTTGGCCGCATCCTGCGACGGTCACGAGGGACACGACGATCAACAGCCACTTCAAATCGTCAGCCCCCGGCGAAACACGAATGCAAATTGCCACCAGACGTTGACCTGCTGGCTTCGTTCGCGTCAAGCCCGCTCCGGTTCGTCAGAGGACGTAGCGACTGAGATCCGCTGATCTTGCAAGCGCGCCGACATTCGCCTCGACAAAGGCCGCGTCGACCACCACCGCCTCGCCGCCCCGGTCCGGCGCGGTGAAGGACAACTCCTCGAACACCCGCTCCATCACCGTGTAAAGCCGTCGCGCGCCGATATTCTCGACCGAGGCGTTCACCTCGGCTGCGATCCGGGCAAGCGCCGCGATCCCGTCTTCGGTGAAGCTGACCCCGACGTCCTCGGTCTGCATCAGGGCGGAATACTGTCGGGTCAGCGCATTGTCCGGCTCGGTCAGGATACGCACGAAATCGCCCTCGGTCAGGGCCGAAAGCTCCACCCGGATCGGCAAGCGCCCCTGAAGCTCGGGCAGCAGATCCGACGGTTTGGCCACATGGAACGCGCCGCTGGCAATGAACAGAATGTGGTCGGTCTTGACCGGCCCGTATTTGGTCGAAACGGTCGTCCCTTCGATCAGCGGCAGCAGGTCGCGCTGCACGCCCTCGCGGCTGACATCGGCCCCGCGCGTGTCGGCCCGCGCGCAGACCTTGTCGATCTCGTCAATGAACACGATCCCGCCGTCCTGCACGGCTGCCAGGGCGGCCTTCGTCACTGTCTCGTCGTCCAGCAGCTTGTCGGCCTCTTCCCCGATCAGCAGATCATAGCTTTCCGCCACCGTCAGACGCCGCCGCACCTTGCGCCCGCCAAAGGCCTTGCCGAACAGGTCCTGCAAGCCTTGCATCTGTTGTTCCATCCCGGGCATGCCGCCCAGCATCGGCATCGCGGGCGCGGCCTCGGCCACGTCCAGTTCGATCACGGTCGCGTCCAGCTCGCCGCGCTTCAGCTTGCCCCGGAACATCTCGCGCGTCTGTTCGCGCGCGTCCTTCCCCGCCAGCGCCTCGATCACCCGCTCTTCCGCCGCGCGATGGGCTTTGGCCTTCACCTCGTCGCGCATCTGGGCCCGCGTCTCGACAATGGCTGCATCCACCAGATCGCGGATGATGCTGTCCACGTCGCGCCCGACATAGCCGACCTCGGTGAACTTCGTCGCCTCGACCTTCAGGAAGGGCGCCTTGGCCAGCTTCGCCAGACGACGGCTGATCTCGGTCTTGCCCACCCCTGTCGGCCCGATCATCAGGATGTTCTTCGGGTAGACCTCGTCGCGCAGATCGTCGCCCAGCTGCTTGCGCCGCCAGCGGTTGCGCATGGCGACGGCGACGGCGCGCTTCGCGTCCTTCTGGCCGATGATGTAGCGGTCAAGCTCCGAGACGATTTCGCGAGGGGTAAGCGTGGTCATGCTGTCTCCGCATAGGGGGGAAGGCGGGTTTTGCCCGGAAAGTCCGGCAAGGCGCGCATCACTGCGGCGCGCAGGGGCACCCACCATGTGCCGAGTGCAGTGATCACCGCGCCCAGCAGGATCAGGACAAAGGTCCAGGAGGAGAAATCGCCATCCTCGCCCCGGACGATCCAGGCGATGAGGATGGCGATATAGCCGATGGCGGCCGTCAGGAAGGACCGCCGGTCGATCACCAGCGCAAGCGCCGCGATCAGCGCCAGCGCGACACTGAGCGCGGCGATGCCCGTGCCGCCACCCACGTTGTAAAGCGTCAGCGCGACCGTGTTCACCAAAGCGGGCGCGGCGAGAAGATGCAGCCAGAACGCGGTGGCCGCATGGCGACCCAGGCGATAGCGATCCTGAAGGTCGAACCACATCGCCGCGACAAAAGCCGCGATCCCGAACCCCAGCGTCGCCAGCGCGAAGGCCGGGCTTTCGCGCAGATCGAACAGGCCGTCGATGCCCCAGCGATCCCCCGCGACGAAACCGCCAAGAGAGTCGACGGAAGCCGTAAGGGTGTAGATCGCCCCAAGCGCGAACAGCCCGAGGATGAACATCGCAAACGGCAGGCGGAAGCGTCGATACCAAAGACCCATCCCCACAGCACCGACGACGAAGCTGGTGACGACGGAGAAGCGCAACATGGCCTCCGAGTGACCCAGCATGGTAAAGGCCGACAGGAACAGCCCGCCCCCGAACGCCGAAGCCAGCACCATCGACGGCAGGTTCATGCGCCGCTTCAGTGTGAAGTATCCCGCCCACCACCACGCGATGGCGGCCGTCACCAGCGGCAGCACCAACAACATGGCAAAGCCGCCGAACAGCGCCAGAGTGGCAGAGATCCCGGCCAGAAGGATCGCCAGCCCGACCGAGACGAAAATCTCCGAAAAGCCCTTGAAGAACTCGAACGGCTCATCCTCGGCGGGCAGGGCAGCGCGTCTTCCGGCGCGGTCGTGGGCCAGGGCGGCAACCGATGCCGCCTGCGCCTCGGTCAGCACTCCCGCTGCGACTGCTGCGCGCAGGTCCTCGGCCCCGAACGCCGTCTGCGCCTCAGCCACGGATCGTCTCCACGGTCAGGTTTCCATTGGTGTAGACACAGATATCGGCGGCGATCGCCATCGCCTGACGCGCTACCTGTTCGGCAGACAGGTCGGTCGACATCAGCCCACGTGCGGCTGCAAGAGCGAAGTTCCCGCCCGAGCCGATTGCGGCCACGTCATGCTCCGGTTCAAGCACGTCGCCCGCCCCGGTGATCACCAGCAGGTCGCGCCCGTCCGTGACGATCAGCATGGCCTCGAGGTTGCGCAGGTACTTGTCCATGCGCCAGTCCTTCGCCAGTTCCACGCTCGCGCGCGCAAGTTGGCCCGGCATCGCCTCGAGCTTCTTTTCCAGCCGCTCCAGCAGGGTAAAGGCATCTGCCGTCGACCCGGCAAAACCTGCGACCACGTCGCGACCGCCCGGTGACAGCCGCCGCACCTTGCGGGCCGTGCCCTTGATCACCGTCTGCCCGAGGCTGACCTGTCCGTCGCCCGCGACGACCACCTCGCCGCCCCGCCGCACGGCCAGAATGGTCGTGCCATGCCATCCGGGAAACCTGTCATCCGCCATCTGCTTCACCCCTGCGCCCTGCGGGAATATGGCCGCGCGATCCGCCCGGCACAACCCGCGCCGCCCTTCCATGCAAAAGGGCGCCCGAAGGCGCCCTGTCACGAGACCGCTTCTGCGATCAGATCGCCGAGTTGATCCAGTTCGCCAGCGCCGCCTTGGGCGCCGCGCCGATCTTGTTCGACACGACCTGACCGTCCTTGAACAGGAACAGCGCCGGTATGCCACGCACGCCAAGCTGCGCCGGGCTGTCGGGGTTTTCATCGACGTTGATCTTCACGATCTTAACCTTGCCCTCGTACTCCGCCGAAAGCTCTTCCAGCGCCGGGCCGATCTGGCGGCAGGGGCCGCACCATTCCGCCCAGAAATCGACGACGACGGGCACGGAGGACTTGCGCACTTCGGCGTCGAAGGTGGCATCGGTGACCTTGTGGGTAGCCATGATCTTGTCTCCGGGAATTGGGTTGACCCCAAACCTATGGACCGGAGCCGGGAAGGTCAAGGGAACCCGGCCCGCTGCAAGGCCGCCATGACCAGCGCGCGGGGCAGGGGCATCAGGCGAGGCACTTCCGTCCAGAGGACCGAAACCTCGACCCGTCGCATGGGATAGACCTGTTCGACAAGCGCGGCATAGGCACCCATCTGGCGCAGGATCCCGTCAGGCACCTCTTCCGCCCGCTCCGGCACAATGCGGTTCGACTTGAAATCCACCACGAGCACGCGATCGGCATCGACGATCAGCCGGTCGATGGACCCCAGAAACCGCCGACCCGCAATTTCGCCCGAAACCTCCACCTCGGCCAGCGCGCCTTGGTTGAAAAGCCAGGCTTCGGCATTCAGAACCCGCGCCGCCTCGGCCAGCCGCGCGGCTGCGCGGGCTGGATCGGCTAGCGTGCGGGCTGCTATTGCCTGCCAGTCGCCGGCCGGGTGCCGGGGCAGATGTTCGAGCAGAAGGTGAAGCTCGCTTCCCCGCAGTTTCGCTTCTGCCGACATCGCGGCATCTGCCTCGCCCGGCATCACCTTCGCTCCACCCAGGTCCGAGGGAGACAGCGGCGGGTGGGGCCGCTCGACGACGGGGGCGGCATCGCGCGCCCATGACGGCAGAGCGACGGGGCGCGGCGACGGGTCCTGACTGGCGGATTCAGGGTCCGGCCAGTCACCATAGGCCAGCCGCAGCGTCCCATCGTCAAGCGGGGCCGCTCCGGCGTTCTGCATCCCGTCGCGGACGATGTTGTACCAGCAGTCGGGCTTCGTCACCTCGCCCGCCGCAGCGACGATCAGCCAGACCTGCGCGCGGGTCAGCGCCACATAGAGCAGGCGCAGGCTTTCCTCCTCGGCCCTTGCCCGCCGGGCCGCGATGGCCGCGGCCAGCGCCGCCGGGCTTTCGTCGACGGGCGTGCGCCAGGCCGCAATGCCCTCTTCCAGCGGCACGATCTCGTTTCCTTCGGGCGGCTTGCGGTCCTGTGTCTCGGGCAGGATGACGATGGGCGCTTCCAGTCCTTTGGCCCCGTGCACGGTCATCACGCGGATGCGCCCGCCCGCCGCGTCGAGCTGGCGCTTGACCTCGACCTCGTCTGCCCGCAGCCAGCCAAGGAATCCCGTGAGACTTGGAATCTCAGCCCGCTCATAGGCCAGCGCCTGCGACATCAGCGCGTCGATCCCGTCCTCTGCCTCGTCACCCAGTCGTGCCAGCAGTTTCCGGCGGCCGTCATGGCGGATCAGGACACGGGCCAGCAAATCGTGCGGACGCAGGAAATCCGCCTGGTTCCGCAGATCGCGCAAGACGTTCAACGTGTCGTCATGGCCGACGGCCTCGCGCAGCGCCGACCAAAGGTAGCCTTTTCGACCCTGTGCCAGCGAAAACAGCTCTGCCTCGCTCCACCCGAAAAGCGGCGAGCGCAGCACGGCGGCGAGCGACAGGTCGTCTTCCGGCGTCGCAAGAAAGGCGAGCAGCGCGCTCAGATCCTTGACCGCGAGTTCCGCCCCCAGCTTAAGCCGGTCGGCCCCGGCAATCGGCAGGCCTGCCGCCTTGCAGGCCCGGATGATCTCGGCAAACAGAACCGAGCGGCGCTGCACGAGGATCAGCACATCGCCCGCCGTCACGGGACGGGGGCCGGCGTCGGCGGGTATCCGTTCGCCTCGCGCGATCATGCCAGCGATCTCATCCGCAATACGGCGCGCCAGCCGTGCCGTGTGGTGTTCCTCCGAGATCAGGTCGACAGGCTCGTACCACTCGTCCGGCTCGGGGTCCTTCACCGGTTCCACCGGCGGCCACAGATCGACCCGCCCCGGCAACCCCGACTTGAAGGCGATGTGACGGACCTCGCCCCCCAAATCGCGCCCCATTGCGGCGTCGAAGGTCAGGTCGACCAGCCTCAGGATCGCGGGCGAGGAGCGGAACGAGTATTCAAGTGTCAGGTCCGACAAATGGGTCCGCACCGCTGCGAGCCGCGTCTTGAAATGGGCCTTCATCCGGTCGAAGGCCGCAAGGTCGGCGCCCTGGAACGAATAGATCGACTGCTTCTTGTCGCCGACGACGAAGATGGTGCGCTCGACATCCCGCGCGCCCTGCCCTGACGTGAATTCCTGCGCCAGAAGCTCGATGACCCGCCACTGGTCCGGGCTTGTGTCCTGGGCTTCGTCCACAAGGATGTGGTCAAGGCCGCCGTCCAGCCGGAACAAGACCCATTGCGCCACCGAGGGGTCGGTCAGAAGTGCCCGCGCCTTGCCGATCAGATCGTCGAAGTCCAGGAAACCGCGCGCCGCCTTTCGGGCGGAATAGGTCGGGACGAAAACCGAAGCGAAGCGATGCAAGACCAGCAGCCGCTCTGCCGCGCGCAAGGCGCAGCGTATGGGCCGGGCCGCTTCGACCCGCAGCATGAGCGAATCGAGGCGGTCTGCCAGACCGCCGAGCAGGGCCCGCGTTGCCTTCGTGGGCATCTTGCCGACCTTGGCCGAAAAAGGCTCGCCTGCCTTGGCGCCGGTCAGCAGCAGGTCCTCCAGCATTGCGAGCGTTGTCATGTCGGGTCTGCCAAGATCCATGCGCCGGAGCGCCGCCGCACCTTTCGCGTCGGTCGATGAACCAGCCGCCATGACACCGGCGATTTCCAGCAGCCACTCGGCCTCGCCGCCCAGGAATACCTCGGCCAGCAGGCGTTTCCTCGGTCTGGCCGGGTGGCAGCCCGAACTGCGCCAGCGCCTCGGTCCGTGTGATCGGGCGTGCCAGCAGATCGCCGCTTCGCGCGACCTCGCCCACCAGCCTGTCGAGCGTCTCGCCGGTGAACTGCCGGGCCAGCGCCGCGACCACGTCGGGCGCGATCCGGTCTGCCATCTCTTCGACGATGTCATCCCGCATCAGCGCGGCGGCACGGTCGTCAAGCTCGGTGAACTGCGGTGACACCCCTGCTTCCAGCGGAAACCGCCGCAAGAGCGATGCACAGAAGGAGTGGATGGTCTGAATGCGCAGACCGCCGGGTGTCTCGATAGCCCGCGCGAACAGGCGGCGCGCTTTCGCCAGCGTGTCGGTCTGAAGCGCACCCTCAACACCAAGCGCTGCCAGTTCTGCCGAAAGGCGGTCATCGGGAAGCATCGCCCACTGGCCCAGGCGCCTGAAAAGTCGGTTCTGCATCTCCGACGCCGCGGCCTTCGTATAGGTCAGGCACAAGACCCGCTGCGGCTCTACCCCGTTCAGCAGAAGCCGCGCCACCCGGTCGGTCAGCACGCGGGTCTTGCCCGACCCTGCATTCGCCGACAGCCATGTCGAGGCCGCAGGATCGGCTGCCTGCACCTGACGCTCGCTGGCAGCATCGCGGCTCATCCCACGTCCTCGGGGTGGGGCGCGTCGGTCATCTCCCACTCGCCGAAGCGCGCGAGGTGATCATACTCGCCCGGCGTGCGCAGATCGAACACGGCCCGCCGCGCCACATACCCCTGCGAGCGCGTCATGTAGCGGGCGACAAGGCGGATCAGCCCCTCCCAGACCTCGCCCGTCAGCGCCGCCGTTATCTCGGTCGTCTCGACCTTCGCCGCCGCATTCAGGCCGACATAGGTGATCCGCGCCACCTCGCGCGGGCCAAGCTCACGAAAGGCCCCGCGTTCGGCCATCGCGGCTTCCAGCAACAACTGCTTGTCGAAGGCCTTTTGTTGCTTCGCCGTGGGCGGCGCCCCCGTCTTGTAGTCCAGGATGTGAAGCCGCCCGTCCGGCATCTCGTCTATGCGATCCGGCTTCGCCGTCAGCCGAAATCCCATCCCGGGCAGATCGACGCCGCCTTTCTGTTCGATGAAGACGGGCCTCCCCCCGCTTTCGCGCTCGCGCGACAGAAACCCGGCAGCAGCCCGTTCCAGCCGCGCCCGCCACAGCATTCGTGCCGCAGGCCAAGGCGCATCCTCGGCGAGAACAGTGTCTGCGATTGCCAGAAGGCGCAGCAATGCCGCGTCGTCAGGTTCCCTGGGCGGGCGCTCTCGAATGAAGGTTTCGAGGATACGATGCAGCGCAGAGCCCCGCGCCAGCGCGTCGGGTTCGGCCCGCAGCGGGTCGAGGGGGCGCAGCTTCAGGATGTGGCGGGCGTATATCGCATAGGGGTCCCGGATCAGCGTCCGGATTCCCGTCACCGCAAGCTCGGTCGGCCGCACCTCGACGGGGGGACGTGGTGCCGGGCGGCGGGCGGGTGGCACGCGTTGTTCCGGCCGGTCGATGGCCATGGCCCAGTCCAGCCAGACCTGACCGCGCGCCCGCATCGCCGCCAACGCCTCGGGCCCGTGGCGCTGGGGAAGGCCGCTCATCAGGTTCTGAAGCCGGTTCAGCCAACGCGAAGGCACCGTTTCAGATTCGGCATCGCGGACGGATCGGCTGAGGATCACTTCGGGTGCCGAAACTGCCTGCTGATAGTCATGCGCCGACAGTCCGATCTGCCGCTCGGGCAGCAGCAACCCCGCCGCCTGTCGCATCTGCCGATTCAGCCACGGATCGGGCGGCGGGCTCTGTGGCCAGCTGCCATCGTTCAGCCCACCCAGCACAATCAGATCGGCGCGGCATTCCCGCGCCTCGCGCGGGCCGAGGATCTTGACCAGCGAATGAGGAATGACCGCGTCGCGCACCTCGCCACGGGCAAGCTGCGCATCGACCAGATCAGCATAGTCGGCAGTCGTCGGCGACCCGCCGAACGCAGCCTCCGCCAGCATCCCGTCGAGAACGGCGAGCGCCGCCGTGCCAGCCTCGTTTGCCCGCAGGTGTTGTGCGCCATCTCCCTCCGGGCCTTGCGCAAGCGCGGTGACCACGGCCAGATGGTGCGCGACATGATCGGCCAGCGGACGCGTCCCGGCATCCGCCACGCCGTCAAGTGCTGCCGACAGCCACCGCGCCCAAGCGACGACACCTTCGCCCTTCTGTTCTCCGGCCCAGGTCTGGATGGTCTCGGCCGTCGGAAAGGCCGGGCCCTTGCGGCGCAGGGAAAGTTCAAGGTCTCTCGTCCAGCGCAGATGGTCACCGCGACCGCTTCCGGCCGCAACGAGCGGGTGTTTCAGCAGCACGAGAAGATCTTCCGCCGTCAACACCCGCCCGAATTGCCGCGCCACGTGGCGCAGCAACCTGCCGGGCGGAGATAGCCCCAGGGGCAGCCCGGCGCTATCATCGGGAATGATCCCCCAACGGTCGAGCGCCGCTGTCACCCTCCGCGTCAGCATCCGGTCCGGCGTGACCAGCGCAACATCACGGCCATCCTCGACGGCCCGTCGAAGAACAAGCGCAATCGCCATGGCCTCGATCCCGGGTTCCGGGGCCTCGATCAGGCTCAGGCCGTCTGTCACCCCAAGCAGATCCGGAAGCTCCGGCCCTTCGACCAGCCACTGGTCGGTGACCGGCGCCGGGCGCAAGGATAGGGAAATCAGCTTGTTCAGAGACGGTTTATGTCGCTTCTGATCCGTCCAGCTCCGCACTGCCTGCGGGCCGGTGCCCAGCAGGTCGAGCAGCGACCGAAAGCGATACTGCGGATGATCCTCTGCCGTCATCGCATCGCCCAGACCTTCCCAGACCGATGACGGCATTTCCGCATCGAAGCCCGGCAGGACCAGCGCGCCCTGCGGCAGCCGCGCGACCGCCTGCATCAGCAGCGATGTCGTGCCGCGCGATCCCGTAGACCCTGCCACGATGACCGGGTGATCCGGTGGCGCGATCGACCAGCGCGCGGCCAGTTGCACGACCGCCATGCGCTGCCGGGCAGGTTCGTCCGGGGCATCGCCCGAAAAGAAGGGCAGGATGATCTTCAGGAACTCCTGCGTTCGCGCCCAGTGCGCCGAGTGACGCGCCACGTCGAGTGCTGCGACCACGGCAGGATCGACGCCTTCGCCCTGCATCTCTTCCATCAACTGGGCGAGGCTTTCGGCAAGATCGTAAAGCGCAGATCTCGGTGCAATGTCCGGTTGCCGTTCGATCAGCCGCGCCACGAGTTGCGCCAGGATAAGCCTGCGGCGCAGGGGCGGCACGGGCAGAGGGGCAAGGTCCGGTGCCGGGTCCAGCCCTGCCTCGACGACCAGTTTCAGGCGGGGCAGAAGCCGCGCTCCGCCAAGGCTCAGCGCCTGTCGGACTTCACGCCGCATCCGTCCGCTGTTCACGAACACCTCGACCCGCGCCAGGTCTTCAGGCGGACCGCTGCCGAACCGCGCCAGCAACCCGGCCGCGAAGGCGCCGGGAAAATCTGCGCCCGGCGGCAGGCCGAACAGGCGCGGTGTCGCCCCGTCAAGCATCGCGCAGCATGGCCTCGGCTTCGGCGATGTTTTCCGCCCGCCCCACGTCGCACCATGCCCCCTGATGCTCCACGCCGAACAGCCGCCCGGCCGCGATCATCCGGTCCCACAGCACGTTCAGCGAAAAAGCAGGCTCCGGCACCTGAAACAGACCCTCGGTCCGCAGGATCTGGGCCCCGAGATAGACGACGCCCTCGTCGGATCGTGCCAGCCGACCATCGGCTGCCATGCTGAAATCGGCGCGTCCGGCATGGGCCCGTGCGGACCCCGATGGCGCCACCAGCAAGAGACCGTCCATGCGCGTCTCATCCCACGCCGCCTCGAGCTGGGTCAACGGATTGGGTCCCGTCCAGATCGCGTCGGGGTTCAGCGTGAACACCGGCCCGCCCCCCAGCATGGGTAAGGCCTGCCGCAGTCCGCCGCCGGTTTCCAGTATCCTGTCACGCTCCCAAGAAAGGACCACATCCCGCCCTTCCAGATGCCGCTCAAGCTGCGCGCCGCGATAGTGGAGGTTCACAACCACCGGCGTCGCGCCCGCACCCTCGACCAGATCGAGCGCGTGGTCGATAAGGGGTCGCCCGGCCACCTCGACCAGCGGTTTTGGCCGGTCGGCAGTCAGCGCGCCCATCCGGGTTCCGAAGCCCGCGGCGAAGAGCATCAGCGGGCGGGGCATCGTGCGGCGATCCTTTCGAGATTGGCTGGTGTGGGCGACGGAAGCTGTTTGGCACAGATGCGCGCGACATCAGACAGCGCGGGATGGGCGAGGTTGCGCTGCAGGTGATCCCAGACGCGCGGGAGCATCGGCAGGTAACCCGGCTTTCCCAGTTTCATTGCAAGCCGGGCGAATACCCCGATGATGCGAAGCGCGCGCTGGGCGCCCAGAACCGCATAGGCCCGTGCAAAGCCGTCCTCATCTGCGCCGGTCCGCGCAACGAACCGCCGGATCGCCGCCGCCTCGACATCGTCCGGGACATTCCGGCGCGCATCCTGGCAGAGCGACACAAGGTCGTAGCCCGGCTGACCCATCTGCGCCAACTGGAAATCCAGAACCCCAACTCGCGCCACGCCCGTCCGATCCGGCAGCCAGAGAAGGTTTTCGGCGTGATAGTCCCGAAGGATCATGACCCGCTTGCCGTCTGCATGCGCGGCGAGCGTATCGGTCAGCGCGGTCACGAAGGCTGCGCGATCCGGGCGTTCGTCCGTGATTCCCGCAGCATACCAGTCCAGCGCGAAAGCAGCCGCTTCCGCCCAATCCTGCGCACTGGCATCCGGCAGGTCGGACAGGGCGGGATTGGCCTGCAAGACGGCCAGCACCTCTACCGCCTCGGCGTAGAGAAGATGCTCCATGTCGGGGCGTCGGGGGATCAGGCGCGCAAACAGATCGTCGCCAAGGTCCTCCAGCAACAGGAAACCGTGGGCCGCATCCTCGTGCAGGATCCGGGGCGCGGATAGGCCCAATTCCCGCAGATGCCGGGCCACCCGGACGAAGGGCTCGATCTCTTCGCCCTGCCCGGGGGGCGCGTCCATCAGGACCGCGCGGGCGTCTGCGCGGACAAGGCGCTCGTACCTGCGGGCAGAGGCATCGCCTGCCAGCGCCTCGCGCCGGGCATCGGCCCAGCCCGCGCTTTCCAGAAAGGCGACTGCCAGCCGCGCGCGATCAGGCATTCCACGCCTCGGCCAGCTTTTGCAGCCTGTCCTCCCAGCCTGCGCCGCTTAGCGAAACGCGGCGTCCCTCGCCCTCGTCGCGCAATCTCAACCAGAGTGCGCCGGGCGGGACGTGATCGCCTAGCCGCTCAGGCCATTCGACAAGGCAGATCGCCCGACCGAACGCATCCTCCAGCCCCAGTTCAAGAACCTCGTCGGGGTGAGTCAGCCGGTAAAGATCGGCATGCCAGATCTCGTCGTCGCCATCACCATAACTTTGCACCAGAGTATAGGTTGGCGAGGGAACATCCTCGGCCTCGCCCAGACGCGCCCGGATCAGCGCCCGGGCGAAATGGGTCTTGCCTGCGCCGATCGGCCCCTCGAGCAAAAGCGTGTCGCCCGGCCGAACAAGGGATGCAAGCCGACGTGCAAGCCGCTCGGTATCCTCGGCGGAGGGCAGGAAAAACGACTGGGTCTCGGCAACAACGGACATGCGCTCGAGTCTAGCCGCCTTCCGCCCCGCCGCAAGCCGCTTCGGCGGACCTCAGGCCGGCGCAAGTGCTCTGCGAAAGACAGGTTCCAGCAGGAAAGGATCTTCCGGCGGCTTGATCCGGAAGGCGATCATCGTCGCGCCGCCCGCAAGCGGTACGAACCGGCAGGACAGCAGCCGTCCGTCCGACAGCCTCGCCTCGCCCGTCACTTCGCTGCGCTGATCGAGACTTGCCACGAAATCTTCCGCTTCGGCCCAGATGGTCGAAGGTGCCGTGTGTGCGCGCCAATAGTCCGCAAGCGTCCCGATCCCGCTTTCGCCGGTAACGGTGCAGGCGGGGTCATGCGACCAAAGCTCGGAATAGGCGACATTCGTCATCACCAGCGATCCTGCCGCCGAGAAGACCGCCACAGCCTCGTCCATGGCGTCGACGACGGACTGGCCCATTTCAAGATCGGCCCGGAAACGCCGTGTCCGGCTCATCTCGGTCGAGATGTCCTCGAACAGCATCGCCAGGGCACCGTCAGGATGCGGCCGGGCAATCACCCGATAGGTCTGCCCCCCAGGCAGGTTCCATGTCTCCATGTAAAGGCCGGCCGCTGCCTGCTTTTCAAGGTCGATGATGCGTTGGCGCCAGCCAAGGTAGTCCTTCGGCTCGGGGATCATCTGCTCGTCCCGCATCCTGTCGAGGACGTGGAACAGCATCGGACGCGACGCGAGGAAGTCCGGCGGCAATCCGGTCAGGTCAAGAAGCGCCGGGTTGAAGAGGGCAAGCTGGCGATCCTTGTCGAACACGGCGAGCCCGATCGGAAGATGCGCGAAGGTCTTCGTCAGCGTCTGGGTGAAATCGCGCAGGGCACCCTCTGCCGCGATCAACGTGTCGATCGGTTGGGCGAACACCATCTGTCCGTCGTCGGCGGGGTGTGCCGTGACATCGAACCAGTTGGCCGTTCCCGCACGCACCCTCTGGCGTCCGGGTCCGGCAAGCTTCATCAGCCGAGGCAGCGGCCAGTTGAAATCCTGGTCGGGCCCCAGCAGGTCACGGGCAAGGGTCATGTAACCGGTATTTGCCCAGACAATGTCGCCCGACCCGTTCTCGAGCCAGATTGCGAGTGGCGCATGGGCGACTGTCGCGCGCAGCAGCTGCAACTCTTCTTCCATCGCGCGCAGGGTCAGCGGATCGGTCATGCTGATCATGCCTTCGGCATCCGGATCGACCACGGTGATCCGCGACAGCCCACCCTGCCATTCGGCCAACAGGGAAATCGGCCTGTCGTCCTGCCCCTGAATTCCGCTCAGCGCCAGTCGGCCTGCTTGCGGCAAGGATGCAAGCCGTTCCTCGACGCCGGGAAAACGGGGCGCAAGAAAAGCCACAAGGCGCTGATAGGGATTTCCGGGCACAGACGAAGCTGCAAGCAGGGCGCGGCCTGACGGCGACGCATCAAGCAGTGTCTCGCCATCAAAGACAAAGGCCGTGCCCGCCGACGGGTCCGCGCCGCCGGCACGGCCCTTTGCACCCGTTCCAAGCAGGAAAGCCAGAAACCAGGCCCCGACCATCGCCGCAACGCAAGCCGACAGCAGCAACGTCAGCCCCAGCACCCAATCGAACCCCATGCAGCTCTACCCCTAGGCGTACGCACAGCCCCAAAACTTAACCTCTGGTAAATTTGTTAACGAATTCTAAAGGCCTAAGACGCAGCGAGACCGGAGACCGTGCCGGTCCCGTGGGGTCAGGGTTCGATCTGCCGGTTCGCGCCGAGAACGTCGGTCTCGCCTGCAGCGATCGCCCTGCGCGGCCAGATCACCTCGACGATCGCACCAGAGCGCTCGGGGTGTTCGTCCGGCGACAGGAAGGGATCGCTTCCATTGGCAAAGCTCAACTCCGCACCGGATCTTTCGAGAAGCGTCTTGGCGATGAACAGGCCCAGGCCCATCCCCTCGTAATCGGGCCGAGACCCGGGGTTCGGCTCGGCACCGCGACGACTGCGCACGAAAGGATCGCCGATCCGGCCAAGGACATGCGACGGATAGCCCTCGCCGTCGTCACTGATGCGAACCGAAATGTTGGAGCCTGTCCAGCTTGCGTCGACCCAGACGGTCGACCCGGCGAAATCGACAGCGTTCTGCACGAGGTTTCGCAACCCATGGATCACCTCTGGCCTGCGCTGAACCAGCGGCTGGCGGTCATCGCCGCCCGCGCCCGGCGCAAGATCGAACAGCACGGTCTTGCCGCGTGCCATGTGCGGATCAGCCGCTTCGCGCAACAAAGCGCCGAGGGGTGCCTGGCGCAGGTGCAGGTCGTCTTTTCCCGCTCGCCCCATTGACCGAAGGATGTCGCGGCAGCGGTCTGCCTGCGCGCGGATCAGGCGCGCGTCCTCCTGCAACTCGGGACGGTCCGCGAGTTCCTCGACCAGTTCCGAGCTTGCAAGCTTGATCGTTGCGAGCGGCGTCCCAAGCTCGTGCGCGGCAGCGGCAACGACCCCGCCGAGGTCGGTCAGCTTCTGTTCCCGCGCAAGGGCCATCTGCGTCGCAAGGAGCGCGTCCGACATGGTGCGGATTTCGGTCGCGACCCTGGCGCGAATAAAGCGCGAGGAAAAGGATGCCGATCACGATCGACAGCCAGAATCCGAATTCGAACATCGCCGGAACGGTCAGCACGCTGCCGTCGGCGAACCGCAGCGGAATGTTGATAACGGCGATCAGCGTGACCAGCGCAATGGCGATCACCCCGAGCAGGATCGTCGTGCGCAATTCCAGCGCACTTGCTGAAATGGTGACCGGGACCAGGATCAGCAGCGCAAACGGATTGTTCAATCCGCCGGTCAGGAACAGAAGGAAGGCAAGTTGCGAGACGTCGAACAGCAGCGTTCCCATCGCCTCCAGTTCGGACAGGCGCTTGTTTTCGGGAAAGATGAACGTCGCCACCAGATTGGCGATGATCGCGGCACCGACGGCGAGATAGCACAGACCGAGCGGCAGTTGCATGTCGTAGAACCGGTCGGCCACGGCAATAGCCGTCAGCTGTCCGCCGATCGCGAGCCAGCGCAAAAGGATCAGGGTGCGCAGACGAACCCAGTCGCTGCGCGTATCGCGATTGAAAAGGCCGAGACTGGGGGAAACCATGCGATGTGCACCGGACGGGACGCTATGATCTTGTTAAGCTGCGCGGGATGCCGGATCAATGCGCCCGGATGTCCGACGAGAGGGGAAATCGATGACACGCCTGTTCGCCCGCGCTGCAATTCTGGCCGTGTGCTCGCTGGTTGCGGTGACGGTCTGGGCCGCCTTCTCGTCTCGCAGCGGCGATCCCTTGGCGAAATGCCGGTCGAGCCAGGTCGCAGGCGGTCCCGGCACCATCGGCGGGCCGTTCACGCTGGTCGATCAGACTGGTGCCACGGTTACCGAAGCGCAGGTCCTTGACCAGCCCGCGCTGGTCTATTTCGGATATACCTACTGTCCCGATGTCTGCCCGCTGGACATGGCGCGGAATGTCGAGGCCGTGGATATCCTGGAAGAACGGGGAATCGAGGTGAAACCGGTGTTCATTTCGGTGGACCCTCGTCGCGATACGCCGGAACAGCTCGCTTCGTTTGCGGAGAACCTTCATCCCCGCATGGTCGCCCTTTCCGGAACGGACGAACAGGTTCGTGACGCGGTCGCCGCCTACAAGGCCTATTTCAAGATAAATGAAGGCGACCCCGACTCCTATCTCGTCGACCATTCGACATTCACCTACCTGATGATGCCAGGAATAGGGTTCGTCGATTTCTTCCGGCGCGAGGCGACAGCGGACGATATCGCCGACGCGGTTTCCTGCTTTGCCGAAGCAGCCTGACGAAATTTGACCCGCCGGTCGTCGTGACCTACATCACGACACTCAATGCAGGGATAATGAAATGTCAGAACCCACGGCGGCCGATCTGGGAGAGGACCGCACGCTCCTTCTTGTTGATGACGACGAACCATTCGTAAAGCGTTTGGCAAAGGCGATGGAAAAGCGGGGCTTCCTTCCCGAGACGGCTGAAAGCGTTGCGGCCGGCCGTGCTATCGCCCTGTCGCGCCCGCCCGCCTACGCCGTGGTTGATCTGCGGCTCGAGGATGGAAACGGGCTCGATGTCGTCGAAGTGCTTCGCGATCGCCGCCCCGATTGCCGCATTGTCGTCCTGACAGGCTATGGCGCAATTGCGACTGCGGTCGCCGCCGTGAAGATCGGCGCAACGGATTACCTGTCAAAGCCGGCTGATGCCAATGATGTGATGAATGCGCTTTTGTCGCGTGGCGAGGCGCTTCCGCCACCGCCGGACAATCCAATGTCAGCCGACCGCGTCAGGTGGGAACACATTCAGCGTGTCTATGAATTGTGCGATCGCAATGTCTCTGAAACCGCAAGGCGATTGAATATGCATCGCCGCACGTTGCAGCGTATACTGGCGAAGCGAAGCCCGAAATAAATCGCGTTCTTTGTGTTGCTCGGCAATTCAAACTTGAATTTGTTCGGGACTCACCCTATCCAGTCGTTCATCCAAGGAGGAATACTGGATGGACCTGAATTTGAATGCCCTTTCGCTGAAAGAGCTGAAAGATCTGCAGACCCAAGTTGCAAAGGCCATTGCGACTTTCGAGGATCGCAGGAAGAAAGAGGCATTGTCGGAACTGGAAGACAAAGCACGTGCGCTTGGATTCTCGCTTGCTGAACTGACTGGCGGTGCGGTTGCACGCAAACGCGCCCCGGCGACAGCAAAATATGCCAATCCCGCAAACCCGCTCGGACACATGGTCTGGTCGTGGTCGCAAGCCGCGCTGGTTCGAAGCGGCCCTGAACGCAGGAAAGTCGCCCGAGGACCTGGCTCTCTGATCCGCTAGGTCTGCTTCAGAAGCCAGGCAAGAAAGATTCGCGCTGCCGGGCGAATCGGCCCAGGCGGCGTGACGACAAAATAAGCCGGCAGCTTTTCCTGGTCATCCAGAAGGATGACCAGCCTGCCTGCGGCAACATCGTCTTGCACAAGCGCCATATCCTCGACCGTCAGGCCAAGACCCTGACGCGCGGCGGCGATTGCCAGATCTTCCCCTGGAAACGACGACACGTCGAGCGCGCCGGGGTCGAAGCCCCGGCTGGCCAACCAGTTGGATTGCTCGGGCCAGTCGCTCGCCAGAACCCAGGGAAGAGCGGCCAGATCGCGTGATGCGTCGGTCAACAGCGATGGCGCCCCGACGACAACCAGCCGCCCCGCTGCCAACCGCTCGACGGTGACCCCCGGCCACGACCCGTTCCCATAACGGATGCCAAGGTCCATCGCTTCGCGCGGCAGATCCACCACTCTGGGGTCTGGGTGAAGCGAAAGCGGGATGTCAGGATGTCTCGACCAGAAGTCTCGCAGTCGTGGCATGAGCCACTGTGCGGCAAAGGCGGCGGTCAGCGTGATCCGCACCGGACCGTCTGCGCGACGGGCCTGTGCGGCCTGGACGGCCGTCTGGATTGTGCCGAAATCCTTCGGCAAGCGCTGCGGCCAGACGGGCGCCTTCCGCAGTCAGCACGACGGCGCGCCCCTCACGGCGCAAGAGCGCGACGCCGAGTTCCGTCTCCAGACCCCTCACCTGCTGCGCGACGGCGGCATGGGTCACATTCAGGGCGCGCGCCGCCGCGCTGAAGCCGCCCAGTCGCGCCACGGCTTCCAGCGCGCGCAGGGCGGTCAAGGGCGGCATGTGGCGCCAATCGACGGTCATCCTGTTAGCTCACCTGTCATTTTCACAGTATTTCTGAATCCGAGTCACGCGGCAAGAGGCGTAAGCTGGCGCCATGGGAACCTCTGCATCCACTTCACCTTCCTGGCTTGTCGATACATCGCTTGCGATCTTTTTGGATCGCACGGCGCCGGGTCCGTGCCGAATTGCAAGCTGTTCAAGCTTTGCTGGATTATGAGGACCACTTGCTCACGGACATCGGGATCTCGCGCGAAGACCTTTTGCGCCGCATCGAAGGATCACAGACGGCACCACAGCTCATTCTGCAATCTGTTAGAAAAACTTTCAGATCATAACTATTCCTGCCTAACGTGTACGCGGAGAATGCGCTAGTTTGAACGCATCAAGACAGCAGAAAGGCTTAGCAAATGTTCCGAATTCTTGCCGATGCGCTGATGCTCGCCACGAGAATGCGCCCGATGAACCGCGACCTCGACCAGCGTTTTCCCTCCCGGCGCCCGGACCGCCCTTCGTGGGAAGCACCGGACCATTGGATGCGCTGATCAGCACTCCGCCAGCAGGGCGGCGTGATGCGCCACGAAGGCCGCCCGAACTTCGACGGGCGGCCTTAATGCAACGGTCAGACCGGCCACGACCGTAGCGTCGGGCCTGCCGAACAGCCGGTTCGCTTCGTCTTCGCGAAATCCGGCAATCTGAACCGCTTCCATCCAGGCCGAAATCCGGTCCGCCCGCTTGATCGCCACCTTGACTTCGGTGGGCAAGATCGACGGCAGACCGAAGCGAAGATGCACGGCGGCAGTCAGCCGCGCGTCCAGATCGCCATACCCCGCTCCGATCGCCGCCTTCACCGGACTGATCATGTCGCCGATGACATATTCGGGCGCATCGTGCAGCAGCGCAGCAAGCCTCCAGCGTGGCCCGGTTCCGGGGTTCATCCGGCGATAGAGCTCCTCTACCAGCAAGCGAGTGCTCGGCAACGGAGTAGGGCCAGTCGCCAAAGGTCTGCCCGTTCCAGCGCGCAACAAAGGCCAGCCCGTGCGCGATATCCTCGATCTCGATGTCGACGGGCGTCGGGTCCAGCAGATCGAGCCTTCGGCCAGACAACATCCGTTGCCATGCGCGGGGTGGTGGCTTGGCCATCGTTTTCTCCACAATTCGCCGGAAAGAATGCTTCCCCTGCGTGCCGCGTCAAGCCGACCTCCGTTGCCCCGCATGGCCTGCGCTGCTATGTGACCGCCAAAGTGATCGCATGGGAGACCGCGATGAAGGACTACATCGTCAAGGACACATCCCTCGCCGCCTTCGGCCGCAAGGAACTGACGATCGCCGAAACCGAGATGCCGGGGCTGATGGCGCTGCGCGAGGAGTTCGGCGCAGGCACAGCCGCTGAAGGGCGCGCGCATTGCCGGATCGCTGCACATGACGATCCAGACCGGCGTGCTGATCGAGACGCTGACCGCGCTCGGCGCCGATGTGCGCTGGGCGTCCTGCAACATCTTCTCGACCCAGGACCACGCGGCGGCCGCCATCGCCGAGGCGGGCGTGCCGGTCTTCGCCATCAAGGGCGAGACGCTTGAGGATTACTGGGCCTATACCGACATGATCTTCCAGTTCCCGGAAGGGACCTGCAACATGATCCTCGACGACGGGGGCGATGCCACGCTTTACATCCTGATGGGTGCACGGGTCGAGGCGGGCGAGACCGACCTGATCGCGGTGCCGACTTCGGATGAAGAGGTGTGCCTCTTCAACCAGATCCGCAAGCGCCTCGCCGCCTCGCCGGGTTGGTTCACCAAGCAGCGCGACGCGATCCGCGGCGTGTCCGAAGAAACGACCACCGGCGTCCACCGCCTCTACGATCTGCACAAGAAGGGCCTGTTGCCCTTCCCCGCGATCAACGTGAACGACAGCGTCACCAAGTCGAAGTTCGACAACAAGTATGGCTGCAAGGAATCGCTGGTCGACGGCATCCGCCGCGCCACCGACACGATGATGGCCGGCAAGGTCGCGGTCGTGTGCGGCTATGGCGACGTGGGCAAGGGTTCTGCCGCCTCGCTGCGTGGCGCGGGCGCCCGCGTGAAGGTGACCGAGGTCGATCCGATCTGCGCGCTTCAGGCCGCGATGGACGGCTACGAGGTGACGCTGCTGGAGGATGAGGTCGCGAGCGCCGACATCTTCATCACCACCACCGGCAACAAGGACGTGATCCGGCTCGAGCACATGCGCGCGATGAAGGACATGGCCATCGTCGGCAACATCGGCCACTTCGACAACGAGATCCAGGTGGCGGCGCTGCGCAACCACAAGTGGACGAACATCAAGGAACAGGTGGACATGATCGAGATGCCCTCGGGCAACCGCATCATCCTTCTGTCCGAAGGCCGGCTTCTGAACCTCGGCAACGCCACCGGCCATCCGTCCTTCGTCATGTCGGCCAGCTTCACCAACCAGGTGCTGGCGCAGATCGAGCTTTGGACCAAGGGCAAGGACTATGCACCGGGCGTCTACATCCTGCCGAAGCACCTGGATGAGAAGGTTGCTCGCCTGCACCTCAAGAAGATCGGCGTGAAACTCACCCAGCTTCGCCCCGACCAGGCCGCCTATATCGGCGTCGCGCCGGAAGGCCCGTTCAAGTCGGAGCACTACCGCTACTGATCGCGTTTGGCCCCGCGCCAGCCCGGCGCGGGGTCGCACCGTAAAGGATACCGCTATGACACGCCCCCTCGGCCAGACCGGTATCTCCATCGACCCGCTGGTGCTTGGAACGAACGTGTTCGGATGGACCGCAGACGAAACCACGTCGTTCGCCATTCTCGACGCCTTCCTTGCCGAAGGCTTCACGATGATCGACACGGCCGATGTCTATTCGCGTTGGGTTCCCGGCAATGACAGCGAGTCCGAGAAGATCATCGGGCGCTGGATGAAGGCACGCGGGGCGCGCGACAAGGTCGTGCTCGCCACCAAAGTTGGCTCTGATCTCGGACAGGGGCGCAGCGGCCTCGGCGCCCGCTGGATCGAGCAGGCGGTCGAAGGCTCGTTGCGCCGTCTCCAGACCGACGTCATCGACCTTTACCAGACGCACTGGCCCGACGCCGACACCCCCGAGGAAGAGACGCTTGGCGCCTACGACCGTCTCATCGCGGCGGGCAAGGTGCGCGCCATTGGCACATCGAACTACGATGCGACACAGCTTTCCCATGCGCTTGACCTTTCGCGCAGCAAGGGACTGCCACGCTACCAGACGATCCAGAACGAATACAACCTCTACACCCGCAGCGCGTTCGAAGGCCCGGTTCAGGAGATGGTTCTGCGCGAAGGCATGGGGGCCATCACCTATTACGGGCTGGCCTCGGGTTTTCTGACGGGTAAGTATCGCAGTGCGGCTGATCTTGGCAAAAGCCAGCGCGGCGAAGACATCGGCAAGTATCTCGACGACCGCGGGATGAAGATCCTCGCGGCTCTCGACACAGTTTCGGAACGACACAACGCCCGGCCAGCCGAAGTTGCGCTGGCCTGGATCATCGCCCAGCCCGGTATCACCGCGCCGATTGCCTCGGCTACTTCCGTTACGCAGCTTGAAAGCCTCATCCGCGGCGCGCGCCTGTCGCTGGCGCCCGAAGATCTTTCCCTTCTGACCGAGGCAGGCCGCTGAACCGCAGTTCAGCGTCCGCTAAAGCGAAGCGGGCCTGCATTTCCGCTTTGCCCGTCAGCGCGTTTCGCCTAGCCTTCGCTCACCTCGCCCGAGCGGCGTGGATTATGGGGGAAGCCGCAAGGCGGCGCATGACATTTGGAGACCGGGAATGAGCAAACGCGACGACCTAATCGCGAAATATGCCGATGACCTTCGCAAGAAATGCAAGATCGAGCCCGATATGGGTCTTCTGACAAAGGTGACGATCGGATGCGGACCGGCGATCTACAGCGCGGATTCCGAAACGGTTGCCGCCTCGCAGGCCAGTGAAATCGAACTCATCAAGAAGAATTTCCTGGTCAAGAAGCTTGGGCTTGCCGATGGGCCGAAGCTGGCCGAGGCGATCAATGCCGTGGTCGACACCTATGGCAAGTCAGAGCGCAACAAGTATCGCGCTGTCGTCTACTACATGCTCGTGAAGCATTTCGGCAAGGAAGCCACCTACGCCTGATCCAATCGGCGCCTGCCTCGCCCGCAGGCAGGCGCTGCGGAATTGCCTAAATCTTGCGGGACAATTGGTTTGAGCGGACCCGGCGTTGCGACTAAGGTCGGCTCAATACGGCAGGATGCCGGGACCCTTGTCAGAACACGTGCGGTGCGATGGGAGCGCGTGGGGTGGTGGAGGGTCCCGTTCGGGGTCGGGGCCCTCCATTGCTGACCCGCCCGGATGGGCGACCAGCCGGATAGGCCGTCAGGGTTCCAAGCCGCCCATCCGACAGATGATCGCCCATTCGGCATCAGTCACAGGTTGCACCGAAAGCCGCGAGTTCTTGACCAGCACGAGGTTTTCCAGCCCCGGTTCGATCTTGCATGCATCGAGCGAAACCGGCCGCTCCAGCCCCCGCAGCGCCTTCACCATCACGCAATCCCAACGGGGGTCGTCGGTCGTGCTGTCCGGCGCGCTTTCGCGGCAGACCTCGACGATACCGACGATCTCTTTCCCGATGTTGGAATGGTAGAAGAACCCGAGGTCTCCGACCTTCATGGCCCGCATGTTGTTGCGCGCCTGATAGTTGCGCACCCCGTGCCATTCCTCGCCGGCCTCGCCTCGGGCGACCTGATCGGCCCATCCCCAGGTGTCCGGCTCGGACTTGAACAGCCAGCGGGCCATCAGCCGATCACCTTCTTCCATTCCTGGATGCGTACCTCGTCGAACAGCCCGGCCTTCGCATAGGGGTCCGCAGCAGCCCAGGCCCGCGCATCTTCCAACGACGCGACCTCGAGCACGATGAGCGAGCCGTTCATCTCGCCTGCCTCGTCCAGGAACGGCCCGGCCATTTCGACCACGCCGGTGGATTTCAGATAGTCCACATGGGCGGGCCGGTTCTCGGTCCGCACGGCCAGCGCGCCGGGCTTGTCCCGGCAGATCAGGGCAACTCGCATCGTCATTCCTCCTTCAGCGGTCGGCTCAGCAGGGCTTCGACCGCGCCTTCGACCTTGATACGCCCATCGACTAGCGCCGCAACCATCGACGCAATCGGCATGTCCAGCCCCCGCTCTGCCCCCAGGCGCACCGCGCCGATGGCAGTGGCAGCGCCTTCGACAGTGACCTGCGGATCAAACCCGGTCGACGCACCCAGTGCCTCGCCGAAGCGGAAATTCCGTGACTGTCCGGACGTGCAGGTCAAAACCAGATCACCGAAGCCGGAAAGCCCGGCAAGGGTTTCGGGCCGCGCGCCGAAGGCAACGGCAAGCCGCACCATCTCGGCATAGCCCCGCGTTATGGTTGCAGCCCGCGCCGAATGGCCCAGCCCCGCCCCGATCGTGACGCCTGCAGCAATGGCCACCACGTTCTTCAGCGCCCCGCCCATCTCGGCGCCCACGACGTCATCCGTGCGATAAAGCCGCAAGTTGCGCGTCGACAGCTCCGCCTGCCCCTGCTCGCGAAAGGCGCGGTCGGTCGACGCGAAGGTCAGCGCGGTCGGCAATCCCCTCGCGATGTCAGCCGCAAAGCTTGGCCCCGTCAGCACCGCGATGCGAGCAGCAGGGCAGGCGTGGCGGGCAAGCGCGCTTGGGCCAAGCCCGGTCGCGAGGTCGATTCCCTTGCAGCAGAGAACCAACCTGCGCCCGTCAAACCGCGCCCGATGATCTGACAGGAAATCCCCAAGCGCCTGCATCGGCAGCGCAAGAAGCAGCAGGTCGGCATCGTCGAGATCGTCCAGCGCGGTCGTCAGCATCACGCGGTCGGGAAGCGTGACCCCTGGCAGTTTCGCCTCTGGCGAAGCGGCCCGACGGGACCACAGGACCACCCGGTCGGCCTTCGTCGCCAGCGTAACGGCGAGGGCCGTTCCGAATGCCCCGCCGCCGACGACGCCGATCACGCCTTTGCCCCGCGTCGGCCCGACCCGACAAGGGCTGGCGCCCGCTCGTCCAGCGGCCAGCGCGGGCGCGCGACGAAAGGTTGGCCGCCATCACCCGCGCGAAGCCGTTCGATCCCCGCCCAGGCGATCATGGCGGCGTTGTCGGTACACAGGGCGAGCGGCGGCGCAACGAAACGCAGCCCCGTATCGCGACATGCCCCTTCCAGTTCAGCACGAAGCGTTCGGTTGGCCGCCACACCCCCGGCGACAGCCAGCACGGGCTCCGCCGGTTGCTCGGCCATATAGGCCGCGATTGCCCGGCGGGTCTTTGCGGTCAGCACATCTGCGACCGCTTGCTGGAAACCGGCGCAGAGGTCGCGCCGGTCCTGTTCGCTGAGCCCGCCCTTTTCCACGACAAGCGCATCCCTTGCCCGAAGCACTGCGGTCTTGAGCCCCGAAAAGGACAGATCGCATCCCGGCCGGTCCAGAAGCGGGCGCGGAAAGGCAAAGCGGCGGGGGTCGCCCCGCTCGGCCTCGCGCTCGACACTCGGGCCGCCCGGCTGCGGCAGGCCGAGGATCTTGGCCGTCTTGTCAAAAGCCTCGCCCGGGGCGTCGTCGATCGTGCCGCCAAGCCGCGTGAACGATGTGGGGCCGGATACGATCAGGAACTGGCAATGCCCACCCGACACCAGAAGCATCAGGTAGGGAAAGCGGACAGCATCGGTAAGGCGCGGGGTAAGTGCGTGGCCCGCAAGATGGTTGATCCCGATCAGCGGAAGCGCGGCACCCGCCGCGATCCCGCGCGCGACCATCACCCCAGAAAGCACGCCACCGATGAGGCCCGGTCCTGCCGTGACCGCAACCGCGTCCATGTCGCGCAGTCCCAGACCAGCCGCTTCAAGCGCCTGCTCGACAGCAAGGTCCAGCCGCTCGGCATGGGCACGCGCCGCGATCTCGGGCACCACGCCGCCGTATGGTGCATGCATCTCGGTCTGGGATTGCACGACCGAGGCAAGGATTTCCGGTCGACCGTCGACATCGTGGCGCACGACGGCTGCGGCGGTGTCGTCGCAGCTGCTTTCGAGGGCCAGAACGGTCAGACGGTCTCGCATGGGGCGCCGGTTGCCAGAAGGATCGTCGGCAGGTAACACCGCAAGGATGCCCATTCAATCCCGGCCGTCCCTGCTGCTGACACGACCGGCCGCGCAAAGCGCCCGCTTTGCGTCGCAACTTGAGGATCGCCTTGGCTCTGGCTGGCGAATCGTCACCTCGCCGCTGCTGGACATCCGTTTCCTCTCTCCCGCCATGCCCAAGGGTCGTTTCCCGGCGGTGGTCTTCACGTCAGAGGCGGGGGTGGCCGGGTTCGCGCGATTGTCGGGGGAGCGGGGGGCACAGGCGTGGTGCGTGGGCCCCCGAACGGCCCAGGTGGCGCAGGCCGAGGGCTTCGATACGCTCGACGGCGGTGGCGATGCGCCGACCCTGTTACAGCGGATTCTCGCGACTGATCGCCCCGGGCCGATCCTTGTGGTCCGGGGTGACGTTCAGGCCACCGACATTGCGGGGAAGTTGCGATTGGCAGGGCTCGAGGCTCAAGACCTGACGGTGTATGCACAAATGCCCGTAGCGCTCAACAGCGAAGCGACAGCCTTGATGCAGGATACCCGCGCGGTCATGGCGCCGCTCTTTTCGCCGCGCACCGCGTCGCTTCTCGCCGCCGACCCCGCGGTCCTTCATCGCAATGCACCGCTCTGGATCGTGGCGCTGAGCGGGAATGTCGCCGAAGCAGCTCGTGCGATGCGGCCCGACCGATGCGTGACAGCTGCGCGGTCCGATGCCGATGCGATGATCGACGCGATTGCGGAATGTATTGGAACGGACCGCCAGCCTTGAAGCGTTCTGCCGGTGCAGCGTAAGGTCGAACGGAACGTCGGGAGGTGACTCATGCCGGAAGAAGACAAAACGCCAGTCGCCCCTGCGTCTGGTCTGACGGAACAGAGCACCGACATTTCCGAAGCCGAAGTCATCGAGGCGGATACGCCCCGACCGGCCGAGCCTGTGACCCCGCCGACGCGACCTGCGCCCGAGCGTCGGTCGGGGTCTTTCCTGGGTCTGGTCTTGGGCGGGGCGATTGCGGCTGGCGCAGGCTTCGGCGTGGCGCAGATGGTCCCGCAACTCTGGCCCTCAGCGGCCGATGACGATCTGAGACAGTTGCTTGCAGCCCAGCAGACCGAAGTGGCAAATCTGAAGGCTTCGCTTGAGCAGTTGGCAGCGCGCCCTGCACCGGACCTGTCCGCGGATCTCGCTGCCCTGCGGTCCGAGATCGACTCGCGTCTTGCCGCCGCCTCGCCGACCGATGTTACGCCGGCGCTCGAAGAGATTCGGGCAGTGGTCGACAGCGCACTCGCCGACTTCGATACCCGCCTTGCAGCCGTCGAGAAGGCGCCGCAGGGCGCTGCGGGCGGCGCCTCGGCTACCGCCGTTGCGGCCTACGAGCGTGATCTTCAGGCATTGCGTGCCCAGGTCGACCAGCTTGCCGGTGCAGGCGGTGCGGCATCGAGCCAGATCGAACAGGTGGTCGCCAGTGCCAAGGCCGAACTGGCCGCAGCGACCGAAGAGGCCGCACGGCTGAAGGCCGAGGCCGACACCACCGCCAGCTTGGCACGGCGCGACGCGGCTCTGGGCCGTCTGACCGCCGCGATCGAAGCGGGCGGCCCCTATTCTTCGGCGCTGGCCGATCTGGGCGATGCGGGTATCGAGGTGCCGGCCATTCTTGCCGACAACGCCAAGACCGGAGTCCAGACGCTCGACGATCTGCAGCGCCAGTTTCCCGCCGCAGCCCGCGCCGCGCTGGAGGCCGCGCTTCGTTCCGATGTCGGTGCCGGGTGGTCCGACCGGCTGTCCACCTTCCTGCGGACCCAGACGGGTGCGCGGTCGCTTGAGCCCCGCGAGGGGGACGATCCCGATGCCGTTCTGTCGCGCGCCGAAGCTGCGTTGATGGCGGGCGATCTGCAGGGCAGCCTGGCGGAACTGTCGGCCTTGCCGGACCCCGCCAAGGCCGCAATGGCCGACTGGCTAGGACAGGCCGAAACGCGCCAGCAGGCGACAGACGCCCTGTCTGCGCTTGTGTCCGCCGCCGATGGACAGTGAGGGCACAAGATGATCTGGTCGCTCCTCAAGGTTCTGATATTTCTGGCGATTGTCGCAGTCGTCACGCTGGTCGCCAGCTATCTTCTCGAGACTGGTGGCGGAATTCAGGTTGCGGTTGCAGGCTATGAGTTCACGCTTGGTCCGCTGCAGGCCGTCATCGTCGCGGGCGTGTTGCTGGGCCTGATCTGGCTGGTGATGAAGGCGGTCGGCCTGATCGTGGCGGTCCTGCGGTTCCTCAACGGCGACGAAACGGCGATCTCGCGCTATTTCGACCGTAACCGCGAGCGCAAGGGCTATCAGGCCTTTGCCGAAGGGATGATGGCGCTGGCTGCGGGAGAGCCGAAGACCGCGCTTGCCCGGGCCACGCGGGCCGAGCGTTACCTGTCGCAGCCCGAACTGACCACGATCCTGACGGCACAGGCCGCGCAGGCCGCAGGCGACACGAAGCGGGCGACGGCGGCCTACAAGGCGCTCTTGTCCAACCCCAGGTCGCGTTTCATCGGCATCCGGGGTCTGATTGATCAGAAACTGGCCGAGGGCGACCGCGAGACGGCCCTGAAACTGGCCCAGAAAGCTTTTGAACTGCGGCCTCGCCACCGCGAGACGCAGGATCTTCTTCTGGAATTGCAGGCCGAAAGCTCGGATTGGGCGGGGGCGCGGGCAACTCTGGGGGCGAAGCTGCGCAGCGGCACGATTCCGCGCGACGTGCATCGTCGGCGCGACGCGGTTCTGGCCCTGCAGGAAGCCAAGGCGATCATCGACGACGGGTCGAACATCGAGGCCCGCGAAGCGGCGATCGAGGCGCACCGCCTGTCGCCCGACCTGATCCCTGCGGCGACGATGGCGGCCCGCAGCTATATCGCGAAGGGCGACACCAAGAATGCGACACGGGTCCTCAAAAAGGCCTGGGAGGGCAACCCGCACCCCGACCTCGCCGCCGCCTTTGCCGAGATTGCGCCCGACGAGACTCCGCAAGAGCGGCTGAAGCGCTTCCGCACGCTCACCGCGCTGAAACCCGACGATGACGAAACACGGATGCTTCTGGCCGAGCTGAACCTTGCGGCCGAGGATTTTCCGGCGGCCCGCCGCGCGCTCGGCGATCTTGTCACGCGCCACCCGACGCGCCGCAGTCTGGCGATCATGGCCGCCATCGAGCGGGGCGAGGGTGCGGACGAGAACGTCGTGCGCGGCTGGCTCGCCCGGACGCTGACCGCACCGCGCGGCCCGCAATGGGTGTGCGACAAGTGCCAGAGCGTCCACAGCGAATGGAGCCCGGTCTGCAGCAACTGCGGCGGCTTCGACACGCTGTCGTGGCGCGAGCCCGTGGAAACCAGCGGCCCGAGCGCGACGCAATCGGAACTGCTTCCGCTTCTTGTCGGCACGTCGCCCGCCGAACCGGACGGCGCAGACGAACCCGACCGCCGCGACTGACACGCTTCCCGCGCCGCGATCCCAAATAGGGGCTACACACCCCCTCGAAAGGTTGCTAAGAGGCGCGCGGGCCGCTGTAGCTCAGCTGGTAGAGCACGTCATTCGTAATGATGGGGTCGGGGGTTCGAAGTCCCTTCAGCGGCACCACCCCACACGGAAACTTGGGCTCACGACGAGCTGGGCCGGCAATGGCGTCAACCCTTGCGCGGGACAGTGTCCTGATGCTCGCCCAGCTTCGGGGCGGGACGGCCGAGGGCGAGTTCGGCATCTGAAAACACGAAGGGCGATCGTACTCCAGGCACGCCTTCGGGGTCGATGCGCATGTTGCGGTGAACGATTTGCGGGTCCGCGAACACTTCGGCCATATCGTTGATCGGTCCCGCCGGAACGCCTTCGCCCTCGCAGGCGGCCAGCAGATCGGCCTTGGTCCACTGACGTGTCGCGGCTGAGAGCGCGGCCGTCAGCGCGGACCGATTTGCGATCCGGTCGGCATTGGTCAGATAGTCGGGCGCTGTCGCAAGTGCGGGCAGGCCAAGGATCCGGCAAAGGCGCTGGTATTGCCCGTCGTTGCCCGTGGCCAGGATGATCCAGCCGTCGGCACAATCGAACACCGCGTAGGGCGCGAGGTTGGGATGGGCGTTGCCCAGCTTGCCCGGTGGCTTTCCCGTGGCCAGATAATTCAGCGCCTGGTTTGCGGTGATGCTGGTGGCCACGTCGAACAGGGCCATGTCGATCTGTTGGCCCTTGCCCGTCGCCTGCCGCTGGTGCAGGGCGGCAAGGATCGCGGTGGTGGCGTAGACGCCGGTGAAGATGTCGGCGATGGCGACGCCCGCCTTCATCGGCTGTCCGTCCGGCTCTCCGGTGACGCTCATCAATCCGGCCATGCCCTGAATGATGTAGTCATATCCGGCGCGATGAGCATAGGGGCCGGTCTGGCCGAACCCCGTGATCGAACAATAGACGATCCTCGGATTGACGGCCGACAGTCCGGCGTAGTCCAGCCCGTACTTCGCCAGCCCACCGACCTTGAAGTTCTCGATCACCACATCCGCGTCGGCGACCAGACTGCGAACCATCTCCTGCCCTTCGGGAAGGCGGAAGTCACAGACGACGGACCGCTTTCCGCGATTGGTCGCATGGTAATAGGCGGCAGCGCGTTCGCCGTCATGCTCGATGAAGGGGGGCCCCCAGCGGCGGGTGTCATCGCCTTCCGGGGCCTCGACCTTGATGACATCGGCACCCAGGTCGGCAAGCGTCTGACCGGCCCAGGGGCCGGCCAGGATGCGGGCCAGTTCGATGACCTTCAGGCCCGCAAGGGGGGTCGTCATCTTAGCCGAGCTTCTCGTCGAGGATGGCCTTCAGTTCCTCGTAGCTCATGTTCGAATGGCGCTCGCCGTCGATGAACAGGGTCGGTGTTGCCGTGACCTCGTCCTTGGCCGAGTTCTCTTCGTACTTTGCGACCAGCGCCTGCGCCATCGTCGCGTCCTGCAGGCAGGCCTGAAGCGTGGCGTCGTCCATTCCGGCGGTCCGGCCGATCTTCTTCAGGTTCTCGACAGCCGTCGCCGGGTCATCGGTTCCGGCCCATGTCTTCTGCTGCTCGAACAGCATGGCGTTGATGCCGAAATAGCGGGTCTCGCCGCCGCAGCGGGCAACCATCGCGGCCCAGAGGCCGTAACGGTCAAAGAACACCTCGCGGTAGACGAATTTCACCTTGCCGGTGTCGATGTAGTCCTTCTTCAGGTCCTTGAAGACGGTCTCGTGAAAATGCGCGCAATGCGGGCAAGTGAACGAGGCATATTCGACGATCGTGATCGGTGCGTCGGCATTGCCCAGCACCATCTCGGCGACGTCCGGCAGTTGGGCCGTCGCCGGCGCTTCTTCTGCCAGTGCCGCCGTCGCGCCGATCTGGGTCATTCCGGGCTGGCCCGACTGTCCCATCCAGATTGCCGCGCCAAGGGCGATCACCAGCGCTGCTGCAAGGGCGGCGAGTTTCTTTGCCATGCTGTGCCTCATGTCTTTCGTCTTGTGAGAAAATTCCGGGTGATGGTTTCAAGCGCTGTGCGCAGCCCGTCATCCCGTACACCCTCTGCCGCAGCAGAGGCTTCGGCCAGAACGGCAGGGTCCGGCGCAGGAACCGGCGGGGCCGCGTGCGAAAAGCTTGCCTGGCCGTCTGCGAAGCCCGAGGGCGCGGTCTGTGTCAGGACGATCCGCGAGACGGCATTGTAGCCATAGCAGGCATTGACCCGCTCGCGCAGTCGGGGAAGCTGCATCTGCACCATCGGCGCCTGGGCAGAGGTCGTCAGCAGCGTCAGTGTCGCCCCGAACCCGTCGCGGGCGTAGCCGATCTTGACGGGGCGGGTCACGCGGGCAAGGTCCTCGCCTGCAACTTCCGACCAGTGCGTCAGCAAGCGGGCCACGGCAAATCCCCTAGCCTCGCCCGCCGAGCGGATGCGATCCGAGACGAGGCTCGATGCGGCCTCGAAGCCGCGCATGCGGCGGCCTGGCGGGGAAGTGGATTGCGAAGCGCGGGTCATCTGGTCACGGTCCTGTCGGCGGCTATTCTAGGCACACGGGCGGCGCATGCCAGTCAAATGGCGAGGCGGGGGGCATAAAGATTGCGTGACAGGGATTTGGCATCGGCACTTCTCGGCTGGTACGACCGCCACGCCCGGATCATGCCGTGGCGCGTCGGCCCTGCCGAAAGGGCGGCAGGCCAGCGCCCCGATCCCTACCACGTCTGGCTGTCCGAGGTGATGCTGCAGCAGACCACCGTCGTTGCGGTGCGCGACTACTTCCGCCGCTTCGTCGCGCGCTGGCCGACGGTCGAGGCGTTGGCGGGGGCTGATGATGCCGAGGTGATGGGGGAATGGGCCGGGCTGGGCTACTATGCGCGGGCGCGGAACCTGTTGGCCTGCGCCCGGGCTGTCGCGCGCGACCATGGGGGGCGGTTCCCCGATACGCGGGATGGCCTGCTGACCCTGCCGGGGATCGGCCCCTACACCGCCTCGGCCATTGCCGCGATTGCCTTCGACCGGCCAGCCGTTGTCGTGGACGGCAATGTCGAGCGCGTGATGGCGCGGATGTTTTGCGTCGAAGTGCCGCTGCCGGGGGCAAAGGCCGAACTGACGCGACTCGCCGGGTCACTGACGCCGGACCAGCGGCCGGGGGATTACGCGCAGGCCGTCATGGATCTTGGCGCGACGGTCTGCACCCCGCGCAACCCCGCCTGCGGCATCTGCCCGTGGTGGCAGGACTGTGAAGCGCGTGCTGCGGGCGTTCAGGCGACCCTGCCCCGCAAGACCGCGAAGGCCGAAAAGCCGGTGCGTCAGGGCAAGGTCTGGATTGCCCGGCGCGAGGATGGCGCCTTCCTGCTCGAAACGCGGCCCGCGCGCGGATTGCTGGGCGGAATGCTCGGCTGGCCCGGCTCCGACTGGGATGGTGCGGGCGGCGGGGCGCCACTGGCGGCAGAGTGGCGCGAGACTGGTGCCGAAGTGCGCCACACCTTCACGCATTTCCACCTGCGCCTTGCCGTTGAAGTTACCGAGGCCGATCTCGCCGCCACGCCGTTGCGGGGCACGTTCATGCCCGTGGCCGCCTTTCGCCCGTCCGACCTTCCGACCCTGATGCGCAAGGCGTTCGACCTTGCGTCAGGGGCGTTTTCGCCACGTTGATCGCATCGGTCTTTGCGGTAGGCTACAGGCATGAAGGCCGAAACCATCCCAGCCGAACAGGTCGCCCGCCCGGGCAGCGCGCTGCCCTTCTGGTTGTCGCTGGGGCTTGTGCCGGTTGTGGTCCTCGCCGCGCTGCACGGGGGATGGGTGATCGCCATGGTGCCGCTCGCCTCGTGGGGCCTCTTTTCGGTGCTGGACGCGGTCGAGGGGGTGGACAGCCGCAACGCCGACCCCGCGACGCCCGACAGCGGGCTGGTCTGGTATCGCGCGATCACGCTGATCTGGTTTCCGGTGCAACTGGCGCTGCTGTGCTGGCTGCTGTGGTATGTGCCGCAAGCCGAACATCTGGGCCGGGCCGAACGCATCTGGCTGTTCTTCGGCATGGGGGTCGTCTCAGGCACCGTCGGGATCAACTATGCCCATGAACTGATGCACCAGAAGTCGCGGCTTGAGCGGTGGCTTGCGGACCTGCTGCTGGCGAGCGTGCTTTACTCGCATTTCCGGTCCGAGCATCTGAGGGTGCATCACCTCTGGGTCGGCACGCCGCGCGACCCGGTGACGGCACGCTACAACGAGGGCTTCCACCGCTTTTTCCCGCGTGTGCTGTGGCAGTCGCCGCGCTCGGCCTGGAAGGCCGAAAAGGCGATGCTGGCCCGGCGGAACCTGCCCGCGACCCATCTCAGCAATCCGTTCTGGCGCTATGCGGCGTTGCAGGGGGGCTTCCTGCTGCTGGCGCTGGCCCTCGGCGGCTGGATCGGGCTTGGCCTGTTCATCTGGCAGGCTTTCATCGCGATCTGGCAACTGGAACTGGTGAACTACATCGAACATTACGGGCTGACCCGCCGCCATCTGGGCAAGGGCAAGTATGAGCATGTGTTGCCGCGCCACAGCTGGAATTCCGATTACAAGGCGTCGAACTGGCTGCTGATCAACCTGCAACGCCATTCGGACCACCACTACAAGCCCGACCGCCGCTTTCCGCTGTTGCAGACCTACGATGATGCCGATGCGCCGCAACTGCCCTATGGCTACCCGGTGATGACGGCGCTGGCGATGGTTCCGCCGCTGTGGAAGCGCGTGATGAACCCGCGCGTCAAGAGCTGGCGCAAGCGGCACTATCCCGACATCACCAACTGGAAGCCCTACAACAAGGCGCGCCATCCGGTGCCGGGGCACTGATCGTCAGCGCTCAGTCGTCCGGTGACACACTCCGCGCCCTGAATTCCGTATAGATCGCTTCGGCGATGGCGGTGACGGTCAGCACGAAAATGCCGATCCCGATCAGCAGGTAGAAGATCGTGTAGATCTTTCCCAATGCCGTATGGGGCGAGAAATCGCCGTAGCCCACGGTCGACATGCTCACCACGCAGAAATAGACGGCGTCGAGGAAGCTCCACCCTTCGAGCAGCATGTAGACAAGGGCGCTGAATGTGACGATGCCGCCCGCCAGGACCATCAGCGCCTTGACGTTCGGGCTGCGAAAGGCGGCAGGGATCGCCTGGGCGATGTTGATATAGCCTGCGATCAGGCCGGTGGGGTTCGGGACGTGGGGCTTCATTCCGTTGTCCTTTCAGTTGGAAAAAAGCCCGCCATGCGAACATGGCGGGCCAGGTCGCCTGTCGGGCATGACACCGGCAGGCGGGCGGTAACTGTTGATCTGTGGGGCGTCAGTGGGCGGGGCCCCCATCCATCTCGGCGCGGATCTGCTGGCGCAGGATGTCGATGGGAATCATCTTGCCGTCGCGCTTGAAGTGCCAGTAGGTCCAGCCGTTGCAGGACGGCGCGCCTTCCAGCGCCGCACCGACCTGATGGATCGAGCCCTTGTCATCGTCCGCACGATCAGGGTGCCGTCGGCCCGCACCTTGGCCGTCTTGCCGCGCGGCCGAGGTCAGCACCTCGCCCGGCCGCAGCATGCCGCGTTCGACCACCTGCCCGAACGGCACGCGCGGTTCGGCGCGCTTCGAGCCGGTGATTTCCAGCGCCGAGGCGTCAAGGCCGCGCACGCGGTCCAGCCGCTCGGCGGCCACCTTGCGATAGGCCTCCTCGCGCTCGATCCCGATGAAGTTGCGGCCCAGCATCTTGGCGACCGCCCCGGTCGTGCCGGTGCCGAAGAACGGGTCGAGCACCACGTCGCCGGGATTGGTCGTGGCGATCAGGATGCGGTGCAGCAGCGCCTCGGGCTTTTGCGTCGGATGCGCCTTGTCGCCGTTTTCGTCCTTCAGCCGCTCGTGCCCGGTGCAGAGCGGGATCACCCAGTCCGACCGCATCTGCACGCCGTCGTTCAGCGCCTTCAGCGCCTCATAGTTGAAGGTGTATTTGCTGTTCTCGTCCCGGCTGGCCCAGATCAGCGTTTCATGCGCGTTGGTCAGCCGCTTGCCGCGAAAGTTCGGCATCGGGTTCGACTTGCGCCAGACCACGTCGTTCAGCAGCCAGAACCCCTGATCCTGCAGCGCGGCGCCGACGCGGAAGATGTTGTGATAGCTGCCGATCACCCAGATCGCCCCGTTGGGTTTCAGCAGACGCGCGCGCCGCCGCCAGCCAGTCCTGCGTGAAGCGGTCATAGGCGGCAAAGCTGGAAAACTGGTCCCAGTGATCGTCCACCGCATCGACCATCGAGTTGTCGGGACGATGCAGTTCGCCCTTGAGCTGCAGGTTGTAGGGCGGGTCGGCGAAGATCAGGTCGACGCTGCCTGCGGGCAGGGAGTTCATCACCTCGATGCAGTCGCCGGCCAGGATCTGGTTCAGCGGAAGCGGCGACGCCCCGGTCGGTCTGGTCGTTTTCATCTCTGCCTCTGTCCCCACGGCTTTTGCGCCGCTTGTTGAGGCAAGGATGAGTCATTGGCAATTCGCCGTCAAATTCTTTTTTGAATCAAGAGGTTACAGAAATGTCTTGATACAAGATGTTGTGGACGGGCTTGAAGGAACGCCTATGCGCAGGGGTCACACCTAGAATTTGCAGAGCGGCGACATGATCGCGGGTCGGGTATCCGGCGTTGCGTTCCCAGCCGTAGCCGGGGTGCTGTTGCGCCAAATCCACCATGATCCGGTCGCGCGTCACCTTGGCCACGATCGACGCCGCGGCGATCGACAGGCACAGCGCATCGCCGCCGATGATCGCCTGCGGACCGGCATGTCAGGTCGCGCGGAATCATGTTGCCGTCGATCAGCACATGATCCGCCGTGAAGGGCAGGGCGGCGATGGCGCGGCACATGGCCAGGTGGCTGGCGCGCAGGATGTTGATGGTGTCGATCTCTTCCACGCTGGCATGGCCGATGCCGATCTCGGCGCAGTCCAGAAGCGCTGCGAACAGCGCCTCGCGTTGCCTGCGGTCAAGCTGCTTGGAGTCGTTCAGTCCGGGGGGAATGCAATCGGGACGGAGCCGGACGGCAGCGGCGGTCACCGGGCCCGCCAGCGGACCACGCCCGGCCTCGTCGACGCCGATGACGAAGCGGGCACCCGTGCCATGGGCCGTGGTTTCGAAAAGGAAGTGCGGTCCGTCCATGCCGTGACTGTGCCGAAGCGGGCGGAAAAGAAAAGGGGGTGGACGCTGCTCGTCCATCCACCCCCGGACTGCGGCCCCATGTGGGGCATGCCGGGCCGCAGCCGTGCCCTTACCAGCGGCCGACGCGATAGCCGGCGTCGCGCAGGCATTCCTCCTCGTAGACGCGACCCTGCCAGTCGCGGCTGCGGATGCTTTGGGCACAGTATTGCGGCAGGCCGTAGCCCACGCCTTCGCGCTTCAGGCAGGTCTCGGCGTAGTATGTGGCCGGTCGCGGGCCACTGACCTCGACCGCGCAGGTGCCGGGAAGGCGCGGGCCTTGGCTGACACGGCTGTAGCGGTCGTCGTGGCGCTGCCAGTCGCGCTGGCTCTCCCAGTCACGCTCGGCCTGCCAGCGCGGCTCGGCGTTATAGAAGTTCACGGCAGGCTTCGGCTGCTCGTAGACCGGCGCGCGGGTGACGGGCTGGGGCGCGCGGTTCTGGTTCTGGATGGCGCCTGCGATGACCGCGACGGCGGCGATGCCGGCCAGCGCACGCAGCATGTCCTTGTCATCGGCGGCGGCGGGGCCAGCGCCCGAGGTGATCGCTGCGACCGAGACGGCGGCAGCGGTGAGGGTGTTCACGATCCAGGTTCTTGCGGTCGTCATCTGCGGGGTCCTTCCGGAATGGGTCCACCCGTTTCGTCGGGGCGGAGGTGATGACCGGAAGCTGCGGCAATGGGGTTCGGACAGGCAATATCGCCCCGTTGATATGCGATAGCAGCCGTCTAAACCCCGGTTGTCATTGAATGACGGCAGCTTTCCGCGCAATCATCGGCGCGCATCGGAGGACCGGATGATGACCCTGCGCGTGACTGCCGCCCTGCTTTTGTCGCTGGCCTGCGCCCTGCCTGCACAGGCGGCCTGCTATGCCGACTACAAGGCCAAGCAGGATGCGCCGCTGCGTCTGGCCTATGGCGTGGCCGAGGTGTCCGATGCCGGGTGCAGCGGGCCGGATGCCGCCGCGGCCGAGCTCGCACCGCGCCTCGCGGCGGCGGGGTGGACCTTGCTCGCCGTGCTGTCCATCTTCGGGGCAGAGGGTCTTGAGGAAAGGAAAGCGAGTGCCGGAGAGTTCTTCCTCCGCTACTGACGCGTTCCGCGCGGGCAACCGCGTGGTGGCGGGCGGCATCGCGGCGATCGTGGCGATCCTTCTGGGGGCCGCGATCTTTCTCTTCGCGAACCTGCCCGATGCCAACGCCTTCAATGCCAAGGTGGAGCGCATCTTCGTTGAGAACGACGATCTGCGCGCCGGGGCCGAGATCAAGCTGCTGGAGATCCTCGCGCAATCGGGCACGGCGTTCTCCGAGGTGCTGGAAAGCTACCGCGTGGTGATCTTCGTTCTGCTGGTCTTTGCGACCGCGCTGCTGCTGGCGGCGCTGGTGTTCCTTGTCACCATCATCACGCTGAACCGCCGCATCTCGGCGATCCAGCGGTCGGGCATCCAGGTGTCTTCGCTGATGATCGCGCGGGAAAGCCGGTCGGTCTTCATCAACGACATGGAGTTCCAGCTGACCGAGGCGGCCATCGAGACACTGAGCGTTCTGGCCGAGGCGCGGATGGACGACGAGGTGATGACCGGAGCGCAGATCGAGGGCGTGATCTCGGGCCGCGATGCCGCCGACTGCGACGAGGCGGCGGGTGCCACCCGGGTCAAGCGGCTGCGCGATGCCCTGGGGAATCAGATGGTCAGCGAGCTTCTCGTCAAGACCATCGCGCGGCGCGGCTATGTGCTGGCGGTCGGAAAGGATGTGATCCGCGTGGTCTGAGCGGTCAGAGGAACCCGATCCAGCGGCCAGCGATCAGGACGCCGATCCACAGACCCGCCGAAAGCATCGCGCCCGCACGCAGGAGAAGCGACGGCTCGTCACCACCGGCGACCCGGCGAAACGCCATGCTGCGCTCGATCACGATGACATTGGCGAGGGCAACGAGCAGCAGGGCGATCTTCAGTCGAAACGCGGGATTGGCCAGATAGTCAGCCGGGTTCACCGTGAACAGTGCCGCCCCCGTCACGACTGCTGCCAGCAGACCGGTCAGGGCCACCGGACGAAGAACCGTCAGCAGCGCATCGGCCGGGACGCGGCGAAACCCGCCTGCGAGGCGAAGGTCCAGCGGAAGGATCGACCCGATCAGCAGGGCGAGCCCCAGGATATGCGCCGCGCTCACCGCAGCATAGAGATCGCCCGAACCCCGTAGCGCACGCGCCAGCGCCGTGTCGCCCGCAGCCAGAAGCAGCGACTCCACGATCAGTTTGTCGGGATGCGTTCGGGATACATGTCGTACTGCTGGCCTTCGACGGTGACGCGGACCGCCTTGATGACGAACTCGGCCGGATCGAGTGACCGGTTGCCAAGGATCGTGATGCTGCCGCCCGGCTGAACCGTGTCGCCTGTGAAGCCCGACCGTTCCGTGCGCCCGGGATTGCCCAGTTCGACCTGCCAAAGCTGGCCCGACGCATCGGTGACGGTCAGTGACGGGTGGGGCGGGGCGATGGATACCGTCTCGACACGTGCCTCGAGCGTGGTCAATTCGGGCTCGGCCCAGGACCAGCCATGATGGGCGAAAGCCGCCGAGGCACTGGCGAGGCCAAGGGCGGTCAGCAGAAACAGGCGGCGGGGGAAGGGCATGGCGATCTCCTGCATTGGTCAAGGAGGATGGTAGCACATGCGCCCGGCTGGTCAGCGCAGCCTCACGCCTTGGTGAACCGCGATCAATACCTTCTCCGCCGTGTTGTTGCCTATCCCGGGCGGGGTCCATAGGTTGCGGCAAACCCAGACGACGAGGTGCAGACATGGCGGATCGGCGGAAACTTCATGGATTGCACGTCGACGCGACGCTGGCGGAGTTCGTCGAAAACCGCGCGCTTCCGGGCACGGGAATCGCCGCAGACCGTTTCTGGGCCGGCCTGTCCGCCATCGTGCACGAGCTTGGCCCCGAGAACCGGGCATTGCTGGCACGGCGCGACCGGTTGCAGGCACAGATCGACGCCTGGCATATCGGCCACCGCAACCAGCCGCACGACCACGAGGCTTACAAGACCTTCCTTCAGGAGATCGGATACCTTCTGCCCGAAGGCCCGGATTTCCAGATCGACACTGCGAATGTCGACCCCGAGATTGCGCGCGTGCCCGGTCCGCAGCTCGTCGTGCCGATCACCAATGCGCGCTATGCGCTGAACGCCGCCAATGCTCGATGGGGCAGCCTGTTCGACGCGCTCTACGGCACCGATGCGATGGGCAGCGCCCCGCCCAAGGGGGGTTATGACCGGGGCCGGGGCGCGCGTGTTGTCGCCCGCGTCCGGGTGTTTCTGGACGAGGCGTTTCCGCTGGCCAACACCAGCCATGCCGATGCGCGGCGCTACCACGTTCACAACGGCGCGCTGCTGGTCGATGACCAGCCGATGCTGAACCCCGAGAAATTCGCGGGCTATCGGGGCCATCCCAAGGCGCCGGACGCGGTGCTTCTGGTGAACAACGGCCTGCATGTCGAACTGGTCTTCGACCGCACCCACCCCATCGGCAGCCGCGATCAGGCGGGGCTTGCCGATGTGCAGATGGAAAGCGCCGTCTCGGCGATCATGGATTGCGAGGATTCGGTCGCCTGTGTCGACGCCGAGGACAAGGTGCAGGCCTATGCCAACTGGCTGGGCCTGATGCAGGGCGACCTGGCAGCGGATGTCGAGAAGGGAGGGCGCGTGACCCGACGCGCGCTGAACCCCGATCGGACCTTCACCGCGCCCAATGGCGGCGTGCTGACCGTCAAGGGCCGCGCTCTGATGCTGGTGCGCAATGTGGGCCACCTGATGACCAACCCGGCGATCCTCGACCGCGATGGAAACGAGGTGTTCGAAGGGCTGATGGACGCCGCAATCACCACGCTGATCGCCCTGCATGACCTGAAACGGCAAGGCGGCAATTCCGTCACCGGGTCGGTCTATGTGGTGAAGCCCAAGATGCACGGGCCGGACGAGGTGGCCTTTGCCGACCGCACCTTCACGATGGTCGAAGGGATCCTCGGCCTGCCGCAATACACCGTGAAACTGGGCATCATGGACGAGGAACGCCGGACCTCGGTCAACCTGAAGGAATGCATCCGCGCGGCGAAATCGCGCGTGGCCTTCATCAACACCGGCTTTCTCGACCGCACCGGCGACGAGATCCACACTTCGATGGAGGCGGGTCCGTTCAGCCGCAAGGATTTCATCAAGCGCAAGGCCTGGATCGGGGCCTACGAGAACCAGAATGTGGACATCGGTCTCGAATGCGGGCTTCAGGGCCGCGCGCAGATCGGCAAGGGCATGTGGGCCATGCCCGACATGATGGCCGCGATGCTGGAACAGAAGATCGAGCATCCGAAGGCCGGGGCGAACTGCGCCTGGGTGCCCAGCCCGACGGCGGCGACCCTGCACGCGCTGCACTATCACCGCATCGACGTGTTTGCGGTCCAGGACCGGATTAAGGCCGGGGGTCGCCGCGCCTATGTCGATACGGTTCTCGACATTCCTCTGGCCGCCTATCGCAAATGGACGGACGCGCAGCGCCTGCGCGAGGTCGAGAACAATGCCCAGGGCATCCTCGGCTATGTCGTCCGCTGGATCGACCAGGGCGTCGGCTGCTCCAAGGTGCCCGACCTGAACAATGTCGGCCTGATGGAGGACCGTGCGACGTGCCGCATCTCGGCCCAGCACATCGCCAACTGGCTGCACCACGGCGTGGTCAGCGAGGCCGAGGTGATGGAGGCGATGCAGAAGATGGCGGCGGTGGTCGACGGCCAGAACGCCGGTGATCCGGCCTATCGACCGATGGCCCCCGGCTTTGACGGCATCGCCTTTCAGGCCGCCTGCGATCTGGTGTTCAAGGGCCGCATCCAGCCATCCGGCTATACCGAACCGGTGCTGCACGCCCGGCGGTTGCAACTGAAGCGTCAAGCGGCGTGACTGGTGACCCCGGATGGATTCGAACCATCGACCTGCCGCTTAGGAGGCGGCCGCTCTATCCCCTGAGCTACGAGGCCAGTCCGCGCTTTCATGCGGCGAAAACCGGGTTTCCGCAACCCGTTCGTCACATCCGCGAGGGGGAGAGTAAGGGGGAGTGCGTTTTGGCCCACCACCCCCCCTTTGGTCCCATGCGTCAGAGTTGAGAGCTTGCAAGACGCGCAGGAGTTCGTCAGCTTTCGCTGTTAGCGATAACATACTCAACATCGCGCGCTTGGACAAGCCCCGGGATTGGCGGTAACAACGGGGTATCAACCGGCCAGTCAAAGGACGCTGCGTGACCCGTCTTCCTCCCCTGCCGCACCGCCGGCCATTGACGCTCCGCGATGTCTCCGATGCCTCGGGCGTCAGCGAAATGACGGTCAGCCGGGTTCTGCGCAACCGGGGCGACGTCTCGGATTCGACCCGCGCCAAGGTGCTCGAGGCCGCGCGCTCGCTGGGGTATGTGCCCAACAAGATCGCGGGCGCGCTGGCAAGCCAGAGGGTGAACCTGGTGGCGGTCATCATCCCCTCGCTGTCGAACATGGTCTTTCCCGAGGTGATGACGGGCGTGTCGGATGCGCTGGAGGATACCGGGCTTCAGCCCGTGGTGGGCGTCACCAACTATTCGCCCGAGCGTGAGGAAGCGGTGCTCTACGAGATGCTGTCCTGGCGACCGTCCGGTGTCATCATCGCGGGGCTTGAACATACGCCGGCGGCACGCGCGATGCTGCAGAACGCAGGCATTCCGATTGTCGAGATCATGGATGTCGATGGCGAGCCGGTGGACAGTGCGGTCGGCATCTCGCACTGGCGGGCAGGCCGGCAGATGGCGGAAGCGATCATCGCGGCAGGGCACCGGCGGATCGGTTTTCTTGGCACGATGATGCCCGACGATCACCGCGCGAGAAAGCGGCTGGAAGGGTTCGAGGCGGGGTTGGCGGCCGCCGGTCTGGCTTTGGCCGACCGCGAGTTCTACTCGGGAGGTTCGGCGCTCTGCTAAAGGGGCGCGAGATGACGGCGGCGATCCTGTCACGCACGCCCGATCTCGATTTCCTGTACTTCTCGAACGACATGATCGGGGCGGGAGGGCTGCTCTACTGCCTGCATGAGGGGATCGGGGTGCCCGAAAGGGTCGGTCTGGCTGGCTTCAACGGGGTCGACCTGCTGGAAGGCTTGCCGAGGCGTCTGGCGACCATGGATGCCTGTCGGCTGGAGATCGGACAGATCGCCGCCGAGATCGTGGCGGGCAAGCGCACGGGCGGCGTCGTGGAGCTTTCGCCGACGCTTCAGATGGGCGACACGATCCGGAAGGGCTGACGCCAGGGGTTTTCGAAGACCCTTGGCAAAATCCTTCGAAGGATTTTGCCGTCAGGCCGCCAGTGCGCTGCCCGAAACACCGCTGATTGTCGCCGTCACGATCTGACCTTCGGGCCGGTCTGCCCCGAACAAGACTTCGGTGAACTGCTCGGTCCGCCCCATCCGCGCCGTTTCCATAAGGACGCGGTGCGAGACACCTGTCTGCGCCGCCAGATGGTGCGCCAGATGCGCCTCGCCCAAGGCGCGCAGCCGGGCGGCACGCGCGCGGATCTCGGGGCCCTTTACCTGCGGCATCCGCGCGGCGGGCGTTCCCTTGCGCGGGCTGAACGGAAAGACATGCAGGAAAGTCAGCCCACAATCCGCGACCAGCCGTTCCGAATTGCGGAACATCTCCTCCGTCTCGGTCGGGAAGCCCGCGATGATATCGGCGCCGAAGACCATGTCGGGGCGCAGTCGACGCGCCTCTTCGCAGAAGCGGATGGCATCGTCGCGCAGGTGGCGGCGTTTCATGCGCTTCAGGATCATGTCGTCGCCGTGCTGCAGCGACAGGTGCAGATGTGGCATCAGGCGCGGCTCGGTCGCGATGGCCTGCATCAGGGCCTCGTCCACCTCGATCGAATCGATGGAACTGATCCGCAGGCGCGGCAGATCCGGGACAAGCCGCAGGATGCGCAGCACCAGATCGCCCAGCCGGGGCTGGGCGGGCAGATCGGCGCCCCACGAGGTCAGATCGACTCCGGTGAGGACAACCTCGTTGAAGCCCCGGTCCACCAGCCGCTTGATCTGCTCCACCACCACGCCTGCCGGAACCGAGCGCGAATTTCCCCGACCGAAGGGAATGATGCAGAACGTGCAGCGGTGGTCACATCCGTTCTGGACCTGCACATAGGCTCTGTGCCTGCCGAAACCGTCGATCAGGTGACCGGCCGTCTCGCGCACCGACATGATGTCGTCGACCTGAACCCGCTCGGTCACGCCGATCAGGTCCGGCGCACGCAGGGCAGCCCAGGTTGCGGCCTGCATCTTCTCTGTGTTGCCGATGACGCGGCTGACCTCGGGCATCGCCGCAAAGGTTTCCGGTTCGGTCTGGGCAGCGCATCCGGTGACGATCAGCGTCGCATCGGGATTCTCGCGGCGCAGGCGGCGTATCTCCTGCTTGGCCTTTCGGACGGCTTCGGCGGTGACGGCGCAGGTGTTGACGACGACGGCATTCTCAAGGCCCGCCGCCTGCGACAGCTCCTTCATCGCTTCCGTCTCATAGGCGTTGAGACGGCAGCCGAGGGTTGAAAAGACCGGGGCGTTCATGGATGCGCGGCGAGGAATGCGGGCGTCAGGACGCCATTGAACACATGGGCGGTGGGCCCGGTCATCCAGACGCCGTCGTCGCGCCAGTCCACCTCGATCTGCCCACCGTCCAGCGCAATCGTCACCCGGCGTGCGGTCAGGCCCCGGCGATGCGCAGCCACCGCAGCCGCACAGGCCCCCGACCCGCAGGCAAGGGTAATGCCCGTGCCCCGTTCCCAGACCCGCATCCGCAGGCGGTCGGGGGCGGCTACCGAGACGAATTCGACATTGGTCGCCTGGGGAAACAGCGGATCATGCTCGACCCGCGCCCCCTCCCGCGCCACGTCCACGCCCTCGGCATCCGCAACGAAGAAAACGCAATGCGGGTTTCCCATGCCAACCCCGACCGGGTCACCCGGCAGCGGCAGGTGCAGTGTATCAACATCGTCCGACAGGGGAATTTCGGCCCAGCCAAGCTGCGGCTGGCCCATGTTGACGCTGACCATGCCATCGCCGCGCCTTACGGCTGCAAGTTCGCCCCGCGCCGTCCGAAGCGTGATCGCATCGCGCCCCGCGCCCTGCATCACGTAGTCGGCGACGCAGCGCGTGGCGTTGCCGCAGGCTCCCGCGCGCGTGCCGTCGCTGTTCCAGAAGTCGAGCGCGATGTCGGCCTCCGCGCTGTCGCGAATCTCGGCAAGCTGGTCAAAACCGACGCCCCGGTTCCGGTCGCCGAGCGCGCGCGCCAGCGCAGGCGTGGTCACCGCCCCGCGCCCCCGCGAGTCGATCACGACGAAGTCGTTGCCAAGCCCATGCATCTTCATGAAGGGCAGGCCGGGAAAGGCGTTCTCGGCGTTCATGGCCGCCGATATACGCGCGCGGCTTCGCTTTTGCCAGAGTGACGGGGCTTCGCCGCCGATTGCCACTTGACCCCGTGTGGCGAAGTTTCTAGGAAGCGCACCTGTCACGGCACCCTGCCGATGGCGGGCCATGCCTCGAAATTTCCGAGAAATCCGGAGGTTCTGGGACTTCGCCCGGCGAAGCGAGGGCGGCGTGGCGGGAGACCGGCCGCTGGTGCCGGTGTCCGGGACGGTGAGGGCGGGTAGCTCAGTTGGTTAGAGCACGTGACTTTTAATCATGGGGTCGAGGGTTCGAATCCCTCCCCGCTCACCACTTCCTTCATGGCTTGATAAGGTAGGCGGCCCCGTATGGGGCTGCATTGCCTTGCTTGTCATCGGACTCACCCTACGATCCCGGCGGGCGGAGGATGTGAGATGGTGGCGAATACGGTTCCGGTTTCGGCGGGCGACGCGTTTGACGTGCTTCTGGCCGGATGGCACGCACAGTCGGCGGGGCAGATGACGGCAAGCTGGATGCTGCACGGCCGTCCGGGCATCGGAAAGACCGAGATCGTCCAGCAGCTTGCCGACCGCACCGGCGCAATGCTGTTCGACCTGCGTCTGACCACGATCGAGCCGCAGGATCTGCGCGGCCTGCCCTATTACGATCATGCAGCACAGCGGACGGTCTGGTACCGCCCCGAAGACCTGCCCGACGATCCGGTGCGTCCCGCGATCCTGTTCCTCGATGAACTGACTGCCGCCGCGCCAGCGCTGCAACCCACGGTCTATGGCCTGCTGCAGGAGCGGCGGGTGGGGCGCCACCGATTGCCGCCCTCGACCTTCATCGTGGCGGCGGGCAACGATGTCGAGGATGGCGCGGTCGCCTACGAGATGGGGACGGCCCTGTCGGACCGGCTGATCCACCTTGCCGTGCGGGCCGAGGCGGGCGACTGGCTGGCGCGCTATGCCGTGCCGCGCGGGCTGCATCCGGCTGTCGTGACCTTCATCCGCACCCGCCCCGATCTTCTGGAAACGACCGAGGAGTCGTTGCGGCGCGGGCAGGTGATCGCCTGCACGCCGCGAAGCTGGGCGCGGGTCAGCACGATCCTCGCCGCCGTTCCAGACCGCAGGCTGCGCGATGTGATGATCGCCGGGACGGTGGGCGAGGCGGCGGCGGCCGAATTCATTCTCATCGCCGATGAGATCGCAGCGACGGTGCAGGTCGCCGACATGCTTCAGGCCGGTGCGCGCGGGCGCGTGCCGCTTTACCCTGAAACGATGCACGGGCTGACGGCGCTGGTCTATGGTCTTGTCGGCCTCGCCGGGCAGGACAACCTGCCCGCCGTCATCGAGATCATGGCCGAGATTCGCACTCTGGCCACCCTGCGCCGCGAACCGGCCTTTGCCCGGCTGCCGCTTGGCGAACTGGCGACCTATGGGTTCGAACTGCTGATCCGCAAGGCGCTGGAGAACGGCTGGCAGCAGGCCTTTCTCACCTCGCCCGCCTATGCCGCCTATGCCGCCGAGCGCAAGGCCGCCGGGCTGGAATGACGCGCCATTCCGCCCGCGCCAGTGTCGCCCTGCGTTCGCTGCACGAGACGGACGTGGCGATGGCCGCGCTGTCGCTGTGGTGCGATCACCGGGATGGCGATGGCGACGCCGCAGCGGCGTTCACGAAGGGAACGACCATCACCTACGGCCCCGCCTTCGAGGCGCTGCCCCAGCATGAACAGATCGGCCTCGCGGCCCATCACATCCTGCACGTCGCGCTGCGTCACACCCGCCGCATGGCCGTGATGGAAGAGCGGTTCGGAACGGCCTTTGATGCCGAGGTCTACAATCTTGCTGCGGATGCCGTGGTGAACGAGGCTCTGGTGCAGGCGGGCTACGCCCTTCCGCGCCCGGCGCTGACGCTCACGGCGCTGCTGAAGCAGGTGATGGGCATCGCGCCATCCCCGGCGCAGGCGCTGGCGGAATGGGACGTGGACAGGCTCTATGTTCGCCTGATGCAGCATGGACCTGGCGAGGGACGGGCGGCCGATCGCGCCAAGGCACATGCGAGACAGACGGTTTTCGTTGATGACATGACCCCCGACGCACCACGCGGCGCGCCCGAGGCGTCGGGCGAGGACGCGCTTTGGCGTCAGCATCTGTCGCGCGCCATGGAAGCCGGGCGGATGGCGGGGCGGGGTATCGGGCTGCTTGGGCATCGTCTGGCCGATGTTCCGGTCCCCGCGACCCCGTGGGAGGTGGTGCTGCGCGGGCTGGTGACACGGGCGGTGATGCAGGCACCCCGGCCAAGCTGGCGCAGGCCCGCCCGCAACTGGGTGGCGATGGAGGCAGAGGCGCTTGCGGCGGGCGGGCCGGTGCCCGCATTTCAGCCAGGTGTGCAGCGGCTGTCAGGGGTTCCCCGCGTCGTGGTGGCGCTGGATGCGTCGAGTTCGATCGACGATGCCCGGCTGGCGATGTTCGTGGGCGAGGTTGCGGGCATCGCGCGGCGGGGTGGTGCAGAGCTTTGGGTCATCCCGTTCGACGAGGCTGCGCTGCCGCCTGTGCGCCTTGACCCGGCGGCGTGGCGGGCCGGGCTTGCCGCAGTCGATCTGCCGCGCGGGGGCGGGACAAGTTTTGCCCCTGTGATCGCGCAGGCCGGGGCGCTTTCGCCGTCGATCCTTGTCGTCCTGACCGATCTTGAAGGCGAGGTCGGGCCCGCCCCGCGCGGATTGCCGGTCATCTGGGCTGTGCCTGACGCAACCGGCCTGTCGCCGCCGCCCTTCGGCCGTGTCCTGACGCTGGCCCGATGATCAGCCCATCATGGCCGCAAGCCGGGAATGGGCCGAGATCGAGCGGGGGTCCAGCGCCACGTCGCGCAACTGCTCGTCTTCGGCCAGCGTGATGCGGTGTAAGGCACGCTCTGTCAGGGGCGGCTGGAACAGGGTGTCACGGATCAATGCCTCTTCCTCGGGCGTCAGGCGAACAACCTCCGGGCCGTCTTCCGATTGCACGGACACAAGGGTCAGGGGCGAGATACGGGCAAGTTCGGACTGTTCGACCACGAGGTGAAGCTTTCCCGACATCAATCCCCGTCCGGCAGCGATCCTTGTCAGGATGCGGGTGCCCCGGTCGCGCAAAAGATCGAGGCCGCGTTCCGCCTCGCCCGGCTCCAGCAGCGTTTCGCGCCGGTCCGGGGGAATGCGCAAGAACCGCATTTCGACCCCGTAGACGACCAGAAACATGATGAGCGGCGCCTGCGCGATCGCCAGCGCGCTGTCCCGCCAGATGAGGGCGGCCACCCCGAACGGCAGCAACGCCGCAAGATAGCGCAAAAGCTCGACCTCGAAGATCATCCGCAGCGTGGTTCCAAGGCCCGCTCCGCGGATCGGGATGAGCGTGCCGCGGCCAAGAAACCGGCGCGGGACATGCCGCGTTTCAAGCGCCGAGGCGTTCAGGACTGTAGCGGGCGATACCAGGAACATGCCAAGGAGGTAGCTGCGGCGAAGCGATGTCAACGGAAGCCGGGGTGCGGCTGTCAGGCTCCGCCGGATTGCCCGCGTCGCGCCTGTGTTATTTCCACGTCTTTTCCAGCAGCGCGAACCAGTTCTCGTGACAGAGTTTGCGCATCAGCGGCGTCGTCATAGCCGTGCGCGCGCATCGCGTCCTGAAGCGCGGGCAGGCCGGTCACATCGGCGATCCCCTCGGGCACGGTTGCCCCGTCAAAGTCGGACCCAAGTCCGACATGATCCTCGCCCAGTTTCGAGATCAGGTGGTCGAGGTGTCGGAGCATAACGTCAAGACCCATGTCGGCCGACTGGCGGCCGTCCGGGCGCAGGAAGACGGTCGCGAAGTTCAGCCCCACCATGCCGCCCGACTCGGCGATCATTGCCAGCTGCCGGTCGGTCAGGTTGCGGGTGGAGGGGGTCACGGCATGGGCGTTGGAATGGGTGGCGACCAGCGGCGCGGTGCTGATCCGCGCCACGTCCTCGACGCCCTTCGCATTCAGGTGCGACAGGTCGATCATGATGCCCATCTCGTTGCAGGCCCGCACCAGCGCCTTCCCTGCATCGGTCAGGCCCGGCCCGGTATCGGGATCGCCGGGGAAGCGGAACGGCACGCCATGACCGAAAGCGGTCGGGCGGCTCCAGACCGGGCCGAGCGAGCGCAGGCCCATGTCGTAGTAAAGCGGTAGCGTATCGAGGCCGGGGTCGATCGGCTCGGCTCCCTCCATGTGCATGATGCCCGAGATCACGCCTTTCGCCATGCAGTCGCGCAGTTCCGCAACCGTGCGGCAGACCTTGAAGGCCCCGCGCGAGGCGCGCTCCATCCACATCAGGTGGCCCGGCCTTGGCCAGCGCCACCGGCTGCGCGGCCTCGTGCCCGATCAGATCCGGCAGAGGCAGGTCATAGGGCGGCGCGTCCATCATTGCCTGGAAATCGGCGCTGTCATGCGCTTCGGGCGAGGGAATGTAGATGGCGAAGAAGCCGCCTGCGAAATGGCCCTTCTTCATGCGCGGCAGGTCGAGGTGGCCCTTGCCCTCGCCGGTCAGCCAGATCGCCTCGCGCGCGGCAGGGTCGTGCAGCATCCGCAGCAGGATGTCGTTATGGCCATCGAAGACGGGAAGCGGGGCGGGCATGGGCGGCTCCTGTGACTGATGCCCCAGTGTTACTGCCACTCGCCTGCGAATTGACAGGGCAATCAGGCGCGCGGCAACCGCATCTTCGGCAGGCGGGCGCCGTGGGCGGCTGCGATGCATTCGACCAGCGCCGCGATGCGGGGCACGCCGATGCGGTCGGGGCGGAAGGCGAGCTGGAACGGTGCGACATAGCCGAAGCGGCCCGGCGCCAGCGCGCGCATGCGACCCTGCGACACCCAGAACTGCGCATAGTGGTCAGGCAGATAGCCGAGGAAGGCACCCGACAGGATCAGCAGCGCCTCGCTTTCCATCTCCGACACGGTGGCCCCGACGCGCGTGCCCGCAAAAACCTTCAGGTCGCGCGCGCCCCAGTAGTTGCGCCCGATCAGCCGGTGGCGACGCAGATCCTCGTGCCCGATCTCGGCGTCGGGGACGGTGAAAAGCGGATGTGCGACGCCTGCATAGAACGAATGGGTTTCCTCGTAGAGATCGACATAGGTCAGGCCGAGCGCGATACGGGGAAAGCTGCCCACGGCGACGTCGAGTGCGGTGTCGGAGATGTCGCGCAGAAGCTCGTCGGGCGGCTTGGTGACGAAGCGGATCTCGGATTCAGGCGCGGCTTCGGCATAGGCGGCCAGCGCCCCCGTCATCCCATTCTTCGGATCGGTGATCGTTGCGTCGAGCGTCCCGATGCGCACCGGCCCCGCAAGACGGTCCTTCAACCCCGCGATCCGGTTCGAGAAGCCTTGCGAGGCCGCAATCAGTTGCCGCGCTTCGGCATAGACCGCCTCGCCCGCCTCGGTCAGCCGAAACCCTGCACGACCGCGGGTGCACAGCGTCAGCCCAAGCCGCGTCTCGAGCGCCTTCATCTGGCCCGAGATGGTCGACAGCGACAGGCCGAGCGGCACCTCGGCGGCGGCGAACCCGCCCCGCTCCACCACCGTCACAAAGACCCTCAGCAAGCGGAAATCGGCGGCGTCGAGGGTGGGGCGGGTCATTGGATACTCCGGAATAATCGAAGTGAACTTCGAGACATTCCTATTTTATCCAAGCGAATGCTTCGCCACAATCGCCCGGATGGAGGACCCGCGATGACCTGGACGCTGCACTCGGAAACCGGACGGCTGACGGACGTGCTGCTGTGCAGCCCGGACCACTACGCCTGGATTCCCACCAACGCGATCGCGCGCGCCACGCTGACCTCGGGCACGCCGATGGACCGGGCAGCGCTTGTGGCCGAATATGCCGAGTTCGAGGCGGCGCTGGACGAGGCAGGGGTGACACGCCATTACCTGACCCCCGAGGCGCACCTGACCTATCAGGTCTATACCCGCGACAGCTCGCAGGTGTCGCCTCTGCGGTCCGGTCCTGACCATGCTGGCCATGCCGCAACGGCGCGGGGAATATGCCGTCGGTGCTGAACTTCTACGGGACGATGTGGAAGATGGCGACGGCCGGGACGGTCGAGGGTGGCGATATCCACCTGATCCGCCCCGGCCTTGCCGCCATCGGCTCGTCCGGCGGGCGCACCGATCGCGGAGGGCGCCGAGCAATACGCGGGCTGGCTCCGGGATGAGGGGTGGGAGGTGATGGTCGTCCCCTTCGACGACCATTTCCTGCACCTGGACGTGATCTTTTCGATGTGCGCGCCCGGGCCTGGCGCTGGCCTGCACCGAGGCGCTGCCGCCCGACGTTCCTCGACTGGCTGCGCGATCACCAGATCCGCCTGATCGACGTCGGCTACCGCGAGGCGATGGCCGACATGGCCTGCAATGTGCTGGCGCTTGGCGACGGGCGCGTGCTGTCGCCGCGCCATTCCGCCTCGCACCAACGCCGCCCTGCGCGCCGAGGGCATCACCGTGCTGGACCCCGAGCTTCGGCTTTTCGCCCATGGCGGCGGCAGCGCCCATTGCATGACGATGCCGCTGCAACGGGACGCGGACTGAAACCGATGCTATGTGACGGCAATAACAATAAAGTCAGGGAGACGACCGATGAAGACCACGATTTCGACGCTGGCCCTCTGCGCGGGCCTTCTGCCCATGGGCGCCCTTGCGCAGACACAGGAACTGAACGCGCTGGTCTGGTGTGACCATACCGACGACGCGCTGATCAAGCCGTTCGAGGAAAAGTTCGACGTCAAGGTGAACCTGAAGGAATACGAAGGCACGGGCGCGGGCCTGTCGATCATCGAGCAATCGCAGCCCGGCGACTGGGACGTGCTGGTGATCGACGGCATCGACGTGCCGCGCGCGGTCGAGGCGGGTATCCTGGCGCCGCTGCCGGTCGACCAGCTGCCCTACGACACGCTGTTCCCCGAACTGGTGATGGAAGAGAACCACGTCATCGACGGCAAGACCTATGCGATTTCCGAGAAGTTCGGCTACAACACCGTCTCCTTCGACAAGTCCAAGGTCACGGCCGAACAGATGGCCGACATGACCAAGCTCTGGTCGGGCGAGTTCAAGGGGCGGCTGGCGGTCTACGACTATTACCTGCCGGTGATGGGCATGGTGGCGGTCGGGCTGGGCATGAAGACGGCCGACCTGACCGCTGGCCGACCTGCCCACGATCGAAGAGGCGCTGATGGCGCTGAAGGATTCGGCGGCCAGCGGTGGGCGAGGTCGTTGCCAGCCAGACCGCCATCGCGACGGGCGAGGTCGATATCCTCGTCGGCGGTGGCGAATGGGTGACGGCGGGCCTGGTCTCCGAGAACCCGAACCTCGACTGGATCATCCCCGAACAGGGCGCCGTGCGCTGGTCGCAATCCATCGGCGTCTTCGCCGACATGCAACGAAGCCCGATCTGGCGCTGGAATTCGTGAAGCATGTCCTCAGCCCCGAAGGTCAGGCGGCCCTGGCGACCTCGTCCTGCTACTGGGCGATGCCGGCCAACAAGGCGGCGGGCGACGTGCTGACGCCAGAGCAGAAGGCGGCGCTGCGCTGGGACGATCAGGCCGCCTACCTGACGCGCGCCCAGCTTTACCCGGCACCGGATGCCGAACTGGATGCGGCGATGCAGGATGTCTGGACGCGCTTCCTCGCGCAGTGAGCCACGCAGTATCGAAAGCAATGAACCAGAGACGGGCGCTGGCCTTGCTGGCGCCCGCCACGCTTTGGACGCTCGCTGTTCTTCGCGCTGCCCTTTGCGTGATGGCCGTGCTGAGCCTGCGCCGGGGCGATCCGGCCTGGAGCGCTGGGCAAACTATGCCGAATTTCTCGGAAATCCCGAGTACATGGGCGCGTTCGTGAATTCGCTCGAGATCACGCTGACCGTCACGGTGCTGTCGGTGCTGCTGCGCCTATCCGCTCGCCTGGATCATCGCCGAGGAGGTCCCGCCACAATGGCGGCGGTTGGCGCTTGGCGCTGGCTGTGCTGCCGTTCTGGACGTCTTACGTCGTGCGATCCTACGCCTGGTCGCTGGTGCTGGCCAAGCAGGGGGTGCATCAATCAGGCGCTTGGAGGGCGTCGGTCTGCCCGCCCTGGCGCTTGGCAACTCGCGCGTCGCAGTCGTGATCGGCTTCACGCATTTCTTCACCATGCTGCTGACGCTCACGATCTATGCCAGCCTCGTGCAGCTTCCGCCCAACCTGCGCCGCGCGGCGGCGGACCTTGGGGCGGGACCCGTTGCGACGTTCCGCCATGTGATCTGGCCGATGACCCTGCCGGGGGTGGCGATCGGCGCCTTCCTGACCTTCGCGCTGTGCATCGGCGATTACGTGACGCCGCAGATCCTGGGCGGCGGCAACGACCTCGCCCTGCCGCAACTGGTGATGCTGCAGATCGGGCGCGGCGGCCGACCTGCCGATGGCTTCGGCCCTGTCGATCGTGCTGATGGCGGCGGTGACGGTGGCCTACCTGTTGACGGCGCGCTTCATGCGGACAGTGCGATGAGACGCTTCGCCGTCTGCGCCGGCTACATGGTGCTGATCTACGGCTTCATCTTCCTGCCGGTCGTCGTGCTGGTGCTGTTCTCGTTTCAGGACGGCCGCTTCCCGGTGCCGCCGCTGAAGGGCCTGACGCTGAAATGGCACGCCGAGGTGCTGGCCGACGAAGACCTGCGCGCGGCCCTGCTGAATTCGCTGCTCGTCGCGTTGACTTCGTCTCTGGTCGCGCTGTTTCTCGGCTTTCTGGCCGCCCGTGCGCTGGCCCATTCCAGCTTGCGCGGCGCCGCGGCGATCCGGGGCGCGCTGACCGCGCCGCTGTCGGTCAGCTATCTGGTGATCGGGCTGGGCCTGCTGGCCAGCTTCAACATGGCGGGCGTGGGCCTGTCGCTGTGGACCGTGGCCGATCGGCCATGTCGTCATCAACCTGCCGCTCTGCTTCGCCATCTGCTTCGCCGCGCTCGGCGCGGCGCGAAGTGCAGGCCGAACGCGCCGCCCGCGACCTTGGCGCGGGCGAGATGGCGAGGTGATGGCGCTGGTCACGGCACCGATGATCTTCCCGGCCCTGCTCGCCGCCTTCCTGCTGTCCGTCACCTTTTCCTGGGACGAGTTCCTGATCGCCTTCCTGCTGTCGCGCTTCGAGGTCACCCTGCCGGTCGAGATCTGGAGCCTGCTGCGATCGGGCCTGAACCCCAAGACGAATGCCGTCGGCTCGCTGGTCTTCCTCGTCTCGGCGCTGGCCTTTCTGGCGGTCGAGCTTGCCACCAAGAGGCGCACATGACCGCCCGGATCGAGATCGAGAACCTGACCCGGCGCTATGGCGAGGCGCATGGCGCTGGCGGGCGTCTCACTGACGGTCGAGGCGGGCGAGTACTGCGTCCTGCTCGGCCCCTCCGGCTGCGGCAAGACCACGCTTCTGAACATCATCGGCGGCTTTGCCGACCCGTCCTCGGGTGCGCTCCGCATCGGCGGGCGTGACATGGTCGGCGTGCCTGCGGCCGAGCGGCCCACGACGACGGTGTTTCCAGGACTACGCGCTGTTCCCGCACATGACCCTGCTCGACAACGTCGGCTTCGGCCTCCGGATGCGCGGGCAGGGGCGGGCCGAGCGCAATCGGCGCGCCGAGGAGATGCTGGCTCTGGTCGGTCTTGCGGGGGCGGGGGGCAAGCGCCCCTCGCAGCTTTCCGGCGGGCAGCGGCAGCGCGTGGCGCTGGCCCGCGCGCTGGCGGTCGAACCCGACGTGCTGCTGCTGGACGAACCGCTTGGCGCGCTGGACCTGAACCTGCGCCGCACGATGCAGGAGGAGCTGAAGGCGATCCAGCGTCGGGTCGGCGCGACCTTCGTTCATGTCACCCACGATCAGGAAGAGGCGATGGCGATTGCCGACCGGATCGTGGTGATGAACAAGGGACTTATCGAGGATGAGGGACCGCCCGAACGGGTCTATCGCCGCCCGAAACGCCGGTTTGCCGCCGCCTTCCTCGGCGAGATGAATTTTGTGCCCGCCGACGTCGAACGGGGCAGACTGGTGACGCCGCTCGGCGATCTGGGGCCGACGGACGCAACGGGCACCGATGACGATCTGGCATGCGTCCCGCCCATCTGCGGCCCGGTGTGGGCGTGCCGGTCGAGGCCGTGCGTGACGCGAAGTGATGTTCCAGGGCATCCATCGCCGCGTCCGGGTCGCAGGCGGGCGGTCTGGACCTGCTGGCCCATCTGCCCTTGGGCGTGGAGGCCGCGCCGGGCGACCGGGTGACGCTGGCGGTCGATACCGCCGAGATCGTGGTGCTGCCATGATGCGTGCAAGGCCGAGGATTGGTGGCGCGTAACCCCCGTGGGCGACGGCATCACCCTGATCGACGAGCCGCATATCCAGCCGTTCTACCGCTGCAACTGCTGGCATATCCGGGGCGGGAACGAGGACATGCTGGTCGACAGCGGCATGGGCGTGGTGTCGATGCGCAAGTGGGTGCCGCTGGTCACCGAACGGCCGCTTCTCGCCGTGGCAAGCCACACGCATTTCGACCATATCGGCTGCCACCACGAATTCGACCGTCGCGCCGTCCACCGGGCCGAGGCGCATCTGCTGGCCGCACCCACGCGAAAGGCGGTTCTGGCCGACCCTTATGTGACCGATGACATCTTCGACACGCTGCCGCCCGAACCCTACAGCTCGCCCGCTTACGAGGTTACTCCCGCCCCTGCCACGCAGTTGCTGGAGGATGGCGACATCCTGCCCCTCGGTCCGCGTCGCTTCGAGGTCATCCACACGCCCGGCCATTCGCCCGGCGGCATCGCGCTGTGGGAGGCGGCGACGGGCGTGCTGATCTCGGGCGACATCATCTATGACGGCCCGCTGATCGAGGACACCTATCATTCCGACGCCACCGACTACGTCCGCTCCATGCGCCGCCTGCGCGACCTGCCCGCGCGCGTGGTGCATGGCGGGCCACTTCCCAGTCGTTCGGCGGCGAAAGACTGCGCGCGATGATCGACGACTGGCTGGCATCAAAAGGGGCCTGACGCGCAAGCCCCTTTCCCGGTGCGACAGAGCCGCTTTTACGATCCCTGCAGGCCGGATGCCATTTGCTGGTGCATCTGCAGGGTGGGCAGCGTCTCGGTGGCAAAGGTCTTGAGCGCGCTGTTCGTGCCCGCCTGCGAAAAGCCCGAGAACAGCGCGACCGCCTCGTCATGCGCGGCGATCTGGGCTGCGACATAGGCTTCCTCCAGCTGCGGACCTTCGGCCTGTCGCAACTGGTCAAGCTGCGCCTGGTGAGCGGCCGTCATCGCATCGGGTACCTGAACCCCATCCGACTGCGCCGCGGTCATCATCTTCTCCCCGGCGGCCGTATGGTCGTCGATCATCTGCTGCGCGAAGGTCGCGGTATCGCCCTGCGGCAGCTTGTCGAGAACGTAGCGGCTCGACTCGATCTCGAACATGTTGCCGGACGCCGCCTGTTCGGCGAATTGCGCAGGGTCTGTGACAGGCTGTGCCGTCTGCGCGAAGGCGGGAATGCCGATCAAAGCGGCGATCGCGGCGGGGATAAGCGAGCGGAACATGGTAGGTCTCCTGTGCTGTTGATGTGGCGTCAACAGGTCGGTGGGGCGAGTGTTCCAGCCGCTGGAGCCGATCGGCAGGTGTGCGCGTTGCATCGCAGGAGGGTCCGGGATGCCAGAGAATGACGATCGGGAATTCAGCTCTCCCGTCTGTTATGCCGACCTCGCGGCGGAACAGGTCCGCGATGTTGCCGAATGGCGCACCGCCGAGCGTTCGCGCCTGCGCGGCGAGCGCATGGCCCTGTCGGTTCAGGATCGTGCGAACGTCGCGCAAGCACTGACCACGCATCTCGAAACCTTGGTTCGCGGAATGCCGGGCCGGGTCCTGTCGGGCTACTGGCCGATCAAGGGCGAGCCGGACTTGCGCGACTGGCTTGGCCGTCAACACGCCGCGGGTCGGATCATCGCCTTGCCGGTCGTCGAACAGCAGGGGGCGCCACTTGTCTTTCGTCGATGGACACCGGGCATGGCCATGGAGCGGGGGCACTGGAACATTCCCGTGCCGCCGCAAACGTCGGAACGGCTGACCCCCGACATTGCCCTCGCCCCGCTGGTCGGTTGGGATCGCGCCGGCTACAGGCTGGGCTACGGCGGCGGGTATTTCGACCGCACGCTCGCCGCGCTGGACCCGCGGCCCGTTGTGATCGGTGTCGGCCTTCAGGCGGCCGGGCTGCCCACCATCTTTCCCCAGCCACACGATATCGCAATGGACTGGATCGTGACCGAGGTTGGCATACAGAACCGGACTTAAGACTCGGTCCTGCGACCACCAGAGGCAACGAATTGGCTTGCACAGGGTCGATTTCGCGCATGTTATCCTGAGAAGCTGTCACTTTCCGAGGTTCCCGAATGTCCCGCAACCCGCGCGCGCGCGACCTTGGGCTTCCCTTTCCGGGAACCCCCGGCCCGTTCAACGCGATCACCGATGTGCCGGGGGTTGGAGTCGGCTTCTGCACCATGACGGATCCTGCCCGTAACATGCGGACCGGCGTCACCGCGATCCTGCCGCGCACCGAGGGTGACGAACCAAGCCCCGTCTGGGCGGGTTTCCACGCGCTGAACGGCAATGGCGAGATGACGGGCGTTCATTGGGTCAATGATGCCGGATACTTCATCGGTCCGGTTCTCATCACCAATACCCATGGCATCGGGGCCGCGCATGAAGGCGCGACGCGCTGGATGATCCGCCGCTACGCTCGCTATTTCCAAGAGGAACACGCATGGGCGATGCCGATCGTGGCCGAAACCTATGACGGTGTGCTGAACGACATCAACGCCATGCACGTCCGTCCCGACGATGCCATCGCGGCGCTTGATGCAGTTGCAGGGGGACCGGTCGCGGAAGGCTCGGTTGGCGGCGGCAACGGCATGATCGCCTATGAGTTCAAGGGCGGCACCGGCACCGCGTCGCGTCGCGTGACCATCGGCGGGACGAGTTACACAATCGGCGCGCTGGTCCAGGCGAACTACGGGATCAGGCCATGGCTGACGGTGCTGGGCGTGCCGGTCGGGCAGGAAATGCCCGAAGGTCGCATCCGGCGGCGCGAAAGCGGGTCGATCATCGTGATCCTTGCCACCGACGCGCCGCTGTCCGACGCCCTGCTGCGCCAGCTTGCCAAGCGGGCAGGGCTGGGGATCGCCCGGTCGGGATCGCCCGGAGGCAACAGTTCGGGTGACATCTTTCTGGCCTTCTCGGTCGCCGATCCGATGCCCATGCCCTCGCGCTCTGGTCCGGTGATCACACGCCACAGCCTGAATTGGGACGAGATGGATGCCGTCTACGAAGCGGCGGTCGAGGCGGTGGACGAAAGCGTGATCAATGCTTTGGTCCAGGGCGAGGACGTGGCGACGTTCAAACCACCGGGTCAGGTCGTGCAGGCCCTCGACACCGAAGAGCTTTGCCGGATCATGCGGCGATACGGGCGGCTCGGGGACACGCCGTAGCCGCGATGCCGGTCAGGACATTATCAGCCCGCCATCGACGTTGATCGTCTGCCCGGTGATGTAGGCGGCGTCATCGCTGGCGAGGAACGCGACGAGGCCCGAGACATCCTCGCCCGTCCCGGCGCGCTTCATCGGGATGTTCTGCACCCATTCCGCCATCAGCTCGCCCGGCCCGTAGTTGCCCAGCATCTGGCCCCAGACGCGGTCGTTGTAGTCCCACATGTCCGTCATGATGATGCCGGGACAGATCGCGTTGACGGTGATGTTGTCGAGCGCGACTTCCTTCGCGAGGCTCTGCGTAAGCCCGACAACGCCGAATTTCGAGGCGGCGTAGTGCGGCGTATAGATGAAGCCGTCGCGCGCCTGACCCGAGGCCGTGTTGATCAGCCGCCCGCCACGACCCGAGGCGCGCATGCGGATGATCGCCTCCTGACAGCAGAGGAAAACGCCCTTGGTGTTCACATCCATCGTCGCGTCCCATTCCCGCTCGGTCAGGTTCTCGACCCGTGCGATGGTGATGATGCCAGCGTTCTGGACCGATACGTCGATAGCGCCGAAGGCATCTTCTGCGGTGTCATAGAGCCGCTTTACCGCCGCCTTGTCCGTGACGTCGCAGGTCACGTCGCGCGTGGCGATCCCCTCGGCCTCGAGTGCTGCGCGGGCCTCGGGAAGATCCTTGTCGACCGATCCGATCACGACATTCGCCCCCTCGCGCCCGAACCGGCGGGCGATGGCGAGGCCGATCCCCCGGTTGCCGCCGGTGACGACGACAGTCTTACCTTCGAAACGACGCAACATTGTCGTCCTCCATGAGTGCGGTTTCGGCCTGGCCGACCAGGCGGGCGGCCGTGAACTTGTCGGTGATCAACAGGTCGATGACGCCGGTCTTCAGCGCGCCCCGGATCGCCTCGGTTTTTGCGCGCCCGCCGGCGAGCGCCAGCACACGCTCGCACCGGGCCAGTTCTTCGCGCGAAATGCCGATCACGCGGTCACTGAGCGGCGTTTTCACCGGGCGGCCCTCGGCGTCGAAGAAGCACAGGCTGAATTCGCCCACGCCGCCTGCATCCTTCACGTCCTGCATCTCACGGGTCGAAAAGACGTTGCCGCTGCGCGCCAGCATCGAGGACGGCTCGATTCCCCCGATGCCAAGGATGGCCAGCGACAGCTTGGGGAAAAGGTCCATCGTCTCGCGCACATAGGGATCGGCCAGCATGACCAGTTTCGCCTCGCGCGACGAGGCGACGCCCTGCGCGGTCAGCAGGCGCGGCTCGGCCCCCGTCAGCCGGGCAAGCCGGGTGATGAGCTGGGTCGCATGAGTCTGCACGGCAGGGTCGCCCATGCCCCCCAGCGTCTGCACGATGAGCCTGGCCTTCGCGGTCTTGGACGGGTGGATGTTCTCGACCATCTTCAGGATCGTCTCGCTCCAGCTCGATACCCCGATGATCTCGTTGCTTTGCAGTGTCGCTTCCAGAAAATGCGCAGCCGCCTCACCGATCCGCGACATGATCGCGCCGTCACGATCCTCGCTGCATTCGACGACGAAGGCCTCCGACAGCCCGTATTGCTCGCGCAGCGCGGTCTCCAGATCGGTATAGATGCCGGACGGGGCCGCGATGGTGATGCGGACGATCTCTTCTTCCTCGCGCCTTCCGCAGCATGCGCGAGACGGTCGCCTGCGAGATGCGCAGGTGCTGCGCGATTTCGGCCTGCCGCCGCCCCTCCAGATGATACATCTGGGCGACACGGGCGATCAGGCGAAGTTCGTTCAGGCGTGACATGGGCCAAAATCCTCGGGCATCGAATCGGATGCCGTAGAGCTACACGACCTCATGCCATCAGCGCCCGTGAAATGGCGCTGTCCCAGGCCGCGCGTGTGGCGGCAAGCCTGTCATCGGCGGGGCCGGGTTGCACCTGATGCGCGGGCGGGACCAGGGCCGAAAGCGCGCCAAGATCGGGCCAGACCCCGCTGGCCAGACCGGCGAGATAACCCGCCCCCATCGCCGAGGCTTCGGCGGCATCGCGGACAGCGATAGGGCGTTGCAGGTGGTCGGCCACGATCTGCATCAGGAACGGGTTCTGGCTGGGACCGCCATCGGCGAACAGCCGACCCAGACGCGCGCCGTCGCCGCCCATCGCGCGGAAGACGTCGCTGACCTGAAGGGCGATGCTTTCGACAGACGCGCGCGCCACATGCGCAGGCCCCGCGCCGAAAGACAGGCCCGCGATCAACCCGCGCGCCTCGGTGCTCCAATGCGGCGCGCCAAGGCCGACATGGGCAGGCACGAGCGACACGCCAAGGCTGTCGGGAACCGTGGCGGCGAGTGCCATCAGGGCATCGACATCCCGCAGGCCCAGAAGCTTTGCCGTCCAGGGCAGGATCGCCGCGCTGACCAGGATGTTGCCCTCGAAGGCATAGGTCGGTTTCCCGCCCAGTTGCCAGGCTATGGTCGTCGTCAGACCCTCGGGCGGGGGCTGGTGTGCTGGAATCGTCGTCATCACCGATGACCCGGTGCCGAACGTGACCTTGCCGTCGCCGGGCGTGAACGCGCCATGGGCAAAAAGCGCGGCGTGCGAATCGCCGATGGCCGAAGCGATGGGGATACCATCGGGCAACCCCGCGACACCGCGCGTCACGGCGAGGTGGCCGGAACTGTCGCGAACCTCGGGCAGATAGCCTGCGTCGATCCCGAACAGGCGCAGCAGGTCGTCATCCCAAGCCGCCCGGGCGAGGTTCAGAAGCTGCGTGCGCGCGGCGTTCGAGGCATCGGTGCGATGCGCCTTGCCGCCAGACAGGTTCCAGATCAGCCACGAATCGACAGTGCCAAGGCAGATCTCGTCCGGTCCGCGCCCGGCCGCGCAGTGATCCAGCAGCCAGCGGAGCTTGGTGGCGGGAAACATCGGGTCGAGCGGCAGGCCCGTACGCGCCATCACCTCGGGTCCGTGGCCCGCGCGCTGAAGCGAACCGCAGGCATCCGCGGTGCGGCGGCACTGCCACGAGATCAGGGGTCCGACGGGGCGGCCCGTCCTTCGGTCCCAGGCGAGAACTGACTCGCGCTGGTTCGAGATGCCGATCGCTGCGATCTGCACCTCGCCCGATGCCGCGAGACAGCTCCGGATCGCCGCGAGCTGGCTTTCCCAGATTTCGGTCGCATCCTGTTCGACCCATCCGGGTCGTGGGTGCGCGATGCCGACCGGTGCCGCGCCCCGGGCCAGAACCGCACCCGACGCCGACAGAAGGATTGCCTTGCTGTTGGTGGTGCCCTGGTCGATGGCAAGGATCGCGGTCGTCATCTTTCTCCCCCGGGTCGTCTACTTGCGCCTGATCAAGGCCTCGGCGCTGTCCGCGATACCTTCGGGCGACATTCCGAACCGGTCGAGCAGGAAGTTGGCCGACCCCGTGGGCGGGAAGATGCCCGGCACGCCGAGCCGCTTCATCGGAACCGGCGCCTCATCCACGACCACCTCGGCCACCGCGCTGCCGAGGCCGCCAAAGATCGTGTGCTCCTCGCAGGTCAGGATCGCGCCCGTTTCCTGCGCGGCGGCCACGATGGCCGCGCTGTCGATGGGCCGGACGGTTGCCATGTTCAGCACGCGGGCCGAAATTCCGCGCTGCGCCAGGATCGCGGCGGCCGCCATGGCGCGGTGCGTCAGCGTGCCGTTGGCGATCAGCGTCACGTCCGAGCCGTCGCGCAGAAGATTTGCCTTGCCCAGTTCGAAGACGTGCCCCTCGGGCAGCAGGTCGGGCACGCCGACGCGGCTGAGACGCAGGAAGCATGGGCCGACATGGCTCTTCGCCCATTCCACCGCCGCCGCCGTCTCGATCCGGTCGGCCGGGGCGATGATCGGCACGTTCGGGATGGCGCGGACCCAGGCGAAATCCTCGGTCGAATGGTGGGTCGGCCCCAAGCTCGCCATAGGCCATGCCCGAGCTGATGCCGACGAGTTTCACGTTGGTGTCGGAATAGGCCACGTCCGCCTTGATCTGTTCCAGCGCGCGCCCCGTGAGGAAACAGGCCGCGCCGCAGACGAAGGGGATCTTGCCGCCATTGGCCAGCCCGGCCCCCACGCCGATCATGTTCTGCTCGGCGATGCCGACATTGATCAGCCGGTCCGGCCACCGATCCCGGAAGCCGTTCAGTTTCGATGACCCGACCGAATCGTTGCAGACGGCGACCACGTTGCGGTCGGCTTCCCCCAGCCGTTCGAGCGTTGCGACGAAAGCATCGCGGCAATCATGGAGTTTGGCGTTCTGCGCAGGGGCGTTCATCGTGCGGCGTCCTCGAGTTCCTTCATCGCCTGCGCATACTGTTCTGCGCTCGGCACCTTGTGGTGCCAGGCCACGTTGTCGGACATGAAGGATATTCCCTGTCCCTTGTTCGTATGGGCGACGATGCACTTCGGTTTGCCCGGCACGATAGCGTCCGGCGACAGCGCCGCGCAGATCGCGTCCATGTCGTGCCCGTCGATCTCTTCGACTGCCCAGCCGAAGGCCGCCAGCTTGGGCGCAAAGGGCGCAAGGTTGATCGTGTCGGCCAGCCGCGCGCCCTGTTGCAGTCGGTTGTGGTCGATGATGAGCGTCAGGTTGTCGAGGCCGAACTGCGCCGCCGACATGATGGCCTCCCAGTTCGAGCCTTCCTGCATCTCGCCGTCGCCGGTGATGACGAAGGTGCGCCACGTCGCGTTGTCGAGTTTCGCCGCCGTTGCCATGCCCACGGCGACCGGCAGGCCATGGCCCAACGGCCCGGTGTTCGTCTCGACCCCCGGCACCTTGGTCCGGTTCGGGTGGCCGTTGAGGCGGCTGAGGGGTTGAAGGAACGTCGAAAGTTCCTCCTTGGGAATGAACCCCTTCTCCGCCAGCACGACATAGAGCGCGTTCGCGGTATGCCCCTTGCTCAATACCAGCCGGTCGCGGTCGGGTTTCAGCGGGTCTTGCGGATCGACATTCAGGATCGCTGAAGTAGAGCGCGGTCAGCAGGTCGATCACCGACATCTCGCCGCCGACGTGACCCGCGCCTGCCTCGAATACCGCCTGCAGGTCGCGGCGCCTGATCCGATTCGCGATGGCTTCCAGTTCGGTGGCCATGAGCCGCTCCTGAATATTTATTCCATATAAAGTATTGATGCACGTTTCCTGACTGTCAAGTCGCATTGGCGCTTGACGCATCGTCTGATGTGCCGCTATCGTATTTCTCATCAGGCGTGAATAATTATGCGCCAGGGAGGAACGCGATGACGACACTGACGCCCGAAGGGACGCAGAAGCAGTCTTTTGCCGAGACGTTCTCGCTGCGCGGCGCCACCGGGCCACTCATCGGGTTGCTGCTGCTGTGCCTGTTCCTGACGCTGGCAACCGACTCGTTCTTCTCGCTTCGCAACTTCCTGAACATTCTCGACCAGATCACGGTGCTGGGGATCATCGCCGTCGGCATGACCTTCGTCATCCTGATCGGTGGCATCGATCTTGCGGTCGGCTCTGTCATGGCGCTGTCGATGATGGTGCTGGGCTACCTGAACGTCGAAGCCGGGCTGCCGATGTCGGTGGCGATCGCGCTGGCCATTGCCGCAGCCGCGGTGAACGGATGGATCGCGGGCATCCTGATCACCCGGTTCAACGTGCCAGCCTTCATCGCGACGCTGGCCATGATGTCCATTGCGCGCGGGCTGGCCAACATGATCACGAACGGATCGCAGATCATCGGTTTTCCGCCGTGGTTCAACATGGCGGCGATCACGCGCTTCGGCGGCTATCTGACGATGACGGTCGCGGTCATGATCGTGGTCTTCGTGCTGGCGCTGATCTACCAGCGTTACCGCTACGGCGGCCGCACGCTCTATGCCATCGGTGGCAATCCCGAGGTGGCGCGCCTTGCCGGCATCAATGTCAAGCGCACGACGGTCGGCGTCTACGTGATGTGCAGCGTGCTGGCGGGGATGGCGGGCATCCTGCTGGCCGCGCGCCTCGAACTCGGTGCAGCCAAGTTCGGGCATGTCCTATGAGCTTGACGCCATCGCGGCGGTGGTGATCGGCGGCACCAGCCTGTCGGGGGGCACCGGCGGGGTAGGAGGCACGCTGATCGGCGTGCTTATCATCGGCGTTCTGCGCAACGGGCTCAATCTGCTCAGCGTCTCGCCCTTCCTGCAACAGGTCATCATCGGGCTGGTGATCGTCATGGCCGTGGCGGCCGAGACGCTGAAGAAGAAGGCCAAGTGAACAACGGGCGCGCGATGCTGCGCGCCCCATCTGATTGTCCGGGACGAACGGACAGTAACGGGTCCCTGGAACGGAAAGCACGGACCAAGATCGCAACACGGAGGAGGAACCAATGAAAACGACGATGAAAGCGCTTCTTGCAAGCGCCGCGCTGGCGCTGGTCGCCGGACAGGGGCTGGCCGAAGAAGTGAAGAAGATCGGTCTGGCTGTGCCGAACCTGCAGGCAGACTTCTTCAACCAGATCAAGATCGGTGTGGAGAACTACGCCGGCAGCAAGGGTATCGAGGTCGTCGTGGTCGACGCCAAGAACGATACCGCCACCCAGGTAAGCCAGGTGCAGGACCTGATGACGCAGGGGATCGACGCGTTCATCTACATCCCGGCTGGCGCGGCGGCCGCAGCGGTGCCGACCCGTCTTGCACGCGAGGCCGGTATCCCGGTGATCAACGTCGACCGTTTCCCCGAAGAAGAACCGGGCGACACCTTCATCGGTGGCGAGGGCGTGGAATCGTCCTATGCGGTCTGCAAGACGGTGATCGAGCGTGCGGGCGGCAAGGGCAAGATGGTCATTATCCATGGCCAGAAGGGCACCACGCCGGAAGTGGACCGTACCAACGGCTGCATGCGCGCCATCGGCGAGCATCCCGAAGTCGAACTGGTCGATCAGCAGTGGTCGAACATGTGGTCGCCTGACGAAGGCTTCTCGATCACCCAGAACATGCTTCAGGCGCATCCCGACATCACCATGATCTTCGGTCAGGCCGACGGTCTGGCGATGGGTGCTGCAAAAGCCGTGGATGCGGCTGGTCTTTCGGACAAGGTCATCATCGGCGGCTATGACGGCGACGGTGCCGCGCTCGAATACCTGGCCAAGTGCGAGGGTCCGTTCGTTGTGACCGCAACGCAGAGCACGCGGCGCATGGGCGTTCTGGCCGTCGACTCGGCGATTGCCGTGGCGGCGGGCGAGAAGGTGCCGGAAAAGCAGGTCTCGGAAGCCGTGCTGACCACTTGCGAGAACGCGCCGCAGTTCGTGGCCGAGCACCCGTAAGCGCGACCACCCGAAAGGCAGCGCCATGACAGCCACCCCGCTCCTGTCGCTTCGCGGCATCGGCAAGTCCTATGGACCGACCGAAGTGCTGCGCGAGATCGACATGGACATCTTTGCGGGGCAGGTCGTGGCGCTGCTGGGCGAGAATGGTGCCGGAAAGTCGACGCTTTCCGGCATCATCGCCGGCTCGAAGGAACCGAGTACCGGCACGATGAGCTGGCAGGGGGCGCCCTATGCTCCGGCCAGCCCGCGTGAGGCGATCGATCTGGGTGTCGGCCTGATCCACCAGGAGATGCGGCTTCTGCCCCATCTGACGATTGCCGAGAATGTCTATGTCGGGCGCTATCCGACGCGCTACGGCCGCGTCGATCACGCGGCGATGATCGCTAAGGCGTCGGAACAGCTGAAGCGGCTTGGCCTGACCATCCCCGCCACGCGGCGGGTCGAGGGGCTGTCCACCGCGAACCAGCAACTGATCGAAATTGCAAAGGCGCTGTCGCTCGACGCGCGCCTTCTGATCCTTGACGAGCCCACCGCGTCGCTCGGCGGGGCCGAAGTCGAGCTTCTGTTCCGCCAGATCGAGCGGTTGCGCGCAGATGGCGTGGGCATCATCTATATTTCGCACCGGCTGGACGAGATCCGCCAGATTGCCGACCGCATCGTGGTGCTGCGCGATGGCGCCAAGGTGCAGGAGTTCGAAAAGGGCGACGTTCCGGTCCGAACCATCGTCGAAAGCATGGTGGGCCGCAGCCTTGACCGGATGTTCCCGCACATGCCCGACCCGTCAGACGAGGTGACCCTGCAGGTCGAGAACCTGACCTCGCCTACGGGAGATTTCCGGGACGTGTCGTTCTCGGTCCGCAAGGGCGAGATCTTCGGTATCGCCGGCCTGGTGGGCGCGGGCCGAACCGAACTCGTCCGGGCCATCACCGGGGCCGATCCGATCGCGTCGGGGCGCGTCATGCTGCGGGGCGCCGAGATCACGCCCCGTCATCCATGGGAGGCGATCCGCCACGGGATCGTGCTCGTGCCCGAGGACCGCAAGGATCAGGGGCTTATCCTGGATCATACCATCGCCGAGAACATGGGGTATGCGAACCGGGAAGCCGTTTCGACCAACGGGTTCTTCAGCATCCGCAGACTGCGCAGCTTCGCCGCCGAGAACATCCGCAGGTTCGGCGTCAAGGGACGTGGCCGCCAGAAGGCAAGCGAGATGTCGGGCGGCAACCAGCAGAAGGTGGTTCTCGCCAAGTGGCTGGCACGCGATCCGCAGGTTGTGGTCCTCGACGAGCCGACCCGCGGGATCGACGTGGGTGCACGCTCCTCGATCTACGACATCATCAAGGATCTGGCCGAGGAGGGCCGCAGCGTGATTGTCGTCAGTTCCGACCTGGAAGAGGTTCTCGGCGTGTCGAACCGCATTCTCGTGATGGCGCAGGGTCGGCAGGCCGGTATCCTTGACCGGAGCGAAGCCAACGACGTGTCGGTGATGGAACTCGCCACAAGCTAACAAGGGACAGACACATGACCAAAATCACCCTCGACGCCCCGAGGCTGTTCGATCTGGCGGGCCGCGTCGCTCTCGTCACCGGGGCGGGCAGCGGTATCGGGCAGCGTATCGCGCTCGGGCTGGCGCAATGCGGTGCTCATGTCGCCTGCCTTGACCGCCGCACCGATGGCGGCTTGAGCGACACCGTCGAGATGATCGCGGCGACCGGGCGCAAGGCCATTGCCGTTGTCGCCGACGTGACGGCCAAGGCCGATCTGGCGGCAGCCGTGTCGCGCTGCGAGGCCGAACTTGGGCCGTTGCGGATCGCGGTGAACGCCGCAGGGATCGCCAATGCCAATCGGGCCGAGGACATGGAGGAAGACCAGTACCAGACCCTGATGGACATCAACCTGAAGGGCGTCTTCCTGTCCTGCCAGGCCGAGGCGCGGGCGATGCTGAAACATGGCAAGGGGTCGATCATCAACATCGCCTCGATGTCGGGGGTGATCGTGAACAAGGGGCTCGATCAGGCGCATTACAACGCCTCGAAAGCTGGCGTCATCCACATGTCGAAATCGCTGGCGATGGAATGGGTGTCGCGCGGTCTTCGCGTCAATTCGATCAGCCCCGGCTATACGGCGACCCCGATGAACACGCGCCCGGAAATGGTCCACCAGACCCGGGAATTCGAGGTGCAGACCCCGATGGGGCGGATGGCATCGGTCGACGAGATGGTGGGACCGGCGATTTTTCTGGCCAGCGATGCCTCGTCCTTCTGCACGGGCGTCGATCTGCTCGTGGATGGCGGCTTCTGCTGTTGGTGAACACGCACAAGCGGCACCGAGCCGGACCGATGCGGGCCAACCTGTCGGGCTGACGTCGCAGTCTGCGCCGGTGTCGGATTTGCCTCTCAGGTATCCAGATTTTCGACGTTCAGCGCGTTCTGCTGGATGAACTCGCGCCGTGGTTCGACGACATCGCCCATCAGCTTCGTAAAGATGTCGTCCGCCTCTGCCAGGTCGTCGATCTTCACCTGCAAGAGTGTCCGCGCTTCGGGGTCCAGCGTGGTTTCCCACAGCTGATCCGGGTTCATTTCGCCCAGACCCTTGTAGCGTTGCAGCGACAGGCCCTTCTCGCCTTCGGCCAGGATCGCCTGAAGCAGTTCCACCGGGCCGTGGATCAGTTGCTCACGGTCTTTGCGGATAAGCCTGGCGGGCAGGCCATAGGTTTCCGCAAGACTGTCGGTATGCGAGGCGAGGCGCCGCGCCTCACCCGAGCGCAGAACCGGGCCGTCCAGCGTCCGCACCTCTTCCACGCCGCGAACCGTCCGCGAAAACCGCAGCCCGTGGTCCTGTGTCGGGCGGCCCGACCACCCGCGTTCATATTCGACCGCGATCAGGTCCAGACGCTTCGCCACACGGTCTGCGACGCCCTGAGCATCGGCATCGACCCGGCCCGGCACCAGCGCACCGGCGATGGCCGACTGTTCCAGGATATGGGCCGGATAATGCGTCGGGAAGGCTTGCAGGCTGCGGCGCACAACGCGCGCCTCCTCGACGATGCGGGCCAGGTCGGCGCCCGAGATATCCTCGCCCGTGCCAAGCCGAAGGATCGCGCCCTCGACCCCCATCTGGACAAGATAATCCTCAAGCGCGGCCTGATCCTTCAGGTAGACCTCGGACTTGCCGCGCGCGACTTTGTAGAGCGGCGGCTGCGCGATATAGAGGTATCCGCCTTCGATCACCTGCGGCATCTGGCGGAAGAAGAAGGTCAGCAGCAGCGTGCGGATATGCGCGCCGTCCACGTCGGCATCGGTCATGATGACGATCTTGTGGTAACGCAGCTTGCCGATGTCGAACTCGTCCCGCCCGATCCCGGTGCCAAGCGCGGTGATCAGCGTGCCGATCTCCTGGCTGCCCAGCATCCGGTCGAAGCGCGCGCGTTCCACGTTCAGGATCTTGCCGCGCAAGGGCAGGACCGCCTGGTTCGACCGCGACCGGCCCTGCTTGGCCGAGCCGCCTGCGCTGTCACCCTCGACGAGGAAGATCTCGGACTTCGACGGATCACGCTCCTGGCAATCGGCCAGTTTGCCGGGAAGCGAGGCCACGTCGAGCGCGGTCTTGCGGCGCGTCAGTTCGCGCGCCTTCCGGGCCGCCTCGCGGGCCAGCGCTGCCTCGATGATCTTGCCGACGATCTGGCGGGTCGGGCCGGGATTCTCCTCGAACCACTCGGCGAGCTTTTCGTTCACCAGGTTCTCGACGGCCGGGCGAACCTCGCTCGACACCAGCTTGTCTTTGGTTTGGCTTGAGAATTTCGGATCGGGCACCTTGACGGACAGCACGCAGGTCAGACCTTCGCGCGCGTCGTCGCCCGTGAATTCCACCTTCTCTTTCTTCGCGATGCCGGAAGACTGAGCGTAGTTGTTGATGGTGCGCGTCAGCGCGCCGCGGAAGCCAGCAAGGTGCGTGCCGCCGTCGCGTTGAGGAATGTTGTTGGTAAAGGGCAGCACAGTCTCGTGGTAGCTGTCGTTCCACCACATCGCGATTTCGACGGTGATGCCGCCCCTCTCGCCGATGATGTAGATCGGCTCGGGCATGACGGGCGTTTTCGAGCGGTCGAGGTAGCGGACATACTCGCGCACCCCCCCCTCGTAGAAAAGCTCCGACCTCAACGGTTCCGCCGGACGTTCATCCTCAAGAACGATGCGTACGCCCGAATTCAGGAAGGCAAGCTCGCGCAGACGGTTTTCGAGCGTCTTGAAGACGTAGTCGAGGTTCGAGAAGGTGCCATCGGCGCGGTTCGTCTTGGCCGAGGCGAGAAAGCGTACCTCGGTACCCTTCTCGCCCGGGGCATCACCCACCACGCGCAGAGGCTCGACAGTGTCCCCATTCTCGAATTTCGCGAAGTATTCCTTGCCATTCCGCCAGACGCGCAGCTCCAGCCAGTCGGACAATGCATTGACGACCGAAACGCCGACGCCGTGCAGACCACCCGAGACCTTGTAGCTGTTCTGGTCGAACTTTCCCCCGGCATGAAGCTGGGTCATGATCACTTCGGCGGCCGAGACGCCTTCCTCGGCATGGATGTCGACAGGGATGCCGCGCCCGTTGTCGCGAACCGAAACCGAGCTGTCGGCATGGATCTTGACGGTAACGGCGGTCGCATGGCCTGCCAGCGCCTCGTCGATCCCGTTGTCCACGACCTCGTACACCATGTGGTGCAGGCCCGAGCCATCGTCGGTATCCCCGATATACATGCCCGGACGCTTGCGGACAGCTTCCAAGCCCTTGAGAACCTTGATGGAATCAGAGGTGTAGTCGTCGAGCTTCTGTGCGGCTTCGGCCATGCGGACCCGTTCCTTTTCTTGTGCGCGATTTATAGTCGCTCGCTGGCGGAATGTCACGCCATGCACACAATATTTGGGGTCAGGACAGGGCGATGACCGCAGCCACAACGATCAGGAGGATGCCCGCGCCGGTATTCAGCCGCCTGAGCGCGACAGGAGACGACAGGACCGTTCGGATACGGTCGACCATGAGCGCGAAGATCAGGTTTCCGGTCATCGGAATGATGACTGAAACTGCAAGTATTGCGGCAATGTCCGGGCCGGTGACGCTGCGCAGGTCGAAGAAGCCGGGAAGCACGCCCATGTAGAAAAGGATTGCCTTGGGGTTTCCGATGACAGCCGCCACGCCCGCTGCGAACCCCGCCCAACGGCCGGGTCGGGTCAGGCGGCTGTCAGACCCGATTGGCCGGTCGGCGTTCCGGATCAGCAGCCAGCCCATCAGCAGGAAAATGCCCACGGCAACCCATCGCAGAGCATCGAATACGCCCTCATGCGATGCAACGATCCAGCTCAGGCCAAAGATCGCTGCCAGCGGCCAAGCCATGTCGCCAAGCGCCACCCCGACTGCCAATGGCCAGGCGGCACTGAACCCGCCTGAGAGGCCGCGTGCAATGATCGCGACCCAGACCGGGCCAGGCGTGATGAACAGGATCACCATGGCTCCGGCGTAAAGCAGCAAGGAGTCGAAGCTGATGGTCATGGCGACACCTCGGTCACGGTTGACGTTCCCGCATCATCGACGACCGAGAACCGCTGTGCCTGCGCGCCCAGGCTGTCGAAAAGTTCGGGGCCGGTCCCGGTCATCAGGGCCTGCGCCTCGAGCGCCTCGATCTCGGCATACAGGGCGGCACGGCGCGTTTCGTCCAGATGTGCCGCGACCTCGTCCAGCAGCAGGACCGGGGCGGCGCCCGTCTCGGCCCGCAAGGCGCGGGCATTGGCGAGGATAAGCGAGATCAGCAGCGCCTTCTGTTCGCCCGTCGAGCACTGCTCGGCGGGTAGCGACTTGCTCGCGTAGATCGCCCTCAAGGTCAGCGCGGTGCGGTCCGATCAACGTCCGTCCCGCCGCCATGTCGCGACGGCGGTGCTCGGCAAGCGCAGACGCCAGCGCCTCCGGTGCAGGTTGCGGATCGGGGAAGTCGAGCGACAGGCTGGCCGCCGGAAAGGCTGTCTGCGCCCCGGCCTGTGCGGCGGCGAGACGCGCGAGCGTTGCGTCACGGTTCGCGCTGATCGCCGCGCCCGCTTCGGCCATCTGCGCCTCAAGCGCGGCATACCAGCCGGCATCGGTGATCTCGTCGCGCAACAGCCGGTTCCGGTCGCGCATCGCCTTTTCATAGGCGATCGAGGCATCGGCATGGTCGGGAAAGAGGCTCAGCGTCATGCGGTCCAGAAACCGCCGGCGCCCCTCGGCGGCCTCGGTCCACAACCGGTCCATCGCGGGGACAAGCCAGAGCACACGCAGAACGCGGCCAAGAGCCGACTGGGTGGCAGGCTTGCCGTCGATCCTGACCTGCCGGGGTTCGCCGCCTTCTGCCCAGGTTTCAAGCTCATGCGTCGCCCCGGCAGCGGCGAGCTGCGCCACGACCTTCCACCCCAGCGCTTCCGGTCGACGGGCGATCTCGGCGGCGGAGGCGCGGCGCAGCCCGCGCCCCGGCGACAGGAACGAGACAGCTTCAAGGATATTCGTCTTGCCTGCTCCGTTGGGGCCGAAAAACGCGACCGGCGCGCCCGCAAAGCTCAAGCCGCGCCGACCGGTGCGACCGGACGTGCGAGAGGGTCAGCGATGTGATCGCGAGACTCGCCACGTCTGTTCAATCTCTGTTCATCGGTTTGCCGGGACAGCGCCCCGCGATAGGTCAGCCGTGCGCGGTCAGACCCGCATCGGCATCACGACATAGACCGCGCTGGTCGTTGCCTTCGCGCATCAGCGTCGGATCGCCGGCGGAGTTGAACAGGAACACGGCGTTCTCGCGGTCCACCTGGCTGGCGATTTCCAGCAGGTATTTCGCGTTGAAGCCGATCTCCAGCCGCTCGTCGTTATAGGCGACGGCAAGTTCCTCCTCGGCGGCGCCGCTGTCGGGCGCATTGACCGAAAGGACCAGCCGATCCTCGTCCAGCGACAGCTTCACGGCGCGCGACCGCTCGGACGAGACGGTCGCGACCCGGTCCACGGCCTTGGCGAACTCGCGCGCGTCCACTTCCAGCCGCCGGGTGTTCCCGGTCGGGATGACACGGGTGTAGTCGGGGAAGGTGCCGTCGATGACCTTGGACGTCAGCACGATCGCCGGGGTCGCGAAGCGCACCTTCGTCTCGGATACCGACACGGCGATCTGCGCCTCGTCATCGTCCAGCAGCTTGCGCAGCTCGCCCACGGTCTTGCGCGGCACGATCACGCCGGGCATGTTCGTCGGCGCCTTCGGGCAGCGGCGCGTCGATCCGGGCAAGCCGGTGACCGTCGGTCGCCACGCAGCGCAGGATCGGCCGGCCTTCGCCCTGGGCCGACATGCATGTAGACGCCGTTCAGGTAGTAGCGCGTCTCCTCGGTCGAGATCGCGAACTTCGCCTTGTCGAACAGCCGCCGCAGCACCGGCGCCGGGGCCGAGAAATTCGACGAGTATTCGCGAGCTTGCCATGACCGGAAAATCTTCCTTCGGCAGCGTCGCCAGATTGAAGGTCGACCGGCCCGCCGTCACGGTCAGCCGCCCGCTCGCGCCGTCTTCGGACAGGCTGACCAGCGCGCCGTCGGGAAGCTTGCGGACGATCTCGTGCAGCATCACGGCCGATACGGTCGTGGCGCCCGGCCGCTCGACCATGCGCGGGGGCCTTGTCGACCACTTCGATGTCCAGATCGGTCGCGCGGAAGCTGACCTGTCGCCCCTTCCGCCTCGATCAGCACGTTGGCAAGGATCGGGATCGTGTTGCGCCGCTCCACGACCGATTGCGCCTGGCCCACGGCCTTCAGAAGTGCGGCGCGCTCGATGCTGATCTTCATTCCGACCATTCCCTCTGGACACCCGCCCGCTTCGGTCGGGGACGCGAAAACTAACCGGTTTCAGCCAGTTCTCAAGCCTTTTCCGGACTGTCGATTGCTTTGCGGGGGGCGTCAAGGCCCCGCCCGCGCGCCTAGCCTTCCAGCAGCCGGCGCAGCAGTTGCAGATCGTCCGACAACTGGCTGTCGGTCGTCATCAGCTCTTCGATCCGCCGCACGCCGTGCATGATCGTCGTGTGGTCCCGGCCACCGAAACGGCGGCCGATTTCGGGCAGGCTGCGCGGCGTCAGCTGTTTCGCCAGATACATGGCCATCTGCCGCGGCCGGGCGATGGTGCGCACCCGCTTGGGCCCGATCAGGTCGGACAGGCGGACGTTGTAATGCTCGGCCACCTGGCGCTGGATTTCCTCGATCGTCACCTTGCGGTCCGAGGCGCGCAGGATGTCGGCGAGGCAGTCCTGCGCCAGTTCCAGCGTGATCTCGCGACCCACCAGGCTGGCAAAGGCGAAAAGCCGGGTCAGCGCGCCTTCCAGCACGCGGACATTGGTGGTGATGCGGTGCGCCAGAAACTCCAGCACGCCATCGCGAGATGGCAAGGCCACGATACTGCTGGCGATAGAACTCGACCTTCTGCTGCAGGATGCCCAGCCGAAGCTCGTAGTCGGTCGGGTGCAGGTCGACGACAAGACCGCATTGCAGGCGGCTCTTGATGCGGTCTTCCAGATCCTTGATCTCTCCCGGCGCGCGGTCAGCGGAAATGACGATCTGCTTGTTCTGGTCGACCAGCGCGTTGAACGTGTGGAAGAATTCTTCCTGGGTGCTGTCCTTGCCGGCGATGAACTGCACGTCGTCGACCATCAGCACGTCGACCGAGCGGAACAGCTCCTTGAAGCCCATGATCTGGCGTTCGCGAAGCGCCTGCACGAAGCGGTACATGAACTGCTCGGCAGAGAGGTAAAGCACCCGAAGCTCGGGGTTCCTGGTCTGAAGCTCGTGCGCGATGGCGTGCATCAGATGGGTCTTGCCCAGCCCGACACCACCATAAAGGAACAGCGGGTTGAACGTGACCGGCCCACCTTCTGCCACGCGCCGGGCAGCGGCATGGGCAAGCTCGTTCGGTTTGCCCACGACAAAGCTGTCAAACGTGAAACGGGCATCGAGAGCGGCGCCCTTGAATTCGTCGTCATGAGCCGGCCTCGATTTGGCGACGGCGCCGTTCTTGGGGGCGCGGGCGATGCCATTTTCCTGACGTGCCGCTCCCACCAGGAACTCGACCCGGTCGACCTGTTCGCCAAGGCGGTTCAACTCGCTGCGAATCTGGTCCGAATAATTGCGCGACACCCAATCCCCGAAAAACACCGTCGGCACTTCGAAACGGGCGACCCCGGCCTCGATTCCGGTCATTCGAAGAGGTTCGATCCACGTCAGGAAATTGTTCTTGCCGATCCTCTGAAGAAGATCGTTGCGGACGAGTCCCCATGTGTCATCGGTCATTATTGCTTGCCCGTTCAAAGCCGTTGCCCGTGTATTGCACGCGTCTGTTGCCACCCGCAGTCCCCTGCGATGCACGACCAGCCCGACTTCGGCCGCGCCGCCGCATTGCCACTGGCAATACTGGCGGAGTCCACCCATTCAGACCGAACGGCGAGGTTCGGTTCAGGTGGCACGGTCTCAAGTTTCATGGACATGACCGTACCCTGCCCAGGCCGAGGCCTGTCGCAGGATCCGGTTCTGGACGGCAGGAAAGCCCCACTTCCCCGCACATTCCAAATGGTTGATCCCAAACGATTTTCATGAAGCGTCCAGCACCGGCAGCGGTGGTTGAACCAGAACGATCGTTTGCGATCTTCCCATGTCCCCCCAGGACGATGTGAATCGCCCTCGGACGCTAGCAACTGGCGAAGCGGCTTCGCAACCGAACAACGCTCTTGACTCAGGGGTGGGTCGAGCGAATCCGGCAAGGCGTGAGGTTGTTCTGCAACAGTCCCGCCACGCCGGCCCGTTTCGCTTGAATTTGCAGCTTCAAATGCAAAAGGGACGCCCGCTTCACGGGCGCCCCTTCGGGTCTTGCAACAGTCTTCCGGGATCAGGCGGTTGCGCCGAGAGCCTTCACGCGCGACGACAGGCGCGACATCTTGCGGGCGACCGTGTTCTTGTGCAGCACACCCTTGGTGATGCCGCGCGCAAGCTCGGGCTGCGCGACCTTCAGGGCTTCGGACGCTGCCGACTGGTCGCCGGAAGCCAGGGCTTCCTCAACCTTGCGCAGGAAGGTGCGGATCCGCGAGCGGCGCGCCTTGTTCACGGCATAGCGGGCTTCGCTCTGGCGGGCGCGCTTCTTGGACTGGGGCGTATTTGCCATAGGTCGGTTTTCCGGTTCATCGGTTCGGGTAAATCTGAAGCCGCGTCTTTAGGGCCGAGTTCGGGGGCAAGTCAACCGCGAAACGCCCCGATTCCCTAGCGATCCCGGAACTTCGGAATGCGCTTTTCCAGAAATGCGCTCATTCCCTCTTTCTGGTCTTCGGTGGCGAACATCGCATGGAAGAGGCGCCGCTCGTGCAGAAGGCCCTCGCGCAGCGTCGTCTCGTCGGCGCGCTTTACCGCTTCCTTCACGGCCCGGACCGTGACCGCGGATTTGTCGGCGATCTTCCGTGCCGCCGACATGGCCTCGTCCATCAGCGTGTCGGCGGGCACGACCCGGCTGACGAGACCTGCCCGTTCGGCCTCGGTCGCATCCATGAACCGCCCTGTCAGATGCATGTCCATCGCCTTGGACTTGCCGACGGCGCGTGTCAGGCGCTGCGTTCCGCCCATGCCCGCCACGATTCCGAGGTTGATCTCGGGCTGCCCGAACTTCGCCGTGTCGGCGGCGATGATGAAATCGCACAGCATCGCCAGTTCGCATCCGCCGCCCAGGGCATAACCGGCGACGGCAGCGATGATGGGTTTGCGGACACGTTCTATCGCTTCGGCTTCGGGGCCGAACAGGTCTGTGCTGAAGACCTCGACAAAGGATTTCGTCGCCATTTCGCGGATGTCTGCCCCCGCCGCAAAGGCTTTCTCCGATCCGGTCAGGACGATGCAGCGGACATCGTCGTCGGCATCGGCCTCGGTCAGGGCGGCGGCGAGTTCGGACATGAGCTGCAGATTGAGGGCGTTCAGCGCATCCGGGCGGTGCAACTTCACCAGTGCCACATGGTCATTCGTCTCGACGATCACTGTCTGATAGGCCATGGCGCTTTCCTTGTGGTGATGGTGTCGCGGGGGTTGTCGTTCAGGTCATCTCTGGCAGACGGGGCAATAGAACGATGACCGCCCCGACTGCACCACACGCGCGACGGTCCCAGAACAACCAGACGTCACGCAAGGCTGCCCCTCGCGGTCATAGACCCGGAAGGTGTGCTGAAAATAGCCAAGCTCGCCATCGGCCTGCCGGTAGTCGCGCAACGACGACCCGCCCGCCTCGATCGCCTCGGTCAGAACCTGACGGATCAGCGGCACCAGTGCCGCGATGCGGGCCGCGCTGATGCGGCCGGCCTTGCGCCGAGGGTTGATGCCTGCGCGGAACAGCACCTCGCAGACATAGATGTTTCCAAGCCCGGCAACGACCCGCTGGTCCAGCAGCGCCGACTTTATGGGTGTGTTGCGACCCTTCAGGCGGGCCACGAGATAGTGCTCGTCAAACCCGTTCCCCAGCGGTTCGGGGCCAAGGCTGGCCAGCAGCAGATGCGTTTCAGCGGACTCGGTGGCGACAAGGTCCATCGCTCCGAACCGGCGCGCGTCGTTGAAGGTGATGCGCGCCCCGCCGTCCATCGTCAGGATCACGTGATCGTGCTTCTCGGGGGCGGGGTGGTCGTGGTGAAACTGCCCCAGCATCCCGCCGGAAACCAGCATCCGTCCCGACATGCCCAGGTGCACGAGCAGCGTCTCGCCCGACGACAGGTCCGCCAGGATGTATTTCGACCGTCGCCGCAAGCGCTCGACCCGTTGCCCCGTCAACCGTTCGGCCATGCGGTCGGGCAGGGGCCAGCGCAGGTCGGGGCGCCGGGTTTCGGCAAGGGTGATGACATGCCCGGTCATCACCGGCTCCAGCCCGCGGCGGACGGTCTCGACCTCGGGTAGTTCGGGCATTCAGGGGTCTATCCTGTGTATGGAACGCATATGGCTTTCATATGGGACTCATATGGCTGTTGCGGTGGGTGCGCCAGCCCTGCGGCAGATTGAAGGTTTGTCCTTGGCTGCGGGACGTTATATCCCACGGCAGGCCAATGCGGGACAGACCGGTAATGAACGACGACGACCAGACGACCCACTTCGGATTTCAGACGGTGGGCGAGGCCGAGAAGGCCGGCATGGTGCATGGCGTCTTCACGCGCGTCGCCTCGAAGTACGACATCATGAACGACCTGATGTCGGGGGGCGTCCACCGCCTGTGGAAAGACGCGATGATGGACTGGCTCGCGCCGCGTCCGGGCCAGCGCCTGCTGGACGTGGCGGGGGGCACGGGCGACGTGGCGTTCCGTTTTCTCAAGCGTGCGCCGACCGCGACGGCCACCGTGCTGGACATGACCGAGTCGATGCTGGTCGAGGGTCGCAAGCGTGCCGAGGCCGACCGGCTGGCCGACCGGCTGGACTGGGTCGTGGGCGATGCGATGGCGCTGCCCTTTGCCGACAATACCTTTGATGTCTACACGATCAGCTTCGGCATCCGGAACGTGACGCGCATTCCCGACGCGCTGTCGGAAGCGTTCCGCGTGCTGCGCCCCGGTGGGCGCCTCATGGTGCTGGAGTTCAGTCATATTCCCAATGAAGGGCTGCAATGGCTCTATGACCGCTATTCCTTCAACGTCATTCCGGTGATGGGGCAGGTCGTGGCGGGGGACAGGGACAGCTACCAGTATCTGGTCGAGTCGATCCGCAAGTTCCCCGATCAGGAAACCTTTGCCGGAATGATCCGTGCCGCCGGGTTCGATCAGGTGAAGTATCGCAACCTGACGATGGGTGTCGCCGCACTGCATTCCGGGTGGAAGCTGTAGGTGCGGGGCCCGCACAACATCTGGCGGCTGATCCGCACCGGTGCGACGCTGGAGCGGACGGGGGCGATGGGCGTGGTGCTCGAGGCGTTCCGCGCGCCGCCGCGCTTGCGCCTCGTGGCGCGGGTGCTGGGCTGGCCGTTCAAGTGGCTGGGCCTGAAGGGTGACCCCGCGCTGCCGCCTGCGACGCGCGCCCTGACAGCCCTTGGGCCGGCCTACATCAAGTTCGGGCAGATCCTGTCGACCCGGCCCGATGTGGTGGGGGACGAGCTTGCCGAGCAGCTCAAGTATCTGCAGGACAAGCTGCCGCCTTTCCCCACCGCCATCGCGCGGCAGATGATCGAGGCCGAGCTTGAAGTGCCGGTGGACATCACGTTCAGCGAGTTCTCGGAACCCGTCGCCGCCGCGTCCATCGCGCAGGTGCACCGGGCCACGCTTGCCGAGACGGGGCAGGACGTGGCGGTCAAGGTTCTGCGCCCGAACATCGAGCGCGCGTTCCGCAAGGATATCGACGCCTTCTATCTGGCCGCCCGGATGATCGAGTTCCTGTCGCCCGCCTCGCGCCGCCTGCGGCCGATGGATGTGATCACGCATTTCGAAGGCGTGGTGATGGGCGAGCTGGACCTGCGGCTGGAAAGCAGCGCGGCAGCCGAGTTCGCGGCGAACACGAAGAACGACGCGGGCTTTCAGGTGCCTACCCCCGTCTGGTTCCTGTCGGGCCGCACTGTGATGACCCTTGGCTGGGCCGAGGGCGTGTCGCTGGCCGACAACGCCGCGATCGACGCGATGGGCCTCGACCGCCGGGAACTGGCCACCCGCGTGCTTCAGCTTTTCCTGAACCACGCCCTGCGTGACGGCTATTTCCATGCGGACATGCACCAGGGAAACCTGAAGGTCGCGCGGAACGGCGATATCATCGCCTATGATTTCGGGATCATGGGGCGGATCGACGAGTATACCCGGAGGGTCTATGCCGAGATCCTGTTCGGTTTCATCCGCAAGGACTACCGCCGCGTGGCCGAGGTTCATTTCGAGGCCGGATATGTGCCTGCGGACCGCGACATCGACGACTTCGCGCGCGCGTTGCGGGCTGTGGGCGAGCCGATCTTCGGGATGGATGCGAGCCGGATCTCGATGGCGCGCTTGCTGGCCTATCTGTTCGAGGTCACCGAACGCTTCGGGATGGAAACGCGGACGGAATTGATCCTTCTCCAGCGGACGATGGTGGTGGTCGAAGGGGTCGCGCGCAGCCTCGACCCGCATATCAACATCTGGCAGGTCGCCCGGCCGATCGTCGAAGGTTACATAACGTCGAATGTCGGTCCCAAGGCGCTGCTGCGCGATCTGGCAAAGACGGCGCGGGTGATGGCCCGTTTCGGACCGAAACTGCCCCGGCTGGTCGAAGCGCAACTGATCCGTCAGGCCGAAGTCCACGAAGTGGCCGCGCCGCGCCGTGGCCCCTTGCACCCCGTCGCCTGGATTGTTCTGGGTGCGGGGCTGACGGGTTTCGGTGTCTGGATCGGAACGCTGATCTAGCCGAGTTCCAGCTTGAGCGCGGTTGCGTAATCGGCCGCGCCGCGTTCCGCCTTCCATAGGCAATGGGCCGCCATCCGCCACCGAAACAGCGGCGCCAGGCGCAGGTACCTGTCGACCACGACCGGATCGGGATAAGCGTCGAGGAATTGTGACCGTTCGGCTTCGTCTGGCAGTTTTCCCCGGTAAAGCCAGTGCATCGCGGGCGACAGAAACGTCGCCAGATCTTCTGCGGGGTCGGCCCGTGCGGGGCATTGCCAGTCGATCAGGACCGGACCGTTCGACGTGGCGATGATGTTTCCGGGCACGGCATCGCCATGGACCAGGACGGTCGCAGGCACTGCGGGCACATCCGGAATGTGCGGTGGCGGCGGCACGCGCGCCTTGCAGGCGGCGAGGATGGCGTTGCGTCTGCGCGATGAGCGCCGCGCTGCCCGATGGCAGGCTGCGATAGCCCAAGCCCGGCTGCTGATGGATACGGAAAAGGCACCGCGCGATTGCGGCAGGGTCGGCCTCGCCCGCCGTCCCTTCGACATGGGCGTAGGCAACCCAGTCATCGCCGCTCGCCAGCAGCCGGGGGGCCAGTCCGACGGGACCGATCTGGGCCAGCGCCCGCGCCTCGGCCCGGGGGTCGTTGGGAAACAGCGGCGACGCCGCGTCGGGGTCATAGACCTTGACGACGCAGTCCCCGATCCGCCACGCGCGGTTCGTGCGCCCCCCCACCAGCGATTGCCAACCAAGGCCCGCCAGGACGGGAAGCGCGCGAAGGACGGAATCGCGGATCGCGGAAGGCGGCAGGAGACTCATCGGGGCGGGAGGCTAGGCGGGCCAGCGCCCGGCGGCAAGCGATCAGCCAGAGCGGAGAGCGGTGATCTTGTCGGCCGCCACTTCGATCCCGTCGGGAAACACAAGCGTTGTGGTTCCGCCGATGTTCCGCGCCTCGATCACCTCGGCATAGACCTCGGCCGGATCGGTTCCTATGAGCTGACCGTTGGCAAAGCTTTCCAGCACGGCGGTGTAGCGCCCGGCGGGCAGCACCGTGCCGTCTGCTCCCGTGCCGTTCCAGTCGCGCTTGTCGGAGCCAGGAAGGATCGGATCGCGCGCAACGATCCGGCCGGTTCCATCCGTGATGACCAGTTCGGCCGCATCTGCCAGCGGTCGGGCGCTGCCGTGGAACGTGACCGGCTCGCCGGTGAAGGCGACGGGCATGTTCGCCCGCGCCTGCTTTCCGACCCAGCCGGCCAGTTCTGACATCCCCATCACGCCCAACTGTGATCCCAGGGTTTCAAGCAGATCGTTGGTCTTGACCTGCTGTTCGACCCCCGAGAACGTGGCGAGTTGAACCGCGTATTCAGAGTTGTCGATGGGATCGAGCGGGTCCTGGTTCTGAAGCTGCACTGTCAGCATGCGCAGGAACGTCTCGAAATCCGAATCGATCAGCGCGGACGTGTTCGTTTGGGTCCGCGGCGAAGTCTGGGCAGGGACGGCTCCCTGAATGGCGGTGACTGTCATGGCAGTCCTTTCACAATCTGAGGTCCAGCCCGGAATGGGCGAGGCGTGTTGCTAGCGGTGGTGCGGGGTCAGCAGTTTCAGCGAATGAGGCGTGTTCCGGCGACTGCCGAGCATCGGGTGCGGGGCCCTGCCATCCGGAGAAGTTGAAGGTGCCGCCCGAGAATCCCGCCATGCGGATCTCGTCCATCAGCGTGTCGGCATGTCGGCGCAGCAGGTCCAGCGTTTCGGCACGTTCCGCCTGGATCGTGACGCGCAGGATGTCGCCGTCCTGTGTCAGACTCAGGCGCAGGTGACCTAGCTCTTCGGGGAAGAGTTGCAGATCGACAGGGCCATCGGGCCGCGCCGAGATGAGAGCTGCCAGATCGTTCGGCAGGCCGGGCGGCAATGCCGCCGCGACCGGCGTCTGGGCGGGTGCGCCAGGTGTGGCAGCCCCTTGCGGAACAGAGCCGGGCGCGACGGAAGATGATTGTGGCGGGGCGAGCATGTCGGGCGCACCGCTGCCGTCGACCGACAGCAGCGCGCCGGCAACAGGCTGCAACGTAGGTGTCACAGTTTCCCCGCCCTCAGAGGTTGTGGCCACCGACTCGGCGTCGGCAGGCAGCTTCTCACCGGATCGGGCGACGGGGTCCGCCAGATGCAGTGACCAGAAGGCGGGGATCTGTGCCTGCGCTGGAGCAGTGGGCGGACCAACGGCGGGCGGCGCCGCGAGTTGCTGTCGTCCCAGCTGGTTGATGACCGCTTCGGAGTTCGGAGGTATCCGGCGGTGCGGCGGCGATGACCGAGCCGGTATCGGGCGCCCCGGTGGGACCAGAAGGCGCAAGGCCAGACAGACCGGGCTGCGCGACAATCCTTGGGTCTGCGTTCTGGGCTGATGGCGACTGCGGCGCGTCCGGGATGAGAGCGTCGGTCACCCCGCCTTCCGGTCCCGCGACGAGAGGTGGCGCCGTCGGGACCGCTGCCGCTTCGGGCAACAAGGCAAGGAGCGGGGCGGGAAGGGCAGGCCAGTAGGGAGGCGGCTGGCCGATGACCGGCGTACCCGGCGTTGTCGGCGCCTCACCCTCGCTCGGCAGCCCGTCCGGCGCCGTTTCGGTCGGCGGATCGCCAACGGTTTCAGGTGCAGGGGCCACATCGGTCTGGTCCATTACGTCGGCGAAACCGTTGGCGTCCGCCACCGGTTCGTCGGGCGGCGGTGGTGGCGCTTGCACAGTGGGAATCGACGGAAGAATCGCGGCTGCTTGCATGGTGTCCTCGACGGGGCGACGGGACAAAAATGACCGATATTGCTTACCGGCTCTTTACCGTGCCTGGCAGATAGTTGGCCTCTCGCACTCAGAAAGGCATCGCAGATGACAGATCCCGTGACCGTTCCCGTCGCGCCCCCGAAGTTACCGTCCCGCGCCGGGACAGAGGCCCAGTTGCACCGGCTTGCGGCCGAAATGGAAACCGCGTTCCTGTCGGAAATGCTCGGCCACGCTGGCCTTGGCGAGGCCGGCGGAAGTTTTGGCGGCGGCATTGGCGAACGTCAGTTCAGTTCCTTCCTGCGCGAGCAGCAGGCCTCGGCAATGGTAGCGGCTGGCGGCATCGGGCTTGCCGAAAGCCTGTTCCGGGCAATGTCGGAGGGCCGCGAATGACGGGCGAAGATCGTGTCATGGAGTGCCTGAAAGAGGTTGGTTCGGCCCTGCGCCAAGGCCGCCTCGGCGATCTGGAAAATCTGACCGATTCGCTGGAAGCGGCATTGGCCGATGCAGGGCCCATCGCGCCCGAGAGCCTGCTGCGCATCCGCCACCAGGCGGTACGCAACGCCGCGCTGCTGCAGGCCGCGGCGCGCGGCGTGCGGGCGGCGCGTCGCCGGATCGCCGAGATCAGGGCGATTGGCGAGGGCTTCGTTTCGTACGGACCCACGGGCGAGAGGGACGAGGCCTCCGGCCCCGGTATCCTCGCGCAGCGCGTCTGAGGGGTTGGTTCAAATTCTTGGAAACGGATCGGTGCGGTTTAGCGATCCATTAGAGTTTGGAGCCGAAAGCTTCGCCTGCATTCCAAGACCGGGATGGCGCGGCCCAGAGGTCGCACTGGCGAGAACGCCCTTTCCGCCATCATTTCCGATGGTCTCTCAAAGCCGGCGCAAAGCGTCCGGCGCAAGAAAGGTGACGACACGATGTCTTCGATTCTGACCAACACAAGCGCCATGGTCGCGCTGCAGACGCTGAAGGGAATCAACTCCAGCCTCGCGAAAACACAGGACGAGATCTCGACCGGCAAGACGGTCGCCTCGGCCAAGGACAATGCGACGGTCTGGATGACCTTGGCGTTGGACGAATAGGCCCGCTGGGTCTGGATCAGCTGGGTCAGTTCCGCGGCGACGTCGGTGGCCGATTCCTCGCGCGCGAATCCGACGACCGTGCCGGTCGGTCCGGCTCCGGCATCCCACAGGAAGAACGGGCCGCTGTCGTGCGAGACCTGGTAGGTCTGGTTGCTTCCCGCCGCGAGGCCGTTGAGGTTGGGCACATCGACCAGCGGGACGTGATAGATGCGCCGGGTGAAGCCCTGTCGTAGATGGCGTAGACGTAGCCCTTCTCGTCGACCTCGACCGAGGTCAGGTTGCCCACGGGCGAGCCGTTCTTGGAACGTGACCGGGGCGAAGGTGTCGGACAGCTGGGTCATGCCGTCCGGGTCGCCCCGGCCGGCCGATGGTCAGAAGCAAGGGCCCGCCGGCGACCGTCAACGCGATTGTCCCGGTCGCGCCGTCATAGGCGCCCCCGGAAATCGTCGCGACCGACAGAAGCGTGCCGCCCGAGCCCCGCGCGTCGTCGAACGTCAGCGTGTATTCGCCCACCACACCGCCACTGGCGGAATCGCGCAGCGTCATCGTCCATTGGTTGGACGAACCTGTCGCCGGAATCACGGGCGTGAAGGTGACCTCGAGGGTCTCCGAGGTGCCAAGGTTGCCGAAATATTCCACCGACAGCTCCTGTCCGGCGCCGGACGCGGTTGAGGCGGTTGCCGTGGCGGGCAGGTTGACGCCCAGTGTCATCTCGGTTGTCGGGTTTGCGGCGAATTCGTTCGGGTTGATGTTCACCGGCACCAGCCCGGCCGAACTGTCGCGCGAGAAGTTCGGGAGTGTGCCATCGCTGCCCGCGGGCCAGCCCATCAGCACCAGCCCCGTCTCCGTGGTCAGCAGGCCGTTCTCATCGGGGCGGAAAGACCCGGTGGTCACAAGGCTCATCGGAAAGTTCGATTCGCTGTCTCGGCTGCGCTCAGGGTCGTGACCGGCAGCATTCCGCGGCCGTCGACAGCCAGATCGGTGGCGTTCGATGTCGACACCAGCGGACCGCGTTCGTCGATCAGCCGCAGCGTCGAGACCCGGACACCACCCGCCGAATAGCGGCCGGCATCCCCGCTCTGCATCACCATCGAGCTGAAATCGGCTTCGACCCGCCTGTAGCCGTAGGTGCCCGAGTTGGCGATGTTGTCGGAAATCGTCGCAAGCCGGGTGGCATTGGCGTTCAACCCGGCCACCCCGGCATTGAGCGAGGAGGAAATCGTCATGTCTGCGCCTTTCTGCTGCACCAAGCCTTCTGTTGCCCGCAGAATGCGAATTCGCGACTTAAGATCGCCCTAATCAGGAAAAATCGAGCGATTCAGCGGTCAGACCGCAGCAGGATGACCTCCAGCCGGTTGTTGCGCAGGGCGGTCGGGTCGGCGGTCACCGGGCTTGCGGTCGGCAAAACCCGCGACCCGCTCCGACCGGCGCAAGCCCAGCCCCGCAGTCTCGAGCTCCTGCGCATCCGCTGCGCGCGGGCGGCCGACAGGTCCCAGACCGGATTGTCGATCAGCGTGATCGGATAGCTGCGCACGTGGCCGTTGACGGCGACCTCGTTGGTCGCCAGGTTCAGGACTTCGGCCAGCAGCGCCGCGATCTGAAGCAGGACAGGTTCGGGTTCTGCGGTGTCGCCCTGCGAACAGCGTCGCATCGTCGAGATCGAAGATTTCGATCACCAGCCCCTCGTCGGTGACGCGGGTGACGACATGGCGCAGCAGCCGCTCCATCGTCATGCTTTCGCCGCCACGGGCGATCAGTGCCTTTTCGACCTCTTCGATGACCTCATCGCTGCCCTCGCCCTGCCTGGGCATGCCGTCCTTGTTGACCAGGTTCTCGCCCCTGGCCTGCTGGTCGTCGGTCGGTCTGCTGAGCGAGGCGCCGGTGCCGGTCTGCGCCAGCGTCTCTTCGGAAAAGACGCTGTCGCCGCCGAAGGCACCGTCGCCCCCGCCCGAGATGCGGTTCACCGGGATCGTCGGATTGAAGTAATCCGCGATCCCCTTGCGTTGCTTTTCCGTCGTCGCGTTCAGCAGCCACATCAGCATGAAGAAGGCCATCATCGCGGTCACGAAGTCGGCATAGGCCACCTTCCAGGCACCGCCATGGTGCCCGCCGCCCTGAATGATCTTCTTTCGCTTGATGATGACTGGCGCGGCATTCGTCTGCCCGGCCATCCCACCACCTTTTCACACCCGTCACCGACATAGCGGACGCGGGGTGAACACGGCCTTAACCTGCGGCCTTTTAGCCGTTTTGCGCGTCGGAGCAGCGCAGGCTGGCACGCACGTCCAGTCCGATTGCCGCATAGTCCGCGATGAACTGCAGGGCGGCCTTCCGAGAGAGATCGCTGTCGAGCGGTCGCTTCCCGCCGATGGCCCGATCGACCCCTGCCGTCGGACGCGAGGCGAGGAATCGCTCAAGCTCACGTTCTTCCATGCCGTGGGCTGCAACCAGATAGAGGTCGAAACGCTGAAAGGCGCGGTCGAGCACGATCAGGCTGTCGCCCGTGCGACGCAAAAGGCAAGCGGCCGTCGCCCGGTTCATGCCCGAGGCGACGGCGCCGGTCAGCCGGCAGGGGCCAAGGCCGAGGCGCACGACCTCTGACACCGGGCGCGGCGCACCGTTGCGGCGGAATGCATCGCAGATGGCGGTGGGCTGTGCCGAAACGATCACCCTCAGGCCACGCTCGCGGCGCAGGGCACGACGCAGTGCCTCGATTTCCGATGGTGCCCGGTCCCGCAGAAGAAGCCCTTCGGCACGCCGGAGCCGAGCGAGCACGACGTCTTCCGGCAACAGCACGGCAGCGGCAAGCCGTCTGGCCTGCTCGGCCGTCGGTTGCCCTTTTGCCTGCACGGCAATGTCCGACAGCACCGCCGTGGGTTGCGGGATCGGGGAAAGGGTGGGATCGAGCCGGACCTGCATCCCGAGGGCCGTCAGTAATGCTGACAGCCGCCGCGCAACAGGAGGGGCGACACTATCGGCCAGCACCGTGGGGAGCGATGCCAGCCGATCGGCCGCCTGCTGCGGCTCGATCCCGAGTATGCTGGCGATGGACAGGATCGCCAGCGGCGCGGCCGGGGCAGCCGCGGTTACGTGAATGCGGAACGTCGCTGAATCGTCGAGGATCGGGGTCATCGGGGGCTCCATCGTTCTGCATCGAAATCATCTTGCAGACAGAATGGACCATCCCCCGTATCAGTGACGTAAGGTCACCGTCAAACGACCGTCAAAAGGCAAAGCGGATAGACCGAAATCCACTTTCCGGTAACGATTTCTCACTGCTGCGCCTGCTCCCAGGTCGTCAGGCTGGGCCGCAGTGCGGCTTTTGCCGCGCGTTCGGGCCGAAGATGGTCGAATGATTCTATTGGAATATGACGAAACGCCGGGCGGGTATCAGGCTTCGACTGCCCGTCCGAACATCCGCGCCAGCCGTAATTCGCCCGCGCGATAGGTGGCGAAGTCCGGGGCTGCGGATTTCAACCCCTTCAGTGCTGCCATCATCGTCTGGGCCACCTCACCGGCGGTGCCGAGGCCGGCGGGCAGCGTCCGCTTCGCGAGCCAGTCGGTCAACAGCGCCAATATCGCCGCCTCTCCCTTCGCGACCAGATCGCCCGAGGTCGAAAAGCCAGCATCGAGCAACTCCGAGCCGTGGGGTGTCCCAAGGACGACCTCCATCATCGAGCCGTCCTTGGCGACGAAGGCAGCCGCGAGGACGTCGGCAGGAGGACCGGCATGGTTCAGGGCCGCCGCAACATCGGCAACCGTCTGCTGGAAGAATTGCGCGACCATCGTGCGGAAGATGTCTTCCTTGTTGCGGTAGTGCAGATACAGCGCAGATCGCGACATTCCCGCCTTTTGCGCAATGTCGTCCATCGTGGTGCGGCGGAACCCATAGGTCGCAAAAGCCGCAAAGGCAGCCTCGAGTATCGCATCCTGCCGGGCGTCAACTTGGAAGAGGCTCGTTCATGACAGCACGATGACAATCCACGTCCAGAATGTCAATTGACACGATGACGTTTTGTGCCCATTCTGTCAGAAGTCCTCGAAAGGTTCGCCATGTCGCACACCATCGTCGTCAACGGCGAAAGCCGCACCACCGATCTTCCAGGCGAGATGCCGTTGCTGTGGGTCCTGCGCGACGGGTTCAATCTTACCGGCACCAAGTATGGGTGCGGTGTCGCGGCCTGCGGTGCCTGCACCGTGCTGCTCGACGGCGCTGGCAGTACGGTCATGCCAGATTTCGCTCGAGCAGGCGGCAGGCGGAAGCATCACCACGATCGAAGGGCTGGGCACCCCCGAAGCGCTTCACGCCGTGCAGGCGGCCTGGCTGGACGGGCAGGTCGCGCAATGCGGCTACTGCCAGTCGGGCCAGATCATGCAGGCGGCCAGCCTTCTGGCCGAGAACCCCGCCCCCACCGATGCCGAGATCGATGAGGCCATGTCGGGCAACCTTTGCCGTTGTGGCACCTATCCGCGCATCCGCGCCGCAATTCACGACGCCGCGCGTCGTCTGCAGGAGGCGTGATCCCATGAGCCGTATTGGCACCATCGCCCGCCGCAGCTTTCTTGTCGGTTCTGCAGCCATCGCTGGCGGAGTCGTCTTTGGTTGGTGGAAGTTTGCGACACCTTACCCCAACCCGCTCGAGCGTGATCTGCCCGAAGGCAGCGCGACACTGACGCCCTACGTCCTGATCGACCAGACGGGTGTGACCCTCATCGCGCCTCGGGCGGAAATGGGTCAAGGCATCCAGTCGACCCTGGCCGCCCTGCTGGCGGAAGAGATGGACCTGGACTGGACCCAGGTCCGTGTCAGCCATGGCCCTGCCTCTAACGCCTACTACAACGCTGCGATCATGGAAGAAGGCATTCCCTTCGCCGCCACGAACACCGGATGGCTGGCAGAGACGCTGCGAAGCGCCACCCATATCCCGACGAAGTTCCTCGGTTTCCAGATCACGGGCGGGTCTTCGTCGGTGCCCGATGCCTTTGACCGCATGCGCCTGGCCGGGGCGACGGCGCGCGCAACGCTGGTCGCCGCTGCCGCGCAGCAGCTTGGCGTTGACCCCGCGACGTTGCGGACCGAGGCTGGCGCCGTTGTGGCCCCCGATGGCACGCGCCTGCCCTACACCGCGCTCGCCGTCGCCGCCGCTGGCATCCCGCTGTCCTCGGAACCGACCGCCCAAGCCGAAGTCCGAATGGAAGCTGTTGGGCACGTCGCTTCCCCGCCCCGACATGGTGCAAAAGGTGACCGGCACGGCGACGTTCGGCATCGACATGCGACTGCCGGGGATGCTCTTTGCCACGGTCAGCACCAACCCGGGCATCGGCGGCGCGATGAACGGCTTCGATGCCACTGCCGCCGAGGCATTGCCCGGTGTGCAGCGTATCGTGCCCGTCGAGAACGGCGTGGCGGTTGTCGCCAGCAATACCTGGACGGCGATGCAGGCGCTCGACGCCATCGTGTTCGATTGGGCACCCGCCCCCTATCCGGCCTCCAGCGCCGAGATGGAGGCGACGCTCGCCGCGGCCTTCACCCCCGACATGCAGGACAGCCGCCAGCGCGACGATGGCGATGTCGAGGCAGCCCTCGGCGACGACGTTTTCGAGGCCGAGTACCGCGTTCCCTACCTCGCCCATGCCACGATGGAACCCATGACGGCAGCGGCCTTGCTCGACGGAGGCAAGCTGACCGTCTGGGCGGGCCACCAGTTGCCGACGGTGATCGCTGACCGAGGCGGGCCGCCTCGGCCTCGATCCCGAACGGGTCGAGGTCCACACACTGGTCATGGGTGGCGGTTTCGGGCGCCGGGCCGAGACGGATTTCATAAAGCAGGTCATCACGCTGGCAAAGGCGATGGAGGGCACACCCATCCTGCTGACATGGAGCCGTGAAGAAGACATGGGCCATGACGGCTATCCGTCCCATGGCGATGGCCCGCGTCCGCGCCGCCGTCAGGGACGGGATGGTCGAGGCGATGGACCTTTCGCTCGCCGCGACGTCGGTGGTCGAAAGCCAGGTCGGGAAGGCTCGGCTGGTCCATGCCCGGACCCGACGCCACCATCGTGCAGGCCGCCTGGGATCAGCCCTATGCCTTCCCGAACTACCGCGTCACCGGCTACCGTCCGCCGGTCATGGCCCCGGTCGGTTCGTGGCGGTCGGTCGGTGCGTCGCAGAACGCGTTCTTCCAGGACAGTGCGATCGACGAACTCGCCCACCGCGCTGGCGTCGACCCGTTGCTGTTCCGCCTGCGCCAGATGAACCACATTCCCAGCATCAAGGTGCTGGAGGCGGTTGCCGAGATGTCGAACTGGGGCAATGTTCCCCCGAACCGCGCCCGTGGCGTCGCCTATTGTCTGTCCTTCGGCGTTCCCGCGGCCCAGGTGATCGAGGTGGAAGATACCCCCGACGGCATCCGGCTGACCAATGCCTGGGCGGCTGTCGATGTCGGAACGGCGCTCGACCCCCGCAATATCGAGGCGCAGGTGCAGGGCGCGATGATCTACGGTCTTTCGGCGGCGATCAGGGGCGAGATTACCTTTGACGGCGGCGCTGCGCAGCAACTGAACTTCTGGGATTACGAACCGCTTCGCCTGAGGGAAGCCCCGCCCATCGCCGTTCGCATCCTCGAGAACGGCGAAAAGATCAGGGGCATCGGCGAACCGGGCACGCCGCCTGCCGCTCCTGCGCTGGCAAACGCGATCTTTGCCCTGACCGGCCAGCGTATCCGGGAACTGCCGCTGAACAAGACCGTGACGTTCGCCTGACCGACCGAAGCCCTATCGTCGCCAGAGGGTGTTCGTCTCGTGATGCATGATCGTCGCGGCCAGCGTCTCGAACTGCGTCACGATGTCTGCCCGCAGGCGATTGGCGGCGGGCGTATGCTCCGTTCCGGGGCGATAGAGCAGGCCGAGATTGCGGTCGGGGTGGTCGATCTTCAGCGACAGGGCCGCGATGCCCGTCTGGCGGCGCAGCGTGAACACGACCGAATAGGGTAGGATCGTCAGCGAGTCCGACGCAGTCAGGATGCCAAGGACCGATGACAAGCCGCCGCCGGTAAAGCTGATCTGGAATCTGTCGCTGCCAAGCCCGGCCAGCACCTGCTGAAGATCCCTGTAAAGCGGGCTGTCCGTCGGCGGCGCGATCCACGAGTAGCGCGCAAGATCCTCGACCCGGACGCCCTTGCGATTCAGCAGAGGATGACCGTTTCGGCAGGCGATGACATTCCGCCCGGGAAGGATGGTTTCAAAACGAAAGCCCGCCGGCACTTCCTCGGACCGAACCGGGCAGACGGCCAGATCGAGCGTGCCCTTGCTCAGGCGTTCCACGAGGTCGGCGACATAGCCATAGGACTGGTCGATGCGGACAGCGGGGTTGCGCGTCTGGAACCCCGCGATCATCGAGGCGATCACCCCGTCCATGAAGATCGGCGTTCCCCCGATGCGCACGACGCCCGAACGACCGGCGCGGTATTGCTGCACGATCTCGCTCGCCGACGCGTTTGCCCGCAGGATGCGCCGCCCCTCCTCGGCCAGCATCGACCCGAGTTCGGTCGGCTGAAGCGGCCTGCGGTTGGGCTGGAACAGCGGGCTTCCGATCCGTTCTTCGAGTTGCGCCACGGTGCGGGAAAGACTCGGCTGCGACTTGCCCAGTGTCGCGGCACCATCGGTCAGGCCGCCGCTGTCTACGATCGCTGCAAGCACTTCCAGTTGACGCGGATCGAGTTTCATAACGGTAAGTTATATTGGTTGAGGGGAATTCTATCAAGTTCAAAGCTGGAACAGAGTAGAAGCAGAACAGGCAGGCGCGGGGAGGGCGCTATGGCTTCGTTCCAGCAACAATTCACGGCCCGCACGGCCCCGGTCAAGGTGCGATTCGGCGATAGCGCCATCGCCATCGTTGCCGAGGAAGTTGCGCTGCTCGGCTGCTCGCGGGCGCTTGTCCTGTCGACGCCCCAGCAGGCCGATACGGCACGCGCCTTTGCCGCAGCGATTGGCGACAAGGCTGCGGGCGTGTTCACGCAAGCCACGATGCACACGCCCGTCGACGTGACGAAGCAGGCCATTGCCGCTGTCGACGGCGCTTCGTGCGGATTGCGTCGTTTCGGTGGGTGGCGGCTCCACGACCGGGCTTGGCAAGGCCATCGCGCTGCACACCGATCTGCCGCAGATCGTCGTTCCCACGACCTATGCCGGGTCCGAGGCAACGGCGATCCTTGGCCAGACCGAGAAGGGGCGCAAGTCGACGATCACGGACCCAAGGGTGCAGCCCGAGGTCATCCTGTATGACGCCGAACTTGTGCGGACGCTGCCTGTCGCGCTGACAGTGGCCAGCGGGTTGAACGCCATGGCCCATGCCGCCGAGGCGCTCTACGCCCGCGACAGGAACCCGCTGTCGACACTGCTTGCGCGCGAGGGACTCGCCGCACTCGTCAACTCCTTGCCTGCCGTGGTCCGCGATCCCGACGATCTGCTCGCGCGCAGCGAAAGCCAGTATGGCGCGTGGCTGTGCGGGACGGTGCTGGGACAGGTCGGCATGGCGCTGCATCACAAGCTGTGCCACGCCTTGGGCGGGACTTTCGATCTGCCTCATGCCGAAACCCATGCAATCATCCTGCCGCATGCCATCGCCTACAATGCGGTCGCCGTGCCCGAGTTGCTGTCACCCCTGACCGACATACTGGGAGACGAGACGCTGCACGGCTTTGCCCGCAGGCTTGGCGCGCCCCTCGCCCTGCGTGACATCGGACTGGCCGAGGGCGACCTCGACAGGGCCGCGCAGGTCGCGACGGAGAACCCCTACTGGAACCCCCGTCCGGTTGGACGCGACGCCGTCCGCGCACTGTTGCAGGCCGCATGGGAAGGCGCGCCCCCAGTCGGGGACCGGCCGGGAATGCGCGCATGACGATCCTCTCCCTGCGCGGCGTGTCGAAATCCTTCGGGGCGCTGAAGGTCACCGACGATGTCAGCTTCGAGCTGGCCGAAGGCGAGGCCCTGGGGATCATCGGCCCGAACGGCGCGGGGAAATCGACACTGTTCAACCTCATCACGGGCAACATCCTGGCCGATGCGGGGACCGTCACCTTCCTCGGGCAAGACATCACCCGCACCCCGGCGATGCAGCGCTGCCTGATGGGCGTGGGGCGATCCTTCCAGATCCCGCAGCCCTTCGGCAAGCTGACCGTGTTCGAGAACCTTCTTGTCGCCGCGACCCACGGGCAGGGGCGGCACGAAGCCGCCGTTGTGGACGAGGTGGCGGAAATCCTCGAAGCGACCGGCATGATCGGCAAGGCAAACCAGGTGTCCGGCTCGCTCGGGCTGCTCGACCGCAAGCGGCTTGAACTGTGTCGCGCGCTTGCCACCGCGCCACGCCTTCTGTTGCTGGACGAGATTGCGGGCGGGCCTGACCGAGGCGGAATGCCGGTCGCTCGTCGCGACCATCCGCGACGTCCATGCGCGGGGCGTGACCATCATCTGGATCGAACACGTCTTGCACGCGCTGACGTCCGTCGTCGGTCGCATCCTCGTGCTGGACTTCGGTCGCGTGATCGGGCTGGGCAGCCCGGACACGGTCATGGCATCGCGTGAAGTCAGGGAAATCTATCTGGGGATCGACCTGTGAGCCTGCTCGAGACACGCGACCTGACGGCGCATTACGGCCTGTTCCAGGCGCTTTTCGGCGTGAGCATCCGGCTGGAGCCGGGCGAGACGGTGGCGATCATCGGCGCCAACGGTGCGGGGAAATCCAGCCTCATGCGCGCCATCTCGGGCGTGCTGCCGTCCGCGCCGGGTCAGGTTCTGCTCGATGGGCGGGAGATCGGCCATCTGTCCGCGGCCGAGGTCGCCCATCTGGGAATCGCGATGGTGCCGGAAGGGCGCAAGCTGTTCCCGTCGCTGTCTGTCGAGGAAAACCTGCTGATCGGTGCCCATGGCCGGAAATCGAGCGGACCCTGGACGCTGTCATCCGTCTACGACCTGTTCCCCATCCTGAAGGAGCGGCGGGCATCCCCGGGAACGGCGCTGTCGGGCGGGCAGCAGCAGATGGTGGCCATCGGTCGCGCGCTGATGAGCAATCCGCGCGTCCTGCTGTGTGACGAGATCAGCCTTGGCCTCGCGCCCGTGGTGATCCGTGACATCTATGCGGCCATGCCCCGGATACGCGAGGCGGGGGCTTCCCTGATCGTCGTCGAACAGGATGTCGCCAAGGCGCTGTCCGTCGCTGACCGCGTCTACTGCATGATGGAAGGCCGCATCACGCTGGAGGGGCGTCCTTCGGACATCACGCGGGACCAGATCCATGCGGCCTATTTCGGGGAAGCGGCATGATCTGGGTCGATACAGTGGTGCAGGGTGTTCTGCTGGGTGGACTCTATGCGCTCTTCGCGGCAGGGCTGAGCCTCGTGTTCGGCATCATGCGGCTTGTGAACCTGGCGCATGGCGACCTCATCATCGCTGCCGCCTATGCGATCCTGGTGCTTGTGTCGGTGACAGGGTTGAATCCGTTCCTCGCGGCCCTGATCGCCGCACCCTTGATGTTCGCCGCGGGCTGGCTGCTTCAGCGACTGATCCTGAACCGCACCCTTGGCGATGATCTTCTGCCGCCGCTGCTCGTGACCTTCGGGCTGTCGGTCGTCTTGCAGAACGCGCTGCTGGAAGGATTCAGCGCCGACAGCCAGCGGCTTCCCTCGGGCACGCTTGCAACGGCGTCGGTCGCGGTCGGACCGATCAATCTGGGTGTGCTGAGCCTTTTGACCTTCGCCTCGGCCATCGCGGTGATCGTGGTGCTGAATTACATCTTCTACCGCACGCCGCTGGGGCGGGCGTTCCGCGCGACGTCGGATGATCCGGTGACGGCCTCGCTCATGGGGATCAGGCCCGCCAGCGTCTTCGCGATGGCGACCGGGCTTGCCATGGTCGTGGTGACCATCGCCGCGCTTTACCTGGGGATGCGGGCCAATTTCGACCCCGCGATTGGCCCGGCCCGTCTGATCTACGCCTTCGAGGCGGTGATCATCGGCGGTCTCGGCTCGCTCTGGGGAACGCTGGCGGGTGGCATCATCATCGGGGTCGCGCAGACCCTGGGCGCGGCGATCAACCCCGAATGGCAGATCCTGGCGGGTCATCTGGCATTTCTGATCGTGCTTCTGATCCGTCCTCGTGGACTGTTCCCGAAAGGCGGCATGTGATGCGCTTTCGCTCGGTCACGCGCACCCGCGCCTCTGCCGCCGCCGCCGTCGTTGGTGCCCTGCTTGTCGCGGTGCTTGCCGCAGTTCCAATCTTTGCAAGCCGGGGTCTGGTGCAGGACCTGTTCTTCATCCTGACGATGCTGACGCTGGCACAGTTGTGGAACCTTCTGGCGGGCTATGGCGGTCTCGTTTCGGTGGGTCAGCAGGCGTTCGTCGGGATCGGGGGCTACGCGCTGTTCGGTCTTGTCATCCTGTGGGGGGTGAACCCTTTGCTCGCGGTGCCGCTTTCCGGCGTGGTCGCTCTGGCGCTGGCATTGCCGACGGCATTCTTCGCGTTCCGCCTGTACGGAGCCTATTTCGCCATCGGCACCTGGGTGATCGCCGAGGTCACGCGCCTGCTCGTCGCTCAGTGGAAAGCTCTTGGCGGCGGCACGGGCACAAGCCTGCCGCGCGACGCCGTGTCGTCGCTTTGGGGGGCCGAGTGGATCGGCGATGTGCTGGGCCTGCGCGCGGCGGCGGCGCGTGATGCGCTGGCCTACTGGCTGGCCCTTGCCCTGGCCGTTGCCACGATAGCGGGGATTTACGCGCTGCTCCGAAGCCGCCGGGGGCTGGCCCTGGCCGCAGTGCGCGACAATGTCGACGCCGCCCGAGCCGTGGGTGTGGAATCCGGCCGCATCAAGTGGCTGGTCTATCTCGCCGCAGCGTTCGGAACGGGCCTTGTCGGTGCGGTCATCCATCTGCAACAGGCCCGCATCTCGCCGGACAGCGCCTTCAGCGTCACCGACTGGACGGCCTATGTCATCTTCATCGTCGTCATCGGCGGCATCGGTACGATCGAGGGGCCAATCGTCGGCATCCTCGTGTTCTTCCTGCTCCAGAACATGCTGGCCGACTATGGCAGCTGGTACCTCATGGCGCTCGGCGCGATCGGGATCACGGTGATGCTCGTCGCGCCGCGCGGGCTCTGGGGTCTGATTTCCGACCGGACGGGGGTCGAGCTATTCCCGATCCGGCGCCGGCTGATCGCAGCAAACCGCAATGACCGAGGGAGAAGGGACATGACCGATGTACGCACGCCTTCACATGCTCGCCGCCACGCTTGCACTCCCGCCCGTTGCACAAGGCGTTCCAGGTCCGCGCGGACCCGATCATGTCGGGCATGCCGTGCCGGTTCTGGCGGCCTCGTGACGGTTCTTTACCGTCGTCATGGGATGCGAGGCGTTTTACAGGCTCGGGCCGTCTTACCCGCGCAGCTGATCTCGAATTTGGGGAAGGAACAGACGATCATGGCAGACATCACGACAGACGTTCTCATCATCGGCACCGGTCCCGCCGGGTCCGCCACGGCCGCCCTGCTTTCGAGCTATGGGATCGAGAACATGGTGGTGAACCGCTATCGCTGGCTTGCGAACACGCCGCGCGCCCACATCACCAACCAGCGCACGATGGAGGTTCTTCGCGACCTGGGCCGCGAGGTCGAGGCCGAGGCCTACATGCACTGCGCGCCGCAGGAACTGATGGGCGAGAACGTGTTCTGCGAAAGCCTGGCCGGGGAAGAGATCGGCCGGATGAACAGCTGGGGGACGCACCCGCTGTCGAAGGCGGAACATCTGCTCTCTTCGCCCACCTTCATGAACGACCTGCCGCAGACCTTCATGGAACCGCTGCTGTTCAAGACAGCCTGTTCGCGCGGCACGCAGGCACGGATGAGCACGGAATACGTGGGCCATGTCCAGGACGCCGACGGTGTCACGACGACCTGCCGCGACAGGCTGACGGGCAAGGACGTCACCATCCGCTCGAAATACCTTGTCGGTGCCGATGGCGGAAACTCGGGGGTCGCCGAGACCGAGCAATTGCCTTTCGAGGGCAAGATGGGCGTGGGCGGGTCGATGAACATCCTGTTCCGGGCCGATCTGTCGCGCTACGTCGCCCACCGCCCCTCGGTGCTCTATTGGGTGATGCAGCCCGGCGCGGATGTGGGCGGCATCGGCATGGGTCTGGTGCGCATGGTGCGGCCGTGGAACGAGTGGCTGATCGTCTGGGGCTACGACATCAACCAGCCCGCCCCGGTCGTCGACGCCGCAATGGCGACGCAGGTCGCGCGTCAGCTGGTCGGCGACCCGGAACTTGAGATCGAATTGATCAGCGCGAACACCTGGACGGTGAACAACATGTATGCGACCCGGATGCAGAAGGGTCGCGTCTTCATCATGGGCGACGCCGCGCACCGCCACCCGCCCTCGAACGGATTGGGGTCGAACACCTCGATCCAGGATGCCTTCAACCTCGCCTGGAAGCTGGCGGCGGTGCTGAAGGGGCAGGCGGGGGCGAAGCTGCTCGACAGCTATACCGTCGAACGCGCGCCCATCGCCAAACAGATCGTCACCCGCGCCAATCAGTCGATCGGTGAATTCGGGCCGATCTTCGAGGCGCTCGGCATGACCGGCGGCACCGACTATGACACCATCCAGGCGAACATGGACGCCCGCTGCAACGCAACGCCCGCCGCCGAGCGTCAGCGCGCGGCGCTGCGTGATGCCATCGCCTTCAAGAAGTACGAATTCGACGCCCACGGGGTCGAGATGAACCAGCGTTACCGGTCGGACGCAGTCGTGACCGACGGTCAGATCGAACCCGCGTTCGAACTGGACGCCGAACTGCACTACCAGCCCACCACATGGCCCGGTGCCAGAATCCCGCATGTCTGGCTGTTCGATACCTCGGGCCAGGAAGCTGTCGACCCTCGATCTGTCGGGCAAGGGCCGCTTCTCGATCTTCACGGGCATCGGCGGCGAAGGGTGGACAGAGGCCGCGCGGATCGTGGGGGCCGAACTGGGTCTGGAGATCACCGTCCATGTGATCGGGCCGCGCCGCGAGCTTCTCGACCACACCGGCGACTGGGCGCGGGCGCGGCAGGTCAGCGACTCGGGCTGCGTGCTGGTCCGCCCCGACCATCACGTCGGCTGGCGCGCCGAGGCGGCGGGAGACGATCCGACCGCGGAATTGCGCCGCGCGATGAAGACGCTGCTGGCGAAATGAAGGAGACCGAGCATGACAACCCGTGATGGCTATTTCACCGAGGCGAACAGCGCCGATGTGGTGATCGCGCGCAATTCCGGCGCGACGGATGCGCGGCTGGCCGAGGTGATGGCGGTGATCGTGCGCCACCTTCATGCCGCCGTGAAAGAGATCGAACCCACGACCGAGGAATGGATGACGGCGATCCAGTTCCTGACGAAGACCGGGCATACCTGTAGCGACTGGCGGCAGGAATACATCCTGCTGTCCGACGTGCTGGGCGTGTCGATGCTGGTCGATGCGATCAACAACCGCAAACCCTCCGGCGCCTCGGAATCTACCGTGCTCGGGCCGTTCCACATCGCGGACGCACCAGAGTTGCCGATGGGCGCCGACATTTGCCTCGACCAGAAGGGCGAGCCGATGCTCGTCACGGGCCGCATCCTCGACACGGCGGGCAATCCGATTGCAGGGGCCAAGATCGACGTCTGGCAGGCGAATGACGAAGGCTTCTACGATGTCCAGCAGAAGGGGCTACAGCCCGATTTCAACCTGCGCGGCGTGTTCCGCACGGGGGCGGATGGCCGCTACTGGTTCCGGGCGGTGAAGCCGAAGTTCTACCCGATCCCCGATGACGGCCCGGTGGGCCAGCTACTGGCCAGGCTCGGGCGTCACCCCTATCGCCCGGCGCACCTGCACTACATCCTCGAGGCACCGGGGTACGAGACGCTCGTCACGCATATCTTCGACCCTGACGATCCCTATATCCATTCGGATGCGGTGTTCGGTGTGAAGGAAAGCCTGCTGGCCGAGTTCCGTCATGTCACCGACACGGCGGCAATCGCCGAGGCGGGGTTCGACGGGCCTTTCCACCATGTCGAGCATGACTTCGTGCTGGCGCCCGCAAGATGAAGCCCTGCATCATTTGCGTCGCGATCACCGGCTCGCTTCCGACCAAAGAGCACAATCCGAACGTGCCGATCACCATCACCGAACAGGTCGAAAGCACCCACGCGGCGTTCGAGGCCGGGGCAAGCATCGTCCACGCCCATGTGCGGGATGACGAGGGCAAGCCCACCAGCGACCCGGAGCGTTTCGCGCGGCTGATGGAAGGGGTGCGCAAGCACTGCCCCGGCATGATCGTGCAACTGTCGACGGGGGGCAGGTCGGGCGCCGGTCGGGCGCGCGGGGGTATGCTGCCGCTGAGGCCCGACATGGCCTCGCTCTCGGTCGGGTCCAACAACTTTCCGACCCGCGTCTATGAAAACCCACCCGACCTTGTCGACTGGCTTGCGTCTGAGATGCTGGCCTATGGCATCAAGCCCGAGATCGAGGCGTTCGATCTGAGCCACCTGCATCAGGCTGCGGCGATGCAGGCCGACGGGCGGCTGACAGGGCCGCTCTACGTCCAGTTCGTGATGGGCGTGAAGAATGCGATGCCGGCGGACCGCGATGTGTTCGACTACTACATCCGAACGGTCGAGCGGCTGATGCCGGGCGCGGAGTGGTGTGCGGCGGGCATCGGGCGGCACCAGATCGAACTGAACGAATGGTGCGTGGCCAGCGGTGGCCATACCCGGACGGGGATGGAGGACAATCTTCGCCTCGACCGCGATACGCCCGCGCCATCCAATGCTGCGCTTGTCAAGCGCGTGGTCGATCTCTGTGACCGCTACGAACGACCTGTGGCGACCGCCGCGCAGGCGCGCGCGATCCTTGGGTTGAGGGCGGCCTGACAGCCGCCCCCTTGGCTTATCGGTTCAGTCGGGACCGGATGGCCGCGATGTCGTCAGCCAGCACGCCATGGCCCGCGCCCGGATAGACCCGGCTTTCGACCGACGCGCCCAGTGCCTTCAGCACCGTCACGCTCTCCTCTACCCGCCTCAGCGGGATGTGCGGATCGCGCTGGTGGACGCTGATCCACACGTCGCCGCCTGAGCGGCTGCCAGCATACTCAAACTGCTTCGGCGCGTGCCCGTATAGCTCGGCAGCCCCCGGTCCGCCCGCATCTGCGGTGCCCACCAGCCCGCCGGACAGGGCGATGACACCCGCAAGCCCCTCGCCCTCGCGCGCAAAGGTTTCCAGCGCAAGGCAGGCGCCCTGGCTGAACCCGCCAAGCCAGATCTGTCCGCGCGCCAGACCCTCGGCCTCAAGTGCTTCGACCGCCGACCGCATCGCGCCGATCCCGGCCACGACGAACGGCTCCATCTGCGCTGACGGGGCAAGGAAGCTGGTCGGCCACCAGCTGTTCCCCGGTGCTTCGGGCGCAAAGGCGGCAATGTCGGGCAGGCCCGCATGGGCGAGCAGGCCGAGGATATCCCCGGCACTGCCGCCGCGCCCATGGGCCAGCACGATGCCCGCTTTCGCCCGACCCGGTGCTGCGCCCGCGCGTTTCACGACGCGACCTTCAGCGGCGGCAGCACCCGCACCAGCCGGTCGCGGATCGGCTCGTACTGTGACGGCAGCTTCAGCGCCTGGCCAAGGGTCTCGACCGGCTCGTCGACCGAGAAACCGGGCGGATCGGTCGCGATCTCGAACAGCACACCACCGGGTTCGCGGAAGTAGATCGCGTTGAAGTACTGCCGGTCGATGACCTGCGTCGTGCGGTGACCGAAGCCCGCCAGCCGTTCCTGCCAGCCGACCTGCTCCGCATCACTGCGCGCGCGGAAGGCGACGTGGTGGATCGTGCCCGCGCCGGGGCGACCGATGGACGGGGCATCCGACCGGATCAGGTCCACGATGTTGCCAAGTTCGTCACCCGGCGCGACGAAGCGCAACCGCTCCACCCCGCCCAGCTTTTCGGTCCCCGCCTCGACATAGCCGAAAGCATCGGTCAGCAGCCGTGCGGTCGGGGCAAGGTCACGCTCCCACAGCGTGACAGAGTGGAAGCCCGCAAGCGGTTCCGCGGACACGCGATCCGTCTCGATCAGTTCGACCGGTGCACCGTCGGCATCGCGCAGCGTGATGACCCGCTTGCCGAACCGCTCGGTCGGCCCGGCGAAGTCCAGACCCTGCTCGGCGAGCTCTTCCATCCAGGTGTCAAACTTCCCGGCGGGCACCGAATAGGCATAGGCGCTGGCCATGCCCGGCCCGGCACGACCGGGGCCCGCATCGGCGAAGGGAAAGAAGGTCAGGATCGTGCCGGGGCTACCCACGCGATCACCGTAGTAGAGGTGATAGGTGTCGGGCGCATCGAAGTTGACCGTCTTCTTCACCAGCCGCTGCTTCAGCGTGCCGGTGTAGAAATCGACATTCGCCTGCGCGGGGCCGGAAATGGCCGTGACATGGTGCAGGCCGGGAATGGCGGGGGTGGACATGGTGGTCTCCACATATCTGGTGCCGCGCCGGGATGGCGGGCGATTGACGTGAAGATGGTCTCTTGGGCCCCGCCTGTCATCTCGCGCCAGCGCACCAATTCTGTGCAGGATCGTTTCGATGTGCAGCAGCGGCAATAGAAAAGGCCGGACAGATGCCCGGCCTTTCAAGCATGCAGTAGGGCCTCAGCCCTTTTTCAGCACCCGGTTGCCCAGCACTTCGGCGATCTGGACCGCGTTCAGCGCAGCACCCTTGCGCAGGTTGTCCGACACGCACCACAGCGAAATGCCGTTGTCGATCGTGCTGTCCTGCCGGATGCGGCTGACATAGGTCGCGTATTCGCCGACGCATTCGATGGGCGTGATGTAGCCACCGGGTTCGCGCTTGTCGACGACGAGGATGCCGGGCGCCTCGCGCAGGATATCGGTCGCTTCCTGCCAGTCGAGGAATTCCTCGAACTCGATGTTGATCGCCTCGGAATGGCCGACGAAGACCGGGACGCGCACGCAGGTTGCCGTGACCTTGATTTTCGGGTCGAGGATCTTCTTCGTCTCGGCCACCATCTTCCATTCTTCCTTGGTGAAGCCGTCATCAAGGAAAACGTCGATCTGCGGGATCACGTTGAAGGCGATCTGCCTGGGGAACTTCTTCGGGGCCACTTCCTGGCCGGGCACATAGAGACCCTTCGTCTGGTCCCAAAGCTCGTCGATGCCTTCCTTGCCCGCGCCGGAAACCGACTGATAGGTCGAGACGACGACGCGCTTGATCCGGGCCCGGTCGTGCAGCGGCTTCAGCGCCACCACCATCTGCGCGGTCGAGCAGTTGGGGTTCGCGATGATGTTCTTGTTCTTGTAGCCCATGATCGCGTCGGCGTTCACCTCGGGCACGATCAGCGGGACGGCCGGGTCGTAGCGGTAGAGCGACGAGTTGTCGATCACGACGCAACCGGCCGCCGCAGCGCGCGGTGCGTAGATCTTCGTCGCCTCGGACCCGACAGCGAACAGGGCAATGTCCCAGCCCTTGAAATCGAAGGTGTCGAGGTCCTTGGTCTTGACGGTCCTGTCGCCGAAGCTGACCTCGGTTCCCATGGACTTGCGCGACGCAAGCGCCGCGATCTCGTCCACGGGAAACTCGCGCTCGGCGAGGATGTTCAGCATTTCGCGGCCCACATTGCCCGTGGCACCAGCGACGACGACGCGATAACCCATTTGTTCACTCCAGAAGTCGTGCGGCGTGCTTCTGACGCACGTTCCGCGCAAAGTAAATGGCCGACGCCCGATCCCGCCCCGTGATGGGGATCAGGCGGGCTGTGCCATTTGCATCGGTCGTTCGCGGATCGGCAGGTGGACGATGGCCGAAAACGCGCCGACACCGATCCCGATCCACCAGACCAGATCATAGTTGCCCGAGATGTCGTAGAGCTTTCCGCCCAGCCAGACGCCGAGGAATGCCCCCAGCTGATGGCTGAAGAACACGAAACCGTAAAGCGTCCCCATGAACCGGACGCCGTAGATATAGGCCACAAGGCCGGACGTCAGCGGGACGGTCGCAAGCCAGAGGGACCCCATGACGAGCGAGAAGAGGATGACCGATGCCGGTGTCATGGGAAACATGATGAACAGGATCGAAGCGATCGTTCGCGCCGCGTAGATCCCCGACAGAAGATACTTCTTGGTGTATTTCTTCCCGAGCCAGCCTGCGGCGATGGACCCGCCGATGTTCGCAAGACCGATGATCGAGATGGCGATTGCACCAAGCGCAGAGGTCGTCGTGATCCCGATGGCGGCCAGCGTGCCGCCCGGACTGATCGCGCCGCAGACCTCGGTCACGAAGGCCGGGAAATGCGCGGTGATGAAGCCAAGCTGATAGCCGCAGGAAAAGAAGCCCACGAAGATCAGCGCATAGCTGGGGTCGCGAAACGCCCGAAGCAGGACCGTCCCAAGCGACTCGGCCAGTTCCTCGCGCGTCGCCTTCACCGGGGCGCGCATCAGCGGCAGCGCGAAAAGCGACAGCAGGATCGTCACCGCAAAGATCACGAACACCGTCTGCCAGGGATAGATGCCCAGCAGAATCTCGGCCGCAGGTGCGCCGATGACCTGGCCCGCCGATCCCGCCGCCGTGGCGATCCCCAGAGTCAGAGACCGGTTCTCGGGCGACGATGCCCGCCCTACCACCGCGAGGATCACGCCGAACCCCGTCCCGGCGATGCCGAAGCCCACCAGCACTTCGAGCAACTGGTGCTGGCCCGGCGTGACAGCGAAACTGGACAACACCAGCCCCGCTGCATAAAGAAGCGCCCCCGCGACGATGGCACGCCTGTCGCCGAACCTTTCGGCGATTGCCCCGAAGATCGGCTGCCCGATGCCCCAGGCGAGGTTCTGGATCGCGATGGCCATCGAGAAGTCGGCGCGCGGCCAGCCGAAATCGGCGGCGATCGGAATCTGGAACACGCCGAAGCTTGCGCGGATCGCGAAGTTGATGAGCAGGATGATGCAGCCGCCGATCAGGACGGGCGTAAGGATCGGCGATTTCGTCATCAGGCTATCCGGAGCTGGGCACGACAACTTCCGGCCCGCTTGCCCCGCCGTCAATCGGTTCTTGGTGATGCCTCCCATGCAAATTCGGCATGGGTCAGGGTCAGGTGCCTTGAGATGACGGGGACAGGTGTTATCCTGACGGCATGATGGCTGACGAGACCCCCAAGCCCAACGCGCCGGTTGCGCCGCATTTCCCATCAGACGTGCCAGAATTCCGCCAGCCGAACGTGCGCGCTGTCTGATGCCCGCAACCCTGCCCGAGATCTATGCCCGCCGCGTCGAACAGGGCGAGCTGCGTGCCGATCCCGCGCAGCGGGCGATCCTCGTGCGGCTGGAAGAAATCCGCATCTGGCTGGAGCAGCAGGCCGACCGCCCGCGCGGGGGTATTCGCGGCCTGTTCGCCCGCCCGCTGGTCCCGCCGCCCGGCCTTTACATCTGGGGTGGCGTTGGCCGGGGCAAATCGATGCTGATGGACCTGTTCCATGAGCAGCTTTCCATCGAGGCGAAGCGCCGGGTCCATTTCCATGCCTTCATGCAGGAAATCCATCGCGGCATGCACGAGGCGCGCAAGCGGGGCGTGGATGACGCATTGGAACCTGTGGCGACAGCCGTTGCGGCACAGGTCCGGTGCCTCTGTTTCGACGAGATGCAGATCACCGACATCACCGACGCGATGATCGTCGGGCGCCTGTTCCAGCTACTGATCGAAGATGGCGTGGTGATCGTGACCACGTCGAACCGCCCGCCCGAAGACCTTTACAAGGACGGGCTGAACCGGGCCTCGTTCCTGCCATTCATCGCCCTTCTGCGACAGAAAATGGATGTGGTCGAACTGGAAAGTCCGACCGACTACCGCCAGCACCGGCTCGAGGGCGCGCAGGTCTATTTCACGCCCGCGGGCCGAGAGGCGCGGCAGGCGATCGAGTCCATCTGGGCCGATCTGACCGGCGGGGCTGCCGGCGCACCGAGGCGGCTTTCCGTCAATGGACGCGAGGTAGAGATACCTCGCTTTGCGAACGGCGTCGGTCGGGCAAGCTTCTGGGAACTGTGTGGCAGGCCGCTTGGGCCGGCGGATTTCCTGGCGATCACAGCGGCGGTCAGGGTACTGATCCTCGAGGATATCCCGCAGCTTTCGGCATCGAACTACAACGAGGCGAAGCGGTTCGTGACACTGATCGATGCGGTGTACGAGGCGAAGGTGCGGCTGGTCTGCTCGGCCGCGGAGATTCCCGAGCGGCTCTACATCGAAGGCGCCGGGTCGTTCGAATTCGAACGCACCGCCAGCCGATTGCGCGAGATGCAGTCAGCGGAATGGGCCGCGTGACCTTGCGGTGTGCCGCTGGGGTTCCCATCTGCATGGCAGGCCAACGATGCCCGTCTTGCAGGAAGGATCGAACATGAAAAGCAACAAGCTCAAGATCGCCGTCGGCGTGATCCTCGCCTTCGTCATGGCGCTGCCCGTCGTCGGCTGACAGGATTGGTCGCCGCGCCGCCTCAGCGCCGCAGCGTACCGCCGGTTGCCTTCATCACCTTTTCGATGATCTTCGCGCTGACCGACTCGATATCGGGCTCGGTCAACGTGCGTTCTGTGGGCTGAAGCCTGACCGAGATCGCAACGGACTTCTTCCCGACGCCCATCTGCGTTTCAGCCTGCTCGCCCGTGAACTGGTCGAACACTCTCACGCTTTCGATCAGCGCCTTGTCCGCGCCAAGTGCCGCATTCACCAGCGTCAGCGCCTCGACCTTTGCATCGACAACAAAAGCGAAATCCCTCTCGACCCCCGGCAGGTCCGAAAGCTTCAGGGCAGGCCGGGTGGGCGTTTTCAGCTTCGGGCTGGGAATGGCCGCAAGGCGCAGGGTGAAGGCGACCACCGGCCCCTTCACGTCGAACGCCTTCAGGATCGACGGATGCACCTCGCCAAATGTGCCAAGGGCGTTCGGCCCAAGGCCAGCGACCCCGGAACGGCCCGGATGCCACCACCCGGCGACGGCCCTCGAAATCTGCATGCGGGACGGCGCGCCAAGTGCCGACATGACCGCCTCGAGGTCGGCCTTGGCATCATAGAGATCGACATTCCGGCGCGAACCGAAGGGATCACGGGGTGCAACAGCGCCGACGAGCAAAGCGGCAGCCTGAAGGCTCTGCTCTTCCGGTTCGCCGCCGTGGAAAACCGGGCCGATCTCGCACAGGGCAAGGTCGTTGAAGCCACGGGCCTGGTTGCGCGCCGCGGCCTGTAGCAGTCCGGGCAGCAGGTCGGGCCGCAGGTGCGACATCTCGGACGAGATGGGGTTCTCGAGCCTGACGGCCTCTTGACCCCCGCCGAACAGGCTGGCCGACGTCTGGTCGATGAAGCTGTAGGTCACGCATTCGTTGTAGCCGAGGCCCGCGAGCATGCGCCGGGCCGTCCGCTCGCGCAGTTGCATGGGCGTCAGGATCGGGCGCGGGACGCCGACGCTCGTGCGCCGCAATGGCTTGCCCTCAAGCTTGCTCAGCGAGGCGACGCGGGCGATTTCTTCCACCAGATCGGCTTCGCCCAGCACGTCGGGACGCCAGCTTGGCGGCGTGGCCTGCGCGCCGTCCAGCGTGAAGCCAAGCGCTTCCAGCGTCTTGCGTTGCTCGGCCTCGGAGATCTGCATCCCGACCAGTCTCTCGGTGGCCGAAGGATCGAAGCGATAGCTGCGGCTCGTGTCCGGCACGGCGCCATCAACGACCAGCTCCGACGCCTCGCCACCGCAGAGATCGAGGATCATCCGCGTTGCGAGATCGAGGCCGGGCAGCGTGAAGGCGGGGTCCACGCCGCGTTCGAAGCGATAGCGCGCATCGGAATTGATGCGCAGCGCCCGCCCGGTCGCGGCAATGGTGATCGGGTCCCAATAGGCCGACTCGACGAACACGTCGGTCGTGTCTGCGGAGCAGCCCGAGACCTCGCCGCCCATGATGCCTGCGAGCGATTCCGGCCCGGTGTCGTCTGCAATGACCATCATCCCCGGCTTCAGGGCATAGGTCTTGCCATCCAGCGCCAGAAGTTCCTCGCCCTCGCGTGCGTCCCGGATCGTCAGGGCGCCCTTGACCTTTGCCACGTCGAAGACGTGCAGCGGTCGGTTCAGCCCGAAGGTGAAGAAGTTCGTGATATCCACCAGCGCCGAGATGGGCCGCAGGCCGATCGCCTTGAGCCGTGCCTGCATCCAGTCGGGCGACGGACCGTTCCTGACGCCACGGATCACACGCCCCGCAAAGATCGGGCAGCCGCGCGCCTTGAGGTCCGGCTCGATCCGCACTTCGACAGGCGAGGCGAAGGTTGCGGCAATCGCGGGAATATCGAGGGCTTTCAGCGTGCCGATGCCACGCGCCGCCAGGTCCCGGGCGATTCCGCGCACACCGAGTGCATCGGGCCGATTGGGCGTGATCTTCACATGGATCATCGGGTCGTTCAGGCCGCGATAGTCGATGTAGCGTGCCCCAAGCGGCGCGTCGGCCGGAAGCTCGATGATGCCATCATGGTTGTCCGACAGCATCAACTCGCGCTCGGAACAGAGCATCCCGTTGGACTGAACGCCCCGGATCACGCCGGGTTTCAGATCGACGCCGGTTCCCGGAACATGCGTTCCGGGCGGCGCAAAGACGCCGACCAGGCCCGTACGCGCGTTCGGGGCACCGCAGACCACCTGCACCTCCTCGCTCGGGCCGCCCGGCCCCTGCGGATAGGTCTCGACCCGGCAGACGCGCAGGCGGTCGGCATCCGGGTGCTGCGAGGCTTCGATCACGCGGGCAATGCGGAACGCGCCAAGGGCATCGGCAGGATTCTCGACCCCTTCGACCTCGTGCCCCAGGTCGGTCAGCGCGGTCAGGATATCGTCAAGCGGCGCATCCGTTTCCAGATGGTCCTTGAGCCAGGAAAGGGTGAACTTCATGTCTGCATCCTGTTGAAGTCGAAGCGACGGCGGACCATGCCGGTCAGCGCGACAGGCCACCTGCCAGATCGGGTACATCAAGCGCCGCAAATCCGTAGTGGCGCAGCCAGCGCAGGTCGCTTTCAAAGAAGGCGCGCAGGTCGGGAATGCCGTATTTCAGCATCGCCAGCCGGTCGATCCCCATGCCGAAGGCAAAACCCTGCCACTTCTGCGGGTCTACGCCTGCTGCCGCCAGAACCTTGGGGTGCACCATGCCCGAGCCCAGGATCTCCATCCACCCGTCGCCCTCGCCGATGCGCAACTGGCCACCCTCCCACGAGCAGCGGATGTCCACCTCGGCGGACGGTTCGGTGAACGGGAAGTGGCTCGCGCGGAAGCGCAGCTCGACCGAGGGCACCTCGAAGAAGGCGCGGCAGAATTCTTCCAGCACCCATTTCAGGTTCGCCATCGAGATGTCGCTGTCGATCGCCAGCCCTTCAAGCTGATGGAACATCGGCGTGTGCGTCTGGTCCATGTCCATCCGGTAGACGCGCCCCGGGGCGATCACCCGCAGCGGCGCGCCCTGCGCCATCATCGAGCGGATCTGGACCGGGCTGGTATGGGTGCGCAGCACATGGGGCGGGCGGTTGTCGCCTTCGGCCCGTGCCATGAAGAACGTGTCGTGCTCCTGCCGCGCCGGGTGTTCGGGCGGGATGTTCAGGGCGTCGAAGTTGTACCAGTCGCTTTCCACCTGCGGCCCCTCGGCCACCGAAAACCCCATGTCGGCGAAGATCGCCGTCAGTTCGGCCATCACCTGGCTGACGGGGTGAACCGTGCCCATCCGGCGCGGGCGGCCGGGAAGGGTCACATCCAGCCATTCGGCCTGTAGGCGCGCGTTCAGCGCGGCATCGCCGAGCGCCGCCTTCCGCGCGCGAAGGCCTGCGTCGATCTCGTCCTTGAGCGCGTTCAGTTGCGCACCCGCCGCCTGCCGTTGGGCAGGCTCCATCTGCCCGAGGTCGCGCATCTTCAGGCTGATCTCGCCCTTCTTGCCAAGCGCGCTGACGCGGACATCTTCAAGCGCCGCCTCGTCAGAGGCGCCTGCGATGGCCGCGAGATACTTGGCCTTGAGCGTGTCGAGACCGTCCATGAACGCCTCCGTCTGGTGCGTGTCGGTGCTAGCGAGAGGCCGGTCCGATTGCAAGCCGCCCAAAGCGCGCGGCAGCAAGCGGATCGCGGATCGCCTATGGAAAAGAAAATGGCCCCGCCCGGTCTTTCACGGGCGGGGCCACTCGAACTGCTAAGGACGTGGGATCAGACGATCGCAGCCTTGGCCTGAGCGGCGATCGCGTTAAACGCGTCGGGCTCATGCACGGCGAGGTCGGCCAGAACCTTGCGGTCAACTTCGATCCCGGCTTTCGCCAGACCGTTGATGAAGCGCGAATAGGTCATCTCGGCGTCGAACAGCCGGACAGCCGCGTTGATCCGCTGGATCCACAGCGCGCGGAAGTTGCGCTTGCGGGTCTTGCGGTCGCGGGTCGCGTACTGGTTGGCCTTGTCGACGGCTTGGGTCGCGGTGCGGAAGTTGGTGCTGCGGGCGGCATAGTAGCCCTTGGCAGCCTTGATCACCTTGCGGTGGCGGGCGTGCGTGACGACGCCGGATTTAACGCGGGACATGTGTGCTTCTCCTTACCGGTCGTACGGCATGTACTTCTTGACGATCTTCGCGTCGCTGTCGGACAGGATCATCGTCCCTGTCGTCTCGCGGACGAATTTCGTCGAGCGCTTGATCATGCCGTGGCGCTTGCCTGCCGGGCCGGCCTTCACGCGGCCGCTGGCCGTGAAGGAGAACCGCTTCTTAGCAGCGGATTTGGTCTTCATCTTGGGCATTTCCATCTCCTGGTCGAGTGCTGATCGCGCGACTCGGCATGCCACTTGGGCCGGACGCGCGGGGTAACGAGGTGCGGCGTATAGGCAAGGCTACCGCCGCACGCAAGGGAATTGTTGTCGGGCTAACCCACGAAGCGGGCGAAGACCCTTCGGAAGGCCTGTACGATCTCGTCGAACGAATAGCCGCCCGGGCTGCGCATCACCGCAAGGAAAATCAGCGCGGCGGCGGCAACCGCCATGATGATCGCGGTCTTCGGCGCACGACCTTCAGTGTAGCCGTTCAGGAACGAGGGCAACGTCAGCGCGCCGAGGACAATCCCGATGACCATCATAAGATCGGTATCCATCGACCTACCCCGACACTGCCTGTCCTGGGCCGAAGGCTATTCGGGATCGACGTTCAGAATCAACCTTTCGTCACAAGGCGCAACCCTGAGGATGTTGGTGGTCCCCTGCACGTTGAACGGCACGCCCGCCGTCACGACGATCTGGTCGCTCAGGCCGAAGCCGTATTCCCGTGCGGCGCGTGCGGCCGCGATCACCGCGCCCTTGAAGCGTTCCTGCGCGGCCGTGATGACGCAATGCGTCCCCCAGGTCAGCGACATGCGCCGGGCCGTCTCGACCAGCGGCGTCAGCGCAAGGATCGGCACGCGCGGACGCTCGCGCGCCACCAGCGAAACGGTCGTGCCGGTCTGCGAGAAGCAGCAGATCGCCTTGATATTGCTCGACTCGGCAATCTCGCGGGCCGCGGCGACGATCCCGTCGGCGACACTTGTACGCGTGACGGACCGGCTCGCCTCGATGATGCTGCGATAGGTGGGGTCGCTCTCGACCGAGATGGCGACGTTGTTCATCATCGTGACCGCCTCGACCGGATAGGCGCCCGCTGCGGATTCCGCCGACAGCATGATGGCGTCCGCGCCTTCGTAGATCGCCGTCGCCACGTCTGACACTTCGGCCCGCGTCGGCATGGGCGATTCGATCATCGACTCGAGCATCTGCGTCGCGACGATCACCGGCTTGGCCGCCGCGCGTGCACCTCGAACGAGCTGCTTCTGGATCGGCGGCACGGCGTGGATGGGCAGTTCAACGCCCAGATCGCCGCGGGCCACCATGATGCCGTCCGATACCGCAAGGATCTCGGCATAGGCCTTCACCGCTGCCGGCTTCTCGATCTTCGACAGGATCAACGCCCTGTTCTTGGCAAGGTCTCGCGCCTCGATCACGTCTTCAGGGCGCTGCACGAAGGACAGCGCCAGCCAGTCCACCCCAAGATCGCAGGCAAACTCCAGGTCCTTGCGGTCCTTGTTGGACAGCGCAGCCACCGGCAGCACCACGTCCGGCACGTTCACGCCCTTGCGGTTCGAGATCGTTCCGCCGACCGTGACCGTGCAGTTCGCGAAATCTGCCCCGCAGGTTTCGACCTTGAGCCTGATCTTTCCGTCATTGACCAGCAGCGACGCCCCCGGTTCCAGCGCGGCGAAAATCTCGGGATGGGGCAGGTTCACCCGGTCGATCGTTCCCGGCGCAGGATCGAGGTCCATGCGGAACGGTGCCCCGTCGACCAGTTCCGCCGACCCTTCGGCGAAAACGCCGACCCGCAGCTTGGGGCCCTGAAGGTCGGCCAGGATGCAGATCGGGCGGCCGGTATCGGCCTCGATCTGGCGAATGATGGTGTGGCGGCCGCGGATGTCGTCATGCGTGCCGTGACTCATGTTCAGGCGGAACACGTCGGCACCCGCCTCGAACAGGGCGCGGATGGTGGCGTAGTCGCTCGAGGCCGGGCCCAGAGTGGCCACGATCTTCACGTTGCGGAGGCGTCTCATGGTGCCTTTTCCTTTGTCGTGTCTATGTCGATCGGTGGGCCACGGGCGTTATGGCGGAATTCAACCAGACGGGCAACTGGCGCTTGCCCCGCATTCGGCATAAATCGAGCCGCGCACAATTCTGCGACAGGGGCATGACGTGGACGCCTTCCGGATCATCGGCAATGACCGCCAGTCGCGATGGCTGGTGACATGCGACCACGCTACCAACCGCGTCCCGGTCGAGGTGGCAGGCGGCGATCTGGGGATCGCGGCAGACGACATGCAGCGCCACATTGCCTTTGATCTGGGTGCGGCGGGGCTGGCGATGGCGCTTGCGGAAGAGCTGTCCGCGCCCGCGATCCTGTCCGATTTCTCGCGCCTCGTGATCGACCCGAACCGGGCCGAGGATGACCCGACGCTTGTCATGAAGCTTTACGACGGCACGATCATTCCCGCCAATCGCCACGTGGATCGAACCGAGACCGCACGGCGGCTGGATCTGTTCTACCGCCCCTACCACCAGGCATACGAGCAGCTTGCCGCGCGTCGCAGCGATACGGTGATCGTGGCCGTCCACTCCTTCACGCCTGCGCTGAAGGGACGCCCGCCCCGCCCGTGGCATGTCGGCATCCTGCATTCGCATCTGGACGGGCGGCTGTCGCGCGCTTTGCTTGCCCGGCTCAATGCCCAGCCGGACATCTGCGTCGGCGACAACCAGCCCTATGACGGCCATCTGCCGGGCGATGCAATCGACCGCCACGCCTTGCAGCCGGGCCGCCACAACACGCTGATCGAGGTGCGCAACGACCTTATCGTGACCGAGGCGGAACAACGTGACTGGGCCCGCCGCCTGGCACCCGCCCTTCGCGCTGCCCTTGTTGACGCGGACGGCCTTGCGCCCCATCTCTGACGAAAGGAGATCGCCATGGATGACGCGACCCGGACAGAACTGGAAGCCGCGGCGTTTCGGGCGCTGGTCCATCACCTGATGGAAAAGCGCCCCGACGTGCAGAACATCGACCTGATGAACCTTGCAGGGTTCTGCCGCAACTGCCTGAGCCGCTGGTATCAGGAGGCGGCAACCGAGCGTGGCATCGCGATGGACAAGGACGAGGCGCGGGCAATCGTCTACGGCATGCCCTATGCCGATTGGGCAGCGGCTCATCAGACGCCGGCTGACGCCGCGACGAAGGCCCGTTTCGAGACAGCCTTTGCAGAGAATGTCGGGCCCCGGAAATAGGCCTCAGGCCGCGGTCGAGACATCCTCGAGAACGATCGCGTCCTCCACGAGCGGCGAGGGCAGCACGCCGAGCAGAATTGCCAGGACCTCGCCGTCGACCCGCACTTCCGAGCCGGTTCCGTCTGCGCTTGCGACCACGCTGAAGCCGATTGTCGTGGGGCCGAACACCGCAATGTTGAGGACGTCGACCATCGGGTCGAAATCGGTGATCGTGATCGGGGCTCCGTCGGGAATGGGGGGAATAACGTCGTCCGCATCATCAAGCCGTGCGCCGGTCAGGAACTCGTCCTCGCCTTCGCCGCCTGTCAGGACATCACCATTGTCACCGAGCAGCCTGTCGTTCCCGTCTCCGCCGTCGAGGGTGTCGGCGCCGAGGTAACCCTCGATATCACCACCGTTGAGAGAGTTGTCGCCTTCGCCGCCGGAAATCAGGTCAGCACCGAACTCATTGACAAGCGTGTCGTCACCGGCACCCCCGTCCAGCGTATCGTTGCCCATAAAACCAAGGAGCGTGTCGACGCCGTCACCCCCAAGAACCACGTCGTCGCCTTCGCCCCCGAATATCAGGTCGTCGCCCGTGCCGCCGTCGACCGTGTCGTTGCCATCGTCCCCGGCCACAAGGTCGTCTCCTGCGCCGCCGACCACTGAGTCGTTGCCGCTGTCACCGAACAGATCGTCATCTCCCTCGGCCCCCAGCAGGGTGTCGTTCCCGCTGTTGCCGTTGATCCTGTCGGACCCTTCATCTCCGTTCAGCAGGTCGTCGTCGTCCTGTCCGTAGATCGTGTCATTGCCGAAGCCACCGGACAGCGTGTCGTTCCCCGCCCCGCCCTTCAGATCGTCGGCCCCGATGCCACCCTGTCCGATATCGGCACCCAGACCGCCAAAGAGCCAGTCGTCGCCTGCGTCGCCAAAAAGCTCGTCCGGTCCCGCCCCGCCTTCCAGTGTATCATTCCCGGCCCCGCCAAAGAGGGTGTCCGGTCCATTGCTGCGGTTCACGAGGTCATCGCCCGCCTTCGCCCGCACAAGATCGGCCCCCGGCGTGCCATCCAGCACATCGGCGCCATCCGTGCCCTCGATCAGGATGTAGGTGGGTTCGTCCGGCGGTGACGGCGGCGGCGGTTCATCGTCGGTGTCGTCAGAGGAAGAGTCAGAGGATACAAGCCCGGCGACAAGCCCCAGCGACAGGAGCCCGAGAAGGATCATCGATTCCACGTAAAAGGCCCCTCACACACCACACGACCGTTTCCCAACGCCATAGAAAAGACACATTTCTAAACGGCGCAAGGGGTTGCGATGTCTGCTGCGCCGACTGTGCGGAAGGCGGAAACAGTCAGGGCTTTTCGCGGTCAGCGTTCGCGTTGCGGCGCAGGGTGAGGCTCAGATGGCCGCCTTCCGCATCTCGTCGAGATAGATTTCACGAAGCCGAGTCGCGACCGTGCCGGGCGTTCCGGCACCAATGCTTTCGCCGTCGATCTCGACCACCGGCATGACAAAGGCCGAGGCCGAGGTGAAAAAGGCTTCGTCCGCCGCCTTTGCCTCGTCGATGGTAAAGGGCCGCTCCTCGACCTCCATCTGCGCCTCTGCCGCACAGCGCAGAACGGCGGCGCGCGTGATGCCGTGCAGGATCTCGGTCGACAACTGCCGCGTGATGATCCGGTTGCCTTTCACGATATAGGTGTTGTTCGACGTGCCTTCGGTGACGAAGCCGTCCTCGACCATCCAGGCATCGTCGCAGCCAGCTTTCTTGGCCATCATCTTGCCCATCGACGGGTAGAGAAGCTGCACCGTCTTGATGTCGCGCCGCCCCCAGCGGATGTCGGGGATGGAAATCACCTTCATTCCGGCCTTCGCTGCCGGGCTGTCGGCCAGGCCGGGCTTCGACTGCGTGAACATGACGAGCGTCGAGGGCGTCGTGGCCGGATCGGGGAAGGCGAAATCACGGTCGCCGGGCGAACCGCGCGTGACCTGAAGATAGACCATGCCGTCAACGACCTCGTTCCGCGCGACAAGCTCGCGGTGGATCTCCAGCAAGGCCTCATCCGTCACCGGCGCCGCCATGTCGAGTTCCGAGAGCGAGCGTGCCAGACGCCGGCAATGCCCGTCGAAGTCGATCAGCTTGCCGCCAAGGACCGAGGTTACCTCATAGACCCCATCGGCCATCAGGAAGCCACGGTCGAAGATCGAGATCTTCGCCTCGGTCTCGGGCAGGTAGTCTCCGTTCACATAGACGATGCGGCTCATTTCTATCCCCACAGATCGGGTTCGGGTGGATGGACGCCCGCCTCGTCGAAGCGCAGCGGATGCGGGCGGTCTTCCGCCAGAAGCAGCGGGCCGTCAAGGTCCACGAAGGCCGCGCCCTGCGCCAGCAGGGTCGCGGGGGCCATGGCGAGGCTCGAGCCGACCATGCAGCCCACCATCAGGCCGTATCCCTCGGCCAGCGCCGCCTGTTTCAGCGCCAACCCCTCTGTCAGCCCGCCCGTCTTGTCGAGCTTCAGGTTCACCACGTCGTACTTGCCTTTCAGCGCAGGCAGCGAGTGGCGGTCGTGGCAACTTTCGTCGGCGCAGACGGGCAGGGGTCGGGCGATCTCGGCCAGCATGTCGTCGTCATCTGCGGGCAGGGGCTGTTCCACCAGCTTCACGCCCAGCCGGATCAGGTGCGGCGCAAGGTCGGTATAGGTCTCGACCGTCCAACCCTCGTTCGCATCGACGATGATGGGCGTCGCCGGAGCGCCCGCCCGAACCGCCTCTAGCCGCGCCATGTCTTCGGCGGTGCCCAGTTTGATCTTCAGCAATGGCCGATGGGCATGTTTCGCGGCCTGAGCGCGCATCGCTTCGGGCGTGTCGAGCGACAGGGTGTAGGCAGTGATCTGCGGACCGGGCCGAGGCAGCCCCGCCAACTGCCAGACGCGCTGCCCTGCCGTCTTTGCTTCCAGATCCCACAGCGCGCAGTCGACCGCGTTGCGGGCCGCGCCAGCGGGAAGCGCGTCTTGAAGCGTGACCCTGTCGATGCCGTCAGGAAGGCCCTCGATCTGTGCCGTCACGCTGTCCAGCGTCTCGCCATAGCGGGCATAGGGCACGCATTCGCCCCAGCCGGTCACCCCGGCACGGGTGACACGCACGGTCAGCACCCGCGCCTCGGTGCGGCTGCCCCGCGAAATGGTGAAGACCTGCGCAAGGCGAAAGACATCCGGCGTCACGGTGATCAAGGTCGGTCCCCCACAATTCTTCTGCGAAGAATTTGAAATTTCGCAGAAATTTCGTTCGCTCAAACGGCAATCATGGCATCGACCAGTTTGCCCGCCCCAAAGCGGAACGGGTCGGTCGCGGGCAGGCCGGTGCGCGCCTCGACATCGGCCAGATAACTCTTTGCCTCAGCCTCGCTCATGTGCTGCGTGTTGATCGAGATGCCGACGGCAACGCAGGCCGGATTGGCAACGCGGGCCAGGGCCAGCGCCATGTCGCGCACGGCCTCGATCGTCGGCAGTTTGTAGTCCGGCAGGCCCCGCATGTGCGCCCGCGTCGGCTCGTGGCAGATCACCAGCGCATCGGGCTGCCCACCATGGATCAGCGCCAGCGTGACGCCGGAATACGAGACGTGGAACAGCGATCCCTGCCCCTCGATCAGGTCCCAGTGGTCGGGGTCGTTGTCGGGCGTCAGCCATTCCACCGCGCCCGCCATGAAATCGGCGATCACCGCATCCAGCGGCACACCATCACCGGTGATGAGGATGCCGGTCTGCCCCGTTGCGCGGAAGGACGACTTCAGCCCGCGCGCGCGCATCTCCTTGTCCATGCAGAGCGCGGTATACATCTTGCCGATGGAGCAATCCGTCCCCACCGCCAGCATCCGCTTGCCGCGCCGCTTCTTGCCGTTGGCGATGGGATAGTCGACCGTCGGCACCCGCACGTCGTGCAAGACGCGGCCCGTCGCCCGTGCGACGGCCGCAAGATCCTCCTCGTCGCGCAGCAGGTTGTGCAACCCGCTCGCCAGATCGAACCCCTCTTCCAGCGCCGCCACCAGCACCTTCTTCCAGGCGGGCGAGATCACCCCGCCCCGGTTGGCGACGCCGATCACCATCGTCTTGCAGCCCGCCGCCTTCGCCTCGGCCAGCGTCATGTCCGGCAGGCCCATGTCGGCGTTGCACCCCGGCATCCGGAACTGCCCCACCGCATATTCCGGTCGCCAGTCCTTGATCCCTTGCGCCACCTTCGCGGCCAGAGGGTCGGCGGCATCGCCAAGGAAAAGCAGATAGGGGGTCTCGATCATGGCGGGCTCCGTCAGGTTGTCGGGTCGGACAATGGAGCAGGCGCTGCGCATTGTCTCGGTCCTTTTTGCCTCGGGGACGCGCCGACGCCAGCATCGAATGGCATCGTCCGTAACAAGAGTTGCACCGCGTGCGCCTCGCCTCTGCCCCGGCATCAGACACGTTGACAGAACGTCCATAAAAGAGGCACAGATTGAAGGGTCGCGGCCCGGTTGCGGGCCGAATCCGGATACCCGTGCTGGAGAGGGAGGGGAGGCCCGAACCAGCGAGTGGGAGGATGCACGCCCCGGGGCCCGGCCTCGGGGCGCTGCTGTTTGTGCTGAGCTGATCGTCGCGCACGACGAAGTTTCAGCTAACCTTCTGCGACATATAGATAAAAATCGGGATACTCCTGTGCTCGCGGCAGAAATGCTATCGATTCGGCGTCTTTGTCCGATCGAGGATCACATGCGTTATCTGTTTTTGTCCCTTGGCCTGCTGGTTGTCATGTCTTTGGCTGTCGTCGTGACCGGTTTCCTGCTTCCGGCGACGCGACAGGGCACCTCCGAACGCACTCTGCCCGCAACGCCCGCGCGGATCGCCGCGACCCTTCTCGATGTGGAAAGCCAGCCCGGCTGGCGCGAAGGAATTGCGGCGGTGGAGGTCACGCAGGACGGGTGGATCGAGCGGACGGATCGTGGCGAGACGATCAGCTTCAGCGTCACGGAGCGGTCGGACCGGCTGATCAAAATGACGTTCCAAAGCAGTCGCGGATATCACGGAAGCTGGACGGGCGAATTGATCGGGCAGGATGAGGGAACGCTTCTGCGGGTGACCGAGACGGCGGTAACACCCTCACCTATCGGGCGCATCCTGTCCCGGCTGTTCTTCGATCCCGAGATGTACGCGCGCCAGTACCTCGATGCGCTCGCAGCCGAAGTCTCTCGACGGGGGGCAGCGTCCTGATGCCTTCCACGAAACGTCCCCCCGACTGGCGAAAGAAATTCGCCGCTCCGAAGGCGCCACACGTCGTGATGCTTTCGAGCGCCTTTGCAGGGGTTCCGGCCGGTGCGTCTATGCTGATCTCGTCGCCGGGCGATCTGGCGAACTACATCGCCCGCATCCCGGTTGGCGAGACGCGGACCATCGACCGGCTTCGCAACGAAATGGCACGGAAGGCCGGGGCGCAGGCCATGTGCCCGGTCACGACGGCGATCTACCTGAAAGTGGTGGCAGAAGTGGCCCTCGCCGACCTCGCCGAAGGCAAGCCGCTCGACAACGTGATCCCGTTCTGGCGGGTGATCACGTCCGGACAGCAAGGTGGCCAAGCGACTGTCCTGCGGCCCGGATCACGTTGCGCATCTGATCGCGCTCGACCGGCGCGCTCAGGACTGACCGAGGCCCCTCGGTTGCATTCGCGGCCCCCGGGGGGCATATAGCGGGCGACCGTCCGGGAGAACGCGATGAACTATCTCGAGTTTGAAAAGCCCCTCGCCGAGATTGAAGGCAAGGCCGAGGAGCTGCGCGCGATGGCGCGGGCGAACAAGGAGATGGACGTCGAGAAAGAGGCCGCAGCCCTCGACCGCAAGGCCGAGACGATGCTCAAGGACCTCTACAAGGACCTGACGCCCTGGCGGAAATGCCAGGTCGCGCGCCATCCCGACCGGCCGCATTGCAAGGACTATATCGAAGGCCTGTTCACCGAATTCACGCCGCTGGCAGGTGACCGGAACTTTGCCGACGACCATGCGGTCATGGGTGGGCTGGCACGTTTCAACGACGTGCCTGTGATGGTGATCGGGCACGAGAAGGGCAGCGACACCAAAACCCGCATCGAACGCAACTTCGGCATGGCGCGCCCCGAGGGCTATCGCAAGGCGATCCGGCTGATGGACCTGGCCGACCGGTTCCGTCTGCCCGTCATCACCCTGATCGACACGCCCGGCGCCTATCCCGGAAAGGGAGCGGAAGAACGCGGTCAGGCCGAGGCAATCGCGCGGTCAACGGCGAAGTGCCTCGAGATCGGCGTGCCGCTGGTCAGCGTCATCATCGGCGAGGGCGGATCGGGCGGCGCGGTGGCTTTCGCCACGGCGAACCGGATCGCGATGCTGGAACATTCGATCTATTCGGTGATCTCGCCCGAAGGCTGCGCCTCGATCCTCTGGAAGGACGCCGAGAAGATGCGCGAAGCTGCCGAGGCGCTGCGCCTGACAGCGCAGGACCTGTCGCGGCTTGGGGTGATCGACCGGATCATCAAGGAGCCGTCGGGCGGCGCGCAGCGGGGCCGCAAGGAGACTGTCGAGGCTGTCGGAAAGGCCATCGAGGCGATGCTGAAGGAACTGTCAGGCAAGAAGCCGGACGGCTTGGTCAAGGACCGGCGGCAGAAGTTTCTCGACATGGGGTCGAAAGGGTTGGCGGCCTGAGCCGCGAACACTGCGGATAGGTCCAAGGCCGCATCGTCACCACATGGTCTGCGCGGCCCGTCCGGGCCATGCAGCGTCGTAGGCCGGTCCGTCGATACCGCCTTCGGTGATTTCGCGCAGCATGTCGCCCACTGTCGGAAGCCCCGACGACTGGTCGCCCGCCGTCCAGAGCGCCGAGCGGATCAGGGCGCGGGCGCATTGCGAATAGACCTCGGTGATGGCGATGACGATCACGGTGCGGGGCTGGGCGCCGTCACGCAGGAAACTGGCCCGCAGGTGCTCGTCGGCGGTGACGATGGCCGTTCCGTTCACGCGCATCGCCGTGTTCGAGCCGGGGATCAGGAACATCAGGCTGACGCGGCCATCGCGGACGATGTTGCGCAGCGAGTCGATACGATCATTGCCCCGCCAGTCGGGCAGGGCCAGTGTCCGCGCGTCAAGCACGCGCACCACCGGCCCGTCATCGCCACGCGGGCTGCCATCGGTGCCTTCGGGTCCGACCGTGGTAAGCACACAGAACCGGGCACGGTCCAAAAAGGCGCGGTAGGCGGGTGTCAGATGTGGCGTGACCTTGACGGTCGCAGCCTCGCCCGGGGTTCCGTAATGCGCGTGCAGGGCGTCGAGCGTGGTGATGGGGGTCATTCCGGATGCTCCGCGGTTTGTGGCAGGTTAGGAAAGCGAGGCTGGTGCAGACCAGCCGGCACGCGGAAAGGTTTTGTAGCGGGCCGTTCCTCAGCCTTTGGGTCGCTTTGGCTTTTTCGGCTTCGGCGCAGGCAGGTCCTGGGCCACGGCGCGGATCACATCCACCAGCCGGTCGGGTTCGTCGAGAAGGGCGTCTGCGAGGATGTGAGGCTTGGCGCCGGGGTAGGGCGGGCCCATGGACGGGTCGTGCACAAGGGCCAGCGCGCCGACGGTGGGCTTGACGAAAAGACTATCGCCGCAGACCAGCGCCACCACCTTGCCATCAAGATAGAGAGCGTATTCGCCGAACATCTTGCGGGTCGAGACGTCTCCGGCCCCGGCCAGTTGCTCGGCGATGAATGCGATGGTGTCGGGCGAGGTGGCCATCTCAGCCGCCCGGTCCTGCGGAAAAGCCGGCCTCTGCCAAGAGGCGGTTCGAAGCCTGTTCGATCCGTGTCTCGAGTTCGCTCATGAAGTCGGCGTTCGACAGGCCGGGGGCGATGCGGGGCAGGAATTCGACAACGGCAAGCCCCGGCTTGCGATAGAAGCCATGGCGGGGCCAGAACGCGCCCACATTGGTGGCGGCCGGAACGCAGTCCTGGTTCAACTGGCTGTAGAGCACGGCCGAGCCGACCTTGTAGGCGGGCTTCGCGCCGGGAGCGGTCCGGGTTCCTTCGGGGTAGATTATCAACTGTCCGGGGTCCTGCCGGCCTTCCTCGACGGCCTTCATCATCGCGGCGATGGCTTGCCCGCGCTTGCCGCGGTCAACCGGCACGCACCCGATGCGCAGCGCATACCAGCCCAGGATCGGGGCCCACTTCAGCTCTTTCTTCATGATGAACTTGGCGCGGGGCATCGCCCCGAACAGCATGATGATGTCGAAAAAGGAATGGTGTTTGGCGGCGACCAGCACCTCGTCGGTCGGGGGGGTGCCGCGCACCTCGGATCTGAGGCCGACCATCCAGGCGGCGGTCCAGCGCACCCAACGGCAATAGGCATGCATCGCCGCATAGGCGGCAGGGCGGCTGAAGATCGCGAAGGGTGTATAGACGATCGCGAGCACCGCCATCGCCACATACATCTGCACGATGAACACCACCGAGCGAAGCCATTGCAGCGCATGTGTCATGTCAGTTGCCTCAGCTTGCTGAACGCGGCGAACCGGGTCGCGGCAAAGGCGATCGCGCCGGCGAGCGGGGGAAGAAGCAGCGGCCAGAGCCACCCCGCACCCTGGAATCCAAGGCCGGTCAGGAACCCGCCCGCCGCATCCGCATCCGGCAGGGCAGCGACGGCGGCCATCCCAAGCAGGGTCCCGGCGGCCGCGCCCGACAATGCCCGCAGCGTGAAGCGGCGAACGAAGGCGCGGGCAATGTACGTATCGCGTGCGCCGATCAGGCGCAGCACGCGGATCACCTGAGCGTTCGTGGCAAGCGCCGCGTTCGCGGCGAGCGTGATCATTCCGCCCATCGTGACAAGGATCAGGACCAGCGAGACAAGACCGAAGAAGCGCAACCGTTCGGCGGCAACCGTCAGCGGCCTGCGCCACCTCGTATGATCGTCGAGAACCGCGCCGGGCGCCTCGGCGGCAAGCCGCAGCCGCAAGCCTTCGCCATCGTAACCCGCGCCATCCTCGGTTACCGCGATCAGACGGGGAACCGGCAGTGCGTCGATGGGCAGGTCGGGGCCGAACCATGGCTCCAGCAGGGCGCGCTGCTCGTCATCGCTCAGGGCGCGGGCCGATGCGATGCCGGGGGTCGTCGCCAGCAGATCGAGCACGGCCTGCGTCTGGCGGTCCATCTGGTCGGCAGGCGCCGAGATGCGCACCGTCGCGCTGTTGGCCAGCCCGTCTGACCAGCGGTCGGCGAGCCGCCCCGATGCCAGCGCAAGGGCAAGGGCAAAGACGGCCACAAAGGCCATCGCCGCCGATGTCAGCGTGGTCAGCCAGGCGGTCGGGCCCGACGGCGGCACGACGCGGTCGCGGTGACGCTCGGCGAGTTCGGCCATCGTCGGGTCGGGGCGAGACGTCACAGATCGGCCCCTGCAAGCTGGATGCGGCGGTTCTTGATGCGCAGCACACGGGCCGGCACCTGAGCCTTTGCCTGTCGGATCAGGTTCAGATCGTGGGTGGCGATCAGGATCGTCTTTCCCATCCGGTTCAGCTCCACCAGAAGCGACAGCAACCGAAGCGACATCTCCCAGTCGACATTGCCGGTCGGCTCGTCTGCAAGGATCACATCGGGACCGATGATGACCGCGCGGGCGAGCGCGGCGCGCTGCCGCTCGCCCCCCGAAAGCGAAGGCGGAAGCGATCCGGCCAGCGCCGACAGCCCCACCCAGCCGAGAAGGTCGCTCAGATCGCCCGCCGGGGCCTCCTTCTGGGCGACCGTCAGAGGCAGGGCGACATTGGCTGCCAGAGGAAGATGATCAAGGAACTGGACATCCTGGTGAACAATACCGATCCGGCGGCGGGCAAGCGCAATGTCGTCCCGGCTCAGGCTGCGGACCTCGCGGTCGAAGAGGGTGACGTGGCCCGCCGTCGGCAGCAATTCGGCGTAGCAGAGTTTCAGGAAGGTCGACTTTCCCGAACCCGATGGGCCGGTCAGGAAATGGAAAGACCCAGGGGCGAGGCGCAGCGAGATGTCTGCAAGAAGCTCTCCGCCACCGTAGCTGTAGGCGACATTGTCGAACGCGATCACGGGACCCCCTGCCCGGCGGCGCGGCCGGCTACGGTGCAGTTTCGCCCGGTTTCGCGCCGGATTCAATCGGTTGTCCTTCGATGGCATGGGCGGCGATGTCACAAAGTCTTGGAGAAATCGGGCATCGTTGATAGAAAGAAGGAAACAATGAGACGGGCAGCCCTCTTGGGGGACCCTTCGGGGACAGAATAGACATGCGGCTGGTTTGCCCGAATTGCGATGCGCAGTATGAGGTTGACGACGCGGCCATCCCCTTGGCGGGACGCGACGTCCAATGCTCGAATTGCGGGCATGCGTGGTTTCAGCGCCCACCGGAGATCGAGGCGGAAGAAGAACTCGACGACGAGATTTTCCTGAGCGACGACGAGGCACGGTTGGCCGAACCGGCTGCGCCGCAGGCAAGGGCAGAGGCCGGACCTGGGCCAGAGGCCGCTGTTTCCGAGCCTTCGCCACCGCCCTCCGTTGCGCCCGCCAGTCCGGCAGGGCCGCCCGCTGCGGGACCGACATCCTACGACCCGGACGAAGCTGAGGAAGACGAGACCCCACCGCCGCTTGTCTCCGAAGATGGCCCGCCGCGGAAGCCTGCGCTTGACGATGCGCTGATGGCAGTCTTGCGCGAAGAGGCCGAGCGTGAGGCCGCGGTGCGTCGCGCCGAAGCGCCCAAGGCGATCGAGACGCAGACCGAAATGGGCCTGCGCCCTGCGGCACCAGTCCCGCCATCGGTCCTTGCGGCGCGAGAGCGGTTTGCCGAACTGTCGATCGACCGCGAGGAAGTCGTCGAAGACGATGACCATGAAATTGTCACCCGTCCCGCTTCGCGGCGCGAGCTTCTGCCGGACATCGAAGAAATCAACTCGACCCTCCGGGCGAGCTCGGAACCGCGAGGCGACGACGAGGACACCTTTCTTCCGCCGCCCGAGCCGCTACCAGATGGCCGGAGCGGCTTCCGAAGCGGTTTTCTGCTGATGGTGCTTGTCGCGGCGGGTCTCTGGCTGGCCTATGTGATGGCCCCGCGGATCGTGGCGCAGATTCCCGCGAGCGCGTCGGCGATGGGCGCCTATGTCGAGGCGGTCGACAAGGCGCGCGTCGGCGTGGATGCCGCCTTGCAATCGGCAAGCAGGTCGCTGCGTGACCTGAGCGGTCAGGACGGCTGAGGCTCGGCCGGCACACACGCGCCAGTCGAGGGGTCAGAACCTGTCGAGCAGCCGCTTGAGATAGTCGAGTTCGCTGTCCGGGCGGGACTGGTCGCCGGACCGGCGACGGATTTCGTCCAGCAATTCCTGCGCCCGGCGATAGACATCGTCACCCTGAAGCATGTTGCGGTCAGACCCGATCCGGCCCATCTCGCCGATATTGCGGCCAAGCGGGTCGCGCTGGCTGTTCGGATCGGCGCGGCCGAACGCCTCGCCCTCGCCTGCGCCGCCCTCTTGCTGGCCCTGTTCCTCGGCCATTGCCTCGCCGAGGTTGCGCATGCCTTCGCGAAGGGCTTCCAGCGCCTCGGCCTGACGGTCCAGAGCGCCTGCGAAATCCTCGTTGCGCAATGCCTCTTCGGCTTCGTCCATGGCGCGCCCGGCGCGGTCCAGTTGCTGCCGACCCGCCTCGCCCGCCTCGCTGCCCTGTCCCGGCAGGCCGTTCAAGCCGTTCAGCCTGTCGCGGAGGTCCTGCTGACGCTGAGCGAGCGAGCGATTGTCGGGCATGTCGCCCTGACCCTGGCCTTGACCCTGGCCCTGCCCTTGTCCCTGCTGTTGCCCGGGTTGCTGACCCTGACCCTGTTGTCCTTGCTGCCCCTGCTGGCCCTCTTGCCCTTGCTGGCCCTGCTGACCATTGAACTGATCCTGCAATTCCTGGAAGCTTTCGTCCGACAGTTCCTGCTGGTCGCGGAGCGTCTCGGCAAGATCGCGCATGGCCTGCTGTCCGGGGCCGCTGCCCTGGCCGCCCTCGCCCTGCGTGACCTGCATGTTTTCCATCAGCTGGCGCAGCGCCTCCATCATCTCGGCGGCGTCGGCCATGCGGCCTTCTTCCATCGCGCGCTGAAGCTCGTCGAGCATCTGCTGCAACTGGTCGCCGGACATCTGCATGCCCTGCATGTTCTCGGACATCTGCTGATCGGGGTTGTTCTCGGCCTCCTGCGCCAATTGGCGCATGTACTCGTTCAGCGCATCCCTGAGTTCGGACATCAGCTGGTCGATCTCGGCCTTGTCGGCGCCGTTCTTGATCGCCTCGTCGAGACGGTCCTGAGCGCGGCGCAGCCGTTCGAGGGCCGAGGCCAGATCGCCTTCCTCGACAAGAAGCGCGATCTCCCACAACTCCTCGGCCATTTCGTCGCGGACGGTCGGCTGCAAGCCGGTCGTGGCCGACGAGTCGAGATTGCGCATCAGCACCCGCAGCCGCAGATAGGCGCGCTCGTTCCTGATAAAGCCTTCCGGCTTGTAGGTGACCGCCTTGAGTATCTGCGCCGACCTTGGCGCATTCGCGGTTGACCACAACAGGTCACGGCGCGTCTCGATCAGCGCGGCTGCCAGCGGGTCGAAGAAGCGACGGCCGGGCAGCGTGACCTTGATCGGTGCCGCAGTGCCCGTCTGGCCTATGGCGTCGGTGACAGCCAGCGTGATGGTAACCGGCAGGTTGGCGAAAGGGTGCTTCGACAGGTCGTCGACCAGAGATTCGGTAAACTCGGTCCGCTCGCCGGTGATCGGCATCGGCAGGTCCAGAACGACCGGGTCCCGTGGCTCGGGGTCGATGGCAAGGCCGTAGCGACGGTCGATTTCCGGCAGATCGAGGGCGATGGTGGCCTGTCCCGCAACGACGCCATAGTCGTCGGTCGCGGTGAAGGGCTGGTTCATCTCGCCCCCCTGCTCGCGCGTGATCTCGCCGGCGGCGGCGACGGCGGGGCGGTTGTCGGGGGTGGCGACGATCTCCCAGCGGCGACCGCCGGGGCCGTCAATCTCGACCACGCCACTTTTCGCGACATCGAAGTCCTGCGTCGGCTCGGAGGCTGGCGGAACCTCGGTCCTGTTCGAGACGGTCTCGGACAGGGTAAGCGCGCCCACCTCGCCGTAAAGACGAACCTGGATGCGCGTTCCCACGGGCAGTTCCAGTTGTGACCGGTTGATGTCGTTCAGATAGAGGCTTGGCTTTCCCGTATGGACCGGGGGCTGCGCCCAGCCCTCCCAGACGGGGCCGCTCGCCAGCGCATCGCCGCCGGGTGCCAGCGCGGTGACCGAGGTCGCGCGCCAGATCGATCCGAACATCAGCGCGATCACAAAGGCGGTCAGCGCGACATAACGCAGCGCGAAGGGATCGCGGCGTGCCAGACGCAGGTCGGGCGATACGGGTCTCGCCTGCGCCGCGCGCGCGGCCATACGCTCGCGGTGCGCCTGCCAGACGGCAAGCGAGGCGGGATCGGTGGCACCGATGGCCTGCGTATCGGTCAGGGCGGCAATCGGATGACCCGGCAATGCCGAATCGAGCCGTTCGAGTGCGTCGGCGCGCGTCGGCTTGTGGAAACGGCGCAGACCGCCGATCAGCGCCCATAAACCTCCGCCAACCGCTGCGACCAGTCCGATCCAGGCGGCTTCGATGGGCAGCACGTCCTGCGCGCCGAAGGCGAGCGCGGAAAACGCGGCAATGACGATGGTCCACAGCGGCCAGAACGCCCGCGCCACCCGTTCGCACCAAAGCCCCGCCCAAGTCAGGCGGAGGGGCCATTTCAGGCGGGCGATCATGCCGGTGCTGTCTGTCTCTGCCATACCCTCGGCCTGCTGTCGGCCCGTCAGAGCCATGGAGGAAGGGTATCGCGTTTCAGGATTTCGTCAAACGTCGGGCGGGGGCGGATGACGGCGAAGTGATCGCCCTTCACCAGGACCTCGGGAATGAGCGGACGGGTGTTGTATTCCGAGGCCATGACCGCGCCATAGGCGCCCGCCGACCGGAACGCCACAAGGTCGCCCTCGGCCAGCGGGGCAAGAGGCCGGGCCTTCGCGAAGGTGTCGCCGGTTTCGCAGACCGGACCGACGACATCATAAGCGTGGTGTTCGGTCGCGGCCGCCGGTTCCGTCAGCGGTACGATGTCGTGATGCGCCCCGTACATCGAAGGCCGGACAAGATCGTTCATCGCGGCATCCAGAATCAGAAAGTCGCGCCCCTCGCCTTCCTTCACATAGATGACGCGCGCGACGAGGATTCCCGCGTTGCCCGAGATAAGCCGCCCCGGCTCGATCTCGATCTCGCAGCCGAGGTGGCCGACAGTCCTCTTGATGAGTGCGCCGTAGTCGAGCGGCAGCGGCGGCGCATCGTTCGACCGGGTGTAGGGGATGCCGAGGCCGCCGCCGAGATCGAGACGTCGGATATCGTGACCCTCGGCCCGCAGCTGCAGCGTCAGGTCCGCAACCTTTAGGTAGGCCTCTTCGAACGGGGCGAGGTCGGTCAGCTGGCTGCCGATATGGACGTCAATTCCGACAACCTCGATGCCCGGCAGCCGTGCCGCTTCGGCATAGACTTCAGACGCACGACCGATGGGAATCCCAAACTTGTTCTCTTTCTTGCCGGTCGCGATTTTTTCGTGGGTTTTGGCGTCAACATCCGGGTTCACCCGGATCGTGATCGGGGCAGTCACGCCAAGTGAGGTGGCGACCTGCGACAGCGCCCTAAGCTCGGGTTCGCTTTCGACGTTGAATTGACGAATGCCGCCTTCCAGTGCAAGGCGCATTTCCTCGCGCGTCTTTCCCACGCCGGAGAAAACGATGCGCTCGCCCGCAACTCCCGCCGCGCGCGCCCGCAGGTATTCGCCGCCCGAGACCACATCCATTCCCGCACCAAGCTCGCCGAGGGTCTTGAGAACGGCGATGTTGGACAGTGACTTGATGGCGAAGCAGATGGTGTGGGGTAGAGGCGAAAGCGCCTCTTCGAACAGGCGATAGTGCCGGGTCAGCGTCGCGGTCGAGTAGCAATAGAACGGCGTACCGACCGAGGCGGCGATGTCTGCCAGAGGCACGTCCTCGGCATGAAGCTGGCCGTCGCGGTAGAGGAAGTGATCCATGAACTGCCCTTTGCCCGGCGCCGGGGCGCCCTCATGCCCCCTTAGCAGATGGGACATATCGTTCAAGGGCGCCGGATCAGGGCAGGATCGCGTCGACCTCGATCTCGACCAGCCAGTCCGGGTCCACGAAGGCCGATACGGCCATGACGGTCGTCACAGGGCGGATATCGGCAAACACCTCGGCGTGGGCGCGGGCGACCTCGGTCCAATAGGCAATGTCGGTCAGCAGGATGCGCGTGCGCGTGACATGTTCAAGACCCGCGCCTGCATCTGCCAGTGCTTTCGCGATGATCTGAAGGATACGGACTGTCTGTCCATAAGGGTCGCCGACCGCCGCGGTGCCGCCACCCGCCGCGATTGGGGCGGTGCCTCCCACGGCAATGCACTTCCCGACGCGCACCGCGCGGCTGAAGCCGATCTGTGGCTCCAGGTAAGAGCCCGAGGAAATCAGCGTTCGGGTCATGCGGCGGGGCGGCTGCGGAGCCAGAGATAAAGGGGGAGGCCACAGCTTACCCCGATGCAAAAGGTGGCCGGGATTGCGACAAGGTTCACCCAGGCGCGGCTGCGGGCCGTCTCGGCAATGATCCAGACGGTCAGCGCGATGGCGGCGATGGTCAGGTCCCAGGTCAGGCCCGTCGTCGAGGCATTGACGTACCAGGCGTCGATCAGGCCCGACAGGCCGGTGCCGGTCTCGCGCATGTGGGTCACGAACCAGTACATCGGATGGATCGCCCCCCAGATCGCAAGGGCGAGATAGACGAGACGCATCACAGCGTCGCCTCGGCGCCGAAGCGCGCGTCGCCCGTGACGGTCAGCGTGGTGCCATTGCCGGACGACGACTGCGGCGCCTCACGCGGCGGAACCGGGGCACCGTCGACCCCGCAAGCGGCAAGGAGCGAAGCAAAAGCGAGTGCGGTCAGGGCGCGGGTCATGCGAGGCTTTCCTTCCAGCGGGCGATCTGTGCACGGACCTGGTCCGGGGCCGTGCCGCCGTATGAGGTGCGGCTGCGCACAGAATTTTCAACGCCAAGAACGGCAAAGACATCGTCGGTGATGCCGGGATGGACCGCCTGCATATCGGCCAGCGTGAGGTCGGGCAGGTCGCAGCCCTTCGCCTCGGCCCTCGCAACAAGCGTTCCGGTGATGTGATGCGCGTCGCGGAACGGCAGGCCAAGCGCGCGCACCAGCCAGTCGGCGAGGTCGGTGGCGGTGGAAAAACCGGACGCAGCCGCAGCGGCGAGGCTGTCGCGGTTCGCGGTCATGTCCTGTACCATTCCGGTCATCGCAGCGAGGCCGAGCATCAGCGTGTCGGCGGCATCGAACACCTGCTCCTTGTCCTCCTGCATGTCCTTGGAATAGGTCAGCGGCAGCCCCTTCATCACGGTGAAGAGCGCGACCGTGGCCCCGAGAATGCGACCAAGCTTCGCGCGCAGAAGCTCGGCGGCATCGGGGTTCTTCTTCTGCGGCATGATGCTGCTGCCCGTCGTCCAGCGGTCGGACAGGCGGACGAAGCGGAACTGGGCCGAGGACCAGATCACCAGCTCTTCGGCAAAGCGTGACAGGTGCATCGCGCAGATCGCGCTGGCCGACAGGAATTCGAGTGCAAAGTCGCGGTCGGACACGCTGTCGAGCGAGTTCGAAGTGGGCCGGTCGAAGCCGAGCGCGGCGGCGGTCATGTTGCGGTCGATGGGAAACGACGTGCCTGCCAGCGCCGCCGCGCCAAGCGGGCATTCGTTCATCCGCGCGCGGGCATCGGCGAAGCGGCCCCGGTCGCGCGCCAGCATCTCGACATAGGCCATCATGTGATGGCCCCAGGTGACGGGCTGGGCGGTCTGAAGGTGCGTGAAGCCCGGCATGACCCAGTCCGCCCCGGCATCGGCCTGGGCGAGAAAGGCGCGCATCAGCGCCTCGATGCCGGCAATGGCCGCGTCGCACTGGTCGCGCACCCAAAGGCGGAAATCGACCGCCACCTGATCGTTGCGCGAACGGGCCGTGTGAAGACGCCCCGCAGGTTCGCCGATCACCTCTTTCAGGCGGGCTTCGACGTTCATGTGGATGTCTTCCAGGTCCACCCGGAACGGGAAGCCGCCTGTTTCAATCTCTGACAAGACCGTGAGAAGGCCTTCCCCGATGGCTTCCGCGTCCTTATTGGTCAGGATGCCTGTCGCAGCCAGCATGGCGGCGTGGGCACGCGACCCCCGGATGTCCTGGGCATAGAGCCGCTTGTCGAAGCCGATGGAGGCGTTGATCGCCTGCATGATGGCGTCTGGCCCGGCGGCAAAGCGCCCGCCCCACATGGCATTTGCCGTCGGGGTGCCGGGTTCGGGGGTCGTGTCGGTCATCGGGAAACCCCGTGGAGGGAAAATGCTGCGTACAGTCGTGCTGGGTCTTTATACGGCCCTGTTGCTTGGTGCAAATCCTGCCCTCGCCGGGGTGACCGAGGCGCAGGCCGCGCTGGCGGGCGACATGCGCAAGCTGGTCTTTTCCGAGACACCGGTCGATCTGCCCGCCGTATCCATCGTCGACGGCGGCGATCAGCCGCATTCGCTGGACGCGTGGCAGGGAAAATGGGTGGTGCTGAACTTCTGGGCCACTTGGTGTGCGCCTTGCCGGCACGAGATGCCCTCGCTCGACCGGCTGCAGGCGGCGATGCCCGACGTCGCGGTGTTGCCGGTCGCGACGGGGCGCAACTCGGTCGAGGCGATCCGGAAATTCTACGGCGAAGCGGGGGTGCAGGCGCTGCCGGTCCTGCGCGATCCGAAGTCGGAACTTGCGCGCAACATGGGCGTGATGGGCTTGCCGGTCACCGTGATCCTGAACCCGGACGGGCAGGAAGTCGCCCGGCTGATCGGTGACGCGGAATGGGACAGTGCCGACGCCAAGGCGATGATGGCCGCGCTGATGGCCAAGTAGTCAGACGGCAAGCCGGGCGTGGGACGGGCAGGTCACAAGGTGATCGTTGACCAGCCCGCAGGCCTGCATGAAGGCGTAGACGATGGTCGGCCCGCAAAACCGAAATCCCTCGGCTTTGAGGTCTTTCGAGATGCGGCGCGACAGATCGGTCTCGGCCGGAATCTCCCCCATGGACTGACGGTTCGGTTGCAGCGGCGCCCCGTCCAGATAACGCCAGAGATAGGGCGAAAACCCCTCACGCTCTTCGATGCGGACGTAGGCGCGGGCGCCGTCGATGGTGGCCTCGATCTTGCCCCGGTGTCGAACGATGCCGGGATCGGCAAGCAGCCTCAGAACCTCCGTCTCGCCCCAGGTGGCGACAACATAGGGGTCGAACCCGGCAAAGGCGCTGCGAAATGCGTCCCGCTTGCGCAGGATCGTGATCCAGGACAGGCCCGCCTGAAAGCCGTCAAGCACCAGCTTTTCCCACAGGGCGCGGCCATCGAATTCCGGGACGCCCCATTCGGTATCGTGGTAGGCCACGTAAAGCGGATCGGTTCCGCACCAGGGGCAGCGAGTCGGCTCGGCCATTCGTCCTTGCTTTCCTAAACTTGGAACAAAAGCGGAATTCTTAAGGCCGGATTTACACAAGCCTGCACCACCCTGTCGAGCACATGCGCGGGCGTGAGGGACGGGTGATGGATGTCTGGCTGGATGCGACGGATGCGGGGGCAGCGGCGGCCAGTCCACTGGACGTTGCCATCGCCGAAGCCGACCGCGCGACCTTGTCGATGGTCCGCGAGGCGTTGCGACGGCGGCGGGTGACGCTCGCCTATCAGCCGGTCGTGATGGGGCGCGACCTCTCGCACGTGGCGTTTCACGAAGGGTTGGTGCGGATACTCGATGAAACGGGCCGGATCATTCCGGCGCGCGATTTCATGGGCGCCGTTGAAATGACGGAGATCGGTCGGTTGATCGACTGTGCCTCGCTTGAACTCGGGCTGGCCGCGCTGGCCCGCGAACCGGCGCTGCGCCTGTCGGTGAACATGTCCGCACGGTCGATCGGCTTTGCGCGCTGGCAGGACGTGCTGCAGCGCGGGCTTTCGACCGACCCGACAGTGGGCGAGCGACTGATCCTCGAGATCACCGAAAGCTCTGCGATGCTGATGCCCGAAATCGTGACCAGCTTCATGTCGCAGCTTCAACGGTCAGGGATCAGTTTCGCGCTGGACGATTTTGGCGCAGGTTACACGGCCTTCCGCTTCTTCCGCGAATTCATGTTCGACATGGTCAAGATAGACGGCCAGTTCATCCGCGATGTGGCCCGCGATCCGGACAATCAGGTTCTGGTGCAGGCGCTGGTCATGATCGCGCGCCAGTTCGACATGTTCACCGTCGCCGAGGCGGTCGAGACGACCAGCGATGCCGAATGGCTGAGGGGCGAGGGGATCGACTGTCTTCAGGGCTATCTCTTCGGCGCACCGGCAAGCGCGCCCGACTGGCTTGACGACGGCATCAGACAGCGGGCTTGACCCTGCGTCATGGCGGCATTGCAACGGGGGGTGCGCGTACGGCTTGCGCTTGACCTTCCCCTTGCTTAGGCCATGCTGCAACCTGGAGAGGGCGCGGTTTGCGCGCCCGGGGAGAGCGGCGCCGCATCGGCCCAGCAAGAGGATCGTAACATGACCAATGTCGTAATCGTTTCGGCGGCACGGACTGCTGTCGGCAGCTTCAACGGTGCCTTCGCCAACACACCGGCCCACGATCTGGGCGCGAGGGCCATCGAGGCTGCCATCGAACGTGCGGGCATCGAGAAGGGTGAGGTTTCGGAGACCATCCTCGGTCAGGTGCTGACGGCGGGTCAGGGCCAGAATCCGGCGCGCCAGGCACATATCAACGCGGGCCTGCCTCAGGAATCGGCCGCGTGGAGCATCAACCAGGTCTGCGGTTCGGGACTGCGGGCGGTGGCGATCGGCGCCCAGCACATCCAGCTGGGCGATGCGGCAATCGTCGTTGCCGGCGGGCAGGAAAGCATGAGCCTCAGCCCCCATGTCGCGCACATGCGCGCAGGCACGAAGATGGGCGACATGAAGTTCATCGACTCGATGATCAAGGACGGGCTGTGGGACGCCTTCAACGGCTATCACATGGGCCAGACTGCCGAGAACGTCGCCAACCAGTGGCAGATCAGCCGCGAGATGCAGGATGCCTTTGCCGTCGCCAGCCAGAACAAGGCCGAGGCCGCCCAGAAGGCCGGGCGTTTCGCCGAAGAGATCGTGCCTTTCGTGATCTCGACCCGGAAGGGCGACGTGACGGTGGATGCCGACGAATACATCCGCCACGGCGCGACGATGGATGCGATGACCAAGCTGCGCCCCGCCTTCGCCAAGGACGGCTCGGTGACCGCGGGCAACGCGAGCGGGCTGAACGACGGCGCCGCGGCGCTGGTGCTGATGTCGGCGGATGAGGCCGAGCGGCGGGGCCTGACACCGCTGGCGCGCATCGCCTCCTACGCCACGGCGGGGCTGGACCCGGCGATCATGGGTGTCGGGCCGATCCATGCAAGCCGCAAGGCGCTGGAGAAGGCGGGCTGGAAGGCCGCTGATCTTGACCTCGTCGAGGCGAACGAGGCCTTTGCCGCCCAGGCCTGCGCCGTGAACAAGGACATGGGCTGGGATCCGGCGAACGTGAACGTGAACGGCGGGGCGATCGCGATCGGCCATCCCATCGGTGCCTCGGGTGCACGTATCCTGACCACGCTGCTTCACGAGATGAAGCGCCGCGATGCAAACAAGGGGCTGGCAACGCTGTGCATCGGTGGAGGCATGGGCGTTGCGATGTGTCTGGAACGCCCCTGATCTGACCCGCGCAGCGCCGGTCGCGGTGGCTTTGTGGCAGCCGTGCCCGCTTGGGCACAGACTGCCCCGGAGCCGCCGCTCTGGGCCTATCTGGCCGAATGCAGCGCGGTTTTCGAGGCCGCTGCAAGCGTCAGCGACAGCTATTCGGGTGCCAAGCCCGAAGAAATCGCCCAAGCGTCCGAGATTGCAGAGCGGTTCCTTGCGCAGGCTGTGACCGAGGCAGGCGCCGCCGGCCAGAAGGACCCCGCGGCGGATGTCGACTCGATCATGGGCTATCTTCGCGAGCGTTGGCAGAACCGGACATCCGACATCTTCTCGGTCCCGTCGAACCTGAAGTGGATCGACTATTGCGGGCGTCTGGCGCGCGAGCACGGCGTAGTGCCGTTGCAGGACTGAGCATAAAGGGTGCGCAATATAATTGCGTTTGGCGCGGTGCACCGATAACAGAGTTTCAAGAACAGTCGCGTGGAGGAGGAAATCATGGCGAAGGTTGCGTTGGTGACGGGCGGATCGCGGGGGATCGGGGCGGCCATCTCGGTGGCGCTCAAGGCTGCCGGATATACCGTGGCCGCGAACTATGCGGGCAATGACGAGGCGGCGGCCGCCTTCACGAAGGAAACCGGCATCCCGACTTACAAGTGGTCGGTCGCGGATTATGATGCCTGCGCCGCCGGGATCGCCAAGGTCGAGGCCGAACATGGCCCTGTCGACGTGCTGGTGAACAACGCGGGCATCACGCGCGACGCGATGTTCCACAAGATGACGCCGGGCCAGTGGAAAGAGGTGATCGACACCAACCTGACGGGCCTGTTCAACATGACCCATCCGCTGTGGAGCGGGATGCGCGACCGCAAGTTCGGGCGCGTCATCAATATCAGCTCGATCAACGGGCAAAAGGGGCAGGCCGGGCAGGCGAACTATTCCGCCGCCAAGTCCGGCGACCTCGGCTTCACCAAGGCGCTGGCGCAGGAGGGCGCACGCGCCGGGATCACCGTGAACGCCATCTGCCCCGGCTATATCGGGACCGAAATGGTGCGCGCGATCGACGAGAAAGGTGCTGAACGAGCGGATCATCCCGCAGATCCCCGTCGGTCGTCTGGGCGAACCGGAAGAGATTGCGCGGATCGTCGTCTTCCTCGCATCCGACGACGCCGGTTTCATCACCGGTTCGACCATCTCGGCCAACGGCGGCCAGTTCGTCGTCTGACACGAAACGGCTGCATGCAGCGAGGCGGGGCTTGTGGCCCCGCCTTTTCGTTGGCAATCAGGCGCGATGACCCGCGCACGCGCCACACTTATCGGTTTCACCGCGATCCTGATGTGGTCGCTTTTGGCGCTGCTGACGGTCGGAAGCGCGCCCGTACCGCCGTTCCTTCTGACGGCGATGTGTTTTGCCATCGGCGGCGTCCTTGGCCTGATCTGGATCGTGGCGAGCGGAGAGGGACGCGCGCTGAGAACGGTGGGCTGGCGGGTCTACGCCTTCGGCACCGTCGCGCTGTTCGGGTATCATTTCCTGTATTTCTCGGCGCTTCGCATGGCTCCGGCAGCCGAAGCCGGGCTGATCGCGTACCTCTGGCCGTTGTTCATCGTGCTTCTGTCCGGCCTGCTGCCTGGCGAGACACTGACGCGGCTGCACATCGTCGGTGCCCTGCTGGCCTTCGCGGGTGCCGCGCTGATCGTGATGCGGGGCGCGGGCGGAATGACGCCCGAGGCGCTGCCGGGCCTTGGCCTCGCCTTCCTCTGCGCGGTGACATGGGCGGTCTATTCTGTGCTGTCGCGCCGTCTGGGTGACGTGCCGACCGCGAGCGTGGCGGTGTTCTGCCTCGCCACGGCGGTGCTTTCCCTTGGCGCGCATGTGCTTTTGGAAGAGACGGTATGGCCCAGCTTCGGCCCTTGGCTGGCTTTCGGTCCTTGCCCTGGGAATAGGACCGGTCGGGATCGCGTTCTTCACATGGGATGTCGGGATGAAAAAGGGCGATATCCAGCTTCTGGGCGTCGCATCCTACGCCGCGCCTCTGCTGTCGACGCTGGCCTTGGTGATCGCTGGCATCGCAGATGCATCGCCCGCGTTGATCATCGCGGCGGCCCTGATTGCCGGGGGGCGGCACTGGCGGCGCGCGCCAGCGCCGGAAAGGTTACGCCTGGCTGAGGCGCGTGATCTCTTCCTTGATCCTGAGCTTCTGCTTCTTCATCGCGGCGATCTGAAGATCGTCCGTTGCCGGGCTGCGCTGTGCGCGTTCGACCTGTTCGGAGAGGGTTTCGTGCTTGCGGCGCAATTCCTGCAGATGCGAAGCCATCGTCATGTCCGTCCTCCTGTGGTTGGTCACGTGACGTCAGTCCAGCACAAACGCCGAGTTGTGTCACGCGCGACAACTGACGCAGGGTCGGTTGCTCACAGGAAATTCAACCAAAGGGAGAATCGATCGGCTCGCCTCGGCGAAGTACGGCCTGCGCCGCCGCGGTGAAACTGTCGCGGTCGCCGTCATGCCGCGCACCGTCATGCAGGACGAAAGGCGCAAGCAGCCGGAATGCGGCGCGGCCGCCCTTCCGCGCGCGCAGAAGCACACGGGTCGCGGGGCGGCCCACGCGGGGCGCGAGCGGCAGGACCGAAATGGAGCCGAGACGACCGTCGATCCCGCCAAGGATATCGGGCAGCCGCGCGGCCTCATGGATCAACGTCAGCCATCCCCCTGGGGCAAGCCGGCGGGTGGCCGCGTCGATCCAGGCGGAGAGAGGGGTTTCCTCGCGCTGCGCCGCCTCGCGGCCGGGGTCGGTGGCCGATGTGCCGCTTCCCGCGGGAAAGAACGGTGGGTTGGCGATCACCAGCCGGAACGACTTGCGCAACGCGGCGGGCATGTCGGACAGATCGCCATCGACGACCTCCAGCGCGATGCCGTTCCGCATCGCATTGCGACGGGCAAGATCGGCATAGGCGGGCTGACGCTCCAGCCCGGAAAGCGACAGGTCCGTCACCCGCCGCCCCAGACAGAGGATGGCCACCCCCGCCCCGCAACCCAGTTCCAGCACGCTGTCGCCCGGTCGCGCAGGGCAGGCGGCGGCCAGCAGGACCGGATCGGTCGCCGCGCGATATCCGTCGCGCGGCTGAAGGATGTGGAGCGCGCCGCCGAGAAAGGCGTCATCCGTCAGCTCGGCATCGGTGAACATTCACATCCCCGTCGGAATGTCGTTGTCGGCCAGCACGATGCGGGCGCGCCAGTGATCGGCTTCGCGCACCATCAGGCGGCGCGGCAATATGCCGAGGGACCCTTCAAGGATGCTCATGTGGACGTCCATCGGGAACACGTCTATACCTTCGCCCTCGAGGAGTGCGGTCGCAAAGGCGATGATCGTGGGGTCGCTGCTGCGCAATAGCTCTTTCATGATGTGGACATAGTCGGCAGGTGCAAGGCTTGTCGAGGGGTGTGGGTTGGACAGTCATGGGTTTGGACGAGCTTAAGCAGAAGCCGCATGAGGCGCTTGCCCGCTGGCTTGCCACCGACATGGATGCGGTGAACGTACTGATCCGCGAACGGATGGCGTCAGAGCACGCGCCGCGCATTCCCGAGGTCACCGCGCATCTGGTCGAGGCGGGCGGCAAGCGCCTGCGCCCCATGCTTGTCCTCGCGGCGGCAAGGATGTGCGGATATGACGGCCCGTTCCACGTCCATCTGGCCGCGACCGTTGAGTTCATCCACACGGCAACGCTTCTGCATGACGACGTGGTCGACGAAAGCCAGCGGCGGCGCGGGCGGCCAACGGCGAATCTCTTGTGGGACAACAAGTCGAGCGTTCTGGTCGGCGACTACCTGTTTGCGCGGGCGTTCCAGCTTATGGTCGAGACGGGCAACCTTCGCGTCCTCGATATCCTGTCGAATGCTGCTGCCGTGATCGCCGAGGGCGAAGTGCTGCAGTTGACGGCGGCGCAGGATCTGCGGACGGACGAGCGCATCTATCTGCAGGTGGTGCGCGGCAAGACAGCCGCGCTGTTCTCGGCGGCGACCGAGGCCGGCGGCGTGATTGCCGGTGCGGGCGCACCCCAGGTCGATGCCCTGCGGGACTATGGTGATGCCTCTGGGGATCGCCTTCCAGATCGTGGATGACCTGCTGGACTATGGCGGCAGCGCAGCCGCGATCGGCAAGAATACCGGCGACGACTTTCGCGAACGCAAGCTGACGCTGCCGGTCATCAAGGCCGTGGCGCTGGCCACGCCGGACGAACGTGCCTTCTGGGTGCGGGTGATCGAGAAGGGCGACCAGCGCGATGGCGACCTTGCCGAGGCAATGGCGATCATGGCGCGCCATGGCGCGATGGAGGCAGCGCGCGCTGACGCTCTGCGTTGGGCAGAGCGGGCGCGGCTGTCCCTGGCGCTGCTTCCCACGCACCCGCTGCGCGACATGCTGCACGACCTTGCCGACTATGTCGTGGAGCGTATCAGCTAAGGTCGCAGCGGTGCGGCGGCGACCCACCAGCCCGGCTCGGCCACTCGGATGGCGCTCGCGGCGGCACTTGCCGCAAGGGGGTCGGCGAATAGCCCGAAGCATGTCGCGCCTGACCCCGACATTCGGGCGATACGGCATCCCGGCTGGGCCGAAAGGGCGGCTTTTACCTGCGCTATGACAGGCGCGAGACGCTGCGCGGGCTCTTCAAGGTCATTGCGCATCATCGCGAGAAAGGCCGCCATCTCGGTCAGGTCGCGCAATCTGGGAAGATCGCGCGGCATCGGCGCATTGTCGCGCCGTCCAAGGGCCGCGAAAACGGCAGGCGTCGACAGGGCGACGCCGGGATTGGCCAGGACCAGCGCGGCAGTCGGCAACGCGTGGCCAAGCGGATGCACCGCCTCGCCAACCCCGCTCATCCGCAGGGAACGACCCATCAGGCAGGCTGGCACATCGGCCCCGAGGCCGAGCACGGCTGCGCCTGCTGGCAACGGAACCTGCCAAAGCGCGGACAGCGCCCGCAAGGTCGCTGCGGCATCGGCCGAACCGCCCCCGATGCCCGAGGCGACGGGAAGGCGTTTGTCCAGCGTCAGCGCCGCCCCGCGCCCCGGCGGGAACAGTGCTGCGGCGCGCAATACAAGGTTGTCGGGGCCAGCCGACAGCACACCGCCGCAAGGACCCGTCACCGTCAGCGAAAGCCCATCGGCCTCGCGCGCGGTGATCGTGTCACCCACATCGGCAAAGGCCACAAGACTGTCGAGAAGGTGATACCCGTCGGCCCGCTGGCCGGTGACGTGAAGCGTGAGGTTGATCTTGGCCGGGGCGAAGGCCTCAGTTGCCATCCGTTCCGGCCCCGTCCTCGGTCACGGCGGCTGCGTCGTCGGTGGCGCTGTCAAGCGCAGCTCGGCGTTCGGTCAGGGGCAATTCGCCCTCTTCCTGCAGCACCGCGTCAAGCCCGACCTCCAGCTTCCGGCGAATTCGGATCGCCTGGTCTTCCTCGGGGTCGAAGGACAGCGCGCGGTGCCATTGGAATTCGGCCTCCAGCTTGCGCCCGACCGCCCAGTACACATCGCCGAGGTGATCGGTCACGATGGGATCGACGGGTTCCAGAAGCGAGGCCTTCTCCATCGGTGCCAGCGCCTCGTCATACCGGCCAAGCTTGAACAGCGCCCAGGCAAGACTGTCGATGATGTAACCGCTCTCTGGCTCGGCGGCGACGGCCTGCTCGATCATGCCAAGCGCCTCGTCCAGCTTCTCGCCCCGTTCGACCAGAGAGTAGCCGAGGTAGTTCAGCACCACCGGCTGACCGGGGTTCAGTTCGAGCGCCTTGCGAAAATCGGCGTCCGCCAGTTCCCATTGCTTGCTGCGCTCGTGCGTGATGCCGCGGCTGTAGTAGATGACCCAGTGCCGCTGGTTGATCTCCTTCACGCTCGCCAACGCCCGGTCATAGGCCTTGGTCGCTTCCTCGAACCGCTCCTCGTTGCGCAGCAGATCGCCAAGCGACAGATGAACCATCATCAGATCGCCATTGGTCTCGGCCAGTTCTGTCAGGGTGGCGATTGCGGCATCGGTGTCGCCCGAAATTGCCTGGGCATCGGCGCGGCCAAGTTCCGCCGCGAAGAACGACGGGTCGGTCGGAGGAACAAGAGCGTAGGTCTGGATGGCCAGGTCGGTCTGCCCCTGCTGTTGCAGAAGGTTCGCGGCCAGAAGGATGCTGTCGACATGATCGGGGCGCAGGAATTGCGCGATGCGGGCATAGATCAGGGTATATCCATCCGCCGCCTCGCCGTTGAGGGCGCCTGCCACGCTGAAGAACACTTCGGCCACGCCATCGGTCGCGTTCCGCACGATGTCGAAGGGCAATGTCTCGCCCGCAGCAAGGCGTGTGCGCAGCGAATCGAGCAACGGCTCGGGCTCCTGCCCGAACTCGCGGTTCATCAGCTCCAGCGCGTCTTCGTCGCGCTCGAGCTGGCTCAGGATCTGGATGCGGGCGATCATGCCACGGCGATTGACGCGCAGGTTGTCGGACAGGATCGCGTCCGCACCCTCGAAATCGCCCACCGAGGCCAGCGCCAGCGCCTTGTGATAGCGCGCGAACGGACCCATGCCCTGCAGCTTCGCGACCTCGTCGAAACTGGCGAGCGCGTCGGACATCCTGCCCGCACCAAGTTCGGCCCAGGCGGTGGCAAGGCCGTCCAGCGCGGGATTGATGCTGCGCCCCGCGTCCTGATCCTTGAGGAAATCCTCGAATGCACCCCGCTTGGCCTGATCGGCCATCATCGTGATGTTGGCCGAGGCGCTCGCGTTGTTCAGCTGGATCAGGCGCGGCGCGATGGCGACCGCGCCTTCGAAATCGCCCATCGAAAGTCTTCCGATCAGCGCGCCGTCCAGAAGTTGCACGTTCGACGGGTCAGTGATGAGAGCCCGGGTGAACCACGAGGTCGCCTCGGCGTAGTCACTGGCGATCACTGCCGACCGGGCGGCGAGATAGGCGCCGGCATCCTCTTCGGCTGCTTTGGCCGGCAGGGCCAAAGCCAGCGCGACACCCAGTGCGAGGAAGGGACGGATAAGGGGCAAGGGCGGCACTCCGGCTGTTTGCGCCGAAGCTAGCCCCGCGCCCTGCCCATGTCCATGCGGCGAGGCGCGGGAAGGGCCCGGATCGGCCCCTGCTCGCGCAATTGTCACATGTTGGGATAGTTCGGGCCGTCCCCGCCCTGCGGCGTGACCCAGACGATGTTCTGGCTGGGGTCCTTGATGTCGCAGGTCTTGCAGTGAACACAGTTCTGGAAATTGATCACGAAGCGGGGGTCCTTGCCCGGCTCGGCCACCACCTCGTAGACCCCCGCAGGGCAATAGCGCTGCGCGGGTTCCGCGAATTCGGGCAGGTTCACCCTGATCGGGACAGAGGCATCCTTCAGCGTCAGGTGCGCGGGCTGGCTTTCCTCATGGTTGGTGAAGCTGAAGGCCACGTTCGTCAGCCGGTCGAAGGACAGCACGCCATCGGGCTTGGGATAGTCGATGGGCTTGAAGTCCTTGGCATGGCCCGTGGCCGCCGCGTCGGACTTGCCATGCTTCAGGGTGCCGAAGAACGACAGACCGAAAATGTTGTTGGTCCACATGTCGATGCCGCCAAGGGTCAGCGAGGCGACAAGACCGTATTTCGACCAGAGCGGCTTGACGTTGCGCACACGGCGCAGGTCCGCACCGATGGCGCCGCCGCGCACCTCGGTTTCGTAAGCCGTCAACTCGTCGCCCGCGCGCCCTGCCTTGATCGCTGCATGCGCCGCCTCGGCCGCCGCCTTGCCCGACAGCATCGCGTTGTGGTTGCCCTTGATGCGGGGCACGTTGACAAGGCCGGCCGAACAACCCAGCAGGGCAACGCCTGGCGCAACCATCTTCGGGATGGATTGCCAACCGCCTTCGGTGATGGCGCGCGCGCCATAGGCCACCCGCTTGCCGCCCTTCAGCAGGTCAGCCACCATCGGATGGTGCTTGAAGCGCTGGAATTCCATGTAGGGGTAGAGGTGCGGGTTCTCGTAGTTCAGGTGAACCACGAAGCCGATATGCACCTCGTTGTTGGCGGCGTGATAGATGAAGCTTCCGCCCCCCGCATTCGACCCAAGCGGCCAGCCCATCGTATGGGTGACCGTGCCCTCGCGGTGCTTCTCGGGGTCGATCTGCCAGATCTCCTTCATCCCGAGCCCGAATTTCTGCGGGTCCTTTCCCGCCGACAGGTCGTACTTCGCGATCACCTGTTTCGAGAGAGAGCCGCGCGCGCCCTCGGCCAGCAGCACGTATTTCCCGCGCAGCGCCAGACCCGGCTCGTAATTCGGCCCCGGTGTGCCGTCGGCGTTCTTGCCGAATTCGCCCGCGACGACGCCCGTCACCTCGCCGTTGTCGCCATAGACGAGCGCCGAGCAGGACATGCCCGGAAAAATCTCGACGCCAAGCGCCTCGGCCTGCTGGCCCATCCAGCGGCAGACATTCGCCATCGAGACGATGTAATTGCCGTGGTTCGACATCAGCGGCGGCATCGGCCAGTTCGGAATGCGGATACCGCCGGCCGGACCGAGGAAGTAGAAGTTGTCTTCCTTGACCTCGACGGTCAGGGGGGCACCCTTGTCTTTCCAATCGGGGATCAGGGCGTTCAGGCCCGTCGGGTCCAGCACGGCGCCCGACAGGATATGCGCCCCGATCTCGGACCCTTTTTCAAGCAGGACGACCGACAGGTCCGGATCAAGCTGTTTCAGGCGGATCGCCGCCGCCAGACCCGAGGGACCGGCCCCCACGATCACGACGTCATAGTCCATCGCTTCGCGTTCGATCTGGTCCGACATGTGATCCTCCGGCGGTTCTGCTGGGATGTGTGTGCGTGTCCTGTGCGTTGCGAGCCTTTGCCCGATGCGCGGCCCGCGGTCAATCGTGACGCGACATTCCGGCGCCGCGCTGCGGCACGACACCGCAACGTGGCGGGGTCCGGCCCGTTCCGCCATGCCCCTTGCAATTGCCGTTCGGCTGGTTTCATGGTGGACCCGACCGAAGTTCAGCGCCGTGGCCTTTTCCGGGCCGGGGCGCTGTCTGTTTACTGTAGAGGCCGATGGACAAGATCCCGATGACCCGCGCGGGCCATTCCGCGCTCGACGACAGAGCTCAAGCAGCTGAAGTCCGTCGAACGCCCGTCCGTGATCCGCGCGATCGCCGAGGCCCGCGAGCATGGCGACCTGTCGGAGAACGCCGAGTATCATGCAGCCCGCGAAAAGCAGAGCTTCATCGAGGGCCGCATAAAGGAACTGGAAAGCATCCTGTCCCTTGCCGAGGTGATCGACCCGTCGAAGCTTTCCGGCGCGATCAAGTTTGGTGCCACCGTCAAACTGGTGGATGAGGACAGCGGCGAGGAAAAGACCTATCAGATCGTGGGCGAGACCGAGGCTGACATCGAGCGGGGTCTGCTGAACATCCGCTCGCCCCTCGCCCGTGCGCTGATCGGCAAGGACGAAGGCGACAGCGTGGATGTGAAGACCCCCGGCGGCCAGCGCAGCTACGAGGTCGTGAGCGTCCGCTTCGTGTGACGGGAAGGCAGGATCGGGGCGCGGCCATGCCGGACGGACATCAGGACAAACCGGTCGACCTGGGGCGCTTTCCCCGGGGCGAGGCCGGGCGCGACGTGCAGTCGACCGACATCGCCGCGGCGGTGCTCTGCCTGATCTGGATCGCCACCGTCGCCGCGTATCTGATCCTGTCTCCCGAAGCGACCGGGCCGCTCGGCCTTGTGATGACGGCGCTTGTGGTGTTCCTGCCGCTGGCGCTGATCTGGGTGGCGGTCACGACGTCGCGCTCGGTCCGTGCGCTGCGCGACGAGGCGGCCCGCCTTCAGGCGGCGGTCGATGCCATGCGCAACGCCTATGTGGCGCAAAGCCAGGCGGCGGCGGCAGTGGGGCTGAAGCCGTCGGTCGAAAAGAAGCTGGACGAGATCGCTGCGGCCCAAAGGCAGACGGAACTTGCCCTTTCAACCTTCGTGTCGCGGCGCGATCCGCAACTGACCGTGCCGTCGGCAGACCGCAAGGCTGCACTGGCCTTGCCGCGGGCGCAGTCTGGCGATGAACAGCCCGCACTGGCCCTTGGCACCCCCGCCGAAGACCTGGGTCCGCCGCTGCTGGTCGCCGATTTCATCCGCGCCCTGAACTTTCCCGAAATCGCCCGACGACAAGCCGGGTTTCCGCGCCCTGCGGCTTGCGTTGGAAGACCGCGATGTGTCGAAACTGATCCGCGCGGCGCAGGACGTTCTGACGCTGCTCAGCCAGGACGGCATCTATATGGACGACCTGAAGCCGGACCGCGCCAAGCCCGAGATCTGGCGGCGATTTGCCCAAGGCGAACGCGGGCGGACCATTGCAGGACTGGGTGGCGTCCGCGACCGTTCCAGCCTCGCTTTGACCGCAGCGCGGATGCGCGAGGATACGGTGTTCCGCGATGCGGCGCACCATTTCCTGCGGACCTTTGACCGGACGATGCAGGAATTCGAAAAGAATGCGACCGACCAGGATATCGCGGACCTTGCCGAAACACGGACGGCCCGCGCGTTCATGCTGTTCGGGCGCGTGACCGGAACCTTCGACTGAGCCGACACATCCTGTCAGAACCGAACGCCTTCAGCTCGATGTCGATGGCACGACGGAAGGTCAACGAGGTGGCGCGGTCAAAGCCGGGATGGGCGGTTTCCCCGGTCTGGCGGAACCCAAGCTTGCGAAAGATCGCGTGGTTCTCGACCAGTTCGATGCGTGACTGAAGCTCCATCGCCGGCAGCCCTAGCGCCTTGGCGCGCAACGCGGCCGCGTCGACCAGTTGCCTTGCGTGCCCCTTGCCGCGTTCGCTTGCGGCAACGGCGAGCTTTCCCAGATAGAGGGCGCCCGGTTTGGGCGTCAGAAAGATGCAGGCGACAGGCGGTGCTCCGATCACCCAAACCTCTCCGCTGCGCGCCTGCCCGGCGATGCTCTCCGTTGTCAGCGCATGCATCGACGAGGGGGGATTGATCCGTCCTTCCATCCCGGCAAAGGCCGTCTGGATAAGGGCGAGAAGGCTACCCCAGTCGAACGGTTCCGCCGCGCGATAGGGCATCATAGCCCGGGTAGACCATCGCAGAGCACGACCCATGACAGGCGCTCTGCGCTCAGGTCATGGGCCGTGGGACGATATCTTTCAGGGTCGTCGAGGGTAGCCGCGTAGAAATGCATCTCGGACGGCGCGCGGACGGTCCTGTAGCTCATCTGCGTGCCGCAGGTCGGGCAGAAACGCCGTTCGACGCCGGGCGTCGAGCGGTAAAGCGTGGGCGTTTCGCCGGTCCAGTGCCAATGCCCGTCAGCGATGGCGAAAAAGGATGTGAAACCCGACGCGGTGGCGCGGCGGCAGCTTTCGCAATGGCAATGCATCTGCCACAGCGGTTCCGCGTCGGCCCGGTAGCGGATGCGCCCGCAAAGGCAATGGCCGGTGATGGGAGGGGTCATGTGATGTTCCATGCGCTGAAACTCTGGACACTCAAGACGGCCAGGGCAAGTCGGTGCCATCGCGCAATATGTTGGGGATAAATCGCCAGCGGCACGCCAGATCATGGGCTGGGTGATTGAACTCGAAACCTGTCGGGCGCGACGATGCCCGCCCGGCACGGAATCAGGAAGGCAGCGCGGTGCGTTTCACGCGGCTTCGGCTGAATGGCTTCAAAAGCTTTGTCGACCCGACGGATCTGGTGATCCATCCGGGTCTGACAGGCGTTGTCGGTCCGAACGGATGCGGCAAGTCGAACCTGCTCGAGGCGATGCGTTGGGTGATGGGCGAAAACCGTCCCACGGCGATGCGCGGCGGCGGGATGGAGGATGTGATCTTTGCGGGTGCCGCGACGCGGGGCGCGCGCAACTTTGCCGAAGTGTCGATCGTCATCGACAACTCCGATCGCCTCGCGCCGTCGGGCTTCAACGATCAGGACCAGATCGAGATCGTCCGACGCATCACGCGCGATGCCGGATCGGCCTACAGGGCCAACGCCAAGGAAGTCCGCGCGCGCGACATCCAGATGCTGTTCGCCGATGCCTCGACCGGGGCGCAGTCGCCCGCGCTGGTGCGGCAGGGTCAGATTTCCGAACTCATCAACGCCAAGCCGAAGAACCGCCGCCGTATCCTCGAAGAAGCGGCAGGCATCTCGGGCCTGTACCAGCGGCGGCACGAGGCAGAACTGCGCCTTCAGGCGACCGAGACGAACCTTGCCCGCGTGGACGACGTGATCGAGCAACTGGCACAGCAGCTTGCCACGCTGGCGCGTCAGGCGCGGCAGGCGGCGCGCTATCGCGAGATCGGAGAGGAACTGCGGCAGGCCGAGGGATTGCTGCTGTTCCGCCGCTGGCGCGAGGCCGACGAGGCGCGCGAACAGGCAGATGCTGCCCTGCGCGAACGGGTGGTCTCGGCGGCGCAAGCCGAAGCAGCCGCGCAGGCCGCCGCAAAGGCGAGGCTTGTCGCCGAAGACGCACTGCCCCCCCTGCGCGAGGAAGAGGCGATTGCCGCTGCGGTGTTGCAGCGCCTGTTGGTGCAGCGCGATCAGCTGGCCGATCAGGAAGCGCAGGCGCTGGCGCGCATCGAGACGCTGAAGGCGCGCATCGAACAGTTGACCCGCGACATCGACCGTGAGGCCGGACTGAACCGCGATGCGGGCGAGACCATCGCGCGGCTGGAATGGGAGCAGGAGCAGATCGCCCGCGCACAGGACGGGCACGACGAGCGGCTGGCCGACGCGGCCGAGCAGGCGCGCGAGGCCGGGGCGATCCTGACCGAGCGCGAGGGCTCGCTGTCGCAAGTGACAGAAGATGTGGCGCGTCTGGCCGCGCGGCACCAGTCTGTGCAGCGGCTTCTGGGCGATACCCGGACGACCGTGCAGAAGGCCGAGACTGAGGCGGATCGGTCCCGCGCGGCGGTTGTCGCAGCCGAAGAGTCGCTGGCGCGGGCAACGACGGCCTTCACCGAGGCGGAAGTTGCGCAGGCCGACGCGCGGGCGCTTGCCGCCGATACCGAGGCTGCCCTTGCCGAAGCGGAAGCCGCGCGTGCCGAAACGCAAGGCCGCGAGGCAGAGGCCCGTGCCGCGCGGTCCGAGGCCGAGGGCGAGGCCAATGCGCTTCGAGCCGAGGTGGCGGCCCTTGGCAAGCTGATGGACCGAGAGGCCCATGCCGGAACCCAGGTGCTTGACCGGTTGACGGTCGCGCCGGGCTTTGAAAAGGCGCTCGGCGCCGCATTGGCCGATGACCTTCGCGCACCCGAGATCGGGGCAGAGGGGCGTTCGGGTTGGGCGGGGCTTGAGGATTACGACAGTGCGCAGGCCTTGCCGGATGGCGCCGCGCCGCTTGCCGATCATGTGGTCGTGCCGAATGTGTTGCGGCGGCGGATCGCCCAGATCGGGCTTGTTCCGCGTGGGCTCGGAGCCTCGTTGCAGGCTGCGCTGCGGCCCGGTCAGCGGCTGGTCAGCATCGAAGGCGATCTGTGGCGTTGGGACGGGTTCCGGGCGGGGGCGGAAGATGCGCCCTCGGCTGCCGCGCAGCGTCTCCAGCAGTTGAACCGCCTTGTCGCGCTCAAGCGCGATCTGGAAGAGGTGGCCGCGCGCGCGGACGGGGCGCGGCAGGCCCACGAGGCGCTGCAACGCCGCTTGGCCGACCTCGCCCGCGCGGATCAGATGGCGCGCGATGCACGGCGGGCCGCCGACCTTCGTGTGACCGAGGTCAGCCGGACCCTCGCGAGGGCCGAGGCCGACATGTCCATCGCCGGCGGAAAGCTCGAGGCGGCGCGGCTGGCCGTGGCGCGGTTCGACGATGAGGCGACCGCAGCCCGCGTGGCCCTGCGCGAGGCCGAGGCATCGGCCGCGGCCCTACCCGATCTGGCCGAGGCGCGGGCGGCGGTTGAACTGGTCAAAACAGCAGTCGAAGCTGCGCGTATTGCGATGATGACGCGGCGTTCATCGCATGACGAGATCAGGCGCGAGGGCGAAGCGCGGGTGCGGCGCAGGCAGGAGATCGTCAAGGAGGTGTCGGGCTGGCGGCACCGTCTGGAAACCGCAGAAAAGCGTACGGCAGAACTTGCCGAGCGGCGCGTGGAAACGGAACTGTCGCTGGCCGAAGCCGGTGCGGCGCCCGATGACATCGCTGCGAAACGTGCCGAACTGGGCGATGCGATAGACGTGGCCGAGGCGCGGCGGCGCGCGGCGGCAGACGCGCTGGCGGGCGGCGAGGCGGAGTTGCGCGGCGCGCAGGCCGCCGAACGCGAGGCAGAGCGGGCAGGCAGCGAGGCGCGCGAGGCGCGTGCGCGTGCCGAAGCGCGCGCCGAGGCGGCGCGGGCCACGGTCGACTACGCCGAGGAGCGTATCCGCGAGGAAACGGAACTCACCCCCGCGACGCTACTGGAAACGCTCAAGGTCGATCCGTCCCGCATGCCCGATGCGGGGGCGCTGGAAACCGAGGTCAACCGCCTGAAGCGCCAGCGCGAGGCGCTCGGCGCGGTGAACCTGCGTGCCGAGGAAGATGCCAAGTCGGTCCAGCAGGAGCATGATACGCTGAAGGCCGAAAAGGATGATCTGGAAGAGGCGATCAAGCGCCTTCGCTCGGGCATCGCCGGGCTGAACCGCGAGGGGCGCGAGCGGTTGCTGACGGCCTTCGAGCAGGTGAATGCGAATTTCTCGACACTCTTCACGCATCTCTTCGGCGGCGGCGAGGCGCGGCTCGTTCTGGTGGAAAGCGACGATCCGCTGGAGGCTGGTCTGGAAATCATGTGCCAGCCGCCGGGCAAGAAGCTGGCCACGCTGTCGCTGTTGTCCGGGGGCGAACAGACCCTGACGGCGCTCGCGTTGATCTTCGGGGTGTTCCTCGCGAACCCTGCGCCGATCTGTGTTCTTGACGAGGTCGACGCCCCTCTCGACGATGCGAACGTGACGCGGTTCTGCGACCTGCTGGACGAGATGACGCGGCGAACCGAGACGCGGTTCCTCATCATCACCCATCACGCCGTCACCATGTCGCGCATGGATCGGCTGTTCGGTGTGACGATGGTGGAGCAGGGCGTCAGCCAGCTGGTCAGCGTAGACCTGAAGAAGGCCGAGGCGTTGGTCGCCTAGCTGGGCGCTGCACGTCCGGCTGTCAGAGCGCGTCTAGCAATTCGGGCGTGGGCCAGGCATCGGCGGGCAGTCCCAATCGGACTTGTTCGGCCTGCACCGCGGCGCGCGTCTTTGCCCCCAGGATACCGTCGATCTCGCCCACATCATGCCCGCGCGCGGCAAGCCGTTCCTGAAGCTGTGCCATCTGCTTGCCGGTCAGTCCCGGCGCCGGGGCGCCCGCCGCATAGGGGGCCGCACCTTCCATGCGCGTTGCGAAATAAGCCACCGTGGCGACGTAGACGAAGCTCTTGTTCCAGTTGAACAGGACCTCGAAATTCGGGAAGGCCAGGAAGGCAGGTCCCGCCGCGACCCTGCGGCAGCAGGACCGAGGCGCGCAGGCTGCCGTCGGGAAGCGCGCCTTCCACCGGGGCGGCCCCCAGCTTTGCCCAACTGTCCACGCTCAGGGTCTTGTCGAGCCCGGTCAGCGACCAGTCGAAGCTGTCCGGCAGGGTGATTTCCTGAAGCCAGGGTTCGTTGGGACGCCAGCCCAGAACCTGAAGCTTCTTCGATGCCGAAAGCAGGGCATCGGGGGCCGAGGTCTTGAGGCTGATCTTTCCGTCGCCATCGCCGTCGACAGCATCGGCCAGAATGTCTCGCGGCAGCATCTGCACCATGCCGATCTCGCCCGCCCAGGCCCCGGTGGTGGTGGCGGGGTCGATGATGCCCTGATCCATCAAGGTGATGGCCGCGAGGATCTGCGGCTGGAACAACTCTGGCCGGCGGCAATCATGGCCAAGCGTCACGAGTGCATTGACCGTGTTGAAATCACCCTGCACCTGCCCGAAATCGGTCTCGAACGCCCAGAAGGCGAGGAGAATTCCGCGCGGCACGCCGAACTCGGTTTGCGCGCGCTGGAAGACCGCATCGAACTCGGCGCTCTTGGCGAGGCCCGTCTGCAGGCGGTTCTTGCTGATGAGGGATTTGGAGAAATCGAGGAACGGCTTCTGGAACACCGCCTGCGAGCGATCGGCCTTCAGCACACGCGGGTCTTGCCGCACATTGGCGAAAAACGCGTCGACCGACGCGGGATCGCTGCCGGCCGCAATAGCCTCGTCCTTCATGGCGCTGACGAACGCCCCGAAATCGCCGCCGCAGGGCGCGGCCCCGGCAGGAGCCGCAAGGCAGAGCGTGCAGAGGGCGATCAACAGGCGCATCAACAAACTCCTCCGGTCAATACCGCGACTTTAGCAGCGGGGCGGGCTGTCGCAACGGTCAGATGAGGGCGAGCAAGACGGTGATCGCCAGAAGCGCGGCCCAGGCCCTCCATAGCGCCGAGCACGCCGCGTCGATCTGGTCCGGGCCGATGTCGTCGCGGCCTTCGGGCCAGACCCACGGAAAGTCACGCTTCTCGCCATGGTAACTGCGCGGGCCCGAAAGTGACACATCCAGCGCCACGGCCATCGCGGCCTCGGGCCACCCGGCGTTGGGCGAGCGGTGAAGCGGCGCGTCGCGCAGGATCGGGCCTGCGTCCGTCCAGCCATGGGTCAGCGCGATCAGCAGCGCCGTGACACGCGCCGGGATCCAGTTCAGCACATCATCCAGCCGCGCGGCGGCCCAGCCGAATTCCTCGTGGCGCGGCGTGCGATGCCCGATCATGCTGTCTGCGGTGTTGGTGATCTTGTAGACGAGCAGCCCTGGCAGGCCGAAGAACAGGAAGAACATCGCGGGCGCGATCACGCCATCGCTGAGGTTCTCGGCAGCGCTTTCTATGGCGGCTCGCGCCACCTCGGGTTCCGTCATCGCAGCCGTGTCGCGACCGACGATACGGGCAACCATGCGGCGGCCATCCCCGAGCGAGAGGCGCAGCGCATCGGCGACCGCGCGGACATGATCGACCAGGCTTTTCTGTGCCAGCAGGATGGCGGCGATCAGGATTTCCAGGATGCCACTGTCGGGAATGGCCGAGATGACGTTGCCAAGTATTGTCGCGGCGAAGGCAAGTGCTGCCATCACGGCAGCGCCTTTCAGGCGGCGGTTTTCGCCCGTGTTGAACCTGCGATCCGCCCAGCCGATGACCCTGCCCATCACGACAGCGGGGTGCGGCCAGCGGGACCAGACGGCCTTTGGTTCACCGAATGCCGCGTCGAGCAAGAGTGCGGGGACAAGAAGCGCGGCGCTCATGGAAGTGTGTCCAGTGCCGAGGAGAGGCGCGCCCATGCGCTCTCGGTCGCGGGCAGGCCAAGGCGCAGCCAGGTCTGCGAATAGGGAAAGCGGCGCGTCCAGATGTGATGGCGGGCGAGGTGGTCTTGCCAGGCGGCGGCGTCGGCTACAGATACGAGCCGGTAAAGCGTCGTGCCGCCGACATTGCGCGCACCGGCCCCGGTCAGGAGCCGGTCGAGCCGCCCGGCATCCTCGGCCAGACGCGCGCGGGTCGCGGATGCCCAGGATGTATCGGCAAGCGCGGCGGTGCCCACGGCAAGCGCAGGCCCTGAAACCGGCCAGGGGCCGAGAAGTCTGGCGAGGCGGTCGACAAGCACCGGATCGCCGATCGCGAAGCCCAGCCTGACGCCCGCGAGGCCCCAGAATTTCCCCAGCCCCTTCAGCACCACGACCCCGGGCCGGGCCGCCAGCGCGATGAGGCTGATGCTCGGGTCGAGGTCCGCAAAGCTTTCATCCAGCACGGTCAGGGGCGCAGTCGCATCCGCGGCCTGCCAAATCCTTCCGTCAGGGTTGTTGGGGTTGACCAGCACCAGCGCGTCCGAGCCGAGGTCGCTGACCGTCCAGCCCTGCGCGGCGAAGGCCCGTGCGTGTTCGTTGTAGGTCGGTCCGGGGATGCGGACCGTGCCGGCCTCCGCCAGCGCCGGAAGCCGGGCGATAAGGGCCGAGGTTCCCGGTGCAGCGATGATGGCCGCACCGTCCGGCACCGCCCAGCATCGCCGTGCGGCCTCATGCAGTGCCTGTTGCGCCCCTGCGTCGGGCAGCGCCGTCCATGCGGCGGGGTCGATGGGCGGCAGCGGATAGGGCTGCGGGTTGATGCCGGTCGACAGGTCGATCCAATCCTCGCGCGCGCCACCCCAACGGGCCCGGGCCGCGTCGATGCCGCCGCCATGATCGGCGGCGGGTGCTGGCGAGATGTGGCGTGTCATGGCGCTGTCCATTTCCGCTTCGGTCAAAGCGGAAAAGACGCCGCCGCGCAAGCCTCAGCGCCCGTGCGGCGCCATGAAGTCGAGCACCGGGTTGATCGGGATGATCCTGTGCGGATTTATCGAGTCGTGGCTGTAGTGGTAGTGCCTGACGATATGATCCATCCAGACCGTCTCTGCGACCCCGGGCACCTGATAGAGGGCGCGGGTATAGGCCCACAGGTTGGGATAGTCGATGATGCGCCTGCGGTTGCATTTGAAATGCAGGTGGTAGACGGAATCGAACCTGACGAGGGTCGTGAACAGGCGCCAGTCCGCTTCGGTCAGACGCTCGCCCATCAGCCAGCGGTTCCGCGACAGATGATCCTCCAGCCAGTCGAGGGAGGCGAAAAGGGGTCGCACCCCCGCATCGTAGGCTGCCTGCGTCGTGGCGAACCCGGCCTTGTAGACGCCGTTGTTCACCGTGTCGTAGATCCGCGCATTGATCGGCTCGATGGCCGCGCGCAGATCGGTCGGCCAGAAATCCTCGGTGCTGCCGGTCAATCCGTCGAAGGCCGAGTTGAACATGCGGATGATCTCGGAGCTTTCGTTCGACACGATTGTCTCGCGCTTGCGGTCCCACAGGATGGGAACGGTGACACGACCGGAAACACCGGGGTCGGCTTTGGTGTAGATGTCGCGCAGGAAAGGCAGGCCGTAGAGCGTGTCACCCGTCGCCCCGTTGAAGTCGGTCGCAAAGGTCCAGCCGTCTGCCAGCATGTCGGGGTGAACCACCGAAACGCCGATATGGGGAACCAGCCCCTTGAGCTGGCGGAAGATCAGCGTGCGGTGCGCCCAGGGGCAGGCATATGACACGTAGAGGTGATAGCGCCCGGTTTCCGCAGCAAAACCACCCTCGCCGGAAGGGCCAGGACTTCCATCGGGCGTGATCCAGTTGCGGAAGCCCGCCGTGGTCCGGCGAAAGGCGCCACCGCTCGATGCGGTATCATACCACGCGGTATCCCAGCGACCGTCGATCAGTTGTCCCATGGCACGCTCTCCTTTTCCCCCACGCTAGGGGATGGGCACTCTCAGGGACAGATCGCCCTGCGCGCATCAAGGCTGCGCGGGCGCACAACCCTGCGGGGTATTTGGGGCACAGTTGTGGGAATGCACCCGCTAGTTTCTGATAATGCTTGCTTTTTAGGCAAACTGGACCATCCTTTTCCACAGGGGCACGTACATGGTTCAGGGAGACAACTGTGCTGGAGTTTCTGCCCAGGGAAGTGCGCGAGGGGCTTGAAGCGGCCCGCAAGCGCGACCGCGCACGAAAGTCGCGACTGCGCGTCCAGGTTGGTGAGGCGGTGTTTCCCGTCTTGCGGCTTTGGGACGAAGGATTTGCCCTCGACGCCGACCGGGCGCCCAAGCTGCGTGGGCTGGTCGATGTCTATGATGGCGCCCGACACGTCTGCCAGTGCCTGATTGTCGCCTCGACTGTCGAAAACGGTGAGCTGATCTGCGAATTCAAACGCTCGACGCTGGCCGAGGATCGCCCCGCGCTCGACTTCTGGCGGGATGAGAATGCGCCGGTCGGCTACCTGCCCAAGAACTGAACGGTAACCGACCGGACCCGGATTACTGAAGGTCCGAGAAGGCCCTTTGCAGGCGCGAGACCGCTTCGGTGATCGCCGCGCGTGGCATGCCGAGGTTGAACCGCAGGAAAGTCTCGCCGCCGCTTCCGAAGCTGCGACCGTGGTTGGTCGCGATCTGCGCCGTTTTCTCGACCCGCGCGATGAACTCGGCTTCGGTCATTCCCGTCCCGGCGAAATCGACCCAGGCCAGATAGGTCGCCTCCAGCGGCATCGAGGAAAGGCCGGGGATCGCATTCACGCCTGCGTCGAACACTTTTCGATTGCCGTCGAGATATGTCATCAGATTGTCGACCCATGCCGCACCTTCGGGCGAATAGGCGGCGGTCGCCATGTGCATGCCGAAGCTGTTGGGCGAGATGCCAAGCGCCATCATCCGGTCGGCGAAGGGCGCGCGCAGCGTTGCATCGGGAATGATCACGTTGCCGATATGCGCGCCTGCGATGTTGAACGTCTTGGTGGTCGCGGTCATCATCACGAGGCGATCAATGATTTCGGGCGCCGCGTTCGGCATCACAGTATGCTTCTGCCCGGGGTAGACGAGGTCGTGGTGTATCTCGTCCGACACGAGGATCAGGTCATGGCGCTTGCAGAATTCCGCAACGCCGCGCAATTCCTCGACTGTCCAGACCCTACCGCCGGGGTTATGCGGCGAACACAGGATCAGCATGCGCTCCTGTCCCGTCATCGCGGCGTTCCAGGTCTCGAAATCCATCTCGTATCGTCCGCCGACGATCTTCAGCGGGCATTCGACGACTGTGCGACCGGCTGCCTTCACGACGCGGGCGAAGGCGTGATAGACCGGCGTCAGCAAGACCACGCCGTCGCCGGGGCGCGTATAGGCGTCGATGCAAAGGCCGGTGCCGTTGACCAGACCATGTGTCGTGAAGATCTGCTCGGCCTCGACCGACCAGCCGTGGCGCGTCTTCATCCACCAGCGGATCGCATCGTGGTAGCGGCTGTCATCGCCGAAGTAACCGTAGACACCATGCGACGCGATCCGTTCCACCGCCTGCTGGACACAGGCCGGAGGCGCGAATTCCATATCGGCCACCCACATCGCCAGGCCCGTATCGGCCGGAACGCCGTAGATTTTCTCCATCATGTCCCATTTCACGCAATGGGTGCCGCGGCGGTCGATCTTCTCATCAAAACTCATTGGTCTGTCCTTCGCGATTTCGGGCAACTTACGTGCCTTGCGGACAGGCGCAAGCGCCGCCAATCCTGCTGGCATGGAAGCCGACAGAAACGAAATACCATGATTGGGTCACAAAGAAGGAACATTGTAACTACAAACTTCCATAAACAGGGAGAATGTCCCGCAGGAGCCGCCAGAGTGATGGTTCGGCCAACTGCTTTCCCATTCGGCACCGAGCCAAAAGCGACAATTTTCCCGCGTTTCCCGTGCTCAGGGCGCGTTCGGCCGCCATTGCGCGAAAACGGGGCTTCCCTTAAATCGGGCGCATGATACGCCCGATCCTGATCCACCCCGACCCACGCCTCAAGAAAGTCTGCGATCCCGTGTCCGAGATCACGGTCGAGGTCGGCCGGCTGGCCGAAGACATGTTGCAGACGATGTATGAGGCGCCGGGTGTCGGCCTCGCCGCGCCCCAGGTGGGTGTAACGAAGCGCCTCCTCGTCATGGACTGCGTCAAGGACCCGGAGCTTGCGCCACGCCCGATGGTCCTGATCAATCCGCGTGTCACATGGCTGTCCGAAGATCTTGCCACCTATGAGGAAGGCTGTCTGTCGATCCCCGAACAGTATGCCGAGATCGAGCGTCCCGCCGAGGTGCGCGTGGCCTGGACCGCGCTGGACGGGACGGAGCAGGAAGAACAGTTTGCCGGACTGTGGGCGACCTGCGTCCAGCACGAGATCGACCACCTGGATGGAAAACTGTTCATCGACTACCTCAAGCCGCTGCGGCGCCAGATGATCACGCGCAAGATGGAAAAGCTGAAACGCGACCGCGCCCGCGAACAGGGCGCGCGCGTCTGATGGCGGTACTGCCGATCCTGCGCTGGCCCGACTCCCGGCTCGCCACGCGCTGCGCCCTTGCGACAGTCGACGCCGAGGCCCGGCGTCTTGCCCATGACATGCTCGACACGATGTATGCGGCACCCGGACGCGGTCTTGCGGCGCCACAGGTTGGCGTTCTGCGCCGGATCTTCGTGATGGACCCGGGCTGGAAAGACGGTCGGCCCGCCCCGGTGATCCTGATGAATCCCTCCATCATCTGGGCGTCTCCGCGTCGTGTCCGTGGCCCCGAGAGTTGCCTGTCGATCCCCGGAGTTTCGGCCGATGTCGACCGGGCCGCCGAAGTCCGGCTGCGTTGGACGGCGGCAGATGGAACCCTTCGCGAGGAAACCTTCGGCGGCTTCGCCGCAATCTGCGCGCAGCATGAGTTGGATCACCTCGACGGGATCGTCACGCTCGACCACCTGTCGCCGGACGTTCGTGCCCCGCTGGACGCCGGGGCGCTGGCGTGACGGTCCGACCGTTCGTCCCTTATCCCAACCGTATCCTGAGAACGGCTGCCGCGCCGGTCGCCGAAATCACCGACGACGTGCGCCTGATCTGGGCCGACATGGTCGAGACGATGGACGCGATGCCGGGTTACGGACTTGCCGCGCCGCAGATCGGCGTGACCCTTCGTCTTGCGGTTGTCGATGCGTCGGACGCACGGGGTCAGGCGATCCTCCTTGCCAATCCCGAAGTGATCCACGCCTCGGGGCAGGCCCGCGAGCATGACGAGGCAAGCCCGAACCTTCCGGGGGTCTCGGCCGTCATCAGCCGCCCGCGGGCGGTGACCGTGCGGTTCCTGAACGCCGAAGGCGCAGTCGAAGAGCGCGATTTCGTGAACCTCTGGGCCACAAGCGTCCAGCACCAGATCGACCATCTGGCAGGCAGGATGTACTTCGATCACCTCTCGCCGTTGAAGCGGCGCATGCTGATCGCACGGGCCGAGAAGCTGCGGGGGCGCCGGTGAGGGTCGTCTTCATGGGGACGCCACCGTTCGCGGTGCCCGCCTTGCGCGCCATCGCGGCTGCGCATGACGTGGTCTGCGTCTATTCCCAGCCGCCCCGCCCGGCCGGTCGTGGCAAGAAGGACCGGTCCTCGGCGGTGCAGGTAGTGGCGGAAGAACTTGGTCTCGCGGTGCGCCATCCGGCAGGCCTGAAATCGGAAGCGGCACAGCAGGAGTTTGCAGCCCTCAAGGCAGATGTCGCCGTGGTTGTGGCCTATGGCCTTATCCTGCCGCCAGCGATCCTTGACGCCCCTGCTCAGGGTTGCCTGAACATCCATGCCTCGCTGCTGCCACGCTGGCGCGGGGCGGCGCCGATCCAGCGCGCGATCATGGCGGGCGACAGTGAAACGGGCCTCTGCATCATGCGGATGGATGAGGGGCTCGATACCGGGCCGGTTCTGCTGCGGCAGACGCTGACGATCGGGGCGGAGGACACGGCTGCCGACCTGCAGCAAAGGCTTGCCGATGCCGGGGCGGCGCTGGTGCTGACGGCACTTGCAGGTCTCGGCGAGATTGTCGCGGTGCCGCAACCCGAACAAGGGATCACATACGCCGCCAAGATCACCAAGGACGAAGCCCGCATCGACTGGAATCAACCGGCAGCGCAGGTCGATCGGCAGATCCGGGGATTGTCGCCGTTCCCCGGGGCCTGGTGTTCCATTGCGGGCGAGCGTGTGAAGCTTCTGCGCTCGCGTCTGGCGGACGGCTCTGGCGCGCCGGGCGAGGTCTTGCACGACATGGTCATCGCCTGTGGCACGGGTGCCATCGAGGTGCTCGAAGCGCAGCGTGAAGGGCGTCGGCCCGCAACTGCAGCCGACATCCTGAGGGGATTTGCGCTGCCTGCGAAACTGGCTTGAGAAACGGGATGCAACCCCCCATGTTTGCCGGACAGGCGCAGGACACTTAGCGGCAGGAACGCGATATGCCCATCGTGGCACTTATCATCATCGGGGCGGCGGCGGGTTTTCTGGCGACGCGCTTCATGCGCGTGCAGACGGACGTCCCCACGACCATCCTGATCGGGGTGGCCGGTGCGCTGATCGGCGGCGTCGTGCTGCGCTTCCTGATCACGCTGACCGGATGGATGGCGGGTCTGGTCGGCGCGATCCTGGGGGCGATGCTGCTGATCTGGCTGTGGAAAACCTATTTCCGCCGCTAGGGTCAGACGATCCGCTTGATCGCATCCTTCATCTTGAAGCTGCGCCCGCCAGCGCCTGCCCAAAGCATCTGGCCCTGCCATGCCGAAAACAGAATCGTGGCCGCCTCGCGCCCCCTCGTGCCACCGCCGAGCCGGGGCTGAAGCGCGGCTTCCACGGACTGTCGCCACAACAGGGCACGGTCGCGCAGGCCCGGGTCGCGGAAATCGGCGGCGAGCAGGGCAAGATCTGCGGCCATCGCACCATCCCCGGACAGGGCCTTGAGAAGCTGTGCGGCACCTTTCGTGGTCATCGGCAGATCCGCCGCCAGATCGGCCGTCTGTTGGTCAAGCTCGTCCCATGATGCCAGAAGCGCGGCCCGCAGCATTCCGTCACGCGAAATGTAGCGCTGCACCAGCGTCGGTGCCGCCAGCCCGGTTGCCCGCGCCACCGAGGAAAAGGCAACGGCCTTTTCGCCTCCGTCAGCAAGAAGCTGGCGGATCGCCGCAAAGACTTCGGCGTCGGGTATCGTGCGTTTGCGTCCCATGCGCCAATTATAAACGCTCGTTTGCTTTCTGCAAAGCAGCTGTGCGCCAAGATCGCGATTTCGTGCTCGGTCGCGAGGAGCTAGCGCTTTGGCGAGTCCGGTCGCGGTGGTCTGCTCTTGTAGACAGGAAGGCTCCAGCCAAAGACCATGCTGCCGGCCCGCAGAATGAAAGTGGCAGCGGCGCAGGCGGCCAGCGCGACCTGCCCGACGCCATCCAGCATGGCGACCACCACCGCCGCCGTGGCACCGGCGAAGGCTGCCGTCACATAAAGCTCGCCCTGTTTCAGGACAAGCGGCACCTCGTTGCAGACCACGTCGCGCATCAGGCCGCCGAAGCATCCGGTGATGATGCCGGACACCAGAACCAAAGGCCAGCTCAGCCCAAGTCCGAGAGCAACGCCGACACCCGCCGGTACCGCCACCGCCAGGGCACAGGCATCGAGCCAAAGAAGCGCGCGATAGCGGCTTTCCAGAAGATGGGCCGTAAAGAACACGACGATTGCCGCCAGCGCCGCTCCAAGCAGAAGCGCCGGTGTCTCGATCCAGAACACCGGCCGGTCCAGCAGCACATCGCGAATCGTGCCGCCGCCGACCGCTGTCAGACATGCAACGAAGATGAACCCCACGATGTCGAGCTGCGACCGGCTTGCGACGAGGGCGCCCGTAAGGGCAAAGACGACGACGGATGCATAGTCGAGCACATCGGTCAGCCGGTCTGACGCCAGCACCTCGCGTGCGATCTCCGCAACGGGCGCGGTCAAAGCGCGACCTTGCCGGGTTTGAACGGCTCCATGCCCCCGCGCGCCAGGGCATCTGCACGCTCGTTCTCGGGGTGGCCGTTGTGGCCCTTGATCCAGGCCCAACGGACGGTGTGCCGGGCCTGCGCCGCGTCGAGGCGTTGCCATAGATCGACGTTCTTCACGGGTGGCCCCCCGGCTGTGCGCCAGCCCTTGCGCTTCCACGCGGCCATCCACTCGGTGATCCCGTTCTTCACATAGGCGCTGTCGGTGACGATCGTGATCTCGGACGGGCGGGACAGGGCCTCGAGCGCCGCGATGGCGGCCATCAGTTCCATGCGGTTGTTGGTCGTCAGGGCCTCGCCACCTGCCAGTTCCTTCTCCCTCACGACGACGCCAGCGTCCACGGCCCGCATCAGCACGCCCCAACCGCCCGGGCCGGGATTGCCCGAACAGGCGCCGTCAGTATAGGCGAAGAGGTCGGGCATCCGTCACGCGCTTCCTTTGAGGGTGGCCGCCGCAGGCAGCGGCAAGAGTGCCGTCACAGCCACAGCGGAGCAAGAGACAGCAGGACGATGATCGTAAGCCCGATCCGCAATCGTCATCCACCACGGCGGCGCGAGTCCCTGCCGCCAGAACATCGCGTCAAGCGCCAGCAGGCCGACGAACCCTGCCGACAGATAGATCGCCGCAGATGTCGGCCCGCCGCCCACGAAAAAGAACGCCCAAAGCGCCGGAATGACCGAAAGCGCATAGCCGAGCGCCGCTTCGCGTCCGTCTGTCCGGGTGGAAAACCCCCACAGGACACCCGACATGAAGGCAAGGATGACGGTGCCGTAGGACAACGATACATACGGGCCGACGAAGCGCGGGCCGAGCGCCGCCACGCCCCAGTCGCCAAGTTCCGCTGACTGGTAGGTCAGCGCGCCCCAGACGAAGGGGATCAACCCGGCAAGGCCCAGAAGCAGCGCGGAACGTGGAACCTGCGTCACGGATCAAGTCCTGCCACCAAAGCGTCGATCCGCTTGGCACGGGTGGCCTGCGTTTTGGCGGTGTCGATCCGGTACAAGCAGGCCACGGCGCTTGCCGGGGGTCAGCGCCTCCCATGCCTGCATGCGGTCGGCGCGGGAAAGGGCAAGCGCCACATCCTCCGGCAAGGCGACATCGTCCGGTGCGGCCGGACGCAGGCGGACCGACAGAACGTCACCGGGCCTGATCGCGACCCGGTCGAGGAGGGACTTCCCCGTCCAGAGAAAAACGCCATCGACGGCTGGCGCGCGCGACAGCGCAAGGTTCACGGGCTGATCGTCGATTTCGCCTTCGACGCGGCGCGCGCCCGCGGCCTCGAGCGCAGCTGCTGCGGCCGACGGCACCCTTATGATGGTGTAGGTCGATCGTCCCATCTCAAGCGTTTCCACCGCGCCCTCGAACGTCGACCCAATCGTTCATGCCGGTTCGCGCAGAACACGGGGAACCTTGAACTCGACGTTTTCCTTTGCCGTTTCGACAAGCTCGACCGACGTCTCGTATCGGGCGCGAAACGCATCGAGCACCTCGTTCACCAGCACCTCCGGCGCGCTCGCCCCGGCGGTCACGCCGATATTCCTGACACCGTCGAGCGCGCGCCAGTCGATGTCGCTCGCCCGCTGCACGAGCTGCGCATAGGGGCATCCGGCGGCGCGCCCGACCTCGACCAGCCGCCGGGAGTTCGACGAATTTGGCGCACCGATCACCAGAAGCGCGTCGATCCGGCCAGCGATCTGCTTGACGGCCGCCTGACGGTTGGTCGTGGCGTAGCAGATGTCTTCCTTGTGCGGCCCGACGATTGCGGGAAAGCGCCGTTGCAGCGCCGCCACGATCTCGGCCGTGTCATCGACGGACAGGGTCGTCTGGGTAATGAAGGCCAGCCGCTCCGGATCGCGCACGCTCAGGTCGGCCACGTCTTCGACGGTTTCCACCAGCACCACCTCGCCGGGGGGCAGTTGCCCCATTGTGCCGATCGTCTCGGGATGGCCGCGATGGCCGATCATCACCATCTGCAAGCCCGCCTCGTGGTGACGTTCGGCTTCGATATGGACCTTGCTGACCAGCGGGCAGGTGGCATCGACAAAGAGCATCTCGCGCCGCGCCGCTTCGGCGGGGACAGCCTTGGGCACGCCGTGGGCCGAGAAGATGACGGGACGATCGGAGGGCACATCGTCAAGTTCCTTGACGAAGACCGCGCCGCGCGCACGAAGGCCATCTACAACAAATTTGTTATGGACGATTTCATGCCGGACGTAGACCGGGGCTGCCCCATTTCTCCAGTGCCATCTCGACGATCTTGATGGCCCGGTCGACACCGGCGCAGAAGCCGCGCGGCGCGGCGAGGTACAGGGTCAGCGGGGGCTTCGTCATCCGGGCCTCGGCAGCAGTTGCGCGCAATTAGGTAAGTCGAAGCTGCGCGCCCGTCCATCCCTGATGGCCAGGTCGAAACGAAAAGGGCGGCCCGAGCCGCCCGTTCCTACTTTGCTTCGATCGACACATCTTCCCGTTCGACGATCGGGCGCGGCTCGCGCGGCGGGCGGCCAATCACATCGCGCAACTCGTCGAGTTCGATGAAGTTGTCGGCCTGACGCCGCAGTTCATCCGCAATCATCGGGGGCTGGCTGCGGATCGTCGAGACGACGGAAACCCGCACTCCCTGCCGCTGGAGGCTTTCGACCAGCGGTCGGAAATCGCCGTCGCCGGAAAACAACACAATGTGATCGACCCGAGGAGCAAGTTCCATCGCATCGACCGTAAGTTCTATGTCCATGTTGCCTTTGACTTTGCGACGGCCCTGACTGTCGGTGTATTCCTTGGCCGGCTTCGTCACCATCGTGAAGCCGTTGTAGTGCAGCCAGTCAACAAGCGGCCGGATCGGCGAATATTCGTCGTTTTCCAGCAGGGCAGTATAGTAAAAGGCGCGCAAGAGCTTGCCACGACGCATGAATTCCTGTCGTAACAGCTTGTAGTCGATGTCAAATCCCAAAGCCTTCGCGGCGGCATAAAGGTTCGACCCATCGATGAACAGCGCCAGCCGATCATCCTTGTAGAACATATCCGTTCCTCTCAAATTCGTCTCGCCAATCGAGCTTCAGTTACCAAATACGCTCTGATACAAAAATCGACGGCTACAGTCGGAACATATCGTGCATCAACCGGTGTGCGGCAACCCTAACTATACGAAAGATTACCATTGGTTGCCCCAACGGAAAACATGCCACTTGTCGCACTTGGCGCGAATCTGCCGAACAGAACACACGCTCCGGTTGTAACACTGCGCGCGGCGCTTGACGATCTGGAAAACAGAGGGCTTCGGCCGCGCCTTGTGAGCCGCTTTTACGCGACTCCCTGCTTCCCGGCAGGCGCAGGACCCGACTATGTCAATGCGGCAGCGGTCCTCGCTGCGCCGCCAGGAATGACGGCAGATGATGTTCTGGGACACCTGCTGGCCGTCGAACTCTCCCATGGACGTGAACGAAAGCGCCGATGGGGAATGCGGACGCTCGATCTCGACCTGATCGCTTGGGGCGATGCGGTCCTGCCTGATGCCGCGACCGAGGAGCACTGGCGCAAGCTGGACCCTGCCTTGCAGGCTGCAGCTGCGCCCGATCGGCTGGTCCTGCCGCACCCGCGATTGCAGGACCGCGCCTTCGTGCTGGTGCCGCTGGCAGATGTGGCGCCACACTGGCGTCATCCAGTTCTCGGACAGACCGTTCTGGAAATGCTGGCGGCGCTGCCCCAGGCCGAACGGGATGCGGTGCGCGTGCTTTAGCCGGATTCTGTGCTTGTCAAGGCTTTTGACAGGCCTTACATAAGCGCCCTCATGCCCCCGATCCGAATTGGAGTTGCCGATGGCCCGCGTAACGGTCGAAGATTGCGTTGACAAGGTTCCGAACCGGTTCGAGCTGGTGATGCTTGCTGCACATCGCGCACGCGAAATCCAGGCAGGGTCGCCGATCACGATCGACCGCGACAACGACAAGAACCCGGTCGTCAGCCTGCGCGAGATCGCCGAGGAAACCCAAAGCGCCGAGTCGCTGCGCGAGCGGATGATCGAAAGCTATCAGACGCAGATCGAAGTCGACGAGCCGGAGGAAGACTCGATGGCGCTGCTCATGGGCAGCGAGGTCGACCGCCCGATGTCCGACGACATGTCCGAGGAAAAGCTTCTGCGCGCGCTGATGGAAGCGCAGGGCCAGAACTGAGCCCGGCCCAGGTTCCGGGCAGGATGGGGCGAGGATGATCGACGTCGAAGACCTGATCGCCCTCGTCCGCAACTACAACCCGCGCACGAATGACGATCTGATCCGCCGGGCCTATGCCTATGGCAAGAAGATGCACGACGGGCAGCTGCGCCAGTCGGGTGAGCCTTATTTCACCCATCCCGTCGCCGTCGCCGCCATCCTGACCGAACAGCGGCTGGACGATGCGACGATTGTGACAGCCCTGCTGCACGACACCATCGAAGACACCAAGTCGACCTATTCCGAAGTCGCGAAGCAGTTCGGTCCCGAAGTGGCCGAACTGGTCGACGGTGTGACAAAGCTGACCAATCTTCAACTCTCCTCGACCCAGTCGAAACAGGCTGAGAATTTCCGCAAGCTGTTCATGGCCATGTCCAAGGACCTGCGGGTGATCCTCGTCAAGCTGGCCGACCGCCTGCACAACATGCGCACGATCAAGAGCATGAAGGCGGAGAAGCAGGCCCAGAAGGCCCGCGAGACGATGGAGATTTTCGCCCCCCTTGCCGGCCGCATGGGGATGCAATGGATGCGTGAGGAGCTGGAGGATCTGGCCTTTCGCGTCCTTAACCCCGATGCGCGCAACTCGATCATCCGCCGCTTCATCACGCTTCAGCGCGAGACGGGCGATGTGGTGCACAAGATCACCGCCGACATCCGGCACGAGCTGGAAAAGGCGCAGATCGACGCCGATGTCTTATGGCCGCGCGAAGAAGCCCTATTCGATCTGGCGCAAGATGCAGGAAAAGGACCTGGCCTTCTCGCGCCTGTCCGACATTTACGGATTCCGCGTGATCTGCGGGTCCGAGGCCGATTGCTACCGCATCCTTGGCGTCATCCATCAGCGCTGGCGCGCGGTGCCGGGGCGGTTCAAGGACTACATCAGCCAGCCCAAGACCAACGGCTATCGCTCGATCCATACCACCGTTTCGGGGCGCGACGGCAAGCGGGTCGAGGTGCAGATCCGCACCCGCCAGATGCACGAGGTGGCTGAGGCCGGGGTCGCCGCCCACTGGTCCTACCGCGACGGCGTGCGCGCCAAGAACCCCTTCGCGGTCGATCCCGCCAAGTGGATCGCAAACATGACCGAGCGACTGGACGAGGACGACCACGACGAGTTTCTCGAAAACGTCAAACTCGAGATGTATTCCGATCAGGTCTTCTGCTTCACGCCGAAAGGCGACGTGGTGCAGCTGCCCCGGGGGGCCACGCCATTGGACTACGCCTATGCGATCCACACCCGCATCGGAAACTCCTGCGTGTCGGCCAAGGTCGACGGCATCCGCGTGCCGCTTTGGACCCGGCTGAAGAACGGCCAGTCGGTCGAGATCATTACCGCCGAAGGGCAGCATCCGCAGGCAAGCTGGATCGACATCGTGACGACCGGGCGCGCCAAGGCCGCGATCCGCAAGTCGCTGCGGGAAGAGGACCGGGGGCGCTTCGTCAAGCTGGGCTTCGAATTGGCCCGCGCCGCTTTCGACCACATCGGCAAGAAGGCCACCGACAAGGCCCTGCGCACGGCGGCCAAGACCCTCGGGCTGGCCGACGAACAAGACCTGCTGGCACGACTGGGCAGCGCGGAACTGACGGCGCGCCGTGTTGTCGAGACGCTTTATCCGGAATTGGTGCTTGCCCAGACCGAAGAGGTCGATGCCCAAAGGCCGGTGGTGGGGCTGGCCGCCGACCAGAACTTCCGCCGCGCAAATTGCTGCCAGCCTGTGCCGGGCGAGCGGATCGTGGGCATCACCTATCGCGGCACCGGCGTGGTCATCCATGCCATCGACTGCCCCGCGCTGGAGGAATTCGAAGAGCAGCCTGCGCGATGGGTGGACCTTCACTGGCATGCGGGGCGTCATGCGGCGGTCCATACGGTCAGCCTCGATCTGACCATTTCGAACGATGCGGGCGTTCTGGGGCGCATCTGCACCCTGATCGGCGAGCAGAAGGCGAATATCAGCGACCTGCGCTTCACCGATCGCAAGCCCGACTACTACCGTCTGGTGATCGATGTCGACCTGCGTGATGTCGAGCACCTGCATACGGTGATGACCGCACTCGAGGCCGAGACAGACGTGGCGCAGATCTCGCGCCACCGCGATCTCAGCCGCAAGCCCTGAGGCCGGGTCCTTGGTTTTCAAGCGCCGCAATCGCCGCACGATCCTGGAATGGATGCGGGAATTCGTCTATCCGAAGGGCGGCTTCAAGCGCGCGGCGCAATACCTCAGCTATCGGTTGCGCCGTCTGCCCGACGAACCCCATCGGATCGCGCGCGGCGTCTTTGCCGGGGTTTTCGTCAGCTTCACCCCCTTGTTCGGCTTTCATTTCCTGTCTGCGGCGGGCTTGGCCTGGCTTATCCGCGGCAACATCCTGGCAGCACTGCTGGCGACATTCGTCGGCAACCCCATCACCACCCCGCTGATCGCCCTGTCGGCGGTCGAAACAGGGCACTGGTTGCTGGGGATCGAGGTTCCGTTGTCGTTCCTGTCCATCGTTGCGGCGTTCAGCAATGCCGGAACCGAAATCTGGGAAAACATCCGGGCGATCTTCACGGACGCTCCGACCCATTGGGACAATCTGGGCGCGTTCTTTCATACCTTCTACTGGCCGTACCTCGTGGGCGGCATACTTCCAGGTCTCGCGGTCAGTCTGGTGTTCTACTGGATCACCATACCGCTCGTCCGCACCTACCAGCGGCTGCGGGCCGCCCGCCACCGGGACCGGCTCGAAGCCCGGCGGCAACAGCGGATTGCGGCATCGGCAGGGGATGACGACGACACCTCGCCGTCCTAAGCTGTGTCACGGAAACAGGAAGGACGGCGCGGCATGTCAGTGAAACCGGATCGGCTCAGGCTGGGCGTGAACATAGATCATGTGGCCACGGTCAGGAATGCGCGCGGCTCGGCCTATCCCGACCCGCTGCGCGCCGCCCTGCTGGCGCAAGCTGCGGGCGCCGACGGGATAACGGCGCACCTGCGCGAGGATCGCCGCCACATCCGCGACGCCGATATCGAGGCATTGGCCGAAGGTCTGTCTGTTCCGCTCAACTTCGAATGCGCCGCGACCGACGAGATGCAGGCCATCGCCCTGCGCTATCGCCCCCATGCCGTGTGCCTCGTCCCCGAAAAGCGCGAGGAGCGGACGACGGAGGGCGGGCTTGACGTGGCGAGCGACCAGAACCGGCTGGCCGACTACATTGCCCCGCTGCGCGAGGCAGGCTGCCGCGTGTCGATGTTCATCGGACATGACCCCCGCCAGATCGAGGCATCGGCCCGCATCGGCGCCGCGGTGGTCGAACTGCACACGGGCACCTATTGCGATTTGCATGCCGAAGGCCGGTTCGAGGAACGCGACGCCGAACTCGTCGAGTTGCGCAAAGGCGCGGCGCTGGCGCATGCTTTGGGGCTGGAGGTTCATGCAGGTCACGGCCTGACCTTCGAGACCGTCGGGCCCGTGGCGGCGTTTCCGCAGGTGATGGAATTGAACATCGGTCATTTCCTGATCGGCGAGGCGATCTTCCTTGGTCTCGGTCCGGCGATAGCGGAAATGCGCAGGACCATGGATGACGCGCGCGGGGCCATAGAGTGAGCCGACGGGCGGAAACCGGCGTCGGACGAGCCGCGCCACACCGGGCACGGACGCGAGGCAGGCGACGCGCATGATCCTCGGCATCGGCACCGACCTGTGCAACATCGAACGGATCGAAGGAACGCTTGCACGCTTTGGCGACCGGTTCCGCAACCGCGTCTTCACCGAACGCGAACAGCGCAAGGCCGAAGGGCGCCCGAAGGCGGTCGCGGCCACCTATGCCAAGCGATGGGCGGCGAAGGAGGCGTGCTCGAAGGCGCTTGGGAACTGGCCTGCGGATGGGCATTGCGTGGAAGGACATGGCGGTATCCAACCTGCGCACCGGCCAACCCGTGATGCATGTCACCGGATGGGCGGCGGAGCGACTGGCCGAGATGACCCCGGCAGGGCATGAGGCGGTCATCCATGTGACTCTGACCGATGATCACCCCTGGGCGCAGGCCTTTGTGGTGATCGAGGCGCGTCCACTGGACGCGCCGGGGCCAAGCTTGACTCCCGCGCGGACGGCGCGCATGTAGCGCCCGAATTCAAGGCAGCAGGCAGGACAGCATGGCAAGCAAGGCAAAGGCAGAGGGCGGCATCGTCGAGACGATCAAGACGATCGTCTATGCGCTGCTCATCGCGGGCATCTTCCGCAGCCTGTTCTTCCAGCCGTTCTGGATCCCCTCGGGAAGCATGAAGGACACGCTTCTGGTCGGCGATTTCCTGTTCGTGAACAAGATGGCCTATGGCTATTCCCGCTTCTCCTGCCCCTTCGGCCTTTGCCCGATCTCGGGCCGCATCCTTGCTTCCGACCCAGAGCGCGGCGACGTGGTGGTGTTCCGCCATCCGGTCAACGGATCGGACTTCATCAAGCGCCTGATCGGCCTGCCCGGCGACACGGTACAGGTGAAGAATGGCATCCTGTTCCTGAATGGCGAAGAGGTGCCGCAGGTCCCGAATGGCGTCTTCGAGGAGGCGTTCGAGCCGCAGGGCCCGCTTGGCCAGTATCCCCGCTGCGAGAACGGCCCCGTGGGTGAGGGCGGCCCCTGCCTCGCCAGCCGCTTCACCGAGACGCTGCCCCGACCGAAGCCTGGCCCGAGGGCCGGTCGCATGACGTGCTGAACATCGACACCAACGGCTATGCCGACAACACCGACATCTTCACGGTGCCCGGCGGGCCATTACTTCTTCATGGGCGACAACCGTGACAACAGCCAGGACAGCCGTTTTGGTCAGGCCGTCGGGGGTGTGGGCTTTGTCCCGGCCGAGTATCTGATCGGGCGTGCCGACCGGATCATGTTCTCGTCCGCCGGTCGGTCCATGCTGTTCTTCTGGACATGGCGGGCAGACCGCTTCTTCAAGGCGGTGGAGTGAAGCTGGCGGCTGACCTCCGGGCCTTTTCGGGCCGCCTCGGGCATGAGTTCCGCAATCCTGAGCTGCTGCTGCGTGCGGTCACCCATGCCTCGCTCTCCGGGCCGACCCGGCCGGACAATCAGCGGCTGGAATTTCTGGGCGACCGTGTGCTGGGCCTCGTCATGGCCGAGGCGCTGCTGACCGCCGATCCCGACGCCACCGAAGGCCGCCTCGCTCCGCGCTATAACGCCTTGGTGCGCAAGGAAACCTGTGCAGACGTGGCGCGCGAGGTGGGGCTGGGTGACGTGCTGAAGCTGGGGCGGTCCGAGATGATGTCGGGCGGGCGGCGCAAGGATGCGCTGCTCGGCGACGCGATGGAGGCGGTGATCGCGGCCGTCTATCTCGATGCGGGTTTCGAGGCGGCGCAGGCCGTTGTCCTGCGGCTCTGGGGCGCACGGATCGGGGCGGTCGATGCCGATGCCCGCGATGCCAAGACCGCGCTTCAGGAATGGGCCCAGGCCAGGGGTCTGCCGCCGCCCGTCTACACGGAAGAGGGCCGCGAAGGGCCGGATCACCAACCTGTCTTTACCGTCGCTGGTGCGGCTTGGACAACGGAGAGACGGAACGTGCGGCGGCCGGGACGAAACGGCAGGCGGAACAGGCGGCGGCGAAGGCGCTGCTCGAGCGGATGGAGATGGCAGGATGACCGAACACACAGGCGGGACACGGGCCGGCTTCGTCGCACTGATCGGCGAGCCGAATGCAGGAAAATCGACGCTGCTCAACAGGATGGTGGGCGCCAAGGTCTCGATCGTCACGCACAAGGTGCAGACGACGCGCGCCCGCATCCGGGGCATCGCGATGGAGGGGAATGCCCAGATCGTGTTCGTGGACACGCCGGGCCTGTTCACCCCGCGCCGCAGGCTGGACCGGGCGATGGTCGCCGCAGCCTGGGGCGGGGCGGCGGATGCCGACATCATCGTGCTGCTGGTCGAGGCGCATCGGGGCGTGACCGACGGGGTCGAGCGGATCATCGATTCCATGCGCGACCGCATCCCGCAGGGCCAGCCCGTGGCGCTGGCGATCAACAAGATCGACCGGGTGAAGGCCGAGGTCCTGCTGGGTCTGGCCGAGAAGCTGAACGAGGCCTTTCCCTTTGCCAAGACCTTCATGATCTCGGCCGAGAAAGGCTATGGCGTGGCCGACCTGCGCGCCTGGCTGGCCGCGCAAGTGCCTGAAGGGCCATGGTTTTACCCGGAAGACCAGATCGCCGACCTGCCGATGCGCATGATCGCCGCCGAGATCACGCGCGAGAAGCTGACGCTGCGGCTGCACGAGGAATTGCCCTATCAGCTGACTGTCGAGACCGAGAACTGGGAGGACAAGGCGGACGGGTCCACCAAGATCGACCAGCTGATCTATGTGATGCGCGACGGGCACAAGGGCATCGTGCTGGGCAACAAGGGCGAGACGATCAAGGCGGTGGGGCAGGCCGCACGGGCCGAGCTTATGGAGTTCCTCGGGCGGCCGGTGCATCTGTTCCTGCAGGTCAAGGTGCGGCCCGGCTGGATGGAAGAGAAGGAGCGCTTCCAGGAAATGGGGCTTGATTTCAAGGATGGCGACTGAGTTTCGCAACCTGCGTCCCGTGGCGGGTGCCGGAGCCTCCGGCGGGGATATTTGTGAACAGAAAATGGGGTTTAGGTCTTGCGGGTGCGGGCGGTGACGCCCCGGCTGACGGCGGATTTCTGGGTGCGCGCCTATCTGGCGCGGCTGCGGCTGGCCGATATTCCGGCCTATGTGACGGCGAAGGGCGACGCGACGGCGGGGGCGGTTCTGGTGAAGCTTGCCACGCTGGACGGTAAGGCGCAGGCGTATCAGCGGGCCTTCGATTTCGCGGCGGACGCGCGGGTCTGGGTGGTGCTGGCCGAGGGCGAGGAGGCTGCGGTGGACGCGGCCATTGCGCGGCAGCGGGGCTTCGACCGCGACCTTTGGGTGATCGAGATCGAGGACCGGGCGGGGCGGACGCTGCTGGACGAGGACGGTTTGCGCTGAGGGCGGCGAATCGGGGTTAACCGCCTGTTTCGGCGCAAAAATCGCGATATGAAGACGATATGATTTCCATATGACTTTCATGCATACGATTTTGCGGTTCGGCAGGATTAACGCGCCGCGCGCCGGGGTCTTGTGACAGCGCGCGCCGCGACGGATAATCCGCATCATGGAATGGCGCGATCAGGGGGTGCTTCTGGCGGTGCGGCGGCACGGCGAAAGTGCCGCGATCATCGAGGTGTTCACTGCCGCCCATGGCCGCCATGCGGGCGTGGTGCGCGGCGGCGCGGGGCGCAGGGCGGCGCCGATCCTGCAACCCGGCGCGCAACTGGACGTGACATGGCGGGCGCGGCTGGACGAGCATATCGGAACCTTTGCCGTCGAACCCCTGCGATCCCGTGCGGGGATCATGGGCAGCCGCGAGGGCCTGGCCGGGCTAAACTGCGGTCTGTGCGCTGCTGTCGCAGACGCTGCCCGAACGCGAGGCGCACCCGGCACTCTATCCGGCGACAGTTTCCCTGCTCGATGCGCTGGAGGGCGGCGACTGGGCGCTGGATTATCTGCGCTGGGAGGTGCTGCTGCTGGAGGAACTGGGGTTCGGCCTCGACCTGACACGCTGTGCGGTCACGGGGGCGGTGGAGGGGCTGGCCTATGTGTCGCCCCGCACCGGGCGGGCGGTGACGGCTGCGGCGGCGGGAGAGCTTGCGCCGAAGCTGCTGCCCCTGCCCGGCTGTTTGACCGGCGGGGCGGTGACCACGGAGGGGCTGGCGCAAGGGCTGCGGCTGACGGGGCATTTCCTGTTGCGTGAGCTGACATCGGGTGGCGCCAAGCCCCTGCCCGAGGCGCGGGCGCGGCTGGTGGCCTTGCTGGGCGGGGGAGGGGCGGGGCAGGGCTGAGCGGGGCGCTGCGGGCCGGGGCCCCGCTTGCGACGGGGCGCGTGGTTTCGGGGGGCTGGGTCGGCGCTGGCGTTCGTAGTGCTGAGGGTTGGCCCGCCGCCCCAGGCGCGCTGGGCGCGGGCTGAGCGTGGCGCTGCGGGTCGGGCGCCGGCCGGCGTCGGAGTGGATGCTGAAAAAACGGGCACGGCGCGAACCTGCGCTGCAATGTCGCGGGCGGTGCAGACGGGGGGCCGCATCGCGCGGTCAATGAGGCCAGAGCATTGCACATGGCCACCCGTTACATCCCCCTTTTCCTGAAGCATTCCCCGACCCCGCGCGTCGAGGCCTTTGCCCTGCTGGCGGGGCTGGAGGCGGGGGTGCGCGGCATCCTGATCTCGGTCATGCCGCTGGTGATGTACGAAGCGGTGCAGGATGCGGCGATCGTCAGCCGGGTCTATTTCTGTATCGGCATCGCATCGCTGGTCTGGGGCCTGATGGTGCCCTGGGTCACGCATCACATCCCGCGCCGCTGGGTCTATACGCTGGGCACGATCCTTTACCTGATGGGGATGGTGCTGGCGCTTGTGGGCGGGCCGGTCGCGATTGGCTTCGCGATCCTTGTGAACGCGCTGGCGACGGTGACGATCTTTGTCTGCCTGAACGCCTATGTCCTCGACTACATCCAGCGGGCGGAACTGGGGCGGTCGGCCTCGCTTCAGATGCTCTATGCGGCGACCTGCTGGGCGGTGGGGCCGATGCTGGGCGTGTGGCTGCGCACGATCTGGGCACCTGCCCCGTTCCTTGTCGCCGGGGCGTTCTCGGTCGCGCTGCTGACGGCGTTCTGGATCCTTCGGCTGGGCAACGGCAAGCAGATCACGCGGGCGAAGGGGCCTGCGATGAATCCGGTCGCCTATCTGGGCCGGTTCTTCGCCCAGCCCCGGCTGATCGCAGGATGGCTGTTCGCCTGCATCCGGTCCTGCGGCTGGTGGGTCTATGTCGTCTACCTGCCGATCTTCTGCATCCAGGCAGGTCTGGGCGACAAGGTGGGGGGGATCGCGCTGTCGCTGACCAACGCGCTGCTGTTCACCACGCCGTTCATCCTGAAGGGCGTGGACCGGATCGGGGTGAGGCGGTCTGTGCTGACGGGCGTTCCTGTGGGGGGGCGTGCTGTTTTCGCTGGCGGGGCTTCTGTCAGGCTGGCCCTGGCTGGCGGTGGGGCTGATCTTTGTCGGCGCGGTCAGCCTTGTGCTGCTGGATGTGGCCGGGGGGCTGCCGTTCCTGATGGCAGTGAAACCGTCGGAGCGGACCGAGATGGCGGCGGTCTATTCCAGCTTCCGCGACATCTCGGGGATCGCCACGCCGGGGGTGGCCTGGCTCGTGCTGCTGGTCGCCCCGGTCGCGGGCGTCTTCGTTGCGGCGGGGGTGGGCATGGGCATCGCGGCCGCGATCGCCGCGCGCCTGCATCCGCGCCTTGGCGCGCCGCGACCGTCGCGGGGGCTGGCGCTGCCAGGGGAGTGATCAGCGCCGAAGGCCGCAGTTCAGGCCTTCCGCACCGATCAGTCCAGAAGCCGGCGTGCGATCACCTGCGCCTGAATCTCGGCGGCACCTTCGAAGATGTTCAGGATGCGGGCGTCGCAGAGGATGCGGCTGATCTGGTATTCCAGCGCAAAGCCGTTGCCGCCGTGAATCTGAAGCGCGTTGTCGGCGCTGGCCCAGGCGACGCGGGCGCCAAGCAGCTTCGCCATTCCCGCTTCCAGATCGCAGCGCTTGTCGTGGTCTTTCTGCCAGGCGGAGTAGTAGGTCAGCTGGCGGGCCACCATGATCTCGACCGCCATCATGGCGAGCTTGCCCGCCACGCGGGGGAAGGCGATGAGGGGTTTGCCGAACTGCTTGCGGTCCTCGGCGTACTTCATGCCGACTTCCAGCGCGTTCTGCGCCACGCCCACGGCGCGGGCGGCGGTCTGGATGCGGGCGCTTTCGAAGGTCTGCATCAGTTGCTTGAAGCCCTGCCCCTCGACCCCGCCGAGCAGGTTCTCGGCCTTGACCTTGAAGCCGTCGAAGGCAAGCTCGTATTCCTTCATGCCGCGATAGCCCAGCACCTCGATCTCGCCGCCGGTCATGCCGGGGGTCGGGAAGGGGGCGTCGTCGGTGCCGGGGGTCTTTTCGGCCAGGAACATCGACAGGCCGCGATAATCGGTCGTGGCCGGGTCGGTGCGGGCGAGAAGGGTCATCACATGGGTGCGGGCGGCGTGGGTGATCCAGGTCTTGTTGCCCGTCACCTCGTAGCTGTCGCCGTTGCGGGCGGCGCGGGTGCGCAGCGCACCAAGGTCGGAGCCGGTGTTGGGCTCGGTGAAGACGGCGGTGGGCAGGATCTCGCCGCTGGCGAGTTTCGGCAGCCACTGGGCCTTCTGTTCGGGCGTGCCGCCGCAGAGGATCAGCTCTGCCGCGATCTCGGACCGGGTGCCAAGCGAGCCCACGCCGATATAGCCGCGCGACAGTTCTTCCGAGACGACGACCATGCTGGCCTTCGACAGGCCGAGGCCGCCGAATTCCTCGGGGATCGTCAGGCCGAAGACGCCCATCTCGGCGAGGGATTCGATGACCTCCATCGGGATCAGCTCGTCCTTCAGGTGCCAGCCATGGGCGAAGGGGGCGACCTGTTCGTCGGCATAGCGGCGGAACTGGTCGCGGATCATCTCGAGCTCGTCATCGAGGCCGGTCGCGCCGAAGGTCGCGCGGCCGTGGTTGTCGCGCATCAGGTCAACCAGCCGCATCCGCGCCTCGGCGGTGTTGCCGTGGGCGATCAGGCGCGGCGGCGGCGGGGCCGGGGGCGGGCAGCGCCACGCCGATGTCCTGCACGCGGGCGATCTCGCCCTGGCTCATCGGGATGCCGCCATGGATCTGGGCAAGGTATTCGCCGAAGCCGATCTGCAGAAGCAGCGCCTCCATCTCGCCGAACTTGCCGTCGGCGTCGAGACGCCCGGCCCAGGCGCGCATCTGGCGCAGGGATTCGGTATAGGTGGCAAGCCAGGCCAGGGAATGGGCCGCGAACTGGTGTTCCTCGAGCGCGGCGCTGCTGATCTTGCCCGCGACGGTGACCTGCGTGCGAAGGGCCTCGCGCGCGGAAGCGAACAACGTCTCGACCTCGGGCAGCGCCGCTTCGGTGAGCGAGAGGATGTCGGCCAGCAGGGCGGTCTGGGTCAGGGATTGTCCGTCATGCGGCATGGCGCCTCTCCGATTGTGCAGGTGCGGCATGATCTAGGGCGCTTTGATCGGCGGGGCAACAAAAATTCGTTCGATGACTCGCGGACGAACGAAAATGTCGCGCCGGATTTCGCTTCATTTTCTGTTCACGAGTATCCTCGGGGGGTGATGAGCGGGGGGTGATGAGCGATCAGAAATCCTCCGGTGGAGGGTTTCCGCGAATAACGCCCGGCCCGTGGCCGGGCCGGAACTTGGGGGGCAGACGGCCCCCCGGCCTCTCTCCGCTGGCTCAACCGATGGCAGCGGCGCGCACGTCGGCGTCGATATGGCCGAGATACTGGCCGAAGTTGTCGGCGAACATGCCGACGAGCTTTGCCGCCTGCGCGTCATAGGCCGCCGGGTTGGCCCAGGTGCCGCGCGGGTCGAGAAGGGCGGCATCGACGCCCGGCACCGATACCGGAACCTCGAACCCGAAGTTCGGATCGCGGCGGAACTGGCCCGAGGCGAGCGAACCGTCGAGCGCGGCGGTCAGCAGCGCGCGGGTGGCCTTGATCGGCATGCGCCGCCCGGTGCCATAGGCCCCGCCCGTCCAGCCGGTATTGACCAGCCAGCAGGACGCACCGTGCTTGGCGATCTTGGCTTGCAGCAGCTTGCCATAGACCTCGGGGCGGCGCGGCATGAAGGGCGCGCCGAAGCAGGTCGAGAAGGTGGGCTGCGGTTCGGTCACGCCCTGTTCGGTGCCCGCGACCTTGGAGGTGAAGCCCGACAGGAAGTGATACATCGCCTGCGCGGGGGTCAGCCGCGCGATGGGGGGCAGCACGCCGAAGGCATCGCAGGTCAGCATGATGATGTTCTTCGGGTGCCCGCCGAGGCCCGAGGCAGAGGCGTTCGAGATATAGTCGAGCGGGTAGGCGCAGCGGGTGTTCGCGGTCAGGCTGGCATCGGCGAAATCCAGTTCCAGCGTCTCGGGGTCATAGACCATGTTTTCCACCACGGTGCCGAAGCGGTGGGTGGTCGCATAGATCTCGGGCTCCGCCTCGGGGTCGAGGTTGATGGTCTTGGCGTAGCAGCCGCCCTCGAAGTTGAAGGTGCCGCGGTCGGACCAGCCATGTTCGTCATCGCCGATCAGGATGCGGGCGGGGTCGGCCGAAAGCGTGGTCTTGCCGGTGCCGGACAGGCCGAAGAATACGGCGGTGTCGACCGGGTTGCCCGGCGCGTGGTTGGCCGAGCAATGCATCGGCATGATGCCCCGTTCGGGCAGCAGGTAGTTGAGCAGGGTGAAGACCGACTTCTTGTTCTCGCCCGCATAGGCGGTGCCTGCGATCAGGATCAGCTTGCGGTCGAAATGGAAGGTGATGATCGTCTCGCTGCGGCAGCCGTGGCGTGTCGCGTCGCATTTGAAGGACGGGCAGTTGATGATCGTCCAGTCCGGGGTGAAACCGTCAAGCTCGGTCCGCGACGGGCGGCGCAGCAGGTGGCGGATGAACAGGCCGTGCCAGGCAAGCTCGGTGACCACGCGCACATCCAGCCGGTGCGCCGGGTCGGCACCCGCGAACAGGTCCTGCACGAAGTAATCGCGCCCCTGCATGTGGGCCAGCATGTCGGCATAGAGGCGGTCGAACGCTTCGGGCGCCTGCGAGGCGTTGTTTTCCCACCAGATCGTATTCTCGACCGAAGCCGTCCGGACAACGTGCTTGTCCTTGGGCGAACGGCCGGTGTGGGTTCCCGTCGAGACGAGGAACGCGCCGCCGAGGCCCAGCCTTCCTTCGCCGCGGGCAACAGCCGCGTCGATCAGGGCGGGTTCGATAAGGTTGTAATGAACTGCCCCCAGTCCGGTGATGCCTTGGTCGTCCAGCCGCAAGGCCGGGTTCACGCGTCCGTTGGTCATATGCAAGCTCCCATTGCCGAAATACGGCGGGTTTTCGGTGTCAGGCGCCGGCGCCCTGGGCCAAGAGGGTGGACCGACACGTGCCCCGACGGGGCGCGCAACATTATTATAACACGACGCCAAGCCTTTGTAACAAGTCGCTTTTGTTAGGTTAGCGCAACCATGGCAGCAAGTAGTCAACAAACCGCCGATGGTGAGGCAATTTAGTCAAAGAGTGAGACTTTTCAGGGGGAATCAAGCGCAACGGTAAGGCTGATTCGCGTTTTCTGTTGCCATGATGGTGACAAAAACCGATCATAGAAGAAAAATCAGGCATAATCGGCAGAACAGGAATACCCATGATGTCAAGGATCGCCCTTGTGGACGACGACAGGAACATCCTGACGTCGGTTTCGATGACTCTCGAGGCAGAGGGCTTTGAGGTTGAAACCTATAACGACGGGCAATCGGCGCTCGACGCGTTCAACCGGCGGATGCCGGACATGGCCGTGCTCGATATCAAGATGCCCCGGATGGACGGGATGGATCTGTTGCAGCGCCTGCGGCAGAAAACCTCGATGCCCGTCATCTTCCTGACCTCGAAGGATGACGAGATCGACGAGGTTCTGGGCCTTCGGATGGGCGCGGACGACTATGTGAAGAAGCCGTTCTCGCAGCGCCTTCTGGTCGAGCGCATCCGCGCGCTGCTGCGCCGTCAGGAAGCCATCGCGAGCGGCGAGGTCGCCGTGACCGAGGAAACCAAGATCATGGAGCGCGGCGCGCTGCGGATGGACCCGCTGCGCCATTCCGTGACGTGGAAGGGCCAGGACGTGGCGCTGACGGTGACCGAGTTCCTGCTGTTGCAGGCGCTGGCACAGCGGCCCGGCTTCGTGAAAAGCCGCGACCAGCTGATGGACGTGGCCTATGACGACCAGGTCTATGTCGACGACCGCACGATCGACAGCCACATCAAGCGTCTTCGCAAGAAGATGCGCAGCGTGGACAACGATTTCTCGGCGATCGAGACGCTTTACGGCATCGGATATCGCTACAACGAGGAATGACGACACTGCCGCGCCTCGGGCCAGCCAAAACCCCTGCTTCCAAGCAGGGGGACGTCCTTTTGGGCGAAGACTGGGTTTCTCCGGAAACGCTGGCCGACGATGCGCTGCGCGAAGATCGGGGGCGGCGCGGGATCGTGTCGCTCAACCGCTCGCCCCTGGCGCGCAAGATCATCATCTTCAACCTTCTGGCGCTGGTGATCCTGGTGTCGGGGGTTCTGTTCATGAACCCGTTCCGCGACAGTCTTGTCGTCCAGCGCGAAGCGGCGCTGGTGACCGAGGCGCAGCTTGTCGCCAAGGTCTTCGAGGCGCAGCTTGGCCAAGGCGAAGCGGTGGCGCAGGGCGGCGTCGACGTGGCGGGCACCCTTCAGCGCATCGACCTTGCGCCGGGGGTCGAGGCCTTTGTCTTCGATCCGGTCGGCACGCTGATCGCCAAGGCCGTTGGCGCGCCGGAGGTAGTGGCACCGGGCGCGGGTGACAAGCGTTCGACAGTCATCACCGATTTCCTGAACCGGGTCTGGGACGGCGTTTCCTTTATCCTGAGCGCGGGCAAGCAGGACGTGGCCCCGGTCGATGCCGAGGGTCTGGCGCGGGCGGTCTTTGCCACGGCGCAAGAAGGCGGGACCGGCGTGAACACGGGCCGCGATGCGGCGACCGGTGCGGCCATCTTCTCGGTGGCGACGCCGATCACGCAGGGTGGCAGCGTGGTGGGCGTGGTCGCCCTGACCAGCGCCGCGGGCGAGATCGACCGGCTGGTGCGGTTCGAGCGCGAGCAGGTGCTTGCAGATGTTCATCATCGCGCTGTTCGTGTCGATCGGTCTCAGCCTTGTGCTGGCCTCGACCATCGCGAACCCGCTGTCGGATCTTGCGGCGGCGGCGGAGCTGGGGCGCGACCGCAACGCGCCGCAAGATGGCGCCGGGGCGCGTGCGCATCCCCGACCTTGCCGCGCGGCCGGACGAGATCGGGCGGCTTTCGGTGGCCATGCGCGGCATGGTGGCGGCGCTTTACGACCGGATCGACGCGAACGAACAGTTCGCGGCCGACGTGGCGCACGAGATCAAGAACCCGCTGGCCAGCCTGCGCTCGGCCGTGGGCACGATGCGCTTCGCCAAGCGCGACGATCAACGCGAGAAACTGCTGGACGTGATCGAGCATGACGTGCGCCGGCTGGACCGGCTGGTCAGCGACATCTCGAACGCCTCGCGGCTGGACAGTGAACTGGTCAAGGAAGAGGAAACCTCGTTCGACCTGCTCAAGACGCTGTCGAACCTGAGCGAGTATCTGGGCAAGCAGGCGGCCGAGAAGGGCGTGGATTTCATCACCGACCTGCCGCCCGAGCCCATCATGACCACGGGGCTGGAGGCGCGGCTGGCGCAGGTCTTCGTCAACCTCATCACCAACGCGATCTCGTTCTGTGAAGAGGGCGATGCGGTCCGCGTCTGGGCACGCCAGCGCGAGAACCGGGTGCTGGTGGTGGTCGAGGATACCGGGCCGGGCATCCCCGATCAGGCGCTGTCGAAGATCTTCAAGCGCTTCTATTCCGAGCGGCCGGAAGGCCAGTTCGGCAACCATTCGGGCCTTGGCCTTGCGATCTCGAAGCAGATCGTCGAGGCGCATGGCGGGGTGATCTGGGCCGAGAACATCCGCCCGACCAATGCCGACATCACCTCGGAACCGCTGGGGGCGCGCTTCGTGGTGGGCCTGCCGGTGTGACCCCAGCCGCCGAGACCCTGCACGCAAGCTGCGTCGCGGTCGATGGGAAGGGGCTGCTGATCCTTGGGCCGTCGGGGTCGGGCAAATCGTCGCTTGCCTTGCAGATGATCGCCTTCGGCGCGCGGCTGGTCGCGGATGACCAGGTCGCGCTGTCGCGTCGGGGCGCGGCGCTGGTCGCACGCTGTCCCGCGCCGCTGGCAGGCGTCATCGAAGCGCGGGGCCTTGGTCTGCTGCGTTGCGAGCCGTTGCCAGAGACTGAAATCACCCTGGTTGCCGACCTTGGCACGCCCGAGACGGCCCGCCTGCCTGAAAAGCACGAGATCGTGTTGCTGGGCTGCAAGCGCGACCTTGTCCGTCTGCCTTCGAACGCCCATTTTCCCGCCGCACTCCTTGTCTATCTTCGCGGGGGGCGCGTGGCCTGAAGGACCGCAAGCGGATGGACGGCAAGGCTCAGCAAGGAAGCGTCGCGGCGGAAAATGCGCTGCTGCTCGTCACGGGTCCGTCCGGTGCAGGGCGAAGCACGGCCATCCACGCGCTCGAGGATCTGGGCTACGAGGTCATCGACAACCTGCCCCTGTCGCTGATCCCCCGGCTGATCGAAGGTCCGCCGCATGGCCGCCCCATCGCGTTAGGACTGGATGTGCGCAACCGCGACTTCAACGCGACCGCACTGATCGAGCTGATCGACACGCTGACCCGCGACCCGCGGATCGAGCCGGGCGTACTCTATCTGGACTGCGCGCCGGACGAGTTGATCCGGCGGTTCAGCCAGACGCGCCGCCGCCACCCGCTGGCACCTGCCGATACGCCCGACCAGGGGATCGCGCGTGAGATCGACCTGCTGGCCCCGATCCGGGTGCGCGCCGATCACGTCATCGACACGACCGAGATGAGTCCGCACGACCTGAAGGCCGAGATCGGACAGTGGTATGGCGGCGGCCCGGTGGGCCGGCTTGCGGTTTCGGTGCAGTCGTTTTCCTACAAGCGCGGCGTGCCGCGCGGCGTCGACATGATCTTCGACTGCCGCTTCCTGAAGAACCCCTATTGGGCACCTGCGCTGCGTGCGCTGGACGGGCGCGATCCGCAGGTCGCCGCGCATATCGCCGAGGACCCGCGATTCGCGCCGTTCTTCCAGAAGTTGCAGGAGCTTGTGCTGTTTCTCCTGCCCGCGCATCTGGAGGAGGGCAAGGCGCATCTCACGATTGGTTTCGGTTGTACCGGCGGTCAGCATCGGTCTGTTGCAGTCGCAGAAAAACTGGGCAATGTGCTTGCAGACGCTGGCTGGCCGGTGGTGCTGAGGCATCGCGAGCTGGAGCGCAGGGCGGCAGGCGCGCCCGGTTCGGGGACGGGGTGATCGGCGCGTGATCGGAATTGTGATCGTCGCACATGGCGGACTGGCGCGCGAGTATCTCGCCGCGGTCGAGCATGTCGTGGGCAAGCAGGACGGTGTGAAGGCCATCTCGATCGAGGATGACCACGACCGTCAGGCCAAGCAGATCGAGATATGCGCCGCCGCCGATGCCGTGGATACCGGCGACGGGGTGGTGGTGGTGACCGACATGTTCGGCGGATCGCCTTCGAACCTGTCGCTGCGCGCCTGTGTCGCGACCGATCGGCGGATCATCTACGGCGCGAACCTGCCGCTGTTGATCAAGCTTGCCAAATCCCGCACGTTGAGTGTACCCGCAGCGGTCGACACCGCCCTGGAAGCGGGACGGAAATACATCAACAGCCTCGACGTGGGCGGACGGGATTTCGGGTAGGGTCTTGGGAACCACGACACGACAGTTTCAGATCATCAACGAAAAGGGCCTGCACGCGCGCGCATCTGCCAAGTTCGTCGAGGTGGTCGAGCGATTCGACGCTCGTGCCGAGGTCGAGAAGGATGGCATGTCGGTATCGGGCAACTCGATCATGGGGCTTTTGATGTTGGCAGCCTCGCGTGGAACCTCTATTGAGGTCCGGACCAGCGGGGCGCAGGCCACAGAGCTGGCCGACGCTCTTGAAACCCTTGTCGCGGACCGGTTCGGAGAAGCGTTCTGACCCCCCGACTGCAAGATCAGAGCACGGCAAAGGACGGAACACCCTTGGCGGATACGACGGCACGATCCTCGGGTCTGGTGGGCGATCCCGACTACAAGCCCTATGACAAGCGGCGCTTGTCCTATGCGGGCACCTTCACCGATCCGCGCAAGGCTGCAACGATCCGCGTGATCGAATGGATGACCGGCAAGCTGACGCTGCTGCGCCGCATCCGGCGGTTCGAGGCGATGGGCCCGGCGCAGGGGCTGGAGTTCTGGCAGCGCGCGCTGGACGTGATGGAAATTCCGGTCCTGACGCCGCCGGACCAGGTGGCGCTGATTCCCAAGACCGGGCCGGTCGTGGTGGTGGCGAACCATCCGAGCGGGCTGGTGGACGGTCTGGTGATGGCGCGGCTGGTGATGCAGGTGCGGTCGGATTTCAAGATCCTCACCCGGTCGCTGCTGACAGGTATTCCCGAGATTGCCTATCACATGGTTCCCGTGCCTTTCCCGCACGAGGAGGACAGCCTTGAGAAGGGGCTGGAGATGCGGCGCATCTCGATGGAGCATCTGGCGAACGGGGGCGTGCTGATCCTGTTTCCGGCGGGCAAGGTGGCGACCTCGACCGGCTGGTGGGGGCCGGCGATCGAGGCGGAGTGGAACGTGTTCACGGCGAAGATGCTGAAGCTCAGCAAGGCCACGGTCCTGCCGATCTTCTTTCCCGGCCAGAACACGCGCATCTATCACATCGCCGACAAGATCTCGCCGACGTTCCGGCAGGGGCTTTTGCTGCACGAGGTCGCGCACGCGCTTGGCAAGCCGCAATCGCCGGTGATCGGCCAGCCGATCAGCGCCGAGGAACAACGGCCCTGGCTGTCGAACCCGCGCGGCTTCGTGGCCTGGCTTCGTGAGCGGACGCTGGCGCTGGACCCGAAGACGCGGTCCTAGCGCGTGGGCACCGGCACCGGGCCGCGATAGTCGTAGAACCCCCGCTCGGTCTTGCGGCCCAGCCAGCCGGCCTCGACATATTTGGTCAGCAGGGGGCAGGGGCGGTATTTGGTGTCGGCCAGCCCGTCATGCAGCACGTTCATGATGGCAAGGCAGGTGTCGAGGCCGATGAAATCGGCCAGCTCCAGCGGACCCATCGGATGGTTCGCGCCAAGCTTGAGCAATTCGTCGATGGATTTCACCGATCCGACGCCTTCGTACAGCGTATAGACCGCCTCGTTGATCATCGGCATCAGGATGCGGTTCACGATGAAGGCGGGGAAATCCTCGGCGCTGGCGGCGGTCTTGCCCAGTTTCTCGACCACGCCCAGAAGGGTCTGATAGGTCGGCGCGTCGGTGGCGATGCCGCGGATCAGCTCGACCAGCTGCATCACGGGCACGGGGTTCATGAAGTGGAACCCCATGAACTTCTCGGGCCGGTCCGTGCGGCTGGCCAGCCGGGTGATCGAGATCGACGAGGTGTTCGAGGTCAGGATCGTATGCGGCAGAAGGTGGGGCAGAAGATCCTCGAAGATTGCCTGCTTCACCGTCTCGCGTTCCGTCGCCGCCTCGATGATGAGGTCTGACGGGCCGACGTCGGAGAGCGTCAGCGTGGTGCGGATGCGGGCCATCGCGGCATCCTTCGCCTCGGGCGTGACCTTGCCGCGGCTGACCTGACGTTCGATGTTGCGGTCGATCTGCGCCAGCGCCTTGTCGAGGCTTTGCTGGCTGATGTCGGCCATCAGCACGTCAAAACCCGCCAGAGCGAAGACATGCGCGATGCCGCTGCCCATCTGGCCTGCGCCGACGATGCCGACCTTGCGGATCTCCATGCCCCGAACCCCCTTGTGCGATGACGGCCCGACCTTATGCGCCGCCGCGCCCGGGGCGCAAGGCCGCGAGGGCGATAAACCTTTACGAGAATTTGCGCCTTAGCGTTTTCGTAAGGCCGAAACCGCAGTCTGAGTCGCGGGTGAGAACATGACTCTGGGTGGGTGGCCATGGCCTATGCTTTTCCGGGCGCGGGGGCGCTCGACTACTTTCCGTGCCGTTATGGGCGATCGAAACTGCTGTTTCGCGGTCCGCAGCGGCGGCTCGATGCGCCCTATTGCGCGGTGATCGGGGGGACGGAGACCTACGGCAAGTTCGTGGCCGAACCCTATCCCGTGCTGGTGGAACGCCAGATCGGGTTGCGGATGGTCAATCTGGGCTGCGTCAACGCGGGCCCGGATGTTTTCCTGAACGAACCGGCGGTCTTCGACGTCGTGGCGGGAGCTGAGGTTTGCGTGGTGCAGGTCATGGGCGCGCTCAACCTGTCGAACCGGTTCTATGCGGTCCATCCCCGCCGCAATGACCGGTTCCTGCGCGCAGCGCCGGAATTGCAGGCCCTGTTCCCGGATATCGACTTTACCGAGTTTCACTTCACGCGGCACCTGCTGCGGACGCTGCGTATGACGGGAGCCGCCCGCTTCGACGCGGTTGCCGAGGAACTGCGGGAGGTCTGGGTCGCGCGGATGGCAGAGTTGCTGCGCAGCCTGCCGGGCAAGGTCATCCTTCTGTGGCTGTCCGATCATGCGCCGGTGCGCGCCGGACGCCCGTCGGAACGGTTGCGCGATCCGGTACTGGTCAATGCGGAGATGATCGCGTCTGTCAGACACCTTGTGAGCGACTATGTCGAAGTCGTCTACAGCCCTACCGCGACGGCGGGCGAGCAGGCGGGGATCGCCTTTGCGCCAACTGACCGTCTGGCAGCGGCCGAGGTACCGGGGCCTGCAGCGCATGCCGATGTCGCGGCTGCGCTGGCCCCGATCCTTCTGCCGCATGCCTGAAAGACAACGGGCGCCACTCGGGCGCCCGTTCCGATAGCGGTTGGTTGCCCGGTCAGAGCTTTTCGATCATCTCGGGAACGAGGGTGAACAGGTCGCCCACGAGGCCGTAGTCGGCCACCTGGAAGATCGGCGCCTCTTCGTCCTTGTTGATCGCGACGATCACCTTGCTGTCCTTCATGCCCGCGAGGTGCTGGATCGCGCCCGAGATGCCCACGGCGATGTAGAGCGTGGGTGCCACGACCTTGCCGGTCTGGCCCACCTGCCAGTCGTTCGGGGCATAACCCGAATCGACCGCCGCACGGCTGGCGCCAACGGCGGCGTTCAGCTTGTCAGCGAGCTTCTCGATCAGCGCGAAGTTCTCTTCCGAACCCACGCCACGGCCGCCCGACACGACGATGCCTGCGCTGGTCAGCTCGGGCCGGTCGGTGGTCGCGACCTTGTCCTCGACCCAGGCGGAAAGACCACTGGTGGCGCCGCCCGACACGGCCTCGACCGGGGCGGAGCCGCCCTTGGCCGCGCCGTCGAAGGTCGCCGTGCGGATCGTCGCGACCTTTTTCGCATCCGACGATTTCACCGTCTGGATCGCGTTGCCCGCATAGATCGGGCGCTCGAACGTGTCGGCGTCGATCACGGCGGTCACGTCGGACAGCACCATCACGTCGAGCAGCGCCGCGACGCGGGGCAGGACGTTCTTGGACGCTGCGGTCGAGGGCGCGAGGATGTGGCTGTAGGCGGGCGCAAGGCCCACGATCAGGTCGGCCAGCGGCTCGGCCAGGCCCTTGCCATAGGCAGGCGCGTCGGCGGTCAGAACCTTGGACACGCCTGCAAAGGTCGCGGCCTCGGCTGCGGCGGCGGCAACGCCCTCGCCCGCGACCAGCATATGAACCTCGCCCAGGGATTTCGCAGCAGTCAGCGCCTTGGCAGTGCTGTCGGCGCCCAGAGCGCCCCCGGTCACTTCGGCAATCAGCAGAACGGCCATCAGATTACCCCCGCTTCGTCTTTGAGTTTTGCGATAAGCTCGGCCACCGAGCCAACCTTCACGCCGGCCTTGCGGCCCTGCGGTTCAACCGTCTTGAGCACCGAAAGACGCGGCGCGACGTCGACGCCCAGATCGGCAGGCGTCTTGATCGCCAGCGGCTTGGCCTTGGCCTTCATGATGTTCGGCAGGCTGGCATAGCGCGGCTCGTTCAGGCGCAGGTCGACCGTCACGATGGTCGGCATCTTGACCTTGATCGTTTGCAGACCGCCATCGACCTCGCGCGTGACGACGGCGCTGTCGCCCTCGACCGCCAGTTCGCTGGCAAAGGTCGCCTGCGACCAGCCGAGCAGGGCCGACAGCATCTGTCCGGTCGCATTCATGTCGTTGTCGATCGCCTGTTTCCCGGCGAGGACGAGGCCCGGCGCCTCTTCCTTGACGACGGCGGCCAGAAGCTTGGCCACCGCCAGCGGCTCGATGTCCTTGTGCACGTCGTCGCTGGCCTCGATCAGGATCGCGCGGTCGGCACCCATGGCAAGCGCGGTGCGCAGCGTTTCCTGCGATTGCTTGACGCCGATGGACACCACGACAACCTCGGTCGCCACGCCCTTTTCCTTCAGGCGGATCGCCTCTTCCACCGCGATCTCGTCGAAGGGGTTCATCGACATCTTCACGTTGGCCAGATCGACGCCCGATCCGTCCGCCTTGACGCGGACCTTCACGTTGTAGTCGATCACCCGTTTGACCGGCACCAAGACCTTCATCGGCGAAATACTCCCGTTAGAGGCGCCCCGGGGGCGCGCAAGCTCTCGGACCCGGGTCTACCCGTTTTGGACCGCGGAAAACAGGCCAGAATCGACGCGGAACGACGTCAAGACGTCGCGTTTTCAGGCCGGCCGGGTCAGACCGGGCACCCAGAGCACATCGTCGCGGCCGTCGTTGTTGGCGATCCGGCCCGCGACAAAGAACCAGTCGGACAGGCGGTTGAGGTATTTCACCGCCTCGGAGTTCACCTCTTCCATCGTGGCGAGTTCCACCGTCAGGCGTTCCGCGCGGCGGCAGACCGTGCGGCAGAGGTGCAGGTGCGCCGACAGTGCCGTGCCCCCCGGCAGGATGAAGCTGCGCAGCGGTTCCAGCCGTGCGTTCATCACGTCGATCTCTTTCTCCAGCCGCTCGACCTGCGCGGCCAGCATCCGCAGCGGCACATAGCCCGCCTCGTGGTCGCGGGCCATGTCGGGGCGGCAGAGGTCTGCGCCAAGGTCGAAGAGGTCGTTCTGGATGCGGGCCAGCGCGGCGTCCATCTCGCCGGCTGCGTGCATGCGGGCAAGGCCGAGCGTGGCGTTCGTCTCGTCGACTGTGCCATAGGCGGTGACGCGCATGGAATGCTTGGCGACGCGCGCCCCGTTGCCCAGGGCGGTTTCGCCGGCATCGCCGGTTTTCGTGTAGATCTTCGACAGGACGACCATCAGTTCCCCATGTATCTGCGGACGGTGACGAACAGCAGGATCAGCGCAACGGCGACGGCCTGCGCGTAGATGCGGTAGCGCATGATGCGGTTGGCGTGCTTCTTGTTGAAATCGCCGCCGCGGGCGAAGCCGCCGATCCCGATCATCAGGATCACCAGCACGCCAAGCACCGCGATGGCGGCGACGATGAAGAGCGGATCGTTTGCCATGTTCTGTCCCCTTTGTGCCGCTGATCTAGCGGCGGGCGCGGCAAAGGCGAAGGGAAATCGTCAGCCCCGCACCAGCAGCCAGTCGAGCGCCCGCGTGGGCAGGATACGCCGTGCGCCGTTCATCAGATAGGTGGGCGTGGTGACGAAGTAGCGCGGCGCGGGACGCGGGTCTTCCAGCGCGCGGATCAGCTTTGCGGTGACGGCGGACGGGGGCAATTCGAAGCGGTCCGGCCCCTTGCTGTCGTAGAGCCGTTTCAGCAGCGTCGCCTCGTATTGTGCGCGCCGGGGCGAGGCGCGCCAGTCGATCCAGCGTTCGAAATGCGCGACCGCGTTCTGCCGGATGCGCGAGGTGACGGGGCCGGGTTCGATCAGGATGGCGTGGATGCCGGTGCCGCGCATCTCGATCCGCAGCACGTCGGTCAGACCCTCCATCGCGAACTTGGTGGCGACATAGGCCCCGCGCCAGGGCGCGCCGACAAGGCCGAGGACGGACGAGCAGTTGACGATCCGCCCGTGGCCCTGCGCCCGCATGACCGGGATCACGCGGCGTGTCAGGTCGTGGTAGCCGAACAGGTTGACCTCGAAGATCGCGCGCAGGGCGGCCGTCGGCAGGTCTTCCACCGCCCCGGGACAGGCGAAGGCGCCGTTGTTGAAGACGGCATCGAGCGTGCCGCCCGTGCGGGTGAGGGCTGTATCGAGCGCGCCCGCGATGCTGGCCTCGTCGGCGTAGTCCAGAACGAAGCTGTCCAGCCCTTCGGCCCGCAGACGGTCGCAGTCGGCCTGCTGACGGCAGGTGGCGAAGACCCGCCAGCCGCGCGCCTGCAACCCCCGTGCGGCATCCAGCCCGATGCCCGACGAGCACCCCGTTATCAGAACCGATCTTTGCGCCATGTGCCCGCCTGCCCGTGCCTGCGGGCAACCTAAAGGGCGCACCGACGCGCGGCAATCCGGGCCGTTGCGATCAGTCGAGCGTGAAGCCGTCGCGCGGTTCGGTGCTGTCGGACAGGAAGCGCGAGGCGATGAAGCCTTCGATCCCGTCGCCCTCGATCCGGATCATCGACCAGCCGGGGGTGTCCGATGGCCAGCACAAGAACAGCCTCACCGCGCGGAAGACGGGCCACCGCCTGTGTCTCTGCCGAGGGGCCGCTGCGCACGTTGACCGAGGTGGCGCTGACATACATCACCGTCGGGTCGCCGGGTTCAGCCGCTTCGGGATCGACCGCGCGGGGCGCGGGCGCCGCGTTGTCGCCCTCGACCAAGGGAAGCGCCAGCGTCAGGCCGGAATCGCCGACGGCCTCAGTAGCGGGCGCGGCGATCTCGGCCACGGGCGCGGGTTCGGGCTGCGCTGCCGCCACCGGCTCGGGTGCAGGTTTCGCAGCCGGCGGCCGGTTTCGTCGCCGCAGCGAGGATCACGCGGGGGGCCGCCTCGCGTTCCGGGCTGTCGGCATCCTGCATCAGGGGCGTAACCCTGCCCGCAAGCCCGTCGCGCACAGGCCCGCCATCGCGCCCAAGGACGTACATCGTGGCGAAAAGGCCGGCGCAGAGAAAGACGAGCAGCTTGAACATGGAAGGTCCGATTCCCCTGTGACGCCGCCTGTTTACCACGCTGACCTGTCAGCCGCAGGCAAAAATTCGGGCACTTTCGGGGCGTCGAAGCGTCTGGACCGCCCCGCCGCCTGACGCTACACAACATCCATGGCGGATACCCCCGACGACCCCAAGATCGAGCCTGTGCTTGTGTCAGAGCCGCTGCGCCGCGCCATCGGCGAGCGTTACCTGACCTATGCGCTGTCGACGATCATGCACCGGGCCCTGCCCGATGCGCGCGACGGGTTGAAGCCGGTCCACCGCCGCATCCTGTTCGCGATGCGCGAATTGCGGCTGGCCTCGAACGGGGGGTTCCGCAAGTCGGCCAAGATCTCGGGCGACGTGATGGGCAACTATCACCCGCACGGCGACATGGCGATCTACGACGCGATGGCGCGGCTCGCGCAGGATTTCAACCTGCGCTATCCGCTGGTCGACGGGCAGGGCAACTTCGGCAACATCGACGGCGACAACCCGGCCGCCAGCCGCTACACCGAGGCCCGCCTGACCCCCGCCGCCGAGGCGCTGATGGAAGGGCTGGCCGAGAACGCCGTGGACTTCCGCCCGAACTACGACGGCACGCTGGAAGAACCCGTGGTCATGCCCGCGGCCTTTCCGAACCTGCTGGCCAATGGCTCGTCGGGGATCGCGGTGGGAATGGCCACCAACATTCCGCCCCATAACCTGCACGAGCTGATCGACGCCTGCCAGCTTCTGCTGCGCGAGCCGGAAGCCAGCGACGAGGCCCTCGTGGCGCTTGTGCCCGGCCCCGATTTTCCCACGGGCGGCACCATCGTGGAACCCCGCGCCTCGATACTCGAGGCCTACAAGACAGGGCGCGGCGGCTTCCGGCTGCGCGCCAAATGGTCGGTCGAGGATCTGGGCCGCGGCACCTGGCAGATCGTCGTCACCGAGATCCCCTATCAGGTGCAGAAATCGAAGCTGATCGAGCGGCTGGCCGAACTGATCCAGACCAAGAAGGTGCCCGCGCTGGCCGATGTGCGCGACGAATCCGCCGAGGATGTCCGCATCGTGCTGGAACCCCGCGCCCGCACGGTCGAGCCAGACATGCTGATGGGCATGCTGTTCCGCAACTCGGACCTCGAGGTGCGCATTCCGCTGAACATGAACGTGCTGATCGACGGGCGGGTGCCCAAGGTCTGCTCGCTGAAAGAGGTGCTGCGCGCCTTCCTCGACCACCGCCGCGACGTGCTGACCCGGCGCAGCCAGCACCGGCTGGAGAAGATCGACGCGCGGATGGAGATCCTCGAAGGCTTCATCATCGCCTACCTGAACCTCGACCGGGTGATCGACATCATCCGTTATGACGAGGACCCGAAGCGCGCGCTGATGGCCGAAAGCTGGGGCAAGCCGCACAAGCGGGCGACGTCGGAGAAGGACTATGTGCCGCCGGTGGTGCCGTCGGACGGCGAGTTGACCGAGGCGCAGGCCGAGGCGATTCTCAACATGCGCCTGCGTTCGCTGCGCAAGCTGGAAGAGATCGAGCTGCGCCGTGAATACGACGCCCTGATGAAGGAACGCGCGGCGCTGGACGACCTGCTGGGGTCACCCAAGCTGCAATGGCAGCGCATCGGTCAGGAGCTGAAGGCGGTGCAGGTGCAGTTCGGCAAGGACACCGTCCTGGGCGCCCGCCGCAGCCAGTTCGCGGAAGCGGGCGTCGTCGAGGATGTGCCCATCGAGGCGATGATCGAGCGCGAGCCGATCACCGTCATCTGCTCGAAGATGGGCTGGATCCGGGCGATGAAGGGCCATCAGCCGCTGGACGCCGAGGTGAAATACAAGGATGGCGACGAGGGCCGCTTCGTCTTCCACGCCGAGACGACCGACCGCATCAGCCTCGTCGGCTCGAACGGCCGCTTCTACACGCTGATGGGCGCGAACCTGCCCGGCGGGCGCGGGATGGGCGAGCCGGTGCGCCTGATGGTCGACCTGCCGAACGAGGCGGGGATTGCCGAGCTGATGGTCTGGCGGGCGGGGGAGAAGCTGTTGCTCGCCTCGTCGGCCGGAGACGGGTTCGTCGTGACCTCCGAGGAAGTGCTGGCCCAGACCCGCGCGGGCAAGGCGGTGATGAACCTGTCGAACGGTGACACTCTCGTGGCTGCGCGTGTGGTGCAGGGCGATCATGTCGCGGTGATCTCGAAGAACCGCAAGCTGCTGGTCTTCCCGGTTGCCGAACTGCCGGAACTCGCGCGCGGCAAGGGCGTGCGCATCCAGAAGTACCTGACCGCGCGGGGCAAGCAGGGCGTGCTGGAACTGGATGGCGGGCTGTCCGACATCACCACGTTCAAGTTAGCCGAAGGGCTGAGCTGGACGATGACGAACGGCCAGATCCGGCGCGAGACGGGAATTTCCGACTGGATCGGCAAGCGGGCGACAATGGGCAAGGCCCCGCCCCACGGCTTCCCGCGCGACAACCGTTTCCGGTAGCGCGCGGGGCCAGGCCGTCAGGCGTAGAGGGCGGGAATGCCCAGTTGGCCGTGGATGTGATTGACCTGCTGCGGATCGATCCCCAGGCCCTGCGCAAGCTGGTGCAGGTATTGCGCCTCGGTCTTGTTATCCAGCGTGATGGCCATCACCGACATGGTGTAGATCTGGCTCTCCAGCCCCTTCGGCACCTGTGCCACAAGACCTTCGATGCTGACCGGTGCGGCAAGCTCGGCCTTCACGAAGTTCATTTCGGCCTCGGTCGCATCGGCGAGGTTGTCGAGGAGCTTCTTGCGCTCTCCCTCGTCGACCTTGCCGTCGGCCTTGGCCGCCTGGATCATGGCGCGCAGCATCAGGGCGGCAGCGGCCTCCTGCTCCGGGGCCGGGGGGACCTCGGGCTCGCCATAGTTCTGAAGCGACTGGTTCAGCAATTCGCCGAAACTCGGCTGTGCTTCGGCCTTCTTCGGTGCGGGCGCCGCGGTTCCGGCCCCGGCGGCCCCTGCAAGTCCGCCGAGCAGGCCGCCAAGGCCGCCTGCCTGACCCAGTTGGGACAGAAGATCGTCAAGCCCGCCGCCGCTTTGCGCCGTGCGTGTTCCGCCTGCGGGTTTCTTCGCGCCGCCCCCCGCCAGTTGTTCCAGCAGGTCGCCAAGGCCGCCCGACGGACCGCCGGTGGCGGAACCCGCCTGGCCCGGGGCGGCAGCGCCGCCCTGTGGCTTGGCCCGTCCGCCAAGAATCTGGCCCATGATATCCTCGAGCCCGCCCGGCGCGGCCCCGGTCGTCTGGCCACGCGAAGCGCCCGGCGAGTTCGGCCCGCCATAGCTTGCCCCGCCGCTCGGCGCCCGCGCCGTGCCGCCGCCGACGCTGCCGCCGGATTTCCCCGCCTGCATCACCGCTCCCACGCCCTTTGCGATGGCAACGCCGATCGCAACGCGCGCCAATGTCTTCATCAAGCTCATTCTGAAATCTCCCACACCCAAATGAGATTCGACGATCGACAGGCTAGCCGAGATTTCGCTTGGCACAATGACGTTGACTGGAAGGTTATCGACCGGGTTGCGCGTGCCCGTTGCGCGGCAGGGCGGCACAAGCTATCTCGGGGGTCGGTTTCGGAAGGACCAGATGATGACGTTTTCTTCGTTCGCCCGCCCGCTCGGCCTGTTTCTGGCCGGATTCGTGCTGATCTCCTGCGGGCGGCAGGACCTTGACGAACCACCGGTCGACCTCGGGCCGTTCAAGCTTGGGCTGAACATCGTTGTCGCCGACAACATGCAGAAGGTTCCGATTTCGCGCGACGCGACGGTCGAGGAATGGGAAACCGGGCTGAAGAAAGCCGTGCAGGACCGCTTCGGGCGCTATGACGGGGATCGTTTCTACAACATCGGCATCAACGTCGACGGATACGCGCTGGCCCCGCCCGGCATCCCCGTTGTTGCCGCGCCCAAGTCGGTCGTGGTGGTGACGGCCAACATCTGGGACGATGCAAGCGCGACCCGGCTGAACAAGGAACCGAAGCAGTTCACGGTGTTCGAGAATCTGTCGGGCGATACGGTGCTCGGTTCGGGCTTCACAAAGACGAAGGAAGAACAGCTTGCGGCGCTGTCCTACAATGTGGCGCAGGTGATCGAGGGCTGGTTCATGCAGAATCCGCAGTGGTTCGCGGCCTCTGGCGCAGTTGCTGGCGACAACCCGAACGCGACGCCGTTGGAATCCCAGCCTACGCTGGTGTCCGGCACGCCCGAAAGCAGGCGGGCGGCGGCAGCGGCAACGCCCCCGGCGCCTGCCGCCGCGCCGGTGGCTGTGGAAACGGTGCCGCTTGGCACGGAAGTGCCTGCCGCGCCTGCGACGGGCGAACTCATCCGGCCCGTGGCCCGGCCGCCTGCTACGGCACCAGTCAACTGACGGGTGGGGCGGGCCTGCGTGCAGGCGCTTGATTTCCGTCCGCCCAATGGATAAGTGCCGCGCGGTAGAGAACAGGGCCCCGCACGGGGGCCCCCGAACCGCGAGGCGTGCCCCATGGCCAAGGCAAAGTTTGAACGGACGAAACCGCATGTGAACATCGGGACCATTGGTCACGTTGACCACGGCAAGACGACGCTGACGGCGGCGATCACGAAGTATTTCGGCGAGTTCCGCGCCTATGACCAGATCGACGGCGCGCCGGAAGAGCGTGCGCGCGGGATCACGATCTCGACGGCGCATGTGGAATACGAGTCGGAAGCGCGTCACTACGCCCATGTCGACTGCCCCGGCCACGCCGACTATGTGAAGAACATGATCACGGGTGCGGCGCAGATGGACGGCGCGATCCTGGTGGTGTCGGCCGCCGACGGCCCGATGCCGCAGACGCGCGAGCACATCCTTCTGGGCCGCCAGGTGGGCATCCCCTACATGGTCGTCTACATGAACAAGGTCGACCAGGTGGATGACGAGGAGCTTCTGGAGCTCGTCGAGATGGAGATCCGCGAGCTTCTGTCGTCCTACGACTACCCCGGCGACGACATTCCGATCATCAAGGGCTCGGCGCTGCACGCGATGAACGGGACCAACCCGGAGATCGGCGAGAACTCGATCCGCGAACTGATCGCGGCGGTCGACAAGTACATCCCGACGCCGGCGCGTGCCGTCGACCAGCCGTTCCTGATGCCGGTCGAGGACGTGTTCTCGATCTCGGGCCGTGGCACGGTTGCGACGGGGCGGATCGAGCGCGGGATCGTGAAGGTCGGCGAAGAGATCGAGATCGTGGGCATCCGTCCGAACAAGAAGACGGTGTGCACGGGCGTCGAGATGTTCCGCAAGCTCTTGGACCAGGGCGAGGCGGGCGACAACGTGGGCCTTCTGCTGCGCGGCGTGGACCGCGAGGGGATCGAGCGCGGCCAGGTGCTGTGCAAGCCCGCATCGGTGAAGCCGCACACGAAGTTCGAGGCCGAGGCCTATATCCTGACCAAGGAAGAGGGCGGGCGCCACACCCCGTTCTTCGCGAACTACCGCCCGCAGTTCTACTTCCGCACGACGGACGTGACCGGGACGGTGCAGCTTCCCGAGGGCACCGAGATGGTGATGCCGGGCGACAACCTGAAGTTCAACGTGGAGCTGATCGCCCCGATCGCGATGGAAGAGAAGCTCCGCTTCGCCATCCGTGAAGGCGGCCGCACCGTCGGCGCAGGCGTCGTCTCGAAGATCATCGAGTAACGATGTCGCTGACCTGGGCTGCGCTTGCGTCGCCCCGAGGGTCGTCAGGAAAGCGAACCTGCGAGGGTTCAAGCAGGGCGCGCCGGTTGACCGGCGCGCCTTTGTTTGCTGCGGCTGTGTGGAGCGTAAGGTTGGAGCGGTGGGCGGCATGTGATCGAGTCATGTCGAGCAGGGTTCCACCGCCGCGAAGCTCGGGCACAACTGCCTCTCCTGTAAGAGCGATGCGGGATTCCCCCCTTGATTTCGCCGCCGGTCGTACCGTACCTCCGCCGCAGGCCTAGGAGTTTAGCTCAGTTGGTAGAGCATCGGTCTCCAAAACCGAGGGTCGTGGGTTCGAGTCCCCCAACTCCTGCCAGCCTTTCTCCCTGAAATCCCTTCCCTTTTGACGCGAATTCGCCCCATCGGGGCCGTTCTTGCACGTCATACCCCAGGTCGGTGCGGCGGTCTGGATACGGAATGGAGCAAGCTCATGCTGTCATCGCTGCGCGCGCTGTCCTGGCAGGTGACTGCCGTGCTGGGTCTGGCGCTTCTCGCCATTGCCCTGCAACTGGCCGTCACGGGTGATCGGATCGACGCTGAACGGGCCTCGGCCCGTGCGGCGGGCCAGCCCGAGCCGGTCGCATTGAGCGCGTTCGATCCGCTTCGTGATGTTCACGCGGCAGGTGAGGTGCATCTGGTCGTACGCATCGACCCCGCAGCGGTGATCGCTGTCAGCCAGCAGGGGCGCGGAGGTGACGGCGCCGAAGCCACCATGACGCGCCGCCTCTACCCGTTGCAGGACCCGTCTGACGACGCAGGCGCGGCCGTGGTGCGCGGGGCTGTTCTGCTGTCGGATCAGGAGGTGGGCGATTTCCTCGCACTGGTCGCGCGGACGGGCGAAGGTGTGCCCGGGCGGGGCCCGCGTCCTTGCCCTGAACGGGCTGCGCGACGCTGCGCCGCCGCTTGCCGCCCCGGCGCTTGCCGCGCTGCGCCAGCTTGGCCACGACCCGGCACCGTCCTTTGTCTTTGTCACGCCGTTCCTCGGCGGGCGAGACGCGGCGATGGCGGACCAGTCTGGGTCCTGGGATGTGATGGTCGGTCTTGTCACGGGGCTTGGCGGCGGCCTGCTCGCGCTGGCGATCGGCAAATGCATCCGCCGCCAGCGTCAGCGCCATGTCGCCCGTCATGCCCGCCTGCCTGTCGCTGGACAGGTTTCCTGACGCAACCGGGCGAGGGCGGCGGTTTGCGTGGGGCGGTCGCCTGCGTCGGCCCTGACCGCAGACCTGCGCCGCCCTTGCGGTAGCAGTGTCGTGATGGGGCGCGGCTTGACAGCCGTCCGCGCGCCCCATCCCACTTGCAGGACGACGGGCGGAGGATGCGATGCGGGCATTGGGGCGATTGATGCTGGCATGGCTTGCCCTGATCGCGCCCGTTCCGGCGCTGGCCGGATGTGGTCCGGACGCCGCCCCCTGTCTCTTGCCCGGCGGGCAATACGAGGCGGAATTGCCCACCGCCGTTGCAGGCCCCTTGCCCGCCGTCATCTTCGTCCACGGCTACGGCAGCAGCGGCGAGGGGACGATGCGCAACCGGGGCATGGTCGATGCCTTGTTGGCGCGCGGCTATGCCGTGATCGCGCCTGACGGCAGTCCGATGGTCGGGCGCGACGGGCGAAGCTGGGCCTTCCGCGCGTCTCCGGGCGGGCGCGACGATGTGGCCTTCCTGCAGGCGGTGCGTGACGATGCGGTCGCGCGCTTCGGCCTCGATCCGCGGCGCCTTCTGCTGGCGGGTTTCTCGGTCGGCGGGTCGATGGTCAGCTACACGGCCTGCGCCGCGCCGCAAGCGTTCAGCGCCTACGCGCCGGTCAGCGGCGGATTCTGGCGGCCCCACCCTGACCGCTGTGCGGGGCCGGTGCGGCTTTTGCATACGCATGGCTGGTCTGACACGACCGTGCCGCTGGAGGGCCGTATCCTGCGGGGCGACTGCGGCAGACGACCCGCAGGGGGTGGTGCAGGGTGATATCTTCCGGACGATGGAGATCTGGCGGGCGGCCAACGGTTGCACGCAGCTTCGCGCCGACCTTTTTGTCACCGAAGGGCCGTTCTGGCGGCGATCATGGACGCGCTGCACGGCCGGATCAGCGCTGGAACTGGCGCTGTTTCCGGGCGACCATCGGATACCGCCCGGCTGGGCCGGGATGGCGCTGGACTGGTTCGAGGCATTGCCCCCAGCCGAATGAGGGTCAGCCGTCGCTGTTCGCAGGGGCACCCGCCGCCCGCCAGGGCTGCGACTTGAACCACTGCGCCCCATAGGCGACCCCGACGATCAGCCCGAATCCAAGCGCGTTCACCCAGACCATCGACACAAGGCTGCGCCCCGCCTCGTCCAGAACGACCCCCAGAAGCTGCGCAAGGAACATGGAGCCGACGAACACCGCCAGAGACTGGCGGCCCACCGTCATGATGACCGCCAGTGCGCGCCGCCAGATCCGCGCGCCCCACCCCTGTCCGTCAGGCGGAAGAAGCCGCCGACCCTTCGGGCCGACAGCCACCCAGGCGAGATAGGCGAGCGCAAGGAAATGAAGGTAGCGCAGCGCGCCGAAATCGGTCTTGTCGATCAGCACGGCCCAATCCTTGCGCCATGCGGCGATCTCGGGCACCGCCGCCACGATCCGGTAATGGGCAAAGGGTATGGTCAGCAGCAGCGCCACGACCGCCAGCGCAACCAGCTTTCGGTCAACGGGCGGCGCCGGCAGCCAGCGCAGCATCAGGGCGAAGCCGGTGAAGAACACAAGTTGCCAGCCGAAGGGGTTGAAGAACCACTCACGGTCCGACCATGGTTCTGCCGGAAGGTGCCAGCCCGCCTGCGCCGCCGCCCAGACCAGCAGGACGAACCCGGCCACGGCCCAACGCGACATCCGCGACAGGGCGATCACAACGGGCATCATCGCCAGCACGACCAGATACATCGGCAGGATGTCGAAGTAGTTCGGCACATAGGTCAGCGTCATCAGGCCCAGGGCCGCCGCTTCGGCGTTGTCGAAGAAGCGATGCAGGTTCAGCTGCCCGACATAGTCCTTGTCGAACCACCCGCTTGCATCCAGCGCCACCATCGCGGCGGTCACGGCAAGGAACAGCCCGACATGCGCCCAGTAGACCTGCCACACGCGATACCCCACGCGCGCGGTGCCCATCGCAAGGCCGCGCTCGCGGAAGACCCGGCCAAAAGCCAGGGCCGAGGCCATGCCGGAGCAGAAGACGAAGACCTCGGTCGCATCCGAAAAGCCGAAGCGCGCAGGTATCCACAGCGCAAGCCAGTTGTTCGGCACATGGGCGATCAGGATGATGAACATCGTGACCCCGCGGAAAAAGTCGAGCCGGGGGTCGCGCGGCCGCGCCACATGGGCTGTTGCCGAAGGTCGGATCTCGGCGTGGCGTGTCATGCCATGCGGGCCGTCACTCGGCGGAATAGCGCAGGGCTGCACCCTGGGCCGCGTCGATGGCCGCGAAGCGCGCGGCGGCAAAGGCATCCTCGACCCCGGCACGACGCGCGCGGCGTTCGGCAAGGATCGTCGCCGCGGCGTCGAAATGCCCCGCGCGGATACCGGCATCGACGGTGATCCGTTCGTAGACGTCGCGCTGCGCGTGACTGCCGCCAATCGACTGCATCCGTGGTCTCGCGGCGCGCAGGAGCGAGAACGCGCGTCCGTAGTCGCCCTCGCCGAAAGCTGCGAGGCCCGCTGCCGCGGCAACGCCCGGGTCCGCGACGATGCGCGCGACCTCGCCTTCCGGCCCTGCATCGCGCTTCATGCGGGACATCAGCCGCGCCGCCGCCCCCTCGCGCCGGTCGCCGATCAGCGCAAGCATGTAGTGCAGGTCGGCAAAGACGAGGCAGCCGTCATCGCTGCGCCCCTCGGCCAGATCGGCCAGTTCCGCCCACCGGTCGCCCACGTTCACGCCCTCCAGTTCCAGGCGGGCGAGAAGCGAGGTCGCATTGGCAATGTCGCGGTAGTCGTCGGTCCGGTCCACGCGGATCTTGCGGTCATAGAGCATCAGAACCTGGCCCGTATCGCCCTGATCCAGATGCATCAGGGCCTGATGCCACCAGACGTGATAGCGGAAGTTGTTGCAATGCATCCATGCGCCGTCGTGCCGGTCGATCAGGGCGATGCCGCCAGCCGACTGGCCCGTCATGTCGTAGACATGCGCCACGGCATGCAGGCCCCAGGCATCGTCCGGTGCAGCTTCGAGGCCGCGCAGGCCGGTTCGTTCGGCGGCAGCGTAATCTCCGGTCTCCTCCAGCGCGAAGGCGTGGCACCCCAGCAGATAACCCCGGCACGGATGATCCTCGCCATGCGCGTCCAGCACACGCTCCAGCGAAAGGCGCATCCCGGCGCTGTCGCCCAGAATGAAGCGGATCGCATGGCACAGCTTGACGGTCAGCGTGTCGCGCGGTTCGGCCGCGATCACGTTTTCCAGTTCGGCGATCGCGGCAGACGGACCGCAGTCGAGCCAGCCCGCAAGGGCTGCGCACCAGCCGCGCGCCCGCGCAGGTGCCCAGCCTTGCGCCAAGGCGGCTTCGGCGGCGATCCGGGCCGTTCGGGCCGTGTCGACCAATTCACGCCGCCCCATCAGCAACGAGAACATGCCCCGCGCGGCGTGGCCCATCGCAAAATCCGGCTCCCGATCCAGCACCGCCGCCAAGCGGGCGGGCGTTGCCATGCCGTGCGACAGGAATGCGAGGATCATGCCGTTCCAGTCGGCCAGTGCGGCGTCCGAGGCAAGGTCAACATCACCGAAACAAATATCTTTTCTCATCGACCCGCCTCGCAACAGATTTTATCTTCGGACAGCGTAGCGCGGAAAGCGGCGCTTCCTCCGCTTGCACTGGCACGCCCGCTAAGTTGTGATCCCAAGAGCCTTTTGCGTGAGAAAAAACGGGGTCTCAGGCAACGGCTCCGGGATATTCGCCAAAAATCGGCATCGTTCTCGACGGTCGCATGGCAGAAATGTTTCAGACCGCGATCCTCAGATACGCCCGTCATAGGCACCCCGTTCGATCTCGGCGGCGATCACCGTGAAGCAGTCGGCCGTCAGCGCGGCAGCGAGCGCCGCGCGCAATTCGCTGCGCGAGCGCACGCGGTGGCCCGCCCCGCCGAACGCCCGTCCGATCGCGGCGAAGTCGTGATGCGCAAAGTCCACGCCGCCGTTCGGCAATTGCCGCTGGCGCTGCTTCATCTCGATCAGCGCAAGGCTCGCGTCGACGAAGACGACGAAGATGGTGCGCAGTCCCAGCTCGCGCGCGGTGGCGAGTTCGCCCGCGACCATCAGAAACCCGGCGTCGCCCGAGAATGACACCACAACCCGGTCGGGCGCGGCCAGCCCGGCGCCCATGGCCAGCGGAACCGCGCACCCCATCGTGCAGAGCGCGGACGACTGCATGAGGCCGCGCGGCTCGTGGCACGTCCACATCTGCGACAGAAGGATGCGGTGCGCGCCGCTGTCGGCGGTGGCGAGCGTGTCGCGCGGCAGGGTGCGGCGGCATTCGTCGATCACGGCGGCGGGGCCCCAGTCGTCGGTGCGGGGAAAGGCGCGGGCGAGGGCGTCTTTCGTGGCGGAAGGCTCGCCGTCGGGCCAGGTGTTGGCGGGGGCGACACCCTCGGCCAGCGCCGACAGCGTCGCCGCGCAACCCGCCACGATGTTCAGGCTGGCCTGGTGCATGTAGTGGTGGTTCGGCTCGGCGGTGATGTCGATCACGTTGACCCGGGCCGGGTCCCAGGCATCGCGCCAGCCCGTCCGCATCTCGATCGGATCGTATCCGACCCCGAGGATCAGGTCGGCGCGCGCCACCAGCGGCAGCAGGTGCCGGTCCGCAAGCGGCGACAGGCCCGCGCCGCCAAGTGCAAGGGGATGGTCCTCGGGGATCAGCCCCTTGGCCTTGTAGGTGGTGATGACTGGTATCCCGAACCGCTCGGCAAAGGCGGACAGGGCGTCGCCGGCCCCCTCATTCATCGCGTCGACGCCCGCAACGATCAGCGGTCGCTGCGCCGCGCGCAACCACCCGCGCGCCTTGTCCAAGGCCGGGCCAGGCGCCGGTGCGACAGGGATGGCGGCGGGGCGCAGCGGGACGCCTTGCTGGCTGACGATCACGTCGGCGGTCCCGATGGGAATGTCGAGATGAACCGGCCCGGGGCGCCCTTCGGTCGCAATGCCGACTGCCTTGTCAGCGATCACCTGCGCCGCGCCGGCCTCGACACGGAAGCTCGCCTTGGTGATCGGGCGAAAGACCTGCGCCTGGTCGAGCACCTGATGGGTATAGGTCTGCGCCTCGTCGGCGTCGATGGCGCCCGTCAGCACGATCAGCGGAACGCGGTCCTGAAGGGCGTTCGCGACCACGTTCACCCCATTCAGCGCACCGGGCCCGACCGTCGCCACAAGGATCCCCGGCGCGCCGGTCCGGTGATGGACGCCTTCGGCCATGAACCCCGCGGCATTCTCGTGCTTCGCAAGGATGAACCGGATCCCCGCCTTCTCCAGTGCATCGACCATGGTCAGAACCTCGCCCCCCGGCATCCCGAAGGCGTACCGGCATCCAGCGGCGTGAAGCCGCTCTGCGATCACATCGGCAACGCGGATCGGGCGAGGGGTCTGGCTCATCGGTGTCTCACTTCCTGTCGGTGGGCTGCAGTTGATCCGCGCGCCTGGCCAGGATCAAGCGAAAGCGCAGCGGAGCGTGCGGATCAGACCGGGGCGCCGGGGCGCAGCGGCAGCCTGTCGCGCCAGCGCACCACCGCGGCGGCGACCAGGGCGAACAGCACGTGGCCGACCAGGGCGATCCAGGTGATGCCGGTGAAGCCCAGGAAGGCGGGCTGGCCTGCGATCAGGTGCGCCATGATGAACAGCGCGAAGATCCACAGGCCGATGCCGTAGATCACCGACACCGCGAGCCAGGAAAGCCCGGGGGTGATCCGGCGTGCCAGCGGTTCGGCGATGAACATCCAGCCCACCGGATAGGCGATCATCCCGGCGATGTAGTGAAGAAGCTGGGCGGCCGGTTCATAGGGGGCGCCGGTCAGGGTCTGGATGACGTTGTTCGCAAGCGGAACGGGCGCGAGGCTTGCGAAACCAAGCATGGGCGAGAGGCTTTGGCCGAAGAAATCGAAGGCGACTGTCGCGACCGCTCCGGCAAGGATCATGGTCCACAGGTTGAAGGAAGTCAGGGCACGCATCGGGCTCTCCGTGTGATGCCGGGGAACGTCCGCTCGGCTGAAGAACCCCTAGTCCCGGGCCGACGACCGATCCAGAACGTGTCACCCGTCTCACGCGTCTATTCAATCGCTGAAACAAACCCGCATAGTTTGAAAGGCTCAATTTCACATGGCGCAACAAACGCTGCTATTGCGCAGCGAGGGCCCGCCCCGGCAGCGCCCCACCCTCGCGGGCGCACATGGCGAAACTGCCGGATTGCGAGGCGCGCCACGCCTCGGCGTAGCGATGCGGCGCGGTTTCGGGCGCCAGCAGAAGCTCGCCGGGTTGCAGCCGTTCGTATTGTTCGGCGTAGCTCACCACCCGGTCGGCCGCGCCGCGCCGCAGGAAGTGGTGCGGGCCAAGCTGGCCGGGATGATCCAGCCCCGCCGCCGCCACCAGTTCGGCCAGCGCATGGATCGTGTTGTTGTGGAAGTGCTGCACCCGGGCGGCCTTGTCAGGCACCACGAGCGCCCGCTGGCGCAGCGGATCGGGCGACGTCACGCCTGTCGGGCACATGCCGGTGTGGCAGCTTTGCGCCTGGATGCAGCCGACCGCGAACATGAAGCCGCGCGCGGCATTGCACCAGTCGGCACCCAGGGCCATGACCCGCGCCATGTCGAAGGCGCTGATGATCTTGCCCGAGGCCCCCAGCCGGATCCGGTCGCGCAGGCCCACCCCGATCAGCGCGTTGTGGGCAAAGGTCAGCCCCTCGCGCAGCGGCATGCCGACGTGATCCATGAATTCCAGCGGTGCGGCCCCCGTGCCGCCTTCCTTGCCGTCGATCACGATGAAATCCGGGGTGATGCCCGTCTCGACCATCGCCTTGCAGATCGCCATGAATTCCCATGGATGGCCGATGCACAGCTTGAAACCCGCGGGCTTGCCGCCCGACAAGTCCCGCATCCGCGCCACGAATTCCAGCAGCCCGACCGGAGTGCTGAATTCCGTATGCGCGGCGGGCGAGACGCAATCCTGGCCCATCGGAACGCCCCGGATCGCGGCGATCTCTTCGGTCACCTTGGCTGCGGGCAGCACGCCGCCATGGCCCGGCTTCGCGCCCTGGCTCAGCTTCAGTTCCACCATCCTGATCTGCGGGTCGCGCGCCGCCTCGGCAAAGCGTTCGGCGCTGAACGAGCCGTCGGGGTTGCGGCAGCCGAAGTAACCCGACCCGACCTCCCAGATCAGATCGCCGCCGTTTTCGCGGTGATAGGGCGAGACGCCACCTTCGCCCGTGTCATGCGCAAAACCGCCCAGCTTTGCCCCCTTGTTCAGCGCCCTGACCGCATTGGCCGAAAGCGCCCCATAGCTCATCGCCGAAATGTTCAGAAGCGAGGCAGAGTAGGGCTGCGAACACCCCTCCGACTGCCCGATCAGGACGCGCATCCCCTCAATCGGGACGGGTGGCTTGGGGGACAGGGAATGGTGGAGCCACTCGTAGTCGGTGCCGTAGACATCGTAGAGCGTTCCGAAGGGCCGCTTGTCGAGGTCCTTCTTGGCGCGCTGATAGACGATGGCGCGCTTGTCGCGGGAAAAGGGCGCGCCGTCCTTTTCGCCCTCGAAGAAATACTGGCGCATCTCGGGTCGGATGCCTTCGAGGATGAACCGCAGGTGAGCAGCAATCGGGTAATTGCGCAGGACGGCATGGCGGGTCTGGATCAGGTCGCGCACACCAAGCGCGGCCAGCCCCGCCGAGATCAGCGCGAGGATGCCATAGGTGAGTTCCCAGCCGGGGAATGTCAGGCCCAGCCCGATAAAGACAAGCACGCCCGCAATGGCAAGGGTCAGCGCCAGGAAGCGCGTTTCGAACGGCAGCATCAGAAAACGCATTGCTTCCCCCGTCTGGGCGCGCATCACCCTGGCGCAGCCCGCGTTACATCGTGATGACAGGGTAATGCTTACATCTTCGTTTCGCTTGCACCATATCGCGGTCGGTCAGTTTTCCGTCCAGTGAACTCCGGCAGCGGGAATGGTGACGCCCGCATGCTGCACCGCCTCGGCCCCGTAGTTGAAGTAGAACCGTCGCCCGCCACTGTCGCGGCACCGCAACGAGCCGGGCATCGGCTCCACCGCCACGTCCGCCGCCGCGCAGGCGCGCCGCAACATCCGGTCCAGCGCAACCTCGTCCGGCCAGCCGCCGAGGTAGTGCAGGCCGCCCGTCGCGACCAGCGCCGGCCAGCCGTCGGCCGAGCGCTCCACCACCTCTGCCGCGCCCTCGAGCTTCTCGCGCCAGTGCCGCAGTGTGCCTCCCTGCTCCAGCGCGACGGTCACGTCCGGTGGCAGGCTCTCGACCCGCGCGATGGTGGCGTCCAGACCCGGCAGGTTCGGCGGAAGGGGCAGGGGAATTGCGAACTCCGGGGTTTTCGAGTTCGTCCTCGGCCCCAGCACCGCCACACCCCTCACTGCCGCCAACGCCGCCAGAAGCTCATCGGTCAGGCTCATCATGCCCGGCACCAGAACCAGCCGGTAGGCCGACAGGTCGGTCACCGAGGGCGGCACCATGTCGACCGACAGCCCAAGCCGACGCAGGCCCTTGTAGAATTCCAGCATCAGGCGGAAGTAGCTGAAATCGCGGCCCTGTGGCTGGGTATCCCAGGCCCAGGCACTGGCATAGTCGAACACCATGGCGACCGGCGCCGGGCCGGTTGCTGCCCCGGGCATTGCGGCCAGTTCGGCGATCACCTGCGCCGCCTCGTCATGCGCGGGCGCGGCGACCGAGTCGGGGCGCAAGAGCCCCGCATGCATCTGTTCCTGTGCAAACGGCGCCTGCCGCCAGCGGAAATAGCACACGGCCTCGGCCCCGTGGGCAAAGGCTTCCCAGGCCCAGAGCCGCGCCATGCCGGGCAGCGGATCGGCGTTCCAGGGGGCCCAGTTCACCGGCCCCGGCTGCTGTTCCATGATCCACCACCGCCCCCGCCCGACGGCGCGGTAGAGGTCATGGTGGAAGGCCTGCATGTCGGGGTCGCCCTGCCGCACATGCGCCCGCTTGTGGTCAGCCGAAACCGCCAGACGGTCGGACAGGAAGCCCAGAGGATAGCTGTCCCAGCTGGCGATATCGAGGTCGGCACCCACCTTGAAATGATCGAACTCGGTCACGTTGCCCATGTAGTTGTGCGCGATGGGATAGTCCGAATTGCGCCGGATGATCTCGGTCTGGATGCGGTTGTAGGCGGCAACCTCGTCGCTGGCGAACCGGCGATAGGCCATGACATGGGCGGGGTTCGGTTCCGTCACCGTCAGGTTCGGCAATTCGATCTCGTCGAAGCTCGCATAATCCATCGACCAGAACACGTTGCCCCAGGCCCGGTTCAGCGCCTGCGGGCTTTGATACTTCTGCGCCAGCCAGTCGCGGAAGCCGTCGCGCGCCGCTGTGGAATAGCTGAGAACAGTGTCGTGGCAGCCGTATTCGTTGTCGGTCTGCCAAGCCCCGACATGCGGGTTGCGCCCGTAGCGTTCAGCGAGGATCTGCACGATGCGCGCGGATTCGGCACGGTAGCCCTTGTGGCTGAAGCAGTAGTGCCTGCGCGAGCCGAAGCCGCGCGGACGACCCTCCCTGTCGAGCGCCAGCATGTCGGGATGCTTCGTCAGCATCCAGCGCGGCGGCGTGGCCGTGGGCGTGCCCAGCACGATCTTCAGCCCCGCCCGCCCCAGCACCTCGATCGCCCGGTCGAGCCAGCCCAGGTCAAGCCGCCCATCCTCCGGCTCCATCCGCGTCCAGGCAAACTCGCCGATCCGCACCCAGGTCAGGCCAAGCGCGGCCATCCGGCGCGCATCCTCGGCCCATTGTGCCTCGTCCCACTGTTCCGGATAGTAACAGACCCCCAGCGTACGCTTGAAACTCACAGGATCACCCGATGTTCGCGTTGTCCGCGTGCCTCGACGCGGATGGAAAAGGTCATGCCGCCCTGCGGTTCGGCGGCGCGCTCGGCAGCGGTCATGCCCTGAAGCGCCGAGGTGATGAACAGCGTCGCGCGGTCCGGGCCGCCGAGTTCGGGGCAGGAGGTCTGCGCGGCGGGCGTCTCGACGATGTGCAGCAACGTGGCGTCGGGCGCGTAACAGCAGACGCGGTTCACGCCCCATTCCGCGAGCCAGAGGTTCCCCGCCTCGTCGACCACGGCGCCATCAGGTTCGCCCTTGTCCGGGCCGAGGTCCACGTAGACTTCCGGCTCGCCCACCGGCCAACCCTCGGCGTCCAGCGCCACGCGCATCACCTTGCGCTGCGCGCTGTCCGAGAAATGCGCAGTCCGGCCATCGGGCGTGAAGCTGATCGAGTTCGGGATGCTGATCCCGGGATAAAGCTTGCGCAGCTTTCCCCGGTAAAAGCGCCAGATCGCGCCCATGCCCGGTTCGGCCTTCTTGCCCATCGTCCCGATCCAGAATCCGCCCTGCGGATCGGCCCGCCCGTCATTCGAGCGGGTGTCAGGTTTCTCGGCCTCGAGCGCGGCAAGCGCCCATTGCTCGCCGGTCACGAGGTTGTAGCGGAACAGGCTGCTTTCCGACGCGATCAGCAGCGTGTCGCGGTCCACCCATCCGGCGGCCGAAACACGCTCGGTGAACGTCCACTCCTGCGGGCCATCCGCCGTTCGTGACAGAAGCCGCTTACCGAGGATGTCGAACCAGAACAGTTGTTCACGTTCGGGATGCCAGAGCAGGCCTTCGCCCAGCTCGCAGCGCCGGTCGTCATGGATTGCGATCATGCATATGCCTCGTCATAGGCCCGGACGAGGTCCCTGGCCCTTGCCGTCACTTCGGATACCGACAGCCCCGGCGTGTAAAGCGCCGTGCCGATGCCGAACCCATCCGCCCCTGCCGATTTCCAGGTGGCAAAGTTCGACGGCCCCGCACCGCCCACGGCATAGACCTGCGTCTCCTTCGGCAGAACCGCCCGGATCGCCTTGACGCCGTCGGGCCCGATCAGCGACGCGGGAAAGAACTTCAGCCCGTCCGCGCCCGCCGCCAGTGCCGCGAAACATTCGGTGGGCGTCATCACGCCGGGATAGCTGAGCATCCGCGCGGTCTTGGTCGTCGCGATCACATGGGTATCGCAATTGGGCGAGACGATCAGCGTGCCGCCGGCCTCCTTCACCTCGGCCACCTGCCGGACGGTCAGCACCGTGCCGGCACCGATCGTCGCCTCGGTCGCGAAACGCTTCGCCATCGCCTCGATGCTTTTCAGCGGGTCGGGCGAATTCAGCGGAACTTCGATCCAGGTGATCCCCGCCTCGATCAGGGCGGCCGTCACCGCCTCGGCCTCGGGCGGGGTGATGCCCCGCAGGATCGCGATCAGCTTGCGGCTCATGTCTTCTCCATCGCTCTGCGGAAGGCCGCCGTCAGCCCGGCAAGAACAGTGTCGCGCGCAGGAAGCAGCCGCACGGAAACGCCCTGCGCCTTGAGCGCGCGGGCGTAGTGGGCCGACAGCTTCTCGGCCCCGACAATACCCACCGGCTGGCCCAGCCAATAGGCGCGCGCCCCGGCCAGTTCCATGCCGATCAGCATGCCTGAAAGCCGCGCCCGCGCCGCTGCCCCGGACAATCCCGACAGCAGCCCCTCGGCCCTGAGCGCGAACAGCCGCGCGCCGACCCGTTCAGGGTGCGACAGCGCGTCGGACAAGGCCTCGTCAAAGGCCGCCTCGTCCCAACCCTCGCCGCCCATGCCATGGCGCAGCACGGAGTGTTCAGACAGAAGCTCGAACATCTCGCCCGTCATGCAGGTCTGGAAGCTGACGACCTCGCCCGCGCTCAGATGCACCCATTTCGAATGCGTTCCGGGCAGGCACAGAACTCCGTCGAAGCCGGGCATCAGCGCCAGCGCGCCTGCGATCTGGGTCTCTTCGCCGCGCATCACGTCGGCGGGTTTCATCTGCTTCAGCCCCGGCACCAGCGATACCGAGATCCTCGGGTCGCGTGTCGGCACCGTCACCAGAAACCCGGGATCGAGCGGCGTGCAGGGAACCGCGCGATAGGGCGCTTCCTGCCAGCCCTGCCGGCTGCCCACCATGCCGCAGGCGATCACCGGCATGACCCGGCCCGCCGTCAGCCACGGCTCGACCAGTCGCACCAACGCCCCCTCGAACGCGTCGCGGGCCAGATGACCCATTCCGTCATGCGAAGACGCCTCGGCAAGACAACCTTCCGAACCCATCGCATAGGCGCGCAGGTTGCTCGTGCCCCAGTCGACCGCGATCCAGTCGGCCTGTATCCGGTCTGAACCGGTCATCCCGTCACCACCACCCCGCCGTCGATGACGAGCGCTTGCCCCGTCATCGCCTTGGAGGCGGCCGAGGCGAGGAACAGCACGCCGCCCACCATATCCTCGGGGTCCAGCGTGTCGGGCAGGCACTGCTTTGCCAGATGCGCGGCCAGCCCCTCGGGCGTCACCCAGAGGTCCTTCTGGCGCTCGGTCAGCACCCAGCCGGGTGCCACCGCGTTGACGCGAATGCGGTCGCGCCCGAACTCGCGCGCCAGACCCCGCGTCAGCCCGTTGATGCCGGAATTCGCGCTGACATAGGCGGGGTAATCGCCCAGCCCCATCATGTAGCTGATCGACGAGAAGTTGATGATCGACCCGCCGCCCATCGCCTGCATGCCCGGGATCACCGCCTGCGCCGCGAAGAAGTAGCAGCGCAGATTGATGGCCATCATCCGGTCCCAATAGGCCTCGGTCACTTCCAGCGTCTTGTGCCGGTCGTCGAAGGCCGCGTTGTTCACCAGCACCCCGATCGGCCCATGCGCCGCCGCCGATTCCACGATGGCCGAGCGCAGCGCCTCGGTATCGGTGATGTCGCAGCTCAGGAACAGCGGGCGGTTGCCTGTCGTTTCTTCCATCCGGTCGCAGAAGGCGCGGGCATCGGACCGCTGGACGAAGGCGACCTTGGCACCCTGCCGCAGGAAGCCTTCGGTCAGCGCGGCCCCGATGCCGGAGCCGCCCCCGGTAATGAAAATGGACTTGCCCTTGAGGTCGGGAAAAATGGCGTGCTCTGTCATCTCGTGCCTTCGGTCTGTGATGGAGGCGTCGGAGCCTCCGGCGGGGATATTTGTAAACAGAAAATGAACTGGTTCAGGCGGCTCTGCGCGGGCGCAACCAATCGGGCAGCCACTCGCCATGCGCGGCGATCAGGTCGTCGACCAGGGCGCGGATCTGGCGCAGGTCAAGCTCGGCCGCCGTGTGCGGGTCGAGCATCGCGGCGTGATAGACATGCTCGCGGTTCTCTTCCATCAGCGCGGCCACGGTCAGTTCCTGCACGTTCAGGTTTGTCCGCATCAGCGCGACAAGCTGCGGCGGGATGCCCTTGACGACGGTCGGCTGCACCCCGTTCGCATCGACAAGGCAGGGCACCTCGACCGCCGCGCCCTCTGGCAACTGCGGAATGAAGCCCTTGTTCGCGATGTTGCCGTAGATCACCGCCGGTTCGCCCGTGACGACCGCGTTCATGATCGTCGCCGCATATTCGTGGCTTGGCTTCACCTCGATCCGGTCGGCGGTGCGATAGCTTTCGGCCTGCGCGGCCCACCGGGCGATCTGTTCCTCGCAGCGCAGGGGATACTCGTCCAGCGGGATGCGGAATTGCGAGATCAGATCGGGCCGCCCCTCCTTGATGAACCAGGGCACGTATTCCGCGAAATGTTCCGAGCTTTCGGTGACGAAGTAGCCCAGGTGCATCATCGCCTCGTAGCGCACGAGGTTGGGGCAGCGCGGGTTCCAGTCGCTTTCCAGCGGGATGCGCCCCGCGCGGTAGCCCTCGCGCAGGGCCGGGTAGAGGTCGCGATAGCTGCCATCGGCCTGCCGTGCCTCGAAGTTGAGGTAGAAGGCCATGTGGTTGATGCCCGCCGCCTTGTAGCGCAGGTCGCTGACCGGGATGCCAAGGTCGCGCGCCAGTTCCGCCGCCGTCCCTTGCACCGAATGGCAGAGGCCCACTTGCCGAAGCGCCGGATAGCGGGCCGACAGCGCCCAGGTGTTGATCGCCATCGGGTTGACGTATTGCAGCATCAGCGCGTCGGGGCAGACCGCCGCCATATCCTCGGCGATCTTCCACAGGTGCGGCACGGTGCGCAGGCCGCGCATGATCCCGCCCACGCCAAGCGTGTCGGCGATGGTCTGGCGCAGGCCGTACTGTTTCGGCACCTCGAAATCCGTGACGGTGCAGGGCTTGTAGCCGCCGATCTGGAAGGCGACGATCACGAAATCGGCCCCGTCCAGCGCCGCGCGCTGGTTCGTGTGCGTCTCGACCTTGGCCTTTGCCCCGAGCGAGGCGACCAGCTTGCGCGCCACGAGCGCGCTTTCCTCGAGCCGCTTGGTGTCGATGTCCATCAGCGCGATGGTGGCGCCCGACAGGGCGGGCTTGTGCAGCGCGTCGCCGACGATGTTCTTCATGAACACGGTCGATCCGGCACCGATGAAGGCGATCTTGGTCATTTCACGGCTCCGAGTGTCAGGCCCGCGATGAAGTGCTTCTGCATCAGGAAGAACATCGCGACGGGGGGAAGGGCGGCCAGGATCGACCCGGCCGAGACGAGGTGCCACGCCGCCACCCATTGCCCGTTCAGCGAGGACAGCCCGGCGGTGATCGGCTGCGTCTCAGGGCTGGTGGTCAGGACCGTGGCCCAGAAGAAATCGTTCCAGATGAAGGTGAAGATCAGCACGGACAGCGCCGCGATGGCCGGGCGCATCAGCGGCAGGACGATGAACCAGAAGATGCGCACCTCGCTGACCCCTTCCACCCGCGCGGCCTCGATCAGTTCGAACGGCAGCGCCTTGATGAAGTTCCGCATGAAGAGCGTGCAGAACCCGGTCTGGAAGGCGATGTGGAACAGGATCAGGCCCCAGTAGGTGTTGTACATCCCCAACCCAAGCGTCAGGTCGCGCACGGGCACCATCAGGATCTGGAAGGGCACGAAGTTGCCCGCGACGAACAGGAAGAAGATGATGAGGTTCGAGCGGAACTTGTAGATCGCCAGCGCAAACCCCGTCATCAGCGACAGCGCGACAGCCCCGATCACGGTCGGGATCGTCACGATGAACGAATTCAGGATGTAGCGCCCCATCGGCGTGTTGCGGAAGACGTCGCCATAATTCTCGAAGGCGAGGTAGGACGGGATGCCGAAGTAGTTGCCCTGCGCCAGGTCCGACGCGGGCCGGACCGAGGTGACAGCCACGCCCAGAAGCGGGAACAGCCAGATCACAAGGGCTATGGGCAGCGCGATGGTGTAGAGCCACTGGGTGCCGGTCGAGGCCTGCTGGATCGGTCTGGGAAACATCTCTCAGCGCTCCGTTTCGTCGCGCCACATCTTCCAGATGAAGCCCGAGATGAAGATCATCATGATCGCGAACAGGACCACGGCAATGGCCGCGCCATAGCCCATGCGGTACCCGTATTCCGACAGCGCCGTTTCATACATGTAGTAGGACAGCACCCGCGACGATCCGAACGGCCCGCCGCTGGTCATGATCGAGACGAGGTCGAAGCTGCGCAGCGCGCCGATGACGGTGACGACGACGGCGATGAACGTGGCCGGGCGCAGTTGCGGCAGGATGACGTACCACAGCATCCGCCAGCCCTTCGCGCCGTCCAGCCGCGCGGCCTCGACCTGGTCGGGGGCGACGTTGTTCAGGCCGGTCAGATAGAGGATCATCACATAGGCGATCTGCGGCCAGAGGCCCGCCGCGATGATGCCGTAGGTCACGAGGTCGGGGTCGGCGAGGATGGCGATGCCCTGGCCGGTGACATTCTCGATCACCTTGTAGAGCAACCCGAAGCCGGGCGCGTAGAACCACGAGAAGATCAAGCCGACGACGACCTGGCTGATGACGAAGGGAAAGAAGAACAAGCGACTTGTAAAGCCGGATGCCGCGGATCGTCTGGTTCAGGAAGATCGCGATCAAAAGCCCCGCGGGCAGCGCGAGCATGTAGAGCACCAGCCACAGGATGTTGTTCTTGAACGCGGTGATCATGTTCGGATCGCCGGTCATCTCGGCGTAGTTGGCCGTGCCGATCCAGACAGGTTCGCCCAGGCCGTCCCAGTCGTAGAAGCTGATCCACATGCTCTGGAAGATCGGGATGATCACGTAGATCGCGAACATCAGAAGCCCGGGGGCAAGGAACAGCCAGGGCGCAAGTCGCCGCTGGTTCGTCTTCCAGTATGCCGACATCGTGCTGGCCCCCCTCGCTGCCCGGTTTCCGGGTCTTGGAACGCCGGGGCCTGTCCGGCCCCGGCGAAGGTCAGGTCCGGGCGGCGCGGGGCCGCCCGGCAGCAATCACTTGTAGACCTGCTGGCGCACCTGCTCGAGCCGGGCCAGGATCGCATCGACCTGGTCGGGCTGCACGAGGAACTGCTGGAAGCCTTCCATGCCGGCCTTCGCCATTTCGGCCGGTGCGTCGCGGTCGAAGAACTGCGCCAGCGCATAGGCCGTCGACAGCGTCTCGAAGCCCGCCACCAGGAACGGGTCGTCCTGGGCCACGGTCGAGTTCTTGTTGGTGGGCAGCTGTCCGACAGCGGTGTTCCACTTGGTCTGGGCTTCGGGTGTCGCGACGAAGGCGAGGAATTTCTTCGCGTCCTCGACGTTCTGGGCCCCGGCCGGAATGTGGATCGTGTCGGTCGGTGCTTCTTCGGCGCGCGGGATTCCGGGCGTGATTTCCGGGAAGACCATGAAGCCGAGGTTGTCGTTCGTCATGCCGCCTTCCTTGAAGACGCCCACGGCGAAGTTGCCCATCACGTAGTTGGCCGCCTTGCCCTGAACCAGAAGTGCGGCTGCATCCTGCCAGTCGATCGCGGCATGGTTCGCGGTGACATAGGGCTGGAGGCGTCCGAACTGGGTGAAGACGTCCTTCACCTTCGGATCGGTCCATTCCACCTTCCCGGCGGTCAGGTCCATGTGCCACTCATAGCCGTTCGTGCGCAGCGAGAGGTAGTCGAAGATCCCCGCCACCGGCCAGAGCGCCTTGCTGCCCGTCGTCACACAGTCGATGCCCGCTGCCTTGAACTTCTCGCAGTTCGAGATGAACTGGTCCCAGGTCACGCCTTCCGGCCCCGGCACTTCGACACCCGCCGCCTTGTAGGCGTCACGGTTGTAGTAGATGCCCCACTGGTAATAGGTGTAGGGCACGCCCCACTGCTTGCCGTCGATGGTCATCGATGCCTTGGCCGAGGCGAGCTGATCGCTCAGGCCATTCGCTTCCCACACGTCCGACACGTCCTGGAACTGCCCGGCGGCGACGAAGGGCGCCATGCGGTTGCCGGCATACCAGTTGGCGAGGTCCGGCGAATCCGCAGTCAGGAAGTTGCGGATCGCGGTCTTGTAGCCTTCGTGGTCGAAGTTGTTCAGCTGCACGTCGATGTCGGGGTTCGCGGCCTCGAAATCGGCGATCAGGGCTTCCATCGCGGCCAGCGGGATCGGGTCGTAGTCGGCGTTGTACTTCAGCACCCGCTGCTGCGCGAACGCAGAGCTGGTCATCAGGAGCGCTGCCGTCAGGGCAAGCGCACCCGCTTTGAAATGGACCATGGTTTCCTCCCTTTTGGTTCCATTATGTGAAACTTAGTCTTGAATATTGAAAACTATGCTGTGTATCGTCTATCCTGTCAACAGGGTGGAGAAGGGCGGGCCGATGGGCGCGGATGGCGGAGGCGACGGCACGGTGGGCAAGGCGCTCGACGTGCTCGACAAGGTGGCCCTGTTCGGTCGCCCGGTCCGCTTTTCGGAACTGCTCGCGGATGCCGCCTATCCCAAGGCGACGCTCTACCGCTTTCTCCAGACGCTCACGCATCAGGGGATGCTGGCCTACGACCCGCAGAGTCAGACCTACAGTCTGGGGGTGCGGCTGGTGCGGCTGGCCCATGCCGCCTGGGCGCAAAGTTCCATCGCGCCGCTCGCAAGGCCTTATATCGACAGGCTTTCCGCCGAGGTGGGCGAGACGATCCACCTGGCGCAGCTTGACCAGGGGCAGGTGCTTTACGTCGACAAGCGCAATGCGCAGCGGCCAGTCGAGATGTTCAGTCAGGCCGGCAAGGTCGGCCCGGCCTATTGCACGGGAGTCGGCAAGGCGATGCTGGCCTTCCTGTCCGATGATGAGCTGTCGCGCGCGCTGGACCGCCAGTCTTTCCACCGCTTCACCGAACACACGCTCGACACCCCGGAAAAGCTTCTGGAAGAGCTTCAGGCGATTCGCGCCCGGGGCTTCGCCTATGACCGGGAAGAGCACGAGCCGGGTATCATCTGCGTCGCGGTGCCGATCCTGACGCGTGCCGGGCGGGCGATGGGTGCCTTGTCGATCACGTCCACCACGGCGCGGACCACGCTTCAACAACTTGGCGGCCTCGCGCCGCAGATCAGGGAAACGGCCGATCTTATCGCGGCCGAGGCGGAAAGCTGGCGCTTTCCGGAAGAAGACAAGGCCTGAAGGGGCCGCAGGGGGGAGGGAACGGATGTCGCAAGTCACACTGAACCGCGTGATCAAGCGCTACGGCGATGCGCAGGTCATTCACGGCGTGGACCTGAAGATCGAGGATGGCGAGTTCTGCGTCTTCGTCGGACCGTCGGGCTGCGGGAAGTCGACGCTTCTGCGCATGGTCGCGGGACTGGAAGAGACGAGCGCCGGCGAGATCCGTATCGGCGCGCGTGATGTCACCCGCGTCGATCCCGCCGAGCGCGGCGTGGCGATGGTATTCCAGACCTATGCGCTCTACCCCCACATGACCGTGGCCGAGAACATGGGTTTCGGGCTGAAGATGACCGGTCATCCCAAGACCGAGATCGACAGCAAGGTGAAGGAAGCGAGCCGCATCCTGAAACTCGACGATTACCTCGCGCGCAAGCCAAAGGCGCTGTCGGGGGGCCAGCGCCAGCGCGTCGCCATCGGGCGGGCCATCGTGCGGGGGCCCGAGGTGTTTCTGTTCGACGAACCGCTCTCGAATCTGGATGCCGAGTTGCGCGTCGAGATGCGGGTGGAAATCGCCCGCCTGCACCGCGAGATCGGCGCCACGATGATCTACGTCACCCACGACCAGGTCGAGGCGATGACGCTGGCCGACAAGATCGTCGTCCTGCGCGCGGGCCGGGTCGAGCAGGTCGGCCGCCCGCTCGACCTCTATCACGACCCCGACAACAAGTTCGTGGCAGGCTTCATCGGCTCGCCTGCCATGAACTTCGTGAACGCCGTCACCGAAAAGGGTGCCGTCCGCGCGCCGGGGCTGGGCGAGGCAAGCGTGCCGACGTCCGTCGCGCTGCCCGGTGCGGGCGCAAAGGTGTCGGTCGGCCTGCGTCCGCAGCATCTGTCCCTCGTGCCCGGCAACACCCATCGTGTCGACGTCACCGAAGCCCTTGGTGGCGTGTCCTACATCCACCTCTCCGCCCCGACCGGCGAGAAGCTGGTGGTCGAATCGCGGGACGACCCGAAGGTAACGCTGGGACAGCAAACCGGCATCGCATTCGATCCGGCAGACGCCATGCTGTTCGGCGAGACCGGCGCGCGGCTTCGGTAAGGCCAACGGATTGGGTGCCTCAGAGCGCTCTTGGTTGCTTCACTCATGCGGGCCGACCGCGTGACGTATCGGTTTGGCCGCGCTTGGGGGTAGTGACGCCACGTCACTGCGCCCTTACGCGGCGTCGCCCGCAAGAAGGCCGCAGAGCCGCCTTGTTTCCGCCACGAGCGGCAGTCCAGATCGCGGTGCATCCGCCGACTGGTGCGGTATGCAGACAAGGTTTACCGATGACATTCGCCCGCACATTCCTCGCCGCCGCTTTCGCGCTTGTCCGCCGGTCTTGCGCAGGCCGCGACCATTTCCGAGTCCGAGTATGGCGAATTCTCGAATGATTTCCGTGCACCGAGCGTGATCGAAAATGGCACCACCATCGTCAGCGGTGTCTGGTCCGTCGGCGGCGACACTGACCTGATCGCTTTGACAGGGATGGCCACCGGGGCGCAGAAGATCACTCTGTCGTTCAAGCCGCTCTCCCCCATTGGACCGACCGACTGGGGGTTCTCGGCGGGTGGTGTGGTGAATTACAAGACGACGCCGTTCCAGTGGAGCGCGTGGGAAGGCACGACGCTGGCCAATGTCGGGATCGCGCACTGGAACCGGGATGGTCTGTTCGACTACGAAATTTCGCTTGGCGACGACTTCGGTGGGCAACTCTTTCTCGGCCTGATGGGCACCTATGGCTCGCTTGCCTATACGATCACCGCACCGGGCAATGCCGCGCCGACCGTCGCACCGCAAGTTCCCGCTCCGGTACCCGCTCCTGTTCCCCTTCCCGCTGGGGCACCGCTTCTGATCGCTGGTGTTGCTGCGCTTGCTATGCTGCGCCTGCGCCGCAAGCGCGCCTGACGTCGGCGGGGCTGCCGGACGAACGGAATACGCCTGCTTCCAAGATCGGGAGACGGCTGAATCGCGGTGTGCCGCCGTCCTAGGCAGGCTTCATGGCCCGCAAATGTGTCGGGCAATGCTCGCCCGATTTCAGGACCGGGACCATGCGTTCCCAGATCTCGATGTTGTGGGACACGAAATCCTCGCCAAGCTCGGCTGCCACGTTGCGCCCCAGTGGCCCGCGCAGCCGCGCGAGTTCCTCTGAAGCGACGCCCGCGTACCAGTCGCCGCGTGGCTGCGTCGCTATCGCCTCAAACCCCGCGGCCTCCATCGCCGAGCGATAGCGCGCGGGCGAGGCCATGCCGAAATCCAGCCCTTCGGCCGTGATATAGGCGGCCATCTCAGGGCTCGGCGGGCCGTCATGCCCGATCAGCCAGTCCGAGGCGACGAACCATCCGCCCGGCTTCAGGACGCGGAACACTTCGCGCATCAGGGCATGCTTGTCGGGTATGTGGACGATCGAGTCCTTCGAGAACACGATGTCGAAGGTGGCAGCCGGGAACGGCAGCGGTCCCGGCGCAACCTTGACCAGCCCGATGCGGTCGGCCAGCCCCCGCCGCGCCACCAGAGCGCGGGCATGGGTCAGCACACCATCCTCGACATCCATCCCCGTCACGAAACCCGCACCGTGGTTGGCCACCAGCGCCACGTCGATCCCGCCCGCGCCGCAACCGATGTCGAGCACCGAGCGTCCGGCGAAATCGACACCGGCGACCAGCCGCGCGACCTCGGCCTCGCCGCCCGGCGAGAGAAACCCCTCGCCCCAGATCGCCTCGAGTATCCGGATCAGCTTGGTGCCGTACAGCTCTTCACCTGGCTTTCACCCATTGTCCGCTCCTAGCTGCAACGCCTCGAGACCGGCCCAGTCGGCTGCCGGGATCACGGTTGCCGCTTCGGTCACGTCGCGTGTCCAGCCGAACAGCGCAAGGAAGGGCACCGGGCCGACCTTGGTCAGGTGCGGCCGGTATGGATCGTTCCAGACCGGATCATGGGCAGGCTTGACCACCAGCGGGGTCCCCGGCCCGAACCGCCAGCCATGCGGCCCGGTGAGGGGCGCATAAAGCTCGGGCGCCTTGTGGCAATGATCGCGGTAAAGGACGTGCGGCGCGATCAGGAACAGGCCGAGGTCGAAGTCGTCAGCCGCCAGGGGCGCGCCGCCGCCGACCAGCGAGGCGAAGGCATGTCCGGTGGCGAACGCCTCGCCGATCTCGGCGCGCGGATAGGCGTCATAGGTCACCCAGTCGAGCAGGGGCGCGGTCGCTGCGATACAGGCGGCAAGTGCGGGTCTGGTTTCGGCGACTTTGGCAAGTGCGGCGTCCAGATGGGCCGTGACGACGGGGTTTGTCCGCGGCGCGGGCACCACGATGCGTCCCGCCCGCGCCGTTGCGATGCCGTTGCGGACCTCGGCGATGCCGGGGCCCTGAAGACCAGCCAGATAGCGGTCTGCCTCGTCGATCAGGGCGGCAATGCGGGTCGTGGGGTCGATCGCTCTCAGGTCGGGAACCGGCAGGCCCCGTTCCGCCAGAAGCCGCGCCGGATCGTCGCTGTCCCGCGCTGCGCAGATGCGAAACACTTCCAGCGTTTCCGCCGACAGCTTGCCGCTGCGCCAGAGGTCCATCGCCGCGCCATAGCGCACCCGGCCCGATCCGGGCAGGCCAAGCGGCGTCGCAATCAGCACCTCGCCCGTCATGCGTTCGTCCTGTAGGCCATGCGCATGTCGCGCTCGCGCCGTTTCTCGGCCCGGTTCAGCAGCCACCCCGCCAGAGCCACGCCGATCCCGACGATCACCACCGTAATCGTGGCCAGCGCGTTGATGTCGGGCGTCACGCCCAGCTTGACCTTGGACCAGATCAGGAGCGGCAGCGTGGTGTTGCCCGGCCCTGTCGTGAAGTTGGTGATCACCACGTCGTCGAGCGAGATCGTGAAGGCCAGCAGCCAGCCCGACAGGATGGCGGGCGAGATGATCGGCAAGGTGATGTCCTTCATCACCTGCCAGGGCTTGCTGCCCAGATCCATCGCCGCCTCCTCGATCGCCTGATCGGCCTGCACCATCCGCGAATGGACGATGGTGGCGACGAAGGTCATCGAGAAGGTGATGTGCGCAATGGTGATGGTGGTGAAGCCGCGCGATCCCGGCCAGCCGATCCAGTCGGCCATCAGGATGAACAGCATCAGCGACGAGATGCCGGTGATGACCTCGGGCATGACCAGCGGCGCGGTGACAAGGCCCGAGAACAGGACGCGCCCCCGGAACCGCTTGAAGCGCGCAAGCGCGATCCCCGCCATCGTGCCGAGGATCGTGGCGAAGGTGGCCGAGACGACGCGCGATCTTCAGCGACAGGATCGCGGCGTTGATGATCTGGTCGTTGTTGAACAGCGAGACGTACCACTTGGTCGAGAAACCGCCCCACACCGTCGCCAGCCGCGAGGCGTTGAACGAGAAGACCATCATCGACAGGATCGGGATGTAGAAGAACGCAAAGCCGAAGCAGAGCATCGTGATGAGGAAGACGGGGCGGCGGTTCATGGCCGGTCCTCCGCCTTCGCCTGCGCCTTCCCCTCGAAATGGGTATAGGCCATCATCGGGAAAACCAGCAGGAACAAGAGCGCCACCGCCACCGCCGAGGCCATCGGCCAGTCACGCGCGCTGGAAAACTCGTCGGAAATCACCCGCCCGATCATCGGCTGCGACGGCATTGCCGACCAGCGACGGGATAATCAGTTCGCCTGCCGCCGGGATGAAGACCAGAAGCCCGCCTGCGATCATGCCCGGGATCGAAAGCGGCAGCGTGATGTCGAGGAACACGCGCGACGGGCGCGAGCCGAGGTCCATCGCGGCTTCGTCCAGCGTGCGGTCAAGCTTCTCGAGGTTCGCGTAAAGCGGCAGGATCATGAAGGGCAGGTAGGAATAGACCATTACCAGCACGACGGCGAAGTTCGAGTTCATCATCGGGATCGACCGCAACGCCCATTCGCTTGGGACGAGCCAGTTGTAGGCGTCCGTGAGAAGCCTGTTGAACCAGCTGTTGTTCCCCAGAAGCCCCATCCACGCGTAGACGCGCAGCAGGAACGAGGTCCAGAACGGCAGGATCACCAGCATCAGCAGCACGTTGCGCCATGATTTCGTGGACGCGCGCGATGCCAAGCGCCATGGGATAGCCGATCAGCAGGCAAAGCGCCGTCGCCATGAGGGCGTTGGTCACCGAGGTCAGGAATGCCCGGATGTAGAGGCTGTCCTGGAACAGCCGCGCATAGCCTTCGGTGTTCAGAAGCGGATGCTCGCCGCCGAACGAAAAGGGCGGCGCGGTCGGCGTGCGGGTGGCAAAGCTCATCGCCACGACGATCAGGAACGGCAGGAAGAAGAACAGAAGCAGCCAGACATAGGGCATCGCGATCACGCCGCGCGCCCAGCCATGCAAGTTGAACCAGCGCTGGAACCGCCCCTCGGTTGCCGCGCTGTTCTGCTGCGTCAGGTCGGCCATGGTCAGTCCTGCAACAGGATGGCGGCGGTCGGATCAAAGGACAGCCAGACGGCATCCTCCCAGTCCGCGACGCGCCCCGCCTCGCCCACGCGGCGCGCGTTGACCGAGTTGACCGAGACGACCTGCCCGGTCGGCAGCGCCACGCGGTAGAGCGAGTCCTTGCCGAAATAGCCCAGGTCGCGCACCACCCCGGCAAACGCATTCGGTCCCTCGGGGCGGTCACGGGTGATCGCGATCTTCTCGGGCCGAAGGGCGAGCGTGACGCCGCTGCCCTTGACCAGCCCGGGCAGTGCGCGCGCAACGGCGCTGCCGCCCAATGCGGGGACATCAAGTGTCGCCATGCCGTCAGAAATTCCCGTGACGGTCCCGTCAAACGTCGTGATCGAGCCGATGAAGCCCGCGACGAAGCGGCTGTTGGGATATTCATAGACCTCGGTGGGGCTGCCGATCTGCATGACCTGGCCCTTGTCCATCACCGCGATCCGGTCGGACAGGGTCATCGCCTCTTCCTGGTCATGGGTCACGACGACGAAGGTCACGCCGGTCTGCTGCTGGATGTTCATCAACTCGAATTGCGTATGCTCGCGCAGCTTCTTGTCGAGCGCCGCCAGCGGCTCGTCCAGCAGCAGAAGCTTCGGCGCACGGGCGAGGGCGCGCGCAAGTGCCACGCGCTGGCGCTGGCCGCCCGAAATCTGGTGCGGCTTGCGGCCCGCGAATTGCGAAAGCTGCACGAGGTCGAGCATCTCGCGCACCCGGTCCTTGCGCTGCGCGTCTGTCATCGTCTCGTGCTTCAGGCCGTAGGCGACGTTCTTCTCGACAGTCATGTGCGGAAACAGCGCGTAGGACTGGAACATCATGTTCACCGGCCGCTCATAGGGCGGCACGCCCGTCATGTCCTGCCCGTCCAGCCAGATGCGGCCTGCGGTCGGCTCCTCGAACCCCGCCAGCATCCGCAAGAGGGTTGTCTTGCCACATCCCGAGCCACCGAGCAGCCCGAAGATCTCGCCCTTGGCGATGCTGAGCGTCACGTTCTCGACCGCCTGGAACGTGCCGAACCGCTTGGAGACGCCTTCGATGCGCACAAAGGGGTCTGCCCCCGCCGCCATTCTGGCGGTGGGGGTCTGAGGAATTGAGCTGTGCATTTGCATGACGGGTCCGGTCAGCCTGTCTTGATCTCGGTCCAGGCGCGCGTGATGCGCGCGGTCCTGTTCCTCGTTCAGCGGCTTCGGTGTCCAGAGCCGCTTGATGATCTCTTCGTCGGGATAGATCGCAGGGTCGGCGAGGATCGCCGGGTCGACGAAGGGTTTCGAGGCCAGGTTCGCATTCGCATAGGCCGTGTAGTTGGTGCAGCCTGCGATCACCTCGGGCTTGAGCATGAAGTTCAGGAAGGTATAGGCGTTGTCCTTGTTCGGCGCGTCCGTCGGGATCGAGAACACGTCGAACCAGGCCGGCGCGCCAGTCTTCGGCACGAAGTAGGCCAGGTTCAGCGACAGCCCCGCCTCCTCAGCGCGCGCCTTGGCGACCGCGTAGTCGCCCGACCAGCTGTTGATGACGCAAAGCTCGCCGTTCGGGATGGCGTTCAGATAGTTCGTATTGTCGAAGGTCGCGATGAACGGGCGGATCGGGCGGAACGCCTCGATCACCTTCTGATAGTCCGCCACGTCGGTCGTGTCGGGGTCGATGCCCAGATACGGCATCGCCATCAGCATGATGTCGAGCGGGCTGTCGAGGATCGAGATGCCGCAATCGGCAAGCTTCTCGGCATTCTCGGGCTTGAAGATGGTGTCGAGGCTCTGCAGGTCGGCGTCCGGCAGTCGTTCCTTCACCATGTCGAGGTTGAAGGTGAAGCCGACCGAGCCCCACATGTAGGGCAACGAATACTGCGCGCCGGGGTCCCAGCCATCGAGGACCTTGAGCAGTTCGGGGTCAAGATTGCCCCAGTTGGGCAGTTTTGATTTGTCGAGCTTGTCGTAGATCCCCGCCGTGATCGCCTGCGGCTGTGTCATGCCTGCGGTCACCACCGCATCGTAGCCCGACGAGCCCGCGAGCATCTTGGCGAACATCTCTTCCGCCGAGGAGTAGGTATCGTAGACCACGCCGATTCCGGTCTCTGCCTCGAAATCGGCAAGCGTCGTCTCACCGATGTAGTCGGCCCAGTTATAGACGTTCACGGTACCGGCCTGCGCCCATGACGGACGGACGTAGGGCAGGGCAAGCGCGCCGCCGAGTGCCGTCAGGGTCTGGCGTCGGTTGAGTTTCATGGCAGTTCTCCCCGTGTGTTGGCACAGCCCTGCGTGGGGCGATGCATTTACTTGACGCTATGTTCAGTAAGGTTGACCGTCAATTCCAAGCAATTCCTCGTTACGCTGCGGCATCTCCGCCTCGGCTGGGGCGTCACGCAGCGTCAGCACCGGAAGCAGCTTGCGCAACTGGTCGTGATGCCTGCGCACGCCGTATTCGAGGTCGGACAGGTGGAAATCGTCGAAGGCCGTCGATTTCATCGACTCGTTCGACCAGATCGAAAGCTGCTGGTCCTCGTGCGAGGTTTCGCGGTCGATGCGGTAGGCAAGGTAGCGCGCGATCCGCTGCTGGCGCGTTTCGTCCGGGCGGCGGTAGACGCGGCCCGGTCACGACCGTGTCTCCCCGGTGAGACGCGGCAGGTCGTGGTAGAACTGCACGCCCTCGGGCGTGAAGGCGAAGACCGCATTGGGGAACAACCCGTAGTAGTTCCAGGCACGCTGCAAGCGTGGCGGCAGCCAGTCCTGCAACGGCGAAAGCTTCACATAGTTCCGCACCGACCAGAGCCGCCCCGGCTGATCACCGTATTCGGCATAGGAACTGGCCAGCCCGTTTTCGTGGACAAGGTCGCGGTAACTGCGCCCATAGAGGTCCTGCAACCCCGGATGGGCCATGGCGACGTGGTAGCCCTCATTGTCGACGTCGCGCACCGATTTCCAGTTGACCGGCAGGGTGGCCGACCAGTCGGGCTTGAAGACCGGCAACAGCTCGGACGCGCGGAAGTCGGTGAAGTCGCGGTCGTAGGGTTGCAGATGCTCGGCGACCGAGGGCTGCGGTCCGGGCAGGAAACGCAGGAAGATGAAGCCGTGCCAGATCTCCATCTCGATCGGCTTCAGCCCGAAATTCTCGCGCTCCATGTCGCCGAAGGTGTCGGGGCGCGCCGCGCCACGTAGCGTTCCGTCAAGATTGTAGACCCAGCCGTGGAACGGGCAGACGATGGCGCCCTTGCAGTGGCCCTGCTGGCCGTCGACCACGCGCGCGCCCCGGTGGCGGCACAGGTTGTGGAAGGCCCGGACCACGTTGTCGCGGCCCCGCATCACCACGGCCCGTTCGCCCAGCAGATCGAAGGTCAGCCAGTCGCCGGGTGCGGGCAGATCGTTCACATGGGCCACGACCTGCCAGTGGTTCAGAAACACGTTCGTGCGTTCCAGATCGAACAGCGCCTGCGAATGATACGACCAGCCGGGCAGCCCGCGCCGGTCCCACTCGTGCGGGGACAGCGTTATGTGCAATCTCGACGTTCATGGCGTGGCCTCCGGTGCGATGCGGTCCAGCACCCATTGGTGAAAGCGGTGAATGTCGAATTCCTGCGGCATCAGCCGCCCGCGTTCGTGGCGCGACGAGTGAAGGCCGCGCTGGTTGATCTCGCAGGCGGCGCCGTCCTGCAAAAGGACGGTCGTCGCAAAATCGACCACGTGGCCCATGTCGAAGCCCGGCTGCGCCAGCGTTTCGGGCGCGAACAGCCACTCGGCGGTCAACCTTGTCTGCTCGGGGCCGAGCGGCACAAGGCTGACGGTCCGCACGTAATCGACATGCGCTACGATGAACATGGTCGGGTAGAGCGTGACGAAGGTGTGCCCGTTGGCCCGCTCCTGCGCTGTCAGCCCCGGAAACTCGGGTCCGCAGGGCTGGCCGTCGACGGTCCATGTCCGCGCGCCATCCTTCAGAACCGGCGCTGTTGCGACACCGGGCGTCCAATCCCCTGCTTCCTGCTCTGACATGATCCCCCGGCGATAGATCGGAACCATGTCGGACAGTTCCGGGTGAATTCCCGGACAATGCAGGCATTCGTTGTAGTTTTCCCAGAAAACCTTCCAGTTGCAGTCCAGCACCTTTTCCATCCGATACCCCGTGACGAGATCGGCCATTGGCCAGTTGTCGAGGGCATGAGTGCCGAGGTCGGGCCGGAATTCCGGCGGCTCGTCGGCCAGCGACAGGAAGACGAACCCGTTCCACGAGCAGACCTGCACGCGGTAGAGGCCGTGATCTTCCTTGCGGAAGTCAGCCCCGGGGGTCGCATGGCCAACCGAGACGAGCCGCCCATCGGTCGCATAGGCCCAGGCATGATAGGGGCAGGTGATGAGCCGGCCCATCGGCTTCTTGGCCTCGGCGCACAATTCGGCCCCGCGGTGGCGGCAGGTGTTGTGAAATGCGGTGACCGTCCCCGCACCGTCACGGCACAGGATCAGGTTTTCGCCCGCGACCGCGACGCGCCGCATTGTGCCGGGGGGCAGGTCGGACAGCCGCCCGGCATAGACCCACTCGCGCGCCCAGATCCCCCGTCGCTCGCGCTCGAACCAGGCCGGGTCGAGATAGGCGGCGCGCGGCAGCGTCTCGGGGCAGTGGGTCATCAGGGGCGACTGGGGGTGGAGTGACATCGGCGGACCTCAGAACGGATCGGGCGGCGTGGCGCGTCGCCGGGGCGGCGCGAAGAACGGCCGGGGGCAGACCTCGGCCTGAAGCATCAGCTTGGCGTATTGCAACTCGCGCAGCGCGTAGACCTCGACCCAGAGGTTGCCCTTCGCATCCTGCGGACGGCGGACCTGCGCGATGGCGATGTTGCGCTTCAGCGCGGGCGACCAGCAGGCGGCGGTGATATAGCCCACCTCGCGCGTCTTGTTGGCATAGATGAGCGAGCCGTCGACCGGGATGTTGCCCTCGATGTCGAGCCCGACCAGCGCCCAGTCCCAGTTGCCCTTTTCCTTCTCGGCCAGCAGCGCGCGGCGTCCGGTGAAGTGGCCCTTGTCCCAGTCTATCATCCAGTCCAGCCCCAGTTCGAACGGCGAGCGGGCGCGGTCCTCGCGCAGCGCCTGGTCGGCAGGGATGAAATCCATGTTGGTGATGATGAACCCGGCCTCGATCCGCGCAATGTTCAGGGCATCCGTTCCGATGGCGGTGATGCCCAGGGGCGCACCCGCTGCGAACAGCCTGTCCCACAGCGCCAGCGCGTGGTCGGGCGTCGTCCACAGCTCGTATCCCAGATCGCCCGTGAACCCGGTACGCGAGATGGTCAGACTGCCGCCCCCGAAGTCGAATGTCGCCATGCGGAACGGCTTGAGCGCCGAGACGTCGAACCCCGCAGCCTTCAGCACGCTTGCGGACGTCGGCCCTTGCAGGGAAAGTGCGGCGATCTCTTCCGTCACCTCGCGCACGGCGACGTCATAGCCTATCGCGCTGTCGAGCAGCCAGGGCAGGTGCCGCTCCTGACAGCAGATCAGGAAATCCTCGGGGCCATGGCGGAACAGCGTCCCGTCATCGAGGATCTTGCCCTGATCGTCGCACCAGACGGTGTAATGCACCCCGCCCGGCGTCAGCTTGGCGGCGTTGCGGACGGTCAGGCGGTTCAGATAGGCGGCGGCGTCCGGCCCCGTCACCCGATACTTCACCATCGGGCAAAGGTCATAGACCGAGGCTGCATTGCGGATGGCCGTATGTTCCATCGCCGTGTCGCGATAGGTCAGCACCGTCGTATAGCCGCCCCAGGCGCCCCACTCGTTCAGCAGGCTCAGCGCCGAGGTGCGGGGATGGAACGGCGTTTCAAGCAGCGGCTTGCGGTAGTGCAGGCGCGGGTCCTGAACTGCGGCTCCCTTGGATCTGTCCAATGCACGCGCCATCACGCACCCTCTTTCAGAATACGCTCGGCGGCGTTCCACCCGGCCGCACCCGAGATGCCGCCGCCGGGATGGCTTCCGGCCCCGGCCAGCCACAGGCCGGGCAGGGGGGTTGCATATTGCGCGGCCTCGCGCAGCGGGCGCAGGAACAGCATCTGCTCCACCGCCAGTTCGCCGTGGTGCCAGTTGCCACCCACCATACCAAAGCGCGCCTCGATGTCCTGCGGCATCAGCAACTCGGCATGGGCGATCATCCCCCGCAGGCCGGGCGCATGCTCCTCCAGCACCGTGAGCGTGTTCTCCAGCATGATCGCCCGCGCGGCCTCCAGCCCCGCCTTGGGCGCGTGCGGCGCGAACTGCACTATGGCCGAGAGGACGTGCTTTCCGTCTGGCGCGAAACCTGCCTCGTGGGCCGAAGGCAGGACAATCTCCATCACCGGCCTGTCGGGCACCTCGCCGTATTTGACCGCGTTGAAGCTGTCCTCTACCGCCCGGACCGAGGGCGCGATGACAAGCCGCGAGCGCAGGTCGGCCCCCTTGAAATCTGGCGTGCCGTTCAGGGCCAGATGCAGCTTCGCCGCGCCCCCGCGCGAACGGATGTGATTGGTCTGGCGGAAGAACCCCGCATCCAGATGGCGCGGCCCCACAAGCTGCTGGAAGGTCGTCCGGGGATTGATCGCCGACACCACGAGGTCTGCGGACAGAAACTCGCCCCCCGTCAACTCGACCCCCTTGATGCGGTCGTCCTCGACCACGATCCGCGCAACGCGCGCGCCGGTCCGCAGACGAACGCCTGCCGCCTCGGCCGACGTCGCCATGGCGGCACCGACCGTGCCCATGCCCCCCTTCGGCAGGGCCAGCGCCCCCCGCTGTCCCGCCGCCTCGCCCGACAGGCGGTTCAGCAGCAGGATCAGCGAATTGGGCGAGCGCGGCCCAAGCCACGCCCCCAGCACCGTGTCGAAGGCGAGGATGCCGCGCAGCCGGTCGTCGGTCAGATCGTCTTCCAGCGCATCGGCCACGTTGATCAGGATCATCCGCAGGAATTCGCGGAAATCCTCCTTGCCAAGCTGACGCACGCCCAGCCCCAGCTTCGCGAGACGCAGATAGTCGTTGCCGGCCTTGCGCGCGAGCCGGGGCGGGGTCATCGCCTTGAACGGCGCAAGCACGCCCGCGAAGGCCATCAGCCGCGCGCGCATCTCTCCCCAGGCTTGCCGGTCGGCGGGCGACAGATCGCCCGTGATGCGCCGTGCCGCAGCGCCCTCCAGCAGAAGATGGTCGCCATCCGCTGACAGGGCAGTCGAGGCGAGGTCCGTTGCCGCATAAGCAAGGCCGTGCCGCGACAGGTCCATCCCGTCGACCACCCGCGCATCGAGCGCATTCAGCACATGCGCCAGCCCCGACACCCGGTAGCCGGGCGCGAATTCCACGGTCGCAGCACCGCCACCCATCGCCGCCGCCGCTTCGAGCAGCGTCACGCGCCGCCCGTCCTTTGCCAGCCGTGCCGCGCAGGCCAGCCCGTTCGTGCCGCCGCCGATGACGATGATCTCAGAGGACCGGGTAGGCATCGCTCATCCCCCGTGTCCCCAGTTTCAGCTCGCGCAGCACCTCGGCCGCCGCATTGCGCCCCGGTGCGCCCATGACGCCACCACCGGGATGGGTGGACGAGCCGCAGATCCACAGATCACGGATGGGTGAACGATAGTTCGCATAACCGGGGACCGGGCGGTTGAACAGCAACTGGTCAAAGGTCAGCTCGCCCTGGAAGATGTTGCCCTCTGTCAGACCCACCTCCGCCTCCAGCTCGCGCGGGGTGCGCACTTCGACATGCAGGATCAGGTCCTTGAACCCGGGGGCGGCCTTTTCGATCTGGTCGATGCAGGCTTTCCCGAAGGCGTCGCGGTCGGCATCGGTCCAGTCGCGCCCTTCGATCTTGGGCGGCGCGTATTGCACGAAGCAACTCATGAAATGCTTGCCCGGCGGGGTCATCGTGGGGTCGATCATCGTGGGGATCATCATGTCCTGGAACGGATCGCGGCTGAAATGACCGGCCTTCCAGTCGTCATAGGCGCGCTCCATCTTCTCGATCGAGTCGGTGAAATGCAGATCACCCTTCAGCATCGGCGCGCCTTCGGGCAGCGCGGTGAATTTCGGCGCGGCATCCAGCGCGATGTTCAGCTTTCCTGACGAGCCGCGCGTCTTGAACGCGCGGACGCGCTTCACGAAGCTGCCCGGCAACTCGCGCTCGTCCACGTGCTTCAGGAAGGTGCGCTTGACGTCCATGTTCGAAATGACACGCCGCCCCAGAACCTCGTCGCCGCCTTCAAGAACCACGCCCGTTGCCTTGCCGCCCGAAACAAGGATCTGCTCCACGCCCTTGCCTGCCCGGATTTCGCCGCCATAGGACGCGAGCGCCTTGGCCAGCGACTGCGTGATGGACCCCATTCCGCCACGCGCAAAGCCCCAGGCCCCCACGTTGCCATCCACGTCGCCCATGTAGTGATGCAACAGCACATAGGCCGACCCCGGCGACATCGGCCCCAGGGCGGTGCCGATGATGGCGGACACGGCCATGTAGGCCTTGATGACCGGGTGCTCGAAATACTCGTCGAGATAGTCCGAGATGCTCATCGTCCAGAAGCGGATCATGTCGCAGATCTGCGCTTCCGAAAGCTCGAACATCTTCTTGCCGAGGAAGGCCAATTCCGACAGGTCGCGCGGCCGGAAGCTGGACGGGTCCGGCGGGGTCCGCATCAGAAGAGGGCGGATGAAGCGGCAATGACGCAGGATGTCGCGCGAGTAGCGGTCATAGGCCTCGGCATCCCGCTTGGAGTGGCGGGCGAATTCGCGGCGGTTGGCATCATGATCGCGGAACATGCCGAGGTAATCGCCACCCTCCATGAACACCGCGCCGCCTTCATAGGGCAGGATCTGAAGCCCATGCTTCGACAGTTCGAGGTCGCGCATGATCTCGGGCCGGAACAGCGAGCAGACATAGGAACAGTTGGAGTAGAGGAACCCCGGATACAACTCGCGGCTGACCGCCGCCCCGCCGATCCAGTCGTTCTTCTCCACCACGCAGACCTTCAGCCCTGCCTTCGCCAGATAGGCGGCGGTGACCAGGCCGTTATGCCCGGCCCCGATGATGACGGCATCGTAGATCATGCCCGCTTCGCTTCCTCGGCAAAGTGTTCCAGCGTCAGGTCGACCGCCGTTTCCACCGCCCGCAGCGTATCGGACAGGCAGGCCTCGTCCTTGCCATGCGCCTCGCACATGAACCACGGCTCGCGGCTGTCGGGTTCGCAAATGACGCCGAGGTCGTGCAGGAAATAGGCCATCTGGTCGTAGAACGAATAGTCCGAAGTCTTCCACGCGCGATAGTTGTCGGGCGGAGTTTCGGCGAAGAACAGGCCGAACATCGACGGGTGACCGGTATAGGAATGCACGATGTTGCGCGCATCAAGGATCTCCGAGATGCCCTTCTTCAGCCGCTCGCCATAGGCGGCAAGCGTTTCAAGCGCGGGTGTCTCGTCGAGGATGCGCAGGCATTCCTCGGCTGCCGCAAGCGAGACGGAATGTGCCGTGTAGGTGCCGCCATGCGACGCGCCGCCATAGCGGAAGGTGCGCATCACCTCCTCGCGCCCCGCGACGACCGCGATGGGGTACCCGTTGGCCACCGCCTTGGCGAAGGTCGTGATGTCGGGCGTCACGCCCGTAAAGCCCCTGGATGCCACCCTTGCCGACGCGGAAGCCCGACTTCACCTCGTCGATGATCAGCAGGACGCCATACTTCGTGCAAAGCTCGCGGGCCAGTTTCACATATTCGACCGATGCCATGATCGAGCAGCAGTTGCCCTGGATCGGCTCGATCAGCATGGCGGCCATCGTGTTGCCGTGGCGCTTGAAGACGTCTTCCAGCCGCTGGAAGTTGTTCATCGGCGTGATGTGGGCCAGCGCCTTCAGCGTCTGCGGAATACCCTTTCCATAGGACACGAGGTCGGGGTCGGTGTTCGATCCCGCCTCCCAATCCTCCATGTTCGACATCCACATGGCGGCATCGAACAACCCGTGATACCCGCCTTCAACCAGCAGATAGCTGTCGCGGCCCGTGTGGGCGCGGGCAAGCCGCAGCGCCGCCATCACAGCCTCTGTGCCCGAGTTCGAGAAGCGGACGAGTTCCGCCGCCGGGACCATCTTTGCGATCCGGTCCGCCACGATCAACTCGCGTTCGGTCGACAAGGCAAAGACGCCGCCCACTTCCATTCCGCGCCGCGCCGCCGCGTCAACCCGGTCGTCGGCATAGCCTAGAATTGCCGGACCGTAGCCCAGCCGGTAGTCAACATAGCAATTGCCGTCGATGTCCCAGGTCCGCCCGCCCTTGCCGTGGCTCACATAGATCGTCCGCTCGTCACCCCAGTATCGGAACGTCGAAGACACACCCAAGGGCAGTCGTTTCACGGCTGCTTTGAATTGGGCATTCGACTTCGACAAGTCACGAGTGGGCAATGCGGGCATGTGGCACCGGGGGTTTTCGACGCGTCCTTGCGCGACAGCCTCAAGGATCGCCGGATTTTGACTGGACTGTCAATCAGAATTCCGATTGACCTTGCTTCCCCGTTGCCCCTTTCGTATCGGCACGCGTGCACTACCTTCCACTCATTCTGTTCAAGGCAGGGCCCCATGACGAAAACCTTCCCCGCGTCCGACCTTGCGCAATCGGACCCGTCCGACGCGGCTCCCCGCAAACTGAGCAGAGAGGCACGCCGCACCCAGTTGATCGAAGCCACGATCGAAACTCTGGCCGCGCGCGGCTATGCCCGGACGACGTTGACCGATGTGGCAAAGGTGGCAGGCCTGTCGCACGGGCTGGTCAATTTTCACTTCGAGACCAAGGAAAAGCTGCTGACCGAGACGCTTCTCTATCTGGCCGAAGAGTATCGGCAGAACTGGACGAGTGCTCTCGACGCGGCGGCCCCGCAGCCCGCCTCCCAACTCGACGCCTTGCTGCGGGCGGACTTCAATCCATCGCTCTGCACGCCCAACCGTTTGTCGGCATGGTGCGGTTTCTGGGGCGAGGCGCAGAGCCGCCCCCTGTATCAGGAACGCTGCGGATCGAATGACGCGGCCTATATCCGCAAGATGGAAGAGGTCTGCGCGGCCCTTGTCGCCGAAGGCCGATATCCGGGAACGCCGACGCGGATCGCACGGGCGCTCCGGGTCACGATCGAAGGCGTCTGGCTCGATCTGATTACCGTGACAGAGCCCTACGGCCATGACGAGGCGCAGGCGACGGTCTTTGCCGTCGCTGCGGCCTTCTTTCCAAAGCATTTCAACGAGCAGGGCCTGATCTGATCAGATCGCGACGAGATGGTTGTCCCAGGCCGCATCGCTGCGTCCCACCGGCCGTAGCCCGTTTGCATCGCAAAGGCTGACCACCCCGAGTCCGTCGGTCACGACGAAACCGTCCGGTCCTGCGGCGACGCCGGACGCGTCCAGCCGCCGCAATGTCGTCTGCCACTGGCCGTCCAACCCGAATAGCATCACCACACCGCCATGCGATGAAGTCACAGCGATACCGCGCGACGGGTCAAGCGCAATGGAACCTGCATATCCCTGCATTGCCAGCGCGTCGGCCTCGGGCGGTGGACATAGCTTCGGTTCGCCCCCCCTCCTGTGCAGCCCAAGCAGCGGAACCGCTAAGGCAGGATCGCCCGCCCATTGCATCGCGAAGGCAACCGTCCCATCCGGCGCAAGCGCCAGGTGCCGGATCGAGTTCTGATGTAAGTCTGACGGCAGCCGCGCCTGTTCAAGGATGCGGCCATCTGCGGTCATGTAGGTCAGGTTGGGCTGCATCGTCTCGACGTTCAGGTTCGTGCGGTCGTCGGGATCGGTCCGCAGGCCGCCATTGGCGACGACAAGCGTCCCGTCAGTCATTCGTCTGACATCATGCGGCCCAAGGCCGCCGGTGGACACCTCGCCGAGCCGGGCATAGCCGTTTCCGGCATCCCAGATGCCAAGCAGGCCCGCGCTTGTCTCGCCCTCAACCTCCGACGTCAGCAGCAGACGACCATCCTCGGTGAAGGCCCCATGTCCGTTGAACATTCGCCCCTCGGGCGGGGTCAGGCGCGACCGGGTTTCGCCGGTGGCACAGTCGATGACCAGGGCGAAATGGCCGGGGCGCCGCGCGAAGGCGACAGCCTCGGCCCGCTCGGGATGCGCCGCTGCGGCATGGCCCCGCGCGGGAAGCGGAAGGCGGAACAGACTTTCGCCAAGGGTGCTCAACCCGTGCAGCCAGCACCCGCCCGCACTGTCCTGAGCGGCGGCAAGAAAGGCGGGCCGACCGACAGCGGCCCAGCCAACGCGCGGCATCGCCGTCGCCGCCAGACCTGCAAGAACCATCCGCCGCGTTGCCATCTCAGTCTCCATCCGCAGCGTTGAAACCCAGACCCACGCCAAGGGCCGGGCCGATCTCGGCCATTGCGGCGTCGCGCGCGGCATGGACAGCCTGCTGCAGGATGTCGACCTTCAGCCAGACCTGGGGGTCATCCAAGCGGGACAGTGAATCGCCGGGCATCGCCTCGGCCAACCCGCGTGCCCGCGCGAAGGCGGCCTCGGTCCGGGGGCTGTCCGGCGACAGGGCAAGGGCAAACCGCTCCAGCGCGGCCAGCGACTGCTGCACATTGCGCACCGACCGGCCCGATGCCTTCGCCTCTGCCCGCTCCGGGCGCGGGCGCTCGAAGGTGCCGAGCGGGCGGCCGAGCCGCTGATCCGCCGTAAACTCCAGCCCGGTGACAAGCTGCGTGAACAGGGCCTGGCGCGCTTCGACCGGGCTCAGGAACTGCGCGTTACCGGCAGCCCCTGCCGTTGTCAGAGCGGCGGCATAGCCCTGTGTCCACCCGGTCTCGGTCGCATCGGCCATGCGGGCAAGATCGGCAGCCACCGCCCGTGTCGCCGCGCAACTGCGGTCCGACTGGGGTTCGACGAACAGCAACCGTTCCAGCCCGAACAGACCCCGGCCCGCCACCGACACTTCGGATATCTGCGAGGGATCGGCCAGGTCCGGTCCGTCCGGTGCCAGCAACCCTGCCACCGCCCGCTGGACGGCGCCCTTCGGATCGGGCCAATAGGCAATCGCCAGCGCCATTCCATCCTCTTCCACCGGACCGATCCGCAGATAGGACACGTCCATCCAGGCATCGAAGGCGGCGGCCCATTCGTCGCGCAGGGTATCGGCGCGGCAATCGGCTGCGGCGGCATCGGCCAATGCAGCAGTCGCCGCCGTGAACGCGGCATAGCCCGGCAAGACCGCGCGCTGCACGGCCTCGGTCACGTCCGCATGGCCGGGCAGGGGCGCAAGAATGAGCAGGGCGAGGGATCGCAGGAACATCACAGGCTCTCCAGAAAGGCGATCAGGGCGTCGCGGTCGGGCCTCGGCAATGCGATCACGGCCTGGCGGGCCTGTTCGGCCTCGCCGCCGTGCCACAGGATCGCCTCCAGCAACGTGCGCGCCCGACCGTCGTGCAGAAAGCGCGTGTGACCGCTGACCGCCTCCGTCAAGCCGATCCCCCAGAGCGGCGCCGTGCGCCATTCGCGCCCCGTGGCGCGCGCCTCGGGGCGGTTGTCGGCCAGACCGTCGCCCATGTCATGCAACAGCATGTCGGTGTAGGGCCAGATGAGCTGGAAGCTTTGCTCGGGCTGGTCATCCAGCCTGTGCGTGACGAACTTTGGCTGGTGGCACCCGGTGCAACCGCTCTGGTAGAAAATCTCCTTGCCGCGCAGAACCTCGGGATCGTCCACCTTCCGCCGCGCCGGAACGCCAAGGTTGCGCGAATAGAATGCCACAAGATCGAGGCTGGCCGCATCGACCTCCAGCCCGTCGCGCACGCCGGGTTCCTGCCCGTGCGGCGCAGCGCGGCACTCCTCCTGCGCGGCAGTGCAGTCGCCCCACGGATCAGGATGCAGCGGATTTGACAGGCCCATGTCACCGGCAAACGCACCGGCCGATTGCTCCCTGACCGTCGCCGCCCCGGCCTTCAATCCAAACCGCCCCAGCATCGGCCGGTCGAATTCGGGCGACCAGACGATGTTCGGCCGCCCCGATATGCCATCGCCGTCTGCGTCGTCGGGATCTGCCAGCGCAAGGATGTCGGCTGCCGGGATCGCCTCGAGCAGCCCCAGACCGATCATCTGCGGCGCGACGCGGGGCGAGAGCATGACATCCGGCGCAAGCGGTCCCATCGCCAGATCAGATACCGAATAGCTGGGTTTCTGAAGCGTGACGATGGTTCCGTCCGCAAGTTCGACCGGCACATCCTCGAGCGCGATCACCATGCGCCCTTCGGCAGCCTGGCCCGGCGCCGCGAAGTCCTGCAACTGCGTCCCGTAGACGGGATCGGGCAGGGTCGCCAGATAGTCCTCGATCTGCTCTGGTCCCGTGCCACCCGGAACGGACAGGCGCAGAAACATCGAGGTCGCGGGCGCGTCCGGTCCGGCGGGTGGTTGCCCTCGCCCATCCTTAAGGTGGCAGTTCTGGCACCCCCGCGCATTGTAGAGCGGACCGAGCCCGTCTGACGCGAGCGTCGAGGCCGGGGCCGACACCCACAGCTTGCGGAACAGCCCGTTGCCCAGTTTGAAATCCATTTCGCGCTCGAAACCGATGTTGCCCGAAGGACGCGAGAAGGCGTCCGACGTGTCCACCGCCCGCACTGTCGCGGCCCCGCCGGGCAAGTTCTCAAATGGTTCGGCCTTGCCGAAATCGGTTGCCGGGCGCGTCACCGCTTCGATGCGCGATGCTTCGGCAGCGGTTCGCGGAACGATGCCCAGATGCGGGTCGTCCAGCGGCGCGGCCAGCGTTGGCTGGGCCGCGAGCAAGATCGCGAAAAAGGAGAGGCGCGCGCGCATGATGCAGTTTCTCCGCGAACGTGCGGCCCTCCAAGGCTCAGCTTTCGGCCTGATCCGCAGGCTTCGCGTTCAACAGGCCATAGCGTTCGGCACCGAGCGAGTTGAACAGGCCAAGCTGTGTCTCGAGGAAGTCGATATGGCCTTCCTCGTCGGCGATCAGCGCCTCGAAGAGCGCCTTGGTGACATAGTCGCCCACACGCTCGCAATGTTCGCGCGCCTCGATATAGAGCCGACGGGCGTCGTGTTCGGCAGCAAGATCGCATTCCAGCGTCTCGCGCAGCGTCTGGCCGATCCGCAGCGAGTTGAGCTTCTGAAGGTTCGGATGCCCCTCGAGAAAGATGATCCGCGCGATCAACCGGTCGGCGTGGTGCATCTCCTCGACGCTTTCGGCCCGCGACTTGTCGGCGATCCGTCCGAAGCCCCAGTCCTCCTGCAGGCGGTAATGCAGCCAGTATTGGCTGACCGCGGTCAGCTCGGACCGCAGCGCAGCATTCAGATACTCGATGACCTTGGCATCACCCTTCATGTCTTTTCCCTGTCTTTGCGGCGTGGCGAAGCCCACGCAGTTCGATCGGTACGCTGAAAGTCTCACACTGGCGCATGGTGTCCAGCAACAGGGGCAGGCAGCCCCCGCAGTCGGCGCGCTTTCCAAGCGCGCGATAGATCTTCCCCGGCGTTATGATGGTATCGGGGTCGGCAGCCCGCATCCAGTCGACCGCAGCGCGGATGTCGCGGTCGGTGATGTTCATGCAGTGGCAGACGATCATTCTTCCAAGGCCTTACTGGAAAACGGCGTCCGGCGAGTTGAGGCTGTCGGACCCCTCGAAACTCACCCCCGCGAGGCCAAGCGCCGTGACGGCCCGCTCGATCGAGGCGGTCTGCGTCACCAGCGCGTCCACGGCGCCCAGGATCAGGGCTTCGCCCTCGGCATTGCCGGGCGCGAGCATCTGGTCATAGGCAAGGCCGCCATCGGCCGCCGCCTTGACCGCACCGAGGGCGGCCACCGAAGCGTCGAGTTCGGTTCTCAACTGACGGTCCACCCCGGGGTCGACCGCCGCCACCAGATCCGCCAGGGCCGGCCCGCTCAGCATCGCGCCGTCGATACGGGTGTATTGCCCCAGATAGACATTCCGGATGCCAATACCGTCGTAATAATGGCTGTTATGCGTGTTGTCCGAGAAGCAATCCTGTTCTTCTTCGGGATCGTTCAGCATCACGCCCAGCTTCATGCGCTCACCCGCGAGCTCGCCATAGGACAGGCTCCCCATGCCCTTCAGCATCGCCGCGAGTGCCTGCTGCGGATCGGCTTCCAGCGCAACGCGGGCGGCACCGTCCGGGCCCCAGTTCGCGGCCATTTCGCGAAGATCGGCGACCAGCAGATCGGTCGCTGCCCGCAGGTAGTCTGCGCGTCGGTCGCAGTTGCCGCCCGTGCATCCCTCGCCCGGCAGGAAGTCGGTATGGGGGCGGTCTCCGGCCCCCGGTCCGGTTCCGTTCAGGTCCTGGCCCCAAAGCAGGAACTCGACCGCGTGATAGCCCGAGGCGACATTCTGTTCGATCCCGTCCGCCTCGTGCAGGGTGCCTGCGATCAGGGCAGGCGTGATCCGTGTTGCGTCGATCTCTGCGCCGGACAGGGTGAAGCGCGGTGTCGCGATCACGTTCAGCTGCGCCAGATCGTTTTCCTCGTTCTGCCCCGCGCCTGCGGCGACATAGTCGATCAATCCTTCATCCAGCGGCCAAGCATTCACCCGGCCCTCCCAGTCATCGACAATCGGGTTCCCGAAGCGGAAGACCTCGGATTGCAGATAGGGCACGCGCGCTTCGCGCCAGGCGTCGCGGGCGCCTTCCAGCGTTTCCTCTGAAGGCGCCGCCAGAAACGTCTCGATGACCGCCTGCAGCTTCAGCGCGCCAGTCAGGCTGTCATCATAGGTCGCCTGCGCGATATCGGCGTAGTGCGACACGACTTCGGCGGGCTCAGCCGCCATTGCAGGAAGGGCGGCAGAGCAAAGAAGCGAGGCGACAAGCAAGCGTTTCATCTGGAAGGTCCGGGAATTGAGGTTTCTTGAGGGGAAGATTGCCCCGTTTCATTTCGTCAGGATCAGCTTGCCCGCCCGCGTGATCCGCAGGTTATAGACCTGACCGCGCAGCACGATCTGGGCCAGCGTGCCGCCATCGGTCAGGCTTTCGGCATCATGCAGCGGGGGGCGCGCAATATTGGGATCGGACATCATCCGGGGATCCGGGAGCGCGTTCATGGCCGACGCTCCAGCCTGTCGATCAGCGCCTCGATCGCGCCCAGAGGCAGCAGCGAGGCAAGGCCCGCAATCAACGTGTCGCAGTCGCGCAGAGCGGGGTCGGCACGCCTTGGTGATGGCACCTGAGTTGCAGGGAACTGGTCGGTTCGGGTCATCTTAGTCTCCGTGTGACTGAGGTGGTCCGGGCTCACCGACATCGGCTGGCTGGGCTACTGCACAAAACCTGACTGAAAGAGTAGGACTTGTAAACCTGATTCTTTTGATAGGAATTGCGCATTTCTTGGATGCCTTCCATTCAGGCAGATCGCCAAGGATTTCGCCATCGGGCTGACACAGGCGACCGCCGCCGCCGCGCGAGGCTTGTCTTGCGCAAGCGCGATGGAAAACGCTGGCCCCACCAAATTAGGAAAGCGGAAAAATGACGCGACAGACCCTGGCCTTCCTTTCTGTCCTTGCGCTTGCCCAGCCGGCCTTTGCTCATGTCGGCCCAGAGGCACATGGCGCATTCTCGGCGGGCTTCTCGCATCCCCTTTGGGGGACGGACCACCTGATCGCGATGGTCGCGGTGGGTCTCTACGCCTCGGTCCTCGGGGGGACTGCCCGATGGCTATTGCCCGCGGGTTTCGTTGGCGGGATGATGGCGGGGTTCGTCGCAGCCCTCGCCGCGTTCCCGCTGCCCCTGGTGGAACCGATGATCCTCGCCTCGGTGGTTGCGCTTGGTCTTCTTCTGGCCTTTGCCGTTCGCCCATCGACGGGTGCGGCAATTGCGGCGGTCGCCGCGTTCGGGCTGTTTCACGGCCACGCGCACGGGGCCGAGATCGGCGGGGCATCTGCCCTTGCATTCGGCGCAGGCTTCATGGCCGGGACGGCGGTGTTGCACGCAGCCGGAGTGTGGTTCGGCTTGGCTCTCGTGCATTCACGCATCATGCGCGTGGCCCTGGGCTCGGCGACCGTCGCCGCAGGTGTTGCACTGAGCTTCGCCTGAGGCGCGACGGTGGATCAGGCCGGTCCCAGATGGCGGCGGCCCCGTGCCTCGGCAAGCTCGATCTGGCGCTGCCGCTCGCGGAAGCGGTCCCGGTCGTCGTCGCTGTAGCTGTCGCGGCAGCCTGCGCAGGCCACCCCGGCCTCGTAAGCCGGGTCGGCACGGTCATCGGGCGAAAGCGCACGGCCGCAGGCGCCGCAACTCGTCATCCGGCCGGGCCGCAGCCCGTGCCCTACCGAAACGCGGCCATCGAAGACAAAGCATTCGCCTTGCCATAGGCTCTGTTCTTCCGGCACCTGCTCGAGATACTTGAGGATACCACCTTTCAGGTGAAAGACGTCCTCGACCCCTTGCCCAAGCAGGAAATTCGTCGACTTCTCGCAGCGGATACCACCCGTGCAGAACATGGCGATCCGCTTTCCCGCAAACCGCTCGCGGTTCGCTTGCCACCAGGCGGGAAATTCGCGGAATGTCTCGGTCCCCGGATCGATGGCTCCGCGAAAGGTGCCGATCGCGGTCTCATAGGTATTGCGGGTGTCGATCACCACCACGTCGGGCGCCGCGATCAGGGCGTTCCACCCGGCTGCCTCGACATAGTGGCCGGTCCCCCGCAGCGGGTCGACGCCGGGCTGTCCCATCGTCACGATTTCCGGTTTGACCCGAACCTTCATCCTGCGGAACGGCATCGCTTCTGCCCGGCTTTCCTTCCAGTCCAGCCCCGCACAACCCGGCAAGGCGCGCACATGCGCCAGCACGGTGTCGATCCCTGCGCGGTCCCCTGCGATCGTTCCGTTGATCCCCTCGCGCGCGAGCAGCAGCGTTCCCTTCACCCCCGCCGCCGCACAAAGCGCCAGCAGCGGCTCTCGCAAGGCCTGCGGGTCCTCGAACCGGGTGAAATGATAGAGCGCGGCCACGGTGATCATGCCGCCTGATAGGCCCGCCGCGCCCGTCTCGGCAAGACCCCGTCCTTGACGCGCCCCGGCCCGCCACTTACCCAAGGCTATCGCCCAGACCGCCGAGGCCCCATGCGACCCGCCAACGAAGCCCTGATCGTGATCGACATCCAGAATGATTTCTGCCCCGGCGGCGCGCTTGCCGTGGACGAGGGCGATGTCATCATTCCGCGCGTCAACGCGCTGATGGAAGAGTTTGCGGTCGTCGTCCTGACGCAGGACTGGCATCCCGCCAGTCACATGTCTTTCGCCGCCAACCATGCTGGCGCCGCGCCCTTCAGCCTGACGCAAATGCCCTATGGTCCGCAGGTGCTCTGGCCCACCCACTGCGTGCAGGGTGGCCCCGGCGCCGAGTTCCACGCCGATCTGAATGTGAACGCCGCCGACCTGATCATCCGCAAGGGCTTCCGCCCCGAGATCGACAGCTATTCCGGCTTTTATGAAAATGACCGCGTCACGCCCACGGGTCTGGAGGGCTACCTGCGCTCGCGCGGGGTCACGGCCGTCACGATTGTCGGCCTCGCCACTGACTATTGCGTCGCCTACTCGGCGCTCGACGCGGTGGGCCATGGGTTCAGAACGACGGTCCTCGAGGGCGCCTGCCGCGCCATCGACCTGAACGGCTCGCTGGCCGAGGCGCGCGGCCTCATGGCCGACGCCGGCGTGCATCTGGAGCCCTGACATGGTCGATATCGCAACCCGGGTCTGGAACCACAAATGGAAGATCGACCCGATCGTGCGGTCGCTGATCGACACTGATTTCTACAAGCTCCTGATGTGCCAGTCGATCTTCCGCAACAAGCCGGAAACGAACGTGGTCTTCTCGCTCATCAACCGCTCGAAGACGGTCCGCCTCGCCGAGTTGATCGACGAAGGCGAGCTGCGCGAGCAGCTTGACCACATCCGCACCCTGCGCCTGTCGCGGGGTGAAAGCACCTGGCTGCGCGGCAACACGTTCTACGGCAAGCGCCAGATGTTCCGCCCCGACTTCATGGAGTGGTTCGAAGGCCTGCAACTGCCACCCTACCACCTTGAAAAGCGCGACGGGCAGTATGAGCTGACCTTCGAGGGCAAGTGGCCCGAGGTCATGCTCTGGGAAATCCCTGCGCTGTCCACCCTGATGGAGCTTCGCACCCGCGCCGCGCTGAAGGATGTGGGCCGGTTCGAGCTTCAGGTCCTCTATGCCCGCGCGATGACCCGGCTCTGGGAAAAGGTCGAGCGGTTGCGCAAGATCGACGGGCTGCGGCTGGCCGATTTCGGCACCCGCCGCCGTCACTCGTTCCTCTGGCAGGACTGGTGCGTGCAGGCGATGATGGAGGGGCTGGGTGGCAAGTTCACCGGCACGTCCAACTGCCTCATCGCCTATCGCCGCGAGGTCGAGGCGATCGGTACGAACGCGCACGAATTGCCGATGGTCTATTCCGCGCTGGCGGAAAGCGATGCCGAGCTTGCGCAGGCCCCCTATCAGGTGCTCGCCGACTGGCATGAAGAGCACGACGGCAACCTGCGGATCATCCTGCCCGACACCTACGGCACCGAGGGCTTCCTGCGGAACGCGCCGGACTGGCTGGCAAGCTGGACGGGCATCCGCATCGATTCGGGCGATCCCGCGATGGGGGCTGAGACGGCGATCCGATGGTGGATCGCGCGTGGCGAAGATCCGAAAACGAAGCTCATCATCTTCTCGGACGGGCTCGACGTTGAAAAGATCGAGGCGCTGCACCGCCAGTTCGCGGGCCGCGTGAAGGTCAGCTTCGGCTGGGGCACCATGCTGACGAACGATTTCCGGGGGCTGGTCGAGGGCGACACGCTCGCGCCCTTCAGCCTGGTGTGCAAGGCCGTCAGCGCGAACGGCCACCCAACCGTCAAGCTATCCGACAACCCCAACAAGGCCATGGGTCCGGCGGACGAGATCGCTCGCTACAAGCGCGTATTCGGTGTTGGTGCCCAGGTCGCCGAAGAGGTGCTCGTGTAGGGCGGGGTTCACCCCGCCAGCGCCCCCTCACCACGGCAACTTCCCCGCCAGCAATACTCCTGCAAGCCTAACCGCCCGCTGGATATAGCGCCCGATTATGGGGTTTCCCGGTTGCAACCGCGGGATCATCCAGCCGACCGACGCACAGCAGCGCATCAGGGTGAAGACCGGGATCATCTCCATTTCCACAGGGCGCGTTTCGGCATAGCCGCCGATCAGGGCGTCGGCGATCTGTGCCACGCCCGGCTCGTCGAGGTTCTGCGACATCGCCGTGCCAAGGTCGTAAAGCGGAAAGCCGAAACCGCTGTCGTCGAAGTCGATCATGGCCACGCCCTGCGGGGTCAGCAGCACGTTCTCGCGCAGGACATCGGCGTGGATCAGGCGCAGCGGCTGGCGGGCCGAATGGTCGCCGATCCGCTCGGCCAGCAGGTCGCGTGCGCGGCGCAGCATCACCGCTTCGTCTGGCGAAAGCGACGGATGCTCCCAGAAGCGGCCCCAGAAGGGCCGTTCGCCCACCAGCCCATCCAGATCCCATCGCGGCCGTTCGAACCAGTCGGGCAAGGCCATGTCGTCGGTCTCGCGCTGGATCTGGGCCACCAACCGTCCCAATGCCCTGTGTTGCGCCGCCTGTTCGGTCAGGCTTCCGGCCAGAGGCACACCCGCCTCGCCCAGAGGCGCGCCGTCGATCCAGTCGACCGCAGACGCGACCTCGCCCGGCGCAACGGCCACGACCAGCGTGTCATCCGCAGACCGCAGGGGGCGCGCGACCGCCACGCCCCGCGCCGCCAACGCCTCACACCACCATAGCTCGGACCGGATCGCGACCTCTGACTGATATCCCACGCGGTGCAACCGCAACGCGGCCCGGCCCGACGGCACAGCAATTTCGTAGACCGCGTTCTCGCGCGCCTTTATCAGGCGCACCACCTGTCCGCCAAAGGCGCGGGCCGCCGACTCGGCGCTCACACTACTACCGGTGTATCGGCCAGCACCTCTTCCAGCGCCTCGGCCAGAAGGTCGGCATGGTCGACCGAGAAGGGCATCGGCGGGCGGATCTTGAGCGTGTTGCCCGCCCGCCCGATCCTGTTCAGAAGAAACCCGCGTGCCACCATCCGCTCGACGACATCCGCGACGAAGGCCGAGGCGGGCGTCATGTCGTCGTCCAGCACGAATTCCGCGCCAAAGAACATGCCCGTGCCGCGCACTTCGGCCAGAAGCGGGTGGCGCATCTCGCGCAGGCGGCCCAGCAGATGCGACCCGACCCGCGCCGCGTTTTCCTGCAACCCCTCGTCTCGGATCACCTCCAGCACCGCAAGGCAGGCCGCCGCCGAGACCGGGTTGCCGCCGAAGGTGTTGAAGTAGCCGAAGGCGGCCCGAAACGCGGCCATGACGTCGGGCCGCGCCAGTACGGCGGCCACGGGATGACCGTTGGCCATCGGCTTGCCGACCGTCACCACGTCGGGCGCGAAGCCCAGCCAGTCATGTCCCCAGAAATGACTGCCGACGCGCCCGAAACCTGGCTGCACCTCGTCGCACAGGATCAGCCCTCCGGCCCGGCGGATCACCTCGACCGTGGGGTCGAGAAAGCCAGGCGCGACAGTGGGAATGCCTTCATTGGCGAAGACCGGACAGAGCATCATGCCCGAGAAGCCATGCCCGGCAGCTTCCAGTTCGCTGATCGCCCGCGCCACCTCGCCGGCGAAGGCCTGTGCCTGACCCTCCAGCGTCCCCCCCACGGGTCGCAGCGAATCCGGGGCTGGCACCAGCCGGACATGCCCCGGATAGCCGCCGATCGGCGGGCGGCGCGTGGACAGGACCGATGTCGCCGCCGTGTTCCCGTGATAGGTGTTGTCGGTCGCGATGATCCCGGTCTTGCCGGTCACCGCCTGCGCCATCCGCAGCGCGATATCGTTCGCCTCGGACCCCGTGCAGCACATGATGGCCTGGCTGATCCCGTGCCCCAGCGTCGCCGTCAGCCGCTCGATATAGTCCAGCACGAGGTCGTGCAGATAGCGCGTATGGGTATTCAGCACCCGCGACTGCGCACAGATCGCCTCGATGACCTTCGGATGGCAATGGCCCACATGCGGGACGTTGTTGTAGCAGTCGAGATAGCGACGGCCTCCGGCATCCCACAGCCACACGCCCTCGCCGCGCACCAGATGCACCGGCGTGCGGTAGAAGGTCGGCACGTTCGGCCCCATCAGCCGCGCCCGCCGGTCCAGCAGCGTCTCCGTCATTCGTCGACCTCCGGGCGGGCGCGTCCCGCCTTGACCTCGCCACGCACCGCCTTTGCGGCCAGCCGCCGCCGCTGGCTGCCCAAGGTAGGCTTGGTCGGCACGCGGCGTTTCGGGGCAACAAGCGCCGCGCGGATCATCTCGACCAGCCTCTCGCGGGCCAGTTCGCGGTTCCGGATCTGGCTGCGCGTCTCTTCCGCCCGGATGACGATGGCCCCGTCCAGCGTCCAGCGCCGCCCCGCAAGGCGCTTGAGCCGCGCCTTTACCGGCGCGGTCAGGTGGGGCGAGCGTTCCGCCTCGAAGCGCAGTTCGACCGCCGTCTCGACCTTGTTCACGTTCTGCCCGCCCGGACCCGACGAGCGCGAAAAACTCTCGGACAGTTCCCAGTCGGCAAGGGTCACGGTGTCGGTGATGCGCAGCATGGGATCACGGTAATCGTGGGATCGCAAAAGAGAAAGGGTCGCCTCCAGCGGCGACCCCTTCCGAGTTCAAGGAGATGGGCCAGTTAGGTTTCAAGCCCAATCATCGGTCTGTTTCCCGGGGGCTGCCCCTAGCAAACACGCCCTCCGACTGTCCCGACACCTATCTCCAATATCCCTCTAGACACTGGATCACCTCCTTTCAAATGGTTGCCGATAAGGTGAGCGTGCCACAGATTTTGTGTTTGTCAAAAGTTTTTACGCTACCCTTGCGCCAATCCGCGCGACCATGAGGCGGAACGGCACAAGTGCCACCAAAGCGAGCAATAGCTTCACGCCCCAGTCGGCCGCGGCCAGCGACACCCATAGCGGCACCACCGGCCCCAGACCCAGCAGCGGCAGCGTTTCCCCGGCCCAGGACACGTCGTTCGCCGGTTCGATGAACGCGAGCGATGCCGAAAAGGCGATGGTGAAGAACAGCGCTGTATCGAGGGTGGAACTGAGCAGGGTCGAGACGAGCGGTGGCTTCCACCAGGCATCGCGCCGCATCCGGTCGAAGATCGTGACGTCGAGCATCTGCGCACAAAGGAACGCGATCCCCGAGGCGAGGGCCACGCGCAAGGTGACCAGCGGGCCGAACTCGCCCATGATCTGCGTGCCGATCAGCGAACAGACAACGCCCGTCGCGAAGCCGGCCCAGACGACCTTGCGCGCAGCCGCCGCGCCCTGAAAACGGTTGGTGAGGTCGGTGACGAGGAAAGCAAAGGGATAGGTGAAGGCACCCCAAGTCAGCCACTGTCCGAACAGGTGCTGCACAAGGATGTTCGAGGCCACAACGATGGCGGCCATGGCAAGGATGCCGGGCAGAAGCGAGCGGGACATGGCTTTGGTCCGTTTTGACAAGGTTGCGGAAACTTGGCTTTCCTCGATGAAAGCGCGGCAGTCCTGCATCCGGTTTGCGGCAAAGTCAACCGCCGACCGCGAACTCCACCACCTCGGTTCCCAGCACGGCAAGGAAGTTGTCGTCGGAGATCAGGATGATCCGCGTGGCCCCACTGTCATCCTGCCACACCGCGATCCCTTCGAGGTTCGAGAAGGTCCCCGCAGGCGATTTCGAGCAGCGTCTCGTCCGATGTCACCCCGCCGTCACTCAGCGAAAGCCGCCTGACGCGCGTCGCGAACCCGCCCAGGCCGAAGAACTTGCGTTCCAGCAGATAGAGCCTCCCGTCCGGGCCGAAATCCGCGCCCACGGGAAGAAACTCGCCATCCACCGGGATGAGGGCCGCGCGATCCCATCTCCCGTTGCGAAAGCGGTAGAGCGGTGCCCTGCCGTCCGAACGCCGCGACACCTCCGGCAACGTGTAAAGCGCGCCGTCACCGTCTATCGCGAGCGCCTCCAGCCCACCGTTCTGGTCAAGCCCCGCAAACTCTCGCGGGGTGGGAAGAAGCGTGGGCAGGGCATCTGCATCGGCGTAATGCATGACGCGCGTGACGTATTCCGTCGAAACATAGAAGCCCCCTGCGCCATCCGCTGCCAGGCCTTCGCTGTCCATGCGGAACTCTTCCGGCACAGCGCCAGCAGGGATCGAAAGGCGGTGCAGGCTGGCCTCGGCCACCCCTGTGATCAAACCCGCCTCATCGCGCGCGAAGCGTCCCTCGATGACGGCACCGCGATCGGTCAGCGCCAGAAACCCCGCGCCGTCCGCGCCCACCTCCAGCCCCGACAGACCGCCAAAGTCGCCGTCCGCCATGCCCCATCTGAAACTGCCCTGGTATCCAGCGACATCGCGGCGGTCCGCCCGGCCTGCAGGGGCGGCTGCCAGCAGGACAGCCGCGATCAGCGCGATGCCAGAACGGCGGCGCATTGCTTGGGCAGGTCGGCCATCGTGAATTCGCGCGGCCCCTTCTCGCGCGGGGCGGGCTTGACGGGTTTCTTGGTGGTCTTGGGCGGGTTCAGGTAGTCCGTGACCCACCAGGTCAGCGTATCGTCGCAGCCGTTCCCGCCCTTCGACAGCTCTTTCACCGTCGGCTTCTGCGTCTGGCAATAGCTTGCCCCTGCCGGGCATTTCAGCCGCACATGGAAATGCGTGTCATGCCCCGCCACGGGCCTGATCTTCTGCAGCCAGTCGCGGTCCTTGCGCTTGGCGGTCTTGCACATCTCGATCTTCACGGCGGCGGCCACGAAGATCCGGTCCACCCGCGGGTCAGAGGCCGCGGCACGCAGCAGGGCCTGATGCGCGGGTGTCCAGTTTCCGGTCACGCTGCGCTGGTCGGCCGAGCGGACGGGGATCGAGCTGATCTTTTCGCGCTCGGCCCGGCTCAGGTCCAGCCTGCGCGGCGGCAGCATCCAGACATCGGCATCCAGCCCGATCTGGTGGCTGGCATGGCCGGATGTCATCGGCCCCCCGCGCGGCTGGCTGATGTCACCGATGTAAAGGCCCGGCCCAACCGACCTGCTGGGCCGCCACGCTCAGCTGCTGCAGGAACACGATCATCTCGGGCTGGCCCCAGTTCCGGTTCCGGCTGAGCCGCATCGCCTGCCAGCTTGGCCCCGTCTCGGGCAACTCCACCATGCCTGCCGCACATCCCCGCGCATAGCTGCCGATCGGCATCGGCGCTCTGCGCCGACGGTCCGTCGACCGAGCCGAACAACCTGTTGGCAAGCTGCTCTGCCGAAGCGGGGCCGGCCAGGAGCAACGCCGCGAGAAGGGGGATCAGATGCTTCATGCCATGCCTCGGTCGCCATCGGGTTTTACCCAGAGTAGCAGAACGAGGCCGATGAGAAACAGCGCTATCAGCGGCACGATGCCCGCCTGCTGGCTTCCGCTCAACCCTCGTCACCACGGCGATCAGCAGCGGTGCCATGAAGGCGGTGGCCTTGCCCGACAACGCATAAAGCCCGAAAGCCTCGGTCATCCGCGCCGGGTCCGCCTGCCGCACCATCATCGTCCGGCTGGCCGATTGCAGCGCACCGCCCGCCGCCCCGATCAGCGCGCCGAGGATGTAGAAGGCCACGTCCGGCAGGCGGCTTTCAGGCCCTACGGCCAAGCCGAACACTTGCTCGCGCGAAATGAACACCACGGCCAGGGCAACCCCGTCAGCACCAGGACACAAACCGCGATCACCGGGCGCGGGCCAAATCGGCTGTCCGCCCGCCCGCCGAGCCAGGCAAAGATCGCGCCGGTTATCGCGGCGAGAATGCCGAACACGCCGACCTGCGTCACGCTCCAGCCCAAAACGCCTGCCGCGAAAAGTCCGCCGAAGGCGTAGATGCCGTTCAGCGCATCGCGATAGAACATCGATGCGCCGAGGAACGCGAACAGGCTGCGCTGGCGGGGAAGCCCCTTCAGCGTCTCGATCAACCCGGGCCAGGCGCCCCGCGCGGCGGCGCGCACGCTTATCGCTTCGGGTTTCGCAGGCTCCCGCACCCAGAGAAAGAACGGGATCATGAACAGCACGAACCAGATCGCGACGAACGGCCCGACGGCACGTGTCCCCTCGCGCGCGGCGGCGTCCAGGCCGAGGATCGGGGCGATCCCGATCAGTGTCTTTCCGGTCGCCCCTTCGGCAAAGAGCGTCAGCATCAGGATCAGCGACAGCACGCCCCCCGCATAGCCGAACGCCCAGCCCGACCCCGAGATGCGCCCGATCTCTTTCGGCGTGCCAAGGTCGGGCAACATTGCGTTGGTGAAAGTCGTCGCGAATTCCATCCCGATCAGCCCGACCGCAAAGCAGAGCATCACCCACCAGATGCTGAAATCGCCGGGTGCCGCCCACCACAGCCCCCAGGCCCCGAAGACGTAGAGGATCGAGAACAGCACGATGAAGCGCATCCGCCCGCCCGTCTTGTCGGCAATGGCCCCGAGCAGCGGCGAAAACACCGCGATCACGACCCCCGCCGCGCTGATCCCGTAGCCCCAGACCTCTTGCGCGGCGGTACCGTCGCCCATCAGCGTCGCCATGTAGGGCGCGAAGATGAAGGTCATCAGAAGCGTGTTGTAGGGCTGGCTCGCCCAGTCGAAGAAGAACCAGCCCCAGATGCGCCGGGTTGCGGTGGTCATGCGGGCTGCCTCATGCTGCGCTTTCGCGCCACTGAACAGCCAATGGCTGCACCGCGCAAGCGCGACCACTCAGCGCTGCGGCGGCCAAGGCCTTTCGGCATCGCCTGCGATCCAGGCCGCGACCCAAGGCGGCAGGACAGGGCTTTGCGGGGCATGACCCATCGCGGCCATCACCTTCTCCGGCGGAACGATGCCGGACGTCGATGTCACCGCGCTGCGCAGCAGCATGTGGCTGGTGCACTCGCCATCTTTCCACATGCTCTGCTCGATGTAGAAGAACCGGTGATCCCATCCGATGCAGCGCGTCCGCATCTCGATCCGGTCGAACATCCGCACACGGCGGCGGTAGCGGGTCGTGTTCCCCGCCACCGTGATTCCCCAGCCTTGTGCCTGCACGACATCCTTCAGCCCGGTGCGCACTGCATAGGGGATACGGCCAAGGTCATAGAGCGTCAGCGTCCGGCCGTTGTTCAATTCCATCCACGGGTCGATGTCCTGCGGCCAGCAGCGGTGATACGACACATGCGTGCCTGTCACGTCCAGCTTGGGCGCGCGGCGATGCACCCACAACTCCTTGGCCATGCGCAGATAGGGGTACATCGGGTGCTCCTTCGTCAGCGCCCGCGTGCCGCACTGCGGCATCTGCGTCAAGGGAAACGCTGCGGAAACGGTTGCCCTCGGCGCCCCCTGCGGCTACCCCTTGGCGCGACCTCGCAACCGGGACCTGTCATGCAATCGCTTCTGGAAATCCTGCTCCTGATCCTGAACGTCGCCCAGTTCGTGATCTTCGCGCATATCATCATGAGCTGGCTGATCAATTTCCAGGTCCTGAACCTGCGCCAGCCGCTTGTCGCGCAGATATGGGATGGGCTGAACCGACTGCTGGAACCGGTCTATTCGCGCATCCGCTCGATCCTGCCGCAGATGGCCGGGCTCGACCTTGCGCCGCTGGTGGCCCTGCTCGCGGTCTATGCGCTGCGCATCGTGCTGATGAACAACGCAGCCGTGTTCATGTGACAGGTGCCGCCCGGCCACCGTCCCGGTCCGCGACCGGGTTGATCTAGCGAAAACCCACAGGTCCATGCCAAGCGCGCCCGAGCTTCTGCACTCCGTCTTCGGCTTCCCCGCATACCGGCCCGGGCAGGAGGAGATCGTCGAGGCGGTGCTTGCGGGCCGCAACACTCTGGCGATCATGCCGACCGGCGGGGGAAAGTCGCTCTGCTTCCAGCTTCCCGCGCTGTGCCGCGAGGGTGTGACCGTCGTCGTCTCGCCGCTGATCGCGCTGATGCGCGATCAGGTCCGGGCGCTGCGCGCAGCGGGGGTCGAGGCGGGCGCGCTGACCTCGGGCAATACCGACGAGGAGACCGAAGGCGTGTTCCAGGCGCTGGACGACGGTCGCCTGAAGCTGCTCTACATCGCGCCCGAACGCCTCGCCTCGGGCGCCACGATGCCAGATGCTGCGTCGCATCAACACGCACGATGATCGCGGTGGACGAGGCGCATTGCGTCAGCCAGTGGGGCCACGACTTCCGCCCCGACTACCTGCGGATCGGCGACCTGCGCCGTACGCTGAACGTGCCCGCTTGCCGCCTTTACCGCCACCGCCGACGACGAGACGCGGGCCGAGATCGTGACGCGCCTGTTCGACGGCGAGCGCGCCCGAGACCTTCCTGCGCGGCTTCGACCGGCCGAACCTGCACCTGGCCTTCGCGGCCAAGGACACGCCGCGACGAGCAGATCCTGCGCTTCGCCGCCGCCCGGCAAGGGGCAGTCCGGCATCGTCTACTGCGCCACCCGCGCCAAGACCGAGACGCTGGCGCAGGCCCTGCGCGAGGCGGGGCACAGCGCGCTGCCTACCACGGCGGGATGGAGGCCGACGAACGCCGCCGCGTCGAGATGCGCTTCCAGCGCGAGGACGGGCTGATCGTCGTCGCCACCATCGCCTTCGGCATGGGCATCGACAAGCCGGACATCCGCTGGGTCGCCCATGCCGACCTGCCGAAGTCGATCGAAGGCTACTATCAGGAGATCGGCCGCGCCGGGCGCGACGGCGCCCCCGCCGATACGCTGACGCTTTACGGCCCCGACGACATCCGCCTGCGCCGGACTCAGATCGACGAAAGCCCTGCCCCTGCCGACCGCACGTGCTGCCGACCACGCGCGGCTGAACGCGCTTCTCGGTCTGGCCGAGGCGACCGCCTGCCGCCGTCAGGTGCTGCTCGGCTACTTCGGCGAAACCTCGGAGCCCTGCGGCAACTGCGACCTCTGCGACGCGCCCGCGCAGCTTTTCGACGCGACCGAAGCCGTGCGCAAGGCGCTGTCGGCCATCCTGCGCACCGGCGAGTGGTTCGGCGCGGGCCATCTGATCGACATCCTCACCGGGAATGCGACCGCGAAGGTCCGCGAACGCGGGCATGACCAGCTGCCCACCTTCGCCGTGGGCCGCGACCTCGACGAAGCCAGCCTGGGGGGCGGTGTTCCGCCAGATGATGGGCCGCGACCTTGTCCGCCCCGACCCGGAACGCCACGGCGCGCTGCGCATGACCGATGCCGCCCGGCCGATCCTGCGCGGCGAGGCCAGCATCACGCTGCGCCATGACACGATCGCAGTCGGCAGGCCCCCGAGCCAGTGGTGAAGACACTGGTGGGTGAGGAGGACGCGCCACTGCTGTCTGCCCTGAAGGCAAAGCGCCGCGCGCTGGCCGAGGCGATGGGCGTGCCGGCCTACGTCGTCTTTCCCGACCGCACCCTGATCGAGATGGCCGAACGCCGCCCGGCCACGCTCGACGAGATGGCGCAGATCACCGGCGTCGGGGCGAAGAAGCTGGAAAGCTTCGGCGCGGCTTTCCTGGAAGTCATCACCGGCGCGCAGACGGTTCCGCTGCATCCGCAGCGGATGAAACTTGCGGGGCGCGAGGCTGCGACTGTCTTCGACCGCCTCTGCGAGATTCAGCTGGAACTGGCGCGCGGGCGAGGATGGGACAGGCAAGCATCTGAACTGCCCATTCTCGACGCTGCGCAAGATCGCCGAGGCGCGCCCCTCGACCCTTTCCGAGCTTGAGCAGATCGCCGGTCTTGGTCCGCAGAAGATCGAGCGGTTCGGCCCTGCCTTCCTTGACGCCATTCGCGGCGGCTGACTGGAAAGTCGCGCCGTTCCGCTTACCTCTGCCCACACGTTCCGGGGACTGCCATGCTCACCGTCATCTCGCCTGCCAAGCGCCTTGCCGAACCGCCGCCGCCGCTTCCCGCTGGCTTGGCGCCCACAGACCCAGCTTTCACGACCGAGGCGAACCGTCTTGCACGATTGGCGCGCGACCTCAGCGTGGATCAGTTGCGCGCGCTGATGGACATCTCGGAGCCTCTCGCCCAACTGAACGCAGACCGGTTCAAGGCTTTCCGCGCCCGCCCGCAGCAGGAACACCTCGCTCCGGCCGCACTGTTCTTTGCCGGTGACACCTATGTCGGGCTCGAGGCGAAGACCCTCGACCCCGACGCGCTTCGTTGGGCGCAGGACCACCTGCGCATCCTGTCGGGCCTTTACGGGCTGCTTCGCCCGCTTGACGGTATCCAGCCTTACCGTCTGGAAATGGGAAGCCGCCTGTCGAACCCGAAGGGCGACACGCTCTACGCATTCTGGGGCAAACGCCTTGCCAGGGCGCTGAACGACCAGGCCATGACCGTCGGCACCGACACATTGGTCAACTGTGCCAGTCAGGAGTATTTCGCGGCGGTCGACACGAAGGCGCTCAAGCTGCGGGTCATCACCCCGGTGTTCCTCGAGGAAAAGGGCAACGACGCGCGGATCGTCAGCTTCTTTGCGAAACAGGCGCGCGGGGCGATGGCGCGATACATCACCGAGCATCGGTTGACCGACCCATCCGACATCACGCAGTTCGACAGCGGTGGATACAGCTACCGGCCCGACCTTGGCAGCCCTGACAAGCCTGTCTTCATCCGGGCGGCGTGAGCCCAAGACCCGATCCAGACGGCAGGGCCTCATCCATCCTCAAGCACCCTGTCCAGGCCCACTGACCGGGCATCGGTGGGACAGTGCGCCATGATCGCCTCGCCGATCATGTTCTTGCGCAAGGGCTTCGTCAGGTAGGCGTCGATCCCGGCGGCAAGGATGCCGGGCGCGTCGCCGTCCATCGCATGTGCGGTCAGCGCGACGATGGGCACGTGCCCGCCCGTCTCGGCCTCAATCGCCCGTATCGCTCGGGCCGCCTCGCGCCCGTCCATCTCGGGCATCGAGATATCCATGAAGATCAGGTCGGGCCGGAGGCTTCGGAACAACTCCACCGCCTCGCGCCCGTTGTTGGCAAAGGTCAGGTCGATCTCCAGGTCCTTTACCATCTTGCGAAAGACAAGTTGGTTCGTCCGATTGTCTTCCGCCGCCAGAACCCGCATCAGACGGCCGGGCCCTGCTGGGGCGCTCGCGGGCTTTGGCTCCGGTTCGGCCGGGGCGGTCAGTTGCTGCAGGTGGCGGTAGAGGTCAGAGCGCAGCAGCGGCTTTTGCAGGATCGAGGCCAGAACCTCGGCCTCGGGCGCATCACGGGCGGACGCCGGGTTTGACGACAGCAACACGATCGGCAGGCGGTGCCCCGCCTCGCGCACGTGAACCGCCAGCGAAAGCCCGTCCATGTCGGGCATCTCGTGGTCGGTCAGCAAGACGTCATAGCCCGCGTCCCGGTCCAGCGCCGCCAGCGCGTCGGCTGCTGATCGGCACAGGGTTACCTCGATTCCATGCGCGACGAGCTGGCGTTCCAGGATCGTGCGGTTGATGAATTGGTCGTCGACCACCAGCGCCCGCCGCAGGTCGACAGATACCGGCACGGGGGCATCCTCGGCGACCGGAAGGGCAAGGCGGAAGCCGAAGGACGATCCCCGCCCCGGCTCGCTGTCCACCCAGACGGCGCCGCCCATCCGCTCGATCAGACGCTGCGTGATCGCAAGGCCCAGCCCGGTCCCCTCGAACTTGCGGTTGGCCGCTGCATCGACCTGGTTGAACTCGCCGAAGATGTGGTCGAGATGCTCGGGTGCGATCCCGATGCCCGTATCCTCGACGGTGACGTGCAGCTGCTGGTTTCCCGGCTCTGCCTCGATCCCGACGACCCGGACAAGGACATGGCCCGTCTCGGTGAACTTCACGGCGTTGCCCATCAGATTGGTCAGCACCTGGCGCAGCCGCCCCGGATCGCCCACGTAGCGCGTGGGCAGGAACATGTCGAAATCGATCATGAGGTCGATGCCCTTGGCGCGCGCCCTCGGTTGCAGCAGCATCGTGACTTCGTGGATCGTCCGCTCCAGATCGAAAGGCTCGGGGTGAAGCGTCAGACGCTCGGCCTCGATCTTGGAATAGTCGAGGATGTCGTTGATGATCACCAGCAGGGCCTCGCCTGATGAGCGGATCGTTTCGGCGAACAGTCGCTGTTCTTCGTTCAGCGCGGTGTCGCACAGCAGTTCGGCCATCCCCACCACCCCGTTCATCGGTGTCCTGATCTCGTGGCTCATATTGGCGAGGAAGGCCGACTTCGCCCTGTTCGCCGCCTCGGCCGCCAGCCGCGCGGCTTCGAGCGCGGCCTGCTGTTCCTTTGCCGCGGTGATGTCGACACGCAGGCCCACGCGCCCACCGTCGGGCGTCGGATGGTCATGCGCGCGCACCCAGCGTCCGTCGCGCAACTGCTGTTCGTGAACGCCGTCCGCCGTCCGGTGATGCGCCAGCCGCTCGGCCAGCCAGGCATCCTCGCGTCCCACGGCGTCCGAGTGCTGGCCGTGCTCCAGTCCGTGGCGCAGGATATCCTCGAAGCGCGTGCCGGGCACCATCGCGGGCGCGCTGTCGGGGTAGATTTCCTTGTAGCGTTGGTTGCAGGTCAAAAGCCGATCCTCCCTGTCGAAAAGTACGAAACCATCCGGGATCGCCTCGATCGCGGCCCAGATCCGCATCTGTTCTGTGATGTCGAGCGCGAGCGTCACCATGTCGCCATCCTGCGCGCGGCGGTCCGCCAACCGCGCCCAGGACCCGTTGGCGAATTTCAGGTCGATGGGTTCGATGGGATCAGCGTCCCAGCGGGCCAGCATCGTGGCGACCCAAGCATCCACATCGTCGGTGTCCAGCACCACGAGACCGGCGCCCGCAGCGATGCGCAGCAGATCCTCATAGGCGATGCCGGGTGCCACCGCGTGACCGTCGAAAATCGAGAGATAGGCGCGGTTCGCGGCCACAAGCTTCTGGTTCTGGTCGAACACGGCAAATCCGTCACGGATTGTGTTGATCGAATCCCAAAGCCGCCGCTCGGCCATCACCGCAGCCGTATGCGCATTCTCGAGATCGGTCAGAAAACGGCTGTGCTGGCCCTTCAGGGCCTCGGCCTCGGACAAGGCGCTGCGCACGACCTGGCGCTGCTCCACGATCTGGTCCGACAGGGCGCGCGCGTGAAGGGCAAGCTTCTCGTTCGCTGCAAAAAGCTCCCGCTGCTTCTGTTCAAGAAGCCGCTCCGCCGCAAGCCGCGCGCGCCGCTCCTTCGCCAGACGTTCCGAAATGTCCATTCCGTGCCCTGATCGCGCCGGTGCCTTCTGGCGACCTTGGGCCAAGACTGGTCTATCGACATGAATCGCGCCTTAATGCCCGCGCCTTCGCCCCGCGGCTTGCCAATCAAATGCCCGCCATGGCACCATCCGGTAATTGCCGAGGGAGGAATTTGATGCGCAAGGCGACCGGTGCGGTCTTGTCGGCCCTTCTGCTTGGCCTTTTCCTTTCCGCCGGTGATCCGGCTGATGCGCAGCAGTCTCCCGTGCCCGCGAAGCGATTCGCCATCTCGACCGAGATGGACCTTCCCGGCGGAGATCTGGCGACCGTCCTCGATACAACGCTCGAGGCCTGCATGCGGGCGTGCCTTGCCAACGACCGCTGCACGAATTTCACGTTCAACACGCGCAACGCCTCGTGTTTCCCCAAGGCTGGGCCGGGCGAGCCGGTGTTTTACGCGGGCGCGGTTTCGGCGGCGGTGCTGCCGACCGATCCGTCGGTGCTGGCCGAGGTCCCGCAGCGCAGGGCAGAACTGGCATTCCTGGGCGAGAACGATGTCGAGCAGGCAAGGCTTCAGGCCGAAACACTGGCGATCGGGCACCCGTCGGGCCAGCAGACACTTGAGGAACTTCGTCAGTCGGCGGTGGATGCCGAGAACGCCGGTGCGTTCGAGGATGCGGCCCGATACACGGCCGCAGCCCTGACTGTCACGGATGCGCCGGAAGGCTGGGTCGAGTACGCCCGACTTCTGCTGGCGGCGGGGGTTCCCGACGGGCAGAACCAGCGCAGCCTTCGCGATCGCGCCCTCTCGGCCTCGGTCAACGGCTATCTCCGCTCGGCCGATCCTGCCTTGCGCCATTCAGCGCTGGTGGTGATGGCGCAGGCTCTGGAGGGTAGCGAGCGGGGTCGCGACGCTGTTCAGGCCCTGCGCCTTGCACAGGCGCTGCAGCCCCGCGACGATACGGCTTTGGCGCTCGACGACGCGATCGGCAAATACGGCTTCCGCATCACCGAAACCGTGGTCGAAAGCGACAGCGTCCGTCCCCGCATTTGCGCGACATTCTCGGACGACCTGATCGCCCGCGGCACCGACTATGCCACCTATGTCCAGCTTGCCGATCCTGGCCTGACCGTCGCTCCGGGCGGCTGGCGTCAGCTTTGCGTCGAAGGGGTGCAGCACGGCTCGCGGTATGCCGTGACATTCCGCGAAGGGTTGCCGTCGGCCACCGGCGAAACACTGGCGAAATCCACCACCATCACCCAGTACGTGCGCGACAGATCGCCCTCGGCGCGGTTTCCCGGACGCACCTATGTCCTGCCGCGTGCGGGAGGGGCGTCGATACCGGTTAAATCGGTCAACACCGAAACGCTCGACCTCGTCCTTTATGACGTGACCGACCGCAACATGCTCCGCGCCGTGCAGGAGGGGTACTTCTCGCAGCCGATGCAGCCTTGGGCGGAAGACAGCTTTTCGGGCAATGTCGGTGCCGAGTTGTGGCGTGGCACGGCCGAGGTTGCGATGGAGGTCAATCGCGACGTCCTGACTCGCCTGCCGATGGACGAGGCCATCAAGGATCTGCCGCCGGGGATCTATGCGCTGCGCGCCTCGGCCCCCGGAACCGACCCCTATGTCGTGCCCCCCGCATGGCAATGGTTTGTGATCTCGGACCTCGGACTGACGACGATGAGCGGCGTCGACGGTCTGCATGTCTTTGTCCGCAGCCTCGCGACAGCCGCAGCGAAACCGGGGGTCACCGTCGAACTTCTCAGCCGCGCCAATGCCGTGCTTGCCACGACGACGACCGACGATCAGGGATACGCCCGCTTCGACGCGGGCCTTGCCCGCGGAACAGGCGCCCAGGCCCCCGCGCTTGTCGTCCTTCGGGATGCCGATACCGATTTGGCCTTCCTGTCGCTGACTGACCCCGAGTTCGATCTGTCCGACCGGGGTGTCGAAGGCCGCGAACCCGCGCCGCCGGTGGATGTCTTTCTGACCACCGACCGGGGCGCCTATCGCGCCGGCGAGACGGTCTACGCGACTGCCCTCAGCCGGGACACCAACGCCGCGGCGATCGACGGCCTGCCGCTTACCGCGATCCTGAATCGCCCGGACGGGCTGGAGTATTCACGCGCCCTCGCCGAAGACGCGGGGGCGGGTGGGCATGTCTTTGCGCTTCCCATCGCGGGGTCCGCCCCGCGGGGCGTCTGGCGTCTGGAGGTCTTTGCCGATCTTGATGCCGCGCCGCTGACGTCGAAGACGTTCCTTGTCGAAGACTTCTTGCCCGAACGTATCGACTTCGCTCTGACCTTGGCCGACCAGAGGCTCCGGTTGGGGGATATCCCGATCCTCGATGTCGATGCCCGCTACCTTTTCGGCGCGCCGGGATCGAACCTCGCCATCGAGGGTGAGGTCCTGATCCGCGCTGCCGAGGGCGTGAAAGGCTTTCCGGGGTATCGTTTCGGTCGCGCCGATGAACCCTTTGCGGCACAGATGGCCTCGCTCGAGGCGGGGTTGCGCACCGACGATCAGGGTCGCGCCGAAGTGCCGGTGCCGCTTCCGGAAGTGGCGGACCCGGCGCGCCCGCTCGAGGCACGCTTCACCCTGCGGCTCGCCGAAGGCTCGGGGCGTCCGGTGGAACGCGAGTTGATCCGGCCGCTCCAGCCTTCGGTTCCGATGATCGGGGTCAAGCCGCTTTTCGATGGTGCCGTGCCCGAGGGGCAAGAGGCGCGCTTCCAGGTGATCGGCGTCGGGCCTGACGAAACGGCAGTCCCGATGACCGTGAAATGGGAACTGACCCGCGTTCAGGTCGATTACCAGTGGTATCAGCAATATGGTCAGTGGAACTGGGAACCCGTCACGACCCGCAGCCGGGTTGCGAGCGGCGAGGCAACGCTCGGCACCGAACCGGCGCAGGTCGGCGCCCCGGTGCCCTGGGGTGAATACGAGCTGCTGGTCGAGCGGACGGACGGCCCCTATGCCGCAACATCGGTGCCCTTCACGTCGGGGTGGTACGCCGCTGCCGACGCAGCCCAGACGCCGGACATGCTGGAGCTGTCGCTCGACAAGAAGGCCTACCGCCCCGGCGAGACTGCGGTCGTCCGGCTCGTCCCGCGTGTCGGCCGGAACCGCTCTGGTCACGGTTCTGTCGAACCGCCTGATCGCGATGAAGGCCGTTCAGGTCACCGAAGGCGAGAACCTGATCAACCTGCCCGTGACCGATGAATGGGGCGCGGGCGTTTACGTCACGGCGTCTGTTCTGCGCCCGATGGATGTCGCTGCCGGTCGCAACCCGTCGCGGACCATGGGCCTTGCCTATGCCGCCATCGACCCCGGCAGACGGCAGTTGCAGGCCAGCATCGAGGTTCAGCCGGAAGCAGCGCCGCGCGGGCCGCTTCCCGTCGCGGTGAAGGTAGCTGACGTTCAGCCCGGCGAAACGGCCTATGTCACCCTTGCCGCCGTCGATGTCGGGATCCTGAACCTCACGCGGTTCGCCTCGCCCGATCCCTCGGCCCACTACTTCGGTCAGCGCAAGCTGGGCGTCGGCATTCGCGACATCTATGGCCGCCTGATCGACGGCATGAACGGCGCGGAGGGGACGATCCGGTCCGGCGGCGATGCGGGCGCACAGGCGAAGTTGCAGGCGCCTCCGCCGACGGAAGAACTCGTGGCCTATTTCGCCGGGCCGCTCACCGTCGGAGAAGACGGTTTTGCCCGCACAAGCTTCGATCTGCCGTCGTTCAACGGAACGGTGAGGGTCATGGCCGTCGCGTGGTCGAAGGCGGGCGTCGGTCAGGCGCAGGCCGACGTTCTGGTGCGCGACCCCGTGGTCGTCACCGCCAGCCTTCCGCGCTTTCTCAGCCCCGGCGACGAAAGCCGCCTGCTTCTGGAGATCGTCCACGCCACCGGTCCATCGGGTCGCATGGGCCTCGACGTCTCGTCACCCGGCGTCACGTTGGGCGCGGTTCCCTCGGGCTTCGATCTTGCTGACAAGGGCAAGGCCACCTTCCAGATTCCGGTCACCGCGCTGGAGCCCGGCAATCAGGAAATCACCGTCGCCCTGACGACCCCGGACGGCAAACGATTGACCAAGACCCTTGCGCTTCCCGTGCAGGTCAATGACCCCGAACTCGCGCGCACCAGCCGCTTTACCCTTGCGCCGGGCGAGACGTTCCTCTTCGATGCCGACGCCTTCGCGGGCTTGCGTCCGGGCACCGCGAGGGCCACCCTCGCCGCTGGTCCTGTCGCGCGGCTGAACGCCCCCGGCCTGCTCGCCGCGCTCGACCGATACCCCTACGGGTGCACCGAGCAGATCACGTCAAAGGCCATGCCGCTGCTCTACTTCGACGAGATGGCGCGGGTGATGGACCTGAGCTACGCCGATGACATCCGCACCCGGCTAGAGGAATCCGTTGCGGAACTTCTGACCAACCAGACCGCGGAAGGGGCGTTCGGACTATGGGGGCCGACATCGGGCGACTTCTGGCTTGATGCCTTCGTCACCGATTTCCTGTCGCGCGCCCGCGCGCAGGGCGTGGACGTGCCGGACACCGCTTTCCGTGCGGCGCTCGACAACTTGCGCAATCAGGTCAACTACGCCCCCGATTTTGACGCCACGATCAACGGCGGCGGCGAGGCGCTGGCCTACGCCCTGATGGTGCTGGCCCGCGAAGGTGCGGCGGCCGTGGGCGATCTGCGTTACTACGCCGACGTCAAGGGCGACAGTTTCGCAACGCCTACCGCTGCCGCTCAACTGGGTGCGGCGCTGGCGAGCTATGGCGACCAGACGCGGGCCGATGCGATGTTTGCCCGCGCTGCGGCGAAGCTTGATGCGTTGCCGGATGTCGAGCCGGTACAGATCTTCCGCGCCGATTTCGGCACCAACTTCCGCGATGCCGCAGCCACTTTGGCCCTCGCAGCCGAAGCAGGCTCGCAAGCGGTGGATCGCGAGGCACTGGCGACCCGCCTTGCCTCGCGGGCAGGCACGCTTTCAACGCAGGAAGCCGCCTGGGCGCTGCTTGCCGCGCGTGCCCTTGTCGATGCGTCAGGCGCCGGGGGGATCAGCCTGAACGGTGAACCCGCCTCTGGTCCGCTTGTCCGTGTTCTGGAAAGCGCTGCCGCCGCGCCCATCGCGGTGACGAATACCGGCCAGCGCGACACAAGCCTGACGGTCACGGCCTTCGGTGTTCCGGCAGAGCCTGAACCGGCAGGGGGCAATGGCTATGCGATCACGCGCAGCTACTACACGCTCGATGGTCAGCCTGCCGAGATTGCCTCGGTGCCCGTCGGAACGCGCCTTGTGACGGTGCTCGACATCACGCCCTTCGGGTCGGGAGAGGCGCGGCTGATGGTCACCGATCCCCTGCCTGCGGGGTTCGAGATCGACAATCCGAACCTGATCCGGGGCGGTGATGTCGCCGGTCTGGACGATCTGGGGCTTGAGGTGGACGTGGCACATTCCGAATTCCGGCAGGACCGCTTCCTGACCGCGATCGACCGGATGGACGCCACGCCGTTCCGCCTCGGCTACATTGTCCGGGCGGTTTCGCCGGGAAGCTTCCATCACCCCGCCGCCTCGGTCGAGGACATGTATCGCCCCGATTTCCGCGCCCGCAGCGACGCCGGACGGGTGATCGTGACGCCGTGAGACGCGCCTGGCCGCTCTTCGCGCTGGTGGCGGTGCTCTGGACCGGTGCGGTGCTGCGCGATCTGGTGGATGGCTGGATTGACGACACGCGGCTTCCCCCTCTGGCGCTTGACACCTCGGTCGAGGTTGTCGATCGCAATGGCCAGCTTCTGCGCGCCTTCACCGTCGACGATGGCCGCTGGCGGCTGGCGACCGGGCTGGATCAGGTCGACCCGGCCTACATCGCCATGCTCATTGCCTACGAGGATCGCCGCTTCTTCGATCATCCCGGCGTCGATGGCCGATCCATGCTGCGCGCCGTCGTGCAGGCCGTCCGGAATGGCCGCGTCATTTCCGGCGGCTCCACCCTCACCATGCAGGTCGCGCGGCTGCTCGAGGAAAGCGGGACGGGCAAGGTGGCAGGCAAGCTACGCCAGATGCGCGTCGCCCTCGCTCTGGAACGCAGGCTGACCAAGGAACAGATCCTCGGCCTCTACCTTCATCTGGCACCCTTTGGCGGCAATCTCGAAGGTGTGCGCGCTGCCACGCTGGCCTATTTCGGCAAGGAGCCGCGCCGGTTGACGCCTGCCGAAGCCGCGCTGCTTGTCGCTTTGCCACAAGCGCCGGAGTCCCGCCGCCCCGACCGCGCCCCCGACAGTGCAGAAGTGGCCCGCGCGCGCGTCCTGTGGCGCGCCGAAGGTGCGGGGCTGATCGATGCCGACCAGATCGCGGCCGCGCTGACTGAACCCATCCCCCGGTCCCGCCATCCGGTTCCCGCCCTCGCGCCCCACCTGGCAGAACGGGTGCGGGCCGAGGCGCCATCGCTTCGGCTGCACAGCCTGACACTGGATGCCCGCTTGCAGGCGAGGATCGAAGCCCTGGCCGCCGAGGCAGTGGCCGAGCAGGGCGAGCAACTTCAGGTCGCCATCGTCGTCGCCGACCACCGATCCGGCGAAATTCTCGCCTCGGTCGGTTCGGCCGCCTATCAGGCCGACGCGCGACAGGGTTTCGTCGACATGACCGCAGCGTTGCGCTCGCCCGGTTCCACGCTCAAGCCGCTGATCTATGCGCTGGCGTTCGACGAAGGCCTTGCCCATCCCGAGACGCTGATCGAGGACCGGCCCACCACGTTCGGCACCTACGCCCCGCAGAATTTCGACAGGACTTTCCACGGAACCCTTCGCGCCCGTGAGGCGCTTCAGCTTTCGCTCAACATCCCTGCTGTCGCACTGACCGACGCGCTCGGGCCCGCCAAGCTGCTGGCGGCGCTGCGGCGGGCGGGCATCGAGCCCGTCATCCCCGGCGACCAGCCCGGCCTTGCCGTGGCGCTTGGAGGTATCGGGGTCACCCTGGAAGACATGGTGCAGCTCTATGCTGCGCTCGCACGCGGTGGCGTTGCGCTGCCGTTGCATGTCACGGGTGCAACGAGTGAAGGTGCCCGTGTCGTTTCCGACATCGCGGCATGGCAGGTCGGCGACATCCTTGCGGGGCTCGCGCCGCCGCCCGGCGCACCCAGCAATCGCCTCGCCTACAAGACCGGCACAAGCTATGGCCATCGCGACGCCTGGGCCATCGGGTTCGACGGCACGCATGTGGTCGGCGTCTGGATGGGCCGTGCCGATGGCACCCCGGTGCCCGGCGCATTCGGGGGCGATCTGGCAGCGCCGGTGCTTTTCCAAGCGTTCAACCGCCTGAAGCCGCGGCTCGATCCACTTCCTGCGCCCCCTCCCGCGACTCTGCTGCTTGCGACAGCGCAGTTGCCCCAGCCGCTTCGCCACTTCCGTTCGCGCTCTGCCGCGTTCCAGCCGCAGGACGCGCCCGCCGTGGCCTTTCCCCCGAACGGCGCCGAGGTGGAGCTTCTTCGCGATGGGCTGCTCGTTCGGGTTCAGGGCGGCCGCGCCCCGTTCACCTGGCTTGCCGACGGCCTGCCCGTTGCGACCGCGTTGCGCGACCGCTCCACCCTGCTGCATCTGCCCGGAACCGGGTTCGTGACGCTGTCGGTCATCGACGCGCTTGGACAATCGGCCCGTTCCTCGATCCGGATAACCGCGCCATGACAAACTCGCCCTACACGCTGCTTGCCCTGAACAATGCCGAAGCGAACCATCGACTGCTCATGGCTTGCGAGGCACTCTCGCCGGAAGAGTTCGCGGCGCCTCGCATCGGGTTCTTCCCGTCGCTGCGCGAAACGCTGAACCATATCCTCTGGGTGGACTGGTACTATATCGACGCGCTGACCGGCGGGGGGCGGGGATATGCGTTATTCGATGACCGGCCCGATTATCCGACCGCCGCCGACCTGCGCCCTGCGCAGGCGCATTCCGACGACCGCCTGACGGCGTTCTGCCGCGCGCTTGCGCCCGCTTGCGAACACGACATCATCCTGACCGACCGCGGCCCGCTTGGCAGCGTACCCGAGCGGACCGACCTTATCCTGCTTCACCTTTTCCAGCACCAGATCCACCATCGCGGGCAGGCGCATGCCATGCTTTCGGGAACATCGGTAAAGCCGCCGCAACTTGACGAGTTCTTCTGCGCACTCGACGGCAACCGCGCGAACCCGGAACTGCCCCTGTGACCGGCCCGACCCGCGGGGAACACAAGCTGCGGCTCGCCATCTCGCTCGCGGGCCTTGCGCTGATGGGGGCGGCGCTTGCCAGTCATGGCGTTGCCAATGCCGCCGCGCTGGTCGAGGTCGTCGGCATCGCAGGGCTGTTTTTCGGCGGTTCGGCGGTACTCAGCGCATGGCGGCTGTGGAAAGGTTCGCCTGACTGAGGCTCAGGGCAAGAGCGGCACGCGCCCCTGGTCTTCCAACGTCCAGACATCCCGGCCTTCGACAACGATGGTCGTCAGCAGCCCGCCATAGGCCGCCCCGCTGTCGATGTTCACGCGGTTTCCGTAGTGCTTTGGCATGTCGAGCGCCGTGTGACCATGCACGACCAGCACACCGAGGTCGCGCGTCTCTTCCAGGAACCCCTTGCGGATCCAGACAAGGTCGGTCTCGGCCTGCATCTCCATCGGGGTGCCGGGCCTGATGCCCGCATGTACGAAGACCACATCGCCCCGCTGCCGCCATGTCGGCAGGCCCGCCAGGAACTCGCGATGCGCCTGCGGAACCGCCGCGACCGCCTCGGCATGCACCGGGGCAAGCGGGCGATCCCCGGCCGCCCGGACGCCGTAAGATGCAAGCGTCGCAGCACCTCCCAGACGCGGATGAAGCCAGCTCAGATCGCTGCGAAGCCCGGGATCCTGCCATGAGGGATCGGCCAGAAAGCCCGCGAACATCCGGTCATGGTTGCCCTTGAGCACAACCCACGGTTCGCCCCCGTCCTGGCCGGTGCGAAGGTACTCGATCACCCCCCGGCTGTCCGGGCCCCGGTCCACCAGATCGCCCAGATGGATGACTGGCGCGTCTCGGTCGCCTGTCCGCAACCGGTCTCTTGCGATCTTGTCATGGGCGTCGCGCAGCAGGTCGAGATGGCCATGAATATCGCCGATGGCATAGGTCCGCATGGATGCTCCGTCCGTCGCTGCGCGCAAACCTAATGCGGCTTTCCGGCAAGCGACAGGGGCGATGCTGCCAGCGGGATGCGGATGCTGCGGCGGCGCATCGTTTGACCGGGCGCAGCCCCGGGGTTAGCTGTGGTGGCGGTAACGGAAGGCAGGGCAATGACACAGGCGGATATCGGGCTGATCGGGCTTGGCACAATGGGCGCGGCACTTGCGCTCAACATCGCGGAGAAGGGTTTTCCGATTGCAGTATGGAACCGCACGACCGAGGTGACCCGGCAGTTCCATGCGGACGCCGGCGATCTTGCGCCGCGCATCGTCCCCACCGAGACGCTGGAACAACTCGTAAGCTCTATCCGTGCGCCCCGTGCCATCATCCTGATGGTGCCTGCGGGCCCTGTCGTCGATGACCAGATCGCGGCGCTGCGGCCGCTTCTTGGACCCGACGACGTAATCATCGACGCGGGCAACGCAGAGTTTCACGATACCGAACGCCGCGCGGCGGATGCTGCGGCGCAAGGCGTCCCCTTCATCGGGATGGGCGTTTCGGGCGGTGAGGAGGGCGCGCGCCACGGACCGTCGATCATGGGGGGCGGTCCGCGCGACTCATGGGACCGCGTTGCGCCGGTCCTCCAGGCCATCTCGGCCAAGTTCGAGGGTACGGCCTGTGCGACATGGATGGGTCCGGGCGGGGCGGGGCACTTCGTCAAGATGGTCCACAACGGCATCGAATATGCCGACATGCAGATGATCGCCGAGCTTTATGGCGTGATGCGCGACGGCATGGGCTTGTCCGCCGCGCAAATCGCGCCGGTCTTCGAGCGGTGGAACGAGGGCGTCCTGCGGTCCTACCTGATCGAGATTTCCGGCGCCGTCGCGCGGGCGACCGACCCCGCGACAGGGGCCGCGATGCTGGATGTGATCCTCGATTCTGCAGGGCAGAAGGGAACTGGGCGCTGGACGGCCATCGAGGCGCAGCATCTCGCCACCCCCGTGCCCGTCATCGAAGCCGCGGTCGCCGCCCGCAACGTGTCGGCCCGGCTGCACATGCGCTCTGCCGGGCAAAGCAGGTACGGGGCCGCGCCGACCCCGCTCGCTTCGGGCGCGCTTTCGCTCGACGATCTGGAAGCGGCCCTGATCGCGGGCAAGATCCTGTGCTACGCGCAGGGGTTCGACATGCTTTCGGCCGCTTCGAAATCATTCGGCTGGGGAGTTCCGATGCCCGAAGTCGCAAAGGTCTGGCGCGCGGGCTGCATCATCCGGTCGGACATGCTCAACGACATGGCGGCGGCGCTCGCGGAAGACCCGTCGCGCAACCTGATCCTGGCACCCGTCTTTGCCGGCCATCTGGAACGCTGCCACGGCGCGCTGCGCCGGGTTGTGGCGGCCTGTGCGCTGGCGGGCCTGCCGGTTCCCGCGCTGGCTGCGGGCCTGATGTGGTTCGACATGATGCGCACGGGACGCGGGACTGCCAACATGATCCAGGCGCAGCGCGATTTCTTCGGTGCGCACGGGTTCGAAAGGGTCGATGGCCGTCCGGGCAAGCACGGCCCGTGGGGCACCCACGGGTAGCGCTGTGCCGGGCGTCAGCCCGGGCGGCAACCTCTGGCAGGGCGCCACCGATTGGACGGCGCCCTGCGCAGCAAGACCTGAGTGTCAGGCCACGTCGAATTCCAGCGGCTTCACCTGCTGGAACATACCGGTCGATTCCAGCGTCTGGACCACCTCGGGCTTGAGCGCCTGATCGAGGTAGAGGATCGCGATGGCATCCTGGCCCACGCCGGACCGCCCCAGCGTGAAGTTCGCGATGTTCACGCCGTTCTTGCCCATCGTCATGCCGAGAAGGCCGATGATTCCCGGCACGTCTTCGTTCGTGGTGTAGAGCATGTGGCGCCCCACTTCGGCGTCGATGTTGATGCCCTTGATCTGGATGAAGCGCGGCTTGCCGTCGCTGAAGCAGGTGCCCGCGACAGAACGCTCGCGGCGGTCTGTCACCACCGTCAGCTTGATATAGGCGTCGAACACGCCCGACTTCTCTTGCCGGGTGGTGCTGATCTGGATGCCGCGTTCCTTGGCGATCACCGGGGCAGAGACCATGTTCACGTCCGGGTTGGTCGCCTGCATGATCCCCGCGATGGTCGCCGCGTTCAGCGCCGCAAGGTTCATCCCGGCCACCGATCCGTCATAGAGCACGTTGATCGCCTTGATCGGTTCTTCCGTCATTTGTCCGACGAAGGCCCCCAGATGCCCGGCCAGCTTCACCCACGGTCCCATCACCACCGCTTCTTCGGCGGTGACGGACGGCATGTTGAGCGCGTTGGAAACCGCCCCCGTCAGCAGATAATCCGACATCTGTTCGGCCACCTGCAACGCCACATTCTCCTGAGCCTCGGTCGTCGAGGCACCCAGATGCGGGGTGACCACGACGTTCGGCAGGTTGAACAGCGGCGAGGCCGTCGCCGGTTCCTCGGCGAACACGTCAAAGGCCGCACCCGCGACATGGCCCGAGCGCAGCGCATCGGCCAGCGCCGCCTCGTCCACCAGTCCGCCGCGCGCGCAGTTGATGATCCGCACCCCCGGCCTTGCAGCGCGCCAGCGCCTCGGCCGACAGGATGTTGCGGGTCTTGTCGGTCAGCGGGACATGCAGGGTGATGAAATCCGAGCGGGCGAGCAGATCGTCAAGTTCCACCTTGGTCACGCCCAAAGTCTTCGCCCGCTCTTCGCTCAGGAAGGGGTCATAGGCGATGACCTTCATCTTCAGCCCCAGTGCCCTGTCGCAGACGATGCCGCCTATGTTGCCTGCACCGATCACGCCGAGTGTCTTGTTGAACAGCTCCACCCCCATGAAGCGGGATTTCTCCCACTTGCCGGCATGGGTCGAGGCGTTCGCCTCGGGGATTTGCCGCGCCACGGCGAACATCATTGCGATGGCGTGTTCGGCGGTCGTGATCGAATTCCCGAAGGGCGTGTTCATCACGATCACGCCCTTGCGCGATGCGGCAGGAATATCGACGTTGTCCACGCCAATGCCCGCCCGCCCGACCACTTTCAGATTGGGGGCGAGGGCAAGCAGCTTTTCGGTGACCTTGGTGGCCGAGCGGATGGCCAGACCGTCATACTTGCCGATCACTTCGGCCAGGGCATCCTTGTCCTTGCCGAGCTTCGGCAGGTAATCCACCTCGACCCCCCGGTCGCGGAAGATCTGGACGGCGGTTTCGGAGAGTTCGTCGGATACGAGAACTTTGGGCGCCATGTCGGGCTCCATTCATGTGCAAACTGCGGGGAAGGCGGGGTGAACCCCGCCCTACGGTGTCGTTGGGGCGAGAGTCGCCCGCCGGATTTCAGGCAGCTTCGGCCAGTGCCGAGATCTCGGAGTGGAAGGCCCAGTCGATCCAGGGCAGCAGCGCCGCAACGTCGGCCTGTTCCACGGTCGAGCCGCACCAGATGCGCAGGCCGGGGGGCGCATCACGGTAGGCGCCAAGGTCAAACCCCGCCCCCGCCTTCTCGATCCGTCCCGCGACAGCCTTGGCAAAGGCCGCGCCGTCAGTGATGCGCGCATCTGTAAACTTGAGACAGACCGAAGTGGTGGATGCCGTCGCCGGATCGACCGCCAGGTTCGTGATCCAGGGCCGGGAAGACACGAAGTCCGCAATCGTCGCTGCGTTGTCGTCGGCCCGGCCGATCAGCCCCTTGAGCCCGCCGATCGACTTCGCCCATTTCAGGGCGACCAGATAATCCTCGACCGCCAGCATGGATGGGGTGTTGATCGTCTCGCCTTCAAAGATGCCCTCGATCAGCTTGCCCTTGGAGGTCAGCCGGAAGATCTTCGGCAGGGGCCAGGCGGGGGTGTAAGTCTCCAGCCGTTCAACGGCGCGTGGGCTGAGGATCAGCATCCCGTGCGCCCCTTCGCCACCCAGCACCTTCTGCCAGCTGAAAGTCACCACATCCAGCTTGTCGAAGGGCAGCTCCATCGCGAAGGCTGCGCTCGTCGCATCGCAGATCGTCAACCCGGCGCGGGTCGATGGAATGGCATCGCCATTCGGCAGGCGCACCCCGCTGGTCGTCCCGTTCCAGGTGAAAACGACGTCCTTGTCGAAATCGACCTTGGTGAAATCGACGATCTCGCCATAGGGCGCGATCCGCACCGTCGCGTCGAGTTTCAACTGCTTGACCGCATCCGTCACCCAGCCTTCGCCGAAGCTTTCCCAGGCGAGCATTTCCACCGGACGGGCGCCGAGCAGCGACCACATCGCCATTTCCACGGCACCCGTGTCCGAGGCCGGAACGATCCCGATGCGGTAGTCGGCGGGAACGCCCAGAATCTCGCGCGTCAGCGTGATGGCTTCCTTCAGCTTCGCCTTGCCGACGGCAGCGCGATGCGACCGGCCCAAAGGGGCGTCGGACAGGGCATCGAGGGAAAAACCGGGAATCTTGGCGCAGGGGCCAGACGAGAAGCGCGGGTTTGCCGGCCGCGCGGCCGGGGTCTGCAGATCAGACATGGTATCCTTCCAGATATGTGCCCCCCGTTGGGGAGGGGTGTCCCGCCGTCGGGAATAGAGGCGGCTACGCTCTGGCACAAGCCGGATTTTTGTCCTAATGCGCCGCTTGAGATCGAAAAACCGACGCGCGCCGTCCACTATCGGAAACTTCCCCATGTTCGTGGCCACCCTGCTGACCGACCCCGCCACGCCGCGGCTGGACCGCACCACCGTCGAAAGCCTGCGCGATGCCTGGGGCGGGGGCGAGGCGCGCTGGCTCGACCCCGGTGTCGCCGCCGAGTTTCCCTTGCCGGAGGTTCCAGCAAACCGATGGGATGTCTGGGCGGGCCTGCAGTCGCTTGGCATCGACCTTGCCGTTCAGCGCAGCGAGGGGCGGCGCAAACGGCTGCTGCTGGCCGATATGGACAGCACGATGATCCGTCAGGAATGCATCGACGAACTCGCGGCCGAGGCAGGGGTGGGGCCCCATGTGGCGGCGATCACGGCGCGCGCGATGAATGGCGAGCTGGATTTCGAGGCGGCATTGCGCGAGCGCGTGTCGCTTCTTGCGGGGCTTGACGCCCGGGTCATTGCGCATGTTCTGGCGACCCGTATCACGCCCATGCCGGGTGGTGAGGTGCTGGTCGCCACGATGAAGGCGCATGGGGCGCGGGCCGCGCTCGTTTCGGGGGGCTTCACCGCTTTCACACAACCCATCGCCGACATGCTCGGCTTTGATGAGAACCGCGCCAACGTGCTGCTCGTCGAGGATGGGTGCCTGACCGGTGCCGTTGCCGAACCGATCCTTGGCCGCGCCGCAAAAATACAGGCGCTGGAGGAGATCAGCCTCGCCCTTGGGATCGCCGAGGATGATGTTCTTGCGGTCGGCGATGGTGCGAACGACCTGGGGATGCTTGCGCGTGCCGGGGCGGGCGTCGCGCTTCATGCCAAGCCGATGGTTGCGGCGCAGTGCGATCTGCGCGTGAACCACGGCGATCTCACGGCGCTGCTGTATCTGCAGGGCTATGATCGGGACGAGTTCGTGATTCGCTGACCCTGGCTCGTGCGGCCCGGTCGAGCTTTCTCAGAACGGCGCAGGCGATGTGAAGCTTGCGCGTTCGCCCGTCGCGGGATGCGCGAAGGCCAGCGTTTCGGCGTGCAGCATCAGTCTTGGAAAATCAGCCGCTGCTCCGCTGGCATAGAGCGGATCGCCGAGGATCGGGTGACCCGTCTCGGCCATGTGAACCCGCAGTTGGTGGCTTCGGCCCGTTCGGGGCATCAGGTGCACCCTCGTTTCGCCCGGACCATAGCCAGTCACCGCCCAGTCGGTCACCGCGGGCCGCCCCGTTTCGTGGTTCACATGCTGGCGCGGGCGGTTGGGCCAGTCGACGATCAATGGAAGGTTCACGCGACCTTCGGCTGGCTCCAGACGCCCCCAGAGGCGGGCCGCGTAGATCTTCTCGACCGTCCGGGCCTCGAACTGCCTGCCGAGATTGCCCTGGGCCGCCTTGGTCAACGCAAACACCATCACGCCCGAGGTATCCAGATCGAGCCGGTGGACGAGCAAGACCGAAGGGAAGCGCTTGCGCAACCGCGAGATCAGGCAATCGGCCCTGTCGTCGCCCCGTCCCGGGACCGACAGCAGGTCCGTCGGCTTTTCCGCCACGACAACTGCATTGTCATGGAAGATCACATGAAGCGGAACATCTGGAGGCGCGTAGGTGAATTCTGTCATGAGTGGACGATTATCCAGAAAATGCGCGTGGTCAGGCAAGCCAAGCGATCGGCTTTTGTGGCTTTCAGGAAACAATCGATTTTGCAACCTCGGCTACGAAATTCAGCCTCAAATGCGATGCTGCAGGTGCGAAGACAACCAGAGCGAGATAGATGAAGATTTGAGTATGGTTAAGGCAGACAGAATCACTTTGGATGGAATGTGGTCAAAGTTTGGCCTGTGGGGCGAAATTGGTGGCAGTCCTGCCGGAGTTTCACGCTTAACTGTCCTATTTTCGAGCGAATGCTGTGGTCAGTTTCCGCTCAGATCGTGCTGCAACGCGGAATGTTGTCGCCTTTCCAATCGACGACAGGGTAAACTTCTATGTGGGGCGGAGACGAATGGAGGCGATGGTGATGACAGGTCGAGCCCAATGCGTTATGGTAAATCTCGGATATTCGCCGACTTCGATTTTATTTTGAACGGAACCAAAGATTGCAAGTTGCCCGTCGAATTGTTTAGGAGACGCATACAATGACGATGAACTTCCCACAGTTTCCGCCGTCTCTGGCGCAGCCGGTGCAGCCCTCGGTCGCTGCCGAATCGGTCGAGCGGCCTTCCGGCCCCTACCGTGCTCTGATGAAGCGCGTCTTCGATGTAGCGGCCGTTCTGGCCGCAGCGCCGGTCGTGGTCCCGCTGGTCGCTGTCTTGGCGCTTGGCGTGGCTCTGGACGGAGGCAAGCCGTTCTACGCGCAGGAGCGCGTGGGAAAAGGTCGTCGGACGTTCCGGATGTGGAAGCTGCGCAGCATGGTCTGCGACGCCGACGCCCGGATGGAAGCCTGCCTTGCCGCCGACCCTGAAATGCGCCGCGAGTGGAATGAGACGCAGAAGCTGAAGCGCGATCCACGGATCACATCGTTCGGACGGGTGCTGCGCAAGTGCTCGCTGGATGAGCTGCCGCAGCTTTGGAACGTGCTGCGGGGCGACATGAGCCTTGTCGGGCCGCGCCCGATGATGGTGTCGCAACAGGCGCTCTATCCGTCCAACGTCTACTACAAGATGCGCCCGGGGATCACCGGCTACTGGCAGACCTCGGGGCGCAACGACACGTCATTTGCTGCGCGTGCGCTCTTTGATGCCGACTATGATCGCGACATGTCGCTGACGACCGACGTCATGATCCTTGCGCGCACGGTCAAGACCGTCATCCGCGGGACTGGCTACTGATCAGGCAGCTTCGGCCGGGCGTCTGATCGCGCCCGCCGCTTCGAGCACGAGGGGCTTGAGTCCCTGCGCCTCCGGCATCGACAACCTCGAACAGGTGGCGACGCATCCGCGGCTCCCAGTAAGCGTTGATATGGGCTGCCACGCCTTCCACGCCCTCGGCATGGGGTTTCGACTCAAAGAAGGTGGCGATCTGGTTCGCCATGTGGATCAGCTTGTCATGCGACATGGGCGGCCTCGTCGGGATGGATGCGGTCGGTATGGGTGAAGACCTCGAACCGGTCGGGCCGCGCCAGGGCGATCAGGGTGATGCCCGCCGCCTCGGCCAGCTCGACGGCATGGGCGGTGGGGGCGGAGACGGCGATGAGGACCGGCGCGCCCATCGCCGCGCATCTTCTGCACCATGTCGATCGAGACGCGGCTGGTCAGAACAACGGCGCCCTGCGGCCCGATCCCGCCGCGCAGCATCGCGCCCGCCAGCTTGTCCAGCGCGTTGTGCCGACCGACATCCTCGCGCGCAGCGACGATGCCGCTCGCCGGTGTCCAGAAGGCCGCGCGCATGGACGGCGCGGGTCGCGTCGTGCAGCGCGCTGGTGCGCCGGCAGGGCCGCAACCGCTGCGCAGATCTGCGTGGCGTGATGCGACAGCGCGGCGGTCACGGGCGGCACGGTCGCGCAGCGCCTCTTCCAGCGAGTCGATCCCGCACAGGCCGCAGCCGACCGGCCCGGCCATCGTGCGGCGGCGCGCCGCCAGCCGCGCCTCGGCCTCGGGCACCAGCCAGATCTGCACGTCGATGCCCGCGTCGGTCTCGACCACCTCGACGCTCTCGATCTCGTCCGGCCGCGCGATGCCTTCGGTCAGCGAGAAGCCGTAGGCGAAATCCTCCAGGTCGTCGGGCGTCGCCATCATCACCGCCTGCGTCGTGCCGTTGTAGCGACAGCGCCACCGCCACCTCCTCCGGCAGCATCCGCGTCGCCCTGCTCGATGCCGCAGCGGGCCGAAGACCAGCCGGGGCAGGGGGCGCGTGCGTCTCCATCACTCGGCCGCCGGCAGGATGCGGCGCGACTGCTCGGCCTGTGCGGCGTAGTCTTCCTGCCATTCGGTCGGCCCGTTCGACGGGCCGACCTGCACGGCCGTCACCTTGTATTCCGGGCAGTTGGTGGCCCAGTCGGAGATAGTCGGTGGTGATGACGTTGGCCTGCGTGTCGGGGTGGTGGAAGGTCGTGTAGACCACGCCCGGCGAGACGCGGTCGGTGATCTTGGCCCGCAGCGTCGTCTCGCCCGAGCGGCGAGGCCAGCCGCACCCAGTCGCCCGTCGCGGACGCCGCGCACTTCGGCGTCGTGCGGGTGGATCTCCAGCACGTCCTCGGCATGCCAGACCACGTTCGCCGTCCGCCGCGTCTGCGCGCCGACGTTGTACTGGCTCAGGATGCGGCCGGTGGTCAGCAGCAGCGGGAAGCGCGGGCCGGTCTTTTCGTCCGTCGCCACGTATTCGGTGCGGATGAACTTGCCCCTGCCGCGCACGAAGCCGTCGACATGCATCAGCGGCGTGCCTTCGGGCGCCTTGTCGTTGCAGGGCCACTGGACCGAGCCCATCTTCTCCAGCTTCTCATAGGTCACGCCGGCGAAGGACGGCGTGGTCAGCGCGATCTCGTCCATGATCTGGCTGGGATGGGTGTAGGTCCAGTCCGCGCCCATCGCGTTGGCGAGCATCTGGGTGACCTCCCAGTCGGCATAGCCGTTGCGCGGCGCCATCACCTTGCGGACGCGGTTGATCCGGCGTTCGGCGTTGGTGAAGGTCCCGTCCTTTTCGAGGAAGGTCGAGCCCGGCAGGAAGACATGGGCGTAGTTCGCGGTCTCGTTCAGGAACAGGTCGTGGACGATGACGCAGTCCATCGCCGCCAGACCCGCCGCGACGTGCTTGGTGTCGGGGTCGGACTGCAGGATGTCCTCGCCCTGGCAGTAGAGGCCCTTGAACGTGCCCTCGACCGCCGCGTCCAGCATGTTGGGGATGCGCAGGCCCGGCTCGGGGTCGATCTTCACGCCCCAGAGGCTTTCGAAGATCGTCGCGCACCTCGGTCGTTCTTGACATGGCGGTAGCCCGGCAGTTCGTGCGGGAAGGACCCCATGTCGCAGGAGCCCTGCACGTTGTTCTGCCCGCGCAGCGGGTTCACGCCCACGCCTGGCCGCCCGATGTTGCCGGTCAGCATGGCGAGGTTGGCGATGCCGATGACGGTGGTCGAGCCCTGGCTGTGCTCGGTCACGCCCAGCCCGTAGTAGATCGCGCCGTTGCCGCCGGTGGCGATACAGCCGCGCGGCGGCGCGCAGCTCGGCAGCCGGGACGCCGGTCAGCAGTTCGGTCGCTTCCGGCGAGTGGCGCGGCTCGGCGACGAATTCGGCGTAGTCCTGGAATTCGTCCCAGTCGCAGCGGGTGCGGATGAACTCTTCGTCGAACAGCCCCTCGGTCACGATCACATGCGCCAGCGCCGTGACCACGGCCACGTTCGTGCCCGGGCGTCAGCGGCAGGTGATGCGCGGCCTTGATGTGCGGCGACTTCACCAGGTCGATCCGGCGCGGGTCGATCACGATCAGCTTCGCGCCCTTGCGCAGGCGCTTCTTCAGGCGGCTGGCAAAGACCGGGTGCCCGTCGGTCGGGTTCGCGCCGATCACGATGACCACGTCGGTGTGTTCGACCGAGTCGAAGTCCTGCGTGCCGGCGGAGGTGCCGAAGGTCTGGCCCAGGCCGTAGCCGGTGGGCGAATGGCAGACGCGGGCGCAGGTGTCGGTGTTGTTGTTCTGGAACACCGCGCGGGTCAGCTTCTGGACCAGGTAGGTTTCCTCGTTCGTGCAGCGGCAGGAGGTGATGACGCCGATGGACTGCCGCCCGTGCTTCTGCCTGGATGCGCCTTCATCCGGTTGGCGGCGAAGGCGATCGCCTCGTCCCAGGAGACTTCCCGCCACGGCTCGTCGATGCTGTCGCGGATCATCGGGTTCAGGATGCGGTCCTTGTGGCTGGCGTAGCCATAGGCGAAGCGGCCCTTGACGCAGGAATGGCCGCGGTTGGCCTTGCCGTGCTTGTAGGGCACCATGCGGACCAGCTCGTCGCCGCGCATCTCGGCCTTGAAGGAGCAGCCGACGCCGCAATAGGCGCAGGTGGTGATGACCGAGCGTTCGGGCGTGCCGATCTCGATGATCGACTTTTCCTGCAGCGTCGCCGTCGGGCAGGCCTGCACGCAGGCGCCGCAGGAGACGCAGTCGGAGGTCAGCGCCGTATCGGTCTTGGCCCCGAAGGACACGCGGCTGTCGAAGCCGCGGCCCTCGATGGTCAGCGCGAAGGTGCCCTGCACTTCCTCGCAGGCGCGCACGCAGCGCGAGCAGACGATGCACTTCGCCGGGTCATAGGTGAAATAGGGGTTGCAGTCGTCCTTGGGGATATACTGCGGGTTGGCCTCGCCGCTGGTGTTCTTGGCCCGGAAGTGGGTGTCGACCGCGCTCGTAGCGCACGTCGCGCAGGCCCACGGCGCCCGCCATGTCCTGCAACTCGCAGTCGCCGTTGGCGGCGCAGGTCAGGCAGTCCAGCGGGTGGTCGGAGATGTAGAGCTCCATCACCCCGCGCCGCAGCGTCTTCAGCTTGCCGGTCTGGGTGTGGACCTTCATGCCGGGCGCGACCGGCGTGGTGCAGGAGGCGGGCGTGCCGCGCCGCCCCTCGATCTCCACCAGGCACAGGCGGCAGGAGCCGAAGGCCTCGAGGATGTCGGTCGCGCAGAGCTTCGGGACGGAAATCCCGGCCTCGGCGGCCGCGCGCATGACGCTTGTCCCCTCGGGCACGGTCACGTCGAAGCCGTCGATGGTCAGCGTGACCATCGCTTTCGACTTTGCCGCCGGCGTGCCCGAAATCGCGGTCGGGGATGATGAAGTCTTTCATCGCGGTGCCTTCACTTCTGCGCCTTGGCGTGGGCGACGATTGCATTGGCGTGGCCGTGGCCGAGCCGTGTGCGTGTCCTTGAGCCAGCGCGACGACCTGCCATGTGCGGTCATCGGTCGAGCTGGTCCGTGATCGAGGGCGAGCCAGTGGCGCGATCGGCTGGCCGTAGGTCTTCTCGATCGAGGGGAAGTAGGAGGCGGGGCCTTTCACCTTCTCGGTCATTCGGCGGCCTCCTTCGCGCGGGCGAAGTCGTCGGGGAAATGCGTCAGCGCGCTCATCACCGGATAGGGGGTGAAGCCGCCGAGGGCGCAGAGCGAGCCGGCCTTCATCGTCTCGCACAGGTCGGTCAGCAGCGGGATCGCGCTGGCATCGCCGCGCGCGATGCGGTCGATGGTCTCGACGCCGCGCACGGCGCCGATGCGGCAGGGGGTGCACTTGCCGCAGCTTTCGATGGCGCAGAACTCCATCGCGAAGCGGGCCATGCCGCAGCATGTCGGCGCTGTCGTCGAAGACGACGATGCCCGCATGGCCGATCAGCCCGCCCTGACCCGCGATATTCCTCGTAGCCGAACGGCGTGTCGAACAGCGCGCGCGGGAAGTAGGCGCCCAGAGGCCCGCCGACCTGCACCGCCTTGACCGGCCGACCCGTGGCGGTGCCGCCCGCGATGTCGTCGACGATTTCGCCAAGGCTCATGCCGAACGCGGTCTCGAACAGCCCGCCGAACCGCACGTTGCCTGCGATCTGCAACGGGATCGTGCCGCGCGACCGGCCCAGGCCGAAGTCCTTGTAGAATGCGCGCACCCTTCTCGAAGATCACGGGAACGGTGGCCAGCGAGATCACGTTGTTCACGACGGTCGGGCGGCCCATGAAACCTTCCAGCGCGGGAAGCGGCGGCTTGGCGCGCACCACGCCGCGCTTGCCTTCGAGCGAGTTCAGCAGCGACGTTTCCTCGCCGCAGACATAGGCGCCTGCGCCGACGCGGATTTCCATGTCGAAGACGCGGCCCGAGCCAAGCACCGACAGGCCCAGCAGGCCCGCGCCACGTGCCAGACGCACCGCGCTTTCCATGACCTCGATGGCATCGGGATATTCTGACCGGATGTAGACATAGCCCTTCGTGGCCCCGACAGCCGATCCCCGCGATCGCCATGCCCTCGATCAGCGTGAAGGGGTCGCCCTCCATCAGCATCCGGTCGGCGAAGGTTCCGCTGTCGCCTTCGTCCGCGTTGCAGACGATGTATTTCTGCGACGCCGTCGCGCCCGCCACGGTCTTCCACTTGATGCCCGTTGGAAAGCCTGCTCCGCCCCGGCCGCGCAGCCCCGACTCGGTGACCTCGGCCACGATCGCCTCGGGCGTCATCGCCAGCGCGCGTTTCAGGCCCACAAGCCCGCCATGCGCCGCGTAGTCGTCCAGCGACAGAGGATCGATCACGCCGACCCTTGCAAAGGTCAGTCGGGTCTGCCGCTTCATCCATGGCAGGTCCTCGGTCCGTCCCAGGGCCAGGGCATGCTCATGGAAACCCGCTTCGAAAAGGCCCGGCACGTCCTTGGCACAGACTGGGCCGAACGCATAGCGCCCGGTCGGCATTTCCACTTCAACCAGCGGCTCCAGCCACACCATCCCGCGTGAGCCGTTGCGCACCACGGTCAGGTCGAGGCCGCGCCGTGTCGCCTCGGCTTTCACCGCAGCCGCCACCGCATCGGCCCCAAGGGCCCGGGCCGCAGCATCGCGGGGAACGAAAATCCTCATGCCGTCACCTCGGCGATGAGTGACTCGACGCGCGCCTCGTCGACGCGCCCCACGACGCGTCCGTCGACAAGTGCCGCCGGGCCGCAGGCGCAAAGGCCAAGGCAGAACACCGGCTCCAGCGTGACCGCGCCGTCAGTCGTCGTTTCGTGCCAGTCCACGCCGAGCCGCGCCTTGGCATGGTCCGCCACGCTGTCCGCGCCCATGGCCTGGCAGGCCTCGGCCCGGCAAAGCTTCAGGACATGCCGCCCTGCGGGGGCGTCGCGGAAATCGTGGTAGAAGCTGATCACGCCATGAACCTCGGCCCGGCTGATGTTCAGCTCGGACGCGATCACAGGCAGCGCCGCTTGCGGCACATGGCCAAAGGTCGCCTGGATCGCATGCAGCACGGGCAGCAAAGGGCCTTCCAGACCCTGATGCGCGCGCAGGATATCCTGAACGCGCGCTGCGATCTCTGCGGCCTCGGTCGTCATGGCTGCCCTCCGGTTGGCTGCACACCATTGTGCACAGCGCGATAGGCAGATCAATATCGACAACCCGTCAAACGATAGACCGTCTCTATCAGCCGCGCAGTCGCTCCGCCTCGGCCAGCAGCGCGGCCAGCACCGGGGTCAGCGGATCGCGGCGCGCTGTGACCAGCCCTACCAGATGCTCTGCCTCCGGCTCGACGATGGGCACCGCGACGAGTCCGCCCGCCAGCAGAAGACCCGCCAGCTTCGTCGGCACGATGCTGGCCCATTTTCCCGTCTGCACATGCGCAATCAGCGCGATGGTGGAGTTGCTTTCGACCTGCGGCGAGACAGCCGCCCCGGCCTCGGCAAGGTGCTGGTTGACGATCCGGCGGTTCTGCATGTCCGAGGTCAGCAGGCACAGCGGTTGGTCTGTCAGTTCAGCCCATGTCACCTGCTGGCGTTCCGCAAGGGGCGAGCCCGGCGCACAGAGAAGGCGGTAGAATTCGGTGTAGAGCGGCACCTGTGCGACCCGCCCGAGCGGCTCGTTGTCGAGGTAGGTGATCCCTGCATCGAGTTCCAGGCTTTCGATCTGCGCAAGGATCTCGACCGAGGTTCGCGACAGGATGGAAACCCTGACGTTCGGGTGGCGCTGAAGAAACGGCGCGGTCAGGTCGGTTACCATGGGAAGCGCGGTTGGAATGACGCCAAGGCGCAAGGTGCCCGACAGTCCGGACCGCACGGCCTTCATCTCGGCCTTCAGGGCGCGCATGTCACTGACCATGCGGCGCGCCCATTCCAGCACACGTGCGCCTTCGGGCGTCAGCCCCTGAAAACGCGAGCCGCGATAGACAAGCTGCACGCCAAGCTGATCCTCCAGTTGCCGGATCGCCGACGACAGCGTTGGCTGCGTGACCCCGCAGACCTCGGCCGCCCGGCCGAAGTGGCGTTCGTTCGCCAGCGCGATGAACATTTCCAGCTTGTCGATCATCCGGTCGTCTTGGCAGCAATTCCCGGCTGCGGCAATCTCTGCAGCGCTTCGCGCTTGTTGGATGCGTCCCTCTGCCCTAAGTCGGGGACATGCGCCGTTTCATACCCTTTCTCAAAAAACACCCCGTCGTCCCTGTCATCCGCCTGCAAGGCGCTATCGCCGCGGGCGGCAGGGCTGGCGCGGGGTTGAGCGATGCCGGTCTCGCGCCGATGATCGAGAAGGCGTTCTCACGGGGAAAGCCCGCCGCCGTTGCGCTTGTCATCAACTCGCCGGGCGGGTCGGCGGTTCAATCCTCGCTCATCGCGGCTCGCATCCGGCGCCTTGCGACCGAGAAGGACATCGAGGTTCACGTCTTTGTCGAGGATGTTGCGGCCTCGGGCGGGTACTGGCTCGCTTGCGCGGGCGACCGGATCTGGGTGGACGACAGTTCCATCGTCGGCTCGATCGGTGTGATCTTCGCAAGTTTCGGGTTCGACAAGTTCATGGCCAAGAACGGGATCGACCGGCGGGTCGTCACGGCCGGACGGTCGAAAAGTCTTGCAGACCCGTTCCAGCCGGAAAAGCCCGAGGATGTCGAGCGCCTGAAGGCGCTGCAGGAGCCCATCCACCGGGCGTTCATCGAGCATGTGAAGACCCGGCGCGGTGCCAGGCTCGACCCGTCGGCGGATCTGTTCAACGCGGACATCTGGGTTGGCGGTGCTGCCGTCGAGGTCGGGCTTGCCGATGGGATCGGGCACCTCGTGCCGAAAATGCAGGAGCTTTATGGCGAGAAGGTGCGCCTGGTTCCTTATGGCCAGCGCCGCTCGCTGATGCAGCGGCTCGGGGCGCAGATCGGCGGGACGCTGCTGGCGCAAGCCGAGGAACGTGCCCTCTGGGCACGCTACGGCCTCTGAGATGTTGCTGAAGACGGCGCTTCTGTTTCTTCTCGCGATGGTGCTGGTGGGCATGATCGGACGGGCCTTGTTTCCCGGCACGGTGCGTCGCGTGCTGGCCAGGCGGGCCCCTTCCCCTTGCCCTTCCTGCGGACGGTACCAGATCGGTCGGGGCGACTGCCCCTGCCGCACCAACCGAAAGACCTGAGGACATGCCGGACCCCGCCCCGAAACGCGCCCTAGTGACCGGCGCCGCGCGCCGCATCGGACGGGCACTTGCCCTGTCTCTCGCAGACCGGGGCTTTGACGTGGCCGTCCACTATTCCGGCTCGGAAGCCGAGGCTGCCGAGGTGGTGCATCTGATCCGCGCGAAGGGACGAAGGTCCGAGGCGCTTCAAGCCGACCTTCTGGATGAAGATGCAGCATCCGGTCTGGTCGCGCGCGCGGCAGACTGCGTTGGGTGGCGCGCTGACGGTGCTGGTCAACAACGCGTCGATCTTTGAATACGACACCATCTCGACTGCCACCAAGCAGAGTTGGGACCGGGCCATCGGCTCGAACCTGCGTGCGCCGGTGCTGCTGACGCAGGCCTTCGCCGCCCAGGCACCCGAGGCATTGACGGACGATGCGGGCGAGCCGCTTTCGCAGTGCCTGGTGCTCAACATGATCGACCAGCGCATCAACAAGCTGACGCCGGAATTCATGAGCTATACCATCGCCAAGATGGGCTTGTGGGCGTTCACCAGAACGGCGGCGCAGGCTCTTGCCCCCGCTGTCCGTGTCAACGCGATCGGCCCCGGACCCACCCTTATCGGCGCCCGCCAGTCCGATGCGCATTTCGCGGCGCAGCGGGCCTCGACCATCCTGAAGCGCGGTGCGAACCCGTCGGACATCACGGCCGCGATGAGTTTCTTCCTCGATGCGGTCGCGGTTACGGGGCAGATTCTCTGCGTGGACGGGGGGGAACACCTGCTCTGGAAAACCGAGGATATCCTTGGCGTTGAGTGAACGGCCATTCGGCTTTCGCGGGCCTGGCCCGAAAAGTTTTCCACTTTCGAACCCCAACGGTGTCCAATGTCTTAATTCCTTCATGTTTTTCAGGGATTTGCCGGACCTCACGAAATAAACCTTTGCTTTTCAGTCGGTTGCGAAAACGCACAAAAAACAGGCAAAGTAACGAACTCGTCAGAATCCAAAGGAAATTCGGTCGTCGCGGAATGTTTTGCGCAGAGTTGTCCACAGAAACCGTGGACAGCTTTCTTCTTGAACCCGCCGGATTATCATTGCAGCCAGATCAGGGAATCGAAGGGAAGCGTCGCGGTGGATACGGGCACCGGCAAGCCTGACAAGACAGTGACAGGTCATGCCGTGATTCAGGGATATCTCAAGTCGCTCGACGCATCGCCGGGCGTCTATCGCATGCTCGATCCACAGGCCCAGGTGCTTTACGTGGGCAAGGCGCGCAACTTGAAAGCGCGCGTGTCGAACTATGCGCGGCCGTCGGGCCATTCGGGCAGGATCGCCCGGATGATCCACGAAACCGCGTCGATGATGTTCCTCACGACGCGCACCGAGACTGAGGCGCTGCTGTTGGAGCAGAACCTCATCAAGCAGCTCAAGCCGCGCTACAATGTGCTCTTGCGCGACGACAAAAGCTTTCCCGACATCCTGATCGCCAAGGATCACGCCTTTCCCCAGATCAGGAAGCATCGCGGGAAACGGTCCGCCAAGGGAAGTTATTTCGGCCCTTTCGCCAGCGCGGGGGCGGTCAACCGGACGCTGAACCAGCTGCAGAAGGTGTTCCTGCTGCGCAACTGCACCGATGCGATGTTCGAAAGCCGCACGCGCCCCTGCCTGCTCTACCAGATCAAGCGCTGTTCCGCGCCCTGCGTCGGTAAGATTTCCGAGGCCGACTACAGCGCACTCATCGCGGATGCCGAGGGGTTCCTTCAGGGCAAGACGACGGCGGTGCAGGCCGATCTGGCCACCGCAATGACCCGCGCCTCGGCGGATATGGAGTTTGAACGGGCCGCGGCCCTGCGCGACCGCATCCGGGCGCTGACACAGGTGCAAAGCACCCAGGGGATCAACCCGCGTGGCGTCACCGAGGCCGACGTGGTCGCGGTCCATCTGGAAGGCGGGCAGGCCTGCGTTCAGGTCTTCTTTATCCGCGCCAACCAGAGTTGGGGAAATGCCGATTTCTTCCCGCGCACCGGGGCCGGGGCCGAGGCACCTGAAATACTGGAGGCGTTCCTTGCGCAATTCTACGATGACAAGGAGCCCCCGCGTCTGATCCTGCTGTCTCACCCCGTCGAGAATGAGGATCTGGTCACGCAACTCCTTTCGGACCGCGCCGGCAGACGGGTGGAAATTGCCGTGCCGCAGCGGGGGGAAAAGGCCGAACTTGTCGAGAATGCCGCCCGCAACGCCCGGGAAAGTCTGGCTCGCAAGATGGCCGAGGGGGCGACGCAGAACAAGCTTCTGACCGGACTCGCAGAAGCCCTTGGCCTCGACGCGGCCCCCAAGCGCATCGAGGTCTATGACAACTCGCACATCCAGGGCACCAATGCGGTTGGCGGCATGATCGTGGCGGGGCCGGAAGGGTTCCTGAAATCGCAGTATCGCAAGTTCAACATCCGGTCCGATGCCGGAGCGAATAGCGACGACTTCGGAATGATGAAAGAGGTGCTGACCCGGCGGTTCGAGCGGCTGCTCAAGGAGGATCCCGACCGCACGTCCGATGCCTGGCCAGACCTTCTGCTGATCGACGGCGGCGCGGGACAGGTCAGCGCGGTGGCCGAGATCATGGCCGAGCTTGGGGTCGACGACATTGCGATGGTCGGCGTCGCCAAGGGTGTCGACCGGGATGCCGGCAAGGAAGAGTTCCATCGCCCGGGCGAGCGGCCCTTCGCCTTGCCGCACAGCCATCCGGTTCTCTACTTCGTCCAGCGTCTGCGCGACGAGGCGCACCGCTGGGCCATCGGAGCGCATCGGGCAAAGCGGGCCAAGGCCGTCAGCGCCACGCCGCTGGACGATATTCCCGGTGTCGGTGCAACCCGCAAGCGGGCGTTGCTGGCACATTTCGGAAGTGCCAAGGCCGTCGCCCGCGCCGGTGTCGAAGATCTTAAGGCGGTCGACGGAATTTCAGCCGCGATGGCCCAGGCGGTCTACGATTTCTTCCACAACCGCGGCTGACCGGTCAGCGCGTCTTGCCAAGGTCCAGTGCGGCAGAAAGCTGGGGCCGGACCTCGCGTTCCAGCTTCCGGATGATCGCCTGCCCGAATGCGTGGAAATCCGTGACCTCCATGACGAAAGACCCCGCGCCGGTGATGACTTCCTGGCGGAAGTATTCTCCGAGAGATGGTTCTGCATTCAGGATCGCAAGCGCGTTGATCGTCACACCCATCGCCTCGGCTCGCTTCTTGACGGCCGAGACGCTATGGCGCGCTGACGCCCTTGAAGCGACCGAAGCGCGCCCATCACCAGAGACGTTGACAACCGCCCGCGCAGCGCACCTGCCCGGCGCTTCCAGCAGGTCGAGGGCGGTGTTCAGTCCATCGCCGATATCGGTATCGCCGAACGGCCCGCGCTGAACCTGCGAGAGGCTTTGCGCCACCGCAGCCGCGTCTTGGCTGCTGCGGATTCGATGCCAAGGAACGATGAGCGGCTTCTGCGCTGAATCAGCCCAGAACACAGTTGCAACATCAACCGTGCCAGCCTGCTTCAGTGCGCCCAGAACCGCAGGATCGCTGAAGGCCGCGGCGTATCCCAAGACCTGCATCCGGAACTCGTCTTCATCAATGCTGCTGGAACTGTCGACGGCCAGTACGAGCGAAAGATCCGCACAATAGGCAGCCGCTGCGACCGGCAACGAGCCGAGAAGGCCCGCCGCAATCAAACGCAACGCAAGTCTCTTCATTGCACCCTCCGGGACAACGGTGAGGCATGTGTGACCTTTGGCGTTCTGACGGAATCAACGCCAAAGTCGAACATGCTTGCCCTGATCTTGCCCGAAGTGTCGCGACGGGACTGTGATCCGGGCGTGAAACGGCCGTCAAAAGTGACGTAGCGGCAGTCGTTGGTAGACGTTCAGGATAAGCAGGCAGCCTGATCGACAGCGTGCTGCTCAAATTCCCGGCGTTCGGGGCCAGTGGCATTGCCTGCCCGTGGCAGCCATGACATCACCCGTCGCGCGGCAGAGAGATCGGTCTTCCATGTCATCGCCTTCCACACAGCACCGCTTCGGCCTCCTCCTGATGTTCGCGGGGGCGGCGGTTGACTCGACTTCTGGCCTATTCACCCGCCTCATCGCGCTCGACGGCTTTACGATTGCCTCGGGACGCGGCTTCGCCGCCTTCGCGTTCCTGCTCGGCATCCTCTTCTGGACGAGTGGACGGGGAACCCTGCGGCGGCTGGTGGGGATCGGCGTCTGGGGGCTGGCGTTCGTCGGGCTGAATGCCGTGGGGATGATCATGAACATCCTGTCGCTCAGCCTGACATCGGTGGCGAACTTCTTCATGATCTTTGCGACGGCGCCGTTCGTCGCTGCTGTCGGCGCGCGCATCTTTCTGGGCGAGCGGCTTGATCCCGCCACGCTTCTTGCGGCTGTCGCCGGATTTATCGGGATCACGGTGATGATGGTGACGGGGGCCAGGTCGGGTGCGATACTGGGCGATCTGCTGGCGGTTGCGTGTGTGCTTGCCTATGCGGGCCTTGTGATGCTGATGCGATACCATCGACAGATGGATATCCTTCCGACCATCGCGCTGACCACATTGGCGAGCGGCCTGATTGCTCTGCCGTTTGCCGAATTCTCGACCGTCGATCCGGGGGATGCCCTGCTGCTTGCCATCTTCGGCGCCTTCCAGCTTGCGCTCGGGAACCTTCTGATCTTTTCCGCCGCAAGCCGGATTCCCGCTGCGCAATCGGGCTTGCTGGGCATCCTCAACGCGGCCTTTGCACCGCTGTGGGTTTTCCTGTTCCTGGGTGAAGTTCCGCCTGCGGCGACGCTGGCGGGGGGAGCGATCATCCTGACGGCAGCTGTCGCGCACCTGATCTGGTCGCTGACCCGCCCGGCGGCGCGAGCCGAGGCGCCGCCCGTCGGCTGATGCGGACCGCGCCGGTTTTGCGTCGCAGGCGATAGGGCGAATCCTCTTTTCCCTGCAGCGTCCGATGGGCTATGCCAAGGCCCATGACATGGACCATCCCAAACACGCTTACGGTTCTCCGTCTTCTGGCCGCGCCGGGCGTCGCGATCATGTTCCTCTATTTCCATCGGCCCTGGGCCGACTGGTTCGCGCTGACGCTCTTTGTCGGCGCGGCTGTCACGGACTGGTTCGACGGCTATCTCGCGCGTCTGTGGAAGCAGGAGTCGAAGTTCGGCGCAATGCTGGACCCCATCGCGGACAAGGCGATGGTCGTGATCGCGTTGCTGATCATCACCGGATATTCGGGGATGAATCCCTGGCTGATCCTGCCCGCGACGGCGATCCTGTTCCGCGAGGTCTTCGTTTCAGGGCTTCGCGAGTATCTCGGGGGGCGGACACCGCACCTTGCCGTCTCGAAACTTGCGAAGTGGAAGACGACGGCACAAATGGTGGCGATTGCCGTTCTGTTCCTTGGCACGGGCCTTGAACATCTGGAGGGGATCGCGCGTCAGGGCATGACACCCACAGAATATGCCGAGGCGGTCACCGCCGGCCTTGCCGACCCGCTGCGGTCCTGCGGGGCGCGGGGGTGTTCGTCCTATGCCACGCTGGTCGGTCTTGTGCTGATCTGGATCGCGGCGGCGCTTACCATGATCACGGGCTGGGAATACTTCCGCAAATCCCTGCCTTACCTGCGGGAAGACCGATGATCCTCGACGTGCTCTATTTCGCCTGGGTGCGCGAACGCATCGGTCTGCCCCGGGAAAGGGTCGAGACCGGGGCCGTGACGGTCGCCGATCTTGTGACGGAACTTGCCGCGCGGGAAGACCGCTACGCGGCCGCATTCTCGGACCTTGCTGCGTTGCGCGTCGCGCTGGACCAGGAACTGTCGGATTTCGATGCGCCGCTTGCCGGGGTGCGCGAGGTTGCCTTCTTTCCCCCGATGACGGGCGGCTGAGATGCGCATCGTTGTGCAGACCGCGCCGTTCGACATGGGCGCCGAGGCGAACGCTTTCGCCACCGGCCTTGCAGGGGTGGGGGCGGTCGTGACCTTTACCGGTATCGTCCGCGACCTGTCGGGCGATCTCGCCGCCATGCAGATCGAGCACTATCCGGGGATGACCGAGCGTGCCATCGCGTCGATCGTGACCGAAGCGGTGAGCCGGTGGAGCCTTCGCGACGCGCTGGTCATCCACCGCCATGGAACGCTGTCGGTGGGCGAACCGATCATGATGGTGGCCACGGCGGCCGCGCACAGGGGCGATGCCTTTGCAGCGGCCGAATTCCTGATGGACTACCTCAAATCCCGTGCCCCGTTCTGGAAGAAGGAAATCACGTCGTCGGGCGCCGAATGGGTTGCGGCGAAGGACGAGGATGAAGCGGCTCTGAACCGCTGGTGATCAGGGCCGGGCGTGGCGGGCGGACCATGCCGGTTGCAGATCGCCCTCCTGCGGTGTCGCCAGAAACACCGCGCGCGCGATCGCCCTTGCCAGACAGCAGGCGGCTGCATGGCCCAGCAGAAACGCGTCGGCGGCAGGGTCGGGCAGCGGTTTCGCTCCGGTCGAGACGGCAAAGACCAGATCGCCGTCGAATGGCGTATGCGACGGCACGATTGCCCGCGCCATCCCATCCTGTGCCGCCGTCGCCATGCGCAGCGCCTGCGCCTGCGTCAGGTCGGCGTCCGTCGCGACAATGGCGAGGGTGGTCGCCTCGCCCATCCGCTTGCGTGGCACGGGTTCGTCGGTGGCGTGGTGGCCAGTGGCAGGCCCGAACCCGCCGAATTCTGCCCCGATCTCCCACGGGGCGGCCCAGAAACAGGGACCGTCACCCACCGTCACGCTTCCCAGCGGATTGACCGCCGCAAGCGCCCCGACCGTGATCCCGTTCGACAGGCGCGCCGAAGCGGAGCCGAGGCCCCCCTTCCACAATCCGGTCGCCGCGCCAAAACCTGCGCCATGCGAACCCAGATCGAACTCGGAAGCAGCGGCGTCAAGCGCATCACGACCCAGTCCGGCATAGGGGTTCACGGTCCACCCCTTGTCGCCCCCGTTGAGCAGGTCGAACAGGATGGCACCGGGAACGATCGGCGCGCGAACCGGGCCGACCGCGAAGCCCCGCCCCATTTCGCGCAGCCTGTCCGTCACGCCCGAGGCTGCCGACAGACCAAAGACCGACCCACCGCTGAGGACAATCGCATCGACATGCTGCACCAGCTTGTCGGGCGCCAGAAGGTCCGTCTCGCGGGTCCCGGGGGCGCCCCCCATCACACTGACAGCGGCGGTGAAGGGTTGGTCGGCCGTCAGCACCGTTGCACCCGACCTCAGGCGTGCATCGTGGGCATTGCCGACGCGAAGTCCGGCGACATCCGTGATGAGGTTGAGAGGGCCGGGCTTCATCGCAGAAACGTCGCCCGCTGCGACGGTGGGGTCAAGCCTTGCAGACATACTGCGGAAGTGCGACCGATGCTGCACACAAGGGAGATCGGGCATGGACAAGGTAGCGGTCATCACGGCGGGCGGCAGCGGCATGGGCGCCGCTGCGGCGCGCAAGCTTGCCGAGGACGGGTTCCGCATTGCGATCCTGTCGTCTTCCGGCAAGGGCGAGGCGCTGGCGACGTCGCTCGGCGGGGTCGGCGTGACGGGATCGAACCAGGTCCAGGCGGACGTGGATCGGCTGGTGGCCGCCGCGCTGGACAAGTGGGGGCGGATCGACGTCTTGGTGAATTCGGCGGGGCACGGCCCCCGCGCTCCGGTGCTCGAGCTGACGGACGAGCAATGGCATCAGGGGATGGAGGTCTATTTCCTGTCCGCCGTGCGGCCCACACGGGCTGTCACGCCGGTGATGGTTCAGCAGAAGTCGGGTGCCATCATCAACATTTCGACCTTCGCGACATTCGAGCCCGATCCGCTCTTTCCCACCTCGGGCGTGTTCCGGGCGGGACTGGCGGCCTTTACCAAGCTGTTCGCCGACCGCTATGCCGCCGACAACGTCCGCATGAACAACATCCTGCCGGGGTTCATCGACAGCCTGCCCGAGAAGGAGGAGTTTCGGGCAAAGATCCCGATGGGGCGCTACGGGCGCGTGGCCGAGATCGCCGGAGTAGTCAGCTTCCTCGCCTCGGACGCGGCAGGCTACATCACGGGGCAGAACCTGCGCGTTGATGGCGGAGTCACCCGGTCGGTCTGACCGGCACCGTCGCAGACAAAGAAAGCAGCGGCTCCAGCGCAGCGCCATGCTACGATCCGGATATTCAGTCTCGATTCCGGGGGCGCTGCCATGTCCTATTTCGATCTTGGCCAGTATCGGCGCAGCGTCGTGACCGCAGGGCCAGAGGCGCGCGTCTGGTTCGACCGGGGCCTGACCTGGCTTTATGGCTTCAACCATGAAGAGGCGATCGTCTGTTTCGACAAGGCGGTCGCGGCAGATCCCGGATGCGTGCTGGCGCATTGGGGCATCGCCCATGCGATCGGGCCGAACTACAACAAGATGTGGGAGGTGTTCACGCCCGACGAAAAAGTGGCGGCACTCGCGCGCGCCCACCGGGCGTTGAACGCGGCTAAGGCAGGGCTGGCAGGCGCGACACCGGCCGAGCGGGCGCTGGTCGAGGCCTTGGCGCACCGCTTTCCCGATGACCCAGAGGTCGAAGACTATGGCCCCTGGAATGAAGCTTTCTCGGCCTCGATGCGCCGGGTCCATGAGGACTTTCCCGAAGACCTCGACGTGGCTGCGATCTTTGCCGAGGCGCTGATGAACCGCACGCCCTGGAAGCTCTGGGACCTGCCGGGGCGACGGCCCGCCGAGGGCGCTTCGACCGACGAGGCGCGGCGCGTCCTTGAGCACGCCTTCGCCACCCAGGCGGCCGCCTGGGACCATCCCGGCCTGTTGCACATGTATATTCACCTGATGGAGATGTCGCCCACGCCCGAAAAGGCGCTGCCGCATGGCGACCGGCTGGTCGACCTCGTGCCGGATTCGGGGCACCTCGTGCACATGGCCACGCATATCGACGTGCTCTGCGGCGACTATCAGAACGTCGTCTGGCGCAACCACCGCGCGGCACAGGTGGACCGCAAGTATTTCGCCGTAGCGGGCGGCGAGAACTTCTACACGATCTATCGCATCCACAACCTGCATTTCGAGATGTACGGCGCGATGTTCCTGGCCCGTCCCACGCAGGCGCTGGCTGCGGCCGAGGCGCTGCGCGAGACATTGCCCGAGCCGGTGGTGCGTTATCTTCCGCAATACTTCGAGGCCTTCGTCGCGATGCGCTCGCATGTGCTGGTGCGCTTCGGGCAATGGGCGCAGATTCTGAACGAGCCCTTCCCGGCAGATGCCGAGCTTTACAGCTATACGACGGCGATGCTGCGCTATGCGCGGGTCGTGGCGCTGGCCAACCTTGGCCGCATCGCCGAGGCCGAGGCCGAGCGCGAAAGGTTCTACGCGGCCTGGGCGCGCGTTCAGGAAGACCGCTTCATGTTCAACAATCCCGGCGCGGACGTGCTGAAGATTGCGGAGCAAATGATGCTGGGGGAACTGGCCTACAAGTCGGGGCGGGTCGACGAGGGACTGGCGCATCTGCGGCGCGCCGTCGAACTCGACGACACGCTGCTCTATGACGAACCCTGGGGGTGGATGCAGCCCACGCGGCACGCGCTAGGCGCGCTGCTGATGGATGCCGGGCGGTTTGACGAGGCCGAGGCCATCTATCGCGCCGATCTGGGACTGGACGACACGCTTCCGCGACCCTGCCAGCATCCGAAGAATGTCTGGAGCTTGCATGGGCTGGACGAATGTCTGCGGCGGCGGGGCGAAACGGTGGAGCGGCATCATGTGACGCTGCTGCTGGATCAGGCGCTCGCGCGGGCCGAGGTGCCCGTGCGTGCCTCGTGCTACTGCCGGTCGGGCGCGAAGGCGGCATAGCGCTGCGTTTTCTGGGGGGTCCGCTGCGATTGACCGATCAGCGGGCCGCCATCGGTGAGAGCCGACTCCGCAACGGCGCGCACCCGTCTTGCTGATCCGCTGGCACGTGGTGCCAACCGGACCGGCCTAAAAGGATAAACCCGCCCGGTTCAATCCGGGCGAGGATGCTGGGTCGCCGCGAACGGAAGTCCCTCAGAAGTCGAACAGCTCGCCCAGGAAGCTTTCGCGTCTCTTCTTCTTGTAGCCATAGCGGTAGTCGTCGTCGTCGTGCTTGTAGGGCCGACCCTGCGGCGCATTGTATTGCGGCTGCTGGTATTGCGGCGGCTGCTGATACTGCGGCGGCTGCTGATGCTGAGGGGCGTGCTGCTGCGGCACTGGCGGCGGGGCGGGTTGCGCCGGGGCGGACGATGCCGAGGGCGCAGCCGCTGCGGCCCGCTCGATGATCTTGTCCAACTCGCCCCGGTCAAGCCAGACACCGCGACACTTGGGGCAATAGTCGATCTCGACTCCGCCACGATCGGCCATGACAAGCGTTTCGTCGTCCACAGGGCATTTCATCGGGCATCTCCACTTGGTTTACCTGCCCCAGATGGGGATGCACCGCGCATCTGCAAGTGGCGGTTCGATAACAGTTTTATCAGGTCCATGTCGGTGGCGGTTCGTTGCCGGTCGCCGTTCGGCTTGCCAAGGCTCACGGCAAGGCGCATCCTCAGCAAACGAGCCGTGGCGATGGCGTCGCCACAGGGCCGCTTGGCCCGCCGCTCGGCGGAGTATCCGCCTGTCGTCCTGTACGCCGGGACCTTTCGGGGTCCGGCCGCGCGCAGACCCCTACGGATGAGGTCTGAGATGACGCTGGAACGCCCCGAGCACTACCGCTTTCACAACGGCACCAAGGCAGTGCTGCCCTTTGGCCCGGAAGAATACGAGGACCGACTGGCGGGCCTGCGCGACATCATGGAGATGCACTCGCTGGACGCCGTGGTGCTGACCTCGATGCACAACGTGGCCTACTACTCGGGCTTTCTCTACTGCTCGTTCGGGAGGCCCTATGCCTGCGTGGTGACGAAGGATGAGTGCATTACCGTCAGCGCCGGGATCGACGCGGGCCAGCCCTGGCGGCGGAGCCATGGGGACAACATCACCTATACCGACTGGAAGCGCGACAATTTCTGGCGCGTGGTGGCGGGTATCGTGGGGACGGGCAAGGCAGTCGGTTGCGAAGCCGACCACCTGACGCTGTTGCAGTCCGAGAAGCTGAACCATTTCCTGCAACCCAAGCGCGGTGTCGATGTCGCCCCGGCGACGATGCAGCAGCGGATGGTCAAGAGCGCGGCCGAGGTGGCGCTGATCCGGCAAGGGTGCCAGGTGGCCGACGCAGGTGGTTATGCGATCAAGGAGGCGGTCCGCGCCGGCGTGCGCGAGATCGACGTGGCGATGGCCGGGCGCGACGCGATGGAGGCGGAAATCGCCAAGCGCTTCCCGGATGCAGAATACCGTGACACCTGGGTCTGGTTCCAGTCGGGGCTGAACACCGACGGGGCGCACAACCCGGTGACGGGGCGGGTTCTGGAACGGGGCGACATCCTCAGCCTCAACTGCTTCCCGATGATCAGCGGATACTACACCGCGCTCGAACGGACCATGTTCGTGGAGAAGGTCGATCCGGCCAGCCTGAAGGTGTGGGAGGCGAACGTCGCCGCCCATGAATACGGGATGACGTTGCTCAAGCCGGGCAAAAGCTGCGCCGAGATAACGGCGGCGATCAACGACTTCCTCGCCGAGCGGCAGATGCTGCAATACCGGACCTTCGGATACGGCCATTCCTTCGGCATCCTCAGCCACTACTACGGGCGCGAGGCAGGGCTGGAGCTGCGCGAAGACATCGACACGGTGCTCGAGCCGGGAATGGTGATCAGCATGGAGCCGATGCTGACGATCCCCGACGGACAGCCGGGCGCGGGCGGATACCGCGAGCATGACATCTTCCTGATAACTGAGGATGGGAACGAGGATCTGACCGGCTATCCCTATGGTCCGGGTTTCAACGTGGTGGGCTAGAGCCGTTTCATACAAACGTCATACCCCTGTCATGTGCAGGTAACCGACAGCCGCCATTCCCCCGGTCATCAATGACCTTGGGGGAATGGGTTCCATGACGATCAAGCTTGCCGGATTTACCTCGGCGCTCGCCATCGCTACGGCGCTGCCAGCCGCTGCCGAAATGACGTTCAACCGCGTGTCGAGCTTTGCGACCCCGCTCAATATGGCCGAGGGCGAAGACACGGCGCGGGCTTCCAGCGCCGAGATCATCACGGCCTCTGAAGACGGAATGACGCTGGTCTATACCGACAGCCCGCTTGGCGCCGTCGGGCTGGTGGACATCACCGATCCTGCTGCACCGAAGCCGCTCGGCAATATCGAGATGGGTGGCGAGCCGACGACAGCCCACATCCTTGGCGGCAAGGTCTTTGCGGCGGTCAACACGAGCGAAAGCTTCGCGAACCCGTCCGGCAAGCTGGTGACGGCCGATCTGGCGAGCCGGACCGTGGTCGCCGAATGCGACCTTGGCGGACAGCCGGATTCCGTTGCCGTGGCACCAGACGGCTCCTTCCTGGCCGTCGCGATCGAGAATGAACGGGACGAGGACGTGAACGACGGCGCGATCCCGCAGCTTCCTGCGGGCTTCGTCGTGAAGGTGCCGGTCACCGATGGCATGCCCGATTGCGCCAACCTCGTCAGGATCGACGTGACTGGCCTGGCGGAGGTTGGCGGCGACGACCCGGAACCTGAGTTCGTGGACATCAACGCGGCCGGCGAGATTGTCGTCACCCTGCAGGAGAACAACCACATCGTCGTGATCGGCGCGGATGGGACGGTGGCGCGCCATTTCTCGGCAGGCGCAGTCGATCTTGAGGGAATCGATACCAAGCGCGACGGCGTGCTGGATTTCGGTGGGACGAAACAGGGCGTGCTGCGCGAACCCGACGGCGCGAAGTGGCTGGACAATGACCATTTCGCCGTTGCCAACGAGGGCGACTACGAGGGTGGGTCGCGCAGCTGGACGATCTTCCGCAAGGATGGGACAGTGGTCTTCGAGTCCGGTGCAAGCCTTGAACATGCCATTGTCGAGATCGGGCACTATCCCGAGCATCGTTCGGGTTCGAAAGGGGTGGAACTCGAGTCGGTGGAAATCGCCACCTTCGGCGGAACACCCATGGCCTTCGTCGCCTCAGAACGTGGCTCGGTCATCGGTGTCTACGACCTGACCGATCCGGCACAGCCGGTGCTGAAACAACTGCTGCCCTCGGGCGTCAGCCCGGAGGGTATGGTCGCCATTCCGCAGCGCAACCTGTTTGCAACGGCGAACGAGGTTGACCTGCGCGAAGATGGCCTGGCCCCGGCACATGTGATGATCTACGCGCTGGCCGAGGGGCCTGCCGCGTATCCCATGATTACCTCGGCAGGCAGCGAACGGCCCATCGGCTGGGGGGCACTGTCGGGCCTTGCGGCAGACACCGAAGTGCCGGGCAGGCTCTATGCTGTTTCCGACAGCGTCTATGGCGGGGCGGCGACGATCTATACCATCGATGCCACCACGAAGCCTGCGCTGATCGTCGATGCGCTGACGGTGACGCGCAACGGGGATGCGGCCCAGAAGCTCGACCTCGAAGGAATAGCGCCCGATGGCGAGGGCGGCTTCTGGCTTGCCTCGGAAGGGCGAAGCGACCGTCTGATCCCGCATGCGATCTACCGCGTCGACGTCGAAGGCCAGATCACCGACGAGATCGCGCTGCCCGAGGAACTCTTGGCACAGGAGACGCGCTTCGGCTTCGAAGGCATCACGCGGGTCGGCGACGTGCTGTGGATGGCGGTGCAGCGCGAATGGAAGGACGATCCCAAGGGCATGGTCAAGCTGGTCGCCTACGACACCGCGAACGAGAGCTGGGGGGCTGTTCACTATCCGCTCGACGCGCCTGTCGGCGATGCGTGGATGGGCTTGTCCGAAATCACGGCGCATGGCGACTGGATCTACATCGTCGAGCGCGACAACCAGATCGCCGACCGGGCCGCCACGAAGAAACTCTATCGCGTGCCAGCCTCGGCGATGCAGGCGGCACCGCTTGGGGGGCCGCTGCCCGTCGTTACAAAGGAACTCGTGCACGACCTGTTGCCCGATCTGGCAGCGCTCAATGGCTACGCGGTGGACAAGGTCGAAGGCTTCGCCATCGATTCGGCGGGCACGGGATTCGTCGTGACCGACAATGACGGGGTGGACGACAGCTCTGGCGAGACGCTGTTCTGGTCGGTCGGTACCCTGAACTAGGCCGGGAAGTCCTGCCGATAGCTCCCCCGGGGCGGGTCTCCGGGGGATTTTGCATGGCGTGTTAACGGTAAGGGCTTGACCTCGGGCTGCTTCGCATGGCCGAAGGGAAGGACGTTTGCGCTTTCTCTCAGGCTTGGATCATACTGTGCTGCACCTTCTTCACCGCGCCTCGCTGCTCATCGTCCTTGCTCTGGTTTCGGCCTGCGGCTCGTCGCCCAGTACCGTCAGCCGGGCAGAAAACCCGATGTATGCGGGGGTGCAGGACGGCGAATACTACATCCCGCCGGTTCCGGCGCGGTACCTCGTCTCGACGAACATCCGGCAGGAAGTTCCCTATACCGGCCCTGATGCGCCCGGGACCATCGTGGTCGATGTCTATGCCCGCAGGCTTTACCACGTCCACGAAGGCGGCATGGCCACGCGCTATGCCATCGCCGTGGGACGCGAGGGATTGTCGTTCAAGGGCACGGGCGTCGTGGGACGCAAGGCCGAATGGCCGTCGTGGCAGCCGACGCGCAACATGATCCGCACGCGGCCGGACCTTTACGCGCAATATGCGGGCGGCTTGCCGGGCGGGCTCGACAATCCGCTGGGGGCGCGGGCGCTCTATCTCTATCGCGGCGGGCGCGACACGCTGTTCCGCATTCACGGCACGATCGACCCGGCGTCGATCGGGCGGGCCACCTCTGCCGGCTGCATCCGCCTGTTCAACCAGGACGCGCTGCACCTTTACGACAACACCGAAATGGGCACGACGGTGCATGTGCGCACCTATGAGGAATCGCTCGCCATCGAAGGGGCCTGGATCGACGACGAATACGGGCGCATCGTGAAGGTGCCCGAAGGCATGACGGTCGAGGAAGCCAAGGGTCATGTCGCCGAGCGGGCTGCAAAACTGCCCCCGATCTCGGCGCAGGAACTGTCCGATCCCCTGGGTGCGGACAGGCGCGCCTTCGAGCAAGGTGCCCCGCCCGTCGAGCCGGTGACCTGACGCAAGCATTCGTGGCCGGGCGGCTCAGGCGAGGATCACGTAGTCCTTCAAGGTCGTCTCGATCACCTCCCATATGCCCTTGAACCCGGGACGTATGACATAGCTGTCGCCACTGCGCAGCGTCACCGGAGGCTGGCCGTCCTCATGCAGGATCGAGACGCCCTCGAGAATCCGGATGTATTCCCATTCCTCGTAGACGATGCGCCAAGCGCCCGGCGTCGATTGCCAGAGACCACAGTAAAGGCCATTCCTGTCCTCGAGGTTCCAGGTCGTATGGACGGGATCGCCTGACACGACCTTGGCCGGATCGGGGCGTTGGGTTTCAAACGGAATGGCATCCCGGTCGAGACGGACGAGGTGGGCGGACATGGCGGCTCCTTTCTGACAGCAAGCCACTGCTATCGCGTGGGGCGACCGCTGGCGAGGGGGTGCGAAGGGTGATGGTCAATCTTGCCGCGCAAGGCTATGACTTGGCCCGGCTTCCCTGACCGGAGTGACTGTCGCATGAGCGCTTCCGCCCCCACCTCGCGCCGCTTGACGCCGCCCGATATCCTGGCCCGCAAGGGTGGAGAGCCGCTGGTTGTCCTGACGGCCTACAGCACCCCCATCGCGAAGATTGCAGATGCGCATTGCGACATCCTCTTGGTGGGCGACAGCGTGGGAATGGTCATGCACGGCCTGCCGTCCACGCTTGGCGTGACGCTGGACATGATGATCCTGCACGGGCGCGCCGTTGTCCGTGGGTCGTCCCGCGCGCTCGTCGTGATCGACATGCCCTTTGGCAGCTATGAAGAGACGCCCGAGCAGGCGTTCCGGAATGCCGCGCGCGTCATCGTCGAAACCGGGGCATCGGCCGTAAAGCTTGAAGGCGGTGTCCATATGGCCGAGACGATCGCCTTTCTGGTCGCGCGGGGGATACCCGTCATGGGGCATGTCGGGCTGACCCCGCAGGCCGTGAACACCTTTGGCGGCTACAAGGTGCAGGGCCGGGCCGAGGATGCCGCGCGCGTGCGCGCCGATGCCGAGGCGGTGACGCGGGCGGGCGCATTTTCGGTCGATCATCGAGAAGGTGCCCGACCGGTTGGCGCGCGAGATCACCGAGGAAATCGCGATACCCACAATCGGCATCGGGGCGTCCGCCGCCTGCGATGGGCAGGTCCTTGTGGTCGATGACATGCTTGGACTGTTCACCGAGTTCCGACCCAAGTTCGTCAAGCGGTTTGCCGAGCTGGGCAAGGCAGCAGACGAGGCTGTGGCCGCCTATGCCGCCGAGGTCAGGGCACGGTCGTTTCCCGGACCCGATCACGTCTTTCCCGACGAGGTGCCGGGGGCGAAGGGGTGACCCCGGAACGCTTGCGCACGGTGGCAGACCTGCGCGACCGGGTGCGCGGCTGGAAGGCTGCGGGCAACCTCGTCGGTGTCGTGCCCACCATGGGTGCGCTGCACGAAGGCCATCTGAGCCTCGTGCGCGCCGCGCAGCGCGACTGCGCGCGGGTGATCGTGACGATCTTCGTCAATCCGACGCAATTCAACAATCCCGACGATCTGGCCAAGTATCCCCGGACCGAAGAAGCCGATGCTGCCCTGCTGGCCACCTTGGGGGTTGATGCGATCTTCGCGCCTGCTGCGGACGAGGTCTATCCGGAAGGATTTGCAACCAGCGTGCGTGTCGCAGGGCTCAGCGAGCGGCTGGAAGGCTTGCATCGGCCGGGCCACTTCGACGGGGTGGCCACGGTCGTCGCCAAGCTCTTCGGCATGACGATGGCCGACCGCGCCTATTTCGGCGAGAAGGACTGGCAGCAATTGCAGATCGTCCGGCGCATGGCGGCGGACCTGAACATTCCCGTCGACGTGGTGGGTTGCCCGACGATCCGCGAGGCGGATGGGCTGGCACGATCCTCGCGCAACGTCCGGCTGTCGCCCGACGCGCGCGCCATTGCGGCGGCGCTTCCGCGCGAGATGTCGGCGGTGGCCCTGGCGCTGCGCGGTGGTGCGCCAGTCGCACCGACGCTGTCTGCGGCGAAGGCGGCGCTGCTGCAAGCCGGGTTCGACAAGGTGGAATACATCGACCTTTGCGATGCCGAGACGCTCTTGTGGATCGACGGTCTGGATGGGTCGGCACGGTTGCTCGCCGCCGCATGGGTGGGCGGCGTGCGGCTGATCGACAATATTCCGGTCTGACCGTCAGGCAGCCTTGGCGGCGAGAATTTCCCGCACCATCGGGATGACGCGCTCGCCGTAAAGGCGGATGCTTTCCATCATCTGCGCGTGGGGCATCGCTCCGTTCGAGTATTTCATGTCGAACCGGCCGAGGCCGAGTGCGCTGACCGTCGAGGCGATCTTGCGGGCGACCGTTTCGGGCGAACCCGCATAGAGCGAGCCGCGCGCCACTTCGTTCAGGAAGCTTTCCTTCGTCGTGGGCGGCCAGCCACGCTCGCCGCCGATGCGGTCATGCATCTTGCGGTAGTGCGGCCAAAGCTGTTCCTGCGCCAGTTCGTCCGTCGCAGCGATGTGACCGGGCGAATGGACGCCGAGCGGGCGGATGGGACGCTCCATCTGCTTGGCCGCGCGCTTGTAGAGATCGACATAGGGCAGGAAGCGCCGCGGATCGCCCCCGATGATGGCCAGCATCATCGGCAGGTCGTACTGGACCGCGCGCACGACGGATTCCGGGCTGCCGCCGACGCCGATGGAGACGGCGAGCCCTGCGGGCGCGAGTGTCGGGAAAACGCGCTGGTTCTTCAGCGATGCACGGGTCTGACCGCTCCATGTCACGGCCTCGTCACGGACAAGGTGCGTGAACAGATCGAGCTTTTCCTGGAACAGGATCTCGTAATCCTGAAGCTCATAGCCAAACAGCGGGAAGCTTTCGGTGAACGAGCCACGCCCGAGGATCACCTCCGCGCGGCCATCGGAAATGGCGTTGAGCGTCGAGAACCGCTGGAACACGCGCACCGGATCGTCGGAGGACAGCACCGTCACCGCCGAACCGAGGCGGATGCGCGAGGTCTTCGCGGCAATGGCGGCCAGCACGACCTCGGGCGCGGAAACGGCGAAATCATCGCGGTGATGCTCTCCGACGCCGAGGAAGTCTATGTTCAGGCTATCGGCCAGCGTGCCCTGATCGACGAGGTCGCGCAGGACCTGATCGTGCGGCAGGAGCGTGCCATCCGTTCCGACCGTGACGTCGCCAAAAGTGTCGAGGCCGAGGGAGAGGGACATGGAATGCCTCCTGGTTTGATGGGCAGAAAGTAGGCGCGCCGATGCTTTGCCGCAACGGCGGCCTCTGTGCGCTCAGTGCCGGAGGTCTGTGCGGGGCAGCGCGCCCCGGGGGTTTCCACCCCGGACCCCCGGAGGATACTTGGGAACAGAAGATGGAAGGCGTCCCGGTCAGCCGTTCTCGCGCAGGACCTGTCCGGCAAGGTAGAGCGAGCCGCAGATCAGCACGCGGGCCTGCGCATCCTTCGCGGCGATGGCGCGGAGCGCGTCGATGACGCTTTCGGCGGTGGTGGCGGGCAGGCCCACGGCGGCGGCGGCGGCCCGCGTTTCCTCTGCGGGAAGCGTGTTTTTCTCGCCGGGGATGGACACGGCGGTGAGGCTTGCCGCCCGAGTGGCGAGCGGGCGGAGATAGCCTGCGATGTCTTTCGTGTTGAGCATCCCGCAGATCAGGTGCGTGGCGCGCGCGGGCATCCGCGCAAGGGTCGCGGCCAGCGCCTCGCCCCCCGCCGGGTTGTGGCCGCCGTCGAGCCAAAGCTCGACCTGCGGCGCGGCCTCGGTCAGCGGGCCAAAGCGCAGCCGCTGCATCCGGGCGGGCCAGTGGGCCTTGGTCACGGCGGCCTCGCAGGCGTCGGGACCGTAGCCGAGATGGCGCAGCGCGGCGATGGCGGCGCCCGCGTTCTGGATCTGGTGGGGGCCGGGCAGATTGGGCAAAGGCAGGTCAAGCAGCCCGGTCTCATCCTGAAAGATCAGACGGCCGCGTTCCTCGGTTGCGTGCCAGTGCTGGCCGTGGGCGAGGAGGGGCGCGCCAAGGCGGGCGGCGGTGGCCTCGATCACCGCCAGCCCCTCATCGGTCTGCGGGCCGACGACGCAGGGCACGCCACGCTTGAGGATGCCGGCCTTCTCGGCGGCGATCAGGGCCACGGTATCGCCGAGGTATTGTTGATGGTCGAGCGAGACGGGAGTGATGATGGTGAGGGCGGGGCGGTCGATGACGTTCGTGGCGTCAAGCCGCCCGCCAAGCCCGACCTCGAGCAGGGTCCAGTCAGCCGGAGTGCGCGCGAAGGCGACGAAGGCGGCGCAGGTGGTGATCTCGAAGAAGGTGATCGGGTCGGGGCCGTTGGCGGTCACGCATTCGTCGAGCAGGGCGGCGAGGGCGGGTTCGCTGATCAGATCGCCTGCGAGGCGGATGCGTTCGTGGAAGCGGGCGAGGTGGGGCGAGGTATAGGCGTGGACGGATTTCCCTGCCGATTCAAGGCCCGCGCGGATCATGGCCTGGGTCGACCCCTTGCCGTTTGTGCCCGCGATGTGGATCACGGGGGGGATCGACCGTTCCGGGTGGCCAAGCTTCGCGAGGAGGCTGTGGACGCGGGCGAGGGTGAGGTCGATGACCTTGGGGTGGAGGGTCATCATCCGGTCGAGGAGGGCGTCGGAGGTCTGGGTCACTTTGCCGCGGCGGGTTCGGGGAGGCTCGCGACCTGGCCGGGGGCGGGAAGGTCGCCTTTCACGGCGGGGGGCTGGGCGGTGAGCATGCGGGTGATGGTGATCAGCTCGTCGCGCAGCGCCTTGCGGTGGGTGACGCGGTCGAGCATGCCGTGGTCCAGCAGATACTCGGCGCGCTGGAAGCCCTCGGGCAGTTTCTCGCGGATCGTCTGTTCGATAACCCTCGGGCCGGCAAAGCAAATCAGCGCGTTCGGCTCGGCGATCTGCACGTCGCCCAGCATGGCGTAGGAGGCGGTCACACCCCCCGTCGTGGGGTGGGTGAGGACGACGATATAGGGCAGTCCGGCCTCTTTCAGCATCTGCACGGCGACGGTCGTGCGGGGCATCTGCATGAGGCTTAAGATTCCCTCTTGCATGCGCGCGCCGCCGGCGGCGGAAAAAAGGATCAGCGGGCGCTTCAGCTTAACGGACCGTTCGGCGGCGGCGATGATGGCGTTGCCGACATACATGCCCATGCTGCCTGCCATGAAGGCGAAGTCCTGCGCGGCGGCGACGACGGGCGTGCGGCCGATCTCGCCTTCGGCCACCAGCATCGCTTCCTTGCTACCCGTTGATTTCTGGGCGGTTTTCAGACGCTCGGGATATTTCTTCTGGTCGCGGAACTGCAACGGGTCGGTCACGGGATCGGGCACCTTGACCTCGACGAAGACGCCGCCGTCGAAAAGCGACACGAATCTGTCGTGGGGCGAGATGGCCATGTGGTGGTCGCAGTTGGTGCAGACGTTAAGATTGTCGGCCAGCTCGCGGTGGAACAGCATCGTGCCGCATTCGGGGCACTTGGTCCACAGGTTCTCGGGCACTTCCCGCCGTGAAAACAACGAGTTGATCTTGGGGCGGACGTAGTTCGAGATCCAGTTCATCGCGGGCGGGCCTTTGGTCGCTGCGGTTGCTGCCCGAGATATGCCGGGGGGGCGGGAAATGCAATTCCGCCGCGTATGAAACCCATATGATAACCGTATGACTCCCGTATGCAGACAGAAAGCCTCGGGATTTCCGGCGAATCGGGGGTCAGCCCATCGCGTCGATCCGGGCGGCGACGAGGCGCTGGAGCCGCCAGAGGCCCCGGTCGCGGATGCCGCGTTCCTCGAGCGCCGCGACCGTGTTCATCAGATACTCGGCCCCGGTGCCCCAGTGGCCGCAGGCGGTGGAGAGGATGCGCGCCACCTCGTCGGGCGGCAGGCGGCCCGCATAGATCGGCGCGGCGCGGTTGATGACGAAGGCCAGCGCGGGGCGCGGGCCATCGGCGGTGCGCACGGTGATCCAGCGGGGGACGTTGCTGTTGGGCTTCGAGGTGAACTCGCGCCGGAACAGACGGTCAAGCTGGCCTTCGAGATTGCCGGGCAGAAGATCGTAGAGCATCCCCCGGCACTGCCCGCCCCGGTCGAGCGCCATCATCAGCCCCGGCGCCTCGGGCGTGCCGCGGAAGCGCTTCATGTGAAAGCAGAAGGCGCGGTGCCAGCCGATGGCGAGGGCGGACTGTTCCGCGACATGGTCGAAATCCGGTTTCCAGATCAGCGAGCCATAGGCGAAGAGCCGGGTGGGCGCGTCGGGCGCGGGGTGGCTGCGCAGGGTGCGGTCCACCCAGGCGGCATAGTCGGCGTCGGTCTGTAGCTCGAGGCCCGGCGGCACGCCGCCATCGGGCACGGTGCGATGGACGCGGGCGATGTGGGCGGGGGTGAGGGAGAGGGGGCGGGGCATGGGGGCGGGCGGGGCATGGGGGTTAGGGAGTGGTCATGGCGGGGTGGGGCTGGCCGAGCAGGCCGGAGGAGGCGGCGACGAAGGCGAGCCAGGTTTCGAGGGTGATGGGGGGTGCTCCGGGGTGGGTTGGGGGAGTGAAGCGCGGGGGAGAGCGTGGCGAAAAGGGGGGGAAGACGACTATCATGATTGCTTGAGGTCACGGCAGACAGATCAACCATCATGAAAAACGTAGATCGAAGATGACGAATTAAGCTAGTGCCTACTCTAAAGGCGAGATTGAGCCTTGATAAATCTAGGGCTGTTAGATTTCAACTTGTCGAGAGTGTCAAATGAGTGTCAAGCAAGTCGATCTGGTCGCGCTCCATCAGGAGAACCTTCACCGGGCAATCGAATTTGTTAAGTTTGCAGAAGCTAAGAAACGGGGCTGCAATAGCTTTTGCCTCGGCGTTGATTATTACAACACTCCAGATTTGCGGCGACGTTTCTAGGCTCGCGCTCTATGAGATTGTTGGAGTATGTATTGTTTTCCTTGCTGGAATGGCTTCCGCGCGAAGTTTCATGCCTAAGTTAAGTTGGAAGACGGCAAAGAGGAACAGTGATGACACGCTGAACTTGCTGTTCTTTGGAGACATATCCGGTTTACCTGCCGAGGATTTTCAGAGGCAGTTTTCGATGCGCTACTCTCTTGAAGCTGACCCTCTTTTTCACGATCTTTCAGTTCAGACAGTGATCAATAGTCAGATCGCAAAAGACAAGATGAATTACTTTTCTGTTGCTGTACTTCTGCTCGCACTTGGATCGACGCTACTTTTTCTGCGTGTGATATTGGGAGCTTTCAGTCCATCATAGGAAGTAATGTATCAGATGACACTAAAAGACCTCAAGAAGGCACTTAGACTTCGAAGTTTCGGCTGTCCTCTCGCGAGACTTAGAGATTGAAGTTATAGAGACCGATTTCGTTCCGAAGGCGGATGATCCACGTATCACGTTTGCCAATGCTGACAATATGAGGCAAAGCAGCAAGTTAATTGAAACCTGCGTCCTGTATATTGATATCAGACGCTCAACTGAACTAAATCTGACGCACCGCAAGGCTACGGTCGCAAAGCTCTACAGTGTCTTTGCTCGCTCAATGACGCGCGCTGCTCGTTTCTACGGCGGGCATGTGAGGGGCATAATTGGTGATCGGGTAATGGTAGTCTTTGATAAAGAAAACTGCTTTAAGAATGCTGTCTATACATCAATACTGATGAACTCAATAGCAAATTATGTGATTAACCGACACTTCAAGAAAAATGAAGTCCAGTGTGGTATTGGTATCGACTATGGCAGAATGCTTGTAAGCAAGGTTGGCATCATTCGAAGAGGCGAAGAGCTCCACAGCTATAGAGGGCTTGTTTGGCTTGGCAGACCCGCTAATGTGGCGTCAAAATTGACTGATCGCGCCAATAAGAAGGCGGAAACCAAAAGAGAAGATTGCGTTGAGGTTGGTTTTTACCTACCCTTTACAGGAGTTTGGCAATGGGAAACTGTTAGTCAAAAGCAGTTTATATTAAGCCTTGAGGGTAGACAGATTGATAATACATTAAGCCACAAGGACAAGTACTTTCGGGTCCACTTTGCTAGTGAGCGTGATGTGGTCTACGACGCCAGCGTCCCCTGCAATACTTATGACACAGGAAGTCTATTCTGGCTTTAAGAGAGCCTTGCCGAAAGCCTCGTCATAGAGAACAATTTGATTTCCAAGGCAACAGTTAAGGTACCTGAATATAATGGTGCAATCTATGGCACGAATGCTGTTTTTCCTGCTTTTAAACAATAGGGGGCCGACGCCTGTTTCTTTGGAACAAATGTTCTTTTGTTTTGCTCTCGAGTGAAGTCCACCTTCATGAACTGCGGTTTCTGTCGACAGATATTGAGGCAACCTCCGTTTTCGTCGCTCTTCCAACCATGACCACCGCTCTAGCACACCGCCTCCACATTCATCCGGCGTCGCTCTCGCCGGTGTTCCCGCTCACCGCCGTGGCGGCGATGCTCGCCCTGATCGACACGCGGCAGAACCGGATCGGCGGACCGCCGCAGTCATCCCCCATCTTCCTCCCTCCGCGCAACGAGCCTTGCCCGCCCCGCTCCGCCCCTTTATCTGGCGTAGCCAGCCAGATCCTCGGGAGGACCGCATGACCAACCAGCGTTTCGACAAGTCCAAGCTGCCCAGCCGCCATGTGACGGAAGGCCCGGCGCGCGCGCCGCACCGGAGCTATTTCTACGCGATGGGGATCACCGAGGAGGAGATCCACCAGCCCTGGGTGGGCGTGGCGACCTGCTGGAACGAGGCCGCGCCCTGCAACATCGCGCTGAACCGGCAGGCGCAGATCGTGAAGCACGGGGTGAAGAAGGGCGGGGGCACGCCGCGCGAGTTCACGACGATCACGGTGACGGACGGGATCGCGATGGGGCATGAGGGGATGCGCTCGTCGCTCGCCTCGCGCGATGCGATTGCGGACACGGTGGAACTGACGATGCGCGGGCATTGCTATGACGCGCTGGTGGGCCTTGCCGGGTGCGACAAGAGCCTGCCGGGGATGATGATGGCGATGGTGCGGCTGAACGTGCCGTCGGTCTTCATCTATGGCGGCTCGATCCTGCCGGGGCGGCTGAACGGCAAGGACGTGACCGTGCAGGACGTGTTCGAGGCGGTGGGCAAGCACCAGGCCGGGGCGATGTCGGATGCGGAACTGGAGATCCTGGAGCGGGTGGCCTGCCCGTCCTCGGGCGCCTGCGGGGCGCAGTATACGGCGAACACGATGGCCTGCGTGTCGGAGGCGATCGGGCTGGCGCTGCTGAACTCGTCGGGTGCGCCTGCGCCCTATGAGAGCCGCGACCAGTATGGCGAGGCGTCGGGCGTGGCGGTGATGCACCTGATCGAGAAGAACATCCGCGCGCGCGACATCGTGACGCTGAAGAGCGCTGGAGAACGCGGCGCGGGTGGTGGCCTGCACGGGGGGCAGCACGAACGCCGCGCTGCACCTGCCGGCGATTGCGCATGAGGCGGGGATCGACTTCGACCTGTTCGACGTGGCCGCGATCATGCGCGACACGCCCTATTTCGTGGACCTGCGGCCGGGCGGGAAATACGTGGCCAAGGACCTGTACGAGGTCGGCGGCGTGCCGGTGGTGATGAAGGAACTGCGCAAGATCGGGCTGCTGCACGAGGACTGCATGACGGCCTCGGGCCGCTCGCTGGGCGAGGAGCTGGACCAGATCACGGGCGAGGCGGATGGCCGGGTGATCTATCCGGCGGCGACCCCGATCACCAAGACGGGCGGCGTGGTGGGGCTGAAGGGCAACCTCTGCCCGGACGGGGCCATCGTGAAGGTGGCGGGCATGACCGAGGCCGAGCAGGTCTTCACCGGCCCGGCGCGCGTCTTCGAATGCGAGGAGGATGCCTTCGCCGCCGTCAAGGCGCGGGAATACAAGGAAGGCGAGGTCATCGTCATCCGCAACGAGGGCCCGGCAGGCGGGCCGGGGATGCGCGAGATGCTGGCGACCACGGCGGCGCTGAGCGGTCAGGGCATGGGCAAGAAGGTGGCGCTGATCACCGACGGGCGGTTCAGCGGGGCGACGCGCGGGTTCTGCGTGGGCCATGTCGGGCCGGAAGCCGCGCATGGCGGGCCGATCGCGCTTCTGAAGAACGGCGACGTCATCACGCTGAACGCGCTGACGGGCGAGTTGTCGGTGGCGCTGAGCGATGCGGAACTGGCCAAGCGCAAGGCCGAATGGAAAGGCCCGCGCCGCACCGTCTATGAGACGGGCGCGATCTGGAAGTTCGCCAAGCTCGTGGGCGGCGCGCGCTGGGGGGCGGTGACGCATCCCGGCGCGAAGCTGGAGCGGCACGTCTACATGGACCAGTGACCGGCCCTTGATGCCAGAGGACGGCGCCCTTGCGGGGCGCCGTTTTCGTTTCGGGTCCGGCGGGTCGGGAACTGGCTTCTCTCAATCCTGCACAGTTTGTGATATTCCTATCCTTCTTACCTTGGGGAGGAGAAGATCATGCCACTGACCGTGATCGGGTCCGGCTTCGGCCGGACGGGGACGAAATCGCTGAAGGCCGCGCTGGAACGGCTGGGCTTCGGCCCCTGCCATCACATGCACGAGGTGATGATAAGGCCCGAGACAGTGCCGCTGTGGCTCGACGCCTTTGCGGGCGGGGATACCGACTGGGAACAGATGTTCGACGGCTATGCGTCACAGGTCGACTGGCCGGGCGCGCATTTCTGGCGCGACCTCGTCGAGCGCTTTTCCCGAGGCCAAGGTGATCCATTCGGTGCGGCCCGAGGACAAATGGTGGGCCAGCTACGAGAAAACCATCGGCAAGCTGTCATCGACCTATGCCGATATGCCGACCCCGCCGCATGTGCGCGACATGCTCGAGGCGACGTTCGGCGCGGTGCGGCAGACCATCGGCGGCGATGCGACCGACCGGGACGGCGCGCTCGCCGCCTTTCGTCGCCGCACTGCCGAGGTGACCGAGGCGCTGCCGCCGGAACGGGTGCTGGTGTTCGATGTCGCCGAGGGTTGGGGACCGCTTTGCGCCTTCCTGAACGTCGATGTGCCGGGCGAGCCGTTCCCGCATCACAACCTGCGCGCCGATTTCTGGGAGGCGCTGGGCGGCGAGCCTGCGGACCGCGCGACGGCCTGACCGGCTGCCGCAAGACCGCCTGTGAATCCCGGACGGGTCGCGAATGCCGTTCCGATGTCGCTCCGTGCCGGGCATGGCACGAGAGACGGCGGCTAGACTTGATCCGTGGGGCAAGGGGCGAGGGGACCGGCGCGATGGACAGCTACAGGAATTCGGAACCGGCCCCGCCGATCATGGAAGGGTCGCCGCCGCCCCCTGAGTGGCGTCTGCCGCGATCTCGACTGGGACCGGCCGCCGTGGAACCGCTGGGCGTTCCAGCGGGTGCGCCAGATCCTGCCCACCGCCCCGATTCGCCGGGGTGCGCATGTCTCGCCCCTGCCCGATGCCGAGGGGCGGCTGGACGATCTCGCCTTCGAGGGGCCGGAGGGGCCGACGACCTTTGCCGCGATGCTGGACGCGACCTATACCGACGGGATGTTCGTCTGGAAGGACGGGCGCACGCTGCATGAAAGCTACCACAACGGGATGGACCGCCGGTCGGTCCATCTGCTGCAATCGGTGTCGAAGTCGATCACGGCGGCGGCGGGGGCAAGCCTGATCGCCGAAGGGCGGCTGGACCCTGCTGCGCCGGTGACCGATGTTCTGCCGGAACTGGAACGCACCGCATGGAAGGGCGCCACGCTGCAACAGGTCATGGACATGACCAGCGGCGTGCGGTTCGACGAGACCTATCACCATCGCGACAGCGACGTGGGCAAGATGGACTATGCCGCCGGGTGGAAGCCCGCGCCGGAGGGCGAGGATGTCTCGGACTGGCCGACCTGTATCTGGGAACAGATGCTGGGTCTGTCGGTGGCCGAGGCCGAGCATGGCGCACGGTTCAACTACCGCTCGATCGAGACCGACGTGCTGGCCCATGCGATGGAACGGGTCACGGGGCAACGCCTGCCGCAGATCATCTCGGACCGGCTCTGGGCGCCCCTGGGCTGCGAGGAGGATGCCGAGATCACGGTGGACAGTGCGGGCTACGGGTTGGCCTGCGGCGGCATCAGCGCGTCCTTGCGCGACATGGCGCGGTTCGGGATCGCGCTTCTGAACGACGGGATGATCGAGGGGCGGCAGGTCATCCCGCGCGCCTTCATCGAAGATACGCGGCACGGCGCGCATGGCCTGTTCGACGACGAAAGCCGGATCACGCTGCCCAATGGCACCTATCGCAACCAGTTCTGGGTCGAGGACAGCCGGCTGGGCCGGATCATGTGCCGGGGCGTGTTCGGACAATTGGTCTATGTCGCGCCCGATGCGGGGCTGGTGGCGGTGAAGCTGTCGACATACCCCGAGTTCCTGAACCGCGGCTTCTTCCGTCAGACGCTGGCGGCGTTTCACGCGGCTGCGCGGCTGTAGGGCCTTCGGCGTTCAACCTGTGGTAGCCAAGGGGGCTGGAACACGGGGCGGAATGACGCGATAACGCTGATCGAGGCGCGCTTCGGTCGGCGCGCCGCGAAGGGGAAGATGGCAGGGGCATTCGACAGGTTCCTCGACCGGTTCTGGAACCGGGGCGCGGTCAGGCGCTGGTCCCGGCTTGCGGACGCGGCCGATGCGCTGACGGTGGACGAGTTGCGCCTGCTGCGCGGGCGCGCCCGTGGCCTGCGCCGCCACCTTGACCGGGTGCTGCATGTGGCCGAGGGGCGGCTGGCGCTGCCGGTGATCGGGTCGGACGCAATCGTGCGACCGATGGGAACGGACTGGGCGTGGCGGCCGCCGCTGTGGCGCGGAGCGATTGCCGTGCCGGGCATGGCCTCGGTTCCCGGCAAGGCGGTGATCGACGAGGGCGCGACTCTGTTCCACGACTGCCTGCAAAGCGAGCTGACGGTCCGCCAGATCCGCAACACGCGGGCCGAGGATCTGGCCCCGTTCGGCGTGCGGATGGATGTGTTCCGCTTCGACGGCAGCTATCTGTCGCTGGTGCTGGACCTGCCCCAGGATGCGGTGGACGGGCTGAAGCTGCGCCACCTGATCCGCCTGACGGTGATCGTCGAGATGGAAAAGCCGCTGGAGATCTTTGCCCGGCTGAACGTCAAGCATGGCCCGAACCTGGAACAGATCGTGCGGGAATTGCCGCTGGCCGAGGCGGAGGTGATGGTGGAATTCGATCTTGCCTATACCAAGATGAACGAGAAGCGGGTCGAGAAGCTGTGGGTGGACCTGATCTTCGAGGGGCCCGAGATGAACCAGATCATCCTGCGCGACGTGACGCTGACGCGCCGCCCGCGCGCCGAATTGTAAGGGGGCTTGCGATGGCGGCAGCGGTGCTTTCGGGCGGGCGCATCCGGGCGGGCGTGTGGCACGGGCTGGTCCGGGCCGAGGCCGCGCCCCGGATCGAGGTCACGCATGGCAAGGTGGTGCTTCAGGGCGTGACGGTGACGCCCGCCGAGGGCGGCTTCGCGCTGCGTGCGCCGATCCCGGTGGAACTGCTGTCCGACGGCGTGCAGACCTTCCTCGTGCGCGATGCCGGGGCCGATGCGGTGCTGGGCCATTTCACCATCATCGCGGGCGTCGCGATGGAGGATGACATCCGGGCCGAGCTTGACCTGCTGCGCGCCGAGCTTGACCTGCTCAAGCGCGCCTTCCGTCGCCACTGCGTCGAGACGGCGGGCTGACGCGCCGCCTCGCGTTTCTCTTTCGGGCAAAATACCCCCGCCGGAGGCCCCTGAGCGGCCGGTGCGCCAGCAACGGACGCGAGGTGAAAGGCATGGCCCGGAACGGGCCTCCGCCGGATCACGGGATCAGTCGATCGGGCGGATCAGCTTGCGTTCCAGCACCTTCAGCACCGCGCCGAGGTCGGGGCCACGGCGCAGGGTGGTGCCGTCCATCGCCACGACGGCGTAAAGCTGCTGCTTGGCGCGCAGCTTCGGGCGCTTCTCGATCCGGTAGAGCGGATGTTCGGCGGTGCGCCGGAACACCGAGAACACCGCAAGGTCGCGCAGGTGCGAGATGCCGTAGTCGCGCCATTCGCCCGCCGCCACCATGCGCCCGTAAAGCGCGAGGATCAGGCCAAGTTCCCGGCGGTCGAAACTGACCTCCTCGGACAGGCGGGACGAGAGGGGGAAGGGCGTCGGCGTCTGGACCGTCATCGGGCAAGCTTACGCGGGATGGTGCCCAAATCAAGCCCGGAGCCGCGCCGCCCGCCTGAATTGCGCCTTGGAATGACCTGCGAAATTCCCCAGCCGCTCCGCTTCGTCGCCGCAATGGGGGGCGATAAGGATCATGTAGCGAGTGACGAGGCCCGGTGGCGCGGAATGTTTAGCCCCCACCCAGACCACGGTACCGGGTCGCTCGCTAGAAAACGGATGGCCCTCGCGGATTTCGCGGGGGTCATTTGTTTTTGGCCCCTATCGCCCGTCAGGCGAGGTAGGCGCGGAACGACTTTATGACCTGCTCGTAGACGGCGCGCTTGAAGGGGACGATCCCCTGCACCAGTGCGTCGGCATCGACCCATTTCCAGGCCGAGAATTCGGGGTGTGCGGTGTCGATGCGCACCTCGGCATCGGTGCCGCGATAGGCCATCAGGAACCATTTCTGCCGCTGGCCGCGATACTTGCCGCCCCAGACCTTGCCCAGCAATTCGGGCGGCAGGTCATAGGTGATCCAGCGGTGGGTCTTGGCCACGACTTCGACCAGATCGGGCGGGATGCCGGTTTCCTCTTCCAGTTCGCGCAGGGCGGCCTGGCGGGGCGTCTCGTCCTTGTCGATGCCGCCCTGGGGCATCTGCCAGGCCTCGGGGTTGTTGTCGATGCGGCGACCGGCAAAGACGAGGCCCGCCGGGTTCACCAGCACGACGCCGACGCAGGGGCGGTAGGGAAGTTTGTCGGGGTTTGTCATGGTGCTGTGGCGGGGGCCGGTTGCCCGGCCCGCCTGCCTTATTCCTGCGGGTCGGTCGCGATGACGCGCAGGCCCTTGAGGATGTCCACGGCATAGGCCAGCTGGTAATCCTCGTCGCGCAGCTTGGCGGCCTGTTCGGCCTTGGCCTGTTCTTCCTGGTAGACCTTGCTGCTCGTCCTCGGTCATCGAGTCGTTCGAGATGATGCCGCGCAGATCGGCTTCCGACCGCGAGGCCTGCGGTTCCTCGGCGGGCGTCTCGCCTTCCGCGACGGGCGGCTTGACCGGCTGGTTCACGACGATGTCGGGCGACACGCCGAGCGCCTGGATCGAGCGGCCCGACGGCGTGTAGTAGCGCGCCGTGGTCAGCCGCATCGCGCCGTCGCCCTTCAGCGGGATCAGCGTCTGGACGGACCCCTTGCCGAAGCTCTTGGTGCCCACGACGACCGCGCGGTGGTGGTCCTGCAACGCGCCCGCCACGATCTCGGACGCCGAGGCCGAGCCGCCGTTGATCAGCACGACGATCGGCTTGCCTTCGGCCAGATCGCCCAGTTCGGCGTTGAAGCGTTCGCCGTCCTGCGGGTTGCGGCCGCGGGTCGAGACGATCTCGCCCTTGTCGAGGAAGGCGTCGGACACCATGATCGCCTGGTTCGAGCAGACCGCCCGGGTTGTTGCGCAGGTCGAGCACGATGCCCGAGACCTTGTCCATGCCGCCCAGTTCCTCGACCGCCTTCTTCAGGCTGGCTTCGAGGTTCGGGGTAGGTCTGGTCGTTGAAGGTCGTGATCCGCAGCACCACCGCGTCGCCTTCGACACGGCCGCGCACCGCCGTGACCTTGATCGTGTCGCGCATGATCGACACGTCGAACGGGTCGGCCACGCCGTCGCGCACGATGGTCAGGATGATCTCGGACCCGACCGGGCCGCGCATCATGTCGACCGCCTCGTCCAGCAGCAGGCCCGACAGGCTTTCGCCGTTCACCTGGGTGATGAAGTCGCCCGACTGGATGCCTGCCGCCGCCGCCGGGGTGTCATCCATCGGCGAGACGACCTTGACGAAGCCGTTCTCCTGCGTGACCTCGATGCCGAGGCCGCCGAACTCGCCGCGCGTCTGCACCTGCATGTCGTCGAAGTCGTCCGGCGGCAGGTAGCTGGAATGCGGATCGAGCGAGGTGAGCATGCCGTTGATCGCGGCCTCGATCAGGTCCTTGGGCTCGGACTTCCTCGACATACTGGGCGCGGATGCGCTCGAAGATGTCGCCGAACAGGTCGAGCTGTTCATAGACCGATGCCGATTTCTCGGCCTCCTGCGCCACCAGCGGCCCGGCCAGCTGGGTTGTCAGCAGCGCCCCTGCCACGGTGCCGCCAAGGGCCGCCATCACGAATTTCTTCATTCCGTCTCGTCCTATCCCGCTGTGCCGGCGAACCATTCGGTCGGATCGACCGGATCGGTGCCCTGCCTCAGTTCCAAGTAAAGCGACTCGGAGCCGCCTGCGCCACCACCATCTTGCGATGCGACCAGAAACTCTTGCGCCATCGCTTCGGGCCCGCCCATCAGGCCAAGCGCCGCACCTGCCGGAACCACGTCTCCGATGTCACCATAGACCGTCTCCAAGCCGGCGAGTATCAGCAGATAGCCACTTCCGAGTTCAAGGATCATCACATTTCCGTAGTCGAGCAACGGTCCCTGAAAGCGGATCGTGGCAGGCCAGGGGGCCGTGACGAGGGCGCGCGGACGGGTGGCAAGCAGCAGGCCGGGGCGGCGCACGCCCGCTGCGTCAGCCTCGTCCGGGCGGCGCAGGATGGTGCCGAGCACCGGCAGGGGCAGCGTGCCGCGCATCGCCGTCACGTCCTGAAGCCCCGCCGCCGTGTCGTCGTCGAGCGTCAGGCCCGCCGCAACGGCGTCGAGCGTGTCGGCGCTTTCCAGCAGGATGCGCAGCGCGTCGGGATCGTCGACGAAGCGTTGCGGCAGGTCGGTGCGGTCCGAGATCGCCTGGCTGAGGGCCGTGCGCGCCTCCTGCGCGGCGGCAAGACCCTGCGCGAGCGTGTCGGCGGCGGCGGCCTGCACGGTCTGAAGATCGCGGATTTCCTGAAGCTCGGCGCGCAGGCGTTCCGCCTCGGCCTGCAGCGCGGGCGTCACCTCGGCCAGCATCATGCCCGACGCGGGCCGTGCCGAGCGGGCCGGTGGGGTGCAACAGCAGCAGCGGGCCGGGATCCGTCGGCAGCGATTCGAGCACGCCGATCAGTTGCGCGATGCGGTCACGCTTCGCCTCGAATTGCAGGGCGAGGGCGGTTTCGCGGATGGTGGCCTGACGCAGCGCCCTCGCGCAGGGCATCGAGCCCTTCCTCATAGGCGCGGATGGTGCGGGTCAGCGCCGCGACGCGGTCGCGCGCGCCGGTCGCATCCTGCATCGCGACGATGGCCGATTGCAGGTCTGCTGCCGCTTCGGCTGCCGTGGCGGCCACATCCTGCGCCGGGCGCAGCCGTGGGCAGTGCCAGAAGCAGCGCGAGGGCCAGCGGCGCGGATCATCGGGCGATCAGGCTCTGTCCGGTCATTTCGGGCGGCTGCGGCAGGCCCATCAGTTCCAGCAGCGTGGGCGCGAGGTCGGCCAGCCGACCGCCGTCGCGCAGCCGCGCGCCCGGGGGGCCGCCGACGAGGATCACCGGCACGGGGTTGGTGGTGTGGGCGGTGTGCGGGCCGCCGGTGACGGGATCGACCATCGTCTCGCAGTTGCCGTGGTCGGCGGTGACGATCATCGCGCCGCCCGCGGCTTCCAGCGCGCCGAGGGCGCGGCCAAGGCCCTGGTCCACCGCCTCGCAGGCGGCGATGGCGGCGTGCGAGATCGCCGGTGTGGCCGACCATGTCGGGGTTGGCGAAGTTCACCACGATCAGGTCGTAGCCCTTGCGGATCGCGGCGACCAGGTTGTCGGCCACCTCGATCGGCGGACATTTCGGGCTTGCAGGTCATAGGTCGCGACCTTGGGCGAGGGCGGCCATGTACCGGTCTTCGCCCGGGAAGGGCTCTTCCTTGCCGCCGTTCAGGAAGAAGGTGACATGGGGGTATTTCTCGGTCTCGGCCAGGCGGAACTGGGTCTGGCCGTGGGCCGCGACCCATTCGCCGAGCGTGTTGCGGATGTCCTGCTTCGGGAAGGCCGTGGACATGAAGGCGTTGTGGGCGGTCGGAATAGTCGACCATGCCCAGCATCGCGGCGCAGCTGCGGGCGGGTGCCGGTGTCGAAGTCGTCGAAGCCGGGGTCGCCGAGGGCCGACAGGATCTCGCGCGCGCGGTCGGCGCGGAAGTTCAGGCAGAAGAGGCCGTCGCCGTCGCGGGCGCCCGTGTAGCCGTCGATCACGGTGGGGGCGATGAATTCGTCGCGTCTCGCCGCGGGCGTAGGACTGGGCGACGGCGGCTGCGGCGTCGGCGCCGTGGCACCCTCGGCATGGACGATGGCGTCGTAGGCGCGCGCCACCCGCTCCCACCGGTTGTCGCGGTCCATCGCCCAGTAGCGGCCCGATGACGGTGCCGATGCGCGCGCCCTTCGGGCAGGCCTGCCATCGAGCCGGTCGATGAAGCCCGCGCCGGACGAGGGCGGCACGTCGCGCCCGTCGGTGATGGCGTGGACGGCGACCGGCAGGCCTGCGGCGCGCGATGCGCGCGGCTGGCGGCGAGCAGGTGCAGGATGTGGCCATGCACGCCGCCGTCCGAGACGACGCCCATCAGATGCGCCGTGCCGCCCGAGGCCTTGAGCCGGTCGATGAAGTCCAGCAGGCCGGGATTGCGGAAGAAGGTGCCGTCCTCGATCGCGAGGTCGATCGCGCCGAGGTCCATCGCCACGACGCGGCCCGCGCCGATGTTGGTGTGCCCCACCTCGGAATTGCCCATCTGGCCGGTGGGCAGGCCCACGTCGGGGCCGAAGGTGGTCGAGGGTGGAATGCGGGCAGTCGGCCCAGATGCGGTTGAAGTTGGGCACTGCGGCGAGCGCCGGGGCGTTCGCCGTCGCGCTCCGCGCGCAGGCCCCAGCCGTCGAGGATGCACAGGACAACAGGTTTCGGAACGGTCATCGCGGAGCCTCGGTTTCGCGTTGCGCGTGGTTCTACGCGCGGACGGGGGGCGGGGCAACCGTGGGGTGAGGAGGGGCACGGGTGGTGTTCACGCCTGCGGCCTGCGCGCCCCGGGTGCGTTCCTCGGGCCGATCGGTGTCGCGTGACAGACGCGGGTGGATTGGCCAAGGAGTGCTCGGCCGGTCTCAACGCGGATCCGATGCGAACCCATGTCCCTGGGCTATCTCCCGGATGAAACCCTTCCCTTGACGGATTTGTCGCGCGACAAATCCGTCGCGCGCCTGCCCGTGGCAGGCCGTTCCGCGCGGCCAGTCAGGCGCGGACGGATTGGCGAGCGTGCGGTCTGATGGCGAGCCCCTTGCCTGCGGTCTTGCGACGCGCTCGGCAATCGGATCGCGGAAACGCTCCACATGGAGCGTTTCCGGTCGATCCTCTGGGCCGCGCGAGGCGTTGTCCGACGTCGCTCGTGCGGAACAACCGCGTCCAATGCGGTGCAGCCCGATGACCCCTCACACCCGGTGATAGGGCCCGCCGGACAGGATCGTGGCGGCGCGGTAGAGCTGTTCGGCGAGCATCACGCGCACCAGCATGTGCGGCCAGACCATCGGGCCGAAGGACAGGCGCAGGTCGGCCCGGTCGCGCAGGGCCGGGGCGAGCCCGTCGGCCCCGCCGATGACGAAGGCCACATCGCTGCCGCCCTGCGTCGCGCCAGCGCGGCGAGCTGGCCGGCGAGGTCGGGCGAGGACAGCATCTGCCCGCGTTCGTCCAGCGCCACGATCAGCGCGCCCTGCGGGATGGCGCGGGCCAGAAGCTCGGCCTCGGCCGCCATGCCGCCGCCGCGGCGGTCCTCGACCTCGTGCTCGGTCAGGGGGCCAAGGCCAAGCGGGCGGCCCGTGCGGTTGAAGCGCGGTCACGTAGTCGTCGATCAGCGCGCGTTCCGGGCCGGTCGCGCAACCGGCCCACGGCGCAGACGGTGCAGCCGCATCAGACGCCTGCGGGCATCCGCGAGGAGCCCGTCGGGCATCCACATCTTCTCGAGCTGGTAGAACTCGCGCACTTCGGGGCGGAAGACATGGACGATCACGTCGCCCGTGTCGATCAGCACCCAGTCGCCGGTTTCCTTGCCTTCGATCTTCGAGGCACGGCGATAGTCCTGCTTCAGCCGGTCCACCAGCTTTTCCGAAATGGCGGCGACCTGGCGCGAGGAGCGGCCCGAGCAGATGACCATGTAATCGGCCATGTCCGACCGACCGCGCAGGTCGATCGTCACGATCTCTTCGGCCTTGTCGTCGTCGAGGGAGGCGAGGATGACGGCCAGCAGGGCTTCGCTCGTCAACGCCTCGCCGGGCTTGCCTTCGGTCTGGGCACGCTCATGCGCGCTGCCCGCTCTCCGACCGGAAGGCCGGTCGCGGGTCGGAATGTGACAGGACATCGTCCTCCGGGTTGCGCGCCGATCCGCCCCGGCGCAAGGCGTAGTTCAGGGTAACATCGCAGGCCGGGAATCTCAACGACGCCAGCCGCTGCGGGAAGCCGCTGCCCCTACACGGATCGGCGGGCAAGGTCGAGTCCTGCATCACTCCACCGCGAACGCCACCTCGTTGCGGCGGTTCCACGGCAGGGTGAAGGGCGAGTCGTAGAACATGAATTCCGGCGTCGCCCCGGACGGCAAGGCCCGCATCCGACGGCGATGGCGCGAAGGCGGTCGGTCGCCTCGGCAAGGGCGCTGTCGGACGGCGAGCCGGAGAAGCGCAGCGCGATCACGCGGCGGGGCGGAAGTTCGACGAGGCGCACCGCGGCGTCCTTCGGGGCGGGCAGGGTCGCGAGCGTGCGGTCGGCAGGCATCATGAAGCGCACGGTCCAGTTTCGCACCCGCGCTGCGGCGACTTGCGGCGACCGGCGTGGTCATCGCCATCTTCTCGGCGGCCTGGTTTCCCCCGAAGATATAGCCCGCGAGCGCGCGGAAGCCTCGCCCGCCGCGCCCGAGCGGCTGCCGGCCGCGGTGACTTCGGCCACAAGGACAGGCGGATAGGCGCGGATCTCGGCCTCGGCCACCGTTCGCTCGACGGTGTAGGCCGGTGTCTCGTGGCCCTTGTACATGTCAGCCTCCGCCAGGGTCGGGGACAGGCGACGCAAGGCAGAAGGCAATCAGCCAGCGCATCGGACGTTCCCCTTCGGACCCAGACCCTGATGTCGTGTCGCGCGCCTTGAATTGTTAGGGGGATGCGCGTAATTGGTCGGCCATGATGCGCTTCTTCGACATGGATGACCGCGCGCGCCTGCCCTGGCGCTTTCACGGTGCGCACCGTCTCGGTGCTTGCGCGCGGCTGAGGGCTGCGCGCCCTGTCGTCTGTCCACCGCTCATCTTTACCCGAGAGAGAGCCATGTCTCCGAAAACACTCTATGACAAGATCTGGGACGCCCATGTCGTCCACCAAGCCGACGACGGCACCTGCCTTCTGTATATCGACCGCCACCTCGTCCACGAGGTGACCAGCCCGCAGGCCTTTGAAGGGCTGCGGATGACCGGGCCGCAAGGTGCGCGCGCCGGAAAAGACCATCGCCGTGCCCGACCACAACGTGCCGACCACGCTGGACCGCGACAATGCAGATCGACAACGAGGAAAGCCGCATCCAGGTCGAGGCGCTGGACAAGAACGCCAAGGATTTCGGCATCAACTATTACCCGGTGTCGGACATCCGGCAGGGCATCGTGCATATCGTCGGCCCGGAGCAGGGCTGGACCCTGCCGGGCATGACCGTGGTCTGCGGCGACTCGCACACCGCGACGCATGGGGCCTTCGGTGCGCTGGCGCATGGGATCGGCACGTCCGAGGTCGAGCATGTGCTGGCCACCCAGACGCTGATCCAGCAGAAGTCGAAGAACATGAAGGTCGAGATCACCGGGCAAGCTGCGCCCCGGTGTCACCGCCAAGGACATCACCCTGTCGGTGATCGGCGCGACCGGCACGGCGGGCGGCACCGGCTATGTCATCGAATACTGCGGCGAGGCGATCCGCGATCTGTCGATGGAAGGCCGGATGACGGTCTGCAACATGGCGATCGAGGGCGGCGCGCGCGCCGGCCTGATCGCGCCGGACGAAAAGACCTTCGCCTATGTGCATGGGCCGGCCCCATGCGCCGAAAGGCGCCGCAGTGGGAGGCGGCGCTGGCCTAGTGGAAGACGCTCTACACCGACGAGGGCGCGCATTTCGACAAGGTGGTGACGCTGCGGGGCGAGGATATCGCGCCGGTCGTGACCTGGGGCACCATCGCCCGAGGACGTGCTGCCGATCACCGGCGTCGTGCCCGCACCCGGAAAGCTTCACCGGCGGCAAGGTCGAGGCGGCGCAGCGCGCCTGGACTACATGGGCCTGACGCCCGGCCAGAAGCTGACGCGACATCGCGATCGACACGGTGTTCATCGGGTCCTGCACCAACGGGCGGATCGAGGATCTGCGCGCGGCGGCGGCGATCCTGAAGGGCAAGAAGATCAAGGACGGAATGCGCGCGATGGTCGTGCCGGGCTCGGGCCTTGTGCGGGCGCAGGCCGAGGAAGAGGGGCTGGCGCAGATCTTCATCGACGCGGGCTTCGAATGGCGGCTGGCCGGCTGCTCGATGTGCCTGGCGATGAACCCCGACCAGCTTGCGCCGGGCGAACGCTGTGCGGCCACGTCGAACCGCAACTTCGAAGGGCCGGCAGGGCCGCGGCGGGCGGACACATCTGCTCGCCCCGCGATGGCGGCGGCGGCGGCGATCACCGGCCATCTGACCGATGTGCGCGAGATGATGGGGAGACGTTGGTGCTGATGGACAAGTTCACCACACTGACCGGCATCGCGGCGCCCATGCCGCTGGTCAACATCGACACCGACATGATCATTCCCAAGCAGTTCCTGAAGACCATCAAGCGGTCGGGCCTTGGCGTGAACCTGTTCGACGAGATGCGCTATACGCAGGACGGGCACGGAGATTCCCGATTTCGTGCTGAACCAGCCCGCCTATCGCAAGGCCGAGATCATCGTGGCCGGCGACAACTTCGGCTGCGGATCGTAGCCGCGAACATGCGCCCTGGGCGCTGCTGGATTTCGGCATCCGCGCGTGATCTCGACCTCGTTCGCGGACATCTTCTACAACAACTGCTTCAAGAACGGCATCCTGCCCATCGTCCTGCCGGCCGAGCAGGTGGCGGTGCTGATGGAGGATGCCGAAGAAGGGCGCGAATGCGCGGATGACCGTCGATCTGGAGGCGCAGACGGTCACGGCCTCGGACGGGCAGACGTTTTCCTTCGAGGTGGACCCGTTCCGCAAGCATTGCCTGCTGAACGGGCTGGACGATATCGGCCTGACGCTGGAGAAGGCCGCCTCGATCGACAGCTATCGAAAAGACGGCCGGCAACGCTGCGTCCTTGGGTCTGATCAGACTTCAACCGCTAGATGTGGGGTCGCCGTAGGGGCGGCCCCTTTTTCATCGCGCAATTGATGCAAAGTCGCGACACATTTTCCGCGAAAGCGCCACAATTCCCGACGCTTATAACGAAGTCGTTGCTGGACTTGGGGAAAGAAGGCACAAATTGGGCAAGATTAAGGCAGCCCGCCGTAATTGGCGGGACCTGATTGGAACAAGGGCCCGGCACAGCATCGGGTCCGTCCGGTATGAGGGTGGACGAGCAGTGATCAATCGCGCTTACCGGCGCGCTGGTGCGCGCCGTGCTTGTGATGATACTGGTCGCGACACCTTCGATCCTGCTGTCCGGGGTCGGCGCCGGACGGCAAGGAGATGGTGGCGCTTGTCGCGCTGTTCGCCGGCGTGCTGACCTTCGTCGAATACAACTCCGCCTATCCCGGTCTGGTCGAGTTCCGCGATGCGCCGCCCTTCAACCGCGTGCGCTTCCTGATGCTGTTCTCGACCGTGTTCCTGCTGACGGTGATCGCGCGCGGCGAGGAACAGCCGACCACGCTGACCGATCTTTGTGCAGTCGGTGGGCGGCGCTGATCGGCACGGCGATGGACTTCCCCTACAGCCCGGTGCGGCTTGCGACGCTGGTCATCGGCGAAAGCGCGACTCGACGGTCAGGTCGGGCTGGTGCGGATCGCGGCCGGGATGAGCTATCTGATCTCGCTGCTGTCGCTCGCGGTCTTTGTCGTCTTGCTGAAGTTCTACAGCTGGCCCGCGCGGTCGGGTGCGTTCAACGTCTGGGTCAACCTGCCGACCTTCGACCCGACGGCGGGCGGCGATGTGGTGGACCGGCTCGACCGCGATGCGCGCATTAACATTGCGTTAGGGTTTCTGCTGCCATTCCTGATCCCGGCCGTGGTGCAGGCGGGGACCACGGGGTTCGAGCCGTTGACCTTCACCTCGCCGCAGACCCTGATCTGGACGATGGCGGCATGGGCCTTCCTTCCGGCTCGCCTGTTCATGCGCGGCATCGCGATGGGCCGCATCGCCGACATGATCCGCGAGAAGCGGCGGCTGAACGGCATCAGCACGTCGGAAGGCTATATCGCGGCCTGATCCTGCTGGCGGCCCTGCTGCTGGCAGGGCCTGCCGCGCAGGCCGACACGCTGCGCATCGCGACCTATCACACCGAACTGTCGCGCGAGGGGCCGGGGCTGCTGCTGCGCGACATCCTGCGCGGCGATGATCCGCAGGTCGAGGCTGTGGCGCAGGTGATCGCCGAGGCGGACGCCGGATGTGATCCTGCTGCTGGGCATCGACTATCGATCTTGACCTGCGGCGCTGGGCGCGCTGGCCGACCGGCGTGGCGGCGCGGGGCGTGAGCTATCCCTACCGCTTTGCGCTGCGGCCCAATACCGGCATGGCGACCGGCCTCGACCTGGACGGCAACGGGCGGCTGGGCGAGGCCGCGCGATGCGCAGGGCTACGGCCGCTTCGCCGGGCAGGGCGGGATGGCGGTGCTGTCGCGCTGGCCGATCGACGCGGCGCAGCGCGCGACTTAGCTCGGATTTCCTGTGGCGCGACCTGCCGGGGGCGCTTCTGCCGGACGGGATGGCGCCCGAGGTGGTCGGCGGTGCAGCGCCTGTCCACGACCGGGCATCTGGGAGGTGCCGGTCGAGGCTGCCGGGCGGGCCGCTGCGGCTGCTGGGCTGGCACGCGACGCCGCCGGTCTTCGACGGCCCCGAGGACCGCAACGGCCGGCGCAACCATGACGAGGCGGCGTTCTGGCTGCGATCGGCTGGACGGGGCGTGCCTGGCCCGCGCGATACCCGACCGCTTCGTGCTCTTGGGCGATGCGAACCTCGATCCGGCGCGCGGCGAAGGGCGAGCGGAGGCGCTGCGCGCGCTGCTGGCGCATTCGCGGGTGCAGGACGCGGTGCCGCAGGGGGCGGCCGGGAGCGGCAACGGCGGATTTCGGCGCGGACGGCGGACCGGGCGGCGATGCGGGTGGATTATGTCCTGCCGTCGGCCGCGCTGAGGGTGACGGGCGCGGGTGTGATCTGGCCCGAACCGGGCGATCCGCTGCACGCCGTGGCGGAGGCTGCCTCGCGTCACCGGCTGGTCTGGGTGGATGTGGCGCTGCCCGGCGCGCCTTGACCCTCGGGGCGCGGTTGGCTAGGGGCTAGGCGCAACGGAAACCAGTGACCAAAGGGGCGCATCTTGGCCAATCCTTCCCTTCTCATCCTGCCCGGCGACGGCATCGGCCCCGAAGTGATGGCCGAGGTGAAGCCAGTGATCGACTGGTTGGCGGCCAAGCGCGGCATCCGCTTCGACGTGAGCGAGGAGCTGGTCGGCGGCGCCGCCTATGACGTGCATGGCGTGCCGCTGTCGGACGCGACGATGGCGCAAGGCGCTGGCGGTGGACGCGGTTCTGCTGGGCGCCGTGGGCGGGCCGAAATACGACGTGCTCGACTTCAGCGTGAAGCCCGAGCGCGGCCTGCTGCGGCTGCGCAAGGAGATGGACCTGTTTTCCAACCTGCGCCCGGCACAGTGCTTTGACGCGCTGGCGGATTTCTCGTCGCTGAAGCACGAGGTCGTGGCGGGGCTGGACATCGTCATCGTGCGCGAGCTGACCAGCGGGGTCTATTTCGGCGAGCCGCGCGGGATCTTCCCCGACAACGAGGGCGGTCGCGTGGGCATCAACACGCAGCGCTACACCACGAACGAGATCCGCGCGCGTGGCGCGGTCGGCCTTTGAGCTGGCGCGGCGGCGGAACAACAAGGTCTGTTCGATGGAAAAGGCCAACGTGATGGAATCGGGCATCCTGTGGCGCGAGGAAGTGCAGTGGGTGCATGACAACGAATACCCCGATGTCGCGCTGTCGCACATGTATGCCGACAACGGCGCGATGCAGCTTGTCCGCTGGCCCAAGCAGTTCGACGTGATCGTGACCGACAACCTGTTCGGCGACGTGCTGTCGGATTGCGCCGCGATGCTGACCGGATCGCTGGGGATGCTGCCGTCGGCCAGCCTCGGCGCGCCGATGGCGAACGGGCGGCCGAAGCGCGCTTTACGAGCCGGTGCACGGCTCGGCCCCCGACATCGCGGGCACGGGCAAGGCCAACCCGATCGCCTGCATCCTGAGCTTCGCGATGGCGCTGCGCTATTCCTTCGATCTGGGCGACGAGGCGGTGCGGATCGAGCAGGCGGTGGAAAAGGTGCTGGCGGATGGCGTGCGCACGGCCGACCTGATGGGGCCCGAGGGCGGCACGCCGGTCAGCACGCGCGAGATGGGCGCGGCTGTCATCGCCGCGCTGGACGCGAGCCTCTAGGTCTTTTCACGGATCGTTACAGGGGGCGGCAGAGGATCACTTTGCCGCCCTTTTGCATGACTGCCGGTTGCAGTTTCCGCGTCCCGGTGAGAGTGGTTGCGGTAACGGCGCGGGCCTTTTGCCGCGCGTGCACAGCCGGGACGGCACCCATGAAATCCAACCTGCGCGGCGCGCTTCTGGCGCTTGCTGGCCTTTGCCATCTGGTCCACGCATGACGTGGTCGTGAAGTTCCTCGGCGGCATCTATTCGCCCGTGCAGACGATCTTCTTCAGCGTCCTTCTGGGCTTTCCGCTGGTCACGCTGATGCTGATGAACGACCGCACCGACGGCAACCTGCGCCCCCGTCACCCGTGGTGGACGCTGGTGCGGACCGTCTCGGCGGTGATCACCGGGCTTTCGGCCTTCTATGCGTTTTCGGTGCTGCCGCTGGCGCAGACCTATGCGCTGCTGTTCGCGACGCCGCTGCTGATCACCCTGCTGGCGATTCCCGTGCTGGGCGAAAAGGTGGGTATCCGGCGCGGGCTGGCGGTGCTGGTCGGGCTGGTGGGCGTGATGATCGTGCTGCGGCCCGGTCAGGCGGACCTGCAACTGGGTCACATCGCAGGGGTGACGGCGGCGGTCTTTGCCTCGCTCGCCTCGGTGATCGTGCGCAAGATCGGGCAGGAGGAGCGCAGCGTGGTGCTGGTGCTTTACCCGATGGTGGCGAATTTCCTGGTGCTGGGGCTGGCGCTGCCCTTCGTCTACCGCCCCATGCCGATCGAGCATCTGGGGATGCTGGGGATCATCGCGGTCTTCGGGTTCGCGGCGACGCTGCTGGTGATCGCGGCCTATCGCAGCGCCGAGGCGGTGATCGTGGCGCCGATGCAGTATTCGCAGATCATCTGGGCCGCGATCTATGGCGCGATCTTCTTCGATGAGCGGCCGGACCTCTACACGCTGGTCGGGACGGCGGTGATCGTGGCCAGCGGCATCTACATCGTGCTGCGCGAGGGGGGCGGCAAGGTGGCCACGAACCGCCCCGTGATCGACTCGCGCTCGCGTCCCGAGACGGGAACCATGCCGCGGATCAGCGTGATGCTGAGCAGGCTGGCCGCGCGGGATTCCCTCGAATAGGCCCCTTGCATTCAGCGCCCCTTCGGTCTAACCCCTGCGCCACGGTCGGAGCGTAGCGCAGCCTGGTAGCGCACCTGCTTCGGGAGCAGGGGGTCGGAGGTTCGAATCCTCTCGCTCCGACCAATTAAAATAATCCCGAAAAATCAAGCGTTTAGAAATCAGCTTCCTTTGGGTCCGGAACAGTTTTTCGACCATGACGAGCGGACCCTTGAGCCTTGTGGCGCCTTGCTCCGGTGCGTCCTTCTGTTCGCCAGAGCGCTCCTGCAACGCTGTTTGGCTGAGTGTTTCCTTCCCTGATTCTGCAGACTGCAGAATGTCTGAAACTCTTTGGCGGCATCCAATCTGCCGCAGCCACCTCAGTCGGTCAGGATTGTCGACAACTTGAGAGCGTCGAGTTCTTCCGGGAGGAGGATGTAGATCTCGTCAGGCGGCGTCATCAGGGACTTGGCCATCAGCATGGGATCAATCCCCATCTCGCCAAGATAGTTCATGACCTCTCCTTGTCCGACCTGGATATCCGAGACCAGAAGGAACGCCGGAAGATAGGTGTTCTCGTCAAAGTAGTGCTGATGGACGCCGACATAAGCCCGACGCGAGACCTCGCGCTCGACCCCGCCCGCGAGAACATAGGGACAAGCGGAAAAGCAAATCGCATCCGCGTCAACGACGACGGAAAGTCCTGTTTCCCGGATCGTGCGCCCTATCGTGAGGGCCTCGCTCACGGCGCCGCCCGGTGAGTGCAGAGCGAATGCGGAGGGGACCTCGGGCAAGGCGTTCAGCCATTCGGCGAAACGCTGTGCATCGCCTTCTGCGATCGTTCCGGTGATGAGGGCTGCGCCGTCCCGGCCCGCTACCTCGGCAACTGAAAATTCCAGACGGGTCGGCACGCCGTCGCCGGATGGCATGTCGGGTGCCCTCCTGTCGACATAGAGCTTCTGCGGGTCGAACAACCTCGTCTGGTTACCCGGCGAGACCGGAACCGTGGGCGACGGAGCGCGCGGCTCGGCGGCATGGAAGCGGCCGAAAATGTTGGCGGGCAGATCGACCACGACGACGAGGAGGGCAAGAGCGCATTGCGCCAACAACGCGCCCCTCAGAAGCGTCGCCGCAGTCCAAGGAGCCCTTGGACGCGCGACGGTCGCGTCTGCCTTCATTTGCGTATCCCTCTCTCGAGAGATGCAACATTGTCCGGCACCGGATCGTTCATTTCGGGCTCGGACTGCAACGAACCGTCTGGGTCTGGCAGGTCAGGCCCGCGCGACGCACTTGCGGCCTCGATCTCGCGAAGTGCCGCGAGAGCCGCGCGAAGTTCGCCCAAGGTCATCGTCTCTTCCGGATCCACGACCGAACGATCCTCGCGGATGGCGGACTGGGCCACCATCATCATGAAAACCAACACGGCAGGAAGCAGATCGATGGCGATCGCCCCCGCCCAGGAGGGAATGAAATCCCCCGCGTATCTCAGCACTGCGTCCGCTGAAGAGATCGGCTGGTAGGTCGTCTCCTCGGCCGCGGGAAGCGACATCACCTCTTGCGCTGCGGCTTGCAGGGACTCGGCCCGCTGCCCGAGCAACTGCAACACCGATGCAATCGTGGACTGCTGCGCCCCGCGGATCGAGTCGGTCGATCCATCCAGCTCTGGCAAGACCACCGATGCCGCAAGATCACGGGCCGCACGATCCACAACGGGCGCGACCGAGAGCTGCCGCAACCGTGCGATCAGGCCTGCCAGCCGGACGGATTCCTCGGCAAAAATGACCGAACGCTCGTTGACCGGGCCGGCGGCCGCGGTGAGTTCCCGCATGCGCGACAAGATGGCGTTGCCTTCGGAAAAGGCTGCTTCGATCTGTGGGCCCTGCGCCTCGATCTGTGCCTCGAGCGCGGCAAGTTCATCGCCCTTGGACGTCAGCACACGGAACACCGCGCCCCGCCCGGACGTGCCGGACAGGTTGCCATCCGCCTCCTGGTTCGAAAGATCGTCAAAGGCCTGCCGGGCGCGGGACACGTCGAGCTGCAGTCCTTGACCGGCAACCGCCACACGGTTGGCCTGCTCCAGTTCCGTCTGATAGTCGCGCACCGTGAGAGCGAGGTGCTGCTCCACAGCCGCCGATCCCGCCAATGCTGAAGCATTGAGCCAGGACGACATGGCAATGATTGCGACAGAGCCAAGACCCATTGTCAGCAGCATGCCGATCCTTGCCTTCGCCGTCCGCATCGCGGGCGTCAATCGGATCATGTAACTCCAGAACACGAAGATCGCGACCGAGACGGCCAGCGAGTAGGCGACGGCAGCAAAGAACGTCAGCGCGCCGCTTCCGTCCAGCTGAGCGCGCACTCCGATGTAAGTATAGATCCCCGATGCAACCGCGAGAACGCCAAGCGCCATCGGAGCAAAGCTGTCCAGGGCATGCAGATGTCCCTCGATCTCGCGGGCCTGCCGCAGACCCTGGGTCTCGGCCCGGGAAGGTCGCTGTGAACGTTCGTCTCCCATATCGTCCCCTGACCAGTCGCTCCATGAAAACGATAGGTCCCGGCGTCGGGCCGTGAAACCCGAAAGTTAACCGCTAGGCAGACCTCGCGGGAATGTCAGATGGCTGAAAGCAAAAATCAATGCGTCTGAGCCGGGTTAAACCTGAACGCAGTCCAAGTGACGGGAGCGGCTGTGTCTCTGGACACGCGATCGGCGTAGTGCAGCGCATTATTTCGCCAGGGGCGTGGCCAGCAGCCGATCCGGCGAAGTCCTGCTCTAACATGCGGTCAAACTCGTCTTTGAAGACTGCGATGGGCGGAAAGCGGCCCCTCGACAGGTCAAGCCAACGCTCTCGATCAACGTGATCGCGCAGGTTCGTTTTGCTTGGTTGCAGCATCCCGAACCGATTGAATAAAGGCATTCATGGCGCCCGTCGGTCCAGCTAGGCGACCGACACCAGCCCCAGAAGCCGGTCGAACTGCCAGACCATCGCCATCGTCCCGATTGCACAGGCGGCAACGTTTCGCGTCGCCGGGATCGGTGTCGCCCAGACAGATACTGTCGGCAGATCGACAGACTTTGACCTGCCCCCCGGACGTTCCCTCGCTGAAGGCCAGGTATGGCGGGATGGAGCTGTCCGACGCCAAGCGCCTGAAGCAGCGGGAGGACGAGAACGCGAAACGGAAGCGCCTTCTGGCGGATGCCATGATCGGCAACGTGGTGCTCAAGGATCTGCTTGGAAAGCCCTGACGCCGCCGCCGCCAATCTGTTTCGAAAGGTTGTGCAGGAACAACGAGCCCGGCCGGCGGGTGGTCCATTCTCGGGAGAACAGATGACCCGCCAAAGGAGATCAATATGTTCACCCGTCGTGCCGCGCTTATGGGAGCCGCCGTTGTCGCGGCAGCGCCCTATGTGATCAAGACTGCCACTGCACAGGAAACGGCGGCCAATGTCGGTGCCGCACCGGCTGATCTGTCGTCGCTGACGCGGCGAAAGGTCAAGCTGGTTGCCCCGCCCTATGTGCACGCGCATGAGCAGGTAGCGACGACCGGGCCGGAGATCGTCGAGTTCGAGATGAAGATCGTGGAAAAGGAAATCCAGGTCGACGAGGACGCCTGGTTGCAGGCCTTCACCTTCAATGGCTCGACCCCCGGTCCGCTGATGGTCGTGCACGAGGGCGACTATGTCGAACTGACGCTGTTCAATCCGCCGGAGAACATGCTGCAGCACAACATCGACTTTCATGCGGCCACCGGCGGGTTGGGCGGCGGGGCGCTGACGCTGGTCAACCCCGGCGAAAAGACGGTGCTGCGGTTCAAGGCCACGCAGGCCGGGGGTATTTGTCTATCATTGCGCGCCGGGTGGCCCGATGATCCCGTGGCATGTGGTGTCGGGAATGTCGGGCTGCATCATGGTGTTGCCGCGCGACGGGCTGAAGGACCATCTCGGCCAGCCCGTCAGCTATGACCGCGTCTACTACATCGGCGAGAATGACTTCTACATTCCGCGCGGCGACGGATGGTGCCTACAAACGTTACGCCGACGCGGGCGAAGGCTATTCCGACATGCTCGCGGTGATGAATGGCCTGATCCCCACCCATGTCGTGTTCAATGGCAGGGTGGGCGCGCTGACCGGCGACAATGCGCTGACGGCCGAGCAGGGCGAGACGGTGCTCTTCGTGCACAGTCAGGCCAACCGCGACAGCCGCCCGCACCTTATCGGCGGACATGGCGATCTGGTCTGGGAGGCGGGCAAGTTCAACAACGTGCCGGATCGCGATCTGGAAACGTGGTTCATCCGTGGGGGTTCGGCGGGGGCGGCGCTCTATACGTTCCTGCAACCCGGCGTCTATGCCTATGTGAACCACAACCTGATCGAGGCGGTCAATCTGGGAGCCACGGCGCATGTGGTGGTCGAGGGTGCCTGGAACAATGACCTGATGGAGCAGGTGGTGGCGCCCGTCGAATACGACGTGGCGCATGAGGGGCGCACCGCGCTGCCATAAGCCACCCCGTCGCATGCGAAACGGCAGCCTCTGCGGGGGCTGCCGCTGATTTTGGGGGGAAATGATGCCATCGCGTCAAGTATTCGCAGCCTTCACGGCCGGTGCGCTGCTGATCGCGGCCGGTGCGCTGTTCTGGCCGCAAGGACCGGTCCCGGTGGCGATGCCGGAAACGGTTCGGCTCGAGGCCATGATGCAACGCTATCGCCCGGCAGGCGAATTCCGGCAGGGAACACGGGTGGTCGACGCCCCTGTCGAGACGATCTCAACCCCCGCCATCGACGTGATGAAATACCATGTCAGCGAGGCCGACTATGATCTCTGCGTGACAGACGGGGCCTGCCTTGCGGCGCCCACGACCCATCGCCCGGACCTCGCGCAGACTTATGTCAGTTACATCGACGCGGTGGCCTATGCCCGCTGGTTCTCCGCCCGGACGGGGGACGTCTGGCGCTTGCCTTCCGATGCCGAATGGCAGCGCGCTGGCTGGTGACCGCGCCCTTGATGACGGCTTTCCGGCCGAGGCGAACGGGTCCGACCCGTCTCGGCGCTGGATCGCTTCCTACCGGCGTGAAGTGGAACGGCGCGGCGAGGCCGACCTCGGCTCGCATCCGCAGGGACATTTCGGCGTCAACACCGTTGGCGTGGCCGACATTGCCGGGAATGTGTGGGAATGGACTGACAGTTGCTTTCAGAACGGCACGGTCGCAGCAGACGGTTCCGTCATCGAGGCCCGGGCCGACTATTGCGGCGTGCGGGCGGTGCAGGGCAAGCATCGCGGCTTCGTGATAGATTTCGTGCGGGATGCCCGGTCTGGCGGTTGTGCTGCCGGTGTCCCGCCCGATTTCCTCGGCTTCCGGTTGGTCCGCAGCGGGTCGTGAGACCGGCGCCACATGAAAAGGGGGCGGCCAGATGATCTGGCCGCCCCCTTTTCTCCCGAACGGGCGTTTACGGTGTGACTTGCGCAAAGAGCGGCTCGAACCGGGTCTTCGCCTTGCCCTTCTGCACCACGGCGGCGGCGGCATCCAGATTGACCGGAGCGCCCACCTGGATCAGCGCGACCATCCCCATGGCGTAGTGCGGCGTGCATTTGACGCCGTAGAGACCCTCGGTGGTCAGCGTCAGGGTGAAGTCCTTGCTCATCTCGCTTTTGAAGGGCTCGACCCCGTCGGGCAACATGCCCTTGATCGACTTCTGCATTGTGCCCCTTGTCCGGCGAGAGGAAAGTGACAGTGTCACCCACCGCCGCCTTGACGAAAGCAGGCTCGAAAACCATCGCTCCCTCGGTGCCCTTGTTCAGCATCTGCACCTCGAACGTCTCGGCAAAGGCCGAGGTGGCCAGCAGCATCGCGGCCACGGCGTTGATGGTCAGTTTCGAAATCATCGCGTATCCTTTCGGGATTGTCCGGGTATGACCTCCTTCTAACCCGCCGATCCCTGCGGCTCTTTGCGCTGCCACAACATAAGGGGCTGCAAGGTGAAGAAACTGGACGAAAGCCTTCTGACCGACCTGCCGCCGTTCCGAAGTCTGGCGCGCCCGCAGATCCGCGAGATTCTGGATGCCGCCCAGACAGCGCGCTTTGACGCCGGACAGACGGTCTTTGCCGAAGGGAACGCGGTTGACCGCTTCTTCCTGCTTCTCGACGGGCATGTCCGGGTGCAGCGCATGACGGCGCAAGGCGACCAGATCATCCTTCTGCACATCGCCCCCGGCCAGCTCTTCGGGATCGGGGCGGCCCTCGGGCACAAGGCCTACCCGGCCACGGCGGTGGCGACGGATGACTGCGTGGTCCTGGCGTGGCCCAACCGGCTGTGGCCCGAATTCATCGCCCGCTATGACGGGTTCGCCACCCAAACCTATGCCGTGGTCGGAGAGCGGTTGAGCGACATGCACAACGTCATCGTCGAAATGGCCACCAAGCAGGTGGAACAACGCATCGCGAGCGCGCTGCTGCGGCTGATCACCCAGATGGGGCGCAAGGTCGAGGGCGGTATCGAGATCGACTTTCCGATTACCCGGCAGAATATCTCCGACATGACCGGATCCACCCTCCACACCGTCAGCCGCCTCCTGAGCGCCTGGGAAAAGGAGGGGATCGTTGCAAGCGAGCGCAAGAAGATCACCGTGACGGCGCCGCACCAGTTGGTCCTGCTGAGCGGTGCGGCGGGCTGATATCAGGTTGCGGGCGGGCGCGGTCTGCGGCTGTAGGCAACGGACGAGGTTTGCAGGATCTCGCCCGTGGCCGTGAACAGAAGCCGCAGCCGGCGGGTCGGCGCATAGAACGTCACGCGATAGCGCCCTGCATCTTCGCCTTCGCCCTTTTCGACAGTGCGGGTAACGGTCCCGTCCCGCAAAGCGGTGCGCAGGGCGTCAGCCTCCATCCGCAGGCCCTTGGCGACCAGGACCGCGTCGATGTCGATCCTTTGGTCCGTGAAGGTGATCGGCCCCATCTCAGCCCGCCTTGGGATTGGAACGTTTGTGCCCGGCATTCTCTGCTGCAAGGGCAGGCGCGTAAAGCACAACGAACGTGGCAAACCCGGCGGGCCACAACACCGCGGCCAGCCAAAGGCCTGCCTCAGTCGATCCCACCAGGCCCTGCGCGACAGCCGCCAGCGCCACGCAACCTCAAGCCCCTGCACGTGCCCTCCGTAGCCAAGACACGCGCATCTTGGGTCTTAACCCGGTCCCCGTGCGAGCCGTCAAGGCGGGCCCGTCGAAAGGGTGGCAAGAAGTTCCCGGCGAAACCGGATCTCGTCGAGGCCGTATTCCAGACATGCGTCGATCACCGTGTGAAACGGGGCAACCGGGCAGCCGAAGCACAGCATTCCATGCGCCAGAAATACCGATGCCGCTGCGGGCCAGTGATGGAACACCACCTGAAGTGGCATGTCCGGGTCGTCGATGTCGTGCGCGAACATGGGACCTCCGGCACGCGATTGGTCGCTGATCCGGCAAGGCTCTGCCATTCGTCAGGCAGCGTCGTTGTGCCAGCGCAATGTCAGGCGCGGCACAGAAGCATGGAAAATCCACACCCGCGTTATTCGACTGGCAGCCGCCAGAGATTCTCACGAAACCAACTTGGGACGCGCGCCTACACGCGAATGCGTGATCGCGAAAGAAGGTGGGAGGTTGGCTGACCGTCACAAAAGGGCCGGACGTCAACAGATGGTCGGAACAAGGCCGACTTCGGTCCGTCAGACATAGAGGAGGTCCGGTCCTCAAGACACTGGCGGCGCCAGAACATGTCCCCATGCCGTCTATGGCGCGATCTGGGACTTCGATCGTTTAACCGGGGAGGGAGAAGGTTCAGTCGGCTGCTTCATCGCAGTAGGTTGAGGCGATGGCCCAATCGAGCGGCTTCGGGCTTGATCGGCGTCCGCTCATCAGCAAGGCTTCTCGCAACATCCATGCGCCCAACTGGGGCATGTCGGCTCAAAATGGATCCAGAAACGTGACCGACCCCGTGATCCCCGTCCCGCCGCTTGTTTTTGGAGCGGCGTCCTCCGACGATCTGGCCCGCATGATGCGACGCGGCGAGGTTTCTGTCCGCGAGGTCACTGGCGCAGTGCTGGACCGTGCGCAGGACGTGTCTCCCCGGCTCAATCCGTTCAGCGCAATTCTTCACGAAGCGGCTTTGGCGGCAGCAGATAGAGCCGATGTGCAGCGTCTCCGGGGCGACGCATTGCCGCCGCTGTGGGGGTTGCCGGTGGCAATCAAGGACCTGACGCCAATGGCAGGGCAGCCGTGGACGGCGGGCTCGATGGCCTTTCGAAACCGAATTGCGAGCAAGGATGCGATCATCGTCGAGCGCCTGCGTGCCGCCGGTGCCATCATCGTAGCCCGCACGACGACTCCTGAATTCGCCTCGTCAGGCTTTACCAGCAACGCTGTGCACGGCGTCACAAGAAATCCGCATGATCCCGAGCGCACGCCCGGTGGGTCGTCGGGTGGTGCAGGGGTGGCGGTGGCCACGGGCGTCGTGCCATTTGCCGAGGGCTCTGACATGGGCGGTTCTATCCGCATCCCGGCGGCCTGGTGTGGGGTTGTCGGATTGAAGCCATCCTTCGGCCGCGTGCCCTTCGCCTATCTCGCCAGCACGTTCGACACGATCTCGCACCTCGGCCCGTTGGCCCGCTCGGTGGCGGAGGCCCGGCTGTTCTTGCGCCATGTCGCGGGCCACCATCCGGCCGATCCGTTCAGTCTGCCAGGTTCCTGGACGGAAGCCGGGAGGCCGGCGGGCGGCCTCAAGGGCCTTCGTATCGCCGCAAGCGCGGACCTCGGCTATATCGCGGTCGACCCCATCGTGCGCCAGGGCTTTGCCGACGCTTTGGCCCGCCTGACCGCCGCTGGCGCAATCGTGGAGGACGTTGAACTCGGATGGACCCCTGCCGTCCACGAGGCCTGGGCAGTTCAGTGGAACGTCACGTTCGCCGCCTGGTATGGTGATCTGGCTGATCGTCAGCCTGACGATCTGACCGCTGCCATGCACGCTCTGATCGACGCGGGCCGCAGGACCTCGGCTGTCGAACTGATGGCGGTAGAAGGGGTGCGCAGCGCGATCTGGGCTGATCTAGCGCGCCAATTCGAAACCTTCGATTGCCTCATCACCCCGACCATGGCCACTTTGCCGCCGCCCGCCACGGACGATGACGCGAGCCATTATCGGCTGTTGCCGGACGGGCGCCTTTACACGGTAGACCTGACGTGCCCTTTCAACCTGACCTCGCCCTGTCCTGCGATCTCGATCCCCTCCGGAAGTGCGAAGGCCATGCCTCTGGGCCTGCAGATCATCACACCCCCGCACACCGATGACCTTGCGTTAGCCATTGCGGCGGCTGCCGAAGCGGCGTTCGCCGATTGACCTGCGCATAGACCGTTGGCATCGCCTCCCGGCACTCGACTTGGGAAATGTCGGATTCGGCACTATTGCGCGGCGAGGTCCAGCGCCGCGCATGGACCATGCGCTTCCTGCCAGCGTGTGTCCATGCGATGAAAATGCCGGACGGGACCAGGTTCAAACCGATGCGCGGCGTCGGCGAGAAAGGGTCGGACGGTCACGCGATCAATGCGTGTTTCGACAAGGCTTACATCATTCCAGCGCGTCTTGAGCCGGGTCGAGATCGCGGTTCCGACTTGCAGGAAAAGGATGCTTGCAGCCGTTTCTGCCGCGCCCACATGCGGCAGATGGGTGTGGCCGGACAGCACGACATCAGTGCCTGCGGCGACCAGATCGCGCAGCACTGCCGCGGGGTTGTGGATGTCGGCAGGGGTTCCGTCGGCAGCAGGCACCGGGGCGTGATGCAGTACTGCGATATGCATGAGACCCGCTGGGGCGGTACCGAAAGCCTGCCTCAGCGCCTGTGCCGAGGTGGAGCGCAAGCGGCCTTCCTTCCAGACAAGCGGGTTCGCGGTGTTGACGCCCGCCAACACGGCGCCGGGCAGGATCAGCACGGGTTCGAGCGCTTCATTCACATGTCGCCGGTAGCGGCCAAACGGCGCCAGGAGACGCACCGGCAGGTTGTAGAGCGGCGCGTCGTGGTTTCCCGGAACTGTCAGGACTGGCAGGCCGAACCGGGCGAGGAAGGCTGCGGCCTCGCGGAACTGCGTGGATCGTGCACGTTGGGTCAGATCCCCCGAGACGATGACGGCGTCCGGCTGCAGGCGACGTGCCAGCTCCAGCAGCGGCTCCAGCAACCGGGCGTTGACCGCACCAAAATGGAGGTCCGAGATGTGCAGGAGACGCGTCATGCGCCGCCCCTGACCACGGCCGCCTTGGTTGGCGGCAGGATCACCGAAAGAACATGGTGATCGATCCGGAAGGTCAGCGGCAGTTTCATCTTCGCCCGCTCGCCGTCATAGGCGATGCGGATGCGCTTTCGCTTGGGCCGGTCGATCACAAGCGTCTGAGGCGTCAGCAGTTCCAGATCGTCCGACAGGTCAACCTTTCCGGGCCGCATGAGCCGCCAAGCCAGCTTCAACAGGCCCAACCGTGTGGTCTGTCGTGCAATGTAGACCGCAAAACGGTCATCGCTGATTGCCTCGGCGCCCATCACGCCGAACTGGTCAAGCTGGTAGGCAGAGCGCGCGACGAAAATCATGGGCGTGCGACGGATCTGCTCCTGTCCGTCGGCGACGATCCGGACGCGCATTGGACGCGGCATGCGCAGGAGGGTGCGCAAGGTGGACCAGTGGGCCATGATGCGGCTTCGGCCCCACCGCTGATATGCGGCTTCGCGCTCATCGAGGATGGCTGGATAAAGCCCGAGCGCCACGTTGTTGAGGAAAACCTTGCCGTTGACGCTGCCGACGGCGATGTCGTGCGGCCTGCCTGCGAGGATCGCGTGCGCGGCCTCGAGGGCATCGGCGGGTGTGTGCAGGCCGCGAGCGAAGTAGTTGAACGTGCCCATCGGCAACACCGCCATCACCGCCTGCGTTCCGGCCAGCGCATGGGCGACACCCGCAACCGTGCCGTCGCCGCCTGCCGCCACGATGATCGAAAAGCCGTCGCCTATGGCCTGGTCGGCCACGGGTGCCGGGTCGCCGGTGAAGGTGCGAAGTTCGGCCCGGTCGCTGAACACTGTCATGGCGCGGTCAAGGGTGGCGGCCACGTGCGCGGTCGCACCCGATCTGGCGTTGGCGATGACGCAGATATCCGGCCTGCCTGCGGACACAGGTGGTGCGGCGACGGAGGTTTCGGGCGTGGGCGCTGACATTTCGACTAGTTAGGCATCGCCCACGGAAATGCAACGCGGCCCATCGCGCAATCCAGCTGCGCAAGCGGGTTTGGGTTGCGACGCCTGGCATGGGCGGTCGGCTTGGGGCTTGTGTCGCCCAAATTTGAGACTGACGTATTCGTCTGTTTTGGGAAATGCCGCAATGCAGCGCTTGCCCGCGCTGACTGCCACTCTGGGCTGATCGCGTCGTGCGGCCGCGCGTGCGGTAACGCCGTTCGCTTCGGCCCACGAACAGAAGGCTGACAAGCTCGACAGGTAGCGGTTGACGGTCCGGTCAGAAAGGACAGGCCTTTTCTTCTCTCGGTTGGCCTCGACGAACTCAGCCACGTTCATCCCGCCGACCCGGACAAGCGGAACCATCTGTGTCACGGTGCATTTTCGTGACGGAGACCGCTTCGGAGGGACGTGATGGAAACCTCGCAACTGCATCTGGGCCGGCTGATCGACCACCTCGGGTTGGTGGTACGCGATCTTGAGGCGAGCCGGAGATTTTATGCCGCCGTTGCTGGGGCGCTCGGGGTGCCGATGGGGCCGTCGGGCGAGGACTTCTTCTCGATCGACGAGCTTTACGTGTCTGGCGCAGGAAGCGGGCTGGTGGCGGGGCGGTTGACCGGTCGCGTTCATCTGGCGTTTCAGGCGCGCGACCGTGCCACGGTGGAGCGATTCCATGCGGCAGGGCTTGCGGCTGGCGGCACGGACAACGGCGCTCCCGGCGAGCGCGACTATCATCCGGGCTACTATGCGGCCTTTCTGCTGGACCCTGACGGAAACAACATCGAGGCGGTGTTCCATGGTCCGGCGAAGCGCAGCGCGCCTTCGGTCCATGTCACGTTCGACGACTGATCACCGCCCCCGCCATGCACCCGCAATGTAGGACGCGGTCATCAGGTCGAGATGCGCGCCGCCGCCGTTCTTGGCGATCGTGATCTCGGACGGGTCGCGGCGGTCGAAGCTGCCTTTCGCGATGTCGTAGAAATCGGCCACGATATCGCCTTCGCTGATGACGCCGCGCGCGATGGGGTCCTTCAGCTCGCCGATATGGTGGATGGTGGTGGCGCGGCTGTCGACGAAGATGCGCGCGCGCTGGAGCGCGTCGTCGTCAACCTCGCGCATGTCGGGGCGGTAGGCGCCGATCAGGTCGAGGTGCTGGCCGGGTCGCAGCCATTCGCCTTCGATCAGGGGGTCGTGCGACATGGTGGCGGTGCAGATGATGTCGGCGGCGCGCACAGCAGCCTCGAGGTCGGGCGCGACCTGTGCCCCGGTGGCGGCGGCTGCCGCCTCGGCGCCCGCCGCGCTGCGGTTCCAGATGGTGAAGCGCGCCTCGGGGAAGGCGCTGCGATAGGCGCCGACCATCGAGCGGGCGACGGTGCCCGCGCCCACGATCAGGATCTCGCGGCTGTCGGGGCGGGCCAGTTGCCGCGCGGCCAGCAGACTGTCGCCGGCGGTCTTCCATTTGGTGACGAGGTGGAAATCCACGACAGCTTCAAGCTCGCCCGTCGTGTCCGAAAACAGCGTCACGGCACCGTTGACGGTGGGTTTTCCGCTGGCGACGTTACCCGGAAAGATCGTGGCGACCTTGACCAGCAGGCCAAGCCCGTCGATCCAGGCCGCGCGGTTCAGCAGCGTGTCCTCGCGCCGGTAGAGGAAGGTATCGGTGATCTCGGCGCGGGGCCGGGCATGGCCCGCGACGATGGCCTGCACCAGCCCGTCCCAGGACAGACGGCTCTCGGCCTCGGGTCCGATGATCTCGATGCTCACAGTCCTGCCTCCCCTTCCGTCAGAAGCCCCGCCGCCACCAGCCGCCGCGCCCAGCCTTCCGGGCCGTCGAACAGGTGCGTCTGCCAGCCGCGCGCCATGGCCGCCGCGACATTCTCGGGCTTGTCGTCGGTGAACAGAAGCGCCTCGGGCGGCAGTCCGCAATCCTTTTCGACGGCGGCATAGATCGCGCGGGTCCGGCTTTGATGACGCCCAGTTCGCCCGAGATGTAACGGCGGTCGAACTCGGTGAAGAAATCGTACTGCGTCTCGGCATAGGCGAAGCTGTGGATGCCAAAGTTGGTCAGGGCGAAGACGGGCACGCCCCGTTTGCGCAGCGCGCGCAGCAGCGCGATGGATGGCTCGATCCGGGGCGAGGCCATGTGGATCCAGCGGTCGTGCCACCAGCGGATCGGCTCGGCCCAGTGGGGGTGCCGGTCGGCCATGTCGTAGATCGTCTCGCGGAACAGCGCGCCCGCGTCGATGTCGAGGTTCATCTGCGTCAGCGGCACCTCGTCGAACAGGCGGCGGCGCGCCTCTTCGCCAAGCTGGCTGTCGTAGTAGCGTTCGGGGTTCCATTCGATCAGGACGTTGCCGATGTCGAAGATCACGGCCTGCGGTCGGGTCATGGGGTGCTCCGGTTCGTTGTCGTCTCGCGCCACAGCATGTAAAGGCCGCCGCCGCAGATCAGGGTGATGCCGATCCACGCGGTGCGGTCCGGCCATTCGTGAAAGACGGTCGCGCCCCAGAAGATCGCCATCGGCATCGCGACATATTCGAAGGGCGCGACCAGCCCCGCCTCGCACAGCCGGTAGGCCTGTGCGATCAGCAGGCCGCCGACCGCCGATGCGGTGCCCGAGGCCACGAAGATCGGCCAGTCCGCCAGATCGGGCCATGTCCAGCCGCGAAACAGGAAGGCCAGCGACGGGTCGGCCTGGTCCGCAAAGCGACCGTCACCGACCACCGCCCCCATCACGAGGCAGACGAAGATGAAGGAGAGCTGGACGTAGAACGCCATCGTCACCGCCTTTTCGCTGACCCGCATATGCCGCGTCAGCATCTGCATCAGCGCGTAGCAAACCGCCGAGGCCAGCGGCAAGAGCGCGACCCAGTGGAACGTGTTGGGGCCGGGCCGCAGCATGACGATCACGCCGGCCAGCCCGATTCCCACCGCGAGCCAGCGGCGGGGGCCGACCTTTTCCTTCAGAAGCGGCACCGACAGCGCGGTGATGAGCAGCGGTGCAATGAAAGCCACCGCCACGGCATCGGCCAGCGGCATGGCGGCAAGGCCCAAGAAATAGAACAGGTTCGAGGCAACGACGAAAAGCGCCCGCAGCATGTGGGTGCCGATGCGGCGGGTGCGCAGCGCCGGAAAGCCGCCCTGGAACGGCAGGATGCAGCAGATCATCACCAGCATCCCGATGCTCGACCGGATCAGCACCACCTCGTGCAGCGCATAGTCGCCGCTGAGGAACTTGATCGCGACGTCGTTGACCGAGAACACGAGCGATCCGCCGATGGCCGAAAAGATGCCGATCAGCGCCAGGCGTCGGGAAGGGGAAAGGTCGCTTGTCACCCCGACAGCAGAACCCCGTCGCCGCATCGGGTCTGTCCTGCCCGCGACAAGCCTCAGCCTGCCCGCGCCGCGCGGATCACACGGTCGAGCGTGTCGAGGAAGCGCGACCGGTCTGCCTTGGAGAAGGCCCGCCCCCCGCCCTGCCGGAACGGGTCGGCGGCGCGCAGGTCGGCCGCCAGATCGCGGCTGGCCAGCACCATGCCGATATTGGCCGCGTTCAGCACCTCGCCGTTGTGCTTGACCACCCGGGCACCGCCCGCGATGCAGCGCGCGGCCAGCGGGATGTCCCCCGTCACGACCACATCGGCGGGCCCGGCGCGGTCGGCGATCCACTTGTCGGCCTCGTCCGGGCCATCGGGGACGAAGACCGACTCGACCAGCGGATGCACCGAGGGGCGGATGCCGCCGTTCGAGACGACGAACATGCGCACGCCGTGGCGCAGCGCCACGCGCTCGGCCTCGGCCTTGACCGGGCAGGCGTCGGCATCGATGAAAAGGCGCGTCTCAGTCATAAAGCGCGCGCGCGTGGAACCCCATGTGTTCCTCGATCAGGCTGGCCACGAAGAAATAGCTGTGGTCATAGCCCTTCTGCATCCGGAAGCTGCCTTCCTGCCGCCGGGCCGCCATCGCCTCGGCCAGCACCTCGGGCATCAGCAGGTCGAGGAACTGGTCCGACGTGCCCTGATCGATCAGGATCGGCCCGTCGAAGCCGCGCTTGCGCATCAGCAGCGTCGCGTCATGCGGGGCCCATTTCGCCTCGTCTTTCCCCAGATAGGCGGTGAACTGCTTGCGGCCCCACTCGCTTGCGGTGGGATGGGCGATGGGGGCAAAGGCCGAGACCGACTGGAAGCGGCCCGGAAAGCTCATCGCGATGGTCAGCGCGCCGTGGCCGCCCATCGAATGGCCGGTGATCGCCTGGCGTTCCTCGGCCACGGGAAAGGCGCTGAAGATCAGGCGGGGCAGTTCGTCCGTCACATAGTCCCACATGCGGAAATGCGGCTTCCACGGCTTTTCGGTGGCGTTGACGTAGAAGCCCGCGCCCTGCCCGAGGTCGTAGTCGGCGTGGTTCGCCACGCCCTCGCCGCGCGGGCTGGTATCGGGAAAGACCAGCGCCACGCCCGCCTCGGCCGCCCATTTCTGCGCCCCCGCCTTTACCATCGCGTTCTCGTGCGTGCAGGTCAGGCCCGAGAGATACCACAACACCGGCACCGGTTCGCGTTCGGCCTCTTCGGGCAGGAACAGACCAAACGTCATGTCGCAGGCGCAGGCGGTGGAGGCGTGGCTGTAGACGCCCTGCACGCCGCCGAAGGCGCGGCTTTCGGAAAGGGTTTTCATGGCAGGCTCCTTCAGGCTGCGGTGATGCGCGAGATCACCCAGGTGACGGTCAGGATGCTGACCGCGGTGGAAATCAGGATCGACGCCGAGACGCGCTGCGGCGCGACGCCGTAATGCTGGGCGAGGATATAGACGTTGCCCGCCACCGGCAGGGCGGCGGCGGCGATCATCACCCCGGCCTGCGGCATGGGCACCTGGAACAGGATCAGCGCCGAAACCGCGACGGCCGCCGGATGCAGCACCAGCTTGCAGAAACTGAGCCAGACCGCGACGCCGACCCGTTCGGCGGATTTGGTGGCGAGCGAGGCCCCGATGGCAAAAAGCGCGCCGGGCGTGGCGGCGGCGCCGAGCAGGTCGAGGAATTCGTTGACCGGGGCGGGCACGGCCAGACCGGTCGCCGACCAGGAGAGCCCCAGAACCATCGAGACGATCATCGGATTGGCGAGCAGTCCCTTGCCCAGAACGCCCAGGATGCCCCAGGACATGCGCCCCTCGCGCGCGCCGGTGATGATGAGGGTGATGATCGACGAGAACACGATCAGGTCGATGGCCAGCACCATCAGCACGGGACCGGCGGCCTGCGGACCGAGCAGCACGACGAGCATCGGCACGCCCAGAAAGCCGGTATTGCCGATGATGGCGCATTGCGCCTCGATCGCCGCCTCGGGCAGCGAGACGCGGCGCATCAGCGCGACCGTGGCCGCCAGCGCATAGACCGCGATGCAGGCCGTCAGGTAGGCGAGCACAAAGCGCGTGGAATAGATTTCGGCAAGCGAGAGGTTCGCCGCGAAGCGGAACAGCATTGCGGAGAGGGCGAAGTAGAAGACGAACTTGGTCAGATACGCGGTCGCCTCGGGCGGAAAGAAGCGGGTTCGCCCGGCAAGGTATCCCAGCCCGATCACGGCGAAGAAGGGCAGCGTCTTGAACAGGATCGCAAGCATCGGGGGCTTTCGCGGTTACGGAGCGAAAGTTTCATGGGGGGGCTGCGGATGCAAGGGTCGCCGGGGCGGGTCAAGGCGCCTGTCTTGCGCGAAAGAAGCCGGGGTCAGGGCTTTGCCCAAACGTCGATCCGTCCGGTGTTGCGAAAATCGCAGCACGGGCGTCATCGCATCGTGACCGGCACGGCTCGGTTCCAGAGACAGCGGGCATGACGGCCTGGGGCGCGGCGCGACACTAGCCGCCGCCGATCAAGACCCCCGCCGCGAAGACCAGTGCGCCGCCCACCACCACCTGGAAGGCAGCGCGCAGGAAAGGGGTTTCCATGTAGCGGTTCTGAATCCAGGCAATGGCCCACAACTCGACGAAGACGATGATGACGGCGATGGTGGTGGCCGTCCAGAAATCGGGGATCAGGTAGGGCAGCGCGTGGCCCATGCCGCCGATGGTGGTCATCACGCCCGAGGCAATACCGCGCTTCAGCGGCGAGCCACGCCCCGACAGCACGCCATCGTCATGCGCGGCCTCGGTGAAGCCCATCGAGATGCCTGCGCCCACGGCGGCGGCGCTGCCGACGAGAAAGGTCGTCCAGGTGTCCTGCGTGGCGAAGGCGGTCGCGAAGATCGGCGCGAGGGTGGAAACGGAGCCATCCATCAGCCCCGCCAGCCCCGGCTGTACCCAGGTCAGAATGAACTGCCGCCGCGCGCCTTCGTCTTCTTCGGCGCGGGTGTCGGCATCGAGGTGGCGGTTCTCCAGGTGATCGGCGGCCTTTTCGTGCCCGGCCTCGGCGGCCGCAAGATCGCCCAGAAGCTTGCGCGTGGCGCTGTCGGTCGTGGCCTTGGCGGCTGTTTCGTAGAAGGCGCGGGCCTGGCGTTCCATCTCGTGCGCCTCGGCCCTGATCTGGTCGAGGCTGAGGGTCTTGGCCAGCCAGACCGGCTTGCGGGCGTAGAAGCCCGCCACATGCTCGCGCCGGATCAGCGGGATGACCGGGCCGAAGCGCGCCTCGTGCAGGTCGATCAGGCGGCGGCGGTGGCCGTCTTCCTCCACCGCCATGCCGTCGAAGACGGCGGCGGATGCCGGATAGGCGCTGCGCAGGCGTTCGGCATAGCTGCGGTAGATGCGCGCATCATCCTCTTCCGCCGAAATGGCGAGGGCCAGCACCTCTTGTTCTGACAGGTCGGAAAAGCGGCGGCGCTGCGAAAAGGAGGGAAGCATGGCATGTCCTGATTTGGAATGATTCTAATCTATCGGCGCTAACGGGCGTCGCAAGGGGGATGTTGCGGAAGGATCGCATCAGGAAATGGTGAGAAAGGTTGAATCCTCCATCGGAAAAGCGCAGGTCTTAACCTGTTGCGGGGCAGTCTGGCCTGATGGTTGCGGGGTGCGACGGTTTTTCTGGCGGATCGTGGAATTGGGCAAGGGGTCCGGCATGGGCATTGCAGAACCGGTGATCAAGCGCGGACGCAAGTTCGACCAGGTGCTGGACGGCGCGCGTCACGTGTTCATGCGGGACGGGTTCGAAGGCGCGAGCGTGGACGACATCGCGCGCGAGGCGGGCGTGTCCAAGGCGACGCTCTACAGTTATTTCACCGACAAGCGGCTGCTGTTCATGGAAGTGGCCAAGGGCGAGTGCTGCCGCCAGGCCGACGAGGCGATCTGCATGATCACCTCGGACGTTCCCCCGCGTGAGGCGCTGACGCTTGCGGGCACCCGGATGGTGGATTTCTTCCTGTCCGATTTCGGTCAGCGCGTATTCCGCATCTGCGTGGCCGAAAGCGACCGTTTCCCCGAGCTGGGACGCGAGTTCTACACGAACGGTCCGGCGCTGGCCCGGGCGCGGATGGTGGAGTATTTCCATGCCGCCGAGGCGCGGGGCGTCCTGAAGATCGCCGACAAGGAATTGGCCGCAGACCAGTTCGCCGAGCTGTGCAAGGCCGATCTCTTCCCGCGCCTGATCTTCGGCATCGGCGGCAAGGTGACCGCCGCCGACCGCAAGCGCATCATCGACGGGGCGGTCGAGATGTTCCTCGCAAGGTATGGGGTGCGGGGCTAGGCCTTCGGCGGCGCAAAGCGCAAGAGCGTCAGCTCGCCTTCCGCTTCCTTGATCTCGATGGATCCGGTCTTGCGCAGCACTTCGGTCAAGGTGCTTTGCCCGTAGTCCTTGGTGTCGAAATCCGGGTCCAGCCGTTTCAGCGTTTTCCCAAGCCACCCGAGCGTGCACCACCCGTCTTCGCGTGTGTTTTCCTTCAGCGCGGCGCGCACCTTTGGAATGATGGCACTTGGCGGCTTTCGTTTCGGTTCGAGGGTTTTCGGTTCAGGAAGTGGTGACGCCGCGGGTTCGCTCGACAGCACGACGAAAGTGGAACAGGCATCGCGAAATGCGTTGGGCGCCTTCGCCTCGCCCATCCCCACCACCGTCAACTGCCGCTCGCGCAGGTGATGCGCCAGGTGGCTGAAATCGCGGTCGGACGAGGCGATGACGACGGTGTCGATGCTGCCCTCGTGGAACAGGCTCACCGCCTCGATGGCCAGCAGAAGGTCGGTCGCGTTCTTGCCCGACCCCGAATGGGCAAGGCGGAAGCCCGGCGCGGCCTCCCATTTCGGCATCTTCGCGGCGTTTCCGTAGACCCGCTTGACGACCAGCGGACCAAGCGAACTGGCGCGGTTGATGATCTGTCCCGCCAGATCCTGCGAGATGTTCTCGCCATCGACCAGCACCGCGACCCCGCTGCGCGGCTTCGATTCGACCGAATGCCGGATCCATTCCTGTATCATCTGCCGCTCCTGACTGTTGCCCGGAGGGTTCCTTCAGATTGAGGCGACAGAAGGGCAGGTTTCCGGCGTCTGTCCGGCATTTGGCAACAGTCGCCCCCCGCCGGGCAGGAACGGCGCCTCAGGCGCGGTCGCGGGCCAGCAATTGACCGCCCGGACCGGGTTTCACCTCGAACCGGCTGATCTTCTTGATCAGGTCAGACAGTTTCGCGCTGCCATAGGTGCGGGTGTCGAAATCGGGCGCGCCCTGCGTGATGAACTGCCCGATCTGGCCCAGCGAATACCATTCGCCCTCGGGGTCGATGGCGCGCATGGCGGCGATGATCAGCGGGATGGCGCTGGCGGGCGGCTCCTTGCCGCCGGGGCGCGCTTGCGGCTCGGGCATGTCGGGCGCGGGTTCGGGGCGCGTCGGGGCCTCGGGCGTTGTGCCGAGGTTCTCGACATAGATGAAGCGCTTGCAGGCCATCCGGAAGGCTTCCGGCGTCTTCTTCTCGCCGATCCCGTAGACGTCCAGCCCCTGCTCGCGGATGCGCGCGGCCAGCCGGGTGAAGTCGCTGTCCGACGAGACCAGCACGAAACCGTCGAAGAGGCCGGAATGCAGGAAATCCATCGCCGCGATCACCAGCCCGATGTCCGAGGCGTTCTTGCCCTTGGTGTTCGAGAACTGCTGGTCGGCCACAAGGCCGAGCGCCGCCACCTTCTTGGCCCAACCCGCAAGGCGCTGCGCGGACCAGTCGCCGTAGATGCGGCGCACCGACGCCTCGCCCAGCCCTGCGATCTCTTCGAAGATCGCCTCGGCATAGCCTGCGGGCACGTTGTCGGCGTCGATCAGCACGGCGAGGCGGGGAGAGCGGTCTTCGGCCATGGGCTGTCCTTTGCGTCAGGGGTCCGTTCTGCCCGAAAGGCGCGGGCGGGGAAAGGGTCAGTCGACGGTCAGGTGCGGCGGGCCGGGCCGGACATGCCCGATGATGGCCGCCATCTCGCCCTCGGCCTTGAGCGCCGCAAGTAGCGCCTCGGCCCGGTCGGCAGGCACGGCGGCCAGCAGGCCCCCCGCCGTCTGCGGATCGAACAGAAGCGCGGCACGCGGGCTTTCGGTGAACCACATCCGCGCCATCACCGCCCGGTTCGCGGGGGCGAGCGACGAGGCATGCCCGGCAGCCGCCAGCGCCTCGGCCCCCGGCAGGACCGGAACCGCCGCGAGCGACAGGGTGGCGGCGGTGCCGGACGCGTCGAGCATCTCCAGCAGATGCCCGGCAAGCCCGAAGCCCGTCACATCGGTCATCGCATGGGCCTCGGGCGCCAGAACGCGGCTCGCCGCCCCAAGCGGTCGGCGCATCGAGGCCAGCGCGTCCGCCACCGCCTCGCCCAGAAGCGCGCCGGGCAGCCGGGCACGGGCCATCTCGGCGGCAAGGATCGTGCCGGTGCCGATGGGCTTGGTCAGGATCAGCGCATCGCCCGGCACAGCACCCGCCTTGGTGATCGGGCGGGTGGCCAGCCCCGTGACGGTGAAGCCCACCGTCAGCTCGGCCCCGACCGAGGTGTGGCCGCCCACGATGTCGGCCCCCGCCGCGGTGAAAACGCCTGCCGCCGCCGCCATGATCTCGGCCAGCGTCCGGGCCTGAAGCGGCCCCGCCATCCGCGGCAGCACGACCTGCACCAGCGCGGCCTGCGGCGCGGCGCCCATCGCCCAGATGTCGCCCAGGGCATGGACCGCCGTGATCTCGGCCATCACGAAAGGATCGTCGGTGAAGGCGCGCAGGTGGTCCGTGGTCATCACCTGCACCCCCGCGCCGTGGCGCAGAACCGCCGCATCGTCGCCCGGCCCGGACAGCACGTCGGCATTGTGCGGCGCGGGCAGGCCCGCCAGCGCGGCAGACAGATCGGCCGCCGCCACTTTCGCCCCGCAGCCGCCGCAGAGCGGCTTGTCGCCCAGGGCCTCGGCCATCCCTGCCGCCCTCTCGGCGGGAAGGGGCGGGGCGGGCATGGCGGGCAGTTGGTCGAGCCGGTCCATGAACTTCCGGTCGATGTGGTCCTTCCAGCGCCACAGGAGGGGGCCGTCGAGGCGCAGCCCCCACTTGTCGGCCACGGCGCCCTTGCCGCCCGTGGAGACGAGCTTGAGGTAGTCGCGCTGCGGGCGGTAGGGGTGCCGCGCGCCGCGCGCCCCAAGCGCCACGCGCAGGTTATGCAAAAGGACCGGCGCCTGCCGCACGGCAAAGACCCCGGCTTTCGGGCGCGGCGTCTTGGCCATGTGCGCGCAATCCCCGGCGGCGAAGATCGCCGGGTCAGACGATTGCAGCGAGGGGTCGACGGTCACGAAACCGTCGGTCAGGGCGAGGCCCGTCGCCGCCAGCCAGCCCTGCGCGCGCGCCCCCGCAACCGCCAGCGTCAGGTCCGAGCGCAGCCGTCGTCCGTCCGCCAGAACCACCGCACCCTCCTCCAGCCGCGCAGCTTCTGCGCCGGTCAGCAAGGTGACACCCGCCCGGTCCAGATGCGCGAGCATCGCAGCCCGCGCGCCGCGCCCGACCCCGGGCAATGCCTGCCCGCCGCGCTCCAGCAGCGTGATGCGGGGGCGTCGGGGCGCCAGCCGGTGCGCCATGGCCAGCGCCAGTTCGACGCCGCCCACGCCCGCCCCCATCAGGACAAGATGCGGCTCGGGCGTGTCCGTGGCCACGAAGGCCTCCCACCGCGCGGCGAACCCTCCGAGCGGGCGGACGGCCACGCCATGCGCCGTGAAGCCCGGCAGTTCGGGCATCGCCGCCGTCGCCCCCACGTCCAGCGAGGCCACGTCATAGCCAATCGCGGGCCGACCCGGCACCAGGACGCGCCGCGCATCACGGTCGATGCCCGTGGCGGCCCCCAGGATCAGCCGCGCCCCGGCGTGGCGCGCCAGCCGAACGAGGTCGATCATCATCTCGTCGCGGCGGTAATGCCCCGCCACGTGGCCGGGCAGCATGCCGGTATAGGGCGCGACCGGCTCGGGGCTGATCAGCGTCAGCCGCGCGCCGGGCAGCGGGTCCATCCCCCACATGCGCAGCACCAGCGCATGGGCGTGACCGCCACCGATCAGCACAAGGTCGCGGGTCGCGGGAAGGCGGTCCATCGGGTCTCCGGGCGCGTCGCGCGCCTGCATTTTCTGTTCACAAATATCCCCGGGGGTCCGGGGGCAGGCAGCCCCCGGCGCTCACCGCCCGCGCGGAAGCCAGACTATCGCGCCTGCGGGCGGATGACAAAGCCCCCCACAGTTCCTAGACGTCGGGCGCATGGCCCGCCAGCGCATAAGCCTGACCCAGAACCAGAAGCTCCAGCTGAACGTCAGCCTGCGCACGGCCATCGACGTGTTGCGGATGGATGCGGGCGGGCTGACGCGGTTCCTGGAGGAGCAGGCGGCCAAGAACCCCTATCTCGCCGTCGAGGATGCGCCGATCGCCCCCGCGGCCTGGCTGCCGCGCTGGAGCGCAGCGCTGGCCGAGGCGACCGGCGGCGGCGACATGCCCGAGACCGCAAGTGCCGCCCCCAGCCTGATGGCCCATGTCCTGTCCGAGATCGAGACGCTCACCCGCTCGCCGAGGGAACGCCAGATCGCGCTGGTGCTGGCCGAGGCGCTGGAACCCTCGGGCTGGCTCGGACAGCCGCTTGCGCTTCTGGCGCGGCAGGCCGGGTGCGCCATCGGCGATGCCGAGGCGGTTCTGGCGCGCCTTCAGGGGATCGAGCCCACGGGCCTCTTTGCGCGCGGCCTTGCCGAGTGCCTGCGCCTTCAGGCGGCCGAGGCGGGGCGGCTTGATCCTGTCATGGAATGCCTCCTCGAACATCTGGACCTGCTCGCGTCGGGCCAGCTCGCGCGGCTTGCGACCCTGTGCGGCGTGACCGAGGCCGACATTGTCGCGCGGCTTCGGGTGATCCGCAGCTTCGATCCCAAACCCGGCGCGCAATTCGACCCCGGCGCGGTCGATACGCGCGAGCCCGACCTTGTCGTCACACGGTCCGACACCGGCTGGGAGGTGCAGTTGAACCGCTCCGCCCTGCCCGCCGTCTCGGTCCGCCGTCCCGGAGCAAGGCCGCAGGCCGAGGCGGACCGCGCCGCGCTGGCGCAGGCCCTGGGATTGCGGCGGATGCTGGAACGGCGCAACGCGACGCTCCTTTCGGTCGCGCGCGAGGTGCTGACCCAGCAGGCGGCGGCGCTGGACGGCGGGCTGGGCCAGCTTGTCCCGCTGACGTTGGGCGAGGTGGCGCTGGCGCTCGATCTGCATGAAAGCACGATCAGCCGGGTGGTGGCAGGCGTCAGCGTGGCCACGCCGCAGGGCACCTGGCGGCTGAAGAGCCTGTTCGCCCCGAAGGTCGGCGATGTCTCGGCCACGGCCCTGCGCGACCGGATCGCGCGGCTGGTCGCCGCCGAAGACCCGCGGGCACCCCTGACCGACGGCGCGCTGACCGAGGCGCTTCTGGCAGAGGGGCGGCAGGTGGCCCGGCGCACCGTCGCGAAGTATCGCGAGATGCTGCGGATCCCCACGGCGGGCATAAGGCGCCGCAGCAGGCAGCAGTGATCGCGGCTTTTGCCGCGTTTTGACAGCCGTTTGGTCGTTTCCGGGGCTGACCGTGGCCCGTCCAGGCCTTAGGTGCGGGGAGGGCGCACATGGCGCCGGAAGGAACGGGCATGGCGGTTTTCCTCGGCGTCGATACGGGCGGCACCTATACCGACGCGGTGATCGTCGACGAGGCGGCGGATCGCGTGATCGGCAGCGCAAAGTCGCTGACCACGCGCGGCGATCTGGCTCTGGGGATCGGTCGTGCGGTCGATGCGGCGCTGGCCGGGGCGGGCGTCAGCCCGGCGGATGTGCGGCTGGTCTCGTTGTCGACCACGCTTGCCACAAACGCGCTGGTCGAGGGGCAGGGCGGGCGCGTGGCGCTGGTCTTCATCGGGTTCGACGATGGCGATCTTGAGCGGGGCGGGCTGACCGAGGCACTGAAGGGTGATCCGGTGATCCGTCTTCCGGGCGGTCATGGCCACGCGGGTCAAGAGGTGGCGGTGCTGGACCTTGCTGCGCTGGAAGCGGCGGTTGCGCGGACTGGCCGGGCAGGTGATGGGCTTTGCCGTGGCCGCGCGCTTTGCGACACGCAACCCGGCGCATGAAGTGGCGGCGCGCGATGTGATCCGTCGGGTGACGGGGCGGCCCGTCACCTGCTCGCACGAGTTGTCGGCGCAGTTGAACGGACCGAAGCGCGCGCTGACGGCGGTGCTGAACGCCCGGCTGATCGGGATGATCGACGGGCTCGTCGCGGCCTGCGAGCGGCATCTTGCGGCAATCGGGGTCGATGCGCCGCTGATGGTGGTGCGCGGCGACGGCGCGCTGATCTCGGCGGCGATGGTGCGCGAGCGGCCGATCGAGACGATCCTCTCCGGCCCTGCCGCCAGCATCGTGGGCGCCCGCTGGCTGACCGGCGAGGCGGATGCGCTGGTTTCGGACATCGGCGGCACGACGACCGACGTGGCCCTTCTGCGCGGCGGCCTGCCCGAGATCGACCCGCTCGGCGCCCGCGTCGGCCCCTATCGCACGATGGTCGAGGCGGTGGCGATGCGCACGACCGGATTGGGCGGCGACAGCGAGGTGCATCTGGTGACCGAGGGTCTGGAAGGTGGCCTGCGCCTTGGTCCGCGCCGCCTGATGCCGGTGTCGCTCCTGGCCGTCGAGCATGGCCCGATGGTGCACGAGGCGCTCGACCGATGGCTCTCGGCGGATGCGGTGGGCGAGATGGATGGCCGTTTCGTGATCCCGATGGGCGGGCAGGCGGGTGGGCTGACGGCACGCGAAGAGGCTGTTCTGGCGCGGGTGCTGCGCCCGATGCCGCTGACCGCCGCGCTGACCTCGCGCCTGGAAGTCGCGGCGATGGAGCGGCTCGTCGCCCGTGGGCTCGTGATGCTGTCGGGCGTCACGCCGTCCGACGCGAGCCATGTCCTGGGCCGGCTGGACGCCTGGGACGGGGCGGCTGCGGGCAAGGCGCTGCGACTGCTGGCCAAGCGGCGCAACGGGCGCGGCGACCGCATCGCCGCCGATGGCGAGGTGTTGGCGGGGACCATCATCGACCAGTTGACCGCGCAGACGGTCGATTGCCTGCTGGAAGCGGCCTTCGGCGAGGATGCGGGCTTTGCGGGACAGCCGCCGGAGGGGCTGGCGCGCCATCCCCTGACACGCGCGGGGCTGGACGGCCACCGTGGCGTGGTCGAGGTGTCGGTGCGGCTGGGGGTCCCGGTCATCGGACTGGGCGCATCGGCCCCGTCATACTACGGCGCGGTCGGCGAACGTCTGGGCGCGCGGATGATCCTGCCGGAACATGCGGGTGTGGCCAACGCCATCGGCGCCGTGGTGGGGCAGGTGGCGCAGCGCGCGACCGGACTGGTGACCAGCCCGGGCGAGGGCCGCTTTACCGCGCATCTGCCCGAGGGGCTGACCGTCTTCTCCGACCGCGACACGGCGCTCGCGGCACTTGAGGCGGCACTGGTGGCGGACGCGACCCTGCGGGCCCGCACGGCCGGCGCGGCGGATGTCACGGTCACTGTCACCCGCGATATCCGCGAGGCCGAGGTCGAAGGCCGCGCCATGTTCATCGAGGCGACGCTCAGCGCCACGGCCAGCGGCCGCCCCCGCGTCGCCCATTGAGCTGTCCGTTTTCCGCTTGACGGCTGCGGGGGCGCTGACTACACCCCGCGCACCTTGGCGAGGTAGCTCAGCTGGTTAGAGCACGCGACTCATAATCGCGGGGTCGGGGGTTCGAGTCCCCCCCTCGCCACCACCCCTCTCCTGTCATCATTATCGTTTTTGGCACCGACCTGCGGGCGTCGGATTGGCGTTTGCCTCGGTTCTTGTCGTGGCGGGTTCGGAACTTGGGCGGAGGCAGGAATGGTCTTCATCCCTCTGGTGCGCGATGATTGGCGATTTTCATATGCGCGAAACTGAAAAAACCGTTGCATCGACTCGACGCGGCAAGAAAGATCGTGCGCGGAGGCGGGATGATTCACGACAGCCAAGACAGCCGCGATGCGGGAACCGCGACCCCAGACGCTCGGGTGGCTTTTCGGCGGGCGGCTGGAGTGCCGCCGAATGGCCCGTTGATACCGGCCCGTGTGCTGGCCGCTCAGCGCGGTGGAGGAGAGCGTCGTGCAGTCTAAGGCAGGAGTTATCGGCGCCGCCGTAATCGGGACCGGGTTCATCGGGACGGTGCATCTGGGGGCATTGCGGCGGCTGGGGGTGCCCGTGCGTGGCGTTCTGGGTTCCAGCCCCGGGCGCGGGGCGGCGCGGGCCGCAGCACTCGGCGTCGATCGCGCCTATGCCTCGCTTGACGAGGTGCTGGAGGATCCAGGCGGTGCAGGTGGTGCATGTCACCTCGCCCAATGTCGCGCATTACGACCAGGTGATGCGCATTCTGGCGGCGGGGCGGCATGTCGTCTGCGAGAAACCGCTGGCCATGACCTCGGCCCAGTCCGCCGAGATGGTGACGCGGGCGCGGCAGAGCGGGCTGATTGCCGCCGTCTGCTACAACACGCGGTTCTATCCGCTGAACCAGCAGGCGCGCGGGATGGTCGCAGGCGGGCGAACTGGGCGAGGTGCGTCTGGTCACGGGGCGCTACCATCAGGACTGGCTTGCAAAGGACAGCGACTGGAACTGGCGGCTGGAAGAGGATCAGGGCGGTGTGCTGCGCTCGGTCGGCGATATCGGCACGCATTGGGTGGATCTGACGGGCTTCATCACCGGGCTGCGCGCAAGTGCCGTTCTGGCCGAACTGGTGACGTTGGTGCCCGAGCGGCGCAAACCCGCTAGGCCCGGTCGAGACGTTCAGCGCCGCCAGCGGCGAGACCGAGGCGCGGCGTGTCACGACCGATGACGTGGCCCTGATCCTTCTGCGCTATCCGAACGGGGCGCGGGGGGTGATGTCGACCAGCCAGATCAGCATGGGGCGCAAGAACGCGATGAGCTGGGAGATTGCGGGCGCGGCCGCCTCGGCGGCCTGGGCGGCGGATGCGCCCGACGATCTGTGGATCGGCCATCGCGATGCGCCGAACCAGATCCTGCAGCGCGACCCGTCGCTGATGAATGCGATGGGGGCGGCGGCATCCAGCCTGCCGGGCGGTCATGTCGAAGGCTTCGCCGATACGTTCCACGCCTTCTTCCGGCAGGTCTATGCCGATGTGGCGCGGGGCGGGCGGTCGGCTGCGTCAACCTATGCCAGTTTCGAGGACGGGCATTACGAAATGCTGTTCTGCGACGCGGTGCTGCAAAGCGCGCGGACCGGCACCTGGGCGGAGGTGGAGAAGGCGACATGAAACTGGGCATCCTGACGGCACCTTTCCCCGACCGGTCACTGGCCGATGTGGCCGACTGGGCAGCATCCGCCGGGTTCGAGGCGCTCGAGATCGCCTGCTGGCCCGCAGCGGGTGCCGAGAAGCGGCGCTATGCCGGCACGGCGCATCTGCCGGTCGAGGACATGACGCCCGCGCGCGGCTCAGAGATCATGGGCATGCTGGCCGACAAGGGTCTGACCGTCTCGGGGCTGGGCTACTACCCCAACCCGCTGCACGCCGATGCCGGCCCACCGCGACAGCGTGATCGGGCATCTGAAAAAGGTCATCACGGCGGCGGGCATGATGCAGGTCGGCGTGGTCAACACCTTCGTCGGCGGTGACCGGACGCTGACGGTCGATCAGAACTGGGCGCGGGCGCAGGAAATCTTTGCCCCCGTCGTCGCCCATGCGCGCGAGACGGGCGTGACGCTGGCCTTCGAAAACTGCCCGATGATCTTTTCCCATGACGAATGGCCGGGCGGGCACAACATCGCCTATGCGCCGAAGATCTGGCGTCGTATCTTCGAGACCTGGGGGGACGCCGTGGGGATGAACTACGATCCAAGCCATCTGGTCTGGCAGATGATCGACCAGCCGCGCTTCATCCGCGAATTCGGCGCGCATATGGTGCATGTCCATGCCAAGGACCTGATGATCGACCGTGACGGGCTTTACGAGAACGGTATCCTGTCGCTGGGCATGGGCTGGCAGGTGCCGCGCATGCCCGGACTGGGCGAGGTCGACTGGCCCGCCTTCTTCTCGGGCCTCTATCGGGCGGGCTATGACGGGCCCGTCATCATCGAGCACGAGGACCGGAATTTCGAGGGATCGGACGAGCAGCATTCAACGCGGCTTCGAACTGGCGCGCGACGTGCTGCGCCCGTTCGTGAAGTAGGACGACAAGACACGGAAACTGATCGGGAGGATCATGATGAAGAAACTTCTGCTGGGAACCGCCTCGCTGGCGATGGCGGTCGTCTGGCCGGGATGGCGCAGGCCGAAGGCTACAAGATCGGCATTTCGAACACCGTGCAGGGCAACGGCTGGCGCGAGGAGATGGTCTGCGCGATGAAGGCCGAGGCGCTGGCCTCGGGCAAGGTCGACAGCCTGAACATCGCGCACCGCAACACCGATGCGGCAGGCCAGCTGGAGGATATCCGCAACCTGATCCAGGCGGGCGTGAACGCCATCGTGGTCAACCCGGCCAACGCCGACGGCATCAACGCGGCGATCAAGGAAGCGACGGATGCCGGGCATCGTCGTCGTGGCGGTCGACCAGGCGGTGACCGAGCCTTCGGCCTACATCCTGTCGAACAACCAGGAGGAATACGCCTATCTCGGCGCGAAGTGGCTGTTCGAGACGATGGGCGGCAAGGGTGCTGTCGTCTACATGCGCGGTGCGGCCGGTGCGGGCGCCGACAATGACCGCGACAAGGGCTTCAAGCGGGCGATGGCCGAATTCCCGGACATCACCATTGCGCAAGAGGTGTTCACCGGCTGGCAGCAGGACCAGGGCAAGCAGCAGATCAACGACATCATCGCCGCGGGCGTGCCGTTCCAGGGCGTCTGGACCTCGCGGCATCGACAACGTGATCGTCGATGCCTTCGTCGAATCCGGCGCGCCGCTGGTGCCGATCGTCGGTGCTGACAACGCGGGCTTCGTCGGCCAGCTTGTCCACGGTCGAGGGGCTGAAGGGCGCCGCCGTGACCAACCCCGGTTCGGTCGGCGGTGCAGGCGTGGCGCTGGCGATCCAGATCCTCGACGGCAAGGTGCCGGCCGAGAAGACGGTGCTGGTCGACCCGGTGCTGTGGGACAACGTCAGCGACGAGGGCAAGGCCCTGATCGCCGCCGGCGCAGAACCCGAACCTCAGCCCGGAATGGCCGGTCTCGCGTCTCGATCCCCGGCTGGACCACCTACACGATGGACCAGATCATCGCCTGCAAAGGCCCGGGCGAGTAAGCCTGCCTGCGATCCAGTCGGCCCCCGGCCGCGTGCCGGGGGCCGATCCTTTGCCAAGTCCCGAGCGTCGGCCAGATGACCGACACGCCGGCCGAGGCCGCCATTCTCGACGCGCAGGGCGTCGCCAAGCGCTTCGGCGCGGTGGTCGCCCTGCGCGATGCGTCCTTGCAGGTGAACCGCGGCCAGATCGTCGCGCTGATGGGCGCCAACGGCGCGGGCAAGTCGACCTTCGTGAAGATCCTGACCGGCGCGCTGAAGCCCGACAGCGGGCATGTGCGCATCCGGGGGCGCGACAGCACCGTGGCCTCGCCCGCCGCGGCGCGGCGCTCGGGGCTGGTGCCGGTCTATCAGGAACCCTCGCTGATCCCCGACCTCGACGTGGCCGACAACCTGCGGCTCGGCGACACGCCGGTGGACCGCTTTCGCCACTGGGTGTCCGAACTTGGGCATTGCCGACCTGCGGCTGGACGACGATGATCGGCGCCTGCCGCTGGCGACGCTGCGCATCCTCGATCTTGCCCGCGCGCTGGCGGTCGAGCCGGACGTGCTGATGCTGGACGAGATGACGGCGGCCCTGCCCACCGATCTGGTCGAGCGCGTGCTGACAGTCGGTGCGCGGCGCAGGCCGATGCCGGGCGGTCGGTGATCTACATCTCGCACCGCTTCACCGAGATCGCGGCGATCTGCGACCGCGCGACAGTGCTGCGCGACGGGCTGACGGTGGGCGATCTGGCCATCGAGCCGGGGATCGAGGAGCGGATCGTCGAGATGATGCTGGGCGGCGCCGTGACGGCTGCCGCCGACCGGCGCGCGGCGCGGCGCCGCAAGCCGATGACCGGCGCGCCGCGGCTGCGGGTGCGCGGGCTTGCAGACCGGCACGCGGCTGACCGATGTCTCGTTCGACCTGCACCGGGGCGAGGTGCTGGGCGTCGTGGCGCTGGAAGGGCAGGGGCAGGACGAGCTGTTCGACGTGCTGGCCGGGCAACCGCCGCGCCAGCGCCGGCACGGTCGAGGTGGATGGCAAGGCCGTGACCTTCGGCCACCCCGCCGATGCCATCGCGGCGGGGCTGACGCTGGTGCCGGGCGACCGGGCGCATGCGCTGCTGATGACGCGGTCGGTGCGCGAGAACATCGCGGTGCCGCTTCTGGCGCGGCTCGCGCAACTGGGGCGCCATCCGGATGCGGGACGAGGCTGCGCGGGTCGGCTCGGCCATCGAGCGGCTGCAGATCGACACGCGGGCGCAGGGCGAGGTGCGCCGGCTGTCGGGCGGCAACCAGCAGAAGGTGACGATCGCGCGCTGGATCGCGCGAGGGGTGGACACGCTGCTGCTGTTCGACCCGACGCGCGGCATCGACATCCGCACCAAGCGCCAGATCTACGCGCTGGTGCGCGATCTGGCCGATCAGGGGGCGGCGGTGCTGTTCTACACCTCGGAACTGGCCGAGGTGCGGCTGGCCTGCGACCGCGCGGTGGTGATCTTCGACGGCCGGGTGGTCGATGTGATCGACGCCGCCGATGCCGACGAACCGACGCTGATGCGCGCCGCCTATGGCCTGACCGAAAGCCCGGTGCCCGGGCATGAGGCGGACACTCGCGCGCAACGGCTGGACGGTCGGCCTGGCGGTGCTGCTGGCGCTGCTGCTGGTGCTGACCAAGCTGATCCAGCCCGATTTCGGGTCTTGCCGGGCTCGACAGCCTTGCCCGCGCCGCGCTGCCCTTTGCGCTGGCGACCGTGGGCATGGCGGTGGTGGTCATCGCGGGCGGGATCGACCTGTCCATCGCCGCGATGATGGCGGTGGCCAGCGTGACGGCGGCCGTCCTGATGGACGGGGCGACGCGACGGGCAATCGGTGCTCGCCGTGCTGGCGGTGCTGGCGCTTGGGGCTGGCGATGGGGGCGATCAACGGCGCGCTGATCGTGCTGACGCGGGTGCCCGACATCGTGGTCACGCTGGCGATGCTGTTCGTCTGGCAGGGCGTGGCGCTGCTTGATCCTGAACGCGCCGGGCGGGGCGGCGGCGCCCTGGCTGCGGGCGCTGATCGTGGGGGGCGTCACGCTGCCCGGCGTTCCTGCGGGCCTGACGCAGTGGATGCCCAAGGCGGTGCTGTTCCTGCTGGTCGTGGTCGCGGTGATCTGGCTGCCGATCCGCCGCGTCGAAGCTGGGCCTGATGATCTATGCCATCGGGTCCGACCAGCTGGCCGCCTATCCGCTCGGGCGTGCCGGTCGGGCTGACGCGGATCGCCGCCTATGCGATCTGCGGGCTGTTCGCGGCGCTCGGCGGGCTGTCGGTCACGATGAGCACCGGCATCGGCGAGCCGATCCCGGGGCCCTACCTGCTGGCCTCGGTCGCGGCGGTCGTGCTGGGCGGGCGTGGTGCTGGGCGGCGGGCGCGGCGGGCTTCTCGGCCCGATCCTCGCGGTCTTCGTGCTGCGGCTGGTGCGGATGGACCTGACGCTGCTGTCGGTCGACCCGAACGTGACGGCGATCGTCGAGGGCACGATCATGGTCGTCGTCGTGATGTTCGGCGGGTTGCTGGCGATACGGGGGGCGCGCAATGACCACGGCGGCTGACGAACCGACGCCTGATGGCGCGCCTCGGCCGGCTGATGGTGGACAAGCCGCTGGTGCCGCTGCTGCTGCTGCTTGCTGGCCTGGTCGTGCTGCTGGAGATCATGCAGCCCGGCATCGTCAACCAGCGCTGGCTGGGCAACACGATCAAGTTCGCGATCCCGCTGGCGATGCTGGCCGCCTGCCAGACGCTGACCATGCTGACCGGCGGGATCGACCTGTCGGCCGGCACGGTCGCCACCATCGCCGCCTTCGTCACCGCCACGCTTGACGCCGCTGATCGGTGCGCCCGCGGCGATTGCGCATCGCCATGGCCTGCGCGCTTGTTGCGGGGCTGGTGAACGGGTTCGGCGTCGCCTTCTGCCGGGTGCATCCGCTGATCATGACGCTTGGCACCGGGCTGATCGCGACCGGCTGCCTGCTGGTCTACCAGCGCTTCGTGATCGCGACCGGGACAGAGTTCCCGGCGCTTCTGGTCTGGCTGGGCACGGGACGCACCTGGGGCCTGCCCAACGCGCTGTTCCTGTTCGTGCCCTTCGCCGTGCTGATCATCTGGGCGCAGCGGCGCACCGGGTTCGGGCGGCTGCTCTACGCCATCGGGTCGAACGAGGCGGCGGCGCGGCTTTCGGGCGTGCGGGTCTGGCAGGTGCTACCTGGCGCTCTATGCGCTGTCGGGGCTGATCGCGGGGCTGACCGGGCTGCTCTATCTCGGTCATGGTCAAGACCGCCTCGCTGTCGCTTGCCCTGCCGCTGGACCTGCCGTCGGTCGCGGCGGCGGTCGTGGGCGGCACGTCGATCTTCGGCGGGCGCGGCGGCTATGGCGGCACGATCATCGGGGCGCTGATCCTGACGGTGCTGGCGACCATGCTGACACTGATGCAGATGCCCGAGGGCGGGCGGCGCATCCTGTTCGGGCTGATCATCCTGGCGGTCACGGCGCTTTACATCCGCCTGACCGACCGGAGCTGAGGAGGAAGGCACCATGGCGAAGTTCCGCGTCGTCGGCATCAGTTTCGACCACATGCACATGGGCGACCTGCTGCGGCTGGTGCACGAGCATCCCGACGCCGAGATCGCCGGGATCTTCGACCCCGACCCCGCGACGATGGCCCGCGCCATCGCGCAGTTCGGCATCCCGCCGGACCGGGTCTTCACCGATTTCGACGCCTGCATGGCACAGACGCAGCCCGACCTTGCGATCCTCTGCGCCGCGACCGCCGACCATGCGCGCTATACCGAGCGGCTGGCGCGCATACGGCGTGCACGTCTTTGTCGAAAAGCCCTTTGCCGCCTCGGTCGCCGACGCGCGGCGCGATGATCGCGGCGATGGAACCGACGGGCAAGCTTCTGGCGATCAACTGGCCGCTGCGCCTGGGTCGAGACGCATGTCACGGCCAAGCGGCTGATCGACGAGGGGATGATCGGCAACTTGTCGAGATCCACTACTATGGCGGCAATCGCGGCCCGCTCTATCACCTCGCCGACAAGGTCGAGGTCTCGCCCGAAGAGGTGGAACGCCAGAAGCCCACCTCCTGGTGGTACAAGCGCGACTCGGGCGGCGGCAGCCTGCTCGACTATCTTGGCTACGGCGCGACGCTGGGCACCTGGTACATGAACGGCGAGGCACCGCTCGAGGTGACCTGCACGGTGGACGAGACACCGGGGATCGAGGTGGACCAGCATGCGATCACCGTCTGCCGCTACGCCCGCGGCCTGTCGAAGATGGAGACGCGCTGGGGCACCTTCACCGACCCCTGGACGATCCAGCCGCAGCCGAAATGCGGCTTCGTGCTGGTGGGGACGGACGGCACGATTGCAAGCTGGGACTACAGCCGACCATGTGACGGTGCAGACCCGCGCCCGCCCCGAACCGCACGCCGCTTGCCGCCGATCCGCTGCCCGAAGGGCGGCGCAATGCGATCGAATATGTTCTCGGCTGCATCGCGCGGGGCGAGGCGATCACCGGCCCGCTCGATCCGAAGGTCAGCCTGCTGGGCCAGCGGATCGTGGATACGGCGGCACAGTCATCGCGGGAAAAGCGCACGCTGCCGCTCGTCTCCTGACGCGGCGCGGGCCGGGCATGGCGCAGGAGGCTGGATGGCAGAGGCGCTGAAACGCCGTGCGCTGATTGTCGCGGGGTTGGGCGCGGTGCTCGTCGCCTATGCCGCGCCCTGGCGCAGGTTCTGGCCCGAACGGCTTGTGTTCACTGACATTGCTGGCCTGCCCCCGTTCCGGCGGCTTGAGACGGGCGCGCAGGTTTCGACCGGGCCTCAGGCCTCGCCTGCGTTGATCGGGCTCGATGCCGCACCAGCAGCCGGCGAGGGCGAGGTCGCGCTGGTCGCGGCGATGCGGGCAGATCCTTGCGCCTTTCTCTTTCCGGGATGGGACGGTTCTGGCGTGCCCATCGCCTATTTCTCGGACTTCCGTTGCCCTTGGTGCCGGGTGCTCGAGGCCGATCTGGCGGCGGTCCTTGAGGGCCGCGACGTGGCGATGTTCCATCACGAGCTGCCGCTGTTCGGGCCATCGTCCGAAGTGGCGGCGCGGGCCAGCATCGCGGCGGCACGGCAGGGCGGGCAGGAGCGGTTGCGGGAACGGCTTCTGCGCGCCCGTGCCGTCACCGACCGGGCCTATGTCGCCTCGGTCGCCGGAACGCTCGGCCTCGACCCCGAACGGCTCTTGCGCGACATGGATGCGGCGGAAACCGGGGAGGCGCTGGCGCGCACGCGGGCGGCGGCGCGCGTGCTGGGACTGATCGGAACGCCCGGTCTGGTGATCGGTCGCACGGTCATCTCGGGCGCGGTTCCGGCCGAAACCTTGACGCAGGTGCTGGACGACGAGGCAGCGTCTGCGACCGGGGTCTGTGGCTGACGCAGGGCTGCGGGGTCAGGCCGCCGGTCCGAGGGTGCGGCCATAGCTCTTGATCGCTTCGGTCACCGGCAGCATGAATTGCTGCCCGATCCGGTCGACCTTGCGGGGCTGGCCTGCGGCGGTGAGGAAGTCGAACACCGCCTCGCGCACGTGGAAACGGTCGTTGCGCTTCCAGAAGAAGTCATCGCCCGCGATCATCCCGCCGAGCCTGACCTTGCGCGCGGCCACCCGAAGGTCGGCGAGCACGAAGTCGTAAAGGTGGTTGCCGTCGATATAGACCCAGTCGAGCAAGTCATCCTCCAGCGCCCCCATGACCTCGGCCGAGAACCCCTGATGCAGCACGACCTCGGGCCGGTCCTTGAAGCGCGCCGCGACACGGTCGCGCATCGAGCCCATGAATTCTGAATCGGTGTGCTTGTGGTGCGTCAGTTCCGCCGTGGGCTTTTCGCCCAGCAAGTCCCACGGGTCGATCAGGATCAGCTCTCGCGGGGTCGTCACATCAAGGATCGCTTGCGAGAATGCCCCGTTCCACACGCCGATTTCGGCGCAGCGGCCACCCTTCGGCATGCGCGACAGCATCTCGAGCCGCTTGGCATGGCGGTTGGGGGCCTTGAGGGCGAGGTCTTCGGTGTCTGACATTCGCTTGTCCCTATGCTTGCTGCAGCGAAAGCGCCGGGCCCAGCAACCCGCGCTGCATGAGCGTCCTCAGAACGGCGGCGCCGTATTCGGCGGTGCCGTGAATTCCGTCTTCCTGCAGATAAACCCGGTCCAGAACGCCATCGGCACCCGTCATGTCCGCTGCCGGGTCATGCACGGTCAGCCCGCCCGCCCGCAAGAGGCCGGTGACCGTATCGCGGAACGCCTGATAGCTGGGACGGATGAACGCAGGTGGCGGGGCCACGATCACGACGCGGGTCCGCGCGGCCAGCCTGCGGGCAAGGCGCAGGTGCGGTTCCCGGTAGTGGCGGACATAGGCATCGAGAAAGGCCTGCGAGACGGTGGGCGCATCGCCGCTATCTTGGGCGGGCACGACATGCCCGTTCCAGCCGAAAGGCGGCACGAGACGGCCAAGGTGATAGCCCATCGTCGAGATGACAGGCGGGCCGGAGGCGAAAACGTCGGTCACGCCCGTTCTCTTGCGCAGGGCGTCCATGTGCTGCCTGACGGCAGGGGCGTTGCGCGGCTCGAACCCGGCGCGGGTGACGGCGAACTTCCCCTCGTGCCAGGCGGCGCCCGAAAAAGTCAGTCCATCAACCCGCAACCCAAGCAGGCGGGCCCCTGCCATCAGCGAGGCAGCATGGCTGTCGCCCAGCACAAGAAGATCGGGCGCGGCTTCGTCAGTCATGGCGCGACACGTCCAGCACGATCTCTTCGCAGACCAGATCCTCGCGCGACATCGCCTCGGCAGTAGCCGCGATGCGCGGGTTGAGCGTGGCTGTGGGATGGATCGCGGCGCCGCTCAGGTCGAGCCCGGCAAAGAAGTGCCGCATGACCAACTCCACGCCCTCGGGCACGACGGAGCGCAGGTTCGGCTCGAAGAACGCGGCACGCGCGGGCGGGCTTGCGATGATCTCGTAGGATGGAAAGTAGCTGACCCGCGCATCCTCGCGTGCCATTTCCCCCGCCACGGCGCGCAGCACGGACTTCGACTGCATCGTGGCCAGCAACACGTGATCGCCCGACGCCGTGGCGACCAGCGGCACCGGCGAGACGGTAAGGATGACCTTGAGCGCAGGATTGGCGTCCCACATCAGGGCGAGGGCACTGCGCAGGTCGTCCGTGATCCGCGTGAAACCGTAGTTGCGGAAAACATGGCGCTCCGGGTCGAACCGGCCCGCGCCAGTTCCGGGACAAAGCGCATAGACCTGCCCCGTCGCGCGATCTTCCCACCCTTCGGTCAGCCCGAGCGTGAAGATGAAGACCTCGGCCTCGGCGAACGAGCGGCGGAAAGCCCGCGCCGTGGTGCGCAATGTCGCGCGGGCTTCGGCTTCCGAGGCAAAACCGTCCGGCTCGATCCGGGGCCGCAGCAGGTCGTGCACCCGTCCGGCCTCATCCTGCCACATCTCGATGGCGTCCGGCTCAAGCTGGCCCGTCGCAAGCCGGGTCCAGGCCAGAAGCTGCGCTGCGGTATAGATGTTGCCGGTCCGCGCCGAAAAGACGCCGTAGTTGAAAGCCTTGGCCACAGCCGGGGGCGTGCGGCCCGGTGCCGGTTCGGCATCCACCCAGGCGAGTTTGCGGGCGATCAGGTTGCGGCTGATATGCTGCGCGAAACACGAGCCATAGGTCGAGAACCGCGCGTCCGACGGCAAGGTCCAGGGGCTGGACCAGAGACCTTCAAGCGCGAAGATGCCGCGCTCGGCCACCGCCGGACGCCAGAAGGCCGTCGGCGGAAGCGAGGTGTAGGGGTTCGCCTGCTCGGTGCTCATTGTGGAGCCATTGTCTTTGGCCGGATGACCGGCGATGCGAGGAGTCTTGCAGGCAAGCGGCAGCCTTGCAACCGCCTGCGTTCGTGCTCAAACACATTCCCGGCAGTCGCGGCGTTTTTGCCAGCCCTGTGGCTACAGCCCAAGCCCCGACAGTCCGGGATGGTCCGCAGGTCGCGGCCCCGGCGCAGGCCAGCGGAACAGGCGCTGCGGCTCGGTGATCGGCAGGTCGTTGATGCTCGCGTGACGCTCGGCCATGTGGCCGCTGGCCGAGAACAGCCAGTTCTCGTTGCCATGGGATCGGAACCACTGCCCGTCCGCATCATGCCATTCATAGGCGAAGCGCACCGCGATGCGCGCGCCCTCCACCGCCCAGATTTCCTTTATCAGGCGGTAGTCGCGTTCGCGGGCCCACTTGCGGTGGAGGAAATCCTCGATGGCGGGGCGGCCGGTCAGAAACTCGGACCGGTTCCGCCAGCGGCTGTCGGGCGTATAGGCCATCGCGATGCGGGCCGGATCGCGGCTGTTCCAGGCGTCTTCGGCCATGCGGACCTTGAGGGCAGCATCCGCATGGCTGAACGGCGGTAGGGGCGGGCGCGTGTCGGTGGTCATTCGGAAACCTTTCCGGCGTCGAGTTGCGCACGCAGCTGACGGTTTTCAGCCTGCAACTGCGCGATCCTGGCCCGGATCGGGTCCAGCGCGTGATGAAGCTCGGCTTCTGCGAAACGCGGCGTGATGTGCTGCGGGCAGTTCCAGTCGACGGCATCCACGGAAATCCGGAACAGCCGTTCGGGCCGACCCGGATAGTCGCGGTCGACCAGCGCCGTCGACCAGCGCCGGATCGTCTCCAATCTCGTCCACCGACAGCCGCCCCAGGATCTTAAGCCGGCGCCGGTTGGGATAGTCCATCAGGAAGAGCGAGACCTTCGGATTGACCGCGCTGTTTCCGAGCGTGAGGTACTGCCTGTTTCCCCGGAAATCGGCGAAGCCGAGCGTGTGGGGGTCCAGCACCTTGAGGAACCCCGCCGGACCGCCGCGATGCTGGATATAGGGCCAGCCCGTCTCGGACACCGTCGCCATGTAGAAGCTGTCACGGGCGGCGATGAAGGCGGCTTCGGCGGGGCCAAGCGGGTCTTCGTCCGATGAACCCGCGTCATGGCGGGCATAGACCGCGCGACTGCCATGGCGCGCTTGCGCGGCTTTCACCGAAGGCGTGTTCGCGATGTTGAGGAAGTGGCTGGACATCTCTCGTCTCCCGGTGATGACCCCGGGGCGATGCGCCCCGGGCAGGCTTTCATGCCGCGCGGGCGGACATCACGGCCGGAAAGTCGATATCGGTCAGCGCGACGTTGTTCAGCAGGTTTGTCAGCGTGTTCAGCGCCACGTTCGCGACCACCTCGATGATCTCTGCCTCGCCGTACCCCGCATCTTTCATCGCCGCGATGTCGGCGTCCGCCACCTGCCCGCGAGTTTCGGCAACCCGTTTGGCAAAGCCGGTGGCGGCGGATGCCTTGGGGTCGGAGGACGAGCCAGCGCGGTTGCGCGCGATCTCCGTCTCGTCAAGGCGGGCGAGGTTCAGACCCAGATAGGTATGGGCCGACAGGCAGTAGTCGCAGCCGTTCACCTCGGCGACGGCAAGCGCGATCCGCTCGCGTGTTCTGGCGTCGAGCGTGCGGGCCACCGCCCCGTTCAGGGCGACCAGACCTTCCAGCACGGCGGGACTGCGCGCTGCCAGAAGGAAAAGGTTGGGCACCCGGCCCAGTGAGGACTCGACGGCATTCAGCGCGCGGGATGCTGCCGGACTGTCATTGCGATCGGCGAGGGCGAGACGGGACATGGGGACTACTCCTGGTTGCGTCGCGGCGGTTTTCCGCCACGCCAGAGACATGCCCCTTTTTGCCGGATATGATAATCGGCTATGTTTACACTACATTATTGCTTCAGGTGAAATGACATGGATCAGCTCGATGCGATGCGCACCTTCCTAGCCGTCGTCGACCGGTCGAGCTTTGCAGAAGCCGCAAGGGCACTGCAGATCTCTCCCGCTGCTGCGACCCGCGCCATTGCCGGACTCGAGTCCGATCTGGGGTTGCGCCTGCTCTATCGCACCACGCGCTCGGTGCGGCTGACCGAACGTGGTGCCGTCTATGCCGACCGCTGTCGCCAGATCCTGCAAAATCTGGATGATGTGCGGGCCGAGGTGCGGGGCGAGGATGCCGTGCCGCGCGGGCTGCTTTCACTGACGGCCCCCGTCCTGTTCGGCAGGCTGCATGTCGCGCCGATTGCCGAGGCGCTGATCGCCGCGCATCCCGACCTGTCGGTGCGGCTGACGCTGGTGGATCGCGTGGTCCATCTGGTCGAGGAAGGGTTCGACGTGGCAGTGCGGATCGGCCCGCTGCCCGACAGCGCGCTGATCGCCGTTCCCGTGGCCCGCGTCCGGCGTATCCTGGTCGCAAGCCCTGCCTATCTTGCCGACAACGGGACGCCGTCCGCGCCGGCGGACCTCAGGTCGCACCGCATCGTTTCGTTCGAGGGCGTCGATGCGACGCGGGAATGGCGGTTCGGGGCCGACGGACGGATTGCCGTTGCCATCGCGCCGCGCCTGACGGTGAACAATGCCGAAGCCTCGGTGGATGCGGCGGTGCGGGGCCAGGGCATCGCCCGCGTGCTGTCCTATCAGGCCGAACAGGCGCTGGCGGAGGGCAAGCTTGTGCGCATCCTGCGTGATGACGAGCCGTCAAGCCTGCCGGTCAGCCTTGTCCATGCCGCAGAACGGCGGACATCGGCCAATGTGGCGGCCTTCCTTCGCGAGGCGCGATCCTACTTCAAGGGCCGCACCTGGGAGTGACCGGTGGCGCTGCGCCCCTATTCCGCACAGGCATAGACAGCCCCGCCAACCACCACGACGGTCACCGCCGTCGCGGTCAGCGTCGCAGGCGCGGTCAGGACTGCCATGGCCCCGGCGCTGACCGATGACAGGGCGCTGGCGATATAGGCGGTCGGACCGGAAAGCACCACGGCCCCCGAACCGGTGGCCGCCGCCGTCACCCCTGCAGCGGTCGCCGCCGTGTCGACACCCCGCAGCACGCCGGTCCCGAATTCGGCGACGGACAGGGCGGCATCCTTGGTGGCGTTCACGCGCTGGCACAGACTGCGCCCCTGCGTGCGGCAAAGAAGCCGTGCGTTGCGCTTGCCGACCGCGACGCCGGTATAGGTCTGGCGCGCCTCGTCGTAGATCAGGCAGAACGGCTCGGTCTGCGCATAGGTGAACTCGGGCGTCATGTCGCGCAGGATCGCGGTCAGCGTCACGAAACCGGGGCATTCGATGCCCTTTGGTCCACCGAATGTCCGCTCCCGCATCGAGATGTTGGCGCGGACATTTGGCTCGTCGGGATCATAGACAAGCGGACGACGCTCGCCGTTGATCGAGGTCAGGCAGGCGACCTCGTCAGCACGAGATGGCGCTGCGGACATCGCCAGCAGGATGAGAAGCGGGGCAAGAAGGCGGAGGAACGGCATGGGCGGCATTATCCGCGCTGCGGCGGAAAGGTGCAATCCATGCCCCGGCGTGATCTGCGGGAACGCGCCAATCTCAGCCCTTGCGGACCACCTCGATCATGCGGGCGACATTCTCGGGGTCGGCGTCCGGCGTGATGCCGTGGCCGAGGTTGAAGATGTGCGGGCCGCCCGAGAATGCGCGGACGACATGACGGGTCGCCTCGTCGAGAGCTGCGCCTCCCGTCACCATGTGCTCGGGCGCAAGATTGCCCTGAACGCAGCCGTCCTTCTGCACGTTGGCCGCGCCCCATTCCGGCGACACCGAATTGTCGAGCGCGACGCAGTCTGCGCCGGTGGCCTTGGCAAACCCGATGTAGCCGTCGCCCGCCTCGCGCGGGAAGGCAATGATCGGGAGGCTTGGATGGCGCTTTTTCAGCTCGGCGATGATGCGGCGGGCGGGTTCGACGGCGAAATCCTGGAAATCGGCGCCCTTCAGCGATCCGGCCCAGCTGTCGAACAGCTTCACAACCTCGGCCCCCGCCTGCACCTGCATCGAGAGGTATTCGATGGTGCCCTCGGTGATGCGGTCGATCAGCGCCTGAAACGTCGCCCGATCCTCGCGCTTCAGCGCATGGGCCGGCGCCTGGTCGGGCGTGCCGCGCCCCGCGATCATGTAGGTGGCGACGGTCCACGGCGCACCGGCGAAACCGATGAGCGTGGTTTCTTCCGGCAACTCGCGCGACAGGATGCGAACTGTCTCATAGACGGGCGCAAGCGTGTCATGGATCGCATCGACGGGTTTCAGCACCTCGACATCGTGCATCGTGGCGATGGTCGACAGGCGCGGCCCTTCGCCCTGCGTGAACCACAAGTCCGCCCCGAGCGCCTGCGGCAGAAGCAGGATGTCGGCGAACAGGATCGCGGCATCAAAGCCATAGCGGCGGATCGGTTGCAGCGTGACTTCCGCCGCAAGATCAGGGTTGTAGCACAGTTTCAGGAAATCGCCCGCAACCGCCCGGGTCGCGCGGTATTCCGGCAGGTAGCGGCCCGCCTGGCGCATCATCCAGATCGGCGGAGTGGGAAGGACTTCGCCCTTGAGCGCGCGCAGGATCGTCTTGTCGGTCATTCGTCACCTTGGGATTTTTGCGATGGGTCCACTGGCGAGGCGGGGTTGTCAATACCGAGTTGTCAGCTTCGATTGACATGGGTAAGCCTTGGCGCATGACACATCCGCTGCCCTCGCCCGCCCAACCACTCAAGATCGGAACCCGTGGATCGCCCCTTGCGCTGTGGCAGGCGCATGAGGTGCGTCGCTGTCTGATGGCGGCGTTCGATCTGCCCGAACAGGCGTTCGAGGTCGTCGTCATCAAGGTGACGGGCGACCAGATCCAGGACCGGGCGCTGAAGGAGATCGGGGGCAAGGGCCTGTTCACGCGCGAGATCGAGGAGGCGCTGCTGGACGGTGGCGTGGACATCGCCGTGCATTCGATGAAGGACATGCCGACGGTGCAGCCCGAAGGTCTGATCCTCGATTGCTACCTGCCGCGCGAGGATGTGCGCGATGCCTTCGTGTCCCCGTCGGTCGCACGACTGGCGGACCTGCCAGAAGGGGCGACTGTAGGGTCCTCGTCCTTGCGTCGCCGGGCGCAGCTTGCGCTGCGTCGGCCCGACCTGCGGCTGGTCGAATTCCGGGGCAACGTCCAGACACGGATGCGCAAGCTGGACGAGGGCGTGGCGACGGCCACGTTCCTTGCGATGGCGGGGTTGAACCGGCTGGGCATGGCCCATGTCGCGCGCTCTGCCATCGAGGTGGACGAGATGCTTCCGGCGGTCGCGCAGGGGGCTATCGGCGTCGAGCGGCGGCTGGCGGATGACCGGGTCGCAGGGTTGCTGGCCGCGATCCATGACGGCCCGACGGGCATTCGGCTTGCCGCGGAGCGGTCGTTCCTGCGCGTGCTGGACGGGTCGTGCGAAACCCCGATTGCAGGGCTTGCGGTTCTGGACGGTTCCGTCGCTGTGGCTGCGGGGCGAAATCCTGCGCCCCGATGGCAGCGAGGCGATCCGCGACGAGGCGCGCGGCGCGGCCAGCGATGCCGTTGGCTTGGGCGAGGACCTTGCACGGCGGCTGCTTGCCGCGGCTCCCGAAGGCTTCTTTGCCTGGAAGTAGGGCCTGTCTGTCACATCTGTGTCACGAGACTGTCGCTTTCGCTTTACCTGACCGACATGTCCGACTTACCTTAAGCGCCCGATCCCGTTGCGCTTGCCGGTCACATGCCAATCGCCCTGCACACGCCGCTGCCCCAAGACCAGATCGCCGAGGCGATCCAGACCGCCTTGCGGCGCGACCCGGCGCGCGTGCAGCGGGTCGAGACGCCCGCGGGCGGCGTCTGGCTGAAGCGGACCGAGCATCTGTCGCTGCGCTGGCGGTTGCAAAAGGGCGATCCGCGCCGCCGGTTCCGCAAGGATCTTCAGGGGTTGCACCTGCTGCACGACGCCGGGCTGCCGGTTGCGCCGATCGTCGCAGAGGGGGACGACTTCTATGCGACGCCGCATCTTGGCCCGACGCTTGAGGCGCTGTTGCGCGGCTCGGCACCGACTTCCGCCGATCGTGCGACGATCTTTGCCGAGGCCGGTCGCTCGCTGGGGCAGTTGCACCGGGCGGGCTACAGCCACGGTCGGCCGGCCTTGCGCGACATGTGCTGGACCGGGGACGAGGTCGTGTTCATCGACATGGAACAGTTTTCTCCCGGTCATCGCAGCTCGCGCCACCGGGCGCTGGACGTGGTGATCTTTGTCCATTCGGCCTTGTCCGAGGGCGCGACCGAGGCGGATCTCGACCTTGCCCTGGACGCCTATCGTGACGAGGCGGGCGGTGCCGATCTGCGCAAGGCCCGGTCGCTGTCCCGCTGGCTGCGATGGCTGGGGCCGGTCTCGGATCGCGCCGTTGCGCTCAAACCCGGCAAGCGCGACATGATGGCGGTTCGCCCGGCGCTGCGCTATCTCGACGGGCTTGGCTGAAGCGGTCGTGCCGGGGCGACCCGGGCGGTCTGCGCGCAGCAGGGCGGCGGCACCCAAGCAGCGTGACGCAGGCCCCCAAAGCGGCGACAAGGCCGAGGCCGCCCAGGGCGGTGCCAAGGGCGAAGGTGGCCGCGCAAAGCGTGTCGGACGTCACCTTCTGCACCGCCATCAGCGCCGATCCGGTACCGGGGCGGTCCGTCATCAGGTCCTGCAGATAGGCGATGGGCAGCGTCAGGATCGCCGCCCCGCCAAGGCCCGCCAGGACCGGCAGAAGCCAGATGAACGGCGTTGGCGCAAGGACAGGGATCAGGGCAAGGTAGGTGGCATAGACAACCGCCCCGCCGACGATCAGCGCGGTGCGCGACAGGTATCGCAGCGCCAGAGGCAGAGCCAGCATGAACGGCACCTCGAAACCGCCCACCAGCCCGACGAACAGGGCAACGTCCGACGCGTCGCGGTTCGCCTGGCTTTCAAAAACGAGCGAGATCAGCACCATGTAGAGCGCCGGGGCCGCCGTGATCGCGCCGAGGCAGGCGAGGCGGCGCAGGACGGGGCCGTGGCCGATCTCGGCCAGCGCCGCGCCAAGCCGAAGCCCGGATGGTGCGTCGACCCAGTGCATCGTCCCGTCGCGCGGCCAGTCGCGCAGGATCAGCAGGAACAGTATTGCCCCGGCAGCGGCGGCGAGGACATAGATCGCCATCACATCCAGCCCGAAACGGAACAGCACCGACCAGACCAGAAGCGATACGAGGAACGTCAGCGACAGCAGCGCCCGCAATGCCGAAAGGACGCCGTCGCGCATCTCGGGCCTTTCGGCGCAGGCGAGGCGCGCGAGTGCGAACCCCTGGCCGTAAAGGCTCGCCGCGAGGGGCAGCATCATGCCGTGGCAGATCACGAGCGAGAGCGGGACCCGGCGCAAGCAGCATCAGCGCCGGTCCGATCACCGTTGCGGCGGCGGTGACAAGCGCCACGGCGCGGCGGTTGGCGCGCTGGTCGGTGACGATCCCTGCCCCGAGTGCCGCCACCACCGCAAAGCCCGACGCGACAAGCAGGACGAGCGCATAGGCCCCGTCCGACAGCCCCACCCGCTCTACCGCCACAAGCGACTGATAGGGATAGAGCGAGGCGTTGATCGCCCCGATCAGGCCCATCACCAACGCAATCAGCCGCAGCGTCGGGTCGGCGGCCACAAGGCGAAGCGAGGCCATCATTCGGCGTCAGGCAGTATCTTGCCGGGGTTCAGCACGCCCTGCGGATCGAGCGCGGTCTTCAGCGCCCGCATCACATCCAGCGCCACGGGGTCCTTGCGCCGCGCCATCGACGGCGCGCTTCGACAGGCCCACGCCATGTTCCGCCGAGAAGCTGCCGCCCAGATCCTCGACCACATCCTCGACCGCAGCCATGATCGCGTCGGCAAGCGCCTCGTCATCGCGGGTCGGGTAGACCGTGAAGTGCAGGTTGCCGTCGCCCAGATGCGCGACGGTCAGGCTGCGCGCCCCCGGATCGAGGGTTGCGACCCGCGCAAGGGCGCCGGTCATGAAGCTGTCCACGGCATTCAGCGGCACGGCCACGTCGGTATCGAGGCTGGGGTGAAGGCCCTGCATCAGTTCGGCGGCAGATTCGCGCCGTGTCCACATCAGCGCGGCGCTGCGCCTCGGTCTGCGCGATGACGGCGTCGATGACCGTGCCATCCTCCATCATTCCGGCGAGGGTGCTTTCCAGCAGCGTGACCAGCGGCAGGCTGCCGTCCGGGGCAGGGTGGGCATCGCGCGGCGCGGTCGCGCCAAGCTCGACGAGGATCGTCATGTCATGGATCGTGGCGAAGGGCTGGCCAAGATCGGGGCGCAGTTCCGCCATCCGGTCCATGTAGCTGCGCGGCATGTATTCGAACGCCTCGACAAGACCGCCCGTCGCCTCTTGCAGCCGGTTCAGCAGGGTCAGCGCATCGGGCAGGCTGCGCGCCGCCAGCGTGGCCGTGGCATGGGCGCGGGTCTTGGGGACCAGCTTCATCACCGCCGCGGTGATGATGCCGAGCGTGCCTTCGGCCCCGATGAACAGGTCCTTCAGGTCGTAGCCGGAGTTGTCCTTGTGAAGCTCGCTCATCAGGTTCAGCACGCGCCCGTCGGCCAGCACCACCTCCAGCTCCCAGGCAGAGCGACCGTGTCGAGCCATAGCGCAGCACGTTCGAGCCGCCCGCATTGGTCGACAGCACGCCCCCGATCATCGCCGATCCGCGCGCGCCGAACCAGAGCGGGAAGTTCAGGTCCAGCGCATCGGCCGCCTCGTGCAGGTTCGTCAGGATCACCCCCGCCTCGACGACCGCAAGGCGCGACGTCGGGGCGGATCTCGCGGATGCGGTTCAGCCGTTCCAGGCTGAGGATCAGCCCGCCCGTGGTCATCCGTCCGCCGACCAGCCCGGTCCGCCCGCCGCTCGGGATGACCGGCACGCCCGCCCGCGCGGCGGCCTTGACGACAGCGGAAACCTCGGCGGTCGAACCGGGTCTCGCGACCACCAGAGGCTTTGCCTGATATCGCCCCGTCCAGTCATGGGCGTAGCGCTCCATGTCCGCGCCGGTCAGCACATGGGCAGGGCCGACGATCTGCTGCAGCTCCGCGATCAGGTCCATGCCACCGCTCACTCCCCGGGCGATCCGTCGATTTCCGCCCCCGTGATTTCAAATCTGCCGCTTCCTGACCAGAGGCGATTTTGCGGCGGCTGTTTAATTCGGCCATGGCGGCCCTGTGCCGCTCTTTGAATTCGTGCAGTGATACGCGCGGGGGCACCCGGCGGCGTCGCCTGCGCCACCCGGGAAGGTTTCGTCCATGTCGTCCGATCCGCTGTTGCAGCCCTACCGCCTGAAGCACCTGACGCTGCGCAACCGGGTCATGTCGACCGCGCATGAACCGGCCTATTCCGAGGACGGAATGCCGAAGGCGCGCTACCGGCTCTACCATGCCGAGAAGGCGCGGGGGGGCGTGGCGCTGACGATGACGGCGGGCTCGGCGGTCGTCAGCCGCGACAGCCCGCAGGCCTTCGGCAACCTGCACGCCTGGGATGACGGGATCGTGCCGTGGCTCGCGGAACTGGCGGACGAATGTCACGAACTGGGCAGCGCGGTGATGATCCAGTTGACGCATCTGGGACGGCGGACCGGATGGAACAAGGGCGACTGGCTGCCGGTGCTGGCGCCCTCGCCCGTGCGCGAACCGGCGCACCGGGCCTTTCCGAAGGAGGCCGAGGACTGGGACCTTGACCGGATCGTTGCCGACTATGCGGCGGCGGCGCAGCGGATGCAGGCGGCGGGCCTCGACGGGATCGAGTTCGAAGCCTACGGGCATTTCATGGACGGCTTCTGGTCGCCCGCGACGAACCGCCGTGATGACGCCTATGGCGGGTCGCTCGACAACCGGTTGCGCTTCACCCACCGGGTTCTGGATGCCGTGCGCGGGGCAGTCGGGCCGGACTTCCTCGTGGGGCTGCGGATGGTCGCGGACGAGGACTGGGACAAGGGCCTGTCCAAGGCCGAGGGGGTGGAGATCGCACAGCGGATGGCGCGCTCGGGCAAGGTCGATTTCCTGAACCTGATCAAGGGGCATATCGACAGCGACGCGGCCCTGACGACGGTGATTCCGGTGCAGGGCATGCGATCCGCCCCGCATCTGGATTTCGCGGGCGAGGTGCGGGCGGCGACCGGGTTTCCGGTGTTCCATGCGGCGCGCATCCCCGATGTGGCGACGGCGCGGCATGCGATCGCGGCAGGCAAGCTCGACATGGTGGGGATGACGCGGGCGCATCTGGCGGACCCGCATATCGTGGCGAAGGTGCAGGCGGGGCAAGAGGCGCGCATCCGCCCCTGCGTGGGGGCGACCTATTGCCTGGACCGGATCTACGAGGGCGGCGAGGCGCTGTGCATCCACAATGCGGCGACCGGGCGCGAAGGGGCGATGCCGCATGTGATCCGGCCTGCCGCGGAGCGGAAGCGGGTGGTCATCGTCGGCGCCGGTCCCGCCGGATTGGAAGCGGCGCGCGTTGCGGGCGAGCGCGGGCATTCGGTGACGGTGATGGAGGCGTCCGACCGGGCGGGCGGGCAGGTGAACCTGCTGGTCGCCAACCCGCGGCGGCGCGAGATGATCGGGATCGTCGACTGGCGGCTGGCCGAGCTGGAGCGGCTGGGGGTCGAGGTCCGCTACAACCTGTTCGCCGAGGCGGACGACGTGCTGGCCGAGGCGCCGGACATGGTCGTGATCGCCACGGGCGGCCTGCCGCAGCCGCCCGAGATGGCGGGTGTCGACCTGACCGTCAGCAGTTGGGACATCCTGTCGGGCGGGGTGAAGGCCGGCCGAGCGGGTCCTGGTCTATGACGACAACGGCGCGCATCCGGGGATGAGCGCGGCCGAGGTCATGGGGCGCGGCGGGGCGGCGGTCGAGGTTGTCAGCCCCGAGCGGTTCTTCGCGCCCGAGATGGGGGGCATGAACCATGTGCCCTACATGCGCGCCTTCCACGAGGCGGGGGTCAAGGTGACCATCAACACGCGCGTCACCGCTGTCCGGCGCGACGGCAACGCCCTGATCGCCACGCTTGGGTCGGACTATGCGCCGGGATGGAGCGAGGAGCGGCGGGTGGACCAGGTCGTGGTGGAGCATGGGACCGCGCCGATGGACGATCTCTACTTCGCGCTGAAACCGCAAAGCCGCAACCTTGGTGCGGTGGACTACGCGGCGCTGGTCGGAGAGGGTGACCTGTTCCCGAAGGCGAACCCGGACGGGGCGTTCACGCTGTACCGGATCGGCGATGCCGTGGCCTCGCGCAACATCCATGCCGGTATCTACGATGCGCTGCGATACGGCATCCGCTGGTAGCGGACTGCCCGCTTCGCTGTCGGCGCGGAACCGCCGCTGGCCTGACTGAGCGATTGACGGAGTGCACCGTTCGTCACTTAGTCAATCCGCTAACAATGGAGGCGCCGATGCGCATTGTCGCTCTTCTCCTGATCCTCGCCTGTGGCCCGGCGCTTGCACAGGAGGACCTGTCCGGCGAACCGGCACCGGCGGGTGAATACCAGCTCGACCCCGCCCATGCGCGGCTGCTGTTCCGCGTGAACCACCTGGGGTTTTCGCATTACACCGCCTTGATCCAGAAGTTCGACGCCAAAATCGGCTTCGATCCGGACAATCCCGAGACGATGACGGTGAGGCGACCGCCGATCCGGCTTCGGTCGAGACCCACTATCCGGATGCAAGCTTCGACTTCAACGGCTTCATCGAGGGGCCGGATTTCCTGGATGCCGCCACCTATCCCGAAGCGAAATTCGCCTCGACCGCCGTGACCCGGACCGGCGACAAGACGGCGGAGGTGACAGGCGATCTGACGCTGCACGGGGTGACGAAACCGGTCACCTTTCAGGTGACGTTCAACGGCGGGTATGGCGGCCATCCGCTCGACGTCGGCGCGCGGATCGGGTTTTCGGCGACGGCCACGATCAACCGGTCGGAGTTCGGCATCGGCTGGGGCCTGCCGCCGCCCGGCACCACGATGGGCGTCTTCGACCCCGTCGAGCTGATCCTCGAGGCGGAGTTCGTGAAGCCCCGTGCATGAGCGGCTTTGTGCAGGAGGCCGCCGGAGCGCCGCCCCGGACCCGATGAATTCTGGCCGAAAAGAAGCCGGGGCGCAGGTTACTCCACGATTCTGGTCATCAACTCTTCGACCTGCGGGCCGAGTGCTTCGACGATAATCGCCACGCCCTGCTTGTTGGGGTGGATGCCGTCACTCTGGAAATACGGGGCGACCGAGGCGGGATCGGCACCGTTCGCCACGAGCGGCGCGAAGAGGTTGCGGTCAAGCAGCGTGCCGTAGTGTCTTCGCAAGATCGGGATAGATCGCGTCGAATTCGGCCTTGTAGTCTGGCCCGTAGTTGCGCGGCGCGGCGAGGCCGACGAGCAGGACCGGCAGACCCTTGCGCCGTGGCGCGCTTCAGGATCTGATCGAGGTTCGCCCGCGCCTCCGACGGCGCAAGGCCGCGCAGCATGTCGTTGCCGCCGAGCGTGACGATCAGCGCGTCCGTCTCGGGCGCCAGCGACCAGTCGAGCCGCGCGAGGCCGCCCGCCGTGGTGTCGCCCGAGACGCCGGCGTTCACAATCGTCACGTCATGGCCCCTGCGCGCGCAGCCAGGCCTGAAGCTGCGGCACGAAGCCCGTCTTCCGCCGGCAGGCCGTAGCCCGCCGTCAGGCTGTCACCAAGCGCGACGATTGTCGCAGGCGCGGCAAAGGCAGGCGTGGCCAGCGCACACGCGAAGGTGAGGTTGCGCAGCGCCCGCAACGCGCCATATGGCACCGGGAGCAGCGATGAGAAGGCAGAACGCATGACCGATCCGATCCTGAGCCTGCGCGACGTGCGCCTGACGCTGGCCGGGAATGCGGGGCCGGTCGACATCCTGCGCGGGATCACGCTGGACGTGGCGCGCGGCGAGACGCTGGGGCTGGTCGGGCCGTCGGGATCGGGCAAGTCATCGCTCCTGATGCTGATGGGCGGGCTGGAACGGGCCACCGGTGGGCAGGTGACTGCCTTGGGGCAGGACCTGACGGCGATGGACGAAGACCAGCTCGCGCGGTTCCGCCGGGGGAATATGGGGGTGGTGTTCCAGTCCTTCCACCTGATTCCGACGATGACGGCGCTCGAGAACGTGGCGGTGCCGCTGGAACTGGCCGGGGCGCGCGATGCCTTTGCGCGGGCCGAGGCGGAATTGCGGGCCGTGGGGCTGGGCGCGCGGATCGACCATTATCCCAGCCAGATGTCGGGCGGCGAGCAGCAGCGCGTGGCGCTGGCGCGGGCGGCGGCGCCCCGGCCCGCGATCCTGCTGGCCGACGAGCCGACGGGGAACCTCGACGGCGCGAACGGGGCGGCGATCATGGACCTGCTCTTCGGCCTGCGCGACCGGCACGGCGCCACGCTGGTTCTGGTGACCCACGCGCCGGAACTGGCGGCGCGCTGCGACCGCGTGGTGCGTCTGGCCGACGGGCAGGTGGCGGGGACCGAGCGGAGGGCGGCATGAGCCTTCGGTCCGACGCGGCGATTGCGGCCCGGATCGCGCGGCGCGAGCTGCGCGGCGGGCTGGCCGGGTTCCGGGTGTTCCTCGCCTGCCTGACGCTGGGCGTCGCGGCAATCGCGGCAGTCGGGCTGGTCCGGGCGGCGATCGAGCGCGGCTTGCAGGATCAGGGTGCGGTGTTGCTGGGCGGCGATGCGCAGATGGAATTCACCTATCGCTTCGCCCTGCCGGAAGAGCGGGCCTGGATGGATGCCCGCGCCGAGCGGGTATCCGAGATCGTCGATTTCCGGTCGATGGCCGTGATCGGCGAGGGCGAGGCGGCCGAACGGGCATTGACGCAGGTGAAGGGGGTGGACGGCCTTTATCCCCTGACGGGGGCAGTGGTGCTTGATCCGCCGGTCCCGCTGGCCGATGCGCTCGCGGGGGCAGACGGGATGCCCGGCGCGGTCATGGACAAGGTCCTGGTGGACCGGCTGGGCCTTTCGGTGGGCGATACGTTCCGGCTGGGCACGCAGACATTCCGGCTGGGCGCGGTTCTGCTGCGCGAGCCGGACTCGACTGCGGGCGGCTTCGCCCTCGGGCCGCGCACGATCGTCACGACGGCGGGTCTGGCAGGGTCGGGGCTGCTGGAGCCGGGAACGCTGTTCGAAACCGAATACCGGCTCGACCTTCCCGATGGCGCGGATCTGGAGGCGCTGAAGCTGCAGGCCGAGGCGGCGTTCGAGGACAAGGGCATGAGCTGGTCCGACAGCCGCCGCGCCGCGCCGGGGGTGGAGCGGTTCGTGGACCGCATCGGATCGTTCCTTGTGCTGGTCGGGCTTGCCGGGCTCGCCGTGGGCGGCGTCGGGGTTTCCGCCGCTGTGCGCGCCTATCTGGAAGGCAAGGTGCCCACCATCGCGACGCTGAAGACGGTGGGGGCCGAGGGGCGGGTCGATCTTTCTCGTCTACCTGATGCAGATCGGGGCGCTGACGGCCCTGGGCGTGGCGTTGGGCGTGCTCCTGGGCGCGGGCGTGCCCCTGCTGTTCTCGGGCGTGATCGAGGCGCGGCTGCCCTTTCCGGTCGAATTCGCGCTTTATCCCGGACCGCTGGCCGAGGCGGCGTTCTATGGCGTGCTGACGGCGCTTCTGTTCACACTCTGGCCGTTGGCGCGGACCGAACAGGTGCGGGCGGCGGCGCTCTATCGCGGCGGATCGGGGACGGCGGGGTGGCCGCGCTGGCCCTATGTGGCGGCACTGCTGGTGGTCGCGGCGCTGCTGATCGGCGGGGCGGTCTGGTTCTCGGGCGTGTGGCGGCTTGCCCTGGGCACGGTCGGCGGTGTCATGGGCGCGCTTCTGGTGCTGGCGGTGGCGGCCTGGGCCGTCCGGCGTGGCGCGCGTCGCGCGGCCCGCGCGGTCTGGGTCCGGGGGCGCGCGGGGCTGCGGTTGGCGCTGGCGGCCATAGGTGGCCCGCGGGAGGAGGCGACGTCGGTCATCCTGTCGCTCGGGCTGGGGCTGAGCGTGCTGGCGGCGGTCGGGCAGATCGACGCGAACCTGCGCGGGGCCATCGAACGCGACCTGCCGGAACGGGCGCCCGCCTATTTCTTCGTCGATATCCAGAACGACCAGATCGAGGGGTTCCTGAAGCGGCTCGCCGACGATCCCGAGGTCAGCAAGGTGGAAAGCGCGCCGATGCTGCGCGGCGTGATCACGCAGATCAACGGGCGGCCTGCCCGCGAGGTGGCGGGCGAGCACTGGGTCCTGCGCGGCGACCGGGGCGTCACCTATTCGTCCGCCCCGCCCGAGGATGCGACGGTGACGGCCGGGGCCTGGTGGCCCGAGGACTATGCCGGCTCGCCGCAGATCTCCTTCGCGGCGGAAGAGGCCGAGGAGATGGGGCTGAAGCTGGGCGACACGATGGTGGTCAACATCCTTGGCCGCGACATCGAGGCCCAGATCACGAGCTTCCGCGAGGTCGACTTCTCGACAGGCGGCATGGGCTTCGTGATGTCCATGAACCCGTCGGCGCTGGCGGGTGCGCCCCATACCTTCATCTCGACGGTCTACGCCAGCCCCGAGGCCGAAGCACCGATCCTGCGCGATCTGGCGACCGCCTATCCCAACATCACGGCGATCCGCGTGCGCGACGCCATCGACCGGGTGAGCGAGGCCCTGTCGGCCATCGCGCAGGCGACGGCCTGGGCGGCGGCGGCGACGCTGCTGACCGGCTTTGTCGTGCTGATCGGGGCGGCGGCTGCGGGCGAACGCGCGCGGGTCTACGAGGCGGCGGTCCTCAAGACATTGGGCGCGACGCGGGGGCGCATCCTGCTGAGTTTCGCGCTGCGCTCGGCCCTCTTGGGGGCGGCGGCGGGTGCGGTCGCAATCGTGGCGGGGGCGCTGGCGGGCTGGGCGGTCATGCGCTTCGTGATGGAAGGCGATTATGTGTTCGAGCCGTGGTCGGCGCTCGCCATCGTGCTGGGCGGGGTTCTCGCCACGTTGCTTGCAGGCCTCGGTTTTGCCTGGCGACCGCTGAGTATGCGCCCCGCGCAGGTCCTGCGGGCGCAGGAGTAGCGGGCCGTTCGGAGAACGGTGAGGTCTAGAGGGAACGCGCCGACACGACGGCAGCGGGGCAGGGTGGCGGCGCTTTTTGGCCTCTGTATGGCCGCGCCGCTGCTCAGGCGCCGCTGCATGGGGTGCATGGCGGGCCATCTGTGGCCGGGTCCGACGCCCGCCCTACCCAAGCAACGCCCGAGAGCTTAGGTTCATCCCATGGCCGATCTCTTCGATACCCCGTCCGCCCCCTTGCCCGACGCGCCCCGCCCGCTGGCCGACCGGCTGCGGCCGAAGCGGCTGGACGAGGTGATCGGGCAGGAAAAGGTCCTGTCGCCTGAGGGGCCGCTGGGGGCGATGCTGACCGCGCGCAGCCTGTCGTCGCTGATCCTCTGGGGGCCGCCGGGCGTGGGCAAGACCACCATCGCGCGGCTTCTGGCCGCCGAGACCGACCTCGCCTTCGTGCAGATCAGCGCGATCTTCACCGGGGTGCCGGACCTGCGCAAGGTGTTCGAGCAGGCCAAGATCCGGCGGCAGAACGGGCAGGGGACGCTGCTGTTCGTCGACGAGATCCACCGCTTCAACAAGGCGCAGCAGGACGGCTTCCTGCCGCATATGGAGGATGGGACGATCCTTCTGGTCGGGGCCACGACCGAGAACCCCTCGTTCGAGTTGAACGCGGCGCTTCTCAGCCGGGCGCAGGTGATCGTTCTGGAACGCCTGACGCTCGCCGATCTGGAACGCCTTGCGCAGCGGGCCGAGCAGGAGATGGGCCGCGCGCTGCCGCTGACGGGCGAGGCGCGCGAGGCGCTGCTGGAGATGGCGGATGGCGATGGCCGCGCGCTCTTGAACCTGATCGAGCAGGTGTCGGCCTGGACGCTGAAACAACCTCTGGACCGCGCGGCGCTTGCGGCGCGGCTGATGCGGCGGGCGGCGAAATACGACAAGTCGGGCGAGGAGCATTACAACCTGATCTCGGCACTGCACAAATCTGTGCGGGGGTCGGACCCGGATGCGGCCCTCTACTGGTTTGCGCGGATGCTCGAGGGGGGCGAGGACCCGCGTTTCCTCGCGCGCCGCATCACCCGGATGGCGGTCGAGGATATTGGCCTTGCCGACCCGCAGGCGCAGGCGGTCTGTCTGCAAGGATGGGAAACCTACGAAAGGCTCGGTTCGCCCGAGGGCGAACTGGCGCTGGCGCAGGCGGTGATCTACCTCGCACTCGCGCCCAAGTCGAACGCGGGCTACACGGCCTACAAGGCGGCGCGGGCAGCCGCGCGCGAGACGGGCAGCGAACCGCCGCCACTGCACATCCGCAATGCGCCCACCAGGCTGATGAAGGAGATCGGCTATGGCGCGGGTTACGCCTATGACCATGATGCCGAAGATGCATTCTCGGGTCAGGACTACTTCCCCGAGGGCATGAAGCGCCCGGTCTGGTACCTGCCCCCCGAACGCGGCTTCGAGCGTGACCTGAAGAAGCGGGTCGAGTATTTCGCCAAGCTGCGCGAGAAGCGGAAGGGCGGCTGAAGATGGGATTTTTCTGCGAAACGTCGGATGTTGCCGCACTGCGCCGGGCGGTTGACATTGGACCGTTGCGGGCAGAGGAAGCGCCAATGATCGGAACCGTTTTGCAAGTTGCGTTGGGTGGGGCCATCGGCTCGGTCGCCCGCTATCTGACCAATGTCGCCGTGATGCGCGGCATCGGGCCGGGCTTTCCCTGGGGCACGATGATCGTGAATGTGGTGGGATCGTTCCTGATGGGCGTGCTGGTCGTCTGGCTGGCCGAAAAGGGCGCGATGCGGCATGCGCCCTTGCTGATGACCGGCATCCTTGGCGGCTTCACCACCTTCTCTGCCTTTTCGCTCGACGCGGTGACCTTGTGGGAGCGTGGCGCAACCGGCCCCGCGCTGGCCTATGTGCTGGGCTCGGTCCTGGTGTCGCTGGCGGCGCTGTTCGCGGGCATGGTCCTGACGCGGGGAATGATGGCATGAGCAGCGTACAGATGGTGCGGGTCGAGGAGGCCGAGGGCGAGCAGCGTCTGGACCGCTGGTTCAAACGCCGCTTTCCGCAGGTGACGCAGGGCGCGGTGGAAAAGATGTGCCGCACCGGGCAGGTGCGCGTCGACGGCGGCCGGGTGAAGGCGTCGGACCGGGTCGCGCCGGGCATGGAGATCCGCGTGCCGCCTTTGCCCGAGGGCGAGGCACCGCGCCCGGAGACGCGGCTGGCGCGCAGCGACGCCGAGATGATCCAGAACGCGGTCATCTTCAAGGACGAGCACATGATCGTCCTGAACAAGCCTGCGGGCCTGCCCAGCCAGGGCGGCTCGGGGCAGGGCGAGCGGCATGTGGACGGGCTGAGCTGAGGCGCTGAAGTTCGGCTACAAGGAAAAGCCCAAGCTGGTGCACCGGCTGGACAAGGACACCTCGGGCGTCCTGCTGCTCGCGCGCACCGACCGGGTGGCGCGGGCGCTGTCCGAGGCGCTGCGCCACCGCGAGGCGCGCAAGATCTACTGGGCGGTCGTGGCAGGCGTGCCGCATCCCAAGCAGGGCTCGATCAAGTTCGGTCTGGTGAAGGCACCGGGGCGCGGCCGTGGCGGCGAGGGCGAGAAGATGCTCTGCGTCCATCCGGCCAAGATCGCCGAGACCGAGGGCGCGAAACGGGCACAGACCGACTATTTCACGCTCTGGTTCCTCGGCAACCGCCTGTCCTGGATGGCGCTGGAGCCGGTGACGGGCCGCACGCATCAGTTGCGCGCGCACATGGCCGAGATCGGGCATCCGATCATCGGCGATGGCAAGTATGGCGGGTCGGAGTCCGAGAATGCGGGCGACGGCTGGGGCGCCGGGGCGGGTGGCGAACTCAGCCGCAAGCTGCACCTCCATGCGCGAAGCCTGACGGTGGAGCATCCGATCACCAAGGCGGTGATGACCTTCACCGCGCCGCTGCCTGAACACATGGCGCGGACGTGGAAGCTGCTCGACTGGAAGGAAAACGACGTGCCCGCCGATCCGTTCGAGGCGATCAGATGAGCGGCTGGACGGCCAAACGCTTCTGGACGGAAGCGCGGGTAGAAGAGGGCGCAGGCGGGTTCACCGTCACGCTTGACGGTCGCGCCGGTCAAGACGCCCGCCAAGGCGCCGCTCGTGGTGCCCACGCGCGCGATGGCCGAGGCGATTGCCGCCGAATGGGATGCCCAGACCGGCAAGGTGGACCCCGCGACCATGCCCGTGACCCGCGCGGCCAATTCCGCCATCGACAAGGTGACGGTCCAGTTCGACGAGGTGGTGGGCCTCTTGTCGGATTACGGCGGCACTGACCTGCTGTGCTACCGCGCCGAAGGTCCGATCGAACTCGTCGCTCGCCAGGCCGAAGGCTGGGACCCGGTTCTGGACTGGGCGGCGTCGGCCCTGAACGCGCCGCTTGTGGTGACGCAGGGCGTCGTCTTTGTTGCGCAGGACCCGGACGTTCTTGCCCGGCTGCGCGCGCGGGTGGCCGCGCTCGATCCGTTCCGGCTGACGGCGTTCCACGACCTTGTCGCGATTTCCGGCTCGCTCGTTCTGGCGCTGGCGGTGATCGACGGATGGCTTCCCGCCGAGGCGGCGTGGCAGCTTTCGCGCATCGACGAAACCTGGCAGGCCGAGCTTTGGGGCACCGATGACGAGGCCCAGAAAGCCGAGGAGGTGCGTCATGCGGACTTCCTTCAGGCAGAGCAATTCTATCGCCTTTGCGCCTGAACGGCGACCGACCTGCAATGCGCAGATGCCTAATTGCTGTGCAACAGTCGTCAAAAGTGGAGATTTTCCCGAATTTCCGGCCCTTCGGCCAGAAGTCTTGACCTTTCAAATCGCTTCGGCCCAAACTTGCCGATACTGGGAGGGACCCCTCCGTCAGTTTCGCCCTGACCCCGATGGGTTGCAAAAAAAGCCGCCTGAAACCGGGCGGATGATCAGGAAGAGGTAAGCATGAAAAAATCCGTATTCTTTGGCACGCTGGTGGCGGCCGGCGCGCTGGCCGGTATCGCATCTGCCGATACGCTGGCCGACGTGAAGGCCCGCGGCGAGCTGATCTGCGGCACGAACACCGGTCTGACCGGTTTCGCGGCGCCCGATGCGAACGGCGTCTACCAGGGCTTCGACGTTGCCGTCTGCAAGGCGATTGCAGCCGCCGTCCTCGGCGATGCGACCAAGGTGCGACTATCGTGCCGACCACCGGCGAGACCCGCTTCACCGCGCTCGCCTCGGGCGAGGTCGACGTGCTGGTCCGCAACTCGACCTGGACCTTCTCGCGCGACACCGACCTGAAGTTCGATTTCGTCGCCGTGAACTACTATGACGGCCAGGGCTTCATGGTGAAGAAGGACCTGGGCGTTTCGTCGGCCAAGGAACTGGACGGCGCGACCGTCTGCATCCAGACCGGCACCACGACCGAGCTGAACCTGGCCGACTTCTTCAAGGCCAACAACATCAGCTACACGCCCGTCACCGTGGCCGACGACAGCGAAGCGCAGCGCCAGTATGTCGCCGGTGCCTGCGACGCCTACACCACCGACGCCTCGGGCCTGGCCGCCAGCCGCGCGACGCTGGCCGATGCCGAAAACCACATCATCCTGCCCGAGATCATCTCGAAAGAGCCGCTCGGCCCGCTCGTCCGTCACGGCGACAACAACTGGGGCGATGTCGTCCGCTGGACCTTCTACGCACTGGTCGCGGCGGAAGAACTGGGCATCACCTCGGCCAACGTCGAACGAAATCGGCGCCTCGACCACCAACCCGGAGATCAAGCGCCTCCTCGGCACCGAAGGTGACATGGGCGCGATGATGGGCCTCGACGCGGAATGGGCCAAGCGCGCCATCGCCGCCAGCGGCAACTATGGCGAGATCTTCGCGCGCCAACATCGGCGAAGTCGACCCCGATCGGCCTGGCCCGCGGCCTGAACGCGCAGTGGACCCAGGGCGGCCTGCAGTACGCCCCGCCGTTCCGCTGATCTGACGACCAGACGGGCGCACCCCAAGCGGTGCGCCCGTTTTCCATTCGGGGTTGCCTGCACGTTCGAAGCGACAGACTTCGCCGGACACCGGGAAACCCGGGCCAGGTGCAGGATCAGGGGGTACGACGAATGGCCTATGCCGCCGAGGCGCCGAAAGAGGGTTTTCGGCTGAGCATGCTCATCTACGACACGCGCTATCGCTCGATGACCATCCAGGTGATCGTGCTGATCCTTGTCGGCCTGTTCTTTTCCTGGCTGGTGAACAACACGATCCAGAACCTTGCCGCCAAGGACACGGACATTCGATTTCGGCTTCCTGTGGAACCGGGCCGGCTATGACATCAACCAGACGCTGATCCCCTATACCAATGACAGCACCCACTTCCGCGCGCTGCTGGTCGGGCTGGTCAACACGCTGGTCGTGGCCTTCCTCGGCTGCATCCTCGCGACCATCCTCGGTGTCATCATCGGTGTGCTGCGCCTGTCGAAGAACTGGCTGATCGGCCGGATCATGACGGTCTATGTCGAGGTGTTCCGCAACGTCCCGCTGCTTCTGTGGATCCTGCTCGCCTTCGTGATCCTGACCGAGACGACGCCCTCGCCCCGCGACTTCCGCGTGACCGAGGAAATGACGGCGGCGGGCGAGTTGCCGACGGCCAGCATGTTCCTGAACGGGTCTGTCGCATCACCAACCGGGGCATGAACGTGCCCGCGCCGCTGTTCGAGCGGGGGCTGGGCACCATCGGGCTGGGCGAATGGCAGATCTCGCTGAACCTGCTTGCTGGTCATCGCCGTGATCGCGGTCTCGGTCTTCTTCAACCGCCGCCTTCTGGCCCGCGCCAGGGCGATACAGGAAGACACCGGCATCCGCCCCGTGACCTGGTGGAAGAGCCTCGCGATCCTGTTCGTGCCGATCATCGCGCTGCTGGTCGCCCTCGGGTTCCACCTCGAATACCCCGAGATCACGCGGTTCAATTTCACTGGCGGGATCGAGGTGCTGCACAGCTTCACCGCGCTGCTGATCGCGCTGTCGCTCTACACCGCCGCCTTCATCGCCGAGATCGTCCGCGCCGGCATCATGGCGATCTCCAAGGGCCAGACCGAGGCCGCCTTTGCGCTTGGCCTGCGCCCGGGCCGCACGATGAAGCCTGATCATCCTGCCGCAGGCGCTGCGGGTCATCATCCCGCCGCTGATCAGCCAGTACCTGAACCTGACCAAGAACACCTCGCTTGCCATCGCGGTCAGCTACATGGACCTGCGCGGCACGCTCGGGCGGCATCACGCTGAACCAGACCGGCAGGGAGCTGGAATGCATGCTGCTGATGATGGCCATCTATCTGACGATCAGCCTGATCATCTCGTCGCTGATGAACATCTACAACACCTCCGTGAAACTGAAGGAGCGCTGAGATGACCGACACCTCGCACGCCTTCGTCCGCGACGCCATGCTGCCGCCCGCAGGACGCCGCCCCTGACCGAGACGGGCGCGATCAAGTGGCTGCGCGAGAACCTGTTCTCGGGCTGGCTCAACACGATCCTGACCCTGCTCGGCCTGCTGGATCATCTGGAGCCTGGTCTCGGCCGCGCTGCCCTGGTTCCTGAACGGGGTCTGGAACGCCTCGTCGCTGCAGCGAATGCCGCGCCATCGTGGCCGAGCGCGGCCGGGCCGGACGCGTCGGGCGCCTGCTGGGCGATGATCCGCGAGCGCTGGCACCAGTTCCTCTTCGGCTTCTACCCGCCGGACCAGTATTGGCGGCCCGATCCTGGCCTTCGTCCTGCTGTTCGTCGCCCTCGCGCCGGTGCTGTTCCTGCAAGCGTGCCGCGCAAGATGCTGTGGTCTCACTGATCGTCTATCCGGCCGATCGGCGCTTCTTCCTGCTCTGGGGCGGGTCGATCTGGACGCCGATCGTCGCGATCGCTTCGGCTTCGTGCGTGGCTGATGATCGCCTATCGCCTGCTGGTGCGACCGCGCTTGGCGTGGCAACCTGTCGGCCAGCATCGGCGTGGTCGCTGATGCCGGTGCTGTGGTGGCTGTTCCTCGACGTGCCCGGTGGCCGGCGCGCTGACAGTCCATGATGCCCATCGGCCTGGACCCGGTCGACGTCCGACCAGTTCGGCGGCTTCCTTCTGGCCATCATCATCGGCGTCACCGCGCATCGCCTTCTCGCTGCCCATCGGCATCCTGCTGGCGCTCGGGCGGCAGTCGGACATGTTCCTGGTCAAGACGCTCTCGGTCGGCTTCATCGAGTTCATCCGCGGCGTGCCGCTGATCACGCTGCTGTTCACCGCCTCGCTGCTGCTGCAATACTTCCTGCCGCCGCAGCACCAACTTCGACCTGATCCTGCGCGTCATCATCCTGGTGACCTTCTTCGCCGCCGCCTACATCGCCGAGGTGATCCGCGGCGGCCTGGCCGCCCTGCCGCGCGGCCAGTACGAGGCGGCGGATGCGCTCGGGCCTGGACTACTGGCAGGCGCAGCGGCTGATCATCATGCCGCAGGCGCTGAAGATCGTCGATCCCGGGCATCGTGTCGACCTTCATCGGCCTGTTCAAGGACACCACGCTGGTCGCCTTCGTCGGCCTGCTGGACCCGCTGCAAGGGCGTCACCCAGATCGTCCGCGCCGACATCAACTGGAAGGGCATCTACTGGGAGCCCTACATCTTCGTCGGCGCCATCTTCTTCGTCATCTGCTTCGGCATGTCGCGCTACTCGATGTATCTCGAACGCAAGCTCAAGCCCGACCATCGGTAAGGAGTATCCCATGTCCACGACCCAGACCGCCGCCGACCGCCGCGCGATGCAGGTCACCGACGAGGTCGCGATCCAGATCGTCCGCATGAACAAGTGGTACGGCACGTTCCACGTGCTGCGCGACATCAACCTGACGGTGCAGCGGGGCGAGCGCATCGTGATCTGCGGGCCGTCCGGTTCGGGCAAATCGACGCTGATCCGCTGCATCAACCGGCTGGAGGAACACCAGGCCGGGCAGATCATCGTCGACGGCACGGAACTGACCAACGACCTCAAGAACATCGACAAGGTGCGGTCCGAGGTCGGCATGGTGTTCCAGCACTTCAACCTGTTCCCGCACCTGACGATCCTGGAGAACCTGACCCTCGCGCCGATCTGGGTCCGCAAGATCCCCAAGCGCGAGGCCGAGGAAACGGCGATGTACTTCCTGCGAGAAGGTGAAGATCCCCGAGCAGGCGCACGAAATATCCCGGCCAGCTTTCGGGCGGCCAGCAGCAGCGCGTGGCCATCGCGCGCTCGCTCGTGCATGAAGCCGCGCATCATGCTGTTCGACGAGCCGACCACCGCCCTTGACCCCGAGATGATCAAGGAAGTGCTGGACACGATGATCGCAGCTTGCCGAAGAGGGCATGACGATGCTCTGCGTGACCCACGAGATGGGCTTTGCCCAGGCGGTGGCGAACCGGGTGATCTTCATGGACCAGGGCCAGATCGTGGAACAGAACGAACCGCGAGGAGTTCTTCAGCAACCCGAAGTCCGAGCGCACCAAGCTGTTCCTCAGCCAGATCCTCGGCCACTGAACCCTGCACGGCGCGCCGGGGGTTTCGCACCCCCGGACCCCCGTGGGATATTTGTGAACAGAAAATCTAGACGGCGAGTTCGCGGGGCACCGTGAAGTCGAGCGTGGCCGCGATGCCGAAGGCGGCATCCTCCCACCGGTCGATCGCGAATTCCACAACCAGCGTCGCGCCGGTCGGGTATCGTGCGAAGCCGTGCATGCAGGGGCGCCCGCGCGACGAGGCGGTGGGCGAATTCGGCGATGCCGGGATTGTGGCCGATCATCATGACCGTCTCGCCCGTCGCATGGCGCAGCACCGCCAGCATCACGTCGGGCCCGGCATGGTAGAGCGCGGGCTTGAGTTCCAGAATCGGCGTTCCGGGCAGGGCAGGGGCGATGCCGGACCAGGTCTTGCGCGTGCGCAGCGCGTCCGAGCACAGCACCTCGTCCGGCACATAGCCGCGCGAGGCGAGCCAGTCGCCCAGATCGGCCGCGGCGGCCTTGCCGCGTTCGTTCAGCGGGCGGTCATGGTCGGGGGTGAGCGGATCGTCCCAGCTGGATTTCGCGTGACGCGTCAGGATCAGGCGCTTGGTCATCGGTGGAACTGCCTCATGTGATAGGCCGACTGTTCTGGCATCCTTGCATGGCGGGCCGATACCGGGCAAGCGCGGCGCACCGCGCAGCCCCTGGTCATGCAATCCTGTCCGGCGCCGGTATCCAGATAGGCGTGGCAGGCGGGCAGGTCATAGCCTTCGCCGCTCAGCGCCCCGACGGGACAGGCGGCGAGGCAGGGCTTCGCGTCGCAGGTCAGCAGGGCGACGGCGGCGGCGCGGGCAGGTCGAGTCGCTCCTTGAGCGCCAGCGCGCCGCGGAACGACACCATCAGCCCCGCCGCGTCATGGACCAGGAAGCCGCACCGGGCGAGGCCAGGACGCGGCCCGTGCGCAGCGCCCAGCTGTAGAACGGGCGGTACGGCGGGCCGCCGAACGGAAACAGCGCCTTGGCCCCCAGATCGCAGGCGATGCGCCCGATCACCCGGCGCGACCAGCGGTCCATCGGATCGGGCGCGCCGTCCCGCCATTCCGGTTCGGCGGTGAAGTGCGGCCAGAAGCCGGGCTGATCCGGGCCGAGCAGCAGGAGGGTCGCCGTGCCCTTCGGCAGGTCGTCGTCGGGCGTCGCATGAAAGCCACCCAGCACCGTCAGCGCGTGGGGGGCGAGGGCCGCGGCTACCCGGTCCAGCGTCATCGGCGGCGCGGCTTCACCCGCGGCTCGGTCGAGCGGATCTGGCTGCCTGCCCCATGGTCGGTGAACAGCTCCAGCAGGCAGGCATTGGGCATGCGTCCGTCCAGGATCGTCACCGCGCGCACGCCCTCGTCGATGCGCCAGCGAGCGCGGTTTCGGTCTTGGGGATCATCCCGCCCGAGATCACGCCGTCGGCCGTCATCTGCGCGGATCTCTTCCGGGGTGATCTGGGTCATCACCTCGCCCGCCGCGTTCTTCACGCCCGGCACGTCGGTCAGCAGCAGCAGCCGGTCCGCCTGCAGCGCCCCGGCAATGGCCCCGGCGGCGGTGTCGCCGTTGACGTTGAAGGTCTCGTTGTCCTCCATCCCCGTCGCCGACCGGGGCGACCACCGGGATGATGCCCGCGCCGTAAAGGTCGCGCAGCACCTGCACGTTCATCTCGACCGGGCGGCCGACAAAGCCCAGTTCGGGGTCGTCGGCCACGCAGACCATCAGGTCGTCGTCCTTGCCGGAGATGCCCACGGCGCGCCCGCCCTGCATCGATGATCGCCTGCACGATCCGCTTGTTCACCAGGCCCGACAGGATCATCTCGACCACCTCGACCGTGGCCTTGTCGGTCACCCGCTTGCCGCGCACGAATTCCGACTTGATGCCCAGCTTGGCCAGCATCTCGTTGATCATCGGCCCGCCGCCATGCACCACGACCGGGTTCACGCCCACCTGCCGCATCAGCACGACGTCGCGGGCAAACTCGGCCATCGCCGCGTCGTCGCCCATGGCGTTGCCGCCGAATTTGACCACCACGACGGCGCCCGCGAATAGCGCTGCAGGTAGGGCAGGGCTTCGGACAGGATGCGGGCGGTGGCGATGGAGTCGGGCATCGTGGCGGTCTGCTTTTTCATTGGGCTGCCCCTGGTTCACGCGCGTCCTAGCCCCTTTGACCGCGCCTGCCAAGGCGGCTGCCTTGCGATCCCTCAGTAAAGGAGTAGGGTTTTCGGCGGTGCAGGAGTGCGACGATGTCCGAACAGAAGACGCTGGTTCTGACCGGCGCGAGCCGCGGGATCGGCCATGCGACGGTCAAGCGGTTTTCGGCCGAGGGGTGGCGGGTGCTGACCTGCTCGCGCCAGCCCTTCGATCCCGCGCTGCCCCTGGCCGGGGGGCGAGGACAACCACATCCAGATCGACCTGGCCGACCCGAACAAGACCATCGCCGCCATCGAGACGATCAAGGCAGAAGATCAACGGCCGCCTGCACGCGCTGGTGAACAACGCCGGGATCAGCCCCAAGGGCGAAGGCGGCAAGCGGCTGAACACGCTGGACACCGACCTGCGCACCTGGGGCCATGTGTTCCATGTCAACTTCTTCTCCTGCGTCATCCTGGCGCGGGGGCTGAAGGACGAACTGGCGGCGGCGAAGGGGTCGGTCGTCAACGTCACCTCGATCGCCGGGCTCGCGGGTGCACCCCTTCGCCGGGGCGGCCTATGCCACGTCCAAGGCGGCGCTGGCGGCGCTGACGCGCGAGATGGCGCATGATTTCGGGCCGCTTGGGCGTGCGGGTGAACGCCATCGCGCCGGGCGAGGTGGAAACGGCGATCCTGTCGCCCGGCACCGACAAGATCGTGGAAAAGCTGCCGATGCAGCGGCTGGGCCAGCCGAAGGAAGTGGCCGATGCGATCTGGTTCCTGTGCTCGGACCAGTCGAGCTATATCTCGGGCGCCGAGATCGAGGTGAACGGGGCGCAGCACGTCTGAGGGGAGCCAGGGCTTTTCGAAAAGCCTTGGCAAAATCCTTCGAAGGATTTTGCCCCGCCCTATTCCAGCGTGGCGATGATCGCGCGCAGCGTCTCGATCCCGTCGCCCTTCTCGGACGAGGTGACGACGATCTCGGGATAGGCCGCCGGGTGCTTGGCCAGCGCGCCCCGCACCTGCTCGATGCTCGCCTCACGCTCGGCCTTCGACACCTTGTCGGCCTTGGTCAGCACCGCCTGGAAGGTCACGGCGGAGCGGTCGAGCAGGGTCAGGATCTCTTCGTCCACCGCCTTGACCCCGTGCCGCGTGTCGATCAGCACGAAGGCGCGGCGCAGGGTCTGGCGGCCCGCGAGATAGGCCTTGCAGCAGCGCCTGCCACTTCTCGACGATGGGCTTCGGCGCCTCGGCATAGCCATAGCCGGGCAGGTCGACCAGATAGCGCGTATCGCCCAGGGCGAAGATAGTTGATCTCTTGCGTGCGGCCCGGCGTGTTCGAGGCGCGGGCCAGCGTCTTGCGCCCGGTCAGCGCGTTGATCAGGCTGGATTTGCCCACGTTCGAGCGGCCGGCAAAGCAGACCTCCAGCCGGTCGGCGGGGGGCAGGCCGGGCATCGCGACCACGCCCTTGACGAAGTCGACCGGGCCCGCGAACAGCAGCCGACCCGCCTCGCGCGCGGCGTCTTCGGGCTCGGGGGCAAGGGGGAAGGGCAGGCGTCATGGCAGCACCACCCGTCGCCCGTGGCGATCGCGCCGCCCTCGGTCACCGCGGCGTAGACGCCGAAATCCTGATGCCCATAGGCCGACTGCCAGGCCGCCCAGCGTGTCGGCATCGATCACGCCCGTCTGCGGGATCGGCCGACGGTCGCCTGGCAGCGCGTGATGCGTTCCTCGATCCTCAGTTCCGCCTCGCCGATGCGGATGCGTGCGGCCGATCCAGCCCCATTCCGCCCAGGGCTCCAGCCCGTCCAGCCAGAGGTTGCCGCGCCAGCGGTGGATCGACAGGTCATGGCCCATCCGCGTCCGACAGGTCGGCCAGCGAGGCGAGCGACAGGATCGAGACCGAGGGAAACTCGCTGTCGGTCATGCCCGCGCCCGACGCTGACGATCCGCGCAGGCTGCGCCCGGTCGGCGGGGCAAGCGGCGCGACCCAGTCGAGGAAGCGCGGGCAGGTCGCCGCGATCGTCGGGGCGGAACGTCAGATCCGGGCGGTCGGGATGGCGTCAGCGTCACCGGTCCGCGTGGCCTCGTCCAGAACGCGAGGTGATCGCCATCAGCGTCGGCGCCTTGGCCCCGCGCGCGAAATTGGCGCAGGGCACCCAGCCGCCCGGTCAGCTTCGCCGCCTCATGCGCCACGGCCCAGTGCCGGTCCCAGGGCAGGCAGGCGCCCGGCGAAAGACGAACGGACGCGAGGGCTTCGCGTCCGTGTCCCTTGATCGGGTGGCGGCAGATATGGGCCAGCCGCGCCGTCATTTCTTGTCGGGGGCCTTCTTGGCCTTGGGCTCCGGCTTGCCCGGCGCATTCGCGGCAGCGACGATGGGCTTCTTGCTTCACGCTCGCCTTGATGTTGCCGAAGATGTCCGGCTTGTGCCCGTGGCTGCGCATGATCAGGTACTGCTGGGTGAAGGTGATCGTGTTGTTGGTGATCCAGTAGACCACCAGACCGCTGGCGAAGCCGCCCAGCATGAACATGAAGACCCAGGGCATCCAGGCAAAGATCATCGCCTGCGCCGGATCGGTCGGGCGCCGGGTTCAGCTTCTGCTGCAGCCACATCGTGATGCCCAGCAGGATCGGCAGGACGCCGATGAAGATCAGCGCCAGCAGCGTGCCATGCGCCGGGCGCAGCCCAGGGCAGCAGCCCGAACAGGTTGAACAGCGACGACGGGTCGGGCGCCGACAGGTCCCTGAGCCAGCCGAAGAACGGCGCGTGGCGCAGCTCGATGGTGACGAAGATCACCTTGTAGAGCGAGAAGAAGATCGGGATCTGGATCAGGATCGGCAGGCAGCCCGCGGCCGGGTTCACCTTCTTGTCCTTGTAGAGCTGCATCATTTCCTTCTGCAGCTTCTGCTTGTCGTCGCCCGCGCGTTCCTTCAGCGCCTCCATCTCGGGCTGCAGTTCCTTCATCCGCGCCATCGAGACGTAGGACTTGTAGGCCAGCGGCAGCACGAGGAGCTTCAGCACGAAGGTCAGCGCGATGATCGCCAGGCCCATGTTGCCGATCAAGCCGTGCAGCCAGTGCAGCACGATGAAGATCGGCTTGGTCAGGAAGTAGAACCAGCCCCAGTCGATCGAATCGACGAAGCCGGCGATGCCGCCTTCGTTCTGGTAGGCGCGGATCGTCTCCCATTCCTTGGCGCCCGGCGAACAGCGCGGCGTCGAGGCGGCGGTCGCGCCCGGCGCGACAGTCGATCGACGGGCTGGCGCGTCTCGACCTGGAAGATGTCGGCGCGGGCACGTATTTGGCGACCGCGGTGAAGGGCTTGCCCTGCTCGGGGATCAGCGTGGTCATCCAGTAGTGGTCGGTGAAGCCGATCCAGCCGTCGACGTTGCGCCTCGACGATCTCGGCCGCGGCGCCCTCGCGCTCGACCACCGGCAGCTCGGTCATGTCGTCGTACTTGATTTCGGTCAGCTGTGCCGTCGGCCCGGCCGACGACGCCTTCGTGCAGGACGAAGAAGTTCTGCAGATCGATCGGCAGGCCGTGGCGGGCGACGATGCCGTAGGGCGCCAGCCGCACCTCGGCCGTGCTCGGTGTTCTCGACCGCCTGGGTGACGGTGAACATGTAGTTCTCGTCGACCGCGATCGTGCGCGATGAAGATCAGGCCCTTGCCGTTGTCCCACCGCAGCGTGACCGGCTGGCCCGGAGCGACAGCGTGCTGCCCGCGGCGACCGACCATTCCGTATTGGGTCCGGGCACATCCTCGAAGCTCAGATCGCCGCCGGGCGCCCAGCCATAGAGGGCGTAGTAGGCATTGCTCTGTCCGACCGGGCGACAGCAGCCGCACGAGGTCAGAGTTCGGGTCGAGCGTGACCCGGTAATCCTTCAGCGACAGATCGTCGATCCGGCCGCCCAGACAGCGAGATCGAGCCCGTGATGCGCGGGGTGTCGATGGTCAAGGCGCGGCGCCTCGGGCACTGCATCGGCGGCTGGTGCCGCCGCCGTGGACGCTGCATCGCCGGTCGCAGCGGGCGGGGTCAGCGCCGTGTCACCGGCTGTCGCCTCGACGGCCTGGCCGACGGGCGCGGGCGTGGGTTCCGGCGGGGGGAACAGGACGAACCAGACCAGGATCACGAGGAAACTGAGTGCGGTTGCGAGGATGAGATTCTTGTTCTGATCGTCCATCTGGACCACCACCGTTCCTGTAAAGGTTCAGCCGTGCTTCAACAGAGGGGGGCGGAAAAGGTCAAGCGGTTTCCCCTTCGCCGCACCCTCCTGCGCCGCTCGGGCGCAGGGTTCCGCCTTGTGCCCGCGGCGCGTTCCGCGGAGCGAGGGCTTCGGGTTGCGAGGGTCATTGGCGGGGGCTGGCCCTCGTCGCGCCATCCGTTTCCGGCTGCGCTGCGTCAGGCCCGGCTGGGCTGCATCGGGTCCGGCTGTGCTCTATGCCGGTCGTGCTGCACCGGGTCCGGCTGCGCTGCTTCGGAATTCGGCTCAGCACGATCCATCGTCAAGAATTCGCAGGAAGGCGGCGGCGGACACGCCCGTGTGGATGGTGCCCGCGTGGACGATGCCCGCGTGGACGACGCTGGATTTGCTCCTGTGCAGTCAGCCTGCGCGGTGATTGATGCGCGGGGCGGCGGCTTGCCGGGCGCGGTGCCGCAGGATCCAGTCGGCGGTTTCCTCGAAGGGCATCGGGCGCGCGAGGCCGAAGCCCTGCACATGGCCGCAGCCCAGTTGCGCCAGCATCGCATGTTCGCCCGGCGTCTCCACCCCTTCGGCCAGCGTTTCCAGCCCCAGCCGTTCGGCCATCGACAGGATCGCCGAGACCATCTGCTGCTGTTCGCGGTCCTCGTCGACGCGGGTCACGAAGCTGCGGTCGATCTTCAGCCGGCGCAGCGCGAAACGCCGGATATTGGTGATCGAGGCATGGCCGGTGCCGAAATCGTCCAGATCGATGCCGCAGCCCAGCGCGGCGAGTGCCGCGACATTGCGACACGATCACGTCGTTGTCGGCCTCGGCCACCACGGTTTCGAGGATTTCGATCGTCAGCCGGTCCGGCGCCAGGCCGAAGCGGTCCAGCTCCCACTTGATCTTCTCGGCAAGCTTCGGATTGCGCAGTTCCGCCGCCGAGAAGTTGACCGAGACACTGGGCACGCGGCAGCCCGCCTTGTCCCAGCGCGCCAGCGCGGTCAGGGCATGGTACAGCATCACTTCGCCCAGCCGTTCCGACAGGCCCGCCTCGTCAATCGCGGGCAGGAAATCTGCCGGGGGCGACAAGCCCGCGCTCGGGGTGGTGCCAGCGGGCCAGCGCCTCGAACCCGCTGATCTCGCCGGTGTCGGTGCTGAAACCTGCGGCTGGAAATGCGGCACGGATCTGCCCTTCGTCCAGCGCGGCTTCCAGCTCGTCGCGCAGCGCGTCGCGGTCGGCCCGGTTGCGCGCCATGTCCGGGGCAAAGGCGCGGATCGCCCCGGGACCGTTGCGCAGCGCCTCGTCCGCCGCGATCTGTGCCGCGTCGAGCAGCGACCGACCGGATTGGCTGCGGCGCCCGCGACGCCAAGGCAGAAGCCGACCGAGCAGGTCACGTAGATCTGCGCGCCGCCGAGCGAGGATCGGCGGCGACAGACGCCGCCTGCAGGCGCGCGGCCAGCTGGACCAGGGTTTCCAGGTCGAGCCGGCGCACCGGCGCCGAGGGCCACGGCAAAGCCGCCGCCTTCCAGCCGGGCCAGCGTGTCGCCCTGCCGCAGCACGCCGAACATGCGATCTGCGGACGCGCTCCAGCACCTCGGCCTGCGCCGCGCGCCCGTGCCGGTCGAGCAGCCGATCGGCCTCGTCGAACTGCACCACGAGACAGGCCGTCGTCATCTCGCGCGAAGTGGCCAAGGCGCAGCATCTCGTCCAGTCGCGCCGTCAACTGCGGCCGCGGCGGCGATGCCATCGTGGACATCCGACTGCAGGGCGGCCGAGTTGTCGCGCAGCCCGATCGCGCCGGTCATCACGAAGACCAGCGGCAGGCCGAGCGCGACAATCGTCAGCATCTCTTCGCCCCCCAGCCAGAACGAGGCGAGCGTCAGTGCCGGCAGGAAAACCAGCACCTCGGGCCGTCGAAGCAGGTCGCCCGCCTGCGCCAACAAGCCCGCAGCATGACCCAGAATGAACTGCATCGTCCGTCCCCCGATCGGCGCCGGGCAAGACCGGCTGCCCGCGCATGGAGAACCCTAGGCGGAAGCAGTGACCACTTCGTTAATGCTCGCCCGGCAGTTGCGGAGGATTTTCGCCACTTTCCGGCAGGCCCCGCGCCAGCCCCGCAAAATCGAACAGCGCCGGGTCCAGCAGGTGCGAGGGCCGCGCGTTCATCAGCGCGCGGAACATCACCTGCCGCCGCCCGGGGCTGCGCGCCTCCCACCCGTCGAGCATCTGTCTTGACCTGCTGGCGCTGCAGCCCGTCCTGGCTGCCGCAGAGGTCGCAGGGGATGATCGGATAGTTCATCGCCTGGCAAATTTCTCGCAATCCGCCTCGGCCACGAAGGCCAGCGGGCGATAGAGGAACAGATCGCCCTCCTCGTTCACCAGCTTGCGGCGGCATGGTGGCCAGCCGCCCGCCGTGGAACAGGTTCATGAAGAAGGTTTCCAGGATGTCGTCGCGGTGGTGGCCCAGCACGACCGCCGAACAGCCCTCTTCCCGCGCGATGCGGTAGAGGTTGCCGCGCCGCAGCCGCGAGCAGAGCGAGCAGATGGTGCCGCCCGGCGGGATCTTGTCCATCACGACGGAATAGGTGTCCTGATATTCGATCCGGTGCGGCACCCCCATCCGCGTCAGGAACTCGGGCAGGACGGTGGCCGGAAAGCCCGGCTGGCCCTGATCGAGGTTGCAGGCCAGCAGGTCCACCGGCAGCAGCCCGCGCCACTGCAGCTCGTGCAGCACGGCCAGCAGCGTATAGCTGTCCTTGCCGCCCGACAGGCAGACCAGCCAGCGCGCCCCGCGCTCGATCATGCCATAGGTCTCGATCGCCTCGCGCACCTCGCGCACCAGCCGCTTGCGCAGCTTCTTGAACTCGGTCGAGTCCGGCGCGCCGCGCAGGATGGGGGGCAGATCGTCGGTTTCGTCGAACATGGGGAACCCTCGGGGCATCCGTATGCGGTTGGGCTGCGTATAAGACAGGTCACTTCACGGGGAAAGCACGATGCGCTGGATGATGCTTGGGGTTTTCGTGCTGCTTGCGGCCTGTTCGGGCCGCCCCGGCCCCACCGACCCACTTCTCAGCGACCGCAAGCTGAACATCGAAGAGTTCTTCGACGGCCGCACCATTGCTCACGGCCAGTTCCAGGACGTGTTCGGCGAGGTGCGGCGGCGCTTCGTCGTCGACCATCGACGGCGATTGGGACGGGCGGGTGCTGACGCTGGACGAGAACTTCGTCTACGAGGACGGATCGACCGAAAACCGCAAGTGGACCCTGACCAAGACCGGCCCCGACACGTGGACGGGGACCGCGCCTGGCGTGCTCGGCACGGCCAGCGGCGTGGAGCGGGGCGATACCTTCAACTGGCGCTACCGCATCGACCTGCCGGTACCCGATGGCACGCTGCGCGTGGGGTTCGACGACTGGATGTGGCTGCTGACCGAGGACCGTCTGCTGAACATCGCCTACATGCGCGGGCCGGGGTCAGGGCTCGGGCAGGTCATGATCTTTTTCGAAAAGGTGCTGATCGCGGCGCGGCGGCACCGGATCGTAGCCCGATCCGCCCCAGGGGTGGCAGCGGCAGATGCGGTGCACCGTCAGCCAGGTGCCCTTGAGCGCCGCCATGCCGCTCCAGCGCCTCCAGCGCATAGGCCGAACAGGTGGGCTGGAAGCGGCAGCCATGCCCGACCCAGGGCTAAGGAGCAGCCGGTAGGCCCGCACGGGCAGGGCGAGGATATGGGCGAGCGGGGTCATTTCGGCCGCGCGGTCGGCATGGACGCGGCCAAGCGCCGCCGTCAAGATCGGCCAGCAGCAGCGCAAAGGGCCGGTCGATCGTGGCGCCGGGACGGCCGACCAGCACATAGTCCCAGCCGGGGCGGCCGCGCGCGCGGCAGCACGCGCGCGCGCGACCTCGCGCAGGCGGCGCTTGGCGCGGTTGCGCGGCGACGGCGTTGCCGATCTTCTTCGAGCAGGTGAAGCCGACGCGGATCGCCGGCGCTCGTCGTCGCCGCGGCAGCCGCGCCTGCAGCAGGAAGCCGGGCGTGCGCCTGACGCCGGGCCTGCGCGGCGCGCAGGAAGTCGGCGCGCTTGGCGCATGACGCTCCAGACAAACGGAAACCGCCGGCGGCGGCGGGCGCTGCGGCATCGCTGCCTGTCGCCCCTGCCTCCGGCGGTGTCATGTCAGCCATCCCCGAGGGGACCGCGCTGACCCGATCAGGCCGACAGCTTCTTGCGGCCCTTGGCGCGGCGGGCGGCCAGAACCAGACGGCCGCCTTTGGTGGCCATGCGGGCGCGGAAGCCGTGGCGGCGCGCGCGAACCAGGTTCGACGGTTGAAAGGTGCGCTTCATCGCGGCTCTCCATCAGCATCAGCGGCCCGAACCCCGACGGGATTCGAGCGGCCGCCTGTATTCGAAGCCCGTCCTTTACGGGGGCAGCGCGGCCCAAGTCAATTCGGTCGCAACCGGATTTTCTGCAACATTTCCGGCCTCAAGCGTAGAGGACCGGGGAATTGTTTCAGACAGCACCGGCATGTCCGCCGCCACGGATCAAGGCCGCGTGAAGGGGCTGTCGCCGAACCGGCCGCGCTCGGCGCATGTTGCAGGCGCATGAGCGAGAGACGCGAGCCACATGGCCGCGATCGACAGTCCCGACCCGCGCAATCCGCGCCTGCGCCGGCAGGCTGCCGCTGCTCGCTGATCCTCGTGCCGCGGCGCTGATCGGCGCCTTCACCCTGCGCGACCAGCTGAGCTTCGAGGCGCTCGCCGCACCACCGCGAGGCGCTGCTGGCCTTCCGCGATGCGCATTATGCGCTGGCGGCTGTGCGTGTTCATCGCGGCCTATGCGGCGATGGTGGCGCTCAGCCTGCCCGGGGCGACGGTGGCCACGCTGACGGGCGGGTTCCTGTTCGGGCTGTTTCCCGGCGTGCTCTTCAATGTCACGGCGGCCACGCTCGGGGCGATCTGCGTCTTCCTTGCCGCGCGCGGCCGGGTTCGGCGCAGCAGCTGGCGCGCGCGGATCGCAGCCGGGCGGCGGGGCGGCCGCAAGGCTGCAGGCCGGGCTGCGCGAGAACGAGCTGGTCGGTGCTGTTCCTGATGCGGCTTGTCCCGGTGGTGCCGTTCTTTCTGGCCAACCTGATCCCGGCCGTCGTTGGCGTCAGCGCTGTGCCGCTTTGCCGTCACCACCTTCTTCGGCATCATCCCGGGCGCGCTGGTCTACACCTCGGTCGGCGCGGGCCTGGGCGAGGTCTTCGCCCGAGGCGAGACGCCGGACCTCGGCCTATCTCTTCGAGCCGCAGATCCTCGGCCCGATCCTGGGGCTGTGCGGCGCTGGCGGCCCTGCCGATCGTGATCCGGGCCTTCGGCAAAAGGGACATCTGACATGGACACGGATCGAGACGGACATCTGCGTGATCGGCGCAGGCTCGGGCGGGCTGTCGGTCGCGGCGGGCGCGGTGCAGATGGGCGCGCGCGTCGTGCTGATCGAAGGCGGCCGAGATGGGCGGCGACTGCCTGAACCCCGGCTGCGTGCCGTCGAAGGCGCTGCTCGCGGCGGCCAAGGCGGCCCATGCGCATGACGGCGGGCGCGCCGTTCGGCGTCGCGCCGGTCGAGCCGGAGGTCGATTTCGGCGCGGTCAAGGATCATGTCGCGCGCGGTGATCGCCGCCATCGCCCCGGTCGACAGCCAGGAGCGGTTCGAGGGGCTGGGCGTCGCGCGTGATCCGCGCCTGGGCCCGCTTCACCTCGCCCGACCGAGGTGCAGGCGGGCGGACACGCCGATCCGCGCCCGGCGCTTCGTGATCGCCACCGGCTCGCGCCCGCTGCGTGCCGCCGATCCCGGGGCTCGACGCCGTGCCCTACCTGACCAACGAGACGATCTTCGCCCTGCGCGAGCAAGCCCGCGCATCTGTCTGATCCTCGGCGGCGGGCCGATCGGGATGGAGATGGCGCAGGCGCACCGGCGGCTGGGCTGCGAGGTGACGGTGATCGAGGGGGCCAAGGCGCTGGGCCGCGACGACCCCGAACTTGCCGCCGTCGTGCTGGACGCGCTGCGCGCCGAGGGGGTCGAGATCCTCGAAGGCGTCGTCGGTCGCAGCGGTTTCCGGCCGAGGGCGGCGTGACGGCGACGCTGTGCGGACGGCCGCAGGTCGACGGGCTCGCATCTCTGGTCGCCGTCGGGCGGCAAGGTGGCGCTGGACAGGCTGGACCTCGACGCGGCGCGGGGTCGCGCATGACACAGCGCGGCGTGACGGTGGGGGCGCGACCTGCGCTCGTCCAGCAACCGGCGGGTCTATGCGGTGGGCGATGCGGCGGGGGGCGCGCAGTTCACCCATCTCGCGGGCTATCATGCCGGGATCGTCATCCGGCAGGTCGTGTTCGGCCTGCCCGCCAAGGCGACGCACGGCCCATATCCCGCGCGCCACCTATACCGACCCCGAACTGGCGCAGGTCGGCCTGACCGAGGCCGAGGCGCGCAGCGGCGCACGGCGACGCGCCTGACGGTGCTGCGCGCCGACTTCGACGACAACGACCGCGCGCAGGCCGAAGGCAAGACCGCCGGGTCTGATCAAGGTCATGGTGGTCAAGGGCCGCCCGGTCGGGGCGGGCATCGTCGGGCGCGCAGGCGGGCGAGCTGATCGGCCTTTGGGCGCTGGCGCTGTCCGCGCGGGCTGAAGATGTCGGCGCTGTCGCGGGCATGGTCGCCCCCTATCCGACGCTGGGCGAGGTGTCGAAACGCGCCGCGGGGGCCTATTTCTCGCCGAAACTCTTTGATAATCCTGCGGTGAAGCGGGTGGTGCGGTTCGTGCAGCGCTTCCTGCCCTGACCGTGCGGCACATATCGCAGTCGGGAACGAAGAGAGGTTCGAGGGGGTGAGCAACCGGCGGTCTTCGGTGTTCAACACGCTGTCGGGGCGGTTCCTGCTTCTGACGGTCGTCTTCGTCATGCTGGCCGAGGTGCTGATCTTCGTGCCCTCGATCGCGCGGTTCCGGGCCGACTACCTGCTGACTGCGGCTGGAAACAGGCGCAGATCGCCTCGCTGGCGCAGCTGGCGACCGACGAGATGATCAGCGCCCGAGCTGGAGACGCGAACTTCTGGCCAATGCCGAGGTGTTCAACGTCGTGCTGCGGCGCGACGAGGTGCGGCAGCTGGTGCTGTCCTCGCCGATCCCGCAGCCGATCGCCGCGACCTACGATCTGCGCATGGCCGGGCCCGTGGGAGCTGATCCGCGACGCGCATCGCGCTGCTGCTCGACCCCGAGAACCGGATGATCCGGGTGATCGGCAACCCGGTGCAGGAGGCGGGCATGCTGATCGAGGTCACGATGGAGACCGCGCCGCTGCGCGAGGCGATGATCGACTATGGCCTGCGCATCCTGGTCCTGTCGGCGCTGATCTCGGTGGTGACGGCGGTGCTGCTGTTCCTCGCGGTGCGGCGGCTTCTGGTGCATGCCGATCCGCCGGGTGGTGCGGCACATGACAGCCTATGCCGAGGCGCCCGAGGACGCGCGGCGGGTGATCGCGCCGACCGCCGAGGTGGACGAGCTGCGCGATGGCCGAAGAGGCGCTGCAGTCGATGCAGACCCAGCTGACCGGCGCGCTGCGGCAGAAGGAGCGGCTGGCGCAGCTGGGCGGCGCGGTGGCCAAGATCAGCCACGACCTGCGCAACATCCTGACCACGGCGCAGCTTTTCGCCGACCGGATCGAGGGCAGCGCCGACCCGGCGGTGGCGCGGGCGGCGCCCAAGCTGGTCGGCTCGATCAGCCGGGCGGTGTCGCTTGTGCGAATCGACGCTGGCCTTCGGCAAGGCCGAGGAGCCGCCGCCGCAACTGCGCGGCTTTGCGCTGCGGCCGCTGGTCGACGAGGTGGCCGAGGGCGAGGGGCTGGCGGCCCGAACGGCCGGTCACCTGCCTGATCGACGTGCCGCCCGGCCTGATGATCCGCGCCGATCAGCGAGCAGCTGTACCGCGTGCTGTCCAACCTGGTCCGCAACGCCCGGCAGGCGATCGAGGCGACGGGCGCAGCCCGGCACCATCGAGATCGTCGGCGGCGAGGACGAGGCAGACTGGTGGATCCGGGTCGGCGACACCGGCCCCGGCCTGCCGCCCAAGGCGCGCGAGCATCTGTTCGCGGCGTTCCAGGGCGGCACGCGCAAGGGCGGCATCGGGCCTGGGCCTTGCCATCGCGGCCGAACTGGTGCGCGGCCATGGCGGGCGGCTGGAGCTGGTGCGCAGCGACGCCGAGGGCACCGAGTTCGTGATCCGCCTGCCGAAAGACGATCGGCGCCCGGATGCGGACTGCGGTCGACGCCCGATTTCGCCCTTGCAATGCCCCGGCGCGCGGGGCTACATCGCTCCGCAGTGCGGACCCGTAGCTCAGCTGGATAGAGCATCAGACTACGAATCTGAGGGTCGGGCGTTCGAATCGCTCCGGGTCCGCCATTTACCCCCAAATCACCGACCGCAGCCGACCGGTGGCGTCCGGCTGCACATTGTTCCCCGCCGCGCGCGATGCCCGGCGGGGAAGCTGTTGGGCGTCAGTAGCCGCCTTTTCCGGCTGGCTTGTTCACCAGCAGCGTCACCGCGGCATAGACGACACCCGCCACGACCGCCGTGGGCAGCGAGGCCGTCAGGATGTCATAGGGTGCGCGGCTGGCATAGCTGACCGGGTTCAAGAGGTAGAGATAGGTGAAGAATCCCGCCGCCATTGCAAGGATCGCAGCCGGGTTGAACCCGCCCCAATAGTGATAGTCCGTCCCCGGCCCGCCCACGAAGACCGCCCGGATCGAGATGCGCTGACGCCGCAGGATCAGGTAGTCGACGATCTGGATCGCGCAGATCGGCGCGAAGAAAACCCCGATGAAGGCCAGGAACGTCCCGAAGTTCGAGAAGAACAGGTCGGGCACCACAAGGCTGACGAAGGCCACCGGAACGAGGGCGAACAGCATCAGCGTGCTCCAGCGCGACGATGCCAGCGCCGGAACCTGCCGCAGCCCCACCGCCGTCGCATAGACCCCGGCCAGCGTCGTGCCCAGGTTCGCCGCGATCACGAAGACCAGCGCGATCACGCCATAGGTCGAACCGCCCAGGGTGATGAGCCAGGCCGACGGGTCCGACACCTGCAACGCCAGGATCGCGGCAAGCCCGACGATGCTCAGGATCGGAACCGGCAGGCCCATGCCGAGCATGGCGGGCAATGTGGCGGAATGGGCGTTCGGGGCCTTGCGGACCATCGCGCCGATATAGGGCCACCAGCTGAGCAGGCTGACGATCCCGATCTCGATCCCCGTCACGTAATCCCACCGCAGGCTGCCCGAGGCATAGGCGGGCTTCGCGGCGGCGATGGTGTCGGACTGGTTCGCCAGCAGCACCCAGACCATCCAGACGCCGATCCCCACGATGATGAAGAACAGGATCTGCGACACCCGCTCCAGCCCTGTGCCGCCCCGCATCAGGATCAGGTAGACCAGCACACAGGCCAGAACGGTGACGATCCTCAGCACCCAGTCGACACTGGCCGGGTCGATCACGCCGATGGCCTGAAGCAATTGGCCCACCGACTTGCCGAAGAAGATCATCAGAAGGCAGTTCCAGCCGATGATCGAGGCATATTGCAGGAATACCGTGATGATCCAGCCGCGGTCGCCGAATTGCGGGCGGGCGGCGGCGATGCTGTCGATGCCGTAGCGGGTCGCGGTCGGCACGACGGCCAGCGTGACCATCAGCATCCCGATCATGGCCCCCGCCGTCATCGCGGCGATGCCCATCTTCAGGTTCAGATAGTAGCCCACATATTCGCCGATGATGTAGCACCAGGTCGCGGCAGCCGTGACCAGCAGCACCGCGAAAAGCTGCCACTGGTTCCAGTCACGCTCGGTATGGGTCAGCGGCCAGCCGCTCTCGTCGGATGTGTCGGGCGCGCTCATGACCATCCCCAGATCAGAAGCAGCGCGGGGCCGACGACGCCAAGCGCCATCAGCCAGACCCAGTCGATGCCGCCAAAGCCGGCCCCCTGGTTTTCGGGTTTCTCCAGAACGGCGATGCGCCGTTCCAGCTCCGGGTGGAGCGCCTCTCGTGCCATGTCATTCCCTCCTGTCGTCGTTGCGATTTATTGCGCCCGGATCGCGTGCACCCCGGGCGCGGGTGTGTTCGGTCATCCCCTCAGCCGCTCGCCTTTCGGGTCGTACCAGGGGCGCAGCTGTGCGGTGACGGGATAGCGCTGCCAGGCGATCTCGACCTCCCATCGCCCTTCGGACAGCCAGGCGTCGCTGACGCCCTCGGGATGCGAGACATAGCCCATCCCGAGGGATGCACCGACGCGGTGGCCATAAGCGCCCGAGGTGACAGACCCCACGATCGCGCCATCCCGCAGGATCGGCTCGTTGTGGTAAAGGTGCGGCGGGATGCCCGCGACATCCAGCCGAAGCTGCACGAGGCGGCGCGTGACCGGCCCCTCTGCCTTCTGCCGGACAAGCGCCTCGCGCCCGATGAAACCCCCCGGCTTGTCCAGCGCAACGGCAAAGCCGAGGCCCGCCTGATAGGGCGTATCCTCTTCGCCGATATCGTGGCCCCAGTGCCGGTAACCCTTTTCCATCCGCAGCGAATTGATGGCGAAGTAGCCGCCCATCCGCAGGCCAAAGGCCTCGCCCGCCGCTGTCAGGCGGTCGAAGACATGGCCTGCAAATTCGGCCGGCATGTAAAGCTCATACCCCTGCTCGCCGACATAGGTCAGACGGCTCGCGCGAACCCGCGCATGACCCAGGTCGATCTCCTGGCTCGTGCCGAAGGGGAATGCCGCGTCCGAGAAATCCGCAGGCGACAGCGCCCCCAGCAGCGCCCGTGCCTTCGGCCCCATCAGTGCCAGCATCGGCAGGCCCGAGGTCACGTCATGGGCAAAGCAATGCGCCCCTTCCGGGATGTGCCGCTCCAGCCAGGCCAGATCGCGCCGCTGCGAGACGGCAATGGTCACGACAAGGAACGACGTCTCGGACAGCCGCGTGACGGTGACGTCTGCCTCGATCCCGCCGAGTTCGTTCAGCCATTGGGTATAGACGACCCGGCCGACGGGCACGTCGATCTGGTTGGCGCAAATGCGGTTCAGCACCCTGACCGCATCGCGCCCCTCGACGCGGTACTTCACGAAACAGCTGTGGTCGAACAGCGTCACGTTCTCTGCGGTGTTGCGGCATTCCTCGCCACAGGCGTCGAACCAGCTCTGGCGGCCATAGGAATAGCCGATCTCGGGCGTCGTCCCCGGTGCGCCGAAAAATCCCGGTCGCTCCCACCCCGCCGCCTCGGTCATGCAGGCCCCAAGCGCCGTCAGCCGGTCATGGAACGGGCTGCGCCGGATGCCGCGTGCGGTGGCGAACTGTCGGTAGGGCCAATGCATGTCGAACAGCAGGCCCAGTGTCTCTGTCGTGCGTTCCTCCAGATAGGCGCGGTTGCCCTGGAACGCCTGCATGCGGCGCACGTCGACATCCATCAATTCCATCGGCGGGCGGCGGTCGCGGATCCAGTCGGCCAGCGCCTTGCCCACCCCGCCGGACGACAGGATGCCGATGGAATTGAAGCCCGTGGCGCAGAACAGCCCCGGCACCTCGGGCGTTTCACCCAGAAGGTAACGGTCGTCGGGCGTGAAGCTTTCGGGACCGTTGAAGAACAACTGGATGCCCGTCCGTTCCAGGACGGGAACGCGGCGGGTCGCGGCCTCCAGAAGCGGGGCGATGTGATCGACGTCCTCGGGCAGCGTTCCGAAGGCGAAGTCGTCGGGAATGCCCGCCTGGCCCCAGGGCTTTGCGTTCGGCTCGAAGAACCCGACCAGCAGCTTGCCCGCGTCCTCCTTGTAGTAGGTCCACTCGTCGCCCAGGAACAGAACGGGCAGGTCGCGCGGCAGCCCCTCGACAGGCTCGGTCACGATGTAGAAATGCTCGGCCGCATGCAGCGGCAGCGTGACGCCGATCTTCGCCGCCAGATCGCGCGACCACATGCCACCGCAGACGACCACAGTATTCGCGCGGATCGGCCCCTTGTCGGTCATCACGCCCGCCGCCTTGCCGTTCTCGACAAGGATCTGCGTGACTGCGGTCTGTTCGAAAATCCGGGCCCCGCCCATCCGCGCGCCCTTGGCATAGGCCTGCGTCACGTCGGCGGGGTTCACCTGCCCGTCCTGTGGAAACCAGAACCCGCCGACGATGCCCTCGGTGCTGATCGGCGACCAGCGTTCCTTGATCTCGCCGGGGCTGACCGGCTCCACCGGCAGGCCGAAGTTGCGGCCCATCGAGGCGCCGCGCGCCAATTCTTCGTAGCGCGCCGGGGTGTTGGCAACACGCAGCGATCCGCGCCGCTTGAACCCGGTTGCCTGCCCCGTCTCGGCTTCCAGCGTGCCGAACAACTCGCCCGTATACTTGGCAAGCTCGGTCATGCGGCGGGTGGCGCGCAACTGCGTGACCAGCCCTGCTGCATGCCATGTGGTGCCCGAGGTCAGCTGCTGACGCTCGCACAGCACCACGTCGGTGATGCCGATCTTGGTCAGGTGATAGGCGACCGAGCATCCGGCGATGCCGCCGCCGATGATGACGACCTCGGCGCGGTCGGGGAAATCTGCGGCCATCCTCGCCCCCTTTGCTTCAGCGCGTGCCCGGATAGCTTTCCTCGCGCGGGTAGGGGAACCACCAGAAATCCTGCTTGCTCGCCCCCGGGTCGATCATCACGAACTTGGTGTTCTGGAACTGGCTCAGCCCCTCCGGCCCCAGTTGCCGCCCGTTGCCCGACAGCTTGCGCCCGCCGAAGGGCAGCGCGTCATTGTCGAGAAGCGGCGCGTTGATCCACAGGATGCCCGACTGGATCTCGCGCACGGCGCGGAACGTCTCGTCGGTGTCGCGCGTGTAGAGGTTCGCGCCCAGCCCGTAGTCCGACCGGTTCGCCAGCTCGATCGCCTCGTCGAAGCTGCCGACGCGGCAGATCGGCGCGACCGGACCGAAGGATTCGTTCTGCAGAATGTCCATGTCCGGCGTCACATCGGTCAGCACGGTCGGCTCCACGAACCAGCCGGTGTTCAGGTTCGCAGGCCGGCCCCCGCCCGTCGCCACCCGCGCGCCCTGCTTGCGGGCGTTCGACATCAGCGCCTCGAACCGGTCGCGCTGGCGGTGCGTGGCCATCGGCCCCATGTCCACCTCGTGCAGCCCGTTGCCGATACGCAGCTTCTTCGCCTCGGCCACCAGCAGGGCCACGAATTCGTCGTGCACCTCGTCATGCACATAGAACCGCTCGGCCGAGGTGCAGACCTGCCCGCAGTTGAGATAGGCCGCAAACGCCGCCCCCCGCGCCGCGATGTCCAGCGGGGCCGAGGGCATGACGATGAACGGATCGTTGCCCGATGCCTCGATCAGGCAGGGCTTGAACGTCTCGGCACAGGTGCGCGCCACGGCCTGCCCCACGCCGACCGACCCGGTATAGGCCACGCCATGCGTCTTGCGGCTGGCGATCAGCCGCTGCGCCACGCGCGGCCCGCCCGTCAGGCACTGCATCAGGCCATCCGGCAGGCCCTTGAAGACCTCCATGAACTTCAGCGTGGTGATGCTGGTCTGTTCATGCGGCTTGACGATCACGGCGTTGCCCGCGGCCAGCGCGGCGGCGGCTTCCCAGCACAGCAGCACCAGCGGATAGTTGAACGGCAGGATGATGACGATGGTCCCCAGCGGTTCCTTGATGGCGAAATGGAACTGCCCCGGCACCGTGGCCCCGGCGATGCGGCCCGCCTCGTGCCGGGCGATCTCGGCGTAGTAGTCCATCGCCGTCGCGCACCACGACACCTCGTCGAGCGACTCCTTGAACGGCTTGCCCTCTTCCCGCGTCAGGTATTCGGCATAAAGCGCCTTGTCGCGGCGCATGACGGCGGCGATCTCGTGCATCACCACGGCGCGGCTGCGCATGTCTATGGCGTTCCAGGCGCGGCCCGCTGCCAGCGCCACATCCATCGCGCCGTCGACCTCGGCATCGGTTGCGTCCGCGATCTGGCCGATCCGTTCTTCGGTCGCGGGCTCGATCACATCGAGATGCTCGGTCGCCTGGCTGGCCTGATAGCCCCCGCCCACGAAAAGCTTGCCTGACAGGGCGGCAAAGGTTTCTATGGCGTTCATCGCGGACCCCCGAGTGTTTGAATTTTTTCAAACGCTGTCACGAAAAATTTTACATGGCAACAGAATTGTTGTCTGCTTCGCCTTGGCACGGCAGGCGGTTGACGCGCCTTTGGGTTGCGCGCATATCGCAGGACGGTCAGCAGGACGAAGCAAAGAGCGGCACGCGATGAACCAGCATGAGCAGGCACCGGGACGCTCGAAACCCGCCTCCCGGTCCAGCAAGGAGGCCGCCGAACTTGACATCGGTGCACGGCTGCGCGCGGTGCGCGAGCGGGCGGGCCTGAGCCAGCGCGATCTTGCCAAGCGGGCGGGCGTGACCAACTCCACCATCTCGCTGATCGAGCAGGAGGCGCACGCGCCCTCGCTCGCCTCGCTGCACCGCATCCTGTCGGCGGTGCCGATCTCGATCGCCGATTTCTTCGCTCTGCCCACCTCGCAGCAGAATGTCCTGTTCTACGACAGCGATGACCTCGCGGTGCTGACACGGGGCGAGGCCGACCTTCGGGTGCTTGCGGCGGAGCGCCGCGACAAGACGCTTCAGATGTTCATCGAACGCTACCAGCCCGGCGCGGGAACCGGCGACCAGCCGATCTCGCATGATGGCGAGACGGCAGCGGTGATCCTGCGCGGCACGGTCGAGGTGACGGTGGGCGATGTCACGCGCGTCCTGCGGCGCGGCGGCGGCTACCAGCTGATCGGGCGGCAGCCCTATACCTTGCGCAACATCGGCAAGACGGTCGCCGTCGTCGCCTGCGCCTGCACGCCACCGATGTTCTAGCACCACCCGGCACCAGCGCCGCTACAGCCCGTCGGACCAGGCCCGCAGTTCCGCCATCAGGAATCCGATGGCCTCGGGCGCGGCATAGCCGCCATGGCCCGACCGGATCACCAGTTCCTTGCCCTGGGCCAGCCGCGCGCTGTCATAGCTTACGACGCCATCTGTCGCATTGCAGCCGGGCGTCGCGACACAGCTCGCCCCACGCCGCACCCCGATGACGGAAACGGCAGTGATCTCTGGCGCCAGCGGCACATCCGCCAGCGCGCGCAAGAGCGGATGGCGGGGCGAAAGCGCCTGCACGCTTGTCGGTCCACCATCCATCAGGAACGCGCGCATCTCTGGGGTGGTATAGGCGAGATAATCCGGGTCCTCGGTGAAGATCGTCCGAAAGCTCATCGGCAGCATCACCATCGAGGCGGCGATCCGCCCGATCAGCCCCTCGGCGCTGCCGCTGCCGCGATGGGGCGTGTTGACGAACGCGGCGAAGCCGATCTGCGGCTCTCGCTCCAGCGTCAGGATGTCGATGAAATCCTGACGCCGCGCGGCACTCACCGGAAGCGCCGAGGGCGGAACGGTGAAAGTCCGGTCCCACAGCGCGCCATCGTCATCGGTGACGAGGGCGCGCGCGACGATCCCGCCCATGCTGTGCCCGATCACCGCGACATGCCGGTGCGCCATATCCGTGCCCGACGGATCGAGCCGTGCGACCAGCCCGCGAAACCGCTCGCGCGCCTTGGAAGCGATATAGAACGGCGGCACGCCCGTGGGATAGAACGCGTGCCAGACCTGAAACCGCGCGTGCAGGTCAGGGTCGTCCATGACCGCCAGCGTCAGGTCGCGCCAGATCGACGGGTTGGATCGCAGGCCGTGGATCATCAGCAGCGGGATCCGGTCCGGATCATAGGGCTCGATCAGGTAGATGCCGTTGCCATGCACCCTCAGCTTCGACGGGTCGCGAAACCCGCGAGCGCTTTCCTGGTTCAGCCGCGTCCGCTCCAGAAGCCGCAGGTAGGCCTGCCCGCTGGCATCGGCCCAGCCACCCGCGCTCAACGCGCCGCCCTCGACCGCGCGCAGCGTGATCGTAAGCGCGCCGTCAGGGCCGGTCTCTGCGTCGGCGGTCAGCGCCACCGGCACGAACAGGCCCTCGGGCGGATAGTTCGCCGCATCGCCGCCGGGGTTCGGGCGGAACCGCACCATCGCCACGCCGCGCCCGGGAATGACACCGGGGGTGGCCCCGCCCGTCACGCCGTAGCTATCCGCAAAGTCGTAGTGGCCGGGCGGAAGCCTGCTGCCCACCAGCCTGATGCCCGGCGCAAGCTCGCGGTCCCTGAAGCCGCGCCCGTCATTCTGGCAGCGACAGATCGGCCAGCCGGCGCAGGTGCCGGTCGGCCATTGCTGCCGCATCGTCTGACGGCGCGGCGCGCGTTGCGCAGGCATAAGCCAGCGCGTCATGGGCAGGCTCTTCGGGCGGCGCCTGGATGGCGGCAAGACAGGACCGCAAGCATGCTGTCCGGGGCCGCAGCGGGTTCGGTCATGGTCGACCGTGCCAGAACGTCCCGATCCTGCGGCGGACGGGCGGTGTCGCACCCGGCCAGAACCAACAAACCCGACAGGATCGTGGCCGCAAGCCTCATCCGTGCCAACGTCCGCGATGCGGCGCAGACCAGTTCGGGCGCGCGACGCACCGCGACCGCTGCCCGATGCGGTTCACCGGGCGCCTACCGCCCGGTACAAAGGCGATGGTAGCCGCGCTACTCGGCCACATGCAGCGTCGTCGCCCCGCGTCGGCCGCCCTTCTCCAGACTACCGATCCTTTGCTCCAGCGCCGCGATTTCGGCGCCACGCGCGTCAAGCTCGGCGGCCAGGGTCGCGGCATCGGGCGGAGCCTCTTCCTCGTCCTTCTTGCCGACGAAGCGACCGAAGATCCAGGCCAGCAGCCGCGAGAGGTCGTCCATGATCAGGAAGAACGACGGCACGATCACCAGGCTCAGCACCGTCGAGACGATGATGCCGCCGATCACCGCCGTGGCCATCGGCGCGCGGAACGACCCGCCTTCGCCCACGCCAAGCGCCGACGGCAGCATCCCCGCCGACATCGCGATCGAGGTCATCACGATGGGCCGCGCCCGCTTGTGCCCGGCCTCGATCACCGCGGCGAAGCGGTCCATGCCCTGCGCCCGCATCTCGATGGCGAAGTCGACCAGCAGGATCGCGTTCTTGGTGACGATCCCCATCAGCATCAGGATGCCGATCAGCACCGGCATCGACACGGCGTTGTTCGGTCAGGATCAGCGCCGCCGCCACCCCGCCGATGGCCAGCGGCAGCGAGAGACAGGATGGTGAAGGGCTGGATCACGACTGGCGAACAGCAGGATCAGCACCGTCAGCACCAGCATCAGGCCCATGATCATCGCATTGCCGAAGGCTGCGGATCAGTTCCTGCTGCACCTCGGCATCGCCCGATTCCTGCACCCGCACCGTCGGCGGCAGCTCGACGCTCGCCACGATCTCGTTGAACCGCGCGGTCGCCGGTGCCAAGCGCCACGCCCACGGGCAGGTTGGCCCCGATGGTCGCGCGCGCGTTCGCGGTTCAGCCGGTCGACCGATGCTCGGCCCCTCGGCGATGCGCGACGTCGGCCACCGAACTCAGCGGCACGGCCTGACCGTTCGCCGTCGTGATCTTCAGCGCCGCGATCCGCGCCAGATCCTCGCGCGAGGCATCGGTCAAGCTGCACCCGCACCGGGATCAGCCGGTCGTCGATCGACACCTTGGCCAGCGCCGCGTCGATATCGCCGATGGTGGCCACCCGGACCACCGTCGGCGATGTCCGCCGTGGTGACGCCCAGCCGCGCCGCCTCGTTCCGCGCGCGGCGTGATCTGGATTTCGGGGCGCGGCAGGGCGCCTTCCGAGGCCACGTCGGCCAGCAGCGGATCGCCGCGCAGCGCGGCTTCCAGCCGGGCCACCGCGTCGTTCAGGTCGGCCTCGTTCGTCGACAGGATCGAGAAGCTGATGTCGCGCTCGCCCCGGTCGTTCAGCTTGAACGCGCGCATGTCGGGAATGACCTTGCAGCGTCTCGAAGATTTCCGCCTCGATCACGTTCTGCGGCACGTTGCCGGCCCGTGCTTCTGCGTCTCCGGGCAGCATCGGCCCGACAACCGGCACGCGACCGCGCGATGTCGGACAGCTTGTGCACCAGCGAATGGTCCAGCTTGTCCAGCAGCACCGTCACGCTGGCGCGGCGGATGTCGCGGTCGCCCGTGGGCGACGACCCGCCCAGCACGAAGACGTTGTCGACCCCGTCGATCTCCTCGATGATCGGCCACCATCTGCCTGCGTCGTGCGGTCGGTTTCCTCCAGCGTCGCGCCCGGGCGGCAGTTCGACGCTGATCGGAATGCGGCTCACGTCCTCGGGCGGAATGAAGCTGCCGGGGATGCTGCACCATGAAGAAGACCGACACGATCAGCACGCCGATGGCGGCCACCAGCGTCAGGTAGCGCGCGGGCACGAACCAGACATGCCCCGCCGTCGTCGCCTTCACGAAGCGCAGGTAGCCGCGCATGATCCAGCCGTCCTTCTGGTCTTCCTCATGCGCATCCTTGTCGCGCATGAGATAGGCCGCCATCATCGGCGTGATCAGCCGCGCGACCAGCAGCGAGAAGAGGACCGCGATCGCGACCGTCAGGCCGAACTGCCGGAAATACTGCCCCGGAATGCCCGGCATGAAGCGACACCGGCACGAAGACCGCGACGATGGTGGACGATGGTCGCGATCACCGCCAGGCCGATCTCGTCCGCCGCCTCGATGGCGGCGCGGTAGGGCGTCTTGCCCATGCGGATATGTCGCGCGATGTTCTCGATCTCGACGATGGCATCGTCGACCAGGATGCCCGTCGCCAGCGTGATCGCCAGGAAGCTGACGAGGTTCAGCGAGAAGCCCGAGCATGTCCATCACCCAGAAGGTCGGCACCGCCGACAGCGGCAGGGCCACCGCCGCGATCAGCGTCGCGCGCCAGTTCCGCAGGAAGGCCAGCACCACCAGCACGGCCAGAAGCGCACCTTCGAGCAGCGTGTGGATCGCGGCCTCGTAGTTGCCGTAGGTGTAGAACACCGTGTCGTCGACCAGCTTGATCGCCACCTCGGGGTTCGCCGCGCGGATCTCGTCAAGCTGCGCGTTCACCATCTCGGCCACGCTGACCTCGCGACGCGCCCTTGGCGCGGAACACGGCAAAGGTCACGACCTGCTCGCCGTTCGATGCGCGAGAACGACCGCAGCTCCTCATAGGTGTCGACGACCTGCGCCCAGATCGCCCAGCCGCACGAACCGGCCCGAGGGCAGGGCGATGGTCGTCTCGGCCAGGCTTTCGGCCGTCGCCGCATCGCCAAGCGTGCGGATCGCCTGCTCGCTCGATGCCGATCTCGCGCCCGCCCGGCGCCCAGGTCGGTGTTGGTGGCGCGCAACTGCGCGTTCACCGCTGGCTGCAGTGATGCCGAAGCTGTCCAGCTTGACCGGGTCAAGCTCGACCCGGATCTCGCGGTCGGCCCCGCCGTAGCGGTCGACCCGGCCGATGCCGGGGCGGCCCTGCAGGGCGCGCGTGATCGTGTCGTCGACGAACCACGACAGCTCTTCCATGCGACATGTCCGGCGCGCGAGACGGCGAAGGTCATGATCGCCTGACCTTCGACGTCGATCCGCGTGACGATGGGCGTCTCGACGTCGCCCGGCAGGTCGCCGCGGATCTGGTCGATGGCGTCCTTGACGTCCTGCACGGCCTTGTCGGTCGGCACTTCCATGCGGAACTCGACCACCGTGGTCGACACGCCGTCCGTCACGGTCGAGATGATGTTCTTGACCCCGGTGATGCCCGCCACGGCATCCTCGATCTCCTTGGTGACCTGCGTTTCCATCTCGGCCGGGGCCGCGCCCGACTGGGTGACCGTCACCGCGACCAGCGGCACGTCGATGTTGGGAAACCGCGTGATCGGCAGCGCGTTGAACGACTGCCAGCCCAGCACCATCAGCATGAAGAAGGCCAGGATCGGCGCGATCGGGTTGCGGATCGACCAGGCGGAGAAGTTCATCGCATCCGCCTCAGTTCGTGCCGCGCGTATCGGGCACCGGGTTGATCTGGTCGCCGTCGCGCACAAAGGCCGCAGCCTTCGTCACCACAAGGTCGCCGGCCGCAAGGCCCGACAGGATCTCGACATGGCCGGCGTCGCGGATGCCGGTCTCGACCGGGGTCTCCATCACGGTGCCGTCGACCACCTTCATCACCACGGCGCCTGCGTCGCCGCCGCCGATGGCCGTGACGGGGACCGCCACCGTCTCGCGCTCGGCCACGAGAATGTCGGCGGACAGGAACATGCCGGGGCGCACCGAGCTGTCGTCGTCGATGGTGATGCGCGCCTGACCCAGCCGCGAGGCAAGATCGATGTCCGGCTCGCACCAGCCGCACCTCGCCTGTCAGCGGTTCCGTCTGGCCCACCCCGGTCATCGTCACCTTCTGGCCCGGCTTCAGCTTCAGGATGAACCGCTCGGCCACATCGGCCCGCAGCTCCAGCTCGCCGTCGCGGATCAGCGCGAACATCGGGTCGCCCGCCGCTGTGGCGACTGCACCCACCATCGCGTTGCGCTCCACGACCTCGCCGCCCACCGGCGCGATCACGTCGGTGCGCGACAGTTGCAGCTTCAGGTCCTGGATCTGCGCGTCGATCAGCGCCAGTTGCGCCTTCGCCGCCTCAAGCGCCTGCTGCGCCACCGTGACGCCCGCCGCTGCTGCCGCGGCTTGCGACTCGGCTGCATCCGCCGCCGCCTGCGACGACGATCCCTGCGCCCGCAGCGCCTTCGTGCGCGTGCTCACGCGCTGCGCCTCATCGTTGTTGGCGCGCGCTTCCAGAAGCTGCGCCTCTGTCTGCGCAATGGTCGCCACCGCCGAAGCGCGTTGCGCCGCGAACTGGCTTTCCTGCAACTGCAGCGTCGAATCCGAGAGCCGGGCCAGAACCTCGCCCTTCTGCACGCGGTCGCCGACCTCGACCATCAGCGTCTCGATGGGCTGGCCCTCGATCAGCGGCTGCACCAGCACCCGCTCTACCGGCGTGACCAGCCCTGACCCCACCACACGGTCGCGCATCACGCGCAAGCTTGCTTCCGACACGGTGATCGCAGGCAGGCTGACCGACGGCTCGGCCGCCGGGGCCGCCGCTTCGGCCCGCACGGGCAGGGGCGCTGCGGACAGACCGGCGGCGAGGGCTACAATCAGGAAAAACGGCAACGGTGTCATGTCAGCCCTTCGCGGCATCGGTTTCGATTTCGTCCAGCGTGCGCCCTATTGTTCGCAGCACCAGCGCATTCAGATCATTCAGGGGGGTGCCCTTTGTCGGCGGGCACATCGCGCTGGCCTTCACCAGCATCATCACCAGCGAGGCGTGGCCGCGATAACGCCGGTCCGCCTCGGCGGCGCTCAGGCCTGTGGCACGGGCAAACACCTCGGACAGATAGCGGCGGATGTCGTCCTCCATCCGCGACAGCGCCTCGGCCACGCGGGGCTTGCGAACCGCCGCCGCCGTGATCTCGGCCCAGAGCCGCCCGTCGCGGTTGCAGCTTGTCTCCTCGACATGCGCCCGGAGCGTGTCGCGCAAGGCATCCAGCGGTTTGTCCGACTGGATGATCGTCGCGAAGTCCTGCTCGATGCGGGAAATGTCATAGGCGATCAGGGCCTCGACGATCGCGTCCTTCGATTCGAAATAGCGATAGAAATTCCCGACGCTCATACCCGCCGCCCGCGCGAGATCCTGCATCGACGCGCCGTCGAAACCCTTTTCCACGAAGGTTCCGTGAACCGCCTCGAGGATGTCGGTCTGGCGGCGGTCAGGCGTGGTCGGCACCCGCAGATGGGGGGTCACGACGGTCATGGGCATTCTGTCCTTCGGATCGAAGCCGTGTCGCCGACTCCGGGCCGCGCTGCGCACCCGGCTGTCGCCGCAGTGCGGCGTGAATGAATGTTCATTCATCTAGCGATTTCCCCGCGAAGGTCAAGGCCAATTCGTGCGCGTTACCACGCCCAAGCTGGAAACAGCGCGTTGCCGGTTCAACCCCTGATTGCGTGCCCTAGCACTGTTCCCAGCCCTTCGCGCAATCCTTGATATGCTGAAGGAAGGCCTGCACCTTGGTCGTGCGGTGCAGGTCCACGTGGGTGACGAGCCAAAGCGACACCTCCCACTCCGCGCGCGGCCCCATCACCTCGACAAGGTCCGGGTCCCCTTGCACCTCTGCCACCGGCATGAAGCCGATGCCGGCGGACGCGCGGATGGCAAGGTCGATCGCCTTCATGTCCGAGACGAGGAAGGTGTAGTTCTCCGGCGCCACCCGCTCGGCCAGCCAGCGGTGGAACGGCGCGCGCGCCACTTCCGAACTTGCGCCGATGAAGCGGTGATGGATCAACTCTTCCACCGTCGCGGGTATGCCGCGTTCCTCGGCATAGCCGCGCGAACAGTAAAGCGCCCAACGAACCCGTGTCAGGGGCTGGACCACATTGTCCGGCTCGGACGGCATCGCACCGGCCCGGATCGCCACATGCGCCTCGCCATATTCCAGCCGGAACAGCCGCGAATCCGCCAGATAGAGCAGCCGCACATCAGGATGCACCCGCTGGAACGACACGAAGACCGGGGTCAGCAGGTTGGTCAGCCCGCCGATCGAGGTCACGATCAACTCGCCCGTCACCGTCTCGCCCTGGCCCTTGATCCGCCCGACAAGCTGGCTGAACTGGTCCTCGGTCGTCTGCGCCACCAGTTGCAGGTCGCGCCCCGCCTCGGTTGCCGTGTAGCCGCGCGCATGGCGCTGGAACAGCTTCGTTCCAAGCCGCTTCTCCAGCGCGTCGATGTGGCGGATCACCGTGGCGTGGTGGACCCCAAGCACATCCGCCGCGCCCGAGACGGTGCCCAGCCGCGCCACCTGATAGGCCGTCCTGACCTCATCCCAGTTCTCGAATGACACCCGCCGCTCTCCGCATTGCCGATCTGTGCACAGGCGAACAGCCTAACCGCCAGCAGCGCACAGGCAAGCGTCAATGCGCCTATTCCGCGGCTGCCGCCTGCGCCATCTCCTGCGCCTCGGCCCGCAGATAGGCCAGCACGGCATCGCCGCCCGCCGCCGGATCGGGCAATCCGGCTTCCCGCCACTCCTCCGCCCGCGCCGCCCGTTCCGCCGGAAGGATCGCGGCAAGGCTGTCCAGCCGCACATCCGCGCCCCGCAGGTGCTGCAACAGCCGGTGCGAATGCAGGATCGTCGGGCGCGCATCCAGCGGCTCCCACGCATCCAGTACGGTCACGCGGCGCAGGTTGAACTCGGGCGGCAGGACGTAGAAGCGCAGATCGCTCGCCCACAGCAGGTCCCGCAGCGTCGGCTGGTCGCGCAGCTTGCCCGCCTCGGCATAGCGCGCCTGCCAGTCGCGCAGGAACGCCAGCATCTCGGCGCTGCGCCGGTAAAGCATCACGCCCGCGTTCATCTGCGGAAATGCATAGGGCGGCGCTTCCTGCGCGCCCTCGCGGATCAGCGCCGAGGTGCGGCGCACGTCATGCGCCACGGCCAGTTCGAACCGGTTCAGGATGTCGAACAGGTCGCCCAGAGGTGCCAGCGCCAGCGTGTCGCAATCGAGGTAAAGCGTCCGGTCGAACCGCGTCTCGGGCAAGGCGGCAAGCTTTGGCGTCGGCCCTTCGGGGATCGGACGCACCCGGTCGAACAGCCCAGGCTCCACGTGCTGGTCAGTGAACAGATCCACCGCGATCCCGACATTCAGCGCCTTCAGGCTGCGCGCCGAACGGATCGCCAGGTCAAGATAGCCCGGCCCCTCGGCCACATAGATCACACCATCTGTCATTGCAGCCCCGCATCAAATCCTGATGCTGTTCTAGTGCCGCTTCGCCCGTCGGCCACCCCCAAAGCTTGACTCCGCACGCCGATGGGCGTAACCGCACGCCCATTCCGGAGGTATGTCGACGCTTCCGGTCCCGGACATGATCCGGGATCGCCACCCACCAGCGCGTTGCGCCCGTGGGTGCGCTTGTCGTTTGGGCCACCGTCAGGGTGGCAGTCTGAGCGTTCCGGCACCATGTCCGGGGCAGGGTGCAACGGTCGAAGGAGACGACCCGATGTTCGAGAATCTGTCGGAACGCCTCGGCGGCGTCTTCGACCGGCTGACCAAGCAGGGCGCGCTGACCGATGCCGATGTCGCGACCGCGCTGCGCGAGGTCCGCGTGGCGCTGCTCGAGGCCGACGTGTCGCTTCCCGTCGCGCGCGATTTCGTCAAGCGCGTGCAGGACAAGGCCACCGGGCCAGTCGGTGACCCAGTCGGTCACGCCGGGCCAGCAGGTCGTCAAGATCGTCCATGACGAGCTGATCCACGTCCTGTCCGGCGACGGCCCCGCCGACGCGCTGAAGATCGACAACCCGCCCTCGGCGGTGCTGATGGTCGGCCTGCAGGGCTCGGGCAAGACCACGACCACCGCCAAGCTGGCCAAGCGGCTGAAGGAAAAGAACGGCAAGCGCATCCTGATGGCCTCGCTCGACACCAACCGCCCGGCGGCGATGGAGCAGCTTGCAGATCCTCGGCGCGCAGATCGGCGTCGACACGCTGCCCATCGTCAAGGGCGAGACCGCGGTGCAGATCGCCAAACGCGCCAAGACGCAGGCCAGCCTCGGCGGCTACGACGTCTTCATGCTCGACACCGCCGGCCGCCTGCACATCGACGACGTGCTGATGGACGAGGTCAGCGCGGTGCGCGACGCGACCCAGCCGCGCGAGACGCTGCTGGTGGTCGATGGCCTGACCGGGCAGGACGCGGTCAACGTCGCCACCGAATTCGACGGCAAGGTCGGCATCACCGGCGTCGTGCTGACCCGGATGGACGGCGACGGGCGCGGCGGTGCGGCGCTGTCGATGCGCGCCGTCACCGGCAAGCCGATCCGCTTCGTCGGCCTGGGCGAAAAGATGGACGCGCTCGAAACCTTCGAGCCGGAGCGCGTCGCGGGCCGCATCCTCGGCATGGGCGACATCGTCGCCCTGGTCGAAAAGGCGCAGGAGACGTTCGAGGCCGAACAGGCCGAGCGCATGATGAAGCGGTTCCAGAAGGGTCTGTTCAACATGAACGACCTCAAGGCGCAGCTTGACCAGATGCTCAAGATGGGCGGCATGCAGGGCCTGATGGGCATGATGCCCGGCATGGGCAAGATGCAGAAGGCGGCGGCCGAGGCCGGTTTCGACGACATGATGCTGCGCCGCCAGATCGCGCTGATCAACTCGATGACGAAGAAGGAACGCGCCAACCCCGACCTGCTGCAGGCCAGCCGCAAGAAGCGCATCGCCGCCGGCGCCGGGCTGGAAGTGTCCGAACTGAACAAGCTTCTGAAACAGCACCGCCAGATGGCGGACATGATGAAGAAGATGGGCAAGGGCGGCATGATGAAGCAGGCCATGAAGCAGATGATGGGCAAGGGCGGCATGCCCGACCCGTCCAAGATGTCGCCCGACCAGCTGGAAGAGGCCGCGAAGGCGATGCAGGGCAAGCTGCCCTCGGGCCTCGGCGGCCTTGGCGGCATGGGGCGCGGGCTGACGCTGCCTGCCGGTCTTTCGGGGCTGATGAAGAAGAAATGATCCCCGACCCTCACCACAGATCGGCTGATCCTGCGCGGCCCCCGGCGCGAGGATTTCGGACCCTTCGCGGCCTTCTGGGCCTCGGACCGGTCGGTCTACGAAGGCGGTCCGCGCGATATGCACGGCGCATGGGAAGATTTCGCGGCGGGCTTCGGCCTCTGGACGATCGAGGGTTTCGGCACATGGTCGGTCGAGGAACGCGCGACCGGCGCACTCGCAGGCATCATCGGCTACTTCCACCCCGCAAGCTTCCCCGAACTGGAAATCGGCTGGGTCGTGCTCGACGGGTTCGAAGGAAAGGGACTGGCCTTCGAAGCCGCGATGGCCGCGCGCGACTGGGGCTATGCCACCCGTGGCCTGACGACGCTCGTCAGCTACATCGACCCGGCGAACGCCCGTTCCATCCGCTTGGCCGAACGCATGGGCGCGCGGCGCGACAATGCTGCACCTGGCGTCGATACCGGCGACGTGGTGATGCGCCATCCCGGCCCCGACGGCAGCTACCGGGGTTTCGCATGACACCGACCCTGGCCCAGACCCCGCTGATCGAGACCGACCGCCTGGTCCTGCGTGCGCCCAAGCGCGGCGATTACGAGCCCTGTGCGGCCTTCCTCACCTCGGACCGGGCCCGCTTCGTGGGTGGTCCGCTGGACCGCAACCTTGCATGGCGGGCGATGTGCCACCTGACGGGGCATTGGGTGCATCGCGGCTTCGGCATGTTCATCTTCCATGCCAAGGGTGATCCCACTCCGCTCGGCATGACCGGCCCGTGGTTCCCCGAAGGCTGGCCCGAACATGAACTTGGCTGGTCTGTCTGGAATGCCGCTGCCGAAGGCAAGGGGCTGGCTTTCGAGGCCGCGAATGCCGCGCGTGACTATGCCTGGACCGTCCTCGGCTGGACCAGCGCCGTCAGCTACATCGACCCCGCCAACGACCGCTCCATCGCCCTTGCCCGGCGCATGGGCGCGACCCTTGACGAAAGCGCCACCTCGCCCGGCGACGGCGACGCGCTCGTGTTCCGCCACCCCGCACCCGAGGCCCGCGCATGACCCAGCCCGCATCCTTTCCCTGGGAAGCCGCCTCGACCGGTCCCGCCGCCAGCCTGACCACGGCGATCACCGCGCCGATCCCGACCATCGCCACCACCCGCCTGCGCCTCCGCGCGCCGCGCATCGCCGATTTCGAAGCCTACGCCGCGATCACGACGTCCAGCCGGGGCAGCCTGATCGGCGGCCCCTTCACGCGCGAGGAAGCGTGGCTCGACTTTTCGCAACTCGTCGCGGGCTGGATCCTGCGGGGCTTCGGTCTCTGGTCGGTCGAGACGCTGGCGGGCGAAACCCTCGTGGGCTTCGTCATGCTCAACCATGAATTCGGCGATGACGAACCGGAACTCGGCTATCTTCTCGTCACCGAGGCCGAGGGCAAGGGCTACGCCTCCGAAGCCGCCCAGGCGGCGCGCCACTTCGCCTTCGGCATCCTCAAATGGCCCTCGGTCGTCAGCTACATCGACCCCGGCAACGCCCGGTCCATCGCGCTGGTCGAGCGGATGGGGGCCACTCTCGACACGGCCGCGTCGGACGCCGACCTGCTGGTCTACCGCCACCTCGCGTCCGGGGGCGCCAAATGACCGAGCGTTTTTGTCTGCATACGAAAGTCATATGGAAATCATATGTCGATCATATGCCCCGGAGGGCCGCATGACCGACGCCGCATCCCTCGCGCAGGCGCTGCTGAAAGAGCATCGCGACAGCATCGACCGGCTGGACGCGATCCTCGTCTACACCCTTGCCGAACGCTTCAAGCAGACGCAGGCGGTGGGTCGCCTCAAGGCCGAACACGACCTTCCGCCGTCGGACCCGGCGCGCGAGGCGCGGCAGATCGAACGGCTGGAGTGGCTGTCGAAGGAAGCCGATCTCGACCCCGAATTCGCCAAGAAATTCCTGACCTTCATCATCTCCGAAGTCATCAGGCATCACGAAAAACTGCAGAAATGACCGGGCGCTCGCCCGGTCCCAACCAACCCCAAGGAGACTGAACCATGTCCATGAAAATCCGTCTCGCCCGCGGCGGCTCCAAGAAGCGCCCGTTCTATTCGATCGTCGCCACCGACAGCCGCATGCCGCGCGATGGCCGCTTCCTCGAAAAGCTGGGCACCTACAACCCGCTGCTGGCCAAGGACAGCGAAGACCGCATCAAGATGAACGTCGAGCGCATCCAGTACTGGCTCGGCCAGGGCGCCCAGCCCACCGACCGGATCGCCCGCATGCTGGAAGCTGCTGGCCTGAACGAGAAAACCGTCCGCAACAACCCCAAGGCCGCCGTCCCGGGCAAGCGCATGGCCGAACTGGCCAAGAAGAAAGCCGCCCGCGCCGAAGCCCCGGCCGAGGCGTAATCGACCCCTGCGCGGGCCGTTTCCGGCCCGCGCCTGTCTTGCGGGGTGCCTCCGTGCCGGATGGAAAGCTTGACCTAACACGTCTGCCGCAGCCTGCGACGGCCTGCGCGATGATCCGTCATGCCCGCTGACCGCGTCTGTGTCGGCGCCATCGCCGGATCCTTCGGCGTCAAGGGCGAGGTGCGGCTGAAAAGCTTCTGCACCGAACCCGCCGCCATCGCCTCCTACGGCCCGCTCTACACCGAGGATGGCAGCCGCAGCTTCAAGATCACGCTGACCCGCCCCGTCGCGGGCGGGCTTGGCGCGCGCCTGTCGGGCGTGGCGACCAAAGAGCAGGCCGATGCCTGAAGGGCGTAAGCCTTTACGCCGACAGGGAAAAGCTGCCCCCTGCGGGCGATGATGAATTCTATCACGCCGACCTGATCGGGCTTGAGGCCGTCGACACCGGCGGCGTCGCGCTTGGCACAGTCCGCGCGATCCACAACCACGGCGCGGGCGATCTGCTCGAGGTGCTCGGCCCCGGCATGAAGGCCGCACTCCTTGTGCCCTTCACCCGCGCCGCCGTCCCGACCGTCGACCTCGCGGCGGGCCGCATCATCGTCGACCTGCCCGAAGGGCTCGACTGACTTTCGCCATCCTGTTGCCCTGAATCGCCGCCATCCTGTGTCGGACTGACATGGGAGACGTCATGCTGAACCGGATCACGCTGCTGCGCATTGCGACGGCGCTTCTGTATATGGGGCCTTTGCTCGCAGGCCTCTCCGGCGCCGGATGGGCCATCGTGCCGATCTTCGCCGCGCTGTTCCTGCTATGGCTCATTTTCCTGCGCCCCGAGCTTTCGGCGACGCCCGACTGGCTGCCGCGCCTGCAACTCATCCTTGTGCAAACCCTTCTGGTGACGGTGTTTTTCGGGATCGGTCGCGGCATCGGCGGTGTCACGGGCTTTCCGCTCGCCATGCCGATCTGGATGACCGTCCTCGTCAGCGTGGCGGCGATCCTTCTGGGCCGCGTGATCCACAACCCCGCCACGCTTCCCCCGGAAGCGCCGCAAGCCCCGCCTGTCAGGGACCTCTGAGCGGCAGATTTCCGTTCAGCAGATTTCCGTTCAACCGCGCGCGGGAAGCCGCTAGAAGCGCGGCATGTCCGAGAAACCCTCACGCTCCCATGGCCGCCTGACGATCACGGCGTCGCTCACCCCGCGCGACCTGATGGAGGAACCGCGCGTGGTCAAGGACGCCTGGACGGCCAAGGTCATCACGCTGTTCCCCGAGGCGTTTCCCGGCACGCTCGGCCTCAGCCTGACCGGCAAGGCGCTGGACTTCGGGCTGTGGCCGCTGCAGACCATCGACCTGCGCCCCTTCGGCGAGGGCGGCACCGCAATGTCGACGACACGCCCGGCGGGCGGCGGCGCCGGCATGGTCCTGCGCCCCGATGTGGTCGACCGCGCCCTGCGCGCCGCCGCCGATGGCACCCCGCCGGACCGCGCGCTCTGGCCGGTCATCTACCTGTCGCCGCGCGGCAAACCCTTCACCCAGGCCATGGCCCAGCGCTGGTCGCAGGCGCAGGGGATCACCCTGCTGTGCGGCCGGTTCGAGGGCGTGGACCAGCGCGTGATCGACCATCACGGCAGATCGAGGAAGTCAGCCTTGGCGATTTCGTCCTGACCGGGGGCGAGATCGCGGCACAGGCCTTGATTGATGCGACCGTCCGGCTTATACCCCGCGTGCTCGGGAATCAGGTCTCCACCGAAGAGGAAAGCTTTTCGGAGGGGCTTCTGGAATTTCCGCAGTACACGAAACCCCCGGTCTGGGAAGGTCGCGCGATACCCGAGGTTCTTCTATCGGGCCACCACGCGAAGATCGCCAACTGGCGGCGGGGGCATGGCCGAAAGGCTGACGAAAGAACGCAGGCCTGATCTCTGGCGGGCTTACTGTGCGGCAGCACGGTAGGGACCCGGATGAAGACCGAGAGCTCTGGGGCGGCATCACCTTCGCGGGAAAAACCGCGAGCAACGAAAGGACCAGCGCATGAACCTCATCGCGCAGATCGAGGCGGAGCAGATCGCTGCGCTCGGCAAGACCATCCCGGATTTCAAGGCCGGCGACACCGTCCGCGTCGGCTACAAGGTGACCGAAGGCACCCGCATCGCGCGTGCAGGCCTATGAAGGCGTCTGCATCGGCCGCAAGGGCGGCGCGACCATCGCCGCCTCGTTCACCGTGCGCAAGATTTCCTTCGGCGAAGGCGTGGAGCGCGTGTTCCCGCTCTATTCGACCAACATCGACATCGATCGAGGTGGTCCGCCGTGGCCGCGTCCGCCGCGCCAAGCTGTACTACCTGCGCGACCGTCGCGGCAAATCGGCCCGGATCGCCGAAGACACCACCTACAAAGCCAAAGCCGAATAAGGAGCGGCGACGATGAAACAGGGCATCCACCCCGAATATCACATCATCGACGTCAAGATGACCGACGGCACCATCTTCCAGACCCGATCGACCTGGGGCAAGGAAGGCGACCAGATGGCGCTCGACATCGACCCGCTGGCGCACCCGGCCTGGACCGGCAGCTCGGCCAAGCTGATGGACACCGGCGGCCGCGTGTCGAAGTTCAAGAACAAGTACGCCGGTCTCGGCTTCTGATCCGTGCTGGTGCGTTCCCAACGGGCGACGCACCGCAACATATAGAGAAGGCGCGCCGACTGCTTCGGCGCGCCTTTCTGCTTGTGCGTGAAATCGGGGGCCTCGCACATGGCGCATATCATCGTCGTCGGCAACGAAAAGGGCGGCTCGGGCAAGTCCACCACCTGCATGCATGTGGCCACCGCGCTGGCGCGGATGGGCCACCGCGTCGGCGCGCTGGATCTTGACCTGCGCCAGAAAAGCTTCGGCCGCTATATCGAGAACCGCCGCGCCTATCTGGACGCGGCCGGGCCTGACCCTGCCCACGCCCGATTACCGCGACCTGCCCGAGGTCGACGCGGACAGCGCTGGCCCCCGGCGAGAACATCTTTGACCAGCGTCTGTCGGCCGCCGATCGCGCGCGCTGGAGCCGGTATCGGATTTCATCGTCATCGACTGCCCCGGCAGCCATACCCGGCTGTCAGCCAGGTCGCCCATTCGCTGGCCGACACGCTGATCACGCCGCTGAACGACAGCTTCGTCGATTTCGACCTGCTGGCGCGGGTCGACTCCGGAGACCGGCAAGGTGAAGGGCCCGTCGATCTATTCCGAAATGGTCTGGAGCGCGCGGCAGTTGCGGGCGCAGGCCGGGCTGAAGCCGATCGACTGGATCGTGCTGCGCAACCGGCTGGGCGCGCAGCAGATGCACAACAAGAAGAAGGTCGGCGCGGCGCTGGAAGACCTGTCCAGGCGCATCGGCTTTCGCGTGGCCCCGGGCTTTTCCGAACGGGTGATCTTCCGCGAGCTGTTCCCGCGCGGCCTGACGCTGCTCGACCTGAAGGATACCGGGGTGGACCAGCTGAACCTGTCGAACATCGCCGCCCGGCAGGAAGTGCGCGACCTGATGGAACTCAGGCTTCCAGGTGTGGCGCGTTCTGAACAGCCGCGCGTGTCACCACGGCTGCGCATTCCATCGCTTCAGGCGCAGATCGAAGGCGTCGGTCGCGGGCTTCGCGGGCGATCAGCCCGATTTGGCAAGCGAGCTTGCATGGGTCTCTCCCAAGGCGTTGAGCAGTTTGCGCCGAGCGGGGCGATTTGCGGCGCGCCGGGAAACCGTGCCTGCTGGTGGCTCGAAACAGTCGTTTCCCTGGCTTGAGCCGCGCCCGGCCGTGCCGAACGGGCGGTTGCAGGAGGCCATGGCCAACCCGCTGTTCGACGCGCTGTTCGCGCCGCTGCCGGCAGCGAGCCGCTCCTGATCCTGGCGGACGGCGCATCGCGGCGGCGCCTTCCTGGCGCTGGTGGCCGGCGGCCCATGCGCTGCGCGCCGCCGGGGTGCGGCCGGGCGACCGGATCGCGGTGCAGGTGGCCAAGTCGCCCGAGGCGCTGGCGGTCTATGGCGCGGCGGTCGCGCTGGGCGCGGTGTTCCTGCCGCTGAACACCGCCTATACGCCGGACGAGCTGGACTATTTCCTCGGCAATGCCACGCCGCGCGTTCTTGTCTGCGATCCGGCGCGCGCGAGGCGGCGCTGGCGCCGGTCGCGGCCGCGCATGGCGCGCAGCTGCTGACGCTGAACGCGGATGGCAGCGGCAGCCTGGCCGACGCTGGCGGCGGGGCAGCCGGACACGATCGCGCCCGGCGGACCGCGGGCCGGACGATCTGGCGGCGATGCTCTACACCTCGGGCACCACCGGGCGGTCCAAGGGCGCGATGCTGACGCATCGCAACCTGCTGTCCAACGCCGAGGTGCTGGCCGACCTCTGGCGCTTCACCGACGCAGGACGTGCTGCTGCACGCCCTGCCGATCTTTCACACCCACGGGCTGTTCGTGGCCTCGAACGTCGTCGCTGCTGACCGGCGGCGCGATGATCTTCCTGCCGGGCTTCGATCTGGACACGGTGCTGCGCCTGCTGCCGCAGGCGACCGCGATGATGGGCGTGCCGACCTTCTACACCCGCCTGCTGGACGATCCCGCGCTTGACCCGCGACCTGGCGGCGCACATGCGCCTGTTCGTCTCCGGCTCGGCCCCGCTTCTGGCCGAAACGCACCATGCGACTTTGCAGGCCCGCACCGGCCACCGCATTCTGGAACGCTACGGGATGACCGAGACCAACATGAACACCTCGAACCCCTATGACGGCGAGCGGCGGGCGGGAACGGTGGGCTTCCCGCTGCCGGGGGTCGAGGTGCGGATCATGGCGGACGGGGCCGAGGTGCGCGCCGGGCGAGGTCGGCGTGATCGAGGTGCGCGGCCCGAACGTCTTCAAGGGCTACTGGCAGATGCCGGAAAAGACCGCCGAGGAGTTGCGCCCCGACGGCTGGTTCATCACCGGCGATCTGGGGCGGCTGGATGCCGACGGCTATGTCCAGATCGTCGGGCGGGCGAAGGATCTGGTGATCTCGGGCGGGTTCAACGTCTATCCGAAAGAGGTGGAGCTGCTGCTGGACGAGGTGCCGGGCGTGCTGGAAAGCGCGGTGATCGGCCTGCCGCACCCCGATTTCGGCGAGGCGGTGTTCGCCGTGCTGGTGGCGCGCAAGGGCGCGGCGCTGGATGCCGATGCGGCGCTGGCGGCGATCCGCGACCGGCTCGCGCGGTTCAAGCAGCCCAAGGCGGCGGTGGTGGTGGACGCGCTGCCGCGCAACACCATGGGCAAGGTGCAGAAGAACCTTCTGCGCCAGGCCTACTCCGGCTGGTTCGGCGGGCTGAGAGCGGGTGCCGGCCACCGTCGCCCGATATGGCAGACGGGTCTTCCAGCGCCATCGGCCAGTTCCGCGTCCAGAAACCGCTCGAAGGCGTCCAGGTCCACCGGCTCGAACTGACCGAAGCCCTGCATCCAGACCGAGGCCGCGCGCAGCGCGTCTGGCTCCAGCTTGCACCACTTCACCCGGCCGCGCTTTTCCTGCGTGATCAGCCCGGCCTCGGCCAGCACGGCCAGATGCTTGGAGATCGCGGCCAGCGACATCTGGAACGGCTCGGCCACGTCGGTCACCGCCATGTCGTCCTCCAGCAGCATGGCCAGGATCGCCCGCCGCGTCGGGATCGGCCAGCGCGGCGAAGACGCTGTCGAGCGGGTGCGGTCATGCGGCATCAATGGCGCTGGCCCGGCGATCGTCAACCGCCCGGTTGAATATGCCTGCGGCGCGGAAACGGTGCCGAGCCCTGCGAAACGGCGATTGCGTGCACGTCACTCAGTCAAAAAATGCAATCTATATCAAATAGTTTGCCGCAATGCTGCACCGCCACATCCTTGCTTGACTCCGCTCATGCCCCCTCCGTAGGTTCCGCCCGACTGTCGAAGGGGCGCTGGACATGGCCGACGAACCCGATCCCGACCGGCTGCGCGCGCTTGAAGCGCGGCTCGCGAAGGTGGCAGGTGAAGGCGCCGGCCGAGAAGACTCCGAGACGGGCAAGGGATTCTCGCAGGGCGAGCTGGCCTGGCGGATGGTGATCGAGCTCGTGACCGGAATGGTGCATCGGCATGGGCATCGGTTACGGACTGGACGTGCTGTTCGGCACCCTGCCCATCTTCCTGATCATCTTCGCGCTGCTCGGCTTCGCGGCGGGCGTCAAGACGATGCTGCGCACGGCGGCCGAAATGAACAAGGACGAGGCTGCGGGGCGACCCGGGCCGGAAGGAAGGGGCGACTAACGTGGCAGCGGAAGGCGAAAGCACCGGTTTTGCGATCCACCCGATGGATCAGTTCGTCGATCAAGCCGCTGTTCGGCGGGACCGAGATCCATTGGTACACCGTCACCAACGAGACGCTCTGGATGGCGCATCGCGCGTGCTGGCGATCGCCGCGCTTCTGGTGCTGGGCACCCGCCGCCGCGCGATCATCCCGTCGCGCACGCAGTCGGTCGCCGAGATGATCTACGGCTTCATCTACAACATGGTCGAAGACGTGACCGGCCATGACGGGGTGAAGTACTTCCCCTATGTCATGACGCTGTTCCTGTTCATCCTGTTCGCGAACCTTCTCGGCCTGATGCCGATGACCTTCACCACCACCCGCACATCGCGGTGACCGGCGATGCTGGCGCTGATGGTGTTCCTGCCGTGACGATCCTGGGCTTCATCAAGCAAGGGCCTCGGCTTCCTCGGGCATGTTCTGGGTCAGCTCGGCGCCGCTGGCGCTGCGGCCGATCCTGGCGGTGATCGAGGTGATCTCGTACTTCGTGCGCCCGGTCAGCCACTCCATCCGTCTTGGCGGCAACCTGATGGCCGGCCACGCGGTGATCAAGGTGTTCGCGGGCTTCGCCGGCGCTGGCCGTCGCCTCGCCGGTCGTCGTCGGCGCCATCGCCGCGATCTACGGGCTGGAGCTGCTGGTGGCCGTCGTTCAGGCCTACGTCTTCACCATTCTGACCTGCGTGTATCTGCGCGACGCCGTGGGCGGCGCGCACCACTAGGGTCCGGACAACCAACCAAACCAATCCACATTCCATAAGGAGCTGAACGCTATGGAAGGCGATATCGCAGAAATGGGCAAGTTCATCGGTGCAGGTCTGGCCACGATCGGCCTCGGCGGCGCTGGCATCGGCGTGGGCCACATCGCCGGGAACTTCCTCGTCGGGCGCCCTGCGCAACCCGTCGGCGGCCCCCGGCCAGATGGCCAACCTCTTCGTCGGCATCGCCTTCGCCGAAGCTCTCGGGATCTTCTCGTTCCTGATCGCCCTTCTGCTGATGTTCGCCGTCTGATCCTGACGGAACCCGCAGGGCCGGATCGGGCACGCCCGTCCGGCCCCGTCATTCCAGATCGGCAGGAGAACGACATGGCAACCGAAGCGACAGAAGCAGCGGGCCACGGTGGCGAAGCCGTCGGCATGCCGCAGCTGGATTTCTCGACCTGGCCGAACCAGATCTTCTGGCTTCTGGTCACGCTGGTCGTGATCTACCTTCGTGCTGACGCGCATCGCGCTGCCCCGCATCGGGGCGGTGCTGGCCGAGCGCAAGGGCACGATCACCAACGACCTCGCGGCAGCCGAAGAGCTGAAGCAAAAGGCGCTGAAGGCCGAGAAGGCCTATAACGAGGCGCTGGCCCAGGCCCGGGCCGAGGCGGCGAAGATCGTGGCCGCAGGCCAGGCCGACATCCAGAAGGACCTCGACGCCGCGACGGCCAAGGCCGATGCCGAGATCGCGGCCAAAGCGGCCGAGGCCGAAACGCCGCATCGGCGAAATCCGCGCCGGCGCGCTCGACGCCGTGACCGAGGTGGCCAAGGACACCGCGAAGGAAATCGTGGCGGCTCTTGGTGGCAAGGCCGATGCACGCGGCGTGACCGCTGCCGTCACCGCCCGGCTGAAAGGGTAAGGCGATGAAGCAGCTATCCATTCTCGCCAGCGTGCTGACCGCCTCGCCCGCCACTGGCGGCGACCGGCCCGTTCTTCTCGCTGCACAACACGAACTTCGTCGTGCTGATGGCCTTCATCGTCTTCGTCGGCATCCTGCTCTACGCCAAGGTGCCCGCGAAGCTGACGCGGCATGCTCGATGCCCGCGCCGTCCAGATCAAGGCCGATCTGGACGAGGCCCGCGCCCTGCGCGAAGAAGCGAAGACGATCCTTGCCTCCTACGAGCGCAAGCAGAAGGACGTGCAGGCGCAGGCCGACCGCATCGTGGCGACGGCCCAGGAAGAGGCGATGGCCGCGGCCGCGCAGGCGAAGGACGACCTCAAGGTCTCCATCGCCCGCCGCGTCTGGCCGCGGCCGAGGACCAGATCGCCTCGGCCGAAGCCGCCGCCATCCGCGCAGGTGCGCGAGCGGCCGTGTCGGTGGCGGTCGCGGCGGCAGGCGACGTGCTGGCCAAGCAGATGACGCCGGAAGCATCGGGCGCAATGGTCGATGCCGCCATCAAGCAGGTGGATGCCCGTCTGCACTGAACGATCTGGTTGCGATGCCTTTTCGGCCCGGCTGGCGACAGCCGGGTCTTTTCATGCGCAATCCCGGCCAAAACAGATCACGATGCTTCGCGCAGATCTTCCGCCGAGTCCGCCCGCGCCGCTTCCCAGGCCAGCATCGCCCGCTTGACGCGGCAGGCCCCAGTGATAGCCGCCAAGGCCGCCCGACTTGCGCAAGGCCCGGTGGCAGGGGATCAGCCAGCTGATCGGATTGCGCCCCACCGCCGTGCCCACGGCGCGCACCGCGCGCGGGTGGCCGACTGCGCCCGCGATTTCGGAATAGGTGGTGACATGGCCCGGAGGGGATGTGCAGCAGCGCCTCCCACACCTTGATCTGAAACGGCGCGCCGATCAGGAACAGCGGCGTATCGCTGTTGGCCAGATGCGTCGCGCCAAAGGCCTGCAGCACCCAGGGGCGCAGCATCATCGGGTCCTCGACGAAAGTGGCCCGCGGCCAGCGCCCGACCAGATCCTCCATCGCCGCCGCCTCTCCCGTCTCGGCGGCAAAGCCCATGCCGCAGATGCCCTTCTCGGTGCCCATCACCAGCGCCGGGCCGAACGGGCTTTCGAACCAGCCCCAGAAGATGCGCAGCCCTTCGCCGCCCTTGGCAAAGTCGCCGGGGCTCATCGCCTCCCAGCGTCAGGAACAGGTCGTGCAGCCGCCCGCCGCCCGACAGGCCCGTCGCAAGCGACGGTCTCCAGCACCGTGAACCGCTCGGCCAGCAGGCGGCGGGCATGGTCCAGCGTCAGGTACTGCTGATACCGCTTGGGGCTGACGCCGACCCATTGCGAAAAGACCCGCTGGAAATGCGCCGTGCTCATCCCCATTCGTCGCCGCCAGATCGTCCAGCGTCATGCCCGGCCCGCCCTGCGTCGATCTGCTTCAGCGCGCGGCCGATGACGGCGTAGTGATAGGGGTCGCGATCTGTCTCGGTCATGGCAAATCTCCTTCGCCACCGAAGTTAGGCCCGCAACGCCTCCGCCGCGACCCGAAACCTGCGCCTTTTTATCCACCCCGCTTGCCGCGCGGCTTTCGCTTTGGCAGAAGCGAGCCATGGCACGCCAGCTCGACTATCCCACCATGCAGCGCGATCTTCACCCGCTTCGCCGCAGCCGAGCCCGAGCCGAAGGGCGAGCTTGAGCATGTCAACGCCTTCACCCTGCTGGTCGCCGTGGCGCTGTCGGCGCAGGCGACCGATGCCGGGCGTGAACAAGGCCACGCGCGTGCTGTTCGCAGTCGCCGACACGCCGCGAGAAGATGCTGGCTCTGGGCGAAGAAGCGGCTGATCGAGCACATCAAGACCATCGGCCTGTTCCGCAACAAGGCGAAGAACGTCATCAAGCTCTGCCGCATCCTGATCGACCAGTTACGGCGGCGAGGTGCCGTCGTCGCGCGCCGCGCTGCAATCGCTGCCGGGCGTGGGGCGCAAGACCGCGAATGTGGTGCTGAACATGTGGTTCCACCAGCCCGCGCAGGCGGTCGACACCCACATCTTCCGCGTCGGCAACCGCACCGGCATCGCGCCCGGGCAGCGACGTGGACGCGGTCGAGCGCGCCATCGAGGACAACGTCCCGGCCGAATACCAGCAGCACGCCCACCACTGGCTGATCCTGCACGGCCGGTATATCTGCGTCGCGCGCAAGCCCAAATGCGGCATCTGCCCGATCCGCGACCTGTGCCCCTATCGAGGAGAAGACCGCATGAAAACCTATCAGGTCGTCGGCATCGGCAATGCCATCGTCGATGTGTTCTCGCAGGCCGATGACAGCTTTCTCGACCTGATGGGCATCGAGAAGGGCATCATGCAGCTGGTGGAGCGCGAGCGGGGCGAACTGCTGTACGGCGCGATGCACGACCGCGTGCAGGCGCCGGGCGGGTCGGTCGCCAACACGCTGGCGGGGCTGGGCAACCTCGGCCTGACGACCGCCTTCATCGGCCGGGTGCATGACGATGCGCTGGGCCGGTTCTATGCGCGCAGCATGGCCGAGGAGGGCACCGATTTCGTCAACCCGCCCGTGCCCGGACGGCGACCTGCCCACCTCGCGCTCGATGATCTTCGTCTCGCCCGATGGCGAGCGGTCGATGAACACCTATCTCGGCATCTCCGTCCGAACTCGGCCCCGACGATGTGTCCGACAGCGTGGCGGGCCGGGCCGAGATCCTGTTCCTCGAAGGCTATCTCTACGACAAGCCCAAGGGAAAGCAGGCCTTCGAACGCGCCGTCGCAGCCTGTGCCACGACGAACGGCGGCAAGGCCGGCATCGCGCTGTCGGACCCGTTCTGCGTCGACCGCCACCGCGACGACTTCCGCCGTCTGGTCAAGGAGCTGGACTACGTGATCGGCAACGAACACGAATGGGCGTCGCTCTACCAGACCGACCTCTCCGCCGCGCTGGAACAGGCCGCGGCGGATGCGGGGCTGGTCGTCTGCACCCGGTCGGGCCATGACGTGATCATCGTGCGCGGCGAGGAACAGGCCATGGTCCCGGTGCACCGCGTCGTCCCGGTCGATGCCACCGGCGCGGGCGACCAGTTCGCCGCCGGGTTCCTCTACGGCCTCGCGACCGGGCCAGGCGCTCGCCACCTGCGGCCGCATGGGCTGCGTCGCGGCGGCCGAGGTCATCAGCCATTTCGGCGCCCGGCCCGAGGCCGACCTCAAGGCGCTGTTCCGCAAGGAAGGGCTGATCTGACCCGGAAGGGGCGGCCGCCTCAGGCCCCCGCAGGGGGAGCCATCGGCAGCCGCCGCTGCCGCACGCCTCAGGACAGGGCGCGCTTCAGCATCGGAAGGCGCGACAGGACCAGCAGGTCCAGCGCCAGCACGGCCAGCAGCGTCAGCCCGACCAGCGGGAAGGCAAGCGAGACGAGCAGGCCCAGGAACACCGCGCCCTTCCACATCGGCAGATCGACCGGCAGAGGCGGCGCGGCCAGCCGCGCGGCACCTGACGGCCGCCGGATCCACCACATCACCAGACCCGAGACCGACAGGAAGATCACCGACAGGCAGAACAGCGCGTTCAGCACCAGGTTCCACACCCCCATGTCGCCCTCGTGGAACGCGATGCCATAGGCCATGGCCTTGGCATAGGCCGAGTAGTCGGCAAAGCCGACATCGGCCAGCACGTTGCCGGTGTACTGGTCGACGTGGATCGTCCGGTCCGCCGAGGGGTCCGGCCCGTCATTGCTCATCGAGTCGTGGCTGATCGTCCAGACGCCCGTCTCGTCGCCCGGCAGGTTGACCTGGAACCGGCCGACGAAACCTTGCGCCGTTGCAAAACCCGCCACGCTGTCCAGCGTCACCGGCAGCGCCACGGCTGTCGCCCCGGCATCAGAGCCGGACGCAGGCAATGGCGTCTGTTCCAGCCCCCAGGGCACCTCTTTCATCGCGCCGTGATTCATGTCGGCATGGGTCTTGTCCGACAGCGGGACGTTGTCCCATTTCTCGGCCGGGAAAGTGCTCCAGGCCTGCACGATCTTGCCGCCCCAGATCCCGGCCCAGCTCAGGCCCGAGATCAGGAACACGAGCAGCACCGCAGCCACCCAGAAGCCGACCGTCCGGTGCAGCGACTTCCACAAGCTGCGTCCCCGCGCGCTGAGGTCCGGCACAAGCGACCGCGCCAGCCCCTGCCCATCGCGTGGCCACCAGAGATAAAGCCCGGTCACGATCAGGACCACGCCGAAGCCCGGCGGCGATCTCGATCAACCGGTCGCCGGTGTCGCCCAGCAGCAGGGTGCCGTGGATCTCGGTCGCAAAGGGGTACCAGCCGCCGTCCCAGTCCGACTGGTCCCGACGATGTCGGCGGTGTAGGGATTGACCTGTACGGCGGTCGCCGCCTCGCCCGCTTCGACGCGGAAGACCGCGACATGGTTCGGGGACAGCGGCGCGATGTATTGCGCCGACACGGCCATCGGGAACTGCGGCGACGGCGGCCTCGGCCAGCGCCGAGACGGGCATCGGCGTTGTGCCGGGCGTCACGGTCATGCGCTCGCCGTTCAGGCCGACGAAGGCGCTGACGTAAAGCATGATGAGGCCGGTGATCGCGAGCATGACGAGGAACGGGGCGACGTAGAGGCCAGCGTAGAAATGCCAGCGCCACGCGGCCATGTAGAAGGATCGGGCGCGCTCGGCGCCCTGGGGCGCGGATGCACCCTGAGTCGTGACTGCCATCGGGTATGTCCTTGGCTTGAAGATCGGAAAATGGGGTGAAGTCCGGTCGTCAGGCGAAGGCAGGGGGCGCACGGGCGGTGCGCGGGCCGGGAACATGGGCGGGGTAGAGATGGGCTGCGTGCCAGTGCGCAAAGTCGGGCGGAAGCACCACCATCGGCGCAGCGAGGGTCGAAGCGCCGGCGGGCAGAACGGCCGCGCTGTGCAGAAGCGCGAACGGGCAGCCCTGCCGCGTCTCGTGCGGCTCGCCCGTCCCCAGATCGACGGCAACCTCGCGCGGGCCGTCCGTCGTGCACAGCACCAGCGTCAGCGTCCCGTCAGCGGCCTGTCCCGGCATCACGCCGGACGGCAGCGACGACAGCGCAAGGAAGGGCAGCAGCATTGCCAGCCAGGCAAGGCGCTGCAGGAGGATCACGAAGGGCGCGGTCCGTCTCATGCCCTTGGCTAGCCGTCCCGTTGCGCCAGCGTCAAGCCCGGCGATGTCGCAAGCCGGGCGTGCATGTCGTTTTCGGCTGGCAAAGGTCGGCGCGCCTTGCCCCTTTGCCTGCGGTTCGGGCATCTATGGGCCAACCCTTTCGCCTGCGGAGCGTCTCCCATGAAAACCCATGTCAAAGCCCTTGTCGTCGGTGGCGGCGCGGTCGGCACCGGCATCGCCTATCACCTCGCCAAGGCCGGCTGGGACACGATGCTGGTCGAGCGGGACGAGTTGACCAGTGGTTCTACCTGGCACGCGGCGGGGCTTCTGCCGCTGTTCAACATGGGCTACGCCACGACCCATATCCACAAGTACAGCGTCGATTTCTACAAGGGGCTTGAGGCCGAGACGGGGCTGAACCCCGGCTTCTATGTCGTGGGCAACCTGCGCATGGCGCAGACCGACGCGCGCATGGACGAATACATGCTCTATTCGTCGGTGGCCGAGACGGCGGGCGTCTATCACGAATTCCTGACGCCGAAAGAGATCGCCGACCGCTGGCCGCTGGTGCGCACCGATGACCTCAAAGGCGCGCTGTTTCACCCGCAGGACGGCTACATCAACCCCGCCGACGTGACGCAGGCGATGGCCAAGGGCGCGCGGCAGCTCGGTGCGACGATCGAACGTCGCGTGCAGGTCGACGGCTATTTCTGGACCGGCGACGAATGGATCGTCACCTGTCGCCGCATGGTGGAACAGGGCGGCAACCTCGTGCCCTCGGACGACACCTTCACCATCCATGCCGAGCACGTCGTCACCGCCACCGGCAACCACGCACAGCGCACGGCGCGCCTTCTGGGGATCAAGATCCCCGCCATCCCGGTCGAGCATCAGTACATCGTGACCGAGCCGGACCCGGCGCTGGTCGAATGGCGCAAGACGAACCCGCAGCACCCCGTGCTGCGCGACGCCGATGCCAAGTGGTACGTGCGCGAGGAACGCGGCGGCTGGATCCTCGGCCCCTATGAAAAGGGCGCACCCGCGCGCTTCCTCTACGATGTGCCGGAAAGCTTCCGTGCCGACCTGTTCCCGCTCGATCTCGAGCGGATCGAGGCCGAATACATGAGCATGATCCACCGGCTTCCCTCCTCGGAAACCGTTGGCCTGAAAGACGATTTCAACGGCCCGATCTGCTACACGCCCGACGGCAACCCGCTGGTCGGTCCCGCACCCGGCCTGCGCAACATGTGGCTGGCCGAAGGCTTCAGCTTCGGTATCACCGCCGCCGGGGGAACGGGTTACTACCTCGCCCAGATGATGGTGAACGGCGAGGCCGAGATCGACATGGCAAGCCTCGATCCCAAGCGCTTCGGCGGCTGGATGACGACCGAATATGCCGCGCGCAAGAACGAGGAATGCTACGACCACGTCTTCATCCTGCACCACCCCGACGAGGAACGCGAAGCCTGCCGCCCGCTGCGCACCGCGCCGGTCTATGACCGGCAGAAGGCCCTGGGCGCCCAGTTCGGGCAGGTGAATGGATGGGAGCGCCCGAACTACTACGGTCCGCTCGACGCCCCCGCCGACTACGACCATCACGCCCGCAGCTTCCGCCGCGCCGACTGGTGGCAATATGCGGTGGCCGAGGCGCAAGGCGATCCGCGAGACGGCGGGTCTGATCGACGCCACGGCCTTCACCAAGCACCTCGTGCGCGGGCCGGGGGCGACGGCCTTCCTCGACTGGTTCACCACCAACAAGCTGCCCGCTGTCGGGCGCATCAACCTGACCTACGCCCTGACGCCGACCGGCACGACGCGGACCGAATACACCATCGTCCGGCTGGCGGAGCAGGAATACTACCTCGTCTCGGCAGGCGCGTGGACGGCCTATGATGCCGATTACCTGCGCAAATGCGCCGAGGATCAGAAGGCGCGTTTCGGCCATCTCGATATCCACGACGTGACGACCCAATGGGGGGTGTTCGCCCTCGCCGGTCCGAACAGCCGCGCCATCCTGCGCGAGATCGTGAAGGACGCCGATCCCGATACCGTGCTGTCGAACAAGCGCTTCCCCTGGCTGTCGGCGCGCAAGATCGAACTGGGCATGTGCCCCGTGAACGCGATCCGCGTGGCCTATACGGGCGAGCTTGGCTGGGAACTGCACCACCCGATCGAGATGCAGCGCTACCTGTGGGATCTGCTGCTGAAGGCGGGCGAGAAACACGGGATGAAGCTGGTCGGCGCGCGCGCGCAGAACTGGCTTCGGCAAGAGAAATCCTACCGCGCCTTCGGCACCGAACTGGGCCGCGATGCCACGCCGCTGGAGGCCGGGCTTGACCGGTTCGTGGATCTTTCCAAGGACTTCCAGGGCAAGGACGCCATGCTGGCCACCGGCATCCGCAGCAAATGCGTGACGCTGCTGATAGACGGGCCGACCGACGCAGACCCCTGGGGCAAGGAGGCGCTTGTTCTGGACGGCGAAAAGATCGGTCGCCTGACCTCGGGCGGCTATTCCGTCGCCTTCGGCAAGCAGATCGGGATGGGTTATGTCCGCTCCGACCTGGCCGACGTGGGCCAGAAGCTGCAAGTCAGGATGCTGCGGCAGCTTTGGGATGCGGTTGTGGTCGAGGACAGCCCGTTCGATCCGACGAACGCCCGCATCCGGGTCGACGGCTGACGGTCGGGGGATATGAAGGCCATATGATGTCCATATGACTTTCATATGCAGACAGGAACGGTCGGGAAAGCCGGGGGATCGCCCCGGCTTTTCGTGTCTCAGGCCCGCTCTACCAGGCGTGGACGCGCTGCTCGGGCGGCAGCCACATCGGATCGCCTTCCGTGATCCCGAAAGCCTCGTAGAAGCTGTCGAGGTTCCGGGGGGCGGCAATGGCGCGGTAGGGGCTGGAGGGATGCGGGTCATTGGCGATGATCAGACGCAGGATCTGATCCGAGCTCTTGGCGGTCCACATCTGCGCCCATGACAGGAAGCACCGCTGTTCGGGCGAAAGACCGTCGATGGGCAGGTTCTGGTCGGGGTTCGCCGCCAGATGCTGTTTCAGCACATCCATCGCCAGCGTCAGGCCGCCGACATCGGCCATGTTCTCGCCGACCTCGATCAGACCGTTCCCCTTCAGGCCGGGCAACACCTCATAGGCATCGGCCTGATCGATCAGCTTCTGCGCCTGCTTGTCGAAGGCCTCGGCATCGGCGGGCGTCCACCAGTCGCGAATGTCGCCCCGGGCGTCGAACTGGCGCCCCATGCTGTCGAAACCATGCGTCAGCTCATGCCCGATCACCGCGCCGATCCGGCAGACATTGACGGCGAAATCCATGCCGGGGTCATACATCGGCGGCTGAAGGATCGCCGCCGGTATCTCGAAGCCGTTGAGCTGCGGGTCATAGGCGGCGTTCTGCGCGACCGGATAGGTGTCCTTGGTCGCGAATTCATCCTGGACGACCGGCTGGCTGAACTTCTCGAGCGCGCGGCGATACTGAAAAGCGGCGGTCGCGTTGACGTTCGCCACCAGATCGGTGCCGATCTCGACACCGGAGAAGTCGATCCACGTATCGGGATAGCCCACGCGGACGGTCAGCGCATCGACCTTTTCCATCGCCTGCGCCCGCGTCGCCTCGGTCAGCCAGTCGCGCGATGGCAGGCGCGCCCGGAACGCACCGACGATCTGCGTGATCATCTGCGACGCGCCCGCCCGTTGATCCTCGGAGAAGAACGCATCGACATAGATCCGGCTGACCGGATGGCCCAATGCCGCCGTCACGAGCGCGAGCGCCCGCTCGTCCTGCGGGGGAAGCACGGGAACTCCGGTGAGCACTTCCGACCAGGCCCGCGTCGGCTCGTCGAAGGCGGATGAGAGGATGCTGGAATAACCCGCAATGGTCAGGACGGTGATGTAGTCCTTCAGGTCTTGCAGGCTGTGATCGCGCAGCACCTGCGAGAGCAGGGGATAGTATTTCGGCTCGCTCAGGATGATGTCGGCCGTCTCCGGCAGGCCGACCGTGGCGAGGTAGAGCCTCAGGTCCAGTTCCGGGATCTGCGCCTGCAAGGCATCAAGGGTGATCGGGTTGTTGATCTTGTCAGGTTCGTTGGCCTCGACCGGCGTCAGCTTGCCCGGTTGCAGCGCGGCCTCGATCGAGATGGCGAGATCGGCAAGGCGGGCAGCCTCGTCGGGCGCGTAACCGGCCACCTGCATCACCTGCGCCAGATAGTTCCTGTAGCCCGTGCGGCGGGGGCTGTCGGGGGCCTCGGCCAGCACATCGTCGAAGGGCACGCCGAAGCTGCCTGCGCCGGCGTTGATGACATAGCGCGAGCTGTCGTTCAGACCGATATCGGGCTTCAGCAGCAATAGCGCGGGCGGGGCCGAGGTCGTGGCCCGGGCCGTCGCAAGGTAGCGCACGAGGTCGTCCATCGACCCGATCGCGGCGATCGCGTCGAGCTGGGGCTGGAGCGGCGTCATCCCGGCGGCGTCACGGGCGGCGGTATCCATGAAGGCGTTGTAGAAGGTGCCCACCTGTTGTTCGGGGCTACCCTTCGGCGCGGCGGAGGCCGTCGCGCCGATCTGCGCGAGCAGGGCTTTCATCTGCGCCTTCTGCCGCTCGCCCATCATGTCGAAGATGCCGTACATCGCCAGCCGCTCGGGGCGCTGCACCCGGTCCTGCCACGCGCCGGACGCATAGCGGTAGAAGTCGGCACCGGGGCTGACCGACGGGTCCATGTTGGTGACCGAGAAGGCGAGTTCGTCGGGCGAGACCGGGGATAGGGTTGGCGCGGTCTGGGCGAGGGCGGGCGCGGTCGAGAGCAAGAGGGCAAGGGTGGTGGCGAAGGCTGCGTGCGAAGACATGTCGGAACGCTCTCTCATGGATGGATGCGATGGGCCGCCTCGCGGGGCCGGTCTTGTTCCTCTCCATTTGGACCCATTTGCGCGGTGCCCCGCTATCCGAAACGCGCAGCATCAGACGGTCCGCGGCGCGCCCGCGACGCGTGCCGGGCGGCCTGGTTCGACAATGCGGTGCGACTGTTTCGCGGATAGCAGGTGCGTGCCGCAGGGCTGGCCACAATTTGTCACAAATGCCGACTAACTGCTCGCTCACGCAGCCGTGCGAGTTCGCCCGGCAAAGGCGTTTTTTGGAGACGACATGAAGTTTTTCCTGGCAGCCCTGGCCTTTGCTCTCGTGGGCGGCACCGCACAGGCGGCAACCATTTTGCCCGTGAACCTTTCCGACACCGCGCTGTTCGAAAGCTCGCGCCAGCTTTTCGGGGTCGAGATCAAGCGCGACCAGAATGTCCAGAACAGCGGCGGCAGCGGCAAGGATGCGTTCCTGCGCGACGGCACCGACACGAACACCTCTGCGTCGTTCAACGTCGGCTGGGGCGCGTCGGGCACATCCTATGCCTGGTCGCTCGGGTATGACGGCACTGCTGCGACACTGATGCTGGGATCGACGAGCACAACCCTCAATGTCGCTGACGGAAACTGGAATGCGTTCAGCCTTTACGTTCGGGCGCTTGACGACGCCCGCTTTTCGTCGGTGATGACGAGTTTCTCGATCACCAAGGTGAACGGCGCCGACCTGCTTGCACCGCTCTCCCTTTCGGCGACCAATGGCAACACGCCCGGCACCTATGCGCTGGATGGCCTCGGTCCGATCACCAGCCTTCAGGGCACGCTGGCGTTCAGCTTCACACTCAAACCCGGTGCAAACGGCTCGCCCAACAGCCGCGTCGCGGTGAACTTCGGGGCGATCGAGGCGGTTCCCGTCCCACCCGCCGTGCCCGTTCCTGCCGGACTTCCCCTTCTGGCCAGCGTGATTGGCGGTCTTGCGTTCCTGTCCCGGCGACAGCGCAGGGCGGCCTGACCTTTGTAACGAGTGAGGTGTTAAGGGGCCCCGCCCGTCGGGGCCCTTGTTTCCGTTCTACTTCTGCCGCGCGGCAAGCCAGTCGCCCCATTGCGCCCGGCTGCCGTAGAAGGCGTTCAGGTCGACCTCGCCCGAGAAACCGGGTGCCAGCCCCGTTCCCGTGTACTGCCAGAACGTCCAACGCTGCCCTTCGTAGCGGTCCTTCGGATGTGACGCGACCGAGCGCAGCCATAGCTCGTAACCCTTGATCCGCCACATCTCGTTGCGCTCCCAGAAGTCGGGGGTGGTGTAGATGATCGGGCGCTGGCCATAGTGCCGCGTCAGGATGCGCAGGAACGTCTCCGCCTCGCTGCGCACCGTCTCGGGGTCGGGGCGCAGCTTGCATGTCGGCGACAGGTGGTTCCATTCCAGATCCAGCACCGGGGGCAGGGCGCCCGCCTCGGCGGGGACGTTCCGGATGAACCATTTCGCCTGATCCTCGGCCGGGCGGCAGAAGTAGTAGAAGTGATAGGCCCCGCGGGGGATGCCGGCCCGCCGCGTGGCGCGCCAGTTGTCCTTGAAGCTGGGGTCGAGCCGGTCGCCCCCCTCGGTGGCCTTCAGGAAGGCGAATTCGACCCCCGCAGAGGCCGCGCGGTTCCAGTCGATGCCGCCCTGGAAGCGCGACACGTCGACGCCGTGCACGTCATGGTCGGTGGGCGAGGCCGCACGTGGCCAGGGATGCGGGTCGGTATCGCCGAACTGCTTCGGAATCCCTTGCGGGTGGCCGGAAACGGTCCCCGATCCGCCGCCACAGGCCGCCAGCAGGGCTGCCATTGCCAGGGCCGCAATCACCCGTGTCATCCGCATCATGCAAGCCCCCTCATCCAAACCGCGCCGGATCGAGCGCGGCCACCGTTGCCCTGTCCAACTCGGGCGTGCGCCCGGCCAGCAGGTCCGCGACCAGCGCGCTGGCCGCAGGCGAGGTCTGGAAGCCGTAACCGCCCTGACCCGCCACCCAGAAGAAATCCTGCTCGACCGGATCGCGCCCGATCGCCAGCACCCGGTCGGGCGCAAAGGTCCGCAACCCCGCCCAGGACGAGATCAGCCGCGTCACCGGCTCCGTCACCATTTCCTCATAGCGCGCCAGCCCCTCGGCCAGCACCATGTCGTCGGCCCAGGCGTCATGCGGGTCCATCGGATGCTCCTCGGCGGGCGAGACGATCAGCGCGCCCGCGTCGGGCTTGGCGTACCACGTCTCGCCCGCGCCGAAGATCATCGGCCAGCGCCGCACGTCATGCCCGCCCGGTGCCGGGATGCGGGCCATCGACCGGCGCAGCGGTGTCAGCCCCAGCGGCCGGACGCCAGCCAGGATCGCGACCTGATCGGCCCAGGCCCCGGCGGCATTGATGACCACGCGTCCCTCGACCTCAATCGCGCCTGCCGTCACGCGCCACCCGGCCCCGGACCGCGCGATACCGCTTGCGCGCGCGCCGGTCAGGATCGTGGCCCCGTTCCCCCGCGCTTCGCGCGCGAAGCGCTGGATCAGCAGGTCGGTGTCGATGTCCCACGCATGTTGCGCCGCAGCGGCATAGGCCACCGTTGCGGGGTTCAACACCGGAACCCACGCGCGCGCCTCGTCCAGAGACAGGCGGTCAAGCCGCATCCCGTCGGCATCGGCCTCGAATTCTGCCTGCTGGTCGGCGCGGGCGACCATCATCATCCCGCGCGGGGCCAGAATTCCCTCGGCGGCGCGGAAATAGGCCTCCGACGCAAGGCTCAGCGAAACGACCGGCGCCAGCCCGTAATGCGGTTCGTAGAGCGCCGCCGAACGGCCCGAGGCGTGGTGCGCAAGGGCATCTTCGGCCTCGATCACGGTGACCTTGCCCAGATGCGAAAGGCGCGCTGCGGCAGAGATGCCCGCAATGCCGCCACCGATGATGATGAAGTCGCTCGACATGCGCCGCACGCTGCCGTGCAGACCGGGAAATGGCAAGGTCACCCGCCGCGCGGCAAGAAAAAAGGCCCGGATTGCTCCGGGCCTGTCACCGTTGAAAAGAACCTCGAACAGAGGTCCAGCCTTTTGCGGCTAACGCCACCAAATCGTTATGAAATTCGCGGAAACAGACAATCAGCTACAAACTTTCGACAAGTCTGAAGAACCATGTTTTGGCCACCGGGGTCAAACTGTCCAAAAAGACAGGTTGTCCGTCGGTGGACAGGCGCGCGGGAGCAGCACGGGCAAAAGTTAACCCTTGGTTGCAAAACTTATGTGAAACGGCCCGAACCCGGCACTTTTCCGTGTCATCCTTTGACGAACGGGGCGGTCATGTGGTCGCGCGGCGGCATTGGTGCCTGCATCGGAAACACACTAGTTCCCAGTGCTGGAAATCGTGTCCGTTCGGGCGGGGAAACCGGGTCACGCTCTGTCACCAGTCGGCCTGACAACCGCCGATTGTTCCCGAACCTGACGCTTTGGCGGAGTGAATCGGGGCGCGCAACGCAGCAAAAAGGGGCCCGGCCAGACCGGACCCCGTCTTCAGAAGTGCCGCTTGTTACTGCGGAATGTCGCCGGTGATCCCTTCGACATAGAAGTTCATGCCCAGAAGATCGCCGTCCGGCGCCGTCTGGCCCTCGGCCAGCCAGGCCGTCCCGTCCTGCTTGTTGATCGGGCCGGTGAACGGGTGATAGGTGCCCGCGGCGATAGCGTCGCGCATCGCCAGCGCCTCGGCCTTCACGTCGGCAGGGATCGCATCGGTGATCTCGCCGATCTCGACTTCGCCGCCCGAGATGCCTTCCCACGCATCCGCCTGCGCCCACGTTCCGTCAATGACGGCGCCCACGCGTTTGATGTAGTAGGGCGCCCAGTTGTCGATGATCGACGACACGCGCGGGCTCGGCTTGTATTCGGCCATGTCCGACGCCTGACCGAAGCCGATCACGCCGGGGGTCTTGGCGGCCTCGGCCAGCGGCGCGGTCGAGTCGGTGTGGCTGGCGATGACGTCCACGCCCTGTTCGATCAGCGCCTTGGCGGCATCGGCCTCTTTCGCGGGTCGAACCAGGTGTAGGCCCAGACGACGCTCAACTCCACGTCGGGGTTCACCTTCTTGGCGTGCAGGTAGTAGCTGTTGATCCCCATGATGACCTCGGGGATCGGGAAGGACGCGATATAGCCGATCTTGTTCGACTTGGTCTGCTTGCCCGCGATGTGGCCCTGGATCGCCCGGCCCTCGTAGAACCGCGCGTTATAGGTCGAGACGTTCGGATGCTCGCGCTTGTAGCCCGTCGCATGCTCGAACTTCACGTCGGGGAACTTGGCGGCGACCGCGTTCGTCGCGTCCATGTAGCCGAACGAGGTGGTGAAGATGATGTCGCAGCCCGACAGCGCCATCTGGGTCAGCACCCGTTCGGCATCGGCGCCCTCGGGCACGTTTTCCTGATAGGCGGTCTCCACCTTGTCGCCGAACTCGGCCTGTACGGCCAGCAGGCCCTGATGGTGCTGGATAGGTCCAGCCGCCGTCCCCGATGGGTCCGACATAGACGAAGCAGGCCTTGGTCTTGTCCTGCGCCATTGCGGCCCCGGCCACGGCCAGGCCCAGCCCCAGGGCGGCGGTGGCCAGAAGCGTTCTGCGTTTCATTCGTACTCTCCCAGTTGGTGCCGGCGAACCCGGCCTTGATTGCACGCCTCAGCGCGAGGCATGAAAGTTCTTGCCCCAGTGCGGCGGGCGCGCTCAGCGCGGCCCGGCCACGGTCCGCCGACATGATGACCAGCACGAGGATGGTTATCAGGTAGGGCGACATCGACAAGTACTCGACCGGGATGCGCGCCCCGGCCGCCTGCAGGTTAAGCTGAAGCACGGTGATTCCGCCAAAAAGATAAGCACCCAGCAGCACGCGCCACGGCTTCCAGCTGGCAAAGACCACGATCGCCAGCGCGATCCACCCCGCACCGGCGGTGATCCCGTCGGTCCATTGGGGAACGCGGATCAGGCTGATATACGCCCCGCCCAGCCCCGCCATCGCGCCGCCGAACAGCGATCGCCAGCAGGCGGATGCGCTGCACCTTGTAGCCGAGCGCATGCGCCGCATCGTGGCTTCTCGCCCACCGCGCGCAGGATCAGGCCGGTGCGGGTGTAGCGTTCAGCACCGCCCAGACCGCCGCGATGATCAGGATCGAGATATAGACCATCCGGATCGTGGTCGAACAGGATCGTGCCCAGCACCGGAATGTCGGCCAGCGGCCCGAACGGCACGTCGCCCGTCGCGGGCGGCTTGATGCCGACGTAGCCCTGCCCGATCAGCGAGGACAGGCCCAGCCCGAACAGCGTCAGCGCAAGCCCCGTCGCCACCTGGTTGGCCAGCAGCATCTGCGTCAGAAAGGCAAAGATCAGGCGACAGCGCCGCCCCCGCCGCTGCGCCGCCCACGAAGCCCAGGAACGGGCTTCCCGTCTCGACCGCCGCGACAAAGCCGCAGACCGCGCCGATGATCATCATCCCCTCGACGCCGAGGTTCAGCACGCCCGCCTTCTCGACCACCAGTCTCGCCGATCGCGGCCAGCATGATCGGCACCGCCGCCACCATCAGCGAGGCGATCAGAATGCCGGATTGATCCCTCCGAAGATCTCCATCACGCGGCCCTCCGGAAACCGACAAAGCGGATGCGGTAGTTCGACAGCACGTCCACCGCCAGGAGGAAGAACAGCAGCATCCCCTGGAAGACCTGGATCGCCGCCGACGGGCAGGCCCAGCATGAACTGCGCCATCTCGCCGCCGATATAGGTCAGCGCCATCAGAAGCCCCGCCAGCACGATGCCGAGGGGGTTGAGCCGCCCGAGGAAGGCCACGATGATCGCGGTGAACCCGTAGCCCGAGTTGAAGTCGATGCTGATCTGCCCCGCCGGTCCGCGTCACCTCGAACATCCCCGCCAGCCCCGCCAGCGCGCCCGATATGCCCATGCACAGCACGACCAGCCTCGTTCGGGGCCACCCCCGCAAAGCGCGCCGCACGCGGTGCCTCGCCCGCCAGCCGGATCTGGAAGCCCAGGATGTGGCGCTGCAGCAGGATATAGGCCGCGATCACCGCGATGAAGGCCGCGACAACGCCCCAGTGCAGGCCCGTGTCCCGCGATCAGCTCCGGGTTCGCGCCGCCGGCCAGCTGGCTAGGTTGCGGCTGCCTGGAAAGCCGACGCCTTCGGGGTTGCGCAGCAGGCCCAGCGACATCGAGGCCAGGATCGTCTCCGCGACATAGACCAGCAGCAGCGAGACCAGGATCTCGTTCGTGTTGAACCGCGTCTTCAGGATCGCCGGGATCATCGCCCAGACCCAGCCGCCGAAGGCCCCCGCCATCACCATCAGCGGAAAGATCCACCGGCTCTCCGTCGGGTAGAACGGCAAGGCCCACCCCCGCCCCGAAGATCGCGCCCATGATGTACTGCCCCTCGGCCCCGATGTTCCAGATGCCGGCACGGAACCCCAGTGAAAGGCCGATCGCGATCAGGATCAGCGGCCCCGCCTTCACCAGCAGCTGCGGCGCGCGAATAGCTGGCGAACTCGCCGTGAAACAGCGGGTCCCAGAAGATCGTGCGGATCACCTCGAACGGGTTCTTGCCCAGGATCGCGAACATGATGCCGCCCGCGATCATCGTCAGGATCACCGCCAGCACCGGCGTTGCCGCCGTCCAGAACCGGCTGGGGTTGGGACGTTTCTCAAGCGCGAACATGATGCGTCCCCCGTCCGGTCAGGCCGCAGCCCGCATGCCCCGATGGCCTTGCCGTCCCGATCATGCCGCATGATGCGCCACCTCCATGCCGTGCGCGCCGCCCATCATCAGGCCGATCTCGTCCATCGTCAGGCCCTGCGACGGGCCGCGGCGTGCGTCAGCCGCCCGTCGTTCAGCACGGCGAAGCGGTCTGCGATTTCCAGCAGCTCGTCGAGGTCCTGGCTGATCACGACGCACCGCCGCCCCTTCTGCCGCCCGGTCGAGGATGCGCCTGCCGGATCGCCGCCGCCGCCGCGGCGTCGACGCCCCAGGTCGGCTGGTTGATCACGATCACGCCGGGGCTCTGGCTCAACTCGCGGCCCACCACGAATTTCTGCAGGTTGCCGCCCGAAAGCGCCCGCGCCGCCACTCAGATGCCCGGCGTGCGCACGTCATAGGCCTTGACGATCTCGCTCGGCGAAGTCGCTTGGTCGCCGCCCAGTCGACGAACCCGTTCTTCGTCAGCCCCTTGCGGACCGCGCCGGACAGGAGCGCGTTCTCGATCAGGCTCATGTCCGGCGCGGCCGCGTGGCCCAGCCGTTCCTCGGGCGCGGCCACCAGCCCCACCCGCCGCCGCTCGTTCGGGCCCAGGTCGCCGAAACCGGCTACGCCGTCGATCTTCACCGCGTCGTCGCTGGTCCGCAACTCGCCCGACAGCGCCAGCAAGAGTTCGTCCTGCCCGTTGCCCGCCACCCCGGCGATGCCGAGGATCTCGCCCTTGCGAACCGTGAAGCTGACCTCCTTCAGCGACGTGCCGAACGGATGGGCGAGCGCGACCGAAAGCTCGCGACACCTCCAGCGCCACCTCGCCCTTCGGCTCTGTCGCTGCGCGCGGGCGGCGTCAGCGTCTCGCCCACCATCAGCTCCGCCATCTCGCGCGCCGATTCGCTCGCGCGGGGTGCAGGTGGCCACCACCTTGCCCCGCCGCAGGATCGTCGCCTCGTCGCACAGCGCGCGGATCTCTTCCAGCTTGTGGCTGATGTAGAGGATCGCCGTGCCTTCGGACGACAACTGCCGCAGCGTCTGGAACAGGATGTCCACCTCCTGCGGGGTCAGCACGCTGGTCGGTTCGTCCATGATCAGAAGCTTCGGGTCCTGCAACAGGCAGCGGATGATCTCCACCCGCTGCCGCTCGCCCGCGCTCAGGTCGCCCACCATCCGGTCGGGGTCCAAGGGCAGGCCGTATTCCTCGCTCACCGCCCGGATCGCGCTGCGCAAGCTCGCCGCATCTGCGGCGGGTTCTCCATGCCCAAGCGCCACGTTCTCGGCCACGTTCAGCGCCTCGAACAGGCTGAAATGCTGGAACACCATCGCCACGCCCTGACTGCGCGCCTCGCCGGCTTCGGCGGCTGATAGGGCGCGCCGCGCAGCGTCATCTGCCCGCTGTCGGGCTTGCACGAGGCCGTAGATCATCTTGACCAGCGTCGACTTGCCCGCCCCGTTCTCGCCCAGCAGCGCGTGAATCTCGCCCTCGCCGATGCGAAAACGACACGTCGCTGTTGGCCACCACGCCGGGATAGGCCTTGGTCATCCCCTCGACGCGTCAGCAGCACTTGCCCTGTCCCTGTCATCCCGCTTCTCCGCGTGACGCGATCTGTGGCGTCCGTCCCAGAAACTCCGCCGCCACCCCGACCGCGATCGCCTGCGGATGCTTGCCAAGCGCGGGGTCGCCGATCGGGCAGTCGATCCGCGCGACCTGCGCGGCGCGCATGGCCCAAGTGCTGCCAGCCGCGACCGGAACCGCGCCCATTTCGTCGCCGACCCGATCAGCCCGCAGACGCGCGAACCCGCGCCCCAGCAGGCGGTGGCACAGTTCCAGGTCCAGCGCGTGCGAGAAGGTCAGCACCAGATGCTCGGCGTCACGCGGCGCATGATCCGCCAGCCGCGCCGGATCGGCGGCGGGCAGCACCGTCACGCCGTCCGGCACATCCGCCGGAAAGCGGTCCGCCGCCACGTCGACCCAGGTGATCGCCACGCCGGGCAGCGGGGCCAGCACCGCGACCAGCGCCCGGCCCACATGCCCCGCACCCCAGACCCAGACCTGCCGCGTCCGCCCGCGCCACGGGTTCCACCATCCAGCCCTGCACCAGCTGCGCGGCAGGCATCACGCCCCGCCCCCGCGCCGCGGCCAGAAGCCGCTTCACCGCCAGCGGCATCGCCCGCCCGTCAACGGCCCGCGCCACGACCTCGCCCGCAGGCAGGGTCACTGCGTCATAAACCTCGGTCAGCAATCCCACCGCCCCGCCGCAGCACTGCCCCAACCCCGGCCCCAGTGGCACGCGGTCGAACCGCGTCGGCGCGCCCGTTCGCCAGCAGCCCCCGCGCCCGCGCCATCGCCTCACACTCCAGCGCCCCGCCGCCGATGGTCCCGTCTGACCCGTCGGCCCAGACCAGCATCGCCGCCCCCACCTCGCGCGGGGCAGAGCCTTCGACCGCGGCGATCACGACGCGCGCCACCCGGCCCTGCGCCGCCACCGCCGCGCGAAGGGCGCCAAGGTCAAACATCGCCGCGCTGCCCCTCTGCACGGCCATCAGCACCCGCTCCGCCGTCGCGGGCGCGTCGAGCGCCGGATAGACCGACCCGTCACCGCAGGCCGCCACCGCATCCGACAGCGCCATCAAGCGCCGAGATGCCCAGCATGAAGGGCGGCTCGCCCACCGCCTTGGACTTGCCCACCGTCTCCTCGCGGTTGGCCTTGCCCCAAAGCGCCACGTTGAACACGGCGGGCGGTCCGAACAGGCGGGGATCTTGTAGGTCGACGGCGCATGCGTCGTCAGCCGCCCCTTGCCGTCCCAGACCAGTTCCTCGGTCGTCAGCCAGCCCGCGCCCTGCACATAGGCCCCCTCGATCTGGCCGATGTCCGATGGCCGGGTTCAGGCTGGTGCCCGTGTCATGCAGGATGTCGGTCCGCAGGATGCGGTTCTCGCCGGTCAGCGTGTCGATCACCACTTCGGTCACCGCCGCGCCATAGGCGAAGTAGAAGAACGGCCGCCCCGTCGCCCTTCACCCGGTCCCAGACGATCTTCGGCGTGCGCGTAATAGCCGGTCGAGGACAGCGAGACGCGCGCCTGATAGGCCCATGGCCACCACCTCGGCAAAGGCATAGACCTCGCCCGCCACGCGCACCCGGCCGTCCTCGAACCGCACCGTCGCCCGGCTTCGCCTGATGCCGCTCGGCCAGGAACTCCGCCAGCCGCGCGCGGATCGTCTCCGCGGCCGCCCTCACCGCCATGCCGTTCAGGTCCGCCCCCGAGGACGCCGCCGTGGCCGAGGTGTTCGGCACCATCGCCGGTATCGGTCGCGGTGATCTTCACCGCCGCCGGCCTCCAGCCCGAAGACCGCCGCCGCCACCTGCGCGACCTTCTGGAACAGCCCCTGTCCCATCTCGGTCCCGCCATGGTTCAGCGCGCACCGAGCCGTCCTGATAGACATGCACCAGCGCCCCCGCCTGGTTCAGCCAGGTCAGCGTGAACGAGATCCCGAACTTCACCGGCGTCAGCGCAATCCCGCGCTTCAGGACCGGGGCTCGCCCGGTTCCACGCGGCAATCGCCGCCCGCCGCGCCACATAGTCCGACGACGCTCCAGCGCCGCCACCAGCTCATGCCCGATGAAATCCTCGACCGGCATGTGGTAATGCGTCGTCTGCACCCCCGGCGGCACCGGGGGCCGCCCGCCCTCGTGTGCCAGATCGCTCGCCCCGCGCGAGGTCAGGTCAACCTCGTCCGACAGTCCTGCATCCTGATCATTTTCTGTTCAGAAGTATCCTCGGGGGGTCCGGGGGGCAGACGGCCCCCCGGCCTCTCCACTGCGGCACGGTAGAAGTTCGCCCGCCGCACCTCCAGCGGATCGCGCCCAAGCGCGATGGGCGATGTGGTCCATCACCCGCTCGATCCCCACCATGCCCTGCGGCCCGCCGAAACCGCGAAAGGCGGTGGCGCTCTGCGTGTTGGTCTTCAGCCGGTGGCTCTCGATCCGCACCGCAGGCAGGAAATAGGCGTTGTCGGCATGCAGCATCGCCCGGTCCGCGACCGGCAGCGACAGGTCCTGCGACCAGCCGCAGCGCATCAGATGCGTGAATTCCACCCCCGCCAGCCGCCCCTCGGCGTCGAACCCCGCGCGGTAGAGGATGGCAAGGTCATGGCGCTTGCCGGTGATCATCATGTCGTCGTCGCGGTCGTAGCGCATCCGCGCCGGGCCGCCCCGTGGCGCGCGCGGCCAGCGCGCAGGCGATGGCCAGCGCGTTGCCCTGGCTTTCCTTGCCGCCGAAGCCGCCGCCCATCCGGCGCACCTCGACCCGCACCGCGCTCATCGGCAGGTGCAGCGCATGGGCCACCTTGTGCTGGATCTCGGTCGGATGCTGGGTCGAGGAATGGACGAGCATGTCGCCCCCCTCCAGCGGCACCGCCATCGCCACCTGGCCCTCCAGGTAGAAATGCTCCTGCCCGCCGACCTCCATCCGCCCTTCGACGACATGCGCCGCCCCCGCGATGGCCGCCGCCGCATCGCCGCGCGCCCAGACGACCGGGCCGCCCTCGAACCGGCTGTTCGCCGCCAGCGCCTGATCGACGGTCAGCAGCGCGGGCCATTCCTCGTAGCTGACCTTGCCCAGCCGCGCCGCCTTGCGCGCCGCAAGGTGGCTGTCCGCCACCACCAGGAACACCGGCTGGCCCACGTAATGCACCGTCCCCACCGCCAGCAGTGGCTCGTCATGGGTCGAGGGCGAGCAGTCCGGCATGTCGGGCAGGTCATCGGCCGAGAGCACCGCAACCACGCCCGGCGCGGCGCGCACGGCGGACAGGTCCATCGCCATGATCCGCCCATGCGCGACGGTCGACAGGCCGAACGCCAGATGCAGCGCACCCGCAGGCGCGGGAATGTCATCGACATAGCGCGCCATGCCCGTGACATGCAGCGGGGCCGCGTCATGCGGCAGGGGCTTGCCCATGCTCATGCCCGCACCTCCAGCACGTCGGTCGCGGTTCCGGCAAGCTCATGCGCATAGCGCACCAGCATGTTCGCCGCCGTCTCCAGCCGGTAGGCGGCGCTTGCCCGCATGTCGGTCAGCGGCGTGAAATCCTGCGCGAAGACAGGCTTCAGCCCGGCCGCGACCTCCGCCGTCAGCGGCTGCCCGATCAGCGCCGCCTCCACCGCCGCCGCCCGCTTCGGTATCCCCGCCATGCCGCCGAAGGCGATGCGCGCAGTCCGCACCACGCCGCCCTCCAGCGTCACGTTGAAACAGCCGCAGACCGCCGAGATGTCCTGATCGAACCGCTTCGACAGCTTGTAGCAGCGCAAGTTCGGCGCGCCGGCCGGGATCGTCACCGCTTCGACGAACTCGCCCGGCTGGCGGTCCTGCTTGCGATAGTCGAGGAAGAACGCCTCCAGCGGCATGTCCCGCCGTTCGTCTCCCCGGCGCAGGTGCAGCGTAGCACCGAGCGCGATCAGCGCGGGCGGCCCGTCGCCGATGGGCGAGCCGTTGGCGATGTTGCCGCCGATGGTCGCGGCATTGCGGATCTGCAGGCTGGCGTAGCGGCGCAGCAATTCCGCGAAATCCGGATGCAACGGCACCATCGCCGCCCGCAGCGCCTCGATCGTCACGCCCGCGCCGATCCGCAGGCGGTCGCCCTGCGCCTCGATCCGTTGCAGATCGGTGATCCCCGACAGGAACGCGACCGGCGACAGCGCGCGCAACTCCTTCGTCACCCAGAGGCCCACGTCGGTCGCGCCCGCGATCAGCGTCGCCGTCAGGATGCGCGAGATACCACGCTGCCAGTTCGTCCGATGTGCGCGGACGGAAGGCGTCGTCCTCGCCCGCACCGTCCACCGCCAGCGGCGCGTCCCTGACCCATTCCGGCACGGGCATGCGTTCCACCGCCTCGGCTGCCCGCACGATGGGCGCATAGCCGGTGCAGCGGCACAGGTTCCCCGCCAGCACGTCGTCATGGTCGCGCCGACCGTTCAGGTGCCCAGCCGCCATCGACACGACGAAACCCGGCGTGCAGAAGCCGCATTGCGATCCGTGATGGTCGACCATCGCCTGCTGCACCGGGTGCATCCGCCCGTCCGGTGCCGCGATCCCCTCGACCGTGCGGACAGCTTTCCCGTGCAGTTGCGGCAGGAACAGGATGCAGGCGTTCAGCGCCTTGGCACCATCGGCATCCGTCACCATGACGGTGCAGGCGCCGCAATCGCCCTCGTTGCAGCCCTCTTTCGTGCCGGTCAGACCGCGCGCCTCGCGCAGCCAGTCGAGAAGCGTCCGCGTCGGGGGTTCCCCCGCCACGCGCACCGGCGTCCCGTTGAGCAGAAACGCGATCTCACCCATGTGAATGCCTGCCGCCTTCTCCCCGTCCGGGGCTGTTGCGGACCCGCCCGATGCGGCGTAAAGCAAGGCCCGCGCCCCTGTTTCCCCTGACCTCATCAAGCCCCGCCCCCTTTCGCAAGGCAAGCGGAACCTTTCCGTCTTTCCAGATAGCACTTTCGCCTTTTGCCGAAAGACGAAGCAGTCCTTGCGGCCCGTTGCATGCTCGTTAGGCTACAGCCCATGGCAAACCCTTCCCGATTCATTCACCTCCGCGTCCACACCGAACACTCGCTTCTGGAAGGCGCCGTGCCGGTGAAGAAGCTCGTCGCCCTCGCCGCCGCGCAGGCCATGCCCGCCGTGGCCGTGACAGACACCAACAACATGTTCGCGGCGCTGGAGTTCTCGGTCACCGCGCAGGGTGCGGGCGTGCAGCCGATCCTGGGCTGTCAGGTTTCGGTGGCCTACGACCCCGCCGCGCCGGGCGAAAAGACCCGCCCCACGGCCCCTGTCGTTCTGCTGGCGCAGGACGAGGCGGGTTACATGAACCTGATGAAGCTGAATTCCTGCCTCTATCTCGACAAGGCAGGCCAGCTTCCCCAGGTGACGATGGATGAACTGGCACAGTATTCAACCGGCCTGATCTGCCTGACGGGTGGCCCGGAAGGCCCGGTCGGTCGCGCGCTGCAGGCGGGGCAGGGGCCCAAGGCGCGCGCGCTGATGGAGCGGTTCGCGTCGATCTATCCCGACCGCCTCTATGTCGAGCTGCAGCGCCACCCCGGCGAGGGCGGCCAGCCGACCGAGGCCGAACGCCTGACCGAACGCGGCTTCGTCGAGATGGCCTATGACATGGCCCTGCCGCTGGTGGCGACGAACGATGTCTACTTCCCCAAGCCCGACATGTTCGAGGCGCATGACGCCCTCATCTGCATCGCGGAAGGCGCCTATGTCGATCAGCAGGCCCCCCGCCGCCGCCTGACGCCGCAGCACTATTTCAAGACCGAAGTCCGAGATGTGCGCGCTGTTCGCGGACCTGCCCGAGGCGCTGGAGAACACGGTGGAGATCGCCCGCCGCTGCGCCTATGCGGCGGCCAAGCGCAAGCCGATCCTGCCGCGCTTTGCCGATGACGAGATCGAGGAACTGCGCCGCCAGTCCTGGGCCGGGCTGAAGGACCGTCTCGCGGTCATTCCCCATGCCGCCAGCGTGGAAGACTATGAAAAGCGCCTCGCCTTCGAGCTTCAGATCATCGAGCAGATGGGCTTTCCCGGCTACTTCCTGATCGTGGCCGATTTCATCAAATGGGCCAAGGCGCAGAACATTCCCGTGGGTCCGGGGCGCGGATCGGGCGCGGGCAGCCTTGTCGCCTATGCGCTGACGATCACCGACCTTGATCCCTTGCGCTACAACCTGCTGTTCGAGCGGTTCCTGAACCCCGAGCGCGTCTCGATGCCCGACTTCGACATCGACTTCTGCATGGACCGGCGGGAAGAGGTCATCTCTTACGTCCAGAACCGCTACGGACGCGACAAGGTGGGGCAGATCATCACCTTCGGCGCACTGCTGTCCAAGGCCGCCGTGCGCGACGTGGGCCGCGTGCTCCAGATGCCCTATGGCCAGGTGGACCGGCTGTCCAAGCTGATCCCGCTGGAAGGGGTCAAGCCCGTCTCGATCACCAAGGCGCTGGCCGACGAGCCGCGCCTGCGCGAGGCCGCCAAGGAAGAGGTGGTGGCCCGCCTCTTGGACTATGGCGCGCAGATCGAGGGGCTCTTGCGCAACGCCTCGACCCATGCTGCGGGCGTCGTCATCGGCGACCGCCCGCTGGACGAGCTGGTGCCGCTTTACCAGGACCCGCGTTCCGACATGCCGGCGACCCAGTTCAACATGAAATGGGTGGAAGCGGCGGGGCTGGTGAAGTTCGACTTCCTCGGGCTGAAAACCCTGACCGTCATCCAGAACGCGCTGGACCTTCTGAAGGAACGCGGCATCGAGATCGACATCGCGATGATCCCGCTGGACGATGCGAAATCCTACGAGCTTTACGCCGCCGCCAAGACCGTCGCCGTGTTCCAGGTGGAAAGCTCGGGCATGATGGATGCGCTGCGCCGCATGAAGCCCACCTGCATCGAGGATATCGTGGCGCTCGTCGCCCTCTACCGCCCCGGCCCGATGGAGAACATTCCCGCCTATTGCGAGGTGAAGAACGGGCTGCGCGACCTCGAGTCGATCCACCCGTCCATCGACCACATCCTGAAGGAAACGCAGGGCATCATCGTCTATCAGGAACAGGTGATGGAGATCGCGCAGGTCATGGCGGGCTACAGCCTTGGCGGCGCCGACCTCTTGCGCCGCGCGATGGGCAAGAAGATCCCCGAGGAAATGGCCAAGGAACGCCCGAAGTTCATCGAGGGCGCATTGGCGAACGGCGTCAGCAAGGAAAAGGCCGGCGAGGTCTTCGACCTGCTGGAGAAATTCGCGAACTACGGCTTCAACAAATCGCACGCCGCCGCCTATGCCGTGGTCAGCTATCAGACGGCATGGCTCAAGGCCAACTACCCGGTGGAATTCATGGCCGCCGTGATGAACTGCGACATCCACCTGACCGACAAGCTGGCCAGCTATGCCGAAGAAGTGCGCCGGGGTCTCGGCATCGGCATCGTCGCGCCCTGCATCAACGCCTCTCTTGCCACCTTCAGCGTCAGGGACGGCAAGGTCGTCTACGCCCTCGGCGCGCTGAAGAACGTGGGGGTCGAGGCGATGCGCACCATCGTCGCCGCGCGGGGCGACCGGCCTTTCGTCAGCCTGTTCGACGTGGCCCGGCGCGTGGACCTGAAGCGGGTGGGCAAGCGCCCGCTGGAAATGCTCGCGCGCGCGGGCGCGTTCGATGTGCTTGACGGCAACCGGGCGCGTGTCTTCGATGCGCTTGATCCGCTGGTGGCCTTTTCCGCCGCCCTGCACGAAGCGCGCGCCTCGTCCCAGGTGTCGCTGTTCGGCGAGGCGGGGGCCGACCTGCCCGAACCCCGCCTGCCCAACCGCGACGACTGGCTGCCCGCCGAGCGTCTGGCGCAGGAACATCAGGCGATCGGCTTCTATCTGTCGGGCCACCCGCTGGACGATTACATGGCGGCGCTCAAACGGCTGAAAGGCATCAAGGTCCGGACGCTGGCCGAACTCATGGTCGACGCGGCAAACGGGCCGGTCAACGCCCGCCTCGCCGGTTCCGTCGCCTCGCGCCAGGAACGCAAGTCGGCGCGCGGCAACCGCTTTGCCTTCGTCCAGATGTCCGACCCGACCGGGCTTTACGAGGTCACCGTGTTCTCGGACGTTCTGGAAGCCGCCCGCGACCATCTGGACACCGGGCGCAACGTGGTCGTCACGGTCGAGGCGACGCTGGAAGGCGAGACGCTGAAGCTTCTCGCCCGCGCCGTCCAGCCCATCGACGCGGTGGCGGCGGAAGCGGGCGCAACCGGATTGCGCATCCACCTTCAAAAGGCCGAGGCCGCCAGTTCGGTCGCAAGCCTGCTGTCCCGCCTCGCGGCCGAGAGCGGGCGCGCCCGCGGTCAGATCCTGATCTGCGTGCCCGATGACCAGGGGCGCGAGATCGACCTTGCCCTGCCGGATACCTGGCCGGTAACGCCCCAGATCAAGGGCGCGCTGCGCGCCATGCCGGGCATTGCCTTCGTCGAGGATCTCTAGCCAGAAAAAAGCCGACCCCGGCCATGCCAGGGTCGGCAACTGCCACCGTTTACAGGGGCCGTGTCGTTATTCGGCTGCCATCATGTATTCGTGCTGCGGCACGAACACGTCGTGATGGATACCGGCGAAGTCGCGGATCTTGCCGACGCGCTCCTCGGAACAGTCCATGAGCGCAGCAAGTGCCACGACCTTGCCCATCGGGGTCGGCGCGCCGAGGTATCCGTGCGGGGCATTGCCCGACCGTTGCAGGACGCGGTTCATCACCGGGTCGATCACCGCAACCGCGTCCGTCACGCCGGCGGCCATCGCGTATTCGAACGCGCCGATCATGATCTCGCTCGTCACGTAGGAAATCGTGTTGCGGCCCCGGCCCGTCGTCAGACGGTTGAGGTCTACGCAAAAGCGCGTCGCTTCCCACAGGGTCGACGACCGCAGCGGCGGCTCGCCACCGAGGATGGACGAGAACACATCCGACAGCATGTGCGGCCCGGTCGTTTGCAAAAGACGCATGCAGCCCACGACGTGCCCCTGGTCATCGACGCTGATGACATGGGCCGGATCGAGGCCATCGAACAGGTCGATTTCCTTCCCGTCCGTCACCTGGACATCCCATCCCAGCCTGTCATGGAAGACCCGCTTGCGCAGGCGGTACATCTCGTCGAGCAGCGGCTGATAGTCGGCACTGTTCAGAGAATCGACAACATAGATCATTTTGGCCCCCAGTATGTTCACCTGTTCAACAATGGTGAAGCAACCGAAGGGAGAGCGCCATAAGGGTTATCCCTTATTTGGCCACAATTCTGCTTAAAATCACCTTGGGTAGATCAAACCGAGGCCAATCGCCCGTCCGACGGCTTGAACCGTTGTAAGCGCGCCCAATTTTTCACGCGCTGATCGTAGATGAACTTCGACCGTTCTATTCGATATGCTGAGGATGTCCCCTACATCTTGTTGGCTTTTACCAGCAGCCACCCATTGTAGCACTTCGCGCTCGCGAATCGATAAAGAAGGGCTCGCAAGTGGCGGAAGAATCAGCCCACTTCGGATCACTGCATCGTGCAGATGGACGGCCGCGACCTGCAGTTCTCCGACGATCGAGCGTGCCAGTTGGCGCCAGTCGCGGGACGGCATTCTTGCCGTCACACTCAACAATCCACGGTCGCCAAATGGGCCGCGGATGGGCACCGTAATACCCTCGCTCGCGATTCCAAAATCATGTGCGGATCTGAAAACGGTATCGAAGCTGCTATTTCTTTCGAACCTGCTCCAATCAACCGGAGCGATTGACAGGATGGACTTGTGGATCGTCGGATCGACGTGATGCAGCTTCGCGTCGATGTAGTGACGCTTCCATTCGGTCTTGTAGGTCGCGTAGCCCTGCACGGTCCCCGTCGCCGGGTTCATCGTGGCGTAGGACCCGTACTCGACCCCAAGCTTGCGACACATCTGGTCGATGAAGCCCTCGAAGTTCTCGGTATTGCCCGGAACCGTGCTGAGATCGATCAGGGTCATCCGATTACTTGAGCAAGCCTCGCTGCGCCGCGATGGATGCCGCCTGAACCGGCGTGCGCGCGTCGACCCGGGCCATGGCGCTCTTGAGCCGGGCCTTCACGGCGCTTTCCGAAATCCCGAGGGCGAAGGCGATCTCTTTCAGGCGCATCCCGCGCGACAGAAGGCGCAACGCATCGGTCTGCGCACGGGTCAACGCCGGCTCGTCATCGCCTTCGTCGTAGTGGATCGCGCGCAGCGTCTCCTCAAGCTCCTGAAGCTCGGCAAAGCTGTATTCCCGGTCAGCGCGGGCGAAATAGCCAAACGTCCGGCGCGGGCGCTCCTCGTCGGCGGTCACGCAGACCACCGCCCCATAGGGCATCCCGAAGTTCGCATAGGCGGCGAGCACGTTCATCGGATCGGGGGTCGCGATATCGCTCCACCGGCTCGATCCGTTGTCAGAGTAGATCCACCGCATCAGCGGGTCATAGAGCGCCAGCCCGTTGACCGTGTAGTGGTCGATCCAGCTGGGGTCGAAGGTGTTCAGCTCTTCCTCGGGCGAGAAGAAGCCAAGCCGCAGCGCGGCATAGTGCCCCGCTGGCGCCAGAGAGGCGAAGAACTCCTTGCATTCGGCCAGTCTCATAATGGACAGAAGCGCCTTTGTGCCGTATCAAATCTTAACGTAAGTCGTTGGTTAGTGTTCAAGTCAGGCGTTTTCATGCTGACTTTTTGGTCTTCTGCAGATGCTCTTACATGAACCATGTTGAGAAAATAAACCACCAACTGCAACGTCTGGTTGCGTGTGAGGGATGGTGTTTTGCGGTCGGCCTGCGCATCAAGTTCAATCATCCGACGCTCCTTTACCAGACGTATCCTGAAGCGTGGATTGCCTATTATGCCAAGAACGGCCTCCTTTTCGCGGATCCGGCGGTCCGCTGGGGCATGACGCACACGGGCATCTGCGACTGGAGTGACCTTGCGTCAGATGACACCGCCGGCGTGCTCAAGACTGCGGCTGAATTCGGGCTTGTTCATGGAATCGCTATCTCTGTAGGCGATGCGACGACCCGCTCGCTGGGGTTCTTTGCGCATTCGAAGCGAAAACTGACCAAAGCCGAATCAGAGCTTGCCCACTCTGCCGTGGCGGCGATGCACGAGGCATCGGAAGGCGTGGCGGATATGACCCCGGACGAGCTTGCGCCACTGCTCGCCCTCAATGCCGATCTCCGTCGCCCGCAGTCGTGACGCGACGCGCCAGAAGCTGCGCGACAGTCACCGACAGCACGATGCGCGCGACGTGATGCAGGCTGACATAGACCACGCTCAACTGAAGGCTTAGGGCCACGAGGCTCATCTCGGCGACCCCGCCCGGCGCGAAGGCCAGGAAGACCGCAGCCAAAGGCTCGGCCACCACCGGTGCCAGCGCCATCGCAAACCCCACCGCCAGCGCCAGCGAGACGGCGGCGTTCACAAGCGCCAGACCCAATGCCCGCCCGAGAACGCTGCGCGGCAACCCGACGAAGCGCACACCCAGACTCGTGCCCACCACAAGCTGGGTCAGCAGGATCGCCCAGCCGGGGGGCACCGTCTCGGTCAGCCCCGCCAGATGCGCCAGCGCCGACAGCAAGAGCGGCCCCGTCATGATCGCCGCCGGAAACCGCAACCGCTTGCCCAGCAGGTAACCCGCCACGCCGCAGGCCAGCATGATCGCCGCATCGGTCAGGGTGATCGGCACGCGACGCACCCGTCATCTCGACCCCCGCCGCGCTGCCCACCGCATGGCCCGTGGCGATGGTAAATCCGATGGGAACCAGCACGATGCACAGGATCAGCCGCAGGAACTGCAAAAGCGTCAGCATCCGCGCGTCGGCCCCCGCGCTTTCGCCCAGCACGACCGTCTCGATCAGCCCGCCGGGCACCGCGCCGAAAAACGCCGTCACCTTCGGAATGCCGCCCAGCCGGTGATAGATCAGATAGCCCGCCCCAAGCGCCAGCGGCAGATAGAGCGCCAGCGCCAGCAGGCTGGGCCACCACAGCAGCGCATCGCGCATCAGTTGCGGGGTGAACGCCCCGCCGATGGACACGCCGATCACCGGCACGAAGAAAAACCGCAGCGGCTCGGGCATCGCAGGCGTCACGCCCATGGGCCGCCAGCCCAGGATCGACACCGCACCCACCACGACAAGCGACCCCAGCAGCATCCCCAGAGGAAGGTGCAGAGCCTGCGCCGCCGATCCGCCAAGCGCCCCGAGGAGCAGCGCCAGACCCAGTCCGGGCGGGTCGATCGTGGTCTTGCCGATGTGCAGCGGTCTCATCCCCGCCAGATCATCATTCCCGCAAGCCGGGCGCAACCCCGGCCGTTCACCAGTGCGGCGGCCTCTGGTCGGCCAGCGGAATGCCCCCGCCCTCCGCCTCCCTCTCGGCCTCGCGCTCCATCAGCAGGCCCACGCGGCGCGACAGCCGCTCGATCTCCACCGCCTGCTGCGCCACGATGTCCGACAGCTCGTCCACCGCCCGCACCAGATGCGCGATCCGTTCCTCCAGCCCCGTCACGTCGACCATCCCGATCCCTCCCGCACCCTGCCGCCGCCTTGCCCCGCGCCCTGCCATCCGCTAGACGACCCAGCGACACCGCCGGAAGGTCACAACGATGGCAAACGACAAAGCCGCCCGCCGGCCCAAGGCCGAAACGCCCAAGGGCTTCCGCGACTATTTCGGCGCGGAGGTGACCGAGCGCAAGCAGATGCTCGACGCCATCGCCGCGGGTCTATCACCGCTACGGCTTCGATCCGCTGGAGACCAGCGCGGTCGAGACGGTCGAGGCGCTTGGCAAGTTCCTTCCCGACGTCGACCGCCCGAACGAGGGCGTCTTCGCCTGGCAGGACGAGGACGAGGACTGGCTCGCGCTGCGCTACGACCTGACAGCGCCCCTGGCCCGCGTCGCCGCCCAGTACCGCAACGACCTGCCCATCGCCCTACCGCCGCTACGCCATGGGCCCGGTCTGGCGCAACGAGAAGCCCGGCCCCGGCCGCTTCCGCCAGTTCTACCAGTGCGACGCCGACACCGTGGGCACCCCCACCGTCGCCGCCGACGCCGAAATCTGCGCCATGCTGGCCGACGCGCTGGAAGAGGTCGGCATCCCGCGCGGCGACTACGTGGTGCGGGTCAACAACCGCAAGGTCCTGAACGGGGTGATGGAGGTCGCGGGCGTGCTCGACCCGAGCGACCCCGAGAAGTTCGCGCACGAGCGCGGCATCGTCCTGCGTGCCATCGACAAGATCGACCGGCTGGGCGAGGAGGGCGTGCGCGCGCTGCTGGGCGAGGGTCGCAAGGACGAGAGCGGCGACTTCACCAAGGGCGCGGGGCTGTCGACGCGCAGGCCGAAGTCATCATGAGCTTCGTTGGCCGCAGATGACGCCAACGCGAAGCTATCGAGCGCAGATTGGACCGACGAACGCGAGCATGCCGATTGCTGCAGCGACTGGTCGACAACCGATCGGCGCGACGACTGCTGTGGCAATTCGATGAGCATCTGCGTCTGGAGACTGTTCGCCAGTCGGGCACGAAGGCGTCGACGAACTCGCAGACATCGCCGCGCTGCTCGCCGCCCAGGGCTACGGCCCCGACCGCATCGTCATCGACCCCTCCGTCGTCCGCGGCCTCGGCTACTACACCGGCCCGGTCTTCGAGGCCGAGCTGACCTTCACCATCCTCGACGAAAAGGGCCGCCCCCGGCAGTTCGGCTCGGTCGCGGGCGGGGGGCGCTATGACGATCTCGTCAAGCGCTTCACCGGCCAGTCCGTGCCCGCCACCGGCGTCTCCATCGGCGTCGACCGCCTGCTGGCCGCGCTCCGCGCCAAGGGCCGGGCCGGCGACCACGGCGCAAGGCCCCGTCGTCGTCACCGTGATGGACCGCGACCGCATGGCCGACTACATGGCGATGGCCGCCGACCTGCGCCGCGCGGGCATCCGCGCCGAGGTCTATCTCGGCAACCCCAAGAACTTCGGCAACCAGCTCAAATACGCCGACAAGCGCGCCTCGCCCATCGCCGTCATCCAGGGGTCGAGCGAGGCCGAAAAGGGCACCGTCATCCTCAAGGACCTGATCCTTGGCGCGAAGATCGCCGAGGGGGCGAGCCTTGAGGAATGGAAGGCCCGCCCGGCACAGGTCGAGGTTCCGCGCGACCGTCTGGTCGATGCCGTGCGCGAGATGCTGGGCGGATGACACGAGACGCCGCGCTCGATGGTAAGGTCGCCCGTGGCCCCGGCCACGGGCAGCGCCCGACCCGCCCCGCCGGGGCGGGCGCTTCTCGCCCCCCCCGGCGTGCCGGGCGCTGCCCTTCGCGCTTTCTCCCATACGAAAGCTCCACGCGTGTCGCGCGTTCCGCGCGCCGGTGCATCACCGTGGCCGGAGCCGCCCCGTGACCCGCCCCACCGAACGCGCCGAGGCCGAACGCCTCTACACCGCGCTGCAAGCCACAGGCGCGCAGCCGGTCGAGGCCGATATCCTTCTGCCCGCAGGCACGCTCCTTGACCTCTACGGCGAGGATATCCGCGCCCGCGCCTATGTCACCGCCGATCCGATCCGGGGCGAGATGATGCTGCGCCCCGACTTCACCGTGCCCGTCGTGCAGATGCACATGGCCCATGGCGCCGAACCGGCACGCTACTGCTATCGGGGCGAGGTCTTCCGCAAGCAGGACCACGTCCAGGCCCGCGCCAGCGAATACATGCAGGTCGGCTACGAGGTCTTCGCCCGCGAGAACCCCGCCCAGTCGGATGCCGAGGTCTTCGCCCTCTTCGCCCGCCTTCTTGCCCCCCTTGCCCTGCGCCCCGCGACCGGCGACATGGGGCTGATCCTGTCCGCCGTCCGCGGGCTTCACACCTCGCCGCGCCGCAAGGCCGCCCTCCTGCGCCATGTCTGGCGCCCGGCCCGCTTCCGCGCGCTGCTGGATCGCTTCGCGGGCCGCACGCCCATGACCCCGGCCCGCGCCGCCCTGCTCGACCGCCTCCGCTCCGACACGCCCGAGGCGCTGATCGGCGCGGCGGGCCAGTTCATCGGCCTGCGCGAGCCGTCCGAGATCGCCGCCCGCGCCACGGCGCTGATCGAGGATGCCGCGACCCCGCCGATCCCCGCCGCGCAGGCTGACCTGCTGGACAGCCTCCTGTCCCTGGCGGCCCCCGCGCCCGTGGCCCTCACGCGCCTGCGCACCCTTGCCACGGACCTGCCCGCCATCGCTCCGGCGGTCGACCGCTTCGCCGCCCGCCTCGACGCGCTGGCCTCACTCGGCATCGCCATCGACGAACTGCCCTTCGCGGCAAGCCATGGCCGGAACACGCTGGAATACTATGACGGCTTCGTCTTCTCGTTCCACGCCGCCGATCCCGCCCTGCCGCCTGTCGCCTCGGGCGGGCGCTACGATGCGCTGACCGCCGTGCTGGGGCAGGGCCGCTCGATCCCGGCCGTCGGCGGCGTGATCCGCCCCGGCCTCGTGGCGCAACTGGGGGCCAGGCCATGACCCTCAAGATCGGCGTGCCGTCCAAGGGGCGGTTGATGGAAAAGACCTTCGACTGGTTCGGCGCGCGCGGCCTGACCATGCGCCAGTCCGGCGAGGGCCGCGAATACGCGGGCGAGGTGGCGGGCCTCGACGGGATCGAACTCGTGCTGCTCTCGGCGGCCGAGATCCCGCGCGAGCTTTCGGCAGGCCGGATCCATCTCGGCGTCACCGGCTCCGACCTGATCCGCGACAAGCTGGCCGACTGGGACCGGCAGGTGGCCGAACTCGCGCCCCTCGGCTTCGGCCAGGCCGACCTTATCATCGCCGTTCCCGCCGTGTGGATCGACGTGGACACGCTCGACGATCTCGACGCGGCGGCGGCGGCCTTCCGCGCGACGCATGGCCACCGCCTGCGGATCGCGACCAAGTATCACCGCCTCGTGCGCGATTTCCTGACCGCCGAAGGAATTGCCGACTACCAGCTTGTCGACAGCCAGGGCGCGACCGAAGGCACCGTCAAGAACCTGACCGCCGAGGCCATCGCCGACATCACCTCGACCGGCGAGACGCTGCGCGCGAACCACCTCAAGGTGCTCTCGGATGGCCTCGTCCACCGGTCTCAGGCCACGCTCTACGCCGCCCGCGCCGCCGACTGGCAGGGTGGCGCGGGATCGACGCTTGAACGTCTCGCCGACCGCCTCGATCTCACCCTGCCCTCAGGCTTCTCTTCGGCCCAAGGACCCCACGGCGGGCCAGCGTTGTGAAACTCCCGGCACCTGAGACAGCGCTGGCGGCCTGAAATCCTGACTCCTTCTGTCTGCATACGGAAGTCATACGGTCATCATATCGTTTTCATATCCTGCTGGACGCCCCGTTTCGCGGCCCTACCTCTCGCCCGAAGCAGAACAACGGAGCGCCCATGATCCCCCGCCTCTCTCTCGCCGCCTTCCTCCTCGCCACCCCAGCCGCAGCCCAGGATCTCGCCACAGGCGACGCCATCAAGGCCGCCATTTCGGGCAACACCGTGCAGGGCAGCATGAGCGCGTCCGGTGCCTATACCGAATTCTACGACGCGTCCGGCACCATCAAGGGCAGCGGCTATACCGGCGCCTGGACGGTCGAGGGCGACACGATGTGCTTCAAGTATGGCGAGGATCCCGCGACCTGCTGGAACGTCCGCCTCGCGGGCGACCAGGTCACCTGGGTCAATGGCGGCGTCGAGGAAGGGACAGGGACGATCCTCCCCGGCAACCCCAACAACTTCTGATCCTTCGATTTTTCGCAGAAAAATCGGGCTGTTGCCTTAGCGCAGCCCGATCTCGGCCAGCGCCTGCGCAAGTTGCGGGGGCAGCGCCTCCTCCCGTGCGCGCCCTTTCGGCAGGTCGCGCGGGGCCTCATCCACCGACAGGTAGCGCCACCCCTGGAACGGCCTGCGCGGCGCACCCTCGGTCCGGATGACCTCGGGGTCGAGGATCAGCGCGCAGCGCGCGATCCCGTCACCGCCGACCCGCTCCTGCAGGTCCACGATCCGCTGCCGGGCGAGGATCACCCCCTTGAACACCCAGTAAAGCGACCCGCCCGCAAGGATTTCCTCGGCCCGCTTCGGCCACATCCGCGTGACATGCACCGGCCGCCCGCCCGCCCAGTCATGCCGGTGCGTGTCCTGCCATTCGACCAGATCCTCGACCCTCTCGGCCCCCACGCACAGCTTCAAGATATTGACGTGATCGGCCACGATGATTCCCCGGTGCGTGAGGGGCAAAGGTTAACGCGCTTCGCACGGACTTCAAGTTCACCCGCCCTGACCCGCGGGCGTTGACCCACCCCCGCCCGCGGCGTATCTTGTGCGTTCCGCACATCACCCCACAATCCAAGGTTATCCCCATGTCCCGATTCTCCGCCCCGATCGCCGAGCAGATCTGGGACATGAAGTACCGCCTGAAGGAAGCGGACGGCACCGTCATCGACGGCACGGTCGAAGATACCTGGCGCCGCATCGCCCGCGCGCTTGCGGAAAACGAAGCCGACCCCGCAGCCTGGGAAGACCGCTTCTACGCCGCGCTCGAGGATTTCAAGTATCTTCCCGCCGGGCGCATCACCGCCGGTGCGGGCACGGGCCGCTCGGTGACGCTGTTCAACTGCTTCGTCATGGGCACGATCCCCGACAGCCTCGACGGCATCTTCCAGATGCTCAAGGAAGCTGCGGTCACCATGCAGCAGGGTGGCGGGATCGGCTATGATTTCAGCACCATCCGCCCGCGCGGCGCCGAGGTGAAGGGTGTCGCCGCCGACGCGTCCGGCCCGCTCAGCTTCATGGATGTGTGGGATGCCATGTGCCGCACGATCATGTCGGCAGGCAGCCGGCGCGGCGCGATGATGGCCACGATGCGCTGCGACCATCCCGACATCGAAGCCTTCATCGACGCCAAGAAGGACCCCGCCCGCCTGCGGATGTTCAACCTGTCGGTTCTGGTCACCGACGCCTTCATGGCGGCGGTCAAGGCCGATGGGCCGTGGGAACTTACCTTCGGCGGCAAGGTCTATCGCACGGTCGAGGCGCGCGATCTGTGGAACCGGATCATGCAGTCCACCTTCGAGGTGGCAGAGCCGGGCGTGATCTTCATCGACCGCATCAACGCGATGAACAACCTCGCCTATTGCGAGACCATCGCCGCGACCAACCCCTGCGGCGAACAGCCCCTGCCGCCCTACGGCGCCTGCCTGCTGGGGTCGGTCAATCTGGCGCGACTGGTCAGGAACCCCTTCGAGAAAAAGGCGAAGCTCGACCTTCAGGCGCTGGACGATCTGGTGCGCACCGCCGTCCGCATGATGGACAATGTCGTCGACGCCAGCCGCTTCCCGCTGCCGGAACAACTGGCCGAGGCGCGGGCCAAGCGCCGCATCGGTCTGGGTGTGACTGGGCTGGCCGACGCCCTTCTGATGCTGGGCCTGCGCTACGGGTCGGAGCAAGCGGCGGCACAGACCGAAGCCTGGATGAAGGCCATCGCCCGCGCCGCTTATCTCGCCTCGGTCGATCTGGCGAAGGAAAAGGGGCCGTTCCCGCTGTTCGACGCCGAGAAATTCCTCGCGTCCGGTTCGCTGACCCACATGGACGAGGATGTGCGCGCCGCGATCCGGCAGCACGGTATCCGCAATGCCCTGCTGACCTCCATCGCGCCCACCGGGACGATAAGTCTTTACGCCGGCAACGTTTCCTCGGGGATCGAGCCGGTCTTCGCCTATGCCTACACGCGCAAGGTGTTGCAGAAAGACGGCTCGCGGACCGAAGAAGAGGTCGTCGATTATGCCGTCCGCCTCTGGCGCGAGAAGCACGGCGATGCGGCCTTGCCGGATTATTTCGTGAACGCCCAGACCCTGCCGCCGCTGGACCACGTCCGGATGCAGGCGGCGGCGCAAAAATGGATCGACAGCTCGATTTCGAAGACCATCAATTGCCCCGAAGACATCAGCTTCGAGGATTTCAAGGAGGTCTACATGGCCGCCTGGGATCAGGGCTGCAAGGGTTGCACCACCTATCGTCCGAACGACGTGACGGGGTCCGTCCTGACCGTCTCGGAAAAGACCGACGCGGCGCCGGGCGAAGCACCCGAGCATGGCCGCGGCAACGGTGCCGAGGTTGTCTATCTGTCCGAACCCCTTGACCGGCCTGCCGCGCTCGATGGACAGACCTACAAGGTGAAATGGCCCGGCTCTGAACACGCGCTCTACATCACCATCAATGACGTCGTGATCGCCGGGCATCGCCGGCCTTTCGAGGTTTTCATAAACTCGAAGAACATGGAGCACTTCGCCTGGACCGTTGCCCTGACCCGGATGATCAGTGCGGTGTTCCGGCGTGGCGGCGATATCTCGTTCGTGGTCGAGGAACTGAAGGCTGTCTTCGACCCGCGCGGCGGGGCCTGGATGGATGGGAAGTACATTCCCTCGATGCTCGCCGCGATCGGCGGGGTGATCGAAAGCCACCTGATCTCGATCGGATTCATCGACGGCGAGGGGATGGGGCTGAAGTCCGATCCGAAAGCCGACGTCGCCGTGATCGGCCTGAAGGCCAAGGCATGTTCAAGCTGCGGCAGCTACGATCTGAGGATGGTCGAAGGGTGCATGACCTGCGCCAGCTGCGGGTTTTCGAAGTGCGGCTGAATTGACACGGTTCTCTGACTGGGTCTCGGCAGACCGGGTTTTGCCACACTGATATGTGAGAGACTTCCGCAGGGTGCGCCGCAATGGCGCGCGTGGCTTTGGGTGGTAGGATCGATGTGCAGAGTGGTCGTTAGGTTTGTCGCGGTTCTTCTGGCAGTTATGTCCCCTGCAGGAATTGCGCATGCGCAAGAGCGGGCGACACTCGGCTGGGGCAGGCTGTTCAACAACGACCTGATAGGAGACGGCAAGGACCGCTGGCGGACGGGCTCCTATACGCTCAGCCGGATCCGCGGCATCGAATGGACCGGAAGCCTTCCGCCCACCTTCGGCGAAATCCTTGAGCTGCGCCTGAGCGGCGAGATCATCGCGCCGTCCAACCTTACCGACCCGCCGCCCGATGACCGCCGCTACGTCGGCGCGTTGACAGCGGGGTTGCACACCCACTTCGCGCTTGGCGCGGCGGAAGCGGCGGCGGGGATCAACCTCGTCGTGACCGGGCCGCAGACTGGTCTCGGGAATTTCCAGCGCAACATTCACGACTGGTTCGGGCTGGAAAACCCCGAAATCCTGTCCGACCAGATCGACGACGGCATCTACCCCACCGCTCTGGTCGAGATCGGGCGCAGCTATCGCATCGGTCCATCGACCGTGGTCAGACCCTTCGCCGAGGCTCAGGCCGGGGTCGAGAGCTATATCCGCGTCGGCGGCGACGTTGCGGTCGGCGGTCAGTGGACGGATGCGCTTCTGGTACGGGATTCGTCCACGGGCCAGCGCTATGTTGCCGTTCGCGGCAGCAGTGCGCCGGGCCTCAGCCTGTCGCTTGGCGGCGACATCGCCCAGGTTTTCGACAGTGCCTATCTGCCGTCGGACGGTGCCGCTGTCTTGCGAGACAGCCGGGCGCGGCTGCGGGCAGGGCTGCACTGGCAGGGCGAACAGGCGGACGTCTTCTATGGCCTGACCTGGCTTGGGAAGGAATTCGACAGCCAGGACGGCGAGCAGGTCGTGGGGTCGCTTCGGATCAACCTGCAATTCTGATATGCTGTTGCCTGCATGTCATAGCCTTCAAGGTTGCGCGCTGGTAGCCTGCGCTTAACAAAGAAGAAAAAAGAGCAGGCAAACAGGCATGAAAACGGGCTCGGGTGGCACGTTTGTTGTTGCGTGGTCAGGTACCGAGATTGACGGCGTCCGCGCCGCGCCTTTCGCCTCGCTGATCGTGGGGGCGGTGTGGCGCCGGGTCGGCGAGGCTGTTCGACTGGACGGTGCACAGGGAATTCTGCAGCTTCACGATCCCGTCGGGCAGGAAGAAGCGCGCCGTCGTGCGGCACAGGCCGTGCGTCGCCTGATCGGCCTTGCGATCGACGTTGCCGACCGGCCCGAGCATGATGATCCGGGATCTGACCAGAGCTTCGTGCTGACCGACGGGCTGCAAAGCTATCAGGCGGATATTGTCCAGGCGCCCGGGGCTGGCGGCGCGCTGCTGGTCTTTGGGGGGGCCGTTCCGCCGACCGACTGTGACCTTTGGGTCGTGCGCGTGACCATGCCCGCCCGCGCGCCCGCCGCAGCGTCGGCCCAGGAAGGCGGCGTGATCTGCTTCACGCCGGGGACCGCGCTCGCCACCCCCGCAGGCCCACGCTTGATCGAGTCGCTCAAGGCCGGTGATCTGGTGTCCACCCGGGACAACGGGCCGCAGCCCGTCATCTGGTGCGGTCAGCGACGGATGAGCGGCGCACGGCTTCATGCCATGCCCCGGTATCGGCCCGTCCGCATCCGCAGCAATGCCTTCGGTATCGGGCAACCGGACCGCGAGCTTGTCGTCTCGCCCCAGCACCGGATGCTGATCCGGGGGCCCGCCGCACTGGCGCTGTTCAACACGGCAGAAGTTCTGGTGGCCGCCGAAGACCTGCTGAACGATCTCTCGGTCATCATCGACTACCAGATGCGCGAAGTGACCTATGTCCACGTCCTGCTGGAGCGTCACCAGATCGTCTGGGCGAACGGGCTGATGACGGAAAGCTTTCACCCGTCGCATACCGCGCTCGACGCGATCGACCCCGCGCAACGCGACGCGCTCTTGTCGGTCGCTGCCATCGCTCGCCCACGATCCGCTGGCCTATGGCGAGCCTGCGCGGCGCAATCTTTCAGGGGGTGAAGCCGCGATCCTGCGGCATGAGCTGGCAAGCTGAGGCGCTGTTGACTCTGCCCGGCACGGCTGTATAAGCCGCCCACTCCCGGATGAAAGTCCGGGGTTTTTCATTGGTGTTGGTGGCCCCCGCAAGGGGATGCCTGTCGTCCCGGCAACGGGAAGAGGACAACGCCCTTCGCAAACATGAAGGAGATCAGCGGTGACCAAACGCACCTCTGCCAAGTACAAGATCGACCGCCGCATGGGCGAAAACATCTGGGGCCGTCCGAAGTCCCCGGTGAACAAGCGCGAATACGGCCCCGGCCAGCACGGCCAGCGCCGCAAGAACAAGCTTTCCGACTTCGGCACGCAGCTGCGCGCCAAGCAGAAGCTGAAGGGCTACTATGGCGACCTGACGGAAAAGCAGTTCCGCAAGATCTATGCCGAGGCCGAGCGCGTGAAGGGCGACACCGGCGAGATGCTGGTCGGTCTGCTGGAGCGTCGTCTGGATGCGGTCGTCTACCGCGCCAAGCTGGTGCCGACGATCTTCGCCGCACGTCAGTTCGTGAACCACGGCCACGTCACCGTGAACGGCCAGCGCGTGAACATCGCCTCCTACCGCGTGAAGGAAGGCGACCTGATCGAGGTTCGCCAGAAGTCCAAGCAGATGGCGCTGATCCTGGAAGCGACCCAGCTGACCGAGCGTGACGTGCCGGACTATCTGGAAGTCGATCACTCGAAGCTGACCGTGAAGTTCGTCCGCACCCCGGCACTGGGCGATGTGCCCTATCCGGTGCAGATGGAACCGAACCTGGTCGTCGAATACTACGCCAAGAACTGATCCTACCGGTTCGAGAATTCGAAGGGCCCGCCAGCGAAGCGGGCCCTTTCGCTTTTTTCCGATGTCTTGGCATGCTGCACGCGCAGCCGAGAACCGTCGAGGTCGTATCAGTGAGCAAAGCCCAAGGTAGAACGCCAGTTCGAGCAGCTCTGTTCTCCTCGCGCTGGCTGATGGCGCCGATGTATCTGGGGCTTGTCGTGGCGCTGGGGATGCTGATGCGTCGTCTTCCTGCGCAGATCGTCTGAATACGCCCGCAGATCCTGACGATGAGCGCCGAGCAGGTGATCCTTGTCGCGCTGACGCTGATCGACCTGACGCTGGCGGCGAACCTGCTGCTGATCGTGTTGTTTTCCGGCTACGAGAACTTCGTGTCGAAACTCGATATCGACGATGGCGGCGACCGGCCCGACTGGATGGGCACGGTCGATTTCTCGGGCTGAAGATGAAGCTGATCGCCTCGATCGTGGCGATTTCGGGGATCCATCTGCTCAAGCGGTTCATGGAGATCGGCGATAGCGTCGGCCGATGCCAAGTTCGGCGAGACGGAACTGCTACTGGTTGGTGGTCATTCACCTGACCTTCGTCGTCTCGGGCGTGTTGCTGGCGCTGATGGACTGGCTGCAGTCCGGTCCGACAAGCGAAGGAGATACTCGATGACCCACCCCGTGCACGCCCGCATTGACGGACCGCTGGTGATGATCGGCTTCGGCTCGATCGGGCGGGGTACGCTGCCGCTGATCGAACGGCACATCGCCTATGACCGCAGCCGCTTCACGGTGATCGAACCGAGCGGCGAACATGCGGCCCTGCTCGCGCGAGCATGGCATCCGGCATCTGCAGGTCGCGCTGACGCCCGAGAACTATCGCCGAGATGCTGCGCGGGCTGTTTCCTGACGGGCGGGGCATGGTCGTCAACCTGTCGGTCGATGTGGGGTCGATCGACCTGATGATGCTCTGCCAGGAAATCGGGGTGCTCTACATCGACACGGTGATCGAGCCCTGGCCGGGGTTCTACTTCGGCTCGACCATGCCGAATGCGGATCGCACCAATTATCCCCTGCGCGAGGAGGTGCGGGCGCTGGCCGCAAGCCTATGCCGGCGGCCCGACGGCGGTGTCATGCTGCGGGGCCAATCCGGGAATGGTGTCCTGGCTGCTGAAAGAGGCGCTGCTGCGGCTGGCCGCCGACATGGATCGGCCTGCCGAAGTGCCGGTCAGCCGCGAAGGCTGGGCAAGGCTGATGCAGTCCCTCGGCGTCAAGGGCGTGCACATCGCCGAGCGCGACACGCAGGTCTCGGCCCGGCCGAAGCCGGCGGGCATCTTCGTCAACACCTGGTCGGTCGATGGCCTTCTGTCCGAAGGCTATCAGCCGGCCGAACTGGGCTGGGGCAGCCACGAAAAGCGCCTGCCGCCGAACGGCCATGGCTTCGACATCGGGCAGCGCTGTGCGATCTGGATCGACCGGCCCGGGCGCGGATACGCGGGTGCGCAGCTGGTGCCCCGGCGTCGGGCCCGCAGTTCGGCTATCTGGTGACGCATAACGAGGCGCTGTCGATCTCGGACTACTACACGGTCGGCGAGGGCGCCGCACCCGAGTTACCGGCCGACCTGCCACTACGCCTATCACCCCTGCAACGACGCGATCCTGTCGCTGCACGAGATCAACGGCGCAGGGCAGCCTGCCCGAGAACAAGCACATCCTGACGGCGGACGAGATCGTTGCCGGCGGCGATGATCTGGGCGTGTTCCTTTATGGGCCAAGGGCGCGCTGTGGTACGGCTCGCGCCTGTCGATCGACGAGGCGCGCGACGCTTGCGCCGTACCAGAACGCGACCGGCATGCAGGTGACGTCGGCGGTGCTGGCGGCGATGGTCTGGGCGGCCGAGAACCCGCGCGCAGGCATCGTCGAGGCGGACGAGATGGACCATGCCCGCTGTCTGGAGGTCCAGCGCCCCTATCTGGGCCGGATCGAGGCGCATTACACCGACTGGACGCCCGCTGTCAGCACCGCATCAACAGCTTTGCCGAGGATCGGGACGACAGCGATCCCTGGCAGTTCACCAACTTCCTGGCTGTCTGAGGCGAAGCGGGCGCTGCGGCCACAAGATGCCTCTGGCAAAGGCTCGGCTCGCCCGCTAGAACCGCGCGGACAGCCGGAGGACAGCCATGAACGACGCGATCCGCCCGCAGCCCGGCATTCTGGACATCGCCCTTTATCGAGGGCGGCAAGGCGCATGTGGCGGGCGTGGCGAATGTGGTGAAGCTGTCGTCGAACGAGAACCCCTTCGGCCCGTCGGACACGCGCGAAGGAGGTCTTCCTGCGCAGCGGTCCACACGCTGCACCGCTACCCGTCGACCGACCACGCCGAGCCTGCGCAGGCGATTGCCGAGGTGCACGGGCTGGACGCGGCCCGGGTCATCTGCGGCGTCGGGTCGGACGAGATCATCACCTTCCTGTGCCAGGCCTATGCCGGGCCGGGGGACGAGGTGGTGTTCACCGAGCACGGCTTCCTGATGTACCGCATCTCGGCGCTGGCCGTCGGGGCGACCCCGGTCGAGGTGCCGGAGCGCGAGCGGACGACGGATGTCGATGCGATCCTGGCGGCCTGCAACCGGCGCACGAAGCTGGTGTTCATCGCCAACCCGAACAACCCGACCGGCACGATGATCGGCGCCAAGGACATGGCGCGGCTGGCCGAAGGGCTGCCGCCACAGGCGATTCTGGTGCTGGACGGGGCCTATGCCGAATATGTCGAAGGCTATGACGGCGGCAAGGCACTGATCGAGGCGCGCGACAACGTGGTGATGACGCGGACCTTTTCCAAGATCTACGGGCTGGGCGGGTTGCGGATCGGCTGGGGCTATGGGCCCAAGCACGATCATCGACGTGCTGAACCGCATCCGGGGGCCGTTCAACCTGTCGACCACCCAGCTGGACGTGGCCGAGGCGGCGGTGCGCGATCAGGACTACGTCGCGAAGTGCCGGTCGGAAAACGCGCGGATGCGCAGCTGGCTGGCGGAGGCGCTGGCCGAAATGGGCGTGCCGTCGGACACCTCGACGGCCAATTTCGTGCTGGCGCGCTTTGCCGACCCGACCGAGGCCGAGGCCTGCGATGCCTACCTGCAGTCGCAGGGGCTGATCGTGCGGCGGGTGGCGGGCTACAAGCTGCCGCATTGCCTGCGGATCACCGTCGGCGACGAAGCCTCGTGCCGCCGGGTCGCCCATGCGGTGGCGCAGTTCAAGGGCCAGCGCTGATGCCGGTGATCTACGACCGCGTCGCGCTGATCGGGCTGGGGCTGATCGCCTCGTCGATGGCGCATGCGATGCGGGCGGGCGGGCTGGCGGGCGAGATCGTGGGCTATGCCCGATCGCGCCGAGACGCGGACAGCGGCGCTGGAAATCGGGTTCTGCGACCGGGTGACCGATACGGCGGCCGAGGCGGTGCAGGGCGCCGATCTGGTGGTGCTGGCGGTGCCGGTCGGCGCGATGGGCGCATTGCCGCCGAGATCGGCCCGCATCTGACGCCGGGCGCGACGGTGACGGATGTGGGGTCGGTCAAGCAGGCGGTGATCGAGGCGGTGGCGCCGCACATGCCGGCCGGCGTGCATTTCATTCCCGGCCACCCGATGGCGGGGACCGAGTATTCCGGGCCGCGGTCGGGCTTTGCGACGCTGTTCCAGAACCGCTGGTGGCTGCTGACGCCGCCCGAGGGCACCGATCCGGCGGCGCGTGGCGCGGCTGCGCGGCGCTGCTGGAGGCGATGGGCGCGAATGTCGACGAGATGGATGCGCCGCACCATGATCTGGTGCTGGCCGTGGACAGCCACACGCCGCACCTGATCGCCTATACGATGGTCGGCGTGGCCGACGACCTGCGCCGGGTGACGAACAGCGAGGTGATCAAGTATTCGGCCGCGGGTTTCCGCGACTTCACCCGGATCGCCGCCAGCGACCCGACGATGTGGCGCGATGTGTTCCTGACCAACAAGGACGCGACGCTGGATATCCTCGGCCGCTTCACCGAAGAGCTGTTCGCGCTGCAACGGGCGATCCGCTGGGCGATGGTCCGCACCTGCATGCCTATTTCACCCGGACTCGCGCGATCCGGCGCGGTATCATCGAGGCCGGGCAGGATACCTCGGCGCCCGACTTTGGCCGGGCAGCCGGAACAGGGACCGAGACGAAACCGGGGGAATAGCAGATGCGCCAGATCGCGACGGTTGCAGCGCTACTGGCGCTTTGCTGCGGGTCTGCGCTGGCCGACGCTCCGTCCTCTTCGCTCCGCCCGGTCCTGCGACCTGCTGCCCCAGCCGAAACCACGCTCGCCGCGCAGGCTGCGGCGCTTGCCGGTCCCATGAGCGCGCCGCGCCCGCGCGCCCGCCCTTTCGCCGAACAGATGCAGGTGGCGCAGCCGCTCGCGGCGCTGGCCGTGATGGTTGCGCCTGCTGCCTCGACGGTCCCTGCCGCCCAAGCCGCAGGGCCAAGCGAGAGCGTCGGCGTCCTTTCGACGATGAGCATGGCTGCCCCGCTTTCCGCGCCCCGCCCCGCCCCCCGGCCCCGCCTGAGCGCGCCGGACGAGGGAGCTGGCGGGCTGGAACGCATCGAGCCTGCCGCAGCGGTCCGCATCCTGCCCGGCAAGAGCGCGATCACCGGTCGCAAGGGTTCGGTCTGTGGCGATCCGGCAATCAAGGGTGAAGTTCTTGCACCGATCACGTCGCGCGTGCGTGGCTGCGGGATCGACGAACCGGTCCGCGTCACATCGGTCGATGGCGTGGCGCTGAAGCAATCGGCCGTCATCGACTGCACCACGGCCCGCGCGCTGAGGGAGTGGGTTTCCGAAGGCCTGAAACCCGCCTTCGGGCGCAAGGACGTTGCGGCGCTGCGGATCGCGGGAAGCTATTCCTGCCGCACCCGCAACAACGTCAAGGGCGCGCCGATCAGCGAGCACGGGCGGGGCAAGGCACTCGACATCGCCGCGATCGAGCTTGCGAACGGCTCGACGGTGACGGTGCTGGGCGATTGGCGCAGATCGGCGGGCAAGCCCATGAAGAAGGCATACAACGCCGCCTGCGGAATTTTCGGGACCACGCTCGGCCCCAATTCCGACCGGTTCCATCGCGACCACATGCATTTCGATACGGCCCGCCAGCGTGGCGGTGCGTACTGCCGCTGATCAGTTCAGCCGGGGCGCGGGCCCGATCGGCACAGGACCAAGGCTCATCCGGCCCTGCTGCATCGTCAGCGGCAGCACCAGATCGCTGCCGTCACCGGACTGCTGCGCAAGCAGGCCAAGCGCGCGCTCCCATGTCGGCAGGGCTTCCGCGCTGATCGCGCCGCTCGCCACGGCAAGCGGCAGAACAAGGCGCCAGTTGGTCAGTCGCAACTCGATCCTGCCTTCGCCGACGCCCTGATCATTGGCCGCGATACGCCCCTTGCCGAACAAGGCGAAGTCGCCCCAGGTGATGAGCACCTCTTTCACGTCGAAGCCGCTGACGACGTGGCGGTGCCTCGCCGTCCTGTCCGGGCAGGAAGCCGACAATGGCATCGAGGCGCATCTTGGAAAGTGTCTGAGGCAGATCGGGCAGCGCGGCGGCGAGCGACGGGTCCGGCGTGACCTCAAGCGCCTCAAGGCCGATTTCCTGATCCAGCCCGTCTGCATCAAGCGCGCGCGTGGCGAGCCGCAGCGTTTCGGCGGACACCGACCACCCCATGGTCGAGCTTGCCGAGACGGCGTCACCCACCAGCACCGACCGCTCGACCCCAATCGGCGACGACGGGGCGAGTGATGCGCTCGCCTGAAGCTTGGCCGAGGTGATCGCGATGTCCTGCCCGGGGACCGAGATCGTCTGTTCCGGCGGAAACGCGGCAATGACCTTCCATGGCTGATAGCTCAGGGCGAACAACTGGACGAACGGGGCCCGCCAGCCATAGCCCGTATCGGGATCAAGCAAGAGCGGCTCGGTCACCGTCAGATCGAAGCGGTTCGGAAAGCCCCTGACGGACAGGCTTTCATTTTCGGCAATCAGTCCGTTGTCATTCTGGCTTGCGAACCAGGCGACAGCGCCCTTTTCCAGCGCGCGCGATCCCACGAACCAGTAGCCGCCCCAGGCGAGGCTTGCGAGCACCACAAGCCAGATCAAGCCCCGCATCGCCGCCCCTTCCAAAACCACCCTGCCTGATGTTTACAAGCGGCAGTGCAAGAGGACCAGTTCCATGACGCAGCCGACGGACAAAGACGGGCTTTGGGTCTTCGGCTACGGCTCGCTCATCTGGCATCCCGGCTTTCCGGTGGCGCGCCGCGAGGTCGCCCGGCTGCATGGTTGGCATCGCAGCTTCTGCATGCGTTCGATCCATCATCGCGGATCGCCCGAAAGTCCCGGCCTTGTCCTTGCGCTGGACCGTCGCGATGGTGCGACCTGCGACGGTGTCGCCTTCCTCGTCGAGCCTGGCCGCGAGGCGGAAACCGTCGAAATCCTGCGCGAACGGGAACTGATTTCGTCGGCCTATCTGGAAACGCACCTGCCGGTGCTTCTGCCGAACGGGGAACAGGTCGAGGCGCTGGCCTATGTCATCGATCCCGACCACGTCCAGTATTGCGGCGATCTTCCGTTGGAGGAGCAGGCGTATATCATCGCACATGCCGTGGGCGGGCGTGGTCCCAACAGCGAGTATCTGTTCAGCACGGCCGAGCATCTGTCGCAGTTGAACATAGACGACTCCGATCTGGGCTGGCTTGCGGCAAGGGTGCGCGAGATCGTCCGCAGTCAGGGCTGATACTGCCGACAGGTCGCAATGTGAGTTGGCATCGCCCCGGCGCGCCCCTATTCTCGCACCGACGTTGTTGTCAGGAGCATTGATGCAGACGATCGGGGCCGAGCCGCGCTTCCACCAGCCCGTGCGCCAGATTTTCCTGACGGTCGTCGTCACGCTGGCGGTTGCCATCGGCATCGTCACGACATTCCCGATGCTGCGGGGGGTGTTCCTGGCCAAACCCTTGCTGAACGGGTTTGTCGGCTTCGTGCTGGTGCTCGGCATCATCATCTGTTTCCTCCAGTTGCTCCAGCTTGTGCAATCGGTTCGGTGGATCACCGATTTCGTGGATCACCGCCCCGGCCATGATGCAATCGCCGCGCCACGGCTGCTCGCGCCGCTGGCCGCGTTGCTTCGGTCGCGGGGCGCAAGGGGGCAAATCTCATCCTCGAACGCCCGCTCGATCCTCGATTCCGTGGCCACCCGCATCGACGAGCAGCGCGACATCACGCGCTACATGGCGAACCTTCTGATTTTCCTGGGCCTGCTGGGCACGTTCTATGGCCTTGCAACGACCGTGCCCGCGATGGTCGAGACGATACGGTCGCTTGCACCGCAAGAAGGCGAGACGCGCGTCCAGGTCTTCGACAAGCTGATGTCGGGGCTGGAGGGCCAGCTTGACGGCATGGGGACGGCCTTTTCCTCGTCCCTTCTGGGGCTGGCCGGTTCACTGGTCATCGGTCTGCTGGAGCTTTTCGTCAGTCACGGCACCAACCGCTTCTACCGCGAGCTTGAGGATTGGCTTTCCACGATCACGCGGGTCGGCTTTTCATCCGGCGAGGCCGAGACTGGGGCAGGCGGTGAACTCGCAGGCATCGCGAGCGCCTTCGACTCGCTTGGCGAGCAGATGGAGGCGTTGCAGACCCTCTACATCCAGTCCGATGCCAACCGCCTTTCGGTCGATGCGCGTCTGGTCGAGCTGTCCGGTTCGATAGACCGTCTGGTGTCGCGGATCGGCGTCGATGACGGGCAGATCGCCCTTCTTGCCCGCATCGCCGAGGGTCAGGAAAAGCTGGCTGCGGCACTCGCCGTGCCCGAGAACGGCGCCCATGTCGATGCCGAAAGCCGCATGAGGCTGCGCTCGATCGATGTCCAGTTGCTGCGTATCCTCGAGGAGATTTCCGCGGGCCGGCAGGAAAGCATTTCCGACCTGCGCACCGATCTGGCCGCGCTGACGACCGCGATCCGGCAACTGGCGCGCGGCCCCCAGGCAAGGGGGTAGGCGATGGGCCTGTCCCGGCGCAGCTCTCGCATCGACAGCCCGATCTGGCCGGGCTTCGTGGATGCGATGACCTCGCTGCTTATGGTGCTGATGTTCGTGCTGACGGTCTTCGTCCTCGTCCAGTCGGTGCTGCGCGAAACCATCACGACCCAGGGCGACGAACTCGCCTCGCTCAACGCGCAGATCGCCAGCCTGGCCGACGCTCTCGGTCTGGAACGACAGCGCGTGTCCGATCTCTCGGGCGAGGTGGGCCGGCTTGGTTCTGCGCTGACCGAGGCCGAGGCCGAAGGCGAGGCGCAATCAGCCCTCATCACCACGCTGCGCGGCCAGCTTTCCGCACGCGAGAGCGAGCTGGCGACGGCTTCCGCGCGGATCACCACCTTCGAAGCTCAGGTGGCGACGCTGCTGGCCGAGGCGGACGCCGCGCGCGGCGAGCAGCGCGTGCTGGAGCAGCGCCTGGGCGATCTGGAAGCCGAACGGACGCGCCTGTTGAGCGAGGAAGAGGCGCTGAACCTCGCGCTCGCCAAGGCGCGCGAAGAAATAGATGCGGGAACCGAGGCTGCGCGGCTGGCGGCTGCCCGGACCGACGCGCTGAACCTGTTGATCGAAGAGATGAAGGGACGGGCGGCTGCGCAGCAGACCACCATCACCGGGTTGCAGACCGCGCTGAGCGAGGCGGAAAAGACCCGTCTCACCGACCTTGCGGCGGCCGAGGCGCTGCGCGAGCGGCTCAAGGCTTCGGACGCCGAACTGACCTCGATGACGCTGGCGCTTGAAGAACAGCGCAGGCGCGCCGAAGAAACGCTGACTCTGCTGGCCGCAGCGAACGCGGCAAAGGGTCAGGTCGAGCGGCAGTTGACCGAGGCAGAGCGGCGGGCCGGGCTTTTGGCCGCTGCCGAAGCGGCGCTGACACAGGAAAAGGGCGCATCTGCCGAAAGCGCCCGTCGCGTGGCCCTGCTGAACGAGCAGATCGCACAATTGACCGCGCAACTGGCCCAGTTGCAGGGCCTGCTTGACGCGGCTTCGGCCAAGGATGCTGCGGCAAAGGTGCAGATCGAGACTTTGGGCGGGCAATTGAACGCAGCGCTGGCGCAGGTGGCGGGCGAACAGCGCCGCCGCGCAGAGTTGGAGGAAGCCGAGCGGAAACGGCTGGAAGTCGAGGCGGCCCGGCTGGCGCAGGAGGCGCGCGACGCGCAGGACGAGGCAAAGCAGCTTGAACGGTTCCGGTCGGAATTCTTCGGCCAGCTTCGCGACCTGCTTGCCGGGCGCGAAGGCGTCAGGATCGTCGGGGATCGCTTCGTGTTTTCGTCCGAGGTGCTTTTCCAGCCAGGCTCCGCCGATCTTCTGCCCGAAGGTCAGGCCCAGATTGCCGGAGTGGTCGCGACCCTGAACGAGATCGCCGCCAAGATACCTCCAGGCATCGACTGGATCATTCGTGTCGACGGCCACACCGACAATGTCCCGCTATCCGGGCAGGGCGAATTCCGCGACAACTGGGAACTCAGTCAGGGCCGCGCCTTGGCCGTGGTGCGCTACATGCAGGACGTGCTTGGCTTTCCACCCGAGCGGATGGCGGCGACCGGATTTGGCGAGTATCGCCCGGTGGCCGAAGGAGATACGCCGGAGGCCCGCGCGCTGAACCGCCGGATCGAACTGAAACTCACCGAACGCTGAGGTCTGCTGCGGCACCCCATTGCCGATGCATTGCACAGTTTCCGCTTTCCGTCGGGGCGCGGAGGTTGTTCTCTGGCCGAAGACGGTGCGCGGGTCATCCGGCTCGAAAAGACTTGAAGGAGGAAAGATGGCGATTGATCCCTATGCGGCACTCGGCCTTTCCAAGACGGCAACGGCCGACGAGATCAAGAAGGCCTACCGCAAGATCGCGCGAACCAGCCACCCTGACCTGAACCCCGACGATCCGGCGGCCGAGGCCAAGTTCAAGGCGGCGTCGGCGGCCCATGATCTGTTGAAGGACCCCGAGACACGGGCAAGGTTTGATCGGGGCGAGATCGATGCAAGCGGCGCCGAGCGTCAGCAGCAACGAACCTATTACCGCGACTATGCGGAGCAGCCTGCGAACCCCTACCGCCGGGATCAGAGTTATGAGGATTTCGATCCTTCGGACATCTTCGCCGAAATGTTGCGCGGGCGGGGCCGGCCCGGCCAGGGCCCGGGCAATGCAGGCTTTTCGGCGCGCGGGAGGGACACGCACTATTCGCTGACGGTCCCGTTTCTCGACGCGGCGAAGGGTGCGACGACCCGGATCACGCTGGCCGACGGCTCGACCGTCGACGTAAAGATCCCCGAAGGTGCGGAAGAAGGCACTACGCTGCGCCTGCGGGGAAAAGGCGAGCCGGGGCTTGGCGACGGCCCGCCCGGCGACGCGCTGATCACGCTTGGGATACAGCCCCACCCGGTGTTCCGGCGTGATGGCGATGATATCCTCGTGACGCTGCCGATCACGCTGGCCGAGGCAGTCCTTGGCGGCAAGGTCGAGGCGCCGACCATCGGCGGACCGGTCAACCTGACGGTGCCAAAGGGGGCGAGCAGCGGTCAGATGCTGCGGCTCCGGGGGCGCGGCATCCGGGGCAAGGGGGATCAGAAGGTCGAGCTGAAGATCGTGATGCCCGCGACGATCGACCAGCCGCTGGCCGATTTCATGGAAACCTGGAAGGCCAGCAACGTCTACGATCCACGCAAGGGGATGATGCCATGACCGTGTTCTATTCCGAGGAAGAAGTCGTCGAGACGGTGCATGGCCTGACCCGTGCACGGCTGACCGCATTCGTTCAGGCCGAGATCGTCTGGCCCGTCCATGGCGAGCGTGGGCCGGTGTATCGTCAGGTGGACGTGGCGCGTTTGCAATTGCTTCGCGACCTGTCGGACCAGTTCGAGATGTCGGACGATACGCTTGCAGTGGTGATGACCCTGATCGACCAGTTGCACGAGGTGCGGTCCGACCTGCGCTCGGTGCTTCGCGCGATCACTGACGAGCCCGTCGAGGTGCGCGAGCGGCTGGGACGCGCGGTTCAGCGCCGGTAGCATTGTCGCTCAGTGTGCCGGGGAGCTTTTCACGCAAGACAGGCTTTCCACCGGCAACATCTTGCGGACGCCGCCATCGCTCTGCCATCCACCGTGCGAAACGATGTCTTCCGGCTCGGCGTCGCCGGAATTTGGGCCAAGGGCGGAATGAAAAAGACCCGGGCGGTTGCCCGGGTCTTTTGTCTTCTCAATCGTTGCCTACTCTGCGGTCAGCAGCGGCGGCTTTGACCCGGCTATACGGGGCTTCTGCGGCTCTTCTATCTGAAGGTCGATCGCATCGTCCTTCAGCGTCACACGCACTACGCCACCTTTCATCAGCTTGCCGAACAGCAATTCCTCGGCCAGCGGCTTCTTGATGTGTTCCTGGATCACGCGGCCAAGGGGGCGCGCGCCCATCTTGTCGTCATAGCCCTTGTCGCCCAGCCAGGCCGCGGCCTCGGGGGTAAGCTCGATATGGACGCCGCGATCCATAAGCTGCGCCTCGAGTTGCAGCACGAACTTCTCGACCACCTGAAGGATGACTTCCTTGCCAAGCGGGGCAAAGGAAATGACCGCATCAAGCCGGTTGCGGAATTCGGGCGTGAAGGTCCGCTCGATCGCCGCAGTATCCTCGCCGGTCCGCCGCTCGCGCCCGAAGCCGATGGCGGACTTCGACATTTCGGAAGCACCCGCGTTCGACGTCATGATCAGGATCACGTTGCGGAAATCGACCTGACGACCGTTGTGGTCGGTCAGTTTCCCGTGGTCCATGACCTGCAGCAGGATGTTGTAGACATCCGGGTGGGCCTTTTCCATTTCGTCCAGCAGCAGCACGCAATGCGGGTGCTGGTCGACTCCATCCGTCAGCATGCCGCCCTGGTCGAAGCCGACATAGCCCGGAGGCGCGCCGATCAGGCGGCTTACCGCGTGCTTCTCCATGTATTCCGACATGTCGAAACGCAGCAGTTCCACGCCCAGAGACGAGGCGAGTTGCTTGGCGACTTCGGTCTTGCCGACGCCCGTCGGGCCTGCGAACAGGTAGTTGCCGATGGGCTTTTCCGGTTCGCGCAGGCCGGCACGCGCCAGCTTGATCGCGCTGCAGAGCGCCTCCACCGCCTTGTCCTGACCGAAGACCACGCGCTTGAGCGTCTTTTCCAGATCGCGCAGCGTTTCGGCATCGTCCTTGGACACGGTCTTCGGCGGGATGCGGGCGATCTTGGCCACCACCGCCTCGATCTCTTTCGTGCCGAGCGTCTTGCGGCGCTTGCCTTCGGACAGCAGATGCTGCGCGGCACCTGCCTCGTCGATCACGTCGATGGCGCTGTCGGGCAGCTTGCGGTCATGGATGTAGCGCGCAGCCAGTTCCACCGCCGACTTGATGGCGTCGGAGGTATAGCGCAGGTCGTGGTGTTCCTCGAAATGCGGTTTGAGGCCCATCAGGATCTTGATCGCATCCGGCACCGAAGGCTCGTTCACGTCGATCTTCTGGAACCGGCGCGACAGGGCACGGTCCTTTTCGAAGTGCTGCCGGAACTCCTTGTACGTGGTGGAGCCCATGCAGCGCAGCTTGCCGCCCTGAAGCGCGGGCTTCAGCAGGTTCGAGGCATCCATCGCCCCGCCCGAGGTCGCACCGGCACCGATCACGGTATGGATCTCGTCGATGAAAAGGATCGCGTCGGGGTGATCCTCCATTTCCTTGACCACCGATTTCAGACGTTCCTCGAAATCGCCGCGATAGCGTGTCCCGGCCAGCAGCGCGCCCATGTCGAGCGAGAAGATGGTGGCATGGGCCAGCACCTCGGGAACCTCGTGGTTCACGATCTTGCGCGCCAGACCTTCGGCGATGGCGGTCTTGCCCACGCCGGGATCGCCCACGAGAAGCGGGTTATTCTTGCGGCGGCGGCAGAGAACCTGGATGCACCGTTCCACCTCGGACTCACGGCCGATGAGCGGGTCCACGTCGCCCTTGCGCGCCTTGACGTTCAGGTCGACGCAATACTTCGACAGGGCGGATTCCTTGGCATCCCCTGCTTCGGCCTTCGGCGTCTCCTGCGCCTCTTCCGCGCCCGTGACAGGCCGCGGCTCGCCATAGGACGGGATCCTTCGCCACGCCATGCGCGATGAAGTTGACCGCGTCGTAGCGGGTCATGTCCTGCTCCTGCAGGAAATAGGCCGCGTTGCTTTCACGCTCGGCGAAGATCGCGACCAGCACGTTCGCGCCCGTCACCTCGGTGCGGCCCGAGGACTGCACGTGGATCGCTGCGCGCTGGATGACACGCTGGAAGGCTGCGGTCGGCACCGCCTCGGACCCTTCGACATCGGTCACCAGCGTCGACAGGTCGTCGTCGATGAAATCGACCAGCGTCTTGCGCAGCTCGTCAAGGTCGACCGAGCACGCCTTCATCACGCGCGCGGCGTCCGGTTCGTCGATCAGCGACAGCAGGAGATGTTCCAGCGTCGCAAGTTCGTGGCGGCGGGCATTGGCGAGGGCCAGCGCGCCGTGAATGGCCTGCTCGAGTGTGTTCGAAAACGATGGCACGTTTTGGTGCTCCTGTTCCTCAGGGTCGGAGGGGGCGTCGCGCCCCGTACCAACCGTGGCCTGATAGGTTAAAGTTCGGCTTTATTTTCCGACCTTCAAGTTCTTTTTCCGCCCAGATGCCGTTTCCTTCGGCTTATGTGCAAAATGTGATCGCTTCCGGGCGCGGGCGTGTCACGGGAAAGAAAAACCGTTCAGAACCTGTCCTTTCGGGACCGGATTTCGCTGAAAACGGCGGCATCTTCGGCGTCGGGCATTCCGACGCGTGCCTTGATCTGCGGCAGATGCGCCCGCAGGAACGGATTGGTCGCAAGTTCGTCCGACAGGCGCGACGGTACGGTAGGTTGCCCCTTCGCGCGAGCGGCTTCGACTTCCCTCGAGCGTGAGATAAGCGCGGCGTTGTCCGGTTCAAGGGACAGCGCGAAGCGGATGTTCGATGCGGTGTATTCGTGGCCGGAACAGACCAGCGTATCGGGCGGAAGCCGCGCGAGCTTCGACAGGCTGGCCCACATCTGCGCGCCGGTCCCCTCGAACAGCCGCCCGCATCCCGCGGCCATCAGGCTGTCCGCCGTAAAGACAAGTCCGGCGTCGGGAATGTGAAAGGCTATGTGGCCGACGGTATGCCCCGGAACGTCGATCACGATCACCGAATGACGGCCCAACGAGACCGACGTCCCCTCGCTCAGCGCAACGATCAAGCGGCGGAAGCCGGTGCGCATCGGCTGCCGCCCCGAGCACCATCGCGCCGGTTGCCGCACGAAGCTCGGCCACGCCCGAGATGTGGTCGTCGTGATGGTGCGTGATCAGGATTTTGGAAAGCGACCAGCCCCGGTCATTCAGCGTGGCGAGGATCGGCGCGGCATCGGGCACGTCGATGCAGGCGGTTTCGCCGCTGTCGGGATCATGCACCAGATAGGCATAGTTGTCGCTGCGGCAGGGGATGGTGACAAGTTCGAGCGGCATGGCCAAAGCCCTCATTCCGGGTATGATCCCGCGAACCTTGGCCCGGACGGACGACAGCCGCAATGCACCTCGACGTCGTAGACCTGCGCAACTTCTACTACCGCACCCAGCTGGGCCGGGTCGCGCAGCGCGCGATCCGCGACACGGTCGTCTCGATCTGGCCGGACGCGAAGCAGCAGACGGTGGTGGGCTTTGGCTTCGCCGTTCCCTTGCTGCGTCCGTTCCTGGCCGAGGCGCGGCGCGTGGTGGCACTGATGCCCGGCCAGCAGGGCGTGATGCCCTGGCCGGCCGGAATGGAAAACGTCTCGGTTCTTTGCGAGGAAACGCATTGGCCGATCCCCACCGGAATGGTGGACAAGCTCGTCGTGATGCATGGGCTGGAAACGTCGGAACACCCATCGGCATTGCTGGAGGAATGCAGCCGGGTGCTTGGCCCGGGCGGCAAGGCTTTGTTCATCGTGCCCAACAGGTCCGGCCTGTGGGCACGGCGCGACGGCACACCCTTCGGCTTCGGTCGGCCCTATTCGATGTCGCAACTGGAGAGCCAACTCAAGCACCACGCCTTCACCCCCGAGCGAAGCCAGTCGACGCTGTTCGCGCCGCCGTCCAACAAGCGGTTCTGGCTGCGAACGGCGGATTTCTGGGACGGTGCGGGGCGGCGCGTGGCGCCCTGGCTGGCCGGGGGCGTGATCGCGGTCGAGGCATCGAAGCAGACCTATGCGCCGACGCGGCCCGGACTGCGCGACGTGGTGCGCCGACCGTTGCGCGTGCTCGAAGGGTTGCCCGCGCCGCTGCCTGCGCCACAGATGCGCACGGCCGACCGCGACGGGTGATTCACCGCGCCCCGCACCCGAGGTCGCTGCGCTTGCCGCAATGCGGCAAGGTCATCGTGTCGCATCTGCCCGAAAGCGTCGGAACCCATGATTTCATTGGGCCGGAAGCGGTGCGAAACCCGCGACCTTGATGGTTGCAGGGTATCGGGTCCTCTGCTACACGGACGCCGGATTTAGGACGCATGCCGCAGGTGTGCGCCATGGGTGGGTTCTGGCCTGAGCGAGCGTTTCGCGCGGTGCCGGACGAAGACAACGGAAGGGTCGTCGTGTCCGAAACAGCTTCGATGTCCACGGGAATTGCCAGTCGCTATGCGTCGGCGATCTTTGATCTGGCCAAGGACGGCAAGGCACTGGCGACGCTGGAAAAGGACATCGACGCGCTCGACGCGGCGCTCGATGCAAGCGCGGACCTTCGCAGCATGATCGCATCGCCCCTGATCCTGCGCGAAGATCAGGAAAAGGCGATCGAGGCGATTGCCGCCAAGATGGGCCTGTCGACGCTGACCAAGAATTCGCTCGGACTGATGGCGACAAAGCGGCGCCTGTTCGTCCTACCGCAACTGATCGCGGAACTGCGCCAGCTTGTCGCGACCGAAAAGGGCGAGGTGACCGCCGAGGTCGTTTCGGCCACGCCGCTGACCAAGGAACAGACAGCCAGCCTGATCGCCACGCTGACCAAGCGTGTCGGCAAGGATGTGAAACTGAAAGCAACCGTCGATGAGAGCCTTATTGGCGGACTCGTCGTCAAACTGGGCTCGATGATGATCGACACCTCGATCCGCGCGAAGCTCGCAGGCCTGAAGAATGCAATGAAAGAGGTCGGATAATGGGTATCCAAGCGGCTGAAATTTCTGCGATCCTGAAAGAGCAGATCAAGAACTTCGGCAAGGATGCCGAGGTCGCCGAAGTCGGCCGTGTGCTGTCGGTCGGTGACGGGATTGCCCGCGTCTATGGCCTCGACAACGTGCAGGCCGGCGAGATGGTCGAGTTTCCGGGCGGCATCCGCGGGATGGCTCTGAACCTCGAGGTCGACAACGTCGGTATCGTTATCTTCGGCTCCGACCAGGACATCAAGGAAGGCGACACCGTCAAGCGCACCAAGTCCATCGTGGACGTGCCTGCGGGCAACGCATTGCTGGGCCGTGTCGTGGACGGCCTTGGCAACCCGATCGACGGCAAGGGCGCCATCAAGGCGACCGAGCGCCGCGTGGCCGACGTGAAGGCGCCGGGCATCATTCCGCGCAAGTCGGTGCACGAACCGATGGCGACCGGCCTCAAGGCCGTCGACGCGATGATCCCCGTTGGCCGTGGCCAGCGCGAGCTGATCATCGGCGACCGCCAGACCGGCAAGACCGCCGTTGCGCTGGACACCATCCTGAACCAGAAGGTCTACAACGACGCCGCCGGTTCGGACGAAAGCAAGAAGCTCTACTGCATCTATGTCGCCATCGGGCAAAAGCGCTCGACCGTGGCGCAGCTGGTGAAGAAGCTCGAGGAAACCGGTGCGATCGACTACACGATCGTCGTCGCTGCGACCGCGTCCGACCCGGCACCGATGCAGTTCCTGGCGCCCTATGCCGCGACCGCGATGGCCGAGTTCTTCCGCGACAATGGCCGTCACGCGCTGATCATCTACGATGACCTCTCGAAGCAGGCCGTCGCCTATCGCCAGATGTCGCTGCTGCTGCGCCGCCCGCCGGGTCGCGAAGCCTATCCGGGCGACGTGTTCTACCTGCACTCGCGCCTGCTGGAGCGTTCGGCGAAGCTGAATGAGGATTTCGGCGCAGGCTCGCTGACCGCGCTGCCGATCATCGAAACGCAGGGCGGCGACGTGTCGGCCTTCATTCCGACGAACGTGATCTCGATCACCGACGGGCAGATCTTCCTCGAGACGGAACTGTTCTATCAGGGCATCCGTCCGGCGGTGAACACCGGTCTGTCCGTGTCGCGCGTGGGCTCTTCGGCGCAGACGAATGCGATGAAGTCGGTCGCAGGCAAGGTGAAGCTGGAGCTTGCGCAGTACCGCGAGATGGCGGCCTTCGCTCAGTTCGGCTCGGACCTCGATGCCTCGACCCAGCAGCTGTTGAACCGCGGCGCGCGCCTGACCGAACTGATGAAACAGCCGCAATACTCGCCGCTGACCAACGCCGAAATCGTCTGCGTGATCTTCGCCGGGACCAACGGTTACCTCGACAAGATCGCCGTCAAGGACGTGGGCCGGTTCGAAGCCGGGCTGCTGAAGCACCTGCGCACCAAGGGCAAGGCACTTCTGGACGACATCTCGAACAACGACCGCAAGGTGGCGGGGGACCTCGAGAAGGCGATCCGGGCCGAGCTTGACGCTTTCGCGAAAGACTTCGCCTGAGGGCGGGGCAGGGAGATAGCGCATGCCCAGCCTTAAGGACCTGAAGAACAGGATCGGAAGCGTGAAGAACACGCGGAAGATCACAAAGGCGATGCAGATGGTCGCCGCGGCGAAGCTTCGCCGCGCGCAGGAGGCCGCCGAGATGGCGCGTCCCTATGCCGAGCGGATGAACGCCGTCATGGGCGGGCTGGCCGCGTCGGTCGGCGGATCGGATACCGCGCCGCGCCTTCTGGCGGGGACGGGATCGGACAAGGTCCACCTGCTGGTCGTGATGACCGCCGAGCGCGGGCTTTGCGGTGGCTTCAACTCGACCATCGCCCGTCTGGCACGGGTGCATGCGAACGAGTTGCTGGCGGCCGGCAAGACCGTGAAGATCCTGACTGTCGGCAAGAAGGGCCGTGAGCAGCTCAAGCGTGACCTGTCGCAGCACTTCATCGGTCATGTGGACCTGAGCGAAGTGAAGCGGGTGGGTTATGTCAACGCCCAGGGCATCGCGCGCGACATCCTCGCGCGGTTCGACGCAGGCGAGTTCGACGTGGCGACGCTGTTCTTCAACCGCTTCCAGTCGGTGATCAGCCAGATCCCGACCGCGCAGCAGATCATCCCGGCGGTGTTCGAAGGCAGCGCAGTCTCGTCGCTCTACGACTACGAGCCGAGCGAGGAAGGCATCCTGACCGACCTCTTGCCGCGCAACGTGGCGACGCAGGTGTTCACGGCGCTGCTGGAGAATGGCGCGTCGGAACAGGGCGCACGGATGAGCGCGATGGACAACGCGACGCGGAACGCGGGTGACATGATCAACCGGCTGACCATCCAGTACAACCGGTCGCGTCAGGCCGCGATCACCAAAGAGCTTATCGAGATCATTTCGGGCGCCGAGGCGCTCTGAGGAACCGGAGAAACGACATGGCAAAAGCGAAAGCACATGGCAAGGTGACCCAGGTCATCGGCGCCGTCGTGGACGTGCAGTTCGAAGGGTCGCTTCCGGCGATCCTCAACGCGCTCGAAACCGACAACAATGGCAAGCGTCTGGTTCTGGAAGTGGCGCAGCATCTGGGCGAAAACACGGTCCGCTGCATCGCAATGGACGCGACCGAAGGTCTGGTCCGTGGTGCCCCCGTGGCCGACCTCGGTTCGCCGATCTCGGTGCCGGTGGGCGACGCGACCCTGGGCCGCATCCTGAACGTGATCGGCGAGCCGGTCGACGAGAAGGGCCCCGTCAACGCGACCGAGTACCGGTCGATCCACCAGCCCGCCCCGTCCTTCGCCGATCAGGCGACGGAATCGGTCGTTCTGGTGACCGGCATCAAGGTGATCGACCTGCTCGCGCCCTATGCCAAGGGCGGCAAGATCGGCCTCTTCGGCGGTGCCGGCGTGGGCAAGACGGTTCTGATCATGGAACTGATCAACAACATCGCCAAGGTGCACTCGGGTTATTCGGTGTTCGCCGGTGTGGGCGAGCGGACCCGTGAGGGCAACGACCTTTACCACGAGATGATGGAATCCGGCGTCATCAAGATCGACGACCTGACCGCTTCGAAAGTGGCGCTGGTCTACGGCCAGATGAACGAACCGCCGGGCGCCCGCGCCCGCGTCGCGCTGACCGGCCTGACGCTGGCCGAGCAGTTCCGCGATCAGTCGGGCACGGACGTGCTGTTCTTCGTCGACAACATCTTCCGTTTCACCCAGGCCGGTTCGGAAGTGTCGGCTCTCTTGGGCCGTATCCCGTCCGCCGTGGGTTACCAGCCGACGCTGGCGACCGACATGGGCGCGCTGCAGGAACGCATCACCTCGACCAAGGCCGGTTCGATCACCTCGGTCCAGGCGATCTACGTGCCCGCCGACGACCTGACCGACCCTGCGCCTGCAACCTCGTTCGCGCACCTCGATGCGACCACGGTTCTGTCGCGCGCGATTTCGGAACTGGGCATCTACCCGGCGGTGGACCCGCTCGACTCGACCTCGCGTCTGCTGGACCCGGCGGTCATCGGGGAAGAGCACTACAACGTCGCGCGTCAGGTGCAGGGCATCCTTCAGCGCTACAAGTCGCTTCAGGACATCATCGCCATCCTCGGGATGGACGAGCTTTCGGAAGAGGACAAACTGACCGTGGCCCGCGCCCGGAAGATCCAGCGCTTCCTGTCGCAGCCGTTCGACGTGGCGAAGGTCTTCACCGGCTCGGACGGTGTGCAGGTGCCGCTTGAAAAGACGATCGCCTCGTTCAAGGCGGTGGTGAACGGTGAGTATGACCACCTGCCGGAAGCCGCCTTCTACATGGTCGGTGACATCGACGAAGTGGTCGCCAAGGCACAGCGTCTGGCTGCGGCCGCGGCCTAAGGGGGCATCATGGCTGGCACGTTGCAATTCGACCTCGTCAGCCCGGAGCGCAGGCTTGCCTCGCTTCCGGTGACCGAGGTCAACCTGCCGGGAGCGGCGGGCGACATGACGGCGATGGAGGGGCACGAACCCACCATCACCACGCTGCGCCCGGGCATCCTGCGCGCGCATGGCGCCGATGGCGTCCGCGCGTACTGCGTGACCGGTGGCTTTGCCGAGATCACTGCGTCGAGCATCTCGGTGCTCGCCGAAAGCGCGACCCCGGTCGAGGAACTGACCGGTACGCTGCTGGACAACATGATCGACGAGGCACGTTCGCTGGCCGCCATGGCATTGCCAGAGGACAAGGACCAGGCGGAAAAGCTTCTGCATGACATGGTAGAGTTGAAAGTCGCCGCAGGTCACTGACCCTTGGCGTGCGTTTCCCAAAAGGCCCCGTTCGCGCGGGGCCTTTTGCGTTGATTTCCTTTGGTGATCGCGATTGTCTGGTCCTGTTAGGTCAGGACGAGTGATGAAGCGGATCAGCAGTGGAAAGATCGGAATAGCCCAGGGCTCGCAGGTGCTGTTCTCGGATTTTGCGGACGGCGGGCAGATGTGGACGGGCTCGGGCCCCCGCGAAAGCCGCCACAAGGTCAGCTTCTCCCAACCCTTCCGCGAGGCGCCATCAGTAACGGTGTCGATCTCTATGTGGGACCTGGATCAGAAAACCAACACGCGCGCGGACATCAGCGCGGAGAAGGTCACGAAAGCGGGGTTCCAGATCGTATTCCGGACCTGGGGCGACACACGGGTTGCGCGTATCCGCGCGGACTGGATGGCGATCGGCGCGCTGCGCGACGAGGACGAGTGGGAGATCGAGTGAACCGGGACGGTGCGTACGAGCACGCGCCCTACGCCCCATACGCTCGCCTCGCCCGTCCGTAGGGTGCGTGCTCGCACGCACCGTCCCGATCAGCGCGAATACATGCCCTCATAGATCGGCACCAGCGTATCGGTGTCGAACAGCGACGACACGCTCGTACCGTTCCAGATGTTCAGGATCGCCTGCGCGAACATTGGCGCGGTCGGCACGATACGGATGTTGGTGGCCGCCTGAACTCGGTCCGACTGTTCGATGCTGTCGGTGATCACGAGGCTTTTCATCACGGACTTCTGGATCCGGTCCACGGCAGGGCCGGACAGGACGCCATGGGTGATATAGCTGTGCACCTCGGTCGCGCCGTTTTCCACCAGCACCTCGGCCGCCTTGCAGAGCGTGCCCGCCGTATCACAGATGTCATCGACGATGATGCAGGTCTTGCCGGTCACGTCACCGATGACGGTCATCTCGGCCACCTCGCCCGCCTTCTCGCGCCGCTTGTCCACGATGGCGAGGGGGGCGTTGATCCGCGTGGCAAGCTCGCGGGCCCGTCCGACGCCGCCCACGTCCGGTGACACGACCATCAGGCTGTCCATCCGGCCCTTGAAATGATGCTCGATGTCCAATGCGAACACCGGGGCGGCATAGAGGTTGTCCACCGGAATGTCGAAGAACCCCTGGATCTGCGTGGCGTGCAGGTCCAGCGTCAGGACACGCTCCACCCCCGCTTCCGCCAGAAGGTTCGCCACCAGCTTTGCGCTGATCGGCGTGCGGGCCTTGGCGCGGCGGTCCTGTCGGGCGTATCCGAAATAGGGGATGACGGCAGTGATGCGGGCGGCGGACGAGCGGCGCAGCGCATCGGTGATGATGAGCAATTCCATCAGGTTGTCATTGGCGGGGTTGGAGGTCGGCTGGATGATGAACATGTCCTCGCCGCGGACATTCTCGAACACCTCGACGAAAATCTCCTGGTCGTTGAACCGCTCGACCCGCGCATCGACCAGTTTCACCGACATCCCCCGGTGCATCGACATCCGCCGCGCGATGGACTTTGCAAGCGGCAGGTTCGCGTTGCCGGAGATAAGCTTCGGCTCGGTCATTGCAGGCATATCGAGGATCCCCGGGGCATGGTCCGTCCTGCGGGCAGCGTGACGGAATCGTGACGTTGACACCGCTTATCACCCGGCTAGGGTCTTTGGAACCGAAGCGTAGGGCAGGGAGGTCGCCCGCGTGCAGATCGACTACTTTTTTGCGACGATTTCGCCGTTCGTCTACCTCGCCGGAACCCGGATGGAGGCGATTGCCGCACGGCATGGCGCCACGGTCGTCTACAAGCCGCTGGATGGTCCCGCGCTGTTCCCTCGGACAGGGGGCCAGGTGCTGGCCGAACGTCATCCCAGCCGAAAGGCCTATCGGCTGCAAGAACTGCGGCGGCAGTCGAAGAAACTCGGGATGACGCTGAACCTGCAGCCTGCCTTTTTTCCGGTAAACCCCGCACCCTCGTCCTATGCGGTGATTTCGGCGGCAAAGGCCGGTGGCGGCGACCTGGGCGGTCTGGTTCATGGTTTTACCCGCGCGGTCTGGGCCGAGAACCGCAATATTGCCGACGGCGAGGTTGTTCAGGATATCCTCCGCGCGCATGGGTACGACCCTGCCCTGGCCGACCGTGGGATGCTGGCTTCCGCCGAAACCTATGTCGCGAACCTCGAGGAAGCCGTGTCGCGCGGGGTCTTTGGCCTGCCGTCCTATCTTGTGGGCGACGAGGTGTTCTGGGGGCAGGATCGGCTGGACGACCTCGATCTGTATCTTTCCGGAAAGCTGTAGATGCCAGAAGACATGCTGATGATGCCGGCCCCCTTCCGGGTCTGGGGCGAAGGGAACGCGCGGCCGGCTCTCGCCCTGCACTGCACGCTCGCTCACGCCGGGGCCTGGTCAGGGCTGGCGAAGCTGCTGCCCGGTGTCGAACTGACGGCGTTCGATCAGCCCGGTCATGGCAAGGCCGATGACTGGGACGGCGGCGAGGAGCTTCAGGGACTTGCAACGCGGCTGGCGATCGACTTTGCCGAGCGGGTGGGAGGCGGCGGCCCGGTGGACCTGATGGGCCATTCCTTCGGCGGCACCGTCTGTCTGCGGGTGGCGCTGGAGCGGCCCGACCTAGTGCGCAGCCTCGTGCTGGTGGAGCCGGTGTTGTTCGCTGCTGCTCGCGCGTCCGGCGATCCGGCTTTCGCGCCTTTCCTCGCGGGCCACACGGCCTTCGAGGACGAAGTGCGAGCCGGTCGGCGCGAGGCGGGCGCACGGCTGTTCCACGCGGCCTGGGGTGGCGAGGCGGGATTTGACGATCTGCCCGAGGCGCAGCGCCAGTACATCCTCGACCGCATCCATTTCATCGTCGCACAAGGCCCGTCGTTGCGCGACGATACGGGCGGGCTGCTGCGCTACATGGGGCTGGAAAGCCTTGGCGTGCCGGTGCTGCTGGTGGAGGGCGGCGAGTCGCCTCCGGTGATCGGCGCGATCATGGATGAACTCGAGCGGCGGTTGCCGGACACAACGCGGCTTGTCGTGCCGGGCGCCGGGCATATGGTGCCGATCACCCACCCGCAGGCGGTGGCCGAGGGCATCCTCGCGCATCTCGACCGCTGCTAGGCCCAGCCGAGGGCGCCGGGGGTTTCACACCCCCGGACCCCCGTGGGATATTTGTGAACAGAAGAAGGACAGAAGCGTCAGGCCGCTTCGGCAAGCAGGCCGAGGAAGCGATCCACATCCGGCTCGGTCGTGGACCACGAGCAGACAAGTCGGCAGGCGCCCTCGCCCAGATGCGGCATCTGGTAGTACGCGGCCCCGGCCGCCGTCGCGCGGTCATGCGCGGCCTGCGGCACCTGCGCGAACATCATGTTGGCCTGCACGGGGTGCATGAGGCTGCCGCCGGGCAGGGACGCGATACCCGACGAAAGGCGCGCCCCCATCGCATTGGCGTGCCGGGCAAGGCGAAGCCAGAGGTCGTCTTGCAGATAGGCGTCCATCTGGGCCGAAAGGTAGCGATGCTTGGAGAAAAGATGCCCGCCGCGCTTGCGGCGCAACTCGAACTCCCACGCTTTGGCGGGATCGAACAGGATCACGGCCTCGACGCCCATCAGGCCGTTCTTGGTGCCGCCGAAAGACAGGATGTCGACCCCGGCCTTCCATGTCATCTCGGCGGGGCTGGCGTTGGTGGCGACGAGCGCGTTGGCAAAGCGGGCGCCGTCCATGTGGACGGGCAGGTTTTGCGCGCGCGCCAGATCCGCAAGTGCGGCGACCTCGGCCACGGAATACACCGTCCCCGCCTCGGTGACATTGGTGATCGACAGCATGCCGCGCTGCACGCCATGCACACCGCTCGCCCCCGTCCGCGCGAGCGAGACGGCCAGCGTCTCGGGTGTCATCTTGCCATGCGCGCCCTCGACCAGGACCAGCTTCGCCCCGCCGGTGAAGAACTCGGGCGCGCCGCATTCATCTTCGGCGGCATGGGCGTAACGGTGGCAGAACACTGCGCCCCAGGGCGGACAGGCGAGCGACATGGCAAGCGCGTTCGCGGCGGTGCCGGTGGCGACGAGGTAGACGGCGGCCTCGGGGGCCTCGAAGATCTCACGCAGGCGGTCACGGACCCGCGCCATGATCGGGTCGTTGCCGTATGAGGGCGCGTAACCTTCGTTGGCTGTCGCAAGGGCCGCGAGGATTTCGGGGGGAACGCCGGACGAGTTGTCGGAAGCGAAGAACATTCAGGGCGTCTCCTCGATGATGTAGTCTTCCCACTCTTCCTCGGGCACCTCGAATTCCGGCACTGTCCAGCCCTGCACCGAAGCGCCTGCAAGGTGGACGCTTTCGGGATCGCCAGAGATCAGCGGATGCCAGTCATAAAGGCGCTGACCGTCGTGCAAGAGCTTGTAGGCACAGGTTTTCGGCAACCAGTAGGCGATCTTGGGCAGGGTCGTCGGGCGAGAGCTGAACGCATTCCGGAACGAACTGGCGGCGGATGTCATACTGGGTGCAGCGGCAGGTTTCGCCGTCGAGCAGGCGGCAGGCGACGCGGGTGAAGGCGACCTCGCCGGTGTCCTCGTCCTCGAGCTTGTTCAGGCAGCACTTGCCGCAACCGTCGCAGAGCGCCTCCCATTCCTCGGGCGTCATCTTTGCCAGTGGGACCGTCTCCCAGAAGCGGGGGCGAAGGGTCATGCGGTGCCAGCCAGTATCGTGCGGGCCCGGTCGCAATCGGCGTCCATCTGGGCGATGAGGGCGGGCAGGCCGTCGAACTTCAGCTCGGGGCGAAGGTAGTCGACGAAGGCGATGGACAGGTGCTGACCGTAGAGATCGCCCTTGAAATCAAGCAGGTAGGTTTCGAGGTTGGGTTGGTTGACGCCGAACATCGGGCGCACGCCAAGACTGGCCGCGCCCATGTAGCTGCCCGCCTGCGGCCCTGTCAGCACGTCGGCCTGCACGGCATAGACGCCGAACTTCGGCAGGTGGAGGCCTGCGACGGACATGTTCGCCGTGGGATAGCCAAGCTCGCGACCGCGTTTCTCGCCATGGATCACTTCGCCCTCGATGCGGTGCCAATGGCCCAGCATGGCGGCGGCCTCGCGCGGGTGGCCTTCGGTGAGGGCGGCGCGGATGGCGGTGGAGGAGATGTCGCGACCGGCAGCCTGCACGAGATCCGCGATGGTCACGTCAAAGCCGTATTGCGTTCCAAGGGCTTGCAGGTCGCTGGCGCGGCCCGCGCGGCCCTTGCCGAAGCAGAAGTCGGCGCCAACGACGACGTGGGAAATGCCCAACCCGCCCGCCAGCACGTCGCGCGCGAAGGCGTCGGGGGAGAGGGACGCGATGCGGGCGTCGAAGGGAAGCTGGTAGAGATGCTCGACGCCCAGCTTGGCGAGGCGGTTGGCGCGCGCCTCGGCGTTCATCAGGCGGAAGGGCGAAGCGTCGGGGGCGAAGTATTCGCGGGGGTGGGGTTCGAAGGTCACGATGCCGAGCGGCGCGTTGGGCCGCCGGGCGAGGTCTATCACCGCGCGATGGCCGAGATGGACGCCGTCGAAGTTGCCCATGGCGACGGAGGCGCCACGGTCAGCCAGACCAAGCCCTTGCCAATGCTGGTGAATTCGCATCTTTCCCCGTTGCCGGGGACCGGCCCCGTCAGTCGAACTTGCGGCTCGGCGCCAGAACCAGCGCCTCGCCTTTCAGCACCACGGTATCGCCCACGGCGCACTGGGTTTCAAGGGTGACACGGCGGCGCGTGTGGTCGATGGCGGTGACGGTGACTTCGGCCAGAACCGTGTCGCCGGGGCGGACGGGGGCCATGAATTTGAGGCTTTGGCCAAGATAGACGGTGCCGTGGCCGGGAAGCTGTTCGCCGATGACAGCCGAGATCAGCCCGGCGGTCAGCATTCCATGGGCGATGCGGCCCTGGAAAATGGTGTCGCGGGCATAGTCATCGTCGAGATGCACGGGGTTCCGGTCGGTCGAGACTTCGGCAAAAAGCTCGATATCCCGGTCGGTTACGGTTTTGCGCAGATGGCGCGACATGCCGATCTCGATGTCTTCGATGCAGATCGTGCCGCGGGGCATGTTGTCGAGCATCCTGCGAATCCCGTGTTTAAGCCGAAGCCGACCTTAGCCGATGCTGCGGCGCAGAGCAATCGGGCGCGCAAGAAATATTCTCGGAGCGCTTGTTCGGCGCAACTAAGTTACGGCGGCGCTAGCGCAGGCGCCCGATCGCGTAGGTCGGATTCATCAGCAGTCCGTCGAGCCATGCATCCAGCAAGCCCTTGTCGGGATTGTTGAAATCCTCGCCGAACGCGTCCGCGGCGATGCCGCCCGTGATGAAGAGCGGAATCGATCCCCTCGCCCATCGCACCCTGGATGTCGGTCGAGATTCCGTCGCCGACGGCGAGGATCTGGGGGTCATCGCTGGCGCGCGGAAGTGCAGCGAGGCGGCGGCGGGCGAGGTCATAGATCGGCGGGTAAGGCTTGCCGAAATAGAGGCTCTTGCCGCCCATCTGGTCATAGGCTTGCGCAATGGCGCCAGCGCAGTAGAGGCGCTTGTCGCCGAAGTCGACCACGATATCGGGGTTGGCGCAGAGCAGGGGCAGGCCTTTCGTCTTGGCGTAGAGCAGTGTGGCGCGATAGTCGTCGGGTGTTTCGGTGAGGTCGTCGAACAGGCCCGTGACCACGAGCCCCTCGGCTTCTTCGAGCGGAACCAGATGAGATAGGCGGTCTGGGATGCGGCGATTGGTTTCAGATCATCCGACAAATCGGTAAAGAAAACCTTGTCCTTGTCGGGCCCGATATGGTGCACGCGGCGGCCGACGGCGCCGGTGATGAGCGCGTATTGCGCGGCGTCGCCAGAGCTTACCACCTCGTCATAGCAGTCATGCGGCACGCCGAGACGGTCCAACTGGTTGACAACGCTGGGTTTCGGGCGCGGGGCGTTGGTCAGGAGCAGGACAACGCCGCCCTTCGCGCGGAAGGCTTGCAGCGCGGCAACGGCGGGCGGAAAGGGCTTCTGGCCGTCATGGAGGCATCCCCACAGGTCGCAGAACAGGGTGTCATACAGCCCCGAGACTTCGGCGAGGGAAGAGATGATCCGGGTCATCGGCGGCCTTTCACGAAGAAAACGCGGGATATGAAAACCGTATGATTTTCATATGAGTTCCGTATGCAGACAAAAAGACTCGGGATTGGTCGCGCCGCATATCGGGGCTGCAGCAGAATCCTGAGAAGGATTGGGCCAAGGGCTGTCGGAAACCCTTGGCGTCGCGCATTTGACGGTGTCAGATCTTCAGCATCGGGATGATCTGCTTCTTGCGGCTCATGATGCCGGGAAGCACGACCGTGTCGCCCGTGACCGTCGCGCCGAAGGAGGCTTCGGCCACCGTCTTGACCAGATCGTTCGGGACAAGAAGCGTCGCTTCTTCGTTCAGGATGTCGATGACGAAGAGCATGACCTGATCGGCCCCGTCCTCTTTCGCGACGTCGACCATCGAGCGCATCAGGCTGGCCTTGCGGTCGAGCACGACCTTGGGCGAGGTGGTTTCCAGCACCGAGATGCGCAGCTGCTTGCCGCCCAGTTCGTATTCCTTGCTGTCCATCCGCAGCAGCTCGGCATCCGAGAAACGCGACACGTCGGACTTGGCGGCGAACATGTCGGCGGCGAGGGCTGCGATGTTCACGCCAAGGTCGGCGGCCAGTTTCTCGGCCACGGCACGGTCATGGGGCGTGGTGGTCGGGCTGCGGAATTCCATCGTGTCGGACAGGATGCAGGACAGCATCGCGCCCTTGATGTGGCGCGGGGCCTTGGCGAGGTCGCTGCCCATCAGGTCGTGCATGACCGTGGCGGTGCAGGCGAGCGGGCGGATGGTGATGTCGATGGGGCTGGTCGTCTTCAGCCCGCCGACCAGCATGTGGTGGTCGATGATGCCGAGGATGCTGGCCTCGTTCATCGGAAGGCGGGCAGTTCCTGCGGGTTGTTGGTGTCGACGATCACCACCTGATCGCCGGCGGCCACGTCGGAGATGATCTGCGGGCTTCGGCAGGTCCCAGTGCTTCAGGACGAAGGCGGCCTCGGTGTTCGGCTCGCCCAGCAGGACGGGCGTGGCGGGGGTGCCCTGCACCTCGGTCAGATACCAGGCCCAGACGATGGGAGAGCCGGTGGAATCGGTGTCGGGGGATTTGTGGCCGAAGACCTTGATCATGGAATGCACCTTGGGGCAGGGGAGATTTGCGCGCCTTATAGGAGCGGTGGGCGGGATTGTCACGGGGTGGGCGGTCAAAGGTTGCGGGCAGGGCTAGAGGTCCAGCCGTTCCAGCGTGAAGCCGCGACGCTCCAGAAGCGCCAGCACGCCGTCCTGCCCGACAGGTGCAGCGCGCCGAAGGCGGCAAGCACGGGGCCTTCGGCGGCGCGCAGCCTCGATCACCGGAATCCAGGCGCGGTTGCGGTCGGTCATCAGCGAGTCTTCCATCGCGGCGAAATCGGCCTCGACCCGGGCGGGGTCCATGCCGGGGGTCTGAAGCGTCAGCCAGCGCGAGTATTCCCAGATCATGCGGCTGTCCTGCCGGAAGTAGCTGTCCAGCATGGTGGCGAAGGCATCCTCGGTCTGGTCGTCCATCGCCAGCGCGATCTCGAGCATGTCGCGCTGATCGTCGGGGGTCAGGGCGTCGGAAGATGTTGAAGATGGTGTCATAGGGTTCCAGCGCCGGCAAGCGGCACGCCGAAGCGCGCGGCGCTTTCGATGATGCGCGGTCGAGGCCGCGCTCGCCGCCGGTCAGCGCCTCGGCCGCGCAGGGCGGGATGCCGAGCAGCATCGACAGGTAGGCGGGCTGCATCTTGGCGCCCATGAAGGGCGGGATGCCGCGCGCGCTGAGCGCGTCTTTCAGCTTGGCCCAGGTTTCGGGCGGCAGGCGATTCGAGCAGGGTCGGGCCATCCATCACGAACATCAGCGAGGGATCGCGGGCGAGCGCCTCTTGCAACGCGGCCTCTTCCTCGGGACCGGCTTCGACCAGGACGGTCGTGGCGGCGTCGATCAGGGGGTCGAGCGGTTCCATCAGCGCGTCGATGGCGCGGGTCGTCGAGGTGATAGGTGCCGATCAGCGTGACGATCTGGTCGCCGCGGGTGGCGCGCCAGAAGTTGCCCGCGCGGATAGGCGGCGGCATCGACGCCGGCGCCGTCAGGTCGGCGCGGCCTGCGGCGGAAGCGCGTCGATCTGGTTCTGCGCCGACGCAGCGCGCGCCCGCCGGGGCGGCGAGGATCGAGTGCGGCGAGTGCTGCAGGCGAGGCAAGAGCGGAACATGGGCGGACCTTTCGGTCGACTCGGCGCAAGGTGGCATCGCACAGGGCGAGCAGGCCAAGGTGCGCCGCATTCAAATTTCGGTTGCTGGGTCGTTGACAGCGGCGGCGCGCGATGCCTAACTACGGCTCGTTAGCACTCGCCCGCGGTGAGTGCTAACATCAATTCAACCTGGAACCTAGGGAGTGTTCCCAGATGGCATTCAAACCGCTGCATGACCGCGTGCTGGTCCGCCGCATCGAAGGCGACGAAAAGACCAAGGGCGGTCTGATCATCCCCGATACCGCCAAGGAAAAGCCCGCCGAGGGCGAGATCGTTTCGGTCGGCGAAGGCGCGCGCAAGGATTCGGGCGAGCTGATCGCACCGTCGGTCAAGGCTGGCGACCGATCCTGTTCGGCAAATGGTCGGGCACCGAAGTGACGCTGGACGGCGAAGAGCTGCTGATCATGAAGGAAAGCGACATCCTCGGCATCATCGCCTGAGGACGCCGCGGCGTGATGCGCCCGATCACTGCGCCTTCCGGACTCAACCGACATTCAAGGAGCTATCACAATGGCTGCTAAAGACGTAAAATTCGACACCGATGCCCGCGACCGCATGCTGCGCGGCGTGAACATCCTCGCCGACGCGGTGAAGGTGACGCTGGGCCCGAAAGGCCGCAACGTGGTGATCGACAAGTCCTTCGGCTCGCCCCGCATCACCAAGGACGGTGTGACGGTCGCCAAGGAAATCGAACTGTCCGACAAGTTCGAGAACATGGGCGCGCAGATGGTGAAGGAAGTCGCTTCCCGCACCAATGACGAGGCCGGCGACGGCACCACCACCGCGACCGTGCTGGCGCAGGCCATCATCAAGGACGGCCTGAAGGCCGTTGCCGCCGGCATGAACCCGATGGACCTGAAGCGCGGCATCGACCTGGCCACCACCAAGGTCGTCGCGGCGATCAAGGCCGCCTGCCCGTCCGGTCAAGGACAGCGCCGAAGTCGCGCAGGTCGGCACCATCTCGGCCAACGGCGAAGCGGAAATCGGCCGTCAGATCGCTGACGCGATGCAGAAGGTCGGCAACGAGGGTGTCATCACCGTCGAAGAGAACAAGGGCCTGGAGACCGAAACCGAAGTCGTCGAAGGCATGCAGTTCGACCGTGGCTACCTGTCGCCCTACTTCGTCACCAACGCCGACAAGATGATTGCCGATCTGGAAGACGCGCTGCATCCTGCTGCACGAGAAGAAGCTGTCGTCGCTGCAGCCGATGGTTCCGCTGCTGGAAGCCGTGATCCAGTCGCAGCGCCCGCTGATCATCGTCGTCGGAAGACGTCGAAGGCGAGGCTCTGGCCACGCTGGTCGTCAACAAGCTGCGTGGCGGCCTGAAGATCGCTGCCGTCAAGGCTCCGGGCTTCGGCGACCGTCGCAAGGCCATGCTGCAGGACATCGCGATCCTGACCGGTGGTCAGGTGATCTCCGACGATCTGGGCATGAAGCTTGAGAATGTCACGCATCGACATGCTGGGCCGTGCCAAGAAAGTCTCATCACCAAGGACAACACCACGATCATCGACGGCGCTGGCGACAAGGCCGAGATCGAAGCCCGCGTCGCGCCAGATCCGCGCGCAGATCGAGGAAACCACCTCGGACTACGACCGCGAAAAGCTGCAGGAGCGTGTGGCCAAGCTGGCTGGCGGCGTTGCCGTGATCCGCGTCGGCGGCATGACCGAAGTCGAAGTGAAAGAGCGCAAGGACCGCGTTGATGACGCGCTGAACGCGACCCGTGCGGCCGTTCAGGAAGGCATCGTCGTCGGCGGCGGCGTGGCGCTGATCCAGGCTGGCAAGGTGCTGGACGGCCTGACGGGCGCCAACAGCGACCAGAACGCCGGCATCGCCATCGTGCGCCGCGCGCTGGAAGCTCCGCTGCGCCAGATCGCCGCAGAACGCTGGCGTCGACGGCGCGGTCGTGGCTGGCAAGGTCCGCGAATCGAACGACAAGACCTTCGGCTTCAACGCGCAGACCGAAGAATATGGCGACATGTTCAAGTTCGGCGTGATCGACCCGGCCAAGGTGGTCCGCACCGCGCTGGAAGATGCGGCCTCGGTCGCCTCGCTGCTGATCACCACCGAAGCCATGATCGCTGACCGTCCGGAGCCCAAGTCGGGTGCCGGTGCTGGCGGCGGCATGGGCGGCATGGGCGGCATGGACGGGATGATGTAATCCGTCACCGCTGTTGTGCTAAGGAAGGGGCGTCGGGAAACCGGCGCCCCTTTTTGCTTGTGGAGATTGCCATGTTCGACCCGATCCGGCCCGCCGTGCCCGAGGATGACGCCGCCGTGGACGCCCTGTTGCGCCGCGCCTTTGGCGGGCCTGCCGAGGCCGATCTTGTGCGCAAGCTGCGTCCGTCGAAAGGGTTTCGTGCCTGGGTCGTGGGTGTGCCGGTGCCGATCGCCTATGCCGCCGTCTCGGCCTTTGACGCGCCCGGCGACTGGCTGTGCCTTGCGCCGGTCGCGGTCGCTCCCGAGGAACAGGGGCGCGGGGTGGCCACGGCGCTGTTGCGCCACATGGTCGCGGAACTGATGGCCGAGAAGCGGACCGTGGTGGTTCTGGGTGAACCGCGGCTTTATGTCCGCGCCGGGTTTTCCAGCGAACGCGCCTCGCGGCTGGTGTCGCCCTATCCCCTGGGCGCGACGCTGATCGCGCGGCCGGGGACGGACAGTCCTGCGGTGCGGCTGACCTACAACCGCGCCTTCGCTGGGGTTTGACCGGAAGACCGTCTCGATCTTCGGGGTTGCGTCTGGCCGCGCGCTGTCAGCACTTCAGGGTTCTGCGCTGACTGGACTGCGAAGTTTCCCTGCGAGGATATGCTCCGGCTTCCTGCGTCAGGCCTTCAGATGCGAGACCCCTGCGGGCAGGTCAGCGGGTCGCGGGGTGGTCGTGATGAGCGTCGTCAGCGCGTCGAGCGGGCCGATGCGGAACGGCGACGTGGTGCCGAGCTTGTCTTCGGTGGCAAGGACAAGCGTTTCGCCCGACTGCGCGATCATGCGCCGCTTGATCGCGGCTTCTTCGGCGTCACCCGTCGTCAGGCCGGTTTCGGGGTGCAGGCCGGTGACCCCGAGCAGGCAGAGGTCGGCCCTGATCTGCGCGTAACCATCGGACGTGGCCGTGCCGACGGTAACCATCGAGTGGCGGAACAGGCGGCCGCCGATCAGGATGACCTCGATCCGGTCGAAGGGTTCCAGCGCGGCGGCAATGGTGGGGCTGTGGGTCACGACCGTCAGCGCAAGATCCGGGGGAAGTGCCGCAACGAGGGCGGCATGGGTCGTGCCGCCGTCGATGATGACCGTCTGGCCCGGGCGCAGCAGGCGGGCCGCGGCCTGTCCCAGACGCCGCTTCTCATCGGTCGCACGGTCGCGGCGGGCCGCGAGCGGCAGGTGGGTCGGTGAGAGCGGCAGCGCGCCGCCGTGGACGCGAAGCAGTTTCCCATCGGCGGCAAGCTCGCGCAGATCCCGGCGGATCGTGTCCTCCGACAGGTTCATGGCCTGCGCTTCGTCGCGGGCGACGATGCGACCGGTCTGGGCGAGGCGGGCGAGGAGGCGGGCTTTGCGTTCGGTGGTGAGCATGTTTGCACGATAAATTACATTACTGCACGATATTGCACGAATCGGAAGGCCGCGCTAGGGGTCGGGCGCATTTGATGGAGAAGACGATGACCAGACCGATGATGATTCTGATTGCAGGCCCCTACCGATCCGGCACGGGAGACGACCCGGAAAAGATGGCCGCGAACCTGAAGCGCCTTGAAAGCGCAGCCTGGCCGATCTTTCAGCGCGGCCATGTGCCGATGATCGGGGAATGGGTGGCATTGCCGGTGCTGGAGGGCGCGGGCGGCGGCCCGGTAGGCGGCGCGCTTTACGACGCGGTGCTGCATCCGACGGCGGGACGGTTGTTGCAGCATTGCGATGCGGTCCTGCAGGCTGGAAGGGGCGTCTGCCGGGGCGGACAACGATGTGCGGATCGCGCGCGAGCGGGGCATTCCGGTCTATCGCTCGGTCGAGGAAATTCCGGCGCTGGCCTGACACGGGCGGCGCGGCATCGCTGGCGATCCTGCGGCGTCGGGCCTAGAAGGGCTGATGCGCCTGTTCCTGCTGACCGCCCTGACCATGCTGGCCTTCGCGGGCAACTCGATCCTGAACCGGATGGCGGTCGGGACGGGAGAGATCGGGCCGGTTGCGTTTGCGCAGGTGCGGGTGGTTGCGGGGGCCGCGATGCTTCTGGCGCTGGTGGCGCTGCGCGCCGCGCGCGAGGGTGGGCCGGTCTGGCCCGGCGCGCGGGGACGGATCGTCGGCGCGGTGGCGCTGCTGGTCTATCTGTTCGGATTTTCGCTCGCCTATGGTGCGCTGGATGCCGGGATGGGCGCGCTGATCCTGTTCGGAATGGTCCAGATCACGATGTTCGGCGGCGCGCTGGTGTCGGGCGAGGCGGTGCCGCTGCGTCGCTGGCTGGGGGCGGGCGTGGCTTTTGCGGGATTGGTGCTGCTGCTGGCGCCGGGCGGCGGGACCGGGCTGGACTGGCATGCGCTGTCGATGGTCGCCGCCGGGGTGGGCTGGGGCATCTATTCGCTGGCGGGGCGAGGGCAGGCGGACGCACTGGGTGCGACCGCGTGGAACTTTGCGCTGGCGGTTCCGGTGGCACTCGCGGCCGGGCTGGTTCTGCCGGGCGAGGGCGTTGCGGCGAGCGCGAGGGGGCTGGTGCTGGCAGTGCTGTCCGGTGCGGTGACATCGGGTCTGGGTTATGCGCTGTGGTATGCGATCCTGCCGAAGCTGGGCGCGGCGCGGGCGGGTGTGGCGCAACTGACGGTGCCGGTTCTGGCGGCATTCGGCGGTGCGCTGCTGCTGGCCGAGGGGGTGACGCCGCGCTTCGTGATGGCGGCGCTGCTGGTGCTGGGCGGTGTTGCGCTGGCGCTGCGCGCACCGCGCGGCTGACCGTTCCGGCCAAGGCCCTTGTATTTCCGGGGGTAACGGCCTATGTGACCCGTGCTACGCTTTCTCTTTCGATCTTCTGTTTCCTTGCGGCTTCAGTCTTCGATCGCGACCGACTTGGCCAGGCCATCGCATCTTGCGGATGGCGCTACGGAAAACAGGAGTACACACGATGGCCAATGGCACCGTGAAATGGTTCAACGCAACCAAGGGTTTCGGCTTCATCGCCCCGGAAGGCGGCAAGCGCGACGTGTTCGTTCACGTTTCGGCGCTGGAGCGTGCGGGCATCCGCCAGCTCGATGACGGCCAGGCCGTGACGTTCGAAATCGAAACCGGCCGTGACGGCCGCGAATCGGCGACGAACCTCGCGCTGGCCTGATCTTCGGATCAGTCCCTTACGGACGGGGGTGGCGAAAGCCGCCCCCGTTTGCGTTTCTAGAGCCTGCGTTCCATCCGGATGCGGACGTGCGTGCGCCGACCCATCCGCGTCGGCGGGCCGCGCAGCACCTCGGTGAACCCCTCGCGCTGCCAGAAGGCCATGCCGCGCGGGTTCGCCGCCAGCACGGCCAGCAAGAGGCGGGGCGCGTTGCGCGCGCGGGCTTCGGTCAGGATACGGTCGAGGAAGACGTGGCCAAGGCCCCGGTTGCGCTGGTCGGCGGCGATCAGCAGCAGGCCGAGATAGGCATCGCAGGCTTCGGGCCAGCCGAAGGCAAGATCGGCGATGGCGTCGAGCCGGGGGCCGGTGAAGAGGCCGAGTTTCAGGCTGGTCGGCCGGATCGCCGCCGGGGGGCGCGTCGGTGAAGAATTCCTCGACAAGGGCGTCATCGGGGGGCAGGCCGGTTTCAAGATCGACGTAGTCGGCGGCGCGGTCGTAAAGCGCGCGGATGGCGACACGGTCGGTCTGCGGCGAGAGGGGGCGGATCAGGGTCATGCCGGATAGGCGATGGCCGCGATCTCAAGGTCAGTTCGGCCAGCCGGGCGCACCCATGTGACGGTGTCGCCGATCCGCGCGCCCATCAGCGCGCGGGCGAGGGGCGAGTGCGGCGCGATGCGGCCGATGCTGGCGTCGGCCTCATCCTCGCCCGTGATCTCGTAGCGGTGTTCCGTGCCGTCTTCGGCGATCACCGTCACGATGGCACCGAAGGCCACCTCGTCCGCGGCTGCGTGGCCGGATCGACGGGGATGGCCGAGCGCAGCCGCGCCTCGAGATAGCGGATGTCGCGTTCGGCGGCGGCTTCGGGCAGGCGGTCGAGCCGCTCGGGGCGGGCGCGCAGGCGGGCGAGGTCGGCCTGGGTTGCGGCGAGGCGGGCGCGCAGGGCGGCGAGGCCGCGCGGGGTGACGTGGTTGGGATGCGGGCTGACGGGCAGGTCGGGCAGCGGGGTGTTGTCGGGCCATCCTCCTTCACGAAGGCGCGGCTCATCGGACGATCACCTCGAGCGGGTCGTAGATCAGCGCCTCGCCCCAGGCGGCGGCGGGCAGGCTGTCGGGCTTGAAGCGGATACGGCCAAGGGTCCAGGTCATCGCGGCTGAAGAAGCGCCGCGCGGTGACGACACGTTCGGGGTCGCGCCAGTCGTCGGACAGGGTGCCGCCGGCGATGGTGCAGCGGAAGAACAGGTCGACCTGATGGAAGCCGCGTGACGGGATCGTGGAATTCGTTGATCAGGCAGGGCAGGCCGACGGTCACGGTCAGGCCGGTTTCCTCATGCACCTCGCGGATCAGGTTGTCGTGCAGCGACTTGCCGGGGCGGGCGCCGCCGCCGGGGGCGCACCACAGGTCGGACCGCCCGCCGGGATAGGCGTTGACCAGCAGGAGCCGGTCGTCCTGCAGGATCAGCGCGCGCGCCGCAAGTCGGGGGGTGCGATGGGTGGCCATGACGCCAAGCTGCCGCCGGACGGGGGATTTGTCCATGCCCTGCCGATCGGATAGAGTCTGCGCCATGCGTCGTGTTTCCGTCTTTCTCGTGCTGTCGGCCCTGCTCGCGTTGCTGCCGGTGCAGGCGGCGCGGGCCGAGTGCGTCGTGCTGCTGCACGGGCTGGCGCGCAGCGAGGCCTCGCTTCTGGCGATGCAGGCGGCGCTGAGGGCGCAGGGCTATCAGGTGGTGAACCTGGGCTACCCCTCGACCAAGGCGCCGGTCGCGCAGCTTGCGGAGACCTATGTGACGCCGGCGGTGGCCGAATGTGGCGCGCAGCGGGTGCATTTCGTGACGCATTCGATGGGCGGCATTCTGACGCGGGTCTGGCTGGCCGGGCACCGGCCCGAGCGGATGGGGCGGGTGGTGATGCTGGCGCCGCCGAACCAGGGGTCGGAACTGGTGGATGCCTTCGGACAGATCGGGGCCTTCGAATGGGTGAACGGGCCGGCGGGGCTGGAACTGGGCACCGGGCCGGGATCGGTGCCGCTGGCGCTGCCGCTGCCGGATTTCGAACTGGGGGTGATCGCGGGCGACCGGTCGCTGAACCCGATCTATTCCTCGCTGATCCCGGGGGCGGATGACGGCAAGGTTTCGGTCGACAGCACGCGGGTGGCGGGGATGACCGACCATATCGTGCTGCCGGTGACGCATACCTTCATGATGCTCAATCCCGATGGTGATCGCGCAGACGGTGCGGTTCCTGCGGACCGGGCGATTCGCGCCGGACATGACGCTGGCGCAGGCGGTCGAGGCGCTGAGGCCGCCACCGCCATGACCGAAGCGAAGGGGAACCGATGAATTCGGCGAATGCCTATGCGTCGGTGGCCAAGGCCGTATCCCGCGTGACGGGCGGCCGCAGACGTTCCTGCTGGCGGTGGGGGTGATCGCGGTCTGGATCGTCACCGGGCCGATCTTCGGCTTCAGCGACACCTGGCAGCTGGTGATCAACACCGGCACGACCATCGTCACCTTCCTGATGGTGTTCCTGATCCAGAACACGCAGAACCGCGACACGCAGGCGATCCAGATCAAGCTGGACGAGCTGATCCGCGCGACGAAGGGCGCGCACAACGCGCTGCTGGATCTGGAGGAGTTGAACGAGCTGGAGCTGGAGGCGTTCCGGCTGCGCTACGAGCACCTTGCGGCGGAGGCGCGTCAGCGGCGCGACGCCGGGGGCGAGGATACGGATACGCCGGATGCGTGACGAGGCGTAACTGCAGACGATGCGCCTGGCCCGATCAGCGGACCCTACAGTGCAGGATCCGCCGGGCCTGCCAGAGCGCGCAAGCGCGTTGGCAAGGGGCTTTCCGCTTGCGTGACGTGACCAATCCGGCCGCGCCTGACTGGGCGAGCGCGGCAACGCGCCTGCCACGGGCAGCGGCGCGGCGGACTTGTCGCGGGCAAATCCGTCAAGAAAGCCAGCGGTGCGCTGTAATCTCGGCGGTTGTGTAGGCGCTACACCTTCACCCGGTTCACATGCCCCATCTTGCGGCCCGGGCCGGGCCTCGCCCTTGCCGTAGAGGTGCAGCGCGGCGTTGCGTTCGCGGGCGATCAGGTCGGGCACGCGGGCGACGTCGTCGCCGATCAGGTTTTCCATCACCACATCGGCATGGCGCGCCGCCGTCGCCCAGCGGCCAGCCCGCGACGGCGCGGATGTGCTGTTCGAACTGGTCCACCGCGCAGCCGTTCTGCGTCCAGTGGCCGGAGTTGTGCACGCGCGGCGCGATCTCGTTGACGATCAGGCCTTCGGGCGTGACGAACAGCTCCACCCCCATCACGCCGACATAGTCGAGCGCGTTCAGGATGCGGGCGGCGAGCAGGATGGCGTCGCTGCGCTGGCCGGGGGTCAGGCGGGCGGGCACGGTGGTGGTGTGCAGGATGCCGTCGCGGTGCACGTTCTCGCCGGGGTCATAAGCAGGCGACCGCGCCGTCCAGGCCGCGGGCGGCGATGACCGAGACCTCATGGTGAAGGGGATGAAGCCTTCCAGCACGCGAGGCCGCCCCCTGCATGCCGGCCAGGCGGCGGGGGCGTCGGCGGGCGACTTGATCCGCGCCTGGCCCTTGCCGTCATAGCCGAGGCGGGTGGTCTTCAGGATGGCGGGCAGCCGATGCGCGCGATGGCCGCGTCGAGGTCGGCCGGCGGTCGTGACGGCGGCATAGGGCGCGGTCGTCAGGCCGAGGCGGTCGAGGAAAGTCCTTTTCGGCGATCCGGTCCTGGCTGATCGCCAGCGCCCGGCGGTTGGGGCGGATCGGCCGGGGCGCCTCCAGCAGGTCGAGGGCGGCGGTGGGGATGTTCTCGAATTCATAGGTGATGACATCGACCGAGGCGGCGAAGGCGGCGAGGGCCGCCGCATCGTCATAGGGCGCGTGGTCACGGCGTGGGCCACGTCGGCGGCGGGCGGGTCGGCGCCGGGCTCGAAGATATGGCGTGCGGAAGCCGAGGCGGCGGCGGCGACCGACAGCATCCGGCCCAGCTGGCCGCCGCCGAGAATGCCGATGGTGGCGCCGGGGCGCAGGCGGTCAGTCATCCTGCGGCTCCTCGGGGATCGAGGCGGACAGGGCGTCGCGCCAGGCGTCCAGCCGCTGGGCCAGGCCGGGGTCGGACAGCGCGAGGATGCCGGCCGCCATCAGGCCGGCATTGGCCGCGCCCGCGCGCGCCGATGGCCATGGTGGCGACCGGGTAGCCCTTGGGCATCTGCACGATGGAATAGAGGCTGTCGACGCCCGACAGCGCCTTGGTCTGGACCGGCACGCCGATCACCGGCAGGCGGGTCTTCGACGCCATCATGCCGGGCAGATGCGCCGCCCCGCCCGCGCCCGCGATGATGACCTTCAGCCCGCGCTCCACGGCGGTCTTGCCATAGGCCCACAGCCGGTCGGGCGTGCGGTGGGCCGAGACGATGCTTGGCTTTCGTAGGCGATGCCCAGATCGTCCAGGATCACGGCCGCCTCTTTCATCGTCGGCCAGTCGGACTGGCTGCCCATGATAATTCCCACTGTCAACGCCATGCGCCGCCCCCGGCTTGTTGAGGCGCGCACTATAGCCGACGGTGGCTGTCGGGGGCAAGGGCAGGAGCCTCCGGCGGGGATATTTGCGCGACAGCTGAGATCAGGCGATGATGTCGGGGATCAGCTGATCCTCGATCCGCACGATCTGGTCCTTCAGCGCCAGCTTCTGCTTCTTCAGCCGCCGCAGCGTCAGCTGGTCGGGGCGGCCCGCCGGTTTCCAGCGCATGGATGGCCTCATCCAGATCACGATGCTCGCGCCGCAGCACCTCCAGCCGGATGCGCAGCATTTCTTCGAAATTCAGTTCGCATGGGTGCGTTCATCTGGCGGCTGCTCAGTTTGCTTGAGTCGTTGCTTGCGTGCCGGGACGAATATAGCGATTTTCGGCCGCTTGCGGGAAGAAATCTGGCGAAGCGCGCGCGGGCCTTGCGCGAGCCCGGACCGCGCCCCATATTTCCGCCAAGGGGCTGCCTGATCCGGGGCCCGCCGGCATGAATGTCGCTTGCATCCAAGGACATGCCGAGATGACGAAACTGAGCTTTGGGGCGCATCCCCATCTTCTGGGGTTCGAACAGCTGGAACGGCTGGTCGAGCGCACCGCGAAATCCGCGTCCGAAGGGCTATCCGCCCTTCAACATCGAGGCGGTGGCGGAAAACGCCTATCGCATCACGCTGGCCGTGGCCGGGTTCCGCGAGGATGATCTGGCGATCACCGTCGAGGACCGCCAGCTGGTGGTCCGCGGCCGGCAGGCCGAGGACGAGGGCGACCGCGTCTTCCTGCACCGGGGCATCGCCGCGCGCGCCTTCCAGCGCAGCTTCGTGCTGGCCGACGGGGTCGAGGTGGCCGGGGCCAGCATGGAACACGGCCTGCTGCACGTCGACCTGCGCCGGTCGGTGCCGGAAACGGTGGTGCAGACGATCCGCATCGGCGCAAGGGAAAAGGAGGACGCGACATGAACACGAAATTCAACGGCCTGCCGGACGAAGGCGCAGCCGCATCGTCTATGTCCGCCCGTTGCCGGTGGCCGACCTGCCCGACGAGATCCGCGAGCAGCTTGACGGCGTCGACACGCTTTACGCCGTGCACCGCCCCAACGGCGAGCGGCTGGCGCTGGTGCGCGACCGGACGATGGCCTTTGCACTGGCGCGGCAGAACGACCTGGCGCCGGTCAGCGCGCACTGAGCGCCTTCGGCTGCGGTCGACGGTGCTCAAGGCCCGCGCTCCTCGGTGCGCAGGAGCGGGGCATTCTTGTCGATGACTGCCGCATCGTTCAGCGGATCGAGCGGCTGCCTGGCCGATCGCCGCCGATGGAACATCGCGAGCGCCGCAGACCGGCGGGTGCATCGTGCCGAGCAGGCTCTCGCCGGCGCGATCCGCAGCCGCTGCGAGCTGTCCGCCGGTGGCACCGGTCGGCGGCTGGCGGCCTGTGACGCCTGATCGCCGCAGGCCGGCGCCAGGTCAGGGCGATGAAGCGTCGGCTGAAGGCGTGGCGGTGGCACGCAGCGGATCAGCATGGACTGGCGTGTCATGCGTCGAACTGCCGGTGTGATGCCGCAGGCGCAACGTGCCGTGCCGCACGAGCGGTTCCGGGAGACGCGCCGACCCGCCGGAAGGGCGATCGGGCGCGGTTCCGTTGCGGGTATCAGGCCCCGATCAGGCCCATCTGTTCCAGCTTCAGGATCACCTGATGCGCGCAGTGGTCGACCTCGACATTCTCGGTGTCGAGCACGCAGTTCGGGCTTCGTCGGGCGCTTCGTAGGGGTCGGAGATGCCGGTGAATTCCTTGATCTTGCCTTCGCGCGCCAGCTTGTAGAGGCCCTTGCGGTCGCGCCGTTCGCATTCCTCGACGGAGGTGGCGACATGGACCTCGATGAAGGCGCCGTAGGCCTCGATCATCTCGCGCACGGCGCGGCGGGTGGCGGTGTAGGGCGCGATCGGCGCGCAGATGGCGATGCCGCCGTTCTTGGTGATCTCGGACGCGACATAGCCGATGCGCTTGATGTTGATGTCGCGGTGTTCCTTGGAGAAGCCGAGTTCCGAGGACAGGTGCTTGCGCACCACGTCGCCGTCCAGCAGCGTCACCGGGCGGCCGCCCATCTCCATCAGCTTGACCATCAGCGCATTGGCGATGGTGGATTTGCCCGAGCCGGACAGGCCGGTGAAGAACACGGTGAAGCCCTGCTTGCGAGCGCGCGGGCGAGGTGCGGCGCAGTTCGTCGACGACCTGCGGGAAGCGAGAACCATTCGGGGATGTCCAGCCCTTCGCGCAGGCGGCGGCGCAGTTCGGTGCCGGAGATGTCCAGCACGGTGCGAGCCTTCGGGCACTTCGTCGACGGGGTAGTACTGCGCCTTTTCCTGCACATAGACCATCTGCTTGAAATCGACCATCTCGATGCCGATTTCGCCTGCGTGCTGGGCGAACAGTTCCTGCGCGTCGTAGGGGTCGTAGAAATCCTTGCCCTGCGCTGTTCTTGCCCGGGCCGGCATGGTCGCGGCCGACGATGAAGTGGGTGCAGCCGTGGTTCTTGCGGATGATGCGCGTGCCAGACGCGCCTCGCGCGGGCCGGCCATGCGCATGGCGAGGTTCAGCAGGCGACAGCGTGGTGGTCGATGCCGGATACTGGTCCAGCACCGCCTCGTAGCAGCGCACGCGGGTGAAGTGGTCGACGTCGCCCGGCTTGGTCATGCCGACGACCGGGTGGATCAGCAGGTTGGCCTGCGGCCTCGCGCGCGGCGCGGAAGGTCAGTTCCTGGTGCGCGCGGTGCAGCGGGTTGCGGGTCTGGAAGGCCACGACGCTGCGCCAGCCCAGCTTGCGGAAATAGGCGCGCAGTTCGTTCGGCGTGTCGCGGCGGGCCTTGAAGTCATAGTGGACGGGCTGCTGGATGCCGGTGACCGGGCCGCCCAGATAGACCGGGCCGGCCATGGTTGTGCAGGTAGTTCACCGCCGGATGGGCGAGGTCATCGGCGCCAAACACCTTCTCGGCCTCGCGCGCCTTGTTCGGCACCCATTTGTCGGTGACCGACAGGATCGCGAGGATCACGCCCTCCGGGTCGCGCAGCGCGATGTCCTGGCCGGGTTCGACGCCTGTCGGCGAATTTCTCGGAGACGTCGAGCGTGATCGGCATCGGCCAGAGCGTGCCGTCGGCGGTGCGCATGTTCTCGACGACGCCGTTGTAGTCGGCCTCGGTCAGGAAGCCCTTCAGCGGGTAGAAGCCGCCGTTCATCAGCAGTTCCAGATCGCAGACCTGACGCGGCGTCAGGTCCCAGGACGGCAGGTTGCCGGCTTCGATCTTCAGCTTCTGGGCGGATTCGTACGGAAACATAAAGCTCGGGAATCGGGGCGAGGTTGGAAAGGGACATGTCAGATGTGGCCTTTGCGCAGGGTTGCGGATGCGCCGGCTTGGCGGGCCCGATTGCGCGCGGCCACTAGCGCCGGATCGTGGCGAAATTCAAGCGCAACAGGCCGAAAATGGCGAAACAGGGCAGATTTTTGCTGCGCTGCGGCTTTGGCAAGACAAGACAGCGGGCAGGCTGGTGGGCTTCGGTCGATTATTCTGCGTGCGGGGCGCGGTCCGACGAAAGTTTCGCCGCACCGCAGAAATCAGGCCGCCGCTTCGTGTTCCGGCCAGGAATTTTTCGGCATCCAGCGCCGCCATGCAGCCCATGCCGGCGCTGGTGACGGCCTGACGGTAGATGTGGTCGGTCAGGTCGCCCGCGGCGAAGACGCCGGGGATCGAGGTGCGGGTGCTGCCCGGTTCGACCTTGACATAGCCGCCGTTGTGCAGCTCCAGCTGGTCCTTCACCAGTTCCGAGGCCGGGGCATGGCCGATGGCCACGAAGAAGCCGCGCGCAGGGAATGTCGGTGGTCTCGCCGGTCTGCACGTTGCGGGCGCGCACGGCGGTCGACGCCGCGCGGGGCCTCGGTCGCCCAGGACCTCGGTCACCTCGTGGTTCCAGAGCACCTCGATCTTGGGGTGCTTGAACAGGCGGTCCTGCATGATCTTTTCGGCGCGCAGCGTGTCGCGGCGGTGGATCAGCGTGACCTTGGTGGCGAAGTTGGTCAGGAACAGCGCCTCTTCCACGGCGGTGTTGCCGCCGCCGATCACCACCACCTCCTTGCCGCGATAGAAGAACCCGTCGCAGGTCGCGCAGGCCGAGACGCCGAAGCCCTTGAACTTCTCCTCGGACGGCAGGCCCAGCCATTTCGCCTGCGCGCCGGTCGCCAGGATCACCGCGTCGGCGGTGTAGGTGGTGCCGCTGTCGGCCATGCGCGGTGAAGGGGCGCTTCGACAGATCGAGGCTGGTGATGTGGTCCGAGATCACCTCGGCCCCCATCGCCTCGGCATGGGCCTGCATCCGCACCATCAGGTCGGGGCCCATGCACATGCGTGTCGCCGGGCCAGTTCTCGACCTCGGTGGTGATGGTCAGCTGGCCGCCGGGCTGCATGCCCTGGATCAGGATCGGGTTCAGCATGGCGCGGGCGGAATAGACGGCGGCGGTGTAGCCCGCCGGGCCGGAGCCGATGATCAGAACCCTGGTGTGCCGCGTCTCGGCCATCGATGTCCCTCGCATGCTGCTGGCCCCCGATATAGGCGATGCCGCGGCGGGCGGAAAGGCCCTGCATGCGGCCGTGCGATTCGCGCGGCACGGGCGACGGCTGACTGCGATAATTCTTGCGCGCTGTTGCGAAAGATTATTGCGCAAGCCGGGGCTAGTCGCCTACATACGGCCGCGAAACGGAGAGCCCGCCATGGCCGGATCGAAGCTGGACCCGATCGACCGCCATATTCTGGCCGAACTGCAGGCCGATGGCCGCATGACCAACGTGGAACTGGCCAAGCGGGTGGGCATTTCCGCGCCGCCCTGCCTGCGCCGGGTGCGCACGCTGGAGGAGGCGGGCTACATCCGGGGCTATCACGCCGATATCGACGCGCGCGAACTGGGGTTCGAGGTGCAGGTCTTTGCCATGGTGCGCCTGCACAGCCAGGCCGAGGCGGACCTTTCGGCCTTCGAGGCGCGCTGCCGGGCCTGGCCGCTGGTGCGCGAGTGCCACATGCTGAACGGCGAGATCGACTTCATCCTGAAATGCGTGGCGCCCGACCTGTCGACGCTTCCAGAGCTTCCTGACCGAGGAACTGACTGCGGCCGACAATGTGGCGAGCGTCAAGACCAGCCTGGTGATCCGCTGCGCCAAGGATGAGCCGGGCCTGCCGTTCGACGTGCTGGAAGAGCGACTGAAGAAGAGCGCCTGACGGCTCTCAACTCCAGCCACCCCAAAGCAGAAAGGCGACCCCGTGCGGTGTGTCAGAGGTCACACCAGGGTCGCCTTCTGCAAGCAGTCTTCCGGCCCGGTCCCCGATCACGCTCTGGCGCACTGGGTCGGTAGGAACTTATGTCATTAACTTTGACCACCTTGGGGCGTGTTGTCAAAGTTTCGACGCGGTTGGGTTGAGGTGTTGGTCAATCCGCGTCAAGCGAAGCGCATTGTTTCCCGCCAGTGCATGATTTGCGGTGGCAACCTGCCCAAAAGCGTCGCGACTCGGGCGAAGTCTGGCCGCGCGCGATTCGCGATTGCCCTATTTCGCGCTGCTGCGGACCGGGGCGAGGCGGGCCGATGGGGCCACGAGGCTTTGCGGTTTGCGCCGCGCCCCGCGAGCAAAGGGAAGCGGAGCGTCGGCGTTTGTGGCGGTCGCAAGTGCGGATTTGAGCCAGCGGGGGGTCTTGGTCATCGCAGATGTCCCTGTGCTTGTGTCTGGCAGCATCCTCTCGGCGCAATGGGGCACGGGTTTGACTGCGCCATGGTCGGGCGGTGGCGGGGGGCGGAATGGGGCCGATGGCGTAAGGACTTGAAAACAAATCGTTAAATTTAAAGTGGAAACAGTTTTCGTCGATTTCGCGTATTGTTTCCCAAACAAATGCCATAATCCGGTCACGGCAGGTGGCAGCGCCGATGGATCGTCGTGCAGGCCATCGCTAGCTCGCCATTTGCTGCGAGTCAGAGGCGAATGACGGAGATCAGGCGGCCATAGTCGGCCTCGCCGGGATGGGTGGTGCGGCGATAGGAGAAGAAGCGCCCGGCATCGCGGTAGGTGCAATGGCGCGTCCATTCGGCATGGCCGACGCCCGCCTTGCGCAGACGCGCGCAGGCCGTAGGCGGGCAGGTCGAACAGAACGCGGTCGCCCTTGCCCTGCGCGAAGAACCGGCCGTTCACGGGATCGTCGTCGAGGAAGCCTTCCAGGAACTCGGGTCCGACCTCATAGGCGCTCTGGCTGATCGTCGGGCCGATCACGGCGTGGATGCGCTCGCGGTCGGCGCCAAGCGCCTCCATCGCGGCAAGCGTCGCCTCCAGCACGCCGTCGCGGGCGCCGCGCCAGCCGGCATGGGCCGCGCCGATCACGCCCGGCCTCGTGATCGGCGAACAGGACCGGCTGGCAATCGGCGGTCAGCACGGCGAGGGCGAGGCCGGGCGTGGCCGTGACCAGCGCGTCGGCCTTGGGCCGGTCGGAGAAAGGCGCTGTGACAGGAAGAGCGATGTCGGAATGGACCTGATTGATCGTGAGCAAGTGGTCGGCGGCCACACCCATCGCATCGGCCACGCGGGCGCGGTTGATCGCCACGACCTCGGTCTAGGTCGCTGCTGCCGGGGCCGCAGTTCAGCCCCGCGAAGATGCCGGACGATGCGCCGCCCTTGCGGGTGAAGAAGCCGTGCCGGATCGGCGAGAGCAGGTCGGAGGTGATGATCTCGAGCATCAGTCAAATCCGGGCGGCGGCGGTGTGGCCCGGCGGGATGAAGGGCCAGCACCTTGAACACCGTTCCCATTTCCTCGGGGTGGGTCAAGCGGCGATGCGCGGCGATGTGCGCTGGCCAGCGCCGGCCCGGTCAGGCCTGTGGCCAGTCGTTCCGCGCGGGCCGCGATCCCGAGCCGTTCGAGAAAGACGCCCTGCGGGGTGAGGCGGCTGGCAGCGGCGGGTGCTGCGGCACGGGCCAGCGCCTCGAAATCGACATGGGCGGTCAGGTCGGCCTCGCCGGGGTGCGGCCAGCGGATCGGTCGAAGGCATGTGCCGCGCAGCGCCTGAAGCGTATCGCCGCGCGAGCGCCAGCCGCCGTAGTCGACGATCAGGGCCGCGCCGCCATGGCTGGCGATGCGGCGCGCAATCGCCGCCGGTCAGCGCGGGCAGGGCGGGGCAGATGTTCGACCAGCGTCGCCGGGCGTCGTATCGGCCAGCCGGTGGTCGAGCAACGCGAGCGGCGCGGGCGGCGTGACAGGCCGAAGGCGAGGCGGTCGTCCTGCACGCCGACCACGCGTTCTCGCCAGCCTTGCGCGTGGCGGATGGAACTGGCGGATCGGCAGGGCGTCGAAGAACTCGTTGGCCACCAGGAACAGCGGCGCCTCGGGCAGATCGTCGAGGCTGTCGGTCCATTCGGCCGGATGGTCGCCCAGTGTCTTGCGCTGCAGCGCCCGCAGCCGGGGCGAGGCCTCGACCAGGATGACGCGGGCGGCGGCGTGGAAACCGGGCACGTTGCGGGTGGCGCGCAGCAGGTCGGCCATCAGCGTGCCGCGTCCGGGGCCGAGCTCGGCCAGCGTGAAGGGCGCAGGCGCGCCCTGATCCAGCCAGCATTGCGCAAGACAGAGGCCGATCAGTTCGCCGAACATCTGGCTGATCTCGGGCGCGGTGGTGAAATCGCCCTGCGCGCCGAATGGCTCGCGCGTGGTGTAATAGCCGTGCGTCGGGTGCAGCAGGCACTCGGCCATGTAGTCGGCCACGGTGATCGGCCCGGTCGCCGCGGATGCGGCGGATCAGGAGGTCGCCGAGCGGCGTCATGCCGGGCGGGGGCCCGCCTGCGCGCCCGCAGGATCAGCGCGACAGCCCACCGCGATCATCGGCAGCGACAGCATCTGCCCCATGGTCAGGCCGCAGCCGCCGACTGCAGCGCAAGCCCAGCGGGTTGTCGGCGGTGACGAACTGCGCATCGGGCTGGCGGACGAATTCGACGAAGAAGCGCGCCAGCGCCGTAGCCCGCAAGGAACAGCCCGACCGTCTGGCCGGGTCGCTTCAGCCAGCCGCGCCGATAGACGACGAACAGCAGCACCGCGCCCAGCAGCAGCCCTTCCAGCGCCGCCTCGTAAAGCTGCGAGGGGTGGCGGGCGCAGAGCCCCACGATGCCGGGGCAAGTCTGCGCGGCCTCGCCGGGAAAGATCACGCCCCAGGGCAGGATGGTCGGGCGGCCCCAAAGCTCGGCGTTGATGAAGTTGGCGAGGCGGCCCAGCAGCAGGCCGGGCGGGGTGGCCACCGCCAGTGCAGATCGGCCGCGGGCAGCATCGGGATGCGCTCGCTGGCGGCAGAACAAGAGCGCCGCGACCACGACGCCGAGGAAGCCGCCGTGGAAGGACATGCCGCCTTCCCAGACCCGCAGGATCTGGCCGGGTTGGCCAGGTAATAGCGCGGGCTGGTAGAACAGCACAAAGCCCAGCCGCCCGCCGAGGATGACGCCCAGGATCACCCAGGTCAGCAGGCGTTCCACCTGCTCGGGCGTCATCGGCGGCGCGCCGCCCCACAGCGCGGGCGCGCGGCATCAGCGCCGGTGACCAGCCGCCAGCCGACCAGCGAGGCCCGACGATATAGGCCAGCGCATACCAGCGCAGCGCAAAGGTCATGCCGAACAGCGTGATCTCGAAGATCTCGGGCGAGATGTCGGGGAAGGGGATCATGAGGCTCTCCGGTCTTTGGCGCGTTGTCCGGCGGGGCTGCGGCGATGTCAACCTGTGGCGCGCGGCCTTGCGGCGGCTGGCGAGACCATATAGGGATCGGATCGACGGAGGCCGCCATGCAGACCCGCAACAAGTTCTTCGACGACATGTCGCAGCTGATGACCAATGCCATGGGCGTGGCCCAGGGCGCCAAGACCGAGGCCGAGACGGCGATGAAGGGCTTCATCGACCGCTGGATGGCCGACCGCGATTTCGTGACGCGCGAGGAATTCGACGCCGTGCGCGCGATGGCCCAGAAGGCCCGCGAGGAGAACGCGACGCTCGAGGCGCGGATCGCGGCGCTGGAGGCGGCGGGGGCGAAGAAGAAGGGCTGAGGCGGTCAGCCCAGCCAGTCCTGCCCGGCGAAATAGACGCGCACGATGCGCAGTTCGGTATCGGTGAATTCGGCGAGGATCGTGGCCTGTTTCTTGTAGGGGAAGCTGCGCAGCGTCGGTTCACTTGGCAGTGCGGTACCAATGACAGCGCCGTTCTCGGCAATGCGCTCCAAGCCAGGTCAGAAAATCGTCCTGCCAATCCTCGGCGAAGGCGACCCACGCTTCTGCCGTGAGAAGCCGGACGCGCCGTCGGATGTGCGGTTGCTGCGGGGAGGGTGAGAGTGGCGCCGCGCGGCGTCATTCCGCGGCGGTGCTGGCCCGCTTCTGCATCGACATCCCGCCGCAGCACGTCACGCATTTCGTCGAGCGTATAGAGCTTGTCCCGCGCGCGAGACCAGCGCGATATTCGGCGATGTCCCGCTCGATCTGGGCCATGCTTGGGCCGAGCAGGCGCGTTCATGAACTCCCGCAGCGCGGCGCGGATGACCTCGGAGACCGACGCATAGTCTCCGGTGGCGATCATTGCCTCGATCTCAGCGGCATGCCGGTCCGTAAGGCTTATGGATACGTTCTTCATGGCCATCCTGTGCTGCTATTAAATCGTCTTTAGTGTGATCGGCGCACTCCAACTTGTCCACAGACATTTCCGCCAGAAATCGCTTTACAGGCTTCCTCTTCTGCCCACACCATATCTAGTAAGGGCGGCGTCGGGCAAACGCTGTACCTTGCCAGACACCCAGCTTCTTGTGGGTCTTGGGCCTGCCAGGCAGCTTAATGAATGAGGCCGGGCAATGTCGCTTTCCGAAGACTATCTGACCGAGGACGATCTGCATCCGATCGACATCGTCGAGACGCTGGCCGAACACCATGCGTGGGAATTCGACCGCGTCACCGACGACCAGATCGCCATGGCGGTCGAGGGGCAGTGGCGCACCTATTCGCTGACGCTGGCCTGGTCGCCGCAGGACGAGACGCTGCGCCTGATCTGCACCTTCGAGATGGAGCCGCCCGAGCACCGGCATGGGCGAGCTTTACGATGTGCTGAACCGCTGCAACGACATGGTCTGGACCGGGGCCTTCACCTGGTGGGCCGAGCAGAAGCTGATGGTCTGGCGCTATGGCCTGTTGCTGTCGGGCGGGCAGATCGCGGGGCCCGAACAGATCGACCGGCTGATCGCCAGTGCGGTGATGGCGTCGGAGCGGTTCTATCCGGCGTTCCAGCTGGTCGCCTGGGCCGAGCAGACCCCGGCGGACGCGATGAAGGTCGCCATTGCCGAGGCTTACGGGCGCGCCTAACCTGCCCCCGATGATCGGGGACGCATGATGATGTTTTCGACGGTGAACCGCCGACGGGCTGGTGCTGCTGGGCTGCGGCAAGATGGGGTCGGCCCTGCTGGACAGGCTGGCTGAAGCAGGGGCTTGCGCTGCAGCGTCGGTCTGGGTGATCGAGCCGAACCCGTCGGACTGGCTGAAGGGGCTGGCGGCCAAGGGGCTGCATCTGAACGCGGGCCTGCCAGAGGCCCCGGCCGTCGTGCTGGTGGCGGTCAAGCCGCAGATGATGGGCGAGGCGCTGCCCGCGCTGCAGGCCGTTGGGCGAATGGCGCGACGCTGTTCGTGTCGATCGCCGCCGGCACCCCGATTGCCACTTTCGAGAAGGTCCTTGGGGCGGGCACCCCGATGTCCGCACCATGCCGAACACCCCGGCGATGGTCGGGCGCGGGATCACCGCGATGATGCGGCAATGCGCGTGGCGTCGCGAGGACGACATGGCGCTGGCCGAGGCGTTGATGGCGGCCGTCGGCCAGGTGGTGCGGCTGGAGGGCGAGCATCAGATCGATGCGGTGACGGCCGTGTCCGGCTCGGGTCCCGCCTATGTCTTCCACCTGATCGAGGCGATGGCGGCGGCGGGCGAGGCCGAGGGGCTGCCTGCCGACGTTGCCGATGCAACTGGCCCGCGCCACGGTCTGCGGGGCGGGCGAGCTGGCGCATCCGCGCGCCGGAAAGTGCGGCGCAGTTGCGCGATCAACGTGACCTCGCCGGGCGGCACGACGGCGGCGGCGCTTGGCGTGCTGATGGACGCCGAGACCGGCTTTCCGGCCCTTCTGCGCCGGGCGGTCAAGGCCGCGGCGGACCGCGGGCGGGAGCTGGGCAAGTGACCATCACCTACGACGATTTCGAGAAGGTCGATATCCGCGTCGGCCGGATCACCCGCGCCGAACCCTTCCCCGAGGCGCGCAAGCCCGCGATCAAGCTCTGGGTCGATTTCGGCGGCCGAGATCGGCGAGAAACGCTCATCGGCCCAGATCACCGCGCATTACACGCCCGAGGCGCTGGTCGGGCGGCAGGTGCTGGCCGTGGTGAACTTTCCGCCCCGCCAGATCGGCAAGGTGATGTCCGAGGTGCTGGTGCTGGGCGTGCCGGATGCCGCCGGCGAGGTGGTGCTGATCGGGCCGGGGCACGAGGTTCCGTTGGGAGGAAAGCTGTTTTGACGCGACACTGCTGATCACCCGGCGCCTGCCGGACCGCGTGCTGGCCGCCGCACGCGCGCGCTTCGACGTGACGCTGCGCGACGAGGAAAACCGGGTGCTGTCGCCCGACGAACTGCGCGCGGCGCTGCGCGACTACGACTCCGTGCTGCCGACGCTGGGCGACCGGTTCAGCGCCGAGGTCTTTGCCGATGTTCCGGAACCGCGCGCGCGGATGCTCGGCGAATTTCGGGGTGGGCTACAACCATATCGACGTGGCTGCGGCCAAGGCGGCCGGGGCTGGTCGTGACCAACACGCCGGGCGCGGTGACCGATGCCACGGCGGATATCGCGCTGACGCTGATCCTGATGACCGCGCGGCGGGCGGGCGAGGGCGAGCGGCTGCTGCGCGCCGGGCAAGTGGGAAGGCTGGGGGCCGACGCAGATGCTGGGCACGCCATGTCGCGGGCAAGCGCGTCGGGATCATCGGCATGGGGCGGATCGGCAAGGCCATTGCCCGGCGCTGCCACTGCGGCTTCGGGATGGAGGTGGTGTTCCACAACCGCTCCGCCGTCGCTGATCCCGGCGTGCCCGCGCGGCAGGTGACGCTGGCCGAGGCGATGGCGCGCGGATTTCGTGGTGGTGGCGGTGCCGGGCGGGGCGGCGACGCATCACCTGATCGACGCCGACGCCTTCGCGGCGATGAAGCCCACCGGCATCTTCGTGAACATCTCGCGCGGCGATGTGGTGGACGAGGCGGCGCTGATCGCCGGCCTTGCAGGCAGGGCCGGATCGCCGGGGCGGGCCTCGACGTCTACGAGTTCGAGCCGAAGGTTCCGGCGGCGCTGATCGCGATGGAGAACGTGACGCTGCTGCCGCATCTCGGCACCGCCGCGCTCGAGGTGCGCGAGGCGATGGGGATGCTGGCGGTCGAGAACCTGGTTGCCGTTCTCGAAGGTCGCGCGCCGCCGAACCCGGTCTGACGCCTTGGGTTTCTCTTCGGCACAAATACCCATCTTCGCCCGCCACCCGTGCCCCGGTCCGGCAGGAACGACGCGGCAGCGCCGTCCGAGGGGCCTCGATGGCCCCGAGGACGGCCCCCTGTTGCGGATGATGCGATGATCCTGTCGCGCGGGCGGCGCTTTCTCTTCATCCACATCCCCAAGACGGGCGGCACGGCGCTGGCGCTGGCGCTCGAAGCGCGCGCGATGGCGGACGACGTGCTGGTCGGCGACACGCCCAAGGCGCGGGCGCGGCGGGGGCGGCTTCGGGGTGTCAGCACGGCGGGGCGGCTGTGGAAGCATTCGACGCTGGCCGATCTGGCCGGGCTGGTGTCCGGCGACGACCTCGCCACCCTGTTCACCCTGACGCTGGTGCGCAACCCGTGGGATCGGGTGGTGAGCTACTATCCCTGGCTGCGCGCGCAGTCCTTTGCGCATCCGGCGGTGGGTCTGGCGAAGGCGCAGGATTTTTCCGGCTTCCTGAACCATCCGCAGACACAGGCCAGCCTGACGGCATGGCCTTATGGGTCCTACATGCGGGATCGCGCCGGGGTGGAGCGCTGCACGCTTTACGCGCGGCTGGAGCGGGTCGCGGAAGACCTCGCCCCGTTCGAGGCGCATCTGGGGTTCCGCGTCACGCCCTTCGCGCGCGCCAACGCTTCCGCCCGCGTGCGGGATTGGCGCGGCTATTACAGCGATGCGGATGCCGCGCTGGTCGCCCGGCTTTGCGCCGAGGACATCGCGCGCTTCGGCTATGGGTTCGACGATGCGGTGACGGCGGGCTGAGGGACGATCCCTGCCGTTATCCCTGTCATCGCGACCGCGCACGCGGGGGCGGGACCCGTAAACCGATGCGGTCCGGCAGGCGCGACATGCCCGCCGAACCCCTGACGGTCAGGCCGCCTTGGCGGTGGCTCCGAAGCGGCCATAGAACGTCTCGCCCTTCGCCGCCATGTCGCGCAGCAGCGCAGGGGCGGAGAAGCGCGGGCCGTGGGTGGCGGTGAGCGCATCGCAAATCTCGACCGCGCGCGGCGCACCGATGATGTCGAGCCAGCTGAACGGCCCGCCCGACCAGGGCGCAAAGCCCCAGCCGAGGATTGCGCCCACGTCGCCTTCGCGGATGTCGATCAGCACGCCCTCTTCCAGCGCGCGCACCGCCTCGAGCACCTGCGCGAACAGCAGGCGATGCTGCACGTCGGTCAGTTCGGGCTGGGTGTCGCTGACCGGATAGGCTTTCGCCAGGCCGTCCCACAGCCCCTCGCGCTTGCCGGTTGCGTCATAGGCGTAGAAGCCCGCATTGGCCTTCTTGCCCAGCCGACCCTGATCGGCCATCGCGAACAGCACCGTGTCCACCGCCCCGTCAGGGTAGGCCTCGCCCATCGCGGCCTTCGTCGCCTTGGCGATCTTCACGCCCAGGTCGATCGAGGTCTCGTCGACCAGTTGCAGCGGCCCGAGCGGCATGCCGACCAGCTTGGCCGCATTCTCGACCAGCGCCGGTTCCACGCCTTCGGCCACCATGCGGATGCCTTCGTTGATGTAGGGGATGATGCAGCGGTTGGCGTAGAAGAAGCGGGCGTCGTTGACCACGATGGGCGTCTTGCGGATCTGGCGCACGAAATCCAGCGCCTTGGCCACGGCGCGGTCGCCGGTCTCCTTGCCCCGGATGATCTCGACCAGCATCATCTTGTCGACCGGGCGAGAAGAAGTGGATGCCGATGAAGTTCTCGGGCCGCGCGCTCGCCTTGGCCAGCGCCGCTGATCGGCAGGGTCGAGGTGTTGGTGGCGAAGATGCAGTCAGGACCGGTGGCGGCCTCGACCTTCGCGGTCACCTCGGCCTTCACCTTCGGGTCCTCGAACACCGCTTCCACGATCAGATCGCAGCCCGGCAAGCGCGGCGTAATCGGTGGTCGCGGTGATGCGGGCCAGCACCTCGGCCTTCTTGCTCGGGCGTGACCTTGCCGGCGCTGGATGCCCTTGTCGAGCAGGTCTGCGGAATGCGCCTTGCCGCGGTCGGCGGCCTCTTGCGTCGCGTCGATCAGCACCACGTCGATCCCGGCACTGGCGCTGACATAGGCGATGCCCGCCCCCATCATGCCCGCGCCGATCACGCCCAGCTTCTTCACCGTCTGGTCGGGCTCCTTCGGCCGGCAGCGCGCCCTTCTCCAGCGCTTCCTTGTTGATGAAGAGCGAGCGGATCATGGCCGAGGAGGACGGGTTCATCAGCACCGAGGTGAACCAGCGCGCCTCGATCTTCAGCGCCGTGTCGAAGGGCACCAGCGCGCCTTCGTAGACGGCCGAGAGCAGCGCCTTGGCCGCCGGATAGACGCCCATCGTCTTGCCATGGACCATGGCGTTGGCCCCGACAAAGGTCATGAAGCCCGCCGGGTGATAGGGCGCGCCGCCGGGCATCTTGTAGCCCTTGTCGTCCCACGGCTTCACCAGATCGGCGTCCTTGGCCGACAGCACCCATTCCTTCGCGCGCGCCAGAAGCTGGTCGGGGGCCACAACCTCGTCGATGATCCCGGCGGCCTTCGCCTCTTTCGGTGAGGACAGCTTGCCTTCCAGCAGGAAGGGGGCCGCCATCATCGCGCCCATCTTGCGCACCAGCCGCGTCGTGCCGCCCGCGCCGGGGAAGATGCCGACCATGATCTCGGGCAGGCCGATCTTGGCCTTGGGATTGTCGGCGGCGATGATGCGGTGGCAGGCCAGCGGCAGTTCCAGGCCGATGCCCAGCGCCGTGCCCGGCAGGGCCGCGACGATGGGCTTGCCGCCTTTCAGCGTCTTGGGGTCCATGCCCGCGCGCTCGATCTTGCGCAGGATGCCGTGGCATCGACATGACGCCGTCGAAGATGCCCTGCGCGCCGCCGTCCTCTTTCATCTTGGCGATGACGTTCAGGTCCATCCCGCCGGCGAAGTCCTTCTTGCGCGCTGGTCAGGACGATGCCCTTCACCGCCGGGTCGGCCAGCGCCTGGCCGATCAGGGCGTCAAGCTCGGCAAAGCCCGCCTGCGACATGACGTTCATCGACTTGCCCGACACGTCCCAGGTGATCGTGGCAACGCCGTCGGCATCGGTGGTCATGGGTGAAATCGGTCATGGGTTTTCCTTCCGGTCAGAGTCGTTGGGTGACGCCGGGCACGTCGATGGGCCAGCGGTCGTTGTTGAGGGTGTTGGCGATTGTCGTCGCGCGCCAGATCCCGTCCTGATGCGCCAGTTCGATGGCGGAATCGAAGCGGGGCAGCACGCGCAGGCCCTGCGACAGGATATGGCTGGAATAGGTGCCCGACATCCGGTCGGGTGCGGGTCTGTCTGCGGACAGAACGATCCGGATGTAGTCCGACACGGCCTGTGCCCGGAGCGAGGCGACGAAGCCGTCGAAACCCCGCTTCAGCTCGGCTTCCGTGTGCACGGTCATGTCGCCCGTTTCGGTAATCAGGCGGAACGGCAGGCTGACATGTGCGGCATAGGTGCGCCAGTCACCCGCGAGGGTGGCCGCGCTCATCGTGTCGAGCCAGGTCTGCAACTCTGCTTTCGCGTCCATCACAGCGGGCTCACCGGGTGGCCTCGGCCGTCTGTCGCACGGCGCTCTTTCGTTTTGCGGTCGATGGCGATGATGCGGTCATGGTCGGGGTAGTGGACCACGTCGTGCGCGCAGCCGCGTGCCGAGGACGAGATAGACCGCCGGAGTCTCGGCCCGGTTTTCGAGGCAATGCGCGGTGGGCGCACCGGCGGGCCAGCAGGCCATCTGGCCGGGGACGAGGGCCGTTTCGCCGTCTTCGATCAGGATGAGCTGGCCGGACAGGATCAGGACAAGCTCATCCTCGCGCTCGTGCCAGTGGCGGAAGGACGAGCGGCTTCCGCGCGGCAAGCGCTCCAGATGCGCGCCGAACTGCGTCAGCCCCCCGGCATCGCCGAGCGTCACATGGTCGTACGGGCCGAGGCCGCCGCCGAGATAGGGGTGGACATAGCCGCTTTCGGTTTCCCAGACGCGCCCCTTGGCCCGCTGGAGTCGTTGCGCCGGGCTGCCGTCGAAGGGCGTGCCCCAGGCGGGGGGAAGACCGCGCAGTTCGGCGGGAAGTTCGCCTTCGCGCAGGATCGTGCCGTCAGCCTCGTCCGAGCGTCCAGCGATCGGCCGCGTTGACCTGCCTGCGCCCGCTGTCGGGATAATGGCAGATGTCGCCCGCCGCGCGGCTGCCTACGATCAGGTAACGCGCCGGTTCGCCGCTGCGGTTGCCGATGTGATGGGCGTTCGGGTCGCCGTGCCGCCAGCAGACGGCATCGCCCGGTTGCAGATCGTGCATCCCGTCATCGTCGCGCAGCGTCGCGGCCCCCTCGAGCACGTAGAGGAACTCGTCCTCTGCCGTGTGCCAGTGACGGTTCGACGACCACGCGCCGGGGGCGAGGGTTTCGACATAGGCACCGAACTGCGTGATCCCGCCCGCATCGGACAGATGCAGCGTCTGCACGCCGTCCTCGCCGCTATGTGGTGACTGGGCGGGATCGACGATCATCGCGGCCCGTCCCAGGGCGTGCCGTCCTTGTAGGTGAAGCGGGCCTTGCCGTGCCTCGATCATCGCACCACCAGATCGACGTCGGAATAGGTCGCCACCTCGCGCGGGGCCTTGGTGCCGACGACCAGGAAGCGCGCCTCGCGGTCGGTGCGGTTCATGAAATGGTGCCCGTCGGGATCGCCCGCCGGAAAGGCCGCGCAATCGCCGGGGCGCATCAGCGTTTCGCCCGCGTCCTGCACCATCACGCATTCGCCTTCGAGTCACCATGACGAACTCGTCCTCGTTCAGGTGCCAGTGCCGCAGCGACGACATCGCGCCCGGTTCCAGGATCACCAGGTTCACCCCGAACTGCGTCAGCCCGCCCGCATCGCCCAGCCGCAGCGAGGACCGGCCCGCCATCATCGCGGCATAGGGTTCGGGGTAGATCGAGCCGGTCTTGACCGGAACTTTGGAAAGATCGATCTTCGGCATCACACCCTCTCGATGATGGTGGCCGCCCCCATGCCGGAGGCGATGCAGAGCGTGGCAAGGCCCGTGCCCTTGCCCTGACGTTCCAGCTCGTCCAGCAGCGTGCCGATGATGATCGCGCCGGTCGCGCCCAGGGGGTGGCCCATCGCGATGGAGCCGCCGTTGACGTTGACCCTGCCGGGATCGACGTCGAAGGCCTGCATGAAGCGCAGCACCACGCGAGGCGAAGGCCTCGTTCACCTCGAACAGGTCGATGTCGCCGATCGACATGCCGCTGTCGCGCAGGATCTTCTCGGTCACCGGCACCGGGCCGGTCAGCATGATCGTGGGATCGGTGCCGATCTTGGCGGTGGCGCGGATGCGGGCGCGCGGCTTCAGGCCATGCGCCTCGCCGAATTCGGCATGCTGCCGATCAGGATCGCCGCCGCACCATCGACGATGCCCGCTGGAGTTGCCCGGCATGGTGGATGTGGTTGATCCGCTCCAGATGCGGGTATTTCATCATGCGCGACCTTGTCGAAGCCGGGCATCGTCTCGCCCATGTCCTTGAAGCTGGGCTTCAGCGCGCCGAGCGTCTGCATGTCGGTGCCGGGGCGCATGTATTCGTCGTGGCTCAGGATCGGCAGGCCGTTCTGGTCGTGGATCGTGCAGGACGGATTTCGCAAAGCGCCCCTCCGCCCAGGCCTCCGCCGCGCGGCGCTGGCTTTCGACCGCCAGCGCATCGGCATCGTCGCGGGTGAAGCCGTATTCGGTGGCGATGATGTCGGCGCGAAATGCCCTGCGGCACGAAATAGGTCTTCATCGCCAGGCTCGGATCGACGGCGATCGCCGCCCCGTCCGCTGCCCATGGCGACGCGGCCCATCATCTCGACCCCGCCCGCGATATAGGCCTGCCCCGCGCCGCCCCGCACCTGATTGGCGGCAAGGTTCACCGCCTCCATGCCCGACGGCGCAGAAGCGGTTGATCGCAAGGCCGGGGATGCGTTCGTCAAGGTCCGACAGCCAGCACGGCCGACCGCGCCAGACAGCCGCCCTGTTCGCCCACCTGGGTGACGTTGCCCCAGATCACATCCTCGACCGCATGGCCTTCCAGCCCGTTGCGCTCCTTCACCGCGTTCAGCACCTTGGCCGACAGCGCGACCGAGGTCAGCTCGTGCAGGCGCCGTCGGGGCGGCCCTTGCCGCGCGGGGAACGGACGGCGTCATAGATATAGGCGTCGGTCATGGTCGTCTCCTCAGGCCCGGTCGGAAGGATTGCCGGGCATCAGGTCGTAGGGGTGTTTCCAGCCGGGCAGCGCCGCGATGCGGTCCAGCCAGGCGTCGATGTGCGGGCCAGTCGGCGCGGGCGAAGCCGAAGGGTTCGGGGTAGTAGAGATAGCCGCAGCAGGACAGGTCGGCGATGGTCGACTGCGTCGCCCGCGATCCAGTTGCGACCGTCGAGATGGTCGTCCAGCACCGTGTAGGCGGCCTTCAGGCGGCCCTGCAGGAAGGGGATCACGCCTGCGGGGCGCTTGTCCTCGGGCAGGAAGTTCGTCAGGAAGCGGGTGGTGCCGATCTGGGTCGACAGCTTGTGGTTGTCCCAGAACAGCCAGCGCAGCACCTCGCGCCGTTCCGCGGCCGAGCGCCCGCCCAGCTTGCCGGTCTTGGACGAGATGTAGTCGAGGATCACGCCCGACTGCGTCAGCGTCGTCTCGCCGTCGACCAGCACCGGCACTTCGCCCATCTCGTTGATCGCGCGGAACTCCGGGCGTGCGCGTCTCGCCGTTGAAGAAATCGACGAAGACCGGCTCCCACTCCATGTCGGCCAGCGTCAGCGCCAGCGCCGCCTTGTAGGCATTGCCGCTTTCGCCGAAGCAGTAGAGTTTCGCGGTCATCCGGGTGGTCTCCTGTCGAGGTGGCAGGCGGGGTTCACACCCGTCGCCGGTCGGTTTCCTGAACCGGGGCAACCCACCGGCGACCCCCATGGGGTAGTTTTCCCGAAAAGAAGCAACCTCTTGTTAACCTCGATTCGGCAGTCTGACGTTGCGGTACAGGCTGGGGAGCCGATGACCGCCCGAGGGAGAAGCCGCCCCGGCCTGAGGTCGGTCGACCGGATGAGCGCGTGGCGCTATCGGGCCGGGGCGCGCCTGAGGCTTCTTTTCGGTCCAAATACCCAATTCCGCCCCCCTCCGCCGGCACGACGTCAGTGTTTGCGCCCCTCCAGTTCGGCATTGAACAGCCGCAGCCGGTGGGTCAGGTTGTCGCCGTCGATGACGCTGTCGAAATGCTCGAACAGGAACGACAGCGCCTCGCCCTCGTCCAGCCCGGCCTCCGTGCGCGAAACGCTTCAGCCGGCGGTAGCCGTCCTCGGTCATGGCGACCGGAAAGCGGCGGGTCAGGCGGAAGCGTTTGGGCATCGGTGGCTCCTCGCTGGCCGGGTCGAATTTTCGCAGAAAATTCGTGGCCGCAGTCTAGAACGCCTCGGCGGTCGAGCGCCATGACCGGTTCGGCCCCGCTCTCGATCCGGGCCAGGTGCATGCGCAGTCGCAGGCAGCTGGCGCGCCATGTAGTAGCGCCCGGTGGCGATCTTGGCCTCCAGGAAGTCGCGGTCCGCCGCGCCTGCGTCGAGCGCCGCATAGGCCGCCTTCGCCATCCGCGCCCACATCAGGCCAAGGCAGACATGGCCCATCAGGTGCATGAAGTCATAGCGACCCGCCAGCGCGGCATTGGGGTTCTTCATCCCGTTCTGCATGAAGATACATCGCCGCCGCCTGCATGTCCTTGGACGCGGCCTTCAGCGGGTCGAGGAAGCCGGCCTTCATCCGCGTCGTCGCCCTCGTTCTCCTTGATGAAGCCCTTCACCATCTCGAAGAACGCCATCACATGCTTGCCGCCGTCCTGACGCCAGCTTGCGGCCCACGAGGTCCAGCGCCTGGATGCCGTTGGCGCCTTCGTAGATCATGGCGATCCGGGCATCGCGGGCGAACTGCGACATGCCCCATTCCTCGATATAGCCATGCCCGCCGTAGACCTGCTGGGCGCTGCACCGCCATCTCGAAGCCCTTGTCGGTCTGGAAGCCCTTGATCACCGGGATCAGCAGCGACGATCAGCCCCTCGGCCTCGGCATCGCCCATGCGGGCCGAGCGGTCGATCAGCGTGCGCGCCCCAGAAGGTCAGCGCGCGCGCGCCTTCGACGAAGCTCTTCTGGTCCATCAGGTTGCGGCGGATGTCGGGATGCACGATCAGCGGGTCGGCGGGGCCGGCGGGGTTCTCGGCCCCGGTCACCGCGCGGCCCTGCAGGCGGTCCTTGGCATAGGCCAGCGCGTTCTGATAGGCGGCCTCGGCCACCGCATAGCCCTGCAGGCCCACGCCGAGCCGCGCCTCGTTCATCATGGTGAACATGGCGCGCATGCCCTTGTGCAGATCGCCCAGCAGCCAGCCCGTCGCGCCGTCATAGTTCATCACGCAGGTGGCATTGCCGTGGATGCCCATCTTCTCTTCGACCTTGCCGCACGGACAGCGCGTTGCGCGCGCCCAGGATGCCGTCGGCGTTCACCAGGAACTTCGGCACGATGAACAGCGAGATGCCCTTGGTGCCCTCGCCGCCGCCCGGGTGCCTTGGCCAGCACCAGATGGATGATGTTCTCGGCCATGTCATGCTCGCCGGCCGAGATGAAGATCTTCTGCCCGGTGATGCTGTAGCTGCCGTCCGCCTGCGGTTCGGCCTTGGTCCGCATCAGCCCCAGATCGGTGCCGCAATGCGGTTCGGTCAGGTTCATCGTGCCGGTCCAGTCGCAGGCTGACCATCTTCGGCAGGTAGGTCGCCTTCTGCGTCGGCCGTGCCATGGACATGGATCGCGGAATAGGCGCCGTGGGTCAGGCCCTGATACATGTTGAAGGCCATGTTGGCCGAGACGAACATCTCGCCCACCGCCGTGTCCATCAGATAGGGCAGGCCCTGCCCGCCATAGTCGGGGTCGCAGTCGAGCGCCGTCCAGCCGCCCTCTTGCAGCGCCTCGAAGGCCGCCTTGAAGCCGGTCGGCGTGCGGACCACGCCGTTTTCCAGCACGCAGCCCTCGCGGTCGCCCACGGCGTTCAGCGGGGCCAGGACGTCGGAGGCCAGCTTGCCCGCCTCGTCCAGCACCGCCTCGGTGAAGCCTGCGTCCAGATCCGCATAGCCGGGAATGTCCGGTCTCGGTGACCTTCAGCACGTCGTGCAGCAGGAACTGCATGTCCTTCACGGGGGCGGTGTAGCTTGGCATTCGTCGTCTCCCTTGGTCGTCTGGTGTCTGGCGGCGCGCGGTCTCAGGCGGCCACCGTCTGGCGCGGCGAAGCCATGACCTCTTCGCCCCAGGCCAGCTCGGCCCTTCAGTTCGGCGATCGCCACGTCCAGTTCGGCGCGCTGGCGCTTCCATCTCGGCCAGCCGGTCACGGGCGATCTCGTAGGTCCGGCTGCAGCTGCGCCTCTTGGCCGCTGTCGCGGTCGTAGAGGTCCAGCAGTCTGCCGGATATCTTCCAGACTGAAGCCGAAGCGCTTGCCGCGCAGGATCAGCTTCAGCCGCGCCCGGTCGCGCCGGGTGAACAGCCGCTTGGTCCCTTGACGGATCGGGAACAGAAGCTCCTTCGCTCGTAGAACCGCAGGGTGCGCGGCGTCACGTCATAGGCATCGCACATCTCGCGAATGGTCATCGTCTCGGTCATCGTCTTCCTCTCGCGCTCTTGGCTTGTGAACGAACGCGGCTCACATGGGCGCTTGGGTCGGACATACTAGACGCGGCCAAGTTGACGTAAATGTAACGTCACGTCAGTTCGCGCGTGACGTAATGTCAGGAAAGATGACGCAGGGTCAGGCGCAACAATCGGACCTGACGATGACGCTCGGGGAAGGTGCCTCAGACGGCCTTGGCGGCTGTTTCGCGGAGGGCTTCGCAGTTCGGCAATGGCGGTGTCGAGTTCGGCGCGCTGACGGTGCAGTTCGGCCAGCTGGCGGTCCGCAAGGTCGACCATCGCCTGCATCTGGGCGCTCGTGCCCTTCGTCTCGTAGATCAGAAGCCACTGGCGGATTTCTTCAAGCGAGAAGCCGAACCGGCGGCCGCGCAGGATCAGCGTCATGCGCGCCACCTCGCGCGGGCCGTAGAAGCGGGCGCGGCCATCCTTCTCGGGCTGCAAGCAGCTCGATGTATTCGTAATAGCGCAGGGTGCGCGGGGTCACGTCGAAGCGCGCGCACATGTCCTTGAAGCTGAGGCGGGTCTCGGCCATCGCAATCCTCCCGAGGCGTCGGGCGGAGGTTAAGGGCAAAGAGGCGGGCCGCGCAATCGGTTCGGGGTCTTGCGGCGGACGGGTGGCCGCGCGACAGTCGGTGGCATCCAAGGAGACCGCCGATGACCGACCGCACCCGCATCGCCCGCCAGTTCATCGAGGCGATCCCCCATGCGCGCGCCCTGGGGATGGACCTCGAGACGTTGGGCGAGGGCCTTGCGGTCATCTCGATGCCCTATGACGGGCGGCTGGTGGGCGATCCGGCGACGGGCGTCATTCACGGCGGCGCAGTGTTCGCGCTGATGGATACCGCGTCCGGTGCCGCCGTGATGGCACATCCGGAAGCGCCGGTCAGCACGGCGACCATCGACCTGCGCATCGACTACATGCGGCCCGCGACGCCGGGCCAGCGGATCACCGCACGGGCGGAGTGCTATCATGTGACGCGCTCGGTCGCCTTCGTGCGGGCGGTCGCGGTGGACGAGGACGGGGCACGGCCCGGTCGCCACGGCGACCGGGGCCTTCACCGTGGAACGGGGCCGCGGCGCATGACCCCCCGCAAGCCGCCCGAGCCGGTGCAGGCCGTGAAGCAGCGGCGCGACGGGGCGCTGGCGGCCCTCGTCGGCAGCGTTCCCTATGCCGCGTTCCTCGGGATCGTGGTCGACCGGCGCGGCGACGAGTTGACCGCGATCCTGCCCTTCGACGACAAGCTGATCGGCAACCCCGCGATTCCGGCCCTCCATGGCGGGGTGACGGCTGCGTTCCTCGAGATGACGGCGATCTTCGAGCTGAGCTGGCAGGGGATATGGGAGGAAATGGAGGGCGGGCGTCTCGATCCGGCGACCATCGGCTCGGGCGCGTTGCCACCCTTGCCCAAGACCATCGACTTCACGGTGGACTACCTGCGGTCGGGCCTGCCGCGCGATGCCTATGCGCGGGCGCGGGTCAACCGGTCGGGGCGGCGCTATGCCAGCGTGCATGTCGAGGCGTGGCAGGACAATCGGGCGCGGCTGTTCGCGCAGGCCACGGGCCATTTCCTGATGCCCGAGCGCGCCGGTGGCTGAGGCGGCGGCCGCGACGCCGATCACCCACGCCCGCGTCCTGAAGATCGCGCTGCCGATCGTGCTGTCGAACGCGACGGTGCCGATCCTGGGCGCCGTTGATACGGGCGTCGTGGGGCAATTGGGGCAGGCTGCGCCCATCGGCGCGGTGGGGATGGGGGCGGTTATCCTCGCGTCCGTTTACTGGATCTTCGGCTTCCTGCGCATGGGCACATCGGGTCTGGTGGCGCAGGCCCACGGCGCGGGCGATGCGCCCGAAAGCGGCGCGGTGCTGATCCGGGCGCTGATGATCGCGGCGGTGGCCGGGCTGGCGATGATCGCGCTGCAGGGCGCATTGGTGTGGGCGGCGTTCCGCGTGGCCCCGGCGAGCGCCGAGGTGGAAGGGCTGGCGCGGCAGTACATCGCGATCCGCATCTGGGGTGCGCCCGCCACCATCGGGCTTTACGCGGTCACGGGATGGCTGATCGCGGTCGAGCGCACCCGGTCGGTGCTGGTCCTGCAACTGTGGATCAACGGGGTCAATGTCGGTCTGGACCTGTGGTTCGTGCTGGGTCTTGGCTGGGGCGTTCCGGGCGTCGCGGTGGCCACGCTGATCGCGGAATGGACCGGGCTCGGCCTGGGCCTGTGGCTGTGCCGGGGCGCGTTCATCGGCGGGGCCTGGCGCGACTGGGGCAGGGTGTTCGACATGGGCCGGCTGCGCGAGATGGGCCGGGTCAACACCGACATCATGATCCGCTCGGTGGTCCTGCAGGCGAGCTTCACGACCTTCGTGTTCCTCGGTGCCGGGCAGGGCGACGTGACGCTGGCGGCCAATCAGGTGCTGATGCAGTTTCTCGAGATCACGGCCTATGCGCTGGACGGCTTCGCCTTTGCCGCCGAGGCGCTGGTGGGACAGGCCGTCGGCGCGCGGGTGCGGCCCATGGTGCGTCAGGCTGCGGTGATGACAAGCCAGTGGGGCGTGGTGGGCAGCATCGCGCTTGGGCTGGCCTTCTGGTTCGGCGGCCCCGCGATCATCGACCTGATGGCGAAGGATGCGGGGGTACAGGAAGCGGCACGGGTCTATCTGCCCTGGGTCGCGTTGGGGCCGGTGGTCGGGATCGCGAGCTGGATGTTCGACGGCATCTTCATCGGGGCGACCCTGACGCGCGAGATGCGCAACGCGATGATCGCCTCGGTCGCTGTCTATGCCGTGGCGCTGTGGCTTCTGTTGCCCGCTTTCGGCAACCATGGCCTTTGGGCCGCGCTCATGGTGCTGAATGCGACGCGGGGGGTGACGATGGCGCTGTTTTATGGTCGGGTCGAAGCGAAGGCCGCGTAGCGTCCTGCGGCGGCCGCCGGGGGTTTCACACCCCCGGACCCCCGTGGGATATTTGGGAACAGAAAATGGATCGGGGCGGCATGCGTCCGGGGAACGAGAGCGAACTGGCGGAGGCGCTGCGGCAGGCGAACGGGCCGTTGCAGGTGCGCGGCGGGGGCACGCGCGGCTTCGGGCGGTCGGCGGCGGGCGAGGTGCTGGAGACGGGCGGGCTGTCGGGCATTTCGCTTTACGAGCCGGGCGCGCTGACCTGGTCGCGCGGGCGGGCACGCCGCTGGCCGAGGTGGAGGCGGCGCTGGCGGCCGAGGGGCAGCGGCTGGCCTTCGAGGTGCCGGACCTGCGGGCGCTGCTGGGCCGCGAGCGGCGTCTCGACCATCGGCGGGGTGGTGGCGGCCAATGCCTCGGGCCCGCGCCGGGTGCAGGCGGGGGCCTGCCGCGACAGCCTGATCGGGGTGCGCTTCGTCGATGGCGACGGGCACCGTCGTGAAGAACGGCGGGCGGGTGATGAAGAACGTCACCGGCTATGACCTGGTGAAGCTGATGGCGGGAAGCCACGGCACGCTGGGGGTGCTGACCGAGGTCAGCTTCAAGGTGCTGCCGCGGCCCGAGGCCGCAGGCGACGCTGGTGCTGCCGAGGGCTGGACGACGCCGCGGGCGTGGCCGCGCTGCGCGGGCGCTGGGCTCGCCCTTCGAGGTGTCGGGGGCGGCGCATCTGCCGGGCGAGGCGGACGCTCCTGCGGATCGAGGGGATCGACGGGATCGGTCGCCTATCGCGCCGGGCAGTTGCAGCGGCTGCTGGCGGGGTGACGTGGCTGGTGGCCGGAGGCGAGCGAGCGCGCGCTGTGGCGCGGCGTCCGCGACGTGGCGGCCTTTGCCGGGCAGCCGGGCGATGTCTGGCGGCTGTCGGTCACGCCGACGGCGGCGCCGGCGATCGTGGCGCGGCCGGGGCGGAGGCCGCGCTCTAGGACTGGGGCGGCGGACTGATCTGGCTGCTGCGTCGCGCCGGGGACGGACCTGCGGCGCGCGGCTGGGGACCGTTCCGGGCCATGCCACGCCTCGTGCGTGCGGCGCCGGCCACGCTGCGGACGTGCCGGTCTTCCCGCCCGAAGCCCGGGCCGCTGGCCGCATTGACGGCGGGCCTGCGGGCGCAAGTTCGATCCGCGGGGCATTCTCAATCCCGGCCTGATGGGCTGAGGCGAAGGCGCGATGCAGACCACCTTCACCCCCGAGCAGCTTGCCGACCCCGGCATCGCGCGGTCGAACGAGATCCTGCGGACCTGCGTGCATTGCGGCTTCTGCACCGCGACCTGCCCGACCTATCAGGTGCTGGGCGACGAGCTCGACAGCCCGCGCGGGCGGATCTACCTGATCAAGGACATGCTGGAGAACGGGCCGGCCGGCCGACGAGAAGACGGTCAAGCACATCGACCGCTGCCTGTCCTGCCTCGCCTGCATGACGACCTGCCCCTCGGGCGTGCACTACATGCATCTGGTCGATCACGCGCGCGCGTATATCGAGAAGACCTACACGCCGCCCGCTGGTCGGACCGGGTGCTGCGCTGGGTGCTGGCGCAGGTGCTCCCCTATCCGACGCGGTTCCGGCTGGCGCTTCTGGGGGCGAAGATCGGGCGGCCCTTCGCCTTCCTGATGCCCGACGCGCGGCTGCGCGCGATGCTGGCGATGGCGCCGAAGCGATCCCGCCGGTCAGCCGCAACGACGATCCGCAGGTGTTTCCCGCGCAAGGGCGCGCGGCGGATGCGGGTGGCGCTGATGACCGGCTGCGCGCAGAAGGCGCTGAACACCGACATCAACGACGCGACGATCCGCCTGCTGACGCCGGCTGGGCTGCGAGGTGGTGGTCGCCAAGGGGCAGGGCTGCTGCGGGGCGCTGACGCATCACATGGGCAAGGCGGACGAGGCCCATGCCACGGCGGCGCGCGCAACATCCGCGCCTGGATGGCCGAGGCGCGGGCGGCGGGCCTCGATGCCATCGTCATCAACACCTCGGGCTGCGGGACGACGGTGAAGGATTACGGCCACATGTTCCGCGACGATCCGCTGGCGGCGCGATGCGGCGACGGTGGCGGGGCTGGCGCTGGACGTCATCGAGCTGCTGGCGAAGCTCGGCCTGCCGCGAAGGCGCGCCGAAGGGCCTGCGCGTCGCCTATCACGCCGCCTGCTCGCTGCAGCACGGCCAGCAGATCAAGACCGCGCCCGAAGGACCTGCTGAAGCGCGCGGGGTTCGAGGTGGTGGAGCCGGCCGACAGCCATCTCTGCTGCGGCTCGGCGGGGACCTACAACCTGCTGCAGCCCGAGATCTCGGGCCAGCTGAAGGCGCGCAAGGTGCAGACGCTGGAGGCGAAGCGCGCCCGACGTGATCGCGGCCGGCAACATCGGCTGCATGATGCAGATCGGCTCGGGCACCGGCGGTGCCGGTGGTGCATACGGTCGAACTGCTGGACTGGGCGACGGGCGGGCCGGAGCCGCGCGCGCACTTGCCGGGCGTCCGGCCATAAATCCGCCCCAAGCGCAGCGTAGCCCATGCGCGATGACGGAGACCCTGATGCGTGCAGCCCTGATTCTCGCCCTTGCCCTGCTGGCTGCCGCTGGCGGCGCCGGCCCAGGAAAGCCGGCTGAACAGCCTGCAGACCGGGGATGACGGCCGCGGCTGGAATGCGGTCGGCCGGCTGATCCTGGGCGACGCCGGGCTTCTGCACCGGGAGCGCTGATCGGGCCGCAACTGGTGCTGACGGCGGCGCATTGCCTGTTCGACAAGACAGCCGGGCGCGCAGGTTGACCCCGACGAGATCCAGCTTCCTGGCCGGGTGGCGCAATGGCCGGGCCGAGGCCTATCGCGGCGTGCGCCGCGCCGTGCCGCACCCGAGCTATCGTCTATCGACGGCCCGACAGGCTGGACCGCGTCGCGCATGACCTGGCGCTTCTGGAACTGGACCAGCCGATCCGGCTGCCCTCGATCCTGCCCTTCGACACCGGCGCGACGGCCCGGCCAAGGGCGATGAGGTCGGCGTGGTGTCCTATGCGCAGGACCGGGCCGAGGCGCCCGTCGCTGCAGGAGATCTGCCATGTGCTGGCGCGTCAGCCGGGGGTGCTGGTGCTGTCGTGCAACGTCGATTTCGGGTCTTCCGGCGCGCCGGTCTTTTCCGCTGCAGGATGGCGAGGTGCGCGTCGTCTCGGTCGTCTCGGCCAAGGCCGAGGTCGACGGTCGCAAGGTGGCCCTGGGCGTGGCGCTGGAGCAGCCGCTGGCCGAGCTGCTCGCCCAGCTTGAGCAGTCCGCGCCCGTCGCGCTGAGTTCGGCGGCGAAGGTTCGGACCTTGTCGGGCGGCGGCGCGGCGAGCGGCGCGAAGTTCGTGAAGCCCTGACGATGCTGCGCCCTCTCGCCCTTTGCCTGACCGTGGCCGCGACCGGCGCCTTTGCCGATACCGGCCTCGACCGGCTGACGCAGCGCGACGAGGCTTTCGGCTGGGAGGCTGTCGGGCGGCTCGATCTTGGCGGGAACGGGTTCTGCACGGGAACGCTGATCGCCACCGATCTGGTGCTGACGGCGGCGCATTGTCTTTACGACCGCCAGCGCGGCGTTCCCCAGAAGGTCGGCGAGATCACCTTCCGGGCGGGCTTGCGCGACGGCGAGGCAATCGCCGAGCAGCGCGCGGTCAGGGCGGTGATGCATCCAGGCTATGATCCTGGGGCGGCGACGAGTGCAGCCAACGTCCGGCATGACGTTGCGCTGGTGCAGCTGGCGGCCCCGATCCCCGCCGCGGTTGCGGCACCCTTCGTCGTGCAATCGCCGGGCACCGCTGCGCGCGTCAGCGTCGTGTCCTATGCGCAGGGGCGCGAGGAGGCGTTGTCGTGGCAACGGTCCTGCCGGGTGCTGGGGCAGCAGGACGGGCTGCTTGCGTTCAATTGCGACGTGGATTTCGGGTCTTCCGGCGCGCCGGTGTTCGACACATCGGGCGGGCGGGCGCGGATCGTGTCGATCATCTCGTCCGGAACCAAGGAAGCGGACGGCACGATGGCCTTCGGGATGGAACTGCCGGGTATGCTGGATGACCTGAAGGCCGCGCTGCGGACCGGGCGGGGCGTGATGGCCGCCGATGGTCCTGCGCCGACGATCCGGCGTATCGGCACCGCCGGCGGGCACACGCGACATCGGGGCGCGATTCGTGAAGCCCTAGGCGTTTCGCGCCCCTTGAAACCGAACGCAGCTTTTCCCAGATTCAAGCGTTCCGGGTGCCATGACGGGCCCGGGGCAAAACCCACGCCTGTCCCGTCAGGGAAGGCAAAACGCATCGCTTGATCAGGAGGATGACCATGCGCAATTTTGATCTTCGCACCGCTTTACCGTGCCACCGTCGGCTTTGACCGGATCGCCGACCTGATGGACCGGGTTCTGACCAGCGACGTCGCCCAGCCGACCTATCCGCCCTACAACATCGAGAAGACCGCCGAGAATGCCTATCGCATCTCGATCGCCGTCGCCGGTTTCACCGCCGACGAACTGAGCGTCGAGGTGAAGGACGGCACGCTGCACGTCACCGCCCGCAAGGCTGCCGAGGAAACCGACCGCACCTACCTGCATCGCGGCATCGCGACCCGCGCGTTCGAGCGTCGCTTTGCGCTGGCCGATCACGTCCGCGTCGACTGGCGCGATCCACGAGCATGGCATGCTGCACATCGACCTGGTGCGCGAGACGCCCGAGGCGCTGAAGCCCCGCCGGATCGAGATCGCCCGGTCCTCGGATATCGAGGCCAAGGCCGTGACGCAGGACACCGTCCAGTAAGGACGCGATAGTCGTCTACCGGGGCGCGCCGCAGGGCGCGCCCTTTTCGTTTGCGGGTTTTCGGGTCTGTGCCCGGCAGGATCACGCAGCCGGGGCCGAGTTCCCCAGGATCAGGTCGGCGGCCTTCTCGCCGATCATGATGCAGGTGGCGTTCGGGTTGCCGCTGACGAGCGTGGGCATGATCGAGGCATCGGCGACGCGCAGCCCGTCGATGCCGTGGACGCGCAGGCGGTCATCGACAACCGACAGGGCATCCGGCCCCATGCGGCAGGTGCCAGCCGGATGCCAGATCGTCGTGGCAGCGCGGCGGATGAAGCGGATGATCCCGTCCTCGTCATCTGCATCCGGCGCGGGGTCGGTCTGCTGTGCTCCGATGGCCCGAAGCGCAGGTTGCGCCGCGATCCGAAGGCAGGCCTGAATGCCGCGCACGGACAGCGCCAGATCGTCGGGGTCGGTCAGGTAGCGGGGGTCGATCACCGGACGGTCGAGCGGGTTTGCCGAATGCAGCCGCACCTCGCCCCTGCTTTTCGGGCGGTTGACGTTCATGCACATGCCGAAGCCGTGCCGGTCGGCGCCCGAACCGTCGAAGTAATGCGGCGAGTAATGCGACTCGCAGTGGATCTGGATATCCGGCCAGTCGGCATGGTCGCCCACTTTCAGAAAGGCCCCGGCCTCGCAGAAATTGGTGTGGAACGGACCGGTGCCGCTTTCCGCCGAAAGGCGCAGCGCCTCGTCCGCCTCGGCGTCGGTCATTCCAAAGACGGTCGCGGGCAGGTCGATCTGGAAGCGGGGAACGATCTGGAGATGGTCCTGCAGGTGCTGGCCCACGCCGGGAAGGTCATGCTCCAGCGCGATGCCGAGGGTGGCGAGATGGCTTTCGGGCCCGATGCCCGACAGCATGAGCGTCTGGGGACTGTTGATCGCGCCGCCGCAGAGGATCACCTCGCCCGCCTGCACTTCTTCCGACCTGCCGAGGTGGACGAAAGCGACTCCGGTGGCGCGGCCGTCCTCGATCAGGATGCGGGTGACATGGGCATGGGTCAGGACGCGCAGGTTGGGCCGGTCCATTACCGGCCGCAGGAAGGTGGCGGCCACCGAGGCGCGGCCTTTCGGCCCGATGGTCGCCTGGAACGGCCCCGCGCCTTCCTGCACCGCGCCGGTGACGTCGGGGTTGAAGGGGAAACCCGCCTCCTGTGCTGCGGCCATGAAGGCGGTCGCGATGGGGTTGCGGTCGCGGTAGCTCGAGACGGTCAGCGGGCCGTCGGTGCCGTGATAGGGCGCGCCATGCGTGTCGTTGCCTTCCGAGCGGCGGAAGTAGGGCAGCACCTCGTCATAGCCCCAGCCCGCGTTCCCCAGGTCGCGCCAGTGATCGTAGTCGCCCCGGTTGCCGCGCATGTAGACCATTGCATTGATCGCGCTGGTCCCGCCCAGGCAACGGCCCCGCGACAGGAAGATGCGCCGGTTTCCCAGATTGGGCTGCGAGACGGTCCGGTAGCCCCAGTCCAGCGGGCTGTCGAGCAGCGTGTCGATGAAGGCCGGGGTGCGGACGTTCACGTGGTCGCTGTCGCCGCCCGCTTCGAGAAGCAGCACCCGCACGCCCGCATCGGTCAGGCGGCGCGCGAGCACGCATCCGGTCGATCCCGCGCCGATGATGATGACGTCGGGATTGCGGGTCATTGCAGCGGTCCTTCCTTGCTGGTCCCACGCAGGATGAAGCGAAGCGCGTGGGGAAGGCAAGCCGTCAGACGCGCGCCACCAGCAGCTTGTCGATCCGGCGGTCGTCGAGGTCGATCACCTCGAACCGCCAGCCGTTCAGCGTGAAGGTATCGCCCAGGGCGGGCAGACGACGCAGATGGTCGATCACGAGGCCGGCGACGGTCTCGAAATCGCCGTCCTCGCTGCGCTGGAAGCCCAGCTTGTCGCAGAACTCGTCAACCGGCATCCAGCCCGAGACAAGATAGCTGCCATCCTCGCGCTGGAGGATCGCCGGTTCTTCGGACGTCTCTTCCATGAAGGTGCCGGTGATCGCCTCGAGGATGTCGCCGGTCGTGATCAGCCCTTCGAAACTTCCGTATTCGTCATAGACCAGCGCCATGTGGTTGGGCGAGGCGCGCAGGATCTCGATCACGTCAAGCGCGTCCGCCCGGTCCGAGACGACGGGAACCTCGCGCATGAGCGCCCTCAGGTCCAGCGGTTGCCCCTCGCTGAGTGCCGCGAAGGCGTCGGTCAGGTAAAGGACCCCAAGGACTTCTTCCGTCGCCGGATCGCGTACCGGAATGCGGGGCCGGGCGATGCGGCGGATCGCGGCCATCGTTTCGGCTGCCGTGGTGTCAAGATCCAGCAGTTCAACATCGCGGCGCGGGGTCATCAGCGCGCGGGCGGTGCGGTCGGCAAGCCGCATGACCCCCGACAGCATCTCCTGCTCTTCGGTTTCGATCGTTCCATCATAGTGCGCCTCGGCCAGCAGGGTTCGCACCTCTTCGTCGGTCACGCGCGACTTGCCTTCGGCGCTCTGCCCCAGAAGCGCGAGCAGCAGCCGACCGGAAATGTCGAGCAGCCAGACGACCGGCGCACCAATGCGGGCGAGCAGCGTCATCGCGGGCGCCACGCGGGCTGCGATGCGCTCCGGGTTTTTCAGGGCGATCTGCTTTGGCACAAGCTCGCCCACGATCAGCGACAGATAGGTGAGCAGAACCACCACGCCCCCGACGCCAAGCCAGTCAGCCCATTGCTGGGTGACGCCCTGAGCGGCGAGCCACCCCGACAAGCGCGCGCCAAGCGTCGCGCCCGAGAACGCGCCTGAGAGGACGCCGACCAGCGTAATGCCGATCTGCACTGTCGACAGAAATCGCCCGGGGTCCTCGGCCAGCTTCAAGGCCGCCGCAGCCCCCGTGCTGCCATTCTCGGCAAGCGGCTTCAACCGCGCCGGACGGGACGAGACGACCGCCAGCTCGGACATCGCAAGCGCCCCGTTCACGAGGATCAGCGCGGCAACGATAAGGATTTCGGTGAGCACGGGGCGTGTCGAGCCTGGTTGGGAAACAAGGAAGCCTCATATCGCGCATCGCCGTTGCGCACAATTGCCAGGGCGCATTGCCCTGCCTGAAACAAACGAGGCGGTTGTGGGTTCAACGGTCTGATGTGCGGATGGTCCGTGCAGCGGACGGAGGACTTTCCATGACCAAGACGATCCTGATGGCGCTTGCCCCGATAGGCCTTCTGATGCTGGCGGCCTGTGGCGATACCGTTGGCGAGCGCGCAGCGACCGGGGGCATCGCCGGTGCGGTGATCGCGGGTCCGCCGGGCGCGGTGGTTGGCGGGGTTGCAGGCGCGGTTACGGACGGCTGAGGAAAAAACGGTCGATCCTGGCGTTCAGGCGACCGTTGGTTTTCGCGCCGAGGCACCGACTTGGAATTCGCCGCGCGACGATCCCGTGCTAGGACTCCGCGCATCATCGTCCGAGGAGTTTTCCATGCCCACCAGTCTGAAGATGTCGCGCAGGGGCGCTGTTCTGGCCCTTGCGCTTGCCCTTGGGGTCATGGCGGCGCCCGTGATGGGCCGCGCTGATGGCGCGCCTGATCCCCAAGCCTGGGTGATCGAGGCGGACGCGGCTCGCGGGCTGCTTGCACAAGGAGCTGTGCTGTTCGACACACGCAATGACGACCTGCGATCCGCTTTGCCGGTTGAGGGCGCTGTCGTGGTGGCCTGGCAGGAGTTCACCGAGCCGGATTTGCCAAACAAGGGCAAGCTCCTGGCGGATGACGCCGCATTGACGAAAAAGCTGCAGGCCCTCGGCGTCTCGGCGGGCAAGCCCGTGGTGGTCATCGCCGACAGCCAGAATGGCTGGGGCGAGGACGGGCGGATCGTGTGGACCCTGCGCAGTCTTGGGCATGCACAGTCTTATCTGGTGAATGGCGGTGTCCAGGCGCTGCTGGCCGATGGCCCGGTGACGCTGGCCACGGTAACGCCGGGCGACTTTACCGTGGCGCGGACGGATGACTACGCCGTCACGAAGGAAGACCTCAGGGCCGGGCTCGGTTCGACCGATCTCGTGATCCTCGATACGCGCGAGCCGCGCGAATACGCGGGCGAGACACCCTATGGCGAAAGCCGGGGCGGCCATGTGCCGGGAGCCAAGCCTCTGTTCTACAAGGATCTCGTTGGCGAGGATGGCAAGATCTTGCAGGGCGATGCGCTGAAGGCACGGCTGACCGATCTGGGCGTCGGCCCCGACACGCAGGTCGTGTCCTATTGCACGGGCGGCATCCGTTCGGGCTTCGTCACGGCGGTGCTGCGCAATGCCGGGGTCGAGGCGAAGAACTATTCCGGCTCGATGTGGGAATGGTCGGCCGCACCGGCCGAGGACTATCCCCTGGTAACCGAGTGATGGAGCGCGGCGCGCCACCTGGGCGCGCCGCCTGACCGTCAGACCGACAGGCAGATGTACTTCATCTCCATGTAGTCTTCCATGCCGTGGTGGCTGCCCTCGCGCCCCAGACCCGATTGCTTGATGCCGCCGAAGGGAGCGACCTCGGTCGAGATGATGCCGGTGTTCACACCGACCATGCCGTATTCCAGCGCTTCCTGGACGCGGGTGATGCGGCCGATGTCGCGGGCGTAGAAATAGGACGCAAGGCCGAAGATCGTGTCATTGGCGTAGCCAACGACTTCTTCCTCGGTTTCGAAGCGGAACAGGGGGGCGAGCGGGCCGAAGGTCTCTTCCTGGCTGACCATCATGTCCTGCGTCACGCCTGTGACGATGGTGGGTTCAAAGAACGACCCGCCGAGCGCATGGCGCTTGCCACCCGCGACGACCTTGCCGCCCTTGTGCAGCACGTCGGCGATGTGCTCCTCGACTTTCGTCACGGCGTCCATGTTGACCAGCGGCCCCGTGTCGACGCCCTCTTTCAACCCGTCGCCCACGTTGAGCTTGGCCACAGCCGCCGAAAGCTTTGCCGCGAAGGCGTCATAGACGCCGGACTGGACGTAGATGCGGTTTGCGCAGACGCAGGTCTGGCCGTTGTTGCGGAATTTCGACGCCATCGCGCCCACGACCGCCTGGTCGAGGTCGGCGTCGTCGAAGACGATGAAGGGGGCATTGCCGCCCAGTTCCATCGAGCATTTCATCACCTGATCCGCGGCCTGCTTCAGCAGGATGCGCCCGACCTCGGTCGAGCCGGTGAAGGTCAGCTTGCGCACGGTCGGATTCTCGCAGAATTCCTTGCCGATGTCCGAGGCACGTTTCGAGGTGATGACCGACAGCACACCCTTGGGCAGCCCCGCGCGTTCTGCCAGCACGCGCCATGGCCAGCGCCGAAAGCGGCGTCTCGGCGGCGGGCCGGGCGACGAAGGCGCAGCCTGCGGCCAGCGCGGGGGCGACCTTGCGCGCGATCATCGCGTTGGGGAAGTTCCAGGGCGTGATCGAGGCCACGACGCCGACCGGCTGCTTGATGACCGTCAGGCGCTTGTCGCGCATGTGGCCGGGGATCGTCTCGCCGTAGACGCGCTTGGCCTCTTCGCCGAACCATTCGATGTAGGACGCACCATAGGCGACCTCGCCCTTGGCCTCGGCAAAGGGTTTGCCCATTTCGGCGGTCAGGATGCGGGCCAGATCGTCCTGGTTCGCCATCATCAGGTCGAACCACTTGCGCAGGACCTGTGCGCGTTCCTTGCCGGTGCGCGCGGCCCAGTCCTTCTGCGCCACCTTGGCGGCGGCGATGGCGCGGGCGGTTTCGGCGCGCGACATGTTCGGAACGGTGCAGATCACGTCGCCGCGTGCAGGGTTCGTCACCTCGAAGGTGCTGGCATCGTCGGCATCGGCCCAGTCGCCGGCGAGGAAAGCACGGGTGCAGAGGAGCGACGGGTCCTTGAGGAGTGAGCGGAGGTCGGTGACGGTGTCGAGCATTCTGGCTCTCCCATTGAATTGTGTCCCATCCAAAACATGTCCGTCAGAGAAATGTCCAGTTCCGGTGGAAGGATTGGGCGAAGATTTGATCAAATCGGAGACCGATTCGCCGTGAACAACGACCTCGCCTATGCCAACGGCGCCTTCATTCCGGGTGCCGAGGACTACGCGCCCCGCTGGTCGGCGCGCGCAGCCGTGTTCCGCGGCATGCTCGGGCATCGCGCGCAGGTCGGCATGGCCTATGGTCCCGGTGACCGCCACCGGTTCGACCTGTTCCTGCCGGAAGGCGATGCGCGCGGCGTCGTGACCTTTGTTCACGGTGGGTACTGGATGGCGTTCGGCCGCGAAAGCTGGTCGCACCTGGCAGAAGGCCCGCTGGCGCGCGGCTGGGCGGTGGCCATGCCGTCCTACACGCTGGCACCGCAGGCCCGGATCGGCGCGATCACGCGCGAGATCGCGATGTCTCTGGGCGCAATCGGCAAATACGTGGCGGGGCCGATGGTGGTCACCGGTCATTCGGCGGGCGGGCATCTGAGTGCGCGCATGGCCTGCCGCGATGTCGACCTGCCTCCGGGCATCGCACAGCGCCTGGTCCGGGCCGTGCCGATCTCGCCTCTGGCCGACCTGGCTCCGCTGCGCCAGACCAAGATGAACGAGACGCTGAAGCTGGATGCCGCCGAGGCGAAGGCCGAAAGTCCGATCAGCCACAAGCGGCGCGACGGGTGCAGCGTGTCGGTCTGGGTCGGCGGGCAGGAGAGGCCGGCCTTCCTGTGGCAGGCGCGGACGCTGTCGGAAGACTGGGCCTGCCCCTGGACGGTGGCGCCGGGCAAGCACCATTTCGACGTGATCGACGACCTTGCCGACCCGCGCAGCACGCTGGTCTCGACGCTGGTGGGCGGGCTTTAGCCCTTAGCCCTTGGTTCCGTTCATCCGCTCGATATAGGCGCGCATTTCCTCGGCCTCGTGGCGGGCATCGCGCAGGCCTTCCATCGCGGCCCGAAGTTCTGCTTCGGTCTGGGCGATCTGGTTCGACAGTTCCGCCTCGCGCTGTTCGATATAGATGATCGCCTGGTCGCGCGTTTCCTCGGCCTCGTGCAGCGCCTGGGCCAGACGGTCGACCTCGCCCATGTCGGCCCCGCCGATGCGGCTGAAGCGGTGCAAGATCCAGTAGGTGAACCAGCCGAGGCCAAAGGCCACGAACAGGATAATCGACGTGGCCGTGATGAATTCGAGCCGGTTCATGGCGGGGCGGGTTCCTTGCGGGGCCTAGTTGCTTTCGGGGCGGCGTTCGGGGCGGCGGGTCTGTTCGGCGGGCGCCGAGGAGACGAAGGGTTCTTCCGGCGCGGGCGCAGTCGCGTCTGCGGGGGAAACGGCCTCGGCCTCGGCTACGGCGGGCGCTGCGACATCCGCGCCTTCTGTGGCAGCGGTATCTCCGTCGCCCGTGCCGGGGTCTTCGGTGGCGGCAGGGTCACCATCGCCGGTGCCGGGATCTTCGGGGGCGGCGGGGTCACCGTCGCCGGTGCCGGGGTCTTCGGTCGCGGCAGGATCACCATCGCCCGTGCCGGGATCTTCGGTGGCGGCAGGGTCGCCGTCGCCCGTGCCAGGGTCTTCGGTCGGTGCGAGGTCATCAGTGCCTACCGCCGCCGACTCTGCCGCGCCCGCGTCAATACTGCCATCGGGCGCGGCGGTCGCGCCTTCGGCTGCAAGTGCAGCAGTCGTGGCGGCGTCGCTGAGAAGCGTGAATTCGATCCGGCGATTCGCCTCGCGTCCCGCTTCGGTCGCGTTGTCGGCGATCGGGCGGGTCTCGCCATAGCCTTTGGCCGTCAGGGCGCCCACCAGCACGCGACGCCCTTGCAGGCCAAGCAGCACCGCCTCGGCCCGCGCCTGGCTGAGCGCCAGGTTGCTCTGTTCGCCGCCCTGCGAATCGGTGTGCCCGGCAATCTCCATCGCGATGTCGGGGCAGTCGGCGCAGCTCGTCGGCCAGCGCTTCCATCGTGTCGCGGGCGTCGGATTCGATCTCCGCCGAGCCGGGGGCGAAGGTGATCTTCTTCTTCGCCAGTGCCGCGTTCAGTGTCGTCACGCATTCCAGCGGCGTCGGCAGATCGGCCGTGCGGGTCGAGCGCCTCGTCATAGCGCACGTTCACTTGAAGGTCTGGCCCTGGCCCAGCTTGTCCGACAGGATGCGCGTGATCGTGGCCTGTGCGGCGGGCGAGGCGGTGACGCCCGTCACCTCGACCATGTCGGCGCGCACGATCAGGCTGCCCTCGGTCAGTTCCGACAGCGCCTCGAGCCCTGCCAGAACACGCACCGGCCAGCCGTCGGGCAGTTCCGGGTCCAGCCGGGTCGCGGTATAGACCGCCTCGGCCCCGAACTGCGCCTTGGCATAGCTGTCCACCGCATCCCGCAGGGTCACATCGGTCAGGCGGCCACGCAATTGGATCTGGCCATCGGGCGACAGGGCTGCAGTGAACTCGGCAGGGCCTTCCGCCGCAGCGTCCTTGGGCTTTTCGGGAAGCGTCGCCTTCAGCGAAAAGACATCGGGCAGGGCCGTCTGCAATTCGCCGACGACGCGGTCGAAGGTCGCCTGGGGTGTTTCTATGGTGGCGAGCAGCGTCACATCGGCGTCCGAGAAGGTGATGCTGCCGCTGCCCAGATCGTTGACCGCCGCGATCCCGAGCTGCGGCGGCCTCGGCCCAGCGCGGGGTGGGCACGCCCAGCCCGATCACGCAATCGCGCCTTGCCGGTCATGCCCGCTGCGACGGCTGCCGTCGTGATGCGGCTGCGCGCCGCCTCGGTATCGGCCGAACAGGCATCGAACCGCGCGCCACGCTCGTCCTTCAGGAAGCGCAGCGTGAACGGGCGTCAGCACCGGGCGGGGTGCCGAGATGTCCAGCGCCACGATGATCCCTCGGGCCTGGCACTTGCAAGCTGGCTTTCGTAGCGGCGCTTTTCATCTTCCGACCCGGAGATCGCGGTGATCGTCGACCCGTCCCGCCTCGATCGAGATCTTCGACCGCGGCAGCATCCGCAACGCCTTCAGGCCAAAGTCCACGGCGGCGTCCCAGCCCTGCGGCGGCGGAAAGTCCGCCTTGGTCAGCATGTCGGCGATCTGCGCGCCAGCCGGCGATCGCGCCACCTCGTCCGCCAGCGCCACCTCGCCCTCGACCGAGGGAACAAGACCGATCAGCGAAATCCCGTCATCGTTGCGCAGCAGTTCGACCGAAAAGCGTGGCGCCTCTATCGCGCGGGCGGGGATCACATCCATCAGGTCGCGGATGCGCCCCGAATCGACCAGGGTCGCCGTCAGGTTCATCGCGCGAAACCGCAGCGCCTCGGTCGGGGCGGTGCCGGCCAGGCGCACCTGAAGGCCCGTCGTCTCGACCTGCACCCAGCTCAGGCCTTCCTGGGTCATCAGGCTTTTCACGGCAATCGCGGTGCGCTGTTCGATGACCGCCGAGGCCCAGAAGGCCGCCAGCACCGACAAGCCCTGCCGCAAGGACGAAGGCTGCCGGCGCGATCAGGTTCTGGGGAAGACGCATGGGGCGGAGGGGCCTGACAGGTTGGAAAGGTTGCTACCTAGGCGGAAGCCGGGGCGGGTTCAATCTAGAGCAATGCCGCGACGGCAAGAAACAGCACAGCGATGAGCCCGGCATCGCGGTTCGAGCGGAACAGGCGCAGCAACCGCGCCGGATCGTCCGGTGTCCAGCCGGCGCATCTGCCAGGCGAGGTGCCAGCCGAACGCCCAGACCCCGCCAAGCGCCACGGCGAGTCGCAGCGGATCGCCTGCGGGCAGCAGCGCCACCAGCACGGCCGCCGCCATGAGCAGGACCGCCAGCACCAGAAACCCGCGCAGCCACGGACGGCGTATTGTCGCCGAACAGCCGGGCCGTGGATTTGACGCCGATCAGCGCGTCATCCTCGCGGTCCTGATGGGCATAGATCGTGTCGTAGAACAGCGTCCAGGCGATGCCCGCCGCATACAGCAGCACCGGCGGCCGAGCGCAGACTGCCCGCATGGGCCGCCCAGAGCCAGCAGCGCGCCCCAGTTGAAGGCCAGGCCCAGAAACACCTGCGGCCACCAGGTGAACCGCTTGGCAAAGGGATAGATCGCGACCAGCGCCAGCGAGGCGACGCCCAGCGCGATGGCCATCCAGTTGTAGGTGAACAGGATGCAGGCCGCGAGCAGCGCCTGCACCACCATCCAGACCAGCGCCTGCCGCACGCGTCACCTGGCCCGACGGCAGGGGCCGCGCGCGTGTCCGCGCGACCGCGGCGTCGATGTCGCGGTCGGTGATGTCGTTCCAGGTGCAGCCCGCCCCGCGCATCAGGAACGCGCCGATCGCGCAGCGACAGACCAGCCACAGGTCCACAGCCTGCGAACCCATCGGGATCGGCGGCCGCAGCCAGCGCAATCGCCCAGAGGCAGGGGATCAACAGCAGCCAGGTGCCGATCGGGCCGGTCGGCGCGCGACAGCCGCAGATAGGGCCGGCCGGCGGCAGGGGCGTAGCGGTCCACCCAGTTGCCCGCGGGGCGTCGCGCCACGCGCCAGCGGGTCGCAGCCTCTGGCATTCGGCGCGGTCTCGGACATAGGTTCGCGCTCATGCAGGATGCGAAGATCAGGCTTTATGTAGATCAGCCGCTTGGGCCGGGGCAAGCCGTGGCCCTGTCGCAGGATCAGGCGCATTACCTGTTCGCGGTCATGCGGCTGGGCGTCGGCGACGGCTGTCGCTGCTGTTCAACGGCCGCGACGGCGAATGGCGGGCCGACGGTGGCCGAGGCCGGCAAGCGCGGCGGCATCGCTCGTCTGCGACGCCGCAGACCGCGCCCGCTGCACCTGCCGCCCGACCTGTGGCTGCTCTTCGCCCCGATCAAGAAGGCGCGGACCGATTTCATCGTCGAAAAGGCGGTGGAACTGGGCGTCGCGCGGCGTGCTGCCGGTGCAGACCCGCGCACACCAATTCCGAGCGCATCCGGCAGGATCGGCTGCAGGCCCATGCGGTCGAGGCGGCCGAGCAATGCGGCGCGACCTGCGTGCCCGAGGTCGCCGACGCTGCGAGCCGCTGGACCGCGTGCTGCGCAACTGGCCTTCGGATCGCAGGCTGCTGTGGTGCGACGAGCATCGGGCCGGGCAGACGGGCATTCTGCACGGGACGCGCGGGTCGCCCTGGGCGGTGCTGGTCGGCCCCGAAGGCGGTTTCTCGGAGGGCGAGCGAACGCGACTTTCCGCGATGCCGCAGGTCGTGCCCTTTGCACTCGGGCCGCGCATCCTGCGCGCCGATACGGCGGTGGTGGCGGCGCTTGCCTTGTGGCAGGCGGCACTGGGTGACTGGGCGTGAGGGGGCCGGAATGGCGTTGATCCGGGATGAGGCTTGGGCGGCGCTGCATCGCTGGCGCGAAGTGGTGGCGGCAGGCGGAGCGGGGCTGGTGGGGCTTTGGCTTGCGCTGCTGGGCGGGTATGTCCTGTTTCCGTTGGGAATGGTGGCGATAGTCGTGGCGGCGCTGTGGGCGGTTCAGGCGGTGCGGCGTCTGCGCTTCGCGCAGGACGTGGATGCGCCCGGCGTGGTCGAGATCGACGAGGGGCAGGTGGGCTATCTCGGGCCGACCTTCGGCGGATATGTCGCCTTGCCGGATCTGGTGGAACTGCGCGTCATCGAGATTCACGGGCGCCGTCTGTGGCGGTTGAAGCAGGCGGATGGTCAGGCGCTGCTGATACCTGTTGCGGCGACAGGGTCTGAAAAGCTGTTCGACGCCTTTGCTGCGCTTCCGGGCATGGATACGCAGGCCCTCGTTGCGGCGGCGGGCGCGGGCGGTGACGGCGTTGTGTGGCGGCGCGACCGGGCCGGGTTGCGGCTGGTCGGCAACTGAACCCAACGGTCCAGCCGCCCTTGACTTGGGCAGACGGACGCAGCACCTCTTGCAGCCGAGACGGAACGCCAAGATCGGAGCAGGCCCCCATGTCCATCCCACAGTCAGGCGGCGGGCCGATCGAGCACTTCGGGCAACTGGTCGAATACATGGAGTCGGGGTCGAAACCCGCCTCGGATTGGCGCATCGGGACCGAGCATGAAAAGTTCGGCTGGCTGACCGATACGCGCCTGCCGCTGCCCTATGCCGGCGACCGCTCGATCTCGGCCCTGTTCGCGGGGCTGGAGGCGCGGTTCGGCTGGACGCCCGTGCGCGAGGGCGAGAACGTGATCGGGATGACCCGGAACGGCGCGAACATCAGCCTGGAACCGGGCGGGCAGTTCGAGCTTTCCGGCGCGGCGGTCGAAACGATCGCACGACACCGATGCCGAGACGCGCAGCCATCTGGCCGAGGTGGCCGAGATCGCCGAGCCACTGGGCATCCGCTTCATGGGGATAGGGGCCGCGCCCGAATGGACGCATGACCAGATGCCGGTGATGCCCAAGGGGCGCTACCGTCTGATGACCGACTACATGGGCCGGGTCGGCACGCATGGCACGCAGATGATGTACCGGACCTGCACGGTTCAGGTGAACCTCGACTATGCGTCGGAAGCCGACATGGTGAAAAAGCTCCGTGTGGCGCTGGCGTTGCAGCCGGTGGCGACGGCGCTTTTCGCCTCGTCGCCGTTCTTCGAGGGAAAGCTGAACGGGCACAAGTCCTGGCGCTCGCGCATCTGGCGGGGGCTGGACGACAGCCGCACGGGAATGCTGCCCTTCGTGTTCGACGAGGGCATGGGCTTTCAGCGCTATGTCGATTGGGTGCTGGATGTGCCGATGTACTTCGTCTACCGCGACGGACGCTACATCAATGCCCTGGGCCAGTCGTTCCGCGATTTCCTGAAGGGTGAATTGCCTGCCTTGCCGGGTGAAAAACCGACCCTCAGCGACTGGGCGGATCACATGACAACGGTCTTCCCCGAGGCGCGGGTCAAGAAATACATCGAGATGCGCGGGGCGGATTGCGGCGATGTGGCCCATCTGGCCGCGTTGCCCGCTTTCTGGGTGGGGTTGATGTACGATCAAGGCGCGCTCGATGCCGCCTGGGATCTGGTGAAGGGTTTCGATACCGCCACCCGCGAGGGATTGCGCGTGGCGGCAAGCGAGAAGGCCTTGCAGGGCGAAGCCGGGGGCGTGTCGCTGCTGGAGCTTTCGCGGCAGGCCGTGGCGCTGTCGCAGGCGGGCCTGCGCGCGCGCGCGCGGGCCGGGGCGGGGCACGCCGACGAGTCCGGCTATCTCGACGTGCTTGCCGACAGCGTCGCGCGGGGCGAGGTACAGGCGGACCGACTTCTCGCGCAATATCATGGGCCGTGGGGTGGCAGCCTGCGACCGATCTACGAGGCGGTCAGCTACTAGGGCCGGGGATAGACCGGCCCGCCATTGCTGCCAATCGGGTCCTGACCGTAGTCATTCGGCCCCGGATCGCCCGGCTTGACCATCCAGTAGAGCAGCACGAGAAAGCCCACCAGCGGGATGATGACGATCAGAACCCACCAGCCTGAACGGTTCGTGTCGTGCAGGCGGCGGATCGTCACGGCGAGCGAGGGCAGGAAGACCGCGAGCGAGAACAATCCCCCGATCAGGCTGGGTGCAGCATAGGCTGCGAAACCGGGTTCGACGACCGCATCGAAGCCGAAGATGGTCGCGTCGAGGATGCCTGCCGCGATGTTGCCCAGCATGCAGAACAGCACGAACCACCAGTATTCCGATCGCCGGGCGCGACCCGAGAATGTGGCGTATTTGTTGAAGGCAGACCGGATGGCGTCGCCGAAATCCATGGTGCGTTCCCTTCGAAACCCTTGGAGCGCGAGTCTGCGATCAAATCGCCTTTGGCGCAACCTGCACGTCGGGTGCCTCGCCTATTCCTGCTTCGGGCGGACGCTGACGAAGCTGTTGGCACCCCAGGTCATCGCCTCGAAACACGGGTCCACGCCCGCGCCGCCGCATTCACTGCCGTGCAGGGCAAGCAGGACGAGCGTGCTGCCGGCCCAGTTCGCCGTATCCCAGCCCTGCACCAGACGCGTCGTCTCGGACCCGTTGGCAAGGAAATGGACCATGCTGCCACCCGAGCCGCCGTAGAGGCTGGCGGCCGTCGAGCACTGGAACAGCGCCTCGTCCACCACCGTGTCGGCCGTGCCGTCGCCGGTCAGGTCGACCTCTTTCACCGCGCCTTCCGAGGTGAAGGTGCCGTTGTCCTGTTCCGTGCAGGCCTTCGCGGCATCGGCAAGGATGGTTTCGACATCGGCGGCGGCCAGCGTGGGCAGAAATGCGGTCGCAAGGGCAAGGGCGGCAAGACGCATGGACGGGTCCTTTCGGGTCAGGTGGATCGGGCGCCGATCCTTGGTTCGGTGCCCGCGCGGATGCGGGCGATATTGGCCTTATGCCGCACGGAACACCAATGCCGCCAGAAGGATGGCGAGCACGACCATGTCGCGATGCCCGAACAGCAGCAGCCAGACCGGCGCGAGGGCCGCTGCGACAAGGGCCGAGAGCGACGAGATGCGGGTAATCGCCGCCGTGACCGCCCAGGTCGCGCAGGCGGCCAGCCCCACGGGCCAGGCAAGGGCGAGCAGCGTGCCAAGGAAGGTCGCCACGCCCTTGCCGCCCCGAAAGTTCAGCCAGACCGGGATAGAGATGCCCGAGGAACGCGGTCAGGCCCGCGACCTGTGCCGCATCCGGTCCGACCATCGCCCGGGCAATCAGCACGGCCACCCCGCCCTTGGCCGCATCCAGAAGCAGCGTTGCGGCGGCTGCCCCCTTGTTGCCGGTGCGCAGCACGTTGGTTGCGCCGATGTTGCCCGACCCGATCTGTCGCAGATCGCCCAGACCCATCGCACGGGTTATCAGCACGCCGAACGGGATCGAGCCGAGCAGATAGCCGAGGATCGCGACGATCAGAAGCGCGCCCGTCGGGCTGGTGAATTCGGGCATCACGCGTCTCCGAACACGCGGGCACCGCCGACCCAGGTTCCCAGCACGCGGCCTTCCATCCGTTGTCCGTCGAAGGGCGTGTTCTTGGACTTCGACCGAAGGGTGAAGCGGTCGAGCAGGAAGGGCGCGTCGGGGTCGAACAGCACCAGGTCCGCCGGGCTTTGCAGCGCAAGGCGCCCCTGCGGCAGGCCGAGCCGCTTTGCCGGGTTCAGCGCCATGGCGCGGAAAAGCTGCGGCAAGCTCAGTGCCCCCGCATGATAGAGGCGCATTGCGGCGGGAAGGATCGTTTCCAGCCCCACCGCACCTGCGGCGGCTTCCTCGAACGGCAGGCGTTTCAATTCCTCGTCGGCGGGGGTGTGGAAGGACGACACGATGTCGATCAGCCCTGAGGCGACTGCCTCGACCATGGCAAGGCGGTCATCCTCTGCCCGCAGCGGAGGCGTCAGCTTGAAGAAGGTCCGGTAGTCGCCCACGTCCAGATCGTTGAGCGTGAGGTGGTGGATCGAGACACCCGCCGTCACGTCCAGCCCGTTCTGCCTTGGCGCGGGCAAGCGCGGGCAGGCTGCGGGCCGAGGTGATCTGGTCGGCGTGGTAGCGCGCGCCGGTCATCTCGACCAGCGCAAGGTCGCGGTCGAGGCCCATGCGCTCGGCCAGCGGATGCACGCCGGGCAGGCCGTAGAGGCTGGCGAATTTGCCCGAGGTGACGGCGGCCCCCTGGCCGAGAGCCGGGTCCTGCGGGTGCCCGATCACCAGCGCGCCGAGGCTTTGGGCATAGGTCAGCGCCCGGGCCAAGACCTTGCTGTCGGCGACAACGCGGTTGGCATCGGTGAAAGCGATGGCGCCCGCATCGCGCAGGAAACCGATCTCGGTCATCTCGCGCCCGTCGCGTCCCTTGGTCAGCGCGGCCATGTGGCGGATCCGGACCGTGCAATCGTCGGCAGCGCGGCGCGTCACGAATTCCAGCGTCTCGGGTGTGTCGATGGCCGGGCTCGTGTCGGGGCGCGCGATGATCGTGGTCACGCCGCCCGCTGCCGCCGCAAGACCCGCCGAGCGGAAGCTTTCGCGGTGCCGCTCGCCCGGCTCGCCGATCTTGACGCCCAGGTCGACAATTCCGGGCGCAAGCATCCTGCCGCCGCAGTCGATGATCGTTGCCCCTTTGGGAGCAGCCGCGTCGCGCGCGACGATCAGGCCGCCCGAAACCGTCAGGCTGCCCTCGTCGTCAGAGAGCGTCTCGGGGTCGATCAGGCGGGCGTTCTGGAAGTGAAGCGTCATGCGCGCGACCATAGGCGAGGTCGCGCGCGGGGGGCAATGGTGGCGGACGGCGCGGTCAGCCCTTTTTCGGGAAGAGGTAGGTGACGGCCAGACGCGCACCCCAGCCGTCCGGTCCGCCTTCCGGCGTATCCGCCCAGTATCGCACCCCACCCGTCAACTGCACCGGCTTGCCGCTGACCTTGATGATCTGGCTCACGGTCAGGTTGATCGGCACAGACCATTCCTCGGTTTCCCAGTTATAGGTCGATTCGGTGTTGATCCCGAAAGAGGTCGCCTTGGGTGTCGTGTAACTCAGGAACGGCTGGAGGAAGGTGTTGGACGACTCTCCGTACTGGTCGCTCTTGCCGATGGACCAGACGTGGTTGGCGAGCATGCCCACCGTCCAGCCCTTCGCCTGTTTCAGCGCCACGCCGGTGATCCCCGCGCCCCACTGGTTCGGCGCGATGCCATCGGTGGCGGTCGGGATCTGAAGAACCGGGCCAACGCCCCAGATCAGTCCGCCCTTGGTCGGTTCCTTGGGCGAGAAGAAGAAGCTCTGGGTGATGTTGCCGAGCCCGGTCTGGCTTTCGTCATCGGCGGTGAAGTCGCTCTGGGTCACGACGGGAAGGATCGTCCGCGAGATCAGGTTCCAGTTCTCGCCGATGGACATCGGAATGACGGGCTGGATGTTGACGTAGCTTTGCTGCCCGTCGCCATCGCCGAAGCCGCTGTTGTAGTTGCCCTGGAACGGCACCGAGACGAGGTTCGCGATGGGGTTGGCCAGTTTCTTCGCCAGCTCGTCTGCGGACTGCGCCAGCGCAGTTGTCGTTCCCCCCGCAAGCGCCACAGCCACCAGCAGAAAGCGATTCAGAATTTGCATGTCCAACCATCCCTCTTGCCGCGACCGAGTTGCACGATGCTCAACATGCACGCGTCATGGTCGAAGAAGCCAAGTCTAGCAGACCTCTCCCTTGCCGATTGCCTTTTCACGCCAGAACCGGATGAGCCGGCGATAGCATTTCATGCCGTTGTCGGATGGCAACACAGGGGTGGTGGCAGAATGGCCTAACCCGCGCTTAGCTTCATCACCACGAGCACCGCCAGCACGAACAGGGCAACCCCCAAGACCAGCGCCAGGCTGCTGCGGCGGGGCGGTGCCGGGGCTGGCTCGGCCCGCGGGCGCAGCGAGCCCTTCGCGCTGTCGCTGGGAAGCGGATCGAAGCGGACCGGGGAGACGTCTTCGGCATAGGTGCCGACCAGCGTCAGCGCTGGAACGGGGTTCAGCGTGACGGGCCGGTCCGGAAAGGCTGCCGACGATACCGTCAGCACCTGCCCCCGCAGCGCGTCCAGCCGGGGCCTATCAGCCGCGATCTGGTGTTCGGCTGCGGCATCGCCCTCGGTCAGGTAGGCGGCAAGGCCAAGCTCGGACAGATCATCGGTATCGACGATCTCGACATGCGCGGGGTCAATGTCCGGCAGCCCGAACAGCGCCGCAACCGCCGCGCGGTCGGCATGGCCAAGAGCGGGGTCCACGCGCGCCAGGGGATCGGCGTCGGCGGGGCGGTTGCGCAGCCGCTCGACCCCCGCCCGGTCCATGTCCAATGCGAAAACGCGCAACACGTTGCGCTCGCCGCGCGGGACGGTCAGCGGGGCGCTCATACCATCACCTCGGCGGCCTGGCGCCCGCGCTCGGCCTTCAGATTGCGCGCGAGCAGGTCCATGCAGGCCATCCGCACCGCGACTCCCATTTCGACCTGGTCCTGGATGACCGAGCGGTTGATGTCGTCGGCGAGCGTCCCGTCGATCTCCACCCCGCGGTTCATCGGGCCGGGATGCATCACGATGGCATCGGGCGCGGCATGGGCCAGCTTTTCGGCATCGAGCCCGTAGCGGTGGTAGTATTCGCGCTCGGACGGGATGAAGCCGCCGTCCATCCGTTCCTTCTGGAGCCGCAGCATCATCACCACGTCGCAGCCCTTCAGCCCCTCGGCCATGTCGTCGAACACCTCGCAGCCGAACTCGTTCACGCCCGAAGGCATCAGCGTGGCGGGCGCGATCAGGCGGATGCGGTTCTCCATCTTGCCCAGCAGAAGCAGGTTCGACCGGGCGACGCGGCGAATGGGCGATGTCGCCGCAGATCGCGACCGTCAGGCGCTGGATGCGGCCCTTGGCGCGCCGGATGGTCAGCGCGTCGAGCAGGGCCTGCGTGGGGTGCTCGTGCCGCCCGTCGCCCGCGTTCAGCACGGCGCAATTCACCTTTGACGCCAGCAGGTTGACCGCGCCGGACGAGGGGTGGCGCACCACCAGCAGGTCGGGTTGCATCGCGTTCAGCGTCAGCGCGGTGTCGATCAGCGTCTCGCCCTTCTTGACCGAGGAATGGGCGACCGACATCGTCATCACGTCCGCGCCGAGGCGCTTGCCCGCCAGCTCGAAACTGGCCTGAGTGCGGGTCGAATTCTCGAAGAACATGTTGATCTGGGTCATGCCCGCCAGAACGTCCGTGCGCTTGATCGTGCGGCGGTTCAGGTCGACATAGCGTTCCGACAGGTCGAGGACGCTGCGGATCTCGTCGGGGGCGAGATGCTCGATGCCGAGGAGGTGGCGGGCGCGGAACGTCATGTGGCCTCCTGTCGGCATGCCTGCGACAAGGTTATAGGAAGCCGGGTATCGCGGAACAAGCGGTTTACCGAGGCGGGTGCGAGGCATAGGCTGGGGCATGGACTCGGACATGGATTTTCACGCGGCTCTGGCCGCGCTGGCCTGGCAGGTGGACCTTGGGGCGGATGAAGCCCTGGGCGAGGCGCCGGTGAACAGGTACGAGGCTGTCGTCGCCGAGCAGGCGGTGGTGGCGCGCCCGCAACCCGCCGTGCCTCTCCCCGCCGCTCCGACGACCGCCGTTGCTGGGGTGGCAGATGCGGTGGCCGAGGCGCGGTCGGCGGCGGCGCGGGCGCAGACGCTCGATGACCTGCGGGCCGAACTTGCGGCGTTCGAACATTGCGAATTGAAGCGGGGGGCGAAGAACCTCGTCTTCGCAGACGGTGTGCCGGGCGCGCGCGTGCTGGTGCTGGGCGAGGCGCCGGGCCGGGATGAGGATGCCGAGGGTCGGCCCTTTGTCGGGCGCGCGGGGCAATTGCTCGACCGCATGTTCGGCGCCATCGGGCTGAGCCGGACAAGCAGCGATACGTCGACGGCGCTTTACATCACAAACGTCATGGTCTGGCGTCCGCCGCAGAACCGCGACCCCTCGGCGGACGAGGTGGCGATGATGCTGCCCTTCGTCGAACGTCACGTGGCACTGGCCGATCCGCGGATCATCGTCGTCATGGGCAACACCCCACTGTCCGCGCTGTTCGGCACGAAAGGGATCACGCGGCTCAGGGGCAAGTGGATGGAGGCGATGGGCCGTCCGGTGCTGCCGATGACACATCCCGCCTATCTGCTGCGCACGCCCGAAGCAAAGCGCGACGCCTGGGCCGATCTGCTGGCGCTTCAGGACCGGTTGAGGGGACTGGCATGATCGTGGACCCGGTGGTGATGCTGGCCTTCATTCCGGCGGCGCTGGCACTGAACCTGACTCCGGGGGCCGACATGATGTTCTGCCTGGGGCAAGGTCTGCGCGGCGGCCCGCGCGCGGCGCTGGCGGCCGATGCGGGAATAGCGGTCGGCGGCATGGTGCACGTTCTGGTCGCGGGGCTGGGGCTGGGCGCGCTGGTGGCCCGCGCACCCTGGCTGTTCGAGGTGATCCGATGGGTGGGCGTGGCCTATCTTCTGTGGCTGGCCGTGCAGGCCCTGCGCGCGGGGCCGGTCGGTGCGGTGAAGGTCGCGGGCAGTTCGTCGCGGGCGTTCCGGGACGGTCTGCTGGTGAACCTGACAAATCCGAAGGTCATCCTGTTCGTGCTGGCCTTCGTGCCGCAGTTCGTCGATGCCGCGCGCCCCGTGTTGCCGCAGTTCCTGGTGTTCGGGGCGATCCTGTCGCTCGGCGGGCTGGCGGTGAACGGTCTCGTCGGGGTCGGCGCTGGCGGCATCGGCCAGCGGATGGCGCGCAGTCCCGGTTTCGCCCGGTGGCTGGGCCGGGTCTCGGCAGGCGTCTTTGCCGCGCTGGCGGTGCGCCTCGCGGTCATGCAGAGGGGGTAGCGCGATGAGCAGGATCGACGAAAGCAGAGCCTTCGTTCCGGTCAGGATCGCCGTCCTGACGGTCAGCGACACGCGAACGGCCGAGGATGACCGGTCCGGCGATGCGCTGGTCGAACGGCTTGTCGGATGCGGGGCATGTGCTGGCCGCGCGCGCGATCGAGCGGGACGAGCGGGGCGCCATCGTAGAGCATCTTCGGCGCTGGTGCGCCGATCCGGCCATCGACGTGGTGCTGACGACGGGGGGAACCGGCCTGACCGGGCGCGACGTGACGGTCGAGGCGCACCGCGATGTCTATGAAAAGGAAATAGACGCCTTCGGCACCGTCTTCACCATGGTCTCGATGCAGAAGATCGGCACCAGCGCCGTCCAGTCGCGGGCCTGCGCGGGCGTGGCGCAGGGGACCTATCTGTTCGCGCTGCCGGGCAGCCCATCGGCCTGCCGGGATGCCTGGGACGAGATCCTGAAATGGCAGCTCGACTATCGCCACCGCCCCTGCAACTTCGTCGAGATCATGCCGAGGCTGGAAGAACACCGGCGCCGCACCTGAACCGTGTCAGGGGGCCGGGCAACCCACGATCTCGACCGCGTTGTCGCTGCCAAGCACCGTGACCGTCAGCGCACTGCGGTTCAGCGCAAAGGGCGCGCCGTTCTCGGGCACCATGTCGGCGCTGGCCATCAGGACCCGCCCCTCACGGCGAACCTCTGCCTCTGACACCCAGACCGCACCTGCCCTGGGTTCGAAGACGACAGTCTCTGCCCCGCCCGTTGGCGGCAGGCGCAGCGTCGCGGTGATGCGAACCCCGTCCTCGATTGGCACGATCTCGCACCCGATGCGATCAAGACCGGCTTCCGACGCAGTGGACGGGCGATCCGCGAGAGCCCGCGCAATGACCGGATCGGACGCGCCGGATTGGCCAAGATCGGCACGAAAGCTGACGGCGGCGGGCACGCAGATGTCGCTGCAAATTCCCATGTCGATCTCTGCATTCAGCACGTATCGGCTGCGAGGGATCGACCGGCGTCAGTTCGATCGGAAGGACAAGCTCGTTCTTGTAGCCGATGCTCTGCATCCCGTTCACCGCAAACACATGCGGACGCGGCCAGTGCAGGCGGACCGAGGCGAGGTTCTTGGACCCCGACCAGTTGAACAGCGGCGGAATGCCGGTGTCGCCGGGGCTGCGCCAATAGGTCTTCCATCCCGGAGCAAGATCGAACCTGATGGCGGCGATGCGCGTGCCGTTGTCCGTCTGCCAGCCCGGCAGCACGCTGACAGAAACCAGATCGGCCGGAGTGGTCGCTGCGACAGGCATGACGGCGGCAAGGGCGAAGGCGGCTGAGGTGAGCAGGATGCGTATCATGCCCTGGATATGATCCGGCGCGTTGCGTTTGGAAAATCACAATCGGGCGACGATTGCGTGCTGTGGCATCCCGGCCTCTTGAGGGATGCGCCAACCGGCCCATCCTTGAACCGAAGGACTGGAGGTGCCGATGGACCTGGCAGGAAAGCTTCTGATCGCGATGCCCGGGCTTGCCGACCCGCGCTTCGACAAGAGCGTCATCCTGATCTGTGCCCATTCCGGCGAGGGTGCCATGGGGCTGGTGGTCAACAAGCCTTCGTCCGACCTGAGTTTTTCGGGCCTGCTGGATCAGTTGAACATTCCCCGCGTGCCGCGCGGGCGCGATATCCGCGTGCATCTTGGCGGCCCCGTGGAACGCGCGCGCGGCTTCGTTCTTCACTCGGCCGACTACGAGTCGGAAGGGGCCACGATGGCGATACCGGGTGGGTTCGGGATGACCGCCACCGTCGATGTGCTGGCCGCCCTTGCGCAGGGGGGCGGCCCCGATTCGGCGCTGCTCGCGCTTGGCTATTCCGGCTGGGGGCCGGGCCAGCTGGAGGCAGAGATCGCCCGCAACGATTGGCTGACGGTCGATGCGCCGTCCGATCTGGTCTTTTCCGCCGATAACGAGGCGAAATGGCGCGGCGCGCTGCGGCATATGGGGATCGACCCGATCTCGTTGTCGGGAACGGCGGGGCGCGCCTGAACGGTGCCCGCCTATTCGCCGTAGGGAATCCAGATCGTCTTGATTTCCGTCGCCTGGCGCAGGAACTCGCGTCCTTCGCCCTCCGTGCCCAGCCAGTCCCGGGCCTTGCCCCGGTTGACCCAGCTCCGCTTCAGGTTGCCCGCCGCCTCGCGTTCGATCAGCGCTGAAAGATCGGTCGACGAGAATGACCAGACCGCATCGACATCCATGTGCCCGGCAAGGGTCTTTGCCAGTTCTGCATGGCTGCCGGTGACGATATTGACCACGCCACCCGGAAGGTCCGACGTATCCAGCACCTGATAGAAATCGGTCGCGGCCAGAGGAAACGGCTCGGACGGGACCAGGACGCAGGTGTTTCCCATCGCAATCGCCGGGGCCATCACGCTGATCAGTCCCAGCAACGGCGCGTCGTCGGGGCAAAGCGCACCGATCACGCCGCAGGGTTCGTTCATCGCCAAAGCCACGCCGCGGATCGGAACGGATTTTGCCTGGCCGTCGTATTTGTCGGCCCATGCCGCGTAGGTGAACAGGCGCGCGATCGCCGCATCGACTTCCGCCGTGCCCGACCGGCCGGTCAGATCGCGGAGGCGCTGGCCGAATTCGGCGGAACGGGCCGAAAGGTTCTCGGCGATATAGTAAAGGATTTGCGCGCGGGCATGTCCGCTGGTCCTGGCCCAGCCCTTGGCGGCGTGAGCAGCCTCGACCGCGTTGCGAATGTCCTTGCGGTTGCCGAGCGAGACATGGCCAAGAAGCTTGCCTTTCGGCGACCAGACCGGCTTTGAGTAACCGCCGTCCGGTCGCGCCTGCTTGCCCCCGACATAAAGCTTGGCCGTCCGGTCAAGGTCGGGCACCTCGGCTGCGCGGGGGGCGGGGGTGGCGGCGATGGGTTTCTGCGCCTTTGGGGTTGCCGCAGGCCTGAGGTAGGCCAGCAAACCTTCCCACCCGCCTTCGCGCCCGAACCCGGACTCGCGCACGCCGCCAAAGCCCGCCGCGGCGTCAAACAGATTCGTCGCGTTCACCCAGACGACCCCGGCCCGGAGCTTTGGCGCGATGTCGAGCGCAAGGTTCACGTTCTCGGTCCACACCGTCGCGGCAAGGCCGTAGCGCGTGTTGTTGGCCAGCGCCACAGCCTCTTCCGGGGTGCGGAAGGTCATCGAGACGAGGACGGGACCGAAGATTTCCTCCTGCATCAGCGTGGACGCTGCGGACAGGCCCGTGATCAGGGTGGGCGGATAGAAGCACCCCGTCGGGACGGGGGTATTGGCGCGGTAGATCTCTCCCTCGGGGGTCTCGTCGACCAGCTTGCGGATGGTCGAAAGCTGGATCGGATCGACCACCGCGCCCACGTCGATGCACTTGTCCAGCGGATCGCCGATGCGCAGGCCATCCATGCGGTGCTTCAGCTTGGCGTGGAAGCGGTCCGCCACGCCCTCCTGCACCAGAAGCCGCGACCCGGCACAGCAGACCTGCCCCTGGTTGAACCAGATGGCATCCACAAGGCCCTCGATCGCGCTGTCGAGGTCGGCGTCGTCGAACACGATGTAGGGGGATTTGCCGCCCAACTCCAAGGTCAGCGCCTTGCCCGACCCTGCCGTGGCCTCGCGAATTCTGCGCCCGACCGAGGTCGATCCGGTGAACGCGATCTTGTCCACGCCGGGATGATCGACCAGCGCGGCGCCCGTCGCACCGTCTCCCGTGACGATGTTCAACACCCCCTTCGGCAAGCCTGCCTCACGGCTGAGTTCGGCGAAAAGCAGGGCCGTGAGGGGGGTATACTCGGCCGGTTTCAGGACGACCGTGTTCCCGGCGGCAAGCGCGGGGGCGACCTTCCACGCCAGCATCAGCAGGGGGAAGTTCCACGGGATCACCGCGCCGCAGACACCGAGCGGCGTCATGCCGGGCAGTTCGGCGGGCAGAAGCTGGGCAAGACCCGCGTGGTAGTAGAAATGCCGGGCGACGAGCGGAATGTCGATATCGCGGCTTTCGCGGATCGGCTTGCCGTTGTCCATCGTCTCGAGCACGGCCAGCAGGCGCGCGTGTTTCTGGACTAGGCGGGCCAGCGCGTAGAGATGCCGCGCGCGCTGATGGGCCGACAGGCGCGCCCATTTCGGCTGGGCGCGCCGCGCGGCGGCGATGGCCGCGTCGATGTCGGTTGCGCTGCCTTGCGTCACATCGGCAAGGCGCTGACCCGTCGCGGGATTGGACGTGGGAAACACATCGCCCGGCTTGGTGAAACCACCGTCGATCCAGTGGCCGAAGCGGTTGTCATGCGCCTTGAGCCAGGCTTCTGCCTCGGCGCTGGATTCCGGGGCGGGGCCGTAGCTCATCTCGTTGAATATGTCGCGGATGGTCATGGCTTACCCCATCGGGTGACGGTTGGCGGCCGAGTAGCGGCCAGTCAGGTGATGCTCCAGCTGGCGCTCGATATCGCCCAGAAGCGACGAGGCACCGAAGCGGAACAGGTCGGGTTGCAGCCAGGGGTGGCCCAGTTCGTCCTTCATCAGCGACAGATAGACGAGCGCATCCTTGGCCTTGGCGATGCCGCCCGCAGGCTTGTAGCCGATCTTGATGCCGGTGCGGTCCTGATAGTCGCGGATCGCGCGGATCATGGTCAGCGAGACGGGCAGGGTGGCGTTCACCGTTTCCTTGCCGGTCGAGGTCTTGATGAAATCCGCCCCGCCCATCATGCAGACGAGGCTCGCGCGGGCGACGTTGCGCAGCGTGCCAAGCTCGCCCGTCGCGAGGATCGCTTTCATGTGGGCGTCGCCGCAGGCCTCGCGCATCGCCTGCGTCTCGTCGTAGAGCGCCTGCCAGTTCTGGGTCAGCACGTGGCGGCGCGAGATCACGATGTCGATCTCGCGCGCGCCCGCCTTCACGCTTTCGCGGATCTCGGCGATCCGCAGGGGCAGGGGCGAGAGACCTGCCGGGAAACCGGTGGAAACGGCGGCCACGGGGATGGCCGTGCCCTCGAGCGCGCGAACGGCGGTTTCGACCATGTCGTGATAGACGCAGACCGCCCCGGTGGTCAGGCCCGGCATCCCAAGCTTGTCCAGCAATTCGGCCCGGACCGGCTGGCGCGCCTTGGCGCAGAGCCGCTTGACGCGACCTTCGGTGTCATCGCCCGACAGGGTGGTCAGGTCGATCAGCGTGATGGCCTTCAGAAGCCAGGCCGCCTGCCAGTCCTTCTTGACCGACCGGCGCCCCGGAAGCGTGGCCGCGCGCCGCTCGATGGCCGAGGTATTCGCCTGCACCGCCGCAACCCAGTCGAGGTCAAGTGCCGTGCCCGGATTGCGCGGATGCGTGACCTGGGGCAACTGCGAGGTGCCGGTCGTGACGGGAGAGGCATGGGTCAGCACGGGCGGACACTCCGGTAAGCCAGACGCCCGGCAGATTGGCATGGGCGCGGGCAGGGGCGCAAGCTTTGGCCGGTCAGAAATTTGACCAATCGGTCAATATTTACCTGTTGTCGCGGGATTGCCCGTCCGGCTCGAACGTCGCCCATTCCCGCCCGGTTCCGGTGGGGGGAACATCCCGGGGCGTCAGGTTGCGGTGCAGATGGGCCTTGGACAGGAAGTGGGCCGTGATGGGCGAGGTGATGAACAGGAAGATCACGATGAGGATTTCCTGCAGGCTGAGCGCACCCCCATGCACCGCCGCGTAGATCGACGAGGCGATCAGCGCCGTGCCGACGCCGATGGTGCTGGCCTTGGTCGGCGCGTGCAGGCGTTTCATCGGGTCGTTCAGCTTCAACAGGCCGAAGCTGCCGATCAGTCCGAAGACCCCGCCGATGACAAGAACCGCCGCGATGAGATAATCCGCCACCGCCCCCTCCTATTCGATCACATCGCCGCGCAGCATGAACTTGCTGAACGCGACGGTCGACACGAAGCCTGTCATTGCGAACAGCACGGCGGCCTCGAAATTGATGCCGTTGCCACTGCGGATACCGTAGATCACGATCAGCGCAATGATGTTGATGACCATCGTATCCACCGCCAGCACCTTGTCGGGAAGGCCCCGGGCGCGCAGCAGAAGCACGAGGTTCAGGAACAGCCCGATGCCAAAGCAGCCGAGCGCGAAGGTCGTGGCAAAGGCTATCATTCGAAGATCCTCTTCAAGCGGGCCTCATAGCGGGACTTGATCTCGTCGCGGATCGCGTCGGGATCGGGCGCATGGAGCGAGTGGATCAGCAGCGCGCGTCCGCAGGCGGACATGTCTGCGGTCACGGTGCCGGGCGTCAGCGTGATGGTCGCGGCCAGCACGGTGATCGCCTCGGGCGAGCGCAGGTCGAGGGGTATCGTGATCCAGGCCGACTGGATGTCGCGGTTCGGCTTGAACAGAACGATCTGGGCCACCGCGATATTGGCAAGGATGATGTCCCAGACCACCAGCCCGACATAGGCGAACAGCGCCGGGATGTTGCGGATGCGGGGTCGGTTCGGCCAGTAGGCTTCGGTGATAAGCGGAATTGCCGTGGCAAGGATCACGGCCAGAACCAGACTGCCGAGGGCGATCTTGTTGACCAGAAGCATCCAGACGGCGACCAGCGCGACCGTCATCATCGGGTGCGGAAAGAGCCTGCGCAGCATCAGCTTTCCCCCGGAAGACGGTTAGCCGCGATATAGGGCGCCGGGGCGTAAAGCCCGTCCGTCGTGGCCTGCAGCCAGGCGGTGACGGGTCCTGCAAGGATCGTGAGACCGGCAAGCAGCGCGAGCAGAATGCCGATCGCCACGAAGGGCAGCACCGCCGGGCGAACAACAGCGGCAGGCGCCGCGCGGTTCTCGACGGAATGGGGCTTCCAGAACAGCGTGCTGCCTGCGGCGGACAGGCCGATGATGGTCACAAGCGACGTCACAAGGATCACCGGCCAGACGATTCCCATCTCGGCGCGCGCGGCATCGAGGATCAGGAGTTTCCCCAGGAACCCGGAAAGTGGGGGCATCCCGGCCATGGCGATGGCTGCGGCGAAGTAGAGCGCGGCGATCAGCCCGGATTGCGGCATGGCGGGCAGCGCACCGCGCAATTCGGTGCTGCCCCGCCGTTCGATCACCATGTCCGCGATCAGGAAAAGCGCAGCCGTGGCGAGCGTGGAGTGAAGCATGTAATAGAGCGCGGCCGTCGTTCCTGCGGGAGTGAACAGGGCGATTGCGGTGAACACCGTGCCCATCGACGCAATGGCGGCGAAGGCGACCATGCGCGCGAAAGTTGCGCGCGCCAAGCGTGCCGGTCGCGCCGATGACAAGCGTCACCAGCGCCGCAGGCAGCAAGAGGTCCGCGATCAGCGTTCCCGTCGCGGGTGTCGAGGGCGGAAAGACAAGGGTATAGGTGCGGATCACGGCATAGGCGCCGACCTTTGTCATTACGGCGAACAGCGCCGCGACCGGGCCGGGTGCGTTGGCATAGGTCACCGGAAGCCAGAATTGCAGCGGCACCAGCGCGCCCTTGATCGCGAAGACCAGCAGCAAGAGCACCGCCGCCACCCGGATCAGCGCCGCATCGCCCGGCGGCAGGAGCGGCATCTTCGCTGCAAGATCGGCCATGTTCAGTGTGCCGGTCACGGAATAGAGCGTGGCCAGCGCGAACAGGAACAGGGTCGAGCCGACGAGGTTGAAGGCCACATATTGCACGCCCGCCCGCAGCCGCACCTTCCCCCCGGCATGGATCATCAGGCCGTAGGAGGCGATCAGCAGCACCTCGAAGAACACGAAGAGGTTGAACAGATCGCCCGTCAGGAAGGCCCCGCAGAGACCCATGAGTTGGAACATGACAAGCGCGTGGAAGTGCTTGCCCCGCGCGTCCCATCCCGATCCGATGGCGTAAAGCTGCACGACCAGCGCAAGGATCGCCGTCAACGCGACCATCAGGGCCGAGAGCCGGTCGAGCACCAGAACGATGCCAAAGGGCGCGGGCCAGTCGCCAAGGAAATAGGCTTCGGGCGGCGCGACCGTCGCACCGTAGAGAAGCGCGCCGGATATGGCGGTCAGGGCGACCGTTCCGGCAAGGCCGAAGATGCGCTGAAGCAGCAGGTCGCCGCGCATCGTCAGCACGATGAAGGCGCCGAGGATCGCGGGCAGAAGGACGGGGGCGATGATCCAGTGGCTCACCGGTCATCCTCCGTCTCGTCGTTCATGTCGATCCGGTCATGGCCGCTTTCCAGGAAGGATCCGAGCGCCAGCACGACGATCACCGCGCTCATGCCGAAGGAAATGACGATGGCCGTCAGCACCAGCGCCTGCGTAAGCGGGTCGCTGTAGCCGGGCGCAGCCTTGTCGAGAATCGGCGGCATGCCGATGACGATCCGGCCCGATGCGAAGATGAAGAGGTTGACCGCATAGGACAGCAGCGCAAGCCCCAGGATCACGGGGAAGGTGTGGCGGCGCAGGATCAGATAGATCCCCGCTGCGGTCATCAGCCCCACGGCGATGGCGACGAGCAGCTCCATCTCAGCGCTCCCCTTCCGGTTGACCCGAGGGGTCGATATCGAAGGGCTGGGTGTTGACGGTACCGCCCGCCCGGACCGCAAGGCGCGAGATCGAAGCCAGCGACAGCATCACCGCGCCCAGAACGCAGAGGAACACCCCGAGATCGAAGATCGCTGCCGTCGCGAGTTCAAAGGTCTCCAGCGGCGGGAAGGTGAAATAGCCATAGGCGGATGTCAGGAAGGGCAGGCCGTTGAACCAGGCGCCGATGCCGGTCGCCGCCGCGATCAGGACGCCCGAGGCGATCAGCGCGTGGTAGTCGATGCGGATGCGCTCGGCCGTCCAGCCAAAGCCCGAGGCCATGTACTGCATCAGAAGCGCGATGGCGAAGATCAGCCCTGCGATGAAACCACCGCCGGGCATGTTGTGGCCCCGCAGCAGGATGAAGACGCCAACCATCAGCGCGACGGGCAGGATCAGACGCGTCACGACCACGAACATCATGGGGTGCCGGTCGCCCGCACGGCGCGATGACGGTTCCCACGCAAGCAGGCGGTCGTTGGCAGGCCCGCCCTTCAGGATCGCTTCGGTCAGGGCGTAGATGACGAGTGCCGCAATACCCAGCACGGTGATCTCGCCGAACGTGTCATAGCCGCGGAAGTCCACCAAGATGACGTTGACGATGTTCGTTCCCCCGCCTTCCGTTTTGGAATTGGCGATGTGGTAGGACGCAATCGTCGGAAAGGCGAAGTCGCGCAGCATCAGCGCATAGATCAGCGCGCCGGTGCCCAGACCGGCAGCGGTCGCAAGGATTGCGTCGCGCAACTGGCGGCCCGGCCGCTCGGCGGGCGTGGTCTTGGGCAGGAAGTTCAGCGCGAGAAGCAGCAGGATCACCGTCGCGACCTCGACCGAGATCTGCGTCAGGGCAAGGTCGGGCGCCGAGAGATAGACGAACGTCACCGAAACCATCAGTCCGACGACACCGACAAGGATCAGCGACAGAAGGCGGTTGCGGTGCATCACCGCCGTGGCAACCGTCGCGGCGGCCAGGATCAGCGCCCCCACAAACGCGGCAGGTTCGACCGGCGTAAGGGCGCGGGTTCCGGCATCATGCGGTCCGGTGAGGAAGGCGTAGAGCCCCGCCGCCAGCATGGTCAACGTCGCAATGGCGAAAGCGCGGGTCATCGACCCGTCATGCAGCCGCTGTGTGATGCGGCGGGCGGCGAGGCGCAGCGCGCCGATCACGCTGTCAAACATGGTCTTTGCGTCGATCGCGGGCAGGGCCTGCCACAACGACGCCGCCGGACGGTGGAACAGCGCGAGTGCGAGGCCGCCGACGATTGCCGCGAGCGACATCCACAACGCGGCGACGAAGCCATGCCAATGCGTGATCTTGACCCCCACCTGCTCGCCAGTCACGGCATTGGTCGCGGTTTCGACGAGCCAGCCCATGATCGTCATGGGCAGTATCCCTCCCAGGATCACGAGCAGCGACAGGAATGCCGGGGCAATCCACAGGCCGGGACCGGGATCGTGCGGGGTGTGGGGGTAGTCGTCGCGCACCGGGCCGAGGAAGGTCTGGCCGATGAAGCGGAACGAATAGGCGACCGACAGCAGGGCACCAAGACCCGCCAAGGCGGGAACCAGCCACGGATTGCCGAGCCATGCGGTGTGCGTCGTCTCCTCCAGCATCATTTCCTTGGACAGGAACCCGTTCAGGGGCGGGATTCCGGCCATCGAAAGTGCAGCGATCGTTGCGATCGTGAAGGTGACGGGCATCAGGTGGCGCAGGCCGCCGAGCCTGCGGATGTCGCGCGTATGCGCTTCGTGATCGACGATCCCCGCGCTCATGAACAGGGCGGCCTTGAAGGAGGCGTGGTTCAGGATGTGGAACACCGCCACAAGCGCGGCCTGCGCCGTTCCGAACCCGAGCAGCATCGTGATGAGGCCAAGCTGGCTGACAGTCGAATAGGCGAGGATCGCCTTCAGATCGTTCTTGAACAACGCGATGGCTGCGCCGATCAGCATGGTCACAAGGCCCGCGGTTGCCACGATGTAGAACCATTCGGGCGTCCCCGCGAGCACGGGCCACAACCGCGCCATGAGGAAGATGCCCGCCTTCACCATCGTGGCCGAGTGCAGATAGGCCGAAACCGGTGTGGGGGCGGCCATCGCGTGCGGAAGCCAGAAGTGGAACGGGAACTGGGCCGATTTCGTGAAGCAGCCCAGCAGGATCAGGATGAGCGCCGGAAGATACCAGGGCGACGCCTGGATCACGTCCTTCTGCTGAAGGATCACGGACAGATCGTAGCTGCCCGCGATATTGCCGAGGATCAGCATGCCCGCGATCATCGCAAGCCCGCCCGATCCGGTCACGACCAGCGCCATGCGCGCGCCCTGGCGAGCCTCGGGCAGGTGCTTCCAGTAGCCGATCAGCAGGAACGACGAAAGCGAGGTCAGCTCCCAAAAGACCAGCAGAAGCAGGATGTTGTCGGACAGGACGATGCCCGTCATCGCCCCTTGGAACAGCATCAGATAGGTGAAGAACTGTCCCGCCGGGTCGGATTTCGCCAGATAGTACCGCGCGTAGAGGATGATGAGCAGGCCGATGCCAAGGATCAGCCCCGCGAACATCAGACCCAGCCCGTCGAGCATGAAGTTGGCGTTCAGCCCAAGCTGCGGCAGCCACTCGATACGGGTCTGCACGACCTCGCCCCGCATGACGGCGGGCGCGTTCAGGCCGAGCAGCAGCAGCGCCAGCGCGGTGAAGGACGCCGCAACCAGCGCGCAGGCATCCCGCCCCGCACGGATCATCAGGCCGGGAAGGAGCGCGCCGAGGAAGGGAAGCGCTGCGATCAGGGCGAGGGACAAGGAGTGTTCCGTTCTGGCGTTTCTTGTGGATGTTTATGGCGTCAGCCGGTCTCGCCCCAAGATGGTCACCGCATCCGTCGGGTCAATAGGCGAAGCGGCCTAAACTGCGCGGTCGGCGCATGGATGACACAGTCAGCCCTGCGGGGTCATGGCCTTGCGCTGGCGTGCGCGCTTGAGGCCCAGTTGCCGTTCGCGCCAGATGATGAGGATGCCCGCCGTGACCACCAGCGCCGCGCCACCGAGCATGGTCAGCGTCGGAACCTCGGCGAAGAAGACATAGCCGAAGATCAGCGCGAACAGCATGGAGACATATTCGAAGGGCGCGACGACCGAGGCATCGGCCCATCGGTAGCCCGACGTCAGCAGGATCTGACCGACCCCGCCCAGCAACCCTGCGCCCACCAGCATCAGCGCCTCGCGGGGGGCGGGCATGACCCAGCCGAACGGCAGGGTGACGAGCGAAAGCACCGTCGCCGTCATCGAGAACCAGAACACGATGGCGGATGTGCTTTCGGTCACCACAAGCCTGCGCACGAACACCTGGGCGAGCGCCGCGAAGACCGCACCGCCCAGCACCAGCATCGCCCCCAGAGCCTCGGCTGTTGCCAATTCGCCATCCCGCAGGCTCGTCAGGCGGGGCGACAGCACGATCAGCACGCCGATCATCCCAAGCGCGACGGCGCTGATACGGAAGATGCGCACCTCCTCGCCCAGGAACATCGCCGCGAAGACCACGGTCAGCAGCGGTGCGGCATAGCCGATGGCCGTCACCTCGGGCAGCGGCAGGAACGCGAGGCCCGCAAATCCGAGGCCCATCGCACAGGTCCCCACCACGCCCCGCCAGACATGACCCATCGGCGCCGCCGTCTTGAGGCCCGAGCGCAACTCGCCGCGCCAGGCAAGCCAGGCCATGATGACGGGAATCGCGAAAAGCGAGCGGAAGAACACGGCCTGACCGGGCGGAACATGGTCCGCCGTCGCCTTGATCAGCGTCGCCATGACGATGAAGACCAGTACCGAGGCGATCTTGAAGGAAATGCCGCGCAGCGGGCGCATGGGGAACTCCGGCGGGAATGAACCGGTCTTAATCCCGGGGGCGGCGGGTGCAAGGGCGAACTCGCTCTGGACGGCACCGGGCGGCTGCGGTTCTACTCCCCCAAAAGGAGATCACGTGATGGCCCGCGCCGAATTGTCCGACCGGATCGACCAGGGCAGGGGCATCGTGCCCGCCGACCTCGTGCTGAAGGGCGGCCGCGTGTTCGACCTCGTGTCGGGAGAGTTGGTCGAGACGGATGTCGCGATTTGCGGGGACACCATCGTCGGCGTGTTCGGCAGCTACCACGGACGGCGGGTCATCGACTGCACCGGCAAGATCCTTGTGCCGGGGTTCATCGACACGCACCTCCACATCGAAAGCTCGCTTGTCACGCCCTATGAGTTCGACCGCTGCGTCGGCCCGCGCGGTGTGACGACGGCGATCTGCGATCCGCACGAGATTGCGAATGTCTGCGGGCTGGAAGGCATACACTATTTCCTCGAAGCGAGTGCGCGCACGGTGATGGACATCCGCGTGCAGCTGTCGTCCTGCGTCCCCTCGACGCATATGGAAACGGCGGGTGCCCGGCTGGAGGCCGCCGATCTGGTTCCGCTGATGGATCATCCGCGCGTCATCGGGCTGGCCGAGTTCATGAATTTCCCCGGCGTGCTGTTCAAGGATGCGGGCTGTCTTGCGAAACTCGAGGCCTTTGCCGGTCGCCATATCGACGGCCACGCGCCGCTGCTGCGGGGCAATGACCTGAACGGCTACATCAGCGCGGGCATCCGGACGGAACACGAGGCGACAACCGCCGACGAGGCGCTCGAGAAATTGCGCAAGGGGATGCGGGTGCTGATCCGCGAGGGGTCGGTCAGCAAGGACCTGCACGCCCTGGCACCGATCCTGACCGAAAGGCACTCGCCTTACCTCTGTCTTTGCACCGACGACCGCAACCCGCTCGACATCGCCGAGCACGGGCACCTCGACTACATGATCCGCACCGCCATCGCGCTCGGCTGTCCGCCGCTGGCGGTCTATCGCGCGGCGAGCCTTTCGGCGGCCGAGGCGTTCGGGCTGAAGGACCGTGGCCTGATCGCGCCCGGCAAGCGGGCAGATATCGCCGTGATCGACAAGCTCGCGGATTGCAATGCCTCGCTGGTGCTGTGCGGCGGGGTGATCGCGGAGGAGGCCGCCTATGCCGCGTCGCGAGATCGTCGCGCCGGTCGCCCGCCATTCGGTCAAGGCTCCGCCCGTCACGGCCGGGGATTTCCGGACGGCAGGCAACCGGGTGGAGACGCCGGTTATCGGGATCGTCCCCGGCAAGATCATCACCGAGCATCTGACCTTCGACATCGCGCCCCAGGACGGCGACAAGCGCCCGGACATCGCGCGCGATCTGGTGAAGATCGCGGTGATCGAGCGACATGGCGTAAACGGCAACCGCGCCACGGGCTTCGTCCGGGGATTCGGGCTACAGCGTGGCGCCATCGCCTCGACCGTGTGTCACGACCATCACAACATCGCGGTGGTGGGCGCCGATTACGCCGACATGGCGCTGGCGGCCAACCGGCTGGGGCAGATCGAAGGCGGGTTCGTCGTTGTCGAGGGGGGGCGGGTTCTGGCGGAACTGGCGCTGCCTGTCGCGGGGCTGATGAGCCTTGAGCGGTTCGAGGTGGTGCGCGACGGGTTGATCGGGCTGCGCGCCGCCGCCCGGTCGCTTGGGGTGACGCTGGAGGAACCGTTCCTGCAACTGGCCTTCCTGTGCCTGCCGGTGATCCCGCACCTCAAGATCACCGACCACGGTATGGTCGATGTCGACCGGTTCGAGGTGATCGGCTGACGCGCGCGGCGGCGGGCTTTTTCCATCGGAGGCCCGTTCCGGGCCATTCCTTTCCTCTCGCGCATCGCGGGCGCGATGTGCTCGGGGGCGGCTCCGCCGGGTGTAGTTGGCCGAGAGGAAGCCGGGGTCGGCCTATCCGGTGAGAATTGCCTGCCCGGCAGGGCCCGCAAGCCCGCGCGTCGCACTGCCTGTCGCGGGCAGAAGCGGGATCAGGCAGGCCTGCACGGCATGGTAGAGATCGGGTTTGCCGGTGAAGACGCGATTGACCGGACGCAGGTCATCGTCCAGTTCCGGCCACCATGCGCCGTCCTTGTGGTCGATCACATGGGTGGTGACGAAGCTCCAGATGCGGCGATACCAGACCTCGAACCGCGGATCGTCGCTGATCTGGCGCAGGACCGATGCGGCGGCGATCCCCTCGGCGCAGGGCCACCAGTAGCGGTCTGACCGGGCCGGGAGGTCGTCCCAGCCGAGCGTGTAGTAGAAGCCGCCCCGTGCCTTGTCCCAGCCGATCTCGCAGGTGTGCAGGAACAGCGCCTGCGCGGCCTCGGGCATCCACGGATGCGCCCGCCCGCCCAGTTCCCACAGCTGCACGAGAAGCCGCGACCATTCGAGCGCGTGGCCGGGTGTCGTTCCTGCGGGACGGAACATCGGATCGCCCGCATAGTCGCGGTCCACCGACCAGTCCGCATGGAAATGCTCGGCCACGCGCCAGCCTTCGGCTCGGGCATGGCAGTTGATGATCAGCGCCGCGATGCGCTCGGCCATCGTCAGATAGGTGCGATCGCCCGTCGCCTCGAAGGCGGCCATCAGCGCCTCGGTCAGGTGCATGTTGGAGTTCTGGCCGCGATAGGCGCCGAGAGGTTGCCAGTCGCGGCTGTATTCCTCGGTCGTGGCACCGGCCTGCGGCATCCCAGAACCGGCCAAGCAGGACGTCGGTCACATCGGCCAGCATTCGATCGGCATCGGGATGCCCGATCACCTTGGCTGAAGACGCGGCAAGCAGGACGAAGGCATGGCCATAGGCCTGCTTGGTGTCGTTGACCGGGCCAACGTCGTCGATGCCCCAGAAGTAGCCGCCATCGACGGTATCGCGATGGCGCGACCAGGTGAATTCCATGCCCTGATCGACCATCCGGTCTGCCCCCGGCAGACCCATCAGATGCGCCATCGCATAGCAATGCACCATGCGCGTGGCCTCGTGCAGGTTGCGGACCTGGCCGCGCGGGCCCGGAGGTGGAAGCGGTTGCCCCCTGTCGTCGAGCGCATAGAACCCACCGGCGGGATTGATCGCAGCGGGCTGAAAGAATCCGAACAGCCCGCGGGCCTGCTCCAGCAGCCAGGCGCGGTGCATCGGGCGCAGGACGAAATCGGGATGCGCTGGTGGGGATGCAGTGCCCTCATGGGCGCGGTCGGGCATGACGGGTCTCCGCTGGCGGTTCACTCGCGGGAGACTGGCCTGTCGGATGCGAAACGCAAGAGCAAAAGGCCGCCGAGCGCGACCAGCACCGGACCGGCAAGTTCAAGCAGGGCGTTCAGGCGAAAGTCCTGCGCCCGGAAGATTGATGAGGCGGTCAACATGGTGAAAGCCGACGGCACGCACGGCGACGAAGCAGATGACGAAGACGAGGCCCACGAGGGGCAGGAAACTGCGTCGCCAAGTTCCGCGCATCGCGACAAAAAGCAGACCACCCGCAATCACCATCCCGACGACAAGCCCTGCGATGACAGAAACCTGGAAGATGCGACGGTTGGCATACCATCCCTGAAGCTGGGCGGCGCAGCGGGCGACCGCGGTCATGTAGGATTGCAGGTCAAGCTGCTTGTTGAGCGCCAGCCCGATCATCATGGCCGAGATCACGCACCAGAATAGACGCTCTTTTCGGCGCGATTGGGCGGGGAAAGGGCCAGCCTTGGCCACCATCGCGGCCACGGCTGCCGCCAGGAGATAGGTCGCGACCGTGACCCAGCCCATGATGCCGGGATCACCGATGACGGGTGACCATCTTTCCAGCGCGCATGCCTGCAGAACGGAGAAGGAAACGTCGCTCAAGTCAATCTCTCGGGCGCCGGTTTCAGCGAGATCCAAAGCGACGGAAATTCGTGCCAAGGCACGGTTACCCGCATGTCAGAAATCACGTCCGGAGGATTGGTGGAGCCGAGGAGGATCGAACTCCTGACCTCTTGAATGCCATTCAAGCGCTCTCCCAACTGAGCTACGACCCCAGCAACAGACGCGAACTTTGGGTTGTTCGCTGCGGCTCTTTACGGAAGCGTGCGGGGGCGCGCAAGCCAAAAATCGCCCCCGCTTCTGGTCAGACTTCTTCTTCGTCGCCGCCCACATCGGCCAGATCGTCGAGCGATACGGTATCGTCGGCGTCGTCTTCGAGCAGGTCGTCGTCAAGATCGGCGTCATCCGCGACGCCGGGCGCGAGGATGTCGTCATCGGTTTCCAGATCATCGACGAGCACATCCTCGTCCTTCTCTGGCAGGGGCCGGGCGATCACGACAGATGCGGCCTTGCGGCGTGCCGTCTCGATATCCACGACCTCGCCCGTGTAGGGGCTGATGATCGGCGTCTTGTTCAGGTCGTAAAAGCGCTTGCCGGTCGTCGGGCAAATGCGCTTCGTGCCCCATTCTGGGTTGGGCATGGTCGTCCCCTTGAAATGCTGGCAGGTCAGGTTGCGCGTCGCTTGCCACAAGCCCCGGCGGCTGTCAAAGCCTTTCACCACCGTGGCGAAGCTGCCCAGATGGGGGTTTTCCCCGCCGCGCGCAAGGGTATTGTTTGCCCCATCGAGGACGAGGCCCATGCCAGAACTGCCCGGATCGCCGCCGGTCGAGATAACGCTGCGCCGCAGCCCGCGGGCGCGGCGGTTTTCCTTGCGCGTGTCACGGCTTGACGGGCGGGTGACGCTGTCCTTGCCGATGGGTGCGCGGGTGGGCGAGGCCATGGCCTTTGCCCGTGCGCAGGAGGGCTGGATTCGCCGCGCCCTCTCCGCCCTGCCGCGCCACGGCTCTGGTGGCCCATGGCAGCGCCCTGCCCGTCGAGGGGCGGATGCTGGTTCTACGCTCCGCACCTGGGCGGTTGGTGCGGGTCGAGGGCGAATCGCTTCTTGTGCCGGGCGAGGCGCCGCAGGCGGGCGCGCGCGCCAAGGCGTTTCTCAAGACCGTGGCGCGTGACCGGCTGATCGCCGCGTCTGATCGCTACGCGGCCCTCGTGGGCCGGAGTTACAGCCGCCTGACCCTGCGCGACGCGCGGTCACGCTGGGGCTCCTGCACCGTCGATGGCGGGTTGATGTATTCGTGGAGGCTGGCGATGGCTCCCCCCGAAGTGCTCGACTACGTCGCGGCGCATGAGGTGGCTCATCTGGTCGAGATGAATCACGCCCCGGCCTTCTGGGCTGTCGTGTCGCGCCTGATGCCCGACTACGCGCCGCGGCGCGCCTGGCTACGGCAGCACGGGCAGACCCTGCATGGCTTCCGCTTCGGCCCGGAAAGGGATTGACCGCATCTCTTGCGCGGTGTTTCGCTTTGGGCATGCTGACAGCGCTTCGCCCCTCTGCCCGTCCACCGGACTCGACGCTGGCCGAGCATGATCGGCTGTATCGCACGCTACGCACGCAGGTGATGCACGGCGAACTGTCGCCCGGACAGCCGCTGACGCTGCGCGGGCTGGCCAAGACCTTTGGCGTCTCGATGACCCCGGCACGCGAGGCGGTGCGCCGTCTCGTGGCCGAAGGGGCATTCATGATGTCGTCATCGGGCCGCATATCGACGCCGGAACTCAGCCCCGAGCGGATCGAGGAACTTGCCTCCATCCGGGCCCTGCTGGAACCGGAACTGGCCTCACGCGCGCTGCCTCGGGCGCATTTCGCGCTGATCGAGCGGCTCAAGACGATCAATGCCGCCAATGCCGAAGCCGTGGCGAAGCAGGATGCGGTAGCCTACATCCGGACCAACCTTGAGTTCCACCGCACGCTCTATCTGCGCGCACAGGCCCCGGCGATGCTGGCGATGACGGAAACGGTGTGGTTGCAGCTTGGCCCCACGATGCGTGCGCTTTACGCGCGGCTTCGCCGGAACGAGCCCCCGCAGCACCATCGCACGATCCTTGCGGCGCTGAAGGCGGGTGACGAACCGGGGCTGCAGACTAGCCATAAGAACCGATGTCACGCAGGGGCTGCGCCACCTTGCCGGCTGATGCGCTCAGGGCCCCATCGTGAAGCATTGGACGGCACGCGCCTGAAGCCTGCGGCAGGCGAGGTCGGCCTGATCCTGCGTCAGCCCCACGAAGTTCGCGTCATACCCACCACTACGCTCGACAACCTTGCGCAGGCCGTCGTTGAGCGTGGCGGTTTCGGCAAGCGCCGTCTTCAGCAACTGCCGCTCGGCGCCAGAGCGCGTGTTGAAACGGCCCACGTTGATACCCCAGTGCCGCCCGCCTGACGTCGAGATGCGGGTGACGACTTCGGGTTCGGCAGCGGCAAGTTGCGTCGCCGGTTCGGCATCGGCAAACATCTCCTCCGGGCGCGGCTTCGGCGCCGGGGACGAGACGAGGTTGACGATTTCCGTCGGCGGGGCGACGGCGGCGTCAGGGTCCTGGGCCGCTTCCGCAAGCGCATCAGCCAGTGTGGCATCGGCCAACGCCACGGCCTCGGCTGCCGTTTGCGGTGGGTCGGAGGCTGGTGCGGAGCTGACTGCCACGTTGTCGGCAGCCGGCGCGGTCTCGGATACACCGACGGTTTCGGCCAGCGCCACGGCGACGGCCTGATCGTTCTGCGCGGCGACCGGGGCAGGGGCGGCCGCAGTGGCTTCGGCCAGCGCGCCAGCGATTCCATCCTGCATCGCGACAAGCATCTCTTCAGGCGGCGCCGCGACAGACGGGCGCGATTTGGGGCGGGGGGATGTCTGCACGGCCCCAACAACACGCAGGGTCTTGCCTGCGCCGCCCTCCTCCATCTCGGCTTCGGCGATCATGTCGGCGACCCCGTCAAGCTGCGCGGGCGCTGGCTTCTTGACGGTCGCGTTGTTCGGCGCTTCCTTGAAGCCGAGGTCCAGCAGTTCGGCCATCTTGGCGTTGCGGTGTGCGGTCGAGTTGCCGCCGAAGACCGTGGCGATGAGGCGCTTGTTCCCGCGTTCCGCCGATGCGGTCAGGTTGAACCCGGCCGGGTTCGGTGTAGCCGGTCTTGATGCCGTCCGCGCCCTCGTAGCTGTCCAGGAAGCGGCGGTTGGTGTTGTTCACCGTGGCCATGCCCGCATCCGTCGAGCGGCGCGAGAAGATGTTGTAATACTGCGGGAAGTCATAGAACAGGTGCCGCCCCAGGATCGTCATGTCGCGGGCGGTGGACAGGTGGCCCGACGCCGTCAGGCCGTTGGCGTTCTTGAAGGTCGAAGTTCGTCATCCCCAGGGCCTTGGCGGTCCGGTTCATCCGCTTGGCAAAGGCCGGTTCGATTGCCGCTGATCGCCTCGCCGATGGCCGTCGCTGCGTCGTTGGCCGATTTCACGGCGGCCGCGCGGATCAGATAGCGCAGCTGCGATCTTCTGCCCGGCCTTCAGACCAAGCTGCGACGGCGGCTGGGCAGCGGCGTGCTTGGACACCGTGACCATCGTGTCGAGCGAGATCTCGCCGCGCTCGATGGCCTCAAAGGCGATGTAGAGCGTCATCATCTTGGTCAGCGAGGCGGGATGCAGCCGCGTGTCGGCGTTCGTCGAGTAAAGCACCTCGCCGGTGCGCGCATCCATCACGATGGCGGCATAGGGCGCTGCACGGGCGATGCCCGAAAACACGAACGCCATAAGCGCCGCACAAAAAATCGTTTGGGCAAAATGCCACAGCCGCGTTGTCACGTCGGTTGTCCTTACCTGCCTCGGATGCCCCGGTTTTTTGGTGGGGCTATACTGCTTCGGTCACGAGGCTAGCACAGGGCGCCCGGTCCGAAAACCCCCTTCACATCAATGGCTTTCTGTAGGTTCTTAAGCGAAGCAGGCATGCCAAATCTGGCGTGCGGATACGTGCCGTGCCCCAGATGCGGTGATCAGCGCGCGAGGCTGTCGACAAGGGCGGCAAGCCCGCCGAGGTCGCGCAGTGCGTGAAAGCGCGTGTGACCCATCGGGTGCCTCGGCATGATCCAGCGCCCAGGTCGAGGCCATGGGGCACATGCACGCCCCAGCCGCCGGCCTCGATGGCTGGCAGCACGTCGGATTTCAGCGAGTTGCCGACCATCATCGCCTGATGCGGCACCGCGTGCCGTGCGGGCGAAAAGCCGCGCGTAGACGGCGGGTGTCTTGTCCGACACGATCTCGACCGCGTGGAACAGATCGCCCAGGCCCGATTGCGCCAGCTTGCGTTCCTGATCCAGAAGGTCGCCCTTGGTGATCAGGATCACGCGGTGGCGTTCTGCCATCGCCGTCGACCGCTTCGCGTGCATGGGGCATCAGCTCGATCGGGATGGTCCAGCATCTCGCGCCCGGCGGCCATCAGCTCGGCGATGACGGTGCGCGGGCACCCGGCCGTCGGTCACCTCGATGGCGGTCTCGATCATCGACAGGGTGAAGCCCTTCACGCCAAAGCCATAGTGCCCCAGATTGCGCCGCTCGGCGTCCAGCAGCCGGTCATGCAGATGATCGGGTTCGGCATAGTCGGCCAGCAGCTCGGCGAAACGCGTCCTTGTGTCAGCCGGAAGTAGGTTTCGTTCTGCCAGAGCGTGTCGTCGGCGTCGAAACCGATCGCTCGATGGTCATTCGTGCCGCCTTGGTGCCTTGTCACTGCTGGCCGAAAGGCCGAGCCCGCATTGCCGCAGAGCGGCCCCTTTTCCATTCGCGCCTTTGCGCTATATACTGCGGCTGTTCTTCCACCGAGTCTGATCCTGCAACTGCGGAGCCGTCGCCTTGACCAGCCTCGCCCTTCCTCATGTCCGACAAACCGGGTGGAAGCGACGGAGATACCTCGGTCCTCACCAAGACGCGGACCCAGACGGAGCGGCCGCCGCTCTACAAGGTGCTGCTGCTGAACGATGACTACACGCCGATGGAGTTCGTCGTGCATGTGCTGGAGCGGTTCTTCGGCCTGACCCATGCGCAGGCGTTCGAGATCATGCTGACGGTGCACAAGAAGGGCCTGGCGGTGGTCGGCGTGTTCTCGCTTCGAGGTGGCGGAAACGAAGGTGGCGCAGGTGATGGATTTCGCCCGCCGTCACCAGCATCCGCTGCAATGCACGATGGAAAAGGAATAAGGCCGCCCGCGGCCGCCCATGCGATCTGCCCGTCTGACCCTGGCGCTGGAAAGCGGCGCGCTCGCCCTGCCCGACAAGGGGCGCGATCGCGGTCTTCCGCCCCCGCGTCGGCGACGATCTGTCGGCGCTTGCCGCAAGGACCGGGTGGCGGTGGTGCAGGGCTTCCGGCCGGATCACGACTGCCTTCGCCGCGCAGGGCTATCGCACTGTCGTCGCGTCCGACGGCAATGGCGCTGCGGCGCTCGTCTGCCTGCCGCGCGCCGCGACCGAGGCGCGCGCGCTTGCTGGCCGAGGCGGCGGCCGAGGTGGCGCCCGGCGGGCCGGTGATCGTCGACGGGCAGAAGACCGATGGCATCGACAGCGATGCACCGCGATGTCCGCGAGCGCGGTCGCGACATCGGCGCCGCCTGTCCAAGGCGCATGGCAAGATCTTCGCTTTTCCGCCGGCACCGGGGTTCGAGGACTGGGCCGCGCGAGCCGACGCTGATCGGACGACGGCTTCGTCACCCTGCCCGGCATGTTTTCGGCCGATGGGCCGGACCGCGGCTCGATGCTGCTGGCGGCGGCGCTGCCGGCCGAAGCTGCCCGGGCGGATCGTCGATCTGGGGGCCGGCTGGGGCTATCTGGCGCGCGCGATTCTGGCCCGCGAGGGCGTCAAGACAGCTGGATCTGGTCGAGGCCGAGGCCGATGCGCTGGACTGTGCGCGGCGACAACGTCACCGATCCGCGCGCCCGGTTTCACTGGGCCGATGCGACCGCCTTCCGGCCGGAGGGCGCTGTCGACGCGGTCGTCTGCAACCCGCCCTTCCACGCCGGCGCGCAGCCGCCGATCCCGGCTCTGGGCGCCGCCTTCATCGCGCGCGGCCGGCGATGCTGCACCCCGGCGGCGCAGCTCTGGCTGGTCGCCAACCGCCACCTGCCCTATGATGCCGTGCTGACCGACACCTTCCGTGACGTCGAAGGAGATCGGTGGCGACGGCGCCTTTCGTGTGATCCGTGCCGCGCGGCCCGTCCGCGCCGCACGGCACTGACCTGATCAGGAGGACCGACATGTCCTTTTCCATCTCCGGCAAGACCGCCATCGTCACCGGCTCTGCCAATGGGCATCGGCCTGGCCATTGCGCGGCATTTCCTGGACAAGGGCGCGAACGTGATGTTCGCCGACATGGACGAGGACCGGCTGGAGGCCGAAGTCGGCGAGCGAAGCCGCGCGCCGAAGGCCCGGTCCGCATGTTCGCGGGCGACCTGCGCGAGAAGCTGACCATCGCGAACCTGCTTGTCGGCCACGATGGATGCCTTCGACCGGGTGGACATCCTGGTGAACGCCAGCCGCCAGATGGTGCATGTCGGATCCGCTCTGCGCCCGATGACGACGCGGTCGAGCAGCTGTTGGCAGCAGAACCTCATGACCAGCCTGCGGCTGTCGCAGATGACGGCGAAGCGGATGATCGCTGCAGGCCGAGAAGGCCGGGCAGGACCGGGCCCGATCGGGTCAATCATCAACCTGTCGTCGATTGCCGCGCACGCGGACGCAGCCCGAGCTGCTGGGCTATTCGATGGCCAGCGCGGCGCTGGACCAGATGACGCGCTCGATGGCCGTGGCGCTGGCGCCCAAGGGCATCCGGGTGAACGCGGTGGCCTTCGGCAGCGTGATGAGCGCCAGCCTGCAGGCGGTCGCTGAAGGACAACCCGGGCTACCGCGCCGAGATCGAGCAATGCACGCCGATGGGCCGCATCGCCGCGCCGGCCGAACTGGCCGAGACGGTGCAGTTCCTTGCCTCGGACGCCTCGGCTTTCATGACGGGGCAGATCGTGACGGTCGATGGCGGGCGCAGCCTGCTCGACCCGGCGCAGCGCCCCTGCGCACTGATCACTCGCGGATAGCGGCGCCTGCATTCGGCGATGACCGGTTCGGCGGCCCGCGTCAGCGCGCGCTGGCGATCTTGCAGGCCCTCGAGCTTGTCGCGCTCGGCCACCAGGTCGATCGCCGGGGGCCGCTCAACGGTCTCCTCGCGATCGTCGAGGCACATCTCGCCGGTCCGCACGACGCGCTGAGATCCGTCGGGCATTTGCACGACATAGGGCGGCGAGCAATAGACCCAGCCGGCTGCGGTAGATGGTGTATTCCTCCATCTCGTAGCCGCGGGCGAGGTTGGCCTCGGTCTCGGCGATCAGGTCCGAGATCACGGCGCAGTTCGCGCGTGACGCGGTTGATGCATTGCTCCTGCGGCGTGCCGCAGGCGGCCAGGAAGGCAATCAGAAGGAGGGGCAGGCGCGGCGACATGTCTTTGTGTCCGATCTTCCAGCGAAGTCTAGCGCCCCGGTTGGGGCAATGCTAGCAAAAGCCAGATGCTAGGGAGACGTGGATGACCGACGATTTCGACACCCGCAAGGCGCAAGCCGCGACCTGGTTCCGGACGCTGCGGGACCAGATCGTCGCGGCTTTCGAAGGCCTTGAGGACACGCAGGCAAAAGGCCCGACCGCATCGCTGCCCGCAGGGCGGTTCGAGGTGAGCCCGACGACCCGCGCCGATGGCGGTGGCGGGCTGATGAGCGTGATGCGCGGCGGACGGGTGTTCGAGAAGGTCGGCGTGAACGTGGTCCGAGGTGCACGGCCAGCTGGGCGAACGGGCGCAGAAGGCGATGGCCGCGCGCGGCGTGCCGGGCATGGCCGACGATCCGCGGTTCTGGGCCAGCGGCATCAGCCTTGTCGCGCATATGCAGAACCCGCACGCGCCCGCCGTCCACATGAACACGCGGATGTTCTGGACCCCGCGTGCCTGGTGGTTCGGCGGCGGGTCCGACCTGAACCCCTGCCTCGAATACGCCGAGGACACCGCGCATTTCCACGCCACGCTGACAGCAGGCCTGCGACGCTCATTCGCCGGACTACTACGCGCGCTTCAAGGCCTGGGCGGACGAATACTTCTTCGTGCCGCACCGGGGCCGGGCGCGGGGCGTGGGCGGGCATCTTCTATGACGATCTCAACACCGGCGACTGGGACGCGGATTTTGCCTTTACCCGCGATGTGGGCCGCGCCTTCCTGCCCGCCTTTGTGCCGCTGATCGAGCGGCGCCGCGACACGCCCTGGACCGAGGCCGACCGCGAGGCGCAACTGATCCACCGCGGGCTCTATGCCGAATACAACCTTGTCTACGACCGCGGCACGAAGTTCGGGCTGGAGACCGGGCATGATGCGAACGCCGTGCTGATGAGCCTGCCGCCCGTCGCGAAATGGACCTGACCAGACCGTCGCCCGTCACGTCTTGACGACGAACCCCCGGGCAATGTGGTTGCGGACGAACCAGATCATCGCCAGCCCGGGCAGAAGCGAGACGACCGTCATCGCCATGACGAGGCCGATGTCGGTCTGAAAGCCGAACAGCGCATTGATCGCCATGGTGATGGGCTTGCCGCCCGTGACGGTCAGGATGCGGGCGAACACGACTTCGACCCATGAGAAGATGAAGCAGAAGAAGGCTGCGACGCCGATGCCCGGCGCGATGGCCGGGATCAGGTGCTTCACGAAAAAGCCGGGCAGGCTATGGCCGTCGAGAAACGCGGTCTCGTCGAACTCTTTCGGGACGGCCGAGATGAAGCTTTCTAGGATCCAGATCGCGATGGGCAGGTTGAACAGGCAGTGGACCAGCGCGATCCCGACAGGTGTGTTCACAAGGTTGACCTGCGCGAAAAGGATGAAGATCGGCAGCGACAGCACGACAGGCGGGGTGACGCGGAAGGCCAGCATCAGGAACAGGATGTGGCGGTCGCCGGTGAAGCGATATCGTGAGAACGCATAGGCGGCGGGCAGTGCCGCAAGCAGGCAAAGACCGACGTTCAGCAGAACGTAGACCATCGAGTTGAGCAGCGAGGCGCGCAGGTCGGGAGTGGCGAGAATGTTGCGATAGTTGACGAGTGACATGTCGCCCTCGGCCATCCCGTCACGCGGGAGCGTGTTGACGAAGCTGAGTGTGACGGTCTGCACGAAAGGCAGCAGGACAAAGACGGCCAGCGCTGCGACGGCGGTTATGCGGACAACTCGCCTCATGCCTGCGCTTCTGGCTGATCGCGCCGCAGGGTGTCGGTGATCTTCACGAAAGCCCAGGCGACCGCCATGACGATGATGACATAGAGCATCGAGCGGGCGGCGGCGCTGCCGTAGCTGAAGCCCTTGATATCCTCGCCCAGATCGAGGGCGAGGAATGTCGTGGCACCGCTTGGGCCGCCCGCGTTGATCGCGAAGGCTTCGGTGTAGATCAGGAAGCTGTCCACGAAGCGCAACAGCAGCACGATGGCGAGCGCCCCGGCGATCCGGGGAAGCTCGATATGGCGAAACACCGCAAACCGCGATGCGCCGTCGATCGCGGCGGCCTGGTAGAAGGGGCGGGGTATGGCGGACAGACCGGCATAGGCAAGGATCACAACAAGGCCCAGCCAGTGCCATGTGTCCATCGCGACGATCAGCGCCCAGGTGTGAAGCGCCGTGAACTTGTAGTCGAACCCGGCGGCGTCCAGCGCAGGCCCGATCAGGCCGGTACGCGCGTCGATCAGGTTGAGCCACATGATCGGGATCATGTTCCACGGAACGACCAGAGGCAACGCCACGAGCATCAGCACGAAGATCGCCGAACGGCCCAGGCCTGTCAGCAGCAGCGCAACGGCGATGCCAAGCGGGATCTGGATGGACAGCACGATGGCCGAGAAGAGAAGGCTGCGCAGAAAGCTCGCGCGGAACCGGTCCGAGGCGACGATCTGCTCATACCAGTCCAGCCCGATCCAGTGGATGTTCTGAAGCGAGAAGATGTCGTGCAGGGCAAAGTTGAAGACCGTCAGCAGCGGGATCACCGCGACGAACGCCATGATCGCGAGCGCGGGCAGCAAGAGCAGCCAGGCGGCGTTGCGGTGGGGCTTCATCCGGTCAGATGACGGGGGTTGGCAAGGGCCGACCCGCAAAATGTGCAGCGAGGTTGTCGCGCAGAAGTTGCCCCATGGCGCGGCGCGTCTCGACGGTGCCCGAGGCGTGGTGAGGCTGGAGCAGAATGCGCGGGGTGGTGAGGAAGCGGGGGTTCAGGTTCGGCTCCCCCTCGAACACGTCGAGCGCGGCGGAGCCGAGGGTGCCGGCGTCGAGCGCGTCCATCAGGGCGGTTTCATCGACATTGGCGGCGCGGGAGATGTTGATGAGCATGCCGTCAGGGCCAAGCGCCTGCAAGACGCGGGCGTTGACGATGTGGCGCGTCTCGGCGGTGGCGGCGAGGGTAAGGAAAAGGACGTCGGACTGTTCGGCCAGTTCCACCGGATCGGCGATGTAGCGCCAGTCGGCGGGCGTGTCCTTGGGCGAGCGGGCGGAATAGGCGATCGGCATCCCGAAGCCCGCGCATCGGCGCGCCACCGCCTCGCCGATGCGGCCAAGGCCGAGGATGCCAGCGCGCTTGCGGCTGGCGCTGCGCTGCAAGGGGAAACCGCCCTTGGCCCAGGATCCGTCGCGTACGAAGGCATCAGCCGCAGGGATGCTGCGCGACAATGCGAGGAACATCGCAAGGGCGAGGTCGGCGCAATCGTCGGTCAGCACGTCGGGGGTGTTCGTCACGCGGATTCCGCGCGCGCGGCAGGTGGCGAGGTCGACCGCGTCATAGCCAACGCCGAAGACCGAGATCACCTCGACCTTCGGGCAGGCGGCGAGCAGCGCGGTGTCCGCCCCGAGGTCGCCGCGCGTGGCAATGGCGCGGATCTGCGGGCCGTGCTGGGCCAGGAAGGCAGCTCGGTCCGCCGCTTCCCACAGGCGGTGGACGGTGAACGCCTCGGCCAGCGGGGCTTCGTCCCAAGCGGGCAGCGCACCGACCTGAAGAAGATGGGGTTTGGTCATGGCTTCCCTCGGTTGCGCCCTTTTCGGGACGATAGGCAAGGCGCGGTTCGGTGTCGAGGTATCGATAACATAAATGCTGCAGCAAGGTTCCGGAACGCTCGTCTTCGGACCGAAGACAGCGTGGTCAGCTATCATAGCGCGTGGCGCCCCGGCGGCGTTCGTCGATGGGCTGCGACAGGATGGCGGCGTGGTGGGCGCGCTGGTCGCAGTTGGCGCGGGGGCAGATGCGACAGTTGATGCCGATGGGTGTCATCCGCGCGCCGGTGACGGTGAACTGCTCGGCATAGCCGATGTCTGCGGCGTGCTCGATCGTGCAGCCCATGGCGACGGCCAGCCGGTTGTCCTGGGCGTGGCGCGCGAAGGTGGGACGGTCGACGGTGCGGGCGAAGACAAAGTACTGGCTGGCGTCCGGCATCTCGACGAATTGCGGCACGATACGGCCGGGCGTGCGAAAGGCCGTGTGCACTTCGAGCCGGGGGCAGGCGCCGCCGTGTTCGGCGAGGTGGAAGTCGGTCGAGTTGAACCGCTTGGTCACATTCCCGGCCTTGTCGATCCGCAGGAAGAAGAACGGCACGCCCTGCGCCCCTTCGCGTTGCAGCGTGGTGGCACGGTGGCAGGCCTGTTCGAAGCTGACGCCGAAACGGGTGGCGAGGTGATCGACATCGTATTTCGACACCCGCGCCTCGGCGAGGTAGGCGTCGTAGGGCATAAGGACCGCCGCGGCGAAGTAGTTCGCCAACTCCACCCGGCAGCGGGCCTGCCCCCGCGGATCGGTGATGCCTGACCTTGCAAGCAGCGTGTCGAAAAGCGTCCTCTGTTCGATCAGACCCGCGACATGGACCAGCTGGAAGGTGCGGTTCGGGTGATCCAGCGCCTCGGACAGCAGAATCTCGCGCCGCGCCTCGTCATGGCGGCGCAGCGTGTTGGGGAGTTCGGAGACAGGCACGACGCGGACCGTGATGCCGAGACGCTGGCGCAGGCGGTGCTTGATGAGGGAATAGACCTCGTCCGTCTCGATGGGAGTGTCGCCCCAGAATGTGCTCGCCGCTTCCTCAAGCTCGCGGAAGTGGTTGCGGTGGCGGCGAAAGAAATTGTGCACCGCGGCTTCCGGCGAGGCGGAGAGGATGGGTTCGGTCCCGCTGGGGGTGCCGGACAGCGACAGAAGCTGGTCGGTCGCACTCTGATAGGCGCGGTGGAGTGTGAGGAAAGCCTGCGCAAGGGTCGGGCTGTGAACAAGGGCGGCCCGGATTTCGGTCAGGTCGGGGCGGGCGCGGTCGAAGATCGGGTCCTGGATGATCGCGCGCAAGTCTGCCAGTTGCGAGGAGCCATCCTCATCCGTGATGTCGCGCCAGTCGATCCCGTAGACCTCGAACAGACGCAGCATGACGGGGACAGAGACCGAGCGCTCGTTGTTCTCCAGAAGGTTGACGTAGGAGGTCGAGATACCCAATGCGCGGGCCATCGCCCCCTGCGTCTCGCTGCGTTCCTGTCGCAGTCGGCGCAGGTGCGGGCCGATGAAAGTCTTTTGCATGACAACTCGCTGTATACGGTGGAACACAGAATCCCGATTTGTGGATTTTATAATGTTACAAAAATTACGTTCTGTAAATTCTCGCGTTTACAGCAGGACGTGGTTTCATTTTGAGAGTGGCGGCACCGGTGGCATAGCGGCGGGATTAACGGAGGGTTACCATGCGCACCGGCACCAACTTCCTTTTCATTCCCGGCCCCACGAACGTGCCCGAGGCCGTGCGGCAGGCCATGAACGTGCCGATGCAGGATATGCGCGCTCCGGATTTCGGGGATCTGACGCTGGGTCTGTTCGATGGCTTGAAAAAGCTTTTCAAGACCGAGACAGGCCGGGTGATGATGTTCCCGGGTTCCGGCACGGCCGCCTGGGAGGCGGCGATCACCAACACGCTGTCGCCCGGCGACAAGGTTCTGATGAGCCGCTTCGGCCAGTTCAGCCACCTGTGGGTCGAGATGGCCGAGCGGCTGGGTCTGGACGTTCAATGCCTGGATGTCGAGTGGGGCGAGGGCGTGCCGGTGGCGGACTACGCCCGCATCCTGGCCGACGACAAGAGCGGCGCGATCAAGGCCGTGTTCGTCACGCACAACGAGACGGCGACGGGCGTGACGTCGGACGTGGCCGCGGTGCGGGCGGCGCTGGATGCAGCCGGGCATGGCGCGCTTCTGTTCGTCGACGGCGTGAGCGCAATCGGCTCCATCGAGTTCCGGATGGAAGACTGGGGCGTCGACCTGGCGGTGACAGGCAGCCAGAAGGGCTTGATGATGCCGGCGGGGTTGGGTTTTCTGGGCGTCAGCGCCAAGGCGCTGGAGGCGGCCAGGTCGGCAAAGATGCGCCGCGCCTATTTCGAGTTCCGCGACATGATCGCGATGAACGATACGGGCTATTTCCCCTACACGCCGCCGACGCAGTTGTTCCATGGGCTGAAGCGCTCGCTCGACCTGATCTTCAGCGAGGGGTTGGACACTGTGATCGCCCGTCATCACCGGCTGGCCGAAGGTGTGCGGCGCGGGGTGCATGCCTGGGGCATGGAATTGTGCGCGGCGCGGCCCGAGCTTTGGTCGAACACCGTCTCTGCCATCCGGGTACCCGAGGGTGTCGATGCGCGCGACGTCATCAAGATCGGCTACGCGCGCTACAACGCCTCGTTCGGCTCGGGTTTGGCGCGGCTCGCGGGCAAGGTGTTCCGGATCGGACATCTGGGCGATCTGAACGAGGGGATGTGCCTGACGGGACTTGCCATCGCCGAGATGGCGCTGGTCGAGGCGGGGGCGAAGATCGAGATGGGGTCCGGTGTCGCAGCGGCGCAGCGGTGGTATACCGAAGCCGCGAAGAAACCGAAATCCGTGCCGCTTGCGGCCGAATAAGCCAGACAGGACAAATAGATGAGCCATACTCTATTCCCGCTGCGCAAGCAGCGTCTGCAGCGGTCCGAACTGGCCGTCCCAGCCTCGAACCCGTCGATGATCGACAAGGCGGCGGCGGGGCCGGCGGATTTCGTGTTCCTCGATCTGGAAGATGCCGTGGCGCCGCCCGAGAAGGAGCAGGCACGCAAGAACGCCGTGCAGGCGCTGAACGACATCGACTGGGCGGCCAAGGGCAAGACCGTGTCGGTGCGGATCAACGGGCTCGACACGCACTACATGTACCGTGACGTCGTGGACATCATGGAACAGGCGGGCAGCCGCGTGCACACGCTGCTGGTGCCCAAGGTGGGCGTGCGCGACGACCTCTACATGGTCGAGGCGATGGTGAACCAGATCGAGCAGGGCAAGGGCTACACCACGCGTGTGGGGCTTGAGGCGCTGATCGAGACGGCGCTCGGCATGGCGAATGTCGAGAGCATCGCCCAGTTTGGCGGGCGGCTCGAGGCGCTGCATTTCGGGGTGGCCGACTATGCCGCCAGCATGCGGGCGCGGACGACGAACATCGGCGGGTTGAACCCCCATTATCCGGGCGACCAGTGGCATGCCTCGATCACCCGGATGGTGATTGCGTGCCGCGCCTACGGGTTGCGGGCGATCGACGGTCCGTTCGGCGATTTCAGCGATCCCGAAGGCTACATGGCAGGGGCGCGGCGCGCGGCGGCGCTCGGCTGTGAAGGCAAATGGGCGATCCATCCGAGCCAGGTGGCAATGGCGAACGAGGTTTTCTCGCCGCCCGAGGCCGAGGTGACGAAGGCCAAGCGCATCATCGAGGAACTGCGCAAGGCCGAGTCGCAAGGCAAGGGCGCGGCCTCGCTCGACGGCAAGATGATCGACGCGGCGAGCGAGAAGATGGCGAACAACGTGCTGGTGCTGGCCGAAGCGATCGCCGCGAAAGGTTAACGAGGGGCCTGCGAATTTTCTGCGAAAATTCCAAAGGCCGTTGCTGGAGAGAATTTTCGCAAGAAAATTCGTTCGTTTGGGGGAGGAACGCGAATGGACATTCACGAATATCAGGCGAAGGAAATCCTCGCGCGCTTCGGTGTGCCGGTGCCGCGCGGGGGGCTGGCCTACAGCCCCGAGCAGGCGGGCTACCGGGCGCGCGAGCTGGGCGGCAATGCCTGGGTGGTGAAGGCGCAGGTCCATTCAGGCGGCCGGGGTGCCGCGGGCGGCGTGAAACTGTGCCGCGACGAGCATGAGGTGGCGGCCTTCGCCGCGACGCTGTTCGGCAAGCAGCTGGTGACCAAGCAGACGGACGCGAACGGCAAGGGCGTCTACCGTCTCTGGGTCGAGGCCGCGTCGGACATCGCGCAGGAGCTGTACCTCGGCTTCGTGCTGGACCGGAAATCCGAGCGCATCATGATCGTCGCTTCCGCCCATGGCGGCATGGAGATCGAGGATCTGGCCGAGAACGACCCGCAATCGCTGCGGCGCATGACCATCGACCCGGCCGTGGGCCTGAGCGAGTTCCAGGCGCGCGAGCTGGCCTTCGGTCTGGGCCTGAGCGCGGGCCAGATGGCCCAGATGGTGACGATCCTGAAGGCCTGCTACCGCGCTTACCGCGACCTTGATGCAACGATGGTCGAGATCAACCCGCTGGTGATCACCGGCACGGGCGATCTGGTGGCGCTTGATGCGAAGATGAGCTTCGACACCAACGCGATGTTCCGCCAGCCGCAGGTCGCCGAATTGCGCGACCGCAGCCAGGAAGACCCGCGCGAATCGACCGCCGGGGACTATGGCCTCGCCTATGTCGGTCTCGACGGCGACATCGGCTGCATCATCAACGGCGCGGGCCTTGCGATGGCGACGATGGACATGATCAAGCTGGCGGGCGGCGAGCCTGCCAACTTCCTCGACATCGGCGGCGGTGCGTCGCCGGAGCGCGTCGTCCGCGCCTTCCGCACGGTGCTGGCGGACCGGGCCGTGCAGCGTGATCCTCGTGAACATCTTCGCCGGCATCAACCGCTGCGACTGGGTCGCCGAAGGGGTTGTGCAGGCCTACAAGGAAGTCGGCATGACCATACCGGTCGTCGTCCGGCTGGCGGGGACGAACGTGGAGGAAGGCAAGCGCATCCTTCAGACGTCCGGCCTGCCGCTGATCACCGCCGACACGCTGGCCGAGGCGGCCGACAAGGCCGTCGCCGCGCGTCAGAAACTCGCAGCCTGAGGGGGAGCAACATGGCCATTCTCATCACAGGACGACACGAAGATCATCGTGCAGGGCATCTCCGGGCGGATCGGCAACTTTCACGCCGCCGACATGATCAAGCACGGCACCAACGTCGTGGGCGGCGTGACACCCGGCAAGGGCGGCACGATGGTGCTCGACCGACCGGTCTTCAACACCGTGCGCGAGGCGGTCGAGGCGACGGGAGCCGAGGCGTCGCTTGTCTTCGTGCCGCCGCCCTTCGCCGCCGACGCGATCATGGAAGCGGCTGACGCGGGCATCCGGACGGCCGTCTGCGTGACCGACGGCATCCCGTCGCAGGACATGATGAAGGTGAAGCGCTTCCTGCGGCGCTACCCGGAAGAGCGCAAGATGCGCCTGATCGGGCCGAACTGCGCGGGCATCATCAGCCCCGGCAAGGGCTTCATGGGGATCATGCCGCCGCATATCTACATGCCTGGCCGGGTCGGCATCGTCGGCCGGTCGGGCACGTTGGGATATGAGGCCGCGAGCCAGATGAAGGATCTGGGGATCGGCGTGTCGACCAGCGTCGGCATCGGCGGCGATCCGATCAACGGCTCGTCCTTCAAGGACATTCTGGAGCTGTTCGAGGCGGATCCCGAGACCGATGCCGTGATGATGATCGGCGAGATCGGCGGGCCGCAGGAAGCCGAAGCGGCGGCCTATGTGCGCGACTACATGACGCAAGCCTGTCGTTGCCTATATCGCCGGTCTGTCGGCACCCAAGGGCCGCAAGATGGGCCACGCGGGCGCGATCATCAGCGCCTTCGGCGAAAGCGCGCAGGAAAAGGTCGAGATCCTGAGCGCCGCCGGCATCACCGTCGCACCGAACCCTTCGGCCATGGGCGAGACGATGGCGCGCGTGCTTGGGGTGCGCGCGGCGGCCTGAGGCAGCTGAGTGTAAGAAAGGGGCCCATCCGTTCCGGGTGGGCCCTTGTCATTCCGACGTGTCGTGGTCATCCGACCGGAATCCACGGCTCGAGACCGACACGGAGTTGCCGGAAGGGTCCTTGGTATTTGCGAAGGCATAACCGTCGGCGGTGTGGATCGGACCGAAGACAATTCCCCGGGCCGAAGCGCCCCGGTAGAATTCCGCAACGTCCACGACATCGAAGACAAGTTTTACCAATGCCTGACCTTCGCGTTGCCCGGCGCTGGCCGGATGGAGAAGGATTGGCACCCCTCGCCCGGTGGGGCGCAACTCGACGATGCGGTCCTGGGCGCGTTGCACGGTCGTGTATCCGAAAAGTTGCTCGTAGAAGGCGACCATCTCGGGAATGCGCCGACTGTAGATGATGATGCGGCCCAAGCCAGCGTACATGTCATCTTCCCGATTTACCTTTCGTGTCACGGTGCCGAACATCGCCGGAACGCACAAGCTCCGCGTGACACGGCCCGCGGGCCGGGGCGGGCGTTGCGTCGGGGCCCGGTAAACCGCACGCGCGGGCAGGAGTTTGCCAACCTCACCACTCTAACCCTCCTGCGCCGGATACCGAGCCACGGAGGGCCCATGACAGATACCTTCTTCATCAAGCGCGGCGATACCTCGCCCGCGATCCGCTTTGCGCTGGAGCCGGTGGCAACGATCCTGACGGGGGCCACGGTGCGCTTCAAGATGCGGATGCGGGGCGGCGCGCAGGTTTCGGATGCAGCGGCGCAGATCGTCATGGCGACGGGGACGCCGACCGTGCAGTATGACTGGGTGCCCGCCGATACCGCCGAGGCGGGGCAGTTCGAGGCCGAGTTCGAGGTTACCTATCCGGACGGCGCCATTGAAACGTTTCCGAATGCCGGTTTCATCCCGGTGCGGGTCAGCGAGGATGTCCGCTAGGGGCAGGACGCCGAGCCGCCGTCCTGCATGTCCCACGCAAAGCGCGCGGCCTGCCTTGGAGCGCGGGACCGAGGTGGACGTAGCCGAACAGCCATTGTCCGGCCGTGTGCCGCGCTCAGTCTGAAAGCAGGAAGGCGACCGATGCCGCAATCCCAGATTCATCGCCAGGCCTCTGCTGCATTCCGGCCTACCATGCGACGGTCGGCGGCGTTTGCCCATACGCCGCTTTGACACTTCCCGGCGCGTGGGCGACAGTCAGCCCGCCAGGGAGGTGCGCAATGGAACATGACCACGGCTCGGGCGATCAAGATGTGCTGCTGACCGGGCTGACGCTGTTCGGGATGGCGGTCGCTGGCGGTTCGGCGCTTGGCGGCGGGCCCGACTGGCTCACGGCAGGGGGGCTGGTTCTGGTCTACCTTGCCGGGGGAATTCCTGCCGGCCTCAGGGCATTGCACGAGTTGTTCCATGACCGCGTGCTGGACATTGACTTGCTCATGGTCGTGGCGGCGCTGGCGGCGGCCTGGGTGGGCGCGGCTATGGAAGGGGCGGTGCTGCTGACGCTGTTCAGCCTTTCCGGGACGCTGGAGCATCAGGCGATGGGCAAGGCGCGCCGCGCGGTCGAGGCGCTGATGGCGCTGCGGCCCGAAACGGCGCTGCGCGAAGGGCCTGACGGGGCGGTCGTCGAGGTTCCGGTCGGGTCGCTTGCCGTGGGTGACACGGTCGTCATCCGCCCGGGCGCGCGGATGCCGGTCGATGGAACGATCACGCGGGGAGAGGGGTCGATCGACGAAGCGACGGTCACGGGCGAGTCCGTCCCGGTGCGCAAGGGGCCGGGAGCCGGCGTGTTCGAGGCGACGGTGAACCTTGACGGGGTGCTTTCCGTGCGGGTGGACCGGAGCGCGTCGGAAAGCACGGTTGCCCGGATGATCCAGCTTGTAACCGAGGCGCAGGCGGCAAAGGCACCGTCCGAGCGTTTCAGCGCCTGGTTCGGGCAGCGCTATACCGTGGCCGTGCTGGCGGGGTCGGTCCTGAGCTATGTCATCTTCCTTTTGCTGGGCTGGGCCAATGCAGACGCGGTCTATCGCGCGGCGACGGTGCTGGTGGCCGCATCGCCCTGCGCTGTCGTGATCTCGGTTCCGGCGGCGATCCTGTCGGCGCTGTCGGCGGCCGCCCGGGGGGGCGTGCTGTTCAAGGGGGGCGCGGCGCTCGAGACGCTGGGGGCGGTCAAGAGCTTTGCCTTCGACAAGACCGGCACGCTGACCACAGGTCGGGCCGAGGTGACGGAGGTCGTCGCGCTTTCGAACGACGAGGACCGGTTCCTTGCCCTCTTGGCCGGGATCGAGGCGCAGTCCGAGCATCACATTGCGGGCGCGGTGCGCCGTGCGGTCGAAGCGCGGGGGGTTATTCCGGTGGCGGTCAGCGATGTTACCGCCCTGCCGAGCGAGGGGATCGTCGGCGTCGATGCGGACGGACCGGTCTGGGCGGGCAATCCGCGCCTCGCTGCGCGGATGGGCGCGGCTCTGGATATTCCCGAGTTCCGCATGCTGGCGCAGGGTGAGCAGACCGTCATCTATCTGGGGCGCGGGGAGCGGGTTCTGGGCGCGGTCTCGGTTGCCGATCAGCCGCGCGAGACGTCACGCGCGGGCATCGATGCCCTGCGGGCAAACGGGATCGGGACGCTGGTGATGATGACGGGCGACAGGTTGCCCGTCGCGCGGCGGATCGGGGCGACGCTGGGGCTAAGGCCCGACGAAATCCACGCCGATCTGCTGCCCGAGGACAAGGTTCGCCTCGTGGCCGCATTGCACGACAAGGGCAAGGTCGCCTTCGTAGGCGACGGCGTGAACGATGCCGCAGCGTTGGCGCGGGCCGATGTCGGCATCGCCATGGGCGCTGCGGGCAGCGACGTGGCCTTGCAGGCGGCTGACGTGGCTTTGCTGTCGGACAACATGGAACGACTGGCGGCGGCGCAGAAGCTGGCGCAACGGACGGGCCGGATCATCAAGCAGAATCTGTTCTTCGCGATCGGGGCGATGCTGGTGCTGGTCGCGGGCGCGCTGTTCTTCGAATTGCCCCTGCCGCTGGCAGTGGTCGGCCACGAGGGCGGGACCCTGCTGGTCGTGCTGAACGGGCTTCGGCTGCTGTTCGATCCGATCCGGGCGGACCGCTGATGGGGGCGATAATCTTCGATCTCGACGGGACGCTGGTGGATTCCGCGCCTGACATCCACGCGGCGGTGAACAGGCTGATGCTGGCCGAAGGCGAAGCCCCGCTCGCGTTCGAGACGGTGAAGCGGTTCATCGGAAACGGTGTGCCGACGCTGCTCGCCCGGGTGATGGCGGCGCAGGGTAGGTCGGGCGACGAGCTTCATGCGCGCTGGATGGCGCGCTTCATGGCGGACTATTCGACGGGGGCGTCCGATCTGACGCGACCCTACCCCGGCGTCCCCGAGGCGCTTGAGGCGCTCCGTGAGGCCGGGCATGTTCTGGGCGTCTGCACGAACAAGCCGCTTGAACCGGCCCGGCATGTGCTGGCAGCGTTCGGGCTGGATCGCTTCTTTTCCGCGGTGATCGGCGGTGACAGCCTTGCCGTGCGCAAGCCCGATCCCGCGCCACTGCTCGCCGTGAACTATGCGCTCGACGCGGGTCCGGCGATCTTCGTGGGCGACAGCGAGGTGGATGCCGACACGGCCCTCGCCGCCGGTGTCCCATTTCTGCTGTTCACCGAGGGCTATCGCAAGAGCCCGGTCGATGCGATGGCCCATGCGGCATCCTTCGACGACTTCGCGCAGTTGCCCCGGCTCGTCGCGAGCCATCTTTGACTCCGCGCCGAACGGTCTCATACTAGGGACGCAGACATTTCACACAGGGGCATTCCGATGACACGCGAGCCGAACATCCTCGATCAGTTGCTGGCGGGCGGCGGCAGCGACATGCTGGCCAAGGCCAAGGCGGCCTGGGACAGCCAGCCCACGGGCACGAAGGGCGCCGTCGCGGGCGGGTTGCTGGCAGCGCTTCTTGGCGGGAGGGGCGGGCTTGGAGCCGTGGCAAAGGTCGGCGCGGCCGCAATGGTCGGCAGCGTCGCCTCGCGGGCCTATGCCGACTACAAGGCGGGCAAACCGCCGCTCGAAGCCGTGGCGGACGCGATCGGTCTGCCCGAAGGCATGATGGGCGGGGCGACGGAACCCGAGGGCGATCTGGCCGAGCGGCTTGTCCGGGCGATGATCGCGGCAGCGAATGCCGATGGGAAGATCACCCCAGCGGAACGCCGCAAGATCACCGAGCAGATGGATCTGCTCGGCTTTCCGTCCGAGGCAGCCAGCCTGATCGATGCCGAACTCGATGGGCCGCCCGATGCGGCCCGCATCGCGGCGCTGGCCACGAACGACGAGGAGGCGACACAGATCTACACCGCCTCGTTGCTTGTCGTGAACCAGCGTGGCGAGGCCGAGAAGGCCTGGCTGGATGCGCTGGCCGGGGCGCTGAAGCTGGAGCCCGCCCTGGTCGCGCATCTGCACGCCCACGCGAAGAACCTGATGCTCAGGGCCTGACGCCGCCCGTTGCCTCGGTCACGCGGTCGGCGGCGTCTCGCACGAGCGCGCCGATCCGATCCGTGGCCGAAAGCGGCAGCCGGAAGGCAGGCCCCGAGACCGACAGGCCCGCCACCGGCTCGCCATGGGCGTTGAAAATCGGGGCTGCGACACAGCGCATGCCTTCGGCGCGCTCCTGATCGTCGATGGCGAAACCCCGCTCGCGGATGCGGGCAAGATCACGCAGCAGGGTGGTTTCCGAGGTGATCGAGAAGGTGGTGAAGCCGGGCAGGCCCTGACGCGCGACAATCTGGCGGACCCGATCCTCGGGATACCAGCCGAGCAGGGCCTTCCCGATGCCCGAGACATGCATGGGCGATTTCGTTCCCGGCGCGAAGAAGGCGCGGATTGCCTGCTGCGTCTCGACCTGGCTGAGGAACAGGACCTCGTCGCGGTTCTCGACGCCCAAGTTCGCCGTTTCGCCGGTGTCACGCATCAACTGGTCCATCACCGCCCGCGCACGCTCGACGACCTTCGTGCGGCGCAAGAAAGCCGAGCCGATGCGGAACGCGCCGCCGCCGACATGCCAGATCTGCCCCGGTTCCTCGCTTTCCACGATGCCGTGGGTCTGGAGCGTGACGAGTACGCGGTACACCGTCGCGGGCGATTCTCCTTCAGCCGCGGCAAGCTCGGAAAGCGTCATGCCGGCACTGTCAGACAGGCAGCGCAGCAGCGTCATCGCCCGGTCAAGCGATTGGACGCGGTTCTGGTCGGTCTTGTCGGCGAAGGATTTCGGGCGTCCACGGGGGCGGGATTCGGCCATCTCGGTTTGCCTTTTTCAATGCCGCGTTGCAGCGCCATGTGTCGGTGAAAAACTGCCAAGCCCTGAAATTCCTTTCAAAAATTCCCTATTTCGTCAAATGAAAAAACATTTCGAAAAAATTGCCTGTGCCGTGGACGAAGCGTAGATTGCAGGCAACCTCAGGAAAGGGTTGTCCGATGTCCTTCCAGAATCCGGTCTTCATCCCCGGCCCGACCAACATTCCCGATGCGATCCGCAAGGCGTGTGACCTGCCGACGCTCGACCACCGCTCGCCCGCCTTTGCGCGCCTGTTCCGCCCGGCGGTCGAAGGGGTGCGGCGGGTGTTGAAGATGGATGCGGGTGAGGTCATCATCCTGCCGTCGACCGGCACGGGCGGCTGGGAAGCCGCGATCTCGAACACCCTGTCGCCCGGCGATACCGTGCTCGCCGCCCGCTTCGGTATGTTCAGCCATCGCTGGATCGACATGTGCCAGCGCCATGGGCTGAACGTCATCGTGATCGAAACGCCCTGGGGCGAAGGCGCGCCTCTGGCCGCCATCGAAGACGCGCTGCGCGCCGACAAGGGACATGCGATCCGCGCCGTGCTCGCCACGCACAACGAGACGGCGACGGGCGTGAAGTCCGACATCGCCGGGATGCGCAAGGCGATGGATGCGGCGTCGCACCCCGCGATGCTGTTCGTCGATGGCGTCTCCTCGATCGGGTCGATGCCGTTCGAGATGACCGAGTGGGGCGTCGACATCGCGGTCGCGGGCAGCCAGAAGGGGTTCATGCTGCCTGCGGGCCTTGCGATCCTTGGCGTCAGCCCGAAGGCGATTGCCGCGATGGCGACGGCGAAGCTTCCCCGCACCTTTTTCGACTTTGCCGACATGCTGCGGACCTATGCCACCGGGGGCTACCCCTACACGCCCGCTGTGGGCCTGATCGCAGGTCTGGCGAAATCGGTGGAGATGCTGGAGGACGAAGGGCTGTCGCAGGTCTATGCGCGCCATGCCCGCATCGCCGAGGGTGTGCGCCGTGCGGTCGCGGCCTGGGGCATGAAGCCCTGTGCGGCGCGGCCCGAGTGGTATTCCGACACGGTGACGGCGGTCGTTGTCCCCGAGGGCTGCAACGGCACCGACCTCGTGAAGCTGGCGGCGGATGGCTATGGCATGGCGTTCGGCGTGGGCCTGGGCGAGGTGGCGGGCAAGGTGTTCCGCATCGGGCATCTGGGCAGCCTGACCGAACCGATGATGCTGTCGGGCCTTGCCACGGCAGAGATGTGCATGGCCGATCTGGGCTGGCCGGTGCGACTGGGTTCCGGTGTGGCGGCGGCGCAGGACTATTGGCGGCACGGGACGGCGGCGCAGCGGGCCGCGGCGTGACGCCGACGGCCCCGCGGACGATGTGAAGATTCGAGAACGACAGAGGGAGATGGACATGCCGGACGGCGCGCGGACAGGCGAGGGAAGCATGATCCCGACCTATGAGGATGTGCTGACGGCGCATCGGCGGATCGAGCCCCATATCCACCGCACGCCCGTCTTGACGTCGAGCTTCCTCGACAAGCTCACTGGCGCGCAGCTGTTCTTCAAATGCGAGAACTTCCAGAAGGCGGGTGCGTTCAAGGTGCGCGGCGCGTCGAACGCGGTATTCGGGTTGAGCGAGGCCGATGCGGCGAAGGGCGTGGCGACCCATTCGAGCGGCAACCACGCGCTGTCGCTGTCCTATGCCGCAGGGCGACGGGGCATACCTTGCGCCGTCGTGATGCCGCGCACCGCGCCGCAGGCCAAGAAGGATGCCGTGCGCGGCTATGGCGGCACGATCACCGAATGCGAACCCTCGACCACCTCGCGCGAAGAGGTGTTTGCGCGCGTGCAGGCCGAGACGGGGGCGGATTTCGTGCATCCCTACAACGATCCGCGCGTGATCGCCGGGCAGGCGACCTGTTCGCGCGAGCTGATGGAGCAGGTGGAGGGGCTGGAGCAGGTCATCGCGCCGATCGGCGGGGGCGGCATGATCTCGGGCACCTGCCTGACGCTGTCGAACATCGCGCCGGGCGTGGAAATCTATGCCGCCGAACCGGAGCAGGCCGATGACGCCTATCGCAGCTTCAAGGCCGGGCATATCATCGCCGACGATGCGCCGAGCACGGTCGCGGACGGGCTGAAGGTTCCGCTGAAGGACCTGACCTGGCATTTCGTGCAGCGCCATGTCACCGATATCCTGACCGCGACCGAGCAGGAGATCGTGGATGCCATGCGCCTGACCTGGGCGCGCATGAAGATCGTGATCGAACCGAGCTGCGCCGTGCCGCTGGCGACGATCCTGAAGAACCCGGACGTCTTTCGCGGCAAACGGGTAGGCGTCATCATCACCGGCGGCAACGTCGATCTGGACAAGCTGCCCTGGCAGGGCTGAGGAGGACCAAACATGAACGCACCCGTGAAACTCGACGGTCTTGAAGTGGGCTACGACATCCCGGCGCTGCCGGGGATGGACGAGGCGGATATCCAGACGCCGTGCCTCGTGCTCGACCTCGACGCGCTGGAGCGCAACATCAAGAAGATGGGCGACTTCGCCAAGAAGATGGGCGTGCGCCACCGCGTGCATGGCAAGATGCACAAGTCGGTGGACGTGGCGCTGCTGCAGGAGAAGCTGGGCGGTTCGGTCGGCGTCTGCTGCCAGAAGGTGAGCGAGGCCGAGGTCTTTGCGCGCGGCGGCATCAGGGATGTGCTGGTGAGCAATCAGGTCCGCGACCCGGCCAAGATCGACCGGCTGGCGCGCATCCCCAAGCTGGGCGCGCGGGCGATCTGCTGTGTGGATGATCTGGCCAACGTGGCCGACCTGTCGGCGGCGGCGGTGAAGCACGGCACCACCATCGAATGCCTGGTGGAGATCGACTGCGGCGCGGGGCGCTGCGGGGTGAAGACGACGCCCGAGGTGGTGGCCATCGCAAAGGCCATCGCGGCGGCGCCTGGGCTGAAGTTCAGCGGCATCCAGGCCTATCAGGGCGCGATGCAGCACATGGACAAATACGAGGACCGCAAGGCCAAGATCGACATCGCCGTGGCGCAGGTGAAGGACGCAGTCGACGGGCTGAAGGCCGTGGGGCTGGACTGCGACATCGTCGGCGGAGGCGGCACTGGCAGCTACTATTTCGAAGGCAACTCGGGCGTCTACAACGAACTTCAGTGCGGCTCCTACGCCTTCATGGATGCCGACTATGGCCGCATCCTGGACAAGGACGGCAAGCGGATCGACCAGGGCGAATGGGAAAATGCGCTGTTCATCCTGACCAGTGTGATGAGCCATGCCAAGGCCGACAAGGCGATCTGCGACGCGGGCCTGAAGGCGCAGTCGGTGGATAGCGGCCTGCCGGTGATCTTCGGGCGGACGGACGTGAAATACGTCAAGTGCTCGGACGAGCATGGCGTGATCGAGGACCCGCAGGGCGTGCTGAAGGTCAACGACAAGCTGCGGCTGGTGCCGGGGCATTGCGACCCGACCTGCAACGTACACGACTGGTATGTGGGCGTGCGCGGCGGCAAGGTCGAGGTGGTCTGGCCGGTCTCGGCGCGCGGCAAGGCCTATTGAGGCAGGGGGGCGCTGCCCCCCTCGCCCCGTTCCGGGGCTCACCCCCCGGGATACTTGTGAACGGAAAATGAGGCAGGGGTATCCCTCTGCCGGAAGGACATGCCCCATGCTGATCGTCCCCGAACGGCTGATCGCCGGTCTCGTCTCGCCCGATGACGCCTTTGGGGCCATCGAGGCCTGTTTCGCGTCGATGGCGCGGGGGGAGGCCTATAACTTTCCCGTCGTGCGTGAGGCCTTGGGCGAAGGGCGGCAGTACGGGTTCAAGTCGGGACTGGACCGTGCGGGCGGACAACTTGGGGTGAAGGCGGGCGGGTACTTTCCGGGAAACATGGCCAGGGGGATTACCAACCACCAATCGACGGTGTTCCTGTTCGACCCCGAGACGGGCCTTCCGACCGCGATGGTGGGTGGCAATCTGCTGACCGCGTTGCGCACGGCGGCGGCTTCGGCCCTGTCGATCGACCGGCTGGCCCGGCCCGACGCGCGGGTTCTGGGCATGGTCGGCGCGGGGCATCAGGCCGGGTTCCAGTTGCGCGCGGCGGCGCGGGTGCGGAAGTTCGAGCGGGTGGTGGCCTGGAACCTTCACCCCGAGATGCTGCCGAAGCTGGGCGCCATCGCTGCGGATCTGGGGCTACCATTTGAGGCCGTGAGCCTGGAGCGGCTGGGGGCCGAGGCGGATGTGATCATCACCATCACATCGTCGGACCGGTTCAGCCTGGCCGATGCCGTGGTGCGACAGGGCACGCACCTGGCCTGCATGGGCACCGACACGGTGGGCAAGCAGGAGGTGGAGCCGGCGCTGGTGGCGCGTGCCACGCTGTTCACCGACGAGGTGGCGCAGTCTGTCACAATCGGCGAGGCGCAGCACGCGGTGAAGGCCGGTCTGGTGGACGCCACGGCAATCACACCGCTCGGTGACGTGCTGATCGGGCGGCACCCGGGGCGGCGGTCCGAGGACGAGATCACGCTCTTTGACGGAACCGGGGTGGGGTTGCAGGACCTCGCTGTCGCTGCCGTCGCCTTGCGGCGCGCGCAGGAGCGGGGCGAGGCTGTCGAGGTCGCGCTCTGATCCTTGAAGGCGCCGGGCGGGCATGATCTGACTGCGCTGGCGGGGCGCGCGGAGGACGTTTCAATGAAGGTGGTCATCAACGGGTTCGGGCGGATCGGCCGCTCGGTTCTCAGGGCATGGGCGGGTGGCGCCGGTCACGGAATCGAGATCGCGGGGATCAACGACATCGCCACGGCCGAGATGTGCGCCTACCTGTTCGAATATGACAGCGTGTTCGGCCCATATCGCGGGACCGTCGCCCTGGAGGCGGGGATGCTGGTGGTGGACGGCCGGGCGATTCCGCTGACCTGCACCGGCGACATCTCGACACTCGACCTGACGGGCGTGGATCTGGTGATGGAGTGCACGGGGCGAGCCGATACGGCAGAGGTCGCCTCGCGCGGGTTGCGCGCCGGGGCAGGGCAAGTGCTGGTCTCGGGGCCGTCGGGGGCGGCGGAGGTGACAGTGGTTCTCGGCGCGAACGAAAACAGGCTGGCAGGGCAGCGCATCGTTTCGAACGCCTCCTGCACGACGAACGCGCTGGCACCGCTGGTAAAGGCGCTGCATGGCGCGTTCGGGGTGGTGACGGGGTCGATGACGACGATCCATTGCTACACGGGCAGTCAGCCGACGGTTGACGCCCCGGCGGCGGATTTCGCGCGGAGCCGTGCCGCGGCGTTGTCGATGGTGCCGACGACGACCTCGGCGCAGCGGCTGCTGGACGTGGTCTTGCCGGAGGTGGCGGGGCGGATCGAGGGGTCGGCCGTGCGTGTCCCCACGGCTTCGGTATCCGCCGTGGACCTTGCCGTGATGACGGAAAGACCGGCGTCGCCCGCCGCCGTGAACGCGGTGCTGCGCGACGCGGGTGGCGTGATCGGAGTGACGGACCAAGCGCTCGTGTCGACCGACCTGCGGGCCCGCCCGGAGAGCATCGTCATGGCACTGCCCGAAACCCGCGTGACGCAAGGCGGACTGGTGCGGGTCTTTGGCTGGTACGACAATGAGTGGGGGTTCTCGAACCGGATGCTGGACGTGGCGCGGCTGATGGGCTGAGCCATCCGCGCTGCTTATTGTTCGGCCGGCAAGGCGGCTTCAGAGGGCATTCTGCACCGTCCAGGGCCGGGGATAGCGGAACTCCTGAAGATTGGTCCCCTCACCGATCCGGTCGATGACAGCGAACAGGCCGGGGCTGGAAAGCGGCGTCAGAACGCCATGCCAGGTTCCTCGATGCAGGTTGATGCCTTGCGCCCCGTTCGTAAGAAAGGCGCGGGGATCACCGGGCGCGCCATCCTCGTCGGGCGCGACGATCACGAGGAAGGGGGCGGGCGTCATCGGTACGAACGCCTGGCTGCCGAGGGGATGACGCTCGACCAGATCGAAGCTGTAGGGCAGCGCGCGGGCAACAGCGTCAAAGATCGAAAGGCCCGCGCGACCCTCGGAAATGTCGATTTGGGCGCGGTCGTGGAAGCGGGCACAAAGGCCTGCGTTGATCATCCGGTCGGGTGTGCCGGTGGCTTCCAGCACGTCACCGAAAGGGGCGAAGGCCCGTGCGGTCAGGGGTTCGGCGATCAGGATTTGGGTCATGCGGGGTCACCTGGTTTCTTCCGGCGCACCGGGGGTTTTCCACCCCCGGACCCCCGGAGGATACTTGTGAACGGAAAATGAGGCGGAGGCGGCGCAAAACGCGGCGATCGGCAGGGAGCATCCGGCGCAGCGGATTGCCCATGACCGGGGCGCCCAGCTGTTGGCATGACGCCGCGCGGAGACAGGTGGGGAGGCCGACCGGCCCGATGGCGCCGAGGCGGGCGTCATCTCGCGGGTGCGAAGGCGCCGGGGCCGCGCAGCTTGGCGTGGCGGTTCACGTCCTTGTAGAGCAGGTAGCGGAACGGGCCGGGTCCGGCGGCATAGCAGGCCTGCGGGCAATAGGCGCGCAGCCACATGAAGTCGCCCGCCTCGACCTCGACCCAGTCGCGGTTCAGCCGGTAGACGGCCTTGCCCTGCAGCACGTAAAGCCCGTGTTCCATGACATGCGTTTCTTCGAACGGGATCACGCCGCCCGGCAGGAAGGTGACGATGTTCACATGCATGTCGTGGCGCGTGTCCTCGGGGTCGACGAAGCGCGTGGTGGCCCAACGGCCATCCGTGTCCGGCATGGCCACCGGGGGGATGGTTCGCTCGTTGGTGACGAAGGCTGCGGGTTTCTCGACGCCCGGGGCTGCTTCCCAGATCTTGCGGACCCAGTGGAAGCGTGCCGGGTGATCGCCTTCGGCACGAAGCCGCCAGGGCAGCCCGGCGGGAATGTAGGCATAGCCGCCCGCATCAAGTTCGTGCGTCTCGTCACCCAGCGTCAGGGCAAGCACGCCGTCGGTGACGAAGAGCACCGACTGCGCGCCGGGATCGTTCTCGGGCATGTCCGAGCCACCGCCGGGGGCGACTTCCATCACGTATTGGCTGAAGGTTTCCGAAAACCCTGTCATGGGCCGGGCGATCAGCCACAGGCGCGTCCGGGACCAGCCGGGAAGGCAGCTTGTCACGATGTCGGAAAAGACGCCCTTGGGGATGACTGCATAGGCCTCGGTGAACACCGCGCGCCCGGTGTGAAGCGTGCCTTGCGGCGGCAGGCCGCCCTTGGGCGTGTAGTAGGGGGTCATGGCAGCATGTCCTTCAGGCGCAGTTCGGCGATGCGTTCGACCTGCGCGCAGGCGGTGGCGAATTCGGTGGCGCTGTCGTTGGCGATGCGCGTGTGGAAGGCCGCAAGGATGCCCGCCTTGGTGTTGTCGCGCACGGCGATGATGAACGGGAAGCCGTGCTTCGCGACATAGTCCGTGTTCAGCCGCTGGAAGGTTTCCCGCTCGGCGTCGGTCAGGGAATCGAGCCCTGCCGTGGATTGCTCATGCGTCGACTCAGCCGTCAGGCGTTTCGCCTGCGCGAGCTTGCCCGCGAGGTCGGGGTGCGCCCTGAGCACGCCGAGCCGTTCCGCCTCGGTCGCGCTGCGGAACATGCGGGCCAGCGCGTTGTGCAGGCCGGTGGCGCTGTCATGCGCGGGGCCGAGTTCGAGCGCGAAGGCGCGTTCCGCGATCCAGGGCGAATGTTCGAACACCCCGCCAAAACGCGCGACGAAGGTGGCGCGGTCCATCCGGCTGGGCCGGTCGCGGCGGCGATGCGGGTGGGTCGCGGTCCAATGGCGGGCGATGTCGATGCGGCGGGGGAACCAGACGCCGGGCCGCGACTGCGCATGGTCGAGAAAGCGCATCAGCCCGGCGATCTTGCCGGGGCGGCCGATCAGGCGGCAGTGCAAGCCGATCGAGAACATCTTGGCGCGCCCCGCCTCGCCCTCGGCATAGAGCGTGTCGAAGCTGTCCTTCAGGTACTGGAAGAACTGCTCGCCCTCGATATAGCCCGGCGCGGTGGCGAAGCGCATGTCGTTGGCTTCCAGCGTGTAGGGGATCACCAGTTGGTCGCGGTCTCCTGCCTCGATCCAGTACGGCAGATCGTCGTCATAGGTGTCGGAGATCCAGTCGAAACCCTGTTCCGCCGTCAGCCTCACCGTGTTGACCGAGCAGCGGCCGGTGTACCAGCCGGTCGGGCGGCTGCCCGTCACCTCGGTGTGCAGCCGGATCGCTTCGGCGATGGCCGCGCGCTCTGTCTCCTCGGGCATGTCGCGGTGGTCGACCCATTTGAGGCCGTGGCTCGCGATTTCCCACCCTGCCGTCTTCATCGCCGCAACCTGTTCGGGGCTGCGCGCCAGCGCACTGGCAACGCCATAGACCGTGACGGGCAGTGCGCGGTCGGTGAACAGCCGGTGGAGCCGCCAGAACCCGGCACGCGCGCCGTAGTCGTAGAGCGATTCCATGTTCCAGTGACGCTGGCCCGGCCAGGGCTGGGCGCCCGCGATGTCCGACAGGAACGCTTCGGAGGCGGCATCGCCGTGGAGGATCGAGTTCTCGCCCCCTTCCTCGTAGTTTAGAACGAGGCTTACGGCGATCTTCGCACCGCCCGGCCAGCGGGCGTCGGGCGGGTTGGCGCCATAGCCGGTCATGTCGCGCGGATAGCGGTTCGGTTCGGTTTGCATGACACTGTTCTAGGGGCGCGGACGAGGGATGTTTATCAAAATCTTGGAGAAAGACCTTTCGTGCATGCGGCAGGTCGCCATTCTCTCCGTTTGGCGGCACAGTGAACCCGGCATGCAGGAGGAACGGCGATGGCGGACGGGCGGCTGACGACACATGTGCTGGATACCGCGAGGGGTCGGCCGGGTGCGGGCATCCGGATCATGCTCTACAGGGTCAGCGGCAACAGCCACCGGAAAATCGCCGAAGCCGTGACGAACGACGATGGCAGAACAGACGCACCCCTTTTGTCGGGCAAGGCGCTGACAGTGGGGCAATACGAGTTGGTCTTCGCCGCAGGTGACTATCTGCGCGCAAACGGGGCTGAAGGCGTTCTCTTCCTCGACGAGATCCCGATCCGCTTCGGCGTGGCGGATGCGGGCGCGCATTATCACGTCCCGCTGCTGCTGTCGCCGTTCGGCTATGGGACCTATCGCGGAAGTTGAAACTGCGCCTTGCCCTTCGCCGTGGCAAAGGCCGTGCGTGAGGGTTAGACTTGCGTTCTGATCTGCTGAGGAGGCGACAGTGACGTTCCGTTTCCTGCCCGAAGCATTGCGCCCCGCCCGAAGCTGCCTGTGCAGCATGTCTGCGGCTGCCTTCGTCGCGCTTGCGGCCGCCGGCGCTGCCGAAGCTGGGTGCAAGGACAGTCCGAATCCGGGGGTCGACTGGACCGGTTGTTCCAAGGAAAGGCTGATGCTGGATCAGGATGATCTGAGCGGGGCGATCTTCAACTTTGGTTTTCTGTCGGGCATCAGCCTTCAGGGGGCGAAGCTGACCGGGGCGAGCTTTGTTCAGACCGAACTGGTGCGCGCCTCGTTCAGTCAGGCGGACCTGAGCGGCGCGGATTTCGAAAAGGCGCTGGCAAGCCGGGCCGAGTTCAGCGGCGCGAACATGCAAGGCGCCCGTCTGGTCAAGGCCGAGTTCCTGCGGGTGCGTTTCATCGGAGCCGACCTGACGGGCGCCGACCTGTCCGAGGCGATCCTTCTGCGCATCGACTTTTCCGGAGCGCGCTTGCCGGATGCGAACCTGAGGGATGCCATCGTTCCACGCGGAGTATTCCGTGGGGCCGATCTTGCGGGCGCGGATCTGACGGGGGCGTTCCTCTATCGCAGCGAATTCGAAGGGGTGGACCTGAGCAGCGTCATCGGGCTGACGCAGCATCAACTCGACGACACTTGCGGGAACGACGAGACCATCCTGCCCGCAGGCTTGTCCCGCCCGGCGCGCTGGCCCTGCATCGCAGATTGACTGGCGGCAGGCGGCTGCCCAAATTTCGCCACGAGGATCGACTGTAGTTTAACAACCCTGAGTTGCCTCAAGCGACGAGGGCTGGCTAAACAGATACGGTCATGCGCGCTTCACTCGTTCTGCTGCTATTCTCACTGGTCGGGGTCGCTCTTGCGCTGACGGTTCCCGGCTGGTCGGCGCTGCTGCTGGTGGCAGGTCCCTGTGCCATCGCGAGCTTTGTCCACAGCGTCCACGCCCTGCTGGTCGCGCCCGCACCGGAAAATCGGCAGGTCCGTGATGATCCTCCGACCTTCCGCAAGGAAGATGCGCCGAACTGGATCATCGTCGATGGGTCGAACGTGCTCTACTGGCGGGACAACACGCCGCAGCTCGAAACGCTGCGGGATGTGTTGCGCCATTTGCGCGAGCAGGGCTATTCGCCCGGCGTCGTGTTCGACGCAAGCGCGGGCTACCGTGTTTCCGACCGGTATCAGGATGACGCCGATTGGGGCGCGATGCTGGGCCTGCCAATCGACCGCGTCGTTGTGGTTCACAAGGGAACGGTGGCCGACCTTACCGTTCTTGCCGCTGCCCGCGACTTGGGCGCGCGCATCGTGACCAACGACCGCTACCGCGACTGGGCCGATCAGCACCCCGAGGTGCGCGAACCAGGGCATCTGATCCGGGGCGGCTACCGCGACGGGGCGCTCTGGCTGGCGCTGGAGCCGGAAGTGCGACAGGCCGCGCCTAGGGCGCAGATGGCGGCAGCCCTTTAAGCTGTGCCGCAAGGTCTGACTTGATCCGGGCGACCATGAAATCTGTGAAAAGGCGGATCTTGGGGTCGCGCAGGCGGCGGTGCTGGGTCAGGACGGAAAGCTGCACCGACAGCGGGGGTGTCGCGGTGGCGACGGGAACAAGCGTGCCCGCGCGCAGGTGGTCAGCCACTTCGAACATCGGTTTCAGCACGATGCCGTGGCCGGCAAGCGCCCATTGCGTCAGCACATCGCCATCGTCGCTTTCAAAGGGTCCCGCGATCTCGTAACGGCGCGGCCCCTCGGCGGTCTGAAGTGTCCACTGGAATTCCTTTGCGCCGGGGAAGCGCAGGTTCAGGCAGTCGTGCCGGTCGCGCAGCAGCGCCTCGCCGTCTTCCGGCATCCCGCGCCGGGCGACATAGGCGGGGGCGGCGCAGAGCAGCCGGGGGCAATCGGCGATCAGGCGGACCTTGAGTGTCGAGTCCTCGAGGTGACCAAGGTGAAACGCCATGTCGAGCCCTTCGGCGGTCACGTCGATCACCCGGTCGGACAGGCGCAGGCGCAGGTCGATCTGCGGATACTCGGCCTTGAAGGCCGGAACATGCGGCGCGACAAAGCGGCGGCCCACGCCGAGCGGCGCCGCGACGAAAAGCGAGCCGCGCGGGTTCTGCGTCACATCCATCACAGCCGCCTCGGCCTCGTCTATGGCCTCGAGCACCTTGAGCGCGCCATCGTAGAACAGGCGGCCGTTCTCGGTCGGCTGAAGTGTGCGGGTCGTGCGGTTGAACAGACGGACGCCCAGATGTTTCTCAAGCTCGGAGATTCGGGACGAGGCGACGGCGGCAGAGGTGCGCTGGTCGCGGGCTGCGGCACTCATGCTGCCCAATTCGTAGACACGGACGAACATCCTGAGGGTGGCGACGTAGGACAGGGGCGCCTCCGGCCATTATTCGGCGGGGTTTGAAAGTGATCCGTCATTTGAAGGATTAGCGGATGAGTGCGCCCCGGTATAGCCTTTCGACCAAACGGGGAGACGGGCGATGTACGACTGGGTGGTTCTGGAGGCGTGGATCGAGTTTGCGGTCCGCTGGACCCATGTGATCACGGGCGTCGCCTGGATCGGCTCGTCCTTCTACTTCATCGCCCTCGACCTTGGCCTGCGCAAGTCGCCCGACCTGCCCAAAGGCGCCTATGGCGAGGAATGGCAGGTGCATGGCGGGGGGTTCTATCATGTGCAGAAATACCTCGTCGCGCCCGAGCGGCTGCCCGAACATCTGATCTGGTTCAAGTGGGAAAGCTATTCGACCTGGCTCACCGGCTTTGCCATGCTGGTTCTGGTCTACTACCTCGGAGCCGAATTCTACCTGATCGACCCGGCGGTGATGGAGCTTCAGGTCTGGCAGGCCGTCGCCATCTCGCTTGGATCGCTGGCCTTTGGCTGGCTGGCCTATGACACGATCTGCAAGAGCCGCTTCGGCGACGACAACACGCGGCTGATGCTGTTGCTCTATGTCATCCTCGTGGGCATGGCCTGGGGTTATACGCAGGTCTTTTCGGGGCGGGCGGCGCTGCTTCACCTCGGCGCGTTCACGGCCACGATCATGTCGGCCAACGTGTTCCTCGTCATCATGCCGAACCAGCGGATCGTCGTGGCCGACCTCAAGGCAGGGCGGGTGCCGGACCCGAAGTACGGGCGCATCGCCAAGCAGCGCAGCACGCACAACAACTACCTGACCTTGCCGGTGCTGTTCCTGATGTTGTCGAACCACTACCCGCTGGCCTTCGCGACGGAATGGAACTGGCTCATCGCCAGCCTCGTCTTCCTGATGGGCGTGACGATCCGGCACTTCTTCAACTCGATCCATTCCGGCAAGGATGCGCCGTGGTGGACCTGGGCGGTGACGGCGATCCTCTTCATCGTCTGCGCCTGGCTGTCCACCGCGCCGCAGCGTCATTGGGAACCCGAGGCCCGGTTGCAGGGCGCGGCGCTGACCTATGCCAGCGCGCCGGGCTTCGACGATGTGACCAGTATCGTGCAGGGGCGCTGCTCGATGTGCCACGCGGCCGAGCCAGGATGGGAAGGGCTGCTCTGGCCGCCCAAAGGCGTGGTGCTGGAGACGCCCGCGCAGATCGCCCACGAGGCGCGGCGCATCTACCTTCAGGCAGGTGTGACCCATGCGATGCCGCCCGCCAACCTGAGCTACATGGAACCGGAAGAGCGCGAGGCGATCGTGCGCTGGTTCAGGGCGCGGGGACGGGTGGGACCGAGGGGTAGCGGCGGGGCGGGCCAAGGGTTTTCGAAAACCCTTGGCAAAATCCTTGGAAGGATTTTGCCTGCGCGCACGTGGCAAGGGAGTACGACATGCCAAAGGAAGTGGGCGAAGCGCTGGCAGATGCGGCGTTCCGGCGGACAGAGTTGAAGGGTTCGATGATCGAGGCGAGCTATGCGGGCGCGCAGAGCTTCTATCGCCGCAAGTATACCCGTGACCTGACGGGCGTGGATGTGGCGGTGACGGGCGTTCCGTTCGACCTGTCGGTCAGCAACCGGCCCGGCACGCGCTTTGGCCCCGAGGCGATCCGGCGCGCCAGTGCGCAGCACGCCTGGGGGCCGATCTGGCCGTGGCGCTTCGATCCGTTCGATACGCTGGCGGTGACCGACTACGGCGACTGCGCCTTCGACTGGGGCGAACCCATGGCGATACCGGCGGCCATCGAGGCGCATATGAGCACGATCGTTCAGGCCGGTGCGGCGACGCTGATGCTGGGGGGCGACCATTTCTGCACCTATCCCACGCTCAAGGCGCATGCCGCGAAGCATGGCCCGCTGGCGCTGGTGCAGTTCGACGCGCATCGCGATGTCGAAGAGGACGAGGGCGGCCGGATCGACCATGGCAGCATGTTCTACTACGCCGTGCGCGAGGGGGTGATCGACCCCGCGCGGTCGGTGCAGGTCGGTATCCGCACCTGCTTCAATGGCGAGCGGACGCATGGAATGACGATCCTCCATGCCGACCGTGTCCATGCCCTGCCGGCAACGGAGGTGGCGGAGGCGATCCGCGGCGTCGTGGGGTCAGGCCCGGCCTACCTGACCTTCGACATCGACTGTCTCGACCCCTCGGCTGCACCGGGAACGGGCACGCCGGTGCCGGGGGGCCTGTCGAGCTACCAGGCGCTGGCGATCCTGCGGGCGATGCGGGGCATGGATTTCGTGGGGATGGACGTGGTTGAGGTCTCGCCGCCCTATGACCATGCCGAGATGACATCGAACGCTGCGGCGATCATCGCGGTCGAGATGCTGTGCCTGAAGGCCTGGGCGCGCGGCGCGCGCGGCGACACGCTCAGCGCGTGAAGCGCCAGCGTGTCGTCTGGGCGTAGCTCTCGCCCGGGTCCAGCGTGATCGCCGGGAAACCGGGGTTGTGCGGTGCATCCGGCCAGCGCTGCGGTTCCATCGCGACGCCCGCGAAGGGGCCGTAGGGCACACCGCCATGGCCCGGAAAAGGCGCGGTGTCCACCCGCGCGCCTTCGTATATCTGCAAGCCCGGTTCGGTGGAGGCGAGGTGAAGCGTGGCCCGTGATCCGGCGAGTGTGGCGACTTCGGTCAGGGCGCGCGGGGCCGGGGCGAGGCAGAAGTTGTGGTCGAGCCCCTCAGTCAGGTCGAGGTCGCGACCTTGACGCAGATCGAAGACGCCGTGGACGGGGCGCACCTCGCCCATAGGGATCAGGGCCTCGTCCACGGGCAGGTAGCTGTCGGCATGGACGGTCAGGCGCAGTCCACGGGTCGTGGCCGCGCCGTCTGGGTTCCAGTAGCCGTGATGGGCAAGGTTCATCAGTGTCGGCGCATCGGTCTTGGCGGTCAGCGTCAGCACAAGTGCCGCCCCCTCGGCCCTGTATTCGGCCGTCAGCACACGGTTGCCCGGAAAGCCGCCATCGCCATCGGCAAGCTGCAGTTCAAGGCAAACGCGGGTCGCGTCAGCTTCGACTACTTTCCAGACGCGGGTCTGGATGCCGTCGCGACCGCCGTGCAGAAGGTTTGCGCCATCGTTCGGGGCGAAGGCGTAGTCGCGCCCACCGATGGGCGCGCGGGCGCCCGCGAGACGGTTCGCGACCGGGCCGACGATCGTGCCGAAGTAACCCATCGGCCCCTCGTAGGCAGCGAGGTCAGGGCCGCCCAGGGTCAGCGCATGCGGCAGTCCTGCAAGGCGCAGATCGCCAAGCGCCGCGCCATAGGTCAGCACGGTCGCGGTCAGATCGGGCGTCGTCAGCCGTATCGCGTCAACCCTGGTGCCGGATGCAGTCCGCCCGAAAGGCGTGATGGTGGCGGTCATTCAGCGTCTCCCTTTCCGCAGGCATTGCGGAAAGGTGAGGGGCGGTCAAGCATTCAGCTTTCGGCAAGGCAACCCGTCAGCGCATCCGCGAGGCCCGTCAGAAGCGCATCGTAAAGCCCCGGCCCCGGGTCCAGCAGTGCACCTTCCGGGTCGAGTGGCGCGCCGATCCGCACGTCCGATCCCTCGACCATGGTCGCGACAAGCTTGGGATCATGGTTCGCCTCGGGGAAGATGCAAAGCGGCGCTCCCCCCTGCATCGTCGAGCGCAATTCCGCCAGATGGGCCGCGCCCGGCGATGCGGCATCGCCAAGGGCGATCGTCCCCGCGATGGACAGGTCGTAATGATCGGCGAAGTAGCCATAGGCATCATGAAAGACGACGAAGGGCCTGTCGTGCAAAGGCGCCAACCGTGCGGCGAGTGTCGCGTCGAGGCTTGCGATCCGCGCCGATGCGGCCTCGGCATTTGCCTTGTAGACAGCGGCGTTCTCAGGGTCCGCTTCACTCAGACGGTCCGAAACGAGGCGCAGCCAGGTCTGGGCGTTCGCCGGATCAAGCCAGGCATGGGGATCGGTTCCGGTATGCTGGTGATCATGACCGTCTTCGGCATGGTCGTCATGGCCATGATCGTGGTCATGGTCGTGGGCGTTCTCGGCATCGGTGGCCTTCGCCACTTCCGCCCCATGATCGTGATCGTGGTCGTCTGCGGCGTGATCGTGAGGGTCAGCCGCACCATACTCACGCAACTCTGTTCCCGGCGCATCGAGCAGGGTCAGGCTTTGCGCGCCTTCGGCGGTCTCAAGCGCCCGGTCAAGCCAGGGCGTCATCGCGGGGCCGATCCAGACGACAAGATCGGCCTCGGAAAGTGCCGCAATCTGGCTGGGCTTGAGCTGGAAGTCATGGGCATTCGCACCCCGTTCCAGCAGCAGGACCGGTTTACCCAGATCGCCCATCACCTGCGCCACCAGCGCGTGCACCGGCGGAATGTCGGTCACCACCTGCGGTACTTCGGCCAGGGCCGGGGTGGTAAGGGCGGTGCTGGCAGCAAGAAGCGATATGGTATAACGCATGAATTGGGGCCTTCCGGTCAGGGATCGGACCGCTTATCATACGTAATATCATAACACGTCAAGGTGCCTTCTGATGGACCATTCGCCCGATGCGCGCGCCTTTGCCCATCACGATCATGCCGACTGCGCGGGAGATGTCCTGGCGCGGGCCGAACGGCTTGCGGCAGACAGAAACATCCGGCTCACCCCGGTCCGCCGCCGCGTGCTGGAAATCCTGCTCGAGGCGCATCGGGCGCTCGGGGCCTATGACGTCTTGCAGCGGCTTGCGGCAGAAGGCTTCGGCAACCAGCCCCCCGTCGCGTATCGGGCGCTTGATTTTCTTGTCGAGAACGGGTTCGCGCACCGTATCCGGCGTCTCAATGCCTTTACCGCCTGCATGCATCCCGGCGAGGCCCATGCCCCCGCCTTCCTGATCTGCCGCGCTTGCGATGCTGTGGCCGAGGCGCCTGCCGCGCCGGTCAGAGCGGCACTCGACAAGGCGGCGGCCGACCTTGGCTTCGTGATCGAGCGCAGCAATATCGAAGCGCTCGGCCTGTGCCCCGCCTGTCGCGAGGTTGCCGCATGAGCCTGATCGAGGCCAGAAACATGTGCGTCCGCTTTGGCGGCGCCGAGGTGCTGCATGACATCACCTTGCATGTCGACCCGGGCGAGATCGTCACCATCGTCGGTCCGAACGGATCGGGAAAATCCACGCTGCTGCGCGCGTTGCTGGGCATCGTCACGCCTGCCGAGGGGAGCGTATCCCGTCAGGCTGGCCTGAAGATCGGCTATGTTCCGCAGCGGTTGCAGATCGACCGCACCATGCCCATGACGGCGTTGCGGTTCCTGTCGCTGCCGGTGCGCCATCCGCGTGCAGCCTGTGAGGCGGCACTCGCGCGGGTTGGCGTGCCCGAGGTCGCCGAGACGGCAGATGACCGACCTGTCGGGCGGACAGTTGCAGCGCGTCCTGCTGGCGCGCGCGCTGATGACCGCGCCCGAACTTCTGGTGCTGGACGAACCGACGCAGGGGCTGGACCAGCCGGGCGAAGCGGCGTTCTACCGGCTGATCGAGGAAGTCACGCAGGCCACGGGCGCGGCCGTGCTGATGGTGAGCCACGATCTTCACGTCGTCATGTCGGCCTCGGATCGGGTGATCTGCCTGAACGGACACATCTGCTGCGAAGGCACGCCGCGCGTGGTGTCGAACGCGCCGGAATATCGGGCGTTGTTCGGGCTGGGCACGCAGGGGGCGCTGGCGCTCTATCAGCATACCCACGACCATGAGCATACCCACGACCATGGGCACGACCACCACCATCACGCTCACGACGCCCGCGAGCATGATCATGCTTGACGATTTTCTCGTGCGGGCCGGGTTGGCCGGGGTGGGCCTGTCGCTGGCGACCGGGCCGCTCGGCGCCTTCGTCGTCTGGCGCCGCATGGCGTATTTCGGGGATGCGACGGCCCATGCCGCAATCCTCGGCGTGGCGCTGGCGCTGGCGAGCGACCTGCCGGTCGGGCTGGGCACGCTGGTGGTGGCGCTGGCGATGGCGGTCACGGTGGCGACACTGGCCGCGCGCGGCTGGGCAATGGACACGACGCTGGGGGTGCTGGCGCATTCAGCGCTGGCCTTCGGGCTTGTCGCGATCAGTTTCGTGCCGGGGGTGCGCACGGATCTTTCGGCCTATCTCTTCGGCGACATCCTGGCGGTGTCGCGGCTGGACCTGCTCTGGATCTGGGGCGGCGCGGCGCTGGTGGCGGTTCTTTTGGTCTGGCGATGGGACGCGCTGCTGACGGCCACGCTGAACGAGGATCTGGCCCATGCCTCGGGTCTGAACCCCGACCGCGAGCGGCTGGTGCTGGTGCTGGCGCTGGCGGTGGTGGTGGCGGTGGCGCTGAAGGTGGTGGGCGCGCTGCTGATCGCGGCGATGCTCATCATCCCGGCGGCGGCGGCACGGGGGATCAGCCGCTCGCCCGAGGCGATGGCGGCTGCGGCTGTGCTGATCGGTGCCGTGGCGAGCCTGGGCGGGTTGCGCCTGTCGCTGTGGCAGGACACCCCGGCGGGCCCGTCGATCATCGCCTGCGCCGCGGTGGTCTTCGCCCTGTCTGCGGCGGCAGGGAACTTGCGGCGGGGGTGAGGCCGAGCTGGTTGCGTGGGTGCAGAGTGCCGCCTGACGGATTTGTCGCGTGACAAATCCGTCCGCGCCTGCCTGCCCCTGGCAGGCGCGTTGCCGCGCCAGCCCAGGCATGCGCGGACGGATTGAGACGCTTACGTCAGCGGAGAGCCCCTTGCCCTGCGGCTTGCGCCTTCGGGCAACCGCCCGGCGGACCCTGCACTGCAGGGTCCGCTGATCGGGCGGGGCGCCCTGCGATCTTCGTTGCGCCTGATGCGGAGCGCGACCTACACCCCCAGCTTGGCGTGGACCTCGTCCAGATCGACCTCGCCCAGCGGCATCTTGTTGGCGGGGTTGTCGAAGTCATAGCGGAACAGCTGGAAGTCGCGTTTGTAGATTTCCCACATCAGGTGCATCGACAGGTCGTCGAAATAGTCCTCGACCGGGTGCAGCGCGCTTCGGGCCCGTGGCCTTCGCTTTCGTTGAAGCGGGGGATCTTCGCCAGGTCGACCTTGTGCTTGGTCTTGATGTGGTCCAGCACGCACCTGCATGCCCTCGTCGAACTTCTCGGTGAAGAAGATGTGGTCGTAGCGCCCGCCGTTGACGATGAAGGTCGAGACATGGCCCGCCATCGCCGACCAGTGGATGTCCGGCTCCATCGGCTTGCTTCCAGCGGATGGTGTCGCGGGCGAACAGCAGGAAGCGGCGGAAGCTGGCGATCTGGTCGAACTCGTGCTTGCCGTCGTCGCCGCCGACCTCGATCCCGTATTTCTGCATCAGCAGCGGCACAAGGTTGCCGCGATAGCGTTTGCCGTTGCGCTGGATGCCGCAGATCTTGTCGAAGAAGCGACGACAGGATGCGGGTGTAGGGGTTGCGCACGCAGGTGAAGGCATAGGACCTGTGCGCCTTGACGTTGCGCTCGATCAGCGGCTGGCTCGCCTCCATGCGCCCATTTGTGCAGGCCCGTCGGTCGCATCGTGGATGTCGCCGTCGAAGAACCGGCCATGGTCGGAATAGTACATGATCTGCCCGATGGTCGAGCAGGCGCATTTCGGCACGACCCGGTAGACCACGCTTTCGCTTTCCGTCATCCAGGTGCCGGGAAAACCCATGACTCCGCTCCTTTCTTGCCGCACATCCCGCGATCGCAAGCGGCACGGAACACTGTGCGCCACCAAAGCAAACAAACTCTGTCTTTTCAATGGCTGATAAAGCAGCTTAAGGAAACAATGACTAGCGCAGTCGCGTTGCCAGGTTCCGTGAATGGCAAAGATTGCCTACATCCTTCTGTGCCACAAGGACCCCGAGGGCATCATCGCGCAGGCCGAACGCCTGACGGCGGTCGGGGACTTCATCGCCATCCACTTCGACGCGCGCGCCAAGCCCGAGCCGACTTCGAGCGCATCCGCGACGGCGCTGGCGGACAACCCGTCGGTCGCCTTTGCCCGAGCGCCGGTTGAAATGCGGCTGGGGCGAGTGGAGCCTGGTCGAGGCCACGCTGCAGGCTGATCGCGGGCCGCGTCGACGCGCTTTCCGCGGGCCACGCATTTCTACATGCTGTCGGGCGACTGCATGCCGATCAAGTCGGCCGAATATGCCCATGCCTTCCTGGACCGCGACGACGTCGACTACATCGAAAGCTTCGATTTCTTCACCTCGGACTGGATCAAGACCGGGATCAAGGAAGAGCGGCTGATCTACCGCCACTTCGTTCAACGAGCGCACGCGCAAGCGGCTGTTCTACGCCGTCGATGGACCTGCAGAAGCGACTGGGGCTGGAACGCGCAAGGTCCCGCAGGACCTGCAGATCCAGATCGGCAGCCAGTGGTGGTGCCTGCGGCGCCGGACGATCGAGGCGATTCTGGACTTCCTTGCCAAGCGCGCGCGATGTGATGCGGTTCTTCCGCACCACCTGGATCCCGGACGAGACGTTCTTCCAGACCCTGGTGCGCCATCTGGTGCCCGAGGCGCGAAATCGCAGCCGCGCACGCTGACCTTCCTGATGTTCACCGACTACGGCATGCCGGTGACGTTCTACAACGACCACTACGACCTGCTGCTGAGCCAGGATTATCTGTTCGCCCGCAAGATTCGCCCGATGCGAACGAGCTGAAGGCACGGCTCGGCAAGCTTTACGCCGCAACCGGCGTGCAGCTTTCCGATCTCGAACGAGGGGCGGCAGCCTGTTCGAGTTCCTGACCGGGCGCGGCCGCGATCGGGCGCCGCTTCGCGCCGCGGTTCTGGGAAACCGAGGCCAGCCTCGGCCGCGAGCGGACGCTGATGATCGTGACCTGCAAGAAATGGCATGTCGCCAAGCGGCTGGTCGAACGGGTCCGGCAGGTGACCGGACATTCCCGCGCTCGACTATCTGTTCAACGAAGAGATCGACGGCGCTGCCCGATCTTGGCGGCATCCAGACCACGCTGGAAAAGCGCACGCGTCATCGGCGGGCGCTGGTGCGGATGCTGTTCGACTACTGGCAGACCGACCGGCTGGTCCTGTGCATCGACCCGGCCAATGTCGACCTGATGCAGGATTTCTATGCCGACCGCTCGCAGACGCGGCTGCTGGAGATCGAGTGCGATTTCACCGACGACTATCTGATCGGCCATGCGCGCCGGGTGGGTCTTGCCGGGACCAGCACGCCCAAGGACACGCTGGACCGGCTGCTGCCCACCATCCGCTATGACGTGAAGTTCGAAAGCGACCGGCTGCGCGATGCCGATTTCGCCGGGCTCTACCGCATCCGGCAACGGGCGAGCGTCGAACGAAAACACCGTGCCGCTGGCCGAGTTTCTTGATATTCCGCCCGAGAAGGCGCGCGAGATCGCCGCCACCGACTATCTTTTCGTGGATTGAAAGCGATGCCCTATACCTATGACGACCAGAACATCTTCGCCCGCATCCTGCGCGGCGAGATTCCGAACAAGACGGTGCTGGAGACCGCAGCATACGCTGGCCTTCCACGACATCCGCCCGCAGGCGCCGATGCATGTGCTGGTGATCCCGAAGGGGCCTTATGTGACTTTCGACCATTTCGCAGCCGAGGCGTCGCGCCGAGGAAATGGTCGATTTCCACCGCACCGCCGCCAGGGTCTGCGCCATGCTGGGCGTCAGCCCCGGCGAGGGGGGCGCCGGTTACCGCGCCATCACCAATGCCGGCGCGGACAGCAATCAGGAAGTGCCGCATTACCATCTGCACATCCTGGGCGGGCGGAACCTGGGGCGGCTGCTGCCCTGAACGGCGGAAACCGCAAGGATCGGGTCGCGGGCCGGGGCAGGCGCGAGCCTAGACATGGGGCAACGCAACGGAGGTTCCCCATGCCCATCGCCTTTACACCGATGCCCACCGACATCGTCCGCCGCTATCAGGCGGGCGGGCCAGACGCCAACGGCCAGACGCCCGAGCGGGCAGTGTCGGACGGCGACGGCAATCCCTGCCGCCATTGCCTGAAGAATGATTCCCGCAGGGCGCGGGATGCTGATCCTCGCGCACCGGCCCTTTCCCGCGCCGCAGCCCTATGCCGAGCTGGGGCCGATCTTCCTGTGCGCCGATGCAGAGCGGTGCCACGCGCCGGAATGCGCCGACGATCTGCCGGAAATCCTCGCCTCGCCCGACTACATCGTCCGGGGCTATTCGCGCCGATCACCGGATCGTCTACGGCACCGGGGCGGTGGTGCCGACCGACCGGATCGCGGCACGAGGCCGCGCGCGCGGCTGGCAGATCCGCGGGTGGCCTATGTCCATGTCCGCTCGGCGCGGAACAATTGCTATCAGGTGCGGATCGACCGGGCGTAAGCGGCGCCGTCGCCCCTGCCTATGTCTGCGCCGCGTCCCAGGCCTTGAGCCAGCGCTTCGGGGCGGCGTCGCGCCAGTCGCGGATCAGGCGCGCCGTCGCCCAGCCGGGGTCGATCCGGCCCGCGCGGACCAGGACGAGGTTATGCGGGGCGTAGTGGGGGTGCAGGAAGAAAGTGTCGGGGTCGGCCTGCATCAGCATCTCGCGCTCGGCCTTGTCGGCCTTGAAGACGGCGGCCTCGACATAGGGCGACCACCAGCACCACATCTTGCCATGCGCCTTCAGCGCCTCGTGACCCCACGGCAAGGCCAGGGTCACCTCCGGCAGGTCCAGCGAGAGGGCCAGCGCCTTCAGACCGGCCCAGTCGGTGATCGGCGGGGTCAATGCGCCGCCGCCCAGGTCAGGCCCTTCCCGGCCTCGACCGTCAGCGGGACGGTCAGGTGGACCGCCGGATGGGCGGCGCCTTCCATCACCTCCTTCGCGCGGGCGATCGAGGGTGTCGGCTGCGTCCTCGTCCACCTCGAACAGCAATTCGTCATGCACCTGCAGCAGCATCTTGCGCCGGCAGGTCGGCGATCGCCCGCGGCATGCGGATCATCGCGCGGCGGATCACGTCGGCCGCCGTGCCCTGAATCGGCGCGTTGATCGCGGCGCGGCTGGCGAAACCGGCGTCGGGGCCCTTGGCGTTGATCTCGGGCGTGTGGATCTTGCGACCGAACAGCGTCTGGACGTAGCCCGTCTTGCCTGCGCGAAGGCGACGGTCGTCGTCCATGTAGCCCTTGATGCCGGGAAAGCGTTCGAAGTAGCGGTCGATGAAGCCCTGCGCATCGGCGCGCGGGATGCGCAGGTTGCGGGCAAGGCCGAAGCCGGAAATGCCGTAGATCACCCCGAAGTTGATCGCCTTGGCCTGACGGCGGATTTCGGGCGTCATCTGGTCGAGCGGCACGTTGAACATCTCGGAGGCGGTCATCGCGTGGATGTCGATGCCGTCGCGGAACGCCTGCTTCAGCGCCGGGATGTCGGCGACATGGGCCAGGATGCGCAGTTCGATCTGGCTGTAGTCGAGGCTGACGAGAACGCTGCCCTTTCGGGGCCACGAAGGCCTCGCGGATGCGGCGGCCCTCTTCGGTGCGGATCGGGATGTTCTGCAGGTTCGGGTCGGTCGAGGACAGCCGCCCGGTGACCGCCCCGGTGATCGAATAGGACGTGTGGACGCGCCCGGTCTCGGGGTTGATGTGGTCCTGCAGTGCGTCGGTATAGGTGGATTTCAGCTTGGAAAGCTGCCGCCAGTCCAGCACGCGGGCGGGCAGGTCGTGGCCTTCGGCGGCGAGGTCTTCCAGCACATCCGCGCCCGGTCGCATAGGCGCCGGTCTTGCCCTTTTCGCCGCCCGGCAGGCTCATCCTGTCGAACAGGATCTCGCCAAGCTGCTTGGGCGAGCCGACGTTGAACTTCTCGCCCGCAAGCTGGTGAATCTCCTCCTCCAGCCCCGCCATCTTCTGCGCGAAGGCGTTCGACATGCGGCGACAGGGTGTCGCGGTCCACCTGCACGCCCGGCCATCTCCATCTCGGCCAGCACGGGCACGAGGGGGCGTTCCAGCGTCTCGTAGACGGTCGTGACATGCGAGCACGGTGCAGTTGCGGCTTGAACGAGCTGCCACAGGCGCAGCGTCACGTCGGCATCTTCGGCTGCGTATTTCACCGCCTCGTCCACCGGGACGCGGTCGAAGGTGACCTGCGACTTGCCGGTTCCGAGCAGCGATTTGATCGGGATCGGCGTGATGGCCGAGGTACTTCTCGGACAGCGTGTCCATGCCGTGCTGGTTCAGCCCCGCCTGCATGGCATAGGACATCAGCATCGTGTCGTCGATGGGTGCGACACGGATGCCCTGACGCGCCATGATCTTGGCGTCGTATTTCATGTTCTGGCCGATCTTCAGGATCGCCGGGTCCTCCAGAACGGGCTTCAGCAGCGGCCAGCGCACGCTCCAGCGGAATCTGCCCCGCGATCAGGTCGGTCGAGCCGAAAAGGTCACCGCCGCCCTGCTTGTGACCAAGCGGGATGTAGCAGGCGCGCCCCGCCTCGACGCAAAGCGAGATGCCCACAAGCTCGGCCCGCATCTCGTCCAGGCTGGTGGTTTCGGTGTCGACGGCGACATGGCCGCGCTCGCGGATCAGCGCGATCCAGCGTTCAAGCGCCGCTTCGTCGCGCACGGCTTCGTAGCTGCCGTGGTCGAAGGGCTCGGCGGTGACGTGCAGCACGGGGGCAGCATCGTCGGCGGCGGGAACGGGCAGCCCTTCGGCGGGCGGGGCGTAGGGCACCTTCAGCTTTCGGCCACGCGCTTGGTCAGCGTGCGGAACTCCATCGCGTTCAGGAAACCCATCAGCGCCTCGGGATCGGGCTCCTTCACCTCGAGCGCGTCCAGCGCCGAAGTCCAGCGGCGTGTCGCAGTCAAGCTGCACGAGGCGCTTCGAGATGCGGATCTGCTCGGCGTTGTTCGATCAGGGTCTGGCGGCGCTTCTCCTGCTTGATCTCGCCCGCCCGCTCCAGCAGCGTTTCAAGATCGCCGTATTCCTGGATCAGCAGCGCGGCGGTCTTGATGCCGATGCCGGGCGCACCCGGCACGTTGTCGACGCTGTCACCCGCCAGTGCCTGCACGTCCACCACCCGCTCCGGGCGCACGCCGAACTTTTCTTCGACCTCGGCCACGCCGATGGGCTTGTTCTTCATCGGGTCGAGCATCTCGACCCCGTCGCCCACAAGCTGCATCAGGTCCTTGTCGGACGAGATGATCGTCACCCGCCCGCCCGCCTCGCGCGCCTTGCAGGCCAGGGTGGCGATGATGTCGTCGGCCTCGAACCCCTCGGTCTCGATGCAGGCGACGTTGAAGGCGCGGGTCGCCTCGCGCGTCAGCGGGAATTGCGGGCGCAGATCTTCGGGCAATTCGGGCCGGTTGGCCTTGTAGGCCGGGTAGATGTCGTTGCGGAAGGTCTTCGAGGAATGGTCGAAGATGACCGCGACATGGGTCGGCGTATCGCCCTTCTTGTTGTTCTCGACATAGCGGAACAGCATGTTGCAAAAGCCCGCGACCGCGCCGATGGGCAGTCCGTCCGATTTGCGGGTCAGCGGCGGCAGCGCGTGATAGGCACGAAAGATGTAGGCCGAGCCGTCGATCAGGTGCAGGTGGTTGCCCTTGCCGAATCCGCTCATCGCCCCTGACCCCTCTGCTGCGCCGTGGCCCGAAGTATTGGCATGATCGCGCCGGGGTTGCCACCCGTCGGTGCGCCGTCGCAATGTGGAATGGTCATGCGGGGGGCGGATGATGCGGACGGTATTGTGGATGCTGGGCGGGCTGATCCTGGGAGGGGCGATCGCCTTCGGGGTGGGTCTGCTCTGGCTGACCTATGGCGGCGTGTCACAGCGCGAAGGAGGGGCCGCGATGGGTGTGATCTTTTTCTTCACACCGGCGGGCGCCCTTCTGGGCGCGATCCTGGGTCTGGTCCTTGGCCTGACGCGCGCGCGGCGCTGACGCCGCGCCTCAGCCCTTCACCTCGGGGTTGGCCACGCTGGCATGGACATAGCGCTTGTCGCAATATCCGCATTCCACCCAGCCCCGATCCTCGGGGATGACCAGCCAGACGCGCGGATGCCCAAGTGCGCCTTCGCCGCCGTCGCAGGCCACCTTCCACGTCGTGACCACTTCGGTTTCGGGGGCGTCGATGGGCATTCGGGGCGTTCCTTGCTGGTGTCCGGGGCTGGCGCGCATGATAGCGATTGCGCCTGTCGCAGCAAGGCCGGTCAGGCCTGCAGGGCGTCCCGGGCGCGCGCAAGCCAGCCGGTGCCCGCTGCGGTGGCTGCGGCGGGTCGATACTCCGCCGCGATCCAGCCGGAATAGTCGCGCGTCAGATCACCCATCCAGTCCAGTGCGGGCTGGTCGGGCTCGGCACGCCCGACGGTTCCCGAAATCTGGACATGCCGGGTGATGCGGCCATGCTCTCGCCAGATCGCTGCCGGGTCCAACCCGCATCGCCAGGATGTGCCAGAGATCGAGTTGCAGGCCAAGGTTGGGAAGGCCCAGGCCGTCGATGATCCGCGCGGCCTGGTCGAAGCCGGACAGGAAGTAGCCCGGCATGTCGAGCGGGTTCAGCGGCTCCAGCGTCAGGCTCTGCTCGGGTGCCTGCATCGCCGCCCATCGAAGATTTTGCGTCAGTTCCGCCTCGGCCTCGGGTCCGGCCGCGTTGCCGGACATGACATGGATATGCTCGGCACACAGGCTTCTCGCCATGTCGAGCGCCTGAAGGAAGCCTTCCCTGAACCGCGCGCCCTGCCCCGGCACGGCAGCCCAGCCACGCTCGCCTGCCGCCCAATCCCCGGGGGGCGTGTTGATGAGCGCGAGCGGCAAACCATCCAGCGCGGCCTGCCAGTCGGGCACGGAATGCTGGTAGGGAAACAGGATTTCCACACCGTCGAAGCCCGCCCCGCGTGCAAGCGACGGGCGCTCGAGCGGCGGTGCTTCGGTGAACAGCATCGTCAGGTTGGCGGCAAGGCGCATCATGGCAACTCCGCAGACGCGATCACCGGGAAGAATACCCCATCCGACCACAGGCCGAACCAGCTTTCCCCGCCCTGCATCGCATGGCTTCCCAACTCGACCAGACGGTAGAACGACTTGCGGTCGATCAGGGCTTCCAGGTTCGTCCGGATCAGCACATAGGGCGACGGTTCGCCCGTCTCCGGGTCGCGGACAACGCGGATCGGATGGTCGGGTCCCGCCATGACACGGTCCCCAACCTGAGTGACGAAGGTGAGCGACTGCGCCTCGCCCGTGCCCTCGGCCTCGAAGTCTGTCGCGACGAACGGGGCGTCATCGACCGTGATGCCCACCTTTTCGACCGGAGTGACAAGAAAATAGGCGTCGCCCTCGCGCTTGATGATCGAGGAGAACAGTTTCACCAGTCCGGGTCCGCCCGATGGGCGTGCCCTGGTAGAACCATGTGCCGTCGCGCGCGATGCGCATGTCGATATCGCCGCAGAACGGAGGGTTCCACAAATGCACAGGCGGCGGGCCCTTTTGCTTCGTCGCCGCTTGCACCGAGGCCATCACGCTTTCGGCCGATGGTTTCACGATCATTTGTCCGCTCATGCTTTTTGCCATTTGTGCCGGGAAGGATAGTTTGGTCTGATGGTGGATGTAACCTGATAAGGACGATTGTCATGGCTGACGCGCAGGCACTGGTGGGCGAGATCGAGGCGCTGGGCGGTCGGCTGTCCGAGGCGAAGGCCAGCATCAACAAACGTTTCATCGGTCAGGAAAAGGTGGTGGAGCTGGTGCTCGCCGCCATGCTGTGTGGCGGTCATGCGCTGCTGGTGGGCCTGCCGGGGCTGGGAAAGACGCGGCTGGTCGATACGCTATCCACCGTGATGGGCCTCAAGGGGAACCGCATCCAGTTCACGCCCGACCTGATGCCCGCCGATATTCTCGGGTCCGAGGTGCTGGACACGACGGCGGATGGCGGGCGGGCGTTCCGGTTCATCGAGGGTCCGATCTTCTGCCAGCTTCTGATGGCCGACGAGATCAACCGCGCCTCGCCCCGCACCCAGTCGGCGCTGTTGCAGGCGATGCAGGAACGCGAGGTGACCATCGCGGGTCAGCACCGTCCGCTGGGACGCCCGTTCCATGTGCTGGCAACGCAGAACCCGATCGAACAGGAAGGCACCTATCCGCTGCCCGAGGCGCAGTTGGACCGCTTTCTGGTGCAGGTCGACGTCGACTACCCCGACCGCGCGACCGAGCGCGATATCCTGATCGCGACCACCGGCGCAGAGGATGCGCAGGTGCATCAGGTCTTCACCGCCGAGGAATTGATCGCGGCACAGTCCGTGCTGCGCCGGATGCCGGTGGGCGATCAGGTCGTCGAAATGATCCTCGACCTCGTCCGCGCCTGCCGCCCGGGCGAGCCCGAAGGCCGCGCGCTGGCCGATGTGCTGAGCTGGGGGCCGGGGCCGCGCGCGGCACAGGCGCTGATGCTGACGGTGCGGGCGCGCGCGCTTCTTGACGGGCGGCTGGTCCCGAATGTCGACGATGTGCGCGCCTTGGCGCGCCCGGTAATGATCCACCGCATGGCGCTGAGCTTCGCGGCCCGTGCGCGCGGTGAAAGCCTCGGCGCGGTGATCGACGGCGTCGTCTCGCGGCTTGCGGGTCTCGAGGCGGCGGCGTGAGCCTTGCGCCCGTCCAGCGCGCCGAAGCCGAAACGCTTGGCCAGTCGCTGCCGCCGCTCTTGGCAGAGGCGGAGCATCTGGCCGCGACCGTGATCCTTGGCGAGCATGGGCGGCGGCGCGCCGGAATGGGCGACGAGTTCTGGCAGTACCGCCCGTCGCATGCGGGCGACAGCGCGCGGATGATCGACTGGCGGCGTTCGGCCCGGTCGGACTCGCATTTCGTGCGCGAGCGGGAATGGCAGGCGGCACAGTCGGTCACGCTCTGGATCGATTCGTCGCGGTCGATGGGCTTCACGGGCGACAAGGCCCGCCAGCCGAAAGCGCACCGCGCGCGTTTGCTGGGCCTTGCGCTGGCGGTTCTGCTCTTGCGCGGAGGCGAGAGGGTGGGTCTTTCGGGCGATGCCCATCCGCCCCGGGCGGGCCGCGCGCAGGTGGACCGGCTGGCACTGGCGCTTGGCGACGAGGTTGCTGACGACTATGGCCTGCCGGACGCGACCGGAATGGTGTCGCATGGCCGTGCCGTTCTCGTGTCGGATTTTCTGGGTGATATCGCCGGGGTCGAGGCGGTGATGGCCCGCGCTTCGGACCGGGGCGTGAAGGGCGCGCTCTTGCAGGTGCTGGACCCGGCGGAAGAGGATTTTCCCTTCGATGGCCGCACGATCTTCGAAAGCATGGGTGGCAGCCTGCGCCACGAGACGCTGCGCGCGGGCGACCTGCGCACGCGCTACCTTGCCCGTCTTGCCGAACGCAAGGACAGGCTCGCCGCACTCGCCCGCGCCTCGGGCTGGCATGTGCAGACGCACCATACCGGCGAAAGCGCGCAAGGCGCGCTGATGTGGCTTTACCGCGCGCTGGAGCGGGGCCGCTGATGTGGATGCTCGGCCCCATCGGCTTTACCGCACCCTGGCTGCTGCTGGGCCTCGTCGCTTTGCCGATCCTTTGGCTTTTGCTGCGCGCCGTTCCGCCCGCGCCGATCCGTCGGCGCTTTCCGGGCGTGGCATTGTTGCTGGGCCTGACCGACGACGAGACCGAGACGGACAAGACGCCGTGGTGGCTGCTTCTGCTGCGCATGCTGGCCGTGGGTGCGGCGATCATTGCTTTTGCGGGGCCTGTCCTGAACCCGCAGCAACGCGAACCGGGAACGGGCCCGCTGCTTGTCCTGATGGATGCAGGATGGGCGGATGCGCGCGACTGGCCCCGGCGGATCGACCGGGCCTCGGCGCTGGTCGAGGATGCGGGCAGGACCGGACGCCCCGTTGCCATCATTAGGCTGACCGACCGCCCACAGCAGCCCGAGTTTCAGGCGGCGAACGCCTGGGCCTCGCGGCTGGGTGCGGTCGATCCGCAGCCCTGGTCGCCTACGGATCTGGACGGCTGGGCGGCGGCATTGCCTGCCGATGGTTTCGACAGTTTCTGGCTGTCGGACGGTCTGGACCATCCGGGTCGCGACACCCTGCTGGCCGCACTGGAAGAGAAGGGCAGCGTGACCGTGTTCGAAAGCCCGCGCCCGATCGCCACCCTGCGCCCGCCCGTGTTCGAGGAAGGTGTCGTCAAGGTAAGGCTCATGCGCCCTGTGGGCGGCGATACGGTTCAGTACGAGGTCTCGGCGCGCGGCCTTGATCCGGGCGGGGTCGAGCGGGAACTGGCGCGTGTGACCGTCAGCCTTGCGGCGGGCGAGGTCGAAGGCGAAGCGGCGCTGTCTTTGCCGCCGGAACTGCGCAATCGCCTGCAACGCTTCGAGATCGCGGGCGTGCGGTCGGCGGGCGCGGTCAGCCTGACCGATGACAGCCTGAAGCGCCGCAAGGTCGCCCTGATCGCGGGGACCGACAGCGCCGAGGGTTTGCAGCTTCTGTCGCCCACGCATTATCTGGAACAGGCGCTGGAGCCGGTCGCCGACCTGATCGGCGGCACGCTGGACGATGTTCTGCTGGCCTCGCCCGACGTCATCATCCTGGCCGACGTGGCGCGCCTTTCGCCGACCGAGACGGATGGCCTGATGGACTGGCTCGACACGGGCGGTCTGCTGCTGCGCTTTGCCGGGCCGCGGCTGGCGGCGAGTGATGTCAGCCGCGCGAGCGAGGATCCGATGATGCCGGTCCGCCTGCGTGAGGGCGGGCGTTCGGTCGGGGGCGCGATGAGCTGGGGTGAACCCAAGGCGCTGGCACCGTTTGCCGATGGCTCGCCGTTCCACGGACTCGCGATTCCGCCCGATGTCACGGTCAGCGCACAGGTGCTGGCGCAGCCTGACCCCGATCTTGCCGGTCGGACGATCGCGGCTTTGGCCGACGGAACGTCGCTTGTCACGCGCAAACAGGTGGGGCAGGGGCAGGTGGTGCTGTTCCACGTCACCGCAAATGCGGAATGGTCCACCCTGCCGCTTTCGGGGCTCTTCGTGCAGATGCTGGAACGCCTCGCCGTTTCGACCCGGCCTGCGGCCCCGGACGCGAGCGATCTGGCGGGGCAGACCTGGGTGCCGGAAACGGTGCTCGATGCCTATGGCGCCGTGGTCGATGCGGGCGAGGTTGCCGGTGTGCCGGGCGAAACGCTGGCCGAAGGGATCGCGAGCGGCCCGGGGCCGGACCTGCCGCCCGGCCTTTATGCGGGCCTTGACCGGCGCGTCGCACTGAACGTGATCGGGCCGGACACCACCTTGTCCCCTGCCGTCTGGCCAGAGCGGATCGTGGTGGAGGGGCTGGCGGTCGAGCGTGAGCAGGCACTGAAGGGCAGTTTCCTGGGCGCGGCGCTGGCGCTGCTGACGCTGGATATCCTTGCGTCGCTCTGGTTGACGGGCCGTCTGCGCCGGGCTGGTGGTGCGGCGGCCGTGGTGATGTTGGCCTTCCTTATGTCACCGCAGCCATCCATGGCCCAGGACGTGCCCGACGACGTTCTGGCGCTTGAAGCGACGACGGCTGTCGTGCTGGGGCATGTGCTGACGGGCGATGCGCGGGTCGATGAGCTTGCGGATGCGGGGCTGCGCGGGCTGAGCCAGCGGCTGATGGAACGCACGTCGATCGAACCGGAAGCCCCCATCGGCGTCGATCTGGAGCGGGACGAACTGGCGTTCTTTCCTTTCCTTTACTGGCCGATCACGGCCAGCCAGCCGATCCCCTCGGCCGAAGCCTATGCCAACCTGAACCGCTACCTGCGGACCGGCGGCATGATCCTGTTCGACACGCGCGACGCCGATGTGGCGGATTTCGGCGGGACCACGCCCGAGGGGCGGCGTTTGCAGGAAATCGCCCTCCAGCTCGACATTCCGCCCCTTGAACCGGTCCCTGCCGACCACGTCCTGACGCGGACATTCTACCTTCTGCAGGATTTTCCGGGTCGCCACGCCGGGCGCACGGTCTGGGTCGAAGCGGCGCCACCGGACGCGGAACAGGTGGAAGGGATGCCCTTTCGCAACCTGAACGACGGGGTGACGCCGGTGGTGATCGGTGGCAATGACTGGGCGTCGGCCTGGGCCACGGATGCGTCGGGCGCGCCCATGTTTCCGGTCGGGCGGGGGTTTGCCGGAGAACGGCAGCGCGAGATTTCCTACCGCTTCGGGATCAACCTGATCATGCATGTGCTGACCGGGAACTACAAATCCGACCAGGTGCATGTGCCTGCGCTTCTTGAAAGGCTGGGGCAGTGAACGGAACGCTCGTCTTCGATCCGCTGCTGCCCTGGTTTCTGCTTTATGCCGTCGCTGCGGTGGCTGCACTCAGCGTGGCGGTCGCACTGTGGCGCGGGCTTTCGGGTTGGTGGCTGCGCGGGCTGGCGGCGGCGGTGCTGCTTTTGGCGCTGTGCAACCCGTCCTTGCAGCAGGAGGACCGCGCGCCGCTGTCCGACATCGTCCTCGCCATCGTCGACGAAAGCGCGAGCCAGCGCATCGGCGACCGCCCGGCGCAGACCGAAGAGGCACTTGGCGAACGTGACCGCCGAGGTTGCGGCCCTTCCGAACACGGAACTGCGCGTCGTCCGGCTGGGCGACGGGCCTGGCGATGAGGGGACGCTTCTGCTGACGGCATTGTCCGAGGCGCTGGCCGAGGAGCCGCGGGCGCGTGTCGCCGGTGCGATCCTGATTACCGACGGCCAGGCCCATGACATTGCCGTGGCCCCTAACATGCCCGCCCCGGTGAGCGTGTTGCTGACGGGTCGCGAGAGCGACTGGGACCGGCGACTGACCGTGCGCAATGCGCCGGCTTTCGCCATCATGGGCGAGCCGTTGACCCTGACGCTGCGCATCGACGACGAAGGGGCGGTGCCTGCGTCGGTGGGCCAGTCGGCCGATCTTTCGATCTCGGTCGACGGGGCAGAGCCGCAACTCTTTACCGTTCCGGTAGGCGAGGACCTGGATCTTCCGGTCACGCTGCCGCATGGCGGGATGAACGTGCTGCAATTCCAGGTGGCCGCCACCGAGGGCGAGTTGACCGATCGCAACAACGCCGCCGTGGTCCAGATCAACGGCGTCCGGGACAGGCTGCGTGTCCTGCTCGTCTCGGGCGAGCCGCACGCGGGCGAAAGGGTATGGCGGAACCTTCTGAAATCCGACGCGAGCGTTGATCTGGTGCATTTCACCATCCTGCGCCCGCCTGAAAAGCAGGACGGTGTTCCGGTGACGGAGCTGTCGCTGATCGCCTTTCCCACGCGGGAATTGTTCGTCGAAAAGATCGAGGAATTCGATCTGATCATCTTCGACCGTTATCGCCAGAGGGGTATCCTGCCGACCTCTTACCTCGACAATGTGGTCGAGTATGTGAAGAACGGCGGCACGGTGCTGATGGCGGCCGGGCCGGAATTCGGAACCGCAGACAGCCTGTTCCGCTCGCCCCTGGCCGAGATCTTGCCGGTCGTGCCGTCGGGGCGGGTTGTCGAAGAAGGCTTCCTGCCGAAACTGACGGACCTTGGCCACCGCCACCCGGTGACGGCCGGTCTTGATGATTTCGTCCCCGAGGACGGCACGGCCGTCGAAGGCGACGGTCCCCACTGGGGCCGCTGGTTCCGTATGACGGATGTCGAGGCGACTGGCGGCCAGATCGTGATGGAAGGGGCCGGGGGACGCCCGCTTCTGGTGCTGGACCGTGTCGGCGAGGGCCGGGTTGCCATGCTGGCGTCGGATCATGCCTGGCTCTGGGGTCGGGGTTATGAAGGCGGCGGTCCGCAGCTGGAACTGCTGCGTCGGCTGGCGCACTGGATGCTGAAGGAGCCGGAGCTAGAGGAAGAAGCCCTGAGTGTCACGGCGCAGGGGTCCACCCTGACGATCACGCGCCGGACGATCGGCGATCCGCCGGGCGATCTGACGCTGACAGGCCCGGACGGGACCGAGACCGTTCTGACGCTGCCCGAGGTGCGCCCGGGCGAGTATCAACTGGAATGGGACGCGCCCGACATGGGGCTTTATCGTCTGGCGCAGGGCGACCTGATGGCGGTGATCGCCGTCGGTCCATCGGCGCCGCGTGAATTCGAGCAGACGATTGCCAGCGAAACCGTGTTGGCACCGGTCGTCGAGGCCACGCGCGGCGGTATCCTGCGGCTGGAGGATGGCGCGCCCGACATCCGCGCCGTTCGCGAAGGGCGGGTTGCGGCGGGGCGCGGCTGGATCGGGATCACTCCGCGCAATGCCTACGTGACACAGGATGTCAGCATCGCACCGCTGCTGCCGGCCTGGGCGCTGCTGCTTCTCGCCTCGGCGCTTGCCGTGGGCGCATGGTTGCGCGAAGGGCGGCGCTTCGCAGGTCGCTGAGCACTGGATTCCGCTTCACGCATCACGGGCGGCGGGTGCCCGCGCGGATCAGACGGTGTGCAGGTAAAGGTCGAAATCCACCTCTGACACAGTCCGGGCGACACGGGCATATTCCGCCGCCTTGATGGCGGTGAAGGTGCGGTGCATGTCCTCGCCAAGCGCGTCCTTGAGGAAGGACGATGCCTTTGCGGCCTCGATCGCCGAGCGCCAGTCGACCGGAATCGGCGGAGCGTCGGGTGCCTCGGCATAGCCGTTGCCGGTCGTCTCGGGACCGGGGTCGATGCGGTGCTTCAGGCCGTGGCGGATACCAGCGAGAACGGTGGCCGCCACGAGATAAGGGTTCGCGTCCACGCCAGCAGGCCGGTGCTCGATCCGCCGCGCCCGGATATCGCCCGCGGGAATACGCAGCGCGACCGAGCGGTTGTTGACCCCCCAGGTGGGAGAAACGGGCGCATAGCTTTGCGCGGCGAACCGGCGCCAAGAATTGGCGTGCGGCGCCCAGACCAGCATCGCTTCGCCCATCGTGTCGCGCAGGCCGCCGATGGCGTGGCGGATCGTCTCGTTCCACTGGCCCTCGACATCCTCGACGAAGACGTTGCGACCGCCCTTGTCCATCATCGAGACGTGGAAATGCATGCCGGAGCCTGCATAATCCTCGTTCGGCTTTGCCATGAAGCAGGCGGTGACGCCGTGCAGCCGCGCATGCATCCGCACGAGGCGTTTCAGCCGCATCAGATCGTCTGCCGCGCGCATCACATCGGTGCGGTAGTGCAGCGTCAGCTCATACTGGCCGGGCGCAAATTCCGAAATCAGCGTCTCGGCCTGGATGCCGGCGGCCTTGGCCCCGGCGTAGACATCGTTGAAGAGCGGCAGCATGCCGTGCAACTGATCGACCGAGTAGACATCGGTCTTGGAGTTGCGGCGGCGGTCCAGCACGTCGCGCGCGGGCACCATCTTGCCATCGGGACCACGCTCGTTTTCCAGCAGGAAGAACTCCAGCTCGAAGGCCCCTGCGGGATACAGTCCCTCCGACGCCAATGCATCGACCTGCCGCTGCAGCGCGTGGCGGGGGTCCGAGGTCATCGGTGCGCCGTCGAGGTCATAGACGCTCATCAGCAGCTCGCCGCGCGGCGGTGTGGTTCCGGCCAGCGGGATCAGCGTGCCGGGGATCGGCCAGGCGCGGCGGTCGCCGTCGCCCTGGTCCCAGATCAGGCCGGTCTCGTGCACATCCTCGCCGCAGATGTCGAGACCGAGGATCGAGATCGGCAGGTGGCGTCCGTTCTTGTACATCGACAGCAGCTCGTGGCGGCGGATGATCTTGCCGCGCCCGATGCCGTTGGCGTCGTGCAGGACGATGTCGAAGGCCTCGATTTCCGGGTGCTGGGCGAGGAAGGTTTCGGCTTCGGCGACGGTAGAACCTGAAGGGCTGGGCGTGTCGGTCATCAGCATGTCAGTCGAACAACTCGGTGAGAATTTCGTCAAAGGCGGCGATGAGGCGGTCGATCTGCCGCTTCTTCGTCGCCGGGCTGACGAGCATCATGTTGTGGAAGGGCGCGATCAGGCAGCCGCGGTTCAGAAGGCCGGTGTGCAGGGCGGCTTCGACCTGCGGCCGGTGAGCGGTCGCGGCCTCGGCCCCGTTGTGCAGCGGGCCGGGGGCGCAGATGAATTCCACCCGCGCGCCGACGCGGACGACATGCCAGGGGGCCTTGTGCCGGGCGATGACGCCGGCGAGACCTTTCTCGAGCCGGGCCGCGCCCTTTTCCATATGCGCGTAGTTCGCGGCGGTCATCACCTCGGACAGCGTGGCGCGCAGGCAGGCGAACTGCATCGGGTTGGCGGAAAGGGTCGTGCCCATGCCGGAATGGCCCGAGTCGCGGCCCGCGTTCACGGCGATGTAGCGATCGGCCAGCGCGGGCGTCATGCCCCACACCGCCGTCGGCATGCCGCCCGCCACACATTTGCCGACCACGAACATGTCGGGTGTCAGGCCATGCACGGCGGTGTAGCCGCCAAGGCCCGACGAGATCGTGTGCGTTTCGTCGATGATCAGGATCGCGCCGTACCGGGTTGCCAGCGCGCGGAGTGCCTCATGGAAGCCGGGCGCGGGCAGGACCATGCAGGAGTTGGTCATCACAGGCTCGGTCAGGATCGCGGCAATCTCGCCGGTCCTGAGCGCAGCTTCCACGCCCTCGATGTCGTTGAATTCGACGGCGGTGGCGACAAGAGACAGATCGGCCACCTGACCCAGCAGGCCGGGCCGGTTGATCGTCTGTCCGCTGTCGTCGAGCGTGACGAAGATATCGTCCACCGTGCCGTGGTAGCAGCCGGTGAAGACCAGCACTTTCGGTCGCCCCGTGATCGCGCGGGCGACGCGCAGAGCGAAGCGGTTGGCATCGGTCGCGGTCGTAGCGATCTGCCAGCGGAAATCGCCGAAGCGTTCGGTGAGCAGTCGCCCCGCTTCGAGCGCATCCTCGGTGGGCAGCATATAGGTCAGCCCGCGGCTTGCCTGCTTGCGGATCGCCCTCGCCACGGGCTTGGGTGAATGACCGAACATCGAGCCGGTATCGCCCAGGCAGAAATCGTCGATCTCGAAACCGTCCAGATCGGTCAGGCGCGCGCCCTGCGCCTTTGCCACCAGCATCGGGTGCGGCATCGGCCAGTCCTTCATCCAGTGAAGCGGCACGCCATCGAGATAGGTCGCGGCACCGTCTGCGAGGGCCGCGCGGGTTCTGGGGCGGCTGCGCGCGAAGCGTGCGGCCTCGCGACTCGCGAAGTCTTCCAGGCGGTCGCGGCGGATGCCGGCAATCGGGTCGGTCTTCTTCAGCATGAGCTTGGCTTCCGGTGGGACGGATCGCTTATGGCCGAAGATTTGATCAAATGCAAATGGCTGCGCAAGGCGGGAGAAAAGCCTTGGAAGGCTTTTGGCAAGTTCCTTCGAAGGAATTTGTCGTCGTGCCGGTCAGAGGTCGCGGATCTCGATCAGGTTCGGACCGGGCGCACGCGACCGAAGCGCCTGCTTCAGGGCCTCCGGGTCGGGCGGAATTTGCTGGAATGGCAGGTCGCAAGCGGCTGCGAAGGGTTCGAGCCGAAGCGGCGACGGTGTGCAGCCGATCACCTCGGTATTCGCATGGCGCATCGCCGAAGCAATCTCTCCATAGCCTGCGTTGTTCCAGACGAGGTAGGTAATTGGCAGCGCCTCGTCCACCGCTGTGCGCAACTCGCCCGGACTGAACTGCAAGCCGCCATCGCCGATCAGACAGAACACGGGCGTGCCAGGCGCAGCGAGGGCGGCACCGACCGCCGCACCGGGCGCATAACCGAGCGCGCCGAATCCGGTCGCCGCATTGAACCAGCCACCGGGGCGGTCATGGTCGTAGTAGAGGTTGCCCGCATAGACCGGCTGGGTGCTGTCACCCACGATGATCGCGCCGGGAACCGTATCGCGAAGCGCATTGAGGAAACCGAGTTGGTCCTGCATCGCGGGGGTCAGTTCGTCATAGGCCCCCGTCCTTGCTTGTGCTGCACGGCTTGCACCGGCGGCCTCCTTCTGTGCGACAAGCGGCAGCAGCGCGTCGAGCGTCTGGCGGGCGTCTGCCCGCAGAGCGATGGCGGCAGGGTGGCGGGCGAGCTGGTCAGCGCAGATGTCGATGCGGATCATGCCGGACAGATCGGGCAAGCCGCCGCGCACATACATGTCGTAGTCGGTCTGACCCAGTTCGGTGCCGACAGCGACGATCTGGTCCGATGCGGCGATCAGAGCGCGCGGTGCGTCGAAACTCGGCGAGGCGGGCACTGCGAGGGGGTGCGCATGCATCAGACCGCGCGCATTGGTGGTCTGGATCACCGGCGCATCAAGCCGTTCGGCGAGTGCCTGCAACGACCGACCTGCATGCCGTGCGCCGCCACCTGCAAGAATGACGGGCTGCTTTGCAGTGGCGAGCCGCGCAGCGGCTTCGGCCAGGTCGGGAACAGAAGGGTGCGCAATAACCGCGCCAGGGCCGGGAATGGCGCAGGGCAGCGGCATCACGTCGGTCGGGATTTCGATATGCACCGGGCCGGGCCGCCCGGCTGTCAGCGCGGCGAAGGCCTGCTCCAGTGTGCCCTCCAACTCCTCGGGCGAAGCGACTTGGAACGAGGGGCAGAGCGGGCGCACCATGGCCGCCTGGTCGGGCAGTTCGTGCAGCAGGCCAAGCCCTCGCCCCAGACTGTCGCGGCGGTTGACGCCCGAGATGACGAGGATCGGCACCGAGTCCTCTCGTGCCTGACCCATCGCAGTCAATGCGTTGGTCAGGCCGGGGCCGGTGATGACAAAGGCGACGCCCGGTTTGCCCGAGACCCGGGCATAGCCATCGGCCATGAAGGCCGCACCCTGTTCATGGCGCGCGGTGACGTGGCGGATGCCGCCGCCCGACAACCCGCGGTACAGCTCGATCGTGTGGACACCGGGAATGCCGAAAACGATGTCGACACCGCGCGCGCGCAAGCCTGCGACAAGCGCCTGCCCGACGGTCATCATGCGGCTTTTCCCTTGGTGACATGGGCGACGATCCGGGCACAAGCGGCTTCGATCAGCGCATCATCCTGCGTCAGCGCGACACGAACCCAGCCCGCGAGCGCTGCGCCGAAGCTCTCCCCCGGCATCGTTGCGACGCCCGCATTCTCGAGCAGACAAAGCGCGAAGTCGCGCCCCGACTGGCCGGTTGCCCGAGCGTCTATCAGGGCGAACATGCCCGCTTCGGGGCGGTGCACCCGCAATCCCGCAACGCCGTCGAGCCGTGCCACCAGCAGGTCGGCGCGGCGGGCAAAACGCTCCACCATGCCGGCGGCGACCGGCGAGCCTTGCGTGATGGCCGATGCCGTCATGTCGGCGATGAAAGGCTGGTTTCCGAACAGCATCGTCTCGGACAGCGGCAGCAGCCTTGCGCAGAATTCAGCCGGGCCGACACACCAGCCGGACCGGAAGCCGGGCGAGGCATGGGATTTTGAGATCGACGAGGCGGCCACCGTGCGTTCGGCCAGCGCGGGGTCGGCCAGCGGCGTGCTGAACGTTCCGTCGCCGAAAACGAGGTCCTCGTAGACTTCGTCGGAGACGATCCACAGGTCATGTTCGCGGGCAATCGCACCGAGGGCTGCGATGTCGTTGGCGCTCAGGATCGCGCCCGTGGGATTGTGCGGCGTGTTGAGGAAAAGCACACGCGACCGAGGGGTGATGCGCGCCGCGACATCTGCCGCCTGCATCCGGAACCCATGTTCGGGGCGCAAGGGAACGCGAACGGCAACCGCCCCCGTTGCGGCGATGACGCCTTCGTAGGTCGCATACATCGGATCGCCGACCAGAACCTCGTCGCCCGTCTGCGCCAGCGCCGCAAAGACGGCGTAGAGGGTCGTCTGGGTTCCGGGGAAACACATGATCTGATCGGTCCCGATCTGACGACCCAGCCGCGACGTATAGCGTGCGGCCAACGCGCGGACGAGCGCCGGTTCACCGCGCCCATTGCTGTAGCCCGTGCGGCCAGAGTTCATCGAGCGGCTGGCCACCTCGATCAGTTCGGCCGGGGTCGGAACATCAGGTTCGCCGATGGTCAGTTCGATCACGTCACGGCCCTGCGACTTCAGTTCGCGCGCGCGGGCATGGATTTCCCATTTCGCGCCGCCCAGTCCTGCAAGTCGGTCGGTGATCGCGGCGTATTTCATGACAGGGCCTCGGGCAGGTGAGAGACAAGATCCAGTCCGATGATGGCGCCAACCGAGGTCAGGCCGATCCGGACGAGTTCCCCGGGCGCAAAGGCCTCGGGAAGTGCCGACCCCTCGAGCCAGAGCCCGTCGATGACTGCATTGCAGGCAATCGCATGGGCGCGCAGTGTTTCGGGGGTCGACGGGCGGGGCAGGTCGGCGATCAGGTCTTGCAGGCGGTCGCGGTAGCCGATGTAGCCTGCCTCGTGGACCGCGCGCATCTGGTTGTCCGTCCGCACGCCGTGCAGAAACGCCGCCCACAGACCGAGCCGTTCGGCATCGACAACAGGTGGGCGAAGCGAGGCGGCCACGAAGGCGGCAAGCCGGGCCTCGGGCGTTCCGGGCGCCACGGCGAGAACTGCGGCATTGTCTTCGGTCATGCGGGACATGAGCGCCGTATAGGCCGCGCGGGTAAGCTCTTCCTTTGTCTGGAAATAATGCCGAATCAGGCCCGGGGTCACACCTGCACGCTCGGCAATGGCGCGCACCGTCGCCGCCTGCGCCCCGCCCTCGGCCACCAGGGCGAGCGCCGCCGAGACAAGCGCATCGCGCCGCGCCTCTTCGCCCTCTCGCCGGAATTTCCGCCTCTCGCCCGTCATGTGCTCGCCTAATTATACGCTTGCATAATTGCAGGGTGTCGGCGTTACTACAACTAAGAATTGCCGGATCACGGATGCAGAACATAGCGACTGAAACGGAAAAGGCTACGCGCCCCGAGGCCATTCGCATCGACGGATTGCGAAAATCCTTCGGGTCGATCGAAGTGCTCAAGGGAGTGTCGCTGCGCGCCTGCGAGGGCGATGTCGTGGCGATCATCGGTGGCTCCGGCTCCGGCAAGTCGACCATGCTGCGTTGCATAAACTTCCTGGAAACGCCGACATCGGGCCGGATCGTGATCGGCGGCGAGGAAATCGCCCTGCGCCCCGACGGGACGCCCGCGAACCGACGACAGATCGAACACGCCCGCCGTCGGCTGGGGATGGTTTTCCAGAGTTTCAACCTGTGGACCCACAAGACGATTCTCGAGAACCTGATCGAAGTGCCTGTGCATGTTCTGGGGGTGCCCAAGCAAGAGGCAATTGCGCGCGCCGAAAGGCTGCTCAAGCGCGTCGGGCTGGCGGAAAAAGCCGGAGCTTACCCGGCGTTTCTGTCCGGCGGCCAGCAGCAGCGGGCCGCAATCGCGCGGGCGCTGGCGATCGAGCCGCGCGCGATGCTGTTCGACGAGCCGACGAGCGCACTCGACCCCGAACTGGTGGGCGAGGTGCTGAACGTGATCCGCGATCTTGCCGCCGAGGGGCGGACCATGATCCTCGTCACGCACGAAATGAAGTTCGCCCGCGAAGTGGCGAACCATGTGATCTACCTCCACAACGGGGTGATCGAGGAAGAGGGACCTCCTGACATGCTGTTCGGCGCGCCCCGTTCGGAGCGGCTGAAACAGTTTCTCAAATCCGTGGGTTGATGCCCGCCGGACCATCCAACCAAAGAGGACGACCATGAAGACGACACTTCTTACCGTTGCCGCCACATTGCTGCTGGGCACCGCTGCCCTGGCCGAACCCGTCAAGGTCGGCATTGCCGCCGAACCCTATCCGCCCTTCGCCAGCCCCGATGCGTCGGGCAACTGGGTTGGCTGGGAAGTCGACATGATCAACGCGGTCTGCGCCGCGGCCGAGATGGAATGCGTCGTGACGCCCGTCGCCTGGGACGGGATCATCCCGTCGCTGACCAGCGGCCAGATCGACGCGATCATGGCGTCGATGTCGATCACCGAAGAGCGGATGAAGACCATCGACTTCAGCGACAAATACTACAACACGCCGACTGTCATCGTGGGGCCGAAAGGCGTCGAGATGACGCCGGATGACGCAGGCCTCGCCGGCAAGATCATCGGCGTGCAGGTGTCCACCGTCCACCAGGACTACGTGCAGAAGCACTTCGCCGACAGCGCCGCCGAGATCAAGCTGTACCAGACGCAGGACGAGGCCAACCAGGATCTGGTCGCGGGCCGGATCGACGCGACGCAGGCCGACAGCATCGCGCTTGACGCCTTCCTCGCCAGCGAGGCGGGCGCGGCCTGCTGCGAACTGAAGGGCGCCGTGGCCGATGACCCGCGAAGTTCTGGGGCTGGGCGTCGGTGTCGGGCTGCGCAAGGGCGAGGAAGAGCTGAAGGCCAAGTTCAACGCGGGCATCGCCAAGGTCATTGCCGACGGCACCTATGAGAAGATCTCGGCGCCCTACTTCGCCTCGTCGATCTACGGAGGCTGAGTTTTGGAAGGGTTGATCGCAGCGTTGGGTCTGACATCCACGCTCGATCTGCTTGCCCTTCGCCCCCCCGGATGGGGGGGCAACCTTCTGCGCGGTCTGGCGAATTCCGTCCAGATCGCGCTCGGTGCCTTTGGGCTTGGCCTGGTGATCGGGACGCTGGGGGCCTATGGCAAGCTTTACGGCGGGCCGGTGGTGCGCGACCTGCTGGCCGTCTACACGACGATCGTGCGGGCAGTGCCCGAACTGATCCTGATCCTTATCCTTTACTACGCCGTGACGGATGCCTTGAACCAGGCGCTCGTGGCATCGGGTTATGACCGCATCCAGATTTCGGGTGTCATGGCCGGCATCGCGGTGCTGGGCGTGGTGCAGGGCGCCTATGCGACCGAGGTGCTGCGCGGCGCGATCCTTGCGGTTCCGCCGGGGCAGGTCGAGGCGGCCCGCGCGATGGGGATGCCGCCCCTGATGCTGGCGCGGCGGATCACCCTGCCCGCGATGCTGGGCTTCGCCATTCCGGGCCTTGCGAACCTGTGGCTGATCGCCACCAAGGATACGGCGCTGCTGGCCGTGGTCGGGTTCGGCGAGTTGACGCTTGAGACGCGGCAGGCGGCGGGGTCGACAAAGGCCTATTTCACCTTCTTCCTGGCCGCCGGTGCGCTTTACCTGATGCTGACGCTGATCTCGCAACGGCTGTTCGGCCGGATCGAGCGATGGGCACGACGGGGCGAGCCGCATGTCATGGGGGGCGGGCGGTGAGCGATCAGGGCGCGGCGGGGCAAGCCGTTCAGAACGGGCTGCGCGGGATCATGCAGCCCCACCGTCTGGTGATGCTGGGGCTGGCGCTTCTGCTGGTCTGGTGGTGCGTGACAGCCCTGCGATGGGACTGGTTGCCCGAAGTACCTGCCACTGATGGTGCAGGGGGTCTGGACCACGATCTGGATTCTGGTGGTGACGACGATACTGGGCATGCTGCTGGCCATACCGCTTGGTTTGGCGCAGGCGGCGGGGCCCTGGTATCTGGCAAAACCCGCGCGCCTGGTTCTGCACGATCATCCGCGGCACGCCGCTACTGCTGCAACTCTGGCTGCTCTATTACGGGCTGGGGTCGCTCTTCCCGCAATTCCCGTGGATCCGGCAAAGCGACCTCTGGCCGATCCTGCGGCAGGCCTGGCCCTATGCCGTGCTGGCCCTGACGCTGAGTTTCGCGGGCTACGAGGGCGAGATCATGCGCGGCGCGTTCAAGGGCGTGCCACGGGGGCAACTGGAAGCCGCCAAGGCGATGGGGATGCCGCGCTTCACGATGCTGCGGCGCATCTGGCTGCCGCAGGCCGTGCAGCGCGCCTTGCCCACGCTCGGGGGCGAGACGGTGCTGCAACTCAAGGCGACGCCACTGATCGCGACGATCACGGTGATGGACATCTACGCGGTGTCGAACCGGGTGCGGCAGGACACCTTCATCGTCTACGAGCCGCTGCTGCTGCTGGCGGTGGTCTACATGGTCATCACGGGGATCATCGTGCTGGCGTTCCGCTGGCTGGAAAAGCGGGTACCGCAGAAGGTCGCGTGACCTTGCCGCCGGGGCCAGCCGCAGTCAGCGTCCCTGCGCCATCCGTCGCGCCTGAACCGGGCTGGTCCCGAACCGCCGCCGGAAGGCCCGGGCGAAGGCGGTGGGCGAGGAAAAGCCGGTGCGCAGCGCCACTTCGCCGACCGGGTGCCGCGTGTCGGTCAGCATCCGCCGTGCCGCCTGAAGCCGCAGGTCGAGCGCGTGACGCGCAGGCGTGGTGGCAAGGTTCTCACGAAACAGCCCTTCAAGACGCCGGGGCGAGAGTCCAAGCGCCCGGGCGATCCGGGCGGCGGGTTCGGGCGCATCAAGGCGCGCCTCCATCCGGGCGATGGCAGCGGCCACGCGCGGGTCGAGCCGGGGATCGGCGGCAGGGCTGCTGATCTGCGGCTCCGCCCCGTCGCGGGCGGTCGTGATGAACGACGCTGCGACCTGAAGCGCGAGGGCGGGACCGTGCCGCGCACCGATCAGGTGCAGCATCAGGTCTGCGGCAGGCGCGGCGCCGCCCGCCGTGAAGCGGGCACCGGACAGGACATAGCGATCGGGCAGCACCTCGATCCTTGGATAGGCGGCGGCGAGGTCTTCGAGGTCTTCCCAGTGAACGGTGGCGCGATGATCGTCCAGCAGCCCGGCGCGCGCCAGAACCCAGGCACCGGCATCAATCCCTCCGATGGCCCTGAACCGGGGGGCAATGCGGCGCAGGCTGCGGATCAGCGGCCGCGTGGCGACCTCGGCCTGACGGAACCCGGCGATCACGACCAGCGCATCCGCGCCCTCGGCCGCGTCAAGAGGGCCTGACGAGGGCAGTTCGATCCCGCAGGTCAGAGGCACCGGCGCGCCGTCTGGCGAAACGACGCGCCAGCGAAACCCGTCGGCCCCGAGGTGCCGGTTGGCCGAACGCAGCGGATCGAGGACCGAGGCGACCTCGAGAATCGAGGACTGCGGCAGCACGAGTGCAGCAAGCATCAGCGGTTCTCGGGACGGGGCAAAGATCGTTGCGCTTTCAGGCATGTTCCTTTCGTAAATCGCACGGCATGACATGGCAAGGACGCCTAGAGTGATGCCAGAAAAAAGGAGCGTCCCATGCCGCTGACCATGAACCGCGAGGTCTTCATCACCTGTGCCGTGACCGGATCGGGTGGCACGCAGGACCGCAGCCCGCATGTGCCGCGCAGCCCCGCGCAGATCGCCGAAAGCGCGATCGCCGCCGCTAAGGCAGGCGCAGCGGTCGTTCATTGCCACGTCCGCGACCCCGAGACGGGCAAGCCGTCGCGTGACCTGTCCCTTTACCGCGAGGTGACGGAGCGTATCCGCGACAGCGCGACAGACGTGGTGCTGAACCTGACCGCTGGCATGGGCGGCGACATGATCTTCGACGGGACCGAGGCGATGAACCGCATGTCGCAGAAAAGCGACATGGCGGGCGCGACCGAGCGGGTGGCGCATGTGGTGGAGTGCCAGCCGGAAATCTGCACGCTCGATTGCGGCACGATGAACTTCAACGAGGCCGACTATGTCATGGTCAACACGCCCGGCCTCTTGCGTGACATGGCGGCGCGGATGGTCAGAGTCGGGCACGCGGATCGAGATCGAGGCCTTCGATACGGGCCACCTGTGGCTTGCCAAGCAGCTGGCGAGCGAGGGGATCATCCCCGACCCGGTGCTGGTGCAGTTGTGCATGGGCGTGCCCTGGGGCGCGCCGGACGATCTGAACACCTTCATGGCGATGGTGAACAACGTGCCGTCGCACTGGCACTGGAGCGCCTTTGCGCTGGGCCGCAACCAGATGGCCTATGTCGCCGCCGCCGTGCTGGCCGGGGGCAACGTTCGGGTGGGGCTTGAGGATAACTTGTGGCTCGACAAAGGGGTGCTTGCGACCAATGCTCAACTGGTCGAGCGCGCCGTCACGATCATCGAAAACATGGGGGCCCGTGTGGTGGGCCCCGATGAGGTGAGGGCGCGGCTCAAGCTGACCAAACGAGGAGTCGCCCCCAGATGAAGTATCTCGCCCTTGCTGCCGCGCTGTCGCTTTCGGCCTGCGCACCGTTCCTGCCATCGTCCCGCTATTTCGGCACGCCGATGTTCGTCGTGTCGAACCTTCAGCCGGGGCAACTGGCGGGCACCTGGTATGAGGTCGCAAGCTTTCCGCAGCGCTTCCAGCAGGGATGCGGGCTGACCACAGCGACCTATACGCCGCAGGCGGACGGGACGGTGGCGGTGCTGAACCGCTGCGAGGTCGAGGGCGCGCCGGGCACCGTGCGCCAGATCAGCGGCACCGCCCGGCTGGTGGGGCCGGGGCAGTTCCAGGTGCGGCTGGCGGGCGTGCCGCTGCCGGCCAAATACTGGGTGCTCGACATCTCGCGCGATGGCCGCACGCTGATCGTGGGCGATCCGAACCGTCTGGGCGGATGGGTTCTGCGCCGCGACCGCTATGTCAGCCCCGAGATCATGGACCGCGCGCGCGACGTCTTCGAACGCAACGGCTACGACATCGCCGCGCTTCAGCGCAGTTCGCTGAGATAGATGAGCCGCGCCTGGGGCGGCGAAGGACGGGAGTAGTTCAGACAATGACGAACGTGCGCAAGGCCGCCATCATCGGCGGCGGTGTGATCGGTGGCGGATGGGCCGCGCGGTTCCTGCTGAACGGCTGGGATGTGGCGGTGTTCGACCCCGATCCTCAGGCCGAGCGCAAGATCAGTGAAGTTCTGGCCAATGCCCGCGCCGCATTGCCCGCCGTGTTCGACGTGCCGATGCCTGCCGAAGGGAAGCTCTCCTTCGCCGCCACGATGGGCGAGGCGGTGGAAGGCGCCGAATATGTGCAGGAATCCGTCAGCGAGCGGATCGAGCTGAAGCACAAGGTCTATGCGCAGCTTCAGCAGGCAGCGCCCGACGTGCTGATCGGCTCGTCCACCAGCGGCTTCAAGGCGTCCGACCTTCAGAAAGGGTCGCCCGCGCCGCACAACATCATCGTCGCCCATCCGTTCAACCCGGTCTATCTGCTGCCCCTCTCCGAAGTGTCCGGTTCGCCCGCGAACCCGCCCGAGGTGGTGGAACGCACGGCGCAGATCATGCGCGACATCGGGATGTTCCCGCTGGTGATCCGCAAGGAAATCGACGCCTTCATCGGCAACCGTTTCCTGGAAGCCGTCTGGCGCGAGGCGCTGTGGATGCTGGTTGACGGCGTGGCGACGACCGAAGAGATCGACGAGGCGATCCGCATGGGCTTTGGCCTGCGGTGGGGCCAGATGGGCCTGTTCGAGACCTACCGCATCGCGGGCGGCGAGGCAGGCATGAAGCATTTCATGGCGCAGTTCGGCCCCGCGCTGAAATGGCCATGGACCAAGCTGATGGACGTGCCTGAATTCAACGACGAACTGGTCGAGCTTGTATCAAGCCAGTCCGACGCACAGTCCGGCGCCTACGGCATCCGCGAGTTGGAACGCATCCGCGACCAGAACCTCGTCGGTTTCCTGCGCGCACTGAAGGAACGCAACTGGGGCGCGGGCAAGGTGCTGCGTGAACATGACACGCGGCTGGCGGCCGGCCTGCGCAGCGATCCGGCGGTGTCCGGCGCGCCGCTGGTGATGGCGCGGTTGCAGGTGCTGCCGGGCTGGATCGACTACAACGGGCACATGACCGAAAGCCGCTACCTTTTCTGCGCCTCGGAGGTCGCCGACAACTTCCTGCGGCTGATCGGGGCCGACATGGACTATGTCGCAGGCGGGCACAGTTACTACACCGCTGAAAGCCATATCCTGCACAAGGGCGAGGCGAAGCTGGGCGACCGGCTGACGGGCACGCTGCAGGTGCTTCATGCCGACGAGAAGCGTCTGCACCACTACATCACCATCGCACGCGGCGACGAGGTGGTCGCGACGATCGAACAGATGTGCCTGCATGTCGACATGGCCGCGGGCAAGGTCTGCCCGTCCGCGCCCGAAGTGCTGGCGCGGCTGCGGCCGATCGCCGAAGCCCATGCCGCCCTGCCGCGCCCGGCGGATGCGGGCAAGGTCGGGCGCAAGGGCTGAACATGGGCCAGCGCGTCCTCATCACGGCCGGCGGGGCGGGGATCGGGCTTGCGATGGCGCAGGCCTTTGTGGCCGCGGGCGCGGATGTCTGGGTGACCGATGTCGACGGCGACGCGCTGGCCGCCCTTCCGCCGTCCATCCGGGGCGAACAGGTGGACGCGTCGGACGAGGCGGCGATGGACGCGCTTTTCGCGCGTGATTGCGGTCGATTGGGGCAGGCTGGACGTGCTCTGCGCCAATGCCGGGATCAAGGGTCCGACGGCTTCGGTCGCCGAGATGCCGCTGGACGAATGGCACGAGTGCCTGAGCGTGAACCTCGATGGCGCGCTGCTGGCGGCACGGGGGGCGGCGCGGCTGATGGAAGCCGCAGGGATCGGGTGTGATGCTCTTCACCTCCTCGACCTCGGGCCTCTACGGCACGCCCTACCGCGCACCCTATTCCGCCGCCAAATGGGCGGTGATCGGCTTGATGAAGACGGTTGCGATGGAATTGGGGCCGAAAGGCATCCGCGCCAACGCGATCTGTCCCGGCTCGGTCAACGGACCGCGCATCGACCGGGTGATCGCAGCAGAAGCGGAGGCCAAGGGCATGACGGCCGAGGCCGTCCGCTCGGGCTACGCCGCAGGCACCGCGCTTGGCCGGCTGTCCGACCCCGAGGATGTCGCGGCGATGGCGGTCTTCCTCGCCTCGCCCGCCGCCCGCATGATTTCCGGCCAGGCGATCGCCGTGGACGGCTTCACCATCAACCCCGACCCCTGAGGGACTGCCATGGATTTCGGACTGACCGACGAACAGCAGATGATCGTCGACACCACGCGAAGCTTCGTCGAGGCCGAGCTTTATCCGCATGAGCTGGAGATCGAGCGGACCGGTCACCTCGACATGGGTCTTGTGCGCGAGGTCCAGAAGAAGGCGATGGCGGCGGGCCTCTATGCCGCCAACATGCCGGAAGAGGTGGGGGGGGCAGGACTCGATACGCAGAGCTGGCTGCTCTACGAGAAGGAATTGGGCAAGGCCAACTATGCCCTGCACTGGACGGGGGTGGCGCGGCCTTCGAACATCTTGCTCGCAGGCACCCCCGAGCAGCGCGAACGCTACCTGATGCCCTGCATCCGGGGCGAGACCTGGGACTGCCTTGCGATGACCGAGCCCGGTGCGGGATCGGACCTGCGCGGCATGAAGGCCAGCGCGCGGCCCGAGGGCGGCGACTGGGTGCTGAACGGCACCAAGCATTTCATCAGCCATGCCGATGTCGCGGGCTTCGCCATCGTCTTCATGGCGAGCGGGGAAGAGGATACACCGCGCGGCAAGAAGAAACTGATCACGGCCTTCTTCGTCGACAAGGGCACACCCGGCTTCTCGGTCCGCGAGGGCTACCGCAACGTCAGCCACCGCGGCTACACCAATGCGATCCTCGAGTTCGACAACTGCCGCGTCCCCGCCTCGCAGGTGCTGGGCGAACCGCACAAGGGGTTCGAGGTCGCCAACACCTGGCTCGGAGCGACGCGGTTGCAGGTCGCGGCCACCTGCCTCGGCCGGGCCGAACGGGCGCTTGGCCATGCGCTGACCTACGCGGCGGAGCGCAAACAGTTCGGCCAGCAGATCGGCAAGTTCCAGGGCATAAGCTTCAAGCTGGCCGACATGGCGATGGAGTTGAAGGCGGCGGAGCTTCTGGTGCGCGAGGCCGCGTGGAAATTCGACCGCGGCACCGTCACCGAGGCCGACATGTCGATGGCGAAGCTGAAGGCGACGGAGGTGCTGGCCTTCATCGCTGACGAGGCGATCCAGATCCACGGCGGGATGGGCCTGATGGACGACCTTCCGCTGGAGCGCATCTGGCGCGATGCGCGGGTGGAACGGATCTGGGAGGGGACGAGCGAGATCCAGCGCCACATCATCAGCCGCGAGATGCTGCGGCCCCTGGGGGCGTGACCGCCGTCGGAGCGGGGGGTTTCACACCCCCCGCACCCCCTGTGGGATATTTGTGAACAGAAGAAGCAATGAAATGTTAACCACAGCTCGGAATGATGATTCCACGGTACAGGCGGGGACGCCGATGACCGTAACGGGAGAAGGCCCCTCGGCCCGTACACGGTGTCGGGGGGCTAAACCGGTTTTCTTATTCTTCTGTTCACAAATATCCTCGGGGGGTCCGGGGGGCAGACGGCCCCCCGGCCTCGTCGTCTGCGCGGGGGGTCGGACATGACGCGCGACCTTACCCGTCTGCTGCGGCCCGCATCCATCGCCGTGCTTGGCTCGAGTTGGGCCCAGAACGTTGTCGAGCAATGCGGCAAGATGGGCTTTGCCGGTCCGGTCTGGCCTGTCCATCCGACCCGTGACGAGATCGGGGGGGTGCGCTGCTACCGCAGCCTTGGTGACCTGCCGGCTGCCCCGGACGCGACCTTTATCGGGGTCAACAGGCATGCAACGCTGGACGTCGTTGCGGAACTTGCCGCGATGGGTGCGGGCGGGGCGACCTGTTTTGCCTCGGGCTGGACCGAGGCGGGGGAGGCGGAATTGCAGGCGCGGCTGGTCGCGGCGGCGGGGGACATGCCCATTCTCGGACCCAACTGCTACGGGGTCATCAACTATCTCGACGGGGCGCTGCTCTGGCCTGACCAGCATGGCGGGCGGCGGGTCGAGCGCGGCGTGGCGCTGCTCTCGCAATCCTCGAACATCGTGATCAACCTGACAATGCAACGGCGCGGCTTGCCGGTCGCCTATGTGGCCTGCCTGGGCAATGCCGCGCAGGTTGGACTTGCGGAACTCGCAGGAGCATTGCTGGCGGACGACAGGGTGACGGCACTCGGCCTTTACGTCGAGGGGATCTCCGATGCCCCGGCCTTCGCCGCGCTGGCCGAGGCCGCGCGCGAGGCCGGCAAGGGCATCGTCTGCGTCAAGTCCGGAAAGACGGAGGCGTCGCGTTCGGCGGCCGCCTCGCACACCGCCTCGCTGGCGGGAGGAGGGGCCGCGTCGAGCGCCTTTCTGCGGCAGGCCGGCGTGGCCGAGGTCGCGACGCTGGGTGAATTGCTTGAAACGCTCAAGATCTTTCACGTCCACGGGCCGGGGTTGGGGACGCGGCTGTGCTCGCTCTCCTGCTCGGGGGGCGAGGCCGGGCTGGTTGCGGACCTCGCCGAACCGGCGGGAATAGTGTTTCCCCCTCCGAGCGAGGCGCAGCGGGTGCGACTGGGCGAAATCCTTGGGCCGATCGTGGCGATCGCAAATCCGCTCGACTATCACACTTTCATCTGGGGCGACGGGCCCCGGACGACCGACGTCTTCACGACGATGCTGGCAGGCTATGACGCTGGCATGTTCATCATCGATCCGCCGCGACCGGACCGTTGTGACGGGGCGTGGTACAAGCCAGCAATGGACGCGATCGTCGCGGCGCAGCGTGCGACCGGCAAGCCGGCCTTTCCGGTATCTTCCATACCCGAGAATTTCGAGGAAGAGCGCGCCGTGGCGATGATGGCGGACGGCGTCGTGCCCCTTATGGGGCTTGAGACGGCGCTTGGCGCACTCAAGGCCGCGCAGGGCGCGCCGGGCGCGCCGGGGTGGCGGCCGGTCCCCGTTGCCGAGCAGGGCGCATTGCGCATGCTGGGCGAGGCCGAGGCGAAGGCCGTGCTTGCAAAGGCGGGTGTCGCCGTGCCGCGCGGCGTATCGGCCGCGACCCTGCCGGAACTGGCTGCCCGGGCCGGGGAACTTCGTGCGCCGCTCGCGCTGAAGGGTATGGGCTTTGCCCACAAGACCGAGGCGGGGGCAGTGCGCCTTGGCCTCGCGTCGCTGGCGGGTCAGGACGAGATGGCCGGCGCGCAGGGCTATCTGGCCGAAGAGATGGTGCAGGGCGCGGTGGCCGAAGTGTTGCTTGGCGTGCGGCGCGACCCTGTCTACGGCGTGACGGTCACGCTTGGCATGGGCGGTGTGGCGGCCGAGGTTCTTGCGGACACGGTCACGCTTGTCGCGCCCGTGACGGGGGCCGAAATCGACGCGGCGATGCGGCGGTTACGCCTGTATCCCTTGCTTGACGGGTATCGCGGCAGACCGCGTGCCGATCTGGGCGCGGTTGTGGAAGCGGTGCTTGCATGCCAGGCGCTGATGCTGGCGACGCGCCGCCTGAACGAGATCGAGATCAATCCGCTGATGGTGCGTCAGGACGGGGCAGTGGCGGCCGACGCCGTCATTTGGGAGGAGCGCGAATGAACGAGTTATTCTTTCCGGTCGACGGGCCGATACGGACGCGGCGCGAGGGTGCGATTCTCGAAGTCACGCTGGACCGCCCCAAGGCCAATGCGATCGATCTCGCGACAAGCCGGATCATGGGGCAGGTGTTTCGGTCGTTCCGCGATGACGATGGGTTGCGCGTGGCGATCCTTCGTGCCGAGGGGGATAAATTCTTCTGCCCCGGCTGGGATCTGAAGGCGGCGGCCGCGGGGGATGCGGTCGACGGCGACTACGGGGTGGGCGGTTTCGGCGGCCTGCAAGAGCTTCCGAACCTGAACAAGCCGGTGATCGCGGCGGTGAATGGCATCTGCTGCGGCGGTGGTCTGGAACTGGCGCTGTCGTGCGACCTCATTCTGGCCTCGGACAACGCGACCTTTGCGCTGCCCGAGATCCGGTCGGGGACGGTGGCGGATGCCGCCAGCATCAAGCTGCCCAAGCGCATTCCGTATCATGTGGCGATGGACCTCTTGCTGACGGGACGCTGGTTCGACGCAGAGGAAGCGCTTGCGGTGGGGCATCCTGAAAGAAATCACGACGTCAGCGGAATTGCTGCCGAAAGCGTGGGACTCTGGCCCGGGTTCTGGAGAGTGGACCGCCGCTGGTTTACGCGGCGATCAAGGAGGTGGTTCGCGAGGCCGAGGCGCTGCGGTTCCAGGACGCGCTGAACCGGATCACGAAACGGCAGATGCCGACTGTCGACAGGCTTTATTCCAGCGAGGACCAGCTGGAGGGCGCGCGCGCCTTTGCCGAAAAGCGCGACCCGGTGTGGAAGGGCCGCTGAGCGCGTTTCCGGCGGAGCGGGGGCCAGCCCCCGCACCCCCGGGATGTTTCAGAACGGAAGAAGGTTCAGGCCGGGTGACGCCCTTTCATTCTGCGCGGCCCGCCCATCGGGATCGGAAGGGTGTCGTTGGGGGCGACATCCGCGACATGATCCTGTCGCAAAACGCAGCGCCAAGCGTGTCGATCCCGCTAGGGTCCGCCAAAACGGGGGCGGGCGGTGCAGGGCGAGCCGGATTTCATCATCGTTGGAGCCGGATCGGCCGGGTCGGTTCTGGCCGAGCGTCTGTCGGCAGACGGACGGTATCGCGTGCTGGTGATCGAAGCGGGCGGGACGGATCGGCGGTTCTACGTGCAACTGCCGCTTGGCTACGGAAAGCTGTTCTACGACCCGACGGTCAACTGGCTCTACAAGACCGAGCCTGATCCGGGACTGGCGGGACAGCGTGACCATTGGCCCCGGGGGAAGCTGCTGGGCGGCTCTTCGTCGATCAACGCGATGGTCTATATCCGGGGTCACCGGGACGACTACGAGGATTGGAAAGCGCTCGGCAATACCGGCTGGGGCTGGGACGAGGTGCTTCCGGCCTATCGGGCGATGGAGGATAACGAGGCGGGCGGGGATGCCTGGCGCGGCACCGGCGGGCCGCTTTTCATCTCGGCCAACCGGCGCGATCTGCATCCCTTGGTCAAGGACTATATCGCGTCCTGCGAGGCTGCGGGCCTTGCCTTCACCCCGGACTTCAACGGGGCGGAGCAGGAAGGAACGGGGACGTATCAGCTGACTGTGAAAGGCGGGCGGCGCAATTCGGCGGCACGCGCGTTCCTGCGGCCAGCGATGAAGCGGCCCAACGTGGAAGTGCTGACCCATGCCCAGGTGACGCGGGTGATCATCGAAGGCGGACGTGCCCTTGGTGTCGAGGTTGACCGGGGCGGGCGGCGCGAGGTGATCCGCGCCCGGCGTGAGGTGATCCTGTCGGGCGGGGCGATCAACTCGCCCCAGATCTTGCAGCTGTCGGGAATCGGCCCCGGCGCGCTTTTGCAGGAGCATGGCATCACGGTTCTGCGCGACAATCCGAACGTGGGCGACCACCTGAACGACCATCAGGGGCTGAACTACACGTACCGCATGACGGTGCCGACGCTGAACGACGTGCTGCGCCCGTGGTGGGGCAAGCTGAAGGTGGGGCTTGAGTATCTCGCTGTTGGGGCGCGGGCCGCTGAGCCTGTCGATCAACCACGGCGGCGGGTTCTTCCGCACCCGGCCCGACCTGCCGCGGCCGAACATGCAGCTCTATTTCCAGGCATTCTCGACCCTCATTCCCCGCGATGGCGAGCGGCCGATCCTGTCGCCCGACCCGTTTTCCGGGATGTCGATCGGGCTGTCGAACTGTCGGCCGACCAGCCGGGGCACGGTACGGATCGCAAAGTCGGATCCCCTGGCGCATCCGGTGATCACCGCCAACGCCTATTCGACGAACCATGATGTCGAGGAAATGCTGGAGGCCGTGAAGTTCATCCGCCGGATCGCGGCGCAGGATCCCTTGCGCAGCCTGATCGCCGAGGAATTGCGCCCCGGGCCGGACTGCCGGTCGGACGATGATCTGATTGCCGACTTCCGGGCGCGGAGCGGGACGGTCTACCATCCGTCCTGCACCTGCCGCATGGGACCCGATCCGCGCGAGGCGGTCGTCGATCCGCGTTTGCGGGTTCACGGTGTCACGGGGTTGCGCGTCTGCGATGCGTCGGTCTTTCCGACGCTGATCGGGGGAAACACGAATGCGCCGTCGATGATGGTGGGATGGAAGGGCGCCGAGACGATCCTGGAAGACCAGCGCTGAACCGCTGCGTCGACCACCCGCGCCGGTTGCGGGTTGATGCAACTTTTCCCCATAAGTCACGAAACAGACACAATGCCGCCGCCCCAGAAGTGATTAAGGCGGGTTTTGTCCATGAAGTCGCCATAGCTGCCCGGTATTTCTCGACGCCAGAAGTATCACTTGTCCGGGGTTTTCATGCGCACGCTTCGCCTAGTCGAGACAGAAGGGTCAGGCCTGGTCGGCCTCGGCGCGCGCGTCCTCTTGCTGGCGTCGGAAGCGGGCGAGGGCGAGCGGCTTATCACGGCTGATCGCCGGTCTGGGCGGGCGGGTCGATCACGAGGTGGAACTTTACGCGGCACTGTCTGCTGTCATCGACGATCCGCGTGGCTGGGATATGTTCGTGATGGAGTGCGATGGTCTTGGCGGCCTGGAAGCGGGCCTCCGGTCTCACCGCATGCTGGGCTCCGTGGCCGAGCGTATGCCGACGATCCTTCTGTCGGACGAGTGTGACCAACAGACTTTTCCCGAAGCCAGGAACGAACCGATCCTTCTCAGGGCGCGCATGTCTGCCGTTGCGCTGCGGGTCGGCATGGAACACGCGCTCCGTGGTCGGATGGCGTATCGCTGAGGTCAACAAAAAGGCGGGACAATGCCCGCCTTTTCAACATGGTCTGCCAGACGATCAGGCCAGGGCGAGGTTCGTCGCCGATTCGCGGCCGTCGCGGCCAGCTTCGATATCGAAGGTCACGGCCTGGCCATCCTTCAGCGAGCGAAGCCCGGCGCGCTCCAGCGCGGTGATGTGAACGAAAACGTCCTTACGGCCGCCCTCAGGGGCAATGAAGCCGTAGCCCTTTGTTTCATTGAACCATTTCACGGTGCCTTTGGCCATCGTGATGTCTCCTCTACTCATGCCGCCCGCGGAGATGCGGCGGCCCGGCTCAGTCAGCGCAAGATCGAAAGACTGTGCCTTTTGGAGCAGACAGTGGTCGATAGGATAACGTCGCCCCAAAAGGCTGCTTTAAGGTTTATCGAAAATCAAGGGGGAATGATCTTGGCGCAGCGGAGAGATCAGGCCTGGCGTTCGATGTCATCCTCGATGAACCAGCGGACGCTGTCCTCGAAATCTCGGTCGGCGGTGAAGCCCAGCCGAAGCGCCTTTTCGGCTGCGATCCGGTTGCGCCAGCCGCGCACGATGCGCTCGATCACCGGATCTGCGTTCCAGGTGATGCGCGATGCAGGGCCGGGGCCTGCCACGCGGGTCATCGCGTCGATCATCTCGACCGATCGTGTCGGTGCGCCCGGACAGATCGAAACACCGGTTTGGGCCGAGAAGGGAGGCGTCTAACTCTGCGGCATGGATCAGGTTGGTGACAACGGTCCGGGGGGCCGTGTGCCAGACCTCGAAATCGCGGCCCACGGGGCAGTTGGCCGTGTTGCCCTGCATCGTGTCGCGGAAAATCGAGGACATGAAGGACGAGGCTGCGGCGTTTGCCTTGCCCGGACGGATCGACACGGTTGGCAGTCGCAGACCGCGTCCGTCGAGAAAGCCGCGCCGCGACATGTCGGTCAGAAGGTATTCGCCGATCACCTTCTGGGTGCCGTAGGAGGTCTGCGGATTGGGGGCGGAGCGATCCGTGATCTGGTCGGGCTCTTCGCCCCCATGCGCCGCCGTTGACGAGGCATAGACGAAGACGGGCCCGTTTCCGGCCGCGCGGGCGGCTTGCAGCAGGTTCAGCGTGCCGAACAGGTTGACCCGCATCCCGAGGTCGAAATCCGCCTCGGCCGCGCCCGACACGACTGCGGCCAGGTGGAAGACGACATCGAAGGGTTGCGACATGAGGGCGGCAACTGCGTGCGCTTCGGAGATGTCGCAAGCTGCGCGCGCAACCGGGAACGGCGCTTCGACTGCCGCTGGCTCGGCCAGGTCGATCAGGCAGAGATGGGTGATCGCCCTGCCGCGCAGCATCGCTTCGCCGGCCAGACGCCGAGCGAGTTTCTGGCCGATGAAGCCGCCGCCGCCGGTGATGAGTACGCGCATGACACCCCCCTGTCCTGTTCTCAGGCTAGCGGGCCTGGGCGGCAGGTGCACGGCAAAATTCGCCGACGCCGGACTCCGGGGTGTGTGCGGGTTTACGGCTGACAGGGCAGAAATGTCGGGCTAGCGTGGCGGCATGAGCGATATGGTCTGCCGGATATGACGGAATGGTTGGGGCCGCAGGAGTGGTCGGCAGTTCTTTTGTCGCTCAAGGTGTCCTTCTGGGCGACACTCTGCAGCCTGCCCGTGGGGATTGCCGTGGCATATGTGCTGGCGCGCGGGGATTTCTGGGGCAAGCAACTCCTGAACGGGATCGTCCATCTTCCGTTGATCCTGCCGCCGGTGGTCACAGGCTACCTGCTGCTTCTGAGCTTCGGTCGCAAAGGCCCGGTGGGGGCGTTTCTGGAGCAGACCTTCGGCCTCGTCTTTGCGTTCCGCTGGACGGGTGCGGCGCTTGCGGCGGCGGTCATGGCCTTTCCGCTGATGGTCCGCGCGATCCGTCTGGCCATCGAGGCGGTCGATCCAAAGCTGGAACAGGCCGCCGGAACGCTGGGGGCATCGCGGCTTTGGGTCTTTGCGACCGTGACCTTTCCGTTGATCCTGCCGGGGGTGCTTGTGGGTGCGATCATGGGGTTCGCCAAGTCGATGGGAGAGTTCGGGGCGACGATCACCTTCGTCTCGAACATTCCCGGCCAGACGCAAACCCTGCCTTCGGCAATCTACGCCTTTCTTCAGGTGCCGGGAGGGGATGGGCAGGCGTTCCGTCTGGTCCTGATCTCGGTCGCTGTGGCGATGGGTGCGCTTCTGCTGTCTGAAGTCGCGGGACGCGCGGTGGCCCGGAGGATTTCGGGCGCATGAGCCTTGAGGTAAAGCTTCGGCATGGGTTTGGCGGGTTCACGCTGGACGCCGAGTTTACGGCGCCGGGCGGCGTGACCGCGCTGTTCGGACGGTCGGGTTCCGGCAAGACGACAGTGGTGAACGCGGTGGCAGGATTGCTGCGGCCTGCGACGGGGCGCGTTGTCGTCGACGGGCGGATACTGCTTGACACGCGTGCGGGCGTTTCGGTGCCAGTGCATCGTCGGCGGGTCGGCTATGTCTTTCAGGAGGCGCGGCTTTTCCCGCATCTGACGGTCCGGCAGAACCTGCTTTACGGCCGTTGGGTGCGGGGGGCTACCGGCGGACCGGAGCTGGAGCGGGTGCTCGACATGCTGGGGATCGGCGCGCTGCTGGACCGCCGTCCGGGTGCGCTGTCGGGCGGCGAGAAGGCACGCGTTGCCCTGGGGCGGGCGCTGATGGCGGACCCCCAGCTGTTGCTGATGGATGAACCGCTCGCCTCGCTCGACGAGGCCCGGAAGGCGGAAATCCTTCCCTATCTCGAGCGGCTGAGAGACGAGACGCGATTGCCCATCGTCTATGTCAGCCATTCGATCGCCGAGGTCGCGCGTCTTGCGACAACGATCGTCGTCATGGAGGCCGGGCAGGTGCTGCGGATCGGACCTGCGGCCGAAGTGCTGTCCGATCCGTCGGCGGTGCCCGCGTTGGGGGTGCGCGATGCCGGCGCGGTTCTGGATGCGAGGGTCGAGGCGCATGCCGATGACGGTCTGACCCGGCTGATGACCGATGCCGGGCCGCTTTGGCTGCCGCGTGTCGCGGCCGCGCCGGGATCGGTGCTGCGCGTTCGCATTGCGGCGCAGGATGTGATGCTGGCCACCGTGGCGCCGGTGGGATTGTCGGCCCTCAACATCCTTCCATGCGAGGTGATGGCGGTCCGACTGGGCGATGGGCCGGGGGCGATCGTTCAGCTTCGTTCGGGAAACGCCCGCCTGCTGGCGCGGATCACGCAGAGGTCCGCCGCCGCGATGGGGCTGGTGCCCGGGCTGCGCGTCTTCGCCATCATCAAGAGCGTCTCGGTGGCGCATGGCGATGTGGGCATGGTTATGTCGGGGCCGGGAATAGGTTAGTCGGTGCGCCGCACCCGGAGCAGCCAGAGCGCGTAGAGCCCGTTTGGCGCAACAAGAACCAGCGGCACCAGATAGGCCAGAAGCGGCGGCGCGTCTGTCGGCGCGGCGCGCAGAAGGGCGCCGTCACCCGCCGCGAGCATCAAGAACGTGCCGAAATTCCAGAGCGTGTGAACAAGCACGCCCGGCCAGACCGACCCCAACCGGATGCGCAGGGCCGCAAACATCAGGCCGCTGATGAAGGCCGCTCCGGACTGGACCAGCGCGGCACCAAGGTCGCCTATGACGAAGACGTTCAGGCTGTGCACGGCCCCGAAGATCAGCGTGCTTGCGAAGACCGCCACTTTGGTTCCCGCCGCTTCGCGGAAGGCCCCGAGCAGGACGCCGCGGAACATCAACTCCTCGGACAGTCCCACGAGGGCGCAGTTCAGCAGGATCATGGCCATCACCGGCATCGCGGGCAGTCCAAGCTGCGTTGCGACGCCAAGGAATCCCGCGATGTAAAGCGACGGCAACCACAAGAGCCGGATACCCCGCCAGCCAGACGATCCGCGCAGGCCAGCGCCGCGAAGCCCGGCGATGCGGATGACGACGAGCAGGAACACCGCCGCCAGCAGGAAAGACCAGCCGACACGATCCGTCACCGCACCCAGAAGTGACTGCGGTTGAGGCGAAAGCAACGCACCGCCCAGCACCGTGATGGCAAGCCAGACCGCAAGGATCACGAGGGCGCCGATGACCTGCTTCACCGGCAGAAACCCGCCCTTTCAGAAAGTGATCGGCGGGCCGCGAAGTCCCGTCTCACTCGCGCCAGAGCAGCCAGCATTCCACCCACATCCCCGCCATCGCGCGCGGCTCGCCCGCCAGCAGGCGCTTGCCTTCGCGGAAGACGCGGCTCTCGATGTCCGCCTGCGCTTCGGTGACACGGCTGTGCAGAAGGTCCATGGCTTCGCCCGGCACTCGGCTTGCATGGGTCGTTTCGACATGGTCGCGCAGCACACCGAGGTCGTGATGCACCCCGAGAGCTTCGGTCAACACGCTTGCAGCCTCGGCCTGCGGTGCGAAGAACTCCGGCCAGACCGGGGTAAAGAGCCTCGACTGATACCAGTGATCCTTGGCGCGCTTGCGCCAGTCGTGCATCGCCTCGATCGAGGGGTCGCGCACCGCATTGTCCAGAGCGATCTGCGCCCGTTTCCGGGTTCGGGCAAGCCCTTCGGCCAGCACATGGCGGTCCTTGCCCTTGACGTGCCAATGGGGGACGCGTTGCCGGATTTCGAGCAACCTCTCGCGGGTCTGCGTAACGGCGTCGGGCATCGACGTGTCGGGGGGCAGGTCTTCCGCGAGGGCAAGGCGCAATGGTGCGAGTGCGTCCGGCAGGTCCGGGAAAAGCGTATCCAGCGTCGCCAGCCGCACCGCACTGTCCCTGAGACCCGAGAGGATTTGTGCTGCGTCGCGCAGGGCCGCATTCTCGACCTCATACGCCTTCATGCCGGGTCGCAGGAGCCGAAGCAGGCCGCGCATCTTCTTGATCCGCTTGCGGATGTCGTGGATGCCTGCGGGCGGCGTCGCACCCTGATCCGGAATGGCAGCCAGAGCCCGCGCCAGTTCCGAGCCCGCGATGCGGTGCAGCGCCGCAGTGAGCGACGGATCGTCGGAGCGGAAGCGAAAGGCCATCGCGGTTCCCGTGAAGCTGCGTCAGATGCAAACTAGGGCTTGCCGAACGCCCTTGCCAGCCTAGACCTTGTGATGGGGAAACGTCAGGAGGTTTCGCATGCGCCGTCTGCTTGTCTCGGTCGCCCTTGCCTTAACGCTAGGCATCACATCCATTTCCCCGCTGCTCGCCCAGGTCGCCCGCGACCCTGCGATCGAAAGCACGATACAGAACCAGTTCGACGCCTTCGTGAAGAACGACGTCACGACGGCGTTTTCGTTCGCCTCTCCGAACATCAAGGGCCTGTTCGGGACGCCCGAAAACTTCGGCCGGATGGTCGAGAACGGCTATCCGATGGTCTGGCGTCCGTCCAACGTGACCTACCTGGAACTGCGCGAGGTTGCCGGACAACTCTGGCAAAGGGTCATGGTGACGGACCAGGCGGGGCGCACCCATCTGCTGGACTACCAGATGGTGCAGACACCCGACGGCTGGCAGATCAATGCCGTTCAGCTTCTTCCCGAGGTTGGCGTCGGCGCCTGATCTGCGTTGCATCTGACGGCAGCCGTGCGCGCGCGCGTTTGAGGGCAGCTTAACAGTCGGGCCTGTAGCAGGTGGCGCGTCACGGCGGTTCGTGGCGCGGGCCTTATCCCCTTGTTCGCGTGATTGCCGGGCGGCATCACGACTGACATGGCTGGTCGCGCCTTGCCGCCGTCTTCCGCGGCAACGAGGCGAGGTCGAACACAATGAACAAGGCAATCACGGACGGTCTGGTGCTGATGCCGCCGCCCTTCTCGGCAGGGCTGGCCCTTTGGTCGCGCGACAATGGCACGGTCGGATCGGGGACATATCAGGGTCAGGCCAACGCGGCCTTCGTTCCGGCCGACCAGGATTTCGGCGGTTGTCTCGAATTGCAGAAGACGCAAAGCCTGCAAAAGCTGCGCTGCTTCCAGCAGATTCCTTTCCAACCCGGTCTCTATCTGCGCGTCACGGCAAGGGTGAAGGCGATCTCGGGCAGCCTGCCGACGGTGCGGATCGCGGGCTACGCCGCAAACGCCTCGGGCGGCAATGTGGCGCAGGCGGTTCAGGTGGGTCCGGAAACCGTGCTGACAACCTACGGCCGGGTCGAGACGGTCACGGCGATCATCGGGTCGGGCAATCGGCAAGGATGCGACATGGTCTGGGGGGCGGCCCCGGTCTATGGGCATCTGGGGCTGGATCTGACCGGGCCGAACGGCGGCGTTGTTCGGATCGACGACATTGTGATCGAGGATGTGACCGACGTTTTCCACCGCAAGCTGATCGACTGGGTCGACGTGCGGGACTATGGCGCCTTGGGCAATGGTGTGGCCGACGACGCGGCGGCGTTCGAGGCTGCCGACCTGGCTGCGGCGGGCCGGGGCGTCCTGGTTTCTGCGGGCAACTACTATCTTGGATCGAACGTGACGTTCGAAAGCCGCGTGCGGTTCGAGGGCACGCTATCCATGCCGCCCGCGGTCCGTCTGGCCTGCACCCGCGACTACAATCTCGATACCTATGCAGCGGCCTTCGGCAGCGAACTGGCGGGGTTCCGCAAGGCGTTGCAGGCGCTGTTCTTCTTTACCGACCATGTCACGCTGGACCTCAGCGGTCGGCGGATCGACCTGACCGAACCTGTGGACGTGGCGGCGGTCGCCGGAGTGACGACCTATGCGCAGCGGCGCGTGCTGGCGCGCGGGCAGTTGAACATCGTCGCCGGTCCCGGCTGGACGACGCAAAGCGTGACCTCGGTCGGAACCTATTCGGTAGCCCAGCCCGCGATCCTGACAGGGGTCGCGAATGTCGCGAACGTGCCGGTGGGCGCGCGGGTGATCGGGACGGGGGTCGGGCGCGAGGTCTATGTCCGCTCGAAGAACGTCGGGGCGGGAACGATCGAACTGAGCCAGCCGCTTTGGGCGGCGGCGGGGACGCGGACCTATACGTTCGAACGGTACAGGTACGCGCTGGATTTCAGCGGCTTCTCGGCCCTGTCCCGGTTCGAGCTGGCGGATGTCGAGATTCAATGCAACGGCATCGGCAGCGCGGTCCTGCTGCCGCCGGACGGTCTGACGTTCCGGATGGCGCGCTGCGTGGTCAACCGACCGAAGGACCGTGGCCTGACCTCGACCGGGACGGGGTGCCAGGGCATGTTCGTCGAGGACTGCCAGTTCCTGTCGAACGAACAGAGCCTGCGCGCGCAGGACCGCACGACGGTGGCGCTCAACGTCAATGCGAACGACACGAAGATCCGGGACAACCGGATCGTGCGCTTCGCGACCTTTGCCGTTGTCGCCGGGTCGGGGCACATGCTGATCGGCAATCATTTCTTCCAGGGCGATGATGAGACGGCGGGCGTGCGCGGCTCGGGTCTTGTCTTCACACAGACGAACATCAAGACCCTGATGACCGGCAACTACATCGACAATTGCGCCATCGAATGGTCGAACGAGCATGATGCGCAGCCCGAGTTCAGCAACGAGTTCTCGTTCGGGGGGCTCACGGTCACCGGCAATATCTTCACCGTCAACGACGCGGCCTCGTTCTTTCGGTGGATCGTGGTGACCCCGCGCGGACCCGGGCATTTCATCCATGGCCTGAATGTCAGCGGGAACGTGTTCCGGACCGTGAACTGCACCATCGACCGGATCGAAAAGGTCGATACCACCCATGCCAGCCTTGACCTGACACGGATGCGCAACGTGGTGTTCGAGGCGAATGCCTTCAACGGGATAAGCCAGACGACGGTCAGCCCGGTCGTCATCAGACACACCCAGTCGACGGCGGCGGACACTTGGGCGGTGAACGGCGCGGCATTCCTGCCCTTCGGTGGGCGGGCGCGGACGGTGCCTGCGGTTCTGGCCGAGGGAGCGATCACGACCGGCGCATCGGTCGTGCGCTACGACCTGCCCTTTGCCCAGCCCGAGCAGGGGGCGCAGGGCGGCATCGTCAATCTGCGCTGGCCCGTCGCGGTTCGGGGAACCGTCAATGTGACGCTGCGCTGCGACACCCCGGTCTGACCGCGCCGCCGGTCAGCGCCGCAGATCGGCCGGGTCCAGTCGCAGGGCCCGGCCGAAGCCGCCGTTCAGGAATGCCGACAGCGGCACGAGGCGGACGAAACCGAAATCGGCGAAGTCGATGTAGAGTGTCGACTTCGGATGTTCCTTCAGCCAGCGGGCGCGCAGCGCGGGATGCTCGGGGTCGGAGCGGTCGATGAACTGCGCGTCGACCCGGATCATCAGGCGCGGGTGGGTGAGGGGGTCGCCCCGTGGTCCCGGCTCGCCGACCATCAGCGCTGCAAGCGGCTGGCGCACGAGGCCCGCATGGTGGGCCGAAAGCTGCGATATCAGCGTCAGGGGCGTTCCCTGTTCATCTCGCCCGACCGCGACCCGGCTGATTGCCGGCGTTTGCGTCTCTGGGTCGGTATAGGCCAGCGCGCCAAAGCGCGCCTGCGCCAGCAGCTCGACAGCCTGGGCGCGACCTGCATCGTCGGCGTCAGAGACGGGATCTTGTCGTGCGGGCATCGGTAGAACCTTGGCCGGGTGCTTGACATGGCGCCCGGGCGGGCGCTCTGCTTCGACATAATGCGTTGCTACAGGCCGTCCATGCCCGAGACAAGCCGCCCCATTCCCCTGCTCGACCAGTTCCTGCCGAAGAGCGTCACGATTTTTCGCGAAGGGTATCGGCTGGACGACCTGCGCGCCGATGCCGTGGCCGGTCTGACCGTGGCCATCGTGGCCCTGCCATTGTCGATGGCAATTGCAATCGCCTCGGGCGTGGGGCCGGAACGCGGACTGACGACCGCAATCGTCGGTGGCTTTCTCGTCTCGCTGCTTGGGGGCAGCCGCTTTCAGATCGGCGGGCCTGCCGGGGCGTTCATCGTTCTGGTCGCCGCTTGTGTGACAGCCATCGGGCTTCCCGGCCTGATCCTTGCAACGTTCCTTTCGGGGCTGATGCTCATGGCCGTCGGGGCGTTGCGGCTTGGGACCTATATCCGCTTCATTCCCTATCCGGTGACGGTGGGCTTTACCGCCGGGATCGCCGTCATCATCTTTGCCAGCCAGTTGCGCCCGCTGTTCGGCCTGTCGCTTCCTGGGGGCGAGCCTGCCGAATTCACCGCCAAGCTGGCGGCATTGTGGGGCGCGCGAGGTACGGTGACACCGGCCGCGCTCGCCGTTTCTCTCGGGTCCATCGCGGTGATCGTCGGCGTCAAGCGGTGGCGTCCCCACTGGCCGGGCATGCTGATTGCCGTCGCGCTTGGCGCGGCGGTCGCCGCGCTTGGCCTGCCGGTGGCCACCATCGGAAGCACGTTTGGCGAGCTGCCCCGTATGTTGCCCGCGCCCGAGCTGCCGGAACTGTCGATGGAAGCCGTGCGGGCGGCCCTGCCCTGGGCCGCGAGCTTTACCCTTCTCGGGGCAATCGAATCCCTTCTGTCGGCAGTGGTCGCGGATGGCATGACCGGGCGGCAACACCGACCGAATGCGGAACTGGTGGCGCAGGGCGTGGCGAACATCGGAGCGTCGCTGTTCGGGGGCTTCTGCGTGACGGGGACCATCGCGCGGACGGCCACGAACGTGCGCGCCGGATCTCGCGGCCCCGTGTCGGGCATGCTGCATTCGCTGTTCCTGCTGACGTTCATGCTGGTCGCGGCCCCTTTGGCCGCATTCATTCCGCTTGCCGCCCTGGCTGGAGTGCTCGCGGTCGTCGCATGGAACATGGCCGAGAAAGAGGAATTCTGGTCGCTCATCCGCTCGTCAAGGGGCGATGCGATGGTGGTGATCGTGACGTTCCTGCTCGTCGTGTTCCGCGACCTGACCGAGGGGATCGTCGTCGGCTTCGCCCTGGGCGGACTGGTCTTCATCCGTCGCATGTCCGAGGCGACCGAGGTTCAGGCGCATCAGTCCGACGAAGACCTGACGGGGCAGGGGGACGATGTCATCGTCTACCGGATGCGGGGGGCGTATTTCTTTGGCGCAGCGGCGCTGCTGGGATCGGTCCTGAACCGGATCGCGGACAATCCGAAGGCCTTCGTCCTCGACTTTTCCGAGGTGCCGCTGATCGACAGTTCCGGGGCGCGCTCGGTGGCGCTGCTCGGGCGGAAGCTCGCGCGGAACGGGGGGCATCTTTATCTCACGGGCACCTCATCCGCCGTTCGCCGGGTGTTGCTGTCGCAAGAGGTGCATGAGCCGGATGTCTCGTACCTTCCCGACGTGGCCGAGGCGCTTGCAGTCGTGCGTCAGGCAAAGGGACTGTCGGGGTAACCCACCCCCGCAAGGTAGAGGCCCTGCGGGGGGCAGACCGGACCGCAGGCCGCCCGGTCGCGCGCCTGAAGCGCCTCGTGCACGCGCTCCGGTGGCCATGCCCCGCTGCCCACGCGCTCCAGCGTGCCGACGATGGAACGGACCTGGTTGTGCAGGAAGCTGCGGGCACGCAGATGGAACCGGATCTCGGTGCCGCCGGGATAGGGATGCTCCTCGATCGTGATCTCGTCCAGCGTCTTGACGGGCGAGGCCGCCTGGCACATCGCCGAGCGGAACGTCGTGAAATCATGATGGCCGGTCAGGTGGGCCGCGCCTGCGCGCATCGCATCGGTGTTCAGCAGATTGAGAACCTGCCAGACCCGACCGCGATCGTGTGTCACGGGCGCCCGGCGGCAGACAAGGCGAAAGGTATAGCGCCGTTCGATGGCCGAAAAGCGGGCGTGAAAATCGTCGGGCACGCGCGCCGCAGCGAGGATGGCGACCGGCGCGGGCTTGAGGTGCCAGTTCAGCGCCTCCGACAACCGGAAGGGGTCCCAGTCGCGCGACAGGTCGCAATGGGCCACCTGTGCCGTGGCATGGACGCCCGCATCGGTGCGGCCCGCCGCGGCGATCCCCGGCGCGTCGGGTTCGAGCTTTCGGATCGCCTCCTCCACCGCCTGCTGGACCGAGGGCTGGCCCGACTGGCGCTGCCACCCCGCGAAGGGGCCGCCGTCATATTCGATCTGAAGCGCATATCTGGGCATGGGCCCCGGTTAGCGGAAGCGCCTGGGTGACGCAACGCCAAGGCCCCCTATCCATTGCCGCAGCCGCCGCCTATCTTGTGCCGCAGGGCAGCGAAAGGCGGGCAGCGTGCTGGGAACCATAGCCGAAGGGCTGACGCGGGGGGTCGAGGGGGCGTTCTCGACCGTATCCGACATGTTCTTCGAACCGGTGATCCGTCTGGGCGTCACGGGCCTGTCGCGGTCGGGAAAGACCGTTTTCATCACCGGGCTTGTCGCGAACCTGATGAACCGGGGGCGGATGCCGCAGCTTGTCGCGGCGGCAGAGGGGCGCATTTCGGCAGCGTGGCTGCAACCGCAGCCGCATGACACCGTGGCGCGCTTCGATTTCGAGACGCACCTTGCGGCGCTGACGGGCGACGATCCGCGCTGGCCGGCCTCGACCCGGACGGTGTCGGAACTGCGCCTGTCGTTCCGGGTTCAGCCGGTGGGGCTGTTCGCCTCGCTCGGGGGGCCGCGCACGGTGCATCTGGATATCGTGGACTATCCGGGCGAATGGCTGATGGATCTTGCTCTGATGGACAAGTCCTATGCCGACTGGTCCGAGGACACGCTGGCGCGCATCGCCAAGCGGCCGCAGGCGCGCGACTATCTGGCCGAGGCGCGGGCCGAGGATGCCGGGCGCAAGCTGGACGAGGTGCGGGCGCAGGCGCTGGCGGCAAGCTTCACATCCTACCTGACGGTGGCGCGCGAGGCGGGGTTTTCCGACTGCACGCCGGGCCGCTTCCTGATGCCGGGCGATCTGGCGGGTTCCCCCGCGCTGACCTTCGCGCCCCTGCCGCAGCCCGCCGATACCCCGCGCGGCAGCCTCTGGCGCGAGATGGAGCGGCGCTATGACGCCTACAAGCGCGAGGTTGTGCGGCCCTTCTTCCGCGACCACTTCGCGCGGATCGACCGGCAGGTGGTGCTGGTCGATGCCCTGAGCGCGATCCATGCCGGGCCGCAGGCGGTGGAGGATCTGCGCCGCACGATGGCCGAGATCCTGATGGCGTTCCGACCGGGGCGGAACGCCTTCCTGACCTCTATCTTCACCGGGCAGAAGGTCGAGAAGGTGCTGTTCGCGGCGACCAAGGCGGACCATCTGCACCACACCCAGCATCCGCGCCTGACAGCGATCATGGAGGCGATGCTGCGCGACGCCAAGGACCGGGCCGATTTCGCGGGCGCGCAGACGGCGGCGATGGCCATCGCCTCGGTCCGCGCCACGGTGGAGGAGGAGGTGCCGCATGACGGGCGCATCCTGCCTTCGGTGCGGGGACGGCTGCTGAGCACGGGCAAGATGGCGACGATGTATGCAGGCGAGTTGCCCGCCGACCCGGCACGCCTGATGGCGCCCGCGCGCGAGGGGGCGGAACGCTGGCTGGATGCAGATTATCAGGTGATGGCCTTTGCGCCCGCGCGTGTCGCTCTGCCGCCGGGCGATGGCCCGCCGCATATCCGGCTGGACCGGGCTGCGGAATTCCTGATCGGAGACAGGCTGTGAGCGATGCGCCCCTGAAACCGCTGCTGATCGAGCGCGACGACGATCCGCTGGCCGAGACACCAGCAACGGTCGCCCCCGTGCCGGACCTTGATGTGCCGGTTGCCCCGCCACGCCTGAGCGCCCCGCCCGGCTCGGCCCTGTCGCGGATCGCGCTTTGGGTGTTCGGCGCGCTGTTCAGCTTCGTGCTGTCGGTCGCCGCCTGGGACTTCGTGACGAGCCTTCTGGCGCGTGACAGTCTGCTGGGCTGGGTCGCCTTCGTGCTGGTGGGCGCGGCGGTGCTGGTGGCGCTGGCGCTGGCGCTGCGCGAGGCGGCCGGGTTCGCGCGCATGGCGCGGATCGACACGCTGAGGACGCGCGCGACCGATGCCATCGCCACGGCGAACATCCGCGAGGCGCGGAGTGTGGTCGGCGGACTGGAAAGCCTGTACGGCAACCGGCCCGAACTTGCCCCGGCGCAAGAGCGGGTCCGCGCGCGCGGGGCCGAGCAGTTCGACGCGGATGGCTTGATCTCACTGGCCGAGGCCGAATTCCTCGCGCCGCTCGACCAGGCGGCGCGTCGCGAGATCGAGGGCGCGGCGCGGCAGGTGGCGGCGGTGACGGCGCTGGTGCCGCTGGCGCTGGCCGATGTGGCGACAGCACTTTACGCCAATCTGCGGATGATCCGCCGGATCGCCGCGATCTATGGCGGGCGGTCGGGCACGCTCGGTTCGCTGCGGCTGATGCGGGGGGTGTTCACGCATCTGGCCGCCACGGGCGCGCTGGCGGTGGGCGACGACATGATCCACTCGGTCGCGGGTGGGGGCCTGTTGTCGCGGGTGTCACGCAGGTTTGGTGAAGGTGTGGTCAACGGGGCGCTGACGGCGCGCGTGGGCGTCGCCGCGATGGAGGTGTGCCGCCCGCTGCCCTTCCGCGCGCTGCCCCGGCCCAAGACGACGAACCTGATCTCGCGCGGCCTTGCGGGCCTGTTTGCCGATCAGGATGGAAAGGATGCGAAGGTCTGATGGAAAGCCTTGCCGAAAATCTTGCGACGATGATCCGCCGCCCGCTGACCGAGGGGCATGTCGCGCTGCTGCGCCGCGCCGGCGAGGTGGTGGAGGTGCCCGAGGGCGCGCTTGTGGTGCGGGCAGGACAGCCGAGCGAGCATTTCTACTTCGTGCTGGAGGGCGAGTTCGAGCTCTATGATCCGGCGAAGGACAGGCGCATCGGCGTGTCAAGCCTTGGCCCGGGGCAGTTCATCGCCGAGATATCGTTCCTGAACGGGGGGGCCGCGCTTTACTTCGTGCGGGCGGCAAAGGCGGGTCGGCTCCTCAAGACGCCGCGACAAGAGGTGCTGGACCTGATGGCGGCGACGCCAGAGATGTCCGACATCATCGTGACAGTGCTGGCCGCGCGCCGCCGTGCCTCGCTCGAGAACGGGACGAGCGCGATCACACTGGTCGGGCGTTCCGAGGATCGGCGCCTGCGCGAGATCACCGCCTTTGCCGGGCGCAACCGTATCCCGATCAAGCACCTGGAACCGGGCGATCCGGACCTGGCCGAGATGGCCGAAGCCTGCGGCTTTACCCCGAATGACAGCACGCATGTGATCTTCGGCGAAGGCGAGGTGATGGAGAACCCCACGCCCGCCTCGCTGGCCGCGCGCCTCGGGATGGGGTTCGAGGCGGGGGCCGCGCGCACCTATGACGTGGTGATCGTGGGCGGCGGACCTGCGGGGATCGCTGCGGCTGTCTATGCCGGGGCCGAGGGGCTGTGCGCGCTGGTCGTCGAGGATCTGGCGATCGGCGGGCAAGCGGGCACGTCGAGCCGGATCGAGAATTACATGGGTTTCCCCACCGGCATCTCTGGGGCCGACCTGTGCTGGCGGGGCGAGATACAGGCGATGAAATTCGGCACACGCTTTGCCATGCCCCACCGGGTGACAGGCATCGAGCCGGAGAACGGTGACTGGTGCCTGACGCTGGACAACGGGTCGCGCGTGCTGGCGCGCGCGGTGATCGTGGCGACGGGTGTGCAATACCGCCGCCTGCCGCTTCCCAAGCTGCAGGAATTCGAAGGCGCGGGCATCTACTACGCCGCGACCGATGTCGAGGCGCGCTATTGCCGCGATACCGAAGTTGTGGTGATCGGGGGCGGCAACTCGGCGGGGCAGGCGGCCATGTTCCTGTGCCGCACGGCGAAGCATGTGCACCTGCTGGTGCGCGGCGGCTCGCTGGCCGCCAGCATGTCGAGCTATCTGATCGAGCGGCTTCAGAAGGACCCTTCGATCTCGATCCACTACAACACCGAGGTTGCGGCGCTGGAGGGCGACGAGCGGCTCGACGCCGTGGTCATCCGCGACCGGGCGGCGGGCGAGGAATGGAAGCTGGCCGCGCGGGCGGTGTTCGTGATGGTGGGGGCAGCACCCAATACCGGCTGGCTCGACGGTCGCGTGAAGATGGACGACAAGGGCTATGTGCTGACAGGCGATGCCGCAGGCGTGGACGGGCAATACGCGACCTCCTGCCCCGGCATCTTCGCGGTGGGCGACGTGCGGGCAGGATCGGTCAAGCGCGTGGCCTCGTCGGTGGGCGAGGGATCGGTCGTGATTTCCGAGGCGTGGCGGCACCTCAACCGGCATTGAGTCGCCTTTACGCGGCGGGGGCCGAGGCCTATAACGCCGCTCATGTATTCGGGTTCGCTCCTCATCCGTCGAATTACCGGCCCGGCGCTCTGATCCTTCAGACGCCGGGACAAGGCGCTTGAGTGCCTCGCGCCGCCCACACCCTGACCCTTTCCCCGTATTCGAGGACCGCATCCGATGTGCGCCGATACCGCCCGCCCCACCCCGCCTTCCGACGACGAGACGCCCGACTATCGCAACACCGTCTTCCTGCCCGAGACCGAGTTTCCCATGCGCGCGGGCCTGCCGCAGCGCGAGCCGGAATGGCTGGCGCGGTGGGAACGGATCGGCGTCTATGACCGCCTGCGCGAAAAGGCGGCGGGGCGCGCGCCCTTCACGCTGCACGACGGCCCTCCCTATGCGAACGGGCACCTGCATATCGGCCACGCGCTGAACAAGGTGCTCAAGGACATGGTGGTGCGCAGCCAGCAGATGATGGGCAAGGATGCCCGTTACGTGCCCGGCTGGGACTGCCACGGCCTGCCGATCGAGTGGAAGATCGAGGAACAGTACCGCGCCAAGGGCCTGAACAAGGACGACGTTGACGTGGTCGCCTTCCGCCAGGAATGCCGCCGCTTCGCCGAGGGCTGGGTCGATATCCAGCGCGAGGAGTTCAAGCGGCTGGGCGTGACCGGCAACTGGGCCGATCCCTACCTGACGATGGACTACCACGCCGAGGCGGTGATCGCGGCCGAGTTCATGACCTTCCTGATGAACGGCTCGCTCTATCAGGGCTCGAAGCCCGTGATGTGGTCGCCGGTCGAGAAGACCGCGCTGGCCGAGGCGGAGGTGGAGTATCACGACCACACGAGCCATCAGGTGTGGGTGCGGTTCAGGGTCGGGCTATGGCCGACCGGATGCGACCGGTCGCGAGGGCGATGACGGATCGCTTCGCGACGAGCTACGAAGCCGATCTGAGCGACATGCGCGTCGGTCCTGATCTGGACCACGACACCGTGGACGATCCCGCAGAACCGCGCGGTCGCCTTCAACCCGGACGATCGCCTATGGCCTCTACGAGGTGACGGGCCGTCCGCAGGACAGCAACGCCACCATCGGCGCAGCGACTATCTGCTGGCCGACAAGCTGGCCGAACAGGTCTTTGCAGCGGCGAAGCTGAGATGCGTCAATGTACCGGCGGCTGAGCGGCGTTTCGGCCGAAGAACTTGGCGGGCTCGTCGCTCGCCCACCCCTTCCGCGGCATCGAGAACGGCAACGGCGAGTGGGACTACGACGTCCCCATGCTCCCCGGCGATCATGTCACCGACGATGCGGGCACGGGCTTCGTCCACACCGCGCCGTCGCCACGGCGACGACGACTACCAGCTTGGCCAGAAGTTCGGCCTGCCGATGACCTACAACGTCGAACCCGACGGCTCCTACCGCGCCGACCTGCCGCTGTTCGGCGGGCAGCACATCATCCTGCCCGATGGCAAGGAAGGCCCGGCCAATGTCAGCGTCATCAAGCAGCTGGCCTATTCCGGCGCGCTCTTTGCCAAGGCGAAGCTGAAGCACTCCTACCCGCATTCCTGGCGGTCCAAGGCGCCGCTGATCTATCGCAACACGCCGCAATGGTTCGTGGCGATCGACAAGCCGCTCGATGACGGGATGGGCACCTATGGCGACACGATCCGCGCCCGCGCGCTGACCAGCATCGACAAGCTGGTGCAGTGGACGCCGCAGACCGGGCGCAACCGCCTTTACTCGATGATCGAGGCGCGGCCCGACTGGGTGCTGTCGCGTCAGCGCGCCTGGGGCGTGCCGATGACCTGCTTCGTCAAGAAGGGCGCGAAGCCGACCGATCCCGACTACCTGCTGCGCGATCCGGCGGTGAACGCCCGTATCATCGCGGCGTTCGAGGCGGACGGGGCGGATGTCTGGTACGTGCCGGGCTTCAAGGAAAAGGTGCTGGGCACGGACCACGACCCCGACGGCCTACGACCAGGTCTTCGACGTGCTGGACGTGTGGTTCGACTCCGGCTCCACCCACGCCTTCGTGCTGCGCGACCGGGCGGATGGCTCGGCGGACGGGATCGCGGACCTTTACCTCGAAGGCACCGACCAGCACCGGGGATGGTTCCATTCCTCGATGCTGCAGGCCTGCGGGACCATCGGGCGCGCGCCTTACCGGGGCGTGCTGACGCATGGGTTCACGCTGGACGAGAAGGGCATGAAGATGTCCAAGTCGCTCGGCAATACCATCGTCCCCGCCAAGGTGATCGAGGAATACGGCGCGGATATCCTGCGGCTCTGGGTGGCGCAGGCCGGACTTCACGGTGGACCAGCGGATCGGCCCGGAAATCCTGAAAGGCGTGGCCGACAGCTACCGCCGCCTGCGCAACACGATGCGCTTCCTGCTGGGCAACCTTGCGGGCTTCACCGACGCCGAGCGGGTGCCCGCGCATCAGATGCCCGAGTTGGAACGCTGGGTGCTGCACCGGCTGGCGGAACTGGATGCCGAGGTGCGGACGGGTTACGCGAAGTATGACTTCCAGGGCGTGTTCCAGAAGCTGTTCCAGTTCTGCACGGTCGATCTTTCGGCGCTCTACTTCGACATCCGCAAGGATGCGCTCTATTGCGATGCGCCCGACAGCCTGACGCGCCGCGTCGGCGCGCACCGTGCTCGACCTGCTGTTCCATCGCCTGACGACGTGGCTGGCGCCGATCCTCGTGTTCACGACCGAGGATGTGTGGCTGTCGCGCTTCCCCGGCGAGGATCAGTCGGTTCACCTGCAGGACATGCCCGAAACGCCCGAAGGCTGGCGGGACGACGCGCTGGCCGCGAAATGGGCGGGCCTTCGTCAGGTGCGCCGGGCTGTGACGGCGGCGCTGGAGGTGCAGCGGACCGCCAAGGTGATCGGTGCCTCGCTCGAAGCTGCGCCGGTGGTGCATGTCGAGGATCGCGCGGCGCTGGAGGCGCTGAACTCCGTCGATTTCGCCGAGCTTTGCATCACGTCGGGCCTGACCCTCACCGCTGATCCGGCACCGGCGGATGGCTTCCGCCTGCCCGATGTGCCGGGTGTGGGGGTTGTCTTTGCTCTGGCGGACGGCGCCAAATGCCAGCGCTGCTGGAAGATCCTGCCGGACGTGAACACGCACCGCCACCCGCATGTCTGCGCGCGGTGCAACGACGCTCTGGGATGATCCGGCGGGCGGCCTGGGACGGGCCGCTCGGCCCGCTTACGCTGACCGAGCGTGACGGCTGGATCGTCGCGCTCGACTGGCGTGATGAGGCGGGCGAAGGCTCGCCTTTGCTGGATGACGCTCTGCGGCAACTCGATGACTACTTCGCGCGACGGCGCACGGCGTTCGATCTGCCGCTGGCGTTCAGCGGGGGGCTGACCGGGCGTGTGCAACGCGCGATGACGGCGATCCCCTATGGCGAGACGCGGACCTATGGCGATCTGGCGCGCGATCTCGGCGTGCCTGCGCAGGCGGTCGGTCAGGCCTGCGGTGCGAACAGCCTGCCGGTCCTTGTCCCATGCCACCGGGTTTTGGCGGCCGACGGGCTGGGCGGTTTCTCGGCCAAGGGCGGGGTGGAGACGAAGGTGGCGTTGCTGCGGCTGGAAGGCGCGGCGTCGCTTCTGCTCTGACGCTCAGCGCTGGCGCCGGATGACGGCACGCTCGGGCACGATCTGCTGGGCGATCCCTGCAAGGCAGAGGTAGAGCGAAGTGACCACCAGCCCCCAATGCGCCCAGCTTTGCCGGTCGAAGTCGATCCAGGCTGCCCATCCGGCGAAGAACGTCCATCCCAGGATCGCGGCGAGGTTCAGGTAGTGCCAGCGCTCGGTGCGGACCGGGTGGATGAACTTCAGGTTCGTGAACATCGCGATGGTCAGCAGGATCACGATGAGTCAGGATCGTCATCTCGCCGGGTTTCAGCGCGAACATCACCAGCACGACCATGTTCCAGCAGGCCGGGAAGCCTGCAAAGGAGTTGTCCTTGGTCTTCATGCGCGTGTCGGCGAAGTAGACGACGCTGCCAAAGACGATGGCGATGATGACAAGCCAGCCCTGCCAGCCCGTCAGCAGCCCCGACTTGAACAGCGCGAAGGCCGGAATGAAGACATAGGTCAGATAGTCGACGATCAGGTCCATCAGCACGCCGTCATAGGTCGGCCAGTTCGTGTGGACGTCGAAGCGCCGCGCGAGCGGGCCGTCGATGCCGTCGACGATCAGCGCCACGACTAGCCACAGGAACATCAGGCTCCACTTCTCCTCGACCGCCGCCAGCATTGCCAGCATCGACAGGACTGCGCCGGACGCGGTCAGCAAATGGACGGAGAGGGCCTTGAGGCGCGGAGTCAGCATGTCACCGTCTTACCGAAAAGCGGCCTGTGCGCAACGCTTCAGGCACGCGGATGAGCCTTTTCGTAGACCTCCATCAGCCGGGCGGCATCGACCGCCGTGTAGGCCTGGGTGGTGGAAAGCGAGGCGTGGCCCAGAAGTTCCTGGATCGATCGCAGATCGCCGCCCGCCGACAGAAGATGCGTGGCGAAGGAATGGCGCAGCGCGTGGGGCGTGGCCGTCGCGGGAAGGCCAAGCCCCATCCGCGCGGTTTCCATCGCGCGGGCGATGATGCGCGGGTTGAGCGGGCCGCCCCTGCGCGCCCCGGAACAACGGCTCGCCGGGCGCAAGATCATAGGGCGCAAGTGCGACATAGCGGGCGACCGCCTCGCGCGCCGCGGGAATGACCGGAACGATCCGGGTCTTGGCGCCCTTGCCGGTGATGCGCAGCGTCGCAGGCAGCGGGTGCGCGGCCCCGGTCAGGCCAAGCGCCTCGGAGATGCGCAGGCCGCAGCCATAGAGCAGCGTCAGGACGGCCGCGTCGCGGGCTGCGATCCAGTCCTCGGTCGCCTGCGCTGTGACCGTGTCGATCATGTCGCGCGCGCCGTCCTCGGACAGCGGGCGGGGCAGCTTGCGGCGATACTTCGGTCCCCGGGCCGAGAGTATGGCCGTGGCGTCGACGCCTTCGCGCTCGGCCAGCCAGCCGGTAAAGCCCTTCACGGCAGAAAGGGCACGCGCCATCGACCGTGGCCCCAGGCCGCGCGTTCGCTCATGCGCCATCCAGGACCGCAGGTCCGATTGCGGAACGGCAAGGATCGCGCCGATGCCTTCTGTCCCGCCGCGGTGGCGTGTGAGGAAATCCAGGTAGCGCGACACGTCTGCCGCATAGGCCGACACCGTATTCGCAGCCGCACCGTCAAGCGCCTTGAGGTGCCCAAGCCATTGTGCCAGCGCGGCCCGTTGGGCCGCGGAAAAGAGTGTCGCGCCGTCAGCCGTCATGCAAGCCAGCGGCGCATCGACCGCTCGAACACCCCGCCGAAGAAGGCCAGCAGGTCGGTGCCCTGCGCCGCCTTGAAGCGGTGCGGGTCCTCGGCCCCGAGCACGAGCAGGCCCGGCAGCCGCCCCTCGCCAAGATCGACCCGCAACAGCGCCTCGGACCGGACCCAGGCGGCGCGCTCGCCATAGATGCGGTCGGACTCGGGGATGGTCTGGCGCAGCGTGACCGGGCGGGGTGACACGTTCCTTGACGCGCCAAGATAGCCTGCGACGAAGCCCGGCTCGGTGACGCAGAGCGTGTCGCCAAGACGCCTGACCGCCGGATCATCGGTCCGGTGGACGGACTCCAGCACCAGGCGCACGCAATCCACGCGCAAGGTCTGCGCGACATCGGTTCCAAGGCCCGTCACGAATCCCTCGAAGGTCATCGGATCGAGCATCTGAAGAATCGCGCGGTGGACCTGATTTGTCCCGGCGAGGTTTTCGTAGGCAGCGGCGATGACCGAACGATGGGTGTCTTCCAGCCGGTCGAGCCGCGCCTCCATCCGTTCCATCGCGATGCCGCGCAGGTCGACGATGTTGGCGCCCATCGCGCGTTCGTTGGCAGCGACGAGTGCCGCCATCACGTCGCGGTCCTCAAGCACGACCTCGGGTTCCGCGATGATGACGTCGCGCAGATCCTGCTTGATCATGCTGTCCCGGTCCCTGTCCCGTTTTCCGGCACTATACACGCGGTCAGAGAATTTTCTGCCCCGTTTTTGCCCAGTCCGCCATGAACTGGTCCAGGCCCTTGTCGGTCAGCACATGGCTGGCCAGCGCCTTGATGACCGCGGGCGGCGCGGTGACCACATCGGCCCCGATCAGCGCGCATTGCGTGACGTGGTTGGCGGTGCGGATCGAGGCTGCGAGGATCTCGGTCTTGTAGTCGTAATTGTCGTAGATCGTGCGGATGTCCGAAATCAGCTCCAGCCCGTCGAGGTTGATGTCATCGAGCCGTCCGATGAACGGGCTGATGAAGGTCGCCCCCGCCTTGGCCGCGATCAGCGCCTGGTTGGCCGAGAAGCAGAGCGTCACGTTCACCTTGTGGCCTTCGCCGGTCAGCACCTTGCAGGCACGCAGGCCGTCCCAAGTCAGCGGCAGCTTGACCACGATATTCGGCGCGATCGCCGCCAGCTTGCGGCCTTCGGCGATCATCTCGTCGGCCTTGAGCGACACCACCTCGGCCGAAACGGGGCCTGCCACGATATCGCAGATTTCCTTGGTCACCTCGAGGATGTTGCGTCCCGATTTCAGGATCAGCGAGGGGTTCGTGGTGACCCCGTCCACCATGCCGAGATCGTTCAACTCGGAGATGGCGGCAACGTCGGCGGTATCCACAAAGAATTTCATCGCGGTTCTGTCCTTGATCCTGATCGGGGTTGCAGGGGGTGCGGCCCCGTATTAGCGCAAGATGCGGTCAGGCGAAAGGTGGGGTGGTCGCAGGTGGCGGACGAGGTCTTTGCCCAGGGTGCGCGCATCGGCGTCGTCACGACGGAACCCGTCGGGGGCTGGCGGGGCCTGCTTGACTACCTTGCGCCCGAAGGCGGGTGCGGCACGGGCGATTTCGTCGAGGTTCCGCTGGGTCCGCGCCGGGTGCTGGGCGTGGTCTGGGGGACGGGTGAGGGCGGTTTCGACGCGGCGAAGCTGCGGCCCGTTCTGCGGGTGCTCGACGCGCTGCCCATGCGTGAAGAGTTGCGCCACTTCCTGATGCGCGCGGCCGACTACACGCTGACCCCGTTGCCCTCCATGCTCAGGCTCGCCACCCGTGCGCCGGGACTGGGCGATCCACCCTCGATGCGCCGGGTCCTGCGACCGGGGCAGGGCGAGCCCGACCGCATGACCGAGCCGCGCCTGAGGGTGATGGATGCGCTCGCGCAATACGGCGGTGCGGCGGTGACGCTCGCGGAACTGGCCGCCGAGGCAGGGGTGACGGCGTCGGTCGTGAAGGGGCTGGTGAAGGCGGGCGCAATCGCCGAGGAAGACGCCCCGCGCGACCTGCCCTTTCCGCGTCTCGACCCGGATCGGCCCGGCGTGCCGCTCGCCGGCGATCAGGTTGCCGCCGCCGATGCATTGATCGCCTCGGTGGCATTGGGGGGCTACGGCTGCACGCTGCTCAAGGGCGTGACCGGTTCGGGCAAGACCGAGGTCTATCTGGAAGCGGTGGCGGAATGCCTGCGGCAGGGCCGCCAGGCACTTGTGCTGCTGCCCGAGATCGCCCTGACAGGCGAGTTCCTGACGCGTGTCGAGGCGCGCTTCGGGGCGCGTCCCGCCGAATGGCATTCCGGCGTCACGATGACCGAGCGGCGCAGGCTGTGGCGCATGGTGGCCGAAGGCGGGGCGCAACTGGTCGTCGGCGCGCGATCCGCGCTGTTCCTGCCGTTCCGCGAACTTGGTCTGCTGGTCGTCGATGAGGAACACGACTCGAGCTACAAGCAGGAGGATGGCGTCCTTTACCACGCGCGCGACATGGCGGTGCTGCGCGCCTCGATCCTCGGCGCGCCGGTGGTGCTGGCTTCGGCCACGCCAAGCCTTGAAAGCTGGGCCAATGCCGAAGCCGGGAAATACGCGCGCCTTGATCTGGGGTCGCGGTTCGGGGCGGCGGAACTGCCCGCGATGACCGCGATCGACATGCGTGCTGAAAAACTGCCGTCGGACCGCTGGATGTCCGAGACGCTGGCGCGTGCCGTCGAGGCGCGGATCGCGCGGGGCGAACAGTCCTTGCTGTTCCTCAATCGCCGCGGCTACGCGCCGGTCACGCTGTGCCGCGCCTGCGGCCATCAGATCGGCTGCGACGATTGCGATGCCCGCATGGTGGAACACCGCTTCCTGAAGCGGCTGGTCTGCCACCAGTGCGGCGCGACCAAGCCGATCCCGCTGGTCTGCCCAAGCTGCAAGGCCGAAGGGCGCATGGCCCCGGTCGGACCGGGCGTGGAGCGGATGGCCGAAGAGGCGGCGGCGCGGTTCCCCGAGGCAAGGATCGCCGTGCTGTCATCCGACCTCTTCGGCTCGGCGCGCGCACTGAAGGAGCAGATCGGCGTGATCGCGGAAGGCGGCGCCGATATCATCATCGGCACGCAGATCGTGGCCAAGGGCCACAACTTCCCGCTTCTGACACTGGTCGGGGTGATCGACGCAGACCTCGGTTTGCAGGGATCGGACCTGCGCGCGGCGGAAAAGACGTTCCAGCTGATGCGCCAGGTGGCGGGACGGGCCGGGCGGGCCGAACGCAAGGGCGAGGCGCTGCTACAGACGTTCCAGCCAGAGCATCCCGTGATCCGGGCGATCCTTGGCGGCGACGAGGATGCCTTCTGGTCGGCGGAAGCGGCCGAACGGCGCGCGGCAGGCGTGCCGCCCTACGGGCGGATGGCGGGCATCATCCTGTCGTCGCCCGACGTGGCGCAGGTCTTCGACTTCGCGGGCGAACTGGCGCGCCGGGATGGGCCGCTCCGCCGGATCGGGGCGCAGGTCTTTGGCCCCGCGCCCGCCCCCATCGCGCGGGTCAGGGGGCGTCACCGGGTGCGTCTGCTTGTGAAGGCCGAGAAATCGGCACCGATCCAGGCGGCGCTTGCCCAATGGATCGCACAGTTGAAGTTGCCTGCGAACCTGCGCCTCGCCGTTGATATCGACCCGCAGAGTTTCTTGTGACGGTTTGCCGACACGGGCGATGTCGGCATCAGCATGGCAGGGCGGAACGCACGCTGCCAAGAATGAGCGGCGCAGGCAGGTTGATCGGATGGGCATGGCACCGACGCATGATCTGATCGTCATCGGCGGTGGACCTGCCGGTTCGGCAGCCGGACTCACCGCCGCCCGGGCCGGTCTGCGGGTTGCATTGGTGGACAAGGCTCAGTTCCCGCGGGACAAGCTGTGCGGCGGCGGCATCACCGGGCGCGGCAGGCGGCATCTGCGCGAAGTTTTCGCGCTGGATGTCGAACGTCCGGAATTTCTGCGATGCGACCGGATCAGGCTGACGGCAGGGGGACAGACGCTTGCCGATGTTGCCGAGGCACCGCCTCTCTGGATGACACAGCGGCGCGACCTCGATGCGCTGCTTCTCGGTGCGGCAGCGACCGCCGGATGCACCTTGTTCACCGGACAGCGCATTGCCAACGATCGAACCGCAGGAGGGTGACGTGACCCTTGCCGACGGCACCCGCATTTCTGCGCCTGTCGTGATCGGGGCAGACGGGGCGAACAGCGCAGTCGCAAAGGCCCTGTTCGGGCGCGCGCATGACCCTGCGCAGATCGGCTTCGCGCTCGAAGTCGAAATTCCGCACCAGAACGGATCGGTCAGGCCGGTCGAGATTGATCTGGGTGCCACGGCCTGGGGCTATGGCTGGGCTTTTCCAAAGGCGGGGTCTGTCACGCTTGGGGTCGGCGGTGTCCACCGGCGCAATCCGGACCTGCGCGCCAGCTTCGAGACCTTCGCGGCCCGCCACGGTGCGCGACTGTCCGACCTGAAATGCAAAGGCGCGTTCCTGCCGTTTGGCGAAGTGCGCCCCGTGCCGGGCAAGGGCCGGGTCCTGCTGGCGGGCGATGCGGCGGGGCTGGTCGATCCGATCACGGGCGAGGGGATCGCCTGGGCGATGAAAAGCGGGGCACTGGCCGCGACGGCCGTGGTCGAGGCGTTGCGCCTGGGCGGGGCCGACACCGCGCTTGACCGCTACAGCCGCGCCCTGCGCCCGATCCAGACCGAGCTGCGCCGCGCGCGGGCGCTGCGCTGGCTGGCCTACCAGCCCCGGCTTCAGCCTGCGTTCCTGAAACTGCTTGCGTCCGAGCCGGGATTGCAGCGGCGATACCTCGCCTTGTTGTCCGGCGATCTGGACTATGCCGATCTTGGCTGGCGCGCGTTGCCACGTCTTGGTTGGCGGCTGCTGCGCCGCGCGCGGGGTCGCGCGACTTGACGCTGGATGGCCCCACAGCTATCGGCACCCCCACAGCCTGCCAACACGCAAGGACGCGCCCATGCCCACCCATACCGCGCTGACGACCCTTGCCGGTCAGGACGCCGCCGAGGCCCTCGCCGAGGCGCTTGAGGATCTCGATCCCGAACCGACCGGCGTTGGCGTGTTCGAGATCGAGGACGGATCGGGTCTGTGGGAGGTGGGGGCCTATTTCCTGGAACCGCCGGACGAGATTGCGCTGACACTTCTGGCTATGGCCTTCAAGGCGCAGCCCTTTGCCATTTCGGAACTGCCCGAGATCGACTGGGTCGCCAAGGTGCGCCGGGAACTCAGCCCCGTCGATGCAGGCCGTTTCTTCGTCTATGGCAGCCACGACGCCGACAAGGTGCCGCCCGGCCGCATCCCCCTGCTGATCGAGGCGACAGTCGCCTTCGGTACCGGCCATCACGGCACGACACTCGGTTGCCTGCGTGCGCTCGACCGGATGGTCGACCGCGGCGAAGTGGCCCTGAATGTGGCGGATGTTGGGTGCGGCACAGCCGTGCTGGCGATGGCGGCCGCGCGGGTCTTTCCGAACCCCGTGCATGCATCGGATATCGACGAGGTGGCGGTCGAGGTCGCGCTGGCGAATGCCGAAGTGAACGATCTGGCCGACCGTGTCATCTGTCTTGAGGCCGCCGGTTTCGACCATCCGGTTCTGGCGGCGGCAGCTCCGTTCGATCTTGTATTCGCCAACATTCTAAAGGGTCCGCTGATCGAACTTGCACCTGCGATGGCGGCGCATGTCGCGACTGGCGGCACGGTGATCCTGTCCGGATTGCTGGTGGTGCAGGCCGAGGCAATTCTTGACGCCTACCGGGCTTGCGGGTTTTCGCAACTTGAACGCGAAGACATCGGCGAGTGGTCTACTTTGGTGCTGCGCAAGGCCTGACACGTCCTGCGCGGCGCCCGTTGCCCAAAAATCGCCACAATTCCGGGCTACCAAAACATACGGGCGGGGGCCTCGAGTTTTGGAGTACTATTGTGGGCGACCCCAATCTGCGGGATTTTTACGGCCGCATTTCGCGCATCCAAGAGGCGCGCGCTCAGGGTTATGGCTTCGAAGCCCCGGGCACCATCGGACTTTCCCAGTATACCAAGGCGCAGCGTCAAAGACGGTCGATCTTCGGGCCGCTGTTTGTTGCCGTGGTCATGGCTCTCGCGCTCAAGGGGACCATCCACTACAAGGTCGGCGCCGCCACCTATGACGCGCGCGTCGAGGCGCTGATGGCCGGGCAGAGCTTTGACAAGCTGGGCGGCTGGCTGATGCAGGCCGATCCGGCGACGCTCTGGATCTCTGGCTTCATCAAGGAAATGGTGAAGTAAGCGCCACGCTTCTATCGCAAACACAAAGGCCGCGTCCATCTGGGCGCGGCCTAATCCTGTGTCTGGACCTTGTGTCCGGCGCTGCGCCGGTTGCGGTTCTCAGCCACCGATGTGGTCGATGTCGCCGCGGCACAGGCCGATATCGTCCAGTTCGCGGTCAGACAGGGTCGAGAGCGCCTTGCGGGTCACGCGGGCGTCATTCCAGGTTTTCAGCGACGCCAGAGCGTTGGTCACGAACTGGATCGCCTGGTAGGTCGACGTCGCACCGAACGGGGCCGGGCGGGTCGTTTCAAAGGCCGACATGATTTAATCCTTTACACATACTGCCTGTTTTCGGGGCGGTTCTGCCCTCGGGTTGCTAGGTAGTCGTGCTGCATGTGCAAAGCAAGCCAACGAAAAATCATGACGCCCTTGCGTGGCGTGCATAGCAGAATTCACGAAAATGCCATGAATTTCGGCACCATAGCCGGTGCGCGTCGGTTTCGCGCGGGCAGATGTCGGTTTCACGTCTCGTTTCGCGATGATCGGGGGTGGCGCGTTACGGCGCTGGCCGATGTTCCCTTTTCGTGCTAACCCGTCAAAAAGGGCAGGGGGCGCGGGATGAGGGTTATCGGCATCGATCCGGGGTTGCGAAACCTGGGTTGGGGCGTGATCGACGTGTCGGGCGCGAAGCTTGCTCATGTTGCGAACGGCATCTGCCATTCTGACGCGGGCGAGTTGGCACAGCGATTGCTGCGCCTGCACGCCGAGTTGTCGGCCGTGATGGCGCGCTACCGACCGGATGCGGCGGCAGTCGAGCATACCTTCGTCAACAAGGATGCCGTGGCGACGCTGAAACTGGGCCAGGCGCGTGGAATAGCGCTTCTGGTTCCCGCACAGTTCGGCATGGCTGTTGGGGAATACGCTCCGAACGCGGTGAAGAAGACGGTGGTCGGAGTCGGGCATGCGGCAAAGGTCCAGGTCGATCATATGGTGCGCCTGCATCTGCCGGGCGTCGAGATCGCCGGGGCCGATGCCGCCGACGCGCTCGCCGTCGCGATCTGCCACGCGCATCACATGCAGTCGGCCGGTAAACTTCAGGCGGCACTCGACCGGGCGGCGCAGGCTGCGGGGGCGGCAGGATGATCGGGAAACTCTCGGGCAGGCTCGATCATCGCGGGCCCGATCACGTCCTGATCGACGTGCGCGGCGTAGGTTACATCGTCCACGTTTCTGACCGCACGCTGGCCTCGCTGCCCGGAGTGGGCGAGGCGGTTGCGCTTTATACCGAGCTTGTGGTGCGTGAAGACCTGTTGCAGCTTTTCGGTTTTCCGACCCTTCTCGAGAAGGAATGGCACCGCCTTCTGACCACGGTACAGGGTATCGGCGCCAAGGCAGCGCTTGCTATCCTTGGAACGCTGGGGCCGGAGGGTGTCTCGCGCGCGATCACCCTGGGCGATGCCCGGGCGATCCAGAGCGCGCCGGGAGTGGGGCCAAAGCTGGCGCAGCGGGTCGTGCTGGAACTGAAGGCCAAGGCTCCGGCGGTAATGGCGCAGGGGGCGGCGCTTGCCTCACGGGCGAGCGGCGGCGATGCGGTGATCGAGGTCGAACCCGCGGCACCGCGCCGCCCTGCGGGGCCGACGGTCGCGGAAGGACGTGCCTCCGTCAGCGCCGACGCGCTGTCGGCTCTGGTCAACCTCGGCTACGGTCAGGGAGATGCTGCCGAGGCGATCGCGACAGTGACGCAGGATGGCGGCGAGCACGACACGGGCACGTTGATCCGTCTGGCGCTGAAGCGGCTCGCACCGCGCTGACCATGCCCTTGCCGCTTGCCGCACCACGGCCCATATTTCCGGAAACCTGCTAGGGGGTAGGCCGATGGGATATGTGCGTACAGCCATCCTGATGGCTGCGTTGACGGCTTTGTTCATGGGGGTCGGCGCGCTTCTGGGCGGTCAGTCCGGTGCGATGGTGGCTTTGGTCGTTGCCGCCGCAATGAACCTTTTTGCCTGGTGGGGCTCGGACAAGGCCGTGCTGCGGATGTATGGCGCGCAGGAAGTGGACCTGCGCAGCGCGCCGCAGTTCGTGGCCATCGTCCACGAGCTTGCCGACCGCGCCGGGATGCCGCGACCGAAGGTCTACCTGATCCAGTCCGACCAGCCCAACGCCTTTGCGACGGGCCGCAACCCCGCCAATGCCGCAGTGGCGGCGACGACCGGGCTGCTCCGCTCGCTCAGCCCGGATGAGGTGGCGGGCGTGGTCGCGCATGAGCTGGCCCATATCAGGAACCGCGACACGCTGATCATGACGGTCACGGCGACATTCGCGGGCGCAATTTCGATGCTCGCGAACTTTGCGATGTTCTTCGGTGGCGACCGTGACCGTCCCGGTGGGTTTCTGGGCACGCTTGCGCTGATGATCCTTGCCCCGCTGGCGGCGGCGCTGGTTCAGATGGCGATCAGCCGGAGCAGGGAGTACGAAGCGGACCGCGTGGGTGCCGAAATCTGCGGCGAGCCGGAATGGCTCGCCTCGGCACTGGGGCGGATCGACCAGCTTGCAAAGCGGATCGACTACAACGCCGCCGAGCGCAATCCTGCGACGGCGCACATGTTCATCATCAACCCGCTGCATGCGCATGCCCATGACAAGCTGTTCTCGACCCACCCCGCGACAGCCAACCGGATTGCCGCGCTGCGGGCGATGACGGTGGGCGCGCCGATCGTGGCCTCGCGCATTCCGACGACAAGGCGTGATCGCTCAGGCCCCTGGACCTGACCGCCCCTTGCATCCGCCCCGCTGTTCGGGGATTGTTCCCGCCACAACACAGGCGGTGCCATGACCGACCCCGATCCCTTCATTCGCCCCGAACCGCTGCCCGAGGATGCCGACCGCGCGCTGCGCCCACAGACGCTGGAAGAGTTCATCGGACAGGCTGAGGCACGGGCGAACCTGCGCGTCTTCATCGAAAGCGCGCGGATGCGGGGCGAGGCGATGGACCACACGCTATTCCACGGCCCGCCCGGCCTGGGTAAGACGACGCTTGCACAGATCATGGCGCGGGAACTGGGCGTCGGTTTCCGGATGACGAGCGGGCCGGTTCTGGCCAAGCCCGGCGATCTTGCGGCGATCCTGACCAATCTCGAGCCGCGCGATGTTCTGTTCATCGACGAAATCCACCGCCTCAGCCCCGTGGTCGAAGAGGTGCTCTACCCTGCGCTCGAAGATTTCGCACTCGATCTGGTGATCGGCGAAGGGCCTGCGGCCCGGACGGTGCGGATCGACCTTCAGCCGTTCACGCTGGTGGGCGCGACGACGCGGCTGGGGCTGCTGACGACGCCGCTGCGGGACCGCTTCGGGATACCGACGCGCCTGCAATTCTATACCGAGGACGAACTGCACGAGATCGTCACGCGCGGCGCCCGCCTGCTGGGCGTGCGGGCCGAGGCGGCGGGTTGCCGCGAGATTGCAAGACGCGCGCGGGGCACGCCGCGCATCGCGGGGCGATTGCTGCGGCGGGTGGTGGATTTCGTTCTGGTCGAAGGCGATGGCGTGCTGACGCAAGCGATTGCCGACCGGGCGTTGACGCGCCTTGGCGTCGATCACCTTGGGCTGGACGGAGCCGACCGGCGCTACCTCGGTCTGCTCGCAGAAAACTACGGCGGCGGCCCCGTCGGGGTCGAGACGATTGCGGCGGCATTGAGCGAGGCTCGCGATGCGATCGAGGAGGTGATCGAGCCGTTCCTCTTGCAGCAGGGCCTGCTTCAGCGCACGCCGCGCGGGCGCATGCTGGGGATGAAGGCCTGGCGCCATCTGGGTCTGGAAGCGCCGCGCGGACCGGGGCAGCCGGACCTGTTCGAGGCCTGACCTCAGCTCTGCCGCAACGATGCCGTCCGGTCAGCCCTGCGTGGCGCGGCTCTGTGACGGCAGACGACCGAAGCGGCTGCGATAGGTTTGCGGAAATCGCCCGAGATGGCCGAAGCCCGCCATAAGCGCTGCTTCCGTGACGCTCGGGGCTGGCGTCTTGCCCATCAGGTGCAGGTGCGCCTGTTCCAGCCGCAACCGCGTCAGATAGGCATGGGGCGACAGGCCATGAGTTTTGCGGAACAGATCCTGCATCTGGCGCAGGCTGATGCCGGCCTCGCGCGCGATCTCGCTGACCGTAATCTCGTCGCCATAGCGGTCGCGCAGCAACGCTTCGGCGCGGCGCATGGCGTGATCGGGCGCGCGCGCGCGGATTTCCTCTTTGGTGTTCGGCCACGCAGCCAGAAACGCGCCCTCGACCAGTGTCCGCGCGCAGGTGACGATGCGGCCCGCTTCCACGGGATCGGTTTCTGGGGCGCAGAGTGTGGACAGCAGACGCGCCGCCGCAGCAAGATCGGGCGCATTCCTCAGATCTATCGCCTCTGCCCGGTCTGGTCCAAAGGCCATGAAGGCCTCGGGCAGGATCAGCACCGCTGCCCGAAAAGGGGTGTCGGCCTCGGGGATCGTCCGGGTCCGCCGTCGCCCCGGCGGCAGATACAGGGCTTGACCGGCACGCGCCTCGATGTCGCGCTCGGCGGTCGAGCACATGAGGCGGCCCGTCAGCGGGAAGATCAGGGTCGAACACCGAAACTCTTCAAGCCCGATTTCGTGCCCCGTGCTGACGACATGGGAAAATCCGGCCTCGCCCGAAAGTTCGTGTAGCAGCTTCGAGCGGGCGCGCGCCTGCGGGCCGCCAAACAGTTCGACATAATGGACATGCTGGAACATTCCCAAATCGACACCGCCACGTCCGTCGCGGACGATTCGCTCGCTCCACCACGGTGATGCCGAGGGTCGGGAAGGGGCAGTCGCATTCATGCCGTCATATCCGAATATCCCCTGTTCGGCGCCCTGACCCGGCCGTCACTCCCGCGCAAATTGGATAGCGCCAAGTATCGGAATGTCTACCGTCGAATCGGACGGCGCCCTGCCTTCATTCCGGTAATGTGGTGGGGTGTTGATCTAGGACGAAGCCGTTCTTGCAAGCGAGGGGATCATTTCATGTCGAACACCGAAGTTTCGAGGCGCCTTGTCCTGCTGGGGTCTGCGGTTTTCCTGTCGGGCCTTGCGACCCAGGTGGCGGCACAGGCCCGCACGCGGGTGAAATTCGCCAAGGGCAACGACAATACGGCCGTCGATGGCACGATCCGCGGCGAAGAATACCACGACTATCTGCTGGGTGCGAAAGGCGGCCAGCGGATGAGCGTCTCGCTGATTTCCGACCAGGCCTATTTCAACATCCTGCCGCCCGGCAGTACGGGCGAGGCGATCTACAACTCGTCGATCAACGGCAATGACGCGACGAACATCACCCTGCCCAAGTCGGGCGACTACACCATTCGCGTCTACCAGATGGGTGCCGCCGCCGACGGTGGGCGCGCAACGACCTACACGGTTTCGGTGACCATCGGCGGATGACCACCTGAATCGACTGGTTCCCTGCCAACAGATTTTGAAACTTGCAAGAAAGGTTACAAGATGATGCTTCCGAAACTCGCCCCCTTCGCCCTCGTTCTTGCAGGCCTTGTCGGCTGCGTCGAAACCGACACGACGACCACCACGTCGCCAATGCGGATGGCACCGGCATCGGATGAGGCCGCATGTCTGACAGCGGTCGCAAACCAGACGAACAATTCAGTTTCCGTGATCGATTCGTCGACCTCCGAGGCCAACAACATGGTCACGGTGGGCGTTGGTTCCGACAGGGCACCCTGGCGGTGCCTCGTGAAGAACGGCGTCGTCGCAGAAACCATGTCACTGGTCAACGAAGGCACGCTTTAGGGTGTGCTGATCCGGGCGGCAGGGTTCCCTCGCTGCCGCCCGGAGCCTTCGATCTTGGCGCGACCTCTCTTGACCGCTAAGACGATCCGGCTGCACGGATCGGATCGCGAAGCATGACCACGGACGAGGTTGAGGCGCTGTTCACGCGCGCAGACGGAAGCTATCTGTTTGCCCGCTGGGGGCGACCGATCGTGCCTGTGGTCTTCGGGGTCGAGGATGCAACGCTCCGCGTCGTGAAAGGCGCGCTCGAAGCGGTCGTCGCTCTGGCGAACCACCGCATGGCCGAGACCGACCCCGAGCTTGGCGCGAACCTGATGATATTCTTCTTCCGCGACTGGTCCGAGTTGCCGGAAGTCCCCAACCTCGATCGTCTCGTTCCGGACCTGGGACCACTCTGCGCGCGCCTGGCCAAGGCGGATGCAAACCAGTATCGCATCTTCCGGTTTGACGAGGCAGGCGCGATCCGAGCCGCCTTCGTCTTCATCCGCATGGACGCGCATCTCGAGGCTGTATCTGCTGAAACGCTGGCACTCAGTCAGGCGGTGCAGGTGATGCTGCTCTGGTCGGACCGGGCCTTTGTCGAAACCTCGCCCCTGGCGCTCGTTGCGGGGCAGATCATCCTGCGGCCCGAGATCGGGGCGCTGATCCGGGCAGGTTACGATCCGGTCCTTCCCGCGATGGCGCGCGACCCCTCTCACGCGCTCCGGCTTGCCGCGCGGATCGGCGCGGCCCAGTAGCCCCGGAACGAGATCGCCCCTCGCGTGTTGCAAGAGACCCGCGAGGAGCCGCAAATGACGCAAAGCCAACCCCATACCGATTCCGTGTCCCGACCTGCCTGGCGTGCCGGGTCCATCGCCTGGCCGCCCTGGACGGAAATCGGCAAGCGGATATGGGCCTCGCTAGGCGAGGACCGGCTGTTGCTCGTCGCCGGGGGCGTGACGTTCTTTATCCTTCTGGCGCTGTTCCCGGCGCTGGTGGCCTTCGTCTCGCTCTACGGTCTCGTCTTCGATCCGGCCACGATCATCCGACATTCCGAGGCCCTGACCGGGCTGGTTCCGGGCGCGGCGAGTGAACTCTTGCAGGCCCAACTGTCGCGGCTTGCTGAACGACCCGGCGAGTCCCTGACCTTCGGTTTCATCATCTCGCTCTTGCTGTCGTTCTGGAGCGCGAATAGCGGGGTGAAGTCGATGATTCAGGGCATGAACGTCGCCTATGACCGGGGCGAGGGCCGGTCGTTTGTCCGGCTGAACCTCGTGGCGCTTGGGTTGACGCTGGGGGCCATGGTGCTGGCGGTCCTCTTGGTCGTGGCGCTGGCGTTGGTGCCGGCGATCCTGGCGGTGATCGACCTGGGCAGGGTGGGCGATTTGATGGCACGCTTCCTGCGCTGGCCGATCATGGTTGCAATGGTGACGGTGGCCCTTGGCGTGCTTTACCGCTACGGGCCTGACCGCCCCCCGCCACCCTGGCGCTGGCTGACCTGGGGCAGCGGACTGGCCACTTTGGTCTGGCTGGCCGCTTCGGTCGCATTCTCGATCTATCTCGAGTCGTTTGCGGCGATGGACGCCACCTATGGCGCGCTTGGCACGCCGATTGCGTTCTTGCTGTGGGTGTGGATCAGTGTGATCGTGGTAATCATCGGGGCCGAGGTGAATGCCGTGATCGAGCGGCGCGCCGGGCATAGCGGGGAGCAATAAAGATGCGGATTGCAGTCTGGATGATGACACTGACAGTCTTGGCCGGGTGCAATCCGTTCAGCTGAACCCTTGGCGCATCGTTTCCCGGTCCGGGTCTACTACGAGGATACCGACCTCGCCGGGATCGTCTATTATGCGAACTACCTGAAGTTCATCGAGCGCGGGCGCAGCGAATGGGTGCGCGCGCTCGGGATCGATCAGGTCGCCTTGCGACGTGACGAGGGGATCGTCTTTGCCGTGAGGCGGGTCGAGGCGGATTATCTGCGGCCCGCGCATTTCGACGATGACCTGATCGTCGAGACCGATCTGGTGCTTCTGGGCGGCGCGCGCATCGTGCTGCGCCAGGCCGTCCTGCGCGGCAGCGACACCCTGTTCGACGCCACCGTGACACTGGTCGCGATCTCGTCCGAGGGGCGGGCGGTGCGCCTGAGTGACCGTCTGCGGGCCGCCTTTTCCAGCGAAAGCTGATGCTGCGCCGCAGCGTCAGGCGGAGCGGCGCCTGCGGGTGACGCAGATGTGTTGGCATTCCCCTTCATTTCCGGATAGAATCACGCGAATTAAGCCGCACGTTCAGATGCGGCCAAGCAAACGAGCAGGCCTGATGGATACCCAAACCCTTGCGACCGCGCAGGAGATCGATTTCTCCATGCTCGCTCTTTTCGCCCGCGCGACCTTCACGGTGAAGGTCGTAATGGTGATGCTGCTGGTCTCGTCCTTCTGGTCATGGGCCATCATCATCCAGCGCCATATCCTGTTCCGCAAGGCGCGCGCCGAGGCGGCAGTCTTCGACCGGGCCTTCTGGTCGGGTGAGCCGCTGGACGAGCTGTTCGAAAAGATCGGTCCGCAGCCACAGGGCGCGAGCGAGCGCATCTTTGCCGCCGGTATGCTGGAATGGCGGCGGAGCCACCGGCAGGACGGTGCGTTGATCGCAGGCGCACAGGCGCGGATCGACCGGAGCATGGATGTGGCGATCTCGAAGGAAAGCGAAGAGCTGAACAAGGGTCTCAGCTTCCTTGCGACCGTGGGGTCGACCGCGCCCTTCATCGGGCTTTTCGGGACCGTCTGGGGGATCAAGCACAGCTTCGAGCAGATCGCGATTTCACAGAACACGAACCTTGCCGTCGTCGCACCGGGCATCGCCGAGGCGCTGCTGGCAACGGCGGTCGGCCTGATCGCCGCCATTCCGGCGGTGGTGTTCTACAACAAGCTGAATGCCGACAGCGAGCGGATCATCGGCGGCTACGAAGCCTTCGCCGACGAATTCGCCACCATCCTGTCGCGCCAACTGGACGCGGCGGCCTGAGATGGCGGCAAGCGTCATCAAGCAGGGCGGTGGCGGCGGGGGCGGTCGCCGGGGACGTCGGCGGCGCGGCAAGAGCGCCGCGATGTCCGAGATCAACGTCACGCCCTTCGTGGACGTGATGCTGGTGTTGCTCATCATCTTCATGGTGGCGGCACCGATGCTGACGGTGGGCGTTCCGGTGAAGCTGCCCGAGACGGCGGCGACCGCGCTGCCGACCGAGCAGGAAGAACCGCTGACGATCACGATCATGGCCGACGGGCGCATCGCCATCCAGACCACCGAGACGGCCGAGGCCGAGCTTATCCCGAAACTGACCGCGATCGCGGCAGAGCGGACGAGCAACAAGGTCTTCCTGCGCGCCGATGGCTCGGTGCCCTATGAGCGCGTGGCGCAGGTCATGGGCGCGCTGAATGCGGGCGGTTTCCGTGACATCGGGCTGGTAACCGACACCGACGGGCCGACCTTCGGCGCGGGCGGCGGCTGAGGCCGGGCGGATGGATACCGGGCAGATCATCTCGGGGGCGGGTCATGCGGGCCTGATCCTTTGGGTCTTGGTGGGTGGGTTCTTCCACACCCCCGATGACGCGCCTGCGGTTCCGGTCACCTCTGTCTCGCTGGTGTCGAGCGCCGAGTTCGACGCTATGCTGTCTGCTGCGCCCAAGCCCCCCGATCGATCAGCCCGAACAGGCCCAGCCGGAAGAAGCGCAGACCGATCCGGTCAGCTCGCCCCGTCCCGCCGCAAAGCCGAACCGTCCCGAGCCGCCCACCCCCGAGCCACCACCCGAGACCGATCCGAACCCCGACGCGAGCGAGATCGCCGCACTGGCGCAGCCCGAGGTCATCGAGGCGCCCGAGCCCATCGCGCCGGTCGCCGAGATCGAGCAGCCTCTCCTCGTGCCGCAGACCGAAGAAGCCAAGCCCCAGGACGCGCCGCGCGTCGCCCCGGTCCCTGCGGAAACGCCCGAACCCGATGCCGAGATTGCCGAGACGCCGACGCCCGCCGTCTCGCCCGACGCAATAGGCGAGCAGGTCGAGCAGGAGGAGCGGCCTGAAGCCGCGCCCGAGGCCGCGACGACGCAGATCATCACCGAGGCCGTGGAGACGACCGACGAGCCGTCGCTGGCCCCGACATCGAGCGCACGCCCCCGCCAGAAGCCACAGCCGCCCGTCCGCACCGCCGAACCCGTCCAGCCGGACGAGCCGGTGGCCGAGGAGGTGACGCAGGCCGAGGAAGAACAGGTGGCGGCAGTCGACGCCGCCGAAGAGACAGCGGTGGACGATGCCGTGGCCGCCGCGCTGGCCGAGGCCGCGACGGAAACATCCGGCGCCTCGGGCACAGACGGTCCTTCCGGCCCGCCGATGACGGACGGCGAGAAGGATGCGCTGCGGGTTGCCGTGCAGCAGTGCTGGAACGTCGGCTCGCTGTCGTCGGATGCGTTGCGCACGACCGTGACCATCGGCGTCAGCGTGGCGCAGACCGGCATTCCCGACGCCGCCTCGATCCGCATGATCGCCTTCGAGGGCGGGACCGAGGCCGCGGCCCGGCAAGCCTACGAGGCCGCGCGCCGCGCGATCATCATCTGCGGCAAGAACGGCTTCAAGCTGCCACCGGACAAGTATGACCAGTGGCGCGACATCGAAATGATATTCAATCCCGAGAACATGAGGATCCGATGACCCTGTTCAGAACGCTCACCCCGCTGCTGGCGCTGGCACTGGGCCTCGTGGCCGGCTACACGCCTGCCCTGGCGCAGTCCGGTCCGCTGCGGATCGAGATCACCGACGGCGTGATCGAGCCTCTGCCCTTCGCCGTGCCCGATTTCGTGGCCGAGAATGGCGGCGCAACCGAACTTGCGCGCGACATCGCGCGGGTCGTGGCGCAGGATCTGGAGGGGACGGGGCTGTTCCGCGAAATCCCCGCCAGCGCCCATATCAGCAGCGTCACCAGCTTCGACGCACCGGTGGCCTATGCCGACTGGAAGGCGATCAACGCACAGGCGCTGATCACCGGGGCGGTCAGCGCAAGCGGCGACCGTGTGTCGGTTAAGTTTCGCGTGTTCGACGTGTTTTCCGGCCAACCCCTTGGCGAAGGGCTTCAATTCGCGGGTTCCGCGCAGGGATGGCGTCGCATGGCGCACAAGGTCGCCGATCAGGTCTATAGCCGGATCACCGGGGAAGGCCCCTATTTCGACAGCCGCGTGGTGTTTGTCTCCGAGTCCGGGCCGAAGGACAATCGCGCGAAGCGGCTGGCGGTCATGGATTACGATGGCGCCAACGTGCAGTATCTGACGGACAGCTCTACCATCGTCATCGCGCCGCGCTTTTCGCCCGATGGCAGCCGAATCCTCTACACGTCGTTCCAGAGCGGGTTTCCCCGGATCATGGAGATGGACATCGGCTCGGTCCAGTCGCGCACGCTGGAAGAGCAGCCGGGCACGATGACCTTCGCCCCGCGCTATGCCCCTGACGGGCGCACCGTGGTCTTTTCGCTGGAGCAGGGCGGAAACAGCGACATCTATGCGATGGACAGCGGTTCGGGCGCAGCCTCGCGGCTGACTTCGGCACCGTCGATCGAGACGGCACCCAGCTATTCGCCCGACGGCAGCCAGATCGTGTTCGAAAGCGACCGGTCCGGGACACAGCAGATCTACGTCATGTCGGCGGGCGGGGGCGAGCCGGTCAGGATCAGCAACGGCGCCGGGCGCTACGGTACGCCCGTGTGGTCGCCGCGCGGCGACCTGATCGCCTTTACCAAGCAACACCAGGGGCGCTTCCACATCGGCGTGATGCGCACCGACGGGTCGGAGGAAAGGCTGCTGACGGCATCCTTCCTTGATGAAGGCCCGACCTGGGCCCCGAACGGCCGCGTCATCATGTTCACCCGGCAAGGTGCCGGGGCGAGCGGCGAACCCGCGCTCTTCTCGGTCGACATTTCCGGGCGCAACCTGCGCAAGGTGCCGACCGAAGGCCCCGCATCCGACCCCGCGTGGTCGCCGCTGCTGCCCTGATTTCAACGCCGCCCTCGTTTGCAGGGCGGCGCGAAGCTTGCTATCGTCCCGCGAAACACTCAATCGAGCCAAGACCAAGAAGGATCACCCCCGATGTCCATGCTTCCCAAGGCCCTGATGGTGGTGGCAGCACTTGCCCTTGCCGCCTGCAACAACCCCAACCGCTTCGGCGCGGGCGGTGCCGGAGGCGCCGGTGGCGCGGCGGGCGGAGCCGGGGGCATCGGCACGTCGGGCCTTGGCGACCCGTCGAACCCAGCCTCGCCGGCCTATTTCAACCAGACGGTCGGTGACCGCGTGTTCTTCCTCGTCGACCAGAGCACCCTGACCGACGCGGCGCGCCAGACCCTGACGGGGCAGGCGCAGTGGCTGAACGCGAACCCCGACTATGCAGTCATCATCGAAGGCCATGCGGACGAGCAAGGCACGCGGGAATACAACCTTGCACTCGGCGCGCGCCGGGCCAGCGCCGCGCAGGATTTCCTGATCTCGCAAGGCGTCGCACCAAGCCGGATGCGCACGGTCAGCTATGGCAAGGAACGTCCGGTCGAGATCTGTTCGACCGAGGATTGCTATGCCAAGAACCGCCGCGCCGTGACGGTGCTGCAGATCGGTGCGGCAGGCTGAGGTGAAGGTCGTGCGTCTCATCGGTGTCTTGTGCCTGATGCTGCTGCCCTTCGGGGCGGCGGCGCAGGATCGCGCACAGACGCTCGCCGATCTGCGGGCCGAACTGGCGCAGCTTTCGGCGCAGGTCAGCGGGCTGAAGCAGGAACTTGTCGCCTCGGGTGCAAGCCAGCCTGGGATCGCAGGGGGCGACGCCCTCCAGCGCATGGACGCGATGGAAGCGGCTCTGGCGCAGCTGACATCGAAGACCGAGGCGCTGGAGTTCCGCGTGAACCAGATCGTCGCAGACGGGACGCGGCGGATCAGCGACATGGAGTTCCGCATCACCGAGCTGGAGGGCGGCGATATCGCCGCCCTGCCCGAGACGCCGCCCCTGGGCGGCACGGCGGGCACAGCACCGGTGGCCGTCGCACCGCCCGTTGCGGGGGCGGATGCGCCGGAGCTGGCAGTGGGCGAACAGGCAGACTTTGACCGGGCCAAGGAGGTGCTCGGCACCGGTGACTTTCGAACCGCCGCGGACCTCTTTAAGACCTTCACCGAGACCTACCCGGGCGGCCCCCTGAGCGCCGAGGCGCTGTATCTGCGGGGCGAGGCGCTGAGCCAGATGGGTGACACGGCGGACGCGGCCCGGTCCTATCTGGAAGCTTTTTCCGGCACGCCGAACGGTCCGCGGGCGGGCGATGCCCTGCTGAAGCTGGGGGAAAGCCTGGGCAAGCTGGGCCAGACGCCCGAAGCCTGCGTCACGCTGACCGAGGTGGGCGTGCGTTTCCCGGGTTCGCCGTCGGCGGCGGCGGCGGTGACCGCGATGCAGGGGCTCGGCTGTTCTTGAGCGTGGCGCGCGGCGCGCTGGCTGACAGGTTTTTGGCGGCACTTGGCCCGGTGGATCATCCACTGGGCCTTGCTGTTTCCGGCGGCGGGGATTCCGTGGCGCTCTTGTGTCTGGCGGCAGAGGCCGGGCTGCCGGTGATGGCTGTGACGGTAGATCACGGCCTGCGTCCCGAAGCGGCGGACGAGGCGGCGTGGGTCGGCGCGCTTTGCCAACGGCTGGGTGTCGCGCATGATGTGCTGCGCTGGCAGGACTGGGACGGCACTGGCAACCTTCAGGATGCGGCACGCCGGGCACGGTTGCGGCTGATCGCGGACTGGGCGCGCGGGCACGGGATCGGGACAGTCGCGCTTGGCCACACGCAGGACGATCAGGCCGAAACGGTGCTCATGCGCCTCGCCCGGCGCGCGGGGGTGGACGGGTTGGCGGGCATGTCGCCATGGCGGCACCACTTGGGTGTCTGCTGGACCAGACCGTTGCTGGGGATATCGCGCGCCGAATTGCGCGATTGGTTGCACGCCCGGGGGCAGGACTGGAAAGAGGATCCGTCGAACGACGCGTTGCGCTTCGACCGGGTGAAGGCCCGCCACGCGCTTGCAGCCCTTGGCCCGCTTGGCCTGAACGCGGCCGTTCTTGCCGGCGTCGCCTCGCAGATGGCCGACGCGCGCGCCGCGCTGCGCCTTCAGACACAGGAAGCCGCCCGCCGCCTGGCACAGGTCGAGGCGGGCGACGTGGTCATCGACCGCGACGGGCTCGCCTCGCTGCCCGTTGAAATCCGGCGCCGCCTGCTGCTGGCCGCGATCGTCTGGGTGGCATCGGCGGAATATGGCCCGCGCTCCGATGCCCTGCAGGGCGCGCTCGATGCCGTTGCGGCAGGACGCGATGCGACCCTTTCAGGTTGTCGGTTGCTCTGTCGCGCCAACAACGTGCGCATCACGCGCGAGGCGAAGGCCCTGCGCAGCATTGTGGCGGTGCCGGGGGCCCCATGGGACGGCCGATGGTGCGTGACCGGGCCGGAAATCAGCGGTTTGGAGGTTCGGATGCTGGGCGAGGCAGGGCTGGCCCTATGCCCCGACTGGCGTGAAAAAGGACGTCCGCGCGCGTCGCATCTGGCCGAACCGGCGGTCTGGAAAGGCGATCAGCTTATCGCGGCGCCCCTGTCACGCCACGACCCCGATTGGGATGCCGAAACGATCGGTGGGTCGGACGCCTTTTTTCTTTCCATTTTATCGCATTGAACCCCTCGGTTTAATGGCTATCTTGTGCACAAAGGCTGCGGGCGTTTTGCCCGTCGGCGCATATGGAGGCATTTCGTGGGTAACGCACGAAACATCGCATTCTGGGTTGTCCTGTTCCTTCTGATCCTTGCGCTCTTCAACCTGTTCAGTGGTGGTCAGAGCACGGTATCGTCCCGGTCGATCTCGTATTCCGATTTCATCGCGCGCGTCGACGCGGATGAGGTGTCGAGTGTCACGCTGGATGGCGAGCGGGTCCTGATCCGCACCAAGGACGGCAACCAGCTGGTTGCCATCAAGCCGACCGGCGAGGAACTGACCGACAAGCTGATCGCCAAGAACGTCGAGGTCCGGGTCGAGCCGCAAGAGCAATCGGGCTTCTTCTCGGTGATCTCTCTGTGGCTGCCGTTCCTGGTGCTGATCGGCATCTGGATCTTCTTCATGAACCGCATGCAGGGCGGCGGGCGCGGCGGGGCGATGGGCTTCGGCAAGTCGCGGGCAAAACTGCTGACCGAAAAGCATGGCCGCGTCACCTTCGACGACGTGGCGGGCATCGACGAGGCCAAGGAAGAGCTTGAAGAGATCGTCGAATTCCTGCGCAACCCGCAGAAGTTCAGCCGTCTCGGCGGCAAGATTCCGAAAGGCGCGCTGCTGGTCGGCCCGCCCGGAACCGGTAAGACGCTGCTCGCGCGTGCCATCGCGGGCGAGGCGGGCGTGCCGTTCTTCACGATCTCGGGTTCCGACTTTGTCGAGATGTTCGTGGGCGTGGGCGCAAGCCGCGTGCGCGACATGTTCGAACAGGCCAAGAAAAACGCCCCCTGCATCGTCTTCATCGACGAGATCGACGCCGTGGGCCGCGCCCGTGGCGTGGGCATCGGCGGCGGCAACGACGAGCGCGAGCAGACGCTGAACCAGCTTCTGGTCGAGATGGACGGGTTCGAGGCGAACGAGGGCGTCATCATCGTCGCGGCCACCAACCGCAAGGACGTGCTGGACCCGGCGCTTCTGCGTCCGGGCCGCTTCGACCGGACGATCCATGTCCCGAACCCCGACATCAAGGGGCGCGAGAAGATCCTCAACGTCCACGCCCGCAAGGTTCCGCTGGGGCCGGACGTCGATCTGCGCGTGATCGCGCGCGGCACGCCGGGCTTCTCGGGTGCCGACCTGATGAACCTCGTCAACGAGGCGGCGCTGACCGCGGCGCGCGTCGGGCCGGCGTTTCGTCACGATGGACGATTTCGAGAATGCCAAGGACAAGGTCATGATGGGCGCCGAACGGCGCAGCATGGTCCTGACGGCCGACCAGAAGGAAAAGACCGCCTATCACGAGGCGGGCCACGCGATCGTGGGCATGAACATGCCCAAGTGCGACCCGGTCTACAAGGCAACGATCATCCCGCGCGGCGGTGCCCTGGGTATGGTCGTCAGCCTGCCCGAGATGGACCGGCTGAACATGCACAAGGACGAGGGCAAGCAGAAGATCGCCATGACGATGGCCGGCAAGGCCGCCGAGATCATCAAGTACGGCGAAGAGGGCGTGTCGTCCGGTCCTGCGGGCGACATCCAGCAGGCCAGCGCGCTGGCCCGGGCCATGGTGATGCGTTGGGGCATGTCGGACGCGGTCGGCAACATCGACTACGCCGAGGCGCACGAAGGCTATCAGGGCAATACCGCGGGCTTCTCGGTCTCGGCCGACACCAAGACGTTGATCGAGACCGAGGTGAAGCGTCTGATCGACGAGGGCTATCAGACCGCGCACCGCATCCTGACCGAGAAAGCCGACGATTTCGAACGTCTCGCAAAGGGCCTGCTGGAATACGAGACGCTGACCGGCGACGAGATCCGCAAGGTGATCGCGGGCGAGTCGCTGGACAGCAAGGACGATCCCGACACCCCGCCGAGCGGGGGCAATGCGCCAAGCCTGATCGCGATTCCCAAGACCAAGCCCAAGGCGCCCCGCGCCGGAGGGATGGAACCGGAGCCGACTGCCTGAGGAAAGCGTTTGACTGACGGACCGAAAGACTGGGACCCCGAAGCCTATGGCAGGTTTCGGGGTCTTCGTTTGCGCCCCGCACTCGATCTGCTGTCCCAGATCGGCGAGGTCCCGAAGGGCGACATCGTGGATCTGGGGTGCGGCAATGGCGCAGTCGCCGGAGCGCTGGCCGCCCGGTTCTCGGGGCGTCGGCTGGTGGGCGTGGATGCCTCGGCCACGATGCTGGCAGAGGCGGCGGACACGAAGCTGTACTGGCGGCTGGAAGAGGCGGACATCGCCGACTGGACAGCACAGGACGAAACCGCGCTGATCTTCTCCAACGCCGCGCTGCAATGGGTCGGGCAACATGAGGTGCTGTTGCCGCGCCTGGTCAGCATGCTGCCCGCGGGCGGGATGCTGGCCGTCCAGATGCCGCGCCAGTCGGCAGCACCCTCGCATCGCTTCCTTCGTGACATTGCGGCGGCGCAGTTTCCGGGCCGCTTCGATTTCTCGGCCTATGTCTCGCCGGTCTGGCCCGCCGAATGGTACTGGCGGCTGCTCGAAGGTCTGGGCGCGGTGAACGCCTGGGAAACCCAGTACGTTCAGCGGCTTGACGCGGTAAACGAGGGGCATCCGGTGCGCGCGCTTCACCGAAAGCACGGCCATGCGGCCGTTCATCGACCAGATGACCGAGGGCGAGAAGACCGAATTCGTCGCGGCCTATGAGGAGGCGCTTGGCGCGGCCTATCCCCTGCTGGCAGATGGATCGGTGCTGATGCCGTTCACGAGGGTCTTTTTCACTGTAAGGGTCTGACACATGCCGACACTGATCCCAGCCCCCTTCGCCGCGCGCATCGTCTGGCTCGGGCGCGTGGCAGACCGCGACGCGGCACTGCAATCTGCCGCCGTGACAGAGTTGCATGCGGGCTTTTCCGGTCCCGAGGGCGAAGCGCATGGCGGGGTGACGCGCCCTGCCTGTTCGCGCGTCGCGGGGCTTTATCCGCGCGATACCGAGATCCGGAACGTGCGGCAGTTTTCCGTGCTGAGTGCCGAGGATCTTGCCCAGATCGCGGAACGGATGGGGGTCGAAAGGCTCGACCCCGCGCTGGTCGGCGCCACGATGGTGATCGAGGGTATCCCGGAGTTCAGCCGCGTTCCGCCTTCGTCGCGCCTTCAGGCCGAGGGTGGCGCCACGCTGGTTGTCGACATGGAGAACCGTCCCTGCGTTCTGCCCGCCAAACCCATCGAGGCCGCGCTGCCGGGCAAGGGCAAGGCGTTCAAGCCCGCCGCCGTCGGGCGGCGCGGCGTGACCGCCTGGGTCGAACGCGAAGGCGTGTTGAGGGTCGGTGACGCCATTCGGCTGTTCGTGCCGGATCAGCCGGTCTGGGCGCATCTCGCCGCCGTCCGGCGGGGGTGATCGTTCCTCGCAACGCGCCACGACTTTCCTATCGGAAACGGGGCGGGGCGAATTTCGCGCGGGATGGGTCGGAAAAGGGCCTCGCGCGACGCGCCTGTGTCGCTACACAGCTTTCAACGGGGCGAGAGGCCCCCTCAGGGAGACTGTCATGGCCGTGAAGACCGACATCGAGATTGCCCGCGAGGCGAAGAAGAAGCCGATCCTCGAGATCGGGGCGAAGCTGGGCATCCCGTCGGAGCATCTTCTGCCCTATGGCCATGACAAGGCGAAGATCGGACAGGACTTCATCAAGTCGCTTCAGGGCAAGAAGGACGGCAAGCTGATCCTCGTCACCGCGATCAACCCGACCCCGGCGGGCGAGGGCAAGACGACGACGACGGTGGGCCTGGGTGACGGGCTGAACCGGATCGGCAAGAAAGCCGTGGTCTGCATCCGCGAGGCGTCGCTGGGGCCGAACTTCGGGATGAAGGGCGGGGCGGCGGGCGGCGGCTATGCGCAGGTCGTGCCGATGGAGGAGATGAACCTTCACTTCACGGGCGACTTCCACGCCATCACCAGCGCGCACAACCTGCTGTCGGCGATGATCGACAACCACATCTACTGGGGCAACAGCCTCGACATCGACGAACGCCGGATCGTGTGGCGCCGCGTGATGGACATGAACGACCGCGCGCTGCGCGACATCGTGGTCAGCCTTGGCGGCGTGTCGAACGGCTTCCCGCGCCAGACCGGGTTCGACATCACCGTGGCCTCGGAAGTCATGGCGATCCTCTGCCTGTCGAAGGACCTGGCCGACCTCGAGAAGCGGCTGGGCGACATCGTCGTGGCCTATACCCGCGAGAAGAAGCCGGTCTATTGCCGCGACATCAAGGCCGATGGCGCGATGACCGTCCTGCTGAAGGACGCGATGCAGCCGAACCTCGTGCAGACGCTGGAGAACAACCCGGCCTTCGTGCATGGCGGCCCCTTCGCCAACATCGCGCATGGCTGCAACTCGGTCATCGCCACCACGACCGCGCTGAAGCTGGGCGAGTATGTGGTGACGGAAGCGGGCTTCGGCGCCGATCTGGGGGCCGAGAAGTTCTTCGACATCAAGTGCCGCAAGGCGGGGCTGAAGCCTTCGGCCGCCGTGATCGTGGCGACCGTGCGGGCGATGAAGATGAACGGCGGCGTGGCGAAGGCCGACCTCGGGGCCGAGAATGTCGAGGCGGTCAAGAAGGGCTGCCCGAACCTGGGCCGCCACATCGCCAACGTGAAGGGCTTCGGCGTGCCGGTGGTCGTCGCGATCAACCACTTCTACAGCGATACCGACGCCGAGGTGGCGGCCGTGAAGGCCTATGTGGCCGAGCAGGGCGCCGAGGCGATCCTGTGCAAGCACTGGGCGCAGGGATCGGCAGGGATCGAGGAGCTGGCGCACAAGGTGGTGGAGCTGGCGGAAGTCGGGCAGGCCGAACTTCACGCCGCTTTACCCCGACGAGATGGGCCTGTTCCAGAAGATCGAGACGATCGCCAAGCGCATCTACCGCGCCGATGGCGTGGATGGCCGACAAGTCGATCCGCGACCAGCTGAAGACATGGGAAGCGGCGGGCTATGGCCATCTGCCGATCTGCGTGGCCAAGACGCAGTACTCCTTCACCACCGATCCGAACATGCGCGGCGCGCCGACCGGGTTCACCGTTCCGGTGCGCGAGGTGCGGCTGTCGGCCGGGGCCGGGTTCATCGTGGCGATCTGCGGCGAGATCATGACGATGCCCGGCCTGCCCAAGGTGCCGAGCGCCGAGGTGATCCGGCTGAACGAGGCAGGCAACGTCGAAGGGCTTTTCTGACGGCGTGTCGCGTTGCGGGAGATGCCTGCGTCAGGCTATGACGCGGGCGGTTCCCGTAAGGCGGAGGCGTTCGCGATGAAGACCCCGGCAGAGTGCAGCACGATGGCCGATATCCGGGCCGAAATCGACCGTGTGGATGAAGAACTGGTGCGGCTGTTTGCAACCCGCGCCGGCTACATCGACCGCGCGGGCGAGATCAAGGCCGAGATCGGTCTTCCTGCGCGGATCGGAAGCCGGGTGGAAGAGGTGGTCGCCAATGTGCGCCGCCACGCGGTCGCCACCGGCCTGCCGCCGGAACTGGTCGAGAAACTGTGGCGGCGGCTGATCGACTGGTCGATTGCGCGCGAAGAGTCGGTTCTGGGGCCGGACAGCCTGCGCGACGAGAAATGATCTGAGGGGACGGACATGACGGCCAAGGTGATCGACGGCAAGGCCTTTGCGGCGCGGGTGCGGGGGCAGGTCGCGGCCCATGTGGCGCGGCTGCGCGAAGAGCAGGGCATCGTGCCGGGACTGGCCGTCGTGCTGGTGGGCGAGGACCCGGCAAGCCAGGTCTATGTCCGCAACAAGGGCACGCAGACCGTCGAGGTCGGCATGGCGAGCTTCGAGCACAAGCTCGACGCGTCCACCAGCGAGGCGGACCTGCTGGCCTTGATCGCGCGGCTGAACGCCGATCCGGCGGTGCATGGCATCCTCGTGCAGCTACCGCTGCCGAAGCATCTGGACAGCGATCTGGTGATCAATGCCATCGACCCGGCCAAGGACGTGGACGGGTTCCACATCTCGAACGTCGGGCTGCTGGGGACGGGCCAGAAGGCGATGGTGCCCTGCACGCCATTGGGTTGCCTGATGATGCTGCGCGACCATCACGGCTCGCTCTCGGGCATGAACGCGGTCGTGGTGGGGCGGTCGAATATCGTGGGCAAGCCGATGGCGCAGCTTCTGCTGGGCGACAGTTGCACCGTGACCATCGCGCATTCGCGGACGAAAGACCTGGAAGCGGTGTGCCGGGGCGCGGATATCCTCGTGGCGGCGGTGGGGCGGCCCGAGATGATCACGGGCGATTTCGTGCGCCCCGGTGCGACGGTGATCGACGTGGGGATCAACCGGGTGGAGCGGGACGGCAAGGTAAAGCTGGTGGGCGATGTGGACTATGCCAGCGCCGCCGCAGTGGCCGGGGCGATCACGCCGGTGCCGGGCGGGGTCGGGCCGATGACGATCGCCTGCCTGCTGGCAAACACGCTGACCGCCTGCTGCCGGGCGAACGGGTTGCCGGAGCCGGAGGGGCTGACGGCGTAAGCCCCGTCATCCCCGACGTGCGGGCGTCGCTCAGTTCGCGGCGCTGCCGATCGGGCTCGTTCTGCGGGGCATCGGGATGACGAGCGCGCGCGTTCCGGTGAGCACGGCAAGCGCGCCCGGCGACATGAGTGTGGCCAGCACCTCGTCCGTCGCGCGCAGACCCCCGGTGTAGCATCCGTAAGCGGGCAGGATCACCCGCGCGCCGTCGATCAGGAAGCAGGGGCGGCTGCGGCCGGCAATCGCGGCCTTGGGGTGGTAATGGCCCGAGATTTCGGCCTGCGGCGATGCACCGGCGATATGGCGGAAGGTAAGCGGTCCGAGCAGGCTCTCCGCCAGATGGTTTCCCCCGAAGCGCAGCGGCGCAGGGTCGTGATTGCCCGCGATCCAGGTCCAGTCGCGCCCGGCCAGAAGGCGGGCGAGCCAGAGCAAGTCCTCGACCGTCAGGCTTTCGGCGGCCTCGCCATCGTCGAAACTGTCGCCAAGGCAGATGACGTGGCGGGCCGAGGTTGCGGTCAGGTCGCGTTCCAGCCGCGTCAGCGTCTCGCGCGTTTCATAGGGGGGCAACAGCGTTCCACCGCGACGCGCCAGGCGTTCCGACTTGCCCAGATGAAGATCCGAGATGCACAGCAGGTTCTGCGCGGGCCAGTGCAAGGCGCCGCTCGGCAGGGCGAGCAGGATTTCCCCGGCGAAAGTGAAGGCATAGGCGTTCATGCTTCGTTCGTGACGCAAGCGGGGCGGGATGACAAGGGGTCAGACAAGCCCTGCGGCGGCCATCAGCCGATCGGCCGTCTCTGCCATCAGGCGCTCGCGTCCTGCGCCGTGGACGGGGATGCGGCCCGGTTCGAGAAACAGCGGTGCGGCAAGCGGCGTGACGCGGTTGAGGCGGACGAGGTCGATGCGGCCTTTCACGCGGGTGAACATCTCTTCGATCCGCCCGAAATCGACCAGACCCCTCAGCGCCTCTTCTCGCGTGATCTGCAGCATGAGGTGACCGGGGTCGTATTTCAGCAACGTGTCGTAGAGGATGTCCGACGAGAAGGTCGCCTGCCGCCCTGTCTTGCGCCGACCCTGATGTGTCCGCTCGATCAGCCCCGCGATGATGGCCGAGGCGCGGAAGGTCCGCTTCATCACCGCATTGCCCTGAAGCCATCCGTCCAGACCCTCTCGCAGGCGGGCGGGGTCGAAAAGCGGTTCGGCGTCGGTCACGGGATCAAGGCCCCAGATCAGGGTGGCGTAGTCCGTGGCGGTGAAGCCGAGCGGATGCAGCCCTTCTTCCTCCATCCGCTTGGTCAGCAGGAGGCCGAGTGTCTGCTGCCCGTTCCGGCCTGCAAAGCCGTAGACGACCATGTGTTCACGCCCTTCCCAAGGAAAGCTCTCCACAAGCAGGCGGTCGGGCTGTGGCAGGCGCGAAATCTGCGCGCTGGAGCGCAAGCCATTCGGCGGTGTGGGCGGGAAGATCGGGCCACGTGGGCTGCTGGAACATTTCCAGGATGCGATGGGTCAGCAGCGTCGATGTGGCGAACTTTGTCCCGTTGAACACGGCCACCTTGGGGTCGCGGCCGGGTTGGCGGCTGACCTCGACCGTCAGCTCGCGCAGCCCTTCATAGCGCACGACCTCACCCCCGATCAGGAAGGTGTCGCCGGGCGTCAGGGTTGCCGCGAAATCCTCTTCGACCTCGCCGAGGGCGCCGCCGCCGCCGCGCCCGCGCAGGCGGACGGTCAGCGTCTCGATATCGATGATGGTGCCGAGGTTCATGCGGATTGCTGCCACTGCCCGGGGGTCGCGCAACTGCCAGAGCCCGCCGCGCTGCATCAGGCGCTGCCAGCGGTCATAGGCGCGCAGCGCGTAGCCGCCGGTCGCCGCGAAGTCGAGGCATGCGTCGAAATCGGGGCGCGAGAGCGCCGCGTAGGGTCCGGCGGTGACGACCTCGGCATAAAGCGCGTCCGCGTCGAACGGGCCCGAGGCGGCAGTGGCCAGGATATGCTGGCAGAGCACGTCGCGCGGACCGGGGCCGCGCGGGTCGCCGTCAAGCGTGTGGTCGCGGACCGCCTCCAGCGCCGCGCGGCATTCGACCACCTCGAAACGGTTGGCGGGCACGAGCAGCGCCTTTGACGGGGCGTTGTAGCGATGATTGGCCCGCCCGATGCGTTGCACCAGCCGTTTGACATTCTTGGGCGCGCCGACCTGGATCACAAGGTCCACATCGCCCCAGTCGATCCCGAGGTCGAGCGTGCCGGTGCAGACGATGGCGCGCAGCTGCCCGGCGACCATCGCCGCCTCGACCCGTTCGCGCTGTTCGCGGGCGAGGCTGCCGTGATGGATGCCGATGGGCAGACTGTCGGAATTCTGCAGCCAGAGGTGGTGAAAGAAGACCTCCGCCTGGGCGCGGGTGTTGTGAAAGATCAAGGTCGTGCGGTGGCGCTTCACCTGTTCGAGGATCGCGGGAATGGCATAGCGCCCGCCACCCCCCGACCAGGGTGGCGGCGTGTCGATCTGGAGCATCGAGATGTCGGGCTCCGGCCCCGGGTCGGCCATCAGGACCGCGCAGGGGTCCGGGTGACGCGCCAGAAAGCGCGCGAGGGCAGGCGGATCCTCGACGGTCGCGGACAGCCCGACGCGGCGCAGGCCCGGCGCAAGAGACTGAAGGCGCGACAGGCCGAGCATCAACTGGTCGCCCCGCTTGCTTTCGGCAAGCGCGTGTATCTCGTCCACGATCACGCGCTGGAGGCCCGCGAAAACCCTTGGCGCGTCTTCATAGCTGAGAAGAAGGGCAAGGCTTTCCGGCGTGGTCAGCAGGATATGGGGCGGGTCAGCCCGCTGCCGCCGCCGCTGGGTATAGGAGGTGTCGCCTGTGCGGTCCTCGATCCTGATCGGCAGGCCCGCGCCTTCGACGGGGGTCCGCAGGTTGCGGCGGATGTCGGCTGCCAGCGCCTTGAGCGGCGAGATGTAGAGCGTGTGAAGGCCCTTGTGCGCCTGCCCCCGGCCAGCTCGGCCAGCGAGGGAAGGAACCCCGCCAGCGTCTTGCCGCCCCCGGTAGGCGCGATCAGCAGCGTCGCGGGTTCGTCCGCGCGCTCCAGCATCTGAAGCTGATGCGGATGAAGCGACCAGCCTTTGGCAGCAAACCAGTTGGCGAGCGGTGGGGGGAGGGTAGCCATGGCGCAAAGGTAGTCGGCCCGGCGCGCCGGCAAAACCCCTAGACGGGGTTTGCCAAAGTTCCTTGACGAATTTCCGGTCGCGGCGCTGTCAGCGTGCGATCCTCTCTTCACGCACGAACATGTTCGACCAGGCCCGGTCGATCAGGGCCGGGGTCATCTGGTAGGGGATGCCCTCGAACTCGCAGATCGCGATCATCTGGTCGATCAGGAAGACCGGCTGGTAGTTGGCGTAGTTGTTCTCGATCGTCGGAAACTTGACCTTCATCAGGTGCACGAGCGTCGTCTCGTCCAGCGGCATCTTCTTCTTCCGCGCGACCATCGCGAAGATCTTCAGGAAGTTTTCCTGGCTCGGCCCGTCGATCTTGATCTTGAAGAAGATCCGGCGCAGGGCGGCGCCGTCGAAGATCTCGTTCGGGTGGAAGTTGGTCGAGAAGATCACGAGCGTGTCGAAGGGCACGGTGAACTTCTCGCCCGACTGCAGCGCGAGGATGTCGCGGCTCTCTTCCAGCGGCACGATCCAGCGGTTGACGAGCTTCTGCGGCGGCTCCTGCCTGGCGGCCAAGGTCGTCGACGATGAAGATGCCGCCGGTGGACTTCAGCTGCAGCGGCGCCTGATAGGTGCGGGCGGTCGGGTTGTAGATCAGGTCCAGCATCTCGAGCGAAAGTTCGCCGCCGGTGATCACGGACGGACGTTCGCAATAGACGTAGCGGTTGTCGAAGCGGTTCGACGTGCGGCGCAGGGAGGTCGGGTCGTCGACCGATTGCTCGGCCGCGGAATGGACGATGGGGTCGTAGACGGTGATGACCTGACCGGAGTATTCGATGGCGCGGGGGACATAGATCTTGTCGCCCATCGCGGCGCGGATGCCGTTCGAGATCGAGGATTTGCCGTTGCCGGGCGGGCCGTACATCAGGATCGACCGGCCCGAGGTGACGGCGGGGCCGAGGTTGTCGATCAGGTCGGGCGGCAGGATCAGGTGGCCCATCGCCCGACAGAGCTGCTGGCGGCTGATCTGGATGTTGCGGATCGACTGGCGCTTGACCTGTTCCTTGTAGACTGTCGAGCGGCACCGGCATCGCGCCGTAGTATTCCGACTGGCTCAGCGCATCGAGCGCGCGGGCCTTGCCGGCGTCGGTCAGCTGATAGCCCATCTCGTTGCCGGAGGTCGCGTGCAGCGTGCCGGTCGCCTCGATCAGCTTCTGGCCGCGCGCCAGGTCGACCAGTTCCTGCGTCACGGGCACCGGCAGGCAGATGCCTGGCGCGAGATGACGGTGACCAGGTCGAGGTTCATGCGGAACATCGTCTTCAGCAGGATGTCGCGCATCATCACCATGCCGCAGCCCGGTCTCGACCAGCGTGCGGGGCGCGAGCGGGGCCATGACGTTGGGCCCGGGGTCTGTCACGTTCATGGTCGTCACCGTGGACACATGGCGGCTGTCGGCGCCCGATTGGCAGGTCGTCTTGTCGTCAGACCCGCCGCAGGCATCAGAAGGCGGCGAGGAAGATAGAAGACCAGCGTCCCGGACAGGGCCAGGCCCATCGGAAAGTCCTTGTGCGTCCAGCCTTCCCAGTCCGGCGTCGCGGCCCGGACCGGGCCGATGGCGCGCGGCCGCGCGGTGCGCTGACGAACGCCGCCAGGATGGCGGCGGCGAAAAGCGCCAGGACAAAGCGCTGCGTCGCCGCGGAAAGAACGGGGCCATGGCGGCGGCGAACTTGGCATCGCCCGCGCCCAGCATTCCGGCGGTGCTCGATCAGGAAGCCTACCGCCAGGACCACGGCCAGATGCGTCCAAGCGCCAGAGCCCAGACGTCAAGCGGCAGCGCCAGCCAGCCCGACAACCGCGAAGACGGCGACCAGCGCCAGGACCGCCTTGTTCGGGATCTTCATGAATTTCATGTCGCTCCAGGCCACCCAGAGCGCGATGGGCAGCACGAAGGGCAGGAACCAGAGGGCTGTGCGATACCGGTAGGTCTGAATCATCCGGCTGTCACATTGCGCCTCCAGCGCTTCAAGGCTGCGCACGGCGGCTTCGAAATGCTGCGGATGGGTGTCGATGGCCTCCTGCAGCAGGCCCTTGCCGATCGTGACGTCGCCCTGCTTGATCGCGGCAAGCGCCAGCGTGTACAGCAGCTCGGCCCGTTCGGTCTGGGTCATCTGCGACGACGGGCAGGTCGTAGTTGCGCTGCGCGCCGCGGGCGAGGACCAGGTTGTTCTTGGCGGTGAACATGGTCGGATCATAGGTGATCGCCTCGCACGAACAGCTTCTCGGCCCCGGCATAGTCGCCGCGCGTCAGCTTGGAGAAGCCCCAGTTGTTCAGCACGCCGGCCGGCTTGGTCGTCAGACCCGCGGCGATTTCGTAGAAGCTGTCGGCCTTCTTCCAGTTCTTCTTGCTGTCGGCCACCATCGCTTCCAGCCGGTAGCGCTCGAAGGTTTCGTGGGTCGGCGGGATCAGGTTCAGCTCGGCCTCGGCCTCGTCCCACTCGTTCGCGCGGATCAGCGCATCGGCATAATCGACGCGGTCTTCGTTCGTGCCTTCGGGGCATGGCGACGACCTCGGCCCAGACCTCGGCCGCTTCCGTCGGCGTTCTTGGCCCGGACCAGCGACTTGGCCAGACCCGCGCTTCAGGTCGATCCGGTCCGGGTCCTGCTCGGCACGCGCCGGCGAAATAGGTGACCGCCTCGTTCGGGTCGGCGACGGTCAGCATGATGTCGTTGAGGTTGCTTTCGTCGATCACGTTGACGCTTTTCACGGCGCGCTCGACCTCGGCGTCGGAAGGGCCGCGGTTGCAGCCCGACAAGGGCCACCGTGCCGCCAAGGCACAGCGCCAGCAAGAACCGGGTGGCGCATTTTGCGTCCTTTTTGTACTGCTCGGTCTGCTCAGAGGTTGGTAAGCAGCACGTATTGGCCCTGCCCCTGCCGCACCAGCGAGAACCCGTTTGCCTCATCTGTCGTCAGCATACACGTTCTGCTCGGTTTGCGCGATAGCGAGCCGCAGATTTTCGCGGATCGAGTCCGATGCGCCACTGTCCAGCGCGAAGGCCTGCTGGAAGACACGGCGCGCCTCACCGGTCTCGCCCTTTTCCATCAGCACGACGCCAAGGTTGTTCAGCGCAGGCACGAAGGTCGGGTCCATCTCGACCGCGCGGCGCAGGATCTGTTCGGCCTGACCAAGCCGCCCAAGCGCCAGGTTGGCCGAGCCGATGGCCGACAGCACATCGGCGTTCACGCCCTCTTCGCCGGCCGCGCGCAGATAGGCCTTCAGCGCCAGTTCGTATTCGCCCGCTTCCATCAGCCGGTGGCCGACGAGCAGGCCGTCCATCGCCTTGCCCCGCGAGGGTCGATCGACGGCGGGTTCATCGCGCGTCATGTCTGGCCGCTGTCCGCCAACGCAGGCGCCCAGCAGACACAGTGCCACGCACCGCAACTGTCCAGGGCTTCTGCATGCTGACGGTCAGCCTCCTCCGAGCATGGGTCGCGATGCCATAGACCGAAGGTCCGATCAGAATGATCAGAAGCGGCGGAACCGTGAACATCATTGTGCCAAGGGTCAGCTTCGTCGGCAAGGTGTTTGCCTTTTCTTCGGCCCGCATCACGCGCTTGTCGCGCATTTCGGCCGAATAGACCCGCAGCGCGTCGGCGATCGAGGTGCCGAAGGTGGCGGACTGGACCAGCATGGTCACGAAGGACGACACGTCCGGCACGCCGCACGCGTTCGGCCATGTCCTTCAGCACCGCGATGCGTTCCTTGCCGGCCTTCACCTCCTGGCGCGACCATGTCGAATTCGTCGGCCAGGGCCGGGATAGCCCGCGCGGCTTTCCTTGGCGACGCGCAGGATCGACTGGTCGAGCGACTGGCCGGCCTCGACGCAGACCAGCATCAGGTCCAGCGCGTCGGGAAAGCCTGCGATGATTTCGCTCTGGCGCGTCTGAAGCCGGCGCTGTGACCCAGTATTGCGGCAGGTAGTAGCCCGCGGCACCCGGCCCGATGGTCATCATCACAAGCGTCTGGGTGCTGAGTTCGGCCTGGCTCGACTTGACCAGCGCGAGGATCACGCCGATCAGCAGAAGCCCGATGCCCAAGCACGAACTGCGACGGCGTGGAACATCCGCACCGCGTTCTTGACGCGGTAGCCGGCGCGCAGCATCTTCAGCCGCGCGGCCGACATCTGCTTCTTCGTTCTGCGGTTCCAGGAAGGTGGCGAACTTCTGCAGCTTGTCGACCTTGTCGCCCCGGCGCAGCGCCTTCTTGCGGTCGTCCTTGGCCGGCTTGGTCGTGCTGGCGCTTCAGCTTGTCGAACGGGTCGCCGCTTCTTCAGCATCGTCGGCAGCGTCAGCAGGATCAGAAGCAGGCCCAGCCCGCCCACCGCGATCAGCGGGCCGAGCGGGCCAAGCGCGTCGATCAGGGTCTGGTTCAGCGATGTCAGCAGTTCCATGGCAGTCCCTCAGACCTTGATGTTGACCATCATCTTCATGAAGATGACGTTGATGATCAGGAACGACGCCGACGACGAGGCGGCCGGGATGAAGGCGGCCGTTTCCTTGACCTCGTCGTAGTAGTTCGGCTTGCAGCACGTTGATCATCACCAGCGCACCGATCGGGAAGGCCGACAGGAACATGCCCGACCATTTCGCTTCGGCGGTGATCGCCTTGACCCGGCGGAACAGCTTGAAGCGGGCGCGGATCACCTTGGCCAGACCGTCGAGGATTTCGGCCAGGTTGCCGCCCGATTGCTGCTGGATCGACACGGCCACGGCGAGGAAGCGCAGATCCTGCATGTCCATCCGTTCGGCAAAGGCCTTCAGGCTTTCGGCCACGTCGCGGCCATAGGCGGCCTCGTCGGCGATGATGCCGAATTCGGTGCCCAGCGGATCGGGGACTTCCTTGGCCACGATGCCGATGGCGGACGAGAACGGGTGGCCGACGCGCAGCGAGCGCACCATCAGTTCCACCGCGTCGGGCAGCTGTTCCTCCATCAGCGCCATGCGCTTCTTGGCCTTGCTGTTGACCCAGACGTAGACCCCGCCCACGCCCATGCCGACGGCGATCAGCGACGCGGATCGCGGGCGACGGCCTCGGTGCCGACGGTCAGGCCGAGATAGCTGAACACGCGAGCACGGCCATGATGCCGATCAGCGCCTTGGGCGAGAAGGCGATGTTGGCCTTCTGCGCCTTGTTCGCCAGGATCGAATAAAGCGGGATGCCCTTGGCCGACATGTGCTGGCTCATCTCCTTGCGGAGCTGTTCCAGCACCTGTTCGCGGTTGGCGCTCTTTTCCAGCAGCGTCAGGCGGCGGCTGACGCGGCTGTTCAGGCTGATCGATTTGCCGAAGACGGTCAGATAGATGCCTTCGACCAGCACCAGCACGGCGACGAAGATCAGGATGTAGATGAGGGGTGCTGCACTGATTTCCATGATCGGTCCTTCAGGCGATGGGTTCGTAGATCGCTGGCGGGCAGGTCGTAGCCCCACTGCCGGAAGCGTTCGGAATAGTGCGAGCGGACGCCGGTGGCGTTGAAGCGGCCGATGATCTTGCCGTCGGGCGCCAGGCCCAGGCGTTCGTAGCGGAAGACTTCCTGCATCGAGATCACCTCGCCTTCCATGCCGGTGATTTCGGTGATCGAGATCATGCGGCGCGAGCCGTCCTGCAGGCGGCTGGCCTGCACGATCAGGTTGACGGCCGCTGGCGATCTGGGTGCGCACGGCCTTCAGCGGCATTTCGATGCCGGCCATGGCGACCATGTTTTCCAGACGGCTGATCGCCGTCGCGGGCGGAGTTGGCGTGGATCGTGGTCATCGAGCCGTCGTGGCCGGTGTTCATGGCCTGCAGCATGTCGATGACTTCCTCGCCGCGGGTTTCGCCGACGATGATGCGGTCAGGGCGCATCCGCAGCGCGTTGCGCAGACAGTCGCGCTGGGTGACGGCGCCCTTGCCTTCGACGTTGGCCGGGCGGCTTTCCATCCGGCCCACATGGACCTGCTGCAGCTGAAGTTCGGCCGTGTCCTCGATCGTCAGCACGCGTTCGTGGTTGTCGATGAAGGACGACAGCGCGTTCAGCGTGGTGGTCTTACCCGAACCCGTACCGCCCGAGACGATGATGTTCAGCCGGCGTCGACACGGCGGCCTGCAGATAGGCGGCCATTTCCTCGGTGAAGGCGCCGAAGCGGACCAGGTCGTCGATCCCCAGCTTTTCCTTCTTGAACTTCCGGATGGAGACCAGCGATCCGTCCACCGCGACCGGCGGCACCATCGCGTTGAAGCGCGATGCCGTCGGCAAGACGGGCGTCGACATAGGGGTTCGATTCATCGACGCGGCGGCCCACGGCGGACACGATCTTGTCGATGATCCGCAGAAGGTGGCGTTCGTCCTTGAAGGTGATGTCGGTCAGCGTCAGCTTGCCGCGCGCGTTCGACGAAGATGCGGCTGCGGGCCGTTCACCAGAATGTCGTTGACCGTGTCGTCCTTCAGCAGCGGCTCCAGCGGGCCAAGGCCCATGACCTCGTCATAGAGCTCCTGGTTCAGGGCTGGCGGTCTTCCTTGTTCAGGACGACGCACATCTCTTCCAGCGCCTCGGCGGCGATCGACGGCGATCTCCGGCCGCAGGCTGGCCTCGGACGCCGTTTCCAGCGCGGCGAGGTTCAGGTTGTCGAGCAGCCGCTTGTGCAGTTCGACCTTCAGCTCGGCCAGCCGTTCCTTGCGCTTCTTCTCCTTGTCGGCGGCCACCACCTCGGCCGGCGTCTGGCGGCGCCTGGACTGGCCAGCGCGTTGCGCCTGACGCGCGCGGATCGACGCCGGGCGCCTTGGCGGCGCCGGCGGCGGACGATGCGGCGCGTCGGGCGGCGGCGGGTTTGCGACCGGTATCGGCGGTCTTCTTGAAACGCGAGAACATGGATGCTTCCCCTGTTCAGGCCGGCTTCGACCGCCTTGTTCAGGTCGTAGAGGGACTTCGCGAGCTTCTGGATTTCCTTGCGCAGCGGGTTCTTCGCGGCGCTTTCCGCCAGCGGCAGGCCGTGGTCATTGGCCTGCGTCACCTGCGCGCCGCCATCGGGCAGCTGCACTTCGATGTCGATGTCCAGGCTTTCGGCCATCCGCTTGACCCGGCTCTTGGCGGACAGGTCGGTGAACTTGGGCGCGCGGTTCAGCACGAAGCGCAGCTTTTCGATGCGGCAGCTCCTCGGCCTTCAGCGCGCGGATCAGGCGCAGGACGTTCTGCGCCGACCGCAGGTCAAGCTCCATCAGCGCAAAGTAGACATGGGCGCGGCTCAGGACGGTTTCGGTCCAGCCGACGACGGTCGAGGGCATGTCGACGACGACGAAGTCGAAGTTCGCCTGCGCCATGTCGAGGATGCGGCCGACATCCTCGCCCGATGACGATGTCCAGCGGCAGCATGTCGGCCGGCGCGGTGAAGACGTGCAGCTTGTCGTTGAAGGTCAGCATCGACTGACAGGAAGGCGTCGCTGTCGACGCCGGCGGTGTCGGACAGCATCTCGAACACCGCTTCCTTGCGCGGCAGGTCGAGATAGGTCGCGACCGAGCCGAACTGGAGGTCGAGGTCGATCAGGCAGACGCGCGGCGCGTCGGTCTTGGCGATGGTGGCCAGTTCCCAGGCGAGGTTGACGGCGAAGGTCGTGGCGCCGACGCCGCCGGCCAGGCCATGCACCGGCAGCACCACGCCGTTGCGGTCGCCCTTGGCCTTGAAGCGGGGCCTGAGGGCCTGCCGGTCTCGTCGGGTCACGGCCATCGAGCGTGGACGGGGCGGGCGCGGGCTGGCGCATGCGCTCGATGGCATCGTGCAGCGCGCCTTCCGGCAGCGGGATAGGGCACGAAATCCTCGGCCCCCAGCCGCAGCAGCTGGTGCAGGGCGATCGGGCTGACCTGGTCGGCGATCAGGATGACCTTGATGCTGCTGGGCCTTGGCGGCCTTGATGATCTCGGTGATGCTGGACAGATCGCTTTCGTCCTCGCCATCGACGGCGATGGCGACGAATTCCAGCGTCGCTGCCTCGGGCTGTTCGAGGAAGAGCAGCGCATCCTCGAACGACAGGTCGCCCCAGCTTTCGCCCAGCTCGAGTTCCATGTCGTCGATCAGAAGATCGAAGTTCTGCACGTCGCGCGAGATCGTGCAGGCCAGGATCGGCGCCGGTTCCGGTTGCAGAGTTGCCACGCTCGTCATCGCCTCAGTCGTCCTTTCCACGCATGGGCCCGGACGGGCGCACGCGGCTGATCGCCCGTTCAGCGGCCGTACCGCTGTCTGCCGTCTGGCCCGTGCGCGACTCGAGGTCGCGCGCACTGCTCCCATTGGGATGCAAGGTGGTCGGGCAATGGTGGCGAGAATTGGGGCCAAAAAATCGTGATTGTTTGGTATTTGGCGACTGTCGGACACGGATCGGCCGGCGTGCGACAGGGCCCGGCCGTCAGTTCGCCGCGTTGCCGGCCGGACTGGTCTGGGTCTGCGACTGTCGTGTTCTGCGGATGCGGCGGGTCGCGCCGCTGCGACATAGTCGCGGAAGATCACCGCGGCATACTTGCCGTTCAGCACCGTCGGGTGGTTCTTGCACGAAGCCCGACACCTCGGTCACCGTGCGGCGGTTGCGCACTTCGGGCGCGGTGGTCTGGATCAGCGGGCGGGTCTTGCCGAAGGAGACCACCGCCTCCAGCCGCGAGCGGCTGATGCCCTGGCGTCGACAGGTAGGCGCACCACCGCTTCGGCCCGGCGCAGGCCCAGCGCGTGGTTGTAGGCGTGCGCTGCCGACAAGGTCGGTGTGGCCGAAGACCCGGAAGCGCACTTCGGGGAACTGGCGGATCCAGTCGGCCTGCTGGCGCAGGATCGCCTGGCCGTCGGCGTCGAGCTGCGACGAGTTGAAGGCGAAGTTGACCGTGTCGGGCACTTCGGCGCGAAGCGCTGCGCCAGGGCCATGGTGTAGCTCATGTCGCCGCCTGGCATGACAGCGTGTTGTTCATCGTGGCGTTGCCGAAGTCGCCCGTGTCGACCTCGGACCCGAGCTTCGCGGTCGCAGGCCGGCTGCAGGGTCAGAGCGTGGCGCGCGAAGCAGCGAGGAGCGCGGATGCATCCGCATCGCCTTACTCCATCACATAGCCGTAGGAGCCGCTGAAGTCCTGCCGGGCCACTTCGCCCGCGGCCCCCTTCGGTGCTGCGCCGTCGACGTCGCCGAACAGGAACAGTTCGCTTCTCGGTCGGGATGCGGACGCGGTCGGTCGGCAGGGCCAGCGCCTCGCCGCGCGTCGGCGTCACCAGATGCGGCGTGACGATGATCACCAGTTCGGTCTGCGCGCGCTGATATTCGGCGCTGCGGAACAGCGCGCCCAGGACCGGAATGTCGCCCAGCCACGGCACCTGACCGTTCAGGTCGCGGAAGTCGTCCTGCAAGCAGGCCGGCGATGGCAAAGCTTTCGCCGTCGCGCATTTCGACCGTGGTCGAGGTTTCGCGCCGCTTGAAGGCGTTGATCGTGAAGCCGTCGCGTTCCAGCGTCACGCGTGGTGTCGATCGACGACACCGCGGCGTTGATGGTCAGGTTGATCGATGTCGCCATCGACCACCGTCGGGGTGAAGTTCAGTTCGACACCGAAGGGCTTGTATTCGATGGTGATCTCGCCGTTGTCGCCGACGACACCGGGATCGGATATTCGCCACCGGCAAGGAACTTCGCCTCCTGCCCGGACAGGGCGGTCAGGTTCGGTTCGGCCAGGGTGCGGACCATGCCCTTGGATTCCAGCGCCTCGAGCAGCACGGCGAATTCCAGCGCCGCCGGCGGAGAACGCCGAGCGCCGAGCGCGCCGACCTGGTGTCGGCGCTCGATCGGGAAGCTGCCGTTGTCGATCGTCGCCGTCGAGCGCCGCGCTGCCGGTCAGCCGCCGACGCCGCCGCCGCCGTCGCCGCCGCGGATCGCCAGCGAGGCCGACAGGTTCTTGCCGACCGAGCGCTGCATTTCGGCGAAGCGCACCTTCAGCATCACCTGCTGCGTGCCGCCGACCGTCATCAGGTTCGACACCCGTTCCGGCGCATAGCGCTTGGCCAGATCAAGCGCGCGGTCCAGTTTGGCCGTGCTGGAGACCGTGCCCGACAGCACGATGCCGTCGTTGGCGGTGCGCACCTCGATCGGTTCGCCGGGCAGGATCTGCTGCAGACGTTCCTTGAATTCGGCGATGTCGGGGGTGACATGCACATCGACGTTCGAGATCAGCCGCCCGTCCGGCCGACAGCAGCGTCAGCGTCGTGCGGCCCGGCGCCTTGCCCAGCACGTAGATCGAGCGGTCCGACAGGGTCGAGATATCGGCGATGCCGGGGTTGGCGATGGACAGTTCCGCAAAGGGCACGTCGCTTTCCACGACCACGGCGCGGTTCATCGGCACGTTGAGCGCGCTGGAGGGCGCGCCCTGCATCACCCGCAGGTCTCGGCCGAGAGCCGGGCCGAGCGCCGTCGTCGACAAGCGCGAGCGCCAAACAGCCCGGCCTTCCAGAGAGAGCGCCTGCTCATGTGACCTGCCTCTTCGATCACGCCTCGATCCGGGTCTTGATGCCCGCTATTTGACGCAAGCATGCACGAGATGGCACTTTTTTTGCAAGAATCAAAAGCTTGGACGCCAGGTTTTGATGTAGCGCGAATGCCAACAGCGCGCAAATCTTGCAGATCGCGGAGTGGCACCCACCGCAAGATGCGGTAGGCTGCCTGGGACGGTTCAGTTCGTGCAGGGGATCGGCATTTCGACCACTTCGGCGCCCTTGCGGGTCTTGACGGTGCAGACCCGCTCCTGCTCGACCTCGACCACGGCCTCTTCGGGCTGCGATGCCCAGAAGCTCCTTGCTGTCGACCTCGACCGGCCTCGGCAGTCGCTTCGTCGCCCGTGCCGACCAGCGACAGCGACAGCCGCCCGGTGGCCTGCGCCTGGGCCAGACGGGCCACCTGTTGCGGCGTCGACCTCGACCGTCACGGTGCGGGCGATGATCGTCGCCGGCGCTGCGCGTCGCTCGTTGGCCTGTCTGGTCGACGGCCACCAGCTTGACGCCGGTTTCGATCAGCCGGGTCATTTCGCCGTCGACGCCGGATCGACCGAGCCGGTCCAGTAGACATCGACCGAGTCGTCCGGGCGCAGGAAGCCGGACACGCCCGACGACACGTCGACGTTGATCGCGAAGGCGCGCATGCCCTTGGCAAGCCGGGTGGTGATCCCGGCATCCTCGCCCGGTTCGGTCACCTTGCCGGCCAGGATCGGTTCGAACTTCTCCATCTGGCGCAGCACGACGCGCGGCTTTGCGCCTTCGGGGAACAGGGTGGCCTTGTCGGTGAAGGCGCTCTTCGGCAGAGCGATCTGCGGCCAGGGGATCTGCTGCACGTCGGCTTCCGTCAACATGTCGCCATAGGCCAACGTCCTTGGTGACGATGAACACGTCGGACAGCGGCCCGAGCTTGGCGCAGCGTCGCGCGTTCCCGGGCCAGCTCGGCCTGGGTCTGGCTGATGTAGCCCTGTGCCATGTAGACAGCGAACCCCGCCAGCGCGAGGCCCAGTATCAGGACCAGTCCGAAGACCATACGCATATCTTATCCTCTCATCGGTGCCGGGCCGCAGGGAATCTGGCGCTGCGGGGGCGCGCTTGCTGTTACCCGGAAACAATCCCCCGGAATTGAGGCGCTTTCAGGGACCAATCGCGGCATGACGGCGAAATTCTTGGGCGGTGGCGCTGCAGCCGGAATGGCGCTGTATCGAATGGCAAAGGCCGCAAGCCCTGTTTGGGCGTGCGGCCTTTTGCGTCGCTGTCTTCGAGCCGAAGGCGTTCAGATCAAGCTGAGCCTGCCGCGACCCGCGTCTCTGACATCGACTGAATCGACGTTGCTCTGCGGTCGCAAGGCCGTTCGCGAAGATGGCGATGATCATCAGGCCGAGCCCGACGATCGCAGCGGTCAGCACCACCCAGTCGACGGTTACTGCGCCGCTCTCGTCGCGCGCCGAACTCTTGCGATGCTTGTGCGAAGAATCACGATCGCATCCTTCACTTGCGGGTTACTTGCCAAGTCTTGGCTGCGCGTGAGCGTCTGGCTTGCATGTCAGCGCCGCGCCGGCGCGGCGCGACAGACTGGTCACTGATCAGGCTCGGATCAGTTGGTCAGCGGCCGGGGTACCGACGTTGCGTCCGTCGAGGTCGGTCGACGATCGTCGCCGCGGCGGTCGTGCAGGCCACCCGAAACGGTGGTCATGACAACGAGGCCCAGGCCCACGATGGCAGCGGTCAGCACGACCCAGTCAACGGTCACGGCACCGGCTTCGTCGTTCTTGAAGGATTTGAAGATGTTCAGCAGTTTCATGGTGTGTCCCTTTCCAAGGAGAGTTGCTTGCAGTCAGTTTCGCCGCTTCGGCTCTTGCACTTTCCGGCCTCTGAACCGGTCCGATCTCCGTTCGGCATGGACACATATAGCCTCCGAATCGTGGCCCGATTTGGGCGGGAACGGGGAATTTCCTGACAGTTTGCTAAGGCCCGGACGGGAATTGGAAGCTCAGGAAAAGTTTGTACTTAAATTCTCGACAATCACGGCCCCCTGTGGGCGAAAGTGCATTTCTGCCGCAGACCGACGAATCGTTGCGGCGAATCTCTCGAAAAGATGGTCCTGCGCCGTGTTTTCTGGAATCATGCCATTCAGAAAAAGAAGAACAGAGCAGGCATCCGCATCATGCGGCTAATCACCTTGGCAGTCCTCGCGGGGCTTCTGGCCGCGCCTGCACCGGCATTCGCCGAGGCACTGGGTGGCAGCGGATTTCACCTTCAAGCGCGTCAAGCCGCCCGCGCCCGGGGAAAAGCGGATCACCGTCCAGATCGACCCGGCCGAACAGGCGCGGGTGCTGGCGTCCTATCCCAAGGTCGAGGAACGGACGGAACCGACGCCGATGGACCCGGTGACCGAACCCGATGCGCGGCCCGGCGCGCTTGACGCCGGTTCCCGTTCCCAATGCCAGCTATGCCTGGTTCTGGGACAAGGTGCCGACTGCGATCGGCGCACGCGACAACCGTTTCCCGATGGCCCTTGCCGCCCTGTCGCAAGGTCCGGGCGGCGCGTCGGTGCGTGCGCCGCGGATGCAGCAGATGCAGGACATGGCCGACAAGTACGGCACCGAGATCCTCAAGGCGACTCTGGGAACCGAGGTTTCGCCCGCGCTGGCTCTTGCCGTGATCGGCATCGAAAGCGCGGGACGGACCGATGCGGTCAGCTCGGCCGGGGCCGAGGGGCTGATGCAGCTGATCCCGGCCACGGCTGAACGCTTCGGCGTGACGAATTCGAAAGATGCCGCGCAGAACATCCGGGGCGGGGTGGCCTATCTCGACTGGCTGATGAAGCGATTCGACCGCGATCCGCTGATGGTGCTGGCCGCCTACAACGCGGGCGAGGGCGCAGTCGATGCGAATGGCGGCGTGCCGCCCTATGCCGAGACGCGCGACTATGTGCCCAAGGTTCTGGCCGCGTGGCAGGTTGCGCAGGGGCTTTGCCTCTCGCCGCCCGAGCTTGTCACGGACCCTTGCGTGTTCAAGATCATCTCGGCCAGCAACTAGGCAATTCCTCGCCTCCGGTGCGCCTCGTTCGCCGGAACAATCCAAGCGCTTCCCGATTGACTGCGACGGCACGCATCCAGCGCGCTGAATTGAGGAGGAACGGCAATGGCCGAGACCAAAGGCACCCAGGGCGGATCGCGCGAGCAACATGCTGAAGCGGGCCGTCAAAGCCACAAGAACGATGACAAGTCTTCGGGTTCGAAATCGGGCTCCGGTTCGGGTTCGCAGTCCAAATCGGGCGGCACCCAGGGCGGCACCCCCGAGCAGCACGCGAATGCGGGCCGCCAGAGCCAAAAGAAGAACTGATCGGTCCCGGTTTCCCAGTAAGACGCAGGTCGGACCCCCGGCCTGCGTTTTTATTTGCGCCGGCCCAGGACGCTGATCAGACCGAGAACGCGTCGGCCCATTCGGGATGGCGCTTGCGCTGCGCGTTCACGAAGGGGCAAAGCGGCATGATCTTGAACCCTTCCGCTCGCGCGTCCTCGACCAGCCGTGTCACAAGCGCCAGCCCTGCGCCCGTGCCGCGAAAGTTGTCGGGCACTTCGGTGTGATCGGCGATGACCAGCGTGGGCGAGGTGATGGAATAGGTCAGCTCCGCCTCGTCATCGCCATGGCGAATGACGTAGCGGCCCTTGTGGCCCATGACCTCGCGTTCCACGACATGGTCAGTCAACGAGTGTCGCCTCCGTCGCCTTGCGAAGTTCGTCTTCGGTCACGCCCTCGGCGACCTCGACGATCCTCAATCCACCCGGCACCACATCGAGCACGCCGAGGTTGGTGATGATCCGGTCCACAACGCCCTTGCCGGTCAGCGGCAGGGTGCAGGCCTTCAGAACCTTCGACTCGCCCGCTTTGTTCGTATGGTCCATCACGACGACCACGCGGCCCACGCCCGCGACCAGGTCCATCGCCCCGCCCATGCCCTTCACCAGCTTGCCGGGGATCATCCAGTTCGCAAGATCGCCGTTCTCGGCCACTTCCATCGCGCCGAGGATCGCCATGGCGATCTTGCCGCCCCGGATCATCGCGAAGGACTGCGCACTGTCGAAGAACGCCGTCTGCGGCAGTTCGGTGATGGTCTGCTTGCCCGCGTTGATGAGGTCGGCGTCCTCCTCGCCCTCGTAAGGGAAAGGCCCCATGCCCAGCATCCCGTTCTCGGATTGCAGGGTCACCTCGATGCCTTTCGGGATGTAGTTCGACACCAGCGTCGGAATGCCGATGCCGAGGTTGACGTACCAGCCGTCCTGAAGTTCCTGCGCGGCCCGTGCCGCCATCTGGTTGCGGTCCCACATCACGCGCTCTCCTTCTTGCGCACGGTGCGCTGTTCGATGCGCTTCTCGTGCTGCCCCTGGATCATGCCGGTGCACATAGATGCCGGGCAGGTGGATCGTGTCGGGGTCGAGACTGCCGAGCGGAACGATCTCTTCCACCTCGACGACGCAGACCTTGCCGCAGGTCGCGGCGGGCGGGTTGAAGTTGCGCGCCGTCTTGCGGAACACGAGGTTGCCCGACGGGTCCGCCTTCCAGGCCTTGACGATCGACAGGTCCGCCACGATCCCGCGTTCCAGGATGTAGGTCCTGCCCGTCGAAGGTCATGACTGGTCTTGCCCTCGGCGATCACCGTGCCGACGCCGGTCTTGGTGTAGAAGCCGGGAATGCCCGCCCCGCCTGCCCGCATCCGTTCGGCCAGCGTGCCCTGCGGGTTGAATTCCAGCTCCAGCTCGCCCGACAGATACTGGCGCATGAATTCGGCATTCTCGCCCACGTAGGACGAGATCATCTTCTTCACCTGCCGCGTCTCCAGCAGCACGCCCAGCCCGAAACCGTCGACGCCCGCGTTGTTCGACGCGACGGTCAGGTTCTTCGTCCCCGCGTCGCGGATCGCGGCGATCAGCAGTTCAGGAATGCCGCAGAGGCCGAAGCCGCCACTGGCGATCAGCATGCCGTCGAACAGCAGCCCGTCCAGCGCCTCTGCCGCCGAGCCGTATACCTTCTTCATCCCGTCCTCCCGCAATCGTCGCGCGCAAGTTTTGCGGGCTGGGCGCGGCATAGTCAATTGCCGCAGCGCAGCGACGTCATGCCTTGGCGGTCTTGGCTGCGGTCTTGGCAGGGGCCTTCTTTGCAGCCGTCTTTGCCGCGGGCTTTTTCGCCGCCGCTTTCTTGGCCGGGGCCGCCTTTTTCGTAGCAGCGGGCTTCGCGGTCTTGCGGGGGGATTTCGCCTTGCCGGACTTTCCCGCCTTTTCGGAAATCAGCGCCAGCGCCTCGTCAAGCGTGACCGTCTCGGGCGTCAGCTCCTTGGGCAGGGTCGCGTTGACCTTCTCCCACTTCACATAAGGCCCGTATTTGCCCGGGCATGACCTGCACCGACGCCGCCATCGGGATGCATCCCCAGCTCGCGCAGCGGCTGCGCCGCGGCCGCGCCCCGCGCCCGCGCGTGCGCCTTCTGCGCCAGGACTTCGACGGCGCGGTTCATGCCGATGGTGAAGACCTCGTCGACCTCGGGCAGGTTCGCATAGATGCGAGCCGTGCTTCACATAAGGGCCGAAGCGCCCGATCCCGGCCTCGACCAGCACGCCATCCTCCGGATGCGGGCCGATCTGGCGCGGCAGGTTCAGAAGCTGAAGCGCGCGCTCCAGCGTCATGCTTTCGGGCGACCAGCCCTTGGGCAGGCTGGCGCGCGGCGGCTTCGGGCTCCTCGGTCGTCGCCTCGCCGCGCTGGACATAGGGGCCGAAGCGGCCCGTTGCGCAGGCGTGATCGGCAGGCCGTTCTCATCCTCGCCCAGCACCTGGCCATCGGCAAAGCCCGCCGCACCCTCGTCGCCCGAGACCGAGATCGGGCCGGGTGTAGCGGCATTCGGGATAGTTGCCGCAGCCGATGAACGCCCCGCCCGACCGCGCGCGTCTTCAGGTGCAGCCGACCGGTGCCGCAGACCTGGCAGACGCGCGGATCTGCCGCCGTCGGCGCGCGGCGGATAAAGATGCGGCGCAAGGAACTCGTCGATCTTTTCCAGCACCTCGCCGATCCGCAGATCGGCCGTCTCGGCGATCGCCGCCGAGAAATCGCGCCAGAACCGCGTCAGCACTTCCTTGTAGTCGCGCTCGCCGGCCGAGACATCGTCGAGTTGCGTCTTCCAGATCGGCGGTGAAATCGTATTCGACATAGCGGCGGAAGAAGTTCGTCAGGAACGCCGTCACCAGCCGCCCCTTGTCCTCGGGGATCAGCCGGTTCTTGTCCTTGCGGACATATTCGCGGTCCTGGATCGTCGTCAGCGATCGCTGGCATAGGTCGAGGGCCGACCGATGCCGAGTTCTTCCATCCGCTTGACCAGCGTCGCTTCGGTGTAGCGCGGCGGCGGCTGGGTGAAGTGCTGGTTCGGCGTGACCGCGCGCTTCTCGGCCGGCTCGCCCTGCATGATCTGCGGCAGGCGGCCTGTCGTCGTCGTCCGTCGTCGTCGCGGCCTTCCTCGTAGACCTTCAGGAAGCCGTCGAACAGCACCACCTGCCCGGTGGCGCGCAGTTCGACCTGTCCGTCGGGGCTGGCCACATCGACCGTCGTGCGTTCAAGCCGGGCGGCCGCCATCTGGCTGGCGATGCGTCCGCTTCCAGATCAGGTCGTAGAGCTTCCTCTGGTCCGCCTCCAGCCGCAGCTTGTCGGGGGCGGCGGCCATGTCGGTCGGGCGGATGCACTCATGCGCTTCCTGCGCGTTCTTGGCCTTGTTCTTGTACATGCGCGGGCTGTCGGGAACATAGGCCGCCCCGAAGCGGCGCTTGATCTCGTCGCGCGCGGCCATCACCGCCTCGGGCGCCATGTCGATGCCGTCGGTCCGCATGTAGGTGATGTGCCCGGCCTCGTAGAGCCGCTGCGCCGTCGATCATGCACTGCTTGGCGCCCATGCCGAACTTGCGGCTCGCCTCCTGCTGAAGGGTCGAGGTCATGAAGGGCGGGTAGGGGTTGCGGGACGCGGGCTTCGCCTCGACCGACTTGACGGTCAGGGGGCGCGACTGGACAGCCTGCACGGCCAGCTCCGCCGCCGTCTGCGGTGGGAATGTCGAACTTGTCGAGCTTCTTGCCGCCCAGCACAGTCAGCCGGGCCTCGAATTCCTGTCCGCGCGGCGTGACGAGGATGGCGGTGACGGTCCAGAACTCGCGGGCGCGGAACGCCTCGATCTCCATCTCGCGCTCGACGATCAGACGCAGGCAGACCGACTGGACCCGACCCGCGGATTTCGCGCCCGGGCAGCTTGCGCCACAGCACCGGCGACAGCGTGAACCCCACGAGGTAGTCGAGCGCGCGGCGGGCGAGATAGGCCTCGACCAGCGGCTTGTCGACCTGGCGGGGATGCTCCATCGCCTCGGTCACGGCGGCCTTGGTGATCGCGTTGAAGGTGACGCGCGAGACGGTCTTGCCCTTCTTGAGCGACGAGGCCAGCGCCTCCTGCAGGTGCCAGCTGATCGCCTCGCCCTCGCGGTCGGGGTCGGTGGCGAGGATCAGCGTGTCATCGGTCTTGAGCGCCTCGGCGATGGCGCGGACGTGCTTCTTGCTACTCGGCCGCAACTTCCCATGTCATGGCGAAGCCGTCTTCGGGGTCGACCGAGCCATCCTTGGGGGGCAGGTCGCGGACATGTCCGTACGAGGCGAGCACCGTGTAGTCGGGGCCAAGATACTTGTTGATTGTCTTGGCTTTGGCAGGGGACTCGACCACGACGACGGGCATCAATACCTCAATTCAAAGCGCTGTCAGCAACCGGTTGGGGCTTGGCGGGGCAAGATGGGAGCGGGGGGGAGCAATGTCAATGGACGGTGGTCGGTTGCGGCCGATCGCGCGCGCAGGCGCGGGATCATCGCAAAACGGTTATCTTTTCAATAACTTGCTTGGTGCCTGCCCGTGCTTTCTGTATGGGGTGCGGCGTCACGCCTGCGGCACTTGCCGAACACCACGCTGCACCGGGTCCGACCCGTTGCAGAACCGTCCATCCTGACGCCGCAAGCCGCTCTGCCCATTGCAAAGTGCTAGAGTGGAGGCAGGAGCGCTCAGTCCATCCTGGACAGCAGACCGCCCGGCTGGCGCTGGATGCGCCCTTCGAGTTCCAGTGTGACCAGTTCCGGCGAAACCTGTGCAGAGGGCAGCGCCAGATCGCGGATCAACTGGTCCTCGGCAAGCGGCTGTGGCCCGAGACGGTCGAGGATAAGGCCATGCAATGCTGCGATATCCGCAAGCGGGCGTCTCGGCGGAACCGGCCCCGGAAACGCTATGAACCCGCAAGGGTCGGGCTGTCGCGGGAACAGGTTCGTGGCGCCCGATGGCCTCGATCACGTCAGTCGCGCCACGCACCAGCGTCGCCCCGTCGCGCAGCAGCATGTTGCATCCCGCGGCGCGGGCATCGAACGGGTGGCCCGGAACGGCCAGAACCTCGCGCCCCTGGTCGAGCGCGGTGCGCGCCGTGATCAGGCTGCCCGACCGGGCGGCCGCCTCGACCACAACAACCGCACGCGCCAGCCCCGAGACGATGCGGTTGCGCAGCGGAAAATGACGGGCCTGCGGTTGCATCCCCATCGGCTGTTCCGAGATGCGGCAACCCTCGGCTGCGATTCGCGCCGCAAGAGCGGCATTCTCCTCGGGGTAGATCACGTCGACGCCGCCCGCCTGAACAGCGACCGTTCCCGTGGCGAGGGCAGCATCATGTGCGGCGGCGTCTATGCCGCGCGCGAGGCCCGAGACGATGACATGCCCGGCCTCGCCCAGCCCTTCAGCCAGACGCCGGGCCATCCGCACGCCAAGGCTCGAAGCGTTGCGGGCGCCGACCATGGCCACCATCGGGCGATTCAGAAGCGAGATGTTCCCCTGGGCCCACAGGACGGGCGGGGCATCGGGTAGATCCACCAGCGCGGCAGGATAATCCGGCGTGCCCCATAGAAGCAGGCGCGCCCCGGAGAGGCGCGCCTGAGCCATTTCATGGCGGACTACTTCGACCGGGCAGGGGGTATAGTTCTCAACCCCCGCCGCCCGCGCGATCGCCGGCAGTTCAGCCAGCGCCGCCGTGGCGGATCCATGTTCCAAGATCAGGCGGTGAAAGGTCACCGCGCCGACACGGCGGGAACGAATGAGGCGGAGCCACGACGAACCATCGTCTTCCGGGGTGTGTGGGGTGGAGGGTGTGGTGGAAGACAACAGAGCTTCAGCCATCGCAACCTCGCCTCATTCGCAAGGGCACCATGCGCGCTCAAGGTTAATAGGGCGTAAACCAAAACAGGGCCGGACAGTTTTTTGCGCGGCGTCGCGTGTGCGATCCCCATTGAACCCGATCCTGAATTTGATCATATTGTGGAGATCACGAGATGCCATCGCCGCGCAGGATGCGGGGGCGTGGCCATGATGGAGCCAGACATGCTGAACGCCGATGTAGCCCGCCGCCGCGATGACGCGATTTCCCGCGGCGTGGGGATGATGACCCAGATCTATGCAGATCGCGCGCTCAACAGCGAGATCTGGGACATCGAGGGCAACCGCTACATCGATTTCGCGCGCCGGCATCGCGGTGGTCAACACCGGGCACTGCCACCCCAAGGTCATGGCAGCGGTGACCGAGCAGATGAGCCGCTTCACCCACACCTGCCATCAGGTCCTGCCCTATGAGTCGTATATCCGGCTGGCCGAGCGCCTGAATGCCGCCGTGCCGGGTGATTTCGCCGAAGAAGACGGTGTTCGTGACGACCGGCGCCGAAGCCTGCGAAAACGCCGTCAAGATCGCTCGAATCGCCACGGGTCGTTCTGCCGTCGTCGCCTTTGGCGGCGGCCTTCCACGGCCGGACCTTCATGGGCATGTCGCTGACCGGCAAGGTCGAGCCCTACAAGAAGGGCTTCGGCGCGATGATGCCCGATGTCTATCACGTGCCCTTCCCGCAGGAGGTGCATGGCATGTGACCACCGAAGATGCGATGGCGGGCCTGACGAAGCTGTTCAAGGCCGACCTCGATCCGGCGCGCGTCGCCGCGATCATCTTCGAGCCGGTGCAGGGCGAGGGCGGCTTCTACCCCGCGCCGAACGATCTGGTGCGCGGCATCCGCAAGCTGTGCGACGAGCATGGCATCGTGATGATCGCCGACGAGGTGCAGACCGGCTTCGCCCGCACCGGCAATCTGTTCGCGATGGAGCAGTACGGCGTCGCGGCCGACCTGACCACGATGGCCAAGGGGCTGGCGGGCGGCCTGCCGCTGGCCGCGGTGACCGGCAAGGCCGAGCCTGATGGATGCGGCCCATCCGGGTGGTCTGGGCGGCACCTATGGCGGCAACCCCCTGGGCATCGCTGCGGCCAATGCCGTGCTCGACGTGATCGAGGAAGAAGACCTCTGCGCGCGGGCCAACGAGCTGGGCGGGCGGCTGAAGCAGCGGCTCGAAGCGATCCGGTCGGTCACGCCCGAGATCAGCGACATCCGCGGCCCCGGCTTCATGGTGGCCGTGGAATTCGCCAACCCGTCCACGCACGAGCCGGATGCGGGCTTCACCGGCCGCGTGCGGACCGAGGCGCTGAAGCGCGGCCTGATCCTGCTGACCTGCGGCGTCTATGGCAACGTGATCCGCTTCCTCGCGCCGATCACCATTCCGGACGCGCATTTCGCGGAAGCGATGGATATCCTGGAAGAGTCGGTGGCCGCAGCCCGCGCGGCCTGAGCGCGACCGGGGGTTTCACCCCCGGACCCCCAGGGTATTTGCAACCGAAAAGAAGCAAGGGGCTCCGCTTGGGGCCCCTTTTAGTTGGCAAGCCGGGGCGGGGCGCGTATCAGGCGCAATGATCGCCTGTGACCGGGTTTCCGCAATGACCTCCGCACCTTCCGCCGAAACCGGCCTGTTGCTGGAAGACGCAGGCTATGCCGTGGGGGAGAAGGCGCTCCTGTCGGGTATCAGCGCGCATCTGACCGAGGACCGGATCGGCATCGTCGGGCGCAACGGGTCGGGCAAGACCACGCTTCTGCGGCTGATGGCCGGGCTGGTCGTGCCGACGACCGGCGCGCGTGCGTATTGACGGGATCGACCCGGCGGGTGACCGCAAGGCCGTGTTGTCGCGCATCGGGATCCTGTTCCAGAATCCCGACCACCAGATCCTGTTCCCGACCGTGCAGGAAGAGCTGGCCTTCGGTCTGCGCCAGCAGGGCCGCACCGAGGCCGAAGCGCAACGCACGGCACGGGAGGTTCTCGACCGGGCAGGGCGGGGCCACTGGGCCGGGGCTGCCGTCTCGACACTGAGCCAGGGGCAACGCCAGATGCTGTGCCTGATGGCCGTGCTGGCAATGGAGCCGGCGACGATCCTGCTGGACGAACCCTTTGCCTCGCTGGACATGCCCGCGCGGATGCGCTTGGTGCGGGTTCTCGCCGGGCTTCCTCAGCGGGTCGTCGTCATTTCGCACGATCCGGTTGCGCTGGCCGGGATGGACCGCGTGCTGTGGATCGAAGGTGGGCGCATCCTTGCGGACGGGCCGGCGCCTGACATCATCGAGGGGTTCAACGCCGAGATGACGCGGTTGGGAGGTCTGGATGCTGACGCTGACCTCTCCGGTTGAGACGCCCTGGCACGGGGTTCGGGCGGCGTGGAAGCTGGCAGCTCTTTGCGCCTTTACGGTGCTGGTTCTTGTCCTCGCGTCGCCGATGGCGCTTGGGATGGCGGTCATCTCTGTGGCCGCGCTCTACCTGCCCGGCGGATGGGTGTTCGCGCGCGCCGGGCTGCGTATGCTCTGGCCGCTCTGGCCCTTCCTGGTGATCGTCGCCGCGTGGCACTGGTGGATCGGGGCCTTCGCGTCGGGCGCCGTGGTGGCGCTGCGACTGGTGGCGGCAGTGGCTGCGGCGAACCTCGTGACGATGACGACCCGGCTTTCCGACATGGTCGCCGTCGTCGAGCGCCTGGCCTCGCCGCTCGCACGCATCGGGCTGTCGCCGCGCATGCTGGCGCTCGCCATTGCGCTGGTGATCCGCTTCGTCCCGGTCCTGTCCGAGCGGGCGGCACGGCTTGGCGAAGCGTGGCGCGCGCGGTCGGCGCGCAGACCAAGCTGGCGGCTGGTCATTCCGGTCACGCTCGCCGCGCTCGACGATGCCGAGCATGTGGCGGAAGCCTTGCGGGCGCGGGGCGGTGTGGAGTAAGGACGCCTGCCCGCAGGAGAAACCGCGATGGAACGCAGCCTGACCTATATCGCCCTGTTTGCCGCCTTGATCGCGGTTCTGGGGCTGGTGCCGCAGGTCACGCTGGCCGTGGGTGTGCCGATCACGGCGCAGTCGCTGGGCATCATGTTGTGTGGAACTGTCCTTGGGGCAAAACGCGGTGCGCTTGCCGTCTGCCTGTTCCTGTTGCTCGTGGCGATGGGATTGCCGCTTCTTTCGGGCGGGCGCGGGGGGCTGGGCGTATTTGCCGGGCCGTCGGCTGGGTTTCTCGTCGGCTTTCCGATTGCGGCCTTCGTGACGGGCTGGATCGTCGAGAAATGGCGTGCCGGCATCGGCATCGCCGCGTTCGCGGGCGCGGTGCTGGGCGGGATCGTGGTGCTTTACGCCATCGGGATTCCGGTGCTGGCGGCCCGGCTGACCGAAGCGCAGACCGCCAACATGGCGCTGCGCGACGGGCTGCCCCTGCCGCTGGCGCTGGTGGCGCTGTATCTGCCCGGCGATCTGATCAAGGCGGTTCTGGCGGGCCTCGTGACCCAGGGCATCGCACGGATGCGGCCGGGCGCCCTGCTGTCGCGCGGCTGACGCGTTACGACGACAGGATCAGCGCGGTCCCAAGCCCGCCCGCAGCCGCGATGGCGGCAAGCCCGTGGCCCGCGCGAAGCTCGTGAAACAGCCGCACGGCCAGGATCGCACCGGACGCCCCGATCGGATGGCCACGCGCAAGAGCGCCGCCCCCGCAGTTGACGATGGCCGGATCCAGCCCCGCGCCCTCGACACAGGCAATCGCCTGGACCGCATAGGCCTCCATGATCTCGGCCCGACCCAGGTTGCCCGGTTGAAGGCCCGCCGTTGCCAGCGACGCCGCAATCGCGGGAACGGGGGCGAGGCCAGGCTCGTCGGGTGCCGCCCCAAGCGTGACGCCCGAGACGAGGCGCAGCGCGCGGGGCGCACGGGCGGCGAGCCGATCCGACACGATCAGGCAAAGCGCGGCGCCATCCGCCTCGACAGCGGCATTCGCCGCAGTGATCGGACCGGTCACAACGGATGCCCGCGCGGCAAGCCGGGGGCCAAGGTCGCGGGTGAAGGCGTCGCAGGTCTGGCCCAGCAACGGCACGATCTCGTCCCGCATCCGGCTGTCTGCATCCCGCGCGCGGGCGTGGCTGGCTGTCGCCCAGGCATCCATCCTGTCGCGGCCGATGTTCAGCCTTCGGGCGAGTGCCGCCGCAGCTTCGGCCATGTCGGGATCGCGGTCGGTCCAAGGGGTGAACGCGGGGCGGTCATAGGGGACGGGTGCCCCACCTGCGGGATCGGTGCGCAGGCGCAAGGGACGGCGCGAGAAGCTTTCGACGCCCCCCGCCAGAACGGCCTCGGCCATGCCGCTTTCGATCATCGCCTTGGCGAGAAGCAGGGCATCCAAACCGCCCACGCATTGACGATCCGTGGTCAGGCCCGCGACACGCTGCGGCAGGCCAGCGGCAAGCGCATACGAGACGGGCAGGGTTTCCGCCCGTCCCGAGGGCATTGGCAAGCACAAGTTCCGAAATCTCTGCAGCCTCGACGCCGCCGGTCTGGAGGCAGGGCGCGACAAGCGGAGCGGCCAGTTCATGCAGCGAAAGGCCGGCGAAGGCACCGCCCCGCGGGATCACGGCTGTGCGGAAGGCGGCGGTGATCCAGGCACTCATCCAAGGCGCCGCTGAAGCGCGGCCAGGTCGGTCTTGCCCGATGGTAGCAGCGGCCAGTCGGCGGCCCTGTGCAGGCGTCTCGGCGCCTTGATCGGGCCAAGGCTCTGACGACAGGCGAGAAGCAGCGCCTCGGCATCGCCGCCTTCGACTATGGCATCAAGGACCTGCCCGCGTTTGCCATCCGGTCGCGGCACGGCGGCGGCGCGTGTGACACCGGGTTGGGCAAGGAGGAACCGCTCGATCTCCTCGGGAAAGACGTTCTGGTCGGCCACCGTCACCATGCGGTCGATGCGACCGTCGAGCACCAGATGCGGCCCCTGCCAATGCGCAATCTCGCCGGTGGACAGCCAGCCGTCCTGCCATGTCGCGGGGCCTGAATCCGCCGCGTAGCCCTGAAAGAGATAGGGGGACCGCACCCAGACCTGAAACGCCCCTGGCGGCCCGCGCAGATCGATCTCAACACCAGGGTATGGCAGGCCGACCGAGTGGGGCGGGCTTGCCGCGTCCCAGATCGAAATGAAGCTCGCCTCGGCAGTGCCGTAGAACTCGCGCAAGGATGCACCGGGATAACGCGCCGCGAGCGCCGCAACTGTGCCAGGGTCGAGCTTTGCGCCGCCGCACAGGACAAGGCGCAGCGCCGGGGCAGGCGGGCCGGGCGCGTCGAGCAACAGGCGAAGCTGGGCCGGGGTGGCGTAAAGGATCTCGACGCGCTGCCGGGCAATTGCGGCGCCCATCCGGTCGGGTCTGAGGCCGTCCAGCAGGTGAAGTGTCGCGCCCAGGTGAAGCGCCTCGAGTGCACCGTAAAGCGCAAGCGACTGGCTCAGACGACCCGGAATGGCGACGACGGTGCCCGGTTCGATGCCGAACTGGCCCGCGTTGACTGCAAAGCTTGCCGTCCATGAGGCCTGCGTGCGGCGGATGCGGCGCGGCGCGCCTGTCGAGCCGGAGGTCAGCGTTTCAAAGACCGGGACGCTGCCCGCAGGGTCGGGCGGGCCGAGGTCGGTCGCCCCGATCCGGAACGGCTCGCCCCTCATCGCACTGGCCAGCGCCCCGGCGAGGGCAATCGGGCCAGGGCGGTCTGCCAGAACTGCGGCGGTGGCAGACCCACGGGGGGCTTCGGTGCCATCGGGGCCAAAGAGCCGCGCCTCGGAGTGCCAGCGAAATCGGTCCGTCATCTTCCGTCTTTCCTGCCGCCCGGCGTCACCACCATCCTTGGCGACCGCAGCCCGCACCCCACGGCGCGCTCACTGTCCGCGAAACTCGGTCGCGAGGGCGCGTGCGGCATGCACCATCAGCGCAAGGTCCATGCCCACAGCCGTGAACCGCGTGCCCCAGTCCATGCACTTGCGGGCAAAGGCATGATCGAAGGTCAGGATACCCGCGGCCTTGCCCGTCGCAGTGATCCTGCGGATCGCATCCTCGATAGCCACCTGAACCTCGGGATGCGTCATCTGGCCCGGAAAACCCATGCTCGCGGCCAGGTCGTTCGGACCGATGAACAGCCCGTCGACGCCATCGACGGCTGCAATGTCCTCGATCCGGCTCAGCGCCAGCGAGGTCTCGACCTGCACCAGCAGGCAAAGCTGGTCCTCGACCCGGGCCATGTAGTCGGGAACCGCGCCATAGCGGTTGGCACGGGTCATCCCCGCCACGCCGCGCATGCCGCGCGGGGCGTAGCGCATGGCCTCGACCGCTGCGCGCGCCTCGTCTGCCGACTGCACGAAAGGGATGAGCAACGTCTGCGCGCCAAGATCGAGATAGCGCTTGATGAGCACCAGATCGTTCCATGCCGCGCGGACGACGGGGGTGACGGGGTAGGGGGCCATGGCCTGCATCGAGACGATCGTGTCGGGCACATCGGTCAGCGAGTGTTCGGTGTCGATCACCACCCAGTCGAAGCCGGTCGTCGCGATGGCTTCCGCCACCACCGGGCCGGGGATGGAATTCCACAGGCCGATCTGCTGGCGTCCTTCGCGCAGCCCCTGCTTGAAGCGGTTGACGGGCAGGTCCATCAGGATTTCCCCAGGAGCGTAGCCATCCGGCGCAGCGCCAGCAGGTAGCCTTCGGTGCCGAAACCGGCGATCACGCCGTCGGCGCGGCCAGACACATAGGAATGGTGCCGGAACGCCTCGCGCTTGTGGATGTTCGAGATGTGCACTTCGAGCACCGGCCCGTCAAAGGCGTTCAGCGCGTCGAGAATTGCGATGGAGGTGTGCGTGAACGCGCCGGGATTGATGATGATGCCCTGCGCCGCATCGCGCGCCTCGTGGATCCAGTCGATCAACTGGCCCTCGTGATTGGATTGCTGCGCGCGCAGTGTCAGGCCGAGCGTCTTGGCCAGCGCCTGACATTCCGCCACGACATCGGCCAGCGTCGCCCGCCCATAGACGTCGGGCTGGCGCAGGCCCAGCAGGTTCAGGTTCGGACCATTCAGCAGGAAGACGGATTTCGGCACGGGCGGTGTCCTTTGCAGGGTCGCGCCGACGATAGCGTATTGGCAGGGGCGGGCAAGCGGCCTGTCAGGCCACCTTTTCCAGCGCGACCGGGGCCGTCAGGCCGAGCGCGTGACAGACCTCGCGGGTGAGGTGGGGCCGATTGAGCGTGTAGAAGTGCAGGTCCTGCACGCCTTCCTCGATCAGCCGCGTGCAGAGCGTGGTGCAATGGGTCAGCGACAGCAGGTCTTCACGCCCGTCGCGGGCTGCGAGGTGGAAGGCCTCGTCAAGCCGTTGGGGCACATGCGCGCCGCAGCGGGCGGCAAAGCGTTTCGCGCCTTCCCAGCTTGTGATGGGCAGGATGCCGGGAATGATCGGCGCGGTGATCCCGGCTGCGACGCAGGCATCACGGAAGCGCAGGAAAGTGTCTGCCTCGAAGAAGAACTGGGTGATCGCGCTGCTTGCACCGGCGTCGATCTTGCGCTTCAGCCATTCGACATCCGAACCCGCACCGGCCGCGTCCGGGTGGCGTTCGGGATAAGCCCCGACGCGCAGCGTGAACTTGCCGGTTGCCGCAAGCGCCTCGATCAGTTCGACCGAATTCGCGAACCCGTCGGGATGCGGGCGGAACCGTGCCTCGCCTTTCGGTGCGTCGCCGCGCAGCGCCACAATCTCGGTCACGCCCGCCTCGGCATAGGACTGTGCGATCTCCAGCGTCTCGGCTTTCGTCGCATCGACACAGGTCAGATGCGCTGCGACGTTCAGGCCGTAGTTGCGGTGGATCGTGCTGACCGCCTCATGCGTCAGCTTCCGTGTCGTGCCGCCCGCACCATAGGTGACCGAGACGAAACTGGGCCGGAGCGGGGCCAGCATCTGGACGGTTTCCCAGAGACGGAACGACGCATCAAGCGTCTGGGGTGGGAAAAACTCGAACGAGACGCGGGGCGTGGTCGACATGAAGATGGCTCCTTCTTCTTGCCGCTGTTGTCTCAGATGCGCGAACGTGAGACAATTTCATAATACTCATCATGTATATGAGGATTGCACATGAAGATGCATCTCGAGTTTCGCCACCTGCGCACGATCCGCGCCATCCATCAGGCCGGCGGACTGGCGCGCGCGGCGGACATGCTGAACATGACCCAATCCGCGCTGAGCCATCAGGTGAAGGGGCTCGAGGATCAGGCCGGGATCGAACTGTTCGTGCGGCGATCCAAGCCCATGACCCTTTCGGCGGCGGGACTGCGGATGCTGAAACTGGCCGAGCGCATCCTGCCCGAGATCGACGCGCTGGAAGAGGAATTCCAGGCTTTGAAATCGGGCAAGACCGGGCGGCTGCACATCGCCATCGAATGTCATGCCTGTTTCGACTGGCTTTTCCCGGTGCTGGAACTGTTCCGCCACGCCTGGCCCGACGTGGACGTTGACATTCGCGCGGGGCTGGCTTTCGAGGCGTTGCCTGCGCTGAACCGCGAAGAGGTCGATCTGGTGATCTCGTCCGATCCGGTGAAGCTGGACGGGATCACGTTCAACCCGCTCTTCGACTATCATCCGATGTTCGTGGCGGCGGCTGCAAACCCGCTCGCCGCGAAGGAGATGATTGTTGCCGAGGATTTCCGCGACCAGATGCTCATCACCTATCCGGTCGCCCGCGACCGACTTGATGTGTTTACCGAACTTCTGACACCGGCGCGGGTCGAGCCGCGCGGCCAGCGACAGGTCGAACTGACGGCGGTGATCCTGATGCTGGTGGCTGCGAATCGCGGGGTCAGCGTGCTGCCCGACTGGGTCCTGCGCGAGGTTCGGTCCAACGCCGACTATGTGACGCTGCCGCTGGGGCCGGGCGTGATTACCAAGCGCCTTTATGCGGCGACGCGGACCGAGGATGCGACCAAGCCGTTCATGGCCCATTTCCTGCGTCTTGGCCGGTCGGAACCGGTGAAGATGCAGCGCGGCTGACGGCACATTCCGCCACTACGGCGCGAAGGCGAAACTTGGCTCGTAGCTGACCGGGAAGTTGACCGACCGTGCGATGAAGCACACGTCGTGGATGCGGTGGTGGATCGCCGTTGCCGCTTCGATGTCAGCACCCTCGGTTACCGTGATCCGTGGCCGCAGGATCGCACTGGTGAACCGGCCCGCGCCACCCTTCACCACTTCGCCAATGCCGACGGGCGTATCTTCGTATTGCGTGACCACGATCCCGGCATCGGAGGCATAGTGCAGATACCAAAGCATGTGGCAGGCCGACAAAGCCGAGATCAGCAGATCCTCGGGGTTCATCCTGGTCGGATCGCCACCGAACAGGGGGTCGTTCGAGCAATGGATCGCCGCCTTGCCCGGTATCGCGATATCCCATGTCCGGTCATAGGCGCGGTAGCCTGCGGTGCCTTGCCCGCGGTTTCCGGTCCAGACGATCCGCGATGGATATTCATGCGCCATGGCCAAGCCCTCTTTCCGTGCCCCGTCAGGGCTTCTTCTTCGCGTCGGCCGCAGCCTTCATCTTGGCCAGCAACTCGGCTTTCGGCGGCTGTTGACGATAGGGGTTCTTGTCGGTGCCCTTGGCATTGTGTTCGACATGACGCGGCGCGTTCTTGCGGCTGGCCGGGTTGCCTGACTTTCCGTAGTCCATTCGCGCGTCCCTTCTGCTGCGCTGCGTCCCATCGTCTACAGAAAATCAGGCTCGGGGAACAGGGGGAGGCGAAACAGAGACCTTCCACAAACAGCGAAGCGGGGTATCATGTATCGGAATGCAAGAAGGGACCCTCCGACATGCCATTCTTCAAACACGTCCGCTTTCTCACTGTCGGGGCCTCGCTTCTGGCACTTGTGGCGGGTGGCGTCGCGCAAGCCTGCACGGGGATAGAACTGACTGCGCAGGACGGGACGGTCGTCCATGCACGCACGCTCGAATTCGCAATCGACATCGAATTGCAGATCACCATGATCCCGCGCGGCTACAAGCGCATGGGCACTACGCCTGACGGGAAGCCCGGGCCTCGCCTCGACAGCGAAGTATGCGAGCGTGGGCATGAATGCGCTTGGGATGGACGTTCTGGTGGACGGGGTGAACGAGAAGGGACTCGCTGTCGGCCTGTTCTATTTCCCGGGTTCGGCCGGCTACATGAACTACACGCCCGACGATGCGCCCCGGACGCTGGCCGCGTGGGAATTGGGGTCGTGGATGCTGGAGAATTTCGCCAGCGTGGCCGAGGCGCAGGACGGGCTGGCGGATGTCGTCGTTCCTGCCGTCGTGCTGAGCCAGTGGAAATTCGCCCCCGAAGTTCACTTCGTGGTGCGCGATGAAACTGGCGCTAGCATTGTGGTCGAGGTGGTCGGCGGCGCGATCAAGGTGCATGACGCGCCGCTGGGGGTGATCACGAATTCCCCAGCCTATGACTGGCACATGACCAACCTGCGGAATTACGTGAACTTCTCGATGACCAACGTACCGCCGGTAAAGCTGGGATCGGTCACGCTGGCCCCGTTTGGCCAAGGCTCGGGAATGCTGGGGCTGCCAGGTGATTTCACGCCGCCGTCGCGTTTCGTGCGGGCGGTGGCGTTCACGCAGTCCGTGCCACCCGAGCCGACGGGGCGAGACGCCGTGATCGAAGCGTTCCGCATCCTGAACAACTTCGACATTCCGAAAGGCGCGGCCCGCGAGGCCGAGAAGGATGAGCACGGCAACATCCTGGCCGACTATACGGTCTGGACCAGTGCGATCGACCTGAACCGGCGCGAATATTTCTTTCGCACTTATACCGACAGCCGCATCCGCAGCGTCAATCTGATGAACATGCCGATCGACGGCGACAAGATCGTGACAATCCCGACGGTCAGTCAGGAACAGATCGTGCCGCTCGTGCCCTGAGCGATCAGTTGAACTTGGCCGGATCGACGAGCAGGCTCTTCGCCCCCGCCTTGTGATGCTTGTAGGTCTTCAGCCCGAACACCCTGTAGATCAGCGTCCACAGCCGCTTGCTGTGCCGGGCGGGGAACAGGCGCGGCTGCGTGAAGGGCGCACCGCGGGGGCTGCGCTTGTCCAGCCGGGCCAGACCGGTCGAGCCGCGATGCACAGTCAATTCAAGCTCGTTGATGTTGGACAGGAAGATGCGTTCGACCAGCCGGTCTATCGCGCGGTTGGCGATTTCCTTCCCGACATTGTCCTTCCGCTGGCCCCGCATGTAGGGAAAGCTGTCGATATCGTCGAGGAAGATCACCGCGTCCTTGTTGAGATAGGGGTAGAAGCCGCCGACCTCTTTCAGCACATGCTCGGCGGTGTGGAGCGAGTCGACATAGAGGATGTCGATTCCCTGGCGCAGAACGGGACGAAGCCCGACGACATTCTCGGCATCCCCTGAATTTGCCTGCAGGAAAGACCACTGGCTCGACTCGGCGGCATTGGCGCAATCGCGAATGTCGACCGAGATCAGTTGTGCACCGGGTTTGCCGTCGATGGCGTTCAGGAAAATCCGGGTGCTCTGGCCGAAATCGACGCCAAGCTCCAGGATGACCGGTGACTCGCGCCGGGCGGCTTCCGCGTGAAGTTCCAGAAGCTGGCGCGCGGCGAAATGATCTTCGCCAAGCGTGCCGACAATTCCACGCAACTCGTCGACATAGTCCTGATAAAGCGGTCGTCCTGCCGCACTGTGCCGGGTCATCCGGAGGTCTCCGTTGGCGTTTGCCGGGGCTCGGCGCCCCCCTTTTACACTCTGCGTCGGCAGGGTCACGCGCCTTGATGCAACGCAAGTTTCGGCGGCGAGGAACGAGGGGATGCCATTTCGCGCTGTGGGTGTAGGGTATCGGTCAGGAGGGCTTTGCGATGCGGTCCTGTACTTTCGGCGCCATGATGATCTCAGCCGCGCTCTGCGGTCCGGCGGCGGCTGAGTGCCGCCTTGCGCTGGCGCTTGCCTTCGATGTGTCGCGTTCGGTCGGCATTCGCGACTATGCGATCCAGAAGCAGGGCGTGATGGCCGCGCTCGAGGATCCCGCCGTGGTGGCCGCCTTCCTCGGCCCCGGCACGCCCGTGGCCTTCGCGCTGTACGAGTGGAGCCATTCGGTCCAGCAGACCATGGTGGTCGACTGGGTGCTTGTCCGCTCGCCCGCCGACCTCGACGCGATCCGCGCGACCATCGCCGGGCACGAGCGGGGGGGAACGGCAGGCACCACCGCCCTGGGGGCCGCGCTAAGGTTCGGGAGGGGCCTGATGGACCGCGCGCCGCCTTGCGCCGAACAGGTGATCGATGTCTCGGGGGACGGTCAGAACAATTCGGGGATCGACCCGGCGATCGTCTACGCGGACGGCTTCGGCGAGATCCGCGTGAACGGGCTGGCGATCCGGTCCTATGAGCGCGACGTGGTGGCCTATTACCGCGAGCAGATCATCCGGGGGCCGGGTGCCTTTGTCGAGGAGGCCGACAGTTTCGAGGATTTTCCGCGCGCGATCCGCCGCAAGCTGATCCGCGAATTGACCGAGCGGATCATCGGGCAAGCTGCCGCCGCAGAGCAGAGAAGGTCCCGACGCCGGTTGATCCGGTCGGCAGGCGGTGCAACGCACTGAGGCGGGCAGGGGCGGCCAGCGCCCCTGCCGATTGTTCTATCAGGCGGCCACGAGGCGCGTGGAGTTGCCCTGCACGACGACGTTGACCTTCTGGCCGACACGGAATGCGCCGTCCTGAACAACCGCAACGGTGCGACCGTCGGCAAGGCGGACAGTCCACTCGTTCGAGGTCTTGGTGTTGGCACCTGCAGCAAGGCGGCTGCCCGCAGCCGCGCCGCCGAGTGCGCCGAGACCCGTCATCACGTCACGGCCCGTGCCACCGCCGAACTGGTTGCCGACGATGCCGCCGACGACCGCACCCGCGACTGCGCCCGCGATCTGGTCGGTGTTGTTGCTGACGGTCACCGGACGGACGCTGACGATCGTGCCGCTCAGCGTCTGGGCCTGGCTGACGGTGGTGGTCGTGCCGGTGTTCACGCAGCCCGCGACGCCGGTGAAGGCAAGGGCGGCGATCAGGATAACAGCTCTCATCTGGAAGCTCCTAAGTTTCAATGGGTGCGACAATACGACAACTGTGGGGGGAAACGCTACTGTTCGTGAACAGCGAGACGGCGGATTTCGATTGAACCGATCCGGACGGACCTCTTTCCTTCACGCCAAGTCCCGCCTATACGCACGCCCTGACAGTCTGGAGCCCCGCGATGCAAGGCAGTGCCAACCTGAACCTGATGATCAAGGCCGCCCGCAAGGCGGGCCGCAGCCTGGTGAAGGATTTCCGCGAGGTCGAGAACCTTCAGGTCTCTTCCAAGGGGCCGGGCGATTTCGTGACCAAGGCCGACCGCGAGGCCGAACGGATCATCAAGGAAGAGCTTATGGGCGGCCGCCCCACCTATGGCTGGCTGGGCGAGGAAACCGGCGGGGCCGACGGGCAGGACCCGACGCGGCGCTGGATCGTCGACCCGCTGGATGGCACGACGAACTTCCTGCACGGCCTTCCGCACTGGGCCGTCTCGATCGCGCTGGAGCACAAGGGCGAGATCGTCGCGGGTGTCGTGTTCGACGCCGCCAAGGACGAGATGTTCGTGGCCGAAAAGGGCGCGGGCGCCTGGCTGAACGACACGCGCATCCGCGTATCGGGGCGACGCACCATGATCGAGGCGATCTTCGCGACGGGTGTGCCGTTCGGCGGCAAGGGCACCTTGCCTGCAACCTTGCAGGACATGGCGCGGCTGATGCCGGTCTGTGCAGGCGTGCGGCGGTGGGGTGCTGCCGCGCTCGACCTCGCCTATGTGGCGGCGGGCCGCTACGACGGCTACTGGGAGCGCGGCATTTCCGCCTGGGACATGGCGGCGGGCATGGTGCTGGTGCGCGAGGCGGGCGGTTTCGTCAGCGGCATCCGCGACGGGGACGATCCGCTGGAAAAGGGCGCGATCATCGCCGGGAATGGTGCGCTGTTCGACGGTTTCCGCGACATCATCCGGGGCTGAGGCCGTTTCGCCAAGGCGTGGCGGGCGTGTCCGTCCGCGCGACCTTGGTGTCAGTCATCCGCCGTCACTTCCGCCGAACGACCGTCGGAACGCGCGACCGGGCAATCGGATAGCTGGCGGCGGGATGCGGCGGCACCCCATGCGTCTCGCGCCAGAACGCCGTGCCGCCAAGCCGCAGCCACAATGGCAATGCCAGCAGCAGCCCTGCGACGAACCCCCCGGCATGGGCCCAGAAGGCAACGCCGCCTTCTTCGGACGGGGTAGAGATGCCGCCGAAGATCTGCATTCCGAACCACAGCCCCAGCATCAGCCAGGCGCGGACCGGGAAGATGCGGATGAAGATGATGAAGAACACGAAGATGTCGACGCGCGCCTTGGGGAACAGCAAAAGATACCCGCCCATCACCCCCGCGATCGCCCCCGACGCACCGACCATCGGAATCTGCGAATAGGGATCGGCGAGGATCTGAAGCCCCGCCGCCGCAAAGCCCGAGGCGAGGTAGAACAGAAGGAACCTCATCGGTCCCATCTCGTCTTCCATGTTGTCGCCGAAAATCCATAGAAACAGCATGTTGCCCAGCAGGTGCATCCAGCCGCCGTGCAGGAACATGGATGTCAGCAATCCGTGCAGGTCATGCCCTTCGGTGACGTAGGCAGGTACGAGGCCCCATTCGTCATAGAAGTAGGCAAGCTGCATCTCGTTCTGCATGAACGGCCAATAGGCAAGAAAGACCGCCACGTTCAGCGCGATCAGCGCCCAGGTGACATAGGGCGTTTGCCCGGAAGGGTTGTGATCGCGGATCGGGAACATTGCGGCAGCGTTCCCGATCCGCGCCCTTGCGTCAAGCGGTGCCGACTTCGGCCAGGAGTTGCGCGTTGCCGCCCGATGCGGTGGTATCGATGCAGACATGGCGCTCCAGGCGGACATGGGCCACGTCTGGCTGCGCGATCAGCGGCAGGATCGGTCCGGCGCGCCCGGCCAGCGCCTGCGCGTAGGGCGCGACGCTGCTCGGCTGTGCCCCAGTGCAGAACGCCGGAAAATCCTGCGAGCGTTGCCAGCACATCGGCCGGCAGCCCCGGCGCTTCCACCGCTTCACCCCCCAGTTCACGCACGCGCCCGGCCTGTTCCATCGCCGCAGCGGCGTCCCGGGCCAAGGCAGAGAAGGGGCGCGCGCTGCACCGATGTCAGGCGGTTCGATTCGCCCGTCGGACCGGGCAGGATCAGCGCCTCGTCCGGTTCCGGCGGTCGCCGTCGCCGCTTTCAGGGCTGCGCGAACCTCGTCCAGCGTGGTGACATGGCTGTCCGCCGCCGCGACTGGCGCGGGTTTGGCGGCAAAGCGCGGCAGATAGTGCGGACCGCCCGCCTTTGGCCCGGTGCCGGACAAGCCCTCGCCGCCGAAGGGCTGGCTGCCCACAACTGCACCGATCTGGTTGCGGTTGACATAGGTGTTGCCGACCCGCAGGCGTTCCACGATGCGCTGCACGCGGTCGTCGATCCGGGTGTGCAGACCGAAGGTCAGCCCGTAGCCGGTGGCATTGACCGCATCGATCACCGCGTCGATCTCGGCCGCCCTGAAGGTGGCGATGTGCAGCACCGGACCGAAGATTTCCCGCGGCATCTGCGCGATGCCCGGTCACGCGGATCACGGTCGGGGCGACGAAGGTGCCTGTTCGGCGCGGCGAGTTCCTTCAGCACGCGGCCTTCGGCACGGGCCGCCGCGATATAGGCGGCGATGCCGCTCGCGCGCCTCGTCGTCGATGACCGGGCCGATATCGGTCGCGAGCGTCCAGGGATCGCCGAGGGTCAGCTCGTCCATGGCCCCGAACAGCATGTCCTGCACGGTATCGGCCACGTCCTCTTGCACATACAGACAGCGCAGCGCCGAGCAGCGTTGACCGGCCGACTGGAAGGCCGAAGCGAGAATGTCGCGCACGGCCTGTTCAGGCAGCGCGGTGCTGTCCACGAGCATTGCGTTCAGACCGCCGGTCTCGGCAATCAGCGGCGCCGCCGGGTCAAGGTGTTCGGCCATCGCCCGGCGGATCTTCAACGCGGTTTCGGTCGATCCGGTGAAGGCCACGCCATTCACGCGGGGGTCCGAGACAAGCGCCGCGCCAACCTCGCCGTCGCCCGGTAGAAGCTGGAGCGCGGTAGGCGGCACACCGGCCTTGTGCAACAGGTCGACGGCGAGCGTGGCGATCAGCGGCGTCTGTGGAGCAGGCTTGGCGAGAACGGCGTTGCCAGCGGCGAGGGCCGCCGCGATCTGGCCGCTGAAGATCGCGAGCGGAAAGTTCCAGGGGCTGATGCAGGTAAAGATTCCGCGCGGCGGGTCGATCAGGCGGGGGGCCTGTGCCGCGTAGTAGCGCAGGAAATCGACGGCTTCGCGCAATTCGCTGACGGCATCGGCCAGGGTCTTGCCCGCCTCGCGCGCCAGAAGCGCGAAGATCGGACCGAAATTCGCCTCATACAGTTCAGCCGCGCGGTTCAGGATCTCGGCACGCTCCGGCGCGGCGGCGGTCCAGGGTGTCGGCGGTGCGCAGGGCGGTCTCAATGTCGGGCGGCGCTGGCGGGCAGGACATGGCCGACCGGCGCGCCGGTGGCGGGATTGGTCACCGCCCGGCGCTGCCCGCCCGCGACCGGCCCGGCCAGCCGCGGGCGGGCGTCGAACAGCGCCTCGCGGTGCGGCAGGCGGGCGGCTTCGATGGCAGCGAGGTCGCCGCTGTCGGTCAGGTCGAACCCGCGCGAGTTGCGGCGCGGGTCGAACAGGCCCGGCCCGGTGGCAGGATCGCGGGCGATGCCGTCGGGGTGCATCTGCTCCATCGCTGTCAGCGGGCAGGCGGCCACCTGTTCGGGCGCGACATCCTCGTTCACGATCTGGTTGACGAAGCTGGAATTCGCGCCGTTCTCCAGCAGGCGGCGGACGAGATAGGCCAGAAGATCGCGATGCGCGCCGACCGGCGCATAGATGCGGCAGCGCGTGCCGTTGTCGGTCAGGACGATGTCGTGCAGCCGCTCGCCCATGCCGTGCAGGCGCTGGAACTCGAACGACGTGCGGTCGGGCGCCATGTCGAGGATCGCGGCGACCGTATGCGCGTTGTGGGTGGCGAACTGCGGATAGATGCGGTCGGTCAGGCCGAGCAGCTTGCGCGCATTGGCGATGTAGCTGACATCGGTCGCCTGCTTGCGTGTGAACACCGGGAACGACGACAGGCCCAGCACCTGCGCACGCTTTACCTCGGCGTCCCAGTAGGCGCCCTTGACCAGACGCACCATGATCTTGCGGTCGAGACGGACAGCCAGCGCATGCAGCCAGTCGATCACCGCGCCTGCCCGTCGCCCGTAGGCCTGCACGACCACGCCGAATCCGTTCCAGCCGGCGAGCGACGGGTCTTTCAGCACCTCTTCGATCACCTGAAGCGACAGGGCCAGACGGTCGGCCTCTTCGGCGTCGATGTTGAAGCCGAGGCTGGCGGCCTTGGCCAGCCCCGCAAGCGCGCGCACGCGCGGCACCAGTTCGGCCATGACACGCTCGCGCTTGGCGACCTCATAGCGCGGATGCAGTGCCGAGAGCTTGACCGAGATCCCGGGATTCTCGCGGATATCGGTCGAGCGGGCGGCGGCCGCGATGGCGGTGATCGCCTTGGAATAGGACAGGTGATAGCGCCGCGCATCGGCCTCGGTGCGGGCGGCTTCGCCCAGCATGTCGTAGCTGTAGGTATAGCCTTTCGCCTCAAGGTCCGAGGCCCGCTTCATGGCAAGCTCGATCGTCTCGCCCAGCACGAAGTTGCGGCCCATCTCCTTCATCGCGCGGGCAACGGCGGTGCGGATGACGGGTTCGCCGAGGCGCTTCACGGCGGCGCGCAGGTGGCCCACGACGCCCGGCTCGCGGTCTTCCAGCACCTTGCCCGTCAGCATCAGCGCCCAGGTGGAGGCGTTGACGAGGCTGGACGCGGAACGGCCAAGGTGGCGGCCCCAGTCCGACGGGGCGATCTTGTCCTCGATCAGCGCGTCCATCGTCTCGGCGTCCGGCACGCGCAAGAGCGCCTCGGCCAGACACATCAGCGCGATGCCTTCCTCGGTCGACAGGCCATATTCGGCGAGGAACACTTCCATCAGCCCCGGCTTCACCGAGCCGCGGATGCGCCGCACGAGATCGGCCCCGGCGGCGGTGATGCGCGCCCGGTCGTCCTGCGAGAGGCGCGCCTCGGCGATCAGGCGGCGTACCAGCGGCGCCTCGTCCGCAAGGCTGCCCGTCTCGATGATGGACCAGGGTGTGTCGTGATGATCGCGCGGCATGGGCGGCTCCTGTCTTTGGCGCAGGATACACTTGTTCGCACGGGCACTTTTCCCGATGATCGAGCTACGACAGGCAGTTCGCCTGAATTTGCGGAGAAATGCGATGCCATCCGCCCTTGAACTGGACGATTTCGACCGCGCCATGCTGCGTGTCCTCGCGACCGAGGGGCGCATCCCGGCCGTCGAACTGGCGCGGCGGGTGGGTCTGTCCAAGAGCCCGGTGCAGGCGCGGCTGAAACGGCTGGAAGACGCGGGCGTGATCACAGGCTATCGCGCGGTGCTCGACCCGATCCGGATGGGGCAGGCGCATGTGGCCTTTGTCGAGGTGCGGCTGTCGGATACCCGCGAGGCGGCGTTGCAGGCCTTCAACCGGGCTGTGCTGACCATCCCCGAGGTGGAAGAATGCCACATGATCGCCAGTCGCTTCGACTATCTTCTGAAGGTCAGGACCAGCGACATCGTGGCCTACAGGCGCGTGCTGGCCGAGCGGCTTTCGGCGCTGCCGCATGTCGCCTCCACCTCGACCTATGTCGCGATGGAGGCGGTAAAGGACGGTGGCGCCTAGTTGAGGGTGCCGCTGCCGTCGCTGTCGGCTGCTGCGAAATCGGCGCGGAAGACGACCGTCAGTTCTTCAAGCGAAAGGATGCCGTCGCCGTTCGTGTCGGCTGCGGCGAACTGCTCTTCCGTAAGAACGGGCACAGCCTCGGCCTTGGTGACCGTGCCGTCCTCGTCCGCATCCATGGCGGGCAGGATGAAGACGGCGAATGCGTCGATCTCGGCTGCGGTGATGACGCCATTGCCATCGGTGTCGATCAGGCCGATCGCCTCGCCCGGAAAGTCATCGGCGGTCAGGGCCAGGGCGGGCGAGGCAAGCATGGCGGCGAGCAGCGCCATCGAAGTCAGGGGGCGGGTCATTGACGGGTTGCTCCTGTCGCGATCACGAGTTTTTCTTGACACGAGTGCTTGTGCGTCAGATAGGCCCCGCCGCCGCCGAGCGCGACCTGCATGACCGTCTTTCCGACGCCGTTGCCGAAAAAGCCGCCGAGTGCTGCACCCAGCACCGCGCCGGTCACCGTGCCCGCAATGCAGGCCGCTTCATGCTGTTTCTTTTCCTGCGTCGTCTCGGTCTGTGCGAAAACGGATGTAGCCATCAGCGCAGCGGCTGTGGCGAGACAGATAATCTTTTGCATACGTCTTGCCTTCGAATTGACCCGGCCGCAAATCCCGGCCCGCGCGAATGATAAGTCCGGTCGTGGGCGATGTCACCATGCATCTGGTGGATGGCTGCGAAGCGACGGCGATATGCAGTCCCTTTGCTGGGTCAGTTCAGGTCTTTCAGCAGACGGCCGTGACGCCGCACCTCGGCCAGCACCTCGCCGAACGTCGTCACCTTGCGGGCCTTGAGCATGGGGAGAAGCTTCAGCAATGCGTCGGCAGTTGCCTGCGTGTCGCCAAGCGCCGTGTGGCGCAACTCTTCCGGGATGGTCAGGCCCAGCCGATGGGCAAGCGCGTCGAGGCTGTGCGTCTCGTTCTGACCGAAGACGACGGCGGACAGAAGGACTGTATCGAGGACGGGGTTCTCGAACCGGATGCCCAGTTCTGCTTCGCGCCGCTTGAGAAAGGCCATGTCGAACGGCGCGTTATGGGCAACGAGGATGGCCCCCTCGGCGAAGCGATGGAAGCGGCGGCACACCTCGGCCACGCCGGGTGCCTCGGCCACCATCGCATCGGTGATGCCGTGCACCTCGGTCGAGCCGGGCGGGATCGGGCGACCGGGATTGACCAGCGTGTCCAGGACCTCACCGGCGACGCGGCGGCCGTTCACGATCCGGACCGCCGCGAGCTGCACGATCTCGTCGCCCTTCTCGGGCAGAAGGCCGGTGGTTTCGGTGTCGAAGACGACATAGGTCAGCGCATCCAGCGGGCTCTCGGCCAGGCCGGCATCGCGCACTTTCGAAAGCAGATCGAAGTCGTAGACCACCGCGCGGGCGATGGGCTGGGGACGACGTACGGCGCGTCGCGCCAGCGCAAGCGGCAGGCAGAGCGACGCCTCACCGCCCGGACTGCCGGATTCGGGCCAGACCTCGGTCGCGTGCGACCGGAGTACGTCGCGTCCCGTCGCGCCCGCCGCGTCGGGACCCAGGCTGCGATCAAGAACGCGGTCCATGTCTCCGACCGCCAGGGGCGGCCCCGTCCACGACAGGCGCAGCATGGCGCCCGGCCCGTCCTCGCTGACCGATACTCTTGCGGCGCGCCTGTCGGGATGCTGCACCACTGCCAGCGCGAGTTCTGAAACGAGGTCGATCACCTCGACCGGGTTGCAGCGCAGCAGAAGCGATGACGGCGATACGGACACATCCACGCCGGACCCACCGAGCCGTGCCTTCAGCCCGTCCAGCAGGTCTGCGTCGCGGATCGTGGTCGACGCCGGGTTTTCCTGACGGTCGGCGTCGTGCCGTGCGGCCAGTTCGGTGATGGAACGGGCGAGCGTCGCGACTTCGCCCGTCAGCGCCTCGTCAAGCGGGGTTCTGCCCGCTTCCCCCGGCGCCTGCACGCCGACGATCATCTGAAGATTGGCGGCGGACCGGCGCATCCTGTCGAAGACATCGGACAGAAGCGCCTCGCGCCGGGCCTGCGACGCAAGCTCGGCCGTCACATCGCGCAGCGTCAGGACATAGCCCGGCTCCGCCCTGTCGGTGGACACGAGCCGCATCCGCGCGGCGAGCATGCGCGCCCCGTCCGCCGTCGCGCACAGCAGGTCCGAGGCCGCGTCCGGATCGCCGGTCTCGCGCAGGCGGGCATAGGCTTGCCGCAGGGGTGCCTCGCGCAGGTACTCGAAGACGCCGCGATCAAGGCCGCCCGACCCCAGCAGGTCAAGCGCCTGACCGTTGTAGAAGACAAGCTGGTTTTCGGACGAGCACAGCAGAACGCCGACCGGAACGTCTGCGAGCAGCGCCTCGAGGCGCGCTTTTTCGGAGGTCAGGCGGGCCGTTTCGCGCCCGATCGCTTCGGCCAGGGCGTTGCGCGTTTCCGCCAGCGTCAGCGCCGCCGCCGCCGCCGCCGGGGCGAGATCGCCGAGGTAGCGCGCCTCGCCTTCCTCGATCCCCTTGTCCACCGCGGCATGAACACGCGCGCGAAGCGATCCGGCCAATCCCTGGATCGGCTTCGCCACGTTCAGATCGAACAGATACCAGGTCAGCGTGACGACCCCGAGGATGCCGAAACCGGCGATGACACCGGCCTGAACCAGCGGATCGGTCGCCGTGCCCTGCCCGAGATGGGCATACCCGGCAAACAGCCCGCCAACGACCATCGCCAGGCTTGCGGCTGCGAGAGCCGCAAAGATCAGGAACACCCGCAGGCGAAGGCTGAGCCTTTCCACGATCCTGCTACACCTCTCGCTCCAGCATCAGCCGCACCTGCTTGCGAAGATCATCCAGCTCGAAGGGTTTCGAGATGAAGCCGTCGGCCCCCAGTGCCAGCCCCTTCCGCCGCTCCACGGCAGAGCCCCGCGCGGTCATCATCAGGATCTTCACATCGGCGAGATGCGGATCGAGACGGACGTTCTGGCAGATCTCATAGCCGGACACCTCGGGCAGCATCACGTCGAGCAGCACGAGATCGGGATGGGTTTGCCGGATATGGGCAAGAGCGCCGCCGCCACTGGCGACGCGGTCGCAGGTCATAGCCTTCGCGCGTGATGAGGTAATCCAGCGCAATCGCGATGTTGTCCTCGTCCTCGACGACGAGAACCTTGGGCTTCCTAGCTGCGTCGGCCATGAATCTATCCCTCCCGGCAGGCCGCCTCGTGAAATGCGTCATCAGATGTCGTCTCGACCCAGTCGGCACCGCGTCAGCGTGCCATCCGCGTCCAGCGTCACGGCCTCGGTCAGCAGCACCTGGCGGTTCGCCGGCACAATCGAAGACCATCATCGCGTCTTCGGTCGGCCTCCATCGGGCAAAGTTGTAGATGTGGGCGAGGCGCAACTCGGTCTTTACCGGGTGACGTGCAATGTCGCGCGTGTCGAGCGCCACGAACCGGGTGGTCATCGGGGCAAGATAGGTCCAGGGGCGCAGCGGGTTCGCGCTGCGCTCCGTCCAGACGACTTCGACACCCGGGCGGCAGTTCGGCCGAGACCCGGTTGAACCAGTCATACTCGCTCCACACCGTGAAGCCGATCAGGCCCAGGCCTCCGGCGAAGCGGGACAAGCCAGCGTGGAAGGCGGTAGCCCGAAAGCCGCCGCGCCAGATGCGCCATCCCCGCAAGGGCAACGGCCGCGACGATGGCTGCGATCAGTTCAAGTGCCATGCGGCATGGTCCTTAGCTTGGGGCGCCGCGGGCGTGGCCCAGGGCGGATTGCATGGTGCGCACGACGACGAAGGCGTCGCGCAGATGGCTGCGTTCGAAATCCGACAGGTCGGACGGCGCCAGGAAGTTGTCCGGCGCTCTGCGCCCGACTGGATCTGGCCGCGCCTGATTCTCAAGCCGGATGCGCGCGATCATGTCATAGGCGCTCGATCAGGTCGCGCGCGCCCGAGGCCGAGATGACGCCCGCCTCTTCCGCCGCCTCGAGCCGGGCGCGGGTGTTCGCCGGCGTCAAGCGGCCGATCAGCGCATAGACGCGTCCGAGGTCGACCACCGGCACGACGCCGTTATGCTTCAGGTCGATGTGGTTCTTGTGCTCGCCCGAGCGGATCGTGGCCAAGCCCGCGCAGAAGCCCCAGGGGCGGCTGGTGCTTCAGCGAGTTGGAGATCATGTGCGCCACGAAGATCGAGTTGCTGCGACGCCATCTCCAGCGTCTCGGCCTGGAGATCGTCGAACAGCGCGGTTGTCCCGCCGATCGGGCGCAGGTCGAACATGACCGATGCCAGCATCTGCGCCATCGGGTCGGGCCGGTTGATCCAGCCCGCGGAAATAGTCGCGCCAGACCCGCATGGGTTGGCACCACCGCGGGTTCGTCGCCATCATGTCGCCGGGGCAATAGACATAGCCGCAGGCGTTCAGCCCGTCGCAGACGACTTCCGCGCCAGACGATCGAAATAGGCGCATGTCGTCGGGCGTCGCGGTGTCGTCGATGAACAGGCAGTTGTCCTGGTCCGTCGACCCCGGTCTGCTCCTGCCGTCCCTGGCTGCCGCAGGCGAGCCACAGATAGGGCACCGGCGGCGGGCCAAGCTCGGCTTCGGCCATCGCCAGCAGGCGGCGCGTGACGGTGTCGGCGATGTCGGTGATCAAGGCGCGTCACGACCTCATGCGGCATTGTGGCCGCCGACCAGTTGGGCGAGCAGCTGCGGGAATACGGGCGGTCACCGCGGCCATCTCCGCCACGGTTTCGGCGGTCGCCACATCGCGGACCAGCTGCGCGGAGGACATCGCCTGAAACCGCGTCAGGTCGGTCTGCGTGACCATGCCGACCAGCCGCCCGTCCTCGACCACCGGCAGGTGCCCGATCCGGCGTTCCAGCATGAGGTGCAGGATGTCGGAGCCGAGCGCCGAGGGCGGCAGGCTCACCGGATCGGCTGTCATCACGCTCGACACCGGGCGCGGCGGGGTCGATCCCGGCGGCCAGCACCCTGTTGCGTCATGTCGCGCGTCGTGACGATCCCGAGAAACCGATCGCCCTCGACGATGCCAAGGCTCGAGACATGGGCATCGCGCATCGCGACCGCGGCCTCGCGGATCGGGCGTGTCTGGGCCAAGCGTGACGGGTGACGCGGCCATCAGGTCGCCGACCTTGCGGGTCGTCAGGTCGGTGTCGCGCGTCTCGCGCCGACCGGCCGCGGTGGAAGAAGCGCTCAAAGGCCGGGACAGTGCGCGATCAGCCGGCGGAACTCGGCGCCGGGAAGCAGCAGCAGGACGCTGTGCCTCGGTGGCGCGCGCGGTGGTGACGGCGACGTCCGTCGCGCATCAGGCCGCGTTCGCCGAAGCTGTTGCGCGGGCCCAGCAGCGAGACCAGATCGCCCGAGGGGTCAAGCACTTCGACCGCACCCGTGCTTGATCAGGTAGATGCCCTGCAGCGGTTCGCCCGCGTGGTAGATTTCGCCGCCGGCCGGCGAATTCCCTGCGGCTGAAGGAACCGGCGACACGCGCCAGTTCGTCCCGCGGCAGGCTGTCATAGGGATGCACGGTCTCAAGGAAAGCCAGGATCGCTGTGCTGTGCGTCGTCCATGCCCATGATCCTGCCTGCGTCGTCTGAAGGCATGCGCCCGCGAACGGGACATGCCGGAATGCGGCGCCGGAACGCTTGTCCGGCGCCGACCTTTCAGTGGGCCTGAGCCGCGCCCGCACCTTTCGGCACGCGGATCGATTCGACCAGGTCCTGCACTTCGCTGCGGCGGCGCCTTGGTCACCGACGACACGACGTAGGCCGACGACGAAGTTCAGGAGCGCGCCGATCGGTACCGATCGACAGCGGCGAGATGCCGAAGACAGTACTGGTCGGGCGTGTTCGGGCAGCCAGTTGGTGCCGGGGATGAAGAACCAGCCCTTGTAGATGAAGATGTAGACCGAGGTGAAGACCAGACCCGACGAGCATCCCCACGATCGCGCCCTTCCTTGTTGATGCGCTTCGAGAAGATGCCCATCATCAGCGCCGGGAAGATCGTCGCAGCCGCCAGACCGAAGGCCAGCGCCACCACCTGCGCCGCAAAGCCCGGCGGGTTGAGACCAAGGTAGGTCGCCAGCACGATGGCGAAGGCCATCGAGATGCGCGCCGCCAGAAGCTCGCCCTTTTCCGAGATGTTCGGGTTGATCGAGCCCTTGATCAGGTCGTGGCTGATGGCCGAGGAGATGGCCAGCAGCAGGCCCGCAGCGGTCGACAGAGCGGCAGCCAGCGCACCGGCAGCCACCAGCGCCACGACCCAGCCCGGCAGAGCCGGCGATCTCGGGGTTCGCCAGCACCATGATGTCGTTGTTCACCTTGGTCAGTTCGTTGCCGACCAGGCCACGTTCGGCCAGTGACTGGCCGCCCAGCATCGGCTTCGCGCGCAGCAGCCGCGTCGCGTGCGGCGGTCGGCTTCGTCGGCAACCGGCTAGCCTCGCAGCGGTGCCTTGTCGGCATCGGCGGCAGCGGCTCGGTCAGGGCGCTTCGGCTGCATCGGCCACGGCCTTGTTGGCGTCGGTCAGCGGCTTCGGCGTCGTTGAAGTACTGGATCTTCCCGTCGCCGTTCAGGTCGGCCATCACCAGAAGGCCGGTCTTTTCCCAGGTCTTGATCCAGGCCAGTTCCGGCTTGCTGTCGATGTCGGCGCAGCGAGACCGCATCGCCGTCAAGCGCGTTGCCGGCGACGGCAGCCGGCCACATCGTGGTGGTCAGGTTCAGGCGCGCCATCGAGCCGACCGCCGGAGCGACCGTGTAGAGCAGCGCGATGAACACCAGCGCCCAGCCCGCCGAAGAGCGCGCATCGGCCACCTTGGGCACGGTGAAGAAGCGGATGATGACGTGCGGCAGACCCGCGGTGCCGATCATCAGCGACATGGTGAACAGGAACATGTTGAACATGTTCGGCGCTGTCGGCGGTATAGGCCTTGAAGCCCAGTTCCGTCACCACCTGGTCCAGCTTGGCCAGGAAGGCCACATCGCCGCCCGAGGGCGCGTAGCCGCCGATCAGGCCAAGCTGCGGCAGGAAGTTGCCGGTCAGCTGCAGCGAGATGAAGATCGCCGGGATGGTGTAGGCGATGATCAGCACGATGTACTGCGCCACCTGGGTGTAGGTGATGCCCTTCATGCCGCCCAGAACGGCATAGGCGAACACGATGGCCGCACCGATGTAGAGGCCGGTCGTCGGTCGACACTTCGAGGAAGCGCGAGAAGGTCACGCCCACGCCGCGCATCTGGCCGATCACGTAGGTCACCGAGATGACGATCAGGCAGACGACCGCCAGCAGACGCGCGCCGCCCGAGTAGAAGCGGTCACCGATGAACTCCGGCACGGTGAACTTGCCGAACTTGCGCAGATAGGGCGCAAGCAGCAGCGCCAGCAGCACATAGCCGCCGGTCCAGCCCATCAGGAAGGCCGAGTTCTCGTAGCCGCCGAAGGCGATGATGCCCGCCATCGAGATGAACGACGCCGCCGACATCCAGTCGGCGCCCGTCGCCATGCCGTTCATGACCGGGGGAACGCCCTGGCCTGCGGCATAGAATTCTGCGGTCGTGCCCGCGCGGGCCCAGATCGCGATCCCGATGTAGATGGCGAAGGTGAAGCCAACCACAATCAGGTTGAGGGTAAACTGATCCATCTGTCCCCTGTCCCCTTATTCTTCCACGCCGTATTCGCGGTCGAGCTTGTTCATCCGCCAGGCGTAGACGAAGATCAGCACGAGGAAGACGTAGATCGATCCGTTCTGGGCGAACCAGAACCCGAGATCGGCACCGCCGACCATGATGCCCGCTCAGCGCCGGGCGCAGGATGATGCCAAGCCCGAACGAGCAGACGAACCAGATCGCCAGCGAGATCAGGATGATCCTGACGTTCGCGGCCCAGTAGGCGTTGGACGATGTCCTGTCCGCCATGAGTGCTTCTCCCTGTGTTGCATTCCCTTCCGCGGCGCCCCCCGTTGTCCGGGGGAACCGGCCTCTCCCTTCAGGCTGACACGCCGCTCGACGATCGGCGCAGCGCGGCGCGGATCGCGGCGATGTCGCCCATCGCGTCGATCCGTTCCAGCACGCCCAGCCTGTCGTAATAGGCGATCAGCGGTGCCGTCTGCGGCGTGGTAGGCGGTCAAGCCTGCCGCGCACCGTTTCGGCGTTGTCGTCGGCGCGGCGCTTGAACGCCGTGCCGCCGCATTTGTCGCAGACCCCCGCCGTGGCGGGCTGCTTGAAGTCGTCGTGATAGCCCTCGCCGCAGGCGGCGCAGGTGTAGCGGCCCGAGACGCGCGCGACCATCGCCGCGTCATCGACCTCGAGGCTGATCGCGGCCGTGACGCTCTGCCCCGTTTCGGCCAGCAGCTCGTCCAGCGCCGCGCGCCTGTCCGGTCGTGCGCGGAAAGCCGTCGAGGATGACGCCGCGTGCCACGTCCGGCTGCGCCATCCGGTCCTGCAGGATCGCGAGCACGATGTCGTCCGAGACCAGCTGCGCCCGCGTCCATCACCGCCTTCGCCGGCAGGCCCGCCGCGGTGCCTGCCGCGACCGCCGCGCGCAGCAGGTCGCCGGTGGAAAGCTGGACCAGGCCGAAGTCCTCCTCCAGCATCCGCGCCTGCGTGCCCTTGCCGGCCCCGGGGGGGCCGAGCAGGATCAGGACGGGGGCGCGGTGCGCGGCCATCGCTCAGCCCCGGTTCATCGCGGTTCGCGATCAGGTCGTCGACCACCGACGGATCGGCCAGCGTCGAGGTGTCGCCAAGCGCGCCGAAGTCGTTCTCGGCGATCTTGCGCAGGATGCGGCGCATGATCTTGCCCGAGCGGGTCTTCGGCAGGCCCGGCGCCCACTGGATCAGGTCGGGCTTGGCGATCGGGCCGATCTCGGTCCGCACCCAGGCCTCCAGCTCCTTGCGCAGCGCGTCGGTCGGCTCGACGCCGTTCATCAGCGTGACATAGGCATAGATGCCCTGGCCCTTGATGTCGTGCGGATAGCCGACGACCGCCGCCTCGGCCACCTTCGGATGCGCGACCAGCGCGCTTTCGACTTCGGCCGTGCCCATCCGGTGGCCCGAGACGTTGATCACGTCATCGACGCGGCCGGTGATCCAGTAGTAGCCGTCCGCATCGCGGCGGCAGCCGTCGCCGGTGAAGTAGTAGCCGCGATACTGGCTGAAATAGGCCTCCTCGAACCGCTCGTGATCGCCCCAGAGGGTGCGCATCTGTCCCGGCCAGCTGTCGGCGATGCACAGCACGCCCTCGGTCTCGGTCTCGTCCTGCACCTTGGCGGTTGCCGGGTCCAGCACCACGGGCTTGACGCCGAAGAACGGCTTGGTGGCCGAGCCCGGCTTCTGCGGGATCGCCCCGGGCAGCGGCGTGATGATGTGGCCGCCGGTTTCGGTCTGCCAGAAGGTGTCGACGATCGGGCACTTGCCCTTGCCGACATGCGTGTTGTACCAGTTCCAGGCCTCGGGGTTGATCGGCTCGCCCACCGAGCCCAGCAGGCTGCAGCGACGACAGGTCGTGCTTTTCCACCCACTCCGGCCCCAGGCCCATCAGCGACGCGGATCGCCGTCGGCGCGGTGTAGAACTGGTTGACCTTGTGCTTGGCGCAGACCTCCCAGAACCGGCCGGCGTCGGGATAGGTCGGCACGCCCTCGAACATCACGCGTGGTCGCGCCGTTGGCCAGCGGGCCGTAGACGATATAGCTGTGCCCGGTGACCCAGCCCACGTCCGCGGTGCACCAGAACACGTCGCCGTCATGATAGTCGAAGGTCAACTGATGCGTCATCGCGGCATAGACGAGATAGCCGCCCGACGTATGCACCACGCCCTTCGGCTTGCCGGTCGACCCCGAGGTGTAAAGGATGAACAGCGGGTCTTCGGCGCCGACCTCGGCATAGGCGCAATAGGGCGCGGCCTCGGCCATTTCGGCCTTCACGTCGAAGTCGCGGCCCTCGACCCAGCGAGGTCTGGTCGCCGGTGTGCTTCACGACGAGGCATTTCACGTGGTCGCTGACAATGCAGCAGCGCCGCGTCGGTGTTGGCCTTCAGCGCCGTCTTCTTGCCGCCGCGCGGCGCAAAGTCGGCGGTGATCACGATCTTGGCTTCGCAGTCGTTGATCCGGTTCGCCAGCGCATCCGGCGAGAAGCCGCCGAAGACGATCGAATGGATCGCGCCGATCCGCGCGCAGGCCAGCATGGCATAGGCCGCCTCGGGGATCATCGGCATGTAAAGGACGACCCGGTCGCCCTTGCGCACGCCATGCGCCTTGAGCACGTTGGCCATGCGGCAGACGTCTGTCCAGCAGCTGGGCATAGGTGATGTGGCGCGCGGGTGTCTTCGGATCATCGGGTTCCCAGATGATCGCGGTCTGGTTGCCCCGCGTCGCGACATGGCGGTCCACGCAATTGGCCGCAGACGTTCAGCGTGCCGTCCTCGAACCACTTGATCGAGACGTTGCCGAAGTCGAAGTTCGTGTTCTTCACCTTGGTGAAGGGCTTGATCCAGTCGATGCGCCGCGCTTCCTGCGCCCCAGAACGTCCGTCGGGTCGTTGATCGAGGCCGCGTAAGCCTTTTCATATGCGCTTGCCGTGACATGCGCGTTCTTGATGAAGCTTTCCGAAGCAGCAAAGACCCCGGGTGTCTGGCTATTCATGGTGTTCCCCCACACAGCGGACGTCGTCTCGCCCCTGTCGATCCTTGGGCGAGCCTGTGACCTCGCCCATGCGTTCTTTACGATAAAATCATCAAACTTGCTATCCCCTTTAAAAGAAATCATTTATTTGTAAAAATCCTGACACGGGCATAGAGAATTTGTAAATTTCTTTTCGCGTTCCGAAAAGACCGGTTTTTCTACAGGCCATTGGCTGTAACGGGCGCGTGATATGAAGCGCCGACCGGCAACGATGAAAAGATTCTCTTGGCCGGATGGGGCACGACCGCCCTGTTTCGAAAAACAAGCGGGCCGTTTCGCGAGACTCACCCGCAGCCGGCACTCCGACAGCCGTGATCCGCGCCCTGCCACTCTGGCCAGGGCCGTCCCTGTCGCTCAGGCTGGCCGCGTCACGAGCCTATGCGGGTCAGGGCGTCGAACCGCGCTTTGCGCGCGGCGAGCACCGCGTCCAGTGCTCGGTCCGGCTCCACCGTCCGGAGCGTCGGCAGGCGACGGGCGAGGACGGATAGCGGCGCGCCTGCAGCCACTGCAGCCATCCGCGCGGCACCGGCCGGACCCGCGATGTCGGCGCCCGAGGGAAGCTCCAGCGCCTGATCGAGGGCGGTCGCGAGCAGCCGCAACCAGAGCGACGAACGGCTTCCGCCGCCGACGACAAGGAACCGCGAGGCGCTCACGCCCACGTCGCGCTGTGCCGCAACGCAGTCTGCGAACTGGAAAGCCACGCCTTCCATGACCGCGTAGCCGAGCATCGGGTGGGTCACGCCGGGATGAAGCCCTTCCATGCGCCCGGTCATGTCGGGCCGGTTCAGGGGGGTGCGGATTCCGTTGAGGCAGGGCAGAAAGACCGGAGCCGCCGAGATCCTGCCTTCGGCGGCAAAGGCCTCGGCCTCGCCGGCAAGATCGGCTGCGGTGGTGCGGCCCATCCTCGCCGTCCAGTCCAATGCTGCCGTCGCGCTCATCACCACGCCCATCGACAGGAAGGTATCGGGGGCCGCATGGGCGCTTGTCAGGATCGCGCGCGACGGGCCCGGGTGGAATACCTGGTCGACGATGCAGGACACGCCCGACGTGCCAATGGTCAGCACGGCGTCTCCCGGGGTTGCCGCCCCGGCACCCAGGGTCGATCCCATGTTGTCGCCCGATCCGCAGGCGACCGGCAGGCCCGCGCGCATCCCCCACCGGGCGGCAAGTTCGGGACGCAGCCCACCCGCGGCCTGCCAGGCGTTCACAAGCATTGGGAGGTTCGCCGGGTCCCAGCCCACCAGCGCGCACAGGGCCGGGTCCCACGCTCCTGTCCGGCAATCCAGCAGCTGCGTCCCCCCCGCATCGGTCGGGTCCGAGGCGACGTCGCCCGTCAGCGCAAGGCGCACGTAATCCTTGGTCAGCATCAGCATCCGCGCCCGCGCCATCACCTCGGGTTCGTGCTTCTGCAGCCAAAGAAGTTTCGGCGCAGCGATCCCCGGATCGGGCTGCCCGTTGGTCCTGAGCCCGATGTCGGGGCAGAGCGCAAGCAATTCGGCACATTCGGCAATGGCGCGCTGATCGTTCCACAGGATCGCCGGGCGCAGCGGGCGCAGATCGGCGCCAAGAAGCAGCGCGGCCAGCATCTGCCCCGACAGCCCGATCCCCTCCACCGCCGCCATCTCGCGCGGGGCCTGCGCAGAAAGGCTGTCGAGACAGGTCCACACCGCAGCGACCCAGGCGTCGGGGTCCTGCTCGCTCCACCCGACATGGGGGATCGAGACGGCAATGGGTTGCGCGGCGGTTGCAACGGCCCGCTCGGTGTCCTCGAACAGCACCGCCTTGATGCCCGAGGTTCCCAGGTCGATTCCTATGGTCAGCATCAGCGCGCCCCTTCGACCAGAGCGCGCGCCGTCGCCTCGTCGGTCACGAAACTGTCGATGACCCGCCGCCCCAGCGTGGCCCGGATCACCGGAACCTTGTGCGCCCCGCCCGCCGCCAGGATCACATTGGGAATACGCGACAGGTCCGACAGCCCGATGCCGATGATCCGCTCGTTGATCGGATGATCGAGCGGCTTGCCTTCGGCGTCAATCACGGTGCCCAGCACGTCACCCACACCCCCCAAAGCGATCAGTTCCTCGATCGACACGTCCGAGGGCAGTCCGTCGCGCATCAGCAGCGAACGTTTCGACAGATCGCCCGCCGCCATTGCCATTGCATCGACCGTCCGGAGTTTCTCCAGCACCTCGCGGAACACGTCGAGCTGCATGATCGTGTCGCGGCTTTCGGCCGATCCTGCGTAAAGGGGCGCGGTGAAATAGCTGTGCTGCGCGCCCAGAAGGTCGGCGAGCCGCGTCGTGATCTCGAACGAATTCAGGTCCGATCCCCGCGTCAGGCCGCCCATGACCGAAATCACCTCGAGGTCCGGCCGCTCCATCGCCGCGACGAACCGCGTCGCGATGTTCAGCGTGCCCCCCCAGGACATGCCGAAAAGCTTGATCGCCGGATCTGCCAGCACCTCGGTCAGGACATGACCAAGGGCTGCGCCCACGATCATCTGCACGTCCTTCTGGTCAAGCGGGGCCGGGGCGACATAGGCCTGCTTCAAGCCGAAGGTCTCGCGCAGCGCTGCCTCAAGCTCGGCGCAGGCGGCGAAGGCGGTGTTGAAGGTGATGCGCACCAGCCCGCGGCGGTGCGCCTCGGAAATCGCCTTGTTGACCCGCAGGCGCGTGGCGCGCAGCTTTTCGGCCACGCCTTCCTGCGTCAGCCCCTCGACGTAATAGGCCCAGGCGACCTGCGCCAGGAACCGCTCTTCGGTATCGACCCTGGGCAGTTTCGGCGCGCGCGGCATGACGGTCCCTGGTTACTTCACCGCGCCCATGGTCAGGCCGCGCACCAGATGCTTTGACGCGAGCAGCGCAAAGATCAAGACCGGGATCACGATCAGCGTCGATGTCGCCATGATCTTTCCATAGGGAACATCGTAGCCTTCCATGAAGGTGATCGCCATGGCGGGGGCGGTTTTGGCGGCCTTGGGCGCGAGGATGTAGGCGAACAGAAGCTCGTTCCACGAGAAGATGAACGACAGGATCGACGACACCGCCACGCCCGGCATCGCCAGCGGCAGGCAGATCGAGCGGAAGATGCGCCATTGCGAAGCACCTTCCAGCAGCGCCGCCTCGTCCAGCTCCTTCGGGATCGAGCGGAACTGGTCGGTGCAGATCCAGATGACGATCGGCAGGGTGAAGGTCAGGTACATCAGGATCAGCGCAAGGTGCGTGTCGCGCAGGTTGATCTCGCGCGCGATCAGGAACACGGGGAAGGCCAGCACGACCGGCGAGACGAAGCGGTTGGTGATGAACCAGAACCAGAGGTCCGTCTTGCCCCGAAACTCGAACCGCGCCAGCGCATAGGCCGCAGGCGTGCCGAGGCCCACGGCCAGCAGCGTCGTGCAAACCGCCACGATGATCGAGTTCATCAGGGCGTGGCCCACCTTGTCCTCGAACAGCACCTCCCAATAATTCTGAAGGGTCGGGGTGAAGGTCCACACCGGGGGCGATTGCAGCGCCACGACCTGTGTCTTGAGGCTTGTCGTCACCATCCAGTAAAACGGAAAGACGCAGAACAGGCAGATCACGACGAGAATGAGCGCCTCGACGGCAAGCCCCCGTCCGCGCGCGGTTGACGTGGCCATCAGCGGACCTCCCGATAGAACAGTCGAATATACAGGCGGGCAAGGAGGATCGTGATGACGAGCATGATCATCGCCTGGGCCGAGGCCAGCCCGATGTCGAACTGCCGGTTGCCCACGCGCTCGATCAGGATCGCGATGAATTCCGTAGCCGACCCCGGCCCGCCGCGCGTCATCGTGAAGGGCATATCGAACAGCTTCAGCGTATCTGCCGTTCGCAGGATCAGCACCGCCACCAGCGAGGGGATCAGGAACGGCAATTGCACATGGCGCAGCACGACCCAGGGCGAGCGTGTCTCAAGCTGGGCGGCTTCCTCGATCTCGGGCGGTACGGTGGACAAGCCAGCCAGCAGGACAAGCGCGACGAAGGGCGTCCACTGCCAGATGTCCCAGAAGATGACCGCGATGAACGCATTGGTCGGATCGCCGATGAAGTTGATCGCGTCGATCCCGACCCATCCGAGCATCTGGTTGATGACCCCGTATTTCTGGTTCAGCATCACCTGCGCCAGAAGGCCCACGACGGCATAGGTCGTCGCCATCGGCAGCACCAGCGCCAGCCGGGTCAGCGTCTTGAACAGCGTTAGGCCAGGGCGGTGCAGCACCAGCGCGATGGTCAGGCCAAGCGCGATCTGCACGGGAACCGAGACGATGAACAGCAGCGCCGTGCGCCCCATCGCCTGCCAGAACACCGGATCGGTCAGCACGAAGGCGTAGTTGTCGAGGCCGACGAAGCGAGACTGCGCAAGCTTGGTCAGATTGAAGTAATGCAGGCTCTTCCACAGCGCGTAGACCAGCGGCACGATCCCCACGATCAGCAGGGCAAAGACAGCCGGTCCCAGAAAGGCGAAAAGCGTCCGTCTGCTCACGCGGGTTGTCATGGAAGGCTCCGGTCAGGTGAAAAAGGGGCTGCGGCGCTGGGAGGTCGCCGCAGCCCGTCGTGGTCAGGCTCGGGTTACTGCGCCAGCGGCTTCTTGCCGTCGTAGTAACCTGCCTCGGCCAGAACGGCTTCCATCTTCTCGCCGATGGTCTTGGCGCCTTCCTCGACCGACACTTCGCCCAGCATCATCTTCGTGCCCCACTCCTGCACGATCTCGGTGATGGCGGGCCATTCAGCGAAGCGCGGACGGAACTCCGGCACGCCTTCCTGCCAGCTTTCGACCAGCGCCGGGATGAACTTGTAGGTCTCGGCCAGCGCCGGATCGGCATAGGCCGACTGACGTGCGGGCACGCCGCCCAGTTCCAGATACTTCCCGGCATTGGCCTTGGACGTGGCCCACTGGATGAACAGCCAGGCTGCGGCCTGTTCGGCCTCGTCTGCCTGGGTCGCAACGGCAAGGCTGAAGCCGCCGAGCGCGGGCTTGCGGCCTGCGGGGCCGGTCGGTTCGGGCGCGACGGCAAGGCATTCACCCAGCGTCGATGTCTCGGGCGACGCGAGGGTCGAGTAGAAGGCCGACCATTCGGTGATGAAGGCGACATCGCCCTGCGCCAGCGCGTTCACCGTCTCGGCATGGTCATAGGCGACGATGCCTTCGGGCATGAACTTCATCAGATCCTGGCGGAACTGAAGGCCTGCCTGGCTTTCGGGCGAGTTGAGGTTCGACTTGAACTCGGCGTTCAGGAAGGAACCGCCGAAGGGCCAGAGGAACCGCGCAAAGCTGTCGGCCGACTGCGTCTCGTTGCGCTTGGATTGCAGCGCATAGGCATACTTGCCATCCTTGGTCAGCGCCGGACCGTAGACGTCCATCACTTCCTGCCAGGTTGCCGGCGGCTTGTCGAAGCCCGCATCCTTCAGCATGCAGGAATTGTAGAACATCAGGCCCGAGTAGTTGTCGAAGGGCAGGCCATAGAGCGTGCCATTCCATTCGCCGAACGCGCTCAGCGGAAGCTGGAAGAAGTCGGCCATGTCGAGGTCGGGGTCGGCCAGAGCGGGGTTCGAGGTGAAGGTCTCGACCGGAACGATCCAGCCGTTCTCGGCAAAGTTGCCGAGCCACACCAGGTCGACCAGCGCGATGTCGATGTCGCCGCCCGCCACGAAGTCACGCACCTGTTCGCCAAGCGCGTTTTCGTACGGCACGGTGGTGATGTTCATCTTGATGCCGGTCGCGGCCTCGAAGTCCGGCAGCATCTGCTTGACGGCATTGTAGCCCGGACGGTCGAGGAAAAGCACGTTCACCTCGGTTCCGGCATAGGGCTTTGCAGCTTCCTCGAGCGTCCAGGCTCCGGCCTGCCCGCCCATGGCCAGCACCGCCGAGGCACCAAGCGCCAGCGCGCTTGTCTGCAGCTTCAGTTTCATAGTGACCTCCCTAAGGTTTCAGCGTTTCGATGGTTGACTTCCATTTGTAACGCCTTCCATATAAATGTATCGAACGGCGCCTGAGTCAACGGGAAAATAGGGGCGAGGGCAGGGGGGATGGAAACCAGATGGCCGACGTGAAACTGGAAGCGGTCAACAAGTTCTACGGCGCGCAGCAGGCGCTGCACGGGGTGACGCTGGACATCGCGGATGGCGAGTTCGCCGTTTTCGTCGGCCCGTCAGGCTGCGGAAAATCGACGCTGCTTCGCACGATCGCCGGGCTTGAATCGATCTCGTCCGGTGTGATCTCGATCGGGGGCCGCGACGTGTCGAAACTCGCGCCGTCAGAACGCGATGTGGCGATGGTGTTCCAGTCCTATGCGCTCTATCCCCACATGACGGTGCGCGAGAACATGGATTTCGGCATGAAGGTCAACAACTTCGCGCCCGATGACCGTGCCCGCCGCGTGGCCGAGGCCGCGCGAATCCTTCAGCTTGAACCCTATCTCGACCGCAAGCCGGGCCAGTTGTCTGGCGGTCAGCGCCAGCGTGTCGCTATCGGCCGGGCCATCGTGAAGCAGCCCAAGGTCTTCCTGTTCGATGAGCCTTTGTCCAACCTCGACGCCAAGCTGCGCGTGCAGATGCGGGTGGAACTTGAATCACTGCACCGCGACCTCAAGGCCACGATGATCTACGTCACCCATGACCAGGTCGAGGCCATGACCATGGCCGACAAGATCGTGGTCCTGAACGCCGGACGGATCGAGCAGGTGGGCACGCCGATGGATCTGTATCATCGCCCGAAGACCGAATTCGTCGCCGGGTTCATCGGGGCGCCTGCGATGAACTTCCTCGATGTCGCGGTTGCGGGCGGACGCGTGGCCGTCGGTTCGGTCCCGCTGCCGGTCGCATCTGTCGAAGGGGCCACGCGCCTGGGCATCCGGCCCGAACACCTGCTTCTGCTGCCCGAGGGGCAGGGCGATATCGCGGCCACCGTCACGCTGCGCGAGACGCTTGGGGGCGATGCCTATCTCTATGTCAAGACCGATGCAGGCCAGAACCTCGTCGTTCGGGCGGAAGGCGACACGCCGCTTGACCACGGTGCCCGGATCGGGCTGGGGCTGCCCCCCGCTCGGGTTCACCTGTTCGGACCCGAGGGCCGCACCCTCGCATCGGGCGGGCAACCGATATGACGTCGGCCGACCTGATAGCGGGGGCTGTCGCGCGGTCAGCCTCGGTGGCCGAAGTGCTGATCGGGCCGGGTGTTCTGGCACAGGTCGCGGACCTCTACAGTCGCCAGTTTGCAGGATCGGCCTGCCTGATCGCCGACGAGAACACCTGGGCGGCTGCGGGTGCCGCGACCGAAGCCAGGTTGCGGGCCGCAGGCGTCGCCACCAGAACCCACATCCTTCCCGGCAAGCCGCGGCCAAAGCCCACGGTCGAACTGGCCGACAGCCTCCGCGCCGTGCTGGCCGTGGATGGTGCCACGCCTATCGCCATCGGATCGGGGGTGATCAACGATGTGGTCAAACATGCCGCGTTCGGGTTGGGCCGCCCCTATCTGTGCGTGGCGACGGCCGCCTCGATGGATGGCTACACCTCCGCCGGCTCGCCCCTGTCCGAGCGCGGGTTCAAGAAGACCATCCAGTGCCGCCCCGCCCGCGCCGTGCTGGGCGATCTCGACGTGATCGCCAAGGCCCCGCCCGAGATGACCGGCTGGGGCTATGGCGACCTGTCGGGCAAGGTGCCTGCCGGAGCTGACTGGATCATCGCGGATGCGCTTGGGATCGAAGCGATCGACGATGTCGCCTGGCCGCTGGTTCAGGGGGGCCTTCGCGGCTGGCTCTCGCATCCCGAACGCATTGCCGCAGGCGACAGGGCGTCGCTTGAGGGCCTTTTTGCCGGTCTGACCGTCGTTGGCCTCGCGATGGAACTGCACGGCTCGTCGCGCCCTGCCTCGGGCGCCGACCACCAGATCGCGCATCTTTGGGAAATGGACGATCTGAAGCTGGGGGGCGAGCGGGTCAGCCACGGGGCCTGCGTCGCCGTTGGCTGCGCCAGCACGCTCGATCTTTACGACTGGCTTCTCGCCCGTGATCTGTCCTTGCTCGACATCGACGCCATCGTCGACACGGCGCCCACCATGGACCGGAAAGCCGCGATGATCGAGGCAGCCTTTGGCCCCGGCGAGATCGCGGCCCGCGCGCTGGAAGAAACGCGCGCAAAACATCTTTCGCCCGCGCAGCACCGGGCACGGCTGGCGCTGATCCTCGCGCACTGGCCCGACCTTCGCCATAGGCTGGGGGCGCAGTTGATGAGCGCCGCCGAGATGCGCCGCAATCTTCGCGCGGCAGGGGCGCCCGCCGAGGCCAGCGAGATCGGCGTGGCAAGCGACTATCTGCGCCGCACCATCCTCAATGCGCGTTTCCTGCGAAGCCGCTACACTCTGCTTGACCTGCTGGACGAAACCGGCCTGCTGGAGCAAGCGGTCGACGCGACCGTGCCCGTCGCCAAGGGCGGTCGGGTGAAGCAGGGCTAGGGGGGCGTGATGACGGGTTTCGGCGATCTCGCGGCGCGGGCGGCGGACGAGATAAGAAGCGCGACACAGGGTGTCGATCCCGAAAGCCTGCGCGCCCTGGTCGAGGAACTCGCCAGCGCGCGCCGCATCGTGGCTTACGGTGTGGGCCGTGAGGGGCTGATGATGCGCGCGCTTGCCATGCGCCTCTATCACCTTGGCCTGGATGCGCACGTGGTCGGCGACATGAGCGCCCCACCCGTCGGCCCCGGCGATTTGCTGGTGGTCAGCGCGGGTCCGGGGTCGTTCTCGACCGTCAATGGCCTGATCGGGGTGGCGCGCGGGGCAGGGGCCCGCACCGCCTGCGTCACCGCCCAGCCGGACGGTGCCGCACCCCGCGCCTGCGACGTGGTCCTCGTGATCCCTGCCCAGACCATGGCCGACGATCAGACGCCGAACCCGGCCTCGGTCCTGCCGATGGGCTCGCTTTTCGAAGGCGCGCAATACCTGACGTTCGAGCTTCTGATCCTTGCGCTGCGCGACCGGATCGGGGCCGATCCGGCTGCGATGCGCGCCCGGCACACAAACCTGGAGTAGGCCATGGCGGATTGGGTCAAGCGTTTCTCCCTCGAAGGCCGCAAGGCCATGGTCACCGGGGCCTCCAAGGGGATCGGGGCCGAGATTGCGCGCGTCTTTGCCGATGCGGGGGCCGATATCGTGGCCGTCGCCCGCGACGAGGCGGGTCTGGCGGAAACCGCTGCTGCCGTGCGCGCGCTCGGGCGGCGCTGTCTGACCATTTCCGCCGAATTGGGCGATGCGGCGGCCTGCACGGCCGCAGCGGAACGCGCGCTGGCGGAATGGGGCACCATCGACATCCTCGTCAACTCTGCCGGAATCTCTCGCACCGGCCCTGCCGAGACGTTCAGCCTGAAAGACTGGGACGAGACGATGGCGGTGAACCTGCGCGCGCCCTTCATTCTGTCGCAGGCGCTCGCCCCGGCAATGATCGCGCAGCGGTGGGGAAAGATCGTCAACATCTCCAGCCAGACCGGGGTGATCGCGCTGGACGATCACGCGGCCTATGCCTCGTCCAAGGGCGGGCTGAACGCGCTGACGAAGTCGCTCTGTGCCGAATGGGCGCGCCACAACGTGCAGGTCAACGCGATCTGCCCGACTGTCGTGCTGACCCCCATGGGCATTCAGGTCTGGTCGCCCCCCGAAAAGAGCGGCCCGATGATCGCGGGCACCCCTCTGCGGCGTTTCGGCGAGGCGGTCGAGATCGCCGACGCCGCGCTTTACCTCGCCTCGCCTGCGGCGGAACTGGTGAACGGGGCGATCCTGATGATCGAGGGCGGATATTCGAGTGTCTGACGTGCTGGATGCGGAAGCGGCCTTCGCACGATACGAAGCCGTGCGCCCCCGTCTGCCCGCCGCGACCTTCCCCGCCATGTCGCACCACGTTCATTCACTGGCGGAGGTGGCCGACCGCTACGATGCCTTCGTGCTCGATGCCTTCGGTGTGCTGAATGTCGGTGACACGCCGATCCCGGGGGCAGTTGGGCGGCTGGCGGACCTGCGCGCGATGGGAAAACGGCTGATCGTGTTGACCAACGCCGCCTCGTATCCCCGCGCGACGGCACTGGCCAAGTATCACCGTCTCGGGTTCGATTTCACAAGCGACGAGGTCGTCTCGAGCCGTGACGTGGCGGTCGCGCGCCTTGACCCTTCGATTGCATGGTCGGCCATCAGCGCAGGCGATGACAGCTTCGCCGACATCCCGGCCCGCGTCACGGACCTGATCGATGGCGAGGCCGACTGGGATGCGGCGGAGGGGTTTCTGTTCCTGTCCTCGGCCCGATGGGATGCGGCCTTGCAGCGACGGCTGACCGAAACCCTGCGCCGCAGGCCACGCCCTCTGGTCGTGGCGAACCCCGATCTGGTTGCGCCCCGCGAAGGGGGCCTCTCACTTGAGCCGGGGCTTTATGCGCATGACATCGCGGATGCGGTCGGCCTGCAACCCCGCGTGGTTCGGCAAGCCCTTCCCCGATGCCTTTGCCGACGTGCGTCGCAGGCTGCCGGGCATCCCCGCAGACCGGATCGCGATGGTCGGCGACACGCTGCACACCGATGTTCTGGGCGGAGCGGCGGCGGGCATGGGAACGGTGCTGATCACGGCGCATGGACTTTTCGCCGGGCGCGACGTGGCGCCCTATATCGCGCGTTCCGGAATTACCCCGGCGTTTGTCGCGACGACGACCTGACACAGCACGGTCTGTTACACATCGCGGCTAGTCCTGTTCGAAGCGGTGCCCGCGCCTGCCCCGGTCGCCGACATTGACAGGCATTGGAAAAACTGGACACCTCGCCGCCAGGGGATACCCCCCCAAAGCCCCCTTGCCGGACGTTCGCCTGCCCGTCCTGCCTGACAGATCAAAGGACGACCGCACATGCCTTCGCCCCCTTTCATTTTCCGTGATCGGCCGTCCGGCGCGACCGGATCCACATCGAGACCGACCCACAACGGCACGTCACGATGACCGTGCCGCAGCGCCATCCGACGCTGGCCGAGGCGACGCGCGTCTGGGCGCGCATCGCGGCGCTGTCCTTTGGCGGGCCAGCGGGGCAGATCGCCGTCATGCACCGCATCCTTGTCGAGGAGAAGCGCTGGCTCGGTGACGCAAGGTTCCTTCATGCGCTGAACTTCTGCATGCTGCTGCCCGGCCCCGAGGCGCAGCAACTGGCGACCTATGTGGGCTGGCTGATGCACGGGGTGCGGGGTGCGCTGGTCGCGGGCCTGTTGTTCATCCTGCCCGGGATCGTGTCGATCATGCTGCTCAGCTGGATCTATGCGATCTGGGGTGATGTGGCAGTGGTCTCGGCGTTGTTCTTCGGGCTGAAGGCGGCGGTCCTCGCAATCGTGTTGCAGGCGGTGGTGCGCGTGGGCAAGCGGGCGCTCAGGAACACGGCGATGCGCGTGATCGCCGCCGCATCGTTCATCGCGATCTTTGCGTTCGGTGCGCCGTTCCCGCTCATCGTGGCGACGGCTGCCCTGATCGGTTTTCTGGGGGCCAAGGCGGGGCTTGCGGCGTTCCAAGCAGGCGGGGGGCATGGGTCGGTCGGGGGGGCGCATGTCGACGATGCCGCCACCCTTCTGGGCGAGGAGCATGGCGACCTGACCGGCGCGAAGCGTGCATTGGCGTTCCGGGCCGGGACCATCGCGCTGGTGCTCTGGCTCGCGCCTGTGGCGGCGCTGGTCCTGCTGGCGCCGGGCAGCGTGTTCGCCGATATCGCCACGTTCTTCTCGAAGCTTGCCGTCTTGACCTTCGGCGGCGCCTACGCCGTGCTGGCCTGGGTCGCGCAGGAGGCGGTCGGGACCTATGGCTGGCTGGAGCCGGGCGAGATGCTCGATGGCCTCGGCATGGCCGAGACGACACCGGGGCCCCTGATCATGGTCTTGCAGTTCGTGGGTTTCATGGGCGCCTTTCGCGACGCAGGTTGGGCAAGCCCGCTGCTGGCCGGAAGTCTGGGCGGGCTCCTCGCCACCTGGGTCACCTTCGCGCCCTGCTTCGCCTGGATTTTCTTCGGCGCCCCCTTCATGGAGCGGTTGCGGTCAAACGCGGCGTTGTCGGCGGCCCTTTCTGCCGTGACGGCGGCTGTCGTGGGCGTCATCCTGAACCTGGCGATCTGGTTCGCCATTCACGTCATCTGGCGCGAGGTGATGCGGGTCGAGGCCGGGCCACTCTCTGTCGAGCTGCCGGTCCTTGCGTCGGTGGACTGGGCGGCCGCGGCGTTGTCGGCGCTCGCGCTGCTTGCGGTGTTCCGCCTGAAGCTGGGCATGGCTGCTGTTCTCGGCGGATCGGCGGCGCTCGGGCTGATGCTCCATCTTGTGGGAATTGTCTGAGTTCGAAGCGAGAGCGGGCAGGAGCCTGCCCGATGATGCCCGGATGCCACGGTCATCCAAGTCAACCGATGTTGGCCGCGTCAGATAATGGCGGTGTCAGACGACCCGCGGGCTAGGTCAGACCTTTCACCGTTCATCCGTCGCGGCCCGCGTCAATCCTCTTCCACGAAGACTTCGTTGCGCTTCTTGCGGACCGTCGGCAGCAGCACGATCACGAGCACGGCCAACGGTCATCACCAGCAGCGTCGCACTGATCGGACGTGTCAGAAAGGTCGTCGGATCGCCCCGGCCCAGGATCATCGCCCGGCGCAGGTTTTCTTCCAGCATCGGGCCAAGCACGAAGCCCAGCAGAAGCGGGGCCGGCTCGCAGCGCAGCTTCATGAGCAGGTAGCCCATCAGACCGAACCCCGCGACGGCGTAGAGGTCGTAGACATTGGAGTTCACCGAATAGACCCCGATGGAGCAGAACGCCATGATGATGGGGAAAAGGACGTGGTAAGGCACCTTCAGAAGCTTCACCCACAGCCCGATCAGCGGCAGGTTCAGAACGATCAGCATCAGGTTGCCGATCCACATGCTGGCGATGATGCCCCAGAACAGGGCGGGCTGTTCGGCCGCCACATTCGGACCAGGCACGATGCCCTGGATGATCATCGCGCCTACCATCAGCGCCATGACCGGATTGGCCGGGATGCCAAGCGTCAGCAGCGGAATGAAGCTTGTCTGCGCCCCGGCGTTGTTGGCCGATTCCGGCCCCGCGACCCCCTCGATTGCACCCTTCCCGAATTCCTCCGGTGTCTTCGACAGCCGCTTTTCCACGGTGTAGGACGCAAACGAGGCCAGGATCGCACCGCCCCCCGGCAGGATGCCGAGCGCGGAGCCGAGCGCCGTGCCGCGGCAGCATCGGCGGCATCATCCGGCGAAACTCCTCCCGTGTCGGCCAGAGCGCGCCCAGCTTGGTCCCGATGACCGTCCGGTCCTGATCGCCTTCGAGGTTCTTCAGGATCTCGGCGATGCCGAACATGCCGACGGCAAGGGCCACGAAGTTCAGCCCGTCGGCATAGTCGGTGATGCCGAAGGTGAAGCGCGGGGTGCCGGTGTAGATGTCGGTGCCGACGAGGCCAAGCAGCAGCCCCAGCACGACCATGGCCAGCGCCTTCAGGATCGAACCATGCGCAAGCGCGATGGCCGACACGAGGCCGAGGAGCATCAGAGCTGAAATACTCGGCCGCGCCGAACTTCAGCGCGATCACCGTCAGCGGCGGCGCAAAGATCGCCACGAGCAGCGTGGCGACGGTCCCGGCAAAGAACGAGCCGAGCGCCGCGACGGCAAGCGCGGTTCCGGCCCGGCCGTTGCGCGCCATCTGGTAGCCGTCGATGGCCGTCACGGCGGACGAGCTTTCGCCCGGCATGTTGATCAGGATCGCGGTCGTCGAGCCGCCATACTGCGCGCCGTAGTAGATGCCCGCCAGCATGATCAGCGACGAGACCGGTTCAAGCTGGAAGGTGATCGGCAGCAGCATGGCGATGGTCGCCGTGGCGCCGATCCCCGGCAAGCACGCCGATCAGCGTGCCAAGGATGACGCCGATCAGGCAGAACAGCAGGTTTTCGGGCGATGCCGCCGTCGCGAAGCCAAGCGCAAGGTTGGACAGAAGATCCATGACGCGCCCCTCAGAATGACAGCCACGGGCCGAACCGCCGGAACGGCAGGCCAAGCGCATAGCAGAAGACAAGCGTGCAGAATACCGTGACGCCGACGGCCAGAGGACCGCGGGCCAGAGCCTTCATCTTGAACGAGGCCATGGCCGCAATCAGCGTCGTGAGAAAGATCGACGGCACGAACCCCAGACCGCGCACCGTCAGGCCGAAGAAGATCGGCGCGGGCAGGATGAACATCATGCCGCGCCAGGCGGTGGCCCCGATGTCCTCGCCCACTGAGCGGAAGGCGCTGGCGAGGATGAGCAGCCCAAGCAGGATCAGCACGACCGAAAGGACCAGCGGAAAGATAGCCCGGTCCCATCCGGAGGGCGGTCCCGATCTCGAGCCCCAGTGACTGCGCTCCGAACACGCCCCCTGCGAGCATGAAGAATAGTCCGGCGGCTGCGTCCGCCTCGATTGATGCCGTTGGCCATCTGCGATCTCTGCTGCGAAAGGGAAGCGCCCCGGCGATACACGCCCGCCGGGGCTGGTCCGTCAGTCGGCGTAGACGCCGGCGGCCTCGATCACCGGCTTCCAGCGGGCGATCTCGGCTTCAAGCTTGGCCTTCAGCGCGGCTGGGGTCGCATCTGCGGCGGGCGACGGCGCGGTCCCCAGTTCCGCCAGCTTCGCGGCGATGTCGGGGTCGGCCAGCGCCTTCTGCAGCGAGGCCGAAAGCCGCTCATTCACTTCGGCGGGCGTGCCCTTGGGGGTGTAGATGCCGTGCCAGATCGCGACTTCCATGCCCGGAAGGCCCGCTTCGGCCACGGTCGGCAGGTCGGGGAAGATGTCCAGCCGCGCGGGCGAGGTGACGGCATAGGCCTTGATCGTGCCGCCCTTGATCTGTTCGGTCGTGTTGGTCGTCTGGTCGCACATGATGTCGATCTGCCCGCCCAGAAGTTCCGTCATCGCGGGGCCGGTCCCCTTGTAGGGCACTGTCACGATCGGGGCTTCGACCGCCTGCATGAACAGCATCCCGCAGAGATGCGATGCGGCACCGATGCCCGCGTTGGCCATGGTGATCGTGTCGGCATTCTCCTTCACATAGGTGATGAGCGAGGCCATGTCGGCGGGCTCGAAATCCTTGCGCGCCACGATCGTCATCGGCACTTCGGTGACCAGCCCGACGTATTCGAAGGCTTCGAGCGGCTTGTAGGCAAGGTTGCGGTAAAGCGTGGCCGAGGTCGCCATGCCGATGTGGTGCAGAAGGATCGTGTAACCGTCCGCCTCGGCCGAGGCGACCTGGCCCGCCCCGAGCGTGCCGCCCGCGCCGCCGACGTTTTCGACGATGATCTGCTGACCAAGATCGGCCGACATCTTTTCCGCGATCAGGCGCCCCACCGTGTCGGTCGGGCCACCGGCCGAGAACGGCACGACCATGGTGATGGAGCGGTCGGGATAGTCCTGCGCCGAAACGCCCGATGCAACAAGGGCAGCGCCGACCGCAAGGCCGGCAACGAGACGAAGAGTTGCCATGGTTCCTCCCAAAATCTGGCATTGTCGACCGCGACCCCTCCTCAGGCGCTGCGGTTGGGGTCCATGGAAGCCTGCGGGCGTCGGCATCGGCAAACTGGAACTTGCGGCACTGTCGGGAAATCGCCGACTGGGGCAGGTGGGTGGGTGGAAAGCGGAACAATGGCGCTCAGCGGGATGGGTGGATTTCCACCCATCGGTCGGGTCAGCCGTCTTCCGCCTCGTGCGCGTCGGTCGGAAGGTGGCGCGTCGAGGCCATGCTTCTGCATCTTTTCGTAGAGCGTCTTGCGCGAGATCCCGAGCGACTCGTAGACCGCGCGCAGGTGACCGCGATGCGCGGCGATGGCGCCCGCGATCACGCTGCGTTCGAACTCGGCAACGCGCTCGGCCAGTCGCGGCCCGGCCTCGCCCGGCCCGCCCTGCATCCAGTCGAGCCCCAGCACGATAGCGCTCCGCCGCGTTGCGCAATTCGCGGACATTGCCGGGCCAGTCTTTCGACGCAAGCTCTGCGAGGAATTCAGGGGGTCGGGGCGCGATCCTCGACGCCGTGGCGGGCGGCTGCTTCGCGCACCAGATGCAGGAACAGCGTCGGAATGTCTTCGCGCCGCGCCGACAGCGCCGGCAACTGCAGCATCGCCACGTTCAGGCGCCAGTACAGGTCTTCGCGGAACGTCCCGGCCTCGACCTTTGCGGCGAGGTCGGGCTTGCTCGTCGCGATGAACCGCACGTCCAGCGCAACCGGGTCATTCGACCCCAGGCGCGTGATCACGCGCTCCTGCAGCACGCGCAGAAGCTTTGCCTGAAGATCCATCGGCATCGACCCGATCTCGTCCAGCAGGATCGTGCCACCACGGGCATGCTCGAACCGGCCGTAGCGCGGCCGCAGCGCCCCCGGGAATGCGCCAGCCTCGTGGCCGAACAGCTCGCTCTCGATCATGGTTTCGGGCAGGGCGGCGCAGTTGATCGCGACGAAGGGCTTCGCGGCACGCGGCGACAGGTCGTGCATCGCGCGCGAGACCACTTCCTTGCCCGACCCGGTCGGCCCGATCACCAGCACATCCGCCTCGCTCGGGCCGATGGCGCGCAGGCGGCGCCTCAGGTCGATCATGGCCGCCGACCGCCCCGGCAAGCGCGCTTCAAGATCGTCGCGCTGCCCGGCCACCGCCCGCAGCCGCCGGTTCTCCATGACCAGAGCACGGTGATCCAGCGCCCGGCGCAGCACGGCGATCACACCCTGCGTATTGAAGGGCTTCTCGATGAAGTCGTAGGCGCCGCGCCGCATCGCATCGACGGCCAGTTGCACCTCGGCATGGCCGGTTACCAGTATGACGGGCAATTCCGCGTCGAGATCGCGGATACGCTGGAGGAGGGTCATTCCGTCCATTCCCGGCATGCGGATGTCGCTCAGCACGACCCCGTTCAGGCCTGGCCCGATCAGGTCGAGTGCGGCTTCGGAACTGGCGAGCGAGGTCACCGTCATCCCGGCCAGGTCCAGCGCCTGCTCGGTCGAGCGGCGCATCGCCTCGTCGTCGTCGATCAGGATCACATGCCTCGAATTCATTCCGCCGCCATATCGCGCGCGTCGGAGCGGTTGAAGACAAGCGTGAAGACCGCGCCGCCACCCGGATGGTTCGCGACGCGCAACTCGCCGCCGAAATCCTTCATGATGTTAAACGAAATCGACAGGCCGAGCCCAAGGCCCGATCCCACCTGCTTGGTGGTGAAGAACGGATCGAAGATGCGGTCCGCGATCGCGTCGGGAACGCCGGGCCCGGTGTCGCGGATATCCAGCGTGACGCGGCCGGCCTCGGCGCGTGCCGTGACCTCGATCCTGGGGTTCGCTTGGCCCTGCATCGCATCCGCGGCGTTGGACAACACGTTGGCGAGCACCTGTTGCAGACGCACGGGACCAGCCCTGACCAGCGGAAGATCGGGGGGCAAGGCGGCGTTGAGCGTGACCGCGATCGAGGCGCGGCCCGCAGGTTGCCATGGCCTCGGCAAGCGCCTGCGCAAGATCGACGTCATGCAGCGGCGCATCGGGCTTGCGCGCGACGTTTCGCAGGTGGCGGGCAATTGCGGCCATCCGGTCGATCAGCGCCACGATCTGGTTGATGTTCGCCCTGGCCCGTTCGCTCTCGCCCCGGTCGATCAGCACCGTCGCCGAATCCGCAAAGTTGCGCGCGGCTGCCAAGGGCTGGTTGATCTCGTGGCTCAAGGCTGCCGACATCTGCCCCAGTCCCGCCAGCTTGCCAGCTTGCACAAGATCCGCCTGCGTCTGTCGCAGCTGCTGCTCGGTCAGCCGTCGTTCGGTGATTTCCTCGTTGATCTTGGCGTTCACGCGGGCCAGGTCTGCCGTCCGCTCCTCGACCCTGCGTTCAAGCTCGGCCTTCGCCGCGTCTTGTAGCCGGATACGCTCGGCCAGCCGCTTGCGGCGCTGCACCAGCATTGCCGCCACCGAGACCCCGGCGCCAAGCACAAGCAGCCCCGCCGCAAGCAGCAGCTGTGCCTGCTGGCGAACATAGGACGTGTCGAGCAGCACATGGACCTTCCAGTCGGTCAGCGGCATCAACTGACTCGCCATGATGTATTCGCGTGCCGCGCTGTCGCCGCCGCTCATCCAGACGATCTGGGTGCCGTTCTCCAATGGTTCGGGATCCGCCATCATCGCAGGTGGGCTGTCGGCGCCCTCCTGTTGCGCGGCGTCGTCAGCCGTCACGGGGCCGAGCGCGCGGTAGAGCCAGGCAGGGTCGGTGGACAGGATCACCATCCCGCCAGGGTCGGTGACCAGGATGTGGTTCTCGTCGACGCGCCATTCCGCCTCGATCGGGTCAAGGTCGACCTTCACCGCCACGATGCCGCCCACCTCGCCCCCCGCATCGCGGACCGGAGCCGAAAAGATGTAGCCCCGGTATCTGGGTTGCGATCCGACATCGAGGATGCGCCCGCCGCGACCCTGCAACCCGGCCGAGACGATCGACTGCGACAGGCCTGGAACAGCCGACAGGCTTGTGGCGCGGCCCTGATCGCTCGAGGCGAGGAGCGCGCCTTCGATGTCCAGCACGTGGATCGCCGAGGCATCCAGTTCCGCGTTCCTTGCGGTCAGCCAGACGTTCATCGCGGCGACGGTGTTCTGGTCCGCAGGGTTCTCGATCAGCCGCCGCAATTCGACCGTTTCCGACAACAGTCCCGGTACCGCCATGAAACGTCTGAGATAGCCGTCGAGCGCCTGGACGGTCAGCCGAAGCGCAGCCTTCGCCTGGGTTTCGCCCTCGCCGAGGTAGTGGCGCTGCGCCACGCGGTCGAGCAGGACACCCGACAGGAGGAATGCGGCAAATCCCGCAAGAAATGCAAACGCCCGTCCTCGCTGCACTGTCGCTTTGCCCCCCTGTGCTGCACGACACTATGCGTCAATTCAGGGACAAGCTGTCGAGATTCTTGCGGGCTGTCTATCGGGGGCGTCTGAGACGCAGGCGGTGGGGAACCAAACGGTACTCGAAGACTCGCCGGTGCCAGCATCGCGCCAAGACACGCATCGCCATCGACGGGGCGAGCCGGTCGCCCATCGGTTTGCAACACTGCTGGAGGCAGTTGCGTTTGTCGTGGGCTTCCCCATGCTGGCACCGCCGCCGTTTGGACGAGGGGAAACGGAACCCGATGTGCAATCTCTACTCGCAGACAAGGGCACAGGACGCCATGCGGCAGTTGTTCGAACCGCTGCCGTTCCATGACCGCGCGGGAAATCTGCCGCCGCAGCCGGAGATCTACCCCGACCAGCTTGCACCGATTGTGCGCCGGGGACCGGACACACTTGTCTTGATGAAGGCCCGGTGGGGCCTTCCGACACCACCGCAATACCTTGTCGGCAAGAAGACCGACCGGGGCGTCACCAATGTCCGCAATGCGGCCTCGCCGCACTGGCGCAGATGGCTCGGGCCGCAGAACCGGTGCCTCGTGCCCTTCACGCGCTTTGCCGAGCCTGACAGCCAGCAAGGCGGGAACGTGTGGTTCGAGACGGCGGACGGCCGCCCCGCGTTTTTCGCCGGCCTGCACGTGCCCGGCTGGACATCGGTGCGGAAGCTCAAGGATGGCGAGACGACGGACGACCTTTTCGCGTTCCTGACCACGTCACCGAACGCTGACGTTGCAGAGGTTCACCCAAAGGCGATGCCGGTCATCCTGACCGAACCGGATGAGTGGCGGATGTGGCTGGAGGCGGACTGGGCCTTGGCGAAACTGCTCCAGCGGCCCCTTCGGGACGGTGCGCTGGTCCGGTAAAGGCAGCAATCCTCACCTTTGCCGGGAGCCATCGTGCAGAGCAACAACTTGAAGTTGTAGTTCTATTCTGGAAGGAACCTATGGGTGGGCGGCCCGTTCTGTCACCATACAAGAAACGGCCTTGCACGATGCTTACGTTCCGTCCAACTGACTTTGTCACGACGCGGCCCAGATGCTCCCCCGGCATCTGGGCCGCAGTTTGTACGTCCGATCGAAATGCGCGGTTTGAGGGTCAGTCACACTGTCTGACGGCGCGTTCCGAGCATAGCGGTTACTCGTCGGGAAGGTTTTCCTTGAAGACCACCTGTATGCGCGGCGGAATGAAGCGATAGCTCCGGCCCGCGACCGCAGCCGCGAGGACATTCAGCGCCTCGCGGGCCTCGACCCTCGGATTCTGGTCGATTGCGGCATCCATCGTTCCTTCCAGCAGCAGCAGCTTCGTAGCCTCGGTTACCTCATGCCCTACAAGGATGACCTTTCGGTCGGGCTTATCCTCCTTGAGCGCCTCGCCAATACCCCACACACCCGCCCCGACGTTGTAGATACCGGCGATATCGGGATGTTTCTTCAGAAGTGCGCGCGTCTCGTCCAAGGCGCGCATCCGGTCGTCGAACGTCTCGCGGGTCTCGACGATCCTCAGGTCGGGAAATTCGTCGCGCAAGATGTGGCGGAAGCCCATCTCGCGCTCTTCGTGGCCCCGATATGAGAACGATCCGGCAAACAGCGCGACCTTCGCGCCCGGCCGGTTGCCGAGAAGGCGTCCCAGCAGATACCCCGCAAGCCGACCCGCCTGGCGGTTATCGACGCCCACATAGGCGATGCGCGGCACGTTCTGGATGTCCGAGGCGATGGTCACGACCGGTGTCCCGGCAGCCGTCAGCGTGCGGATTGCCTCGCGTACCAGCGGATGATCCTGCGCGATCACGCCAAAGCCGTCGGCCTTGTCCTGAAGTTCCAGCAGCCGCGAGGCGATGGACTGGGGATTGAACCCTTCGAGGCTTTCGACCCGCGCCGTCAGGTCGGCGCGCCCTTCGGACTGCTGCTCGATCTGTTCCTTGAGATGGCGAATGAACGTATTCGTCCCCGCCGGAAACAGGAATACCAGCCGCGCCTTTGCAACCGCTGAAACGGATTTCGAAGGCTCGGCCTCGCTGACATAGCCCAGTCTTTGGGCGACCTCGAGAACCACCTCCCGCGTCCGGTCCCGCACGCCATCGCGGGCGTTCAGAACCCTGTCGACTGTCGCCGTCGAGACGCCTGCCGCCTCGGCGACATCCCTGAGAGTCACGCGCGAATTCATGCTGGACGACAAACCGCTTTCATCACAGGCACCGGACTCCGTCCTTTTCTTGATCTTGCGCCAGTCATGACACTCTTTCTGCCGAGTGTAAATGATGTGATTTGAGGTGATTATTGCCAAGCGCATCATAGAAATGGGCAAGGGGAGAAGGGACAACCCATAAATCCACGCTTTCTGCCCCTGTCCGCGCTGTTTGGAGGCGATATCTGATGCGAAACGGCAGATAACTTTACGATATGCATCCTATAATGATGAAAAACGAGATTGACTTGATGGAATGCATCATCCTAAACCATCAGGCGAGACCGTCACCATGCAGTGGCGATCCGAGGGAGGAGAAACTCGACATGGACACCCGCATTTCGCGGCGCGGCCTGCTTGCGACCGGCGGCAAGCTTGCGCTCTACGGCGCGGCCATCGGCATCGCTCCGCGCTACATTCGCCCCGCCTGGGCGCAGGATCTCGCACCCGGCATGATCGGTGGGCCCACCGGCTTTCCGGGTGCCGAGCGCTACCAGTACGGCCCCGACACGCCCGAGGGGCGGGCCATCGAGGCGGCCAAGATCGCTCAAGGCTTCGGGCAAGGCACCCGAGCGTATCGTGGTCGGCCTGTCCGACGGTTCGATCGGCCAGTTGACCCAGCCGTTCCCGGCTGGCGCGCCCTCGATCAAGGAATTGTGGGAACGCGAAACCGGCATCACGCTCGAGATCGTGGGCCTGCCCAACGGGCAGGAATTCACCAAGACAATGCAGGACATCTCGACCAAGGCGGGCGGCTACGACATCTACTCGGTCGAGTGGAACCGCCTTGGCGACCTGGCAGAATCCGGCGGGATCGCGAACCTCGATGAGTACGTCGCGACCCACAGGCCCGAGTGGGACGATCCCGTGCGCGGCTATGTCAACGGCGAGCAGGGTGTTGCGCTGCTCAACCAGTATCGCGGCTCGACTTATGGGGTCTCGATGGATGGCGACTTCCAGACCTGGGTCTACCGCACCGACCTCTTCACCGACCCGGCCGAGCAGAAGGCCTTCAAGGACAAGTTCGGTTACGACCTTGCCCCGCCGCGCACCTGGAAACAGCTTGACGAGATCGCGCTGCACTTCTTCCGCGCCCGAACAGGGCCTGATCGGCTGCACCGACCTGCGCAACCAGGGCTGGGGCTACACCAACTGGTATCAGCGCTACGTCTCCATGGCCTCGCCCAACCAGTTCCTGTTCGGCGACGACGCGACCCCGCTGATCAACTCGGAAGCACGGTATCGCGGCGACGCAGGAATACGTCGCCTCGCTCGCCCACCATTCGCCCGATGCGATCAGCTGGGGCTGGCCGGAGCAGTACGGCAACTTCGGCTCGGGCGGCTCGGCCATGACCTGCGCCTTCTCGAACCTGCCGAAGTTCCTCGACAACCCGGCCAATACCGGCTCCACGGTCACCGGCAAGATCGGCTCGATGCTGCCGCCGGGTCGCGAGATCGATGGCAAGCATCGTCAGCCGCTCGGTTCTCTGGTATTCGCTCACCGGCATGGTCAGCGCGCAATCGCAAGCACCCGGAACTCGCCTACCTGCTGCTGCAATGGCTTGGTTCCAGCCGCATCTATGCCTGGATGACGGCGAACCCGGGCGGCTACTTCGACCCGTTCCGCCTGTCGGACTTCTACCGATCCACTGGTCCGCGAGACCTACCACGACTACCACATGGACATCGTCCGCGAGACGGTCGCCCGAACCGTGCCCACCATCAACTATCCCGGCGCGACAGCCTTCCACAACGCGCTGGACGAAAACCTGATGGCGGCACTCACGAGGGCCAAGACCGCCGAGCAGGCCATGGCCGACACCTCGTCGGAATGGGAGAAGATCACCCGCCGCACCGGGCGAGGAAAAGATCGTCGAGGCCATCAAGGCCAACAAGGCGGCCTGGCCCACCGTGCTCCGACCTCGCCTGACCGAACCGACGCCGGAGGCGGCACCTCCGCCTCCGGCCTTCCCCTGCGCATCGCCCGGACGACGCCATGACCCGTTCTCCGCCCTTCGAGGCCTTCCGCTACGCCGTCATCCTGATCGCGGCCGCCGATCACGCTGGTCCCGATCCTCTGGATGGCGTCAATGGCGTTCAAGCCGGTTGCGGAATGGCAGGCAACCGGGGCGACGCTCACATGGTTTCCCAAGGCGCCGACGCTCGACAATTTCCGCTTCATCTTCGGCGAGAGCGGATCGAACCTGATCGTCGCCCTCGATCGCACCGCGGCCAAGCCGATCCTGTCCTCGCTGCTGTCGGCGACGTTCGGCACGATGATCGCCATGAGGGCGGGCACGGCAGCGGCCTATGGCCTGTCGCGCTTCGGGGCGGGCGGCAACCTGCCGCTCGCGCTGATCCAGCTGCGGCTCTTTCCGCCAATGGCCGTGATGATCCCGGTGATGATCATGTGGTCCTTCCTCGGGGTCATGGACACCTGGTGGGGCCTTGCGCTGATCTACGGCATCGTCACGCTGCCCTTCGCCTTCTGGCTGATGAAGACCTTCTTCGACGACATGCCGCGCGAGATCGAGGAGGCGGCGCTGGTCGAGGGCTGTTCGCGCTGGCGCGTCTTCACCCGGATCACGCTGCCGATGATGCGCGCGCCGCTTGCCGTCGGCCGCGCTCTTCGTCTTCATCCTGAACTGGTCCGACTATCTGATCGCCCTGCTGCTGACGACGCGCGAATGGGTCACCATCCCGGTCTACATGGCCTCGCTCTCGTCCTCGATGACGGGGCAGCTCTATGGCGCCAAGGCCGCGCTCGGCCTGATCGCGGCCGTTCCCCCGGTGATCCTCGGCATCGCTGATCCAGAAGCACCTGGTGCGCGGGCTCACCTTCGGGGCGCTCAAGCAATGACCGCCGCCGCCGACACGTCCGGAGGGACGCCCGTGACCGTAGCCGAGACCGCAGGACGACGCCCGCAGGCTCGGCTTCCGCCTGACCTTGCCCGCGCAGGTGCTGGTTCTGTTCATCTCGGTCTTTCCGCTGCTGATGCAGCTCTACATCTCGCTCACCGACTGGTCGCCGCTCTCGGGCATCGGCTGGTGGCGCGCCTGGGAGATGTGGAACAGTTTCGCCAACTACACCGACCTTCCGGGCGACGGCCGGCTCTGGGCCGCGCTCGGGCGCACTGCACTGGTGATGGCGGTCTGCGTGCCGGTGGAGTTCCTGCTGGGTCTCGCGCTTGCCACGCTGTTCATCGACGACTTTCCGCGGCAAACGGCTATTCTACTCGATCCTGCTCATGCCGATGATGGTGGTGCCTGCGGTTGCCGGCTACATGTTCTACATGCTGTTCCAGTCCGGCGGGCCGGTGAACGACCTGCTCTCGGCGCTGCTGGGACAGCCCGTGGCGATCGCCTGGCTCTCGCACCCCGACGCTGGCGCTGGTTGCGGTGATGATTGCCGATATCTGGCAGTGGACGCCGTTGATGTTCCTGATCCTGCTCGCCGGTCTCGCCGGCGTGCCCGACGACCAGCTCAAGGCCGCGACACTGCTCGGCGCCGGGCCGTGGCAGCGCTTCCGCACCATCGTGCTGCCGCAGCATGAAGACGATCATCGTCATCGCGCTGGCGATCCGCGTGATCGAGAATTTCAAGATCTTCGACACGCTCTACATCATGACCGGCGGCGGCCCAGGTGTCGCGACCGAGACGATCTCCGTCTACATCTACAAGATCACCACGCAGGACCTGATCTGGGGCTATGTCGCCGCCATCGCGCTGGCGATCCTGATCGCGCTCTCGGTCGCTCTGCGTCTGGGCGATGAAGCGGATGGCGCGTGCGGCGAGGTGCGGGCATGAGCGCGATCCACCTTGAGAACCTCGTCAAGCGGTTCGGTGCCTTCACCGCGCTCAAGACCATGGATCTTGCCATCGACGACGGCGAGTTCATGGCCCTGCTCGGCCCCTCGGGCTGCGGCAAGTCGACGACGATGAACATGATCGCCGGGATGGAGCGACCCGACCGAGGGCCGCATCCTGTTCGGCGGCCGCGACATGGCGGGCGTCTCGATGGGCCGGCGCGGCGTCGGCTTCGTGTTCCAGAACTATGCGATCTTCACCCATATGACGGTGCGCGAGAACCTCGCCTACGGCCTGCGCATGGCGCGCCGCCCGGCGACCGAGATCGACCGCCGCACCGCCGCCATGGCGGAGTTGCTGCAACTGACCGACCTCCTCGACCGCCCGTCGGCCAGGCTTTCGGTGAACATCCTGCAACGCGTCGCCATCGGACGCTCGGCGATGATGGAGCCTGCGATCTTCCTGCTCGACGAGCCGCTGTCGAACGTCGACGCCGCCTTCCGCGCTGTGATGCGGACGGAACTCAAGCAGCTGCAGCGGCAGTTCCGCCAGACCATGGTCTACGTCACGCACGACCAGCTGGAAGCGATGACCATGGCCGACCGCATCGCGGTGATGGACCATGGCGTGCTGCAGCAGGTGGGGACGCCGCTTCGAGGTCTATAACGATCCCGCCAACCTGTTCGTCGCTCGCTTCATCGGCGCGCCCGGCATGAATCTCGTCGAGGGCCTTCCGGTCGAGACGGCAGAAGGCCTCGCCATCGATCTTGGCCCGCTCGGCCTGTCGCCCGTCCTTGCGCCTGCGCAGGCCGCTGCCGCCCGCACCGCCGCGGGGCCGGTCGTCTACGGCTTCCGCCCCGAGCAGGTCGCCGTCGCGCCCGGGGGCGAGGGTCTGGCCCTGACTGTCGACTTGGTCGAGCGCATCGGCGCGCGCACCATCGTCCATTTCGGCGGGGCCGCGCAGTCGCTGAAGGCTGTCGTCGAGAACCGGATGAACCCGGACGCGGGAACGCTGCTGCGCGTGCTGCCCCACGCCGAAGCGGTACGCCTGTTCGATGCCGCTTCTGGCCAGGCGCTCCGGGGGAACTGAGCATGGCCGAGATCGCCTTCCGCAACGTGACCAAGCGCTACGGCCGCACCATTGCCGTCGACGACGCGAGCTTCACCGTGGCCGACAACGAATTCTTCTGCTTCTTCGGTCCGCCGCTGTCCGGCAAGATCACGATCCTGCGCCTGATCCTCGGACTCGAGACGCCCGACGAGGGCGAGATCCTGATCGACGGCGAGCCCGTCACCCACGTGTCCGCCCGCGGCCCGCAATGTCGCGATGGTGTTCCAGAACCTCGCGCTCTTTCCGCACATGACCGCGCGCGACAACGTCCGCTTCCCGCTGGTGGAACGCGGCATAGCCGAGCCGATGATCGCCGCGCGCGTCGCCGAGGTCGGCGGAAAAGCTGCACATCGGGCATATCCTGCACAAGATGCCCGCCCAGCTTTCGGGCGGCGAGCGGCAGCGCGTCGCGATCGCCCGCGCTCTGGTGCGCGATCCCGCCGCCTATCTGATGGACGACCCGATCTCGGCGCTCGACGCGCGGCTGCGCGAAGAGACGCGCGTCGAGCTCAAGCGCATCCAGCGCGAAGCGGGACGCACGCTGATCTACGTGACGCACGATCAGGAAGAGGCCATGTCGGTCGCCGACCGCATGGCTATCCTCGAGACGGGCCGCATCCGGCAGATCGGGGCCCCGGTCGACATCTACGACCGTCCCGCCAGCGCCTATGTCGCCCGGCTGCTGGGCTCGCCGGTGATGAATATCCTGCCCCTCCGGCGCGGTCCGCGCAGCGATCGAGGCGGCGGGCGGGGCGCTCGTCCTTGATGCAGAAGGCACGCCGCCCGAGGCAAGCGAGATCGGCGTGCGCCCCGAGGACCTCGAGGTGCTGTCCCGACAGGCGGCGAGGGCGCCGGCCACGGTGCGTGAGGTCGAGCCGCTTGGCGGATATACGGTGGTCACGATCGACGCGGGCGAGAAGCCGGCTGCGTGCTACGCTGCGCGGCCAGCCCGATATCCGGGTCGACACGCGCGTGGCGCTGCGCTGCGATCCGGCGCGCGCGCATTTCTTCGGGCCGGGCGGTCACGCCCTGGCCCGGGCATGAGGAGGAGATGACGATGCCCGACGCCCTTGGTTTCACCCCCGACCCCGCCATCCGCACGCGCGATTTCCGGATCGGCTGCATCGGCGCCGGCATGATCATGGCCGAGTGCCATCTCGCCGCCTACAAGCGAGGCGGGCTTTCCGGTGGTGGCCATCGCCTCGCGCACGAAGGCCGCGCGGCCGAAGGTGGCCGACGCGCTGGGGCATCCCGACGGTCCACGACACGCCCGAGGCGCTGATCGCGGATCCCGAGGTCGAGATCCTCGACATCGCCTTTCCGCCCGACCAGCAGCCGGCCCTGATCCGGCACGCGCTGAAGCAGCCGCACATCAAGGCGATCCTGGCGCAGAAGCCGCTGTCGCTGACGCTCGACGAGGCGATCGCGCTGCGCGACGAGGCGAAGGCCGCCGGCAAGATCCTCTCGGTCAACCAGAACATGCGCTACGACCAGTCGATGCGGGTGCTGAAGCAGATCCTCGACCGGGGCGAGCTCGGCGAGCTCGTCATCGCCGCAGATCGACATGCACGCGATCCCGCACTGGCAGACCTTCCTCGAGGACTATGACCGGCTGACGCTGGCCAACATGAGCGTGCATCACCTCGACGTGCTGCGCTTCCTGTTCGGCGACCCGGACGAGATCACCACCGCGACGCGCACCGACCCGCGCACGACGTTCGAGCACAAGGACGGCATCACCGTCTCGACCCTGCGCTTCCCGTCCGGCGTGCTCGCCGCTGTCGCTCGAGGACGTCTGGTCCGGCCCGCGCGAGGAGGGCTACGACGACGACCAGCTACATCAACTGGCGCGTCGAGGGCACCGAGGGCGTCGCCAAGGGCACGATCGGCTGGCCGACCGGCGCGGCCTCGACGCTGACCTATGCCTCGCCGCAAGACCACCGGCGGCAAGTGGGTCACGCCGACCTGGGACACGATGTGGTTCCCGCATGCCTTCATCGGCGTGATGGAGCAGCTGCAGCACGCGGTGCACGACGGGCGAGCCGCCCGCGCTGACCGTCGCCGACAACGTGCAAGACCGTGGCGCTGATCGAGGCGGGCTACCGCTCGATGGCCGAGGGCCGCGACGGTCAAGCTCTCCGAAATCAGCATCGAACTGATCAGGGAGGAACTCGACCATGATGCAGGCCGGCATTTTCACCGGCTACTTCCCCTACGGCCTCGAGGAGACGGCGAAGAAGATCCGGGGCCTCGGCTTCAACACGGTGCAGCTCGACCTGCACTTCAAGGACATCGACCTCGTCGCGCCGGCCAGATCACCAAGGACAAGGCCAAGACGGTGCGCGACACCTTCCGCGACCACGACCTGCCGATCTGCTGCGTCTCGGGCTACACCAACATCATCCATCCCGACCAGGCCGAGCGCAAGCGCGCGCGTCGGACTACCTCAAGGAGATCATCCGCAACGCCCGCGCACTTCGGCACGCCCTACGTGATCTCCGAGACCGGCACCTACAACACCGAATCCGACTGGGTGCATCACCCGAAGAACAAGACCGAGGAGGGCTTCGAGGACTGCCGCAAGGTGATCGCCGACCTCGCCCAGACGGCCTATGACCACGGCGCGGTGTTCCTGCTCGAGACCTACGTCAACAACGTCGTCGGCTCGGTCGAGGAGACGGTGAGGATGTTCGCCGCAGGTCGACCATCCCGGCCTCGGCCTGCTGATGGACCCGACCAACTATTTCGAGACCCACAACATCGACCAGATGGACCAGATCCTGAACCAGGTCTTCGACACGCTGACCGACAAGATCAAGATCGCCCACGCCAAGGACGTGAAGCGCTCGGGCGACGACAAGTCCGAGAAGCACGCCGACATCGGCGACGAGGACGCGCTCGAGAGCCACACCTTCCGCGGCGTCGGCGAGATCGAGCTGCCGGCGCCCGGCCTCGGCTCGCTGAACTACGACCTCTACCTCAAGCGGCTGTCCGAGAAGCACCCGAACATCCCGATCATCATCGAGCATCTGTCGAGGACGACGTGCCGCGCGCCAAGAAGTTCCTCGACGGGCAAGTTGCGCGCGAACGGGCTCTGAGCGCGGCGGGCGACGGTCCACGCATGACGACTCTACGCCGGACCCCTGTCACGCCGCGGGCCTTGCAGCCCGCACCGGCACGCTGTCGCAGTTCGCCGGCGTGCGGCTGATGACGCTGGGCGACGGCGTCGAGCGCGGCATCCGCATGCTGGAGTTCCGCACCGGCATCGGGCCTGCGCTTCACCGTGCTGGTGGACCGGGCGATGGACATCGCCGAGTGCGAGCACAAGGGCACGCGCCATCGGCTGGCACTCGCCCGACCGGCTTCCGCCATCCCGGCCTGCACGAATATGAGGGCGAGGGCGGCCTCGCCTGGGTGCGCACCTTTTCCGGCCTGCTCGTCACCTGCGGGCTCGACCACATCCTCGGGCCCGAAGAGGTACCGGCCGACAGCTACGACTATCCGGGCCGCAAGACCGTCCGCCACTCGCTGCACGGCCGCGTCGGCGACGATCCCGGCGCGGCTGACCGGCTATGGCGAGGCGTGGGACGGCGACCACTGCATGCTCTGGGCCGAGGGCGTGGTGCAGCAGGCGACCGTGTTCGGCGAGGACCTGCACCTGCATCCGCCGGATCGAGGCCGACCTCGGCGGCAACGAGATCCGCATCGACCGACCGGGTGGTGAATCGCGGCTTCTGCCGCACGCCGCACATGTTCTTCTACCACGTCAACGTCGGCTATCCGGTGCTGGACGAGGGCACGCGCTATCTCGCCCCGATCACGCGATGTGCTCTGGGCCGGCCACGCGGGCGCGGCGTACCGCGCGCAGGGCGTCGGCTACCGACCGCTGCCCGCCCCGCAGCCGCGCTTTCGCGAGCAGGTCTGGCAGCATGACATGGCCGCCGATGCCGCAGGGCGGGTGCCCGTGGCGCTGGTCAACGACCGCCTCGGCTTCGGCGTCGAGGTCGACCACGCGCAAGGACCAGTTCCCCTGCCTCTACGAATGGCAGAACTTCCAGGCCGGGCAGCTATGTCGCTCGGCATCGAGCCCTCGACCCACCACGTCCTCGGCAACCATCGCCGCACGCGAGCGCGGCGAGATGATCTGGCTCGACGCGGCGAAGAGCGGCCGCTATCCTGATGATCAGCGGTTCTGCCGACGCGTGCTGGACGGCTGCCGCGACCGTCGCATTGCCGAGGCCGACGCGCGCCATCCGCGCCATATCCCGCCAGCCCGACGCCGACTTCCCGCGCCTCGCCGGACGTTGCCGGCCCACTGACGGGAAGCTGCCCGCGAGACGAAGGACACGACCATGAGCGATACGACCATGTCGATGACAGACAGCCTTGTGCCACGGCGCGACTATTCGCTGACCGGGCCCGAAGCCCGCCGCGCCGTCGAGATCGGGCCTTGCCTCGGCCGAGTGGTATCATTCCGAGGTGCCGCGCAAGGTGATGAAGGAGCTGATGCAGCGCACGCGACGGGCCGGCGATCCGCGACACGGTGCTCTGGCTTGGCGCTGCTGGTCGTCAGCGCCGGGGCGGCATCTGACTTCTGGGGCACCTGGTGGTGCGTGCCGTTCTGGATCGTCTATGGCGTGCTCTACGGCTCGGCCTGCGACTCGCCGCTGGCACGAATGCGGCCACGGCACCGCCTTCCGCACCCGGTGGATGAACGACGTGGTCTATCAGATCGCCAGCTTCATGGTGATGCGCAATCCGGTGAGCTGGCGCTGGAGCCATGCGCGCCACCACACCGACACGATCATCGTCGGCCGCGATCCCGAGATCGGCTGCATGCACCCGGCCGCGCATCTTGCCGAAGGTCGCTGCACTTCGTCGGCATCCTCGACATCTGGCACTGCGCTGAAGATCCTGCTGCGCAACGCCGCCGGCAACCATGACGCCGGACGAGACGGACTACATCCCGGACAGCGAGATGCCGCAAGGCGATCTTCTGGGCGCGCGTCCACGTGGCGATCTATGCTGGCCACGCCGTCGCGTCTGGCTGCGCTCTGGCGCGGCTGGTCGGTCCTGCCCCTTCATGCTGATCGGCGGGCCGCGCATCTACGGCACGCTGGCACATGTTCATGACCGGCCTGATCCAGCACGGCGGGCTGGCCGAGGATGTGCTCGACCACCGGCTGAACAGCCGCACCGTCTACATGAACCCGGTCAGCCGCTGGATCTACTGGAACATGAACTACCACGTCGAACACCACATGTTCCCGATGGTGCCCTATCACGCCCTGCCGCGGCTGCATGAGCTGATCAAGCACGACCTGCCCGCGCCCAACCCGTCGATCGCCGGCACGCCTTTGCCGAGATGATGCCGGCGATCCTGCGCCAGCGCCACGAGCCGGGCTACTACATCCTGCGCAGGAACTGCCGCCCACCGCCCGGCCCTATCGCGAGGACTTCCACCAGATCGTGCCCGAACGGGCCAGCATGAGGGGCTGACATGAGCAACTGGGTTCCCGTCTGCGCCGTCGACGACATCGACCCCGAAGACGTGATCCGCTTCGACCACGGCGGGCGCGACCTATCGCGATCTACCGCGCCCCAGAGGGCGCGCTTCTTCGCCACCGACGGGCTTTGCACGCATGAACAGGTGCATCTTGCGGACGGGCTGGTGATGGACGACACCATCGAATGCCCGAAGCACAACGGCCGCTTCAACTACAAGACCGGCGCAGGCGCTGCGCGCGCCGGTCTGCGTCAACCTGCGCGACCTATCCGACGCGCGTGATCGGCGACACCGTGGAAATCGGCATCGACGACTGGAGCGCCCGAATGACCCGCAAGACGCCCCACCGTCGCCGACCTGCGCGCCCTGCAAGGGCAAGGGCCAGCTGACCATGCTGCGCGATCTTCACGCTGGACGAGGCGGCGGCGGCCGAGGCGGCGGGGATCGACATCGTCTCGGTCCCGCCCGACCTGGTGTCCGCATCCGCGTTATCGCGAGGTGGCGCCCACGCTGTTCTCGATGACCGGGCGTCGACCACCGCGAGGCGGGCACGCGCGACGACTACCTGCGCTTCGCGGGCCAGATGCTGATGGCGGGGGCCGATGCGCTGTATTGCTCGGGCGGGCTCGGCACGGTCCGCGTTCCTCGCCGACGAGCATATTCCGGTCGTCGGCCATGTCGGCCTTGTGCCCTCGCGCGCCACCTGGACCGGCGGCTTCCGCGCGGTGGGCAAGACCGCCGACGAGGCGCTGGCGCTGTATCGACGAATGCCGCGCCTATGAGGCCGCAGGCGCCTTCGCCGTCGAGATCGAGGTCGTGCCCGGTCGAAGTCGCGACCGAAATCAGCCGCCGCATGAACATCCTGCTCTGGTCGATGGGGTCCGGGCCGGGCTGCGATGCGCAGTACCTGTTCGCCGAGGATATCCTGGGCGACAATCGCGGCCACATGCCGCGCCATTCCAAGGTCTACCGCAACTTCGCCGCCGAGTTCGACCGCCTGCAGCACGAGCGCATCGCGGCCTTCAGGGAATTCGTTGCCGATGTCGCCGGCGGCGCCTATCCCGAAGACCGACACGTCGTGCGGATGAACCCGGAAGACGCGTCGCTCTTCCTCGCGCGGATCGCTGAACGAAGCTGACCCGGCGCGGGTCGTACGCCCGGCACGCCAGAAGCCTTCGCGCCTTGACTGCCGCTAGGCGGCCTGCGCCGCCAGAAACGCGCGAAGCCGGTCGGTCTGCGGTGCCCGCAGAACCTCTGCCGGCGGCCCCTCTTCGGCGATGATCCCCTGGTTCAGGAATACCACCCTGCTGGCCACGTCACGCGCGAAGTTCATTTCGTGGGTCACCACGATCATCGTGCGGCCTTCCTCGGCGAGCGAGCGCATGACCCGCAGAACCTCGCCCACCAGTTCGGGGTCCAGCGCGCTGGTCGGTTCGTCGAACAGCATCAGGTCGGGTTCCATCGCCAGCGCCCGGGCGATGGCGACGCGCTGCTGTTCGCCGCCCGAGAGGAAGGCAGGGTAGGCTTTCTGACGATGCGACAGGCCCACGCGCGCCAGATAGGCATCGGCCCGTTCGCCAGCCTCCGCCTTCGACAACCCGTGGACGCGCATCGGGCCAAGCATGACGTTCTCGCGCGCCGTCATGTGGGACCAGAGGTTGAACTGCTGGAACACCATCGTGACCCGGGCGCGGTAGACACGCAATTGCGCGGCGTCGGCGACCATCTGGTCCCCGGCGCGGTCGGTGCGGCAGACAAGCGGTTTGCCGTCGAGCGCGATCGTGCCCGACGTCGGGCGTTCCAGAAAATTCAGGCAGCGCAGGAAGGTGCTTTTGCCCGAGCCTGACGAGCCGATCATCGAGATGACATCGCCCTTGCTGGCCGAAAGGGAGATCCCCTTGAGCACCTCGGTCGTGCCGAAGGATTTGCGGATGTCGGTGGCGGTCAGCATGACGGTCATGTCGGATACCTTACGGGCTAAGCAAAAGACCGCCGCGGAACGGCGTTGAACCAGCGATCTTGCCGAGGCGCTTCGCCACCTCGGCGATCCGTGTCGCGGGACGGGCATAGAACACGCCCGATGTCCGGGCGCGCACCGGTGTCACGCGGCCCGTGGGAAGGTCGGTGATCTCGGCCACGATATCGCCTGCCGCGACCTGAGCGCCCAGTTTGGCGCTGTAGGTCACCAGTCCGGCAGCTGGGGCCGTCAGGGCTTCGGAGCCTGCAAGCGGAGTGGGCGCGCACAGCATGTCCGGCAGCGGGACAGAACCGCTGACCGCGCCGAGGTGAATGAGATAGTCGAACAACGCCGCCGCATCCGTCGCGCCAAGCGTCCTGCACACATCGGAGCGACCGCGAAGCTCCAGCGTGCAACTCGCGCAGGCGGCAGGGATGGGCCGGTCGGGGAAGCGGTGCGCGAGGGCAAGCCACGGGCCGCTCAGCGCCTCGTCAAAGGGGTGGCCGCCGGACTCCTCGGCCAGCAGCACCGCCCGGCAGCCGCTGAGTGCGGCGAGCGGCAGGATGCGGTCGAGCGCGGCGGGCTGGGTATAGAGATGCACCTCGGCCTCGCCATCGCAATGGAGGTCGAGCACCACATCGGCCCCGATGGCTTGCCGCAGCAGGGCGTGGCGCAGCGTGTCGGCGGGCCCTTCCGGCGTTGCGTCGTCAAGTGCCTCGTCCAGGGCGTTGCGGATCAGGGCGACGTTCCCCGCCGCGTCCGGCCCGAGGCGGTCTGCGACTCGCGCCGATACGGCTTCGGTCAGATCCGGGTAATCCCGGTTGAAGTTTCGGCCATCGTAGAAGTCGAACCGTCCGCTGTGATCGCCGTGCAGGACCTGACCCAGCCCGATGGGATTGGCAAAGGGCAGCACGGTGACATAGCCGCACAGCCGCCCCTCGGCTTCGGCCAGCGCCAGACGGTCCGCCAGCATCCGCGCGGCCAGCATTCCGGGGCCTTCGTCGGCGTGCAGGCCGCCCTGGATATGCACATGCGGCCGCGCCGCCGGATCGCCATAGCACAGCGTGGTCAGGGAATAGTTGCTGCCCGGTCCGCGACCGGGAAAGGTGAGGGTCTGTTCACGCATCGACAAGTGCGTCCTTCGGGGCTGCGGCCAGCGTGGCGCTGGCCTTGGGATCGAGGTGGCGCAGGTAGTGCCGTTCAAGCAGCCGGAACCCCTGCGTCAGCAGCACGGTCAGCCCGAGGTAGAAGACAGCGGCCATGCCGAAGCTTTCGGGCAGGACGAGGTAGTTGGTGTAGACGTCCCGTGCAACGCGCAGGATTTCCACGATCGTGACGGTGCTGGCCAGCGCCGTCGCATGCATCATCTGGACGATCTCGTTGCCGTATTGCGGCAGGGCACGGCGCCACGCCCCCGGCCAGAACACGTCGCGGAACACCTGGGCGCGGGTCAGGCCCATGGCGCGTGCGGCCTCGATCTCGCCCATCGGGGTGGCACGGATCGCGCCCGCAAACATCTCGGTCGTGTAGGCGGTCGTGTTGAGCGTGAAGGCCAGCCAGGCGCAGAACCACGGGCTGCGCAGAAAGGGCCAGAGCGCGCTTTCGCGCACCGCCTCGAACTGCGGAAGGCCGTAGTAGATGATGAACAGCTGCACCAGCAGCGGCGTGCCGCGGATCACATAGGTGAACAGCCAGACCGGCGTGCGCAGCCAGGGATTGGACGAGGCGCGGGCGACGGACAGCGGGATCGACAGCGCAAGGCCGCTCGCGGTCGAGATGACCAGCAGCAGCAGCGTGATCTGCAGCCCCGAGACGAAGGCGGGCAGCGTCTCGACGACGATGGACCAGTTGATCATCGCGTCGCCTCGCGCCGCACGCCGCGCGAAAAGCGCCGTTCCAGCGCCGTCAGCGCCAGGATCGAGACGGTCGTCACGGCCAGATAGATCGCGCCCGTCAGCGCGTAGAAGGTGAACGGGGCGCGGGTCGCCGCTGCGGCTAGGCCCGCGCGGTGCACCATGTCGTCCAGCCCGATGATCGAGACGAGCGCGGTGGCCTTGAGCATCACCAGCCAGTTGTTGGTGAAACCCGGGATCGCGTGGCGGACCATCTGCGGCAGCAGGATGTGGCGGATGACCTGCCAGCCGCTGAGCCCGCAGGCATGGCCGGCCTCGAGCTGGCCTCGCGGGATGGCGAGGATGGCGCCGCGGAAGGTTTCGGTAAGGTAGGCGCCGAAAACGAAGCCGAGCGTCAGCGTTCCGGCGACGAAAGCGTCGATGTCCATGTAGCCCCAGCCCTGCGCATCGGCGAGCCGATTGAGCAGGATCTGCCCGCCGTAGAACACCATCAGCATCAGAAGCAGGTCCGGCAGGCTGCGCACGACCGTGGTATAGACCGTCGCCGGCACCGCGCAGCAGCGGCGAGTGGGAAAGTTTCGCCAGCGCCCCGAGCAGGCCGAACACACAGGCCACCCCGAGCGAGACCGACGCGACAGACAGCGTGACGCGCAGACCGTCGAGGATCATCGGCAGATAGCCGTAGAACATGGCAGGCCCCCCCGGGATCAAGGCGACCCGCGCCCCCTTGCGGGCGCGGGTCGTGTGTAGCGCGGTGGCGCGCTTACTTTCGTGCCGATTGCGGCATCACGTCGAAGTCGAAGTACTTGTCGGCCAGGGCTTTGTACGTTCCGTCTTCCATGATCCCCGCCAGCGCGGTGTTGACCTTTGTCTTCAGGTCTTCCTCGCCCTTGCGGATCGCGATGCCGACCCCGCCGTCAGCGCCTTCGGTCAGGAAGATCGCCTCGCCCACTTGGGCGAAACCCTTGCCTTCCGGCTGCTTGAGGAAGCTCTCGCCCGACACGACCGAGGACCCGAAGGCGATGTCGCCCCGGCCCGCCGCCAGTTCCAGATAGACGGCAGGTTCCTTGTCGACGAGCAGGACGGGATTCTCGGGGTAGGTTGCGGCGATATAGTCGGCGCGCGGGCTGTTGCGCAGCACGATGATCGTCTTGCCCTTCACATCCTCGGGGGTGTAGCCGGAGAAGGCGCCTTCCTTGGCGATGAACCGCGAGGGCACGTCATAGTAGGGATCGGAAAAATCGACCACTTCCTTGCGCTTGTCCGTGATCGACATGGATGCGACGATCATGTCGAATTTCTTGGCGTTCAGCGCGGGGATCATACCGTCCCATTCCTGCTGCACCATCTCGCACTGCACGTCCATCTTGGCGCAAAGCGCGTTGGCGATGTCGATGTCGAAGCCCGACAGGGCGCCATCGGCCGCAACCTGGCTGAAGGGGGGATAATTGCCCTCGACGCCGATCCGCACGGTTTCGGCGGCATGGGCCAGCCCTGCGCCAAGCAGCGCAATGGCAATGGCGGCAGTAAAGGTGTGACGCATTGCAGGTCCTCTCCTGTTGATGATTTTCATTGCGCTTTACGATGGCAACAGATTTTCACATAGTCAATCCATGAAAGCTGACATGTCAAAAGACCCCGCTTCCTGGTCGGCCGATGCCGACCGCCGGTTCACCGCATCGCCCCTCGGCCGTCAGGTTCTGGAGTTGCTTCACGCAGGCTCGCCATCCCAGAAGCAGCTCTCGGAATTCGTCCTGCGCGACCCGGTCTTCGTGGCGACCCACGGGATCGAGGACATGGCCCGCGCTTCAGGAATTTCGGCAAGCACCATAAGCCGTTACGTCCGCGACCTGGGCTTTGTCGGATATGCCGAGTTCCGCGCTGGCGTAGGCGAGACGGTGCATGCGTTGATCGCGCCGGTGGCGAAACTGGGCGAGCGTCTGGCGCAGCCCGATCCGAGCGGGACGCCCGCGCAAGCGAGCCTCGCCTCGGCGGCGCTCAACCTGCAGGGGCTGGGAGATGCGAGGACAGCGGACACGATCCGCGAGGTGGCGCAACGGGTAAAATCGGCGCGTGCGGTCTGGGTGATGGGGTTCGGGCTGTCGGCGCACCTCGCTGCGATTCTCGCGCTTGGGCTGCAACCTTACCGGGACGGGGTGGTGAACGTCGTGCAGTTTGGTGGCACCGAAGTGGCCGCCGGTCGGCTCATGTCGGCAGGGCCGGGCGACGTCGTCATCGCCATCGCCTTTCCGAGGTACTCGTCGGATGTTGCGAACCTGGCGCGCGCTGCGCGGCAGGCCGGTGCGCGCATCATCTCGATTACGGATTCGGTCGTCTCACCCCTGGCGGCGGTGTCCGATGACCTGATGCTTGCCCCTGCGCAGCACCCGGTTCTGTCGGCATCGTCGCTGCCGGGGCTTGCGGTGATCGAGGCGCTGATCTCGGAATTCCTGCTGCTGGACCCGAAGCATCTGGAGCGGTCGCGGCTACTGGCCGGTGCCATGGCGGCCTATCTTGCCGTCCAATCCTGACGCATCCGGTGTCTGCGGGCCGCCGTCCTAGCGCGACGGCGAAGCGCGCAGGGTCACCAGAGTGTAGCCCCAAGTAAAGATTGTCCCCCGCATCATGCTGCGGGGGACCTTGGTGTCAGTCGCTTGCCGCCTTCATTGCTGCTTCGAGCTTCGCCCTGTCAGCTTCGGAAAGAACCGGACGATCGATCTTGATCGTAAGCTTCTCGAGCGTCGACGTGAGGGCGAACGGCGGCGCGTAGTCGGCATCGTTCACGCCTGTCAGCGTGTCCGATCCTACGTCAAAGCTTTCGTCCCATTGCAGGATCATCGGCAGGGTCTGCTTCATCGCCTGCGTCTGAACATCCGCGCCGTCGACCCGCAACGTCCCGGTGCCGCCCTTGCCGACGCCGGTGAAGTCGTTGAAGGCCAGCGTACCGGCGCCGGCGCCGTCGTACTTGAAGTCGAACTCGACGACATGTTTTCCGGGAGCCAGCGCTTCGGTGCCTTCCCACTTGATCCGCTCAAGGTCGACCAGGTTCCACAGGAACACGGGCTTGCCATCCTTGATGTAGAACCCGTAGCCGCCGAACCGTCCCCCAGAGGTCAGGATCATGCCGTCGCCTCCGGTCGCGGGCACGTCGACCTCGGCTGTTATCGTGTAGGAGGTGTTGAGCAGGATGGGCGAGTCGCCCTGAGGCAGGCCGACCATCGGACGCGTGTAGACGAACTCGGTCCGCCCTGCCGTGATGTTCGGGCGCGGCGCAACAAGACGGGCCGCGACCGAGGCATCAAGCGGAAGCACCTCGTACTTCTTCGCCTCCTCGAGAAACAGCGCGCGAAGCTCGGCCACCTTCTCGGGGTTTTGCGCCGCGATGTCGTTGGTCTGGTTCATGTCCTTCGTCAGATCGTAGAGCTGGAACTCCTGTTTGTTGAGCGGGTCGGGGTTCGCCGGCCCGAAGGCTTCCCAGGGCGCGCGGTTGACCTTGGTGCTGAGAAGCCAGCCCTCGTGATAGAGCGCGTACTGCCCCATCATCTCGAAATACTGGGTCGTATGGCGGGAGGGTACGTTCGCGTTCGCCGCGTCAAAGGTATAGGCAAAGCTCGTCCCTTCGATCGGAGCCTGCTCGATACCGTCCACGACCTTGGGCGCGGGAATTCCCGTCGCTTCGAGAATCGTCGGCACCACGTCGATGACATGCATGAACTGGTCGCGGCGCCCGCCCTTGTCGGTGATCTTTGCGGGCCAGGAGACGACCATGTTCTGACGGATGCCGCCGAGGCGCGAGGCGTTCTGCTTGAACCAGTCGAAGGGCGTGTCGAAGGCCCAGGACCAGCCGGCCGACATGTGGTTGTAGGTCGCCTCGGTGCCCCAGACGTCATACCACTTCATCTGGACCTCGGCCGGAAGCTTGTTCAGCCCGTTGAAGAACGCGACCTCGTTCGGCGTCCCGAGCGGCCCGCCTTCGGCGCTCGTCCCGTTGTCGCCGTTGATGTAGATGACGAGCGTGTTGTCGAGTTCGCCGATGTCGTCGATCGCCTTGATGACCCGACCGATCTCGTGGTCGGAATAGGCGGCGTAGGCTGCGAAGACCTCGACCTGCTTGATGAAGAGCTTCTTCTCGGTATCGGTCAGTTGATCCCAGGGCTTGAGCATGTCCGCAGGCCAGGGCGTCAGCGTCGCATCTTCGGGCACGAGGCCCATCCGCTTCTGGTTCGCGAAGATGCGTCTCGCGCAGCGCCTCGTAGCCGTCGTCGAAGAGGTTCATCGCCTCGATCTTCTCGACCCATTCCTTGCGTCGGGTGATGCGGGGCATGCGTCGCGCCGGGCGCATACTTCACGAGGAACGGCTTCGACGGATCGATCTGGTGCATGTCGGTGATCCAGCCGATGGCATCGTCGGCCATCGCGGTCACAAGGTTCCATTCTCCTTCCGCGCCGTCGAACGGATAGATCTGCGTCGTGTTGCGGAAGAGGTTCGGCTGCCACTGGTTCGCGTCGCCGCCGATGAAGCCGTAGAAATACTGGAAGCCCATGCCGGTCGGCCACTGGTCGAACGGGCCCGCCTGGCTCGCCTGGAAGGCCGGCACGTTGTGGTCCTTGCCGAACCACGAGGTGTTGTAGCCGTTGTCCAGCAGCATCCGCCCGATGGTCGCCTTGTCGGGTTCGATGATGCTGTTATAGCCGGGATAGCCGGTCGACTGTTCCGAGATCACGCCGAAGCCCGCCGAGTGGTGGTTGCGCCCCGTGAGAAGCGCCGCGCGCGTGGGCGAGCAGAGCGCGGTCGAATGGATGCCGGTGTAGCGCAGATCCCTCGGCCGCAAGCGCGTCCATCGTCTCGGTCGGGATCACGCCGCCGAAGGTGCTCGGCACGCCGAAGCCCAAGTCGTCGGTGATGATGAGCAGCACGTTCGGCGCATCCGACGGCGGCACGACGCGGGGCGGCCACCAGGGCGTGGACTGGAGCGCGCCGTCCGCGATCTTGCCGCCGAAGGGCAGCGGTCTCGGCGGCATCTGCGACCCGTCAAGCGTGATCGTCCCGCTTGGCGAGCCGACGATATTCTCGGCAAGGACCGGAGCAGCGGCCATCGACACGCTTGCCATGGCGATCAAGAATGATGCCCTTTTCAACCTCATAACACTCTCTCCCCTGACTGATATTCCGACTGGCAGAAGCTGACCAATACGGCGGGTTCATGCGAAGGTTCGTCATCCAGATTCAGAGGCGACGATGCTTGGTTCGGCGGATAGCTTCTCGGCCGCCTTGGTTCAGTTTGGTTTCGGTTGGCGCGATGATGCGCCACGTTCCACGGCATTAGCACACGACGACTGTCGCAACGCAACGCCGCACCGAGCGCCGGGCCACCCCGGCGACGCTGACCGGGGTCAGCGGTCGTCCGACGATGGCCTCGGCCGGCAGGCCGAAGCCCGGATGGCCGGTCGCGACAAAGCTCGCCCCGGTCTCGAATGCGCCAAGCGCGGCGGCCAGAACCACGATCGTCAGGGCTGCTTTTCTGATCATGTCACCCATCCTTCTTCACCGAAAAGATCCCGCCCACCTCGTCCAGATCGGGCACGGCCTGCAAGTCCACCTTGACGGCTCCGGCCGGAGCCTCGAACGCAGCGACCGTCTTTACGGCCCCTTCGCCCCAGGCGCTGAACTCCAGCGTGTATTCCGGCCAGCCTGCGATGTCCTTGGTGGTGACGATGAAGCGGCAGGGATGCGGCACCTCGCCCTGCGCGATCCAGATCTGCCAGTCGACCTCGCCGCTGCGGAACGCCAGGTGGTCGCATTCCTCGCCCCGGATGAAGCCGCTGCCGAGATCCTTGACGGCGGTCACATCGGCCAGCAGCGTGGCGCCTGCGTCGGACCCCAGCAGATCGGCGGCGGGGAGCGGCCGGTGGTAGGTTTCGCGCAAGGCATCGATCAGGCCGTCGATCGTGCCGGGCACCTCGGACTGGGCATAGGTGTTCGCCTCACGGTTCAGCACCGACAGCGTCTTGCCGTCGAACACCATCTCGATCGTGGCGAACCCGCCTTTGCGAACCAGATGCAGCCGGTCGGGGCGTTCCATCGCGATGCTGCCGGAACTGGCGATCGTCAGCTTCTGGTCGTCTTCGGTCACGACCTGCAGGCTGGAATCGACGTCGAAGGACAGCGACGGCTGTGCCGCCAGATAGTCGGTCATGCCCTTGAGCAAGGCGCGCGCCTGCGCTTCGTCGGCCCGCGCCATCGGCGCGGCCAGCGCAAGGGCCAGCGCCACGCCTGCTCCGATCCTGAGGGCGTGACGTTGCCGCGAGAGCGGCAGAGCGTTTCGTGTCATCGTGATCTCCATGCTGGATCAGAAGCTGTAGGACAGGGCAAGGACCGGTCCGCTGAGGTCGAGCGACACATCGCGCCCGTCGAGTTCCTTGCTGATGTCCATGTAGCGATAACCCAGTTGGGTCGACCACCTGTCGTTGAATTCATAGCCCACGCCCGCATAGACCTGCCACGTCTGGTCGCCCGAGCCGGTGCCGCCAAAGTCCGCGAAGCCCATCAGGAACCAGTCCTCGTCCAGCGGCACCGCCAGACGCGCGGCGACAAGCGGGTCCGTCCAGTTGCCGTCGATGGACTGCGAGGCGCCGCCAGCGATCCCCGGGCTGAGCGAGACGTCGATATCGACGTTGAAGTTCCGGAAACCCGCGCCGATGTCGAACATGACCTTCGGATCGGTCGAGACGCGGTACAGCGCATAGCCGCTGAGTGCGGTCATCTTCACGTCGACCGTGCCATCGCCATAAAGCGCAAAGGGCGTGTCCTGCGACGACGAGAGGTCCGTATAGAGCAGGTCGCCCACGAAGCCCCACCGGCCGTGCTGGGCCGCGAAACTGCCCATGAACGCCATGTCGAGGTCCGACAGCGCATCGCTTGTGCTGGACTCGCTCTCGATGGTTCCGAACCGCGTGTCGACCGATGCCGTCAGTCCGGGGAACCATCCGTAGAGCGTGGCCTTGTAGGTCCAGTCCGCGTCTTGAGCCGTGGCGCTGGTTGCCGCCATGACAGCCAGCGCGATTGCGGGAAGTTTGTTCAATTCATGCACTCCGGAGAAAAGGATGCGCGGCGGCACGACCCGAGGGGCCGTGCCGTCGGAGAATCTAGAATCAGCTGTTGGCTTCCTGGCAGGCTACCACCTGCTTCAGGGCGTCGTCGCTGCCCTTGAGGCCGATCTTCACCACCTCGGCGCCGTTCGACATGAAGGTCAGCGTCTCGCGCTTGGCGAGGTCGACGAGGAAGTTCACATCCTCATAGTGGACCTGCGCACCGGGCATGCCGCCGGCCTCGACGCCGCGGGCCTCGCCTTCGAACAGGTCCTGGTCGAGCATGTAGGTAACCGGATACTTGTGGTCGAGCTTGAATTCCTTCCACGCCGGATTGAACGTGGCGAGGAAGCCCTTCTTGCCCTTGTCCTGGAACCCCATGCGCAGCATCGAGCCGTCGCTGAAGGTCGCCTGGGCAAGGCAGTCGTTGCCATGGTTGGGGTCCTGAAGGATGACCCAATCGCCCGAGGTGCCCCACTGCGTCAGGTCGACCGCAAGGGCCGGTGTCGCCAGGGCAAGGCCCGCGGCGAGGATGAGTGTCGCTGTCTTCATGATTTCCCCCACAAAGGCCAAAGAGGCCCGGTCCAGTGCCCGGCATTCCCCGGGCGGTAAAGGCGGCAAGACCCTGTCCGGCCGCGCAACTCGCTTTCGCGCGGACCATCGCGCAGGTTTGCATTGACCGGGTTGCCTTTTGGCGACACTGACTCGCGATCATGGTCGATCAGAACAAAGTCCTCCAGCGCGCGACACCGCTCGTCCACCTGCCCGCCATTCTGGCAGAGACGGGAACCCCGCTTGCATCCGTGCTGGACGGCACGGGGATTTCGCCCGACGACCTCAGGCCGGACGCTTTCATTCCCTATGCCGGGGCGGTCAGGGCGCTTGATCAGGCCGCCCTGCTGACCGGTCGGCAGGATATCGGACTTCGCCTCGGGCTCCGCCAAGGGCTTTCGCTCGCTGGGGCCGGTAGGCACGGTCATGCGCCATTCCGCGACTCTGGGCGAGGCGCTCAGCGATTTCGTCCGGTTCCAGATCGGCAATTCGACGGGTGCTGCATCCTATCTGCAGCGGACGGAGCGCGACGTGGCCTTTGGCTACTATGTCTACACGATTGGCGGCCGGGCCTCGCCACAACTCCATGACTTCGTCATTGCTGCAGGAACAAGGCTGATCGCCGAGTTGACCCACCGACAGGTTCGTATTCAAGAAATACTCACGATGCGACCCGTTCCCGCATCACGCAAACCCTATCTCGAACTTGGCGACGCCCCCATCCGTTTCGGCCAGAGCCAGACGTGCATCTATCTTTTGGCCCAGCCGATGGAGTTTCGGCTGCCGGAGGCGCACCCGGCACGGCGTATGGCCGCGCTGTCAGACATCCGCCGTCGGATCAACGAGGCCCCATCGGGCTCGCATGCGCGTCCGCCAACGGTCGGCCGATGCTTGCGTCAGGCAAGTGCACCTGCCCGACATTTCGAGAAAGCCGGTTTTCATCCGAGGACGCTTCAGCGTCTGCTTCGTCTCGAAGGCACGTCTTTCGACGCGATCCGCGACGATGTCCGGTATGTGGTCGCACGGGATCTGCTGGCCCTGACGCCACTCTCGGTCCTCGAGATCGCCCTGTTACGGTCGGACCGCTGCTCGCCTCGGGCACCTGCGCACTGTCGGATACGGCGCGCGAGCTTGACTTGCACCCCCGGACCCTTCAGCGCGGGCTTCGCGACGAAGGGACGAGCTTCGAGGCGATCCGCGACAGCGTCCGTTTTGCGGCCGCCCGCGACTTGCTGGGCCTGACGCCGCTCTCGGTTCTCGAGGTCGCGCTGTCGCTTGGGTTCAAGACGCAGAGCGCATTCATCCGCGCCTTTCAAAGATGGAGCGGCACGTCGCCAGCCCGGTGGCGAAGCCAGCCGACCTAACCTGCGGGATCACGCCGCGCGATAGCGCCGCACCACAAGCCCGTTCCCCGGGGCAGGTTCAGGCGATATCGATCTGAAAGTAGGCCATCGTCTGTTCAGGCTCGCTCTTGAACCGGTGATAGAGGCCCCGTGCCGCATCATTGTCCAATTCCGTTGCAACCCAGGCGTCTTCGCAGCCGTTTTCCTTGCCCCAGGCAAGCAACTCCTTGAGCAACAGGGTCGCGATCCCCAAGCGTTGATAGGTCGGAGAGACGCCGAGATTGTCGATGTAAAGCTGGTTTGGCCCGTCTGGCTGCACATGGATGATGCCGCGGATCTGGCCCAGAACAATGCCACCCGCAGAGGCAACGACCATCAGATGGTCTTGGCTTGCGACGAAGGCCGCCACTCTTTCCGGGTCAATCTCTGCGTCGAATATCTCGGGGTCCACGCGGTTCAGGCAAGTTGCGTTGGCTGGGGTGATGCGGAAAATCGCAGGGGTCATCGACGTCTCCCGTGGGTTGCTGACGCCGTCACGACGCGCCCTGAATCACTCGCCCCGGACTTTACATTTCTCGACATGGTGGGTCCCGATTGGTCATCACAAGAGGGTCGCGAGGCCGTCTTCCCGTTTCGGGTCGAATTGCCCTGACACGATCGCTGCGGCGGCTCTTCCTGTCATCAGTGCCCCATGGACCGTGGCCGGATAGTCTCGCGATGTCGCTTCGCCCGCGAAGGACAGCCGCCCGTCCCAGTCGGTGCCGAACAACGCCTTGCGGTCCTTCGTGCGGGTGCCGACTGCCTTGTAGGAATAGGCTCCCATCGCAAACGGGTCCTGCCGCCAGCGGCTGATCTGGCTGCCGAGAGGATCGGGGACGGCGGCGCCGAACATCGACCGCAGGGCCTCCATTGCCGAAGCGGTGGTGTCGCGGTCATCCCAGCACTCCACCTCGTCAGCCATCCGTGCAGCGTTGAATGCGGCCAGCAGGGGCCGCCCGGTTGCGCGCAAATAGCTGGTCCAGTCGGCCCAGAGCGTCTCGGTCGGGCCGAGAAAGTCGATCCAGTCCACCTCGGGCGGCCAGAAGACACGGTCGAAGCGCAGAACGCACTTGTTCAGCAGGCCCATGCCCAGACTGTCGATCGCACGTTGGCGTGCAGGCGCGAGAGGCTCGCCAAAGGCCACACGCCCCGACTGCAGAACGCCGAGCGGAAGGGTCACAATGGCGTGGCCGGCTCGGTGGGTGCCCCGCGTCGTCGTCACCTCGACCCCGTCTGCACAGGGGGCGATGCCCAGGACAGGCGCCCCCAGCCGCAGGTCCAGGCCCTGCGCCAGATGCTCTGCCATCGGGCCATAGCCCGGGGTCACCACGGCCTCATGCCCGGACATGTCCTTGCCGTCGTCGAAATGCCAGGCCGACATGGCAGACCAGTCGCCCGAATACTCGTGCTCTATGCGTGTGTTGATCACGAGGCGCGCGATGCGTCGATCAAGGTCCGGCAGCTTCCGCCACTGCGGCGAGGATTTTATGGCGTCTTGAAGGGACATGTCGCTGTCGGCATCATCAATGCGGCTGCGGGCCTTTTCGACCAGGGCCAACGTCCGTTGCGCGGCCTTGATGAAGTCAATCTCGCGGCCGTTTTCGTCAAAGGTGGCGGATCGGTCATAGGTCGTGGGCGTGACCTTCAGGCCAAGTTCTTTCGCCAGTTCCGTCAGCGGGTTGCCCTTGGTGCCGTGGATCCAGCTTGCGCCCATGTCGACCGGCAGATCGGGCCAGAGGTGGCTGGTATGCGTGCGCCCGCCGATGCGGTCGCGCGCCTCGATCACGGTGACGGGGATGCCTGCGTCCTTCAACACGCGCGCGGCCCCCAGCCCCGCCATTCCCGCCCCAAGGACCAGGACGTCTGGGCGCAAACGCCTATGCACGGACACGCTCGCTTTTCGGGTCGTACATCGGTGCGAGCGAGGCGGTGGCGGGCACCAGCCTGTCGCAAACCTCGATCTCCCACCGGCTGCCTGCCACAAGCTCGGCCGTCACGCCCTCGGCATGATCCACCACCCCAAGACCGACCGAGGCGCCCAGTGTCGGGCCGAAAGCCCCCGCGCGGATATAGCCGACGGTCCTGCCATCGCACAGGATCGGTTCGTTGCCATGCAACAGCGGCCCGGGATCCCCCAGCAGGAACTGCACGATCCGGCGGGTCAGGGGCCCGGCGGCCTTTTGTGCGACCAGCGCCGCGCGGCCGATGAAGTCGGGTTTCGTGAAATCCACGACAAAGCCCAGGCCTGCTTGCAGGGGCGTATCGGTGTTGTCGATATCCACGGCGAAATCGCGATAGCCTTTTTCCAGCCGCAGCGACTCCAGCGCCATCAGGCCGCAATGCACCGGGGGAACCCCGGCGGCGCGAAAGCCGTCCAGCACGGCTTCATGGGCGGCGTGGGCGTATTCGGTGGGGACATAGAGCTCGTAGCCCAGTTCCCCCATGTAGGTGATCCGCACGACACGCACCGGAACCGGGCCGATCTCCAAAAGGGTAGAACTGCGGAAGGGCAGGGCCGCGGTCGACAGATCCGCACCCGTCACGGCTGCAAGGATGTCGCGCGACCGGGGGCCTTGCAGCGACAGGATCGTGTAGGCGCTGGTGACATCGGTCACCGTGCAGACCTCGTCCGGGCGGGTGTGTCGGCGCAGCCATGCGGGCGTGAACGCCTGCAGGATATCGCCGGTGACCAGCAGGAATTCCGTCTCGCCGGTCCGGGTGATCGTCAGGTCCGACAGGATCCCCCCCTGATCGTTCAGCCACTGGGTATAGACGTTCTGGCCGAGGGGCACGTCGATCTGGTTGGCGCTGACACGGTTCAGAACGGCCAAGGCATCACGGCCCTGCACGGTGAACTTGCCCATGAAGGATTTGTCGAAAAGCCCCGCTGCGGTGCGGGTGGCCTCGTGTTCACGGGCGGACAGATCATGCCAGGGCTGACGATCGTAGGTATACTCCACCTTTGGCGGAGGTGCCTCGGGCGAGAACCAGTAGGGCATCTCCCAACCCGAAAGGTCGTGGAAGTAGGCCCCCATCGCGGCGTAACGGTCATGCAGGGCCAGACGCCGCAGGCCCCGCGCGGTCTTGTGGTGCCAGTGCGGCAAGGGGCCGAAGGTGAAGGTGTAGCCAAGCGACTTCGGGATGCGCGCACCCAGATAGGTGCGGGTCGCCTGATGCGGTCGCATCCGGTTCACGTCGAGCGCGGTGATGTCCTGTGAGGTCGCCCCGGTGGTCAGAAGCTCGGCCATGATCTGACCGACGCCGCCCGCCGACAGCACGCCAAGCGAATTCAACCCTGTCGCAAGGAAAAGCCCGTCCACCTGCGCGCTTTCGCCCATCAGGTAGGACCCGTCCGGGGTGAAGCTTTCCGGGCCACAGAAGAAGGTCTTGATCCCGGCCGTCTTCATCACCGGATAGCGCTCGAAGGCCGCCTCGAGAAAGGGGGTCATCCGGTCCCAGTCGGGCGGCAGGGTGGAAAAGCTGGCATCCTTGGGGATGCCGTCAAGGTTCCAGGTGGCCCCCTCCGGCTCGAAGAGACCAAAGAGCATGCCGCCGCCTTCTTCGCGCACATAGGTAAAGGTCGCCGGGTCCTCGACGACCGGCATGTCGGGGTGCATTCCGGCAAGGGGTTCGGTCAGAAGGTAATAGTGCTCGGCCGCCTGCAAGGGCACCGATACGCCGATCTTCGCCCCCATCTGGCGCGACCACATGCCAGTCGCCAGCACCACCTGATCGGCCATGATGCTGCCTTGCGGGGTCGAAACCCCGGTGATGCGGCTGCCGTGCAGGATGAAGTCGGTAACCGGCGTCCCTTCAAGGATGCGCACGCCCTGTGCCCGGGCCCCTGCGGCCAGGGCCATGGTCGCGTCGACCGGGTTCGCGCGGCCGTCGGTCGGAGTCCAGAAGCCCGACACGATGCCCGCCGTCTCGATCAGCGGAAACTTCGCCTTGATCTCGGCCGGAGAAAGCTCGAACCGCTCCACCCCCTGGCTGCGGACGAAGTTGGCGTCGCGCTTCAGAACCTCGCGCCGGACCGGGTCGCAGGCCAGATGGATATGGCCGCATTGCCGAAAGCCGGTAGACAGCCCGGTCTCGGCGGGCAGGTCGTGCTGATAGAGCTTGCGGGTGTACTGTTCGATCCAGATCAGCGTTTCGGTCGACATCCCGCCTGAGGCGATCAGCCCCGCCGCATGCCAGGTGGTGCCCGAGGTCAGCTTGTCACGCTCCAGCAGGACGACATCGCGCACCCCCATCTTCCCAAGATGGTAGGCGATCGACGTGCCGATCACGCCCCCGCCGATGATGACGATGCTGGCATGGGTCGGCAGTGGCTGCATCGGGCGGTCCTTCCGGGTCGGGGATTTTCGCAGGAGTTCAAGGCTTGTCGGTGTTCACGACGGCATGTTTGGTGGCTTATTCCATTCCGTATGGCTTCTGCAAAGCTGTTGCGGACAAGTCCTCCAGAAGCTGGGTCTGGGAAAAGGGCAAGCTGTATGTTTCGCTGAGGAAGGTCTGCATCCCTTGGGGGTCATTAGGCGATGACATCCACGAAGACCGCGACGGTGCCGTCAATGACGGCCCAGCCGCAAACCGTGCCCTCGGGCAGGAAGACATGCGTGTTCGGCCCGAAGGACTGCGGCGGGCCAGAGGGTTCGGTCAGGGTGATCGCCCCCGCAAGCACACGTATCAACCGATGGCTCGGGCACGGGGCAAGTGGCAGGTTCTGCGCCTGGAAAGCGCAGAGCGTGACGGTCATGCTGCCTGCGTCGTTGCGAAAGATCACCTCGCGCGTCACGCCATCCGAACCTCGGTTGCCAGTTGGCAGGCGGCCCGGGTTCGCGACGCGAAAGCCGCCCTTTGCCGAGGCAATTTCGGGCGTCGCGCCGTCGGGGTTGTGCAATGTCACGTAGATCTTGCGCAGATAGCCATCCTGTTTCCAGCTGCTGGGAACGCCGTTGCGGAAGGTGACGCTATCGCCCGCCTGAGCGGCAGCGAGTTCTTGGCCTGCTGCATCGACCATGGCAAAGCCGCCGTCGAGCACCGTGATGTATTCATCGCCCGGATAGGGCCCGAACGCCTCTTGCATCGTGGTCGTGTCCCAGATGCCGACGGCGAGGCCGATGTCCTCGTCTTCGAAGATCAGGGCATAGTGCTGCACCGGCAGGGGCGACTGGAACGCGTCCGGGTCCAGCACCAGCGCCTCAAGCCTGGTGCTCTCCGGGTCGATGCGGAGGATGCCGGTGCGCGTCGGCGGGATGTTGTCTGGCATGGCCTGCCTTTCTTCGTGTCGGGTCTGCCTTCGGGGTTGTTCCGGACCGGCACCAACTGGGAACGTCGCCTGGATGCGTCACGGCTCGGTCTGGTTCAGAGGCGGCGAAGGCTATCGCCCAGCCGCAGTTCGCCATCCTGTTCGACCGAGCAGAACAGGCCGCGCAGGCGCAGGGGTTGATGCGGTTTAGCCATCGTCCAGGCATAGGCTGCACGGCCGCAGCGGACCTTCCATTTGACGCAGCCATCGTTCGGCTCTTCGCTGACGCGCAGCACGGCGGTTCCGGCGGCCAGAAGGCTGCCTGCCGGCAGGTTTTCGGCGGTCAGGTTCATGTCGACGGCGATGTTGTCCCCGGGGTGGGCGACGCGGTCGCGGTCGCGCCAGACAAGGTCGAGCACCTGCCAGGCGATGATCGAGACCTGGATCTGCGGGTCCGGGCTGCCGTCGGGCAGTTCCAGCCAGGGTCGCGACATCTCGAAATCGCCCGCAATGCCGGTTGCGCGCGTCAGGGTCAGCACCTCGGGGAAGGTCCGCGCATTGGGCCGGGGCCGTGCGCACAGAAGGCGCACCGCGCCTGCGTCGCGCGGCGCGGCAAGGATCGAAGGCAGTGCGGCTGCGAGTTCCTCGGCGGTGACGGGCGATGCGGGGGACTTGCTCATTCGACGATCTCCAAAGGGTCGGTTCCTCCGTCGCGCAGGCGGGCATGACGCGCATCGCAACTGGAACAGGGCGGTGTCAGGTCGCCCGCATGGGCTGTGGCGGGCGCGTTGTCGGCACGCCAGGCAAGGCTTGCAACCAGCACCGCCCCGGCCAGCCCCGCCACCAGAAGCCCGGTAAGCGCACGCGTCGCGAGGGTCATTCCGCAGCCCGCGCCCAGACCGCCGGGGCAATCAGGCCCACGTCGACCTTGTCGTGCGGCATGGGCAGGTCGATGTCGACGGCGCTGTCCAGTTCCTGCGCATAGCGATGCCCGGCATAGGTGGCCGCGGCGATGATCGCCGGGGCCTCGCAGTCGCCGATCCGGGCCAGGGTGAAGGGCAGGGCGGCATGGTTGCCCTCCGCATCGTAGCGCAGCGCGGTGTAGAGGTCATCGACCGGCGCGCGCTGACCGACCAGAACAAGGCCCTGCGCCGGAAGGACCCTTTCGCGGTCGGAATGAACGCAGGCCAGCGTCACGGTCTGGCCGTCGAACCAGGACAGCGCCTGCGCCGTCATGAAGCTCGATCCCCAGGCGCCATCAGATGCGCGGGCACGCGCCAGCCCTCGCCGGTATTCTCGGCCCAGGGCGAGACCTGGTGGTCGGGGGTGACCAGCGTCACCTCCAGCCCCGCCTGCCGCAGGCGTTCGGCGATGACGCCGCCCATGTAGTAGCCGTCGGCGTCATAGACGACGACCGGGCCTTCGGGCAGGCGACCGTCCATGATGTCATCGGGGGTGAAGACCGGGGTGGCGTCATCGGCGATGGGCTCGAAACGCTTGCCGTGAAAAGGTCGCGCCGCCAGCGCGCGCCGGTGGCGATGACGACATGGTCGGCGCCGAAGTCGCGGATGTCCTGCGCCGTCAGGCGGCTTTCGCGAAAGACCTCGACATTCGGCATCTTCGCGATCTGGCCTTCGCGCCAGTCGCGCACGCGGATGTATTCGCGCATTCCCGGCAGGGCGGCCTCGCGCACCACCCGGCCGCCCAGCACGCGGCCTGCCTCGGCCAGCGCCACGCGGTAGCCGCGCTGCCCAAGCGCACGGGCCGCCTCCAGCCCCGCGGGCCCTGCGCCCACGACCAGCACCTGGGTGTCAGACCCGCGCGGGGCGATCCGGTCCGGGTGCCAGCCCTTGCGCCATTCCTCGCCCATCGTGGGGTTCTGGGTGCAGCGGATCGGCACCGACAGGCTGTCGCCCGAATAGCAGATGTTGCAGCCGATGCATTCGCGGATGTCCTCGATCCGGCCCTCCTCGATCTTCTTCGGGAGGAAGGGGTCGGCGATCGAGGGCCGCGCCGCGCCGATCAGGTCGGTGAGCCCGGCCTTGACCCACCGCACCATCGTGTCGGGCGAGGTGAAGCGGCCGACCGTCACGACGGGCTTGGTCGTCACCGACCGGACCCAGTGCATGTAGGGCTCCAGCGCGCCTTCCTTGACAAAGCGCGAGGCCCCCATTTCCAGCGAGTAGTCGGCGATGTTGATGTCCCAGAGGTCCGGCATCTCGGCCATCATGCGCGAACATCTCCTGCCGTTCGCCCAGGATCGGCTGGCCGTCCTCGCCCGCTTCGGCATCGGCAGCAAAGCGCACCGCGACGGCGCAGCGGTCGCCGACGGCCTCTTTGGTCTCCTCGATCAGTTCGCGGACGAGGCGGGTGCGGTTCTCGAGGCGACCCGCCGTATTCGTCGGTCCGGGTGTTGGTCTCGGGGTCGAGGAAATGCGCCAGCAGATAGCCGTGCGTGGCATAGACATAGACGATGTCGAACTCGGCCGCCTTGGCGCGCAGGGCGGCGTTGCGGTGCCAGCGGCGGAGGTTGCGGATGTCCTCCTTGTCCATCGCGCGGGACTGGAACGGGTGGCCCACGCCGTTCGGGCGGCTGGCCACATCCATCGACACTAGCCGCGTGGCGAGGTTGGCGCTGCGCGAGCCGCAAAACCACAGCTCGGCCCCCGCCAGCGCGCCGTGGGCATGGACCTTGTCGGTCATCAGCCGGTGGTTGCGCACGTCGCGTGTCGTCCCAGAGCGTGGCCGAGATGTGCAGCTGGTCGTCCGAGGCCGGGTGGATCGAGCAGTATTCGGTGTTGACCACGCCCCAGCCGCCTTCGGCCTTGACCCCGCGCATCTCGGCCAGCGTGCGCGGGCGCACCCAGCCCATGCCGGTGCAATGCGGCACCTGGTAGAAGCGGTTCTTCGTCGTCACCGGGCCGATGCGGACGGGCTCGAACAGGATGTCATAGCGGGGATCACGCGCCATCGGTCAGGTCCTTTGCGCAAGATACCTGCCCGGTGTTCGCTCCAGGCCCGTCTGCAGGCCGTCGAAATGGTCGGGAAAAAGGGCGAGCAAGATGCTCGACCGCGCGCTCGCGGCATTCGAGGCGCCGAAAGTCTTCGGGGTAGAGCAAGAGGTTCAGCCAGAGCCCGTCATAGAAGGCTTCAAGGCCCAGGGCGGTTCTGCTCGGTGTCACGCACCGGAGCCTCGGGGCCGGGGCCAAGGCTTTCGAGCAGGTCAATCAGCGACAGCCAGCCTTGCATCGTCCGTTTGCCCGACCACGCGGCGATAGATGGAACGCGCACCCGCATCGCCCCAGAACGCGAACCACACGGCGAGCGTCCTGGGGTTGCAGATACGCGGATCGAAGCGCGCGTCGATCAAGGCAATCAGACGGTCGGCGGGCGTGTCATTCGCCTGCGCGACCCGGTTCTGCCAAAGCTCCCGCTCCGTGTCGGCCAGATGCTGCAGCACGGCCTCCAACAAGCGCTCCTTGTTCTCGAAGTAGAAGTTCGCAAGGCCGATCGAGGTGCCGGCGATTTCCGTGACCCGCGCCATCGTGGTTCCCGACAGGCCGTATTCGGCAATCGAGTCGATGGTCGCGTCGATCAGCGTTTGGCGCCGTTCGACCTTGGCCTGCGCGCGGCGGGTCTTCGGGGCTTCGGCCGTCGCGGTGTCGTCCTGTGTCATGTCCGGTCCATCAGGTGCGTTCATTGGTCATTCGGGATCGAGCACGGTCATCGCCTCGGGCCCCCAGGTCAGCCATACCGGACGGCCCTCACTTCCCTCCCACGGGTCGCCACTGCGATGCGCGACGGTCGAGACGGCGACAGGTGCCGCCCTGCCTTCGATCGCGACGTGCAGGATCTGGCGACCGCCCAGATACTGCCGTGCCTGCACCCGGCCTGCAACCGAAGGGTGGGGCGGTTCGGGCGCAGACGGGCTGAGCGTGAGGCTTTCGGGCCGAATGGCCACGAGCACCCGGTCTCCGTCGTTGCGGGGGCCGGTCTTTCCGTTCAGCTTGTGGTCGCCAAGGCCCGTAATCTCGGCGCTGCGTGCGTCGCCCTGACCGCGGATCAGGGCGTCGAAGAAGTTCATCGTTCCGACAAAGGCGGCGACGTTGCGGTTCTTCGGGTGGTCGTAGAGGCCGGCCGGCGTGTCGACCTGGATTACCGTGCCGTTCGCCATCACGGCCACGCGGTCCGACAGCGTCAGCGCCTCTTCCTGGTCATGGGTGACAAGGATGAAGGTGATGCCCAGCCTGCGCTGTAGGCCGCGCAGTTCCAGCTGCATCTGTTCGCGCAACTGCTTGTCCAGTGCGCCGAGGGGTTCGTCCAGAAGCAGCACCTTGGGCTTCAGGATCAGCGCCCGAGCCAGCGCCACACGCTGCATCTGGCCACCCGAAAGCTGGGTCGCCCGCCGGTCGCCATAGCCTGGAAGCGCGATCATCTCGAGCATCTCGTCGACCATCCGGGCCTGTTCAACCTTGGGCGTGCCCAGCCGCTGCAGCCCGTAGGCGATGTTGTCGCGCACGTTCAGGTGCGGAAAGATCGCGTAGTTCTGGAACACCATGTTGATCGGTCGCAGGTGCGGCGGCGTGTCCTGCATTTCCTGCCCGTCGATCAGGATCGTGCCCGAAGTTACACCCTCGAACCCGGCGATCATCCGCAGAAGTGTCGTCTTGCCCGAGCCGGAGGCACCCAGAAGCGAGAAGAACTCTCCCTCCCTGATGTCCAGCGACACTTCGTGGAGTGCCTGGACGCGGCCGAAGGCCTTGGTCACGTTGCGGATGGAAATCACCGACCGGCCTCCGTCTGCGTGGGTTGGCCGATCTTCGCAAGGCGAAGGCTGGCGAAGATCAGGACGAAGCTGAAGGCCAGGATCAAGCTGGACAGCGCCAGAAGTGAGGGGAAGTCCTGCGGAAATCGCAACTGACCCCAGATGTACATGGGCAGCGTCGATTGCGCGCCGCTCAGGAAAAAGGCCATGAAGAACTCATCGAAGGATATGGTGAAGGTCATCAGCAGGCAGGCGAGGATGCCGGGATAGTTGCAGGGCAGCGTGACGCGCCAGAAGGTGCGCAGGGGTGGTTCCCCCAGGTCGGCGGACGCTTCTTCCAGCGACCGGTTGAACCCGATGAAGCGGGGAAGCAGGACCGAGATCGCATAGGGCAGGCAGATCACCATATGCCCGAGGGTGACGGTGACCAGCGACAGCGTGACCCCCATCCGGTTCAGCAGCGTCAGCAGCGACACGCCCAGGATCAGGCCCGGCAGCACGAGGGGCAGCATGATGAAGCCGACGGCGGGTGCCTTTCCCGGCATGCGGTAGCGCGCGATGGCCAACGCCGCGGGGATCGCGATCAGCGTGGACAGGATGCTGACAAATGTGGCGACCTTGACGCTGTTCCAGAAGGCCCGCATGAGCGGCTCGCGCTGGAACAGATCCGAGTACCAGGCGAACGTGAAGCCTTCGAGCGGGAATTTCACGTAGACCCCGGAATTGAAAGAGAAAAGCGGAATGAACAGGATCGGCAGGTAGAGGATCACCGCGAAGATCGCTGCATAGACGGCCAGCGGGCGGTTCGGGCGATAGAAGCCGGTATAGCGTGCCATCACCTACCTCAAGGCCAGCCTGTTGAGCAGCGCGAAGACCACTCCGGCCATCGCGATGGTCAGCATCATCACAACCGCAAGTGCCGCCCCGGCGGGCCAGTTGTTCATCGGGCCGAACATCGATTGCACGAGGTTGCCGATCATCATGCTGTCGGGGCCGCCCACCATCAGCGGCGTGATGTATTCGCCCATGGTCGGCACGAACATCATGATGAAGGCCGCGGCGACCCCGGGCAGCGACAGGGGGAACGTGATGCGCCAGAACCGACGCGCAGGTCCATCGCCCAGATCCGCCGCCGCCTCCAGATAGGTGCGGTTGATCTTTTCCAGGCTGACGTAGATCGGCAGGATTGCGAAGGCGGCCCAGGAATGCGCCAGCACGATGGTCACTGCCGTCTGGCTGTAGAGCAGGAACGACAGGGGCGCCTCGATCAGCCCGAGGCTGAGCAGGGCCGAGTTGATCGCCCCTTCCTGTCCCAGCACCACCCGCCAGGAAAAGACGCGCAGCAAATAGCTCGTCCAGAACGGCAAGGTCAGGATGATCAGCCACAGCGCCTTGTTGCGGTGGACGTGAAAGGCCACGAAATAGGCCATCGGATAGACGAGGATGACGGTGAAAAGCGTACAGGTCAGCGCAATCGTGAGCGTCCGCAGGATCAGGACCCGGAACATCGGATTCTCAGCCATCGCAGCGTAGTTGCCGATGCCCGGCGTCTGGTCGATGTCATAGCCCGACAGCGACCATGTGCTCATGGCCAGTGTCATGCCCAACGGAAACAGGATGGCGGCCGCCATAAGGATCAGGGCGGGCGCTAGCAGAAGGTGCCCGCGCCAGCCCTCGTGGCGGTGCAGAAAGCGCGTCAGCGCGCCTGGCCGAGAGGGCGCACGCGCCCGAAGGTCGGTCGCCGTCATGGTCGCGCCCGCGCGCTCACTGCCCCTAAACGCATGCCTAGAAGCCCAGCTTGATCTGTTCCCAGGTCGAGGTCATGCGCTGGTCCCATTCGGCGGTCTGCGGAATGCCGAAATGCCCGGCCTGCAGCACATCCATCGGGTTGCGCGCAAGCCCCAGGGAGGCCAGTTCCTCATCTGTGAACTGTTCAAAGGCCTTGCGGTTCGGCCCGCCATAACCAGAGCCGCGCATCAGGGCGACCGTGGCAGATTCACTGATCATGGAGTCGATCGCGTCATAGGCCCGGTCGATCTTGGGCGCCTGAGCATGCAGCATCAACCCGCACACCCAGGTCAGCGCGCCTTCCTTGGGCTGGGCAAACCTCACCGGCACCTCTGCCGCAGTCAGGTTCACGACGGTCGAGTTCCAGGCCAGCGTGGCCACCAGTTCCCCCGCCGCCAGCGCGGTATCCAGAGAGGTCGTGTCATCTGTGTAGGTGCGGATCAGCGGTCGCTGCGCCCGCAGGACGGCCGAAATCTTCTCGAAGGCTTCGTCCGTGTGGATCTGGTCGAAGGGCACACCCGCCTTGATCGCCGCACACCACCAGACATCGCCGCCGCCGCCCAGCATGCCCAGCTTTCCGGCATAGCGTTCGTCCCAGAGGATGTCCCAGCTTTCCTCGCCCTGCAACTCGTACAGGTCGGTCCGGTAGGCAACCGAGGTCTGGCCCCATTCCCACGGCACCATCCACTGCTTGCCGTCCACAATATTGTAGGGAACGTTCCCGAGTTCCGTGATCTGATCCGGCCAGTTCGAAAGGCGCGAGGTGTCGATCGGCTGGAAAAGTCCCGTATCCGACCAACGCGGTACGTCCGAAAGGCAGGGCAGCACCAGATCGGCCACGAAACCCGACCGCAGCTTGTTGAAGGCCTCTTCCGCCGAACCGTAGGTGGCAAAGTTCGGCGGTTCGCCATGCTTGGCGATGTATTCTTCAAAATAGTCGGGAATGTCGAAGCCGCCCCAGGTGAACCACGTCGCCTGATCCTCGGGTGCGGCCTGCGCGCGGCGGGGCAACAACGGCATCATCGCCGGGACGATGCCCAGGGCAAAGAGCGAGCGGTTGAACGCGCGGCGGCTGAGCTTGCCGGCGCGAAGGGCGTGGATCTGGTCGACGACGTCCATGTTCGGTCTCCTCTGGTTGGGTGGCAGGCGGGGGCCGCGCGATTGGTGCAGGTCAGGAACGCAAAAGATGCGGTGGTGACGAAAGGCCCGTCCGTGTCGGCGGGCCCCAAAGCCCGAGCCGGGTCGATGTCGCGGCAGCCAAGGCCAAGCGAAACACTTTCGTCACCTCCCTTAGAGCCGCACCCCTTCGGATCAGTCGGACAATGCCGTAGGGTCTCATTGATTGAACGCTTATTCAAAATGAAGCTCGTTTGAATCGCACCGTAAAGTCAAGCGCTTTCGCTTCATGGATCCGCAGGGTCCGACACGGCGGCTGCAGGCCCTTGTGGGGCTTTGAGAAGATAAATTAAATCAATGCTGTAAGACGCAAGAAACGTAGTGCTCGGCCCGCTTCGGGCGGCTGTTCGACGGGGATCAGCGGAGCATCGACTGCCGCAGGTCGGCAATCAGGAGAATCGCGGTCGCGCAGCCATTCGCTCCGCAGGGCCTGACATGCCGAGGCTTGGGCTCTGACCAAGAGCCTTCCCGTCGTGCATCCTTCCATTTCTTCGGATCGCACCATCAAGCCATGCGATGAAACACCTAGCGTTTCAGCGCAGATTGCGTGAGCAGTCCGCGTCGAAACTGGTCTTCTCGATCGAACTCGAAAAGCGCCTTGAAGTTACCTTCCCCGAAACCATCGTCGCCCTTGCGCTGGATGAACTCGAAAAAGATCGGGCCGATGACGGTTTTCGAGAAGATCTGGAGCAGAATTCGCGTCTCGCCGCCGTCCACGACGCCCTCGCCGTCGATCAGGATGCCGTGCTGCTTCAGCCGCTCGATTGGTTCCTGATGCCCGGCATCCAAGCGAGCCTTGGCCTCGACTGCAACCTTGCGCCATCCGAGACCTGTTATCTGGAGGTCTTGCCGAGCGATCTCTTGTTGTTTGACCGCGATACGGGCGCGCGGCTTTGATACCGTTCGTCCCACCAGCCGGATGATATCGGGCCACGTTTGAAGTCCTCGACTGGTGCACGCTCTGGCATCGGGGCAGGGCGGGGGGGCCGCCAGCCCGCACCAGGAAAGTGCATTTGACGGGACCGCTTGGCATGCAGCAAAGCCGACCGGGCGCGCGCGACCTTACGCAGAGCAATTCCGACAGCGCCAGATCCCGGGCTTTCTCACAAGGTGCTCAACGTTCCGAAGCGAGCGCGGGAAGCCGGTCTGAAGCATCCGCAAGGCGGAAGAACACACGGCTTGGCTTGAAGGAATTGAGGGGAGAACATCTGTCATCACGGCAGGGGATGTCGTTCGCTACCCGTCTCGATCAGAGTTCCGGGGACAGGACCCGTAGTGCGGCTTGAACGGCTCTCTTCTCTCTGTGTCCGCCGACCCATGCACCCGTAAAGATTGTGTTAACAAAATGTTAGAACCGCAAAAATAGAACAAGCGTAGCGCGGCGGCCACAGTTCGCTTCGCTTTGCCAGCCCGCTTCGCTTCGTCTTTGCCCGCTTCGTCGGGCCCCGCTACCCCGAAACGGCAGGCCCAGACCTGCCACGAAGAACAAAATGACCATCCGGGGCAGTTGAGCGGCATGATTCGAAACGGGCTTCTGGCGTTTGCCGGAATTTTCTTCGCGAGCTTCGCGCAGCCGGCAGCATCGCAAGTCCCACCGCTGAGTTACGACTGGGTCGTCAACATCCGCAATGAAAGCTCCGTGACGCTGCCTGCGGGCAGCAGCGCAGGCTATGTCGTCACCGTCTTCAACGACTCCCTCGCCTCGGCGCCCGCCACGACGATCAGCATTCCGGTCCCTGCGGGCACCACATGGGACGGGGCGTCGGGCACGATCAGTGGCTGCGCCGAAGCCGTGGCGGGCACCGTCAGCTGCACCGTCCCCGCCCTCGGCCCGGACGGGGATGCCACCCTCACGATCAACTTCCTGACCACCGCCGAGGGGGTGATCGCTGTCACCCCGACCATACCTGCGCCGGACGCCGACCCCAGCAACAACAGCGAAACGATTACCACCACGATCACCAAGGGCGCGGACATCGCGCTGTCGCTGAGCGGAACCACGACCGTGCCCTCGGGCGGCGTCGCGACCTATACCTTCACTGCCACGAACACGGGTCCCTACCCGTCACAGGGTTTCACGCTCGACTTCCCGGTCCCGGCCGGGTTGAGCGGCATCGTCCCGCCTGCTGGCTGCGTCCTGTTCGGTGGAAGCTACCAATGCGTCGTGGGGCCGACGGTGCCGATTGGCGGCACCGTCGATTTCACCTTCTCGGGCACGGCCACTGTCGGCGCGAACTCGACCATCACCCTGTCGGGCAGCGTGTCGGACGGCTCGCCGCCCGACCCGGACGCCAGCAACGACATTGCCAGCTTCAACACCAGCGTCACCGCAGGCAGCGACGTCGCGGTGACCAAGACCCGTTTGCCGGGCGGTTCGCTCGTCGTGGGCGACACCGTCGCCTTCACGCTGAGCCCGCGCTACAGCGGCGATGTGCCGACCGGCCTGACCATGACGGATACGCTGCCGTCGAACTACAGCGTCGTCTCGGTGACGCCCTCACCCTCCAGCGGCTGGCTGTGCAGCACTTCGGGTCAGACGGTGACTTGCACGCTCGCCTCGGGCACGGTGCCGGGCTTCAACGTGCCACTCGGCCCGGTCGTCATCGTCGCCGACGTCGTCGCGGCCGGTTCCGCGATCAATGTGGTGAACATCGACGCCACCGATCCCTTCGATCCGGACCTGTCGAACAACACCGGCGATGACGGCGGTGTCGTCATCATTCCGCCGACCATCGATCTCGCCGTCCGCAAGTCGGGTCCCGAGCCGCCCCTCGTCGTTGTCGGGAACAGCTACGACTACCGGCTGGGCGCGTCGAACGAAGGGACCACGGCTTCATCGGGACGGTCCGCGTGCAGGATTTCGTCCCGGCGGGACTTGACGTGACCGCGGTCGGCGGACCGGGCTGGACCTGTTCGCCTGCCCCGCCGCTTTCCGGCCCCGCCACGATCACCTGCGACATCGTCTATACGGCGGCCAGCCCGCTGCCTCCGGGCGGATCGACGCCGGACATCGTCCTGACCGCGACCGTCACGCAGACCGGCACGATCCGGAACGGCGCGCAGGTGAGCGGGGTGGGCGGCAACCTGCCCGACACAAATCCGGGGAACGACACGATCAACGTGGACGTGGGCGGCAGCCTGCTGCCCGACGCGGCCGACATTCGCGTCCTGAAGACCGCGCGCAACGCCACGGTGGTTGCCGGGCAGGTGCAGGTCTACGACATCGAGATCGCGAATTCCGGCCCCGCCGCCTCGCAGAATGTCGTGCTGACCGATCTGCTGACCAATCTGGTCAACAGCGACACCAGCGGACCGAACGCCGGATATGTCTCGATCGCGACCGCGCCGGGCGTGGCCACGGGCCTCGCCTGTTCGACCGATGTGACCGGTCCGCAGAGCATCCGCCAGACCTGCAACATCAGCACGCTTCCCGTCTGCACCGTCGGTTCCGACTGCCCCGTAGTCACGATCACGGTCCGGCCCGGATCGAACGGCGGCAGCCGCACGAACACGGCCACGGTCGGGTCCAGCACAACCGCTGACCCCAACCTGACCAACAACGCCTCGAGCGCCAGCTTCACGGTCGACCCGCGCGCGGATGTGACGGTCAGCAAGACCGCCACGCCCTCGCCGGTGCCTGCAGGGCAGGACCTGATCTACGTGGTCACCGCGCGGAACGAGGCGAACGGCCTGAGCGCCGCCGAGAATGTGACGGTTACCGACACACTCGCGGCAAACCTCACCTTCATTTCGGCCGCCCCCTCGTCCGGCAGCTGCAGCGTGACGCCGACGCCGGGCTCCGTCACCGGACCGGGCAACGACCTCGTGCAGTGCAATCTCGGCACGCTGAACAACGACTCGCAGCAGACGGTCACGATCACGCTCAGGCCGAACCAGGCTTATTTCGGCAGCTCGCTGACCAACGTCGCGAGTGTGACGACGTCGACGGTCGAGACGGACGCGGACAACAACGAGCACCTCGGTCACGACGCCGGTCGAGGCGCCCGTGTTCGACCTGCTGATCGGCAAGGTCGACAGCATCGACCCCGTCGCGGTGGGCGAGGACACGGTCTATACCCTGCGCGCGGGCAACCGGGGGCCTTCGACCGCCGAGAATGTCGTCGTCACCGATACTCTGCCGACCTCGCTCCTCAGCTTCCAGTCGATCAGCTTCCCGCCCGATGCCACTTGCACCGTCGGTGCCACGCGCGATGTCGTCGGCGGCACGATCAGCTGTGTGTTCCCGTTCCTCGCCGCGCGCGAGACGCGCGATATCATCGTGACGATGCGCGGCGTGGCCAAGGGCGTTGCGGTCAACCGCGCCTCGGTCGCCGCCGACGGCTCCGCCAGTTTCGACACCGAGCTTGGGAATAACACGACCAGCCAGAACACCACCGTCCGCACCCGCTCGGATGTCGAGGTGACGAGCAAGGTTCCGAGCAATCCCGACGCCGAACATCGGCGAGGGGCTGAGCTACACCATCCGGGTCACGAACCTTGTCGGGCCGCTTCTGGCCGAGGCCGACCTCGTCGTGCTGTCCGACACCTTGCCAGCAGGCATGGTGCTTGACCGGGACACCCACCCCAGTCGTTGCGGCTGGCACAACCACGGCGCTGTCCTGCACCGGATCGGCGGGCGCAACGGCTTTCACTTGCAGCTTCGGGACGCTCTCGAACGGCGGCATCGTCGACATCACCGTGCCCGTGCGCGTCGACACGATCACGTCGAACCCGCAGACCTTTACCAATACCGCCAGCGTGACGACCTCGTCGCTGGACGTGAACCCGGCCAACAACAGCAATTCCGGTGCGATCGAGGTGCGCGCCTCGTCGCTGGCCGGGACCGTCTTCCGCGACTTCAACGACAACGGGTCGTTCGACGCGAACGACACCGGGATCGGCGGCGTCACGATGACCCTTTCGGGCACCGATCTGAACGGCACCGCCGTGACCCGCACGACCACGACCGCCGCGAACGGCACCTACACCTTCACCTTCCTGCCCGAGGGAACTTACAGCGTCACGCAGGGCTCGATCTCGGAGGCGTATCTGTCGGGCCGTCCCGCAATTCCGGGCTCCAGCGGAGGAACATCGGGCGGGCAGACGAGCATCACGGGCATCAGCCTGCCGCCCCTGACCGATGCGATCACCTACCTATTCCCCAAGGTGCCCGAGGCGCGCATCGGTGCGGCGAAGGCGGTAGTCGGAACCCCGGTGATTGCGCCCGATGGATCGTTCTCGGTCACGTTCCGGTTCATCGTCCGGAACTTCAGCCTCGAACCGCTTCAGGGCGTGACGCTGACCGATCCGCTGGCCGGGCCGTCGCCGCTCTTCGGGACGCATGTGCCCTCGGGGGCGCTGCCCGCGGGAAGCTACCGTGTCACGTCGACGGGGGGCACCTGCGGTGGCCGCAACGGCGGTTTCAACGGCAGCGCCGACCAGACGCTGCTCGCGGGCCTGACGCTCGCCCCCAATGCGGACTGCAACGTCACCGTGACGCTGCAGGTGCAACCCACCGTACCGCTGCCGGTCGAACTCTCGCCCGGCGTCCGCTACCGCAACCAGGGCACGGTCGAGGGTACGGGCGCCTGGACGGGGCAGAGCCCGGCCACCAATCCGCAGCTTTCCGACCCGTCGACCAACGGCGCCAACCCCGATCCGAACGGCAACGGCCAGGCGAACGAGCCGGGCGAGAATGTGCCCACGCCCGTCAATGTGGGTTTCAACCCGGACATTGCGCTGGTCAAGACCGCCGATGCCTCCGCCATCGGCGATCCCGAGGTAGGCGACACGATCACCTACGCCTTCGCCGTCACAAACACCGGCAACGTGACCCTGACGAACGTCACGTTGACGGACACATTGCCGGGCATCGTCCTCACGGGCGGCCCCATTCCCGTTCTTGCGCCGGGGGCGACCGACACCGGCACCTTCACGGCGACCTATACCCTGACGCAGGCTGACCTGAACGCGGGGCAGGTGCAGAACCAGGCGACGGCCACCGGCACCTGGGGCGTCGACGCAGGCGGCCGCCCCCTTACGGTCGACGACCTGTCGGGCACCGATCAGGGGAACGACACGCCGACGATCGTGAACCTCGGGTCCATCGAGCTGGTCAAGAGCGTCGATCTTTCGGCGCTGTCCACGCCTCCTGCCATCGGCGACACGGTGACTTTCGGCTTCGCTGTCACAAACAGCGGTCCCACCACCCTGCGCAACGTCACCATCACTGATCCGCTGCCGGGCCTCATCCTGTCGGGCGGCCCGATCGCGGTGCTGGGGGCGGGCGCCACGGACACCACGACCTACACGGGCACCTACCTGCTGACCGCCACCGATATCGACGCGGGCACGCTGACCAACACGGCGACTGTCACGGGCCAGTATGCCGCCGACGGCGGGGGCGGCTTCCTGACCGTGACCGACAGTTCCTCGACCGTCTCGAGCCTGGCAGACGAGCCGTCCATCGCCCTCATCAAGACCGCCGACGCCTCGGCCCTGTCGACGCCGCCGGTCGCGGGCGAGGTCATTTCCTACGCCTTCACCGTGACGAACACCGGAAACGTGACGCTTACCGACATCACGCTGGCCGATCTGCTGCCCGGCCTGACCATCACCGGTGGGCCGATCCCCAGCCTCGGCTCCGGTGACGTGGACAGCACGACCTTCACCGCGACTTATGCCATCACCCAGGCCGACATCGACGCGGGTCGCGTCGAGAATACGGCCACCGTGACCGGCACCTTCACCGATCCGGTGACGGGCCCGGAACCCGTGACGGACGTCTCGGGCACCGACAACACCAACGACACGCCCACGGTCGTGCCGCTGGCACAGGCCCCGGCGATCACGCTGGTCAAGACGGCGGATGCCTCGGCCGTCGGCACGCCCGCCGCCGTGGGCGAGGTGATCTCGTATAGCTTCACCATCACCAATACCGGCAACGTCACGCTGACCGACACGACGCTGACCGATGTGCTGCCCGGTATCGCCATCCTCGGCGGCCCTATCCCGACGCTCGCACCGGGCGCGAGCGATGCCACGACCTTCACGGCGACCTACGCTCTGACGCAGGCCGACCTCGACGCGGGGCAGGTGGAGAACTCGGCCACGGCCACCGGCAACTACACCGATCCGACCGGAACCCCCGGAACGGTCAGCGATGTCTCGGGCAGCGACCAGACGAACGACGATCCAACGGTCGTCCCGGTCGCGCAGGGCGCCGCCATCGCGCTGGTGAAGGCGGTGGACGCCTCGGGCGTTCAGACACCGCCGCAGGTGGGTGATCCCCTGACCTACAGTTTCGCGGTGACGAACACGGGCAACGTGACGCTCACGAACGTCACCCTGACCGATATCCTTCCGGGCATCGTGATCTCGGGCGGCCCGATTGGCCTGCTGGTGCCGGGAGCGACGGATGCGGTCACCTTCACCGCCAGCTACGCCCTGACACAGGCTGATCTCGACGCGGCCCGGGTCGTCAACCAGGCGACCGCGACCGGCACCTTCACCACGCCAAGCGGGCCGGGGACGGTTTCGGACCTTTCGGGCACCACGGTGACGGACGACGACCCGACCGTGGTCGACCTCGGCCCGGATCCCGAGATCCGCCTCGTGAAGACGGTTGATACCGCGAGCCTGCCGGACCCTGCACAACTGGGCGACACGATCCGCTATGCCTTTACCGTCACCAACACCGGCAACGTCACGCTGACCAACGTCACGATCACCGACAGCCTGCCGGGCATCGTGATCCTCGGCGGTCCGATCCCCAGCCTTGCGCCGGGGGCCATCGACAGCACCACCTTCACTGCCACCTACGCCCTCACCCAGCCTGATCTTGATGCGGGCCTCGTCACCAACTCGGCCCTCGTGACGGGCACCTACACCGATGTGGGCGGCGGCACCGGAACGACGACCGACACCTCGGGCACCGACACGACGAACGACACGCCGACCGAAATCGTGATCCCCGCGCGCCCCGCGATCGCCGTGGTCAAGACCGCCGACACGTCGGGCATGTCCAGCCCGACCCAATTGGGCGATCCGATCACCTACAACTTCGCGGTGACCAATACCGGCAACGTCACGCTGACGAATGTCAGCCTGAGCGATCCCCTGCCGGGCCTGACGCTTACCGGCGGGCCGATCCCCAGCCTCGCGCCGGGCGAGACGGACACGACGACCTTCGTCGGTCGCTACAGCGTCGTGGAGTCCGACTTCAATGCCGAGCGCGTCGTGAACCAGGCGACGGTGACGGGCAACCCGCCCACCGGCCCGCCCGTCACCGACCTGTCCGGCGCGACTGTCGACGATGACGACCCGACCGTCGTGCCGCTGACCTTCCAGCCCAACGTCACCGCCACAAAGACCGCCAGCACCGACCGCGTCATCATCGGCGACTCACTCAGCTATACGCTCGGCTTCACCTCGAACGCGCCCGGGACCCTGCGCAACGTCACCGTGATCGACGTGCTGCCGGTCGGCCTCGTCTACACCCCCGGCTCGGCGACCGTGGCCGGCGTCGCGCAGGAACCGCAGATCACCGGCCGCACCCTGCGCTGGCCCGGCCAGACCATCGGCGCCGGGGAAACCCTGACCGTGAAACTCAGCGTTCGCGTCACCGGCTCGGCCCCGTGGGGCGAGTTGGAGAACCAGACCTGGCTCGGCGGCAGCACCGGCGACCGCATCTCGAACGTCGCGACCGCGACCGTGCTGCGCGAGCCCGAACATGTCTTCGACTGTGCCGACATCATCGGCAAGGTCTTCGACGACCGGAACCGCAACGGCTATCAGGACGGGCCCGAGGGATCGGCCGACACCAGTCGCACCGAACCCGGCCTGCCCGGCGTGCGCGTGGTGACGACGCGCGGCTACGTGGTGACGACCGATGAATTCGGCCGCTTCCACGTTCCCTGCGCCGAACTGCCCGACCAGAATGGTGCGAACTTCACCATGAAGCTCGACACCCGGTCGCTGCCCACAGGCTACCGCCTGACCACCGAGAACCCGCGCACGATCCGTGTCACGCCCGGCAAGATGGCGAAGCTGAACTTCGGCGTCAGCCTGTCGCGTGTCGTCCGCATCGACCTGTCGGCCAAGGCGTTCACCGCCGACGGACAGCCCTCGGCGGCGCTGAAGAAAGGGGTCGCGGGCCTCGTGACGCAGCTACAAACCGAGCCCTCGGTCCTGCGGCTCAACTACCGGATGGCGGGCGAAACCGACGCCGACGCGCGCAAGCGCCTCGCGCGGGTCGAGGCGCTGGTGCGCGACGCCTGGGGAAAAGACGGTGACCGGCTGAAAGTCGAGCGCACCCTGCAACGCGGCAAGGTGAAGAATTGACCCGCCCCCCCTTCCTTTTCCGGGCCAGCAGGCCTTGCCGCGCTGACGGCATCCTTCGCCGCGCTGACCGCAGGCATGGGCGCAGGCGCAGGACTGCACCGATCTGTCGAACTGCGTGATGCAGATCGACACCGGGGCGAATACCGAAGGCATCACCGAAATGCCGCTGGAGCCGATCAGCGGCGACGGCTTTTCGATCAGCATCGACGGCGCACCGGTCAGTGGCGAGGCCGGCTTTGCCGACCAGCAGCGCGACGCGGACATCACCCTCTCGGACAGCGACATCGATGTGCGCTTCGACGGCCTCGGCGTCCGTCCGCGGCTTGACGTGCAGACGCTGGGCGAGGGGCCCTTTGCGCCGGGCCAGACGGTGACGTTCCTCAGCCGGATGAACTATCCCGGCTTCGTCGCGGGCGGCGAGGTTCGGATCCTCGACCTCGATGCGCCGGGCGGCGCGCGGACGCTGGCCGTCGTCCCGCTCGCCCCGAATGGTGAGGCAGTGGCGACCCTGCCGCAGGGAAAAACGCTCGCCTATGTCTACCGTGTCCGGGACGGCTCGAACCGCTTACGACGAAACCCGCCCTGTCCTTCTGGGCACCTCGTTGGACCGGGACCTGACCGACCTCGCTACCGAAGAGCAGGGCACCGACAATGCGGCCATACGGAACATCCCGGTGCGCGGCGGGGCGGTCACGGTCTACCTGCAGAACCTTCCGCCCGGCGCGCGGGTGGAGACGCTCGGCACCACCGTCACGCCCGATCCGTCCGGCAAGGCGGTGATCCAGCGCGTGCTGCCGCCCGGCGCGCGGTCCATCGACGTGCAGGGTGATCCGCGCCGACGGGACGTCGTTCAACGTCACCCGCGACGTGACCATTCCCAAGTCGGAATGGTTCTACGTCGGTGTCAGCCGATCTCAGCTTCGGGCGCTCCACCGACGGCGGCGAGGATGGCGGCGGCGACACCTACAACACCGGCCGCCTCTCGGGCTACGCCAAGGGCACGACGGCCACCGGGCTGACAGATCACCGCCGCAGGTCGACAGCGGCGAAGACGACATCGACGATCTGTTCAGCAACATCCTGAACAAGGACCCCAACGCAATCCTGAACCGCCTCGACCCCGATCTGGCCTATCCGACCTATGGCGACGACTCGACGCTGGTGATCGACGCGCCCACCTCGGGCGGCTTCTACCTGAAGGTCGAGAAGAACGGGAACTTCGGCCTCTGGGGCGACTTCAAGTCGGTCACCGAGGGCACCGAGCTGCTGCGCAACGAACGCACGCTCTACGGCGCGCAGACCGTTCTGCAGACGCAGGCGGTGAACGACGATGGCGCGCCCCGCCTGCGGTTCGAAGGCTATGCCGCCCAGCCCGACCAGCTGCCGCAGCGCGACGTGCTGCGCGGCACCGGCGGGTCGGTCTACTTCCTGACCAAGCAGGACATTCTGATCGGCTCGGAAACGCTGACGGTCGAGCTGCGCGACGCCAACACCCAGCGGGTGATCTCGCGCACCTCGCTGGTGCAGGGCAAGGATTACGACATCAACTACACGCAGGGCGTCGTCACGCTCTACAGCCCGCTGTCGGGCTATGGCAGTACGGGGGCGCTGCTGTCGTCCAATCCCAATGGCGACGATACGCTGAACCTCGTGGCCCAGTACGAATGGCGCCCGGCGGTCGGGGATATCGACGGCTATGCCTATGGCGCGCGGCTGACCTCGGGCATCGCCGACAATCTGCAGATTCGGCGCGACAGCACAGATCGACAACTCCGGCACCGCGGACCAGACGGCCTACGGCGTCGATCTGGTCTGGACGAAAAGCGACCGCACCTTTCTGACGGCCGAAATCGCGCGGACCGACGGGCCGGGCTTTGGCTACCTGTCCTCGTTCAACGGCGGCCTCACCGCCGAGTACGACCGCGCCGCCCGACGGCAGCGGCACGGCCTATCCGTATCGAGGGCCAGGCCGCGCTGGACGAGGTCTGGGCCGGTGGCGCCGGTCTGGTCAGCGGGCCTATTTCCAAAGCTTCGAGGCGGGTTTCTCGTCGCTCGACTGGCAGGTGACGGACCCCGAACTGATGTGGGGGATCAGCGCCGAACTGCCGCTCAGCACCTCGACCGGCCTTCTGATCACCTATGACCACTACGACGAAGACCCCGGCACCCGCGACGACCGCGGCAAGATCATCCTGCAGCAGCAGGTCAGCGACAGCGTCACGGTCGAACTCGGCTATGGCCATGTCGACAGCGAGGGGACCGACACCACCGACGGCGACTGGCACGCGCGACGATCTGGCGGCCCGGCGTGATTGATGGTGCCGTCCGACAGCTTCCAGTGGTACGTGTTCGGCCAGGGCTCGCTGAACGTGACGGGCGACTCGAAAAGACGCAACCGCCTCGGCTTCGGCGGCGAGGTGCAGGTCGGCAAGGATTGGTCGATCCAGGGCGAGGTGTCCGACGGCGCCACGGGCGTGGGCGGTCGCATCCTGTTCGGGCAGGACAAGGGCGAAGAGTCCAACGTCTATTTCGGCTACACGCTCGACCCCGACCGCACGCGTGGACGACGTCGTTCTGACCGGGCCGCGACCGGGGCCAGTTCGTCGCAGGCGGGCGCCGGCGCTACAGCGACTCCGTCACGGCCTATGCCGAGAACACCTATGATCTGTTCGGGCAGCGCATGTCGCTGACCTCGACCTATGGCATCGAATACGAGCGCTCTGAACGGACGATCTACACCGGCGCGGTCGAAACAGGCTCGTGCGGGCGATCCCGATGGCGACGTTGACCGCACCGCGGTCTCGCTCGGTGTGCGCCATGACGACGGCGAGGCGCTGAACGCGCGCGGCGCGGATCGAGTTCATCAAGGACGACAGCAACGAAGGCACGGTCGACACGATCCTGCTGACGGGGCTCGTGCGCTATGAACTCAGCAACGAGGCCCGCATCGTGGCGGACCTGGACGCGATGTTCAACGACACGGCGAGCGAGTCGCTGCCCGAGGGTACCTATGTCGATCTGTCACTGGGCTACGCCTTCCGCCCGATCCTCGACGACCGGCTGAACATCCTCGCCAAGTACCAGTATCTCGACGACATGGTGGGCCAGCAGATTGACGGCAGCGACCTTGCGCCGCTCCAGCGCAGCCACGTCTTCAGCATCGACGCGGAATACGACCTGTCACCCCGCTGGACGATCGGCGGCAAGATCGGCGGCCGCTTCGGCGACAGCGCAGTCGACGAGGACAGCGACTTCGTCACGAACGACGCCTGGCTCGCCGTGGCCAACGCCCGCTACCATCTCGTCAACGACTGGGACGTGCTGGTGGAAGGGCGTAACCTGACCACGATTCAGTCCGGAACAGCAAACTTCGGTGCGGTCGTCGGCGTCTACAAGCAGATCGGCCAGCACGTGATGGTCGGCGGCTCCTATAACTTCGGCGAATTCTCGGACGACCTGACCGACCTCACCCAGGACGACCAGGGCGCCGAGATCAACCTGATCGCGAACTTCTGAGGCAAGGCCTGCGTTGGCGCTGGCTGGTGTTGTCAGACAATTGCGATCTCGCCTCATTGTCGCTCATGTGACGCGCTTCACGCCGAAAAGAGGCCGCGCCTTCCAAGGCACCCGGAGCGTTAACTTCTCTTTACGCCCCTTTTAGAAGTTACGCGCCGATCTTCTGGGAAGGAAAGAACGTAACCCTTAAGCCTGCCAAGCGATTCACCCCGAGGAAGTCCAGAACCCATCGCATAAGGATACCAAGAAAGATCCCCGTTCCGATTTGGAAAACGACGCTGACGAGGCCAGCGGCCCCCTCCGAACCGAAAAACTTGTAGAAGACCAGAAATGCGAAGGGATGCGCCAAGTATATCATCAGCGAGTAAGCCGAGATCATGACCACCGGACGAGCGACAAATCCCGGTAATGTCACGTATGGCACATACGCACATGCCGCAAGAGCGACGATCCACCAGATTTCCCGGTGGTCTGGATAAAGCACCCAGACCAGCCCAAACTGAATTGCGATGGCCGAAAGACTTGCAACTTTTCTCATGGGTGTTTGAGCGCAGGAAATCAACGCTCCCAGTGCGAGAAAAGGGAGGATCGCAACAGGAGACCTGTGAAGCAGCCGCGCGGTCTCGAGCATGCCGCGGGGGCCTACGGAGAGGACAACAATCACGAGCAGACCGACGACATGGATGATCACAAAGAAAACTGCGACCGCGCGCCAGGGGTCGTCACGTAGTTGTCGGCGCGGTGCGGGGAAACTGAGCAACAGCCCGATCAGAACAAAGACCTGAACGTAAACGTGCAGAAACCAGAGCCAGGGCATCCCGATGTTTGTCGTCTGCACCCCGAGGATCGTTGCGTCGACCAGTTCGGTCAAGTTGCGATAGAAAAACAGAGTTGATGGATGGGTCTCTAGGCCCCGGTATGCAGCAACTCCGACATACAGCAGGATCATAAGGACCAGCGGGACAACAAGACGGCCGAGCAGAACCCATACCCTCCCGGAATGATCATCCTGGGCTATCGCCTTCAATTGGAGGCGGCCGAAGGAGTATCCGGCCAGAACAAAGAGAGTGATCGAGGCTCCTCCGGTCCAGTTGTAGCCCGTGTGGAAGAACACCACGGCAACGATGGCCATCGCCCTCAGAAGGATGAAAGTCTCCACCCGGCTGGTTTTGCCCAAGGAGGCCCACCTGTGCTCGGACTTATCTGTTGTTCTCAGAAACCCGGCCAACTCTGAGATCGGCATGAATGGCCAATCCTCTGGCAGCACAAACCCCTTCGCTTCGAGTTCGAGCTGAAGTTCAATACTGGTAAGACTGTCCGCGCCAAGGTCCTCGAGCGTGTCATCGCGGGTCACGTCACTTCGACCTGTGCGACTGGCAAATACTTGGGCGAGGAGATGTTCCGCAGGGCCTCGAAGGCCGGGGGCTGCCGCGGCGGCAGCTGTTGCCATGCGGGAACGCATCAATGCTAACAGCGCTGGCCCGTCTACTTTACCGTTCGGTGTGCTCGGGAACCTTTCACTTACGACGACCTGGGCGGGGACCATATATGCGGGCAGCGTTCGAGATAGGGCCGCTCGCAGACTTCGCTCGGTTATGTCCGCCATATTCGACTCGACGAAGAGTAGAACCCTGTCGGTGACCACCATGGCGTGCGCACGTTCGACACCTTTTACTGCTTCTGCGGTCGACTCGATCTCTGCAAGCTCGACGCGGAATCCGTTGATCTTGATTTGCCCGTCACGCCGCCCGACAAAGTAAATCTCGCCATCAGGCATGTGGTAGCCGATGTCTCCCGTGAAATGATGACACCCAACCCCAGCTTCCTGGATCGGGAATTTCTCCGAAACGCCGACCACAGGATCGGCAAGTGAGGCGACAATCTCGCCCACTTCACCGCTTGACACGGGCGAGCCCTCTTCATCGACCAAACGGACCCCGGTCCAGGGTAGCGGTCGTCCCATGGGGATATTTCGCGACCAGTGCGCCGCTGGGTCGATCTCATGGAACACGAAAGCTTGGGGCGTTTCCGTGGTGCCGAAGATGTTGAACTGCCGTGCCCCAGGAACGAGTCCATGCCATTTACGGACCTCGGAATGGGGAAGCCGTTCGCCGCCCCAGAAGATTGCCTTCAGGCTGCCAAGCCCCCCGGCATCGTCAACTCCGGCGGTCAAGAGCCGTGCCGTTGTCGGGCTGAACCTTACAACGTTGCATCGTGCCCGGGCCAACAGAGCACGTAGCTCCTCGGGTCGGGTCATTTCGCAAGGGGTGGGAACCGCGACCGTTCCGCCATTCGAGAGAGGCAGGAACACGTCGCGAAGCGTCGGATCATGCGCGAGGCCTGCCATCATCAGGCAACAGATTGGCTCTGGCAGGTCAAGCATCGTAGCCTGCCAGGCGACGAAGCGCTGCAGTGTCGTGTCGGGATGGCTGACTAGCTTTGGTCGACCCGTCGTGCCGGACGTGAACATGTGGCAGGCTTCTAATCGCGAAGCGCCAAAACAGATATCAGCTTCAGGTGCTGGTTCGGATGCCGGCGCAATAACACTGACTTCAGCCCGTAGGTCTTCTGGAAGCGATGCCCCGGCTTCCACAAGGAAATGGCAACCCAGGCGCTCGATCATCCAACGCATGCGTTCGACTGGATAGGTTGCGTCGATCAATGCGAACGCAGCGCCGCTTGCCGACACACCGAGCATGGCGGCAATCAGAGCGGGATGACGTTGCGCCAAAATCGCGACACGATCGCCTTCCCCAACCCCGGCCGACCTGAGCGCTGCCAGAACACGCCGCACCCGAAGTGCAAGATCGCCATAGGTGATCCGCTCTCGCGTCGTTATCACCGCTGTCGCGTCGGGCGTCCGAGCAACGACTTCGAAAAACCGATCGTGCAGCCGTCCCGCAGGCGCCGGATCACGAGATGTTTGTGGCAGCACAACCTCCCGCCCACCCCGCGCTTTCCGGATTATGTCGCGACAGTTCATTTGTGGGTCAGCAAGTGCGGCCTGAAGCAGATCGCTCTGGAACGCGAGGAAGAGTTGCACCCGATCTTCAGTCAAGAGCGCACCATCGTAGAATGCGCGCGCGGTCAACACGTCGTCGTCTTCGGACCACACTAAATTCAAGTCAAATTCAGTGCGCCGATCGAGGAACTCCCTCGGGCCAATGTCGAGCGTTCCAGCCCGGATCCGGCCCGCTGGCGGGAACATGTTGATCGACACACTAGGCGCCTTGCCCTCGGCCAGAACGCGGTCCAGGATCGGTTCGTTTTCCCAGTGCTACGGCATCTGCGCGCCCGCTCGGAAACGCTGGCGGCAAAGACAGCAAAGGGTTTGTCAAGGTCGACGGTGAGGTCGATCGGCAGTGTATTCGAGAACGGACCAACGACAGAGTTCGGCGCACCTAGCGCCGTTCGACCTTCGGCTTGAAAGAAGCTAGATGTGTGCGGATCGCCAGAGTAACCTCTCAGGCCCATCGGCGTATATGGCGGCGAGGACCCCAAATGTGGTAGCACCGATCGACTTGCCGAGTGACCGCAAGGGCCGAGAAAGCTCTAAGAAGTCTCGCTCTGTGAATAGTCCAGCATCATCCTCTGTCCCACGGCCGATGCTGTCACCGACCAGTCTCACGGGACATGGCATCGATGCGACGTATTGCACTGCGTCAGGTGAAAGCATGCTCGATGCGTCGGCCGAAGTAGCGAACTCGTAGTATGAGCGGGCCGGTGCCAGTTCTTCTCCGGCATAGATTTTGAGGAGTTCTCGGTTCATAACGCCCCGGGAGAAACCGTCTGTAATCGCGTGATGTGCGGCGATGGTGAACCGCCAGCAGTCACCCAGGTCCGCCGCCACGATCCTGACGAGCGAGCCGGGCTTCGCGTGGATCCACGCGGTCGAAGATCAGCGGGATTGCGAGGTTTCGGAAAGCGTCAAGGCTACGGTCCGCCAACGAGACAACATGGAACCTAAAATTTGGCTCGACAGCGACGATGGCGGTTATAGTGCCCTCGCCGAGCTCGAAACGAGTTCGCAGAGCTTCGTGCCGCAGGATCAACGCCCGTGCCGCGGCCGCCAGTTTGTCCCGGTCGAGAGGCCCCTGAACCAGGTGGCCCAGAGGGATCATATATGTCCCCGCCCCAGCCAGTTCGGCCTTGACGTATCGGATCTGGTTGGCGCTGGCCGCTATTCTTCGTTCAATAGGCGACTCGTTATACATAGAATTACCTGCGATTAATAGACTCTTAACTGATGCAAAACTTGTCGGAACATGCAAACAGATCAAGTGAAATTCTATGTGGCAGGCAAGATTGACTTACGAAAGTGCCGATATTCGCGCGGCGGTTGTAGAGGTCGCATCGCCAACCTCTCGGCCCCTCGACTTGAACAATCAGGAAGGCGCTGACAGACCAATGCGACCCAGTCTCTGTATGAGGTGCCCCTAGTTTCCTAGACGCCTGCCTCGTTCAGTTTCTGCTGCCTGATTTCGAAGTCAACGGGCGACAGCATGCCGTTGTTCGTGTGCTTGCGCTTCGGGTTGTAGAACATCTCGATGTAGTCGAACACGTCCTGCCTTGCGGCTTCGCGGGTCAGGTAGGTGCGACGGCGGATGCGTTCCCGCTTCAGGAGCTGGAAGAAGCTTTCGGCGACCGCATTGTCATGGCAGTTGCCGCGGCGGCTCATGCTGGCATCCAGATTGTGCTGGCTCGAGGAACAGCTGCCACTCGCGGCTGGTGAACTGCGATCCCTGGTCGGAATGGATCATCACCTTGGCCTTGGGTTTGCGCCGCCAGACGGCCGCGAGCAAGGCCTGCAGGGCCAGGTCGGTCGTCATGCGGGGCTGCGCGGACCAGCCGACGACGCGCCGCGAGAACAGATCGATGACGACCGACCAGATACAGCCACCCCTCGTGGGTCTTGATGTAGGTGATGTCGGTCACCCAGACCTTGTCGGGCGCATCGACCTCGAACTGCCGGTCCAGGGTGTTGGACGCGACCACGGCAGGCTTGCCGCCATATCGTCCAGGGCGGCGCTTGTAGCCGATCTGGGCCAGGATGCCCGCAAGGCCGGCCAGCCGGGCGACCCGGTTCTCGGAAACCTGTTCCCCCTGATCACGCAGATCGTCGGTGAGCTTGCGATAGCCATAGACCTTGCCGCTGTCGGACCAGGCCTGCCGGATCAGTTCGGTCTGGCGCGCATCTTCCTGCGCACGCTGACTTAACGGTTCCTTAAGCCATGCATAGAAGCCGCTGAAGTGAACCCGCAGCACCCGGCACATGGCCCGGACGCCGAACTCGGCCTGATGCGCCCGGATGAAGGCGTACTTCATTGGGCTCGACTGGCGCGCGAAGTACGCCGTTGCCTCTTTTTTAGGATGTCGCGCTCCTCGGTCACCCGAGCCAGCTCCCGCTTCAGCCGCCGGTTCTCGGCTTCGTGGTCCACGCCGGGCACCTTGGGAGCAGGCTCCGCGAACAGCTTCATCCACTTGTAGAGCGAGTGCGAACTCACCCCCAGACGCTGCGAAACCTCCCGAACCGGATACCCACGCACCCGTGATCTGCTGCACCGCGTCACGCTTGAACTCGTCGCTGTAGTTGCTCGTCCCCATCTCGGCCTCCTTGCCTCAAAGTTAGGGGGCAAAGCGTCTACAAATCTAGGGGCACCTCAGATTGACTAAGCAAACGCCGCTAACTAGCCTTCACTTGCTCTGTTTAGGGCGGCAAGGCGGGAGCGTTTATCGATGGCGGGGCTGTATTATGCTTCGATTTGGTGACATCGAGGATGCACTTCACCTGAACATCGACATGCAGCGACTGTTCTCCGAGCGAACCGACTGGCACGTGCGCGATTTTTTCTCCATCGTTCCGACCTGCGCCGCTCTGCTGCAGCATGCCTCCGACGCCGCATTGTTCGCACGCTTCGTAACGCCCGTAACGGCTGACGATGCAAGCGGAGCTTGGCAGCGCTACTATCGGCGTTGGTCGGGGGTTACACTCGGCCAGATTGCCCCGGAATTGCTGGACCTCATTGTTGACTTGACTCGGCTCGCACCAGAAGCACCTGTGTTGGACAAGGCTGGGTATTCGGCCTTCTCCAACCCGGATTTTGCCACGCTTTTGGTTGCGCGCAATTGCCGAACGCTGATCCTTTCGGGTATTGAGACCGATGTTTGCGTCCTTTCCACGGCCCTTGAGGCCGTCGACCGCGGCTTGCGGGTGATCGTCGCGCAGGACGCGGTCGCCAGTGGTTCAAGTGACGGGCATCGGGCGGCGCTCGACATTCTTAAACAGCGCTTCGACATGCAGGTCGAGCTTGCCGGGACAGCGGAGATTATTGAAGCATGGAAGCAATAAGATCGCCCGGCGCACCTGCGGATAGGTCGGGCGGCGTGGCGCTGGAGCGAGCATTCGGAACCTGGTCTTCCGACCATCCGCTGGCGATCACATACCTGCCGCTCGGCATTACGATGACACCCGTCGCCTATGCCGCAAGTACGGGAAAGGCGACCGCGTTCCCCGCCGGAGCCTCCCTCCGGCTCGGTCGGCATTCGGCCGACGCAAGCCTCGTGGAAGCGGCGCTGAACCATGCGGGCACCGAGATTGACTGGCGATATGTCAAGGCCGAACCCTTTGCGGTTCAAGGCAGCTGGACCGCGACGCGGTTCGCCGAGTGGGGGTTGCGCTTCTGGGTATGCCTGGCGCTCAACTCGGCAGACGGCAACAGGTGGCACTGGAACGCCGAACTGGGTGCCGCCGTTATCCGCGTCGGACACCGCTTTGGCGTATTGCTTCCAGACCGCTTGCCGCTGCTCGTTACCGGCCACGACAATCTGTCAGCCCTCACGGACGAGCTTCAGCAGCATGGCTACTTCTACCTTGCAAGCCGCATCGACGAGGCTCCGCTTCTGGCGTTGAGGTTCAATCTGGAAGAAGCGCCGTCGGCCCGCTTCGCCTTCGCCGTGGGCGACGATCTGGCCGACACGGTGGAGCGGGCGCGTGCTGCTCTCAGCATCGAGCCCGATCTGAATTCCTTGCCGCAACAGACCGGCGCAGGCGAGGGCGCGATTGATGCTGTTCGCGATATCATGGCTTGGAACACGCTGTTCGATCCGGTGAATACCCGTCGCTACACGGCCTTGTCTCGCAACTGGACGACTGCCAAGTTCGGGGGCTTCGGGGTCTGGCTGAACGATGTGCTGTTCAGCGCCGCGCTTTGCGCGACGGTCGATGCGGAAAGTGCGCGCGACAACCTGCTTGCGGTGCTGGCAGGGGCCACGCCACAGGGAAACCTGCCTTGCTTGTTGACCGGCAACGACGCCTGGATCGACCGGTCCCAGCCGCCAATCGGCGCTTACGTGCTGATGATGCTCCACCTGCGTTGGCCCGATCCGGCGTTGCTGTCGCGGGTCGTTCCGGTTCTTTTGCGCGCCTATGACTGGTGGTGGCGCGCCCGCGATCCGCACGGCACAGGGCTGGTTGCCTACGGCACATCGGCCGTTGGCGCGGGACTCTATCGCGGAACCAAGCTCGGGGCCAAGGACGAGTCCGCGATGGACAACTCGCCCACCCATGACGCAGCGACGCTGGACCCTGCCAGCGGTCTGCTTGACAGCCACGATGTCGGCCTGAATTCCTTGCTTGCGCTGGAGGGAGAGATGCTGGTCAGGCTGCTGGAAGAGCTTGGCCGCACTTCCGAGGCAACCGCCCTGTCGCTGCGCGTCGAAGCGCACAAGGTCGCGATACGGGACCGACTGTGGGACACCGGCCGCAGGGTTTTCGCCAACCGCCTGACGAGCGGACACTTCGTGCAGAGCCTTGCGCCGACCTCGTTCTACCCGCTGCTGGCCGGCATTCCGAACTCCGGACCAGACACAAGCCCTGCTTGCACAACTTCACGATCCGCAGGGTTTCGGCGGGCCGTATCGCCTGCCGTCGACGCGGCGCGACGATCCGGCGTTCGGCGACAATATCTACTGGCGCGGCAGGGTCTGGCCACCGATGAACTGGCTCACCTGGGCAGGATTGCGCCGGGCGGGCCTCGTCGACGAAGCTGCCGCGCTTGCGCAAGAGAGTAACGCCTTGTTCCGCAAAGTTTGGGACAGCCATCGCCACGCCGCC
>CAVTOW010000002.1:0-1024556 GCA_963736565.1 uncultured Alphaproteobacteria bacterium
TGGCAGGCGGGGTGCCGGTTCAGATCGGGGCAGATCGCTACATGGCCCGGTTGGGGCGGGACGTGGCCCCGTTTGCCGAAGATGCCGTGCGCTTGGGGGCGGAGGGCAAGTCCCCGCTCTATGCAGCCATCGGCGGGCGCTTGGCGGCCATGATGGCCGTGGCCGATCCGATCAAGCCAACCACCCCGGCGGCGATCCGGAACTTGCACGATCTGGGCCTGAAGGTCGCGATGATCACCGGTGACAACGCCCGCACCGCACAGGCCATCGCCCGCCAACTGGGCATCGATGCAGTGGTGGCCGAGGTCCTGCCGGGCGGCAAAGGTCGAGGCGATCCGGCGCCTGCGCGCAGAACATGGACCGCTGGCCTATGTCGGCGACGGCATCAACGACGCCCCGGCCCTGGCCGAGGCGGATGTGGGCATCGCCATCGGCACGGGCACCGACATCGCCATCGAGGCGGCGGATGTGGTGCTGATGTCGGGCCGCTTGACCGGGCGTGCCCGACGCCATCGCGCTCAGCCGGGCGACGATGGGCAACATCCGGCAGAACCTGTTCTGGGCCTTTGTCTATAACGCGGCGCTGATCCCTGTCGCGGCGGGCGTGCTTTATCCCGCCTTTGGCATCCTGTTGTCGCCCGTCTTTGCGGCGGCGGCCATGGCGCTGTCCAGCGTGTTCGTGCTGGGCAATGCCCTGCGCCTGCGCCGCTTCCAGCCAACCTTTAGTGACGGAGCACCGGCATGAACATCGGAGAAGCTGCCAAGAGCTCGGGCGTCTCGGCCAAGATGATCCGCTACTATGAGCAGACGGGCCTGATCCCGTCTGCGGGGCGCACTGCATCGGGCTATCGCACCTACACCGGCACGGATGTCCAGATGCTGCGCTTCATCCGCCGCGCCCGCGATCTGGGGTTCCAGGTCGAGGCGATTGGAGAACTTCTGGCGCTGTGGCGGGACCGCAGCCGCCACAGTGCGGACGTCAAGCAACTGGCAGAGGCCCAGATCGCCGGTCTGCGCCGCAAGATCGCCGAGATGGAAAGCATGGTCGCCACGCTTGACCATCTGGCGCAGGGCTGTTCCGGCGATAGTCGGCCAGACTGTCCGATCCTTGCCGATCTGGAGGGCGAGGCATCGTCTCGTTGCCCCCGCCTGCCACAGCGGGCCAGGTTTCAACAGGTAATCGCGACCCTTCCCTTACTTGCCTTCCAATCGCAGCGCGCCAAACTTCCTCTCAACTCCGATACATCCAATGGAGAGACGCAATGAGCATCATTCGCCGCGATGTCCTGTCCGGGGCAGCCAGCTTGATCAGCCTTGGCGTTTTGCCCGTCCGGGCATTTGCGCTAGACCTTCAGACGATCGAGGTATTCAAGACCGCCACCTGTGGATGCTGTCATGATTGGATCGCGCATCTGCAGGACGCAGGCTTTGCCGTCGCGGCACAGGATCTGGAGTATGACGCACTCGCCGACCTAAAGCAGACGGCGGGGGTGCCAGACGCCCTTGTGTCCTGCCACACCGGACGGATCGCTGGCTATGTAATCGAGGGCCATGTACCCGCCGCAGATATCCGTCGCCTCCTGGTTGAGATGCCCGAGGCCATCGGTTTGTCGGTTCCAGGGATGCCCTTCGGCTCACCCGGAATGGGTCCCGAAGACAAGCGAGAAGCTTATGACGTGGTCCTGATCGGGCCGGATGGGGTGACCACGGTGTTCACGTCCTATCCGGCGGCTTGAGGTTCGGCTCCTCAGCGAGAAGGAAGAACGCCTCGATGGTATCTGTAGCCAGGTATCTCACCCACCCCGAAGTCGTCATCGATCCTGACAGCGCCGGTTACCGAGTGGGGATTGTCACCGGAAGGCAGAAACAGGAGTGGCGCGTCTGGTCGCCTCGCACGTGCTCTGGGCACGACACGCGTGATCTCGAGCGCCGAGAGGAAGGCCATCGAGACGGCAGAACCAATTGCCGCTGCCTTGGGTCTTGGTGTCGAGATCAGACCGCTCATGCATGAAAACGACCGATCAGCGACCGGTTATCTTCCGCGCAAAGAGTTCGAGGACGTTGCCGACTGCTTCTTTCAGCGAACCGACGCAAAGCGTCAGGGGTTGGGAACGCGCGATCGACGCTCAGCGAAGGATCGTCGCGGAAGTCGAGGCCACCCTTGCGAATGCTCCGACTGGGGATGTCCTGTACGTTGGCCATGGTGGTGTCGGAACACTGCTCCGGTGCTGGCTGGCGGGTGTGCCAATCGACCGGAAACACGATCAGCCTGGTGGCAAGGGTGGGTGCTTGTTCAGTTTCAGCTTGCCGGACCGAAAGCCCGTTTCCGACTGGCGCTTGATCGAGGACATGCTCGCGGCATAGCACTGCGGCGGGGTCAAGGATGCTCCAGAGCGTCCGGGGACGCAACCTGCAGGGCAAGGCCATGTGCCGACACGTGCGCAACGAAAGGCGTGGGCAAGCTTGTCTGAGGCGCACGCTGTTAGGAAGGGATGAAGGCATTGATGCAAGCTGTGCCAAACAAGGCAGAGGCTTGGAAGTTCTTGCGGACGGCAGAAGCGGCACCTCGGGAACGCGGGTCCGGTTCCGTGGTGGAGTTTCACGAAAACGGTGCTCGCGGTCGCACTCCTCCGCCTTGCGGAACTCGGAAAGGTCGATCTCGACAGTCCTGTTGCGGGCGAGCCCATTCACGCCTGCGCACCTGCTTCGACATGAGGCAGGCCTGCCGGACTACGGCGGGCTGCGCCGCCTATCACGACGATGTCGCATCGGGCCGCACGCCGTGGACAATCGACCGCAGTGATGGACGCCGCCGGTGCGGATCGGCTGCTTTTCGAACCGGGCCGGGGTTGGGCCTATTCGAACATCGGCTACCATCTGGTCACGCGCCTGATCGAACGCGCATCGGACCAGCCTCTGGCCGATGCGCTAGCCCGACCTTGTGTTTTCCCCGTCAGGCCTTGCGACCGCCCGGCTCGCCCGCACGCCTGAGGATCATCGCCGGCGTCAACATGGGGGATGCCGTGGGGTACGATCCGGGGTGGGTCTACCATGGGCTGATCACCGGAACGGTGGCCGAGGCCGCACACTTGCTTGACCGGTTACTGGCGGGAAACCTGCTTGCGCCCCACACGCTGCGCCGAATGCTGGAACCCAGACCGCTGCCACAGCACCGAAACGCACGACATCCCGATCCGGCCTACGGGCTTGGTCTCATGCTGTGGGCGACGCGGCCCGAACACCATGCCATCGGGCACAGCGGAAGCGGTCCCGGCAGCAGCATTGCTGTTTACGGACGACGCGGGTCAACCCGCGTCGTCTGGTCCGCGTCCTCGAGCGGCGTCGATCCGGAAGAGGAGGTTTTTCGGGCTTTGGGCAGCGACGAAGCGTGAACCGCACCAAGGTTTGCGTCAGAGAGATCGCAGCAGGAGTCACGGCCCAAACGAGGCGTCGATCCGGGAAGGTCTGTCATGGAAGACGCCGTCTGGATCTGGTCCTCCCGTCATGCGGCAGTTGTCTTCAACGTCCGCACACGGCCAACGATGCCGCAGAATGTTTGTTGAACAGCGTAAGTGCCGGTCGACCGTCTCCTCGCGCGGCACCCGGTCGGCCCGCGACACGGGTCCCACTTTATGATTTACATGGCGCGTCCGTCGCACCGATCCTGCGTTCGCGTCCCTTCAAACAGCATCGCACCATGGACAAGCTCTCCACCATGCAAGCCTTCTGCCGGATCGTCGATCGCGGCAACTTTGCCCGTGCGGCAGAGGATCTTGGCGTCTCACCAGCGCTTCTCAGTCGCGAGGTACGGCTTCTGGAAGACAGCCTCGGCACCACGTTGATCACCCGCACCACCCGAAGGATGTCGCTGACAGACGCGGGTCGCCTCTATTACCAAGAGGCGTTGGGTATCCTTGATGCCGTGAACCGGGTCGAGGATCACATCCGCGACGGCGCAGGGGCCATGCGCGGCCACCTGAAGATCAACGCCTCCAGCTCCTTCGGCCAACTGGTCATCGCGCCTTTCCTGCCCGACCTTCGCAAAGGCATTTCCCGACCTTCGCGTCACCCTGTCGCTCGACGACAGGGTCATCGACATGGTCGAGGGCGGGTTCGACGTCTCGATCCGCATCCGGTCGGCCATGCGGGACTCCACGCTGATCGCCCGAAAGATCGGCACCGTTCAGCAAGGCATCTTTGCCGCCCCAAGCTATGTCGAAGCGGCCGGATTGCCGATCAGCCCAGACGACATTCCAAGCCACAAGGTGATTGGCTTCCTGTTGTCCGACCACCTCACGACCTGGGAGATGGTCGGTCCCGAAGGCCCCTGCTCACTTGACGGTTGACCCCATGGTCCGGGTAGGAAGCAGCATCGTCCTGCGGGACCTTCTGATTGCCGGGGCCGGGATCGGCACACTGCCCAGCTTTGTCTCGGACGGCCCCGTTGCCCGGGGAGAGCTTGTGCGCCTTCTGCCAGCCTACGGTTTTGCGCCGCGCGACATCTGCGCGGTCACGGCGTCACGGCTGGGCATGGACGCCCGGGTCTCGGCCTTTCTCGACCACTTGAAGACCGCGCTGAAAGGCTGACATTCTTCACCAGGCGTAAAGACTGATTTGCGCCTGTCCCGATTACTGAAACCCACCGCGTCGTCGATCTTCAAGGCACAGCAACCCGCTGCACATGAGGATCAGATGACCCGCATACTTGTCCTGTATTACTCCAGCTACGGCCATGTCCGTACGCTTGCCACCGCTGTGGCCGAAGGCGTCCGAACTGTGCCCGGGGCCCTCGTCGACATCCGCCGCGTCCCCGAAACCGTCCCCGAGAATGTCCGTGAGAGCGCGGGCTTCATCGAGGATGAGACCGCGACCGCCGCGCCGGCCGATCTTGCAGATTACGATGCAATCCTGTTTGGCACGCCGACGCGCTTTGGTCTGATGGCCGGCCAGATGAAGCAGTTCCTTGACCAGGCGGGCGGTCTTTGGGCCCGCAATGCGCTTGTCGGGAAGGTCGCCGGGGTCTTCGTCTCGACCGGTTCGCAGCATGGCGGGCATGAGGCCACGATGCTTTCGACACAGATCGCGTTGCAACACTTCGGTATGCTGATTGCGGGGCTGCCCTACAGCTTTGCCGGCCAGACCGCGGGCGAGCGCATCATTGGCGGTGCACCCTATGGCGCAGGCACGATTGCTGGGGCCAACGGCGACCTCACCCCCAATGAGATCGAACTGGCCGGGGCGCATTTCTTGGGTGCCCACGTCGCCAGCATCGCCGTGCAGCTTGCCGCCGGCTCGGCTCGTCTTCAGGCCGCCTGATAGGCAGAAGGGTGACATCATGCTGACCTCCCTTCTACGCGCCTGGCGCGTCCATACCCGCCAGGCCGAAATGGCCGCGTTAGCCAGGCGCCTCGGTCCCCATATCGCTCGAGACATCGGGATCAATGTCGCCCGGACCACGTGAGTCCTTCCGAACCTCAAGTCCTTCTAGCTCTGGAACCGAGCCATGCATCGCACCGCCGACATTGCATTGACCGCGATTGCACCGGTCGTCTGGGGCAGCACCTACCTCGTCACGACCGAGGCCCTGCCGGAGGGCTATCCGCTGACCGTTGCGGCCCTCCGCGCCTTGCCGGCGGGGCTCTTGCTTCTTGCGATCACCCGGTCGCTCCCGCCCCGCGCCTCGTTGGGCCGGCTGCTCGTTCTGGGCGCGCTCAACTTCGCCATCTTTTGGGCCTGCCTTTTCGTGGCGGCCTACCGGCTTCCGGGTGGGGCTGCAGCTACCTTGGGGGCTTTGCAGGCGCTGATGGTGATCGGGTTTGCCCGCTGGTTCCTCGGCACACCGATACAGGGCGTCTCAGTCATGGCGGCGATCTTCGGCGTGTTCGGCGTAGCTCTGCTTCTGCTGGGTTCCGATACACACTACGACCTGATCGGAATCCTTGCAGCCCTTGGCGGAACGCTCTCGATGGCCGCCGGCACTGTCCTCAGCCGCAAATGGCAGCCCAAGGTGCCAGTGCTTACCTTCACCGCGTGGCAACTGACCGCGGGCGGGTTGCTCCTCTTGCCCATCGCCCTCATCGCCGAGCCCCCATTGCCGCAACTGAGCGCAACCAACCTGCTTGGCCTGGTCTGGCTTGGCCTGATTGGGGCCGCCGCGACCTACTGGTTCTGGTTGCGCGGCATTGCGCGCCTTGGGCCGGGCCCGGTTGCGATGCTGGGGATGCTGAGCCCTGTCACAGCCGTCGTGCTCGGCTGGTTCTGGCTGGGCGAAACCCTGACCGCAGTCCAGTTCGTAGGCGCCGTAATCGTTTTTGGATCGATCTGGTTGGGGCAGGTCGCATCACGCCCCTCAAGGCTTTTGCCAGACAGAAACACAACGTTGCGGGCATTGGTCGGCAAATGAAGCGCAAATCCTGCCCCCGCAGCAATATCTTTAACTATTATCAGATATTTGCCCAGCGCTCTTCGGGGCGCTTTCAGCATTCCGCAGTTGCAGTCAACGCTCAGTCAACGCTTGACGCCGTGGTCACGGAAGACCCGACGGGGGAACCTCGGCTATCCTGCGGCTGACCAAGGGCTGACCGCAACCGGGTCGCGCCAAAACATCAGCCGGATTCAAGCCCGAATTCTTGGCCGTGTCTCTTCGGAGCTGGCCCCTGTCCGACGCGCGTCCCGCTCTTGTGATCATACGTGTCAGGTTTTTATCGCCGACACGGTTTTGCTGTGCGCTGCAATTGACATAATCAACTCCTACTGACCTGCACGAGAGGCCACATGCTTTCCCGCCGTAGATTCTCCGCCCTCGCGGCCGCTGGCGTTCTGGCTCCCGGGATTGTGCGTGCGCAATCCGCCAATGTCGGCGAACTGAGGTCCGCCGCACTTGGCCTTCCCCAGCTTCACGCCATCTTGGTGCAACGGGGGGACGACAAATTGCTAAGCGAGGCGCCGCGCGGGCGCGGCCTCGAGGCTGCCGCTAACATCAAGTCCTGTTCCAAGAGCATCCTCGCCCTGATCCTTGGCACGGCCATCGAGCGGGGTGAGATTGCGGGCCTGGAGGCGCGGCTCGGGGACGTCGCGCCAGAGTTGATTCCCGAAGACGCAACCGAAGGCGTCGCCGATCTGACGATGTCCGACCTCGTCACGCTGCGCGCCGGGCTGCAAAGCACATCCGGGTCGAACTATGGGGCTTGGGTCAGCTCTCGCAGTTGGATCGACTATGCGTTGCGCCAGCCTCGCATCGCTGCAAACGGCGGCAGGATGATCTATTCTACCGGAACCACCCACGTTCTGGGAGCCGCTATTGCCGTGGCCACGGGCAAGGACCTGCGGCAGCTTGCCCGCGAACGGTTGGGGCAACCTCTGCAGATCGATGTCGCCTCGTGGACGCGCGACCCGCAGGGCTACTATTTCGGCGGCAACGAAATGTCGCTGTCGCCTCTGGCCATGCTGCGCATCGCCGTGATGGTGCGGGACGGAGGCGCGTTCAACGGCACGCAGGTGGTCGACCAGGACTGGATCGAAGCATCTCAAGAGGCAAAGACGATGTCGCCCTACTCCGGGTTGGGGTATGGTCTGGGATGGTTCCTCAGCTCCCACAGGCTGGACCATCGCTCGTGGTTATGGTGGTCAGGTGATCGCAGCACATCCCGAACGCGCCCTCGCCGTCGCGATCACTTCCGATCCCACACAGACCGCTCGCTCCGAGGGATATTTCGGGGATCTGATGCGACTTCTGGACGGCCCAATTATTGCTCTGAGCTAGAAAAACGCAGGTCGGGCGACGCTCACGAGGCACCTCATCCTTGCTCGGGGAGGGCCTCTCTGCTGGGATCAGTATCCACGCTGACAACATGTTCCAAACGCCGGACGGGTTACAGGTTTAACACCTCTGGCATCATCAGATCCGGACCGCAGCAATTCCCGGAGCCGCCGCCCCGTTGGCCAATTGGCCCCCGCCGTTTCCAATCCCCGCTTTCGACTACGGTCTGCTGATGCGTGCAACAGCGCAGCGCGATCCTGCTTTGGGGTGGCTGGTCTCCGCAATCATCCAGACAATGTCGGACCGGTCATTTACCGCGACGGCCCAATAGTGCGCTGCCGAGGGCAAGCGCCGCCAGACCAGTGGCGACCGCGAAAGTGACTTGCAGCCCGGTCTCACTCTCGGACCGCAGGCCGACTGCTTCGAACACGCGTGGTCCGATGGCATAGATCGCCCCCATCGCAGATGCGCCCGCAATGAGCCCCAGGTTGCGCGACAAGCCCAATAAGGCCGACGTGACCCCGCGCTGATCGTTACTGGTTGCCTGCATGACGGCGGTCGTGTTCGCCGCCTGAAACAGGGCATATCCGAAGGTGACGATGACGAGGCTTGCCAGATAGCCACCGACACCGAACCGGCCGGGCAGCACTGTCATCAGAAGCGTGCCTGCCATGACCGCGACAAGGCCCGCGACAACCACCCGGTCCGATCCAAGCCGGTCGATCAGCCGCCCCGCCGGAGCGCCGGTCAGCGCGGCAACGCCCGGTCCGACCGACATCACAAGGCCGGTCTGAACCGAACCAAGGCCCAGGGCGCCGGAAAGGTAGAACGGCCCGACAACCAGCGTTGCCATCAGGATGGCAGACACAAGCATCATGGATAGAAGGGCGGTGCCTATCGCACGGCTCTGCAAGAGCTCTATCCGCACCAGCGGTGCAGGAACCCGTGTCTCATGCCGAACGAAGACGATGAAACCAAGGGCCGAAACCAGAGCCGCCGCCGCAAGTACCGGGCCGGAAAGCCTGCTGCCCAGGGTCAAGGCCGCCGCAGCGGTCAATAGCGATACCGCCAAAAGGGCCATGCCAACAACGTCAAACCCTGCCGAGTTTTTCCCACCCTTCGCATCAGGCGGAAAGAGGGCGCGACCGATCAGGAGGGTGATCCCGCCCAAGGCAGCCATAGTGGCAAAGACCGCGGGCCAGCCAAAACCAGCGATCAGCACCCCGCCAAGCGACGGTCCAAGCGCTGTCCCTACGGCGGACACCGTGCCCAGCAGTCCCATCGCACTGCCGGTCCGGTCCTTCGGCACCAGATCACCGACCATCGCAACGGTCAGGGCCATCATGACAGCGGCCCCAAGGCCCTGAACGGCCCGCGCGGCAATCAGCATCCAAAGGCTCGGGGCAAGGGCACAGGCCGCCGAGGCCGCGGCGAAAAGGCCAATCCCAAGCAGCAAGAGGCGGCTGCGACCGATGATGTCACCCAGTCGGCCTGCGCCGACGATCAGGCTGGTGACGGCCAGAAGGTAGGAAATCACCACCCACTGAACCTCGGCCATCGTCGCATGGAAGGACGTGGCCAGAGTGGGCAGGGCGACATTCGCGATGCTGGTGCCCAGCGAGGGCAGCAGCATCGCCAGCGACAGGGCAGCCAGGCGGGGGCCGTATCGGCGCATGTCGGCAACCGGAACGTCCGACATCAGCGCACGTTTCCGGCAGGAGACTTGACCAGCATGCCGACCAGACGCCGCGCCATCGGTGCCACGATCAGGACTGTCGGGAAGGCGATGATCCAGGACGGAAGCCAGGCATTGATCCAAAGGTTCAGGAACCCATCGACAAGTCCGGCATTCCGGAAGGTGGCAATGCCGGACACGATGAAGGACATAAGCGCCGAAAGGACAAAGCCGAACAGGAAAGGGGCAAAGCGGGGGGGCATTTCGGTCTCCATGATTGTTGCTGGCCAACAGGTAGACCGCAACAAGACATTGCAGAAGGCGCATGGATGTCACTTAATACCTGCATCGAACGCCACACCTTCAGGGGCTCTGCCATGCCTGATCTGAACCTGTTGGTGACGCTTGATGTCCTGCTGTCCGAAGGCAGTGTTGCGGGCGCTGCCCGACGGTTGCGGCTTAGCCCCTCGGCGATGAGCCGGGCTTTGGCCAGATTGCGCGACGTGACGGGTGATCCCCTCTTGGTGCGGGCGGGTCGCAGCCTTGTCCCCACGCCGCGCGCCATCGAGCTTCGCGCTCAGGTCGGGCCGTTGGTCGAAGGGGCAAGGGCCGTGTTGCGCCCGGTCGAAGCGCTGGATCTGGCCCGGCTTGCACCGCCAGTTCACCCTGCGCAGCAGCGAAGGCTTTGCCGAAACCTTCGGGCCGCGCCTTCTGGCTTTGGTGGCTGAGCAGGCCCCCGGTGTCACGCTGCAGTTCCTGACGAAGCCCGACAAGGACAGCGCCCCCTTGCGCGAAGGCGATGTCGATCTGGAAACCGGCGTGATCGATGCAGGAACCGCGCCGGAACTGCGCGCCGTTCCGCTGTTTCGTGATCGCTGGATCGGGGTCGTGCGTGGCGACCATCAACTTGCGATGGGGCACGTCGCAGCGGAAAGCTTCGCGAACTCCGGACATATCCACGTCCTGAGGCGTGGCCTGCACAGCAATGAGATCGACGAGGCAGCGCGCGTGGCGGGCCTTGAGCGCCGGATTGCTACGGTCGTCAGCGGGTTTTCGACGGCGCTGGCTCTGGTGCGCGAGACTGACATGATCGCCACAGTTCCAGACCGACACACCCTGGGACTGCGCAAGGGCTTGCACAGTTTTGAACTCCCTTTCGGGATCGCTCCATTTACGATTTCGATGCTTTGGCATCCCCGCATGGATGGGGATCAAGCACATCGTTGGCTTCGTGCGCAGGTTCGGACCGTCTGTGCCGGTCAAGATGCGGTGGGCTCATGACCTAGCGTCAGATGCACGAACAAGCTGCAAACCGCGCGACTTCCGCAAGTGTCGCGTACGGCGCACCCTTCCACTGAGCGTCAGCTTTTGCGACAACAATCAGGATTCGCTCAACGGCAGCTTACCGCCCAGACCTGCCCGCCAAGTGCACATCAAGAACCTCCATTCGGCGCACCTCTACGTTAGATTGGACCGAGGCAATATCGCTTGGTCACATCTCTTCAAGCACAAGCGGCCCGTCGACCTCCAGAAGCACGCGGCCCCGGCCGTTGCGCAGGATGCGCACAGGCCAGTTGTTTTCGGCAAGGCGGCGCGAGAGGAGAAGCAGGCGAGATTCGAGGTTGTCCTTGAAATCCGGGAGCTTCAGCGTTGCATCCAGCCGAAACTCCCGGTTTGTGAACTCGCGCCGCCCCTCTTGCGCATAGGTCTGCAGCATCCGCCAAAGCAACCGACCGGGGACGCCCTTGATGACATAGTCGTGGCCGATAAAGACGCTGTCGTCGTAGGCGAAGCGCTGCAGATGAATGGCTTTCCCATTGGTGTCGGCCGGCGGCGTCGCGGTCGCGGAAGCGGATCGGGCAGCATCAAGCTCCTGCGAGGATTCGACCAGCGCCACGATCGCCGCCAGCTGCGCCGCGATCAGGCTGACGGACTGTTCGTCGGTGGGCGTGAAGGCAACACGATCCTTGGATTCAGCGTAGATCAGGCCTCTGACGTCGGCGCCCGCAATCATCGGGACCGCGAGCAGGCTTTGTGGAGCATCGAGCCCCGGCATTGGGATCACGCGCAATGGGTCGGGGCTGAGGCGCCCTGCTGCCTTGACATTGTCAGCATAGAGGAAGTTTCGCCCGACGCAGGAAAAGCGCAAGGCGAGCGCCCGTTCGGCCGCCATACCGATCACGCCTTCGCCCCAGCGGACTTCGGCTCCGGCTCCCTGGCGGCTGTAGCCGCGGCTTGCAATGGCAGTCAGAGCATGGCGATCGGGATCAGCCAGGAACACCATGCAGTGCGGTATGCGCAGCTGGTCCACCAAACCGTTCAGCACCTGTCGATGGCCTGATCGAGATCATCAACACGAGAAAGCGCCAATGTCAGGGGAACGGCCGCTGACAGGGTGTCATGGCGCGGTTGCCGCAGGGCCGGCGCATCAGGAGCCCCGGGTTCGAAGCCTTGCACCTCGACCTCAAGGACGCGGTAGATGTCAGCCGAACGCAGGCGCATCACATGGTCCATGCCATGATGCGAGGCCACCGCGGTCACCAGCGTGGCGAGCGTGTCGAAAAGGGGTCCGGACGTTTCGGCGCGTTCGAAGAGGAGGTCCAGGATCAACTGCACGCCGGTGACCGAGTTCACCACCGCGACCTGCAGCCTCGGGTTCTCCATGACGTTCCGGACCAGCTTTGACATGAACTGGTTCGACAGGGCGACATGGTCTTCGTCGATGTAGTAGACGTGGCTGATGTAGGAGACGTTCGGGGTGCCGTCCCTCGACGCCGTGACCACGACCGACGGCACGACGCCTTCAAAACACTCCCAATGGTCGGCCAGGAGCGGGCGCTGCCGAGTGTTCATATGCGCTGTCCCGCGTTCTTTCCGGGTGTCTGCAGGAAGATCGCCTCCGGGACAATGCGCACACGGTAAAGACCGTGCGCCGCGAAAACCACCCGAACCATGTCTTCCGGTTCGCCCAGCCGGGTGATCCGCTCGCGGATCACCGTCGTGTAGGTTGCGGCAAGCTCGAGATCCTCTGGCGTGCAGTCTCCCCAGTCAGCAGCCGTGCCCTTGATCTGGTAGGCATCAAAGGTTTCCGGCGCGGTAAAGGTCGTGGCGATCCGGCCGGTTGCCTCGATGTTTGCCAGCGTTCCGCGGCCCGGCCACCGGGAGACGAGGACATCCAGGGCTTTACCGCCGTCGATCACCCGTGCGCCGAAGCCGCGGGACATGGTTGGAACAAGCGCACGGTCGCAGGTGCCGACGATGATCGACGGATGCGCCTCGATAAGTGCGATCAGCTTGTCGTCAAACCCCGAGATCATCTTATCCCCAGCGTTTAGGAACCTTTTAGGATTGCAGGCCGACGCTTAGCAAGCCTGTAGGAAGCGCGAGCCCAATCTTCCCGCTAGTGACGCTGCACCGACCAACCACGGGGCAACGATCATGCAAGACCTTCGCTTCCTTCTTCTTTCCTCTGTCCTTGCGGTGGCGCCGGTCCTCCCGGCAATCGCCGCGGACGAGGCGACCATCGCACGTGGCGCCTATCTTGTTTCCGTCGCGGGCTGTGGCGACTGCCACACGCCCGGGCATTTCCTGGGGCAGCCCGACCTCGAGCGTGCCCTTGCCGGCTCGGACGTCGGTTTCGAGATCCCCGGTCTTGGCACCTTCCATGGCCCGAACCTGACGCCGGATGTGGAAACCGGTCTCGGCGGATGGTCCGAGGAGGAGATCGTCGCTGCGTTCACAACGGGCGTCCGTCCCGATGGGCGCACACTGGCCCCTGCGATGCCGTGGATGGGCTACGCGAACTTCACCGCTGAGGACGCCAAGGCAATCGCGGCCTACCTCAAGTCGCTCCCTCCGGTTTCGAACAAGGTGCCCGGGCCGTTCGCGCCCGGTGAAATGCCAACCGCATTCGTGATGCGGATCATTCCGCCCCGCGGCTGACCCGCTAGCCCGCTCAACCCCTGAACCAACCCCTGAAAGGAGACCTGCCATGCCTACCTACACCACCAACGCACCTCTCAACTTCTGCGGCTCGATCGCGACGATCCGGCTGTCGCATGAAGGCGAGCCCGACGGGCTGTCCGTCATCGAACATCACCTGCCGTTCGGCTATGCGCCGCCGTTGCACATCCACCTGAACCAGGACGAGTTCTTCCATATTCTCACCGGATCCCTTTGTGTCGAGGTCGGTGGCGAGTTGATCAATGCCGGGCCGGGCGACATTCTGAGGGCCCCCAAGGGCGTTCCGCACCGCTTCATCGTGGTTTCGGAAGGCGGCGCCCGGGCGCTGGTCATGACGGTCGGGCCCGAATTTGAGCGCTTCGTGCGCGAAGGATCGGAGCCCTTGCCCGCTGACCGGGCGGACTTTCCGCGTGCGCCGCTGCCGGAGGAAATCGCCCTCGTGTCGGCAGCAGCGATCCGGAACGAGCTCGAACTCATCGGACCGCCCCTGACGCTCGCCGACACCCGGCTGCAGGCGGCCTGACCGGCACCGGAACGCATGACCGCAGCGGCCGAGCCGCTGCGGGAATACCTCTGGGTCTACGCAGGACGGCTTGGGTTCGCGTTTGGCTTGCGTCGAGCGGAGAACGCCCGTTGAACGGCCCTTATGGCTATTCGACGTTCAGATCATCCGATGCACTCGGTTCCAGACCTTCGTTCGCAAGAAGCACTCACAAGAAGAAGTAAACAGTCGCACCAGTCCAAACCATGACACGGTTCCCAAGTCCTTTGCCAGCGGGGGCCCTGATGCCTTACGCTCAGATCGACCCGGCCTCGACCATGTAGCTGCTGGCCGTGCACATCGCGGCGTCGTCCGAGGCCAGGAACAGCACCATGCGCGCGACGTAGACAGGCTCGATCAGGTCCGGCAGGCATTGCCGCTTCAGGTGTGCCTCCATGGCCTCGGGTTTCGCCCAGAGCGTCTTCTGCCGCTCGGTCATGATCCAGCCGGGGACGACTGCGTTGACGCGGATGCGGTGCTTGCCCAGATCGCGCGCCATGGTGCGGGTCAGGCCATGCACCGCGGCCTTGGCGGTTGCATAGGCCGGAAAACCGCCGCCGGCCTCGAACCAGCTGTTCGACCCCATGTTGATGATCGACCCGCCGCCCATCGCGATCATGTCCGGCGCCACCGCCTGGATGGCAAAGAACTGGTGCCGCAGGTTGGTGTTCATCCGCTCGTCCCAATACTCCGGCGTGACGTCCTTCCATGAATGCCGGTCGTCGCGCGCGGCGTTGTTGACCAGAACCTGCGCCGCACCGATCCTTGACCGCAGCGCCGCGAAGGCGGCTCGCAGGCTGTCGATGTCGCGCAGGTCGCAGATTTCATGCGTGACATTGGCATGGGCCGCGCACAGGGCCGCGCTCGCCTTCTGCGTCGAGATCGACAAAGCCGACCTTCGCGCCTTGGTCGGCGAAGGCCGTCACGATCTCGGCGCCGATGCCCGAGGCGCCGCCGGTGACATAGACGACCTTGCCGGCAAGGCTGGGATAGCGGGCGAAGTTGTCAGACATGGCCGTCTTTCCTTTTAGAATTCTGTGACCGTGCGAAGCAGGACAGACCGTTGGATTTCTGCCAGGTGTATGCCCGGACAATCAATCCCAGGATGCGTTCCGCAAACTCCACCCTCGCGTTTGATGTCCCACCACGACGGAGGGACGCTTCAAGACCGCTCGGTAAGACGGCCGCGCTGCAGATCTTCATACTTCATGTGCAGCCGGCTTCGCCGAGGCCAGTCAGCGCCTGTGCTCGGCGATACCAAGCTCGTCCCACATACGCGTGAAGTCATAGTCGGACAAGGATGCGGTCGGGGTGGCCGGCGCTGCGGTTCTCGATCAGCTTCAACCACTCGATGACCTTCTTGCTGCCCTCCGCAGAGCACACGGCCTGGCGCGGGGTCTTGCCGCCCAGAGCAGGGACAGCCTAGTCAAGCATGGCGCGGTAGTGCCAGTCCATGTGCTCATGAAGATCTGTCTGGCAATCTACGGTGGGATCTCGTCGGCACCCTCCCCGAGGCCGCTCCGCGGCCATCACTTGTTCGACGGTTCGGATCGTCGTCAGCGGCGGCGGCTTCAGGAGTTTCCCAACTGCCGTGGCCGACCGCGACCCCGCCCGCAATTTCCGTCGCCATACCCTCGATTTGCATCAGCCGCTCACCGCGGTCGTCGGAACGGCAGCACCAGTACTGTTGTCCTCTTGAGGCAAGGCTGGCTCCGATGCCTGCGATGGAAAAGGTGGTGCGAAACGCCCGTCGGTGCAGAGAAAATCTCCTCCTCAACGAAGGATCACTTAGGCGCTTTGTCGCAGCCGTCTCTGAACCTGGACGAACTTAATGTCTACGTCTGTGAAACAATGGGTCGCTTCAGTTGTGCGTGGAGGCAATAGAAATGCTGGAGTTCGATTTCCCATGTGCTCAAAGCCGGCGCATTTGGTCGTCGCCCAAGCTGTAAGGCTCCGACCTGCGGGGCAGTGAGTTTGTTACGCTCGAAAATCTGCGGAGTTGCCTGATGTCTGTCACCTTAAAGGAGTTACGCGAGGTGCGCGGCGTCGTCGCCGAGCTTGCGGCGCGTAATCCGCTGCTGCAGCCGGTCTTTGACCGACTCGATCGCGAATATGAGGCAATGGCTGCAAAGCCTCGCCTGTCGAAGGTGGAGTTTGAAGCGATGCGCCGCGCCGATCTGCGCGAACTCGCCTAGAGCGCAATCTCGGAAAGCCGGCGGTGGACGTGCTCGAGCGAAGCCCCGTCGCCATAGCGCTGCCGGGCCAGGGCATGGCCGAACAGATCGGCTTTCATCCGCTCGGGCCAGGCCGGTTCTGCCGCCGTCATCCGATCTTCAAAGCTGTGACGCAGCCCGTAGAGCGTATGCCTGGGCGACTCGAGCAGCCCGTTCTCGCGCAGGAACTTGTTGACGACCGCGCTCAACTTGTCCTTGCCGAAGTAGGCAGGGAACACCTTATCCCCCTCTGGCGCGTCCTGCATGTAGGCCTTGGCCGCGTCCAGTGATACCCCGACCAGCGGGATGCGACGGGCGGAAGGCGCGTTCTTCAACTGCCGCCCCTCTGGCACGATCTCGATATAGGGCACCGCCCCGGCGAGGTGGATGTGATGCGTCATGAGCCCGGCGATCTCGCTCGGGCGCGCTCCGGTGTTGATGCACATGAGCACAATGGTCCGCGCCTGCCGGTTGAGCCCGTCCAGCGCTCCCGGCTTCAACAGAACCTCTCTGATCCACCTGTCCGAGAAAGGGCGTCTCTGGCCTTTCCCTGTCGCCTTGATGGTCAGCTTGCCGAAGGGCAGGGACAGCCCGAGACCAAGCGCCTCATTCACGACATTGAAGGTGTGGGCGACGTGCACGAAGTCCTTGTTGGCTGAATTGGCGGTTAGCCCTTCCGCAGTCGATCCGTGCGTTCCACCAGTCGCGGAAAGTTTTGGCATCCGCTCGCGAGAGGCGCGCAAGGTCCTTGTTTCCGATGACCGTCACCAGGTTTTCGATCGCCTTGATGCGCGGGTTTCTCCAGCGGCGCTGCTGATCGGGTGTCTTGCCCCGGATCTGGTCGACGCTGATCTTCCAGAACTCGTCGAGCGCGTCGCGGATAGTCAGTCCGGGCTCTTCCACGCCGCCCAGCAGGGCGTTGCCGATCGTCTGATTGGGGGCGCCATTCGCCCGCATCGGGATGGCCTGCACCCGCGCCACAAGGTCAGCAAGCGGCAGCTCGGCGACGGCAGCTGCCGCCATGAACGAGAAGCCCCGACGCTGCGCTATGTCCCTCGCCGCATCATAGCGGGCGCGCGCACCGCCCGTCTCACCCCGGAGGGCCGACTCCCAACCCTCGACGAGATGTGCCCAAACCTCTGCGGCCTTGCGCGACGCCAAACCTGGGCTGTCCGTATGAAGGGAAACACCGATGATCGGGCGGGGCTCGACCGAGCGGAATCGACGCGGGACGCGCTTGCGAAGGTGATAGGTGCGGCCGCGGAGTATCAGGGTCATGGCGCGATACTATAATGGGACGCGCAAGTTCTGAAGGCTCTTTGTGAGCAAAGTGTGTTACGAAATGTGCTACAAATTGGCGGAAAATGCTCAAGGATGCCGAACTTAAAGGATTAATTTCAGAGGTTTAGCAGATAACTGTGTGGCGGAGACGAAGGGATTCGAACCCTCGAGACGGTTCCCCGTCTGCACCCTTAGCAGGGGTGTGCCTTCGACCACTCGGCCACGTCTCCGCTGGCGGGTCTATCAGTGATGCAGCAATCAGAACAAGGCGAATTTTTCAGGCGCCACACGTTTCAGCCTTTGTTTTCGTAGCGCCTGACCAGGGAGGGCAGCAGTGGCAGTCGGGCAGCCGCGGACAGGTTGGCGGACGACGCGGCGTGTTGCTGCGTCGCGGATGAGTTGCGCCAGATGCCGCCGAGCCTTGCGTCACGTCACCCCGCTCGCTCCGTTGCCGTCCAGGTGCCACAGGCAACGCAGGCCGGGCTCGTTTCCGGCATAGGGCAGGGCGGGTGGGCTGAAATTCTGGATGTAGCGCTCTCCTTCCCAGACCGCATGTTCGTCGGACCGGCCGGTCCAGCGGAAGGTCGTGAAGTTCTGCGAAAAGCTGCTGACGCCATAAACATTCAGACCACCCGTGCGCCGCGCCGACTGCGCGCTTGCAAGGATCAGCTGGCCATCCAGATAGACCCGGCGCTGCTGGGGCGTGGAGACCATCGCGACATGATGCTCGATCCCATCTGCAACGATCGGATTCGTCCCTTCGACGGTCGTTGTCGTGTCACCGCAGAACCCGTCACCATTGCTCGCGTTTGAGAACATGCAAAGCAGCCTGCCCGAGCCGTGAACACCGAGATAGGCCTTGCTGCGCTGGCCTGTCAGGATCCGGACGGAACCGGGCGCCGTGGCGAGGATGAAGCGTGCCTCGATCGTCCAGCTTGCGTGATCCGGAATGCTGTCCGCCGTGCCCGGCGACGCGCCATGGCCACCCGCCAGACGCTGACCGAAGCCGGGGGCGGCAAGCTCGTAGATCGGCGCGGTCATCGTCAGCGAAGGTGCCGCTATGGTCGCCGGAGCAAGTGCAGCCGCAACAACCGGACGCACAGTTCCCTGCAACTGCCGGCCCGTCGTCCAGCCGTCGAGACTGTCGTCGTAGATCATGTCCGCGCCGCCATCCGCGACAGGATCCGGCGTCAGGGCAAAGTAGACGTCGAGCGCGGCGCCGCTGCCGGGATCGCTGGCCAGTCGGAGCGTGATGGTGTTCGTCCCGATCACGATCGGCGTGGTTGCGTCCAGCGCGAGCGGTGTAAGCGACAGACCCCGGTTGAAGATCGCAAAGCGCGTCGCCGGGTTGCCCACGGATGTAAGCGTCGTCGCCCCATTCGGCAGCGCCACGTCAAGACGGATGTCGACCGCGTTCAGACGGGTTGCGGCCGTAAGTCGAGGGTTGGCCTGCGCAAGCATCCCGCGCGACCAGGCCCGCGTCAGCGCAATCGCACCCGCCTGTGACTGGTGGACGCCATCGAACAGCGCAAGATCGCTCGGCTGGACATAGACCGCTCCGGTTGCCTCGGCCCAGTCGGCCTGTGCCTGACGGATGCCCAGAACGGCGTCGGACGTTCCCCAACTCGTCGAACTGTGGTTCGGCGCCGGGGTCAACAGGATCGCGTAATCTGCGCCGCGGACCGCGTTGTAGGCCGTCATATCGGCAAAGAGCGCGGTGAGTGCGTTTCGGTAGGCCAGTTGGTTCGTATTGCCCGTCGCATCGCTATGGCCCTGGAACCAGATGAACTGTTCGAAACCGCCGACGGCGGCGATCACATTTCGCAACGCGGCGTTCTCGGCGCCACCCGGGACGTATGCGGAAATTCGCGTCGATCCCCGGGCATGCCCGACCAGCGCGCAGTTGACGCCGGATCGGGTGATCTGGTCGTTCAGCAGCGTTGCGGCGCCGGCGCTGCGATAGGTGCCGCTGTCGCTTGGAAGCTCCCAGACCGGGGTTGTGACGGTGGGCGTCAGATCGCCGTAGGTGGCGAACACCCGTCCGGCGGGATTGGGGGTGATGCCCAGGGACGCGAGCGTTGTCGTGTCGCCGACGCGGCTGAACGTCCGGGTCGCGAGCGATTGGCCTGCCAGCGCGATCACGCGGCCCACGCCGACGATGTTGGGATATGTCTGAACGCTGGCGGACCCGTTGCTGCGCAGCTGGATTTTCATCCAGCCAAGCCGCGCCGGAACGGCAGGGCAGGTGACTGTCTGGGTCCCCGCCAGCAGGGATGGTGCCGTCGCGGTGCTCCAGCCCTTGATCTCGACATCGTCTTCCGCCCGCAGGACACGATAGTCGATGGATGTTGTGTCGGCACTCAGTGAGACACCGAAGGCAAGCGCGCCGAAGCCCTTGCCGAACTCACCGCCCGAGGTCACGCTGCGCTGCGTGATGGACCCGGCGGCAGGCCCGGTGATCGCCGTAATGGTGTTGGCCCCGCTACCCGTCCCGACGGCGGTCGCCGAATCCTGCAAGCTCAAGCGTGCCGGTGGACGATGCCACAGTCAGCGCGGCTCCAGCCCCCGTCCCCGCAAGTGGCAGGCTGCCCGCGGCGATGGCGGCTCCCCCGCCCGACCCGCTGAACCCCGCCGCAAGACCGGAGACAAAAACCAGCCCGACCGCAATCCCGAGGGCGCGGGCCCGAGCAACAGCATTGCCGCTCAGCGGCATCCCGCCGGTTACTATTCCCGCGCCACGCGGGCCGGGCCGACCCTGGCCGATCGTCCCGGCCGTCCTGCTTTCTGGCCCGAAGGCCGCCCGCCGCACCATGGTTCACGCACCTCCTGCGGTCAGCGTGAAGACGTTGACCGTCACTTGCTGCCCTACCGCAATCGAGGTGTTGTCCATCGTCATGTCGCCACCGCCACCGGTGGCGCTGATGCTGCCCTGAACGTGGCAAACCGCCCCCTGCTTCAGACGGAAGTGACCGGCCGTGCCCGCGGCGTCCGCCGCAGCGTCCTGCCACGTGCCGAGCAACGTTTTCGATCCCGCCGCCGCCGCCGCCGCCCAGTCGGCGGGCAATGTCATGCTGGCCAGCAGCGTGCCGGTGTCCGCCGCAGCGCAGGATGCCGGTGCCGCTCCCGTCCGGATCTCGAGCGTCGGTGTTGTGCCGACGGTCGTTTCGATCGCGTCGAGTGACGCGTTTCGCGCTGTCGTGGAAAACTGGAATGCCATGCGCCACTACTCCCGTTGGCCGTGTCTTTGCGGCCAGAGACTGTGCGCACATCGGTGAAGGCGGAATGGACGGGCCGCGCGGACGGTTAACGGACGGGCTGCCTCGGGATACTGTTTGCGAGTATGGTAGACCTCTTACCCGGCGCGCACTAAGCTGCCCGGCATGTCGACCGACCTCATCATCTTTGATTGCGACGGTGTGCTGATCGACAGCGAGGTCATCAGCGCCCGGATGCTGATTTCCGAACTCAAGGGCTACGGCGTCGACATGGACATGGCATTCGTAAGCCGCCACTTCCTCGGTCGGAGCTATCCCGTCGTGCTGAGGGAAGTGCGCGATCGCTGGGGCGTGGCGCTGCCCGAACGCTTCGAGGCCGATTATCGTGCGCGGCTTCTCGCGGCGTTCCAGCGCGAATTGACGGTCATGCCCGGTGCGGCTTCAACTGTTCGCGCGTTGGGCGTTCCCTATTGCCTTGCCACGTCTTCCAGCCCTGAACGCCTTGCAAGGTCGCTCGAGATCACGGGCCTCGCCGCGCTTTTCGAAGGTGTCTGCTTCACTGCAAGCGAAGTGGCACGGGGCAAACCGGCCCCTGACCTCTTTCTGCACGCCGCGGCTCGGATGGGGGCAAGCCCCGCGCGCTGCCTTGTCATCGAAGACAGTCTGAACGGCGTGCGTGCCGGACTTGCCGCAGGCATGGAAGTCTGGCGCTTCATCGGCGGAAGCCATCTGGCGGGGCTCGATCTCGTTCCTCCAGACGATGCAGTGCCGCATGCGACGATCGCCTCGCTCGATGAGGTCTTCTCGCTTCGTCCCCAGTTCCGGGCGACCCTCAGTCCGGCAGCGGAGTAGCCCATGAACCGCATGTCTCACCTCAGCGAGCCGGAACCCAGCCAGACAGACGAGGCCGCTCGGGCGGGGTGGCTCTATTACGTCGGCGGTCTGACCCAGGATCAGATCGCGCGCGAGCTTGGCGTTTCGCGACAGCGTGCGCAGCGCCTCGTCAGCCGGGCAATGGCGGAGGGGTTGATCCATGTCCGGCTCGAACACCGGATCGGAGCCTGCCTTGATCTCGAACAGGCATTGACGCGTCGGTTCGGCCTCACACGCTGTCGGGTCGCCCCGGCACTCGGCGCGGGGGTCGATCCCGTGCTTTCCATTGCGCCCGCCGCAGCGGCCGAGATCGAGCGTTTCCTGCGCATGACCGAACCGCTGGTGATCGCCCTGGGAACCGGACGCGCGCTGCGCGCCACGGTGGACGCCATCGGCTCGATCGCCGCCGAGCATCATCGCCTTGTCTCGCTGATCGGAAACATTGCGCCCGACGGCTCGGCAAGCTTCTTCGACGTCATCATGCGCATCGCCGACAAGGTTCATGCGCCGCATTACCCGATGCCCGTTCCGGTGATCTCGGTCACGGCGGAAGAGAACGAGGCCTTCCATGCGCTGCGTCCGGTCCGTCGCGTGGTCGAACTGGCCCGTCAGGCCGACGTGATCTTCGTGGGCGTCGGGCAGATGGGGAACGACGCCCCTCTGCTTGCCGACGGCTTCGTCACGCAAGAAGAACTCGTTGCGATGCAGGCTGCGGGTGCCGTCGGGGAAGTGGCGGGTTGGGTCTATGATTCGAACGGTCGCTACCTCGATCTGGGAACGAACCGGCGTGTCGGTGGCGTCCGGGTTGATCCCGGCCGCACCACTCCCGTCATCGGGATCGCGGCCGGACCATCGAAGGTGCCAGCCATAACAGCCGCGTTGAAGTCGGGCATTCTCAACGGGATGGTTACCGATGAGGCCAGTGCGCGGGCGATCCTCGGGCACCCCTGACTGTTTTCCACGCAGAGTTGAAATGGAACCGCCACAAGGCGGTTGACACAACGTCAGCAATCATGAGTAATTGCCCACAAGGCGATGAAATGCTCAATCGCCGACAAGGGAGGATTCCAATGACACTGACGCTCCGCGCCCTGTTGGGCGCGACCGCTGCTGCATGCCTTGGCACGGCGGTCTTTGCCCAGACGACCATCACCGTGGCCACCGTGAACAACGGCGACATGATCCGCATGCAAGGCCTGATGGACGACTTCAACGCCAAGCACCCCGACATCACCGTCGAATGGGTGACGCTGGAAGAGAACGTCCTGCGCCAGAACGTGACAACCGACATCGCCACCGGGGCGGTCAGTATGACGTTATCACCATCGGCACCTACGAAGCGCCGATCTGGGCCAAGCAGGGCTGGCTGGAAGGCCTGAACGACCTGCCCGCCGACTATGATATCGACGACCTGCTGCCCGCGATCCGCGGCGGCCTGACGGTCGACGGGACGCTTTATGCGTCGCCATTCTACGGCGAAGTCGTCCTTTGTGAACTATCGCAAGGACCTGGCTGGAGAAGGCGGGCATCACCATTCCGGACGCGCCCACCTGGGACGACATCAAGGCCGCAGCGGCTGCGATGACAGACACCGACGCCGACATTTATGGCATCTGCCTGCGCGGCAAAGCCGGCTGGGGCGAGAACATGGCCTTCCTGACATCGATGGCCAACACTTACGGCGCCACGCTGGTTCGATGAGAACTGGGTACCCCAGTTCGACAGCCCGGAATGGAAGGCCGTTCTGACCGACTACGTCGACATGCTGACAAAGTACGGTCCGCCCGGCGCGTCGAACAACGGCTACAACGAAAACCTGACGCTGTCCTTGCAGGGCAAGTGCGGCAATGCGGATGGACGCGACGGTTTCGGCCGGCAGCCTGACCGATCCGGCTCAGTCCGAGTTCGCCGAGCAGGTCGGCTTCGCTCTGGCCCCCGACATCGGTCTTGGCAAGCGGGCAAACTGGCTCTGGGCCTGGTCGCTTGGCGATCCCGGCATCGTCGGACGCCAAGGACGCAGCGAAGACGTTCGTCAACTGGGCGACCAACAAGGAATATCTGGCTCTTGTCGCGTCCAAGGAAGGCTGGCGCAATGCACCTCCCGGAACCCGGACCTCGCTTTATGCGAACCCGGAATACGCGGCGCTGCCTTTCGCCAAGATGACCATCGACCGCATCAACGCTGCCGACCCGCAGAACCCGACTGTGAAGCCGGTGCCCTATGTCGGTGTGCAGTTCGCCGCGATCCCGGAGTTTGCCGGTCTGGCCACCTCGGTCGGCGAAATCTTCTCGGCCGCTCTGGCCGGTCAGAAGTCGGTTGATGACGCGCTGGCCGAAGCGCAGACCCTGGCGGTCGACGAGATGACCGCCGCTGGCTACATCAAGTAAGACCTCGGTCCCGGCCCCGATCAGGGGCCGGGCCACAGCTTCCCCTCGCAGAGACCCAAGACTGCGGATGGGCTACCCGCCAGCGCCGTGCAACTGTTTCCAGACCAACCCGTGAAACGGAGACACCCCCGTGGCCACGCAATCCTCACGTCTGCAGCCCGCCTGATGGTCGCCCCGTCGGTCTTCGTCCTTTTCATCTGGATGATCGTCCCCCTGGCCATGACCGTCTGACTATCTCGTTCCGGTTCTATCGGCTGATATCGCCCGAGCGGACCGGCTGGGTCGGTTTCGACGAACTATGCCTGGTTTCTAACTCGCCCGAGCTTCTGGCTGGCGATCTCGAACACGCTGCTCGCTTGTCGGCTGGCGTTCTCGCCATCACGATTGTCTTCGGAATTCTGATCGCGCTTCTCATCGATCAGCCGGTCTGGGGGCAAGGATCGTGCGGATTCTGGTAATCTCGCCCGTTCTTCGTCATGCCCACCGGTGGCCGCGCTCGATCTGGGAGAACCTGTTCATGCACCCGGTCAGAACGGAATGTTCGCCGCGGCCGCCCAAGGCCTTGGGATGGAACCGATCGCTTTTCTGGAAAACTACGCCCTGGCTTCGATCATTTTCATCGTGTCCTGGCAGTGGCTGCCATTTGCCACGCTGATCCTGTTGACCGCGCTGCAGTCTCTTGTCGCCGAACAGCTGGAGGCCGCGGAGATGGACGGGGCAACGCCTGTCGCCGGTTTCTCTACATCATCGCTGCCGCACCTGACCCGTGCGATCACGGTGGTTATCCTGATCCAGACGATCTTCCTTCTGGTCGGTCTTCGGCGAGATCTCGTCACCACCAAGGGTGGTCCCGGCACGGCCTCGACGAACGCTGCCCTACATGTCTATCTAGCAGGCGATCGTCGCCAACGATGTGGGCGGGCGGCGGCGGGCGGGATCATTGCGGTCATCCTGGCCAACATCGTCGCCTTCTTTCTGATGCGCGGCATCGGCAAGAATCTGGAGGCCTGAAGGAGCATCCGATGGCACGCGCCGTCAGCCGCCCGCCGCAAGATCATGATGACCGGCTGCTCGCTTGGACCATCGGAATGCTGATCTTCTTCCCGATCCTGTGGATGATCCTGACTAGCTTCAAGACCGAGGGTTCGGCCGTCGCCTCGCCACCCGTGCTCTGCACTGCGGACTGGACGCCGAAGCCTACGTCGACGTCTAGGACCGGTCGGACTATTCGCGCACTTTCTGGAATTCGATTGTGCATCTCGGTCGGGTCCACGCTGCTCGGGCCTAGCGATCGCCATTCCCGCCGCCTGGGCCATGGCTTTCGTGCCGGGCAAGCGGACAAAAGACCTGCTGATGTGGATGTTGTCCACCAAGATGATGCCGGCCGTTGGCGTGCTGGTCCCGATGTACCTGATCTTCCGCGACTTCGGTCTGCTCGACACGCAGAATCGGGTCTGGTCGCGGTACTGACGCTGATCAACCTGCCGATCATCGTCTGGATGCTCTACACCTACTTCAAGGAAATCCCCGGCGAGATTCTGGAAGCCTCGCGAATGGACGGGGCTCGACTCTGGGCGTGAGATCGTCTACGTACTGACGCCGATGGCGGTGCCCGGCATCGCCTCGACCATGCTGCTGAACATCATTCTGGCCTGGAACGAGGCGTTCTGGACCATGCGTGCTGACGACCACCAAGGCAGCGCCCCTGACGGCCTTCATCGCCAGCTATTCCAGCCCCGCAGGGCCTGTTCTACGCGAAACTGAGTGCGGCCAGCGTCATGGCCATCGCTCCGATCCTGATCCTGGGCTGGTTCAGCCAGAAGCAACTCGTCCGCGGCCTGACGTTCGGCGCAGTGAAATAAGGGGACCACCATGGGCAAGATTACGCTCCGCAACGTGCAGAAGCGCTTCGGCGAGGTCGCGGTCATCCCCTCGATCGACCTCGATATCGAGGATGGCGAATTCGTCGTCTTCGTCGGCCCCTCAGGCTGCGGCAAGTCCACCCTCCTGCGCCTGATCGCGGGGCTCGAGGATGTGAGCGGCGGCAAGATCGAGATCGACGGCACCAACGCCACCGAACTTCCACCGGCCAAGCGCGGTCTGGCGATGGTGTTCCAAAGCTATGCGCTCTATCCCCACATGACGGTCCGCAAGAACATCGCCTTCCCGCTCAAGATGGCTGGCCTGTCGCAGGCCGAGATCGACCGCAAGGTCGACGGTGCCGCAAAGGTGCTGAACCTGACGAACTACATCGACCGCCGCCCAGGCCAGCTGTCGGGCGGCCAGCGCCAGCGCGTCGCCATCGGGCGCGCCATCGTGCGCGAACCCAAGGCCTTCCTGTTCGACGAACCGCTCTCGAACCTCGACGCCGCCCTGCGCGTCAACATGCGGCTCGAGATCAGCGAACTGCACCAGACATTGAAAACGACCATGATCTACGTGACCCACGATCAGGTCGAGGCGATGACCATGGCCGACAAGATCGTGGTGCTGAATGCCGGCAACATCGAACAGGTCGGCAGCCCGCTTGAACTTTACCGGGCCCCCGCGAACGTCTTTGTCGCGGGCTTCATCGGCAGCCCGAAGATGAACCTGATCGACGGTCCCGAAGCAGCCAAGCATGGCGCCACCACTATCGGCGTCCGTCCTGAACACCTCGACATCTCGACCTCGTCCGGAACCTGGCAGGGGACTGTTGGAATCTCCGAGCATCTTGGCTCCGACACGTTCCTGCGCGTCAACGTGCCGGGAACCGAGATGATTACCGTCCGCGCGGGCGGCGAGGTGGCGCTGCGCCACGGCGACACGGTCTTCCTGACGCCCCAGCCCGGCAAGATTTACCGCTTCGGATCGGACGGAAAGGCGATGGCATGAGACTTCGGGGCAAGACCGCCTTCATCACGGGCGCTGCGCGCGGCATCGGCCTGGAATTCGCGCGCGCCTACATGGCCGAGGGCGCCGCAGGTGACGATCGCCGACATCAACCTGCCCGCCGCACAGGCAGCGGCGAGGACGCTGGGGCAGGGCGCACATGCGGTCCACATGGACGTGAGCAGGCAGGACAGCATCGACGCCGCCGTATCCGACGCCGTGACGCGCATGGGCCATATCGACATCCTCATCAACAACGCCGCGCTGTTCGATCTGGCCCCCATCGTCGAGATCACCCGCGACAGCTATGACAGGCTGTTCTCGATCAACGTGGCGGGCACGCTTTTCACCATGCAGGCCGTCGCGCGGCACATGATCGCGCGCGGGCAGGGAGGCAAGATCATCAACATGGCCAGCCAGGCCGGTCGCCGGGGCGAAGCGCTGGTCGGGGTCTACTGTGCCACCAAGGCCGCCGTCATCAGCCTGACGCAAAGCGCAGGGCTGAACCTGATCGCGCATCGGATCAACGTGAACGCCATCGCGCCGGGCGTGGTCGATGGCGAGCATTGGGACGGCGTCGATGCCCTTTTCGCGAAATACGAAGGTCTTCCGCCTGGCGAGAAGAAGCGCCAGGTCGGGGCCGCCGTGCCTTTCGGCCGCATGGGCACCGCAGCAGACCTGACTGGAATGGCCATATTCCTCGCCTCGCCCGAGGCCGACTACATCGTCGCCCAGACCTACAACGTCGACGGCGGGAACTGGATGAGCTGACATGACGAAAAAGACGCCCCCCGCCGTTGCCCTGCCCGCCTACGACCGCAGCAAGCTGACGCCCGGCATCGTGCATATCGGGCTTGGCAATTTTCACCGTGCCCATCAGGCCGTCTATCTCGACGACCTGTTCGCCAAGGGGCTCGGTCACGACTGGGCCATTCTTGGCGCGGGTGTGCGAGAGGGTGACGCGAAGATGCGCGAGGCGCTTGTCGCGCAGGATTGTCTTTCCACGGTGATCGAGCTTGATCCGAACGGCCACAAGGCCCGTCGCATCGGCGCGATGACCGGCTTCATCGAAGTGCAGCCCGACAACGCCGCGCTGATCGCCGTCATGGCTGATCCTTCGATCCGCATCGTTTCGCTGACCGTCACCGAGGGGGGCTACTTCGTCGATCCCGCGACCGGGCGCTTCGATCCGACTGCGCCCGAAATCGTCGCAGATGCCCACTCGCCCGGTCACCCGGCGACCGCTTTTGGCGCCATTCTCGCAGCACTCAGGCTTCGGCGTGATGCCGGGACGCCGCCGTTCACCGTCATGTCCTGCGACAACCTGCCGGGCAACGGCCATGTCACACAGGACGCCGTCGCAGGCCTCGCCGCGCTTTCCGATCCGAAATTGGCAGACTGGGTCCGTGCCAATGTCGCCTTTCCGAACGGCATGGTCGATCGCATCACCCCGGCAACCGGCCCGCGCGAACGCGCGCTTGCCCAAAGCCTTGGGCTTGACGACCCCGTGCCTGTCACCTGCGAGCCGTTCCGCCAGTGGGTGCTGGAGGACGATTTTCCTGCCGGCCGGCCCGCACTGGAAGAGGTTGGGGTCACCTTCACGCCCCATGTCCACGCCTACGAGGCGATGAAGATACGCATTCTGAACGGCGGTCATGCGATCATCGCCTACCCTGCCGGGCTTATGGATATCGAACTGGTGCACGAAGCGATGGCTCACCCCCTCGTCTCCGGGTTTTTGAGCAAGGTCGAGCGGGAAGAGATCATCCCTTTCGTTCCTCCGGTGCCGAACACCAGCCTCGACGCCTATTTCGCCTCGGTCCACGACCGTTTCTCGAACCCCGAGATCGCCGATACGGTTCGCAGGCTCTGCCTCGACGGGTCGAACCGACAGCCCAAGTTCATTCTGCCATCGCTGCGAGACAACCTTTCGGCGGGGAAGATGCCACGGGGCCTCGTGCTGGAGACGGCGCTTTGGTGCCGCTACTGCGCGGGCGTGACGGACAGTGGCGCGACGATCCCCCCGAATGACCCAAACTGGGAGCGCCTGACAACGGTCGCAAAGGCCGCCAGATCCGATCCGTCACGTTGGCTGGGGATGGACGACATCTACGGTGCGACAGGGCGCAACCCAGACCTGATCGCAGCCTTCGCCGCGGCTCTGAACGAGCTGTGGACAAGGGGCACCAAGGCCGTGCTGGCCGACTTCCTCAGCTGACATTCGCAGTAAGGACTGCCAGTCGCCCAGCTTTCGGCGGGGGTTAGCCTGTTTCTTGAGCAGATGGTCGCAGTTGTTGCGCAATTTCCTGCCAACGGAGCGGGGTGTCGCATCCTGCCCCTTTCAGGGTCGGGGTTTCGGGTGATACAGCCTCGCCATGCCGCACCTGCAAACAAGACACTTTGGCGACGCCGCCCGTAACGCCCGCGTGAGAACGGGGGCGGGTCGCTGTCACGGTTGCGCGAGACCTACTGAAACGACATGACAGCCATGCACAAATCGCAGATCGCCTTGGCTGGAACCTGCGAGATGGAAGTGTCATCTACCTGTCCGAACGTCCTGAAAACAAGAGATAGCATGTCGCCCCGCCCGCTTCGCGCCGATCACCTGACCCGCCGGAGCCTTCTGGCCGCGCTGCCGTTGTCCGCCGCGCTTCTGTCGACGTCTGCCTGGCCGCGGATTGCGCTGGCTCAGGACGCCAACGCCACTGCTGCGGCGCAGCAATTCTCGTTCGACCTGCTCACCGCCGAAATGCAAGCTCTGGCGACAAGTCCGTTCGCTGTTCCTGAACGCGAACCGAGTTTCCTGGACGAGCTGAAGTACGACGACTACCGCCTCATCAACTTCCGCGCCGACCGCGCCCGCTTCGCTACCGAAGACAGCTTCTTCCGGCTTCAGGCCTTTTCCATGGGCTGGCTGTTCAAGGACCCTGTGCTGCTGTTCGAAGTCGAGGGCGACCAGGCAGTTCCAATGCCGATCTCCACGGACGATTTCGAATATCTGAACGACCTTGCCACCCGCATACCCGCCCATGCGGAAATGCCGGGCGTTGCGGGCTTCCGCCTGCATCATCCGCTGAACCGGCCAGACGTATGGGACGAACTCGTGGCGTTCCTTGGCGCCAGCTATTTCCGTGCATTGGGTCGCCACAATCAATATGGCCTGTCCGCACGCGGACTTGCCGTGAATTCCGGCCTGTCGATGGCTGAGGAATTCCCCCGCTTCACCCGTTTCTACATCGAGCGTCCCCGGGATTTCCGCGAAACCGTCACGATCTACGCCACGCTCGACAGCGACAGCGTGACAGGTGCCTACCGTTTCGTCATCACTCCCGGCGACGAGACAGTGATGGACGTGACCGCGCGGCTGTTCTTCCGCAAGGACGTGGAACAGCTTGGCGTTGCCCCGCTGACCTCGATGTTCCTGTTCTCCGAGAAGAACCGGGCAAGTTTCGACGACTTCCGGCCCAATGTGCACGACAGCGACGGGCTTCGCATCCTGCGCGCCGATGGCGACATCATCTGGCGCCCGCTGAACAATCCGGTCCGGCTGTCCGGCAGCTATTTCTCGGAAACGAACCCGCGCGCTTTCGGCCTGCATCAGCGCGACCGCGACTTCGACAGCTATCAGGACCCGAGCGCGCATTACGAGCGGCGCCCGTCGCTGGACGTCGAACCCATCGGCGACTGGGGCAAGGGCAGTGTCAGGCTTGTCGAAATTCCCACCGACCTCGAGGTGAATGACAACATCGTGGCCTTCTGGGTGCCCGATGGGCAGGTCCGCGCCGGTGAATCGCGCGAATTCGCCTATCGGCTTCGCTGGGGCGACCTGAGCCATGACGATGGCGATGCGCGTGCCTATGTCTACGAAACCCGGTCGGGCGAAGGCGGTGTTTCCGGGGTCGAGAATACGGACGGAACGCGCAAGTTCGTCGTCGACTTCAAGGGCGGTCTTCTCGCCTCTCTCGCGGAAGGCTCCGATGTCGAGGCGGTCACGACAATCACCAATGGCGAGATCGTGACCCAGACGCTGTCGCGCATCAACGGAACCGATGTCTGGCGACTGGTGTTCGATATCGCAGCTGAACCGGGCTCGACCGTCGAACTGACGGCGCATCTGGCGGGGTACGGACGCAAGCTGACCGAGCTTTGGCTTTATCAATGGGTGGTGGCGTGATGGACGGGTCGATCCGTGACATGGCGGACGAGGTCGAAAACCTTGTTGCCCGGCTTGGCCGCCTGCCGGATGCGCCGCTTGCCATGCCGAAGCAGCGCCTGGAAGAGCCGCCGCATGGGATGCTTGGGCTGATCGCCCGCGTTCTGGGGCGGGGCGCTCTTCCTGTCGGCCAAGTCCGCCGCAGCGGGAGATAGACCGTGGCAGCGCGGACCGAGGCGGCGCGCGATGCAGGGGTGCGCCGCGCGCGCCTTCTGACATTCCTCATCAGCCTTGCCGCGGCCGCATCGGGATTTCTTCTCTTCCTCCAGTTCGGTCGGGCTGACGGGCTTGATTGGATCGACATCGTCCGTGCGGTGCTGATCCTGCTGTCCACCTTCTGGCTTGCCTGGGGTGCGGCGCAGGGCTTGCTGGGGCTGACGACCCGCCCGAGGCCGCCGGAAATCGCGTCGATGCCGATCCGGGGCAGGACGGTCATCCTGGTTCCGGTCTACAACGAAGACCCTGTCACCACCTTCGCACGCATCGCCGCCATGGATGCCTCGCTCGCCGAGCAGGATGCGGGCGCGACATTCGATTTCGCCATCCTGTCCGACACGCGCAACGAAGCCATTGCCGCCCGCGGAACGGCTGTGGTTCTTGCGGCTTGTCGAAGAGCGGCATGGCGAAGGGCGTATCTTCTACCGCCGCCGCAGCGTGAACACCGGTCGCAAGGCCGGCAATATCGAGGATTTCATCCAGACATCCGGCGCGGCCTATGACTATGCGATGATCCTCGATGCCGACAGCCTGATGGATGGGCGCGACGATCATCGAGATGGTCCGCCGGATGGAGGCGTCGCCGGATCTCGGCCTTTTGCAAAGCCTGCCAAAGGTCATCAATGCCCGGTCGCGCTTCGGGCGGACGATGCAGTTTTCCGCCAGCTTCTATTCCCCCATCTTCGCCCGCGGCCTTGCGATGATGCAGGGCCGCACCGGGCCCTTCTGGGGCCACAACGCGCTCGTGCGGATACGCGCCTTCGCGGCGAGTTGCGGCCTGCCGGAGTTGCGCGGCCAACCGCCGTTCGGCGGGCATATCCTGAGCCATGACTATGTCGAGGCGGCGCTACTGGCCCGCGCGGGCTGGACGGTTCGTCTGGACGACGATCTGGAAGGTTCGTTCGAGGAAGGCCCCGAGAACATCATCGACCACGCCAAGCGCGACCGCCGCTGGTGCCAGGGCAACCTCCAGCATGCGCGTCTTGTCACAGCACCCGGACTGAAGGGATGGAGCCGTTGGGTCTTCGTGCAGGGCATCCTTGCCTACATCGCCCCGCTTTTCTGGCTGGCCTTCATTCTGGCCAGCATTGCCGCGCAGTTCTTTCATGCGCCGCCCGACTACTTCCCCGAAGACAACTGGCCCTTCCCGGTGTTCCCCGTGGACGAGACGACCAAGGCGATCGGGCTGGCGGTCGGTATCTTCGGGCTTCTTCTGCTGCCGAAGATCCTGATTGCGCTGGATGCCGCCGCCAGCGGTCGGGCCGCAGGGCTTTGGCGGTGGCTGCGCGCGCCTTTGCCTCGACGTTGTCGGAACTGCTGATGTCTTCGGTCATGGCCCCGATCATGCTGATGTACCAGACCCGCTCGGTCTTTCAGGTTCTGACCGGTCGAGATGGCGGCTGGCCCACGAACAACCGTGGTGACGGGCGGCTGTCGATCGCCGACGCCTGGCAGGCCAGCGGCTGGATCAGCCTTGTCGGGACGGTCGGCCTTGCCGCTGTGTATTTCCTCGCGCCGGGTCTGGTGCTGTGGCTCCTGCCGGTCGCCTTGCCAATGATCCTTGCGCCCTTCGTTATTTCGTGGTCTTCGCTGGACAGCCGAAGCGGACTGATGACCGTCCCGTCCGAGGTGCAACCTGCGCCGATCATCGGGCGCCATGTCGAGATCCTGAGCGCCTGGCTGGGCGATGAAGGCCTTGCGCCGGACCCCGCCCGCGCCCGTGACGGAGCAGTCGCGCCAAGCCATGCCTGACATTTCAGCGCCTCGGGCCAGGCCGTCGCAACGCGACGCCCGGCTCGACGTGTTCCGTGGCCTCGCCCTGGTGATGATCTACATCAACCATGTTCCGGGAACGATCTACGAGCACCTGACCAATCGCAACTTCGGAATGTCCGACGCGGCCGAGGGTTTTGTCCTGATGTCGGGGATGGCTGCCGGAATTGCCTACAGCCCGGGCTTCGTCGCGTCGCCGTTCTGGCCGGGTGTCGCCCGCGTCTGGCGCCGCGTCTGGACGCTTTATCTCGTCCACCTGCTGATGACGGTCTGGGCGCTTGGGCATCGCGGCGGGCGCGGCGCTTTGGCTTGGGTCCACCCAGTCGATCTCGGTCAACGAGATCGACAAGCTCTTCGAGAAGCCGCTTGGCTTTCTGGTCGGCGTGCCGCTGCTCACGCACCAGATCGGCTACGTCAACATCCTGCCGATGTATGCTGCCCTTCTCGCAGTCACGCCCGCGTTCCTCTGGCTGGGGTTGCGGCGACCGTGGCTTTTGCTCGCGCTTTCGTTTGCGCTCTGGTTCGCGACCGGCTGGTTCGAGTGGAACCTGCCCGCGTCGCCGAACCCCGGCGGGTGGTTCTTCAACCCGCTTGCCTGGCAGGTCATCTTCGTTCTGGGACTGCTGACCGGGATTTTCCATCGGCGCGGCGAAAGACTGGTTCCGGTGATCCCATGGCTGCAATGGCTCAGCGGGGCTTTCCTGTTGCTCGGGTTTGTGTGGACGGTGTTTCCGACCATCGGCGACTGGCTGAACCATCAGTTGTGGGCGGCAAACCAAAGCTGGCTGCACCGATTTCTTGCCTATTCGGACAAGACATTCGTCACCTGGCATCGGCTGTTTCACATCATGGCGCTTGCCTATCTGCTTTCGACATGGGGATGGGTCAGGCGATGGGCGGCCTCTGCAAGTGCTGCGCCCCTTGCGCTCTTGGGACGCCACGCGCTGCCCGTCTTTGCATTTGGCAGCCTGCTTGCCCTGTCGGCGCAGGCCGTCAAGTCGGCGGTCCAACCCAGCCTCCCGCTCGATACTGCATTGATCGTCGGTGGGCTCGGCCTTCAGTTCGCGCTTGCATCGATGCGTGACCGGCTGTCGCTCAAGGGAAAGTAGGCGACTGCCTAACCGAGGCGCAGAATCGCTGTCAGACTGTGGCATTTGTATGAACCTGCCTGTTTAGCGGGCAGGTTGCGCTCTGGCTGCCAGTGAAATCCGCATTCTCGCCTCCCAAGCCCGCCCTGGGTGTTTCGCAAGTGCAGAATAATTCACCGCATGGCCCGAACCCGGTCATCTGTGCAGGCGCGGTCGGGCTGCCCGGCGGCGTTTGGTGTGCGGCGGCGATCGTACTTGGCGGTCCGTCACCGCCGCACGTGTGCAACACTGGTGCTGCGAAAGGTGTGATAGGGTGCAAGAAGCCGGAAGTAAACGTTCGGCCCTGTCCTTTCCCCCTCCGACGCAGCGCGCGACACAGGGGAATTACGGAACATGAGCTTTTTCACCAACCGCATCGCCGCCGCGATGCTGGCAACCGCCTTGGCCGGTGCACCCGCGCTGGCCCAGGAAGGCGAACCGATCAAGGTCGGTGTCCTGCATTCGCTGTCGGGCACCATGGCGATTTCCGAGACCACGCTGAAGGACACGGTGCTGATGCTCGTGGCCGAACAGAACGCCAAGGGCGGTCTTCTGGGCCGCCCGCTCGAGGCGGTGGTCGTCGACCCGGCCTCCGACTGGCCGCTGTTCGCCGAGAAGGCGCGCGAGCTTCTGACCGTCTCGAGCGTCGACGTGATCTTCGGCTGCTGGACGTCGGTGTCGCGCAAGTCGGTGCTGCCGGTGATCGAGGAACTGAACGGCCTGCTGTTCTACCCGGTGCAGTACGAAGGCGAGGAATCGTCGAAGAACGTGTTCTACACCGGCGCCGCGCCGAACCAGCAGGCGATCCCGGCGATGGACTACTTCCTCGAGGAACTTGGCGTCGCAGAAGTTCGCGCTGCTCGGCACCGACTATGTCTATCCGCGCACGACGAACAACATTCTCGAGGCCTACCTGATCTCCAAGGGCATCCCGAAGGAGGACATCTTCGTCAACTACACCCCCTTCGGCCATTCGCGACTGGTCCAAGATCGTGGCCGACGTGGTGGCGCTGGGCGCCGACGGCAAGAAGGTCGGCGTGATCTCGACGATCAACGGCGACGCCAACATCGGCTTCTACAAGGAACTCGCCGCAGCCGGCGTCTCGGCCGACGACATTCCGGTCGTCGCCTTCTCGGTCGGCGAGGAAGAGCTTTCGGGCCTCGACACCTCGAACCTCGTCGGCCACCTCGCCGCCTGGAACTACTTCCAGTCGGCCGACACGCCGGACAACGCCGAGTTCATCGCCAAGTGGAAGGCCTTCATCGGAGCGACGACCGCGTGACCAACGACCCGATGGAAGCCACCGTGATCGGCTTCAACATGTGGGTGCGGCGGTCGAAAAGGCGGGCACCACCGATGTCGATGCCGTGCGCGAGGCGATGTACGGCCTCGAAGTGCCGAACCTGACCGGCGGTACCGCCAAGATGCTGCCGAACCATCACCTGACCAAGCCGGTTCTGATCGGCGAGATCCAGGCCGATGGCCAGTTCGACATCATCAGCCAGACCGAACCCGTCGCGGGCGACGCCTGGACCGACTTCCTGCCGGAATCGGCGGTGCTCGAGTCCGACTGGCCGGACCTCGAGTGCGGCATGTACAACACCGAGACCAAGACCTGCGTGCAGATCAAGTCGAACTACTGATCTGACAAAAGGCGGGGGCCGCGATCCGGCCCCCGCGCCTTACCCCTTCCAAGGCAAGCATGATGCGCTCCCGTCTCGCGGTTCTCGCCGCTCTGCTTTTCTGTGCGTTTGCCCCCGCTGCGGCGCTGGCCCAGACGGATGCGCCCGAGGCGCCGTGGACATGGGTCCGCTCCAGTCGCTGATGCAGGACAACGCCGAGGCCATCGTCAAAAGCTCGCGCCGCACCATCGAACCGGCCATCACCGCGCTGCGCGACAGTGGCCTTCCGGGCGCGCAGGCGGTTCTCGAGCAATGGCAGGAACGCAAGCTCTGGGTCCGCAAGGCGGACGAGCTCTTCGTCATTGCCCTGCCCGAAGGTGACGGCCTTGTTCAGACCGATATCGACAGCGGCACATCGCTCGGCCCGCTGGCGAAGGCGGATGCGACGCAACTCAAGCCGAACTCCGGGATCCGCGCCATGATCGCCGCGGCGCTCGTGCAGTTCCAGCTGTCCGACCCCGACCCCGCCAAGCAGCAGGATGCCGCTCGATCGCGATTGCCCGCGACCCCTCGGAAACCCACCTCGCCCCGCTGCGCGCCTCCATCGAGAGCGAGACGGATGCGACGATCCTCGCGCAGAAGCAGCGGCTGGAACGTCTTCTGACCCTGCGCTTCGATACCGACGAGGCCGCGCGGATCGCCGCCATCGAGAGCTTCGGCTGGCGATGTCGGCGTCGATCTGCGTGCGGCGCTGAACCCGCTGCTCGCGACTGTGCGCAAGGTCAGTCCCGGCCCGATCCCCGAGGGCGAGAACGTGGCCCGCGTCCTGACCCCGGGCAGTGCCGAACTGCCGCTGGCCGAGGCGCAATGCCCTGCTCGTCGGCATCGGGGCGCTGCAGCCCGTGCTGACGACCGCCGAGCGGCGCGCCGCGCTGATCGCGAACATCGACGGACGGGGCGGTCGGCGGCATTCCCGTCGCGCAGCTCGAACAGCGAAGCCAATCGCACGCCGCCTACGAGGCGCTCGAGGCTGCGGGCGTCGGTGCCCGCCCGCCGCGACCGAGGCCGAGGTCACGGCGGCGCTCGACGCGCACAGCTTCTACGAGACCTATGCCGAACCGTCGCCAGCCGTGACGCGTCTGCCGCAGTCGACGCGCTGCGGGCGATCGAGCTGAGGCTTGCGCTGAACCAGGCCGCCGACCTCGCGCTCGATGCGATGTCGCTGGCCTCGATCTACTTCCTTGCGGCCATCGGCCTCGCCATCACCTTCGGCGTGATGCGGCGTGATCAACATGGCGCATGGCGAGTTCATCATGATGGGCGCCTATACCGGCTATGTCGTGCAGCTGTTCGTCACCGAACTACACGCTGTCGATCCTGATCGCGCTGCCTCTGGCCTTTGCCGTCACCTTTGCGGCGGGCGTCGCGATGGAGCGGCTGGTGATCCGCCGGCTCTACCACCGCCCGCTGGAGACGCTGCTCGCCACCTTCGGCATTTCCATCGCGCTTCAGCAGCTGGCCGAAGAACATCTTCGGCACGCAGGCCCGCCCGCTGACGTCGCCCGCCTGGCTCGACGGCGCGCTGGTGTTCAACGACATCGTGTCGATCAGCTACATCCGGATCGCGATCTTCGTGCTCGCGCTGATCTTCCTCGGCGTCTTCCTGTTCATCATGAAGCGCACGCGGCTTGGTCTCGAGGTGCGCGCGGTCACGCAGAACCCGCGCATGGCGGCGTCCATGGGCATCAACCCCGACCGGATCAACATGCTGACCTTCGGCCTCGGCTCCGGCATCGCGGGCGTCGCGGGCGTGGCCATCGGGCTTTCGCCAAGGTCACGTCCGAGACTGGGTCAGGACTACATCGTGCAAAGCTTCATGACGGTCGTCGTGGGCGGCGTCGGCAATATCTGGGGCACGCTGCTGGGGGCGACGATGATCGGCGTTCCTCCAGAAGGGGATCGAGTTCTTCAACCCCTCCAACACGCTCGCGGCGCAGACCTACATGATCATCTTCATCATCATCTTCATCCAGTTCCGGCCCAGGGGCATCATCGCCCTCAAGGGCCGGGCGGCGGGGGATTGACCATGCAGCAGGCATCTTCTGTTCACAAATATCCCGGGGGTCCGGGGGGCTGGCCCCCCGGCTCCTCCCTCAGACCCGGCGCCACCCATGACCCGAACCTCCTTCGTCCAGCGCCACCCCTCGGTCCTGATCTTCCTCGGGCTGCTCGCGCTGTTCACCCTCGCCGTGACACTGCTGTCCGAAGCCTACGGCCCCGGCCTCATCTCCACCTCCTTCGTCAAGACGCTGGGCAAGACGCTTTGCCTCTGCCTGATCGCCCTCGCGATGGACCTGGTCTGGGGCTACACGCGGCATCCTGTCGCTGGGGCATTTCGCCTTCTTCGGCCTCGGCGGCTACATGATCGGCATGTGGCTGATGTATGCCCGGACCGAGGACATCGTCGTGGCAAGCCTCGCCAATGCCGAACTGCCGGCGACACCGGAGGAAATCCGCAGCGCCATCGCCACGCAGATCTTCGGCGTTGTCGGGGCGTCCGACAGCTTTCCCCCGATCTGGCACTTTGCCCACAGCTTCTGGGCTCCAGACTGGGCCTGGTCATCGCTGGTCCCGGGCCTGCTGGCGCTGGTCTTCGGCTGGCTCGCCTTCCGCAGCCGCGTGACGGGCGTCTACCTGTCGATCCTGACGCAGGCGATGACGCTGGCGCTGTCGCTCTACCTCTTCCAGAACGACAGCGGCCTGCGCGGCAACAACGGGCTTTCGGGCCTGCAGAACCTTCCCGGCGCGGATGACATTCCGCAGGCCTTGATCTCGATCTGGTTCTTCTGGGCCTCGCCGCGGCGCTTGGCGCTGGGCTATCTGCTGCTTTACCTGGGTCGTGTCGGGCAAGTTCGGCTCGGTCATCGCGCGGCATCCGGGACGACGAGGCGCGGGTGCGGTTCCTGGGCTATCCGGTCGAGGGCTTCAAGCTGTTCGTCTTCACCCTGACGGCCGTGATCGCCGGCATTGCGGGCGCGCTCTACTACCCGCAGGCGGGGATCATCAACCCGGCCGAGGTCGCGCCCATCGCCTCGGTCTATCTCGCCGTCTGGGTCGCCATCGGCGGGCGGGGGCGGCTTTACGGCGCGGTGATCGGCGCGGCTTTCGTGCGCCTCGTGTCAAGCTGGTTCACGGGCGGCCGCGCGCCGGACGTCGACCTTGGCTTCTACACGATCAACTGGGTCGGACTGGTGGCTGGTCCTGCTGGGCCTGTCCTTCGTCGCGGTCACGATCCTCGCGCCCAAGGGCATCGGCGGGCTGTTCGACTACTGGCAGGGCCTGCGCGCGCCGACCGCAAGGGTGCGCCGCTTGGCCCCGATGACGGTGCCCTGCAAGAGAAGGAGGCGGTGAAATGACGGCGCCCTTCTCGAGGTTTCCGGCGTCTCCGTCACCTTCGACGGGTTCCGGGCGATCAACAACCTGTCCTTCAGCATCGGACCCGCCGAGATGCGCGCGATCATCGGGCCGAACGGCGCGGGCAAGACCACGTTCATGGACATCGTCACCGGCAAGACGAAGCCCGACGAGGGCCGCGTGCTGTGGGGTGAGCGGTCGATTTCGCTGCTGACGATGTCGGAAAGCCAGATCGCGCAGGCCGGGGTGGGGCGCAAGTTCCAGCGCCCCACGGTGTTCGAGGCGCAGACGGTGCGCGAAAATCTGATGATGGCGGTCAAGCGCCCGCGCAGCCCCGTTCGCGGTGCTGTTCTTCCGCCCGCTCGGACGCGGATCATGCCCGGGTGGCGGCTCTCGCCGACGAGATCGGGCTGACCGACGCGCTTGACCGCAAGTCGGGCGAACTCAGCCATGGGCAGAAGCAATGGCTGGAGATCGGGATGCTGCTGGCGCAGGACCCGCAGCTGCTGCTGGTCGACGAACCCGCGGCCGGCATGACGCTGGCCGAGCGGGAACACACGACGTCGCTTCTGGTCGAGGCTGCCAAGACGCGGGCGGTGGTGGTGGTGGAGCATGACATGGAGTTCGTGCGCCGGCTCGATTGCAAGGTGACGGTGCTGCACGAAGGGTCGCGTGCTGGCCGAAGGAAGCGCTCGATTATCGTGACGAAGAACCAGCAGGTGATCGACGTGTATCTGGGGCGGTGACCCGATGCTGAAGGTCGAGAACCTGACGCTGCACTATGGCGGCTCGCAGATCCTCAACGGGATCAGCCTGGAGGCCGCGGCAGGGCCAGGTGACCTGCCTCATCGGCACGAATGGCGTGGGCAAGACCAGCCTTCTCAAGGCGATTTCGGGCACGCATATCCGGTCGGGCGGAACCCTGACGCTGGATGGCGAGAGCATCGGCAAGCGTGCCGCCCGCAGGCCATGGCGAAGCGCGGGATCGGCTATGTGCCGCAGGGGCGGATGATCTTTCCGCTGCTGACGGTGCGCGAGAACCTCGAGACCGGGTTCGCCTGCCTGCCGAAGTCCGAGCACCGCATTCCGGACGAGATCTTCGAGCTGTTCCCGGTGCTGAAGGAGATGCAGAACCGGCGCGGCGGCGACCTGTCGGGCGGGCAGCAGCAGCAGCTGGCCATCGCGCGGGCGCTGATCATGAAGCCCAAGGTGCTGCTTCTGGACGAACCGACCGAGGGCATCCAGCCCAACATCATCCAGCAGATCGGCCGCGTGATCGAATATCTGCGGGCCAAGGGCGACATGGCGATCGTGCTGGTCGAGCAGTACTTCGACTTCGCCTACGGGCTTGCCGACCGCTTCTATGTGCTGAAACGCGGCTCTGTCGCGCTGTCGGGCACCAAGGCCGAGATTCCCGAAGCGACCCTGCGCGCCGCGGTGTCGGTCTAGTTGCCCGCGCCCCGGCGCAGGCCGGGGCCCCGTGCCGCTTCCCCTCAGCCCGCCTTCAGCATCGCCGTCTGATCCACCAGGAACCGCTGCGCCAGCGGGATCGCCGCACCGCCCAGTTCGCGGGCCTGCGGGCCTACGGTGCCTTCGCGCACGACGGGCGGGGTGATGCCCGACTGGTCAAGGCGCTCGAAGGCCGCGCGCGTCGCATCGACCAGACGCGCCCGGATCGCCCGCGGCATCCAGCCGTCTATCATCACCGTGTCGATCTCGACCAGTGTCGCGGCGCTCAGGGTGGCCCCTGGCCAGACCCTCTGCCGCACCCTCGATCCACCGCGACAGCACCGCTTCGCTGACATGCCACGGCTCCGGGCTTTCCCAAAGCTGGTCCGATGGTTCACCCGCTTCGGCCATCATGTCTGCCAGCGTTGAAAGCGAGGCCACCGTCATCAGCCGCCGAACGCGTCCGTCGGGGCCCGGAACCGGCATCGGCCCCACGCCTGCGGCATTTCCCGTGCGCCCGGTGAACAGCCGTCCGTTCAGAACGAGGCCCCCACCGATGAAGAAACCGATGTAGAAGTAGAGGAAATCCTGCGGTCGTTCGCCCGTCCCGAACACCAGTTCCGCCCCGCAGGCCGCGGTCGCGTCGTTCTGCACTGTCACCGGCATGTCGCACAGCGCCGACAGCTCTGCTGCGATGTCGCGGTCGCGCCAGGCATCCAGCGCGCCCGGCGGGGCGTCGATGTATTGCACCCAGTTCCAGAGCTGGAACGGCATTGCGATGCCCAGGCCCCCGATCCGCCCGCGCAAGCCGAAGGGCAGGGCGGCCCTGAGGGCGGGCATCGCTTCTTCCACGAAGCGCACCACGGTTTCCGGCTTGGGGTAGCGATAGGTGCGGCGGCGAGAACCCGATCATCTCGGCCCAGCAGATTCACCAGCACGAGGTCCACCGACCGCCGCCCGATCTTCAGTCCGAAGAAGAACGCGCCATCTGCCGCCAGTGACATGGGAACCGAAGGCTGGCCGATCCGCCCGCGCACGGGTTCGCCCCGCAGAAGCAGTCCATCCGCCTCGAGGCTGCGCATGATGACTGACACGGTCTGCGCCGACAGGCCCGTGATGCGCGCGATATCGGACTTGGCCAAAGCCCCGTCACGACGGACGAGGCTCAGGACCAGTCGCTCATTGTAGGCGCGCATGCCGCTTTGGTTGGAGCCGCGCAATGACGCCGGATCGACGCCCGGCCGCTCCGCCGTGCTCTCATGGCCTTGCACCACGAATCCCTCCCTTGGCGCACGCCCTCCCAGTGTGCCCCGGTCGGATTAGGACGTGCCGTCTCCGTGCTGTCAATAATAATTCACTCTTATTTAATTATCTTGACGGACGGCGGGAAATCGGTATCATCTGTCGGCGCACCGCAGGCGAGGAGGCCGGCGGAAAGCCGGCTCGCTGCGAAGGCGAACGCAATTTTGGGAGGACTACCGTGAAACACACCAAGCAACTCAGCGCCCTCGTGCTGGGCGTGGCAGCCGCCGCTCTGATGGCCGGCTCGGCCTCGGCCGAAGGCGTATCGGCCTGCCTGATCACCAAGACCGACACCAACCCCTTCTTCGTCAAGATGAAGGAAGGCGCCGAACTGAAGGCGGCCGAACTGGGCGTCACGCTGAAAACCTATGCCGGCAAGGTCGACGGCGACCACGACAGCCAGGTTGCCGCCATCGAAGCCTGCATCGCCGACGGTGCCAAGGGTATCCTGATCGCCGCGTCCGACACCACGGCCATCGTTGACCAGGTGAAAAAGGCTCAGGCCGCCGGCATGGTCGTCATCGCCCTCGACACGCCGCTTTCGCCGCCGGAAGCCGCCGACGCGACCTTCGCGACCGACAACCTCGAAGCCGGCAAGCTGATCGGCGCATGGGCTGCTGCAACTCTGGGCGACAAGGCCAAGGACGCCAAGATCGGCTTCCTGAACCTGACCCCGGCACAGCCCACCGTCGACGTGCTCCGTAACCAGGGCTTCATGATCGGCTTCGGCATCGACACCGCCGACGTCAACAAGATCGGCGACGAAACCGATCCGCGCATCGTCGGCAACGACGTGACGAACGGGAACGAGGAAGGCGGCCGCAAGGCGATGGAGAACCTTCTTCAGAAGGACCCCGACATCAACGTGATCCACACCATCAACGAACCCGCCGCCGTGGGCGCCTACCAGGCGCTGAAGGCTGTCGGCAAGGAAAACGACGTGCTGATCGTTTCGGTTGACGGTGGTTGCCCGGGCGTTGCCTCGGTCAAGGACGGCATGATCGGCGCCACCTCGCAGCAGTACCCGCTCCAGATGGCGGCACTCGGCGTCGAGGCGATCAAGAAGTGGGCCGACACCGGCGAGAAGCCTGCTCCGACCCCCGGCAAGGCGTTCTTTGACACTGGCGTGAACCTGGTCACCGACAAGCCCGTCGAAGGCGTGCCGTCGATCGACACCGCCAAGGGCACCGAACTCTGCTGGGGCTGATCCACAGAAAGATTGTGCGGGGGTCATGACCCCTGCATGATCCCTGTTGGGAGGATTGCCGAAGGGCGGCTTCGCGGCCGCCCTTTGCACAAGTAGCCGCAGGCCTGCGGCGCCATCACGGATGAACGGGGGGAAGAATGGCTCAGCCACAGGAATTCGAGACGGTTCTGGTCAACAGCGCGACGAACGTCGCCGCCTTCGAGGAAAAGCGCAGCGGCCTTCAGCGGCTACAGCATTTCCTGCATTCCAACCCGGCGATGGTTCCGCTGATCGTCCTGATGGGGCTGATCATCTTCTTCGGCGTTGCACGTGGCGAGCGTTTCTTCTCCACCTACACCCTGACGCTCATCATGCAGCAGGTCGCGGTCGTGGGTATCCTTGCGGCGGGTCAGACACTGGTGGTTCTGACCGCCGGCATCGACCTGTCGATCGGCGTCATCATGGTTCTGGCCTTCGTCATCATGGGCAACATGGTGGTCAGCTACGACATGCCCGCGATAGTGGCGCTGCTCGCCGGTTTTGCTGTGGCGGGGCTCTGCGGACTGGCCAACGGCTTCCTTGTTGCGCGACTGAGGCTGCCGCCGTTCATCGTGACTCTGGGCACGTGGAACATCGTCATGGCCATATGTCTGATCTACTCGGCCAATGAGACGATGCGCGAAGCCGATGTGACCGCCGCCACCCCCTGGCTGCACATCTTCGGCATAAGCTTCAAGATCGGCGGTGCGGTCATTACCCTCGGCGTGGTGGCGATGATCCTGCTCTATGTCGCGCTGTGGTACATGCTGAACTACACGGCCTTTGGCCGCCACATCTATGCCGTGGGCGATGATCCTGACGCAGCCGAACTGGCGGGCATCCGCACCGGCAAGGTCCTGATCGCAACCTATGGTCTTGCGGGGCTTATCGCGGGTCTTGCGGCCTGGGTGTCTATCGGGCGCAACGGCTCGATCTCGCCGTCGACCGTGACGACCGACTTCAACCTTCAGGCCATCACCGCTGTTGTGATCGGGGGCATCTCGCTGTTCGGCGGGCGCGGCTCGATCCTCGGCACGCTATTCGGGGCGCTTATCGTGGGCGTCATGAGCATGGGGCTCAACATGCTGAACGCCGATCCGCAATGGAAAGTGCTGCTGACGGGCGGGCTGATCATCGCCGCCGTCGCTGTCGACCAGTGGATCCGCAAGGTTTCGGGCTGAGGGAGGCCAACATGACACAACCCGTCCTGTCTGCACGCGGTCTGGTGAAGCGCTACGGGCGCGTCACCGCCCTCGACCACGCCGATTTCGAACTGATGCCCGGCGAGATCCTCGCCGTCATCGGCGACAACGGCGCGGGGAAATCCACGCTCATCAAGGCGCTCTGCGGCGCCGTGGTTCCCGATGAAGGCGAGATTCGGCTCGACGGCCAGGCGATCAGCTTCACCAACCCGATGGAGGCCCGCAACGCCGGTATCGAGACGGTGTATCAGAACCTTGCGCTGTCGCCCGCGCTGTCGATCTCGGACAACATGTTTCTGGGGCGCGAAATCCGCAAGCCGGGCATCATGGGGTCGGTCTTCCGGATGCTCGACCGGTCCGCGATGGAAAAGCGGGCCCGCGACAAGCTGACAGAACTGGGGCTGATGACGATCCAGAACATCGGGCAGGCGGTGGAAACGCTTTCGGGCGGTCAGCGCCAGGGGGTGGCCGTGGCCCGCGCCGCTGCCTTCGGATCGAAGGTCGTCATCATGGACGAACCGACAGCGGCGCTCGGGGTCAAGGAAAGCCGCCGGGTGCTGGAACTGATCCAGGACGTGAAGCGGCGCGGCCTGCCGATCGTGCTGATCAGCCACAACATGCCGCACGTGTTCGAACTGGCCGACCGCATCCATATCCACCGGCTCGGCCGCCGCCTCTGCATCATCAACCCCAAGGACTACACCATGTCCGATGCGGTGGCCTTCATGACCGGGGCCAAGGAACCGCCGAAGGAAGCGGTCGCCGCCTGATGGATGCGTTGATCTCAAGGATCGAGGCCCTCGCAGGGGCCTCGTCCGGTCGGATCGTCGTCGCGATTGCCGGTGCGCCCGGTGCCGGAAAATCGACGCTGGCAGAAGCGGTGGTCGACCGGATCGGCCCAAGCGCCGCGCTTGTTCCCATGGACGGGTTCCATCTGGACAATGCCATCCTCGATGCGCGGGGTCGGCGTTTCAACAAGGGCTCGCCCGACACGTTCGACGTCGGAGGGTTCGAGTCGATCATCCGGCGGCTCAAGGCGGGCGGCGAAGTGATCGTTCCCGTCTTCGACCGCAGTCGCGACCTGTCGGTCGGATCGGCCCGTGTCGTTCCGGCCGAGGCCCGCGTGATCGTGGCCGAAGGCAATTACCTGCTGCTGCGCGATGATCCCTGGGCCGGGCTCGCGCCCTTGTGGGATATCACCGTCTTCCTCGACGTGCCCGAAGAAGAACTTGAACGCCGCCTTATCGCCCGCTGGAACCATCATGGTCTCAGCCCGGAAGAAGGCCGCAGGCGGGCCTTCGACAATGACATTCCCAACGCCCGCGTGGTCATTGCGCGATCTGCGCCAGCCGATATCATTTTGACGCCGGGCGACACCGCCATTTGATCCCGATCATGGCGCGGCGTTCGGTGCACGGTCAGCCTGCCTGCGAAATCACCGAGGAGGCTGCCATGACACGCCTGATGCTGATCCTGTTCTCAATGGCTTCTACGACCCTGATGGGCATCGCTATCGTGATCGCGCTGACCATGGGACTTGACACGTTGCAGCCGATCCTTGTCGCTGCCGCGATTGGTTTCGTCGCGGCGATCCCGGCAAGCTGGCTTCTGGCGCGGCAGCTCTCCTGATCTCAGCCCAGAAAGACGCGCACGGTTTCCTCGAATTCGCGGGGCTTCTCGGCATGCAGCCAGTGTCCGGCGCCGGGTATCTTCGCAAAGCGGGCGGCGGGAAAGAGACGCCTGATCGTCTCGCGGTTCTCGGGCCTGACATAGCGCGACTCGGCCCCTGACAGGAACAGCACCGGTCCGTCGAAGCGTCCTTCAGGATCGGGCCATCCCACGATCTTGGGCATCTCGATTTCCAGCACATCCAGGTTCAGCTTCCAGCGCGGCGGCTCCGACCTGAGATCGAGCGATTGCAGGAAAAACGCCCGCAAAGCCGGATCATCGAGCCGCTCGGCAAGGGCAGCGTCCGCCTCGGCGCGCGTTTGCACGCCTGTCCAGCGGCACCGAGCGCATCGCCGCGACATTCTGCACCTGCTCGTGGGTATAGGCGACGGGCGCGATATCCGCGATCACGAGCTTGCGCACCAGATCGCCTCGCGTCAGCGCCAGCATCATCGCGGCCTTGCCGCCCATCGAATGGCCCAGCACGTCCGCCCGCCCGCCGAGATGCTCGATAACCTCGGCCAGATCGGCTGCCATCTCGGGGTAGCCCTGCGTCGCAAAGCGGGGGCTGTCGCCGTGGTTGCGCATGTCCACCGCCACCACATCGCGCCGGTCGGCAAGGCGCCGCGCGATGACGCCCCAGTTTCTGCCAGACCCGAAAAGCCCATGGGCGATCAGCAGCGGAGGCAGGCCTTCAGGGGCAACGGCGGGGTGACGGATCATCGCGAGCATGCGTGACTTCTACGCTGCAACCACTTGAGGTTCCAGAGTTGTTGAACCGCGCCACCTCTCCTCCTACTATTGCCCCGGGGAATGTGGAGTGGCGATGAGCGCAGTGACGATCCAGCAGATGGCCGACCGTGTGGCGGCGCTGATGCAAGAGCGCCTCGGCGTACGCGGCAAGGATCTGGCGGAAAAGCTGCGCAGGGCCGGGCGGCGCGTGCCATCGGCCATCAGGGCAGAGGCCCGCTTTCTCGATACGGCGGCGCGACAGGCGCAAAACCCGAAGCTTCTGGTCCAGATCGACGACGGCACGGGTGGCCGAGGCCTATGACGCCTGCCTCAAGTTCCTGAACGAAGTGAACCGGGCTGAACGCCGCCGCGCGATCCTGTTGAGCATGCTGACATCGGCTGCATTCAGCATCTTCGCGGTCGGGCTGCTGGTTCTGGCCGTGCTTTACTGGCGCGGGCTGATTTGACGCCACGCCGACGGCAAGGCGGGGGGCGCGACACGCCCCCCTTGGCGTTCAGAGCCCCGGATAGATCGGGAAGCGCTGGCAAAGTGCCGTGACTTCGGCCTTCACGCGGCTTCGACTGCGCCGTTGCCGTCTTCGCCGTTCGCGGCCAAGCCCATCGACCACCTCGCACGATCCAGTCGCCGATCTGGCGGAACTCGGCCTCGCCGAAGCCGCGCGTGGTGCCGGCGGGGGTGCCAAGGCGGATGCCGCTGGTGATCGTCGGCTTTTCGGTGTCGAAGGGGATGCCGTTCTTGTTGCAGGTGATGTGCGCGCGGCCCAGGGCCTTTTCGGTGGCGTTGCCCTTCACGCCCTTGGGACGCAGGTCGACCAGCATCAGGTGGGTGTCGGTGCCGCCGGTGACGATGCCGAGCCCGCCCTTCATCAGCTGATCCGCCAGCGCCTGCGCGTTGCGGATCACCTGCGCCTGATAGGTCTTGAAGTCGGGCCGCAGCGCCTCGCCGAAGGCCACCGCCTTGGCGGCGATCACATGCATCAGCGGACCGCCCTGGATGCCCGGGAAGATCGCCGAGTTGACCTTCTTCGCGATCGCCTCGTCATTCGTCAGGATCATGCCGCCGCGCGGCCCGCGCAGGGTCTTGTGCGTGGTCGTCGTCGCCACATGCGCATGCGGGAAGGGCGAGGGGTACAGCCCCGCCGCCACCAGCCCCGCGAAATGCGCCATGTCGACCAGCAGATAGGCCCCGACCTTGTCGGCGATCGCGCGCATCCGCGGCGAAGTCGATGATGCGCGGAATGGCCGAGCCGCCGGCGATGATCATCTTCGGCTTGTGCTCCACCGCCAGCCGCTCGATCTGGTCGTAGTCCGGCAGCAGCGTGTCCTGCGCGCACGCCATACTGCACGGCGTTGAACCACTTGCCCGACTGGTTCGGCGCGGCGCCGTGCGTCAGGTGCCCGCCCGCATCGAGGCTCATGCCCAGAATGGTGTCGCCCGGCTTGATCAGCGCCTGGAACACGCCCTGGTTGGCCTGGCTGCCCGAGTTCGGCTGCACGTTGGCAAAGGCACACGCCGAACAACTGGCAGGCCCGCTCGATCGCCAGGTTCTCGGCCACGTCGACGAACTGGCAGCCGCCGTAGTAGCGCTTGCCGGGATAGCCTTCGGCATACTTGTTCGTCATCACCGAACCCTGCGCTTCCATCACGGCGCGGCTCACGATGTTCTCGCTGGCGATCAGCTCGATCTCGTCGCGCTGGCGGCCAAGCTCGTCGGTGACGGCGGCAAAGAGCGCGGGGTCACGGGTGGCAAGGCTTTCGGTGAAGAAACCGGCGTCGCGGTGCGGGGCGTTCATGGGCGGCTCCTGAAAGAGGGACAAGGGAATAAGGGGAATTGGCGATCATCTAGCGCATGAACGGCCATCCAGAAAGGGTGGAAAACGACATCGTCGCAGCGGCTGGCGAAATCTCCGCGCTGATGCGTCTTCGTTTGGCTTGCAGCGATCACCGATCCGGCCTTGAGTTTGCGCGGCCACCCCGCCAAGACTGTGCGCTACAGCCAGGGGGAAGGGCCGGAATGGCACCGCGCCGGATCGCATTCACCGCAAGTTCCGCCCCCGAGGCGCAATCCGCCCTCGCCCGGCTTGGGGCGCTGCACGGGCAGCATCCTGTTGATCGCTGCGACGTTGTCGTGGCGCTTGGCGGCGACGGGTTCATGCTGCAGACGCTGCACGCCGTGCGACCCCATGGCATCCCCGTCTACGGGATGAATTGCGGCACCATCGGCTTCCTGATGAATGCTTTCGTCGTCGAGGGGCTGAGCGAACGGCTCGACGCGGCGGTGGAGGAATTCATCAATCCCCTCGCCATGCGCGCGGTGACGGCGAGCGGCCAGATCGAGGACGCTTTGGCGATAAACGAGGTATCGCTGCTGCGCGCCGGTCCACAGGCAGCGAAACTGCGCATCACCGTCGACGGCACCGTGCGGCTGTCCGAGCTTGTCTGTGATGGGGCGCTTGTCTGCACGCCTGCGGGGTCAACCGCTTACAACTATTCGGCCAACGGCCCGATCCTGCCCATCGGGTCCGATGTGCTTGCCCTGACGGCGATGTCGGCCTTCCGCCCCCGCCGCTGGCGCGGGGCTCTGCTGCCCAAGTCCGCGACCGTGCGGTTCGACGTGCTTGAACCAGAAAAGCGCCCCGTCATGGCGGATGCCGACAGCCGGTCTGTCCGCGATGTGCGGTCGGTCGAGATCCGCATTGAACCGAACGTGCGACACCGCATCCTGTTCGACCCTGGCCACGGTCTCGACGAGCGTCTGATCCGCGAACAGTTCGTCTGACACGCCCTTCGCGGCCGTTCAGCCCTTCACGACCCGCTCCACCTCCCAGGCGTCCTTCGGCTGGTTGTGCAGCACCCAGAATTCCTCGGCGATCCGGTCCGGGTCCAACGCAGTTCCCGGCTTGATCGTCCCGGCAACCGTGACCGTCGCCGCGTGGATGCCTGCGGGCCCCACTTCGCCCGCCATGGCATGGACCAATCCGCGCAGTGCCGACTTCCCTGCCGTCAGCGAAGCCACCCCTGCGCCATATGTGGGGTAGAGCGCCAGACCACCGCCCGTGAACAGCAGGCTGCCGTGTCCCGCCGCCTTCATCGCTGGCCAGACCGCTTGGGCACAAACCAGAGCGCCCGTCGCACAAAGCGCGAGATCCCAGTTGAAGGTCATCGGGTCCAGCTCCATCACCGGCTGTTCGTGCCAGCGCGCGGCGTTGTAGATCATCACATCGGCCGGGCCACGGTCCGCCTCCATCGCTCGAAAAGCGGCGGCAACGGTATCCAGTGCACAGAGATCGGCTGCATAGCCTCGTGCTGTTCCGCCAACCTCGCTTGCATAGCGATCCAGCGCCGCCGCATCCCGCGCCAGCATCGAGACAGCGTAGCCTTCTTGCGCAAAGCGCCGAACCAGCGCCAGCCCAAGGCCGGGACCCACCCCTGCAACAATCGCGTGTTTCATTCCTCGTCCCTCACTTCAAGATCATCGGCGTCAGAACCGGCGCCATAAGCATCTCGAATTCCAGGTTGGTCGCCGAGACGATGTTCTCGACAATCTTCCCATCAACCACCCGCGCCACATGGGTTTCGTCGAAGAGGATCACACGGTTCGTCGCCTTGATCCCGAAGTAGTCCTTTGCGTGCCGCTGGCGCGAATGGAACCGCGTGACCACGCGCGACCCGTCGGCGGAAATGAACTGATCGATGATCTCGACCGGGCTTTCTGCCGGAAACGCGTCGACGAAGCCCGTCAGGATTGTCTTGTATTCTTCCAACCCCATGATTGGTCCCATCGGCTTCAGCCCGGTGATCCCCCTGATATCGGGGTGCGCGGTGGCGTCTGCAGCGGCGAGATCGCCCTTGCCAAGGAAATCGAGGATGAAGCGTCGAACTGTCGAGATCGCGTCGGTCATTTCCGTCTCCCACCTTTTACAATGCTCAAGTGAGGTGGGGCGGGCCAATTCTCCAATCGCTTTTCCGTATGATTGACATAGATTAGGACGATGAAACTGGCAGACATCGACCTAAACTTGTTGACGGCGTTCGAGGCACTGGCGGCGGAGCGCCACGTCACACGCGCCGCGCGCCGTCTCGGCATCAGCCAGCCGGCGATGAGCGATGCGCTGCGCCGCCTGCGGAAGCTCTTCGGCGACGAGCTGTTCGTTCGGGCCGCAGGTGCGATGCAACCCACGCCCCGCGCGCTTGGGCTGTCTACTGCGCTGGCGCCTGTCCTCGCCCAACTGCGGTGCACGATGGGCGATGAAGTCGCGTTCAGCCCGGATGCCACGGCCAAGGTATTCACACTCGCCAGCACCGATTACACATCGCTCATCCTTCTGCCGCCTTTGACCGCCCGGCTGCGATTGGACGCGCCGGGAATTGACCTGCATGTTGTGGGGTACGAAAAAGGGGCGCTCGGCCCCATGCTTGACCGAGGCGAGATCGACCTGGCGGTCGGCGTGTTTCCTAACCCGCCGGAACAGGTCGTGCGCACAGTGCTGTTCGAGGAAAGCTTCGTCGGAGTCGCCCGCGCGGACCATGCCGCGCTCGCGGATGGTTCGATGCCGCTCGCCACGTTTGCAGCTTTGCCGCATGCGCTTGTATCGTTGAATTCGGACCGCCGCGGGGCCATCGACGACCGCCTGCAAGCCCTCGGCCTGACCCGCCGCGTTGCGCTCGTCGTGCCTTACATGCTGCTGCTGCCACGCGTCCTGGCCGAGAGTGACCTGATCGCCGTCCTGCCCCGTCGCGCCGCCACGGCCATCACCGACACACGCCTCGCCACATTCGCCTTGCCTGTGGCCACCGACCCATGGACCGTCGATCTTCTGTGGAACCCTGCCGCCCGGACTGACCGCGCCACCGCCTGGCTTCGCGCGCTGATCGCCGAGACCGCGCGCGCCCTTTAGCCCTTCCGCGCGCCCCAGCTTTCCATCTTGCGGTAGAGGGTCGAGGGCGAGACGTCGAGCATCCGCGCCGCCTTCGGCACCGATCCACCCACCCGCGCCAGCGTCGCCTCGATCACCATCCGCTCTGCCTCTGCCAGCGTGCGCCCCACGAGGTCGCCCACCCTTGGCCCATCGAGCGCTGTCGCGACCGACGCATCCTGGCCTTGCTCCGCATCCTCCACCAACCCCGGGGGCAACATCGCCGACGTCACCACGCCCCCGTCGTTCAGGACGACCACGTTGCGGATCACGTTCAGAAGTTGCCGCACGTTGCCCGGCCAGCGGAGGCGGCGGAACAGCGCACGCACCTCCGGTGCAAGACCCTCGAAGGGGCGATGCTCTTCGGCGGCAAACCGGGCAAGGGCCGCTTCCGCGATTTCGATGACATCCTCGCCCCGGTCGCGCAGGGGCGGCATGTGGATCGGCACGACATAGAGGCGATAGTACAGATCCTCGCGGAACCGCCCGGCCTTCACCGCCTCCAGCGGGTCGCGGTTGGTCGCACAGATGATCCGTACATTCACCTTGCGCGGGCGGGTCGCGCCCACCGGCTGCACCATCGAGGTTTGCAGGAAGCGCAGCAGCTTCGTCTGCAACCCCACGTCCATCTCGCAGATCTCGTCGAGAAACAGCGTCCCCCCGTCCGCCGCCGCCGCCGCCCCGGGCTTGTCCGAGATTGCGCCGGTGAAGCTGCCCTTCATGTGCCCGAACACCTCGGACTCCAGCAGGTCGGGCGGGATCGCTCCGCAGTTCAGGGCGATGAACGGCCCCGAGGCGCGCGCCGATCCGTCATGGATGGCTTGCGCACACAGCTCCTTGCCGGTTCCGCTTTCCCCGGTGATGAAGACAGTCGCCATCGAGCGTGCAACGGCGCGGATCTTTGCATAGACGGCCTGCATCGCATCGGACGATCCGAGGAAAAGATCGCCCGGCGGCCGGAGTGGCTCGGCTGGACGCAGGTTCATCGGAAGCTCTCGGGCCTGGGCAAACAGATCATGCGATGATCCTACGCCAGCCTTCCTTGCCCGTCCAACCGCGAAATCAGCCGTATTGCGCGACGGGTGTCCCGGCGAGGGCCGACATGTTCAGAAGACCGCGCGCGGTGATCGACGGGTGTCACGATATGCGCCTTGTTGCCCATGCCCATCAGGATCGGGCCGACCTCGAGCCCGTTCGCCTTCATCTTGAGGATGTTGCGCACGCCCGAGGCGGCGTCGGAATTGGCGAACACCAGAACATTCGCGGCGCCCTTCATAGCGCGATCCGGGAAAGATCCGGTCGCGCAGCGCCTGGTCCAGCGCGGCGTCGATGTTCATCTCGCCCTCGTAGGCAGAAGTCGGGTTCGCGGGCGTCCAGCATCTCCAGCGCCTCGCGCATCCGCCGGCCGGTGGCGTTGTCGAGGTTGCCGAACTGGCTCTGCGTGCAGAGCGCGATCTTCGGCGTCGACGCCAAAGCGGCGGACGTGGCGCGCCGCGCCGATCACCGTCGCCATGATCTGTTCGGGGCGTGGGTTCGGCATTGACATGCGTGTCGGCGATGAAGAGCGGACCATCCTCGAGGATCATCAGGCGACAGCGCCGCGACCGGATGCAGCCCGCCGCGGGCAAGGATCTGGCGGACGTAGTTCGAGGTGCCAGCAGATACTGGCCGAAGGTGCCGCAGATCATGCTGTCCGCCTCGCCCCGGTGGACCATGACCGCGGCGATGGCGGTGGTGTTCGTCCGCATCACGGCGCGGGCGATGTCGGGCGTCACGCCGCGCCGGGCCATCAGCTCGTGATAGGTGCCCCAGTAGTCGCGGTAGCGCGGGTCGTTTTCGGGGTTCACCAGCTGGAAATCCCGGCCCGGCCGGATCGGCAGGCCTGCGCGTTCGCAGCGCGCCTCGACCACGTCGGGGCGGCCGATCAGGATCGGGACGTCGTTCGTTTCCTCCAGCATCGCATGGGCGGCGCGCAGGACGCGTTCGTCCTCGCCTTCGGCAAAGACGATGCTGCGTGCGGCCATCTTCGACGCCTCGAACACCGGGCGCATGATGAGGGCGGATTTGAAGACCGACCCGTCCAGCTTGCGCTTGTAGGCCTCCAGATCCTCGATCGGCCGGGTGGCGACGCCGGTTTCCATCGCGGCCTTGGCGACCGCGCTGGCGACGACGCCGATCAGGCGGGGATCGAAGGGCTTGGGGATCAGGTAGTCCGGGCCGAAGGTCATCTGTCTCGCCCCGATAGGCGGCGGCGGCCTCGGCGCTGGTCGTGGCGCGGGCAAGGGCGGCGATGCCTTCGATGCAGGCGATCTCCATCGCGTCGTTGATCTGCGGTCGCGCCCACGTCCAGCGCGCCCCGGAAGATGAAGGGGAAGCACAGGACGTTGTTGACCTGATTGGGAAAATCCGACCGCCCGTCGCGATGATCGCATCGGGGCGACACGGCGCGCGCGGCGTCGGGCAGGATTTCGGGGTCGGGTTGGCGAGGGCGAAGATGATCGGGTGCGGCGCCATCGTCTGCCACCATCTCGGGCGTCAGGACGCCGGGGCCGGACAGGCCGAGGAACAGGTCGGCCCCTCGATGACATCGGCCAGCGTGGCGGGCGTGGTGCCTTGGGCGATAGTCGGCCTTCTGCGGCGGTCATCTGCTGCCGTGCGGCCGTTGTAGACCAGGCCCTGCAAGGTCGCAGAGCCAGACGTTCTCGCGCTGGACGCCCAAGCTTCAGCAGCATGTTCAGGCAGGCGATCCCCGCCGCCCCGCCGCCGGTCGAGACGACCTTGATGTCGCTCGAACGTCTTGCCCGCCACGATGCAGCGCGTTGGTCGCCGCAGCGCCGACGACGATGGCGGTGCCGTGCTGGTCGTCGTGAAAGACCGGGATGTTCATCCGTTCGCGGCACAGCTTTTCGACGATGAAGCAGTCGGGGGCCTTGATATCCTCAAGGTTGATCGCGCCGAAGGTCGGCTCCAGCGCGCAGACGATATCGGCCAGCTTGACCGGGTCGGGTTCGTTCACCTCGATGTCGAAGCAGTCGATGTTGGCGAATTTCTTGAACAGGACGGCCTTGCCCTCCATCACCGGCTTCGAGGCCAGCGCGCCGATGTTGCCAAGGCCCAGCACGGCCGTGCCGTTGGTGACGACGGCGACGAGATTGCCGCGCGATGGTGTAGCGGCTGGCGGTGGCGGGATCGGCCTTGATCTCCAGGCAGGCCTCGGCCACGCCGGGGGAATAGGCGCGGGCCAGGTCGCGACCGTTGGCCAGCGGCTTCGTGGCGCGGATTTCGAGTTTTCCGGGCTTTGGGAAACTCATGATAATCCAGCGCCGCCTGCCGCGCGTTGTCGTTCCGTCGCCTCGTCCATCGACCCCTCCCGAAGTATGGTTTAACGTTAAACTATCTTCTGATCCCGCCATCTCGGCCACTCTGTGCTAAGGGCTTTCGCCCCAACTTGCAAATCGCCTGATCGCGGCAGCACTCATGCCGCCCGACCACGAGGGAGGCTGCCATGACTGAAACACGCGCCGAAATTCGGCTGCCGACGCAGGAACTGCGCGACGATCTGCCGTTCTTCACCAAGGTCCTGAGGATGCGGCTGGACATGATCTATCCGGCCGACAACCCCGAGGTGGCGGTGCTGTCGGGCCATGGCCTGCGCCTGCGCATCCAGAAGGGCGCGCCCGAGGCCCCCGGCACGCTGCGCATCCTGACCGACGATCCGACGGCTTTGCGGGCGGGCGAGCGCGAGCTGACCGCGCCCGAACGGCACCAGGGTCGAGATCGACGAGCTGAACCCGCCGCTGGTGCTGCCGGCGACCGAACATGCCTTCGTCGTGCGCCGCCTGGCCGATCAGGCGCCTTGGGTGATCGGGCGGGCGGGGATGCAGTATCGCGATCTGGTGCCCGTCGCGCCTTGGCGGGGCGATGATCGCCAGCCACATCCGCATGCCGGACGGCGGCCCGGTGCCGGACATGGTGCATTTCCACAAGGTCGGCTTCCAGCTGATCTTCTGCGTCACGGGCTGGGTCGATGTTCTCTACGAGGATCAGGGCGACAATCCGGCTGCATCCAGCCGGCGACTGCTTCATCCAGCCGCCCGACATCCGCCACAAGGTGCTGCAGCGTCCGAAGGGGTGCAGGTGGTCGAGATCGGCGTTCCGGCCGAGCATGTGACCGAGATCGACCATGAGATGACCCTGCCGACCCCGCACTACCGCCCCGACCGGGAATGGGAGGGCCAGCGGTTCGTGCACGACATCGGCGCCGAGGGCATCTTCGAGCCCTTCCGCATTCCGGGCTTCGAGGCGCGCGATACCGACGATCAACGCGAACACCAAGGGCGTGGCCTCGGTCATGGTGGCGCGGCCCGGACCGGGCGACGCCGCCCTGGACGGTGCATGACGGCGACATCCTGTTCACCTTCGTGATGACGGGCGAAATGACGCTGGAAGGCGAGGGCAAGGACCCCTACCGCCTGTCGCCCGGCGATGCCTTCGTGATCCCGCCGGGGCTGGCGACGCGCTACGCCGACGCCGACGCCGGATCTGGAACTGCTGGAGGTGACGCTGCCCGGCAATCCGCGACTGACCCGGCCTGACGCAGGCAAGCGCACGGTCCGACTTCGGCGGACCGCCACGTGTGCCGGAGATGAAGTGCAGGCCGTGGCCAGCCGCCTTGGCGCAGCCGGCGCCCCTTGCATCGCGCCCCGCCCGGCCCACACTCTGACCAATGGTCACGACCGGAGGTTGCGCATGACGCTGCTGCACGCCGCAACCGCAGGTGCGCGAACGCGCCTATGCGCCCTATTCGCGGTTCAAGGTCGGGGCGGCGATCCGCGGTCGACCTCGGGCGCGGTCTATGTCGGCTGCAATGTCGAGAACGTGGCCTATCCCGAAGGCACCTGCGCCGAGGCCGGGGCGATTGCCGCGATGATCGCGGCGGGCGACACGCGGATTGCCGAGGTCTGCGTGATCGCCGACAGCCCCGACCCGGTGCCGCCCTGCGGCGGCTGCCGCCAGAAGATCGCCGAGTTCGCCGCGCAGGACGTGCAGGTCACGCTGTGCACGACGGACGGCAAGCGAGCCGGTGATGACGGTGGCCGATCTGCTGCCCGGCGTCTTCACCGCCGCCCATATGGACCGGACGTGACCGACGCCCGCGCCGATCATCGCCAAGCTGCGCGACGGGCGGGCAGCCTACGCGCCGAGGAGCTGCGACTGGTTTGCGCGGGGCTTGCCTCGGGCGCTGTGACGGATGCGCAGGCCGGGGCCTTTGCGATGGCGGTGCTGCTGAAGGGCCTGGGCGAGGCGGGCCGGGTGGCGCTGACCCGGGCGCATGCGGGATAGCGGCAAGGTGCTGGCACTGGGACCTGCCCGGCCCGGTGCTGGACAAGCATTCCACCGGCGGCATCGGCGATTGCGTGTCGCTGCTGCTGGCCCCGGCGCTGGCGGCCTGCGGGGCCTATGTGCCGATGATCTCGGGGCGCGGGCTGGGGCACACCGGCGGCACGCTGGACAAGCTGGAGGCGATCCCGGGCTTTCGCACCGGCGCTGTCCGAGGACCAGCTTCGCGCCGCAGATGGCGCGACATGCGCTGCGCCATCGTCGCGGCCAGCGGCCGACATCGCCCCGGCCGACCGGCGGCTTTATGCGATCCGCGATGTGACGGGGACGGTGGAAAGCATCGATCTGATCACCGCCTCGATCCTGTCGAAGAAGCTGGCGGCGGGGCTGGAGGCGCTGGTGCTGGATGTGAAATGCGGGTCGGGCGCCTTCATGAAGACGCATGGAGCGAGGCCGAGGCGCTGGCCCGCGCGCTGGTCTCGACGGCGCAGGGGGCGGGCTGCATGACCGCGGCGCTGATCACCGACATGAGCGCAGCCGCTGGCCACGGCCGCGGGCAATGCGCTGGAGGTGATCGAGGTGATGGAGACGCTGACCGGCACCTCGGTCAACGCGGCGCTGTGGGACCTGACGGTGGCGCTGGGCGGCGAGGCGCTGGCGCTTGGCGGGCTGGCGGCCGACGCCGAGGATGGCGCGGGGCGGATCGACGCAGGCGCTGGAAATCGGGTGCGGCGGCCGAAATGTTCGGCCGGATGGTCGCGGCGCAGGGCGGCCCTGCGGATTTCGTCGAACGCTGGCCGGACCGGCTGCCCTCGGCCCCGGTGATGCGCGAGGTGCCCGGCGCTGGCGGATGGCTTTGTGACGGCGATCGACGGCGAGGCTGCTGGGTCAGGCGGTGGTGCATCTGGGCGGCGGGCGGCTGCGCGAGGGCGACCGGGTGAACCCGTCGGTCGGGCTGTCGGACCTGGCGGGGATCGGCGAGGAAATCGGGGCAGGGCGTGCCGCTCTGCATGGTCCATGCGGCGACCGAGGCGGAGGCGGATGCGGCGGTCCGCGCGGTGCAGGCGGCCTATCGCGATCGGGCCGAACTGCGCCGGAGGAGCCGCCGCTGATCCATGAAGAGGATCGCCTGATGGCGCGCGCCTTCCTGATCGTGATGGATTCCGTCGGCTGCGGCGGCGCGCCGGATGCGGCGGCCTTTGGCGACGCCGGGGCGAACACCCTGGGCCATATCGCCGCAGGCCTGTGCCGCGGGCCGGGCGGAGGACGGGCGCGCGGGCCGTTGCGGATGCCGAACCTGGACGGGCTGGGGCTGGGGGCGGCGATCCGGCTGGCCTCGGGTGCGCGACGCCGGGGCTGGAGGCGGCGCCCGACAGGGCTGTGGGGGGCGGCGACCGAAGTGTCGCGCGGCAAGGACACGCCGTCCGGGCCATTGGGAACTGGCGGGGGTGCCGGTGCCCTGGGACTGGACCTATTTCCCCGACACGGTCCCGGCCTTTCCCGACGGATCTGGTGGCCGAGGTCTGCCGGCTGGCGGGCACGGAGGGCATCCTTGGCAACTGCCATGCCTCGGGCGTGCCGATCATCGAGCGAGCATTGCGAGCCGAGCATCTGCGGACCGGCTGGCCGATCTGCTACACCTCGGCGGACAGCGTGTTCCAGATCGCCGCGCATGAAGAGGCCTTCGGGCTGGAGCGGCTGCTGAAGCTGTGCACAGACCTCGCGCCCGACGCTGCACGCCATGAAGGTCGGCCGGGTGATCGCGCGGCCTTTCGCCGGGCAACCGCGGCAACTTCAAGCGCACCGCCAACCGGCACGACTATGCCATCGCTCCGCCCGGCGCCGACGCTGCTGGACTGGGTGCAGGGCGCGGGGCGCGCGACCCATGCCGTCGGCAAGATCGGCGACATCTTTTCGATGCAGGGGATCGGCCAGCTGCACAAGGGCAAGTCGATGCTGACCTTTTCGAACATCTGATGCGCTCTCGGAGCCGAGGCCGAGGCCGGTTCCTTGACCTTTGCGAACTTTGTGGAGTTCGACAGCCTCTATGGCCACCCGCGCGACGTGTCGGGCTATGCCCGCGCGCTGGAGTGGTTCGATGCCGCGCGGGCGCGATTCCTCGCGCGGCTGCGGCCCGGCGATCTGGCGATCTTCACCGCCGATCACGGCAACGATCCGACCTGGCGCGGCACCGATCACACGCGCGAACGGGTGCCGGTGCTGGTGGCGGGGCAGGGACGGGCGAGTTGGGCCTGATCGCCTTTGTCGATGTGGCGGCGACTGATCGCGGCACATCTGGGCGTGCCCGCGCCCGGCATGGACGGAACGTGCTGCAATGACCTCCGCATTGCCGAAGATCGAGCTTGCATCTGCATCTGGAAGGCGCGGCACCGCCCGGCCTTCATCCGGGGCTGGCGCAAGCGAAAAGCACCTGGACATCTCGGGCATCTTCGATCGGCCGACGGCGGCTACGCTATCACGGATTTCTGGCACTTCCTGAAGGTCTATGAGGCGGCGACCTCGGCTCTGCAGACGCCCGAGGATTATCACCGCCTGACGCTGGCGGTGCTGGAGGAAAGCGCGGCAAGTGGGCGTGGTCTATTCCGAGACCTTCCTGTCGCCCGATTTCTGCGGCGGGCGCGATCTCGGGGCCTGGCGCGAATATCTGCACGCGATCCACGAGGCGGCCGATCAGGCCGAGCGCGACATGGGCATCACCCTGCGCGGGATCATCACCTGCATCCGCCATTTCGGCCCCGACAAGGCGCGCGAGACGGCACTCTGCGCGGCGGAAACGGCGGGCGACTGGCATCGTCGGCTTCGGCATCGCCGGCGACGAGAAGATCGGCAAGCCCAAGGATTTCGTCTGGTGCCTTCGATCTGCGCGCGCGAGGCGGGGTTGCGGCTGACCGCCCATGCCGGCGAATGGGGCGGGCCGGACAGCGTGCGCGATGCGCTTGCCGACCTGCGGCCGGAGCGGATCGGCCATGGCGTGCGGGCCATCGAGGATCTGGCGCTGGTCGACGAACTGGCCGAGAAGGGCATCGTGCTGGAGGTCTGTCCGGGCTCGAACATCGCGCTGGGCATCTATCCGGGCTTCCGCAAGCATCCGATCGGCGAACTGTTCGACCGGGGCGTCAAGGTGACGATCTCGACCGACGATCCGCCCTTCTTTCACACCACGATGGCGCGGGAGTATGACGAGCTGACCGAGGCCTTCGACTGGGACGACGGGCGTATTTCGCCAAGATCGCCCGCACCTCGCTTGACGCGGCCTTCTGCGACGCCGATACCAAGGCCCGGATCGCCAAGCTGCTGGAGGCCTGCCCATGCTTGATCATCTGACCGTCGTCACGCCACCCGCTGGTGCAGCACAAGCTGACGCTGATGCGCGACAAGGACACCTCGACCGCCTCGTTCCGCAAGCTTGCTGCGCGAGATCAGCCTGCTGCTGGCCTATGAGGTCACGCGCGAGCTGCCGATGACGACGAAGCGCATCGAGACGCCGCTGGAGCCGATGGATGCGCCGACCATCGAGGGCAAGAAGCTGGCGCTGGTGTCGATCCTGCGGGCGGGCAACGGGCTGCTGGACGGGATCCTGGAACTGATCCCGGCGGCGCGGGTCGGGTTCGTCGGGCTTTACCGCGACCCGGAGACGCTGCAGCCGGTGCAGTACTACTGCAAGCTGCCCGACCATCTGGAGGACCGGATCTCCATCGTCGTCGATCCGATGCTGGCGACCGGCAATTCCTCGGCCGCGGCGGTGACGCTTCTGAAGACAGGCGGGGGCGAAGAAGATCCGGTTCCTGTGCCTGCTGGCGGCGCCGGAGGGCATCGCCCGGATGAAGGAGGCGCATCCCGACGTGCCGATCGTCACAGCGGCGGTGGACAGCCATCTGAACGACCACGGATATATCGTGCCGGGGCTAGGGGATGCGGGCGACCGGATGTTCGGCACAAAATAAGCCGATTCGCCCTTTACTCCGAATCACCGATTCGGCATGATTCGTTCCATCATCCGATGGGGGCGACATGCGCAATTCTTGGTTCTGGGCAGCAGCCATCGCAGCGGTGCTGGGGGCCGGTGCTTCGGTCGCGCAGACGGTGCGCGACATCCCGGGGCCAGCGGAAACCCCGCCGGGCAGTTTCCGCGACGCGCAGTATGTCGACAGCAGAGGCTGCGTTTTCGTGCGCGCCGGAGTGGACGGGCGGACGGTATGGGTTCCGCGCGTGAATGCAGAGCGCAAGGTGCTGTGTGGCTATCCGCCGAGCGTTACGGCAGCCGCCGCGCCGACAGCGCCGCCGAAAGCGGTCGAACCGGTTGCGGCCCCGGCGCCAGTTGTGAAACCCGCCAAGCCAGCCAAGCCCGCCCGCGTCGCGCAGGACACATCGCGCAAGAAGCAGGCCAACGACTACGTCGATGCGCCGCGCGCAGGCAGCGCGCCGGGCACGTTGCGCTGTCCATCCCGCGCGCCGATTGCCGAACGGGTTCCGCTCGCATCAGGCGGGACAGTCATCCTTTGCGTGTCGCGCGCCGGTCTGGTCGGTGCAGCGACGCTGCCGGATGTGGCCGTCGCGTCGCAACCGCGACGGGCGACAACCGCGACTCCGGCGGCCGCCCCCCGGTCGCAGACGTCCAAGTCCGCGCCCCTTCGTCTGACGCTGACCGAGCCGGATGACGGGATCGACCTGGTCAAACCCGTTGTCCCGAAAGGCTACAAACTTGCGTGGCAGGACGACCGGCTGAATGCGCGCCGTGCCCAGGGCACCGACCGGGGACAGGCGCAGCAGGATCTGGTGTGGACCCGGGAAACCCCCGCCCGCCTCGTCACACGCGCCGAGCGCGCCAGGATGCGCGAAGAGGACGCGACGCTCACCCTGTCGACCAAGGGTGCGCCCGCCAAGCCCCGCTATGTGCAGGTCGGCAGCTTCGGCGATCCGGCCAATGCGCAGGCGGCCTCGGCCAGGTTGTCAGGGCTTGGACTGCCCGTCGCGAAATCGCGCGCCAAGAGCAATGGCCGCCAGCTTCAGGTTGTTCTGGCAGGACCTTTTTCATCAGACGCCGACGCAGCCGCCGCACTGCGCGCCCTGCGGCGCGGCGGATTTCCAGATGCCGTCATAAGGTAGCAAACCGGTCGAGCAGGACCCGCCTTGCGCCCCCGCCGCCCTGCGTCGGGGGCGTCTTTCATTGCGCTTCGCAGATGCCTTGCAGGCTGACCCAATCCTCGTCGGGCAGGATCGGGGGGGCAGTCTTGCCCCGGAACGGGTCGGCCTCGATCAGGCCCAGCACGGTCTCTCCGGTCGGGTCCAGCGCATAGGCGTAGGGGGTCGAGGGCAGCGAGGCAGCACCAAAGGCGGCAAGCAGCGGCTCGTCCGCAGGTCGGGGCCGCGCCTCGGTCAGCACCGCTTCGCCATAGCCGTCGACCGTGCCCGCAGGCAGCATTCCGGTCGTCAAAAGCCGCAGCGTGGCGATCATTCCCGCATGCCGCAGAACCGGGACAAGCGGGTCCTGCGCACCAGCGCGCATGTTCTCGGCAAGGATATAGCCGGCAGCCGCCTCTGGCCCGTCCTGATCTTCGACAAGGCGCCGCGCGATCAGATGGAAGCCGCCCGGAAGCGCAAGCGCATCCGCGACCCCCTCGCGCATCACCAGGATGGGACCCGAGCCGGATCCCAGCACGCGGGCGGCAAGGTGACCAGCCGCCTGCTGGCCCAGTGGGGTCGTGCAGGGCATGCCTGTCAGCCGCGTCAGGTCGGCAAGCACCATCTGCCCGATCTCGACCCGCGTCGTGTCGGGCACCAGCGCTGCGGTCTGCGCCACAAGGGCAGGCGGCAGCCAGAACACGGCGAGCAACACCGCAGCGAGGATGCCTCCGCCGATCAGCGTCCCGCGCAAGCGCCCGGGCCGCGCACGGGCGTGGGCGATGGCGCTGCGAACGGTCTCGATCGCCCCGACCATTGTGGCGTCCTCGACCTCCAGCGTTTCCGCCTGGGCGACGGCATCGGGGGCAAAGAGGGCGGGCATCCTGCCCGGATTGAGGCGATACACGGCCGCCAGCGACCAGTGCGACAGGGCGCTGCCCGTCCGCGGATCGCTGAGCACGAGCGTCGACGCTCGCCGAAGGCCACCACAACCTCGCGCCGCTGCGCCTCGGGCGCGTCGCGCCAGAGGCCGGGGCTTTCGAGCTTCTGGTACTTCTTCAGCGCCGTCATGGGCGGGTGGGGCCTTGCCCTGGAAATGTCCAGACAGACGTTAACCGAGCATCCCGGCCCCCACAATCGCCGTTACAAAAGCTTGGCGACGGCACGCAGCTCGAACTTCTGGATCTTTCCGGTCGATGTCTTGGGCAACTCGCAGAACACCACCTGCTTGGGCGTCTTGAAGCCTGCAAGGCGCTTGCGGGCAAAGGCGATCAGCTCATCCTCGGTCGCGTCATGTCCCTGTTTCAACTCGACGAAAGCGCAGGGCACCTCACCCCATTTGTCGTCGGGCTTCGCCACGACGGCGCAGAGGCTGACAGCGGGATGGTGGGCGAGCACACCCTCGACCTCGACCGAACTCACGTTCTCGCCACCCGAAATGATGATGTCCTTCGCCCGGTCGGTGATCTTGATGTAGCCGTCGGGGTGCTGGAAGGCGATGTCGCCCGAGCGGAACCAGCCGCCCTTGAACGCCTCGGCGGTGGCCTGCGGGTTCTTGTAGTAGCCCTTCATCACCATGTTGCCGCGCATCGCGATCTCGCCCAGGTGGGCCGCGTCGCGGGGCACGGGCTTGCCATGCGTGTCATGCACTTCGGCGCCTTCCATCATCGCCATGGCGATACCAGTGCGGGCCTTGAGGGCGGCACGCTCCTCGCCCTCGATCCGGTCCCATTCCGGTTTCCACAGGCATTCGGTGGCGGGGCCGTAGACCTCGGTCAGCCCGTAGACCTGTGTGACGTTGAAGCCGAGCGGCTCGATGGCGGCAAGCGTGGCGGCAGGGGGCGGGGCGCCGGCGGTGAAGACCTCGACCACGTGATCGAAAGTCGCGGCGGTCCTCGTCGCGCGCGTTGATGATCGTGTTCAGAACGATCGGCGCGCCGCCGAAATGGGTCACGCCCTCGTCCGCGATGGCGTCATAGATGGCCTTGGCCGTGATGTCGCGGCAACAGACCAGCGTGCCGCCCAGCATCGGGATCATCCAGGTGTGGCACCAGCCATTGCAGTGAAAGAGCGGCACGATGGTCAGATAGACCGGATGCAGCACCATGCGCCAGGCGATGGCGTTGGCGGTGGTCGCCAGGTAGGCGCCGCGATGGTGATAGACCACGCCCTTGGGCCGCCCGGTGGTGCCCGAGGTGTAGTTGATGGCAAGGCTTTCCCATTCGTCGTCGGGCATGATCCAGTCGGCATCGGGGTCGCCCTCGGCCAGAAGCTGTTCATATTCAGGTAATGTCCCGAGGCGCCGATGCCCGCGACGGTATCGGCGACCTCGACGATCTGCGGGGCGGGCCCCTCCATCTCGCGGATCGCGGCTTCGGCCAATGCAAGGTGCGCACTGTCGCAGAGCACGATCTTGGCGCCCGCATGGCCGAAGATGTAGGCGACGGTTGCCACGTCGAGCCGGGTGTTGATCGCGTTCAGCACCGCGCCGCAGGCGGGCACGCCGAAATGCGCCTCGGCCTGGGCAGGCATGTTGGGCAGGATCGTCGCCACCACATCGCCCGGCCGGATGCCCGCGCCCCGCCAGTGCCGAGGCGAGGCGGCTCACGCGGGCGTGGTAGTCGGCATAGCTGTGGCGGTGGGTTCCAAGACCACGGCCGTCCGGTCGGCGAACACATCGGCGGCGCGCCTCAGATGCGACAGCGGGGTGAGCGGCACGAAATTCGCCGGTCCCTTTTCCAGCCCTGTCTCGTCGGCAAGCCAGCCCATGTTTCCCTCCCCGATGTCGCTTTCCGGCGTGCATCCTGCCGCGCGCCGGGCGCAGTTGGAAAGGGACCTGCCCGTGGGAGAGGACATGCAGACCGCAGACCGAACACTCGCTGCTGCCGGGCTGATCCTGATCTATGCCCTGGTCATCGGGTTCACCGACAATTACGTGCGGGTGATCGCCGCCGAGGCGGGCTTTGGCAGTTCCATGCCACGCGATCGGCGATGGCGCTGGCGCTTCTGGCGCTGCTGGCGGTGCCGCTTGGGCTGCGGCTGCGGCCGGTGCGGCCGCGGGCGGTGGTGGCGCGGTCGGCGATCCATGGGCTGGCGATGCTGATCTATTTCGGCGCGCTGGCCTTCCTGCCGGTGGCGCAGGTGGCGGCGGGGCTGTTCACCGCGCCGATCTTCGTGCTGCTGATCTCGCGGTTCGCCTATGGCCATCCCATCGGCCCGGTTCGGATTCTGGCGGTGGCGATGGGCTTTGTCGGGGTGCGTTCTGGTGCTGGGGCCAGAGGCGATGGCGGGCGCCTCGGCCGCCGCGCTGCTGCCGATCCTGGCGGGGGCGCTGTATGCCATGGGCAACATCGCCACCCGCGAATGGTGCGCCGAGGAAAGCGCCGAGACGCTGCTGGCCGGGTTCTTCGGCGTGCTGGGCGTGATCGGGCTGATCGGGCATGGCGGTGCTCTGGCTGGTTCCGGTGCCGGTGCCTGAGGGCGCGGACGGGTTCGTGCAGCGCGGGCGGGTCTGGCCGTCGGGGACCTTCCTGTTCTGGACCTTCGTGCAGGCGGCGGGGTCGCTGCTGGGGGTGGGCATGATGATCAAGGCCTATCAGATCGCCGATGCCAGCCGGGTGTCGGTGTTCGAATACGTCATCCTGCCCGCCTCGGCCGTCTGGGGCTGGCTGCTCTGGGGCGAGATGCTGACGCCGACTGGCGGTGGCGGGCATGGCGCTGATCGCGGCGGCGGGCATCTGATCGCGCTTCGGGCGCGTCAGGCGGTGTCGCCCACCGCCTCGCGCCAGTGACGGCGGCAGAGCGAGACGTAGGTTTCGTTGCCGCCGATCAGCACCTGCTCGCCGTCCCTCAGCGCCCGGCCGTCCGGGCCCTTGCGCACCACCATGGTGGCCTTCTTGCCGCAATGGCAGATCGTGCGGACCTCGCGCATCTCGTCGGCCCAGGCCAGCAGGGCGGCAGAGCCGGGGAACAAGTTCGCCCCGGAAATCGACGCGCAGGCCGTAGCACATGACCGGCACGCCAAGATCATCCACGGCGCGGGCCAGTTGCCAGACCTGATCCTTGGACAGGAACTGCGCCTCGTCGATGAAGACGCAGGCGACGGGGCCCTGGGCAAAGCGGCGCCGTCGATCTTGGCGAACAGATCCTCGCCCGGGGCGAAGGTATCGGCAGGCTCGCCGATGCCGATGCGGCTGGCGATGCGGCCTTCGCCCGCGCGGTTGTCGAACTGCGCGGTGATCAGGTAGGTCTCCATGCCCCCGCTCGCGGTAGTTGTGCGACGGCCTGCAGAAGCGAGGTCGATTTGCCCGCGTTCATGGTCGAGTAGTGGAAGTAGAGCTTGGCCATGCGCGGCTGTTAACCGACGTCTGACGCCGCATCAAGCGCGCGACCACCGCCGCGCACCGCAGGGTCGCGGCGCGCGGCGGGCACGCGGGACCGGTGGTTTGCCGGCACTCGTTACCCGCCCGGGGATTTCAGCCGCCGTGCGGGTGCAAGATGGCGGTGCGGGCTTTCAGGACCGGTTAACGCTGAGCGCCAGCCGATCCGGTCTTGCGTCCGGCCGCCCTGCGGCGCACGGCGCGGGCCGTTCTGGCCGCCGCCGGGGCGCTGCGGGCGCGCCTGGCCTGCCGTTGCCGGGCTTGGCGCCACCCTGCGGGCCGCGACTTGCCGCCGGGGCGCGACGGCTTGCCGGCCGATTTCCCCATGACTTTCACGGCCTTGGGCGCTGCCATGCCTTCGGCCCAGGGCGCGCCGCCGATGACCGGGATCACCGCTTTCATCAGCTTTTCGATGGCGCGCAGTTCGCCCATCTCGGCCGGGGCGCAGAAGGCGACAGCGGTGCCTTCGGCCCCGGCGCGCGCGGTGCGGCCGATGCGGTGGACGTAGTTTTCCGGCACGTTCGGCATGTCGTAGTTGTAGACGTGGCGCACGCCGGGAATGTCGATGCCGCGCGCGGCGACGTCGGTGGCCACCAGCACGTCGAGCGTGCCGTCGCGGAATTCCGTCAGGGTGCGGTCGCGCTGGTTCTGGCTTTTGTTGCCGTGGATCGAGCCCGACCTTGAAGCCCCAGGTGCACAGCAGCTTCATCAGCTTTTCCGACCCGTGCTTGGTGCGGCCGAAGACCAGCGCCATGTTCGCCCGGATGCTGTCTTGAGGTAGTCTTCCAGCAGCTTGGCCTTGTCGCCCTGCGGGATGAAGTGCACGCCCTGCACGATCTTCTCGATCGGCTTGCCCGGGGGGCGCGACCTGCACCTTGACCGGATCGCGCAGGTAGGTGTCGGCCAGATCCTCGATCAGTCCTTCGGCATGGTGGCCGAGAACAGCAGCGTCTGGCGCTTCAGCGGCAGGTGCTTGGCGATCTGGCGCAGCGAGTGGATGAAGCCCATGTCGAGCATGTGGTCGGCCTCGTCCAGCACCAGGTAGCCGCGTGTGTTCCAGCGTGACAGCGCGCGGCGTTCCAGCAGGTCGATCAGGCGGCCGGGGGTGGCGACCAGGATGTCGGCGCCGCGGGCCAGGCGTTCGGTCTGGCGGTTGAGCGAGGCGCCGCCGACGACGGTGGCGACCTTGACGGCGGTGCCCTTGGTGAAAACCTCAAGGTTGTCAGCGATCTGGCTGACCAGTTCGCGCGTCGGCGCAAGGATCAGGGCGCGCACGTTGCTCGGCGCCGGCGGGTGGCCGATGTCCAGCAGGCGGTGCAGCAGCGGCAGGCCGAAGGCCGCCGTCTTGCCGGTGCCGGTCTGGGCCAGGCCCATCAGGTCGCGGCCCTCCATGATATGCGGGATGGCCTGCACCTGGATCGGCGTGGGCGTGGTTAGCGTGGTCTTTTCCAGGGCTTTCAGGATCTTGGGCGAAAGCCCGAGGTCGGCGAAGGTGGTCATGTTCATGTCTTTCTGACAGGCGGCATCAGGCCGCCGGAATGGGGTTCGGGCCGCGCGAGGCGGCGGGCATGAGGGCCGGCCAGGGGTCTGGCCGTGGCACCCCTGCGTGAAGGTGGGAACCTGGTGAATTCGTCCTGCCCTGGCCCCGATCGTGCTTTCGACGGGGGCGGCTGCTCACGCGGCAGCGGGCCTTGGATGAGGGGGACATGAGGCCTTGGCGGCCATAAGTCAAGGATATGATTTCCGTATGATCCGCATATGACCGCCGTATGCAGACAATTTTAATCGGAAATGGCCAGCCTTCGGGGGCGAATTGCGCCGGAGGAGCCATGCCAGACCTGTCGAAACTGAATGCCAGCGCAGCGGGCGAACTATCACTACATGGCCGACGCGATGCGGCGGCTGGAATGGGACCTGCACAACATCATCGAGGCCACGGACCGCGTGCCGCTGGAATGGCACGAGATCGCCCGCGACCGCACGCCCAAACGCAAGACGCGCATCACGCTGCTGGTCGAGGAGGACGTGGTGCGCTTCTTCAAGTCGATGGGCGCGGGCCACGGCGCGCGGATGAACGAGGTGCTGCGGGTGTTCATGCACGGGCGGCTGGCGGGCGTGATCCGGGGGGCGGACACGGTCGACTACTTCAAGCGCGGGCGCGACGTGCATGACGGCGAGCGCCCGCTCTGGGGCGACACGGGGCGGTTCATTGACGGCGACCCGCCCGCGACCGAGGCGGAGAAGCGCGCCGAGCGCCGCGCGCGGCTGAAGGAGGAGATGCGGCGGAGGGATGTGGAGGGGTGAGGGGGTGAGGGTGCGCAATGAATGCGCGCCCTACGCGGGTGATGCGCCGTTGGGTAGGGCGGGATTTACCCCGCCATTCGTAAGTCCGGTGGGGTGGCGTGGCGGGGTGAACCCCGCCTACGAGCAGGCGCTAATGCGAATAGAACACTTCGCATCGAAGTGTCTATGAAAGTCGACGCCGATCAGAAAGGCGCTTTTGAAAGAGCTATCTTCAGAATGCTGTTTATCGCATGCGCAATTCAGAGCATCTTGGCCAGAGTTTCGATGTCCAAGTTTTGGACATTTCCGATGAACTAGCTTGATTTCGAGCGCTGAAAGATTTGGTTAGATTGTGAAACGCTCAGCCGAGCTGCCTTGGTACTCGTCGGGTGGCACGCAAATCTGACGCTAGCTGCTGGGCTCCCAGAGTTTCGTTCATGGTCGCCAAACAGGGATTCGAGGCGCAGATACAGGCATCGATCGAGGCCATCGCCAAATTGCATTCCTGTCTCTTGCACAATCGTAGACGATGAAGTGCCAGAGTTTCAGGCTTGCAGATCTTGCATTTTAAGAAGGGATGGTAGAGCTTCCTTACTAATGAGCCTGAACCTATCTCCACTGGACCATCAGAGTCAACTGTTCAGTCAGTCCAGGCGTATTGAACCAGTCTGGGACTGAAAAGCATCAAAACTGCTTCCGTGTGAGAGACGAGAACAGTCAGATGGATGCTGCAGTTCGTCCAGCCCTCAATGCTAGACGAGTGAACAGCAGTATGCACCAAGACGATCTACGACCTTCTTGACGAACGCTCATTTCATTATTTCCATGGGGTCTATCACTAATCGGAACGTTGACCTCAAGATGGACTCTGGACCTACACCGTGAAGCAAGCCGTAGCTTGTGTTTGAATGTTCGCTTGGCGGCTAGACTATACGGACAAATCAAGCTTGTCCGGCCGGCAGCAATGCCTTCTTTTTCACTTAGAGGGGCTTCTCCTTTCAGTGCTTTTCCATTCCTGTCGGTATTGAATCGAAGTCCACAAGTCTAACGCCTGGCTCTAAGCTGATTGTTCGTTCGAGCAGTGTGACTCGGCTCCGAGGCGAGAGTGCTCGGTCGTTCCAAACGAGATTCGAGCCGCTATGAAGCAATTCAACGCTCTTAACGCAGGAGCGTCAATGCCCGCAAGCCGGGGGCGCCTCACCCCTGCAACGTCCGCACCCCGATCTCCCCCTCCAGCCGCGCCCTCATCGCGGCCACGGCGGACACCGCCCCGGCGGCCGTCGTGAAGTAGGGGATCTTGTCGTAGAGCGCGACGGCGCGGATGTCGCGGCTGTCGCTCGACGGCCTGCGTGCCTTCGGTGGTGTTCATCACCAGCGCGATGTCGCCGTTCTTCAGGCGGTCGACGATGTTGCGGGCGGCCCTCGTAGACCTTGTTGACCGGGGTCGGAGGCGATGCCTTCGCGACTCGAGCCAGTGGGCGGTGCCGCGGGTGGCGACGATGTCGAAGCCCATCGCGGTCAGGTCGCGGGCGGCCTCGGCCAGCGCGGGGGTCTTGTCGGCGTCCGGATCGAGATGAAGACGCGGCCTTCGGTGGGCAGGATCGATGCCCGCGCCAAGCTGGGCCTTGAGGAAGGCGCAGCGGGAAGGTGCGGTCCCAGCCCATGACCTCGCCGGTGCGAGCGCATCTCGGGGCCGAGCAGCGGTGTCGACGCCGGGGAAGCGGGCGAAGGGCAGGACGGCCTCCTTCACCGAGAACCAGGGCGTGTGCGGGATCGGCCAGCGTCAGCGGGTCGGCCAGCGGCAGGCGGGTCGTCGGGGCCGACGCCTTCGGGGTAGGGCGGGCGCATCGGGAAGTTCGAGAGCGGCTCGCCCGCCATCAGGCGCGCGGCGATGGAGGCGATGGCGCAGTCGGTGGCCTTGGCGACGAAGGGCACGGTGCGGCTGGCGCGGGGGTTGACCTCGAGCACGTAGATCTCGCCGTCCTTGATCGCGAACTGGACGTTCATCAGGCCGACGACGTGCAGCGCGCGGGCCATCGCCTCGGTCTGCGACTTCAGCTCGGCGATGATGGCGTCGGAGAGCGAGTAGGGCGGCAGGCAGCAGGCGCTGTCGCCGGAATGGACGCCGGCCTCTTCGATGTGCTCCATGATGCCGGCGACATGGACTTCTCGCCGTCGCAGAGCGCGTCGACATCGACCTCGATGGCGCCGGACAGGTAGCTGTCGAGCAGCACGGGGCTGTCGCCCGAGACATGCACGGCCTCGCGGATGTAGCGTTCGAGCTGGGCATCGTCGCGCACGATCTCCATCGCGCGGCCGCCGAGCACGTAGGAGGGGCGGATCACCAGCGGGTAGCCGATGCGCCCGGCGATGGCGAAGGCCTCGTCGCGGCTGCGGGCCATGCCGTTGACGGGCTGGCGCAGGCTCGAGCTTGTGCGAGAAGCTGCTGGAAGCGCTCGCGGTCCTCGGCGAGGTCGATGGCGTCGGGCGTGGTGCCGAGGATCGGGATGCCCTCGTGCGCGAGCGCCTGCGCCAGTTTCAGCGGGCGTCTGGCCGCCGAACTGGACGATGACGCCGTGCAGCGTGCCGTTCTCCTGCTCGACCCGCAGGATCTCGAGCACGTGCTCCAGCGTGAGCGGTTCGAAATAGAGGCGGTCGGAGGTGTCGTAGTCGGTGCTGACCGTCTCGGGGTTGCAGTTGATCATGATCGTCTCGTAGCCCGCGTCGGTCAGCGCGAAGCAGGCGTGGCAGCAGCAGTAGTCGAACTCGATCCCCTGGCCGATGCGGTTGGGGCCGCCGCCGAGGATGACGACCTTCTTCGCGTTCGAGGGGCGCGCCTCGCATTCCACGTCGCCCATCACGGGGGCCTCGTAGGTGGAATACATGTAGGGGGTCTGCGCCTCGAATTCGGCGCCGCAGGTGTCGATGCGCTTGAAGACGGCGGTGACGCCGAGGCGCTGGCGGGCGCGGCGGACCTGGCTTTCGTCGCGGCCGGTCAGCTTGGCGAGGCGGGCATCGGTGAAGCCCATCATCTTGAGGCGGCGGATGCCCTCGGCGGTCAGCGGCAGGCCGCTCTGGCGGACCTGCGCCTCGACCTCGACGATTTCGCGGATGCGGGCGAGGAACCAGGGGTCGATAGGCGGTGGCGGCCTGGATGTCGTCGTCGGACAGGCCGTGGCGCATGGCCTGGGCGATCAGGCGCAGCCGGTCGGGCGTCTGGGGCGAGAGCGCCTTGATGATGGCGGCATGGTCGGGCGCGCCGGGGATGTCGATCTCGTCAAAGCCGGTGAGGCCGGTTTCCAGCTGGCGAGCGCCTTCTGCAGCGACTCGTGGATGGTGCGGCCGATGGCCATCGCCTCGCCCACCGATTTCATCGCGGTGGTCAGTTCGGCCTTGGCGCCGGGGAATTTCTCGAAGGCGAAGCGGGGGATCTTGGTCACGACGTAGTCGATGGTCGGCTCGAAGCGAGGCGGGCGTGACCTTGGTGATGTCGTTGTCGAGCTCGTCCAGCGTGTAGCCCACGGCGAGCTTGGCCGCGATCTTGGCGATGGGGAAGCCGGTGGCCTTGGACGCCAGCGCCGAGGAGCGGCGAGACGCGGGGGTTCATCTCGATCACCACCATGCGCCCGTCGGCGGGGTTGATCGCCCACTGGACGTTGGAGCCGCCGGTTTCGACGCCGATCTCGCGCAGCACGGCGATGGAGCCGTTGCGCATGATCTGGTATTCCTTGTCGGTCAGCGTCAGCGCCGGGGCGACGGTGACGACTGTCGCCGGTGTGGACGCCCATCGGGTCGACGTTCTCGATGGCGCAGACGATGATCGCGTTGTCCTCGCGGTCGCGGACCACCTCCATCTCGAATTCCTTCCAGCCGAGGAGGGATTCGTCGACCAGGATCTGGGCGACCGGCGAGGCGTCGAGGCCGGAGCGGCAGATGCGCTCGTAGTCGTCGCGGTTGTAGGCGACGCCGCCGCCGGTGCCGCCGAGGGTGAAGGCGGGGCGGATGATGGCGGGAAGGCCGACATAGTCGATGGCGGCGATGGCGCCTGCACGCCCGCGTTGATGTCGTACTTGCCGTTGGGCAGTTTCGGGGCGGCGACGATGGTGGCCTTGGGGTTTTCCAGCCCGATGCGGTCCATCGCCTCGCGGAAGAGCTTGCGATCTTCGGCCATTTCGATGGCCGCGCGATTGGCGCCGATCAGCTCGACGTCGAACTTCTCCAGCACGCCCATGTCGGCGAGGGCGAGCGAGGTGTTCAGGCCGGTCTGGCCGCCCATGGTGGGCAGCAGCGCGTCGGGGCGTTCCTTTTCGATGATCTTGGCGACGATTTCGGGGGTGATCGGCTCGATATAGGTGGCGTCGGCCAGGCCCGGGTCGGTCATGATCGTGGCGGGGTTGGAGTTGACGAGGATGACGCGGTAGCCTTCCTCGCGCAGCGCCTTGCAGGCCTGGGCGCCGGAGTAGTCGAACTCGCAGGCCTGCCCGATGACGATGGGACCCGCGCCGATGATCATGATCGACTTGATGTCGGTTCTCTTCGGCATGCATGGCCCCCTGTGCGCAAATTGTCCGGGGTTATAGCCAAGGTCGGACGGGGCGCAAGGGCATAACGGGCCGTGTCAGCCCGGCTGGCTGTCGAGCCATTCGCGGGCGAGACCGCGCATCCGCGCGCCGTCGAATTCGGTGCCGTGACCGGGCCAGACCTGCGCGACAGGAAGGGCGAGCAGCCGGTGCATCGTGGCGCGATAGGCCGCGCGGTCGGAGTGGTGGAGGTCGTCGACGAGACCGCCTTCGTAGATCGCGTCGCCCGCGATGAGAATCTGCGCGTCAGGGTCATGAAGGCCGATGCTGCCGGCGAGTGGCCGGGAAGGGCGATGACGCTAAAGGCGCGGTTTCCTAGGTCGATCTGGTCGCCTTCGCTCAGGGTGCGGGCAACGGCTGTCGGGCGGGGACCGGCGAAGCCCGGCGCGCCCGAGGGGGGCGGGGCGGTGACCAGCGGGCCGGTCAGGCGCGGCGGGCCGACGATCAGGCCAGCGAGGCTTTCGGTGCCGTAGCCCGGTCCTGCAAGCGTGATCATCGGGTCGGCGGTGGCGATGCCCTCGGCCTCGATGGCCGGGGCGAGGACGTGGCCGAATTCATGGGCCGAGCCTGCATGGTCGGCATGGCCGTGGGTCAGGACGACGGTGAGGTTTTCCATGGCTTGTGACGGAAGGGCGTCGGACAGCCGTTCGATGCCGTTCAGGGTATCCACCAGCAGCCAGCGGTCGCGACCCCGGATGAGCCAGGCGTTGGCCTGCATGAATTCGGACACATGGGGCTCGTCGATGCGCCAGACGCCGGGGGCGGTTTCGGTGAAGCGGAACCATGGGGAAGCTGGCAGCATCTGGGGTGGTCCCGGCAGGAGGGTGGCGCGAGGGGCGGGGCAAATGGCCGCGCGGTGCCAAGGGGACGAGGAAAACCTTGCTTTGGCAACACCATCTTGCCAACAGCGGCATCGGGATGGGCGGGTCTGGGCCGGGGTGTCGCAAAACGCCCGGTTTCGGCGGGAAACAGGCAGGCCGCGCGGCTGCGCCGGGCGCAGATTGCGGGGCGGAACGGGTGGAAGGACGTGGTGGCGTGATCCTGTGCGAACATGGGCCGGGCGGTCGACCGGCGGTGTTTGGTCGGCCCGAGGCGGTGATCAGCGCCGAAGGGCCGGGCGATCTGGCCGGGGCCTTTGCCGCGCTGGATGCCGCACGGGCGCGGGGCGCGTGGATCGCAGGCTATGTCGCCTATGAGACGGGTTACGCGCTGGAGCCGCGCCTTGCGCCGCTGATGCCGGGCGGGCGCGAGGGGCCGCTGCTGGCGATGGGAATCTTCGCGGGGCCCGACGATGCCGGGCCGGTGCTGGCCGAGGCGGCCGCGCTGGCCGGGGCGGTGCGGATGAGCGCGCCCGAGCCGCTGGTGACGCGCGCCGACTATGACGCGGCGATGGCGCGGGTGCTGGCCTACATCGCCGCCGGGGACGTCTATCAGGTGAACCTGACCTTTCCGATGGTGGCGCGGCTGGAAGCGGGAACGCCGCTGGGCCTTTACGGCGCGCTTCGGCGCACCGGCGCGGTGGGGCATGGCGCGCTGGTGGATCTGGGCGTGGGGCCGGTGGTGGTGTCACGCTCGCCCGAGTTGTTCTTCAAGGTCGAGGCGGGCGGGCGGATCGTGGCGCGGCCGATGAAGGGCACCGCGCCGCGCGATCCGGACCCGGTGCGCGACGAGGCGATCGCGGCGGCCTTGCAGGCGAGCGAGAAGGACCGGGCCGAGAACCTGATGATCGTGGACCTGTTGCGCAACGATATCTCGCGCCTGTCCGAGGTGGGCAGCGTGACGGTGCCCGCGCTGTTTGCGATGGAGCGCTATTCGACCGTTCACCAGATGACCTCGACCATCGAGGGGAAGCTTCTGGGGCAGCCGGGGTTCGGCGCGATGATGCAGGCGCTGTTTCCCTGCGGCTCGGTCACGGGCGCGCCGAAGATCCGGGCGATGGAGGTGATCCGCGAGGTGGAGCCAAGCCCGCGCGGCGTCTATTGCGGGGCGGTGGGGTGGATGGCGCCGGACGGGACGGCCGATTTCTCGGTCGCGATCCGGACGCTGTCGATCCGGGACGAGCGGGTGGTGATGAATGTGGGCGGCGGGGTGGTGATCGATTCCACCGCCGCAGGGGAATGGGAGGAGGCGTTGTGGAAGGCGCGCTTCGTGAAGGCGGCCGTGACGCGGACCTGAAGCTGATCGAGACGCTGGGCTGGGACGGCGCGCGGCTGGTGCGGGGCGAGCGGCATCTGGCGCGGCTGGCGCGGTCGGCGGCGGCGCTGGGCTGGGGCTGCGACGTGGAGGCGGCGCGGGCCGCGCTGCTGGCGGGGCGGACGGGGCCTGCGCGGCTGCGGCTGATGCTGGACCGGGCGGGCGATGTTGCGGTGACGGAAGGGCCGCTGGTGCCGGTGGCGGGGCCGTGGCGGCTGGGGCTGGCCGGGGCGCGGCTGGCGTCGGGCGATCCGTGGCTGCGGGTCAAGACGACGCGGCGCGCGGCCTATGATGCGGCGCGGGCGGGCTTGCCCGAGGGGCTGGACGAGGTGGTGTTCCTGAACGAGCGCGGCGAGGTCTGCGACGGGACGATCACGACGGTGTTCTTCGATGCGGGGCAGGGGATGCGGACGCCGCCGCTGACCTGCGGACTGCTGCCGGGCGTGCTGCGCGAGGAGATGCTGGAGACGGGGCAATGCCGCGAGGCGGTGCTGCCGGCGGGCGATCTGGCGCAGGTGCGGCTGTGGGTCGGCAATTCGTTGCGCGGGCTGATCCCGGCGGTTTGGGCCGGATAGAGCGGATTTGATCCATTGCGGGCTTTCGCAGCGTATCCCGGCGCACCATCTTGGCGGTGGGTTCGGAGGATCGGCATGGGTCGCGTCGCAGAGTTGAGGGCCAGCCGCGAGGCGTTGTGGGCCGAGTTCCTGGGATTGTTCGTGGTCGTGCCGGTGGCGACGGCGGTGTTCCTGCCGCCGCGCGCCATGTTTCCGGTGCTGTTCGGTTTCACCGTGGTGGGCATCTGGCTGCTGGCGCGCACGCCGGGCTTCCGCTGGGCCGAGCTGAAGCGCGGCTGGGACGCGGTGCGCTGGCCGGTCGTGCTGGGGTTTGCGGCGGCGACGCTGGCGGTCTCGCTGGCCGTGATCTGGCTGACAGCGCCCGAGGCCGCGTTCCGGCTGGTGCAGGAACAGCCCTGGCTTCTGGCGATGATCGTGCTGTTCTATCCGATCCTGTCGGCGCTGCCGCAGGAGCTGATCTTTCGCCCGCTGTTCTTCCGCCGCTACGGAACGTTGCTGCCTGCGGGCGGGCTTCTGGTGGCCAATGCCGCGCTCTTTTCGCTGGCGCACCTGATGTACTGGAGCGCGGTCGTGGCGGCGATGACCTTCGCGGGCGGGCTGGTGTTCGGCTGGGCCTACAGTCACCGGCGCAGCTTTCCGCTGGCGGTGGTGCTGCATTCCGTCTCGGGCTGGGTGATCTTCACGGTGGGGCTGGGGGTGTTCTTCTATTCCGGCAACGTGACGCGGCCGTTTTGATCTGTGTCAATCCGGTGTGACGCGCCTTGTGTCAGGTTTGCCTGACACAAGGGAGGTCTTCGGCCATGCGCATCCTGCTCGTTCACCCCAATTACCACTCGGGCGGGGCCGAGATTGCGGGCAACTGGCCGCCGGCCTGGGCCGCCTATCTGGCGGGCGCGCTGAAGTCGGCGGGCTTCGACGATGTGCAGTTCCTCGACGCGATGACCAACAACCTCGACCCCGCCGCGATCCGGGCCGAGATGGCGCGGATCGCGCCGGATGTGGTGGGCGTGACCTCGATCACGCCGTCGATCTATGCAGCGGAAGAGGTGCTGAAGATCGCGCAGGAGGTGGTGCCGGGCGCGCTGCGGATGCTGGGCGGCATCCATGCGACCTTCATGTATCGGCAGGTGCTGACCGAGGCGCCCTGGATCGACGTGATCGTGCGGGGCGAGGGCGAGGAAATTCTCGTCGCGCTGATGAACGCGGTGGCGGAGGGGCGCTGGCCCGCCGACCGGGGCAGGATCAAGGGGCTGGCCTATCGCGAGGGCGACGAGATCGTGGCGACGCAGGCCGCGCCCACGGTGAAGGACCTCGACGGGATCGACCCGGACTGGACCATCCTCGAATGGGACAAGTACATCTACGTGCCGCTCGGCGTGAAGGTGGCGATCCCCAACATGGCGCGGGGCTGCCCGTTCACCTGTTCCTTCTGCTCGCAGTGGAAGTTCTGGCGCGACTACCGCGTGCGCGACCCGAAGAAGGTGGTGGACGAGATCGAGCGGCTGGTGAACGACCACGGCGTCGGGTTCTTCATCCTGGCCGACGAGGAACCGACCATCAACAAGAAGAAGTTCGTCGAGTTCTGCCAGGAGCTGATCGACCGGGGCCTGCCCGACAAGATCAAATGGGGCATCAACACCCGCGTGACCGACATCTACCGCGACCGCGACCTGCTGAAGTTCTATCGCAAGGCGGGGCTGGTGCATGTCAGCCTTGGCACCGAGGCCGCGGCGCAGCTGAAGCTCGACCAGTTCAACAAGGAAACCACGGTCGCCGAGAACAAGGAGGCGATCCGGCTGCTGCGCGAGGCCGACATCTTCACCGAGGCGCAGTTCATCGTCGGGCTGGACAACGAGACGAAGGAGACGCTGGAGGAGACGTTCCAGATGGCCTGGGACTGGCAGCCGGACCTTGCCAACTGGTCGATGTACACGCCCTGGCCCTTTACGCCGCTGTATCAGGAGCTTGGCGACAAGGTGGAGGTCTTCGACTTCTCGAAATACAACTTCGTGACGCCGATCATGAAGCCCGATGCGCTGACGCGGGGCGAACTCTTGGACGGGGTGATGAAGAACTACCGCCGCTTCTACATGCGCAAGGCGCTGTTCCATTATCCGTGGCGCGGCACCGGGTTCCGGCGGCGCTACCTGCTGGGCTGCCTGAAGGCCTTCCTGAAGGCGGGGGTGCAGCGGACGTTCTATGACCTCGGCAAGGTCGGCTACTGGGGGCCGCAGACCAAGGAGACGGTGCATTTCGACTTCGACGCCAGCCGCACCATCGCGCCCGCGCAGACGGCGGACTGGGAGGCGGCGGCGGACCGTTCCCGCAAGCACAAGGAACGGCAGGAGGCGCTGCGGGCGCAGGGCAAGGAGCGCGCGCTGGAGCGCAACGCGGCCAAGGTCGCGGCCTGCGGCGGCGGGACCGAGCAGATGGCCGAGTTCCGCATGCCCGAGGGGGAGCGCGTGCATTGACTGCCGCGCCCGGCCTGATCGGGCCGAATGCGCTGCTGCAGCTTGCTCCCGTGCTGGAGCGGCACGGGGGGGCCGCGCTGCGCGATACGATCTTTCACGCGGGCGGGGTGCGGGGGCCGGTCCGGACCGACGGACTGATCCCCGAGGGGCCGGTCGCGCGACGTGCATCAGGCGATGCGGCGGCTGGTGCCGGAGCTTGCGCCCGCGTTGGCGCGCGAGGCGGGCGTGGGGACGGCGGAGTACATTCTGGCGCACCGGATCCCGCGGCTGGCGCAGGCGGTGCTGAAGGCGCTGCCCGCGCGGGGTGGCGGGGCGGCTTCTGACGCAGGCCATTGCCCGCAATGCCTGGACCTTTGCCGGATCGGGGCGGTTTTCGGTGGTTGCGCCTGTGGCGGCGTCGGAGCGGGGGGTTTCACACCCCCCGCGCCCCCCGTGGGATATTTCTGAACGGAAAATGACGCAGGTCGCGGTCTTCGAGATCGCGGGCAATCCGCTGGTACGGGGCGAGGTGTCGCAGGCGCCGCTTTGTGACTGGCACGCGGCGGTGTTCCGGCGGCTGTATGCCGTGCTGGTCGACCCGCGCATCGAGGTGCGCGAGACGGCCTGTTGTGCCTGCGGGGATGCGGCCTGCCGGTTCGAGGTCAGGCGTCGGTAGTGGCGGGCTGGCGCTTGCGGCGGGGCGCGGGGGGCAGTTGGCGGTTGCGGCTTGGCGGCGGGCGGCGCTGCATGGAGATAGTCGCGCGTCAGCGGCACGGCATCCTGCCGGTGGGCGAGCTGGATCTGGAAGACGCACTGGCCGTGGTGGCGGAACGTCATCTCGGAGGCCACGAGGTAGTAGCGCCACATCCGGCAGAAGCGTTCGTCGTAGAGGTCGCGCACCTTGTCGATGTTCGCCTCGAAGCGGGCGCGCCAGTGGCGCAGCGTCTCGGCGTAGTGGAGCCGCCAGACCTCGACATCGGTGGTCCAGAGGTCGCTGTCCTGGACGGCGGGCATCACTTCGGACAGGGCGGGCACATAGCCGCCGGGGAAGATGTACTTCGCGATCCAGGGGCTGGTCACGCCGGGGCGGCCCGAGCGGCCGATGGTGTGGATCAGCGCCACGCCGTCGGGGGCGAGCAGCGCCGCGACCTTGGCGAAGTATTCGCGGTAATGGGGCACGCCGACATGTTCGAACATGCCGACCGACACGATCCGGTCGAACGTGCCGGTGACGGCGCGATAGTCCATCAGGCGGATGTCGATGCGGTCGGCCAGGCCTGCGTCGCGCGGCGCGCTGCGTGGCGATGCGGTGCTGTTCCTCGGACAGGGTGACGCCGGTCACATGCGCGCCGTGGTCGCGCGCCAGCGTCAGCGCCATGCCGCCCCAGCCGCAGCCGATGTCGAGCACGCGCATGCCGGGCTGGAGGCGCAGCTTGGCCGCGATATGCGCCTTCTTCTGGGCCTGCGCCTGTTCCAGCGTATCCTCGGGCGTGCGGAAATAGGCACAGGAGTATTGCCGGTCGGCATCGAGGAAGAGATCGTAGAGCGCTGCTCGACAGGTCATAGTGATGCGCCACATTGGCGCGGGCACGCTGGGCCGGGTTGAACTGGCTGACGACGCGCAGCGCGCGCTGCGCACGGGTCAGCGGAAAGCGCCACCAGTCGGCCCGCCCCGCCCGCGGCGTTGCGCAGACAGAAGCGCCAGCAGACCCGGCAGGTCGTCGCCCGTCGATGGTCAGCGTGCCGTCCATGTAGCCTTCACCCATGGCGAGGTCGGGGGCGCGCACGAGGCGACCGGGCAGCGCGGGGTTGCGGAGTTGCACGGCGACCGGGGGCAGGGCGCGCTCGCCATAGTGCGCGCACGGTGCCATCGGGGAAGGTCACGATCAGGTGGCCCTCGCGCACGAGGCGGCGCAGGAGTTTATCGAGAACGGTGTCCCACATGTGAGGCCGGTCGCGGTGAACGTCTGGCGTTTCTAGCATTTCGGAAGGATGTGACAAGCCTCGTCTCGCTTCTGTCGGTTGATCACGCCCGTGTAACGCCGACAGCGCAGCGGCGGTTCCACCGTCTGCGCTTGACTTCGCCCGCATCCCGCGCTTGATCGGCGACGTCGCAAAAACGCCCGTGAAGGGGATCGCCATGAACGCCTATCGCAGCCACACCTGCGCCGAACTGAACAGCTGCCCATGTGGGCCAGACCGTGCGTCTGTCGGGCTGGGTGCACCGGGTGCGCGACCATGGCGGCGTGCTGTTCATCGACCTGCGCGACCATTACGGGATCACGCAGGTGCTGGCCGACAGCGACAGCCCGGCCTTTGCCGCGATCGAGAAGGTGCGGGCCGAATGGGTGATGCGGATCGACGGCCGGGTGAAGGCGCGCGACGCGTCGCTGGTCAACCCCAAGCTCGCCGACGGGCGAGATCGAGGTCTATGCGACGGGCCTGACGGTGCTGGGCGCGGCGGACGAGCTGCCGATGCCGGTCTTCGGCGATGTCGACTACCCCGAGGAGACGCGGCTGACCTACCGCTTCCTCGACCTGCGGCGCGAGAAGCTGCACCAGAACATGATGCTGCGGTCGAACGTGGTGCGCAGCATGCGCAACCGGATGTGGGCGCAGGGGTTCAACGAGTTCCAGACGCCGATCATCACCGCCTCGTCGCCCGAAGGGGCGCGCGACTTTCTGGTGCCGTCGCGGCTGCATCCGGGCAAGTTCTATGCCCTGCCGCAGGCGCCGCAGCAGTTCAAGCAGCTGATCATGGTGGCGGGCTTCGACCGCTATTTCCAGATCGCCCCCTGTTTCCGCGACGAGGACCCGCGCGCCGACCGCTCGCCCACCGACTTCTACCAGCTCGACGTGGAGATGAGCTTCGTCGAGCAGGAGGATGTGTTCGCCGCCGTCCAGCCGGTGATCCAGGGGCTGTTCGAGGAGTTCGCGCCGGGCAAGCAGGTTGATGCCGACTGGCCGCGCATCGCCTATCGGGATTCGCTGCTGTGGTACGGCTCGGACAAGCCCGACCTGCGCAACCCGATCAGGATGCAGGTCGTGAGCGAGCATTTCCGCGGCTCGGGCTTTGCGATCTTCGCCAAGCTGCTGGAGAACGAGGGCACCGAGGTGCGGGCGATCCCGGCGCCGAGGCCGGCGGCGAGCCGGGGCGCAAGTTCTGCGACCGGATGAACGCCTTCGCCCAGAAGGAAGGGCTGCCGGGGATGGGGTATATCTTCTGGCGCGAGGCCGAGGACGGATCGGGCATGGAAGCCGCCGGGCCGCTGGCCAAGAACATCGGGCCGGAGCGGACCGAGGCGATCCGCCAGCAGCTTGGCCTGGACCTGGGCGATGCGGCCTTCTTCCTCGGCGGCAAGCCGGAGCAGTTCGAGGCGGTCGCGGGGCGGGCGCGCAACGAGATCGGGCGGGAACTGGGGCTGACCGAGACGGACACGCTTCCGCTTCGCCTGGATCGTCGATTTCCCGATGTACGAGAAGACCGACGACGGGCAAGATCGACTTCAGCCACAACCCCTTCTCGATGCCGCAGGGCGGGCTGGAGGCGCTGATGGGCGACCCGCTGAAGGTTCATGCCTATCAGTATGACCTGGCCTGCAACGGCTACGAGCTGATCTCGGGCGGCATCCGCAACCACAAGCCGGAGATCATGTTCAAGGCCTTCGAGCTGGCCGGCTATCCCGCGTCGGAGGTGGAAAAGCGCTTCGGCGGCATGGTCAAGGCCTTCCGCTACGGCGCGCCGCCCCACGGCGGCTGTGCGGCGGGGATCGACCGGATCGTGATGCTGCTGGCCGACGAGGCGAATATCCGCGAGGTCATCATGTTCCCGATGAACCAGCGCGCCGAGGACCTGCTGATGGGCGCACCGAGCGAGCCGCTGAACGAACAGTTGCGCGAATTGCGGCTGCGGGTGGTGCCGAAGGAGTAGGCGGCACAAGACGGACGTCGTTCGGATTTTCCCCTGACCGCCCCTTCTCCCTCGCACCCGGCCCTCACGCGCCCTACATTGCGGGTGGGGCGAGAGGGACGGGATGCGGGACGAGACGCTGGTCACGGCGATGCGCTTTGGGTTCGGGCTGCCCTTGCCGGAGGGAACGCCGGTGGGCCGCGCGCCGATGCTTGCGGCGCTGGCCGGGCCTGATCCGGCGGTTTCACCAGACACGGCGGACCTGACGGCGGCGGCGATGGACCGGCTTCGGCTGTTCGACGATGCCGCGCAGGCGCGCAGGCGGGCGCGGCGGGCTTCGGGCGGTGAGGCGCCGGCCGAGATCGAGGCGGCCTATCGCGCGGCGGGGCAGGCGATCACCGGGGCGGTTCTGGACGAGGCGCGCGCGGCACTGGGCCGGATGGTCGCCTCGCCCGAGGGGTTCCGCGAACGGCTGGTGCTGTTCTGGGCCGACCATTTCACCGTCAGTTTCAGGGGCGCGAGCCAGCGGGAACTGCCCGCCGCGCTGATCCGCGATGCGATCCGGCCCAACCTGACGGGGCGGTTCGCGGACCTGCTGCTGGCGGTCGAGACACATCCGGCCATGCTGATCTACCTCGACCAGGCGATCTCGTTCGGGCCGAATTCCGAGATCGGGCTGAAGCGGGGGCGCGGGCTGAACGAGAACCTGGCGCGCGAGTTGCTGGAGTTGCACACTTTGGGCGTCGGGGCCGGATATACGCAGGACGATGTGCGCCAGCTTGCGGAACTGCTGACCGGGCTGGTCGTGCATCCCAGCCGGGGGAGCATCTTCATCCGCCGCCGGGCGGAGCCGGGGCCCGAGACGGTGCTGGGCGTGACCTATCCGCAGGATGATGCCGACGGGATGGCGCCGATCCGTGCGGTGCTGTCCGACCTTGCCGTGCGGCCCGAGACGGCGGCGCATCTGGCGCGCAAGCTGGCGGTGCATTTCGTGGCGGACGACCCCGACCCGGCGCTGGTCGCCGCGCTGGAAGGCGCATGGCAGCGACAGCGGCGGCGATCTGATGGCGGTCTATGGCGCGCTGCTGGACCAGCCTGCTGCCTGGGCCGAGCCGGGGGCCAAGGTGCGCCCGCCGGTCGAGTTCGTCGCGGCATCGCTGCGCGCCCTTGGGATCGGGCCCGGCGAGATTGGAGGCGCTGGAGGACCGGCGTCTGCGCGCGCTGGTGCTGGAGCCGCTGGCGACGATGGGCCAGCCCTGGCAGCAGCCTGACGGGCCTGATGGCTGGCCCGAGGCTGCCGAAGACTGGATCACGCCGCAGGGTCTGGCCGCGCGCATCCGTTGGGCGATGGAAGCCCCGGCGGCGCTGCGGGCCGACCTGCCCGATCCGCGGCTGTTGCTGGACAGCGCGCTGGCGGGGCGCGCGGGCGAGCGGCTGGCCTGGGCGGTGGCGGCGGCCGAGACGCGGGCCGATGGGGTGGGATTGCTGCTCGCCTCGCCGGAGTTCAACAGGAGATGACGATGGACCGGCGGTTCTTCCTGAAGGGCGCGGCGCTGCTGGGCTGCTCGGTCGCGGCGCATCCGCTGACGACGACGCTGACGCTGGCTGAGGCGCCGGGCGAGGCGCGGCTGGTGGTCATCATCCTGCGCGGCGCGATGGACGGGCTGGACGTGGTGCGCCCGCTTGGCGACCCGGCCTATGCGGCGTTGCGCCCGACGCTGGCGGGCGCGGGGGCACTGCCGCTGGACGGGTTCTTTGCGCTGCACCCGGCGCTTGCGCCGCTGATGCCGCTGTGGGCGGCGGGCGAGCTGGGCTTTGCCCATGCCGTCTCGACCCCCTACCGCGACAAGCGCAGCCATTTCGACGGGCAGGACGTGCTGGAGGCGGGCACGGGCCTTGACGTGCCGGTGCCCGATGTGCGCGACGGCTGGCTGAACCGGATGCTGGTGGCGCTGCCCTGGCTGCGGGCCGAGACGGCCTATGCCGTGGGCGCCGAGGCCTTGCCGGTGCTGGACGGCGCGGCCCCGGTGCGCAACTGGGAACCGGAGTTGTCGCTGGATCTTTCGGCGCAGAACCGGCTGCTGCTGGAGCATGTCTATCACGACGACCCGCTGTTCCATGCCAGCGGGTCCGAGGCGATCGAGCTTGCGGCGGGCGGCGTGGCGGGGGGCGGCGACGTGTCGCCTCTGGTCGCGTTCACCGCCGAGCGGCTGCGGGGCGAAAGCCGGATCGCGGCCTTCTCGCAGACCGGCTGGGACACGCACCGCGCGCAGGGCCGCACGCTGGTGCGCCCGCTGACGCAACTGGCCGCGACGATCACGCGAGCTGAAGGCGCAGCTTGGGCCGGTCTGGGGCCAGACGACGGTGCTGGCGATGACCGAGTTCGGGCGGACCGCGCGCGAGAACGGATCGGGCGGGACCGATCACGGCACGGGCGGGGTGATGCTGATGGCGGGCGGGGCGATCCGGGGCGGGCGGGTGTTCGGCCAATGGCCGGGGCTGGGCGAGAGCGCGCTTTACGAAGGGCGCGACCTGATGCCCACGGCGGATGTGCGTGCCTATGCCGCCTGGGCGATGCGGGGGCTTTACGGTCTGGACCGGGGTTTTCTTGAAACGACGGTGTTTCCCGGCCTTTCGATGGGCGACGATCCGAAACTTCTGCTTTAGGCGCAAGGATTTGGTTGATGCGCCGTGGGTTGCTCCGCATAAGGGGCGCAGCAGAGTGGAGTTGGCAGAATGGCGGATGAGCGGCGGTTCGGCAACGAGGTTCCCGGCTTTGTGCCGCCGCCGCGTCCGGGGACGTGGCCCGCTGGAAGGGCGCCGTGTCGTGCTTGAGCGGCTGGAGGCCGATCGCCATGCGGCGGACCTGTTCCGCGCCTTCAGTGCCGACGATGCGGTGTGGGATTACCTGCCCTATGGCCCCTTCGCCTCGGCCTCGGCCTATCACCGCTGGGTGAAGGAGCGCGAGGGCAGCGAGGACCCGGCCTTTTTCGCGATCCGCAACCGGGAGACGGGGCATTGCGGGGGCGTGGCGAGTTTCCTGCGGATCACGCCCGAGATGGGGTCGATCGAGGTCGGCCACATCTGCCTTGCGCCGGAGGCGCAGCGGGGCGTCGTCTCGACGGAAGCGATGTATCTGATGATGCGGTGGGCCTTCGAGGCGGGGTATCGGCGCTACGAGTGGAAATGCGATGCGCTGAACATGCCCTCGCGCCGGGCGGCGCAGCGGCTGGGGTTCAGCTATGAAGGGGTGTTCCGGCAGGCGGCGATCGTGAAGGGACGCAACCGCGACACCGCGTGGTTCGCCTGCATCGACAGCGAATGGCCCGCCTTGAAGGAGTGTTTCGAGGCCTGGCTGCGGCCTGCGAACTTTGACGCGAAGGGCCGCCAGCGCGAGCGGCTGTCGGACCTGACGCGGCTGGTGCGGGCGGGGTCGGACCCGCTGCTGGACGCCTGAGACGACCGCGACCGGGAACGCAGCCACGAAGGACCATCGGGGCGCAGAGAAAGAGCGGCCCGTCAGAGCCGGGCGGTCAGTGACCGCCCGACAGCACCAGCGTGCGCACCGGCATCAGAAGCGCCTGGAGCCGCAGCAGCAGCGCGTGGACCAGCCCGACGGTATCGACCGCGTGCAGCCACAGCGCCTCGCCCGTCCCGAGATCATCGGCCTGCAACCGGTCGTGGTTGCTGGTGTAGACGTTCACGATGCAGCTGCTGCCCGGGGGAAGCCCCTCGAATTCGCCATCGTACAGCGGTTCGAGGAACACGGTCAGCGAGCCGGGCGCGCGCGCATTCGCCTCGAGGTCGATCAGTTGATCGGCGGCGCGCACCTGCCCCGAGGCGATGACGCCCTGCACATCCGTCACGACGAGCGAGATCACCTCGAACGGCTTGGCGACGCAGGCCGCCTCGCCGATCATGCCGGGATGCAGGACGGGCGCCTCGATCTGGTCGAATCCGGCCTGGATCGCGGTGCGTCCGCCGTCGATGGGGATCAGCAGGCCGGCAGGCCGCATGAAGGGGTTCACGATGTCGCCGGGGCGCAGCAGGAACTGTTCGACCCGCCCGTCCACGCCCGCATAGACGGTGGTCTTTGCAAGCTCGACCTCGGCCTGCGCCAGCGCGGCCTGTGCGCTGTCGCGCTGTGCGGGAAGCTGCGTCTCGATCTGGGCGTCGACCGTGGCAAGGTTCGCCTCGGCCACCGCCAGGGCCGATTGGCGTCCGGCAACAAGGTTCTCCAGCCGCTCGATCTCGCGCAGGCTGACTGTGTCGGCGTTGCGGCTGCGGATCGCGGCCTTGGTCTCAAGCTCGTCCTGGGCCTGCTTCAGCGCGCTCAGCGCCTCGCCGATCCGGCCCTCGGCCGAGGCACGGTCGGCCCGCGCCACGGTGATCGCGGCCTCGGCCTCGGCCACGCGGGTGCGCGCCGCGGCGACGGCCGCCTCTTGGGCCGAGGCATCAAGCCGGAAGATCGGATCGCCTGCCTTCACCGGCTGGCTGAGACCCACATAGACCTCGGCCACGCGTCCCGAGGTTTCGGGCAGGATCGGGATCGTGCGGAAATAGCTGACGCCCGAGTTGGATGCAGGGTGGTAGAAGAACACCACCGTGATGAGCGCGAGCGTGAGCAGAACGCAGCCGGTGATGCCCCAGCGAAGTTCGTACCAGACCGAGGTGATGGTGATGTCGCGGCCCAGCCGCTTGCCTTGTGCAAAGCGGCGATAGAGGAAGTCGGGCAGGATCGTGACCATCGAGCAGAGAAGAAGCTCCAGCATCGCTCACGCCCCTTCCGTCGCACGTGCGGGCGTCTCTGGCACGGGTGGATTTTCGGGCGGTTCGGGTTCGCGTTCGGGCGGGGCCATGCGGTTCAGCGACCGGGCGATGGACCGCAGCGGCGCACCGAAATCGGGAAGGTCAATCAGCGCCAGCAGCAGGGCGGCGATCCAGAAGATGTGGTTATGTGTGAAAAGCGCAATCAGGCCCAGCACACCGACGATCTGAAGCTGAATCTTGTTCGATTTATGCGCCATGTGTTCGGGCAGCGAATGGAGGCGCAGATACAGCGTGCCCGCCGCGAACAGCATGAACAGCAGGAAAACGGCAGCCGTCGTCATCAGCCCGTCGGCCTGATGCGGTCCGGTGACGAACCACGGGATGTGGTCGGTCGCCGCCGCATGAACGGTCGCGCCAAGGTCAGCCATGATGTTTCCTGCAAGAAGCTCCGCCCACGGTCGAGTTAACGCCCGACCCGCGCGGGTGGCAAGGCGCGATGTTACCAGCGGTGATGAACGTGGGGCGCGATGCGGGTTGCGTAGATCTCGCGCAGGGCCGCCATCGTCTCGGGCGAAAGCGGCGCCAGCGCGTCGGCCCCGGCATTGGCCAGCGCCTGATCGGGGCGGCGCGCGCCGGGGATGACGGTCGAGACGGCGCTTTCCATCAGGATCCAGCGCAGCGCGAACTGCGCCATCGTCGCGCCCTGCGGGACCAGCGGCCGGATCGCCTCGACCGCGTCGAGCGCCACGTCATAGGGAACACCCGAGAAGGTCTCGCCCATGTCGAACGCCTCGCCATGGCGGTTGAAGGCGCGGTGATCGTCGGCGGCGAAGGTGCTGGCCGCCGTCATCTTGCCGGTCAGCATTCCGCTTGCCAGCGGCACGCGCACGATGACCGCCACGCCCTTGTGCCTGCGCCTGCGGGAAGAACAGCGTGGCGGGGCGCTGGCGGAAAATGTTGTAGATGATCTGGACCGAGGCGACACCCGGAAACTCGATCGCCTTCAGCGCCTCTTCGACCTTTTCGACCGAGACGCCATAGGCCGCGATCTTGCCGCGCGCCTTGAGGTCTTCGAGCGCATCGAACATGCGGGCGTCGTAGTAGACGGCGGTCGGCGGGCAGTGAAGCTGCACCAGATCGAGCGTCTCCATGCCGAGGTTCGCCCGGCTGCGGTCGATGAACGCCTCGATATTCGCGCCCGTGTACCCCTCGGCCACATGCGGGGACAGCCGGCGGCCCGCCTTTGTCGCCACGAAGGGACGCGGGCCGGAGCGTTCGGCCAGAACGTCGCGGATCAGCCGTTCCGACCGGCCGTCGCCATAGACATCGGCCGTGTCGAGAAAGGTCACGCCTGAATCGAGCGTGGCGTGGAGCGTGGCCTTGGCGTCCGCCTCGGACACGTCGCCCCACGACCCCCCGATGGCCCAGGCCCCGAAGCCTATGGCGGTCACATCGCGGCCAGTGCGGCCGAAGGGGCGGGTCGAGAGGGTCATCGGGGCGTCTCCTTGCGCAGGTTCCGCCCCGTCTTAGGGCATTTCGCGCCGGGGTCGACCCCCCTTAGGCCGGGTCATGCGCGGAAAACGGACCCGGCGCCTTGGCAAGACGGTCGCTGACGATCGCCGCAAGTCGTGGCAAGGCGGCATCCTCCATCGCTGCTTCCTCGGCGGCGAGGGCGAGCGGGCCGTCAAGCGAGCTTTGGGCGAGGCTGGCGAGAAAGCCCGCCACATAGCGCCGCTGCGTGGCATTCCGGGTGACCGCGAGCAGCGCCGCTGCATAGGCAAGGTCGTCCTGCAGGGCCAGCGTGTCGGGGCGCAGCGGCCCGGTCGGCTGTGCTTCGGCCTGGAGCACGGGGCTGGGCAGGAGATCGAGGATCGCAGTCTGAAACGCCGCAAGGCTTGCCGGTGGCTTCGGCAGGAAGGCCCGGGCGCCTGCGGCACGCGCCGCGCCTTCGCATTCCGGATCGCCGCTGGTTCCCAGCACCGCAGGGGCCGCCGCGGGGTCGCGCGTCAGCGTGCGGATCAGGTCGGCGCCGTCGCCGTCCGGCAGGCCGATGTCGACGATCACCACATCGGGGCGGTAGAGCGACAGGTGCCGCGCCGCGCTTTCCAGCGTGCCCGCCCGGCGCAGACGCGCGCCCGACCGCTGGCAGAGAAGCCGCATCGCTTCCGAAGCAAAGCGGCTATCCTCGACCAGAAGGATGGTGATGCCCTGAAGGGGCTGGAGTCGGCGGGCGTTGCGGGTGTCGGGGGCAGCGGCGAAGGCGGAGGGATCGGGCATCATGGGCCTTTCCGGCGGGGCCGTTCGGGGTTGCGGGCTACATGTCGCCAGTCCAGCAGATCTTCCTTTTGATCGGGTAAACGGCGGCCCTGCGACGGTCCGCCCCTTGCCCTGCGCGGGCCTGCCCCCCATAACCGGGGCGTCCCAGCCGGAGCCCTGCCATGATCGGTCGCCTCAACCACGTCGCCATCGCCGTTCCCGACCTCGAAGCCGCCGCCGCGCAGTATCGCGGCACACTCGGCGCGAACGTGGGCGCGCCGCAGGACGAGCCGGACCATGGCGTGACGGTGGTGTTCATCGAACTGCCGAACACCAAGATCGAACTGCTCTACCCGCTCGGGCGATGCCTCGCCCATCAAGGGGTTTCTCGAAAAGAACCCCTCGGGCGGCATTCATCACATCTGCTACGAGGTGGAAGACATCCTTGCGGCCCGCGACCGGCTGAAGGCGGCCGGGGCGCGGGTGCTGGGCACGGGCGAGCCGAAGATCGGGGCGCATGGCAAGCCGGTGCTGTTCCTGCATCCCAAGGATTTCAACGGCTGCCTCGTGGAACTGGAACAGGTCTGATGTCGATCACCGCCGTCATCGTCGTCTATGCCGTCACCTGGTTCATGGTGTTCTTCATCGCGCTGCAGGTGCGGGTCGTGTCGCAGCGCGACAGCGGCCATGTCGTGCCCGGCACACCGCCCGGCGCGCCCGCGCAGGAGATCGTGAAGCGCAAGGCATGGATCACGACGGGCGTGGCCACGGTGATCTGGGCGATCATCTGCGCGGTGATCCTCTGGGGCGGGATCAGCGTGCGCGACTTCGACTTCAACGGGGTGATGGGGCCTGCGCCTGCAGCCGATGGAACAGGTGGGTAAAGGTCGCGGCACCGAGCACGGGCACCAGCAGGTTCACGATCGGCACCGAGAGCGGCGCGGCCATCAGCGCGCCCGCCAGCCAGATCTTTCCGGAATGGCGCTTGCGCAGGGCGCGCGCACCCTCGCGCCCGACATGGCGCATCGCGGCGAGCGTGAAGTATTCCCGCCCGAGCAGGTAGCCGTTGACCGTCCAGAACACCAAAGGCGCGAACGGGCCGGAGAAAAGATAGAGCACCAGCGCCACCGCGTTGACCGCGATCACCACGCCGAAGAAATTGACCGAGTCGATCACCTGCGTGCCAAAGGGCACGGGCGTGGCGGCGGGCAGGGCGGGGTAATGCCGCCGTTCCACCGCCTCGGCCACGTTGTCGAGGAACATGCCGCAGAAGGCCGAGGCGACGGGGACCATCAGGAAGATCGAGGCGACCAGCATCACCGGCACCGCAGCCCAGCCCGCGACCGCGTCGATGCCGTCCACGACACCGATCCAGGGCAGCGTCACCGTATCAGGCACGGCCCAGACCAGCAGTCGCAGCGCGAAGAAGAACACGACGGCGAACAGCCCCAGCGTCAGGCCAAGGCCCAGCCAGAGCACACGGCGGAAGGCCCGGTCGCCCAACTGGCCCATGGCCTTGAGGAAACTGTCCAGGATCATTCGGTCATCCAGTGCGTCAGGCGGGAAAGGTCGGGGCGTGGCCGGTCGGGCGGCACCAGCGTGGGGGTTGCGATGTGGACAATGCCCGCCACGAACTCCTGCGGCTCCAGCCCGAAGGCCTCGGTCACGAAACCCCGGTCATGGGCGGGCCATCCCGACAGCCAGTTTGCGCCCCAACCGGCGGCCGTGGCCGCGTTCAGCAGGCCCAGGCACACCGCGCCCGCCGACAGCGTCTGCTCCAGCGGCGGGATCTTTTCGGACGGCTTTGGGCTGGCGACGACGACGACGGCCAGAAGGCCCGTGTCGAACTGGCCGCGCCCCTTGGCGATCTTTTCGTCGTCGAGACCAAGTGCGCGCGCGCGCGCTTCGGCAAGGTCGGCAAGGCGCGCCATGGCCCCGCGTTCCAGCACGATGAAGCGCCAGGGTTCCAGCTTGCCGTGATCGGGCACGCGGGCGGCGGCGGTCAGCAGGATCTCCAGCTCCACCCGCGTCGGCACAGGGCCGGTGAACGTCTTGGCGGGCAGCGACTGTCGGTGCAGAAGGAAGTCGAGCGCGGCGGGATTGGGTTTGGGCACGGCATGTCTCCGGTCAGGTGGCTGGAGCAGGACTGCCCTCGCTGTTCGGCCCTATCTAGGCAACACCCCGTTTCGCAACAAGGGGATGGGTTACTCAAGCCCGCGGGCAAGCTCGTCGATCCAGCCGTCCACGAAGGCGTCGAAGGCCGGGCCGGGCTGGCGCAGGCGCAGCGTCTGGGCCAGCGGATCGGGGGCCGTGATGGCGCTGCCCGAGAGGTCCTCGAGCACGGCATGGCCGCAGAAGGGGACATAGACCTCGGAATAGCCGCCCTCATGGACCAGCACGAGGCGGCCCTCGCACAGATCATCCGCCGCCTGCATGACCTGACGGGTCATCGCGCCGAAGGTTTCGGCGGTGGCCATCATGCGCGACAGCGGGTCCACCGCTGCGGCGTCGTAGCCGCAGGCGACGATGATGGCATCGGGCCGAAAGCGGTGCAGCGCGGGCAGCACGATCCGTTCCATCGCGGCCAGATAGCCGCGATGGCCGGTGCCGGGCGGCAGCGGGATGTTGAGGTTGGTGCCAAAGGCCGCGCCTTCGCCCCGGACTTCGGCGCCGCCCGTGTCCATCGGATAGTTGCGCTCCTGATGCAGCGAGATGGTCAGCACCTCGGGGCGGGACAGAAAGATCGCCTCGGTCCCGTTGCCGTGGTGCACGTCCCAGTCCACCACCGCGACGCGGCCCGCGCGCCCTTCGGCCAGCGCCGCCTCGATCGCGATGGCGATGTTGGCCAGCAGGCAGAACCCGTTCGGGAAATCGGGCAGGCAGTGGTGGCCGGGCGGGCGCGACAGCGCATAGGCATTGCGGTTGCGCCCGTCGAGCACCGAGAGAAGCGCCGCTTTGGCGAGGCCCGCCGACAGTGCCGCAATCTCGAACCCGCCCCGCCCGAAGGGCGTACGAAGGCCAAGCTCGCCGCCGCCGGCATCGGACATCGTCCTTGAAGGCGCGCAGGTAGCTTTCGGGATGGACGCGGGCGAGGTCGGCCCAGTCCGCCGGATCGGCAGACTGCACGTCAAGGTCGCGGATCAGGCCCGTCACCTCGATCAGGTTGCGCAGCCGTCGCTTCGTCTCGGGGTTTTCGGGCAGGCCGCCGGCCAGCGGCTGCACAAGACCGCCCACCGGCAGGGTGAAGGCATAGTTGCCGCCGCCGTGCCAGAAGCAGCGTTCATCGGTGAAAAAGGCAGTCGTCATCCGGCGGTCCCCCTGCGCTGGCGGAAAGCCTAGACGCAGGGGGCAAGACAGGACAAGGGGCGCGGAACCGTCCGGTCCGCGCCCCTTGATGAAGGTGCCTGGTATCAGGCGGCGGTGCGGCGGCGAAGCGCCGCCAGCGCGCCAAGGCCACCCAGCAGAAGCAGACCCCCGGCAGGCAGCGGCACGGCTGCGATGGGCGGCGTGCCAAAGACCTCGAGGCGCGCCGAGGACAGGCGGAAGCTGTCTGCGCCAAGGCTCCATTCCGAGAACCAGAAGGCATAGGTCTGGCTCGCGACCGATTGGGCGAAGGCGCTGATCGAGCCAACGTCGTCGGCAGCGCTCAGGCCGAAGGTCTGGGTCGGGGTTCCGGCAAGGATGCCGAACAGGTCGTCATCGAACCCGGCGGCGTTGCTGCCCTGCACCCGGACGGTCCAGAGTTCGCAGATGCCAAGACATGCCAGCGAGAACGATGGCCCGGCCCCGGCGTAGGTCAGCGTCAGGCTGAACGAGTTGATCGAGTCATAGGCGAGCGACGAGAAATCGAACGAGTTCGAGAACCGCCCGCTGCTCTGGTCGCTGACCGTCACCGAGGCGGCGTTCAGCGTGTCGGTGCCGGGCGGGTCGATGCGGCCTGCGTCGGTGCCATAGTCATGCTGGAAGCTGCCCAGCAGGGTCGCAGCCTCGGCGGGGGCGGCAAGTGTTGCGGACAGCGCAAGCGCGGCCAGCGGAAGAACTTTTGAAAGTGTCATGCGCAATCCTTTACGGGCAAACGTTGTCAGGGCGGGGTCCTGAGTTACCGCTGGACCCGGCATCGCGCCCGAAATTGATTAAAATGCGGCGAGATTTGTGCCTTGCAGTGGCCTGCTGACCAGCCGGGGACAATGCCGTCGCTGCCCTGTCCATTGCCTGCGGTCCGTTAACAATTTCTGCGCTGCGGCGGTCCTTGCCCGGTCGCTTATGTGCGGCTTAGATCCCCGGGCGGGGCACGCAGAGCCCAAGGCGAATCATCCGGCGAGGGGCGCGCATGACCGAAGAACCATCTGTCGCGCCGGGCACGCTCGTCACGGTTCGTGTCACGCCAAACGCCTCGCGCGAGCAGGTGACGGTCGACGGCAGCCGCTACGTGATCCGCGTGACGGTGCCGCCCGAGGATGGCAAGGCCAACAAGGCGGTGACGAAGCTATCTGGCCAAGGCGCTGCGGATCGCGCCATCGCGGTTGACGCTGGTGCAGGGCGCATCGGGGCGGGACAAGGTATTCCGGGTCGACTGAGGATTTTCGTCTGGTTCAGATAGCCCGCTAGGTCTTGGGCGTCATGCGGTAGCTGCCTTCGGGCAGGTTCAGGGCCGCCGCAAGCTCGCGCACCTGGGCGTTGGAGAGGGTGATCTTCAGCACCTCGTCCGTGCGCGGGTCCAGCTGTTCGATGGTGACGCAATCCTCGAAGGCGAGGATCGTCACATCCTCCTGCAGGTTCGCAGACCCCTCGTCGACGAGGGTGATCACGGTGGCGTCGAAATCGTGCTCGATGGTGAACATGGCCCAAGTCTAGGCGCGCGGCGCCGCAGGCTCAACGGATTCGCGCCGGTCCGATGCAAATCGCCGTGAAGGGGCTGCATCCCCGGCGCGCAGCCGCTACCTTGGCGCGAAACACGGGCAGGCATGGGGCGGGCGGTGATGATGCGGTGGCTGGCGGGGCTGGTGGCGGCGGCTGCACTTTCGGGCTGTGTGCAGACCGTGGTCACGCCGCTGGCGCAACCCGAAACGATGCTGCCCGCAGGGTCGCCCGAGGCGGCGGTGCGCACCTTTGACGAGGTGGTGAACCGGGTCGTGCCCGTGGCCGGCGCGATCTGCGCGCAGCGGACGCGCAACGTGCCCTGCGATTTCATCATCGCGGTGGACGACCGGATCGACGCGCCACCGAACGCCTTCCAGACGCTGGACAATTCCGGGCGGCCCGTGCTGGTCTTCACCCTTGCGCTGATCGCGGACGCGCGAAATGCGGATGAGCTGGCCTTTGTCATGGGGCATGAGGCGGCGCACCACATCGCGGGCCATATTCCGCGCCAGCAGACCGAGGCGATGACGGGCGCGATCCTGGCCGGAACGCTGGCCACGTTGGGAGGCGCCGATGCGGCGGCGATCCAGGCGGCGCAGGACATGGGCGCGCAGGTGGGGGCGCGCCGTTTCTCCAAGGATTTCGAACTGGAGGCGGATGCCCTGGGCACCGAGATCGCGTGGCGTGCGGGATTCGATCCGGTGCGGGGGGCCGAGTTCTTTACCCGCATCCCCGATCCCGGCGACCGCTTCCTGGGCACTCACCCGCCGAACGCGCAGCGCATGGCCGTGGTGCGCCAGACGGCGGCGAGCCTGCGCTGACTTGATCTGGATCAAGGCGCAGCGGGGGCGCCCGGCGCAGCCTTTGGCGATCAGAAGCGCGGAGACGGACAGATGATCGGTATTGCGGCGGGGCCTGATGCCTGGGGGCTGACCAAGGCCATGGCACGGCGGGTGGGCGTCGACCTGCCCTCGGCAGTGGTCGAGGGCTGGCTGACCCGGCCCGAGGTGGCGCGGCTTGTCTGCGCCTGCGAAAGCTGCGGCCTGACGCCGCTTTGCGCCGACTGGCTGGCACGCGTGCGCCAGCCGGACCTGCCGGGCTATTGTCGCAACAAGGACGATATCGAGGCGCTGGCCTGAGACTGGCCGCGCCTGGTTTTGCCCGCTAATCTGGCCTGATGCGCCAGATCCTCAACGTGATCAGCGACCGGGGGTCGCGCTATGCCGTCTCGGGCGGCCCTGCCGCAAGCCGGGCCGAGGTCGACGCGTTTCTTGCCGTGCTGAAATCCGACCGCCGCTTTGCCAAGGCCACCCACAACAGCTGGGCGGTGATCTTGGCCGATGGCGGGCCGCTGAAGAACGATGACGGCGAGGCGGGAGCAGGGGCCGTGATCCTGCGGATGCTGGAGCGGGCGGAGTTGCGGGACCATGTCGTGGTCGTGACCCGCTGGTACGGCGGCACGAATTTGGGCGGCGACCGTTTTCGCCATGTCGTGGGCGCGGTGCGCGCCTATCTCGACGCGGGCTGACGCGCGGCGCGACTGATGCGGCGCAGGTGTGCGCGGTAGAGAACCGGGGCCAGAACGTGGTCATAGAGCGCCGATGCCAGCGGCCGGACCACCGGCCAGCCGGTGACACGCGCCAGCCAGCGATAGCGTGGCAGAACCGACCAGATCGCGCGGAAGGCCTCCAATCCTGAGAGAACCCGCCCCTCCCGCAGGACATGCAGCCGCCGCGCCGCCTGGTCCGGCGTGATACCCCACAGCGCAAGGTCCGGCCCGTTCAGATCGTCGAACCGAAGCGGAAGATCATGGCGAAGCGAGACCGACGCATAGTGATCGATCTCGGCCCGGCAGACCGGGCACGAGGCATTGTAGAGCACGCGGAGGTCGGGATTGGTCATGCGTGGAAGGTAGGCAGCAGCGATGGCGGGGCGAGGCCTTGCGACGATCTGGCGCGGAAAAGGAAAGGTTTGCTTTGCACCGAACAAAGGCGCATGACCATCGGGTGGCGCATTCCGTGTCGCAAGAGCGAAAGGCATGCAAATGGCCGCCCCGAATGACCCGACCCCGAAGCCGAAACTCTACTCGATCATGGACGATGTGCCGTCCGTGCCGCGCAAGGTCAGCGCCGAGGCCCTGCTCGCCGCCCGCACCGGGCAGCCGCTGCCCGCGGACATCCGCCCGGCGTCCGCAAAGAGCTGAAAGGCTCAGGTCGCCAGACGACGAGCGCCGGTCTGGCCCAAGGGCATGGCGCGACGGCTGCGAGACGTCGCGAGCGACGGAACGTCTTCGTCGGCCTGCCTGACCTCGGATGAGGGGATGCCGGCAAAAATGCGGTCAAAGACCTCGAGCGCCGCTTCCCTGCTGAAAAGGCCGGTCCTGACATAGGGCCAGAACTCCACATCGTCGCGACGGATGATACTGGCGGACGAAGGCGAGGTAAGCCGGACGGGCAAAGTATGGTGCCCCAGTGCCGACAAGCGAAGACGCGCGATGTTGCCCGCCGTTGAGCAGCATTCGGAAGTCGCCGCCATCGCTCAGGATCAAGCGCATACCTCGAATGTCGCCATCGATGCTCGTCGCCGCGCCGGAAGCCGTCACGCGCGGATCGCCTGCATACACCTTGAAATCAGCCGGTCGAAACTCGATCTTCGCCTTGCTCGGCTGAAAACGGTCCATGCCAATACATCGCCGGGTTGATCAGTTGCCGGAATAACCTGCGCAGCGTATAGTCGCGCTTTGAGGCTGTCGTTCAAGACTGCACTCTCGATCGAGTCCAAGGCCGTCGTGCCTTCGGCTCGGCCACCAAGGCAGGACAGCCTGCAAGGGACGAAGCGCCTGCAGTTCGTCCGAAACGGTCGACGTGCGACAGGCCAAGCGTTTCGCAGGCCGATGCGCGGAATGAAGGATGTGTAGGTAGTGCTGCGAGCGCCGAGCCGGACATAGGCTAGGCAATCACCGCGCTGATAGTCGATCAGCGTCCGGACAAACGGATGCGGACCGTCGGCTGCAAGCGGCATACGCGATGTACTGGAAACCCCGGCACACTGATACCGGCACATCGACAAGTGGCACAAACCGCCCTGCGCCATAGACCGCCTCGATCGGGGTACAGTCGGTCTTTCGCAGATCCATGACGCCGGATGGCGTGGCCGGACCGACCGGGCACCGTGACGAGTTTGCGCAATGCGGTTCACGAATTTTTCTGAGCGTCTTCCGGCTGGTAGAGACAATCATTTGCACAGACACACACCTTCAAAGAACATGCCACGTTTCACTAGAGCATACGGATGAGACCAGATTCGCTTCCGCCGTCATTCCAATCTTTGCTCAATGTTCACAATATTGTCACAATTCGGTCTGTGCCGAGACCTTTCCATCAGGTCGTCTAAATTCTTCCCCAAAGGTCGTATTCGCCCGCTTCCTCGACCGTCACGGTTGCAAAATCGCCCGGTGCAAGCCCCTCGAACCCCTCGTCGATGAACAGATTGCCGTCGATCTCGGGCGCGTCGGCCATGGTGCGGCAGGTCGCGCCTTGCTCGTCCACCTCGTCCACGATCACCTGTAGGGTCTGGCCGACCTTAGCGGCGAGCTTCGCCTCGGAGATCGCCTGTGCCTTGGCCATGAAGCGGTCCCAGCGGTCCTGCTTGACCTCGGCGGGAACATGGTCGGGCAGGGCGTTCGACCGCGCGCCCTTCACGTTCTCGTACTGGAAGCAGCCGACGCGGTCGAGTTGCGCCTCGTCCATCCAGTCGAGCAGGGTCTGGAACTCGGCCTCGGTCTCGCCGGGATAGCCCACGATGAAGGTGGAGCGCAGCGTGATGTCGGGGCAGACCCTGCGCCAGGCGGCGATCTCGTCCAGCGTGCGGGCGGCGGCAGCGGGGCGGGCCATGCGGCGCAGCGTGTCGGGATGGGCGTGCTGGAAGGGGATGTCGAGATAGGGCAGCACCAGCCCCTCGGCCATCAGCGGGATCAGGTCGCGCACATGCGGATAGGGGTAGACGTAGTGCAGCCGCACCCACGCCCCCAGCCCGCCCAGTTCGCGGGCAAGGTCCGTGATATGCGCCCGCACCTCGCGCCCCTGCCAGGGCGACAGGTCATGCCTGCGGTCGACGCCATAGGCCGAGGTGTCCTGGCTGATGACCAGCAGTTCTCGAACCCCGGCCTGAACCAGCTTCTCGGCCTCGCGCAGCACGGCATGGGCGGGACGGCTTTGCAGCAGGCCGCGCATGTCGGGGATGATGCAGAACTTGCACTTGTGGTTACAACCCTCGGAAATCTTGAGGTAACTGTAGTGCCGGGGGGTCAGGCTGACGCCCGAGGCGGGAAGCAGGTCGATGAACGGGTCGGGCGCGGGCGGCACCGCGGCGTGGACGGCATCCAGCACCTGCTCGTACTGGTGCGGGCCGGTCACGGCGAGCACGCGGGGATGCGCGCCGGTGATATAGTCGGGCTCGGCCCCGAGGCAGCCCGTCACGATCACCCTGCCGTTTTCGCGCAGCGCCTCGCCGATCGCGTCGAGGCTTTCGGCCTTGGCGCTGTCGAGAAAGCCGCAGGTGTTCACGATCACCGCATCGGCCCCCTGGTAGTCGGGGCTGATGGCATAACCTTCGGCACGCAGGCGGGTCAGGATGCGCTCGCTGTCCACCAGTGCCTTGGGGCAGCCGAGGCTGACCATCCCGATGGTCGGCTGGCCGGGGCGGCGCACGTCGGGAACATGCGCATGGGCGAGGTCGGGGCGGAGGCTGGGCGGGTTTTGCGACATTGGCGGCGTATACAGGATCGGCGGGGGGCTGGGAAAGGGGGGCGTGGCACGGTGGCATGGACGGCTGACTTCGAGTTGGCGCTGCGGATCAGGGACGATCTGTGGTTTCGGCGGGCGATTGACGCCGACAGGGCTGGGGATAGGGTAGCGGCCGATGTTCCGCGCGAAAGGCCCGACGATGACCGCCCGCCCGCTTGTGATTTCGGCGCCCGATCCGCGCACGCTGGATCTGATCTTTCGGCCAGACCAGCGACGGCTTCTGGAACAGCGCTACCGGATCGTCGAGGCCGAAGCGGACGAGGTGCAGCACCTGTCCGACGACATTCTGGGGCAGGCGCGCTATGTGATCGGCCAGCCGCCACTGGGCGAGGCTGCGCTGGAGCGGATGGGGCAGTTGCGCTGCATCTTCAACGTCGAGTCGAACCTCTACATGAACATGCCCTACGAGGTGCTGTTCCGGCGGGGCATCCATGTGGTGACGACCGGCGCGGTCTTTGCCGAGCCGGTGGCCGAGATCGGCCTGGGCTTCGCGCTGTCGCTGCTGCGCCAGATCGCTGAGGCCGATGCCGATTTCCGCGCGGGCCGCGAACGCTGGGGCGGCGAGGGCAACGCGCGGGCGCGCCTGCTGACGGGGGCCGAGGTGGGCATCCTGGGCTTCGGCGACCTGGGCCGCGCTGTTGCGCGGGTGCTGACCGGGTTCCGGCCGCGGCTGAAGGTCTGCGATCCGTGGCTCGCGCCGGCGCAGATCCGCGCGGCGGGGGCGGAACCGGTCGATCTGGCCGCGGTGCTGTCGAGCGTGGACGTGCTGTTCGTCACGGCCTCGGTCACGTCCGAGAACCAGGGCTTCCTCGGCGCGGCGGAATTCGCGACGATGCGCCCCGGATCGGCCTTCGTGCTGCTGAGCCGGGCCGGGGTTGTGGACTTCGACGCGCTGATGGATGCGGTGGCCGCAGGGCATATCGTGGCGGCGAGCGACGTATTCCCCGAGGAGCCGCTTCCCGCCGGCCATCGGGTGCGGGGGCTGGACGGCTTCCTGCGCTCGGCCCACCGGGCAGGGGCGCTGGACGAGGCGTTCCTGCGGATGGGTGACATGGTGCTGGAGGATATGGCGCTGATCGACCGGGGGCTGCCGCCGCAGCTTTGCAAGCGGGCCGAGCGCGAGACTGTGAACCGGATGCGGTCCAAGCCGGTGACGAAGAACTGATCCTGCCTGGTCGCGGCTATCGGGCAGGCTGGTCGCGATAGCCGAAGTCCGGGATGACTTCGTCGATCCCATAGACCGGGCCGCAATCCGCCCCGCGCGAGAACTGGCCTGACAGCGACAGGATCGCGTAGCCGTGGACGAGTGACCACAGCATCATCTCGGTCTTGACCTGGCCGTCCTCGGTCCGGCCCTTGTCCCAGTCCAGTCCTTCGGCGATCTCGCGCAGGATCGCGTAGCTGGCCCCGGCCCGTTCGCGCAAGGCCGGGTCCGAGAAATCGGGATAGCTGGGCGAAAACATCAACTCGAACAGGTGCGGATGCTCGGCCGCAAAGCGCACATAGCCGCGCATTGCGGCATGAAGGCGTGCCTTGGGCGGGGCATCGGCGGGAAGCCCCTCGCGCATGAAGGCGGCATGGCGGCGGAACGCCTCGGCGGCGATCGCGGTGATCAAGCCGTTCAGCGAACCGAAGTGGTTTTTCGGCGCGGCATGGCTGACGCCGACGCGTGCCGCCGCAGCACGCAGGGTGAGCGCTTGCAAGCCGCCCTCTTCCAGCAGGGCGATGCCCGCCTCGACAAGGGCCTGCTTCAGGTCGCCGTGGTGATAGGGCCGGTCCATGACATATCCCTGCCGGGGAATGTTTCCGCTGTCAACTTCTGGCTTGACGAAACGGCGATTCCCACGCATCCATGTTGACGATGTAAAGATGGAGCGTCGGATGGACTGGAACGCGATATTCGGAAATGCAGGCTCGCTGGCCATGCTGGGCTGGGCGGTGCTGATCCTGGCGCCACGGCGGATACCGTATCTCGGGGCGGTGCCGCGCCTCGCGGTGCCGCTTCTGTTGTCGGTGCTCTATTCGGCGCTGATGCTGGCCTATTTCTTCACCGCAGAAGGCGGCTTCGGGTCGCTGGCCGATGTGCGGGCGCTGTTCGCCAGCGATCCGCTGCTGCTGGCGGGTTGGGTCCACTATCTGGCCTTCGATCTGCTGATCGGATGCTTCGTCGCCGAACGGTTGGATCGCGCGGGAGTGCACCGCATCATTCAGGCACCGGTTCTGGTCATGGTGTTCCTGTTCGGGCCGATGGGGCTGCTTGTGGGCCTGCTGACCGAACTTGGTGCCAAGCTGCGTGGCCGCCCCCTGACCGCCGCAGGTGCCGCATGATCGCCGCAGGATTTGCCCCGGCGCCGCGCGCCACGATGGCCGATCAGATGTGGCCGATGGTGGCCTTTTCCGGCGCGCTCTGCGTCCTTGCCCTGGCGGGCATGGCGATCGACGACCGCGTGCTGGGCGAGGCGAATGTCTGGGTGAAGCCGCTGAAGTTCGCCGTGTCCTTCGCGATCTACTTCGCCACGCTGGCGCTGGTGGTGGACCGGATGGGCGCTGTCGCGCGGCGGGGCTGGGTGCTGCGCATCGGGCTTGGCGTGGCAGTGGTCGCGATGATCGGCGAGATGGGATACCTGTTCATGTCCGCAGGGCAGGGCGTGGCGTCGCACTTCAACGTTGCCGACGCCTTTCGCGCCCGCATGTACAGCATCATGGGGGTGGGCGCGGTCCTGCTGATGCTGGTCGTCGCCCTGACGGGCTGGCTCGCCTGGCGCGACCGCGAGGCGGCGATGGGGCCGAACCTGCGGTTGGGAGTGTTGCTTGGGCTTCGCGGCCTCGACGGTGCTGACGCTGGTGACGGCGGGCATCCTGTCGTCGAATGGCGGGCATTTCGTGGGGGTGCCGGGCGCTGGTGCAGGGTCCGTTCCCGTTCTGGGGTGGTCGACGGCGGTGGGCGACCTGCGGCCCGCCCATTTCCTCGCGCTGCACGCGATGCAGGCGATCCCGCTGCTGGGATGGCTGGCGGATCGCCGCGGTTGGTCGGCCAGGGCCGTACCGCTCGGCACGCTGGCCTATGGCGCGCTGACCGCTGCGGTCTTCGCGCAGGCGATGGCCGGGCTGCCGCTGATCCGTCTTTAGGCGGGAAGGCGCGCCGGTCAGGACGGTGCGCCTTGTTGCGCGCGCCCGCGCGCCCTACACTTCGGCTGTGGCATGGGCCAGGGAGGGGTGACGATGCGCTGGCTGCTCCGCGTGGCAGGGTCGCTTGCGCTGCTTGCCGTTCTGGCCGTGGCGGCGCTGTTCCTTGTGCCGACCGAAAAGGTGGCGAACCTTGCGGCGGGCGAGTTCCGCAAGATCACGGGGCGGACGCTGCATTTCGACGGCGCCGTGCGCCCGACGATCTGGCCCCATCTCGGCGCCCGAACCGGCATGGTGACGCTGGCCAATGCCGACTGGTCGCAGGAAGGGCCGATGCTGACCGCCGAAGGGCTGTCGATCTCGGTCGATCTGGCCGCATTGTTCGGCGGGGCTGTCCGGGTGACGGGGATCGAACTGGTCAACCCGCGCCTCGTTCTGGAACGGGCGGCGGACGGGCGGGTGAACTGGGACCTGACCGCACCTGCCGCAGCCGAAGGCGCCCCGCAAGCCGGTGCTGCGGGCGACGGCGCACCTGCCACGCCGCTTGCCATCGACCGTGCCACGATCGAGGGGGGCACCGTCGTCTGGATCGACCATCGCGCGGGCACGCAAAGTGCGCTGACCGATCTGTCGCTGGACGCGCGCGTGCCCGAATTCCAGGGCGAGGCGACGCTGTCGGCATCGGCCACGATGGGGGGGCAGGCGGCAAGCCTCGATGCCACGATCGACGGTTTCGCGGCATTCCTCGAGGGACAGGTCGTGCCCGTCGCGCTGACGGGCCGGGCGGGCAAGAACGATCTTGCGTTCGACGGGCGGGCCGGGCTGTCGCCCTTCGCGGCCGAGGGCGAGGCCGAGGCCACCTTGGGCGATATTCCCGCGCTTCTTGCGCTTGTCGGCGGGTCGGCACCGGACCTGCCCGAAGGCCTTGGCAGGCGGTCCGCCGCCGTCGCAGGCGCGGTTACGCTGACGCCGGAAGGGTCGGTCCATCTGCGCGAGGGGATCGTGTCGCTTGACGGAAACCGGTTTCAGGGTGCCTTCGATCTGGTTCCCGGCAAGGCGCGCCCCCGCCTGACAGCAAAGCTGACGACCGATGCGCTGAACCTCGCCGCGCTTGGCGGTGGGTCGGGCGGGTCAGGCGGCAACGACCCCGCTCCCTCTTCCGGCGGCTCTGGCGGCGGATGGTCCACCACCCCCATCGACGCAAGCGGCCTCGGCGCGCTCGACGCGGCGATAGCCCTGGCGGCGGAGAGCGTCGATCTGGGGGGCGTCAAACTGGGGCGCACCCGCGCATCGTTGACCATCGACGCCGCCCGCGCCGTGATCGACCTGACCGAGGTGGCGGCTTATGGCGGCGCGGTCACCGGGCAGGTCATCGTCAACGCACGCAAGGGCCTGTCGTCGCGGGTCAACCTGACGCTTGCCGGTCTTGCGCTTGAACCGCTCCTCTCGCAACTCGCGGGGTATGACCGCCTGACGGGGACGGGCGATCTGCGCTTCAACCTGCTCGGGTCCGGCAGCAGCATGGCGGCGCTGATGGGCAGCCTCGAGGGCGAGGGAAGCCTTGCCTTCCGTCAGGGCGAGCTGCGCGGGCTCGATCTGGCCGGAATGATCCGGACGCTGGATGCGGGCTTTGTGGGCGAAGGGTCAAAGACCGTGTTCGACAGCGTGACCGGCAGCTTCACCGTGGCGGGGGGCGTGCTGGCGAACGGCGATCTGGCCATCGCGGCCCCGCTGGTGACGGCGCAGGGCGCCGGGACCGTGGATATCGGAGGCCGCAGCCTCGACTACCGCCTGACGCCGCTCTCGCTCGGCGGTCGCGCGCTTGACCCCGATGTGCAGGTGCCGGTGCTGATCTCGGGGCCGTGGGCGGCACCTTCGGTCCGCCTCGATCTGGAAACCCTCGCGCGGCGCAAGTTCGAGGAAGAGGCGAAGGAGCTGGAAGAACGCGCGCGCGCCGAATTGGCCCAGAAGGCGCAGGAAGAGCTGGGGATCGAGATGCAGGAGGGCGAAAGCCTTGAGGATCTCGCCCGCCGCGCGGCACAGGAGGCTCTGGAACAGGAAGCCGCCCGCGCGCTGGAGCGTATCCTGGGCGGGGGCAGCGGCGAATAGGGGCGGGGCGGGACCCCCGCGCCGTCCCGTTACCGCCGCCGGTCGCGCCGCGCGCTCATCGGCTGGAAGGCCACGCCGACATGGGCGTCGCAATAGGGCTTGCCCGCCTGCGTGGGCAGGCCACAGAACCAGAAGTCATCGGTGGCCGGATCGCCGATGGGCCATTTGCAGGTCCGCTCGGTCAGTTCCATCAGCGTCAGACGGCGTGCGCGCTTTTCCACTTCGCGCACCGAGGCCAGCGCCTCGGGGCTGATCTCGTTCGCCGACGGCTGCGGCGGCAGCGGCTGGCCTGCGGGGATGATCGCCTTGCGGGTCGGAAGCGGCGTTACCGTGGCCCCACCTGCGGGCGGTGCCGCCCGCTCGGGCACGCTCCGCTCGGGCGCGCTGCGAATGTCCGCTGCCGGTGCCGCCGCGCGTGCCTCGGGGCGCAGTGGCGTCGGGGCAGGTGCGGCAGGCGTTGCAGTAGCCGCCTCGTCCTCGTCGCCCTTGCCGCCGACGCGGTTGGACAGGCCAAGGCGGTGCACCTTGCCGATTACGGCGTTGCGGGTGACGCCGCCCAGTTCCTTGGCGATCTGCGAGGCGGATTGCCCCTCGCCCCACATCTTCTTGAGCGTCTCGACGCGCTCGTCGGTCCAGGACATCAGGGGGCTCCGCATCAGATTGACAAGCGGCTATTCTATCCGCGAGCGCAGCGGATACAAGCAGCACCGGCGAAGATCAACCCGTCGGCGCCCGCGCCGTCCTGCCCCGGGTGCGATCAGCCCATGTCTTTCAGCGACATCAGGGCCGAGCCGACACCATAGCCTGCCCAGGTGAAGAACGCGATCCAGACCAGCCATGGCCTGCTGCGGTAGCTGAACGCAGCCGCCACCGTGACGGCGATCAGACCGAGATGCGACAGCGAGACGAACGCAAGCAGGCTGCCGAAGTGCACGGCCTCGGATGTCAACTCCATGTAGAGTTGCCGCGCGACGCGCATGGCAATGCCAAGCGGGACGAAGACGAACCAGATCAGGCTGATCACAAGCCAGCCCGTCCGGCGCGGCGCGCCGCCCGGTTTCGGGGCAGGGTGCGATGGCCCGGTTTCGGGACGTGCCTGCGAGATGCGCTGCAACCGCGCGTGGAATTCGGACTGGGACATTTCGGCCTGCCTTTCTGTCAGCATGTCTTTCCCGGAAGCCTCGCCGGAGATGGCGGCAGAATTCCGGCCGCCGGATGGCACCATCGGAACGTTCGAGATTTTCAGTTTACGCCTGCCCGGGCTGCTGATAGGAGCGTCCCATGATCCGGAATGCAGCCCTGCCTGTCCCATCCCGACGCCGACGCGCCCGCGCGTAAACGGCCGATCACGCCTGCCCGCAGGCTTTCCCCCACGTTTCCCATCATTCGTTGACTTGCGCGCCTGCCTTTGGCACCCCTATGGCTCGCCTTTCCAAGGACCATCCGATGACATCCCATGTCCTGCCCACCTACAACCGCGCGCCGCTGGCATTTGTCCGGGGCGAAGGCTCCTGGCTCGTCGCCGAGGACGGGCAGCGATACCTCGATCTGGGTGGCGGCATCGCGGTGAACGCTCTCGGTCACGCGCACCCGTCGCTGGTCAAGGCGGTGTCGGATCAGGCGGCGAAGCTCTGGCACGTCTCGAACCTCTACCGCATCCCTGAACAGGAGCGGCTGGCGGACCAACTGGCCGAGCACAGCTTTGCCGAGACGGTGTTCTTCACCAATTCGGGGACCGAGGCCTGCGAGCTGGCGATCAAGATGGCCCGCAAGTACTGGTCCGATAAGGGCCAGCCGGAACGCACCGAGATCGTGGCCTTCGAGGGGGCGTTCCACGGGCGCTCGACCGGCGCCATCGCCGCCGCCGGGTCGGAAAAGATGACCAAGGGCTTCGGCCCGCTGATGCCCGGCTTCGTGCACCTGCCGTTCGGCGACCACGACGCGCTGCGCGCGGCCATCACCGAGCGCACTGCGGCGGTGATCGTGGAGCCGATCCAGGGCGAAGGTGGCATCCGCGTGCTTCCCGACGCCTGCCTCAAGGGTCTGCGCGACCTCTGCGATGCCACCGGCGCGCTGATGATCCTGGACGAGGTTCAGTGCGGCATGGGGCGCACGGGCCGCCTTTTTGCGCATGAATGGGCGGGGATCACGCCCGACATCATGATGGTCGCCAAGGGCATCGGCGGGGGCTTTCCCCTGGGCGCGGTCCTTGCCACGGCCAATGCGGCAAGCGGCATGGTCGCGGGCACGCATGGCTCGACCTATGGCGGCAACCCGCTGGCCTGTGCCGTGGGCACCGCTGTGATGCAGATCGTCGCCGACGACGCCTTCCTTGCCGAAGTCGGGCGCAAGGGCGCGCTGTTCCGCCAGCGTCTGGAGGGGCTGGTCGCCAGCCACCCCACGGTGTTCGAGGGCGTGCGGGGCGTCGGCCTGATGCTGGGCCTGAAATGCCGCGTTCCCCCGGCGGACGTGGTCAAGGCGGGCTATGCGCGAACTCATCCTGACGGTTCCTGCCGCCGACAACACGCTGCGCCTGCTGCCCGCGCTGACGATAACCGACGCGGATATCACCGAGGCGGTCGCCCGCCTCGACCGCGCCGCGGCATCGCTGGAGCGAAGCATGGCCGCCGCCTGATCTTCTTCTGTTCACATCCGGGCGGCCAGCGGGTTCGCCATCGGTTCAAGAACCCCTGGCTGCGGGGCTGGCCCCCGGTTCCACCCTTTGCGAAAAGCACGATCCCATGAAGCACTTCCTCGACATCCACACCACCGACACCGCGGCGCTCCGCGCCATGATCGACAACGCGCACGCGATGAAGACCGCGCGCAACGGCCGCCCCAAGGGCACGCCCGACGACGAGCAGCCGCTGAAAGGGCGCATGGTCGCGCTGATCTTCGAGAAACCCTCGACCCGCACCCGCGTCAGCTTCGATGTGGGCGTGCGCCAGATGGGCGGCGAGACGATGGTGCTGTCGGGCAAGGAGATGCAGCTTGGCCATGGCGAGACCATCGCCGACACCGCCCGCGTGCTGTCGCGCTATGTCGATCTCATCATGATCCGCACCTTCGAGGAGGCGACGCTTCTGGAGATGGCGGAACATGCGACGGTTCCGGTCATCAACGGGCTGACCAACCGCACCCATCCCTGCCAGATCATGGCCGACGTGATGACCTATGAGGAACATCGCGGCCCCATCGCCGGGCGCAAGGTCGTCTGGTGCGGCGATGGCAACAACGTCTGCGCTTCTCTCCTGCACGCGGCGGGGCAGTTCGGCTTCGATTTCACCTTCACCGGGCCCGAGACGCTCGACCCCGAGCCGGCCTTCGTGGGTTTCGCCCGCGACAAGGGCCGGCGCGTCACGATCGAGCGCGATCCGGCGCGCGCGGTGCAGGGCGCGGACCTTGTGGTGACCGACACCTGGGTCAGCATGCACGACCCTGAAAGCGCCAAGGAGCGGCGCCACAACCAGCTGCGCGCCTATCAGGTGAACGAGGCGCTGATGGCGCAGGCCAAGCCGGACGCGCTGTTCATGCATTGCCTGCCCGCGCACCGCAACGACGAGGTGACGAGCGCGGTGATGGACGGGCCGCATTCGGTCGTCTTCGACGAGGCCGAGAACCGCCTGCACGCGCAGAAGGCGGTGATGCGCTGGTGCCTGGGGCTATGACCACCGCGCTGCTGGTCATCGACATGCAGATGGAGATGGCCCGCCGGACCGAAGCGGGCCGCGACCGTGCCAACCCGGACGCCGAGCGTCACATCGCCGACCTGCTTGCGCTGTTCCGCTCGCGCGCCCTTCCGGTGATCCATGTGCATCATGACGAGCCGGGCACGCCGGTGACCTTCGGCCAGCCGGGGGGCGCGGTGATGCCCTGTGCGGCGACACGTGCCGGGTGAGACGGTGCTTGTGAAATCCCGCTCCTCCGCGTTTTCCGGCACGGGGCTCGACGCGCATCTGAAGGCGAATGGCATCGAACGCCTCGTTCTCGTCGGTGCGGTCGCGGGGTTCTGCATCACCTCCACGACCCGCGCGGCCTCGGACCTCGGCCATGCGGTGATCTTGCCCGGCGACGCCCTGATCGGGTTCGACGTGCCGCGCGCCGATGGCAGCCGCATTCCGGCGGCTGCGGTGCTGGACGTCACCCTTGCGCTGCTCGGGGCAGATTTCGCGCGCGTGGTTGCAACGAGGGACGTCGCGTCGCTGCTCTGAGCGGTCGCTGACGGGTCAAGGCGGCGCAGCGATCAGCGCAGCAGCGCGAGAAACTCCGACAGGTCGGGCGCGTGGTGATGGATATGCGGGGCCGCAAGCGGCTCGGGCGCGATCAGCACGGTGCGCAGGCCCATCGCGTGGGGAACCGCGAGGTTGCGGGGATCGTCCTCGAACATCGCGGCGCGGCGGGGATCGAGGCCGTCCTTTGCAAAGACCGTCTCGAAGGCCAGCAGGTCGGGCTTCGGATGGAAATCGGCGTGCTCGACGCCGTAGATCGCGTCGAAAAGCCCGCTCAGCCCGCGCGCGTCGAGCACGCGTTCGGCATAGGGCGCGCAGCCGTTCGTGTAGACGATCCGGCGGCCGGGAAGCGCCGCGATGCGCCCGGCGAGGGTCGGGTCGGGGGCAAGCGCCGCGAACGAGATGTCGTGCACATCGGTCAGGTAGGGGCCGGGATCGATGCCATGTTCCCGCATGAGACCCGCAAGCGTCGTGCCATGGGTTTCCCAGTAGTGGCGGCGCAGGCGGTCGGCCTCGGTCCGGTCCACGGAAAGGGCCTGCATGACCCATGCCGTCATCCGCACCTCGATCTGGTCGAAAAGCCGGGCCGAAGGCGGGTAAAGGGTATTGTCCAGATCGAAGACCCAGGTTTCGACGTGGTGGAAGTGATGCGCGACCATGCGAGAGGGCTATCCGCTGGCGGGTCCGGGATCAACCGGGTTGATCGGCGGCGCGCCGCGTGCCTATGTCACGGCAGAGACGGAGCGATGAGATGAAAGACCTGAGGCCGGTGCAGAAGGATGCCTATACCCTGATCCTCGAGGCGATTGATGCGGGCCTCTACAAGCCCGGCGACCGTCTGGTGGAATCGGAACTGGCCGAGCGGCTGGGGGTGTCGCGCACGCCGGTGCGCGAGGCGTTGCAGCGGCTCGAGACGCAATCGATGCTGACGCGCGACGGGCGCAGCCTGATCGTGGCCTCGCTGGACCACAACCAGTTGTCCGAGCTTTATGTCGTGCGCACCGAACTGGAGGGGCTGGCGGCACGGCTGGCTGCGCGCCACGCCTCGGACGAGGAGATACGGGTGCTGCAAGGCATGGTGGCCGATGACCGCCGCCTGCTGGGGGGCGATCCGCGGGCACTCAGCCGGGCCAACAAGCGGTTTCACCGGCAGATCCACCTGGCCTCGCACAACCGTTTCCTGATCCAGCAGCTTGATCTTGTGCACCGCTCGATGGCGCTGATGGCCACGACGAGTTTCGCCGCCGAAGGGCGCGACGAGGTGGCGCTGGCCGAGCATGATGCGATCGTGGCGGCGATTGCAGCACGGGATGGCGATGCGGCCTACAAGGCCTTGAAGACCCACATCTCCAAGGCGTTCGAGACGCGGCTGAGGGTCGACGCGGGCGAACTCAGGCTTCGTTGATCGGGTCGTGGCGGCCATGGCGGGTCTTGTCCCAGTAGAAGGGATTGCGCGCCATCTCGTAGATCGCCTTGAGCGCGGCGAGCGAGGCCATCGGATGATAGATGTTCAGCGCCAGCAGCCAGACCGGGTTGATCTTGTGGCCGGATTTCCTGAGCGCGATGTAGCCCGTGCTCAGGCTGATCGCCTCGCAGGTCAGGAACAGCCCGAACAGGCCGAGGAACGCACCCTGTGACAGCCCGTCGACGATGGGGTGGTGCCAGCCCGCGAAGACGATCCAGAAGCTCAGCAGAAATGGCGCGAGCAGCGCGTGAAGCACGCTACCCAGGATCAGCACCTGAAACCCGGCAAAGCCGCGCGGCCCCAGGTCGCGCCAGAGCTGGCGCGGGTCGCGCATGTGGACGCGCCAGGTCATCATGTAACCCTTGATCCAGCGCGAGCGCTGGCGCACCCAGGGCAGGGAATGGCAATTTGCTTCCTCTCGCGTGACCGAGGCTACGACCTCGGTCCGGTAGCCATGCCGGTGCAGGCGGATGCCGAGGTCGGCATCCTCGGTGACATTGTGCGCATCCCATCCCCCCAGAGCCTCGAGCGCGTCGCGGCGGAAGAACAGCGTCGTGCCACCGAGGGGAACCGGAACGCCGAGGCGCTGAAGTCCGGGCAGGATCACCCGGAACCATGTGGCATATTCCAGCGTGAAGCAGCGGGCGAGCCAGTTTGTCGTGGGATTGTAGAAATCGAGCATGCCCTGCAGGCAGGCGACGCGGCCGTCCCGCTGGTGAAAGCGCTCGACCATCGCGTTGATCTGATGCGGGTCGGGGGCGTCTTCTGCGTCGTAGACGCCGATGACGCTGCCCCGGCAAAAGCCGAGCGCATGGTTCAGCGCCATGGGCTTTGTCCTCAGCCCGCCCTGGGGAACGATGACGATGCGCATCCAGGACGGCAGCGGTTTGCGCGCCAGACTTGCGCGGGTCGCGCGATCGGCCTCTTCGACCACGAGGATCACGTCGAGCAGGTCGCGCGGATATTCCAGCCGTGCCAGGCGCAGGACGAGGCGGGGGGCAATATCTGCCTCGTTCAACAGGGGTACGAGGATCGACACCACCGGCAGCCGCGCGATCACGGCCGGACGGGCGGCGGGCGGCGGGATCGGGCGCAGCGACGACAACAGAGCGACAAGCTTGAGCGCGATGCCCCCGATCATCGCGAGCCCCGCCAGCAGAGTGACCGCGACGAACAGTGCTACGGGCGCCGCTGCGGCAGCGAGCGCAAGCGCGGCGAGCGTGACGGCCAGCCACCAGCCCGACCACCGCAGCACCATCGACCGGCAACTGTCCTGCGGCGGGGTCATCGTTTCCGCGGCCCGGCGCAAGTCCGTACCCCTCAGTTCGGTGACAGCCGAATCGAGCGCGCTGCGCCTGCAGAGCGCGAAGCGGACCGGGCCGAAGATCTCGGTCATGGCGCGGGCATGGCGCCGGGGGCCTTGCGGGTCGTCGCAAAGCACCACGGTTTCGCCCCCCACGACCCGCCACGGAAGCAGGCCGCGCCTCAGGCAGGCCGCAGCCCCCAGACGGTCGACAAGGCGTATGTCGGGCAGGTCGCATGCCGGATCGACAAAGGGCAGGCCGTGGAACCGGGCGCTGGCGCGGGCAAGGCGGTCAGCCGAGAGCAGACCTTTCGCCAGCAGCAGGGAGGTCAGTTCTGCAGCCGAGCGAGGTTCGCGGGCAAGCGCGACCAAGCCGGGCGAGGGACTGAGCACGCCGTCCTCGATCAGGAAGCGGACAAAGGGGGCGCTTTCCGCCCGGTCCCGGCCCGGCTTGACAACGGCTGGCGGCGTTGGCGGCACGGCGCGCGGCGCGCGCGCCCGGCCGCGGGGGGAAAGGGGTGTGACCGTCATCGGGGGGCTCGCCAGTTCCGCCCAGCTTTGGCGGATCGTCCTTAATGGAACGTTAACGCGAATGCCGTTTCCCCGGCTCCCTCGTCGCCGCCCGATCAGGCGGCGCGGCGTGCCCGCATCGCTTCGGCGAAGCGGTCGAACAGATAGTAGCTGTCCTGCGGGCCGGGGCTGGCCTCGGGGTGGTACTGCACCGAGAATACCGGGCGGTCGGCCATGCGGATACCGCAGTTCGAACCGTCGAACAGGCTGACATGGGTCTCGATCACACCCTGCGGCAGCGTCTGGCTGTCGACGGTGAAGCCATGGTTCATCGAGGTGATCTCGACCTTGCCCGTCTCGATGTCCTTCACGGGGTGGTTTGCGCCATGGTGGCCGTGGTTCATCTTGACCGTGCGCGCGCCAAGCGCCAGGGCCAGCATCTGATGGCCGAGGCAGATGCCGAACAGGGGCAGGTCATGCGCCAGCACGCCCTGGATCATCGGCACCGCATAGGCGCCGGTCGCCGCCGGGTCGCCGGGGCCGTTGGACAGGAACACGCCTTCGGGGTTCAGCGCCAGCACGTCCTCGGCTGTGGCGCTGGCGGGCAGCACCGTCACTTCGCAGCCCGACGAGGCGAGGCAGCGCAGGATGTTGCGCTTGGCGCCGTAGTCGATGGCCACCACGCGCAGGCCGGGGCCCTGGCGCTTCTCATAACCCTGCGGCCAGGCCCACCGCATCTCGTCCCAGCGGTAGGATTGCGCGCAGGTCACGTCACGGGCGAGGTCGAGGCCGACGAGGCCGCGCCAGGCGCGGGCCTTGGCGACCAGCGCCGCGATGTCGAATTTCCCTTCCGGATCATGGGCAAGCGCCACATGGGGCGCGCCCTGCTGGCGGATCGCGCGGGTCAGGCGGCGGGTATCGACCCCGCCCATGCCGATCCGGCCCTTGGTTTTCAGCCACTGCACGAGGTGCCCCGTCGAGCGCCAGTTCGACGGCTCGGTCGGGTCCCATTTCACGATCAGGCCGGCGGCGACGGGATCGGCGGATTCGTCATCTTCGGTGGTGACGCCGACATTGCCGATATGGGGGAAGGTGAAGGTCACGACCTGGCCCGCATAGGAGGGGTCCGTCATGATCTCCTGATACCCGGTCATCGCGGTGTTGAAGACCAGTTCCGCCACCGTCTCGCCCGTGGCGCCGAAGCCCTGGCCGTAGAAGACGGTGCCATCGGCCAGCGCGAGGCAGGCGGTGGGGCGGGGGCCGTGCGGGTGGCTGGTGGCGGGCATGGCGCGACTCCCCTGATGCGGATAAACGGGCGATACTTACGGGGGCGCGGGGGCCGGGTCAAGGCCGCGCGGGAAATGTCTTTTCCTTTCAGTCCAATACCTTGGGATAGGGGGGCTTGTTGTGTCGCCCGCGCGCTGCATGTATGGTCGGTGTTTCGGACAGCCATGGGGATGGGATACCGATGACGATGCGCGACCGGCTGCAGGCCGCCATGAAGGATGCGATGCGGGCGAAGGAGGCGGCGCGTCTTTCGACGCTGCGGCTGATCAACGCCGCCATCAAGGACCGTGACATCGCCGTGCGCGGCGACGGGCAGGATCAGGGCGTGTCGGATGCCGAGATCCTTGGCATCCTGGGCAAGATGGTGAAGCAGCGGCAGGAAAGCGCGCGCGCCTATGAAGAGGGCGGGCGGCTGGAACTGGCCGAAAAGGAAATCGCCGAGATCGGGGTGATCGAGGAATTCCTGCCCCGCCAGCTTGACGCGGCAGAGGTCAGCGCGGCGATTGCCGAGGCGATTTCCGAAGCGGGGGCGACGAGCATCCGCGACATGGGCAAGGTGATGGCGGTGCTGAAGGGCCGCTATACCGGACAGATGGATTTCGGCGCCGTTGGTCCGCGCATCAAGGACATGCTGGGCTGATCCGTTCCGCCGGGAGGGGTGCGATGGAAAAGGGCTACTGGGTAGCGGTGGTCGATGTCACGGACCCCGAGGGATACAAGGACTATGTCGCGGCCAACAAGGCGGTCTTTGCCGCGTTTGGCGGGCGGTTTCTGACCCGTGGCGGTCAGATGGAGGTGCCGGAGGGCCAGATGAGGTCGCGCGTCGTCGTGATCGAGTTTCCGACCTATCAGGCCGCCCGCGACTGCTATCATTCGCCCGAATACGCCCGCTGCATCGCGCTGCGCAGCGGCAAGTCCGTGATGGATCTGTCGATCATCGAAGGCTATGGCGGTCCTCAGCCGCAGGACTAGGTCACTCGCGCCGCGCGGCGAGGCGGGACAGCCCCATCGCGATGGCCAGAAAGACAGTCGCGGCGAGGGGCATCGACGGGTTGGGACCACCTGCGATCAGCTGGCCGCCGGTGGCCGAGCCGAGCGACTGGCCGAGATAGACGAAGGACGTGTTGAGCGCGACGGTCGCCGAGGCGAGCGGCGGGGCCAGCGCCACGAGGCGGCCCTGTTGCAGCGAGTTCGCCGGGAAACCGCCGAGGTTCCACAAGAGCACGCCCGCCACCAGCGCCCAGAGGTGGCCCCAGCCAAGCCAGATCAGCGACAGCCCGAGTGCGACCGAGGCGAGCGAGACCATGATGCTCCGCTCCAGCCCCAGTCGTGTCGCCATGCGGGTGGCAAGGATACTGCCCAACACCCCCGCGCTGCCCCCCAGAAGCAGTGTCAGCGCAATGGTCTGCGGGCCGAGGCCGTAGACCTGCGTCAGGAGCGGCGCGATATAGGTGAACAGCGTGAACTGCCCCGACATCGAGAACATCGTGACGGCCAGCACCGTCAGCAGGCGCCAGTCGCCCAGCACACGGCCCCAGGATGACAGATCGAGCGGGGCAACCTTCAATCCGCCGGGCAGCACCGCCCAGACCATGATTGCGCCAAAGGCCGACAGGGCGGCCATCAGCAGGAACGTCTCGCGCCAGCCGATCGCGTTGCCCAGCAGGCTGCCCGCCGGGATGCCCAGCACCGAGGCGAGCGACCAGCCGATGAAGATGAAGGCGATGGCCGAGCCGCGCCGCTCGGGCGGCACCAGAAGACCCACGGTCGCGGCGGCCTGGGGCGTGAAGATCGCAGCACCCGCGACTGTCAGGGCGCGCAGCGCGAGCAGGACATAGAGATTGCCGGTCAGCGCCGAGGCGAGGTGCCCCACGACATAGAACAGCAGCGCCGCCACCAGCAGCAGGCGGCGGTCGATGGACGAGGTCGTGGCGGCCAGCAGCGGCGCGCCGATGCCCACGACAAGGCCGCCCACCGTCATCATCAGCCCGGCCCGGCCTGCCGTCACGTCGAGGTCGGACATCAGCGCGGTCAGGATGCCGGCGGGCAGAAGCACCCCCGTCCCGATCACGAGATTGCCGAAAAGCAGCACCCAGAGGGCGCGCTGCGTCGTGCGGTCCGTCATGCGAATCCCCGGCGGCGGGCGGTGCACCATAGCCCCGCGCGGGGCGCGAGGAGCACATGCGGGCAGGGCGGTGTCAATGCCCGGTGCGCATTCCTATGCGGTGACGGGCGTGCAGATCTCGACCCGCGTCCCGTCGGGCGTGCGGACGAAGGCAAGGGTCTGGCCCCAGGGCATCTTGGTCACATCCTGTTCCATCCGCGCCCCGGCCGCCACGGCACGGGCGAGGGCGGCGGCAACGTCGACTGTTTCCAGTGCAAGCTCGAAGGCAGGCAGCGCGGCGCTATCGGTGGAGACCTGCTTGCCGAGTTCGGCCATGAGCGCGTGGGACGAAAAGGCAAGCTTGGTCTGGCCGGTCGCCATCTCGCCATAGTCGTGGCCGTCATGCAGGAACCCGGTCGAAAAGCCGAAGGCAGCTTCGTAGAAGGCCAGCGAGGCGCGAACATCGGCGACGTAGAGGATGCAGTAACGCAGGATCATGGCCGACCTCATGCTGAACGGGTGTCCAGCCTAGCAGACGGGTCTGTCTACGGATAGAACAAAAGGTAAACGAAGCGAGCTTCGCTTCAGGCCAGCGCAGCCGTCAGCATGCCGTTCGTCTTTTCGACCTTTTCGGCAAGGCTGCGTGCCATCAGGGCGTGAAGCTGGGCGGCAAGATCGCGGTCCTCGGCTTCGAGCCGTTCGATTGCCTCGTCGGACAGTTTCCAGATGACCGAAGGGGCGTGGACGACCACGTCGGCGGTGCGCCTGCGCCCGAGATAGCGCGCGGCCTCGCCCACGATGGCGCCCGCGCGGAGCGAGCGCAGGCGCGTGGGCGGCCCCGATGGGTTGGACAACTGCACGTTCACCCGGCCCTTTTCGATGAAGAAGATGTCGCCTTCGGTTCCGCCCGCGCGGATCAGCACGTCGCCGGGCCGCGCCTCGATCCGCTCCATCCGCGCCAGCATGTCGGCGGCGCGTGGCATGCGTGGCTGAAGGCGGTCGAGCAGGGTCAGCACTGTCTGCGTTGCGGGGGCGTGGACGACAAGGATGTCTTCCTCGACATCCTCGAGCGCGGCCGACAGCGTGGGATAGAAGCGGATCGAGGGGTGTTCACCCGCCCCGATGCCCCAGCGGCGCATCGTATCCGCCTGCTCGTCGCGGACATCGGCGAAGGCGATGCGGAAGTGGCCGGTCTCGGCCAGCAGGCCAAGCTTCAAGAGCGCGGCGCAGGCCGCGCTGTCGAGCCCCGTCACCTGGTGAAAGTCGATGACCAGCGCCTCGACCGGCTGGCCGTCGGCCATGCGGCGGCGGACCGCCTCGGTCACCTTCTCGACCGAGCCGAAGAAAAGATAGCCCTGAAGGGTGAGGACATGGATACGCGCGCCGCGCCGGGCAAGGACCGCTTCGTCCTCCGGCGTCCGGTCGACCGGGCTGCGGCGTGTCAGGCCGCTGCCCTGATAGCGGATCACGGGCTGCGAGGCGTAGGTGTAGACGAAGATCAGAAGCGCCGCGACCAGACCCACGCCAATGGCCGCGAGGATGTCGATGGCAATGGTGGCGGCAAGGATGATGGGGATGATCGCCCAGTCCAGTGGGCGCAGCCGCGCGCGGCTGAGGATCAGCCAGTCGGTCAGCATCATCATCCCGAAGAACAGCAGCAGGCCCGCCGCAACAAAGACCGGCACATGGGCAACGATCTGGGCCGCGAACAGCACGCCGATGGCCGTGGTCACGCCAAGCGCGAGGCCCATGCTGCGCGCGCTGCACCCGAGCTTGTGCGCCATGATGGTGCTGTCCGACGCGACGAAGCCGAGCAGCCCCCCGAACGCGCCGATGCCGATATTGGCGGCCCCCGTCACGCGGGCCTCGCTGTCGATGCTGACATCGCTGCGGGTGGCCATCTCGATCCCGCCCACATTCAGCATGAAGCCCACCGCGTTCAGCAGAACGACCGCCGCGATGGTGAGCGAGGTCGTGGCGACAGCAGGCCAGTCGACATGGCCCAGAAGCGACGGATCGGGCCAGGCGGGCAGCGAGCTTGCGATCGTGGCGGGCAGGTATTCCCGCGTCCGCGCCTCGTCGAGCGACAGCCCGGCAACGGACAAGCCGATGTAGAAGGCGGCGACAGAGATGGTCAGCGGCAGAACGACGGCCAGCGCCCCGCCGATCCGATAGGAAGCTGCCATCAGCGCTACGGCCAGTCCCACGCCGAGGACAAGGTTCAATGGCACGCCGTCCTGTGTCAGCCGGGCCGCCATTTCGGCCAGCGACCCCGTCCCCGTCAGCAGGAACAGCGCCGACGCGACAAGCAGCCAGCCCGAGGCGGCGAGAAATCCGGCGGCAACCGGAAAAGGCATCAGCCGCACCAGCCTGCCCAGGTGGAAGCGCCCTAGCAGATAGATCGCAACGCCGGACAGCAGCGTCGAGACGCCCATGATCGCCACGGCGGTGGCGACCTGCGCCTCTGGCGGGCCGTCGAGGCTGCCCGCAGCAAGCACCATGGCCGGGGCCAGGATTGCGATGGTCGTGTCTTCGGCGATGCCCGCCGCGCCCGGGAACACGCTGCGCCAGGCGAGGACGAAGGACATCACCGCGCTGGACAGCAGGATCAGCATGGTTCCATAGCCAAGCGCAAAGGCCAGCGGACCCGCGAAGGCGAGGGTCGCAAGCGCCACGCAATGGCCGATGCTGTCGATCCCGAGGATGGTGCCGAGCACCATGCTTTTCCCGGTGGCGGAACGGCTTCGCCCAAGCGTCGATGCGGTGGCGGTCATGGCGTGGCGCGCGTCCCGGTGCCGCAGTCACCAGTGAGTCTTGCAGGCTGCACTCGTATCGCCACCGATCTAACCATCATCCACTTTACCTAGCGTTAAGCGGACTGTCTGACAAGTTCCCGGGGCCGGTCAGCGCGTGCGGGCGAGTGCCTGGACCAGTTCGGGCTCGAGTGCCACGCGCTCGTCTTCAGACAGGAATGCGCCCAGTTCCACCTCGCGGCCCGCGCCGGAGAGGGTCAGATAGTTGGGTACGGGGCCGCCCTTGGGGTGCAGCGCGACGCGGACCCAGTGGGGGTTCGCCTCCCACGTCTGGCGGCGGTTGCGGGGGCCGTCGCGGGTCAGCTTCACATGGTCAGGACCGATCACCAGCGTCTCGGTGATCTCGCCGTCGCGGTAGCTGCGTTGAAGCGCCCACCAGATGGCCCAGAGCGCGCCAAGCAGGAAAGGCAGGATGCCCCAGAGCACGGGCGAACCGATCAGGCCCACCAGCGGGACGGCGAGCAGGACGGCGGTCGCGCCGATGAACCACACGAAGCCGGTCGCGGGGCAGCGAGCGGAAGGGCCGCAGGCGCAGGCAGGATATGTCCGGGTCGTCTCCCGTGAGGGGAAGCCATTCATAGGGCATGGGGCGCAGGGTAGGACGGATCCGGGGCAAGGGAAGGGCAGACGATGGGGCGAGGCGAAGGGGCGCAGTCCGGGGCGGCGTGGGGTAATCGGGTTGCGGGCGGGACGCATTCGGCCGGAACGAGGTGCCTTCGCTAAACGCAGAAGGCCCCGGATTGTGTCCGGGGCCTTTGTTTTTCAGGCCGTGGGTTGACCTAGTGCGCGTGGCCTTTGTCCCAGTCCTCACGCTTCGGCAGCTGCTCGAACGTGTGTTCCGGGGGCGGCGAGGGCAGGGTCCATTCCAGCGTGTCGGCGTATTCGTTCCAGTAGTTGTTCTCGGTCACGCGCTTGCCCGCGAAGAGCGTGTAGAACACGATGCCGATGAAGAACAGGAACGAGGCGAAGGACAGGAACGCGCCGATGGACGAGACGTAGTTCCAGTAGGCGAACGCCTCGGGGTAGTCGATGTAGCGGCGCGGCATGCCCTGGCGGCCCAGGAAGTGCTGGGGGAAGAAGGTCAGGTTCGCGCCGATGAACATCGCCCAGAAGTGCAGCTTGCCCGCCCATTCCGGGTACTGCCGGCCCGACATCTTGCCGATCCAGAAATAGATTCCGGCGAAGATGGCGAACACCGCGCCCAGGCTCATCACATAGTGGAAGTGCGCCACGACGTAGTAGGTGTCGTGATAGGCGCGGTCGATGGCGGCCTGGCTGAGGACGATGCCGGTCACGCCGCCCACGGTGAACAGGAAGATGAACCCGATGGCGAAGAGCATCGGCGTCTTGAACTCGATCGAGCCGCCCCACATCGTCGCGATCCACGAGAAGATCTTGATGCCGGTGGGCACCGCGATGACCATCGTGGCCAGCATGAAGTAGCTCTGCTGGGTCAGCGACAGGCCCACGGTGTACATGTGGTGCGCCCAGACGACGAAGCCCAGCACGCCGATGGCCACCATCGCATAGACCATCGGCAGGTAGCCGAAGACGGGCTTGCGCGAGAAGGTGGCGATGACGTGGCTGATGATGCCGAAGCCGGGCAGGATCACGATGTACACTTCCGGGTGGCCGAAGAACCACAGGATGTGCTGATAAAGCACCGGATCGCCGCCGCCCGCAGGCGCGAAGAAGGTGGTGCCGAAGTTGCGGTCGGTCAGCAGCATGGTGATCGCACCGGCCAGAACCGGCAGCGCCAGCAGGATCAGCCAGGCGGTCACGAAGATCGACCAGGCGAAGAGCGGCACCTTGTGCAGCGTCATGCCCGGGGCGCGCATGTTCAGGAAGGTGGTGATGATGTTGATCGCACCCAGGATCGACGAGGCACCCGACAGGTGCACGGCGAAGATCGCGAGGTCCATCGAATAGCCCGACTCGGTGGTCGAGAGCGGCGGGTAAAGCACCCAGCCCACGCCCGCGCCCGAGCCTGATCGTTGCCGCCCGGCGCAAAGACCGAGGCGACCGCCAGCGAGCCGCCCGCGACGAACAGCCAGAACGACAGGTTGTTCATGCGCGGGAACGCCATGTCCGGCGCGCCGATCTGCAACGGCATGAAATAGTTGCCGAAACCGCCGAACATCGCGGGAATGACCACGAAGAACATCATCAGCACGCCGTGGCCGGTGATGAGCACGTTCCAGAGGTGGCCGTTGGGGGTACATTCGGCGGTGGAAGCCGCTGCGGTCAGCCGCGCGCCCTCCATGCACATGTATTGCACGCCCGGATGCATCAGCTCCATGCGCATGTAGACGGTGAAGGTCACCGACAGAAGGCCAAGAAACCCGCCCACGAAGAGGTAGAGAATTCCGATGTCCTTGTGGTTGGTCGACATGAACCAGCGCGTGAAGAACCCGCGCTTGTCCTCTGCGTGGCCGTGGATGGCTGCGTCTGCCATTCTTGCCTCCCGTTGGGGTTGGTGAAACGACGGCGGTTCGTCCCCCGTCAGGTGCCATCGCTTTTAGTTGCGGCTTCCGGCCACGGCAATCTCTGACTTTGTCGCAGGGCAAAGATTTCCGGGCCGAAGTTGAATATGTCGGGCCCTATTCGCGCGACCGAGGCAGGTAGGCCGCCACGTCGGCGCCGCCCTTGGCAAGTTTGAAGACCATCTTCGATTTCGCCGCCGCGTCTCCGGTCTGTTCCTTCAGCCAGGCGGTCGGGTCGGCGACATAGGCGGCGAGGCTCGCCTCGTCCCAGACAGCGCCCGTCTCGCCCACGGCGCGCAGGCTGTCGCCGTAGTCGAACTCGGCCGAGGCGACAGGGCGGCCGATCACGCCGTAGAGGTTCGGGCCCGGTCTTGCCGCCCTTGACGATGGCGGTGCCGTCGGGCGCCTCGATCATGTGGCAGGTCTTGCACTTGCGGAACTCGTCCTCGCCCTTGGCCGCGTCCTGAGCGGCTGCGGGCGTGGCGAGAAGGGCGGCGAGGATGAGCGGACGGAGCATGGTGACCTCGGATCAGCGGGATTTCCGTCAGTGTGTCTGCGCGCGCGCCGCGCCGCAAGCGGGGGTGATGACGCAGGGCTGATCGAGATGGCAGAGGCCCCGGCCTGCGCCGGGGCGCGAGGTGCTAGGGGAACGCCTGGGGAAAGGTGCGCATCAGGGCCGCATCGACATCGGCCATCGTGACGGGCAGGCCAAGGTCGACAAGGCTGGTCACGCCATGTTCGCGGATGCCGCAGGGCACGATGCCGTCGAAATGGCTCAGGTCCGGCTCGACGTTGATCGACAGGCCGTGAAAGCTGACCCAGCGGCGCAGTTTCACGCCGATGGCCGCGATCTTGTCCTCGCGCGGCGTTCCATCGGGGTTGGGCGGGCGGTCGGGGCGCACGACCCAGACGCCGACGCGGCCCGCCCGCCGTTCGCCCTTCACGCCGAATTCGGCCAGCGTGGCGATGACCCAGTTCTCCAGCGCGCAGACGAAGCGGCGCACGTCGCGGCCGCGCGTGTTGAGGTCCAGCATGGTGTAGACCACCCGCTGGCCGGGGCCGTGATAGGTGTATTGCCCGCCGCGCCGCACCTCATGCACGGGAAAGCGGTCCGGATCGGTGAGATCCTCCGGGCGCGCCGAGGTTCCGGCGGTGTAGAGCGGCGGGTGTTCGAGCAGCCAGATCGCCTCGGCCGCGCGTGCCTTCGGCGATGGCGGCGACACGCGCCTCCATCGCGGCGAGGGTCGGCTCATAGGGCGAAAGGCCGGGAAGAACCGTCCATTCCGGGATCGATTGGTCTGGCATCGTGCGGTCATCGGATCAGACTTCATTTCGGAAACCGGGGGCGGGCGCGGGCGTTGGTCTTCGTGTGCAGCCCAACTTGGCAGGGAGAGAGACATGATCACGAAGCGGATTGCAACGGGCGCCATTCTTTGTGGCCTGGCGTTCGCCCCGGCGCAGAGAGCCGTGGCGGATGGCGGGGACTTCGCTTGGGGATCGCGGCAGGCGTGATCGGCAGCGCGGTCGTACGCGACATCAAGAAGAAGAACCAGGCCAAGGCGCAGCAGCAGGCCGCGCCCGGGCCTCGTCGTCGGGAAGCACGTCGGGCACCAGTTCGGCCACGCGCGCGGCAAACCGCGAGGTGCAGACGGCGCTGAACTATTTCGGTTTTCCGGTAGGAACGCCGGATGGCGTGCTGGGGCGCAATTCGCGGGCGGGCATCGCGGATTTCCAGACGTACATGGGCTATCCCGTGACGGGTCAGTTGACGGCCTATCAGCAGGACTTCCTCGTCGGGTCCTATTCGCGGGCGCTGGCGGGCGGTGCGTCGACGGATCAGGCCATCGCCGCGAACCCGCAGGGCGCGAAGGGGCTTCTGTCGCAATGGAGCACGGTCGCCGTTGCGCCAGCCGCATCGGCGGACGACCGCCGGGCAGGTGCCGTCCTTCGTGGCGCAGTCGGGCGGCGATCGATGCCGCTGTCGGGTTACTGCGCACCAGGTCGAGGCGGCGACGCCGGCGTGGTTGCCGCTTCGGCGCGATGCGAACGCGGTCCTGTCGGTGGATTTCTGCAACGCCGCGGTCAACGGCGATCAGCGACAGCACGGCGCTGATGGCGCAGGTGCAGGGCTATTCGCCCGCTCAGATCGACGTGCAATGTGACGGGTTCGGCCCGGTTCTGAAGGACTACGTGACGGCCCTCGGGCAGGACCCCGAGGCGGAGGTGCTCGAACGCGTCTCGTGGCTGGACGCGGTCGAGCGGGCTGGACCCGGACGTGCTTGCCGGCACGGCGCAGGTCTGTCTCGGCTCGGGCTATGCGCGCGACAATCTCGACGTGGCCATCGGGTCTGCGCTGGTCCTGACAGCGTTGGGGCAGGGCGGGTATGCCGAACTGCCGGGCCATCACCTGTCGCAGGGATTTGGCGTGCCGCGCCGTCCCGATCTGGCGCTGGACTGGTACGATGCGGCGCTGGCGGCGCCCGTGGCAGTCTTTGCGCCCGGCGACGTGGCCCGGATGGATACCCTGCGCCGCGCTGCCTACAGCGTGGCGGGGCAGGCCGATACCGGCGCGTCCCGACCTTTGCGACGGGCGGGGCGCTGACGACAAAGGCCGCAGCTTCGCCCGAGCGAAAAGCGCCCGCTCTTTCCTTCGCGGGGCGGCTGTCGCTAGATACGCCCGCCACCAAGCCCACGGTGCGGATGTGGCGGAATTGGTAGACGCGCAGCGTTGAGGTCGCTGTTCGTTAACTCGGAGTGAAAGTTCGAGTCTTTTCATCCGCACCAGTCCGGCGTGGTCTTCGCGGGACGCAAGCTGCACATGCGGACGTGCCGCGGGACCCTCCGCCGTCCGGTTTCGGTCTGCGCAGCTCTTGACGGCGGCGCGACCGCGATTCGGCGGCCGGTGGTCGGATTGCATGCGCTCTGCGCGCAAAGGGCGAATCGCCTTTGCGGATCCGATGGCACGCGAGCGTTGACACTCGGCCGGATGAGTTGAGCTGCGCACCGTGCCCGTCGGCGGTCGGGAACGCCGCTGGTCGATCTCTACGGTCAACGGGCGTTGCCCTTGCTGGACGGCGCGAGGCGCGCGCATGGCTGGCGGAGCGCAACGTTACCGCGCTGTCCGCCTGATCCGGGAAAAGCCGCCACTTCCTGCGGCAGTTCGGGCCGCGTTTGACCAAAGCGCAGGCATTCCCCGGCTACTGCCCAAAAAACCGACATCGCGTTGCATTGCGGGGGCGGTTTCGCTTTAGTCAGCGCAACGAAGCGCAAGAAAATTGCCGCTGCCAAATGGGGAGACACGGGTGACGCTTGAGCCCCGCACCGACGCTTTCGTCGCATTTGACCATGTTCAGAAAAGCTATGACGGCGTCACGCTGGTCGTGAAGGACCTGAACCTGTCGCATCGGCAAGGGCGAGTTCCTGACCATGCTCGGGCCTTCCGGGTCGGGCAAGACGACCTGCCTGATGATGCTGGCGGGGTTCGAGACCGCGACGCATGGCGAGATCAGGCTGGACGGCCGCGCCGATCAACCAGGTGCCGCCGCACAAGCGCGGCATCGGCATGGTGTTCCAGAACTACGCGCTGTTCCCGCACATGACGGTGGGCGAGAACCTGGCCTTCCCGCTGGAAGTGCGCGGCATGGGCAAGGACGAGCGCGAGGCGAAGATCAAGCGCGCGCTGGACATGGTGCAGATGGGCGGCTTCGCCAACCGCCGCCCGGCGCAGCTGTCGGGCGGCCAGCAGCAGCGCATCGCGCTGGCGCGGGCGCTGGTGTTCGACCCCAAGCTGGTCCTGATGGACGAACCGCTGGGCGCGCTGGACAAGCAGCTGCGCGAGCATATGCAGTTCGAGATCAAGCACCTGCACGAAAGCCTTGGGATCACCGTGGTCTACGTGACCCACGACCAGGGCGAGGCGCTGACGATGTCGGACCGCGATCGCCGTGTTCAACGACGGCCGCATCCAGCAGCTTGCCCCGCCCGCCGACCTGTACGAACGCCCCGACAACAGCTTCGTCGCGCAGTTCATCGGCGAGAACAACAAGCTGCTCGGCACCATCGAGGAGCTGTCGGGCGACAAGGCGCTGGTGCGGCTGGCGACCGGCGAGCTGATCGACGCGACCGCCGGTGAACGTCAAGGAAAAGGGCCAGCAAGACGCTGGTCTCGATCCGCCCCGAGCGGGTGGAGTTCAAGCCCGAGATGATGCCGCCGGGCGCCCATACGATCGACGCCGAAGTGGTGGAGGTCATCTACATGGGCGACATCCTGCGCGCGGTGCTGCGGTCGCGGGATCGGATGATTTCGTGATGAAGATGCGCAACACGCTGGGGCAGACCAAGCTGGCGCCCGGCCAGAAGATCAAGGTGGGCTGGCATCCGCAGGATGCCCGCGCGCTCGACCCTTGATGCGACGGCCGCCGCGATGCGGCCAGGACCAAAGACAAGCAACGACCAACAGGGAGAACTGCGAATGAAGAAAATCCTGATCCTGTCCACCGCGCTTGTCGGCTTTGGCTTTGCCGCCAACGCCGACATCACGGTGATGTCCTGGGGCGGCGCCTATGGCGAAGCCCAGACCGAAGCCCACGTGAAGCCGTTCATCGCCGCGACCGGCAACGCCACCATCATGGTCGACAGCGACAACCCGGCCACCGCCGATCAAGGCGATGGTCGAGGCCGGCAACGTCACCATCGACGTCGCCTCGGTGGAATATGCCGACGCGATCCGTCTGTGCGACGAAGGCGTGCTGGAGCCGATCGACATCGCCACGCTGCCCGCCGGCGCCGATGGCACCCCGGCTGCCGACGACTTCCTGCCCGGTGCCGTGACCGAATGCGCCGTGTCGACCGACATCTGGTCGAACGTCTTCGCCTATGACACCACCAAGTTCCCGGAACGGCCCGACGACGGTTGCCGACTTCTTCGACCTCGAGAAGTTCCCCGGCAAGCGCGGCCTGAAGAAGGGCGCCAAGGCCGTTCTGGAATTCGCGCTGATCGGCGATGGCGTGCCGGCTGGCCGAGGTCTACGCCGTGCTGGCGCACGCCCGAAGGCGTGGACCGCGCCTTCGCCAAGCTCGACACCATCAAGGCAGACGTCGTCTGGTGGGAAGCCGGCGCGCAGGCGCCGCAGCTTCTGGCCGATGGCGAAGTGGTGATGACCACCGCCTACAACGGCCGGATCTTCAACGCCGCCGATGGGCGAGGGCAAACCCTTCCAGATCGTCTGGGATGGCCAGATCTACGAAAACGAAATGTACGTCGTGCCGAAGGGCGCGCCGAACAAGGACGACGCGATGGAGTTCATCACGTTCGCCACCTCGACCGAAGGTCTGCGCGCGTCGGCCAGCAGATCTCGCTATGGCCCGGCCCGCAAGTCGTCGATGGCGACCGAGATCATCTTCAAGGACGGCAAGACCGTGATGGCACCGCACCTGCCGACCGCGCCCGAGAACATGACCAACGCGCTGGAAACCTCGGCCGACTTCTGGGTCGACCACGACGCGGAACTGAACGAGCGCTTCAAGGCCTGGCTGCCGCAGTAATCTGACACTGACCGGGCGCGGGGGCGATCCCCGCGCCCGGTCCCTTCCTGACGAGAGGACGAGGCGATGGCCGAGGCGACCGCCGCCCGCACTTCTGACCACCGCCGACGGCCGCCCGCTGAAGGCGGCGCTGGCCGACGGCGCAGGCGCGCGCCAAGCGCCGGGCGTTCCTGCTGGTGCTGCCGCTTCTGGTCTTCGTGCTGCTCACCTTCTCCTGCCGATCGGCTACATGCTGAAGCGGTCGGTCGAACATGACGGCTTTTCGCCTCGACGCCCCGCGCGCTGGTCGGCCTGGTTCGCCGCGAACCCCGATTTCGACCCGGCGAACCCGCCGGACGAGGCGGCCTTTGCCGCGCTGGTCGCAGGATCTTGCACGGATGCAGGCCGAACAAGACCACCGGCATGGCGGGCACCCGCGATCAACTATACCGTGCCCGGACACGATCAGCCTGTTCAAGGACGGCGCGCGCGCGGCCGACGATCTGACCCCGCCCTATCAAGGAGGCGCTGCTGGCGCTGGACGCCGAAATGGGGCAAGCCCGCGCTCTGGCGCGGCGATGCGGTCGTCGTCGAGCGCCTACACGTCGGATTTCTACCTGGTCGCCGCCGACCGCAAGCTGACCGATGACGGCATGGGCCGCGGGGCGACGACAACGAGCGCATCTATCTCTACCTGTTCTTCAAGACCTTCCTGGTGTCGGCGCATCATCACCGTTCATCTGCCTGCTGCTGGCCTTTCCCGGTCGCGCATCTGCTGGCGACGCTGCCGATGGCGAAGTCATCCTGCTGATGATCCTGGTGCTGCTGCCGTTCTGGACCTCGCTTCTGGTGCGCACGACAAGCTGGATCGTGCTGTTGCAGGAGCAGGGCGTGGTGAACGAACGCTGCTGGTCGACTGGGCCTGATCAACGACGAGGGCCGGCTGACGATGATGTACAACAGACCGGCACCATCATCGCGATGACGCATGTGCTGCTGCCGTTCATGATCCTGCCGCTTTATTCGGTGATGCGGGTGATCCCGCCCAGCTATGCCCGCGCCGCGCGCGTCGCTGGGCGCGACCAGCTGGACCACGTTCCGCCGCATCTACCTGCCGCAGACCCTGCCGGGCATCGCGGCGGGGTCGCTGTTGGTGTTCATCCTGGCGGTCGGCTACTACATCACCCCCGCGCTGGTCGGCGGGGCCGACGGGCAGCTGATCTCGAACCTGATCAACTTCCACATGGACAAGTCGAACTGGTCGCTGGCCGCCGCGCTTGCCGGCGATGCTGCTGGCGGCGATGCTGGTGCTCTACTGGCTTTATGACCGGCTGATCGGCATCGACCGCCTGAAGCTCGGCTAAGGAGACACGCGATGGCCCTTCCCACCTATGCCTCGCCCGCTGGAGCGTGTCTGGCACTACACCTACCTCGTGATCTGCGCGCTGATCTTCCTGTTCCTGATCGCGCCGATCCTGATCGTGATCCCGCTGTCGTTCAACGCCGAGCCCTATTTCACCTTCACCGAGAAGATGCTGACCTTCGACCCCGAGGGCTACACCCTGCGCTGGTACGACACGCTGCTGACCCTCGGGCATGCCGGCGCCCGAGGCGCCGCGCGACGGCGCGTGGTGGGCGACGGTGTGGGAGCAATGCGACCTGGGTGCAGGCGGCGAAGAATTCGATCTGGTCGGGCTTCTGGGCGACGATCCTGGCGACGGTGCTGGGCACGCTCGCGGCCCTCGGCCTGTCGCGGCCCGAGATGCCGTATCGCCGGCTGATCATGGCGCTGCTGATCTCGCCCGATGATCGTGCCGATCATCATCATCGCGACGGGGATGTTCTTCTTCTACTCCAACGCCTGCGTGCGCCCGATGGGCATCGTCGGGATCGAGGCGCAGTGCGGGCGGCTGACCAGCAACTCTATCTCGGCGTGATCGTGGCCCATGCGACGCTGGGCATTCCCTTCGTCATCATCACGGTGACGGCCACGCTGTCCGGGTTTCGACCAGTCGCTGATCCGGGCCGCCGCACTCGCTGGGGGCCAATCCGCGGACGACCTTCTTCAAGGTCATCATGCCGCTGATCCTGCCCGGCGTGATCTCGGGCGCGCTGTTCGCCTTCGTCACCTCGTTCGACGAGGTGGTGGCGGTGCTGTTCATCGCCGGCCCCGAGCAGCAGACCATCCCGCGCCAGATGTGGAACGGCATCCGCGAGGCGATCAGCCCGGCGATCCTGGCGGTGGCGACGATTCTGGTGATCATCTCGATCGCCCTGCTGGCGACGGTCGAGCTGTTGCGGCGGCGGTCGGACCGGCTGCGCGGGGTGACGCCGCATTAGCCGCGTCGTCCTTGGGTGGTGAGCGCCGGGGGTTCACACCCCCGGACCCCGTGGGATATTTCTGCCAGAAGAAAACGGCTGTTGCCCGTCAGGGCAGGATGTGCAGCCAGCCCCAGATCGTGACGATCGAGGCCGCGGTGGCGACCAGCACGGCCGAGGCCGCGACCCGCTTCGCCACGCCGTACATCGGCGCGAAGAGATAGGCGTTGACGCCCGGTGCCATGGCGGCGGTCACCACCGCCGAGCGCAGCTGCGCCGTATCCAGCCCGAAGACACAGCGGCCAAGCGCATAGGTGATCGCCGGGTGCAGGATCAGCGAGATGGCGCAGACCATGGCGATGGTCAGCCTGTCGCCCTCGGGCCGGTAGCGGATCAGCACGCCGCCGAGGCCGAAAAGCGCGGTCGGAATGGCCGCCGCGGCCATCATGTCGATGCCGTCGAACACCGAGACCGGCAACGGCAGGCCGGTGAGGTTGACCGCAAAGCCCGCCGTGATGCCGAGCACCAGCGCATTGCGAGAAGATCGCGCGCAGCGACCTTGGCGCCGATGGCGGCGCCGGAAAGGCCCGTGCCGTGGTGCGCGGACCGCTTCCATCAGCGCGATGCCGAAGGCGTAGAACAGCGGCGCGTGGATCGAGATGATCGCATAGTTGCCCTGCCAGCGCGTCGGTGCCGTAGGCGCGTTCGGTGATCGGCAGGCCCAGCAGCAGCGAGTTCGAGAACAGGCAGGCGAAGCCGATGGCCACCGCATCGGCAGTCGGGCGGCGGAACAGGAACATCGCGCCGAGGAAGCCGACGGCAAAGCCGGCGAAGGCCCCGATGTAGAAGGACAGCATCAGGCCCGGGTCGATAGGCCGCACCAAGGTCGAGCTGCGCGATGGAGCGGAACAGCAGGCAGGGCACGGCGAAGTTCTGCGCGAAGCGCATCACGCCGTCGACGGCGGTCTCGGCGATGAAGACCCGGCGCGGGCGGCGGCATAGCCGAAGCCGATCACCAGGAAGACCGGCAGGATGACGTCGAGCAGGGCGCTCATTCGACGGCGATGTCGATGGTCAGGCCGTCATGCGCGGGGGTGATGTGCGGGCGGCAGTTCGGCCATGCAGCGTCGCGTAGTCGAGGTCGATGTGCATGTTGGTCAGCACCGCGCGGCGCGGGGCGGCGCGGGCGATCCAGTCCAGCGTCAGCGCGAGATGGGCATGGGTCGGGTGCGGCTTGCGGCGCAGCGCGTCGACGATCCAGCAGTCCAGGCCCTCAAGCGCCGGCCAGCTGTCGTCGGGGATCGCCACGACGTCGGGCAGATAGGCGAGGGCGCCGATGCGGAAGCCGAGCGCATCGATGGAGCCGTGATCGACGCGGAAGGGGAGCAGCGTCGATCGCGCCGCCGGCGCCGTCGATGCTGAACGCCGGGCCGTCGATGGTGTGCAGGTCGAGGATCGGCGGGATAGGGCGAATCCTGCGGGCTGGACGAAGGCATAGCCGAAGCGGGCAACAGCGCCTCTTGCGTCGGCCCATCGGCCCAGACGGGCAGGCGGCGGCGCATGTTGAAGACGATCTGGCGCAGGTCGTCGATGCCGTGGATGTGGTCGGCATGCGAATGGGTGTAGACGACGCCGTCCAGCGCGCCGACGCCGGCGTCCAGCAGCTGGTCGCGCATGTCGGGCGAGGTGTCGATCAGGACGCGGGTCGTGCCGTTCGGGCCGGTCGCGTTCCAGCAGCAGCGAGCAGCGGCGGCGGCGGTTCTTCGGGTTCGCGGGGTCGCAGTCGCCCCAGTCGCCGCCGAGGCGCGGCACGCCGCCGGACGAGCCGCAGCCGAGGATGGTGACGCGCAAGCGGCCATCAGGCGGCCTTCGCGGCGCGGGCCGCCTTGGGGAACAGGCGGTCGAAATTGGCCGATGGTCTGGCGCGGCGAATTCGGCCTCGGTCAGGCCGAAGATCGGCGCGCCGACGCGGGCGGTGTGGGCGGTATAGGCCGGTTCGTTGCGCTTGCCGCGGTAGGGCGGCGGGGCGAGGTAGGGGCTGTCGGTTTCCAGCAGGATGCGGTCGAGCGGGCGCGGCGGCGAAGATGTCGCGCAGGTCCTGCGACTTGGGGAAGGCGGCGATGCCGGACATCGAGAGGTAGAAGCCAATGTCCAGCGCGGCCTCGGCCAGCGCCGCGGCCGGAGGAGAAGCAGTGCATGACGCAAGCGTAGGCGCCGGCGCGGCATTCCTCGGTCAGGATTGCCGCCATGTCGTCATCGGCGTCGCGGGCGTGGATGATCAGCGGCAGGCCGGTCTGGCGCGCGGCCTCGATGTGGATGCGCAGGCTTTGCTGCTGCACGGCCTTGCTCTCGGCGGTGTAGTGGTAGTCGAGGCCGGTTTCGCCGATGCCGACGAACTTCGGGTGGCGGGCGAGGGCGACAAGCTCGTCCACCGTGGCCAGCGGTTCTTCGGCGGCGCTCATCGGGTGGGTGCCGGCGGCGTAGAAGACGCCCGTCATGCGCCTCGGCGATGGCGCGGACGCGGGGTTCGTGGCGCAGGCGGGTGCAGATCGTGACCATGCGGGTCACGCCGGCGGCGCGGGCGCGGGCGATGACCTCGGGCAGTTCGGTTTCGAAATCGGGGAAGTCGAGGTGGCAATGGCTGTCGACGATCTCGGGCAAGGCTGGCGTCATTCTGGGGGTTCACCTCGCGGCGAGCCTGCCCGCCGTCTCGTCGATCTTCAGAAGCATATCCATGAGAAGCGCGGCAGGGTCAAGGTTGACCGCCTTGCCCCGCCGCGCGCGCGGCCGACAGCGTCTGCGCGAGGTCGGCCCAGAGGCGCGCCGCGACGGGATCGGGCGCGAGGCGGGCGAGCAGCGCGCGCCTCGCCCGGCGCGGCCTCGGGCGGGGGGGCGCCGGTGGTGCCGGCGCGGGCAAGGCGGGCCAGGAACAGGTCGATCAGGCGCAGAAGCAGGTCGAAGCTCGCCTCGTGCCGCGCCCGGCGCCCGCCTCGGCCAGCGCGAGCGCGCGCGGGCGGTCCAGCCGGGGCAGGGTGGCGAACAGCGTCGACAAGGCGCGCATAAAGCGCCAGGCCGTCGAGGTTGGCCATGCGGATCGCCTCGCCCACCGAGCCGCCGCAAGTTCGGCCAGCGCCGCGGTGCTGTCGGCGCGTCACCCCCGGCCGCGGTCAGCGCGCGGGCCATGTCGGCGGGCGAGAGCGGGCCGAGGCGCAGCTCGCGGCAGCGCGAGCGGATGGTGGGCAGCAGGCGCGCGGGCTGGTGGCTGACCAGCAGCAGCGTGACGCCCTGCCGGCGGTTCTTCCAGCAGCTTCAGCAGGGCGTTGGCGGCGGCGGGGTTCATCTCGTCGGCGCTGTCGACGATGGCGACGCGGCGGCCGCCGTCGGCGGCGGAAAGGCGAAGAAGCTCTTCATCTTGCGGACTTCATCGACCGAGATGATGTTCGAAGCGCGGTTGCCTTCTCATTCGGCCCGCGCCGCAGCAGGAACAGGCCGGGGTCGGACAGGGCCGCGGTGCGGCGGGCGACCGGGTGGTCGGGGGGGATGTCCAGCGTGTCGGGCGGCGGCGGGGCGAACATGCCGCCGTCGTCGGGCGGGTGGCCAGCAGGAAGCGGGCGATCTTCCAGGCGAGCGTCGCCTTGCCCACGCCGCGCGGGCCGGTGATCAGCCAGCCGTGGTGCAGGCGGCCTTGCCGGTGAAGCTGTCGAGGAATGCCGCTTCGGCCGCGTCCTGGCCGAAGAGATGCCAGCGTTTCGCGCGGATGCGGCGCGCCTTCGACCCGGTCGGGTTCGGGCAGGCTGTCTTCCGGCGCATCGGTGGCGGCGCGGGCCATCAGGCTGTGGCGAGGCGGGCCCGCACCGCGTGCGGCCACCGCCTCGGCCACGGTGGGGGTGGCGTGGCGCCGTCGATCACGCCGAAGCGCCCGGCATGCCTGCGCCGCCAGCGCGAGGAAGCCGGCGCGCATCCGTGTCTGCATGGCAAGGCCCATGTCCTCGAACCGCTGTTCGGTGCCCGGCGCGGGCGACGGCGCGCGACAGGCCGAGGGCCGGGTCGATGTCGACAAGCAGCGTCAGGTCGGGTTCGACGCCGATCATCAGGTCGTGCAGCCGGTCGACGGTCTGGCGCAGATCGCCGCGCGTGATGCCCTGATAGATGCGGGTGCAGTCGGCGAAGCGGTCGGTGATCACGATCTCGCCGCGGGCGAGCGCCGGGCGGATGGTCTTTTCCAGATGGTCGCGGCGGGCGGCGGTGAACAGCAGGATCTCGGTTTCGGGCGACCAGCGGTCGGGGTCGCCTTCCAGCACCAGGCGGCGGATTTCCTCGGCCCCCGGGCTGCCGCCGGGTTCGCGGGTCAGGGTGACGGCGTGGCCCTGCGCGCGCAGCGTTTCGGCCAGAAGGCGCGCCTGCGTGGATTTGCCGGAGCCGTCGATGCCCTCGAAACTGATGAAAAGGCCCCGGGGCGGCATGTCAGCTGGCCGGAGCCTCGGCCATGAAGCGCTGGTACAGCACCTGTGCCGCCGTGGTGCAGGCGGCCCATGACGCCCGCGCGGTCCACAGCGGCTTCGGCGACCAGCGGGACGCGTGCATCGGGCAGGTCGGGGACATGGACGACCAGTTCGGCCACCGGCGTTCCGGCGGCGATCGGCGCTGACAGCGGGCCGGTATAGACTGACCTCGGCCGTCACGCCCTCCTGCACCAGCGCGGGCACCAGCAGCGAGACATCCTCGGCGGGGACAAGGCCGACCGTTTGCACGCTGCCCAGCCAGACCGTCGGCCTCGGCCACCCGCTGCGCCGGCCTTGGCGACGGTCTTCTGCGACGAACTGGCGGAAGGCCCAGTTCACGATCCGCTCGGCTTCCTCGGCGCGGTCGGTGTCCGACGGCCAGGCCGGTGATCACGAAGATGATGCGCCGGTCGCCCTGCACGGCGGAGCCGACAAGGCCGTAGCCCGCCTCGGAGGTGTGGCCGGTCTTCAGCCCGTCGGCGCCGATCGCCCAGCTCCAGCAGCGGGTTGCGGTTGCTGCGGTTGGCCGGGGCGCGGTCCTTGTAGTTGAATTCGGTCTCGCGCGAAGATCGGATAGTACTCGGGGAATTCGCTCGATCAGCCGCACGGCGAGGATGCCCAGGTCGTGCATGCTCATGCGCTGGTCGGGGTCGGGCCAGCCGCGAGGAATTGGCGAAGGTCGAATGCCGTCATGCCCAAGCGCCTGCGCACGCTCGGTCATCTGCCCGGCGAAGGCCTCTTCCGATGCCGGCCAGCCCTTCGGCCACCACGACGCAGGCGTCGTTGCCCGAGTTGATGATGATGCCGTGGATCAGGTCGCTCGACCGTCGGGCGGTCGGTCTCGCTGCAGGAACATGCGTCGAGCCGCCCATCGCCTTGCGCGCGCGCCGAGACGGCAAAGGTCGTGTCCATCGTCACGCGGCCGTCGCGCAGCGCCTCGAACAGCATGTTGAGCGTCATCAGCTTCGACATCGAGGCGGGCGGCAGCGGGACATGTCGGCGTTCTTGTCCATCAGCACGGTTTTCGTCGTCACGTCATAGACCCATGCCGACGACGCCTGAGTCTCGAAGGCATGGGCGGGCAGGCTCAGGACCGTGACGAGGGCGAAGATCAGGCGCATGACCATGGGATGGGGGTGTCCTTTCCTTTTGCCTAGCGGGAAACCGCGTAGGCATCTGTAAAGCCGAGGTCCTTGACCTTCTTCAACAGCGCGTCGCGGTCGGCCTTTGTCGCCGCCGGTCCTGCGACAACGCTCCAGTAGGGTTTGCCGTTGCTCGTCTCGGCCCTGACATTGGCGGGCGAACCGGCCTTGGTGACCGTGTCGGCCGCGCGTTTGGCATTCGCCTCGACACTGAAGATGCCAAGCTGGATCGACCATCCGCCCGAAGCGGCGGGTGCTGCGGCGGGTTTCGGGGCAGGTGCGGCCAGTGGGGCGGTCGACACGGCGGCAGGGGCAACGGCGGCGGCGGAGGCCGCAGGCGCGCTGCCTGCTGCTGCCGTCGACGCTGCAATCGCGGCCTCGTCGCCGACAGGCTCAACCGCCTTGTCCTTGCGCTGCCACCACTTGCGTTTCGCGGGGGCGGCTTCGGCCGGGGCTGCGACGTCGGTCGCCGCGACAGCCTCGCCGGCAGGCATCTTGGCCGGATCGGCCTTGTCGATGGCGGCCGCGACTGCGGCAGTATCCAGCGCCTCGGTGGCGACGGCTTCGGAGGCGACCGTCTCGGGGCCGTCAAGCAAAGGCTGGGTCGCGTCGGGGCCGGATGCGGGCGCTTCGTCGCGCCGTAGCGCGGTGACGTTCACTTCGCCGGGCTGGCCCGCCAGCAGGCCAAGCGCCGCTGCGGCATCAGACGAGATCTGGATCGGCGGGCCGGGGTTCTCGCGTTCGCGCTTGAACAGCGCGCCGATCACGAACTTGCCGTTCGCGGTATTGCGGATCAGAACCCGCTCCGGATTGGCCGCATCGGGCGTCGCCACCCAGACGCCGCCGAGCGAGGGGCGACCATCCCAGAGGCCCTGGCCTGTCACCTGAAAGACCTCGGGCGCTTCCACGTCGCGGTCGACGAGACGGGTCGAACTGGTTTTCGTCGCCACCTCGGTTCCGCCGGATGCGAGAGGCTTTCCACCCTCGACGCAGCCAGTCAGCGCAACTGTCGCCAATGCTGCGACGATGCCGTGCCGGAATCCTCCACCTGCCATTCCAAGCCCCCATTTATCGCGCGTTCTGTGTCGCGCTTGTTCGTCCTGCCCGCGGGCGGCCTTGCCCGATGCGCCTTGCGCGCGCTGCATCATACTGCCGAGTGCGCCCGGTGGGAAGGCCGCTCGACCGCTTCGGCGGAATTCCTCACGCTGGCCCGGCCTGTGGCCGATCCGTGGCGGGCCTTTCCGAATCGGGGACGGGCGGCTAGGTGGATCGGAACGGAGAAGTGGCAGAGTGGTTTATTGCACCGGTCTTGAAAACCGACGTAGGTGAAAGCCTACCGTGGGTTCAAATCCCACCTTCTCCGCCACATGTTTCCACTCTGGACCAGTCTCAACCGAGCGCTGAAAGTGACAATGTCAGCCGCGACGGGCGTTGGTCCGTCGGCAGACTGTCGTTGCCCGATCTGCGCAGATGCGACTGCACGGACGTCGCCGCCCACAGCTTCTTTACGGTGATGGTGTTGCGTTGCACGGGCATGACGCCGACGTGCTTTTGCGGCACCTGTCGCGTGCGGAACATCCAGTCGACGTCGCCCGTCGTCCTGGGGCGCGGTGCGTCACCCTGTCCGGCCCGGTCGTGGGGCCGCTCGCGCAGCAAGAGGTCATCGCGGAAACTGAAGTGGTCCACCCGTTCGAACATGTGCCCCCCGGCTGTCGAATGCCTCACCCGGTTCTGTCGATAGGCCAGGCTTACGACCGTTGCAATGCGGTGGTCGGGACTGAGCGGAAGGTTGCCCGGCACGGATGGAACCGCCGTCTCCGGCCCTCGGGCGCAGGGCATCACTCGACCGAACTCGCATCGCACCTGAGGTCGGTCCGCGTATTGCGTGCTACGATGGCAGCGCGGCGATGCGTGTCTGGGTCGGCAGACGGGCGCGCCGGTCTGGAACCGCTCAAAATTCCGGCATTTGCCGTCAGATCGGGCAAAGTCGGCCGATCCAAGCGGCGACACAGGTCCATCGTGCTTGACGGGTCGGCATCGCTGGCTAGGTTGTGACGCACAGACGGCGAAAAGCCGAACCGGCATCAAAGCCCCGAAGCGACAGGACCATGTCGCTTGCGGGGCTTTTGCGTTCTTGGGGGTCCAGGGCAAATGGCGCGGCGGATCGAACTCGGGCTTCTCTACTCACGGTCGGGCAGCTACTCGCTGATCTCGGAAGCCTGCCGCAGCGGCGCGCTCGCGGCCATAGCGCTGGTCAACGCCGATCCATCGCTTGGGCTGACGCTGGTGCCGGTGGAGCGTGATCCGGGCGGCAACGTCGATCTTTACGGTCCGCTCTGCGAGGACATCCTGCGGGAAACCACGGCGCGCCATGTGATCGGATGCGTGACCTCGTGGAGCCGCAAGGAGGTGATCCCCACGGTCGAGAAGCACGGCGGAACCCTGTGGTATGCCGTGCCCTATGAAGGGTTCGAGGCATCCGACCATGTCGTCTATACCCATGCCTGCCCGAACCAGCACTTGCTGCCGCTTCTCGACTGGGCGATGCCCGCGCATGGCCGCCGCGCCTATCTGACGGGATCGAACTACATCTGGGGATGGGAGATGAACCGCCTGACCCGCGATGTCGTGACACATGCGGGCGGCGAGGTTCTGGGCGAGCGCTACCTGCCCATCGGGTCGCGCGACGTCGGGCGCATGATCGACGAGATCCGGGCGGTTGCGCCGGATTTCGTGATGAACTCGCTGATCGGGCCGTCGTCCTACGAATTCCTCGCCGCCTATCGCGCCCTGGGGCGTGTCGACCCGCGCTTCCATCCCGACCGGTGTCCGGTCCTGTCATGCAACATGACGGAATGCGAACTGCCCGCGCTTGGCGAGGCGGCCGAGGGGCTGGTGGCGGCGGGTCCCTATTTCCGGGGCGTTCCGGGCTGGCCGGGGCAGGGCAGCTTCGGTTCCTCGCACGAGGCAGCGGCCTTTGCCGCTGTGCGCGAACTGGCGCGCCTGCTCGCGCAGCGCGACGGTGCCGAGCACGAAAGCCTCTCCGACCTGTTGCGCAAGGATGTGCAGCCGGGCCTTGTCGACCCCGAGACGCATCACACCACGCTTCCCGTCATCATCGCGCGGGTCGAGGGCGGCGCGTTCCGGGTGATCCAGCACCGGGGCGAGATGGCGGGGGACCCCTATCTCACACGCGGGCGCAGAACGGTGCCTGCCCAGTTGCGGGTCGTCTCATGAGGCGCCCGATCCGTATCCAGAACCTTGGCGGCGCGCGGGCGATCATCCTGCACCGCCCGCACCCGACCGTGCAGGCACTGCTGCGGCAATTGACGGCCATCGGTCTGGAGGTCACTCAGGTCTGGCCCGAACTGGGGCCCGAGGCGCTGGCTGCGGATTTCATCTTCTTCGACGCCGACATGGGGCATGACGAGCAGTTTCCCTGGACGCCGGGCGACTCGCCGATGCCGATGATCGCGCTGATCGGGTCCGAGGCGCCGGGCCGGATCGAATGGGCGCTGCGGGCGGGGGCGCATGCGCAGCTTCTGAAACCCGTCGGCGACAACGGTGCCTATTCCGCGCTGCTGATCGCCCGCGACGCCTTCGACACAGAGCGTGCCCTGTCGGTCGAGATTGCGGACCTGCGCCGCAGGCTCGACGGTCGCCTGACCGTCGTGCGTGCGGTCACGCTGCTGGCCGCAAGGGGCAAGACCGAGGCCGAGGCCTATGCCCAGTTGCGTCAGCTTGCGATGGCCTGGCGGATCAGCTTCGAGGATGCCGCAGCCCGCATCGCCGCCCGCCTTGATGGGACCGGAAGATGACCGCAGCACCGGCGCTTGACCGCCCTCCGCCCCGCGGGCGCTTTGCGCCGGCTGTTGCGCCGCAAGCTGGCGGTGCTCGGCCTTGTGCTGATCGCCATCGTCGTGGCGGGGGCGGTCTTTGCGCCGTTGATCGCCCCGTTCCCGCCAGAGGAGCAGCTTTTCGACGGCCTGACGCTGGAAGGCGCGCCGCTGCCGCCAAGCGAGACGTTCATCTTCGGCACCGACCTGCTGGGGCGCGACCTGTTCTCGCGCATTCTTTACGGCGCGCAGACCTCGCTGATCATCGGCGTGGTGGCCAACGGGCTGGCGCTGCTGATCGGCACGGTCGTGGGCATCACGGCGGGCTACTTCCGGGGCTGGCCGGGCGCGATCCTGATGCGCTTCACCGACCTGATGATGGCGTTCCCCGCGCTGCTTCTGGCGATCTGCCTTGCCGCGATCTTTCAGCCCTCGCTCTGGATCGTGGCGATGGTGATCGCGCTGGTGAACTGGGTCCAGACCGCACGGGTGATCTATACCGAAACCACCTCGCTGGCCGAGCGTGACTTCATCGCGGCGGAAAAGACGCTGGGGGCGGGGCGCGGGCGCATCCTGTTCCGCCACATCCTGCCGCATCTGGTGCCCACGATCATCGTCTGGGGCACGCTTGGCATTTCGACCACGGTTCTGCTGGAGGCGACGCTCTCCTTCCTCGGCGTGGGCGTGCAGCCGCCGACGCCAAGCTGGGGCAACATCATCTTCGAGAACCAGACCTATTTCCAGTCGGCTCCCTGGCTCGTGTTCATTCCCGGTGCCGCGATCCTGCTGCTGGCACTGGCCTTCAACCTGGTGGGCGACGCGCTGCGCGACGTGCTTGACCCGACGCAGCGGGGGCGCGACTGATGGCCGCTTATCTGCTGCGCCGCATCGTGCAGTCGCTTCTGATCCTGCTGGGGGTCAGCTTCATCACCTTCCTTCTCCTCTATGTCCTGCCCGCCGATCCGGTGCGCCAGATCGCGGGACGTTCGGCCACGGCGGCGACGGTCGAGAACATCCGCCAGCAGCTTGGCCTCGATCAGCCCTTCGTCGTCCAGTATGGCCGCTACCTCGCCGGGCTGGTGCAGGGCGACCTGGGCCGCTCCTACCTGCAGAAGACCGAGGTCGCCGACCTGATCGCCTCGCGCCTGCCCGCGACGCTTCTGCTGATGGCGGGCGGCATTTTCTGCGAGTTGCTGATCGGCCTGAGCATGGGCATCGCGGCAGCCCTGATGCGGGGGCGGGCGGGCGATCAGGCGCTGATGATGACGTCCTTCGTGACCGTCAGCGCCCCGCAATTCGTGGTCAGCCTGCTGCTGCTCTATGTCTTCGCCGTGCAGCTTGGCTGGTTCCCCATCGGCGGCTACGGCACCTTCGCGCATCTGGTGCTGCCTGCGCTGACGCTCGGCATCCTCGGGTCAGGCTGGTATGCGCGGATGATGCGCTCGTCGATGATCGACGTGCTGCGGGCCGATTTCATCCGCACCGCGCGCGCCAAGGGCCTGACCCGCGCCCGCGTCGTGTTCCGCCACGCGCTGCCCAACGCCATCCTGCCGGTGATCGCGATGATCGGCATCGACATCGGCGTGTTCATGGGCGGCATCGTGGTGGTGGAAAGCGTTTTCGGCTGGCCGGGCATCGGCCAGCTGGCCTGGCAGGCGATCCAGCGCGTCGACATTCCCATCATCATGGGGGTCACGCTGGTTTCCGCGACTGCCATCGTTCTCGGTAACCTGTTGGCCGATGTTCTGGCCCCGATGATCGACCCGCGCATCCGGCTTCGCTAGCGCGGCACAAGCAAACGATAACCCGACAGGAGAGACGCATGAAAAGACTGCTCGCATCCACCGCCCTGCTGCTGACGCTGGCCGCGCCCGCTTTGGCGCAGGACTACACGCCGGATCCGGCCGCCAAGCCCGGCGGCAGCATCACCGTCACCTACAAGGATGACGTGGCCACGCTCGACCCCGCCATCGGCTATGACTGGCAGAACTGGTCGATGATCAAGTCGCTCTTCGACGGGCTGATGGACTATGTCCCCGGCACCACCACGCTGCGCCCCGGACTTGCCGAAAGCTACACGATGTCCGAGGACGGCCTGACCTACACCTTCAAGCTGCGTCCGGGCGTGAAGTTCCACAACGGGCGCGAGATGACGGCCGAGGATGTGAAATACTCGCTCGACCGCGTGACGAACCCTGCCACCCAGTCGCCCGGCGCGGGTTTCTTCGGCTCCATCGCCGGGTTCGACGCGGCGGGCGACGGCGGGCCTGTCCGGCGTCAAGGTCATCGACCCGCTGACGGTCGAGATCACGCTGTCGCGCCCCGACGCGACCTTCCTGCATGTCATGGCGCTGAACTTCGCCTCGGTCGTGCCGAAAGAGGCGGTCGATGCCGCCGGGGCCGATTTCGGCAAGCAGCCGGTGGGCACCGGGTGCCTACAAGCTGGCGGAATGGACGCTGGGCCAGCGGCTGGTGTTCGAGAAGAACGCCGACTACTGGCGCGCCGGCGTGCCGTTCCTCGACAGCGTGGTGTTCGAGGTCGGGCAAGAGCCGGTCGTGGCGCTTCTGCGCCTGCAGAACGGCGAGGTCGACGTGCCCGGCGACGGCATCCCGCCCGCCAAGTTCCAGGAGGTGATGGCGGACCCGGCGCAGGCCGAGCGTGTGGTGGTCGGTGGCCAGCTTCATACCGGCTACATCACGCTGAACGTGACGACCCCGCCCTTCGACAAGCTCGAGGTGCGCAAGGCCGTGAACATGGCGATCAACAAGGACCGGATCGTGCAGATCATCAACGGTCGCGCCGTGCCCGCCACGCAGCCGCTGCCGCCCGTCGATGCCGGGTTACACCGCAGGCTATGCGGGCTACCCCTATGATGTCGAAGGCGCGAAGAAGCTGCTGGCCGATGCCGGGCTTGCCGACGGGTTCGAGACCGACCTCTACGTGATGAACACCGACCCGAACCCGCGGATCGCGCAGGCGGTCCAGCAGGATCTGGCGGCCATCGGGATCAAGGCCAACATCCAGTCGCTGGCGCAGGCCAACGTGATCGAGGCGGGCGGGGCAGGCACCGCGCCGATGATCTGGTCGGGCGGCATGGCCTGGATCGCGGACTTCCCCGATCCGTCCAACTTCTACGGCCCGATCCTGGGCTGTGCGGGCGCGGGCGAGGGCGGGTGGAACTGGTCCAAGTTCTGCGACGCGGCGCTCGATGCCAAGGCGACCGAGGCCGACAGCCTGGCCGACCCCGCCAAGTCCGCCGACCGCCTGGCGCTGTGGTCGGACGTCTACATGGGCGTGATGGAACAGGCCCCCTGGGTGCCCGTGTTCAACGAAGAACGCTACACGATGAAGTCGCCGCGCATGGGCGGCGAGGATGCGCTTTACGTCGATCCGGTCTCGATCCCGGTCAACTACGACTATGTCTGGGTGAAAGAATAACCCCATGTGCAAGGCCTGCGACTATACGATCCACGGGGCGCAGCACCATTTCGGCTGGGACAACTCGCTTGTCCCGGCCGAGCGGGTTGCGCCCGGATCGACCATCCTGTTCCACTGCCATGACAGTTCGGCGGGCCAGCTTGGCCCGTCTTCCACCGTGGCCGATGTGGTCGAGCCTCGACTTCGGCAAGATCAACCCCGTCTCGGGGCCGATCTTCGTCGAGGGCGCGGAACCCGGCGATGCGATCAAGGTCACGCATCGACAGCTTCGCGCCGCAGTTGCATGGCGGCCGGGGCTTCGGCTGGACGGCGAACATCCCCGGCTTCGGGCTGCTCGCCGACCAGTTCACCGACCCCGCGCTGCATGTCTGGTCCTATGACGCGAACCAGATGGCCCCCGCCCTCTGGGGCACCGAAGGGCGCGTGCCGCTGAAGCCCTTCGCAGGCACCATCGGCAATGCGCTGGCGGAAGCCGGGCTGCATTCGGTCGTGCCGCCCCGCCGCGTCGGCGGCAACCTCGACATCCGCGACCTGACGTCGGGCGTCACGCTCTACCTGCCGGTCGAGGTGCCGGGCGCGCTGTTCAGCGTGGGCGATACCCATGCCGCGCAGGGCGATGGCGAGGTCTGCGGCACGGCCATCGAAAGCCCGATGGACGTGGTCCTGACGCTCGATCTGGTGAAGGGGGCGAACCTGAAGACGCCGCGCTTCACCACGCCCGGCCCGGTCACGCGCCACCTCGACGCCAAGGGCTACGAGGTGACGACCGGCATCGGGCCGGACCTGATGGCGGCCAGCCGCGATGCGGTGGCGAACATGATCGACCTGCTTTGTGCGCAGCGCGGCATGGCGGCGGTCGACGCCTACATGCTGGTGTCGACCTGCGGCGACCTGCGCATCTCGGAAATCGTCGACATGCCGAACTGGGTCGTCAGCTTCTACTTCCCGCGCTGCGTCTTCGAATGACGCTGGCCGAAACACTGTCCGGGGCGGCGCCCGCCCCGGATCCGCGCCCGTCCTGACGGTCCGGGACCTGACCGTCTCGGTCAATACCGAAACCGGATTGAAACCGCTGGTGTCGGACCTGTCCTTCTCGCTTCGTCGGGGCGAGACGCTGGCCATTGCGGGCGAAAGCGGATCGGGCAAGTCGATCACCTCGCTGGCCATCATGGGCCTTCTGCCGCCTCCGGCCGTGCGGATCACGGGCGGTTCGGTCCATCTGGGCGCGACCGACCTCACCGCAGCTTCCCGAGGCGCAGATGCGGGCGGTGCGCGGCGACCGCATTGCCATGATATTCCAGGAACCGATGACCAGCCTGAACCCGGTCCTGACGGTCGGGCTGCAACTGACCGAGGCGATCCGCGCACATACCGGCGCAAGCCGTGCCGAAGCCCGGTCGCAGGCGCTCGAGGCGCTGCGGGCGGTGCGCCTGTCGCAGCCCGAGCGGCGGCTGCGACCAGTTCCCGCACGAGCTGTCGGGCGGTATGCGCCAGCGGGTGATGATCGCCATGGCGCTTGCGCTGCGCCCCGAAGTTCTGATCGCAGACGAGCCGACGACCGCGCTGGACGTGACGGTGCAGCGCGAGGTGCTGGACCTTCTGCGCGACCTGCAGCGCGACCTGGGCACGGCGATCATCCTCATCACCCATGACATGGGCGTCGTGGCCGAGATGGCCGACCGTGTGATCGTGATGCGCGAGGGGCGGGCGGTCGAGGAGGGGCCCGTCAGGCAGATTTTTGCAGCGCCGCGCGCCGCCTATACCCGCGACCTGCTGGCCGCGGTTCCGCGGATGGGCCGCCCGTCGGCGGCAGCGCCGGTTGCCGCGGCGGAGTCGCCGCGGCCCCAGCCGATCGCCCGGCTTCAGGATGTCCGCGTCGCCTATGACCTGAAGGGTGGCCTTCTGGGGCGCACGACGCACCGCGTTCACGCCGTCGAGGGGGTCAGCTTCGAGATTGCGCCGGGCGAGACCTTCTCGCTGGTGGGCGAGTCGGGCTGCGGCAAGTCGACCGTGGCGCGCGCGCTGGTCGGCCTTGTGCCGCACCGGGGGCGGATAGAAGTGGCGGGCCAATCGCTGGCCGAACTGGACCGCGCAGGGCAGAAGGCGCTGCGCCGCCGCGTCCAGATCGTGTTCCAGGACCCGATGGCGGCGCTCAATCCGCGCCTGACCGTGGGCGATCTGATCGCCGAGCCGCTTGCGATCCACGGGCTTGGCACGCTGGCCGAGCAGCGCGCGCGCACCGCTGACCTCATGGTCCGCGTCGGTCTTTCGCCGGACCAGATGCGCCGATACCCGCACGAATTCTCGGGCGGCCAGCGCCAGCGCATCTGCATCGCCCGCGCGCTGGCGCTTGCAGCCCGACCTGATCATCGCGGATGAGTCGGTGTCGGCGCTCGACGTGTCCGTGCAGGCCCGCGTGCTGGCGCTGCTCAAGGCCTTGCAGGCCGAGTTCGGCGTGGCCTATCTGTTCATCAGCCACGATATGGCGGTGGTCGAGAACATCTCGGACCGCGTGGCGGTGATGTATCTGGGCCAGATCGTCGAGATGGGGTCGCGCGACCAGGTCTTCGGTGATCCGCGCCACCCCTATACGCAGCGTCTGATCGAGGCTGTCCCGGTCCCTGATCCGACCCATGTCCGCCCCCCGAACCCCCGCATGGCGGGCGAGGTGCCAAGCCCCGTCCACAGGGTCGGGGAAGCCCCGGTGCCGGTCGTGCTTCGGGATGTCGGCGGCGGGCACATGGTGGCGCAGGCCCCGGCGTGATCGTCAGGGCGTCAGGCTGCCGCCCATCTGGCGTTGCAGATCGAACAGGGCAGCGCTGTTGGGATTGGCCGCAAGCGCCTCGTCCAGGGCGGCAGCGGCACCCTGCGGATCGCCAAGGGCGGCGCGCAGCTGCACGATCATCGACCAGGCCTGATCCAGTTGCGGGTCCATCCCGACAGCTTCGCGAAATCCCTGTTCGGCCATCTGCCAGTTGCGCATCGTCAGCGCCGCGCCCGCGATCTGAAGGTGGGTCTCGGGGAAGTCCTGGCGCAGCATCAGCGCGTCCTGCCATTCGCGCATGGCCTGGGCCAGTGTCGCGGCCTCGGGTGCGCCCGGCTGCGGCTGCGCATCGAGCAGCGCCTTGGCGGCAGCGACGCGGACGGCGCGCTGCGGGTCCGCCAGCGCGCCCTGAAGCCGGATCAGCCGTTCCTCGGGCGGCACGCCGCGCAAGGCGCCAGCCGCTGCGGCGCGGACCAGCGGATCGGGGTCGTCGAGAAGCGCCGCGACGCGGTCGGTCGAAGGGGCATGGCCCACCGGCGCCAGCAGTTCGAGCGCGGTTGCCCTGACGATGCCGGGGCCGTCCCATTCGGCGATCCCCAGCAGCGCTTGCACCTGCGTTTCCGGCGACTGGCGGGCCGCTGCGAAAGTCGTCGCGAAATGCGGGCCGCGATGGGTGCTGTCGGGGAACCACTCCTCAAGCGTTTTGGCGGCCCAGGCGGCGGTCTGGTCGGTGTGGCAGTCGGTGCAGGCATCGGGCGAACCGGTCGCGGCAAGATCGGGGCGGGGGATGCGGAAGCTGTGGTCGCGCCGTTCATCCACGCCCATGTAGGTGCGCTGGATCATGTGGCAGGACGCGCAGAGCGCCCCGTCGCTGCCCGCCGGGTGATGCGTGTGTTCCGGCCCGTCAAAGACCCTGAGCGGCAGCGAGGGGAAGTCCGGGTTGCCTGCGGGCGAATGGCATTGGGTGCAGACCGCGTTCCCCTCGGCCTTCAGCGTGGCGCTGTGCGGTTCGTGGCAGTTCGAGCATCGCACACCCTTTTCATGCATCTTCGATTGCAGGAACGAGCCGCCCTCGAACACCTCGCCCAGGATGGAGCCGTCGGGGTGATACTGGCCCTCGCGCAACAGCGAGAGCGAAAAGGCGTCGTGATAGGACGTGCCGGGCAGCGGATTGCCGTCACCCATCGCCTCACGCAAGGAATGGCAGGTCATGCATTGCTGCACCTCGGCTTGCTGCGAGCTGCCGATGTCGATGGTCAGGCCAAGCGGCGTCAGGCCCGTCGCCAGCGGTGCTTCGGGGTCTTTCGCCCAGCCGACATGGGCCGATCCGGGGCCGTGACAGGCCTCGCAGCCCACGCCGATCTCGGCCATCTTCGGCGCATAGGTGCGGGTCGTCGGCTGGTAGTTCCGGCTATAGCCCGTCGCATGGCATTCGGCGCAGCGGGCTTCCCAGCTCTTGTACGGCCCGGTCCAGTGGAACCCGTTGCCCGGCCGCGCATCCTGATCGGGAAAAACCGGATACCAGCGCTCTTCGTCCACGTCCCAGGCGATGTCGAAGGTCTGGGTGCGCCCCGGTTCCGGGACGATCAGATATTGCTGCAACGGGTCGATCCCCGCGACGCCCACCACCGGAAAGCGGCGCATCACACCATCGCCGTCCTCGGTCTCGATCACATAGGCGTCGCCGTCACGCAGGAAGCGCGAGGTGATCCCGCCATGCGAGAAACTTGCGTCATCGAAATCGCCCAGAACCGTCTCGGGCGTGGGCAGCGTCCAGGCAAGCGCATGGTCCGATCCTTCCCACGCGGCCACGGCATCCGCGTGGCAGTCGGCGCAGGCGGCAGACCCGACATAGCTCGGCTCCGCCACCGCAGCGACAGCCAGTCCAAGTGCCATCGCCAGCGCCGACAGGGCAAGGAGGCAGGCATGCCGGATAGATTTCATGCCGCACACTCCGCATGTTACAGGCGACGCCCGGCCCTTTCCGGTGGCGGCGCCCCTTCGCCCGACCATCCCCCGGCGCGGCCAGCGAGTTCAATCGTTTTCTTTCGCGACCACACTCATGTCCCTGCGGCAGAGCACCGCGCGCCACGTGCCTGCGCGACAGGAAAGGTCGGACCGCCCTCTCGCGCGCGCGGCGCGGCTGATGTTGACCGGGCGCCGGTCAGGGCGAATCCGGCGGCCTGCGATTGCATTCCCGCGTCAGGGCGTAGAACATCGATGCTGAGGGTGCTGGCAGGGAACGGACCGCGCGTCATGGCAGATTTCGACCTGATCCTGCGCGGCGGCACCGTCGTGACCGCCGAGGCCAGTTTTGTCGGCGATGTCGCGATCGTCGACGGGACCATCGCCGCACTGGGAACGGTTCCGGGAAGCGCGGCCCGCGTGATCGACGCGACGGGATGCCATGTCATGCCCGGGGGCGTCGATGTTCACGCCCATATCGAGCAGATGTCCGGCATGGGCCTGATGAATGCCGACACGTTCGAGACGGCGACACGCTCGGCGGCGCTCGGGGGCACGACATCGGTGATTTCCTTTGCCGCGCAGGCGAAGGGGCAATCGCTGCGGGCGACGGTCGAGGATTATGCGGCCCGCGCGCGCCGGGGCGCGATGATCGACCACGCCTTCCATATGACGGTGACGGACCTTTCGGTGCCGGAATTCGAAACCGATCTGCGCGCCCTCATCGCCGAAGGGCACCGGTCGATCAAGGTCTTCACGACTTACAACATCCGCCTTGAAGACACCGAAATCCTGCGCCTGATGGCCATTGCGCGCGAGGCGGGCGCGTTGGTCTGCGTCCACGCCGAAACCGATGCGATGCTGGGCTGGGCCAAGGCGCTCTATCTCGACCACGGGCTGACCGCGCCGCGCCACCACGCCCTGTCGCATCCGAGGCTGGCCGAGGTCGAAGCGGTCGAGCGGATGTGCCGGTTCGCCGAGTTTCTCGACCAGCCGGTGATGCTGTTCCACATCTCGACCCGCGAGGCGCTGGCGGCGGTCCGGGCGGCGCGGGGGCGGGGCGTGCCGGTCTGGGCCGAGACCTGCCCGCATTACCTGTTGATGACGGCGGCAGTTCTGGACCGCGATGGCGTCGAAGGCGCAAAGTGGATGTGCTCGCCCCCGCAGCGTACCGCCGACGATCACGCGGCGCTCTGGCAGGGGCTTGCCCTGCGCGATCTTCAGGTGATCTCGTCCGATCATGCGCCCTACCGTTTCGACGCGACGGGCAAGCTCGCCGCTGGTCCGGCACCCGACTTTTCGCGCATCGCCAATGGGATGCCGGGGCTTCAGACGCGCTTGCCGCTGCTCTACGACGCGATGGTCACTGCCGGTCGGCTTGGGCCGGAGGCCTTCGTCGATCTGACCGCGACTGCGCCCGCGCGGATCTACGGGCTTGCGCGGAAGGGGGCCATCGCTGCCGGGATTCGATGCGGACATCGTGATCTGGGACCCCAAGCGCACCCACACATACGGCCCCGACGATCTTGCCGACAACGCCGGCTACAACCCCTGGGCCGGCACCAGGGTGACGGGCCTGCCGCGCACCGTCATCCTGCGCGGTTCGGTGATTGTGGAGGACGGACAGATCATCGCCCAGCCGGGGCAGGGCCGATGGATCGACCGCCCGGTCTGCGGGGTACGCCCGACGGGTCGGCCCGCGCCCGAACTCGCAAATCCCGAACTGGAGCGCTGACCGATGCCGCCGCCCGACACCGCGACCGAACTGGCGATCACGTTCTTCTACTATCGCGACTTGCCTGCCGCGATGCGGTTCTACGAGGATGTCATGGGCCTGCCGCTGGCCATCGACCAGGGCTGGTGCAAGATCTACCGGCTCTGTCCCGGCGCGCATGTCGGCCTTGTGGACGAGGCGCGCGGGATGCACCGCGCGGCGCCGGTCAAGCCGGTGCAGCTTTGCCTTCGGGTCGGGGATGTGGATGCCTGGCACCGCCATGCCACGGATCACGCCTTGCCCGCGCTGTCCGGCATCTTTGAAAACGCGGCGCTTGGCATCCGCGCCTTTGTCTTTGAAGACCCCGAGGGCTATCAGATCGAAATCCAGCAAGCCATGCGCGAGGGGGCGTGATGGATCGCGCGCTCGTCGTCATCAACCCAAACTCCTCGCAGCGCGTGACCGACGGGATCGACGCGGCGATGGAGCCGCTCCGCGCTTTCGGCATCCCGATCCGTTGCGTCACCCTCGCCGAAGGTCCGCCCGGCATCGAAAGCCAGCGGCAGGCCGACCTGACGATTGCGCCGATGCTGCGGCTTGCGGCCTCGCTCGAACCGCAGGCCCTTGGCTTCGTGATTGCCTGTTTCGGTGATCCGGGCCTGCACGCGCTGCGCGATGCGACCGCGCTGCCGGTTCTGGGGATACAGGAAAGTGCGGTTTCGGTGGCGCTGACTCTGGGCCAGCGTTTCGGTGTGATCGCGATCCTGCCCGCCTCGGTTCCCCGGCACTTGCGCGCCTTCGGTGCGATGGGGGTCCGCGACCGGCTGGCGGGCGACCGGGCGTTGGGCCTGACGGTTGCGGAACTGGCCGAGCCGGGCCGCACCCTCGATGCCATGATCGCGACCGGGCGCGCGCTGCGCGACACGGATGGCGCCGACGTGCTGGTCATGGGTTGCGCCGGAATGGCCGCCTATCGCGACCGGCTTGAAGCCGAGACGGGCCTGCCCGTCGTCGAGCCATGCCAGGCGGCGGCGATGCTGGCGCTCGGCCAGATCGCGCTACGGCGCAGCCACCGCATCAAGGGAGCCGGACATGCTGGATGAAACCGCCGAGGGTGTCTTCACGATTGCCGTCACCCCGTTCCTGCCCGATGGCGCGCTCGACCTCGACAGCCTCGACCGGGTCACGGATTTCTACATCGAGAAAGGCGCGACGGGGCTGACGGTGCTCGGCATGATGGGCGAGGCGGGCAAGCTGTCGGCGGATGAATCGCTGACCGTGGTGCGCCGTGTCGTGGCGCGGGCACCCGTTCCCGTTGTCGTCGGCGTCTCGGCCCCCGGCTTTGCCGCGATGCGCGCGCTGGCGGTCGAGTTGATGTCCGCCGGGGCGGCGGGCGTCATGGTCGCGCCGACCGGCAACCTGCGGTCGGATCAGCAGATCGTGGACTATTTCGTGCAGGCGGCGGAAACCCTCGGGCCCGACATCCCTTGGGTCTTGCAGGATTTCCCGCTTGTCACCGGCGTCACGATCCCGGTGTCGGTCATCCTGCGGATCGTTGAACACTGTCCGACCTGCGTCATGCTGAAACACGAGGACTGGCCGGGGCTCGACAAGATTTCGGCGCTGCGGGCTGCCTCGGACAAGGGATCGCGCCGCATCTCGATCCTGTGCGGCAATGGCGGGCTGTTCCTGCCGGAAGAGATGGGACGCGGCGCGGACGGGGCGATGACCGGCTTCGGCTATCCCGAGATGATGGCGCGGGTCATCGCCGAGCATCGGCAGGGCGCTACGGACAGGATGCAGGACATCTTCGACGCCTATCTTCCGCTCGCGCGCTATGAAAGCCAGCCGGGGCTTGGCCTTGCGGTGCGCAAGCACACGCTCGCCCGACGCGGGGCTATTGCGCATCCGACGCTGCGCAAGCCGGGCGGCAGCCTCAACGCGGCGGGCCAGCGCGAAGTCGAGCGTCTGGTGGCCCGCCAATCCCTGCGCCTTGCCTCGCTGGGGCTCGATTAGGGCGGACTATCCCAGATCGCGGCTGCTGACCCTGTCCGACAAGGCGATCAGCCAGTTCAGCGTCTCGCGTTGAACGGGCGTCAGGTCGGGCTGCGACAGGGCGGCGACCGCGTGGGGGCGAAATTCGGTCCATCTGAGGTGGAAGTCCGCAACATCGGAAGGTGATGGCGGGGTCGCGGGCGTGTCGCCGCACGGGGTATGGGAAGTCGAAATCATGAGCGGTCCTACCTTATCGTCCGAAGTCCGGTCGCGTCCCCTGCACGCGCCCGAAACCTCGCCTCGTCAGGCTACCCAACTGCCCCGCGATGGCAGTGTGAAAAAACCGTCAAAAGACGGTCCCGCCCGGGATCACCTGCACGGATTCAGGCGCAGGCCGCCGAGCCGCGCGCGACCGGTCGGACCGTCCATTCCGATGATCGGCGTGCCGATCGCATCGGCATCGCGCAGAAGCGCCGCGAGGTAGTTATCCGCGGTTGGCCCGGACGGAACGTCACCGTCGAGGAACCGTTCGATCAGCCGCCGGGCCGCCTGTGGCGCGGCCACCGAAGTGCCGCCCATGGCCGTGACGGTTCCCGAGCGCGTTCCCGCTGCGCGAACACCGGCCAAGCCAAGCGACCGCTCGCAGGGCGCGGAAAGGTCGACCTGCCTGCCAAAGGGAAGCGCTGCGCCACCGGCCAGAGGGTCGCGCATCGCGCCCGCGCTGCTGTATTCGACCGCTTCGCCCACGGGCGCCGGAAACGCGCCCGCGACAATCAGGGCCGAGCGGTTCGCGGCAAGCCCGTTGAGGCTGCCGAACCTGCGGATCGGGCCCGTCCCGTCTTCTGTTCCGATGCTGCCATCGTCTGCCAGCGGCTCATAGCGGACGTCTGAGAAATGGCTCTGGCGGGCACCCGTGTTGCCCTGCAGCGAGTTGGTGTCGATATGGATGCGGCACTGGATCGCGCCACGGACGGGGGCAGTACCTTCGCTATCGGCAGTGGGGGGAAACGTGCTGCCCTCGGCCCGGATGAAACGAATCTGCCACGCGCCTGCAGGCGCTGCGGCATGGCCGGGCTGCGGGGGCAGGGCCTTGGGATCGCTTGGCGCAAGGATGACGGTCACGCGCCAGCGGCTGTCGCGATGCCGGTCGAGTGTCAGCTGCCCCACGACACGCCCGTCCGACAGCAGCGACAAAGACGTGGCGCTTCCGGGCGACGGTTCTACTGCCATTCCGCTCGTCCCGGCCAGCGTGCCGTCGGGAAGCATGACCTCGACGAGCACATCGAACGGCTTTGCCCCGGGGGGCATCCAGAACTCTGCGAAGGTCGATGTCCGGTCATCGGAGGGGATCGTCCAGCCAAGGGTGGCCGTCTCGGTGCCGGTGGTGCCAGCCTTTGCGAAATCGCAGTCCGCGATCAGTGCCGTCAGCCGATCCTGAAACGCATTGCCCGCGGGCATCACCAGCGCCGTCGGTGCATGTTCGCGCCGCGCTGCGATGATCTCGTCCATAGCCGCTTCCAGCAAACCCGATCCGTCATGGGGTCCGCCCGAAAAGCCGTAGCTGAGGTTGACGACGACCGGCAGGGTATCGGGCAGACCGCAGTCCGCGGCAATTTGGCTGGCGCGCTCGAAAATGTAATGCAGCGCGGACAGCAGGAACATGTCCGTCCCGAAGCCCGAGGTTTCCCACGATGCCGTCGAGGGAAGATCGACGGCGATGATGCGCACCTGCGCCGCCATGTCATCGGCCCAGTCGCCCGCCATCAGGTCCATCACCGCAGCGCCGTGCGACTGTGTCCGATCCAGCGGCATCGGCGGCGTTCCGGGCCTCCCCAGCAATCCGAGCGCGCGGTAGACGGCGTCTTCGTCGCCGCCGTGGTCACCGAGCAGGCGGTCGATCTCGTGGCGCCGCAGCTCGCGCCCGAACGGCACCCTGCCCGTGCCTGGCGCGTCGAGGCGCGCCCCCTGCGACCAGCAATAATCCACCCGCGTCCCCGCGGAATGGCGAAAGGCGCGATGCGCAAACGGGATGCCGTCGTCGATGACTGCCGCGATGACGATGGGTTTGCCGGGGTCCAGGGCGGGGTCGCGCACGCTCCGCGCGGCGCGGCCTCGAACGGGATAGGCCGGGTCGATCGTGTCCGAGCGGATGGGGAAGTTGAGCCGGAAAACCCCGTCCGGACCGCCGCACTTGGCGCAACTGGCCACGGCATCGCCCAGGGCTGACAGAATGACATCGGGCTGCTCGATCAGTTGCGCAGCGCCCGTCGCGCGAACACTGCCAGGCCGCAGCACGAAGGGCAGGAAGCGCGGCGCAAACCCGGGCGGGCGATAGAGGGGCGGCAGCACCGCCTGCGCGCGCCGGTCAGGACTGGCGATCAGTCCTGCGGCGCGCGTCAGATCAAAGCCGTCGGACAGTTCCGCCACGCAGGACAGGCTCGGCTCGTCATCAAGGGCCAGCCCTGCGAGATCATAGGTCCGGCCGGGGCCGAACATCCACGTCTCGTAGGGCCCGAGCTGGTTCCTCAGGTGCTGGGCGGACGGTTGCGATGCGATGTCCAAGGCCTATCCCCCGACAGTCGCCACGGCAAACTCGGCGACGGTCTTGTCCCACATCCATCCGAAGAGCGGATCGGGCGCAACCGGCACCGCGGCGCCGCTCTGGTCGCTCATCAGGATGGCCTTGGCATCGACAAGCAGGAAGTCCCTGTCGGCGACTGTGGCGGGATCGAACGTCGGCATCCGCCGCACCCCGCCGGGCGCGCCTGCAAGCCCAAGGATGATCCGCCCGACCTGTGAGCCGAGCATCGCGCCCGCCCGGCTGTCCATGGGATAGTGCAACCCGGCAACCGTGCGGTTCACGGCAATGCGGTGCGCCTGGCGGAAGAGCAACTCGATCCGCGCATCAGGGTCGGCAAAACAGGTCGGACAGGCCCGCACGAGGCCCGCCAGGACCGTTGCCATGGCGAAGGCCTGCGTGGCATGGCCACTGGGAAACGCGCCGTGTCCTGGCACCGGCAAGAGTGGCGCGATCCGCACGTCGATCTCGTCCGGGCGGCGACAGGCGAAGACGTGTTTGGGGATCATGGTGGCGTCGCCGGCTATCCCCTGAACGATATCAAGCAGATCATAGGTCCGCGCGTTGCGCGCTGGTGTCAGGCCCAGGAGGATGCCGAAATACTCGCCGAACATGCCGACCTGCGAGACGATCTCGTCGCTGCGGTCGCCGCGCTGGTCGGCATAGTGACGCACCCAGCCCACCTGCGCCGCCACCGTCGCATCGGTCGGTCGGCGCAATCCGCAGAAGGTCTTGCCGGCCCAGGTCAGCGATACGGTTTCGTCCGCGTAATCGGTCCATCCGAAATGTCGCTGGAAGGCTGCAACCAGCAACGTCTCGCGCACTTCGGGGGCCCATCGCGACATGTGCCCGGCGGTGTTCGGCCCCAGCCCCGTGACCTTTGCAGGGTCGATGGCGGCGTTGCCCGCGCCATGGATGATGGCCTCGATGCTGGTCTGCATCCCGGACAGTTCGGCATCGCCGCCGTCCTGATCCTCCATGCCCCTCATGCCGCGCATGCCACGCATCCCGCGCATGCCCCGCATGCCTCGCATTCCCCTCATCCCGCGCATTCCGCGCATCAGACCAAGCATCGCCATGTCAATCTCCCAACGGAACGCCCGACGCGACAAGCGCGGACGAGACATTCTTTCCAATACGATAGTCCGCGGCAGGGTGGCTCCGCCGGTAATCCCCTACGGTAAAATCAGGTTGAAGCCGCATCATGGTCGCGGCGGCGTCCCGTGCTTCCGCGCCCCGGCCAAGGTGATGCAGCGCACAGATCCGCACGCGCAGCGATGACAGGTGCCTGTCGTTCTTGACGAGCGACCGGTCGGCATAGTCCAGCGTGCGCTCGAAATCCTCGGCGGCAAGGTAGGCCGTCGAGGCGAGGGAGTCATAAAGGTAGCCGAACGGATCGAGGGGCGACAGGTGCAGCGCCTTTTCGACCCGCATGATCGCGTCTGCCCCGTCGTCGCGATAGGCACTCAGCACGCCGCTCGACAGCCACGCCATCGCCTCGTTCGGGTTGCGCTCCAGCGCCGCGTCGAAACGCTGCTGCGCCTTGTCCATGCGCATCAGCAGGTTGTTGTGCGCCACACCGTCTGTGGTCAAAGCGAAGCTGTTCTCGGGGTCGATGTCCAGCGCCCGCGCGGTGCAGTCCAGCGCCATGCTGATGTCGCGCAGCCTGTCGGTCGTCCAGCCGTTGAAGACCGAGGTGACATACCACTCGGCCAGCCAGGCATGGGGTTCCGGCGCGCGGGGGGCGCGGCGGATCGCCTCTTCGATCAGGGCGCGTGACTGGGCGAAGCTGCTGAGCTTCAGCTGGTGCATCATGCCCACGCCTGCGATCAGCAACTGGTGGTCGGCCAGCGAGGACAGGGTCCGCCCCATCGCGTGATGCACGGCATCCGACGCGATGGTCTGGCCGATCGTGCGCACGATCTCTGACACGGGAAGGCTGCGCGCCTCGGTGAATTCCAGCAGGCCACCCGAGAACTGCCGCGTCCACAGGATGCGGCCCGACTGGGCATCGAGGCAATCGGCATCCAGCGTCACCTGGCCGTTCGTCACGCGCAGGCTGCCCGCGATGCAATAGTCCACCTTCAGCGCCTCGCGCACGCGGGCAAGCTCGATCCGCGACGACGACAGCTCGCGCGCCGAGAGGTGCGAGATGACGGCCAGCAGGTTCGAGCGCGACAGCGACCGGCAGATCTCTTCGGCCAGCCAGTCGCCCAGAACCGCGTGGTCGGGCGAGCCGTAGACGAGGCGGAACGGCAGGATGGCGATGGTCGGCAGGATCGAGGGCGGCGGCGGCTGCGTGCTGGCGCTGAACAGCGAGAACAGTTGTTCCGGCGACTGGCGGATGCCGCGCAGCCAGTCGTTGAATTCGTCGTCGCGGATGTCGAGCCCTTCCAGGAACTCGCCGCCGCCCGGACGCCCGATGAAATGCACTTTCGACAGGTCCAGCGTGATCTCGGTATTGTTGACCTTCAGCAGGCGGTCGAAATCCGCCCCCATCACGCCCTTTACGGTCGACAGGGCCTGTCGCAGGCTTTGCTGGCCGCCATCGTAGCACGAGGTGCCCCAGAGCAGCGACTGAAGGTAGGTCCGCGTGCGGCGGCCAAAGGGCGCGGTGGCAAGCAGGGCAAACATCGCCCGATGCTTCGCGCCCGTGATCTCGTAAGCAGGCTCTTGCCCGGCCGACTGGACGATGCACGCACCAAACAGGTTGATCTGGAGCAGCTTGCTCATCGCAATTTCCGAAACTTTGGCCAGAGCGAAGGTTAACGCAGGGTCACTTCGGCACAAAGCCCATTCACGCTTTTTTCACGCGATGGGTATTTGGAGACTTCTTGCCTTGCCCCTCGCTTGCAAAATCGGGTCCGCGGTGAACCAAAAGACGTTTCGGCAGGCCTCAGGGCTCAGGGCAGGACGGTGAAGCCCTGGCCTTCGAAGACCGTCCTTGCGGCGTCCGATGACAGCCAGTCCAGGAATTCCGTCGCCTCGGGTTTCGTGCTGCTGGCGATCTGGGCGACAGGATAGATGATCGGGGCGTGGCTGTCGGCGGGAAAGGTTCCAATCACGGTGACCTTTCGGTCGGCATCGCTGTCGGCGATGGCGTCGGAACCGTAGACGATCCCCAATGGCGCCTCGCCGGTCTGCACCAGGGCGAGGGCGGCCCGGACATTCTCCGACTGGGCGACGGAGCCTTCGACACTCTCCCACAGCCCGAGGCTGGTCAGCGCCTCTTTCCCATACTGGCCTGCGGGAACCGAGTCGACCATCGCCATCGACAGCTTCCCGTCCCCCAGCAGCCCCGCCAGGTCCATCTCCGGCCCAATCGTGACCGCTGGGGCATCGCGGCCATGTGCGACGAGGACAAGCGTGTTGCCGAGCAAATTCTTGCGGGTTGCGGCATTGATCAGCCCGTCCGCTTCGAGCGTATCCATCCAGTTGACCGCCGCCGACAAGAACAGATCGGCCGGTGCGCCCTGCTGGATCTGCTTGGCAAGGGCAGAACTGCCCCCATACGAGATCACCGCCGTGTTGCCCGTGCTGGCTTGCCAGTCGGCGGCGATGTCATCGAGCGCGGTCTTCAGGCTCGCCGCGGCGAAGATCGTTATTTCTTCAGCCTTTGCGGGGGGCGAGGCGAACAGCGAGATCGACACAGCGGCGATCGTCAGGATGCGGCGGGGCAGGGCAGACCGGGTCATGGTTCCTCGCGAGGCTGGTTATGTTTGGCCAGACATATCCCCTCGCTTGCGGTTTCGCCAAGCGTTATTTCCGTTCGGGAATATCGTGGAGCATCGAGCCGAGTTCGGCGATCCGGCTCGCCGCCGCGCGGGCGGCTTCCGCCTCGATCTCGCGGTAAAGCGTCAAGACGTCGGTTCCGGCCTTGGTCAGCCTTGCCCCGCCGCCACCCGGCCCCCCGCGCGCACTGTCGACCAGAGGATCGCGGAATGCCGCGTTCAGCTCCTCGACCAGCATCCAGGCGCGCTTGTAGCTCATCTGCATTTCGCGACCGGCCGCCGAGATCGACCCTGTATCCCGGATACGCTCCAGCAACTCTGCCTTGCCCGGACCCAGCATGGCCTCGTCTCCGAAAAGCAGCCGAAGCCTGAGTCGCGCCGGGGGGGGAGATGTCTCGTTCATGCCACCAGATTTCCCGCGGATGGCGCCCGGCGCAAGGGCGGTGTCACGGCGCCGTCGCTGCCACCTTGCCCCGGTCGGTCGCCCGCTGCAGTCTTCGAGTGCAAGCGCTGCCCTGGCTGCGCCCGTCCGCTTCGTCCTGTCTCCACGCTGTCGAAGCGGGCGCATTGCCGCTTTACGTGGCTTCGCTTCGCGCTTTTCGCCCGAAACTTGCGCATCTGCCCCGATGCAGGGGTGACTGTGCGCCTTTACCCCCTTCTAACCTGCCGCGAAGATGATATGTTTGTGACAAGGCAGGATTTTCGGCAGGCAGATCAGGGACAAGCCATGCGGCGGCCCATTATCGGCATCATCGGCAACTCCACGTTGCTGAACGAAAGCTACCCGGTTCACGCCGGCGGCACGATGAATTCGCAGGCCATTGCCGAGGTTTCGGGCGCGCTGCCGATCATCATTCCTTCAGACCCGCGTTACGTGGCGGTCGAGGAATTGCTGGATTACTGCGATGGCTTCCTGCTGACCGGCGGCCGCCCAAACGTTCATCCCGAGGAATACGGCGAGGAAGAGACGCCCGCGCATGGGTGCTTCGACCGCTCGCGCGATGCGATCACCCTGCCTCTGATCCGGGCCTGCGTGGAACGTGGACAGCCGTTCCTGGGGATTTGCCGCGGGTTTCAGGAACTGAACGTGGCGATGGGTGGGACGCTCTACCCCGAAATTCGCGATCTGCCGGGCCGGATGAACCACCGGATGCCGCCCGATGGCTCGCTTGAGGAGAAATTCGCGCTGCGTCATCCGGTGCGGTTCACGCCGGGCGGCGTGTTCCACCGCTTGATGGGTGCGGAAGAGGTGATGACGAATTCGCTGCACGGGCAGGGCATCAAGCGCCCGGGTCCGCGCATCGTGATCGACGGCGAGGCGCCCGATGGCACGCCCGAGGCGATCTTTGTCAAGGACGCGCCGGGCTTCACCCTGTCGGTGCAATGGCACCCTGAATGGAATGCCTGTGACGACCCCGTGTCGCGCCCTCTGTTCGCAGCCTTCGGCAAGGCCGCGGCCGCCTGGGTCGCGCGTGACATTCCGGCCCGCAAGCGGGCCTGACCGTCAGCGGCGTTTCGCCTCCATTCCGTCCAGAACGATGGCCAGCGTCTGGTGCGCGCGGGGAAGGCGGTCGTCGCCGGGCGGCGCGGTGGCCGCCCACCAGGCGAGGTTGCTGATCGCACCGTTGAGCATCTGCGCCAGCGCCTCGGGATCAAGCGGGGCAACACGGCCTTCGTCGATGAGCAGCCGCAAATCCTCGATCAGCGTGCCAAGCCCCTCGTCCATCAGGATTTCATAGGCGCGCGCCCCAAGGACCGAATGGGCATCCTGGAACATGATCCGTCGCCGCGAAGGGTCGAGCGCCTCGACCAGATAGCGGTGATAGCAGTTCCGGAAGGCGCGCCATTTGTCGGGCTCGGCGTCCCACTCGGCGTCAAGGGCCGCGTCGATCTCGGCATCGACCGTGCGCAGGACCGCTTCGAACAGACCGGCCTTGTTGACGAAATGGTGGTGAAGGGCGCCTCTCGTCAGCCCGGCCTCTGCCGCAAGGGCGTCCAGCGACGTCGCGGCAAATCCCTGTTCCGTGAAGTGTTTGCGGGCGACCGAAAGAAGGCGCGCGATGGTTTCGTCGCGCATCTCGGCGCGGCTTCGTCGGGGTTCTATTGACATACGGCCCGTATGTGAGTTATTCGGTTCACATACGAAGCGTATGTCAATTGGATGGATGGTGCAAGATGCCGGGGCTGGCGGTGCGGATGCGGGCGGAAGTCGGGCCGATGCTGCGGCTCGCCGTTCCCATCGTCATCGGCTATTCGGCGCAGATGCTTCCGGGGATCACGGACAGCCTGATGCTGGCGCGGCTTGGCCCGGTGCCGCTGGCTGCCGCGGGGCTGGCAAGTGCCGTGTCGATGGTCATCTTCGCTTCGGTCTGGGGACTTCTGACCGTCATGGGCGTGCGCATCGGTTCGGCATGGGGCGCGGGCGAGGCGCGCCGCATCCCCCACATCCTGCGCAACGGGCTTGCGCTCGGGGCGGGTGTGGGCGTTCTGGCCACCGGCGCAATGGTGGCCATCTGGTTCGCCTTGCCCTATTTCGGCCAGCCCGCCGACGTGCTGGCGGCGATGCCCGGCTACTGGTTCTGCATCGCGCTGTTCATGGTGCCCTTTGCGGTCCAGACCGTCTTCATCTCGGCCTTCGAGGCGATCGACCGTCCCTGGCTGGGAGTCGGTTTTTCCTTCATTGCGGTAATCGTGAACGTTCCGCTGAACTATTGGCTGATCTGGGGCGGGCTGGGTGTTCCGGCGCTTGGACTGACGGGCGCGGGGATAGCCAGCCTGACAGCCGAAACGGTGGCGCTTGGCGCGACATGGCTGTTCTGGGCGCGTGCGCGGTCGATGCGGCGGCTGCGGCTGCGCCGTTCGCTCGACTGGGGAGAGGTGCGGACATCGTTCCTCGAAGGCGCGCCGCTGGGGTTCCTCTACGCGGCCGAGTCAGGCGCGATGACGGTCGGCATGATGATCGTCGGCACCTTCGGAACGATTGCGCTGGCGGCGAACCAGGTCGTCTCGTCGGTCAGCGGCCTGCTTTACATGGTTCCGCTCGGTTTCGCCGGGGCGGTCGCGCTGCGCGTGGCGCAAGAGAAGGGCGCGGGCAACGAGGATGGCGCGCGGGCAACTGCGTGGACCGCGCTTGTGATGACGCTGTCGTGGCTGTCCGTCGCTGTGGTGGTGCTGGTGTTCGGCGGCGAGGCTATTGCGGGCGCGATCTCGAACGATCCGGCCGTCGTCGCGCTTGCCGCACAGTTCTTCCTGGCGATTGCCGCGATGCAGTTGTCGGACGGGGTGCAGTCGACGATGCTCGGCGCGCTGCGCGGCATGTCGGACACGGCCTGGCCCGCGCTGGTGTCCATCGTCGCCTATTGGTTCGTGGCGCTGCCGCTGGGGTGGGTGCTGGCCTATCCGCTGGGGTTGGGTCCGGTGGCGATCTGGCTGGGATTCGGGATCGGGCTGTCTATCGCCGGAGTGGCGCTGACCGCACGCTTCCGCTGGCAGACGGGCTGAAAACGCCAGTGCCGTGTCCGGGGCAGGCGACAACGCGCAGCCCGGTAGCTGCAGCAAGCCAGCGATCCGGGCGCTCGGATCAGATCGGTCCGACCGTGATGTCGGTGGGGGCGGGGACGGCGGGTGCCGGGGCTTCGGGCGCCGGTGGGGGGGCTTGTTCCGCCACCACCACCTTCTTCGGCGCGGGCGGAGGAAGGACGAGGCGGGTCGGAATTTGCCCGTCCCGCGTCAGCACGACCACCTTTGCGCCGTCCGGCACGCGACCATAAAGATCGATCACGTCCTGATTGATCATCCGGATGCAGCCGGACGAGGCATTCGACCCGATCGACTGCCATTCCGGCGTGCCATGGATGCGGTAGCCATAGTCGACGCCGTTCGTCGTCAGGTAGAGCGCGCGCGCCCCAAGCGGGTTGGTCGGCCCGCCGGGCTGGCCGCTTCTCCCACTTCGCCAGTTCCGGCTTGCGTGCGATCATCTCGGGCGGCGGGGTCCAGGTCGGCCACTGCTTGCGGTTGGTGACCTGGGCGGTCGCCCGCCCATTCGAAGCCCGCCTTGCCGACAGCGATGCCGTAGCGGATCGCCTTGTTGTTGCCCGTGACGAAGTAGAGGTGCCGCTCGCCGGGATTGATGATGATGGTGCCGGGCGCTTCGGCGGTGGGGAAATCGACAACCTGGCGACGATACTTCGGGCGGATCTTCTCCAGCGGGATCGGCGGGGATCGCGAAGGTGCCGTCCTGCGCGGCGACATAGACCTCGTCGATCGTCTTGGGCGGCTGCGCGCTGGTGCAGACGCCGTCGATCAGGCCGCCGGGTTCGGTCACGCAGCCTGCCAGGCCAGCCAGACAGAAGTACGGCGACGAACCGCCCGTCCAATCCCTGATCGCAACAGCCGTCATAGACAAACCTTTCGTCAGCCGCAGCAATTGTCGGCCTTTCGCGATCAAGACGGTAGCCCACTCGCCCCGGCGGGTCAAAGGGGCCTGCCCGTGCCTGTGCGCAGCCGATGGTCACAGTTTCGTGCGCAGGTGCCAGAGTTCCGGGAAAAGCTCGACGTCCAGCATCCGGCGCAGGTAGCTGACGCCCGCCCGTGCCGCCCGTGCCGCGCTTCAGGCCGATCACGCGCTCGACCGTGGTGACATGGTTGAAGCGCCAGCGGCGGAAGTAATCCTCGAAATCCACCAGCTTCTCGGCCAGTTCATAGGCCTCCCAATGGGCCTCGGGCTCGCGGTAGACGAGGGTCCAGACCTCCTCGACCGCCGGGTTCTCTTGCCAGGCCTGGCGCAGGTCGCGGGTCAGGACCTCGTCGGGCACCGGCAGGCCCGCACGCGCAAGATAGCGCAGCGCCTCGTCGTACAGCGAGGGGCGCGCCAGTTCGGCCTCGAGCTTGGCCAGTCATGTCGGGCCGGTGGGCGTGGGGGCTCAGCATGGCGAGGTTGCGGTTGCCGACGGCATATTCGATCAGCCGGTATTGCCAGGACTGAAAGCCGGACGACTGGCCCAGCCCGTCGCGAAAGCGTGGTGTAGTCGGCGGGCGTCATCGTGCGCAGCACGTCCCAGGCGTTGTTGAGCTGCTCGAAGATGCGCGAGACGCGGGACAGCATCTTGAAGGCCTGGGGCGCAGCGGTCTGCGGCAATGGCCTGCCGCGCGGCGTCGAGTCTCGTGCAGCGCAAGCCGCATCCACAGCTCCGACGTCTGGTGCTGGATGATGAACAGCATTTCGTCATGCGCGCTGGTCAGCAGGTGCTGCGCGTTCAGGATCTGGTCGATGCGCAGATAGTCGCCGTAGGACATGCGCCCGTCGAAGGCCATCTGCGCGCCGTCTTCGGCGGGGTCATAGCGGGTCGACATCGGCAGGCTCCAAAAATCTTCGAAGATTTTTGGCAAGAGTTTTGGAAAACTCTTGCCAGCGCCTTGGTCAGGCGGCGGCGATGCACTCCACCTCGACCAGAAGCGTCGGAAAGGCGAGGGCGGAGACGACGAGAAGGGTCGAAGCGGGGGTGGGGCCGTCGCCCAGCCAGACATCACGGCGGGCGCGATAGGTCGCGATGGCTTCGGGGGAACCGTCGGTCAGGTAGAAGGTGAGTTTCAGCACATCCGCGCGCGTCATTTGCGCCGAGACGAGGGCCGCGTCGATATTGGCCAGGCATTGGTCGATCTGGGCGGCGAGGCCATCGGCCACCTGGCCGTCGGGCGCGATTCCGATCTGGCCTGCAAGGTGAAGCCAACGTGTGGCGTCCGTGGTCAGAACGGCATGGACGTAGCGCGAGGCGGGAACAGCGATGCCTTCGGGATTATAGCGGCGGATCGAGGTCATGGGCCTGCCTTTCAGGTGACGCGGGCACGGGTCTTGTATTCGGGGCGGTCCCAGAGGCCGTTCGCCATGATTTCGGCGAGGATGCGGGCCGCGGCGGTGACATCCGCAGAGGTGATGTAAAGCGGCGTGAAGCCGAAGCGCAGGATGTCGGGCGCGCGGAAATCGCCGATCACGCCTTGCGGGCGATCAGCGCCTGCATGATCGCATAGCCTTCGGGGTGGCGGAAGCTGACCTGGCTGCCGCGCATCGGTGCGATCGCGGGGCGTGGCCAGGGTGCAGGGTGGGGCAGCGAGCCTTCGACCCCGGCGATGAACTGGTCGTGCAGGCGCGAGCGAGCGGGCGCGCACATCGGCCATGTCGACGCCTGTCCCAGACGTCGAGCGCGGCTTCGAGCGCGGCCATCTGCAGGACCGGCGGGCGTGCCGACGCGCATCCGTTCGATCCCCCGGCCGGGGCGGTAGGAGAGGTCGAAGGCGAAGGGCGCCTCGTGGCCCAGCCAGCCGGACAGGGCGGGGCGGGCGGTTTCGGCATGGCGGGGGGCGACATAGATGAAGGCCGGGCCGCCGGGGCCGGAGTTCAGGTATTTGTAGGTGCAGCCCACCGCGAAATCGGCCTTCGCCCCGGCAAGATCCACCGGGATCGCGCCTGCGGAATGGGCAAGGTCCCAGACCGTCAGCGCCCCCATCTCATGCGCGCGGGCGGTGATCGCCGCCATGTCGTGCTTGCGGCCCGGTGCGGTAGTCGACCTCGGTGATCATGAGTCACGGCGACGCTGTCGTCGATGGCCGCCAGCCACCTCTTCGGGTGCGACGGTCTTCAGCGTATAGCCTCGCCGAGCGTGCGGCACAGCCCCTCGGCCATGTAGAGGTCGGAGGGGAAGTTGCCGGTGTCCGACAGGATCACCCGCCGCGTGGGGTTCATCTCCAGCGCCGAGGCAAGCGCCTGATAGACCTTGATCGACAGCGTGTCGCCCATCACGACGGTGCCCGGTTCGGCCCCGATCAGCCGCGCGATCCGGTCGCCCGATCGCGGCGGGCTGGTCCATCCAGCCGGCCTTGTTCCAGCCGGTGATCAGCATCTCGCCCCATTCGTCGGTCACGGCGTGGGTCGACGCGGGCGGCGGCGGCCTTGAGCAGCGGCCCAAGCGAGTTGCCGTCGAGATAGATCACGCCCTCGGGCAGGTGGAACATGGCGCTGGTGGCGGCGAAATCGGTCATCGGGGTCTCCTTGCGCGGGGCAGAGTATCGCCGGGGCTGGGCGATGGAAAGCCATGGCGCGGAATAAATTTCAAGCTTGAAATTGTTTAGGCGCGGTGGGTGTTGTGCCGCCGCCCGCGCTCTGCAAGGGTCATCGCCGGAGGAGGGTCCGGTCATGTCGCTTCTGCACAGGGTTGCGCGCCAATGGGACATGCCCGCCCACCTGGCTCGCGCTGTATCGTCGCGGCTGGCGTTCGTCGCAGTCGCTGCCTTCTTCCCGTGCTGCCTTCGGGCAGGGTGCGCTGGTGATCGGCACCTTGCTGATCGGGGCGGGGCTTGCGGTCTTCGCGGCCGCGTTGCTGGAGATTCCGGCGCCATCGCACGACGGTCATCCCGCGCGAAGCGCCGGCGGCGCTGATCGACAGCGGGCATTTATCGCTGGTCGCGCAATCCGATCTATCTGGCCGATGCGATGATCCTGGCCGGGCGCGATCTTGTGGTGGGATGCGGCGCTTGCGCTTCTGCTGGTTGCCGGTCTTCGTCTGGCCGTGATCCAGACGCGCTTCATCCGCGACGAAGAGGCGCGCTGACGCTGGCACAATTCGGTGCCGAGTTCGACCGATTAGGCCGCGCGCGCGCGGCGCTGGATCTAGCGCAACGCGCCGGGCGGCGAACTGCGGCGCGAAACGTCCGCATCGAATTGTGCTGCGACTGCGAAATATTGTTGCGCTTGGCTGGGGTGGCCCTTACGACTGTGCGGCCTAGTTGCGACCAAGGCCGATTCAGGCCTCGACGGGGGAGATGCGGTGAAGATCGGGGCATTGACAGAGATTTTCGCGGGCGAGAACCGGGTCGCGATGACGCCGGATTCGGCCGCGCAACTGCAGAAGCTGGGCCATTCCTGCCTGATCCAGTCCGGGGCAGGGGCGAAGGCCGGGTTTCTCGGACGCCGCCTATGCCGCGGCCGGGGTCGAGGTGCTGCCCGATGCGGCAAGGCGGTGATCGCCGCGGCGGATGTGATCGTCAAGGTGCGCGGCCCGGAGGCGGCCGAGGCCGAGCACGCTGCGCGACGGGCCAGACGCTGATCAGCTTCTTCTGGCCCGCGCAGAACGCCGAGCTGCTGGAAGCGTGCAAGGACGAAGGGCGCTGACCGTCATCGCGATGGACATGGTGCCGCGCATCAGCCGCGCGCAGAAGATGGACGCGCTGTCGTCGATGGCCAACATCGCCGGCTACCGCGCGGTGATCGAGGCCGGGAACAACTTCGGCCGCTTCTTCACCGGCCAGGTGACGGCGGCGGGCAAGGTGCCGCCCGGCCAAGGTGCTGGTCGTCGGCGCGGGCGTCGCGGGTCTGGCGGCGATCGGCACGGCGACGTCGCTGGGCGCCATCATCTACGCCTTCGACGTGCGGCCCGAAGTGGCCGAGCAGATCGAATCGATGGGCGCGAATTTCGTCTTCCTCGACTTCGAGGCGACGCAGGACGGCGCCGCGACCGGCGGCTATGCCGCGCCCTCCAGCCCCGAGTTCCGCGAGAAGCAGCTGGCGAAGTTCCGCGAGCTTGCGCCCGAGATGGACATCGTCATCACCACCGCCCTGATCCCCGGCCGGCCCGCGCCGAAGCTGTGGACCGAGGACATGGTCGAGATGATGAAGCCGGGCTCGGTCATCGTCGACCTTGCGGCCGAACGCGGCGGCAACTGCGACCTGACGGTGCCGGACCAGAAGATCGTCACCGACAACGGCGTGACCATCGTCGGCTACACCGACTTCCCCAGCCGGATGGCGGCGCAGGCCTCGACGCTCTATTCCACCAACATCCGCCACATGCTGACGGACCTGACGCCGAAGAAGGACGGCGTCATCGTCCAGAACATGGAGGATGACGTGATCCGCGGCGCCACCGTCACCCATGACGGCGCGGTCACCTTCCCGCCGCCGCCGCCCAAGATCGCGGCCATCGCGGCGGCCAAGCCGAAGGAAAAGGCCGAAGGAACTGACGCCCGACGAACGCCGGGCGCAGGAAGTCGGCGGCCTTCAAGGCGCAGACCCGCAACCAGGTCGGCCTGCTGGTCGTCGGCGGCGGCCTTGCTGCTGCTGGCTGGGCTGTATGCGCCGGCCAGCTTCATGCAGCACTTCATCGTCTTCGTGCTGTCGGTCTTCGTCGGCTTCTCAGGTGATCTGGAACGTCAGCCACAGCCTGCACACGCCGCTGATGGCGGTCACCAACGCGATCTCGTCGATCATCATCCTGGGGGCGCTGATGCAGATCGGGTCGGGCAAGCTGCCTGGTCGGTCATCCTCGCGGCGCTGTCGGTCCTGATGGCCGGCGATCAACATCTTCGGCGGCTTCATGGTCACGCGGCGCATGCTTGCCATGTTCCAGAAGTCGTGAAGGGGCGACCAGTCATGGCATTCGGATTCACCACGGCCGCCTATGTCGTTGCGGCGGTCCTCTTCATCCTCTCGCTCGGCGGGCTCTCGGGCCAGGAAAGCGCCAAGCGCGCGGTCTGGTACGGCATCGTCGGCATGGCGCTGGCGGTCGCCGCCACGCTTTTCGGCCCGGGTGCGAGCCTGTGGCTGTCTGTCGCTGGTGCTGATCGCTGGCGGGCGGCGCCATCGGCTGGCTCGTCGCGCAGCGCGTGCAGATGACCGAGATGCCGCAGCTGGTGGCCGCGATGCACAGCCTCGTCGGTCTGGCGGCGGTGTTCATCGGCTTCAACACCCATATCGAGACTCGGCCGCGTGGCCGGGCATGGACCGAGGCAGCCCGCGCGGCGCTGACCGGCTTCGCCGGCGCTGATCGCGCACAAGACCGGCGTCGAAATCTCGATCCTGCGGGTCGAGATCTTCCTCGGCGTCTTCATCGGGGCGGTCACCTTCACCGGCTCGGTCGTCGCCTATGGCAAGCTGGCGGGCAAGGTGGATGGCAAGGCGAAGAAACTGCCGGGCGGGCATCTGCTGAACGCCGGCGGCGGCGATCCTGTCGCTGGTGCTGCTGCTCGTCTACCTCAACAGCCGGGTCGACGCTGGCGCTGATCGGGATGACGCTGGCGGCGCTGTTCATCGGCTATCACCTGATCATGGGGATCGGCGGCGCGGACATGCCGGTCGTGGTGTCGATGCTGAACAGCTATTCCGGCTGGGCGGCGGCGGCGATCGGCTTCTCGCTGTCGAACGACCTGCTGATCGTCGTCGGCGCGCTGGTCGGCTCGTCGGGTGCGATCCTGTCCTACATCATGTGCAAGGCGATGAACCGGCGCTTCATCACCGTGATCCTCGGCGGCTTCGGCGGCACCACCGGCCCGGCGATGGAGATCGACGGGCGAGCAGATCGCCATCGACGCCGACGGCGTGGCGGCGGCGCTGAACGATGCCGACAGCGTCATCATCATCCCGGGCTACGGCATGGCGGTGGCGCAGGCGCAGCAGTCGGTCAGCGAGCTGACGCGCAAGCTGCGCGCCAAGGGCAAGACCGTGCGCTTTGCCATCCACCCGGTCGCGGGCCGCCTGCCGGGCCACATGAACGTGCTGCTGGCCGAGGCGAAGGTGCCCTACGACATCGTGCTGGAGATGGACGAGATCAACGAGGACTTCCCCTCGACCGACGTGGCCATCGTCATCGGCTCGAACGACATCGTGAACCCGGCGGCGCAGGAAGACCCGAACAGCCCCATCGCCGGGATGCCGGTGCTGGAGGTGCTGGAAGGCCAAGCAGGTGTTCGTCTCCAAGCGCGGGCAGGGCACCGGCTATTCCGGGATCGAGAACCCGCTGTTCTACAAGGAGAACACGCGGATGTTCTACGGCGACGCCAAGAAGTCGCTCGACGCAGCTTCTGCCGATGATCGACTGATCGCAGCGACGCCCAAGGAATGGGCCGGAGGGCGCGAAACCCGCCCTCCGGCCCGCCGCATACCGAAGTATTCCGTTAACCGGCTGAAATCCTTCGGCAAAGATGTTTACACCGGCGCTGGCCTCGCTAGGGTGCCGCCAAAGGCCGGAGCCACCTGATGCCGCCCATCGACGACCACCCGCTGCGCTATGCCGCTGACGAACGAGCTGCATGCGCGGCCCTTCCCGTCGCTGGAGGCGCCCTGCACCGCCGTCTTCCTTGCCATCAAGGAACCGCTCGATGCCGCCAACCGCGACCGCGCGCGGGACCGGGCGCATCTGCTCGAGCTTCTCGACCGCAACGGCAGCCCCCATCCGCAGCCCGAGGCCACGCATTTCTCCGGCCCCATCGGCAGGCACGAGCTGAAATGGGAAAGCCATACCGAGTTCGTGACCTATTCCGCCTTCTCGCGCGGCGTGTCAGCGCGGCGCCCTTCGACCCCGCCGAGATGCGAGGTCTTCCCCGAGGACTGGCTGGCGACCGCCCCCGGCAAGCGGCTGGTCTCGGTCCTGATCCGGGTCGAGGAGATGCCCGCGGACGAGAACGTCGATCCTTGCCAAGCTGGAAGACTGGTTCGTGCCCGAAAGCCTCGCCTGTTCGCCGGGTGGTCGACGGGGCCGCGGTGATCGCCGGTGATTTCCGCATCGACCCGGCGGGCCACATGCGCTTTGCCGTCTTCGTGCACGCCCGGCACCGGGGCGCGGCGGATCGGCCGGATCGTGCAGCGGCTGTGCGAGATCGAGACCTACCGCGCCATGTCGATGCTGGGGCTGATGCGGCGCGCGACCTGTCCGCCCGGCTGAACGCGCTCGACCCCAAGCTGTCGGCGCCTGGTCTCGGCCCTCGACAGCGCCGAGCCCAGCGCCCGAGGCGACGCTGCACGAGTTGCTGACGATCTCGGCCGAACTGGAAAGCCTTGCGGTGCAGGTCACGCTTCCGCTTCGGCGCGACGGCGGCCTATGAGGCGATCGTCAACCAGCGGATCGAGGTGCTGCGCGAAGAGCGCATCGCAGGGCCGCCAGACCTTTGGCGAGTTCATGATGCGCCGCTATGACCCGGCGATGCGCACGGTGAAATCGGCCGAGGCGCGGCTGCAGAGCATGGCCGAACGGGCGCAGCGCGCGGCGGAACTGCTGCGCACGCGGGTCGATGTCGAACGCAGCGCGCAGAACCAGAAGCTGCTGGAAAGCATGGACAAGCGCGCCGACCTGCAACTGCGCCTGCAGCGCACGGTCGAAGGGCTGTCGGTGGTGGCGATCAGCTACTACGCGGTGAACCTGGCGGCCTATGCTGCTCTACCCGCTGACCGAGCGCTGCACTGGTCCAAGGGCATGGCGACGGCGATCGCTGACGCCGGTCGTCGTGCTGCTGGTCTGGCTGGCCGTCCGCCGGATCCGCCGCCACATCGACTGACAGGCTCCGTCCCGCGCGCCCATCACGAATGCCGGGGCTAGCGCGGGGGCTCGCCCCCGCTTCCGCCGTCAGCGCCCCCGGATGCGCGGGTCCAGCGCGTCGCGCAGCCCGTCGCCGATGTAGTTCACGCTGACAGCACCGTCAGCGAGATCGCGAGGCCGGGCCAGATCACCCGCTCGGGATAGTGCTGCAGGTAGTCGCACGCCGTCGAACAGCAGCCGCCCCCAGGTCGGGAAGTCGGGCGGGAAGCCGAGGCCCGAGGAAGCTGACAGCACGCTTTCGGTGATGATCGCGCTCGGCGATGCCGAGCGTCGCCGCCACCATGATCGGCGACATCACGTTGGGCAGGATGTGGCGCAGGATGATCCGGCGCGACGGCGTGCCGATCGACCGTGCCGCCAGCACGAATTCACGTTCCTTCAGCGCCAGCACCTCGCCGCGCACGATGCGGGCCGACTGCATCCAGCTGGTCACGCCGATGGCGAAGACGATCAGCAGGAAGGTCCCCATCTCGGGCCCGAAGATGCCGCGCCAGCGTGTCGCGGAACAGCATGACCATCACCAGCAGCAGCGGCAGCAGCGGCAGCGCCAGGAACAGGTCGGTCAGCCGCATCAGCGGCCCGTCCAGCCGGCGGAAATAGCCCGCCAGCACGCCGATCAGCGTGCCGAGCAGGATCGAGATCAGCATCGCGACAAGCCCGACGGCCAGCGAGACCTTGCCCGCCCGCCATCATCCGCGCCAGCATGTCGCGGCCCAGCTGGTCGGTGCCCAGCGGATACTGCCAGGCTGGGCGGCTTGTTGCGCGACATGATCATCTTGGCCGCGTCGGGTTCGATGAAGGTCGGGATCGACCCGCCAGACCAGCGGCCCGATCAGCACGAAGAGCACCAGCAGCGCACGAGCACGACCAGCCCCACCATCGCGCCCTTGTGGGTGCGGAACTGGTCCCAGACGTCGCGCCACTGGCTGCGGGGCCTTGGCGGTTGCGGCGGCTGCGTCAGTCATAGCGGATCCTCGGGTCAAGGATGCCGTAGAGGATGTCGGCGATCAGGTTGAACAGCACGATCAGCACCGCGAAGATGAAGGTCAGCGTCTGCACCATCGGCAGGTCGTTGCCATGGATCGCCCCGATCAGCGCCGCGCCGATGCCGTTCACCTTGAACACCTGTTCGGTGATGATCGCGCCGCCGAAGATCGTCGGGCATGCCCAAGCGCGATGACCGTCACCACCGGGATCAGCGAGTTGCGCAGCACGTGCTTCAGCACCACCGTCCGCTCGCCCATCCCCTTGGCGCGGGCGGTGCGCACATAGTCCTGGCCGAGGTTCTCCAGCATCGAGGACCGCATGTAGCGGCTGATCTCGGCGGCGTTGAACAGCGCCAGCACCATCACCGGCATCGCCATCTGCCGGACCTGTTCCAGAAAGCTCTCCCAGTCGGTCACCTGCAGCGTGGTGTCGTAGATCGACGGGAACCAGCCCAGCTTGACCGAGAAGATCACGATCAGCAGCACGCCGGTGAAGAAGGTCGGCACCGAAAAGCCGATCATCGCGACGAAGGTGCCGATCTGGTCGAACCAGCGAATACTGCCGGTAGGCCGAATAGATGCCGATCGGCAGCGCGATCAGCACGCCCACCAGATAGGCCGTGCCGATCACCGTCAGCGTCTGCGGCATGCGCTCGGCGATGATGTCGAACACCGGGCTGCGCGACTGCCAGCTGATGATGCGCTGCTGCCCTTCGGCAAAGCTCGGTGCCGAACAGTGCGTCGATGGCGTACAGCGGCTCGACCCAGAAGAACTGCTGCAGCCAGAGCAGATAGCGCACGCAGACCGGCTCATTCGACGCCCAGCGCCTTCCAGGATCTTCGCGCGCACCTCGGGCGGCACGGTCAGCGGAATCTCGGACATCGGGCTGCCGGGGGCGAGATCGACCAGCAGGAAGATGACGAGGCTGATCAGCAGAAGCGTCGGGATGGCCAGCAGCAGCCGTCGGAGCGTGAAGGTGAACATGGGCGGGCGCCTCGGGTCAGCGGTCTGGGGGGAAGGGAAGGGCGGAGGCCATGGCGAGCCCGCGGCGCAGGATCGGGCACGCCGCCCGTCCGGCGGTCAGATCACTTCACGCGGAACCAGTCCTGCGCGTTCCACAGCTCGCTGTCCCAGGTGTTCAGCACCACGCCGCCCAGCGTGTTGGACGCGGCCGACAGGCGGCCGCGGTCGACCAGCGGCACGATGACGAAGCTGTCCTTGGTCAGCATGTCGTTCAGCTTCTTGGCGATCTCGGCGCGCTTGGCCATGTCGCGCGGTCTTGGCCAGTTCTGCCACCAGCGCGTCATAGGCCGGGTCGCAGAAGCGGTTGATGTTCTCGCCCTGCCACTGGTTGTCCGGGCCCGGGATCTTGTCGCAGAGATACTGCGCCAGATAGGGCTCCGGGTCGGTGCCGTCGAAGTTGTTGGCGTACATCTCGACGTCGGCATAGAACTTCTGGAACGTGTCGGGCGAGCCCGGGTCGCCGCCGAAGAACACCGAGGCGTCGATCTGCTTCAGCTCGACCTCGACGCCGAGCTCGTTCCACCAGCCCTTGATCAGCGCCTGGAAGTCCTGGCGGACCGGGTTGACCGAGGTCTGGTAGAGGAGCGACAGCTTCTTGCCGTCCTTCTCGCGGATGCCGTCGCCGTCGCTGTCGGTCCAGCCGGCTTCGTCGAGCAGCGCCTTGGCGCCGTCCATGTCCTGCGTCAGGCAGCCGGTGTTGTCCGAGGCGAACATCTCCGGCGCCGGCACCAGGTTGCAGGTCGGGCGACCGGCGGCGCCATAGCCGACGTCGACCAGCAGCTGGCGGTCGATGGCCATCGACAGCGCCTCGCGCACGCTTGATGTCCGACAGGATCGGGTGCGGATGCTTGACGGTCGAGCGCTCGCCTTCCGGCAGGTCGGGCGACGGATCGGTCATGTTCATCTCGATCCGCTCGACCAGCGTGCCGAAGGCCGTTGACGAACACGCCCTTGCCGCCGGCCGCCATCTGCGTCTGCATGCTCGGGGTTGATCTGGGTGTTCCAGGCATAGTCGAACTCGCCGGTTTCCAGCACGGCGCGCGCCGCGGCCGCGGCATCGCCGCCGCCCTTGAGCGTCATGGTGGCGAAGGCGGGCTTGGCCGGATCGCGGTAGTTCGGGTTGGCGGCCAGCGTCACCACGTCGTTCACCTTGAAGTCGGTGACCATGAACGGGCCGGTGCCGATCGGCTTGGTGTTCTGCTCGGTGCAGGTCGAGCGCCGCGGCGCCAAGGCAGTCGGCGAACTGCGCCTTCTGCAGGATCGGCGAGGTGCGCGCCGACGAAGGCCTGGTAGGGGTTCGGCTTCGGCGCCGTCGAAGGTGACCTCGACGGTCAGGTCGTCCGGCGTCTCGATCGTTGGCGATGCCTTCGTAGCGCGCGCGCCTGGGCGCAGCCGCCTTCGGGATCGGTGCAGTATTCCCAGGTGAACACGGCGTCCGCCGAGGTGACCGGCGTGCCGTCCGACCACAGCAGGCCGGGCTTCAGCTTCCAGGTGATCGTGGTCAGGTCGGCCGAGATGCCGCCGTTCTCGACCGTCGGGATCTTCGGCGCGAGGCGCGGGAACGACGTCGCCCTTCTCGTCGAAGCCGGCCAGCGGCTCGAGCACCAGCGAGGCGGCCTCGACGTCCTTGGTGCCCGACGACAGGTAGGGGTTCAGGATCGAGACGGCCTGCCAGTACAGGACGTTCACCTTGCCATCGGCGCCGCGTTCGGCAAAGGCCGCGGGCGCCAGCGCCAGCGCGGCGGCAGCGCCCAGAAGGGCGGTTCTCAGTTTCATCGAGTCTCTCCTTGTTGGTTGCGCTCTGTTGCCTCGGGCCGCCGGTTGATCCGGCGGTCGGTGTTGTCGGGTGTGACGAGGTGGCAGGCGACGCGGCGGCCCGGGCTCACTTCGATCAGATCGGGTTCCACCGTCGCGGCAGATCGGCATGCACCTGCGGGCAGCGGGTGCAGAAATTGCAGCCCTTGCGGCGGGTTGGCGGGCGACGGCACATCGCCCTTCAGGATGATGCGCTGGCGCGTCGCCTCGATGCTCGGGTCGGGTTCGGGCACCGCCGACAGCAGCGCCTTGGCATAGGGGTGCAGCGGGTCGGCATAGAGCGCGTCGCGCGGGGCAAGCTCGGCGATCCGGCCCAGATACATCACCGCCACCCGGTCGGCGATGTGGCGCACCATCGACAGGTCGTGGCTGATGAACAGATAGGTCAGCCCCAGCCTGTCCTGCAGATCCTCCAGCAGGTTCACCACCTGCGCCTGGATCGACACGTCGAGCGCCGCGATCGGTTCGTCGCAGACGATGAACTTGCGGGTTCAGCGCCAGCGCGCGGGCGATGCCGATGCGCTGGCGCTGGCCGCCGGAGAACTCATGCGGATAGCGGTTGGCGAAGCGGCGGTTCAGGCCGACCTGATCCATCAGCTCGTAGCACCCGCGTCCAGCTTCTCGGCGCTCGGCCAGGTCGGTGTGTTCGTCCAGCGGCTCGCCGATGATCGCGCGCCAGCGTCATGCGCGGGTTCAGGCTGGCCTGCGGGTCCTGAAACACCATCTGCATCGTCGGGCGCATCTGCGCGCAGCGCCTCGGGCGAGAGCGTGCGCCACGTCCGTCGCCGTCGATCACCACCGAGCCCGCCGGTCAGCTCGTAAAGCCGCAGGAGCGCGCGGCCCGACGGTGGACTTGCCGCAGCCGGATTCGCCGACCAGGCCCAGCGTCTCGCCTTCGTAGATGTCGAAGCTGACGCCATCGACCGCCTTCACATCGCCGGTATGGCGGCGCAGCAGGCCCGGTGTAGATCGGGAAATACATCTTGAGGTCGCGCGACCTGCGACCAGCTTGCGCGGCGTCGGGCCGGCGTCAAGCATCGGCGCGCCTCCGGGCGTCCCAGTGGCAGGCGACGTCGTGGCCCGGCCGACGGCCGCCATCCAGCGCGCGGCGCTGCGGGTTCTCGCGCGCGCAGCGGTCGAAGCGCATGGGCGCAGCGCGGCGCGGAACGGGCAGGCGGTCGGGCGCGGCCGCCAGGATCGGCGGCTGGCCCTCGATCACCTGCAGCCGCGCGCGCGCGGCCGCCGGTCACGCTCGGGATCGGTCTTGAGCAGCGCGCGGGTATAGGGGTGCTGCGGATCGGCGAACAGCTCCTTCACCGGCGCCTGTTCCACCACCTGCCCGCCATACATCACCATCACCCGGTCGGCGATGCCGGCGATCACGCCCAGATCATGGGTGATCCAGATGATCGCCATGCCCAGCTTCTGGCGCAGGTCGCGCACCAGTTCGAGGATCTGCGCCTGGATCGTCACGTCGAGCGCGGTGGTCGGCTCGTCCGCGATCAGCACATCGGGGTCGCAGGCCAGCGCGATGGCGATCATCACCCGCTGGCGCATGCCGCCGGAAAACTGGTGCGGATAGCTCGTTCAGCCGCTTGCGCGCATCGGGGATGCCGACCAGGTCCAGCAGTTCCGCCGCCCGCGTCTCGGCCTGCGCCTTGGTCAGGCCCAGATGGTCGCGCAGCGGCTCCATGATCTGGTTGCCGACGGTGAACACCGGGTTCAGGCTGGTCATCGGGTCCTGGAAGACGAAGCCGATCTTGCGCGCCGCGCACGCTGCGCAGTCGTCCGGGCTCGACCTTGCAGGATGTCGCGGCCGTCCAGCAGCACCTCGCCCGCCCGGACCTCGGCCGGGGGCGAGGGCAGCAGGCCGATCAGCGACATCATCGTGACCGACTTGCCCGAGCCGCTTTCGCCCACCACGCCCAGCAATTCGCCCGGGCGCAGGTGAAAGCTGACGGAGTTGACGGCGTGAACCTCGCCGCCGCGGGTGCGGAAAACGGTCTTGAGGCCCCTGACATCAAGGACGGGCGTGGCCCCATCGGGCATATGACACTCCCCAGGTCGTTCTTATTCTTGTTTTTCGGGTCAGGGTCTTTGCCCGTCCGCAGCCTTTTGCACCGAGTGTTAGACCATTTTTCGCCGGCCCGCAATACGGTTTCGTTCCGGTCTGCCCCTGCGTCACGCGTGGCGGACGGCCGGGGCTTGACCTTGCGCGGCGCGGCGGCCGCAGGTTGCCCGCAAAGGAGCAGTCCCGATGCCCGATGCCGCTTTCCCCGCGCCAGACTGCTCGACCGTCTGGTCGCCTTTCCGACCGTCAGCCGCGACAGCAACCTGCCGCTGATCGACTGGGTCGAAGACTATCTGGACGGCCTCGGCATCACCGCGCACCGGCACTGGAACGCGGACCGGACCAAGGCCGCGCTCTATGCCCATGTCGGCCCCGAGGTCGACGGGCGGCGTCGTGCTGTCCGGGCCATACCGATGTGGTGCCGGTGGACGGCCAGACCTGGACCATCCGACCCCTGGACCGTGACCGAACGCGACGGCCGGCTTTACGGCCGCGGCACCTGCGACATGAAGGGGTTCGTCGCGCTGGCCCTTGCGGCGCTGGTCGCTGCGCGGCGCAGGGCGTGCGCCGGCCGCTGCAGATCGCGCTCAGCTATGACGAGGAGGTCGGCTGCACCGGCGCGCCGCCGATGATCGCCGAGATGCGCCGCGCGCCTGCCCCGCGCCAGCGCCGTGATCGTGGGCGAGCCGTCGCGGATGCGGGTGGTCACCGGCCACAAGGGCGGCACCGGCTTCAAGGTGCATGTGAAGGGCTACGAGGTGCATTCCTCGCTGATGCCATCAGGGCGTCAGCGCGATCATGGCGGCGGCGCCGCTGATCGACTGGGCCAACCGGCATGAACGCCGAGAATGCGGCCAGCCGCGCCTGGCGCCGCTGGCGCGCGCTGTTCGAGCCGCCCTTCACCACGCTGCATGTCGGGCATGATCGAGGGCGGCACGGCGCACAACATCACCGCCGCCGATTGCCGCTTCAGCTTCGAGATTCCGCGTCGTGCCGGGCGAGGATATCGAGGCCTGGGTCGCGCGCGTTCGAGGCCGAGGTCGACGCGGCGAGTGCGCAAGATGCAGGCGATCCGCCCTGAAACCGGCATCACGCTGGACCGCTACTTTTCGATTCCCGCCGCTGCGCCCCGAGACAGAGGGCGCGGCCGAGGCGCTGGCGCGGCGGCTGACCGGCGACAACGGCACGCATGTGGTCAGCTATGGCACCGAGGCCGGGCAGTTTCAGGCCGAAGGCTATTCGGCGGTCGTCTGCGGCCCGGGCGACATCGCGCAGGCGCATCAGGCCGACGAATTCATCGAGCTGTCCGAGTTCGAGGCCGGGCATGCCTTCATGCAGCGGCTGGTGGCAGGGCTGGCATGAGCTTTCCCGATCTCCGACGCCAGCCCGGTCCGCTTTCCCGGCCCGCCGCCCGCCGCCTGCGACGTCGTCGTGATCGGCGGCGGCATCATCGGCGTGATGACGGCATGGCATCTGGCCGAACGCGGGCTGCCCGTGACGCTTTGCGAAAAGGGCCGGATCGCGGGCGAACAGAGCAGCCGCAACTGGGGCTGGATCCGCCAGCAGGGCCGCGATCCGGCAGAACTGCCGATCATGGTGGAAAGCCTGCGCCTCTGGCAAAGCCTCGCGCAGGAATTCGGCGATGCGCTTGGCTTCCGCCAGACCGGGGTGATGTATCTGGCGAACACGGCCAAGGATATCGCGGCGTTCGAGGCTTGGCTGCCCCATGCCCGGGCGCATGGCGTGGACAGCCGCATGCTGACGCAGGCCGAGGTGTCGGCGCAACTCAGCGGGGCGCAGGCGGATTGGCCGGGCGGGCTTTACACGCCAAGCGACGCGCGGGCCGAGCCTTGGGTGGCCGTGCCGACCCTGGTCGCGGGGGCCATCCGGCGCGGCGTCACGGTGATCGAGAACTGCGCGGTCCGCGCGCTGGATCGTGCGGCGGGGCGCCTGACAGGCGTGATCACCGAGCAGGGCCGCATCGCCTGCGATCAGGTGGTGCTGGCGGGCGGGGCGTGGTCGTCGCTCTTCGCGCGGGCCGAGGGGGTGCAACCTGCCGCAGCTTTCGGTGCTGGCCTCGGTCGCGGCGACCGAACCGATGGCCGCAGGTCTACCCCGGCGCGGCTGCGGACAACCGCTTTGCCTTGCGCCGGCGCGAGGATGGCGGCTATTCGCTGGCGCCGGGGGCCGAGCATGACTTCTTCGTCGGTCCCGATGCGCTGCGCCACGCCGCGACCTATCTGCCGGTACTGAAGAAGGATTGGCGGTCCACGCATTTCCGCCCCGCGGCCCCGGCGGGCTATCCCGACGCCTGGACGACGCCGCGCCATTGGGCCGCCGACGAGCCTTCGCCTTTCGAGGCGATGCGCATCCTGAACCCCAAGCCCAACATGGCCACGCTCGGACGGGTGCAGGATGCCTTTGCGCGCGCCTTCCCGGCGCTTGGCCGCCCGCGCCTGAAAGCCGCCTGGGCCGGCATGATCGACACCATGCCCGACGTCGTGCCGGTGATCGACCGGGTCGCGGCGATACCCGGCCTGACGATTGCCACCGGAATGTCGCGGCCATGGCTTCGGCATCGGCCCCGGCATGGGACGGGTGATCGCCGATCTGGTCACCGGCAACGCCACGGGACATGACCTGCGGCGCTTCCGGCTGTCGCGCTTCAGCGATGGCACGCGCATCGCACCGGGACCTTCGCTCTAGGGGTTTCGCCCCATGTGGCCCGCATGTTACCTCTCGGCCCGCCAGACGGAGCACCAGCCATGACGCCTTCCCCCACGATCCCGCTGAACGACGGCAGAACGATCCCCGCGCTTGGCTTCGGGCTTTGGGAAGTTCCTGCGGCGGATACCGCTGGCGTGGTGTCCGGGGCGCTCGACCTCGGCTACCGGCTGATCGATGGCGCTGCGATCTATGGAAACGAGGTCGGCCTCGGCGACGGGCTGCGCCGGTCCGGGCTGGTGCGCGACGAGGTTTTCGTCACCACCAAGTGCTGGAACGACTCGCAGGGGCATGATGCTGCGCTGAGGGCCTTTGATGCGAGCCTCGCGCGGCTTGGCCTGGATCACGTGGACCTCTACCTGATCCACTGGCCCTGTCCGGCAAAGGATCTCTACGTCGATACCTGGCGCGCGCTGATCCGGCTGAAAGAGGAGGGTCGGGCGCGCAGCATCGGGGTGTCGAACTTCCACGCCCCACACCTGAAACGGCTCGTGGACGAAACTGGTGTTGTCCCCGCGCTCAACCAGATCGAGCTGCACCCCCGGCTGCAACAGGCTGCGCTGCGCAAGCTGCACGAAAGTCTCGGGATCGTCACGCAAAGCTGGACGCCGCTCGGACAGGGGCGCAGCTTCGACGATCCTGTCATCGCGGCGATTTCCAGGCGGACCGGCCGCAGCCCCGCGCAGGTGATCCTGCGCTGGCATCTGGATCTCGGGCTGTCGGTGATCCCCCGTTCGACGCGCCGCGCGGGGCTGGCGGAGAACCTTGCCCTGTTCGACTTCTCGCTGACGGACGCGGATCACGCGGCCATTGCGTCCCTCGACCGGGGCGAGCGCACCGGTCCGAACCCCGAGGCGTTTTCGTGACGGCGCGCGCGCTGATCCCCGAACTGCGGCTGAGCGATGTGGCGGCGGGCGGGGCCATGCTGCGCACGATGTTCGGATTTCAGGCGGATGGCCCGGACGCCCTTCGTCTGGGCACACAGCGCATCGTCCTTCGGTCGGATGCCGGGCCGATAGGGCACGGGCTGATCGACCATCTTGCGCTGGCGGTTGACGACGTCGGGGCGGCGATGGCGGCGGTGCAGGCCAAGGGGGGGCGGCTTGACAGCGCCGTGACGCCCGACGGTCCGCTCTTCATTCCCGAATTCTGGAAAGAGGGCACGCGCTACGTGTTCTTCGCCGGACCGGAGGGCGCGCGGATCGAACTCTGCGCGCGGCCCGGTCTGGCCCGCGCGGGATTGCCGGGGCATGACCATATCGGCATCGCCGCGCGGGATTTCGGTGACATGCGACGCTTCTTTCTGGACCTTGGACTGAGCGAGGTCGCGGCAACCGTGCTCGAGCGCCCCGGGGGAAACATCCCCGTATCCTTCCTTGGCCTCGGCGCCTCGGTCGTCGAGCTTTACGCACCCCCCGGGCTTGCCGACGCGCCGCGTCCGCCTGGTTTCTGGCGCCGCCTGATCCTCGAAGGGGCTGACGAGGCCGGGCCGTTGCACGGGCCGGAAGGCATCGAAATCCTGCGCCGGACAGCCTAGCTTCCGAGGATCGCCGGCACGTCGGACTGGCATCGTTCGACAAAGGCCCGCAGGCGCCGCACGCCTTCGGCGCCCTCCGATGTCACGAGGCCGAACCGAAGGGCGGGCAGCGGCTTGTCGGGATCGTGCAGCGGGACAAGCCGCAAAGGCTTGCCGTCGGGCGCCACGTCGGATCGCAGACGGATGTTCGCGACCGAATAGCCGAAGCCGTTCGCCACCATGGCGCGCATCAGGCCCATGTCGCGCGTGCGTTCCACGATGCGCGGCTTCAGCCCACGGTCGGTGAAGACCGACAGGAAATAGTCGGAACTCAGCGGCAGGTCGAGAAGCACCATCGGAAAGGGCGCAAGCTCGGCGGGGGTCAGCCGGGGGCGGTCGGCGAGGGGATGTTCGAGCAGGCAGCAAGGCATGCAGCGGAAGCCCCAGCAGCGGCTGGAAGCGCAGGTCGGCCGGAATGTCGATCTCATAGGTCAGCGCCGCGTCGAGCGTGCCGGATCGCAGCCCCTCGAACAGCGTCGCCTGATTGCCCTCCGACTGGCGGAATTCGACCTCGGGGTAGGCTTCGGTGAAGCCCCGGCGCAGGGCGGGCAGAAGCATCTGCGCGACCGTCTGGATGCAGCCGACGGTCAAGGGGCCGCGGACACTTCCCGTGACCTCGTTGGCCAGATCGTTCAGCCGCGCCGCGGCCTGAAGCGCCGCCCTCGCCTCGACCACCATCCGCCTGCCCGCCTCGGTCAGGGACAGGCCCTGCGCATGGCGGCGCACGAACAGTTGCAGGCCGAACTCCTGTTCAAGCTGGGCGATCGCGGTCGAGATGGACGGCGACGAGACATTCACACGCTCGGCTGCGACGGCAATCGACCCGGCCTCTCCGACCGCGACGAGGTATTCGAGCTGGCGCAAGGTGAAACGAAGGGGCATGGGACGGCCTTTGGGTCGTCGCAGCCTAACCCCTTGCAGGGCGCGATGCCATCGCCCTAGCGCGTGTCGCCCGGCACGCCATAACCGGGGGCGCTGTCGGGTGCCTCGGCACGGCGGACATAGTCGGGCGCCTGCGGGGCATAGAGCGACCAGAGCCTGTCGAGTTGTCCGATGGGGTCATCCTCGGCCCAGTCCACGCGCAGGTCGGCCACGGGCCAGCTGAGCCGGTCGACGATCTTCAGCCCCGCCGAATGGACCGGGCCCGCTTCGCCCCCGGCGGCCAGCCCGCCCTTCAGCCCTGCCATCAGCCGGTCGCCGAAAGCGCCCGTCGCGGACTGAAACGCGGCAAGCATGGCGGCGGGAACAGCCGTATCGGCAAGCAGGTTGCCGCCCGCCACCGCCCCGTCGCCCACGGCCTCGCCAAGCGTTCCCAAGGCGCGGTCCCCGGTGAACACCGCCCCGTGCCCCCGCCGATCCACGACCAGAAGCTGCCGCCATCCGATGTGCGGCGTCGAGCGAACCAGTTGGTCCAGCGCCTCGCGGGCACCATGGCCCGCCTCCAGCAGGTCAAGCAACCGGGGGCCGAGCGCGGGATCGGTCACGTTCTGGCTGGCGACCGCGCCGACCCCCGCGCGGGCATGGGCGCAGCGCGCGGCGACCGCGGGCGAGGATGACGAGATGACGATGCCGAACTGTCCGGTCTCGGCGCATCGCGCAGCGAGGGTGAAGGTCATGGTTGTGGTCCCTTGCTCAAGCCGGAAGGCCCTGTGCAGCTTGCAGTGCGCGGGCGATCAATCGGGTATCATCGCGGTCGCATCGATCTCGACCAGCCAGTCGGGGCGGGCGAGCGCGGTGACGACGACACCGGTCGAGACGGGATGGACGCCCCGGATATACTCGCCCATCGTGCGGTAGACGGCCTCGCGGTGGCGCACATCCGTCAGGTAGACGACAACCTTGCACAGATGCTCCATCCGCCCGCCGCTTTCCTCGATCAGCTGCCGGATGTTCTGCATGACCTTGTGTGTCTGCTCCACCGGGTCATGGCTGCCGATGTTCTGCGCCGTATCGAGATCCTGCGGGCACTGGCCGCGCAAAAAGATCATCGTGCCGCGCGCGACGACCGCCTGGCAGAGGTCATTGTCGAGCTTTTGTTCCGGGTAGGTGTCCTTCGTGTTGAACTTGCGGATGCGGGTATGGGCCATGGGTCATTCCAGTCATGGGGCGTGGCGATAGCCGGGTCGCCCCGCGATAAGCTTTGCAAGGGGGTGGTTGCGTCAGGCGGGCATCATCCCGGCGATGTAGCGGGCGAAGTCGTAATTCGGACGCTCCAGATGGCTGAGCGGGCCGGGCGCGGACAGGTCGGCGCAGAGACCGCGATAGACACGCTCGACGCAGCCCTTGTCCTCCATGTTCACCTCGTCGAGCAGCGCCTTCAGCCGGGTGAAATGTTCCTGCGCCTTCGGATCGGCGACGAATTCGGGCGCAAGACCGCCGCCGTAGAGCACGTTCACATGACCGGGACCGTCCGGCGTCAGGCAGAGATACCAGAAGTAACCGGGCGAGAGCGTGATCATGAGCGAGGGGTAGACCGAGATCAGCCATGTCGTCCGCCGCTCATCGCCCTGAAGCACCGTGTTCGTCGGGTGTGCCAGCGTCAGGTCGAGCGCGTCGTTCTTGATGATGTAGTGGTAGTTGAAGGCGGGCAGGCCTTCGGGGCAGGTCATCTTCAGCAGGTCCACATGCCCGCCGATCGTGCCTTCGTGGCAGACGGGCAGGTGATAGCTTTCCATGAAGTTCTCGGCCAAGACCTTCCAGTTGGTGTTCCAGCGGAATTCCTCGCGGAAGGCCTCGACGTAGTTCTCCATGTGGAACTTGCCGACAAGGTCGCTGACGCCTGAGAGCCGTTCGGCAGGCGGCGGGGCATCGGGGTTGAGCGTGACCATGATCCAGCCCAGCCACTGTTCGCACCGCACCGTCGGCAACGCGATGTCCGAGCGGCAGAAGCTTTCGTTCAGCGTCATCGCGGGCGCGCCGCGCAGGGTGCCGTCCAGATTGTAGGTCCAGGCGTGATAGGGACAGATGATCGACCGGGTGTTGCCGCGCCCTTCGAGCAGCGTCGACATGCGGTGGCGGCAGACATTGGACATCGCCCGCAACTGCCCTTCGCGGTCGCGCAGGACGATGATCGGTTCCCCGGAAATCGTCATCGTCAGATAGTCGCCGGGGTTCGGCAGGGCGTCGGCGCGACCGGCGCAAAGCCAGTCGCGGGCAAAGATGTGCGTCAGTTCCTGTGCCGCGAACTCGGGCGAGGTATAGACCGACTTCGGCATCGCGCGGGCCTTGTCGAACGGAACGGCGACATTGGCGCGCAATTCCTCGATGGGCGACAGGGCAGGGTCGTGGCGGGTCATGGCGCGTCCTTTGCTATGTCCGGGTCTGCCCCGTCCGGTTCCGGTTGGCCCGTTATGCGCCCCCGGCGCGGCATGGCGGACCCGTGCTGCCACCAAGCGTCAGGCGCATTGCCCCCGCAAGTCAAGCAGGTCTTGCGCGGGGTGAACGCTTCGAAACCCCTCATGTCACCGCGATCCCTGCCTCGCCCTGTTTCCGCAAGATGCGGATTGCTTGCCTGCATCTGCTGGCCGGACGCGTCGCAATGACATGGTCCGGCCCTGCTGTCATTGTGCGAAGATGACGGGCCGCGGGCTTCGGTCAAAGAAGGGTTTGCCGCGGCGCAGCTTAGGGAATGCCTAATCCTTCATCCGGCGTGGCCGCGTAGGCTGGTACTAACCGGGGGTTAAGCGCGATTGTCTGGCATCGCACGCGTTTGTTCGGCAGGTTGGCGCGGCGACGATCTGGCGTCGCCGCAGGCAGGAAAAGTTCGGAGCGGACATGAGGCTGGCGATCTATCAGGGGCCTTCCCCCAAGGGCGCGATGGGAATCGCATTGGGCACGATCGACCGGATGCTGACGGCCGCTGCTGCTGCCGGGGCGCGCATGGCAGTATTCCCCGAGGTGTTCCTGCCGGGCTACAACGTGGCCGATCCGCGCCTTGCGGCGCGGGGCATGCCTGACTGGATCGGTTTGCTGACGCCGCTCGTGCAGCGCGCGGGCTGCGGTATTGCGATCGGCGTGGCAGAGCGGGACGGGGTCACGGTCTACAATTCCGCGCTCGTGATCGGGGCCGAGGGACGGTTTCTTGCGCAGTACCGCAAGACGCAACTCTACGGCCCCCGCGAGAACAGCCTGTATCGTGCGGGATCGAACCTGACGGTGTTTGATCTGGAAGGCACGAAGACCGCGCTCCTGATCTGCTACGACATCGAATTCGCCCCCCTGCTGCGCAAGCTGGCGGTGGAAGGGGTCACCTTGATCCTGTGCCCGACGGCCAACATGATGCCCTATACCCATGTCGCGCGGCTGACGGTGCCCTCGCAGGCGGTGAACCACGCCACCGCGATCGCCTATGCCAATTACTGCGGGGTGGAAGGCGACCTGACCTATTGCTGGAGGCTCGGTATTGGTGGGCGCCGATGGGACGGTCCAGGCGCAGGCGGGGCAAGGCGAGGCGCTGCTGATCGCCGATCTGCCGCCGCCCGACCCGATCCTGCTGTCGACGCAGATCAACGACTACCGTGTGGTCGACTGAGATGCCGAAGGACAGCCGCCCGTCGCGCTACGACATCCTGTTCGAGCCGGTCCGGATCGGGCCCAAGCTGGCGAAGAACCGCTTCTTTCAGGTTCCGCATTGCAACGGGGGCGGCTACCGCGACCCGTCTGCGGTGGCCGAGATGCGGCGGGTGAAGGCCGAGGGGGGCTGGGGCGTCATCTTCACCGAGCAGACGGAGATTCACCACACCTCCGAGATCACGCCCTTCATCGAACAGCGCCTGTGGGACGACCGCGACATTCCGGCGCTGGCACGGATGGCCGAGGCGATGAAAAGCCACGGTGCGCTGGCGGGCATCCAGATGGCCTATTCCGGCATCAATGGCCCGAACCTCTATACGCGCGAGGTGCCGCGCGCGGTGTCGCCCGGCCCGATCCTGACCTTCACCGCAGACCCGGTGCAGGCCCGCGCGCTGGACCGCGAGGGGATCCGCGACCTGCGCAGGTGGTACCGCAATGCCTTTCGTCGCGCGCAGGCGGCGGGTTTCGACATCGTCTGCCTTTATGGTGCCCACGGCTTCGGCATCTTGCAGCATTTCCTCAGCCGCGCGACGAACCAGCGGAGCGATGAATATGGCGGGTCGCTGGAGAACCGCGCGCGCTTTGTCCGCGAGATGATCGAGGAAGCCCGCGAGGAAACGCGCGGCGAAATGGCGATCTCGATCCGCATGTCACTGCACGAGGATGGGCCGCTGGGTTTTTCCAATGCCGAGGTGCGCGATTTCATCGAGATGCACGGCGAGTTGCCGGACCTGTGGGATCTGGCGCAGGGAACGTGGGAAAACTGCTCGGGCACATCGCGGTTCAAGGAAGAAGGCGCGCAGGAGGCGCTGGTGCGCGGCGTGAAGGCGCTGACACCGCGCCCCGTGGTGGGCGTGGGGCGGTTCACGAGTGCGGATGCGATGGTGCGCCAGGTCCGCGAGGGTATCCTCGATTTCATCGGCGCCGCGCGCCCGTCCATCGCCGATCCGTTCCTGCCCAGGAAGATCGAGGAGGGACGGTTCGAGGACATCCGCGAATGCATCGGCTGCAACATCTGCGTGTCGGGCGACATGACCGGCGCGATCAGCCGCTGCACGCAGAACCCCTCGTTCATGGAAGAGTGGCGCAAGGGATGGCACCCCGAACGGGTCCGGGCAAAGGGCCAGAGCGACCGGGTGCTGGTCGTGGGTGGCGGCCCGGCGGGGCTGGAAGCCGCGATGGTGCTGGGTCGGCGGGGCTACGATGTGGCTCTGGCCGAAGCGGGCTCGACGCTGGGGGGGCGCGTCACGCGTGAGCGGGCCTTGCCAGGACTCGCGGCCTGGGGCCGGGTGGCGGACTATCGCGTCGGGCAGATTGCGGTGATGCCGAATGTCGCGACCTATTTCGAAAGCCCGCTTTCGGCGGATGACGTGATGGAGTTCGGCTTCCAGCACGTCGCCGTCGCGACGGGCGCCGTTTGGCGCAGCGATGTGGTGGCGCGCCATCACCTTGCGCCGATACCGATGGGGGATATGACCGTTTACACTCCGGACGATCTGATGGCAGGCCGGGTGCCCTCGGGGCGGGTGATCGTCTATGACGACGATCATTTCTACATGGCCTCGGTTCTGGCCGAGCTTCTGGTCGCGCGGGGGTGCGAGGTGGAATTCGTGACGCCTTCGGCAAAGGTGGCCGAGTGGACCGAGAATACGCTGGAGCAGCGGTTCATCCAGACGCGCTTGATGGAGAAAGGGGTTCGGCTGCATCTGTCGCACGCCCCCGTCGCTTTCGGGTCAGGGGGTGCCCGGATCGGCTGCACCTACACGGGCGCCGAGCGCGATGTGGCCGCGGATGCGGCGGTGCTCGTCACCTCGCGGGTCGCGGTCGATGCGCTTTACCTGTCGCTCAAGGCGCGCGAGGCGGACTGGGCGGCGGCGGGTATCGCCTCGGTCAGCGCAATCGGGGACGCTGATGCGCCGGGGCCGATTGCCTGGGCGACCTACGCGGGGCGACGCTACGCCGAGGAACTGGACGCACCCGACATCGGGGATGCGCTTGCCGTTCCGGCGCGAGATCGCGGAGTTGCTTGGATAGCTCCCGTGGAGGTGGGGCGGTCGGCGGTGATCATCCGTCTGGACGTCTGCCCCTGAAGGGAGATTTGCTGCCTCATGCCCGCGCATTGAGGCGGTTCTGGCCCTGCCTGTGATCTTGGACTAGGCTTGGGAGCGGGATTGCCCCATGGCCGGATGAGCCGCGGGCTGAAGAAGGAAACGCGCCGGTGATGCTCCATGCGTCTGGTCAGGACAGAGCGCTTCCGAACGTGATGCGGGCGCGCCTTGGCGTTCTGCTTGCCTGCGTTCTGGTGATCCTGTCGGGTTGCGCCGGGGGGCTGCCGCAGAGCTTCAAGCAGTCCCTTTCGGTGATTACCCCCGAGAGGATCGATTTCACCGAACTTGCATTTTATGCGGAACGTTCCTCGGCAGCCTATGATCCTGTCGCACAGATCCGCAAGGAGTATCCGCTGACCACGCGGGCGGTCACGGTCGCGTCGGTCGATGTGCAGTATTTCATCGAGACCGATCTGGCCAATGGCACGCAAACCCTGTCGGTGCGGGGCACCGCCGCAAAACCGAACGTCTGGGAGGATGTGGAGACCGCCCTTGTCCCTGACAGCCTGCTGGGCATTCCGCTGCATCGTGGCTTTCAACGGGATGCGGAGGCGATATTCGATGACGCCAAACCGCATCTGAGAAAGGATATGCGGCTGCGGCTGACCGGCCATTCGCTGGGCGGCGCGGTCGCGGCGATCCTGGCGGAATACTTTGCGCGGGAAGGCTACAAGGTCGAGCGGCTGGTGACCTTCGGCCAGCCCCGCGTTGCCACCAAGGCGACCGTCGAGGATCTGGACGAGCTGCTGGCGGTGACGAGCCGTGTGGTCAACGATCTGGACGTCGTGCCGATGATCCCGCCCTATACGGACATCCGCCCCTATCAGCACTTCAGTTCCGAAGTGATCCTGCTGGCAGGTCCCGATTATGTCTTCCTCGACAACCATGACGCCGACCGGCTTTCCGTCGGCGACTTCTGGCGCAACATCACGGACTTTTCCGCCAAGGATCATCACATGGACGGCTACCTCGCCAATGTCCGCGAAAAGGCCGCCAACGGATCGCGGCAAGTGCCTTATCTGTTCAAGCAGAAGAAGGTCAGCCCTATGGTCGCCTCTGCCGAACTGACCGGGCGCGCGGAAGGGCGACACCCTGCGCAGTCTTGACCTGAACCGGGCTGAAACCCGGATCAGGTCTGTCATCAGTAGATATGCGCGATGGGCTGGCCGAAGGCGAGGGCGCCTGCATATTCGTATTGCGCCTCGCGGTTCATGGCGTGGAAGCGCGCGCCCTGGATGTCGCGGAAGCGCTGTTCCAGCCGGTTCTCGCGGTAGAAACCCGCACCGCCTGCCAGCTCCATTGCGAGTTCCACGGTGCGGAGCGCCTGCTGCTCGACGAGGCGGCGGCAGATCATGATCTCGTTGATGCTGTCCTCGCCCGGATCGTTGCGCTGGGTGCGGGCGACCATCGCCGCCTGCGCATGGCGGGCGGCGGTGAGGGCGGTGTCCATCTCGCCCGCGATGCGGCGTTGCCGCGCCCCCGCGCCGCGCCCGGCGGCTAGGCCGAGGGCGAGGTCGCGCGCGCTTTCGGCCACGCCAAGATAGGCCGAGTAGATCAGCGGGAAGGCCAGCGTGCCGATGATCTGGAAGAGCTTGTGCCACTCGCCCGCCTTGCGCTTGAGCGACACCTTGTCATCGGCCACGAAGACGCCCTCAAGCTCGATATCCTGCGATCCGGTGCCGCGCATCCCGAGGGCGTCCCATGTCTCGAGCACGCGAACGCCGGGGGCGTTCAGCGGCACGCCGAAGTGGATGACCTTCGCACCGTCCGCCTCATCCACAACCGCGCCGGTGAGAAGCAGGGTGGCGAGCGGTGCGCCGGAGGCGAAGATCTTGCGGGCGGTCACGCGATAGCCACCCTCGACCCGTTCGGCCCGGCCCGAGCCGCCGACCCAGTCAGACCCGCCGCTGGTCGCGATGACGATCTTCTCGGTGGCGACGCGGCGCAGCAGTTGCTCGACCGCCGGTCGGACGTCGGGGGTATTGTGCCAGCGCCATGCCGGGATGGCCACCTGGTGGGTGTGCATGGCGAAGGCCAGCGCGGTGGAACTGCAACCATGCGCCAGCAGGCGCAGCATCTCGCACAGTTCGGGCAAGCTGGCACCGCCGCCGCCCAGTTCGGCGGGGACGGCGGCTTCGATCAGGCCGGCGGCGCGCAGGTCGTCATAGTTCTCGGCCACGAAGCTGCCCAGCTCGTCATGGTGCGCGGCGCGGGCGGCGAAGACTTTGGACAGATGCGCAGCGGATGCCGTGGGGCTTTCTGTGCGCGCGGCGGGTTCGATGTGATCGGCAAGGCCCATGGCGGTAATCCTTCAATGAGTTGCGATGGGACGAAGCTGCGCCCGTTCCGGAGTCCGCTCCAGTGCAGATACTGGAGTTGAATGGCGACGCGGATCGGATCACGGCATGATATCATGATATCATGTTTTGGGAGGGAACTGACATGCCGATGGATGACGGTTACGGCCAGTTTTGCCCGGTGTCGATGGCGGCAGAGGTGGTCTGCACACGCTGGACACCCCTTGTAATGCGCGAATTGCTGGCCGGAAGCATGCGCTTCAACGACCTGAGGCGCGGTGTGCCGCGCATGTCACCTACGCTTCTGTCGACGCGGCTGAAGCAGTTGGAGGCGGCGGGTATCATCAGCGTCATGCCCGGGCCGGGCGGGCAGAACCTGTACCAGTTGACCGAGGCGGGGCGCGACCTGCGCGAGGTGGTGATGGCACTGGGTGTCTGGGGACAGAAATGGGTGGAATCAAAGCTTTCGCTGCGCAAACTCGACCCGACGCTGCTGATGTGGGACATGCGCCGCAGCGTGGACGTGCGAGCCTTTCCACGCGGGCGCTGCACGATCCAGTTCCTGTACCCCGACCTGCCGAAAGAAAAGCAAAGCTACTGGCTGATCGTGGATGACGGCGAGGCCGACCTGTGCTGGGTCGATCCCGGCTATGACGTGGACCTGCTGGTGCAGGGCAGCCTGCGCGCGATGACCTCGGTCTGGATGGGCTTCAGCACGATGGCGCAGGAGGCGGCACAGGGCAAACTCGCGGTCGAGGGCGACCCGCAACTCGCCCGCAGCATCCAGTCATGGCTGGGCCTTAGTCCGTTTGCCCGGACCGAGCGGCGCGTGGCCTGAGCCTCAGGCGCGCACGCCCGAAAACCGCTGCTGCCAGTCCGCCCGCTCTTCGTCCGTGATCTTGCGGAACAGGTTCTCGGGCACGGTGAAGCCATGGCCGGGCGGAAGCGTGCGCAGCGCGTCAGACAGGTGGTCGGGCCATGTCCAGTCCTCGGACCCCATCGCCCCCATCATCGCCGCTGCGGCGTCGGGGATGAACGGGCGCGAGAGGATGGCATAGACGCGGATCAGGTTGAGCGAGAGGCGGATGATCGCCTCGGCCCGTGCCGGATCGGTCTTGATCGCCGACCATGGTGCTGCGGCCTGCAGGTATTCGTTGCCGACAACCCAGATGCCGCGCAACTCGGCGGCGGCCTTGCGCACTTCCATCGCCTCCATCAGCGCCTCGTAGTCGCGGATGCGGGCGGCGAGGTCGGCGATCAGCGCGGCTTCCTGCGGGCCGTAGTCGCCCCCCGCCGGTATCGTGTCGCCCAGCTTTGAGACGGCGAACTTGGTGACGCGGCTGACGAAGTTGCCGAGAACATCGGCAAGGTCCTTGTTCACGCTCGCCTGGAAATTCTCCCAGGTGAACTCGCTGTCGCTGTTTTCGGGCGCATGGGACAAGAGCCACCAGCGCCAGTAGTCGGCGGGCAGGATCGACAGCGCCTGATCCATGAACACGCCGCGCCCCTGCGAGGTCGAGAACTGGCCGCCGTCATAATTCAGGTAGTTGAACGACTTGATGTAGTCGACCAGCTTCCACGGCTCGCCCGAGCCCATGATGGTGGCGGGGAAGCTGAGCGTGTGGAAGGGGACGTTGTCCTTGCCCATGAACTGGACATAGCGCACATCGGCAGCGCCCTTGTCGGTGCGCCACCAGCGTTCCCAGTCGGCGTCGGACTTGCCATTGGCGTCCGCCCATTCGGCGGTCGCGGCGATGTATTCGATGGGGGCGTCGAACCAGACATAGAAGACCTTGCCTTCCATTCCCGGCCAGGGCTGGTCGCCCTTCTTCACCGGAACGCCCCAGTAAAGGTCGCGGGTGATGCCCCTGTCCTGCAGGCCGTCGCCGTCGTTCAGCCATTTCTTCGCGATGGAGGTGGTCAGGATCGGCCAGTCGGTCTTGCTGTCGATCCATGCCTCCAGCTTGTCGCGCAGGCTGCGCTGCTTGAGGTAGAGGTGCTTGGTCTCGCGCACCTCGAGATCGGTCGAGCCGGAGATCGCCGAGCGCGGGTTGATGAGGTCGGTCGGGTCGAGCTGCTTGGTACAATTCTCGCACTGATCCCCGCGCGCCTTGTCGTAGCCGCAGTTCGGGCAGGTGCCTTCGATATAGCGGTCGGGCAGGAAGCGGTTATCGGCGATGGAAAAGACCTGCTTTTCCGACACTTCCTCGATGTAGCCGTTCGCCGCCAACTGGCCTGCGAAATGCTGGGTCAGTCGGTGGTTGCGCTGGCTGGACGAGCGCCCGAAATGGTCGAAGGACAGACGGAAGCCGTCGGCGATATCCTTCTGGACCTTGTGCATCTCGGCGCAGAACTGCTCGACGGGCTGGCCCGCTTTCGCGGCGGCGAGTTCCGCCGGGGTGCCATGTTCGTCGGTGGCGCAGATGAACATCACCTCATGGCCGCGGCCGCGCATGTAGCGCGCATAGAGGTCGGCGGGAAGCTGGCTGCCGACGAGATTGCCGAGGTGCTTGATCCCGTTGATGTAGGGGATCGCCGAGGTGATGAGGATGCGGGCCATGCGGGGCGTCCTTGGGTTCGCTGTGCGTGCCTCGTTTAGCGCATGGGTCGCAGAGTGGCGAGGGGGGTTGCGCTTGTGCCGCGCGCCGGGGGTTTTCCACCCCCGGACCCCCGGAGGATACTTCTGAACGGAAAATCTGGGAGGTGTCAGGGGGCGGGCGAGTTGTCCTTCGTGCGGCGCAGGAGGCGTCCGATCAGGAACGACGTGCGCGGCTCGTAGGTATAGGCGGTGCGGTCGCCGGGGGCGGGGCGGGCCCGCATCCGGGCGATGCCGAACAGGATCAGCAGGACATGGGCGGCGGCGATCATCAGGAACATCGCGGCGGGGCCGAAGGCCGCGATGACGGCCGAGGCGACGAGCGGGCTTGCGATGGCGCCCACGGCGTAAAGGAACATGAGGGCGGCCGACAGCTCCACCCGCTCGATATCGGTTGCGAAGTCATGCGCGTGGGCGGTCGAGACCGAATAGATGGGTAGCGTCGCAAATCCGAATAGGGCGGCGGCGGTGAAGACGGCCACGGTTCCTGACCCGGCAAGCCCGATGGTGGCGAGACAGGTTGCAATCCCGCCGACCGACAGGCCGATCAGCACCGAGCGGCGGTCAAAGCGGTCGGCGAGCCAACCGATGGGATATTGCGCCAGCGCACCGCCCAGCACATAGGCGGCCAGAAAGAGCGCGATGTCCTCGGGTGCCAGCCCGACCTCCAGTCCGTAGACCGGCCCGACCATCCGGAAAGCCGCGCCGGTGACGCCCGAGACGACCACCCCGGCCGCGGCCAGCGGCGAGCGGTCCCAGGCGAGGCGGGGGCGCAGGCGCGGTGCGGTGGGGGTAAGCGGTGCCTCGGCCTTGGTCAGCGTCAGCGGAAAGATCGCGGCACAGCACAGGAGCGCGAGCAGGTTGTACGAGACATAGGACGCGGGTTCGAGCACCCCGATCATCAATTGCGCGCCGAGGCTGCCCGTGATGTCGACGATCCGGTAGACACCCATCGCGCGGCCGCGCGTCTCGTTCGTGACCTTGGCCTGAAGCCAGGCCTCGATGATGGTGTAGCACCCCGCCACGCAAAGGCCCGATGCCATGCGCATCAGGCTCCAGGCCCAGGGATCGACGATCAGCATGTGGGCCAGGATGCCGATGGTCCCGGCGGCGGTGAAGGCGGCGAAGGCGCGGCTGTGCCCGACCTCGCCCATCAGGCGCGGCGCCCACCAGCAGCCGATGAAGAAGCCGAAGAAATGCGCCGAGCCGAGCAGACCGATCTCGGTCGTGGAAAAGCCCAGCACCTCGCCCGAGATCGCATCGAGCGGCGCCACGCCCCCGGAGCCGAGTTGCAGCAGGATGACCGACAGGAAGAGGGCGGCGAAGGAAATGAGAAGGCGCATGGCGGGCCGCGTTGGGATGGCCTACCTGACGCCGTTTGCCTGCCAAGGTAAAGGGGCGATCAGGCGCGCCCGCGGATCATTCGGGTCAGCGTGCCGTCGCCCTCCATCTCGCGCTTCAGGGCGCCCGCGACGTGCAGCAGCAGGAGGCCGATCAGCAGCTTGGTCGCGATGCCGTGGACGGCCCAGCCCGCGTTTTCCCAGGCCTCCGATACGGGCGCGATGGGTGGAATCACCCATCGGTCGAACAGCATGACATCCAGCCCCGAGGCGGAACTCGCCGCCCAGCCGGAGAGCGGGATGACGATGAGCAGCGCATAGATCGCCAAATGGGAGAAGCGCGCAAGGCGTTGGGACCAGGCGCGCTGGCGGCCCAGTGGGGGCAGGGGGCGGGCTGATCGCGTGCCAGCCGAGGCGGATCACGACCAGCGACAGAATGATCAGTCCGATGGATTTGTGCAGGCCGTAAAGCCAGAGGTTGGCCAGCCCCGGCTCCATCCCCGAAATCCTCAGGCCGAGGGCGAGCATCCCGATGATGAGAAGGGCCATCGTCCAGTGGATGACGCGCGTGATAAGGCCGAAACTGTCTGGCGTGTTGCGCAGCGCCAACGGCTACTCCTGTCGGACGACGCGGGCGAGAATGTCGAGGCGGACCTGATCGCCCACCATGTCGTTCCAGCCTGTTGCCCCGAAATCGGACCGGTTGACCGAGCCGGTCAGGCGCACGGTCAGGTGCGACAGGTCGCCCTCGGCGGAACCCTGCTTGCGCCAGATCACGGCGTCCAGGGTGACCGGGCGGGTGACGCCGCGGATGGTGACATTGCCCTGAACCTTCGCGCCAGCACCATTTGGCCTCACGTCGGTCGAGGCGAAGGTGATCTCGGGGTAGCTGCGGGCATCGAGCACCTTCGGCCCCTTCATGGCCTGTGCCGCGAAGGGAAAGCTTGCCTGTGCGTTTGAGACATCCAGTGTGACATCGACGTGCGAATTCGCGACCTTGTCGAAATCAAGGGTCAGGTCGGCGCGCGTGACGGGCATCCGTCCGGTGATGCGATCGGGGCCGAAATCCGTCTCGAACCCCACTGTCGAGGCCTGCTCGTCGAGAGCATAGCGCGCGGGTGCAGCAAGAGACGCCGAGGGAAGGATGGCGACGGCAAGACAGGCGAGGATTGTGCGGATCAAGATCATGCGCCGAGCGTAGCACGGGCATCGGGCCCTGCGCGATCATTTCGTCGGGAGCGGCGAGAGCTTGCCCGAAGCGGGTTGCCGCCGCCCGGTATCCCGCTAGGGTCTGCGGCCAAGCGAAGGAGAGAACGATGCGACAGATCCCGCTGGGTCGGACCGGACTGGCCGTCTCGGAGCTATGCCTCGGCACGATGACCTGGGGCACCCAGAACACCGAGGCCGAGGCCCATGCACAGATCGACATGGCGTTGGAGCACGGCGTCACCTTCTGGGACACGGCCGAGATGTATCCCACGAACCCGGTGCGGGCCGAGACGGTGGGCCGCACGGAAGAGATCATCGGCAACTGGTTCGCCGCACGCGGGCGTCGTGACCGAGGTCGTTCTGGCAACCAAGATCACCGGCAAGGGCCAGATGGTGCGGCCCGGCGAGCCGATCAGCGGGCGCGACGATGCGCGCGGCGGTCGACGGGTCGCTGCGCCGGCTGCGGACCGACTATATCGACCTTTACCAGCTGCACTGGCCGAACCGGGGCAGCTATCACTTCCGCCAGATGTGGCGCTATGCCCCCACCGGGGCGGATCGCGATGACCGAAACGGCGCAGATGACGGATGTGCTGACACGGCGCAGGCTCTGGTCGCCGAGGGCAAGATCCGCGCCATCGGGCTGTCGAACGAAAGCGTCTGGGGGGCCGCGCGCTGGCTGCATCTGGCCGAGACGCTGGGCCTGCCGCGCATGGCGAGCGTGCAGAACGAATACAGCCTGCTCTGCCGCCAGTTCGATACCGACTGGGCCGAGTTCAGCCTGATCGAGGACATGCCGCTGCTGGCGTTCTCGCCCCTCGCCGTCGGTCTGCTGTCGGGCAAGTATGCGGGCGACGTGACGCCGGAAGGATCGCGGCGCAGCTTCACCCCCGATCTGGGCGGGCGGATCACACCGCAGGTGTTCCAGGCGGTGGCGGCCTATCTGGGCATCGCCGCGCGGCACGGGCTGGATCCCTGCCAGATGGCGATCGCCTTCTGTCGGTCACGGCCCTTCACGCACAATCCCGATCATCGGGGCGACCACGCTGGACCAGCTTGCCACCAATATCGGTGCCGCCGATGTCACGCTGTCGGACGAGGTGCTGGCCGACATCGCCGCGGCACACCGGCTGTACCCCGCGCCGTTTTGATCGCACCCGCACCGAAACGGCTTGCACGCTGCGCTGACCTGGGGCCATCTGAGGGCCGGATGCCCATGTTGCCCTCCATGACCCTGTTGCGGACGATCTGCCTTGCGCTGGCAACTTCGGTCGCGCTTTCGGCCTGCGTGCCGGGGGGCGGGGAACGAGGATCGGTTGGGGATGCCAGCGGCCCGGCCATGGCGCCCGGGGAAATCGAGGTCACGGCGCTGCCGGCGGCTGGTGAACGCGCCGAAGCCGTGGCGGCGCTGTCGGAAGCCACGGCACCGGATGGCGCCGCCGCGCCCGCACCCGACGCCGAGGCGCCGCCTGCAGCGGAGCGGCGCCGACACCGCCCCGCCCGCAGCCGAGGCGCCGCCGCCCGAGGTGGTGAAATCCCCCACGCAGATCGCCTGTGAAAAAGGCGGGGGCCGTTTCGTCTCGGCTGGCACGAAGCAGAGCTTCGCCTGCGTCCGGCCCACCCGTGACGGCGGAAAGCGGTGCAACCGCGAGAGCGACTGCCAAGGCCTTTGCCTGGCCAGGTCGCAGACCTGTTCGCCCTTCACGCCGGTCTTCGGTTGTCAGGAAATCCTCAACGACCGTGGACTCAGGATGACGCAATGCGTGCAATGACGCTGCTTCCACTCTTGCTTCTGGGATGCGCTGCGCCGCAGCCCGGCGGGTTCCGGTCGGTGGATCGCAACATCTATTCGACGGCGGTGGTCGAGCCGCAGCGCCTTGTCCGGCCGTTGGGTGCAGGTTGCCGACTTTGCCCCGCCCGGCGCGGCGGCCTGTCGCGCGAGCGGTGTTGCCGTCTCGGAAGGTTTGCAGGTGCAGGCCGACCTTTGCCTCGGCGGCACGCGCCGCAGCTTTCGCGGTCCGGCGCAGATCACCGGGCCGGGGCGCCTGCAACTCGTCGGGGCCGATCCGGAGGGGATCGGGGCGGAGTGGTGGGTGCTCTGGGTCGATGCCGACTACCGGACCGTCGTCGTCGGAACGCCTGACGGACGTTTCGGCTTCATCCTGAACCGCGATGGACCGCTGCCACCCGACCGGCTTGCTGCGGCGCGGGAAATCCTCGAGTGGAACGGCTACGACCTTGCACGGCTGCGGCCCGTCGCGGCGCTCTAGGCAATCTCGAAACGCAGACGCCGCAGGTGGTCGGGCAGGTCTCGCGCGCCGACGGCGGCTTCGCGGATCAGCCCGTCGAACTGGGCCGAAAGATGGGCCGACGCGCGTGGCGTCGCGAAACGCGAGGTAGTGGCGCCCGAGATAGACCACGGCAAGCAGCGGGCCGAAGACGGTGATCGGGGCCGAATAGACCCACCGCGCATCGAACAGATAGATGCGCAAGGCGGGATAAAGCTGTTCGACAAGCGTCAGGATGCGATCGAGCTGCGCCCGCCGGATGTCGCGCGGCAGGCCGGCATAGTAACCCTCGGCGCGGGCGAAGGCGTCAAGCTCGTGCATCGGCATCGCGATCTCGTAGTCCGAACGCGCCTCGCGCATCCGGGCCAGCCGCAGCTTCCGATGCCGTGATGGCCGGTTCTGCGCCGTGTCGCCCAGTTGCGCCGCATATTCCCATTCCATCATGTCGCGGGTCTTGATCATGTCGGGCAGCGTGGCGGGCACATGGCGGATCTTGTAGCCCGCCGCTTCCTGGTGCCAGCCGAAGATCGTCTCGTCGATCAGGGCGCGAGGCGCATCGGTCAGGCTGAGCGAGCGTTGCCAGAAGCGCATCGAAGGGTTCGGGGCGATCCGACAGACCCAGCAGCCAGTCCGTGCTGACCCCGAGCGCCGTCGCACATTCGGCGGCAAGCTGCGCATTGGGCAGGCGTGCCGAGCCGCTTTCCAGCAGTTGCGATATCGTCGATCGGTCGACCCCGACCATCCGGGCAAGCGCGCTCTGGCTGATCGCGCGGCTGGACATCGCTTCGGCGAGGCGGGTGCGGAACAGGTCGGCCCGCATGCGTTTGTCGAGAATATTCCCCATCTGTTTCATAATATCACGGTTGTTGAGAAAAATGTTGGAAATTCTCCAAATTCCGCAGCGAGGCGGCAAATGCTATTCATTTAAATGTCATCACCGCGGAGGACATGTTGCGCCCGCAGGCTTCGGTTATCGAGTGGCCCACCCTTTTGCTGATGCTTGCCACCTATGGCGTCTGGGCATTGGGGACGACGGTGATCTCGGGCTGGTCGGCTGGCACTGGGCATCGCACTGACTGCCATTGCGATCGCACAATTCTCGTCTCTGCAGCACGAGGTTCTTCACGGCCATCCCTTCCGCAGCAAGGCCCTGAACGAGGCGCTGGTTTTTCCGAGCCTTACGCTCGTCGTGCCCTACGAGCGGTTTCGCGACCTGCATCTGGCGCACCACCATGACCCCAGCCTGACCGACCCCTATGACGACCCGGAGTCGAACTTTCACGATCCCGCTGTCTGGGCGCGGCTGCCCTGGATCACGCGCAGGCTGCTGCGAGATCAACAACACGCTGCTTGGCCGGATGCTGGTTGGGCCGGCTATCGGAACCGTCACCCTGATCCGGTCGGAATGGCAACTGGCGCGGGCGGGCGACCGCGCTGTTGTCAGGGCCTGGGCGTTGAATGCGGCAGGTGTCGCGCTGGTGATGCTCTGGCTGCTTTCGGTCGGCCAGATGCCGGTCTGGGCCTATCTCTTTGCGACCTATGCCGGCCTTTCGCTGTTGAAGATCAGGACCTTCCTCGAGCATCGGGCGCATGAGGCCGCGCGCGCGCGGACGGTCATCATCGAGGATCGCGGACCGCTGGCGCTGCTGTTCCTGAACAACAACCTTCACGTCGTTCATCACATGCACCCCTCGGTGCCGTGGTATCGGCTGCCGGAAACCTACCGCGCGAACCGCGAGCACTACCTGCGCCGGAACGAGGGGTATCTTTACCGCTCCTATGCCGAGGTCTTCTCGCGCTACCTGCTGCGCGCGAAGGATCCGGTCCCCCATCCGCTCTGGCCACTGGACACGACCGAGGCGCAGACCCGGCCCAGACTGCGCCCGCAACCGTGGCCGCCAGATAAACGCAGGTCTTGCGCCTCGCTCTGGCGACTGCCAGAACGATCCGCATGGAAGCCTGGGTCATCGTCACGCTGGCTGCAGCCGCGGTCCAGACGATCAGGCTGTTGATGCAGAAGCGGCTCAAGGGTCTGGGCCTGTCGACCGGCGGCGCAACGTTTGCGCGCTTTTTCTTCAACGCGCCCGTTGTCATCGGCGGGCTGGTCCTGCTGCTTAATCTCCGCGGCACAATCGACTGGCCAGGGATGCCGTTCTGGCCGTTTGTCATTCTGGGCGGGGTGTCGCAGATCGTGGCGACGTTCTGCACCGTGGCGCTGTTTTCGGAACGCAGCTTTGCCGTGGGCATCGCCTTCACCAAGTCCGAGACGCTGCTTGTCGCGGCGTTTTCTGCGCTGGTGCTGGGCGAGGCTGTGTCGGGCGCCGGTCTGGCGGCGATCCTGGTCGGGACCGCCGGGGTGATCGTGCTGTCGCGTCCGACGGGCGGCTGGGGCGGTGTCGGGCATCGGGGCGTCGCGCTCGGGTTGGCGGCGGGGGCGCTGTTCGGCCTTTCGGCGATCGGCTATCGCGGTGCCACGCTGGAGGTCGCCTCAGGCAGCGCGCTGGTTCGGGCCGTCGTGGCGCTGGCGGCAGTGACCGTGTTCCAGAGCGTCGTCATGGCGCTTATGGCTGGCCTGGCGCGAACCGGGCGAGGTCACGCGCGTGGCACGGGCGTGGCGCGCGACGGTGCCGGTCGGATTGGCGGGCCTGCTTGGTTCGCTTGGCTGGTTCGTGGCGTTCTCGCTGATGAACGCGGCCTATGTCCGTAGCCTGGGGCAGGTGGAAGTGCTCTTCTCGCTCGCGGCGTCGATCCTGTTCTTCCGCGAGCGGATCACGGGGCGTGAACTCGCGGGCATGGCGCTGATCGTGGCGGGCGTCGTGGGCGTCGTCAGCGCGGCGTGAGTCAGCCGATCCGCCGGAAGGTCGGAACCGGCCCGGAATTGTCGAAGAAGGGAATGGGCGGCGGCGGTCCGGGTTGGGCAAGGCAGGCCGCCACTTCGGCCAGCACGACTTCGGTGATGAAGGGCAGATCCAGCCGTCGCGTCTGGGCAAGCGGCAGCCAGTGCAGGTGGCCCAATTCATCCGACGCGGCCGAGAAATCGTCGCAGTCGCCCGCCACGCCCGACGCATCGGCCAGGAAGAACCGCGCATCGAAGCGCCGGGTGCGTCCGGGCGGGGTGATCGCGCGGAAGACAAAGCGAAGGCCAGATGCGCTCGGCGCAAGGCCCCGTGCGGCAAAACCCGCCCAGTCCTCCGGCAGCGCCCCGCTTCCAGGTCTGCCGAGCGGAAGGCCGGTCTCCTCCCACAACTCGCGGATCGCGGCCGCGGCGAGTGCGCTTGGCGATACATCGGCACGATGACGCAGCCGCGCCTCGCAGACAGGATCGAGCCCGTCCAGGGACACGAGGGCATCGCCCGGATCGACCGCACCGCCTGGAAAGACATACTTCGACGGCATGAAGGCCGCGCTCGCGCCGCGCTGGCCCATCAGCACCTCGGGTCCCGATGCGCCGTGTCGCGTCAGGATGACGGTCGCGGCATCGCGGATGGCGGGCGCTGCGTCAGGCACCCGCGCCGAACCCGTGCATCCTGCGCGCCCACTGGATCGCAACCAATACACCCTTCAGGCGTGGCAGAAGGTAGAGCGAAAGCGCGACCGTGCCGACCGAGAAGATGCTGGCCAGGATCAGCGGGTCCGGACGGAATTCGATGAAGGCCCAGAGGATCGCCGGGGCCATCAGATGCCCCACGATCAGGATCGTCAGGTAGGCCGGCCCATCGTCGGCGCGCTGGTGATGAAGTTCCTCGCCGCAGACCGGGCAGGCCTCGCGCACTGTCAGGTAGCCCCGCAGAAGCGGGCCTGCGCCGCAGTTCGGGCAGCGCCGGCGCCAGCCGCGCAGCATGGCGGGACGCATCGGGCGGTCATCCTCGTCTGAGACGACGGACGGGGTTGCTTGGCTTGGCATTCACATTTTCCCGGGGAGTTTGCGTCACCATAACCTCGCGATCGGGGAAAGTAGAGGGGTGGGCACCGCCTTGCGTCCCGATGTCGCAAAATTCTGCTCAGGCCGCGACGGAAACGACCCCACCGCCCGTTTGATCATCACAAGGACGGGCACAGGGCCCTGTCCGCAGGATGGAGAGACACGATGCGACCCACCACTGGATTTGCCGCCGCAACCCTGGCCGCCGTTGTCGCGGCGACCCTGTCGACCGCGATCCCCGCTTCGGCGCGGGGCCCGGGCGACGGAATGATGCAGGGCATGCACGAGGACGGGCCCTTCGGCGCGATGATGTTCGAAACCTTCGACACGGACGGCGACGGGCGGATCACTGTCGAGGAAATGGAAGTGCGGCGCAGCGCGGCAGTCGCTGGGACTGACGCCAACGGCGACGGCAAGCTGAGTGCCGAGGAATTGGCGGCACAGGAAATGCGGATGATGCAACAGATGGCGACGGCCCGCGCCACGATGCGGGTGGAGCGGCTTGACGTCGATGGAGACGGACTGCTCTCGGTCGAGGAACTTGCGGCGCGGCCAATGCCCGAGATGATGTTCGAGCGGCTCGATGCCGATGGTGACGGCGCAGTGACCGAGGAAGAGGTCGAGGCGGCACGCGCGCAGATGGCCGAACGCCGGGGCGGGGAAGATGGCGACGGCCCGCGCGGCCACCGCAAGCACTTCTGGATGAACGGCGGAAACTGACCGTCGATGGGGTGCCCGCCGTTCGCGGCGGCGCCCCGAAGGCCGGGCCCGCAGGCTTGGCAGGACCGGGAAATGCAGGCTAGACTCCGACAGTATGACCATGCCCTTCGACGCGCTGACAGATGTGCCGGACGAGGCGTTGCTGGTCCTGTACGCCAATGGGGACGCGGCAGCGGCACGGGCGCTGACCTTGCGGTTTGCGCCAAGGGTCTTCGCCTTTGCGATGCGGATGCTGGGCGACCGCGCCGAGGCCGAAGATGTCGCGCAGGATGCGATGCTGCGTCTATGGCGGGTGGCGCCGCAATGGCGGGCGGGCGAGGCGAAGATCTCGACCTGGCTCTACCGCGTCGCGTCGAACCTGTGCACGGACCGGCTTCGCAAGTCGCGCCCGCGTGGGCTGGACGATGCACCCGAGGTCGAGGACGGTGCGGTGTCGGTCGTGTCGCGGCTGATCGCGGCGGATCGCACGCGCGCGCTGGAAACGGCATTGGTCGCCTTGCCGGACCGGCAGCGGCAGGCGGTCGTGCTGCGGCACCTTGAAGGACTGGGCAATCCCGAGATTGCCGAGGTGATGGACATGAGTGTGGAAGCTGTCGAAAGTCTGGTCGCACGCGGCAAGCGAAACCTTGCCGCCCTGCTGTCCGGCCGACGCGAGGAACTGGGGTACGACGATGAAACCTGACATGTCGGACGCTGACCTGGATGCGCTGCTGTCCGATCTTCGATCCCATCCGCCCGAGGCGGACGCACGGCTTCTGGCGAGGATCGTCGATGACGCCCAGGCGGTACAGTCGTCTCGCACGTCGGTCCGGGCCGTTGTGCCGACGCGCGAGCCTGCGCTGCGGCGGTGGATATCTGCCCTTGGCGGCAGTGTGGCTCTGGCGGGGTTGGGAACCGCCGCGATGGCGGGGTTGTGGATCGGAATTGCCCAGCCTGCCTCTCTGATCGATGTCACCGACCAGCTTTCGGCGGCGCTCGGTCGCGAGGCCGCGCTTGACTATGTCGAACTCTTTCCCGATTTCACCACGCTTCAGATCGAGGGCTGAGATGACCGAAGCCACGCCCGCCCCGACTTTGCCGCCGGCCCCGTCTTCCGCGCCTGCCTCGCGCCGGATCAGGATTGCCCTTTACGCCTCGCTTGCGCTCAATCTCTTGTTCGTCGGTGCGATCGGGGGCGCGCTCTTGCGGGACGGCCCGGATGGCCCCCGGTCGGGTCCGCGCGAGATCGGGTTCGGTCCCTTTTCGGAAGCGCTCACGACAGAAGACCGAGCGGCGCTGGCGCGGGCTTTCATGCGCGACGGCGGTACGCCACGGCAGATGCGCCGCGAGATGATGCGCAATTTTGCAGAACTTGGGCAGGTCCTGCGGGCCGAGCCCTTGGACCGGGCGGCGCTGGAGCAGGTTTTCGCGACCCTGAAGGATGCGGCGGATGCTCGGCTGGAGATGGGGCAGCGTCTGCTGGTGGAGCGGATCGTACAGATGACCCCGGTCGAGCGGGACCGGTTTGCCGACAGGATCGACGAGATCGCAGCCCGCGGGCCAATGCGGGGGCGCGGCGAAGACAAGCCCGGCCCCTGAGCCGAGCGGTCAGGCGGCCGATTTGCAGATCGTGACCATGTTTCGGCCCCTATCCTTGGACAGCAGAAGGGCGCGGTCCGCGCGTGCGATCATTCCGGCCACGGCATCGGGGCCAATGCCGTCAGCCGGCAGAGCCGAGGCGACCCCGATCGAGATGGTCACGCTGACCCCCCGGCGGTCGTCCAGGACGATCGGGGTTTCCTCGATGATGTGGCACAGATGTTCGGCGACCGTCCGGGCCGCGTTCAGCCCCGTATCGGGCAGGGCCACGAGAAACTCCTCCCCGCCGATGCGCGCCACGACGCTGGCGCCTTCGGTCGCGGCCTTCAGTCGACGCGCAACCTCGACCAGAACCGAGTCACCCGCCGCATGCCCGAAGATGTCATTCACCGACTTGAAGCGATCGAGGTCGATCAGCATGACGGCCAAACACGAGCCGGACTTCGCAGGCGCTGCCAGTTGTCGGCCGAGATGCGCCATCGCGTAGCGGCGGTTGTGAAGGCCGGTCAGCGGGTCGATCAGCGCCAGGCGCAATCCTGTTTCCACCGTTGCGCGAAGCCGATCCTCGCCCTGTTTGCGCTGCAGAATCCGTCGCAGGCGAAGTGCCAGTTCTTCAGGGTCAGAAAAAGTCGAGGCAACGTCGTTCGCACCAAGGTCCAGGGCGATCGCCTCGGACTTGCTGTCCATCGTAGGCAGCGTAAGGCAGATCGCCGCGTTCCGGCTGGAACTGCGGCTGCGAAGTTCAGAAATGAGCCTTAGCGCACTGCCGTCGCCCAAAGTGTCGACATCATCCCTTATCAGGAAGGCATCAGGGTTGCGCGCAGCGTCCGCCAGAGCTTCGCCTGGCGAGAGCCAGACGATGTCGGCAGGAAGCGAGGGGTGCAATGCATTCCGGTCCGTCAGGCAGGTTGTGACGACTGCCACGAGAGGCCGATGCTCGAACCCCCGGCCTGCATCGGCCAATCCGAGCAAACCCTGCGTCGCATCGCGCAGCCGCAGTTCCTCATCCCGGTCGTGGCCGCGGATCAGCGCGCGCATCCGGGCAAGCAACCTGTCCTCATCGACGGGTTTTGCCATGACGTGGTCGGCGCCGCTGCGCAAGGCATCCTGGCGCAGGGCAAGTGTCGATGCCATCGCGGTCAGCAGGACCGGAGTGTCGCGTGTCGCGGGATTTGCGCGGATCGCGCGGAGAACGGCGAGTCCATCAATGTCGGGAAGGTCGCGGTCGAGGATCACGAGATCCGGCAGATCTTCGATGGCCATGCGAAGGCAGTCGGCGCCGGTTGCGGCCAGCTGTGTATCGTATCTTGCGGCACCAAGACGCGACCGGAGCACGATCCGGTTGGTCGCCACGCCATCCGCTATGAGAATACGCCCCGACATGACCCGCTCTGCCGCTTTACCTGTTCTGACTTGCGGGTCAGTGTGTCGGCCTATTGGTTAAGGATTCCTTTCTGTTTGCTGTCCTGCCGACACACGAAGAGGTGAGAGATGAACACTCAGCGGGAAGCTGCCGAAACGCTGGCCTTGCAGGCGATGGCCTGGCTCGTATCGGACGAGGATGCGCGGGTGGCATTTCTGGCGGCCACGGGCGCGGGGCCGGGCGATCTTGCCGCCGGGGCGCGGCATCCGGAATTCCTCGCATCGGTTCTGGATTTCCTGCTGGGGGACGACGCCCGGATCATCGCCTTCTGCGACAGCTCCGATCTGCCCTATACCGCCCCGCTTGCCGCGCGTGCCTGGTTGCCCGGGGGCGACGCGACGCACTGGACATGAATTCCGGGCAGCACGGGTTGCAAAGCGCGCCTCCCCCCTTCACGGTGCGACCGGCAACGGCAGGCCGGGGGGCAACATGATCGGTGGAGTGGTCTTCGACAAAGACGGGACACTGTTCGATTTTCGCCAAAGCTGGGGCGGCTGGACGCGACGGCTGATCCTAGAACTGGCGACAGACTCGCATCACGCGGAACGGCTTGCCAAGACGCTGGACTTCGATCCCGTGACCGGCGCATTCGGCGAGGCCAGCCCCGTCATCGCGCTGACGGGCGACGAGATTGCCAGCGAGCTGCTGCCCGACCTTCCGGGCATGAGCCATGCGGCGTTGCTGGCGCGGATCAACCTGCTTTCGGTCGAGGCCGACATGGCCCCCGCCGTTCCGCTCGCCCCGCTTCTTCAGGACCTGCGGGGGCGCGGCTTGCGGCTGGGGGTTGCCACCAATGACATCGAGTCCGCCGCGCGGGCGCACCTACTCGATGCGGGCGTGGACACGCTTTTCGACAGTATCTTGGGCGCCGACTCGGGCCATGGCGGAAAGCCGGGGCCGGGCATGCTGCTGGCGTTTCTCAATGCCACCGGGCTTCCGCCGGAAACGGTTTTGATGGTGGGCGACAGCGCCCATGACCTTGTCGCGGGGCGTGCGGCGGGGATGCGCCCCATTGCCGTTCTGACGGGCGTCGCGCGGGCCGACGAACTTGCGCCGCTGGCCGAGGCAGTCCTGCCGGACATCGGGCATCTGCCCGCTTGGATCGACGCCGAGATCGGCAACGGGGCCGGGAACGCAGAGCGCACTTCAAAAACGACCTAAACTGGTCGGAAATCAGGTTCCCACCGGTCGCGACGATGGGTCAATCTGCGTCTTGGGGGCGTGGCCCCTGGAACCGAGGAGTGCCACGATGAACGACGATGCAGGCCGCCGCCGCCGCGCGGGGGGCCGCGCGGGCAACAAGAGCCGCGCCGGAACCGCCGCCATCGACCAGATGCCGTGGCGAATTCCCGTCAATCCCGACCGCCCGACCGAACCGTTGGACATGGACGGCGTCATGGCGATTCATCGCGGCGCCATGCGCATCCTGTCCGAGATCGGGATCGAGTTCCTGAATCCCGAAGCCGTGACGATCCTCAAACAGGCCGGATGCAAGGTCGAGGGCACGAACGTCCGGATGGACGAAGACTTCGTGATGGAGATGCTCAAGACGGTGCCCGAGCAGTTCACGATCACGCCGCGCAACCCGGCGCGCGAGATCACGCTTGGCGGCAAGCACATGGTTTTCGTCAACGTCTCGTCGCCGCCGAATGCCTGGGATTTGGAGCGCGGCAAGCGGTCGGGCGATTTCGAGACGTTCAAGGAATTCATGAAGCTCACGCAGTATTTCAACTGCATCCATGTGGCGGGGGGATACCCCGTCGAGCCTATCGACATTCACCCTTCGGTCCGCCATCTCGACTGCCTCTATGAAAAGCTGACGCTGACGGACAAGGTCGTGCACGCCTATTCACTGGGGGCCGAACGCGTCGAGGACGTGATGGAGATGACCCGGCTTGCCGGGGGCTTGAGCGAGGACGAGTTCCGGGCCAAGCCGCGCATGTATACCAACATCAACTCGGTCAGCCCGCTGAAGCACGACTATCCGATGCTGGACGGCGCGATGCGGCTGGCGCGGCGCGGGCAGCCTGTCGTCGTGACCCCGTTCACGCTGGCGGGCGCGATGGCGCCGGTGACCATGTCGGGCGCCGTGGCGCTGAGCCTGGCGGAAGGCCTGTCTGCCATCGCGTTGCTGCAATACATCAGTCCGGGCTGTCCGGTGATGATCGGCACCTTCACCAGCAATGTCGACATGAAATCCGGTGCGCCGGCCTTTGGAACGCCCGAATACATGCGGGCGACACAGATGACCGGGCAGCTGGCGCGATTCTACAAGCTGCCCTTGCGGTCGAGCGGCGTCTGCGCTGCGAACGTGCCGGACGGGCAGGCCATGTGGGAAACGTCGAACAGCCTTTGGGCTGCGGTGCAGAGCCGGACGAACCTGGTGTATCACGCGGCCGGATGGCTGGAGGGCGGACTGATCGCCAGCCCCGAGAAGTTCGTGATGGACTGTGAGGTTCTCCAGATGATCCAGCGCTATTTCGAGGAAGCGACCTGGGCCACGACCGAGGACGATATCGCCATCGACGCAATCCGTGAGGTCGGGGCAGGGGGGCACTACTTCGGTGTCCAGCACACCCAGGACCGCTATACGACCGCTTTCTATGCCCCCTTCGTGTCCGACTGGCGCAACTTCGAGGCGTGGCAGATCGACGGTTCGGTCTGGACGCCCGAGCGGGCGCATCGGATCTACAAAGCGATCCTCGCAGAGTTCGAGCCACCCGAGATGAACGGCGATCACCAGGAGGAACTTCGCCGTTTCGTGGCAAAGCGAAAGCAGGAGGGCGGTGCGCCAACCGATTTCTGAACCGGAAGCCATCCGGATTGCCCGATGCCTGCCGTGCGGCTGGCGGGTGTTGCTTGGGATTGATTGCCGTGCGAGTTTTTCGGTCTGTTAACCGCTTGCGCCTAAGCTCCGGTGAAACGGGTGAGTCGCGGATGCATGGTCTGATTAACCGATCTATTCAGGTCTTTCTTCGTCACACCTATGGGGACGACCTGTGGCAGGCGGTGGCTGGCGATGCCGAGCTTGGCTTTGACAGCTTCGAGGCGATGCTCAGCTATGACGACCGCCTGACGTCGCGCGTCATCGACGCTGCTGCACGGCGCCTTGACCGACCGCGCGAAACGGTGCTGGAAGATCTTGGCACCTTCCTCGTCTCCCATCCTTCGCTGGAACGTCTGCGTCGGCTATTGCGCTTTGGTGGCGTGAGCTTCGTTGATTTTCTTCACTCTCTGGATGAACTGGAGGGGCGCGGTCGGTTGGCGCTCCCCGAGCTCGACCTACCCCGTCTGAAACTGAGTGGGCTGGAACCTGACCGCTTCCTGCTACACTGCGAGGCGCGGCTTCCGGGTGCCGGTTTCGTCATGATGGGGCTTCTGCGCGCAATGGCGGACGACTATGGTGCGCTTGTGGTTCTGGAGCATGAAGGCTGCGCCCGATCCGGTGAAACCGTTTCGGTGCACCTTCTCGAAACACGCTTCGCCGAAGGTCGGCGGTTCGATCTGGCAGCGCGCACGGGGTAGCGGATGGACGGCACGACGACCACGGGCGTGATCGGTCTGGGCACAGAGTCGCTGGCCCGGCTGATGCCGATGCATCTATGCATCTCGGCCGAAGGGCTGATCGTCGGTTGCGGCCCGACCCTTGCAAAACTTGTCGCGGACAGGCTTTCGCCGCGTCAGCCCTTCTTCGATCTGTTCGAGGTTCGGCGTCCGGATGGCATCACCGATACTGCCGGGCTTGCGGCCCATGTCGGCGAACGTCTCCACCTGTGCCTGCGGGGGCATCGTGCGACGGGTTTCCGTGGCCTGGCGGTAGAGGTCGCGTGGAAATGCTGGACTTTTGCTGAATCTTTCCTTCGGCATCGAAGTGGTGGAAGCCGTGCGCGATCATCGCCTGACCGACGCCGACTTTGCACCGACCGACCTTGCGATGGAGCTTCTCTATCTGGTCGAAGCGAAGAGCGCCGTCATGCAGGAACTGCGCGACCTCAACCGCAGGCTGGAAGGCGCCAAGACTGCGGCCGAGGAACAGGCCCTGACCGATACGCTGACCGGCCTGCGCAACCGCCGCGCGCTGGACATCGCTCTGCAACAGGTGGTGCTGCGGGGGATGCCGTTCGGTCTGATGCACCTTGACCTCGACTACTTCAAGGAGGTCAACGATACGCTGGGACATGCGAGCGGGCGATCATGTGTTGCGCGAGGTCGCCCAGGTGCTGCGCATGCAGATGCGCGGCGGCGATACGGTCGCGCGCGTGGGGGGCGATGAGTTCGTGATCGTTCTGCCCGGTCTCGTCGATGCGGCGACGCTCAGTTCGATCGCTCATCGGGTGATCGCGCAGGTCGGCCAGCCGATCCTGTTCGAAGGGCAGGAATGCAGCGTCTCCGCCAGCATCGGCATGACCGTGTCGACCGCCTATGGCGCGCCGGTCCAGCCCGAGCGGCTGCTCGCCGATGCGGATGAGGCGCTTTATGAGGCCAAGCATGCCGGGCGCGGCCGCGCCGCGTTCCGCACGCGGTAGCTAGGTCGTTCAGCCGAGCGAGACTGGATGCCCGGTTTCGGGCGTCAGGAAGGCAAAGCCGTTTGCACCGAGTTTCAGCACCCCTCCGTCCATCTGCGCCGCCTGGGATGGCCCGACGAGCCGGGCGTTGCGGGCTGTCAGACGCTGCGGCTCGGCCCGCAGATTGAATACACAGGTCACGGCATCTGGGCCCGACCCGCGGGTAAAAGCCAGCAAGGGTTCGGGCAGGTCGTGAAAGACGGTTCCTCCCGCGCGCAGGGCAGGTGACGCGGCCCGGTGCGACAGCAGTCCGCGATATGTTTCAAGAACCGAACCGGCCACACCCGCTTGCGCCGCGACATTCCGGGCCCGCTGCGGAGGCTTCACCGGAAGCCAGGGCGTTCCTGTCGTGAACCCGCCGCTCAGGCTGTCGTCCCAGACCATCGGCGTGCGGCAGCCGTCACGCCCCTTGTAGTCGGGCCAGAACGTGATGCCGGGCGGATCGGTCAACTCGTGGAACAGGATATCCGTCTCGGTCTGCCCCAGCTCCTCGCCCTGGTAGAGACAGATCGACCCCTCGAACGACAGAAGCATCGCTGCGGCCAGACGCGCGATATCGTCCGGTGCGCCATGATCGGACCAGCGGGTGGCATGGCGGATCACGTCGTGGTTCGAAAAGGCCCAGGCAGGCCAGCCATCCGGCGCACCGGCGAAAAAGCCTTCGATCCGGCTGCGGAAATGCGCGGCCGTGAACTGCGGCCCCAGCAACTCGAAGCTATAGGCCATGTGCAGCCGGGAATTTCCGCGCGTATAGTCCGCCATCACCTGTACCGCACGGTGACTTTCGCCGACCTCGCCCACCATGGTGCGGTCGGGGTAGGCATCGGTCAGGGCGCGGAGCCGTTCGAGGAAATCGAGGTTCTCGGGCCTGGTCTTGGAATAGAGGTGAAGCTGCATCTCATAGGGATTGACCGCCGGGTTCGGGTCGTTGCCGGGGGCAGGAGGGTTCGAGCGCAGCAAGGCGTCGTGAAAATAGTAGTTGACCGTATCGAGGCGAAATCCGTCGACGCCCCGGTCAAGCCAGAAGCGCATGGTCGACAGCAGCCAGTCCTGCACGTCGGGATTGTGGAAGTTGAGATCGGGCTGGCTGGCCAGGAAGTTGTGCAGGTAATACTGCCTCCGCCGCGCATCCCATTCCCACGCCGAACCGCCGAAGACCGAGAGCCAGTTGTTGGGAGGCGTTCCATCGGGGCGCGGATCGGCCCAGACGTACCAGTCAGACTTTGGGTTAGTGCGTGAGGCACGGCTTTCCTTGAAGAACGGATGCTCGGCCGAGGAATGGCTGATCACCTGATCCACGATGACCTTGAGGCCAAGCGCGTGGGCCCGATCGAGCAGCGCGTCGAAATCGGCCAACGTCCCGAAAAGCGGGTCGATGTCGGTGTAGTCCGACACGTCATATCCCATGTCCGCCATCGGCGAGGGAAAGATCGGCGAGATCCAGACGGCATCCACCCCAAGACCCGCGATATAGTCGAGCCGGCGCGTGATCCCCGGCAGGTCCCCGATGCCGTTCCCGTCGCTGTCCTGGAACGACCGAGGGTACACCTGATACATCACCGCGCCGCGCCACCAGTCTTGCATGGACCCCCCTCTGAACAGACCCACCAGCCATAACCGCTGCCGCATACGCTCGCCAGCCTGTCACGACACAGCGAGGCGCAGTCGTGTCGCTGCTGCACCCATGTTAGGTCTTGGTGCCTGGCCCGCAATTCCGCGCGAGACGGTCGTGGCACGATGTGGCATGCAAGAGAAACGTCGCTGAAGGTTCCGATGCCTATGCCTGGACTTCCGGTTCTTGTCGCTGCCGTCGCAGTGCTTTTCGCCGCCGATACACGCAGCGCCTGTGCGCAACAGGAGACCGTCTTCGTGGTCAAGAACGAGGCGACGGGGCAATTGATGCCCTTTGACCGGTCGTCGCTTGAAGCGATGCGGCAGGTCACCTACCGAACGACCACCATCTGGACCGACGGCGTGCGCGAGTTCCGCGGTGTCCCGTTGAGCGAGGTGCTGCAAGACGTCGGGGTCAGCAGCGGCAAGGTCGTGTTTGTCGCGACGAATGACTACAGTGCGGAGATGCCGGTGGAAGAGGTGACCGCCGACGTCCCGCTCCTTGCCCTGACCATCGACGGCCACCCGATGAGGCTGCGTGACAAGGGGCCAGTCTGGGTGGTGTTTCCGTACGATCTTGCGACCGAATACCAGTCCGAAGTGGTCTACAGCCGCAGCGTCTGGCAGATGGTGCGGATCGAAGTGCTGCCGTGAGCAGCTTTGCGGACCATCCGCGCCAGTCTTCCGGAGGTGTAAGAGAAAAAGAGCAGGCTTCACTCAAACGCAGCGCCAGACCATACTCGCCGCCGCCGTCTTGCCCTTGCAGTTTGACCGACCTTCCGCGCAATCAAAACGCTGAATCGGCCGGTGCAGATGAACCAATCCCGTCCAGGAAACAGATCAGTCGAGGCAGGGTGTTCACACGGCGCCGTCTTGGTGCTAGCACGACTGCCGGATGCAGATAGGAGATGAGTGGTGCTGAAGCGGCTTTGGGGCAAAGCGCTTGGGCGTGCCCTGTTGGCTGCGGATGGTCAACCACGTCGGCTCTTTCATCGGTTGGTCTTTCGCAGTGGCGGCAAGGCTCGTTGGGCCATTCGACGTGTGCTTTTCAAGCGCAGCGGTTTGGCTCGACCTTTCAGCGACCCTCGGCTCGTCGACTATTTGAATTCGATGGGCTTGCTTGAATGGGTGAGCACATACGATACGCCTGATCAAGCCACGCTGAATCGTATGTCAGGATCCGCGGCCATGATCCCGCGAGTTGGGCTGATCGTGGATACGACAGCTTGGACGGAACAGGACCTGCAGCGCTTTGAAGCTGCAAGAGCCGCCCTGGTCGGAATTGCGTACGATGTTTGGTATATTGCGCCAACCGAGCGCCAGAAGAACCTGTTGATGGGGAGCGGCCGCGTTCCATCGGCCCGGATCTTTTCTACTTCGGCAGACCTTCCTGATCTGGTCGTCCTTGTTTCGGCCGGAGCGCTGCCAAGGAGCCATGGCGTTCGTCTGTTGATTGACAGACTCTTGAGCGAACCGAAGGCTGAATTGGTATACAGCGACGAGGCGGAACTTGCGCCATTTGGTGGACTCATGGCGTCTTGGTTCAAACCGCGTGGACCCTCGCCGCTCTTGGCCGCGCAAGGTATGCTTGTCGGGCCAATGGCAGCCCTCGATCTGTCGCGCGTAAAGGATCGGACCGGCAGTGGTTCGAGCCTTGGCGCAGGGCGGCGAAGCATTGCGCGTCTTTCTGGCAAACTATAGCGCGAGTTTGTCTGGTTCCGAAATAGCGCACGTTCCGCATATCACCTATTTCAATACATCCCCTTCACCGCCGCCTATTTCTATTGCGCCTCCCCCATTGCCCAATGACTTGCCGTTCGTGTCGATCATTATTCCCACTCGAGATGGCTGGCACTTCTTAGGTCCCTGTCTTGCATCGTTGACCACAACGGACTGGCCCCAAGACAGGCTCGAGATCATCGTCGTGGATAACGGCTCGACGGATCCGTCCTGCCTCGAGGGCCTGGCGCAAGCGCAGTCAGCCGGTCTGATACGGCTCATGCGCGATGATAGTCCTTTCAACTATGCCCGCCTCAACAACAATGCAGCCAATATCGCGCTTGGTTCGGTCTTGATTTTTCTCAATGACGATACCGAGGTCTTGCGGCGGGATTGGGTGAAAGAACTGGTTCGATACGCGCTGCTTCCCGGTGTTGGCGCCGTTGGCCCAAAGCTCCTCTTTGGCGATGGCACGATACAGCATGGCGGCGTTATCCTGGGCGCGGCGCGTGGAACCGCGCACGCGCACGTGGGCCTCGGTGCAGAGGATCCTGGATATCACGGGCTCGCCAATATCACACACGAGGTTGCCGCCGTCACGGGTGCATGTCTTGCAGTGACACGATCTGCGTTCAACTCGGTGGGAGGGTTCAACGAACAGTTCCCGACGACATTCAATGACACTGTTCTTTGCTGTGATCTTTATACGAAGGGGCACCGTACGGTTTACCTGGCCGAAGCGCTTCTCTATCACTTTGAAAGCAAGACACGCGGGTCAGAGGACTCGGCAGAAAAACTTCAAAGATACCAGAACGAATTTGCTCTCGCACGAAGTCTGCATAGCGATCTCTTCATCGAAGATCCTTGGTATTCACCAAACCTATCTTTGTTGGACCCTTATACATTGGCGCGGCCACCCAGACGCGCTCTAGAATGGCAGTGAGCGTTGATGCCAGCGATGCAATAATCTAAGTACTGTCATTGCTTGGCTGCGACGTGTGCCAAAACAATAGCCATCAAGAAAGTCGCAGGTCGGCGAGCATCACTTTCTCTTCTGCATGAACCATTCCTGAAACGCGGGCCGTGGCCTGCCACTTTTCTTGAGAACAATTCGACGCAGGAGTTTTCGTGGCTCACCAGTGCTATTGAACAGCACAGCCTTCAGGATCGGAACCGGGATCCCATTGGGTTCAAACAAGAAACGTTGAAGCTTCGAATACCTCTTGAGGTGTGAAACTGGCGAAATCGCATGATCGTCGTTTGCAGACTGCGATGGCGCATCAACTTCTGGGCCAAGCAGTTCGACCAGGGTCTGTCGATGTTTCGCCAGATAGAAGTCCCAAGCGCCCTTCGTTTCTATCTCGACTTGTCGAAGCAGAGATCGGTCGTTTGCAATCTCTGCAAGCTTCCGAGCAAGTTCTGCATTGTCAGCGAGGTTGTGAAATTCACTGGTGCTTTGCAAACCGATCGCCCCTGCGACCGTCGTCAGCAACGGCATCCCGTGAGCCATGGCATCCAGAGATTTTATCTTGATCCCAGTTCCACCGCGTTCCGGATTGATGACAACGTCACAGTCCTTGTAGAAATCTGAAAGAGCGTCGACGCTCCCGACGAGACGTGGTTTCACACGTGCAAGCACGTCCTTGGTTACGAAGGCTGAAAGTCGGTCGCATAGCCCGCCGCCAACGATCAACTCAGCTTTGTCCAGAAGAACTTCATTTTCAGCCCAGTAGGACATCAAATCCGCCAGACTTGTTTCATTCACTCTGTTCCCTGATCCGAGGCAACCAACTCTCAGACGCTCCGTTTCAGGTGAATGCACGACAGGTGAACCCTGGCGGAACAGGTCCGATTACTCGCACGTCAGAGCCGGGCCCGATCAGTGATCGGAACTCGGTTGCCTCGAAATCCTGAAGGGCAATCACCGTGTCCGCGCGGCGACATCCGAGAGCCTCTCCTGCGACATCCACGCTGACCCATCCTGCATTCGTAAATCCATCCGCCAGCATACGTTTGTTCCGGTCGGCGAAGCGATCATGGGTTAGCAGGATCCGATGCGTATAGGCTGGAATTCTGTCAAAAACAGCACTTAGAAAGACGTAGTTCACGATGGCAACATCGTACGAGTTCTTGCCCACAAGATCGTCGATCGCGTCGCAAAGCTCGGGGCCACACCAATCGTCGACATGGAGGTTGAGATCAGTTGTGTTCACGCCAACGAGCGGTGTCTCTACCGGAATCTCGATCAAACGCCCATAGTTCCATCCGTCTCCTTTCAAGGAATTGGGGATCAAATGTGTCCTTGTCCATGGCATAATAGAGTAGATCTATTGAGTAGCCCGCATCATTGAGATGCGTCAGCCATTGCCGCATCAGGGCGGAATTGCCCGCGGGCTTCGCCGGATGATAGCTGGTCACGAACAGCGCCTTTCGTCCGCGCGTGCCCTTGTTTTCTGCATTGAGACTAATGTCGTTGCGCGGTCAGATCGAAGTCGGGCGTGTCATCATCGATCCAGACGTCACACTCACTCTTTCGAATGGGAAACTCGCGGCAGATGTCATAGTACGGAATGAAAGTGACTTTATTCCATAGTCCAGCACGGTCGATCCACTCAAAAGCGTTGAAGTAGTCAGTTTTGCTACGTTTGGTGGCGAGAGTCAGCCTGGCGTCAGGCTTTTCGTCGAGTATGCCCTTTGAACGCTTCCAGAACTCGTTCGACTTTTATACCACCAGCCGAGTGATTCAGATTGACTCCAACGGTGAGATTGGCTGCCTTTGGCAATTTTTCTGACCCTACTCTTGGTTCACGCAGTTGCGCCAGCGGATGTGGCCATTCGTGGATCCGTGCTTTTCACTAAATCATGCGATGGGGAGTCCTTTGATCTCACCGTGTTTGATGTAGGACTTTCATGGGCTTTATGGGCGACTTTCCTGTTGCGAATTGTCTCGGAAAAAGAGTGCTTCTGAGACTTCGCAACTCAGCGATCAGAGTGAAGCGGATAAGGCAGATTATCTCCGCCGTTCATATTGTTCAAGCGGGCGGGCTAAGCGCGTGACTGCGCTCGACGCAGTCCCTCGATAGTCGGACGACGGGGTGTGACGTCGCCGTCCGTTACCTGCTTCGCCGCGTTCTGCGTTGGTTTATACGTCTCTTTGCCGAAGAAACTCGCGTTCATCCGACAGCCGGGTGTCGCTTGGACAGATCCGGAAGACCGAGCATGCATCCTTATCGCCGTTGTCGTCGGAGCGCTTGTATCTGCCGCGTACGCTGCGCTCAAGCGTCCCATAACTACCGGACCGCAACATGCAGGCAGGCTTGCCTAGGGTCATTCCGGCCTCCGCCCCCACATCGTTTCAACTGGCGACGGCCAAGAGCCTGATGAAGCGTGGCAAGTGCCAGTGGGCGAATTTCTCCCATTGATATGGGTGGCTGCTTGCCTGAGCGAAGCCGCTATGGAATAGCCTGTCGTGGATTGAAGCGTTTCTTACGGAGGGCGATCATGGGATCTGAGGCAAGCCCTGAGCGCGCCAACGAGGCCCCAGTCAAGGCAGATAAAGCCTTTGAGCGGGCAAAGGCAGACCGAGCAAGGCACGAAGCCGATCTTCTGAAGTCACAGCTTGAACGCCTGATGGCTGAGCTTTCGCAGATCGACACCGATCTTCAATTGGTCGCGCCCGACGCCCGTGCAGCTATCGCGCGGCCCGGTCGGACACTGAAGCGCAAGATCGTCTCGTCGACGCTGGCTTCCTTGTCGCATCTGCGCTTCCTGCCGACGGCTCGTCGAAATCGTTTCGCGAAGTCGTCGGTGCAAGCGCGATCCATCACAGATGGCCGCGGAACTGGGCAGGATCGCGGGCGAATTGCACCATTTGACGGCGCGCAGTGATCTGATTGCAACGCTTGAAACTCTGGTGCTGCAGAACGGTCGCGACTGACCGTTACGGCGATCGTACCGAATTTCAATCATGCAGCGTTTCTTCGGCAGAGGCTGGACAGCATTCTGAACCAGACCTACCCGCGCGTCGATGTTGTCATTCTGGATGACTGTTCGACCGATAACAGTCGCGAGATCATTTCGGAGTACGTTTCGCGTTATCCCGACCGCGTGCAGGCGATCTTCAACGAGGAAAATTCCGGCGGGGTGTTTCGCCAATGGCGCAAAGGCCATGAAGCGGCTCGCGGCGATCTGGTGTGGTTTTGCGAAAGCGATGACTTCTGCGAACCGGATTTCGTCGCACGGCTGATCCCGCGCCTTACCGATCCGAGTGTCCTTCTGGCGTTCGGCAAGATTGATTTCGTCGACGGCGCCGGCCAGCCAATGGACGGCCTCGATCCCTACCGGGAACGTGCCGAGGCTGGGATCTGGTCGCGCACGCTCAGCCGTCCGGCCTTCGCATGGTTCGCAGGCGGGTTTGGCGTTTCCAATGTGATCGCCAACGTCGGCGGCTCGATCTGGCGGCGCTTTCCGATCCCCGAAGAAGTCTGGGCCGAAGCGCAGAACTACAAGGTGGCCGGCGACTGGTACCTCTACAGCGTAATCGCGGGCGGCGGGCAGATTGCGTTCGAACCGCGGGCCAGGGCCTATTTCAGGATCCATGACCGGAACACATCCGTCGTGGCGCAGAAGACGCCCGAGTACTACCGGGAATACAGCCGCTTCATGACGAGCCTTCGGAAGCGCTGGCCGGTGCCGGCCAAGACGCTTCACCGTTTCGTCGCCGGGGCGCACGAGGTCTTCAGGCAGCAGGGGGATGTTCCCGGACTTGGCCACTTTGCGGATCTGGTGAACGAGGCAAAGCTCGGCGCCGTGCAGCGCGAGGTCCCCCATGTCCTGATCGCCTTCCTGGGTTTCGCGTTCGGCGGAGGCGAGCTGTTCCCCATCCATCTTGCCAATGCGCTTCATGCGCAAGGCGTTGTGGTTTCGATGTTGCAGTTGACGCAGGACTTTGACCGCGACGAGGTACGCGAGATGCTTGATCCGTCGATTGCCGTCTATCAGGCCGACAGGGTTGCCAGCATTGGGGATCGACCGCTTCCTTGCAGATGCCGGCGTCAGCCTGATCCATTCACACATCGTGTCGGCCGAAATGTTCTTCTTCGAAACCCACGTGACCGAAACGCGCGTTCCCTATGTCGTGACGCTGCATGGCTCCTATGAAGCGATGACGATCGAGAGGCGCCGCGTGAACGATTTGCTCGCCGGATTGATCGGTTCGTCTACACGGCTGACCGCAATCTTGAGCCGATCCTTGATATCGGCGTTCCGCGCCAATCACTTGGTCAAGATGCCGAACGGGGTGCCGCTTGATCCGCGGCCCTTCCCGTTGGGCCGTGAAGATATGGGGATTTCAGAGGACGCGGTCGTTTTCGCCTTCGTCGCGCGAGGCATCAAGCGCAAGGGCTGGCGCGCGGCCATCGAAGCCTTCAAGGCGCTTCAGTCCGATAGGACGGATCGCGAGATGTTCCTGCTGATGGTGGGCGAGGGCGACGAGGTCGACAACGGCAAGATCCTTGCGGCCGGTCATCCCAACATCCGGTTCCTGGGCTATCAGACCTGCATTCACGGGCTCTACCGGCTTGCTGATGTCGCACTGGCACCGACGCGGTTCGAGGGTGAATCCTACCCGCTCTGCCTGATCCAGGCCATGCAGACAGGTCGGGCGATTGTCTCATCGGATGTTGGCGATATAGCGCGCATGGTTCGCGCGGATGGTCTTGAGGCAGGGATTCTGGTCGATGCCGCGCGCGACACCGGGGATTTCGTCAACAAGGTGCGTGGCGCAATGGAAATCATGTTGGACGACCAGGTACGCAGTGGCTACGCAACAGCCTCGGCCGAACTTGGAAGCCGCTACTCGATCGCGCAAATCGCCGAAGCCTACCGTGCCATATATCACGACGTGATTGCCGAGGCGCGGACGCAAGACGCTGTATAGCCTGCGTTCCGGCGTTCAGAGGTCCTTGACCCAATCCCAGGTCTGCCGGATGCCGTCGGGCAACTGCACCTTGCATTCGCCAGCCGAAGGTTTCCCGGGCGCGGGACGTATCAAGGACGGCGTGGGGAACGTCCACCGGTCTGCCGGGCAGGAATACCGGCGTTATGGGTCGGCCGACCACCTCGCCAATCATTTTCACAAGCTCGATGATGGACGAGCCCTCGCCGCTGCCTGCGTTGAATGCACCTTCGGACGGAGCTGAAGGCCGCCTTGGCGCAAAGGGCGGCCAAATCCGATACGTGGAAATAGTCCCGCACGACTGACCCATCGCCCCATATCTCGATCTGCTGACCGGACTTCAGGCGGTTCAGGAAAGTGCCGATGATGCCCTGAACCCCGCTGTGGGCCTGCCTTGGTCCATAGGGATTGGACGCACGGATCACGACGCTGGACAGGCCATGCGTCCGACCGAACATTGCCAGGTATCTTTCGATCGCCGCCTTCACGATGCCGTAGGAGCCGATCGGAAGAAGCGGTTGGTCCTCGCGTATCGGCAATGAGTCATGCATCCCGTAGACCGTGCCGCCAGACGAGAGATAGAGCATCCGCTTGATGCCCATATCGACCATGGTCTCGATAAGCCCGAGCGTGCCGACAAGGTTGTCCTCGACATCGGCCTTGGGATCGAGGTTGGCCGTGCCCGGAAAAGTCGTGCTTGCGAGGTGGAACACCACGTCGCAGCCGGTCAGCGCCTCGATCAGGGTCATGCGATCCGAGAATGAGCCGAAGACGTAGTCTACCCCGGGAAGGGGTGAGCGAAATCGTTCTGCGCGGCGGTCGAGAACCCTTACCGAATGCCCATCCGCCAGAAGACGGTCGACGATGTGCGAGCCGATGAAGCCACACCCTCCGATTACCAGAACCTTCATTTCGGCCGTTCCCACGCGTTCGTCGCCCCGATCAATACCGCCAACCGATCCACAGCCGCAAGCCCAACCGCGCTGGCAGCCCCGTCGGCGCCCGGATAGTCAAGATTGGACCGTGACGGAGATGCCAAGTGTCTTGAAAGTCGAGTGATGGCGCGACCGGCTTCGCGAGGTTGTTGACGGGGTTCAAACCCGCCGGTTGAAGAGGTCGGTGGCGCCTGATAGCCTTTCGGTCGCTGGGGTGCCCTGCATATCAAGATATTTAGATCCGGCACTTTGGGGGAGAAACGAATATGCGCTGGATTGATGACGTCACTTTCGAAATGGACGGGGTAAAGATCACGCTCGACTACGAGCACGGAGGCAGCAGGCGCCGGTCCGAAGCCGCCGATTTCACGATGATGAAAACCCGAGGCTTTCTGGACTATTACGCGCAACACCGCGACGAAGACTTCAAGCGCATTCTTGAAGTCGGTGTCTATCAGGGCGGGTCCTTTGTGTTCCTCGACAAGCTGTTCAAGCCTGACCGACTATCTGCGATAGAGCTTTCCGATCAGCCGATTTCCGCGCTCGACGCCTATGTCGAAAAGAACCAGCCGCGCACCCGCATGCACTACGCGACCTCGCAGGGTGACACGGAACGGGTTGCAGAGATAATCGAACAGGATTTCGGTGGCGTACTCGACCTCGTGGTGGATGATGCGTCGCATTTCTACGAGCTTACGAAGGCAACCTTCAAAACTGCGTTTCCCCGCCTTCGTCCCGGGGGGCTCTACATCATCGAGGACTGGTCTTGGAGTTTTCAACAAGGCTTCCAGGCCCCCGATCATCCCTTGGGCGAACATGAACTCGCTCGCGAATTTGACCATCGACGTGATGGAAGACATGGTGCTGGCCGGGATGATCGAAGATATCGCCGTGTCACGCCCGATGATGAAGATACGCCGGTCGCAAGCCCCGGTTGGTGGACCAGTCCTCGAGGACAACGGTCGCCGAGGACGTTCTTGGACTGTACTCTAGTTCGCATTCGGGCGACGTTTGGCTGATTGCGGATTTCGACGTCAGACGTCTTGCCATGAGCGAGATCTCGCGATGTTGCTTTCAGGCTGAACGCACGTGGCTACGGAACAACGTCTTGGGACATGTCACCGAGGAGTAGACCGACATCGTCGATTTCGCGACGTGCAGTCCACACCGACGGGAAAATGGTGTCGCCGAAACCAAGCGGTGGGCCGTCCGTTCGATAAACCAGTCGAGGGAGCATGGAAGCCCCGACATTCGCTTCGCTGAAGATGGATGCCCTAGCGTCGTCCGTGTAGCAAATCTACGCTGCGCTTGATCAGACCTCGGCGCCCGACGACAGGACTGTTCTTTTTGCCGTCGGTCGGTCAACGTCGCGCACGACTTTCTGATTGCGGCGGGTCAGATTCGCCCCGTTGATTTCGGACCATTGTCGTCCTGCAACGCCGCCAGGGCTGATGCGATACAATCGGTATCGCACGACAGGGTGCTGACGCGAAGGTCGAGCCGACGTGCCAGAAAATCGACGGTTTCGCGTTCCGGAGACAGAAGGTCGGCCTCATCCCTGATCGCGCCTTCGTCATGCGCCGTCCAATCTTCGGCCATGTCAGCGCCAACCCTCTCGCTCGCCCAGTCGATGTCCCCTGGGTTCAATTTGCCCATGCGCTCAAAAACCGTGGAGTGCAGACGACATCGTTGAGCCCGGCACTTCCTGCAAAAACTCGAGTACGGCGCGATCCCTGGGATCAAAGAACGGGTGCTTTCGTCTGTAGATGTAGAGCAACTTCACTGCTTCGCCCGAAAGCGACATCCTCTCGCGCGATATGTCAGTGCGATCAATGTCGATGCCCCATGTCTGCGCAAAATCCGCCACCACGCAGCCTTCGTGCAGTGCCGGCCGCTCGAAAAGACGGATCGATACGTTCTGACGACCGAGTGCATCATCGAAAGGCTCAAAGAATTCCCGATACACAATGGCCACATCGAGATGGTCAAGACCATGAAATCCGTGCTTGAGCACCTCTTGGAAAGCACTTTCGACATAGGATTTCGGTCTACGCAGGTAAGCTGCGATCTGAAGATCGCCGCGATAGCGTGCAAAGAAATCGAGCATGTGCAGCTTTGTCTCACGGAGCAAGGCGTGCAGGATTTCGGCAGACAGGATGGGACGTGTCGCCAGATCTTCGTTGAGCGCGGAAGTCAACGTGGCCATGGCGTAGCGGCGTGCAAAAAGCCGCTCGTCCCGCGAGGCGGAGGGGGGATGCGGGTAGTCACCGAGTTCGGCGAAGGCATTGCCCATGATCAGCGAGCCGTTCGCCATTCCCCCGAGTTGGATGAACCTGAACCGCGGGTCCCGGAGCCGGTGCGCCAGCGCGCTCTGAAGTGACGAAGAACCCGTTTTGGGCATGCCGACATGCAGGATCATCTGATCGCGCTCTCCTACACCCACGTATGCCCAACGCGCATCTTCGGCCGACAATCGCCGGATCAAACCAACGCTGACCGCCCTGCAGCTGCGGTGGTTTCCTGTTGTGACTATTTCACTCGTCAGGCGACCTCGTGCCACGTTGGCGCCATGCCTCCGTGCAGATCGGTCTCAACCATTCAGCCGAGGAAACGATCCGTGCACTGGTCGGTTCCAGCACAAAAAACGGAACATCCAATAAACGGCCGGGGCTTTATTCAACACTATCCATTGTAGCAACGGGTTCGCTTCTGACAGCCCCGCCTTTGGTATCATAGTCATTAATTCTAATATATGATAAAGCAAAGGGTTCGTACGCGATCTGTCCCTCGTCCGCAAGCATCGCGTTCAGGAACCCGTCGCCCAGCACAGGATTTCCGTCTGCGATCTCCCAAGCTTCGGGGCGGATATGGTCACGACACCAGACCGCGCCGCTGACGTTGCCGATCAAGTTCTTGAAACCGATGGCGCCCGAGGACCACTCCTGCGCCGACCATTTCACAGCAACATCCCCGATGCCGGATCCGGCCGATCCGCGAACTGCATCTCCCGTCGGCACACCGGCGTCATCAACATACTGAATCCTGCCGAAGCAAGCCGCACACTTGGATCGGCAAAGGCCACGAGCAACTGAGCAAGAAAATCCTTGTCCCAGAAACTGTTGCCCTCACAAATCCAGACCAGATCGCCGGTGGCCGCCTCGTGCCCTTTGCGCAAGCTGCTGACAACGTTTCCGACGTGACCTCGCCGAAGATCACGCGGATGCGGTCGGGATGCCGCGCTGCGTAGTCCGTGATGATGCTCCGGTTGGCATCGGCCGAGGGATCGTCGAGGATGACGATGTCGACGAGCGGGTAGGTTTGCGCAAGAATGCTGTCGAGCCGCTGTTGCAGGAAGGCCCGACTGGTTGTTGCTTGGAACGACCGCAGTGACCCTGAACGCAAGTTCGTGCAGCACACGTTCGCTTCCGGTGCGCTTGACGAAATCACTTTGTATCTTCGCCAGGTAACTCGTGCTGTATCTTCGCCAGGTAGCTCGTGCTGAAGGCCTCGACGCGCTTTGACAAAGGGAGGGGGGCGCGCTTGGCCGCAGACTTCAGCAAACGATCCCGGCGTCGCTCGCTGAGGAAGCTCACCTTCGCCAGCCTGTTGAGCGCGCCCGAAACGATCCGCAGCCGGACCAGTCGGCCCAAAGAAACAAAAGACCGCCAGTTCGCCGCCTGAAAAGTACCGATCTCGTGTTGCAATTGCTCGATCTCGGGGCCGATCGTCTTTATCAGCGTCGCTTGCTGCTCGACCATGGCCTCGATCTGGCGGTCCCGAGCTGCCAGCCTCTCCCTCAGGGCGGCCAGTTCGGCGGCTGTTCGGTGCCCGTGCGCGGCCAACTCGGCCTCGACCCTTACAAGAACCGGCTCCGAGGCCATGATGTCCTGCGAGAACAGGCTATTGAGGCCTGGAATTGCGGCAGGATCGTCAGAGGCCACGGCAATGAGGTAAAGCGCGTCGATCAGTCCCGGCAGCACCCAGGCCGGTCGAGGCGCTGTCTTCGCGCATCGGGGCCGGTGCCGTCTCGCATGCGATGACCGAGCCGAAGCCGATGCGCTGACCGTGAAGGGTCACATGTTGAAAACGGGACGAGATCAGGGCGGCAAATTCATTCCGGTAGAGCTCGCGCACGTGGAACGGATTGGTATGGCCGGTTGCGTCGGTGTATGTCGCCTTGTCGGGGGTCGAGACGATGAATACCCCGCCGGGCCGAAGCACTCTGCGGACTTCGTCCAGCATCGCAGTGTGCGCGTCGATATGCTCGATGGTTTCGAAGGATACAACGACATCGACAGAGGCGGCCGACAACGGAATCTCCGTCACCGATCCGACCATGAACTGAAGGTTGTCGCGCTTGTAGTGGTCGCGCGCATGGTTCACGGCGGATGAAGAGATGTCGACACCGACGACCCGGGCAGCAACTGTGGCGAGTAGGTTGCTGCCGAAACCCTCGCCCGAGGCGATGTCGAGAACGTCTTTCCCTGCAACATACTGAAGCGCCATCCGGTAGCGGTGCATATGCTCGAGGAAGATGTTGCCGCCAACCTCCGGCATGTAGCGTTCACCGGTAAACTCTAAACTGTCTTGCATGGCGTCTTCCGAGCAACCCGGTCTCTGGCACCCGGCGCAGTGGGCTCTTGAAGGTGTTATGACATTTCGAGATTGTTCTCAAGGCGCCACTCCTGTCGGCTTCTCCGCAGTTGACGGCGTGCTATCTGAAGCAGGCCCGTCGATGGACAGGTTGTCACGCCCGGATCGTCCGCTGTGGCCGAAACCGTCTTGGTGAATTGGACCGCGCTGTTCCGGCGTCACGTCTTCAGGCATGGAGTGCTTGCAAGACCTGCGTCGGCACCGTCATCGGACAATGCGGACCCATCGGCAGCGACAGGACGGTTCTGGCGAGTTCCTCGGCTAGTGGCAGTTGCTGATGTGCCATCTCGGCAAAGGCACCCTGACGGTGGCAGGCCGTGGGATAGTGGATCATCGTCGCAATTCCCGCGTCCGAAAGTCGGGCCTGCAACCATGCGCGATCCGGATGCCGTACCACGTAGAGGTGCCATGACGGATCGGCCCATTCCGGCACGTAAGGCAGAAGGAGGTTGCTGTCCCTCAGAGCGTCTGCATAGGCCGCCGCCAGCGATCGACGCCGTTCCGTCCACTCGTCGAGGTGGCGCAGCTTCACCGATAGAACTGCGGCTTGTATCGGATCGAGCCTCGAGTTTATCCCGCGCTCTGCGTGAACGTATTTCCGTTCAGAGCCGTAGTTTCCAAGCCTGCGGACCGCCGCCGCAAGTTCGGGATCGTTCGTCGTCACGGCACCGGCATCGCCGAGTGCTCCGAGGTTTTTTCCAGGATAGAAGCTCCAGCACACGGCGTCGCCATGCGCGCCGATCCGTCGCCCGCGATAGCGGGCGCCATGCGCCTGCGCTGCATCTTCGATCAGGCGCAGTCCATGGACGCGCGCCAGACCGAGCAAAGGTTCCAGATCGACCGGCTGACCGTAAAGGTGAACAGGCGAGGATGGCCTTGGTCCGCGGCCCGATCCGTGCTGCGACGCGGCGATACATCCATGTTCATCGTGGCAGGATCGGGTTCAACCGGAACCGGCGTCTGCGCCGACCTCAGTGCACCGCGAGCCACGTCGCGATGAACGTGTGCGCCGGTACGATCACTTCGTCGCCACGACCGATGCCACAGGCCCGAAGCGCGAGGACGAGGGCGTCAAGCCCGTTGCCCGTACCGACGGCATGCGCGGCACCGCAATAGTCGGCCCATTGCGTTTCGAACCTCGCGACCTCGGGCCCGCCGATGTAGAAACCCGATTTCTGAACGCGCGACAGCGCCTCCGAAAGCTCGTCCTCGATCTCGGCCGAGGCTGCGGCAATGTCGAGAAAGGGGATCACGCTGCAGACGTCTCGGCGCGAAACTCCGCGTAGTCGCGGATGTAGTCTGACTCGTCGAAGGGCGCAGATGCCAGCACCATGCATACCGCCCCTTGGCTGAAGGCATCCATTTCCCGCCAGATGTAGTTCTGGATGAGTAACCCCTGCTTCGGCGTCCTTAGCCAGTGATCCTGTCTGCTCGTTCCATCGTCGATGGTCACCCGGAACGATCCTGACAAAGCGAACAGTACCTGCTTCAGTCTGCGGTGGGCATGACCCCCGCGGCTGCTGTCAGTCGGCACGTTGTAGAGGTAGTACACCCGCGCTATGTCGAACGGTATATGGCGCGTGCCCTCGATGTAGGTGAGGTCGCCCCTCGGATCGCTGACGACAGGAAGATCGATGATCCTGCATGAGCCAAGGGGTTCGGGGTGAGCAGATGTCATCAACGGCCTTTGGGCTTGACTGCAGTGCATGTAAGGACCAATCGTCGGTCCAGATTTCGCTTCGGGTGTCGATCACCATAGGAAGACTAGCAAATGGACAAAGGCGGGGACAAGATCCCTGTGACCCTGATGGTCATGACCTACAATCAGGTCAGGTTTGTCACCGCTGCTGTCGAAAGCGCACTTGCCCAGGACTATGACGGCCCTCTGGAAGTCCTCATCTCTGATGACGCGTCGACGGATGGCACTGGCGACGTGCTGCGCAAACTGGTCGCCGACTATGACGGCCTTCACAGAGTGCGGCTCAACATCAATGCCCGGAACCTGGGTCTGATTGCGCACCTTCACAAGGTCTTCGCCATGTCGAGCCACGACTTGGTGGTGTGCGCTGCCGGCGATGATGTTTCCCGTGCCGATCGCGTGAGCCGTCTGGCCGACCTGCATTCCCGGAGCGGGGCGTTGCTTCTGCATTCTGCGACCGATTTCATGGATGCTGACGGAATGGCGCTGCCCGATCCGAATATTGCGACGACGTTTTCCGGCAACTGGACGCCGGTCGATGTCGCGAAGTCGGGCGCGCTGTTCATCGGGGCGACGGCAACCTATCACAAGGATTTGCTGAGAAACTTCGGACCCATCATCGAACCAAATGCTTACGAGGATCTCGTCCTTGGATTTCGGGCAGCCCTTCTTGGACGGATTGCGTATTGCGACGAGCCGTTGGTGCGCTACCGCGTCGGCGAGGGCATGTCGAAGGCGGGCAGCACGAAGACGCATGCACAGGCGCATGCATTTGCGGTTTTGTTGGCGGTGTTTCGACAGAGGTTGACCGACGCAAAGGGGTATGGCCTGACGTTCGACGATCCGGTGACCGCGGCCTTGCGCGAGACGTTGTCTGCCGTGTCAGGCGTCTTGTCCGAGTGCCGTCGGCAACTGCAAGACGAGCCAAGCAAAGCTGAAGTCGTGCACTGAGCAGGCACTTCGGCGCACGGATTTCAGTTCGCAATCATCACACCGAGCGCGTTGCACCATGTCGCACGACCCAGAGACGACGTTCCTTATTCAGATGGCTGCAGTGGCGGTGCAAGGGGTGCCTTCGGACTGGGTATCCTCGGGGCCGATCATCGGAGCGCTGCTCAATCTTGCCGATCTTCCTCTATGTGCCGCGTCCGACGCTGCCGCCGCGCGGACCCTGGTGGCGCTTGGCGCACGGCTTCCCGTTGCAAGCGCCCCGGAGTCCTGCGCGCAAGCCAGCATTGGCCTGCTCGTGCTCGATGCGCCGGGCGAAATGAGCGTGGAGTGGCAACAGGTTCTCGCGCCAGGGGCGCTGGTCGTCACGCGGTCAGCGACGGGTCCGGTGCTGGACGCGGACGGTAGCTTGCATGTGTATTTCGAAATTGACGCCGGGATGGCGCTGGACTTGTGCCGAGGCGGACAGAACGATGCCCTGCGAGCATTTGTCGAAGACGCTTCTCGACGTCCGGGTCTGACGGACTGCAGTAGCGAGAATGGCGCTCGTGCTGCAAAGCAGAAATACGCACCTGCTTCTTGCCGTGGATGCGGCCTGGGACAGCAAGGAGCGGTTGGGCGGCCAGCACGCAGCGACCTATGGGGTTTTGCCCGACCCAGGCAAACAACCCGCCGAACCGCTCGATGACCCGTCTCGGGTCTCGGCCGGACATATGGTCCGGGCCGCCCGCCTCGCGCGCCGCCTTGTCTTTGGCTGGAAGGCACGGTAGTTCTGTTTTTCTCAATTGTTTCCTCGAGGGTCTACCATCAAGTGACGCGTTGTCGGCTTTGGCCATGCGTTCAGAGTCGCTTCGCTCGCAGCGGCCTGCCGCGCCAATGGGGCCTTGGACTGCAAACCCAAATGCGGATGGCCTGATGACCACAATGCAACCGCGCCGGGTGATCGTGCTGGGCACCTCCCTGTCCGGCAAGATTGCATCGATCGCGCTGGCCGACCGGCTGGAGGTGCTGAATGTTGTGGGGCCCGAACCGCAACTGTTCGGGCCTGATCCCGCTGAATTGTCAGGCAAGCAGGCGCACAGTCATGCATTCCTTCCTCGCTTCATCAGGGAGATCGACGCTGTCGCTCCATCGCTGAGCAAGTCTTTCAACGACAACGGACTCAAGAGGTCCCGGGCCAGCAGAGCGTTCTTTGGTCGTGCACCATTTTCTGGCACCCATTTGAAGGCCATGCGTTGGCAGGTTGATGATGTCATCACCGCGGAATTCAACCGCAGCTTTTCGGATCGCACGGTCGCCAACAAAGTCGCGGGGGCCCGTATCGACGGGCACATCTATGCCCTCGACATGCAGGACGGCCAATCGCTCGATATCGATCAGGATACACTTGTCGTAGACGCCACAGGCGCACAAAGCCCGCTGATGAAACTGATTTCCGGCCATCCGGGCGCGCCCGCGATCGAGGATCTTCCGAGCAATATCGGTTATGTCACGCAGCTTTTCCGCCTTCGGAAGGGCCCTCAAGGCGCTTCTTCTTCCCGACCCGGTTGCCGATTGCTCTGCCAACCTCGGACCGGCATTCGTCACGCTTTACGCAGGTTCCGGCGGATGGTTCTCGGTTACCCTTGCGTGGGACATCAGAAACAAGACGACCTCAGATCGCCTGCGCGACACGGCAAGCGTGATTGAGCTTGCCGGCAGTTCACCGGGTGTCGACCGCTGGATCAGGGCCGCGGTGCCAATTGGTCACGCACGCCGATACATGAATCCAAGGAACCGCTGGTCACTGCCCATGATTGCATCGCCCTGCTGCCCCACGAACTACGTTGCAATTGGCGATGCGCTTGCCACGACCGCGCCAACGCTTGGCGCAGGGTGTTCATGGCTTGCGACCCATATCAGAGTATTGATGTCTTCGCTCGAGGCGGGGGAGGACTGGAGACTTCGCTTCGTGGACAGTGTGGTCGCCGAGCAGCGCAGCTTCTTCGACTTGTCTGTTGCGACAGGAGCACCTGTTGCGTTGGAGGTGCCGCCGAAGTTTTCCAATCGGAAGGGTCCGCTCCGCACATTGCTTTCTCCGATCCTTGACAGGAAGCACCATGCGTTCATCAGGGAGCACCTGGTGAAGAGCTCGACGTTGCAATGACAGCAGAGGCACGTATCGCATGAGCAGAGATATCGATCTCTATGCGTCGAGGTATTCCGCCGACTACGGCTTCGAAGAGGTGATGGTTCATTACCGCCGCGAGCTTCTTATTCAGAGGCTGATGCTTCACAGGCCCAAAACGATCATTGAAATCGGCTGCGGCAGTGATCCTCTCGTGACCGTGCTGGCCAAGAGGGGTGTGGTCTGGGATGATTGGCATGTCGTTGAACCAGCGGCGGCGTTCGTCGAGTCGTGCCGCCGTAGCGTGCAAGAGAACGGTCTGACGAACGTGACGGTTTACGAAGGCTTTTTCGAAGATGTCCAGATCGATGTCCCGGATCCCGACATGATCATTTGTTCGGGATTGCTGCACGAAGTCCCTTCGAGCGTGGAGTTTCTTCAGCGGGTGGCGTTCTGCAATGGGTCCTCGGACGCTGTTTCACGCAAGCGTTCCAAATGCGTCGTCCTTCCATCGGCGATTGGCGCAAGCCATGGGGTTGATTTCTCGCCTGAATGAATTGAGTAAACGCAATGCCGCGCTCGATCAGCGCAGGGTGTTTGATCTTCGTGGGCTCGTCGGCGAGATCGAGGCATCTGGGTTGCGAGTTACCGAAACGGGCGGCTTCCTGATTAAGCCCTTCACCCATGCGCAGATGGAAAGCCTTGGGGCGGTCCTGTCGCGGGACGTGCTTGACGGTCTGAATGTTCTGGGACAGGAAAATCCCGACTGGGCTTCCGAGATATGGGCGGAGGCCATGTTCTGATGTCCCCGTGCGGTTTATCGGTGGCGTCTCGAAATTGGGAATGTTTGCGCATGCAGCGCTGCGGGGCGTCAGGTCTGAGCCCCGAAGCCGAGGGCGGATATGGCCTTGATCGAGGTTTCTGACTATCTCCCCGATCAGGCGGATGCGTGGAACAGTTTTGTCGCACGTGCGAAGAACGCCACTTTCCTGTTCGACCGGCGCTTTATGGATTACCACTCGGAACGGTTTGCCGATAACTCCCTCATCTTCACAGACAACGGCAAGGTTATTGCACTGCTCCCGGCAAACCTGTCTGGCGCGACGCTGCTCTCGCATGGCGGTCTAACCTATGGAGGTTTCATCACCGATGCGAGGATGAGCGCTGTCAGAATGCTTGACGTTTTTGCGGCATGCATCGGGCATTTGCGTCATTCCGGTATCCGGACGCTGGTCTACAAGCCTGTTCCGCATTTCTATCACACCCTGCCTGCCGAGGAGGACATCTATGCCCTCCATCGATTTGGCGCGTCTCTAATCCAGGTGGATGCTTCGGCCGCAATTCCCGTCGCACGGCGCCCGAAGTTCGCAAAGTCGAAGCAAAACGGGGTCAAATCAGCTAAGAGGGCTGGGCTTGTTGCTAGGGAAAGCTTCCATTGGGAAGCTTGCTGGGGGCTTCTATGTGCCGTTCTGGCAGAGCGGCACGGGACGACGCCCACACATAGCCTGCTCGGAGATCATGCGTCTTGCCAGCGCTTTTCCCGATCGAATCCGGTCTGTTCGCAGCCTATCTTGAGGAGCGAAATGGTATCCGGGGTCGTTGTTTTCGACTGCACACGGACGGTCCATGTCCAGTATATCGCGTCAAATCAGACAGGTCGGGACCACGGTGGCGTCGATCTGATCGTAGATCATCTGCTTTGCGACGTTTTTCCGGACCGGGATTGGTTGGATTTCGGGATATCCACTGAAGCAAATTCCTCTGTCCTCAATGCTGGGCTGGCCAACCAGAAAGAGATGTTTGGCGCACGAACAGTCGTCTATCAGCGGTATTCAGTCGATATCTGAGCACTTTTCCGTAAGCGGCTTACGGATCGGGGAAGCTGCCCGGAACCTCATGGGCATAGAGGCCCCGCTCCGCACCCTGCGCCGCCTCGCCTTGCCTGACCTGTCAGCGTCGTTGCCTGTGCCCATCATGATCTCGCTGGCCGCAAGATCAGCGACGATGGTGCCGTGAAACATGGGGCATTTCAGATTGCAGCATGCTTGAGCAGATCTTGGTCGCTGCCAAGCCTTCAAGTTTGCGAGCACCGCTCGACTTCTCGGTCCGGCACCCTCATTCAACACCATTGTTTTCATGGAGAGCATGGAGGCGGGTACCGGAATCGAACCGGTCTTCACGGATTTGCAATCCGCTGCGTAACCTCTCCGCCAACCCGCCGGAGCGCGTTCGTGTTAGGGTTTCGGGCAGGTCGCGTCAAGGCGATATCGCCCGGCGGCCAGTGTGGCCGGGCACGAATCACCGCCGGGGTTCGCCGTTCAAGGTCGTTTACATTTCGTTAAGTGTCTGTGCCGCGCGGTTCGATTGTTTAGCATTCGGCAACGAACCCGCAACCCAGGGGCGATTGCTGCGGATATTGTTTGGACTGTGGCCGATCTGCGGCAAATTCAAGGCGATGGCGTGTGGCCATCCTGCTCGTGATGAGTTTGCCCATTCGGGCGTGGTCCAGGATTTCAGGTTCCATTCGCATGACGTGGGTCGGCTGACGCTGTTGGCCGACCTATTCATGGTCCCAGAAGCTGGCGGGCGGCGGTCAGGATCGCAGCGACAGACGGCAGGGTGGCGGCATAGGCCGGGCCCGTTGCGATGAAGCTGTCCTCGGCGGTCAGGCGCGACGACGTTCCGCATGGCCAGCCTCGGCCAGCAGGGTCATCAAAGCCTCGGCAGGTCCGGCGGACCGGCGGCATTCGTCGACGATCAGGATGTGCGCGCAATCCCCGACCGCCTCCAGAAGCGCCGCTTCGGGCAAGGGGACGAGCCAACGCAGGTCGATGATCCGGCAAGCTACGCCTTCTGCCCTCAACGCCGGTTCAGCCTGGCGACACAGCAGGTGTCCGTTCCCATAGGTGACAAGGGCAAGGTCGGTGCCGCTTCCATACTGGCCGACGCTGCCGAAGGGCAGGCTGTGGCCCGGCTCGGGATAGACTGTCATCCATCCGCCATCCTTGTCGCCATGAAGGTCGCGCATGGGATAAAGCGCGATCGGCTCCAGAAAGATGCAGACGCGCTGCTCCTCTCGCGCCAGCCGCACGCATTCCCGCAGCATCATCGCGGCCTCGGCCCCGGTTGAGGGGCAGGCGACGATCAGGCCCGGAATGTCGCGCAGCACGGCGATGGAATTGTCGTTGTGGAAGTGGCCGCCGAATCCCTTCTGGTAGCCCAGACCCGCGATGCGGACGACCATGGGATTGGTGAACTGACCGTTCGAGAAGAAGGGCAGGGTGGCCGCCTCGCCCCTGATCTGGTCCTCGGCATTGTGCAGATAGGCCAGGAACTGGATTTCGGGGACCGGCAGGAAACCGTTCTGCGCCATGCCGATGCCAAGGCCCAGGATCGACTGTTCGTCCAGGATCGTGTCGATCACGCGGGTGGCCCCGAAGCGGGCGTGCAGCTTTTGCGTGACGCCATAGACGCCGCCCTTGCGGCCCACATCCTCGCCCATCACGACGATCTCGGGATGGGCCAGCATCAGGTCGGTCAGCGCCCAGTTGATGAGGCGCGACATCGGCTGAGGCTCGGACTGTGCGGCGAGGTCGGCACCAAAGGCCGCCGCGCGCGCCTCGGGCGTCGGGCCGTTCGTCGGCAGGTTCGCGCGCTTCGGCGGAAGAAGGCTGGCCATCACGTCGGATGCCGTGCGCAGGCGCGGACGGGTGACGATGTCGGCGGCCAGGGCTTCGACCTTGGCGGCAGTTTCGGAGATAGATCGCACGCGCCTCATCCGGCGACAGCGCACCGGCCGCATCCAGCAGCCGCACCGAATGCAGCAGCGGATCGTTCGCCTCGTCCGCTTCGACCTCCTCGCGGCTGAGATAGGTGGTGGGCACGTCGGCGCCGGCATGGCCATAAAGGCGCACGGTGCGCAGATGCAGGAAGACGGGTTTGCGGCGGTCGCGGGCAAGGGCGGCGGCCTCGGTCGCGGCGCGATAGGTGTCGTAAAGGTCCAGTCCGTCGGCCTTGAGGTAGATCAGACCGGGACGCTGCGCAAAGCTCGCCTCGATCCAACCGGGCGGCGTCTTCGTCGAGATGCCGATGCCATTGTCCTCGCAGACGAACAGCAGGGGCAGGGGCGTCTTCTGGTAGGCCGTCCATTGCGCGGTATTGAATGCGCCCTGTGCGGTTGAATGGTTTGCCGAGGCATCGCCGAACGAGGCCATGACGATTGCGTCGTCCGGCATCAGTCGGTGTTCCGGGGGGCTTCGGCGGGCGAGGCCAATCGAAAAGGCGGCCCCCACGGCCTTTGGCAGGTGGCTCGCAATGGTCGAGGTCTGCGGCGGGATCATCAGCGCGCGCGACCCCAGAACCTTATGCCGCCCACCAGAAATCGGATCTTCGGACGAGGCGGCGAAGCTGAGCAGCATGTCACGGGCCGGGTCTTGCCCCGGAACCTGAAAGGCGCGCGCGATCTGGAACGCCGCATCGCGGTAGTGCAGGAAAGCCATGTCGGTCGGACGCAGCGCGGCCGCGACCGCCGCCATCCCCTCATGTCCCGAAGAGCCGATGGTGTAGAAGCCCTGTCCGGCCCGCTGCATGACCCGCGCCTGCCGGTCGAGCGCGCGCGACAGACACTGGGCGCGGAAAAGCGTGACCGCAAGATCAGCGGTCAGCGGGCCATCCGGGGCGCGGCCAGCAGGAAAATCCCGCGCGGCGAGGCGGCGCAGGAAATTCTCGTGGACGATATCGGCGCGGTCCATTCTGACGGTCGGCCCTGTTCAGGAGGCGCAAAATCCCTTGTAGGGTCCTGCGGATAAGCTCTCGAAAAGTCGCCTCGTCAGAAGAACGCCTGCAACCCGGTCTGCGCCCGGCCAAGGATCAGCGCATGCACGTCATGCGTGCCTTCATAGGTGTTCACCGTTTCCAGGTTCACCATGTGGCGCATGATCTGGAAATCTTCGGCTGAATGCCGTTGCCGCCGTGCATGTCGCGCGCCATCGCGCGCGACATCCAGCGCCTTGCCGCAGTTGTTGCGCTTCATCAGGCTGATCATTTCGGGCGCCGCCTGCGCCTCGTCCATCAGCCGCCCGACGCGCAAGCGAGCCCTGCAGGCCCAGCGTGATCTCGGTCATCATGTTGGCGAGCTTCAGCTGGAACAGCTGCGTCTGCGCCAGCGGCTTGCCGAACTGCTGGCGGTCCAGCCCATACTGGCGCGCGGCATGCCAGCAGAACTCGGCCGCGCCCATCACGCCCCAGCTGATGCCATAGCGCGCGCGGTTGAGGCAGCCGAACGGCCCCTTCAGCCCCTCGACATTCGGCAGCAGCGCGTCCTCGCCCACCTCGACATCCTGCATCACGATCTCGCCGGTGATGCTGGCGCGCAGCGACAGCTTGCCGCCGATCTTCGGCGCCGACAGGCCCTTCATGCCCTTTTCCAGCACGAAGCCCTTGATCTTGCCGCCATGCGCCTCGGACTTGGCCCAGACGACGAACACATCGGCGATGGGCGCGTTCGAGATCCACATCTTCGCGCCGTTCAGCACATAGCCGTCGGCGGTCTTCTTCGCGACGGTCTTCATCCCCGCCGGGTCCGACCCGGCATCCGGTTCGGTCAGGCCGAAGCAGCCGATCCAGCTCGCCCGAGGCCAGCTTCGGCAGATACTTGCTGCCGCTGCTCTTCCGATGCCATAGGCATAGATCGGATACATCACGAGCGAGGATTGCACCGACATCATGCTGCGATAGCCGCTGTCGACCCGCTCCACCTCGCGCGCGATCAGGCCATAGGCGACATAGGACGCGCCCAGCCCGCCGTATTCCTCGGGCATCGTCACGCCCAGAAGGCCCATCTCGCCCATCTCGGCGGAAGATGCCCGGATCGGTCGTTTCCTCGCGATAGGCGGCGATGACGCGCGGCTGCAGCTTTTCCTGCGCAAAGGCGCGGGCGGCGTCGCGCAGCATCCGCTCTTCCTCGGTCAGCTGGTCTTCCAGCCGGAACGGGTCCTCCCAGTCGAAGCGGTCGAGGTCGGGGGCGTCCTTCTTCTTCAGGATCGGCTTCTGGATGGTCATGGCGGGCCTCGCGGAATGGCAGCGGAATTTTCCCTTTATCCCATGAACCATCCCTGAAATACATCGAAACTATCGCCCCGATGTATGAGTAAACCGCAATGATCGCTCCGCGCCGCTACCTGCCCAGCATCGCCTCGCTGATGGCGCTCGAGGCGCTGGACCGGCTTGGCAGCGCCTCGGCGGCGGCGGAGGAACTGTCACTGACCCAAGGCGCGATCAGCCGACAGCTTGCAGACGCTGGAGGGGCAGATGGGCGTGCACCTGCTGCTGCGCGACCGCAAGCAGCTGCGCCTGTCACCCGCGGGACGGGACTATGTGCCGGCAGGTGCGCTCTGCGCTGGAACAGATCGCGCAGGCCAGCCTGACGCTGCGCGCAAACCCCTTGGGCGGCACGCTGAACCTTGCGATCCTGCCGGCCTTCGGGGTGCATTGGCTCGCGCCGCGCCTTGCCGACTTCGCGCGGCGGCACCCGGAGGTCACGGTGAACCTCTCGACCCGCCTTCGGCCCTTCGACTTCGATGCCGAGGCCTTCGATGCGGCGATCCATTTCGGTCAGCCGACTGGCCCGGCGCCGACCATCTGCTGTTGATGGAGGAAGAGGTGCTGCCGGTCTGCGCGCCGGATTTCCTGACCGACCCGCCTGACGGACCCGAAGCGCTGCTGGCCCATCCGCTTCTGTTGCTCGAGTCCCGGCCCGGCGCATGGCACCGCTGGATGTCGCAACATGGCCTTTCCGCCGCTGTTCCGCGGGGAATGGTCTTCGATCAGTTCTCGACGATGAGCCAGGCCGCGATCCACGGCCTCGGCATCGCGCTGCTGCCCACGTTCCTCGCAGACCCCGAGATCGAAGCGGGCCGCCTGGTGGTCGCCTGGGGCGGGCGGCAGCGCAGCACGGGCAGCTACTGGCTGGTCTGGCCGAAGAACCGCCCCCCACGCCCGGCGCTCGCCAGCTTTCGCGACTGGCTGGCGGGGCAGGTGACTGCCCCGCCTCCCGAAATCACAAGTTCAGGCTGACCCAGGCCGCATTGCGCGCCGAAGACCGCACGCAGGCATCGACGAACGCCACGCCCGCCACGCCGTCGCGCACGGTCGGATAGATCACGTCCTTCGGTGGCGCCTCGCCCGCCTGTTTCGCGCGGATGGCGCGGGCCGCTTCGGCATAGATCGTGGCGAAGCCTTCCAGATAGCCTTCGGGGTGGCCCGGCGGCACGCGGCTGACACGCCCCGCCGCCGCGCCCGCCCCGGCACCGCCCCGCGTGATCAGGCGCTTCGGCTGGCCGAGCGGCGTGAACCACAGGTAGTTCGGATCCTCCTGCGCCCATTCGATCCCGGCCTTGGTGCCGTAGACCCGCAGCCGCAGCGCGTTCTCGTTGCCCGGCGCGACCTGGCTGCACCACAGCATGCCCCGCGCCCCGCCCTTGAAGCGCATCAGCACATGGCCGTTGTCGTCCACCCGCCGCCCCGGCACGAAGCTTTGCAGATCGGCGGCGAGGCTCTCCAGCTCCAGCCCGGTCACGAAGCTCGCCAGGTTGAACGCATGCGTGCCGATGTCGCCGGTCGAGCCGCCCGCGCCCGGTCTGCGCCGGGTCGGTGCGCCAGCCGGCCTGCTTCTGGCCGGTCTGCTCGATCGGTTCGGCTCAGCCAGTCCTGCGCGTATTCCACCTGCACCAGCCGGATCTCGCCCAGCTCGCCCGCTCGCGATCATCTCGCGCGCCTGCCGGATCATCGGATAGCCGGTGTAGTTGTGCGTCAGCACGAAGAGCGCGCCCGAGGCTTCCGCCGCCTTGGCCAGCTTCTTCGCCTCGGCCAGCGTGGCGGTCAGCGGCTTGTCGCAGATCACATGGATGCCGCGGCGCAGGAACTGCATCGCCACGGGGGCATGCATGTGGTTCGGCGTGACGATCGCCACCGCCTCGATCCCGTCCTTGCGCCGCGCCTCGCGCGCCGCCATGTCGGAAAAGCTGGCATAGCCGCCGCGCCACGCCCAGGTCGGCGGCCGAGGCCAGCGCCTTTTCGGGGGTGGAGCGAGAAGCAGCCCGCCACCAGTTCGTACTGGTCGTCGATCCGCGCGGCGATGCGGTGGACCGCGCCGATGAAGGCATCGCGCCCGCCGCCGACCATGCCCAGACGGATGCGCGCGCTGCGTCCTTCCGATGTTCCTTCGATTGCCATGTCTGTCTCTTCCGGTTTCTCTTCGGGAAAAATACCCCGGGGGTGCGGGGGCTGGCCCCCGCGTCCCGCCGGTCAGTCCAGGCCCAGCATCCGCCGGTTGGCCGCATCGTCCGTGCCGCCGCCCGCGAAATCGTCGAAGGCCTTCTCGGTCACGCGGATGATGTGGGCGCGGACGAACTCCGCCCCTTCGCGCGCGCCGTCCTCGGGATGCTTCAGGCAGCATTCCCATTCGACCACCGCCCAGCCGTCGAAGTCGTATTGCGTCAGCTTCGAGAAGACGCCGCCGAAATCGACCTGCCCGTCGCCCAGGCTGCGGAAGCGGCCCGCGCGGTTCACCCAGGACTGGAAGCCGCCATAGACGCCCTGCCGCCCGGTCGGGTTCAGCTCGGCGTCCTTGACGTGGAACATGCGGATGCGGTCGTGGTAGATGTCGATGTTGTCAAGGTAATCAAGGTGTTGCAGCACATAGTGCGAGGGGTCGTACAGCATGTTGGCCCGCGCGTGGTTGCCCACCCGCTCCAGGAACATCTCGATAGGTGATGCCGTCGTGCAGGTCCTCGCCGGGGTGGATTTCGTAGCACAGGTCCACGCCGCAGTCCTCGGCATGGTCCAGGATCGGGCGCCAGCGGCGGGCCAGCTCGTCGAAGGCCGCCTCGACCAGTCCCGCCGGGCGCTGCGGCCAGGGGTAGACGATAGGGCCAGGCCAGCGCGCCGGAGAAGGTCGCCTGCGCGGTCAGGCCCAGGTTCTTCGACGCGGTCAGCGCCTTCTTCACCTGATCGACCGCCCATTCCTGCCGCGCCTTGGGATTGCCGCGCACCGCAGGGCGCGGCAAAGCCGTCGAACGGCCTCGTCATAGGCCGGATGCACGGCGACGAGCTGGCCCTGCAGGTGGGTCGAAAGCTCGGTGATCGCGATGCCGCTTTCGGCGGCCACGCCCTTGATCTCGTCGCAGTAGGTCCTTCGACGCGGCCGCCTTCTCCAGATCGAACAGGCGGCCGTCCCAGCTGGGGATCTGCACGCCGACATAGCCGCAATCGGCGGCCCAGGCCGTGATCGACTGTCCACGAATTGAACGGCGCCGCATCGCCCGCGAACTGCGCCAGAAACAGCGCCGGACCCTTGATCGTCTTCATCATGCCTCCCTCGCCGGTCGGTGCACCGGCCCTTCAACTGGTCCGACCAGATTGATCCGGGCGGGCGGGCAGAGTCAACTGGCCGCGCTAGCCCGCCGTGACGAGGGCCGCCATCAGATCGCGGCACTGGGCGGCGACGGGCGACAGGCGACGGTCGCGCAGGGTGATGAGCGAATAGGGCGCCACGAGGATCGGTTCCGCGATGGGCAGGATCACAAGGTCGCTTCGCCCGGCGCAGAGCAATTGCGCCACCTCGGTGCTGACCGGCGTGACGACGCCTCGCCCTGGAAGCAGCGCCAGCGCCATCAACAGCGAGGCCGTGTTGATGACGTTGCGCGGCAGGTCGGCGCCCTGTTGCAGAAAGGCCTCCTCGACCGCCCTGCGGATCGGCGCACCGGGTGCCTGCATGACCCATTCCGACTCGGTCAGGTCCGCCAGACGACAGCCCGGGGCGTGCCGCCGCCGGGTGCGACTCGTGGCTGATGATGCTGACCCGCTCGCCCCGCGCCAGCGTCAGCGACAGACCTTCGGGCGGCGCGCGCGGCGGCACGCGGCCCAGAACCATGTCGTGGCGCAGGGACTGAAGCCCGGCGATCAGTTCGTCGCTGGTCGCGACCTCGACATGAACCTCGACCTCGGGCGCCTGCGCCTTCAGCGCGCGCAGCGCCGGCACGACATAGCCGACAGCCGCCCCGGTCACCGCGCCGATCCGCACCACGCCGCCGCGCCCCAGACGCAGCCGCTCCACCTCGTCTGCGGCATCCGCCAGCTCGTCGAGGATGTTGCGGGCGCGCCGGGCGAGGCTTTCGCCCGCACCCGTCGGGATCATGCCCGCGCGGATTGCGCTCGAACAGGGCGACGCCCGATCCGCGCCTCGGCTTCCGCCAGGGTGCGCGACGCGGCGGGCTGCGTGATCGACAGCGTCTGCGCCGCGATGGACAGCTGCTCGTGCTCGGCGATGGCGGCGATCAGGCGCAAGTGTTTCAGTTGAAGACGGTCGGCTTGAGGTCTGCGCCATGCTATACCGGAATTGCCATGTCGATTGTTGCAATTGGCATTTGAATGGTATGGCCTGCGAAAGTCTAGTCTCGCCATCGGATCAGCGTGATCCGTAACGACAGGGCCCTTTGTCGCGTGGCACGGACGTGTCGCCGGAACACTGGGCGCAGGGAGGACTACCCATGAAGCTTTTAACGTCACTTCTGGCGTCGCTCGCGCTTGGCACGGCACTGACGTCGGCGCCCGTCTTCGCGCAGGACAAGGGCACCGTCGGCATCGCCATGCCGACCAAATCCTCGGCGCGCTGGATTTCGGACGGCAACTCGATGGTCGAGCAGTTCACGGCGGCCGGCTACGCCACCGACCTGCAATATGCCGAGGACGACATCCCGAACCAGCTCGCCCAGATCGAGAACATGATCACCAAGGGCGTGAACGTGCTGGTCATCGCGGCCATCGACGGCACGACCCTGTCGAACGCGCTGGAGAACGCCAACGCCGCCGGGATCAAGGTCATCGCCTATGACCGCCTGATCCGCGACAGCGGCAACGTCGACTACTACGCCACCTTCGACAACTTCAAGGTCGGCGTGCAGCAGGCCGAACCAGCCTGGTGCAACGGCCTGAAGGAACGCTTCCCCGACGCGAAGCCGTGGAACGTCGAACTGTTCGGCGGCTCGCCCGACGACAACAACGCCTTCTTCTTCTACGACGGCGCGATGTCGGTGCTGCAGCCGATGATCGACGACGGCGAGCATCGTCATCCCGTCGGGCCAGATGGGCATGGACAAGGTCGGCACGCTGCGCTGGGACGGCGCGGTGGCCCAGGCGCGGATGGACAACCTGCTGTCGGCCAACTACGGCGACAAGACGCTGAACGGCGCGCTGTCGCCCTATGACGGGCTGTCGATCGGCATCCTGTCGTCGCTCAAGGGCGTCGGCTACGGCTCGGGCGACCTGAAGATGCCGATCGTCACCGGTCAGGACGCCGAGGTTCCGTCGGTCAAGTCGATCATCGCGGGCGAGCAGTATTCGACCGATCTTCAAGGACACCCGCGAACTGGCCGGCGTGACCGTCAGGATGGTCGATGCGATCGCTGTCGGGCGGCGAGCCCGAGATCAACGACACCACGACCTACGACAACGGCGTCAAGGTCGTGCCGTCCTACCTGCTGGAGCCGCGTGCCGGTCGACGAGCGAACTACGAGGAGATCCTGATCGGTTCCGGCTACTACACCAAGGACCAGATCTGCAGTAACCGGATCGGACCGAGCCACCACGGCCCGCCGCGCGACCCTTCGGGCGGCGGGCCTGAGCCTTACCCAAGGACGGCAGGCACGCGACGGCAACATGGGCACGCATTCTCGAGATGCGGGCGATCACCAAGACCTTTCCGGGCGTCAAGGCGCTCGACCATGTGAACCTCACGGTCGACGGCCGGCGAGATCCACGCGCTGGTCGGCGAGAACGGCGCCGGCAAGTCCACGCTGATGAAGGTGCTGTCGGGCGTCTATCCGCACGGCAGCTACGAGGGCGAGATCCTCTACGACGGCGAGCGCGGCGCGCTTCGGCGGCATCCACGACAGCGAGAAGCGCGGCATCATCATCATCCACCAGGAACTGGCGCTGGTGCCGCTGCTGTCGATCGCCGAGAACCTCTTCCTCGGCAACGAGGTCGCCGCAGGGCGGCGTCATCAACTGGCCGCGAGACCTTCCAGCGGACCGAGGACCTGCTGGCCAAGGTCGGCCTGAACGATGCGCCCGACCACGCTGGTCGACACGCTCGGCGTCGGCAAGCAGCAACTGGTCGAGATCGCCAAGGCGCTGTCCAAGGAGGTGCGCCTGCTGATCCTCGACGAGCCGACCGCGGCGCTTGCAGGAGAACGACAGCCAGAAGCTGCTGGACCTGCTGCTGGAGTTCAAGGCGCAGGGCATCACCTCGATCCTGATCAGCCACAAGCTGAACGAGATCAGCCGGGTGGCCGACCGCATCACCGTGCTGCGCGACGGCTCGACCGTCTCGACCCTCGACCGCGGCCGAGATCACCGAGGACCGGATCATCCGCGACATGGTCGGCCGCGACATGGCGCACCGCTATCCCGACCGCGCGCCGCAAGCTCGGCGAGGTCGCTGCTGGAGGTGCGAGGACTGGAACGTCTGCCACCCCGAGCACCCGGACCGCCAGGTGATCCGCGACGTCAACTTCACCGTCGCGCAAGGGCGAGATCGTCGGCATCGCCGGCCTGATGGGGGCGGGGCGCACCGAACTGGCGATGAGCCTGTTCGGGCGCAGCTACGGGCAGCAACATCACCGGCGACGGTGCGGCATGCGGCGGCAAGGCGGTCGACACCTCGACCGTCGCCGACGGCGATCGACGCGGGCCTCGCCTATGTGACCGAGGACCGCAAGGCGCTGGGCCTGGTGCTGGACGAACCGATCCTGCGCAACATCACGCTGGCCAACCTTGACGGGCGTCGCCGTCGCGCGGCGTCATCGACGCGCGACGCGCGAACAGCAGGTGGCCGAGGGCTACCGCAAGGCCATGAACATCCGCACGCCCTCGGTCTTCCAGAAGGTGGTGAACCTGTCGGGCGGCAACCAGCAGAAGGTCGTGCTGTCGAAATGGCTGTTCACCGATCCGCAGGTGCTGATCCTCGACGAGCCGACGCGCGGCATCGACGTGGGCGCGAAGTTCGAGATCTACTCGATCATCAACACGCTGGCCGACCAGGGGCGGGGCGTGGTGATGATCTCGTCGGAGATGCCCGAACTTCTGGGCATGTGCGACCGGATCTATGTGATGAACGAAGGGCGCATCGTCGGCGAACTGACGCGCGGACGAGGCCAAGCCAGGAACGGATCATGTCGCCTGATCATGACGCAGTGACGGGGGAGGCGGCGCAATGGCTGACGCAGACGGCAGCAGGTGACGGGCAAGCGCGTCGGTGCGCTATCTGAACGGTCAACATGCGCGAGATACGGGATGCTGCTGGCGCTGGTCGCCATCATGGTCTTCTTCCAGTCATGGTGCGCGTGACCCACGGCGTCGATTTCCTGTCGGCGCAGAACATCACCAACCTGTTCCTGCAGAACACCTACGTCGTCATCATGGCGCTGGGGATGCTGCTGGTCATCGTGGCGGGCCATATCGACCTGTCGGTCGGCTCGGTCGCGGCCTTTATCGGCGCGCGTGGCGGCGGTGCTGATCGGTCAACTGGGGCTGGCCCGTCTGGCGTCGGTGATCCCGTCTGTCCTGCTCGTCGGCGCGGCTGATCGGGGCGGCGCAGGGCTACTGGATCGCCTACTGGCGCATCCCGTCCTTCATCGTGACGCTGGCCGGGATGCTGGTGTTCCGCGGCCTGACGCTGTGGCTGCTGGGCGGGCAGCAACGTCGGGCCGTTCCCCAAGGCGTTCCAGCTCGCTGTCCACCGGCTTCGTCCCCGACCTGTCCTTCGGCGCCGGGCAAGCCGCAACGCTCACGGCGCTTGTCGTGGTCGGCATCTGGCCGCTGCCGCGATCATCTGGATCGGCTGGCGCGCGCGCCAGCGCAGACGACGGCCTACGGCATGACGACCGAGCCGATCGGCCTCTTCCTGGTCCGCAACGTGCGTCGTCGCCGGCGGCCCTGATCTTCGTCGGCTACAAGCTCGCCACCTTCCGCGGCCTGCCGAACGTGCTGGTCGTCGATGGCCGTGCTGATCGTGCTCTACGCCTTCTTCACCGAGTCCACGACGATCGGGCGGCGCATCTATGCCATCGGCGGCAACGAGAAGGCCGCCAAGCTGTCGGGCATCAACACCGAACGGCTGATCTTCCTCGACCTTCGTCAACATGGGCGTGCTGGCGGCGCTTGCCGGCATGATCGTCGCCGCGCGCCTGAACTCGGCCACGCCCAAGGCCGGCGTCGGCTTCGAGCTTGACGTGATCGCCGCCGTCTTCATCGGCGGCGCGTCGATGTCGGGCGGGGTCGGCAAGATCATCGGCGCGTGATCGGCGCCTTCATCATGGGCGTGATGAACAACGGCATGTCGATCATGGGCATCGGCATCGACTACCAGCAGGTGATCAAGGGGCTGGTGCTGCTCGCCGCCGTCATCTTCGACGTCTACAACAAATCCAAGTCCTGAGGGGCACCGATGCATCTGTCCCAACTGATCGGCGGCGGCGTCGATCTGCCGCGAGGGCGCCGATGCGCGCCTCGTTCCCGGCGCGACCGTCGACCTACGATCTCGCGCAGGCCGCGATCGCGGCGGGCCAACCGCTTGGCCGACATCATCGCCGGCGCTGCGGTCAGGGCGAGGCGGTGGATCTGCGCGCAGCTGCTGGCGGCGGGCCGCATCGACTGCCCGCTCCGCCATCCCGACCCGGCGCATATGCACGTGACCGGCACCGGCCTGACCCATCTGGGCACCGCCGCGACCCGCGACGCGATGCACGCGCAGGCTCAGAAGGCCGAGGCGCTGACCGACAGCATGAAGATGTTCCGCATGGGGCTCGAGGGCGGCAAGCCCGCGCCGGGCCAGGTCGGGCGTGCAGCCCGAATGGTTCTACAAGGGCAACGGCCACGCCGCCGTCGCGCCGGGCGCAGCCGCTGACCTCGCCCGTCCTTCGCGCTGGACGGCGGCGAGGAGCCGGAGATCGCCGGCTTCTACCTGATCGGCCCCGACGGCACGCCGCACCGCATCGGCTTTGCGCTGGCCAACGAATTCTCCGACCATGTGACCGAGCGGATCAACTACCTCTACCTCGCCCATTCCAAGCTGCGCGCAGGCGTCCTTCGGCCCGGAACTGCTGGTCGGCGACGCTGCCCGCGGACGTCCGCGGCACCGTCGCGCATCCGGCGCGGCGGCGCGGTGATCTGGGAGAAGCCCTTCCTGTCGGGCGAGGCGAACATGTCCCACACCCTGGCCAACCTCGAACATCACCACTTCAAGTACGACCTGTTCCGCCAGCCGGGCGACCTGCATGTCCACATGTTCGGCACCGCGACGCTGTCAGCTTTGCCGACGGCATCCGACCCGAGCCGGGCGATGTGTTCGAGATCGAGGCCCCGCCTTCGGCCTGCCGCTGCGCAACCCGCTCGCCGTCGCCGCCGACCGACGCCGCCGTGCCGTTCACGCCCTGTGAAAGGACACACGATGACCTTCACCCCCGCCCCCTGGCCCCGCAAGCTGCGCTCGCAGGAATGGTTCGGCGGCACCACGCAAGGACGCGATCTATCACCGCTGCTGGATGAAGAACCAGGGCCTGCCCGCCGACCTGTTCGACGGCCGCCCGGTGATCGGCATCTGCAACACCTGGTCGCGAGCTGACGCCCTGCAACGCCCATCTGCGCGACCTCGCCGAGCGGGTGACGCACGGCATCTACGAGGCCGGCGGCTTGCCGATGGAATTCCCGGTGTTCTCGCCCGTCGGAAAGCGCCTTCCGCCCCACCGCGATGATGTTCCGCAACCTCTGCGCCATGGATGTCGAGGAATGCGATGCGCGGCCAGCCGATCGACGGCGTCGTGCTGCTGGTCGGGCTGCGACAAGACCACGCCCGCGCTGCTGATGGGCGCGGCGTCGCGTCGACATTCCGGCGATCCTCGTGTCCGGCGGGCCGATGCTGAACGGCTATTTCCGGGGCGAGCGCGTCGGGTCCGGCACGCATCTGTGGAAGTTCTCGGAGGCCGTGAAGGCCGGCGAGATGACGGCACGAGGAATTCGTCGAGGCCGAAGCCTCGATGAGCCGCGCTCGCCGGGGCCTGCAACACGATGGGCACCGCCAGCACCATGGCCAGCATGGCCGAGGCGCTGGGCATGGCGCTGTCGGGCAATGCCGCGATCCCGGCGGTGGACAGCCGCCGCCGCGTCATGGCGCACCTGACCGGGCCGGCGCATCGTGCAGATGGTCAAGGACGACCTGAAGCCCTCCGACATCCTGACGCGCAAGGCCTTCGAGAACGCGATCCGCGTCAACGGCGCCATCGGCGGCTCGACCAATGCGGTGATCCACCTGCTCGCCATCGCCGGCCGCGTCGGCATCGACCTGACGCTGGACGACTGGGACCGGCTGGGCCGCGACGTTCCGACCATCGTCAACCTGATGCCGTCGGGCGAGTACCTGATGGAGGAGTTCTTCTATGCCGGCGGCCTGCCGGTGGTGATCAAGGCGCTGGGCGAGGGCGGCAAGCTGCACAAGGATGCGCTGACCGTCTCGGGCGACACGATCTGGGACGAGGTCAAGGACGTCCGCAACTGGAACGAGGATGTGATCCGCCCGGTCGACCAACGCGCTGACCGCAGCAGGGCGGCATCGCCGTGCTGCGCGGCAACCTCGCGCCCAACGGCGCGGTGCTGAAGCCGTCCGCCGCCACGCCCGCACCTGATGCAGCACCGCGGCCGCGCCGTGGTGTTCGAGGATATCGACGACTACAAGGCCCGGATCGAGGATGAGGACCTCGACATCGACGAGACCTGCGTCATGGTGATGAAGAACTGCGGCCCGCGCGGCTATCCCGGCATGGCCGAGGTCGGCAACATGGGCCTGCCGCCCAAGGTGCTGCGCAAGGGCATCACCGACATGGTCCGCATCTCCGACGCGCGCATGTCGGGCACCGCCTATGGCACCGTGGTGCTGCACGTCTCGCCCGAGGCCGCGCGCGGCGGACCGCTGGCGGTGGTGCGCACGGCGACATGATCGAGGTCGACGTGGCGGACCGCCGCCTGCATCTGGACATTTCGGAGGCGGAGCTGGCCGCGCGGCTCGCCGCCTGGACAAGCCCGGTCGCGCGCCCCTCGGGCGGCTATGCGCAGCTCTACCACGACCATGTGCAGGGGGCCGATACCGGGGCCGATCTGGACTTCCTCGTCGGGCCGCGCGGCAATGCCGTGGCGCGCGAGGCGCATTGACATGGCGATCCCGGTCGCCGTCGTGGGCATCGGCAAGATCGCCCGCGACCAGCACTTGCCCGCCATCGCCGCGAACCCGGACTTCACGCTGGCCGCTGCCGTCTCGCGCCATGGCCAGGTCGAGGGCGTGCCGAACTTCACCGATTTCGACGACCTTCCTGGCCGAGGGTCCGAAGGCGGCGGTGGCGCTCTGCACGCCCGCCGGACGTGCGTCTGGAGATGAGCCTTGCGGCCATCGCCGCCGGCCGCGACCTGCTGATCGAGAAGCCGCCGGCGGCGACGCTCGGCGAGATCGAGACGATCATCGACGCGGCGCGAAGGCGCGGGCGTCGTGCTGTTCGCCACCTGGCATTCGCGCTTCGCCCCCGGCGGTCGGCCGCGGCGCGCGACTGGATCGCCGGCGCGCACGGTCCACGCGCATCACCATCACCTGGCGCGAGGACGTGCGGCGCTGGCACCCGAACCAGGCCTGGATCTGGCAGCCGGGCGGCTTCGGCGTGTTCGATCCCGGCATCAACGCGCTGTCGATCCTGACCGACATCCTGCCGGGCAGCATCCATGTCGATACGCGCCGAACTGGAGGTGCCGTCGAACGCCTTCACGCCCATCGCCGCGCGTCTGGCGATGACCGGGCGCGGCACCATTCCCGATCACCGCCGATTTCGACTGGCGGCAGGAAGGCCCGCAGACCTGGGATATCGAGGTGCAGGCCGGGGGCCGAGCGGCTGAAGCTGCGCCATGGGCGGCGCGCGAGCTGGCCATCGACGGGGCAGAGGTGGACGTGGGCGCGGAACAGGAATATCCCGAAATCTACCGCCGCTTCGCCCGGCTGATCGCCGCGCGCGACAGCGACGCCGACATTTCACCCCTGCGGATCGTCGCCGACGCCTGCCTGAAGGGCCGCCAGACCGCGACCGACCCCTTTCACGACTGAGGATGACCGACATGCTGACCGGCAAACACCTGATCGCGGGCGACTGGGTTCAGGGCGAGGCGACCTTCCGTTCCTCGCCCGCCCATGGCGAGGCGCTCGATTTCTCCGTCGGCACGCCCGGCGCATGTGGACCGCGCCGTGCGCGCGGCCGAAGAGGCCTTTGCGAGCTATCGGCCAGACCAGCCGCGACGAGCGCGCTGCCTTCCTCGAGCGGATCGCCGACGAGATCGAGGCGCGGGGCGTCGAGATCACCGCCATCGGCACGTCCGAAACCGGCCTGCCCGCGGCGCGGCTGGACGGCGAGCGGGGCCGGACCACCGGCCAGTTGCGCCTGTTCGCCGCCCATATCCGCAAGGGCGACTACCTCGACCGCCGCCATGATGCGGCGCTGCCCGACCGCAAGCCCCTGCCGCGCCCCGACCTGAAGCTGGTGCAGCGGCCGATCGGCCCGGTCGCGGTCTTCGGCGCCTCGAACTTCCCGCTCGCCTTTTCGACTGCCGGGGGCGACACGGCCTCGGCGCTGGCGGCGGGCTGCCCGGTGGTGGTCAAGGGCCATTCGGCCCATCCCGGCACGGGCGAGATCGTGGCGCAGGCCGATCGAAGCCGCGATCCTGGCCTGCGGTCTGCATCCGGGCGTCTTCTCGCTGATCCAGGGCGGGCGGCGCGATGTGGGCGAGAGCCTGGTCCAGCATCCGCTGATCCGCGCCGTCGGCTTCACCGGGTCGCTCGCCGGGGGCCGGGCGCTGTTCGATCTCTGCGCCGCACGCCCCGATCCGATCCCGTTCTTCGGCGAGCTTGGGCTCGGTCAACCCGATCTTCCTGCTGCCCCATGCGCTTGCCGCGCGCGGCGACGCAGATCGCAGCGGGCTGGGTCGGCTCGCTGACCCAGGGCGCGGGGCAGTTCTGCACCAATCCCGGTCTTGTCATCGCGATCGACGGGCCGGAGGCCGATGCCTTCGAGCGGGCTGCGGCGGCCGGTCTGGCGGCGGTGGCCGCGCAGACGATGCTGACCGACGGCATCGCCGCGGCCTATCGCGACGGGCAGGCGCGGATCGCGCGGCGGCGGGCGGTGTCGAGGCGCTTGTGGAAACCACGAGCGACGGGCGCATCGCGCGGCCCAACCTCTACAAGGTCACATCCGAGCCTTCCGCAAGTCCATGCGCTGGGCGAGGAGGTGTTCGGCCCGCTCGGCCTGATCGTGCGGGCGACGCGACGAGGACGACTGCTGTCGCTCGCCGCCGGTGTCGAGGGGCAGCTGACCTGCACGCTGCATCTGGATGCAGGCGACACGAAGCTTGGCGCAGCGGCTGATGCCGGTGCTGGAGCGCAAGGCGGGCCGCATCCTGGCCAACGGGTTTCCGACCGGGGTCGAGGTTGCGGATGCGATGGTGCATGGCGGACCCTACCCGGCCAGCACGAACTTCGGTGCGACCTCTGTCGGGACGCTGTCGATCCGGCGCTGGCTGCGGCCGGTCTGCTACCAGAACATGCCGGATGCCCTGTTGCCGGCCGACCTGCGCTGACCGCAATGCGGCGGCGCAGCGAAGTCTTGCCACGCCGCGGCATCGGTGACAGTCTGATGACGCAAGGACAGGAGACCGCATGCACCCCGTCATCGCCGAATGCAGCCATCTGCCCGATACGCTTGTCGAGCCGGGGACGGTCCTGATCCGCGAGGGCGAGAAAAAGGGTGAAATCTTCGTTCTCGTCGACGGGGTCGTCGCCGTCATGCGCGGCGATGTGCGCGTCGCCCGAATCCGCACCCCGGGCGCGCTGTTCGGCGAGATGTCGACGCTGCTCGACACGCCCTATACCGCGACGGTCGTGGCAGAGACGCCGGTGACCGTAAAGGCCGTGTACGACGGCGAGGGATTTCTTGCCTCAAGCCCGGTCGTTGCGCTGCACACCGCGCGCATCCTGGCGCAACGGCTTTACGACAGCACGACCTATCTCGCTGACATGAAGGCGCAGTTCCAGGACAAGACCGACCATTTCGGCATGGTCGACCGCATCATCGGGGCGCTCCTGAACCAGCAGGGGGGCGCGAAACCGGTCGCGACCGAGCGCAAGGACGATCCTAGGCTCTGAGCCAGTCGGGCAGGCGCGTCAGCGTGGGGATCGGCCGCGTGAGCGGGGCATCGAGGGCCAGCACCTCGTTCCCGTAGATCGAGAACCAGAAGGCCTGTGCCGCGCCCAGATCGAAAACGATATGCGCAGGAACCTCGCCGATCTGCTGGCCGGTATTGAAAACCCAGGTCTCCCCGATCCGGTCCGCCCATGATCCGCCAGTCACGAAGGGCGACTGGTGGACGTGCCCCGAAACGACGATATCGGGCGCGTAAAGCTCGATCCAGCGGGTCAGCTCGGCATCACCGAAGGACCGCTTTCCTCCCCAGCTGACGGGGCTGTCGGCGGGCGGGGCATGGTAGACCCAGATCCACCGGTCGCGCTGCTCCCGTGACGCGGCTTCAAGTTGAGCGCCGATCGCATCGCGGGTTTCCGGGCCGTCCCACCAGGGGCAGATGGTGACCAGCGTCGAGCCGAGGCGCAGGGTCGTGTTGTCGGACGCAACGCCAAGGTCCGTCAGGTCGCGCATCCAGTCTGCAACCATTTCGCCCGTCGGGTCGGCCATGTCGAGGTCGTGATTGCCCGAGCACACCGCGACACGCGTCTTCTCGGCAAGTTGCTCGAGATAGGTCTTCACCACGATCACCTGCGCCCGCCGCTCGACGCTCGACGCGATCTCGAGCAGGTCGCCCGCCAGCACGATCAGGTCGAAATCCTTCGCGGCGGCGACAAGCCAGTCGTACTGCTTGAGCGAATAATGGATGTCGGCGACCACGAGCACTTTCATGCCCGAAACCTAGACGCGCGCGCGTGCCCTTGTCGAGCGGGCGCGCGACTGCCCCGCGTCGAACTGCGTCGCACTGCCCGGAAAACGGGCAATCCCGGTGTTCGGACCTGCAATCTCGCGAGCATGAGGCCAGACCGTTTCCAAGGCAAGGACAATAAAACCCAAAGGAATCATTGTGTTCTGAGTGATTGAGGCATAAACATGGCAGTTGATGGCTATGTTGTAGCAGGTTTATCGTTCAGGTTATGTGATGGGGTTCGGTGAGGATTAGGACGATGCACGTCTTGCGATGTTGGCTTTTTGCGGGTTCGCTCGGCGACGCCGTCTTTTTCTGCGACGGTTGCCGACAGACTCACTCGAGCCTATGACTTCGAGTATCGCGCTGCGTTTCACGGCTTCTTGAACGGCGGTCAAGGAAATCACCGAGATTTCGATGGTCTAGGCTTCGTCGCTGGTCACCCAGTGCCGAACCAAGACTCTGGTGGCACGACTGTGTCGAGTGACGGCGGCAACGGGCTGGTCATAACGAATGCTCTTAATGCCTCGTCCGGCTCGAATGGCCTGGCGTCACCTTGCCGTGGCTCCAACGGAACAGTTCTTTACAATCTCGCCGCCGACCAGAAGGTTACGTTCAACTTCGCTGTCGAGGTTGCTTCCTTCGCGATCGACATCAACACATTCGTCGGGAGTCCTGGCGACACCCGGGCGCTTTCTTGGCAACTCTTGACACGGGACAACTTCGTCAGCTAATTTGCATCCTTTCGTGAACGGGATTGAATCGGTCCGGGCAGGACCAATTCGAAGCCGGTTCCGACTGGCCAGTTCATTGGGTTTCATCGCATCTCAGCCTTTCACGTCGCTGACCATCAGTGGCAATCTCAACCGAACATCGACCGAAACTCTTTACGCTAGACACCTTGGTGAAGGTCGATTTCGTTGACCGCCGCCGCCGCCTCGCCGGCACCTGTTCCGGGCCCGCTGTCACTGCCGCTGCTTGTTTCAGCACTTGGTTGCCTCGTGATGATGCGTCGCGCAGACGGCAGGTGTACGACGGGTTTTCCGCGCAGACTGCGCGGCAGACCAATCTTGTGGTTGCAGTGCACGATCCGTGCGATATTCAAGTAGATGCGCCCGGCAAGAGGCGCCAAGAAGAACCACAAAGCACGGGGCGTAGAGTGGTAGCAGCGACGTACGGGGTCTTCGCCCTTTTGTGCCTTTTTCAGGTGAAGCACTTCATTGCGGACTTTGTTCTGCAAAGCCCCTATATCCTCGACAACCGTCGCTTCTATGGTCATCCCGGCGGCCTGCTTCATGTGGCGATCCACCTTGCGGGATCGCTGATCGCCCTGCTGATCGTGGGGACGTCAATTTCCACTCTGGTCGTGTTGCTGGTGGCGGAAGGGCTGATCCACTACCATCTGGATTGGGCCAAGGACAACTTCGTCCTGCGCCGTGACCTGTCGCCGCGGGATGCGACCTTCTGGTATGCCACCGGCTTCGACCAGGGGCTGCACCAGCTGACCTATATCGGCATGGCTGCCTACTGGGCCGCCGCCATCTGAGGCTGCAGGAGCTCCGAAATCGGCAAGCCGTTTCGGCAGCCGATCATAGAATGTCGCGAGGCCCGGTTCGATCTCGACAGCCTGCGCGCGACACGTCGTCAGCAGAGTGGAAACGTCGTCCGACCCCGACGTGATCGCGTCGAGCAGACGGCCATGCGCCACCTTCAGCGCGACGAATGCAGGGGTCAGCGCCATATCCGGGCCACCGACCAGCACGAAGGTATGGATACGCTCGCCCACGCCTTTCAGGGCGAGCCGACCCGCATCGAGGAACGCCATGTCCGGTGCGCCAAGGGCGGCATCCCGCGCGACGAGGATGTCGTAATCCACCGTGCGGCATCCGGCCTCGATCCGGGCGGCCTGGTTCACCGTTTCGCCGACGACGGTGTAGTTGAAGCGGTCGCGCGAGCCGATGTTGCCCACGCAGACCTCGCCCGTCGCAAGCCCCAGGGCAACAGCCACGGGCAGGGGCGCGTGCTTTTCCTCGTTGAACCGCTTCAGCGCCTCGCGCATCCGCAGCGCAGCGGCTGCCGCGCGCGCAGGGTGGTCGGGTTGCGCCAGCGGCGCGTTCCAGAACGCCATGATCGCGTCGCCGATGAACTTGTCGATCGTGCCCTGCTCGCGCAGGATCTCGTCTCCCAGCTGGGTGAAGAGATGGTTCAGCAATTCGACCAGCTCGGTGCGCCGACATGGTCTCGCTCAGCGGGGTGAACCCGCGGATGTCGCTGAACATGACCGTGACCTGCTGCGATACGCCACCCAGTTCCAGCCTGTGGCCCGTGCTCTCGATCTGGCTGAGAACCGACGGGGCCACGTAATGCGCGAAGGAGCGGCGGATCATCCGTTTGTCCCGGTCGGCGATCACGAACTGATAGGCCGACAGCCCGGCAAAGGCGACGAACCCGCCCAGAAGCGGAAATGTCGCGTCGAACAGGATACCGTTGTTGCGGAAGGCGAGCCAGCTTGCCGCCGCCACCAGCAACGCCCACGCCGCTGCCCGTCAGGATCGACGCGATCGGCCCCGCGCGTGACATGACGCCGACGACGATCAGGCCTAGGACCAGGAAGCTGAGTATCTCCAGCGCCTCGACCAGCCCGTCGCGGCGCAGGAAATCGCCCTGAAGGATCTGCTCCAGCACCTGCGCGTGGATCGACACGCCGGGCACGTTCTCGCCCAGTGCAGTCGTGCGGATATCCAGCAGCCCCGCCGCCGAAGTGCCGATGAAGACGATGTTCCCGGCGATCTTGGCCTGAACCTCGGGGTCAAGGCCCTCTTCCAGCACCCGATAGGCGGGAACATAAAGGTCGGGCGTGTTCTTGCGATAGCGCACCCAGAGCTGTCCGTCGGGCGTGGTCGGTATGTCGGTGCCCGCCAGCCGGATCGACGTCATGAAGCCGTCCAGGTCAGGCGAACCGACCAGCACGATGGTGCTTTCGCCCGTCGCGATCCTCAGCCCCTCGACGGCGAGCGTCGGCAGCACGCCCTCGGGGCCGTTCCAGGCCATGGGCACGCGCCGCACGATGGTCGCGGCGTCGAACGGGCTGATGTTGATCACGCCGATCCCCGCGGCGGCCTCGCGCAGCGGGGCGAGCATCGGCACGGCCGCGGTGAAGGGCAGCAACCCCTCCGACGGCATGTTGCCCACCTCGACGATCCCCGCCTTGCCGGGCACGGCCCCCGCGCCGATATCGGTCGAGTTTGCGGTGCCGAGCACGACATTGCCCGCCGCTGATGGCCGCGGCAAATCGCAGGTCATTGTCCAGCTTGGCCAGATCGTCCGGCGTGACCGACGAAGCGAGCATCCCCCGGTCGGCAAGATCGACGGCAAGGCGCGCGGGCGACATGCGGTCAGGCTCGGGGAACAGCACGTCGAAGATGACGGCGGCGGCCCCGTATTCGGTCAGCCTGTCCACCATCTCGGCCAGCAGGTCGCGCGGCCACGGCCACTGGCCCAGTTTCTGAAGCGAGACTTCGTCGATATCGACCACGCGCACCGGCAGGTCGGCAGGCTCGCGCGGTGCGATCTTCTGAAGGGTGTCGAAATAGGCCTCGCGCACGGCCTGCACCGGCGCGGGGTCAAGCGCCCGGACAAAGGTCAGCGCACCCAGCAACAGCAACCCAAGCAGGATGACGGCCTTGTTCATGCGCCTCGCCGGAACTGGTGCGGATCAGGCGTCGACGCGGCCTGATCCTCTGACGATCGTGTCGCCGATATCACGGCGCTTCGGGCGGATCCGGGTCGGGCTCGGGGTTCCGGCGGCTCTGGCGGGTCCGGCCGCTCGGGTTCCGGGGCCTCGCGCTCGGGCGGGCTTTCACGGTCGACATTGTCCGATCCGCCGGCCCGGTCGGGCAAGCGCGCTTTGGGGTGCCGCCGGAGCAACTCCGGCCTTCTGCGCCGCCCGTGCCGCGACGCGCGACTCGACATCGCCGCAAGAGCCGACCGGCGCGCGGAATTCACGTCGCAAGGGTTCCTGATCCAGGACGAAAGGAAAATCCTCGACAAGCACGTTGTCCTTGGCTTCCAGGTTTTCCTCGCCCGTCAACCCCGAGAACTGGCCCCGCCCTTTCAGGGTGATCAGCGTGCAACGGCCCCGGATTTCGGCGCATTGTCCGTTCAGGCCGCACATCTGCACGGCCCCCTTGAACAGCACGAGGTTGGTGCCTTCGCGCTGGCGCACGGAAAAGTCGAAGGATGTGCCACGAATGCCCATGGTCGCGGTGGGTGTCGTGATCTCGTAGGCCTTCTTGGCGCTCTTGCCGGAAATGAACCGGAACGTCCCGCCTACGGCGCTGACGGCGAACCGTTCGGCCGTGCCACCCGACTGCATCAGCACTTCTTCGATCACCAGGCGCGATCCCGGTCCGACGACGATCTTGGTGCCGTCATCGAACACAAGCTGGGCCTTGCCGCCGGCATCGGTTGTCACGACATCGCCGACCGACAGCCGTAGCCCGGCTTTCAGCGCCGCGCGACCGGCAGCGGTCTGCACCAGACCGGCACCCGTCGCCGAGGAAATCTGCCCAATGGCCTGGGCATGTGCCGCCCCGCCAAACACCGGCACAGCCAGCAACATTGCCAGCAACATGCCAAAAAATCGCACGAACATGCGTCTTCCCCCATGAGGACAAGGGACAGCGTGCAGCCATCCGCGTCTTCCGGTGCGGTAGCTTGCGCTCCCCTGAACCGCGTCCGTGTCAGCTTCTCGGTACAAGCCCTTGAATGCCCCAACCATGTCCTGAAAGTGCCGCATTTTCAACGTCTTTTCCGGACTCCAGGGCGTTGGCACGACGAATGAGCCGAAGGATCATCCTGCCCGGCCTGCACCGCAGGGGGCAAACGATCAAAAAACAGACGCCTTTTCCAAGGCTTCGCGCGCAGGTAGCAAAACCTGCGCGGCCCGGATGGTCAGCGGCTCACGCGCCGGGCTTTGCGCCGCCTTGATATCTCGTAGACCAGCGCCAGCAGCAGGGTCGCGCTGATCAGAATCAGCGCCAGCGCGTTGATCGTGGGCGTGATGCCGGTGCGCACCTTGGAGAAGACATAGACCGTCAGCGTGTCATAGGTTCCGCGCGTGAACAGCGTGACGTTGAAGTTCTCGATCGACTGGAAGAAGGCGATCGCCGCCCCGGCCCCGATCGCCGGGTAGAGATGCGGCAGCAGGATGCGCCGCATCACCTGGCGCATGGCTGGCGCCAAGGTCCAGCGCCGCCTCTTCCAGCCCCCGGTCAAAGCTTTGCAGCCGCGCCAGCACCAGCAGCATCACGAAGGCCGCGATATAGCTGACCTGGCCCAGCACCGACAGGTGCAGGCCCGGCGGGCACGCCGACAGCTTGTTCCAGAACAGCAGCGTCGAGATGCCGATCACCGCGCCCGGGCGTCAGGATCGGCGCCACCATCAGCCCGTAGAGCAGCGACCGCGACCCGCCCGCCAGACTGAGTTGATCAGGATCGCCGCCGCCGTGCCGATCGGCACCGACAGCGCGACCACCGCCAGCGCGACACAGATCGTGTTCAGGAAGGCCGTCCACATGCCGCTGGTCGTTCCAACAGCTCGACGAACCAGTTCGTGGTCCAGCCCTTCCAGGGTACGACCGAGGGGAAGCTTGCTGTCGTTGAAGGCCGCGCCGCCCATGATCGACCAGCGGCACCAGCAGGTAGACGAGGAAGAGCGCCAGGTAGAGGTGGAACAGCCAGTCGGATTTGCGCGTCTGTCTCATGCCGCCCTCACTTCGCGATATCGGACAGCTTGACCTTGAACACCCGCATCACGACCGACACGAAGACGCGTGCACAGGATCAGCAGCAGGAAGGCATAGGCCGACCCCGTGTTCCAGTCCTGGCTCTCGAACATCCACTGCTGGATGATCTCGGTGAACCAGCGCGAAGTGGTCGAGCCGAGCAGCGTCGGCACCAGGATGCGACCCCGCCGACAGCATGAACACCATGACCGAGCCCGAGGCGATGCCGGGCTTGGCATGCGGCAGGATCACCCGCAGATGCGTCTTCCACCACGGCGCGCCCAGATCCTCGGCCGCCTCGATCTGGTTGGTGTCCAGCGACTGGATCGCGTTGTAGATCGGGAACAGCATGAACAGGACATAGGTGTAGACCAGGCCGATCATCACGCTGCGGATAGCCCGCTCATCCAGCGGATCGGGTCCTCGATCAGCCCGAGGCCCAGCAGCGAGGCGTTCAGCGGCCCCTTGAAGCGCCAGGATGATGAACCAGGCAAAGGCCCGCAGCACCTCGGACACCCACAGCGGGATGAACAGCAGCAGGAAGCAGCGTCGGCAGCGACTTGGGGTTGACGATCTTGGCCAGGTAGTAGGCCAGCGGATAGGCCATGCACGAAGCAGATGATCGTCACCAGCGCTCGAATAGAAGATCGTCCAGAAGAAAGCACCGACTGATGTGGATCGGGCTGCGGAAGAACGTCAGGTAGTTGTTGCAGGCTGTAGACATCCTTCGGCCCGCCCACCTCGACCACCGGCAGATAGGGGCGGAACGAGTTTTCGAACAGGTAGAGGTTCGGCAGCGATCACCAGCACCAGCAGCCAGAACGCCGTCAGAAGGCGAAGATGCCGCGTCAGCCGCGGACCATAGCGGCGCAGCAGGTCCTGCATTCGTCAGGGTCCCTGGCCGACGATGTCGCCGGCAGGATCACGGCACGCGCGGCATCAAAGGTCATGTAGCAGCTTCTCGCCCCGCTCGGGCACCGTCGCCGACCCGTCGTTGCGCACCTCGGCCACCAGAAGCTGGCCCGTCGCGTCATGGGCCTGGATCGTGATGAAATTGCCCTCGAAGGCCACGTCGCTCACCGTCGACCGGCGATGGAGTTCTCCGCGCCGGGCTCGGCCGTCAGCCGCGTGTGTTCGGGCCGCACGTAAAGCTTGTCGTCACTTGCCCGGCGATGCACCCGGGCCCAGGCGGGCCCCGAAGGTGCCGCTGCGGTGCGGAACAGCCGCCATGCCGCCCGCGCGTCTCGGCGATCTCGCCGGCGAAGATGTTGTTCTCGCCCACGAAGGACGGCGACGAAGCCGTTGACCGGGTTGTTGTAGATCTCGCGCGGGTCGGCGACCTGCTGCAGCGGCCCTGGCTCATCACGCCCACGCGGTCGCGACATCGCCAGCGCCTCGCCCTGGTCGTGGGTGATGTAGATGAAGGTCACGCCGCGTGCGCTTCTGGATCGCGCGCAGTTCGGCCCGCATGTGCTGGCGCAGCTTCAGGTCCAGCGCCGACAGGGGTTCGTCCAGCAGCATCACCGACGGCTCGACCGCCAGCGCGCGGGCAATCGCGACGCGCTGCTTCTGGCCGCCCGACAGCTGGCTGACCATCTTGTCGGCCGCATCGGGCAGGTCGACCAGCCGCAGCAGTTCCTCGGCGCGGGCGCGGCGCGTGGCCTTGTCGACGCCGCGCACCTCAAGCCCGAAGGCGATGTTTTCCCAGATCGGCATCAGCGGAAACAGCGCGAGGTTCTGGAAGATCAGCGCGGTCGGCCGCTGGTTCGGGCCGCTGCGCCCCTCATGTCCTTGCCGCCGATGCGGATCACGCCCCTCGCGTCGGCTCGATGAAGCCCGAGATCATGCGCAGGATCGTGGTCTTGCCGCAGCCCGACGGCCCGAGGAAGGAAAAGAACTCACCCGGCTCGATCTTGACCGATTGACATTGTCGACGGCGCGGAAAGTGCCGAAGTCGCAGCAGACGTTATCGAGATCAATCCCGGCGCTCATGGCGCGTCGCTGCCCCCGTTGTCTCCTTGTTTGTCGCGCCGGCCGTTGGTGCCGGTCTATCGCTTACGAAAAGCGACCCGCCGGGGCCATCGGGCCCGGCGGGCCCAGGGCGAGCCTGATCAGGCGGCCTTGTACTTGTCGGCGTATTCGCCGCGCTTGGCGATGAACTCGGCCGACTGGTCCGGCCACCACCACAGCTTGGCCAGCGCGTCGTCGTTGAAGGTGCCGTTGTAGTAGGTCGGCCACATCCGGGTCCATCAGGTCGACCGCGCCCTTGCCGACCGGGTTGGACGAGAAGGCCGTCGCCCAGAGCGCCGAGCCTTCGGCGGTCGAGACGCCACTTGGCGAATTCATGCGCCTGCTCGACGTTGGCGGCGTTCTTCATCAGCACGAAGCCCTGGTGCCAGGCGAAGGCGCCTTCCTCCGGCGGCATGTAGCCGTAGCCGTCGTTGCGCAGGTTGTAGCCGGTCGAATCCCAGCACAGGCCGATCGTCGCGCCGTTGGCGGTGAAGCCGGCTTGGCCTCGTTCTCGCCCGACCACCACTGGACGACGTTGCCCTTGGCCTTGATGGCCTCGGCCAGCGCGATGTCCCACAGCTCGACCATCGTGCCCATGTCGGTGTAGCCGTCCATCCACGGCATGCGGCAGCTTGCCCTCGGCGTCCAGCCAGCGGCCCATCGCGGCCAGCGCCGAGTGCGGACGCACCACGACCTGCCTTGTTGGCCGGGTTGAACAGGTCGCCCAGGCTCGGCGGTGCCGTATTCGAGCGGCATCGGTTCCTTGTTGTAGACCAGCGCCTCGGTGCCCCAGATCGACGGCACGATACATGCAGCTGCCGTCCACGGTGCGCCAGCTCGCCCGCCGAGCCATCGGCCAGGCCGGGCAGATAGTTGTCCATCGCCAGCTTGGTCATCGTCCCAGCGCCTGGAGCAGGCCGTTCGAGTTCCAGCCGCCCACAGCGGTCGATCGGTCGGCTCGATCATGTCGATGCCGCCGGTCTGCAAGCGCGACCTTGGCCTGCGGCGAACATCGTGTCCTGGTCGGGCTGTTCGTTGAAGTTCACCGTGATGCCGGTCGCGGCGGTGAAGGCCGGGAAGACCTTTTCGGCCAGCGCGGGATAGCCGGCCCAGCCGATGAAGTTCAGCTCGCCCGACGAGGCGAGCGCCTTGGACGAGATGATGGCGGGTGCGGCCAGCATGCCCGCGCCGATCGCCGTTCCCTGAAGGAACGTGCGGCGGTTCAAAGTTGTGTCGGTCTTTTTCACGACGTGTCTCCCATGTCTTTTCATCCCTGCATCAGATCACTGTCCGGCAGAGCGCCCCCCGAAGTGCAGGGCTGTTGTGAGCGATATGTGACGATTGCAAATCTTGCGTGACGCACCGCCCCCGGGGCGTTGTCCCCGCGCTGTCACAATTCTCTGCCTTGATCCTCTGAGTCAACGACTGCTTGGGCCTTGCCTGCCGTTGGCGGGCGAATTGCCACGGATTAAGGGTTTGTTTTACGTGAAAAGACAGGCTTTGTGGCAACGCAACGCACGTTTATTGACCAGTCAATCAACCAGACGCACGCAAGGGGCGACTCGCCATGAAGATCATCCGACTCGAAACCTTCTCGACCCCCTTCGTCGGATTCGTCCGGGCGACCGCCGAGGACGGCACGCAAGGCTGGGGACAGGTGTCCACCTACAATGCCGACATCACGACAGAGGTGTTTCATCGCCAGATCGCGCCGCACGCGCTTGGGACCGATGCGCTCGACTTTTCCGACACGCTTTCGCTTATCAACGAGCGCGAGCACAAATTCCCCGGCTCCTATCTGCGCCGGGCGACCACGGGCCTCGACACGGCGCTTTGGGACTTGCGCGGCAAGCGCGAAGGCAAACCCGTGGCAACCCTGCTCGGCGGCTCGCCGGGGCGGCTGCGCGCCTATGCAAGCTCGATGAAGCGCGACATCACGCCGGAACAGGAACGCGACCGCTTCCTGCGCCTGCGCGACGAAAAGGGCTTCACTGCCTTCAAGTGGCGTGTGGGTGCCGAATGCGGGCGGGACCGCGACGAATGGCCGGGGCGGACCGAGGCCATCGTGCCACTGGTGTCGCGCGCCCTGGGCGACGGGATCGACAAGCTGGTGGATGCGAATTCCTGCTACTCGCCCGCCCGTGCCATCGAGGTTGGCCGCATGTTGCAGGACGAGGGGATCGGCCATTTCGAGGAACCCTGTCCCTACTGGGAATTCGACCAGACCCGCGAGGTCACGCAGGCTCTGACGCTTGACGTGACGGGGGGCGAGCAGGATTGCGAGTTCACCGCCTGGAAAACCATGATCGACACGGGCGTCGTCGATATCGTCCAGCCGGATGTCATGTATCTGGGCGGCATGACCCGCACGCTGCATGTCTGCCGGATGGCGGAAGCAGCCGGGCTGCCGGTGACGCCCCACGCTGCCAATCTTTCGCTGGTCACGATGTGCACCATGCACCTGCTGCGCGCCATCCCGAACGCGGGCAAGTATCTGGAACTGTCGATCGAGGGGCTGGACTACTATCCTTGGCAGGACGGGCTTTTCCTCGGCGATCCTTATGCGGTCGACGATGGCCACGTCACGATCACCGATGCGCCGGGTTGGGGGGTCGAAATCAACCCCGACTGGCTGGAGCGCGCGACCTGGCGCGCGAGCAGCCTCTAGGGGCTTTTCGTCGCGCGTCTGGCGTTTGTGCGACGGAATGCCCAGCTTAAGGCGTATATGATCGACGCGACAGACGGAACGAGGGGCATGACGGAAACGACGAACGACATTGCCGCGACGCTGGCCGCCGCCCGGCCCGCCCGCCACCGGCTGCGCCTTGTCGTCGTTCTGGCGGTTGCTGCCGTGCTCGCTGTTGGGGCTTTTGCCCTGCAACGAAGTCTGACGGCTGATACGACCGCCGCCTATGTGACCCAGCCCGCCCTGCGCGGCCCGCTGACCGTCACTGTCACCGCGACTGGCACGATCCAGCCCACCACTCAGGTCGATGTCTCGTCCGAACTTTCGGGCACGCTCGTCGCGGTCGAGGCAGACTTCAACGACCGGGTCGAGGTGGGGCAGGTTCTGGCGCGCCTCGACGATACCAAGCTGCGCGCGCAGGTCGCCAATGCCGAAGCCGCCCTGACCGCCGCGCGCGCCCGCGTCCGTCAGGCCGACGCCTCGGCCCGCGAGGCCAAGGAGAACTACGAGGCGGAGGCAGCGCTTGACCAGCGCGGTGTCACGACCCGCCGCTCGTTCGTCAGCTTCGAGGCGATCTACAACCGCGCCGAGGCCGAACGCGAGATCGCCCGTGCCGACGAGGCGACGGCCCAGGCCAATCTTGTCCTGCAAAAGGCCGACCTCGAGAAATCCGTGATCCGCTCGCCGATCCGCGGCGTCGTGCTGGGCCGTACCGTCGATGCCGGGCAGATCGTGGCGTCCTCGCTCAACACCCCGACGCTGTTCACGCTGGCCGAGGACCTGAGCCGGATGGAATTGCGCGTCGATGTGGACGAGGCCGATATCGGCCGGGTCGCCGTGGGTAACGAGGCGAGCTTTACCGTCGACGCCTATGGCGGGCGCAGCTTTCCCGCGACCATCACGCAGGTGCGCTTCGCGCCCGAGACGACGAACGGCGTCGTCACCTACAAGGCGGTGCTTGCGGTCGACAACTCCGACCTTGCATTGCGCCCGGGCATGACCGCGACGGCGACCATCACCGTGCGCCGGATCGAGGACGCGCTTCAGGTGCCGAACGCCGCGCTGCGCTTTGCCCCGCCCGAGGCCGCTATCGCCATCGAGGATGAGGAAGAGGGCGGCGGCGGTGGCCTGATCGGGCTCATTATTCCCAAACGGCCCGCCGAAACCATGGCAGCGCAGGGCGGGCCCGCCGTCTGGGTGCTGCGCGGCGGCGCGCCCGAACGGGTCGAGGTGGAGCCGGGCGACAGCGACGGCAGCAATACCGCCATTCTTGGCGGACCGCTCGCCGAAGGCGATCTGGTCATCACCGATCAGGCCGAGGCGGGCTGACATGCCCGCGCCGGCGCAACCCCTGATCGAACTGAGCGGGATCAGCCGGGTCTACGGGACCGGCGAAGCCGAGGTGCGTGCGCTCGATGGCGTCAACCTGACGATCCGCGAGGGCGAATTCGTGGCAATCATGGGGGCTTCGGGGTCGGGCAAGTCGACGGCGATGAACATCATCGGCTGCCTCGACACGCCGACCTCGGGCGAATACCGGTTCGGCGGCGTTACCGTATCCGGCCTGACACGCGACCAGCGCGCCGTCCTGCGGCGCAACTACCTCGGCTTCATCTTTCAGGGGTTCAACCTGCTTGCCCGCACCACGGCGCTGGAGAATGTCGAACTGCCGCTGATCTACAAGGGCCTTCCCCGCGCCGAGCGCGAGACGCGCGCCCGCGCTGCGCTGGCGCAGGTCGGCCTGCAAGGACGCGAGGCGCATGATCCATCGCAGCTCTCGGGCGGACAGCAGCAGCGTGTGGCCATCGCTCGCGCCCTTGCGGGAGACCCCCGCGTGATCCTTGCCGACGAGCCGACCGGAAACCTCGACAGCCAGCGGTCGGTCGAGATCATGGAGCTTCTCTCCGCGCTCAACCGTGACCGGGGGCTGACGATCGTGATGGTCACGCATGAGGAATCCATGGCCGCTTTCGCCGGGCGGCTTGTCACCTTCAACGACGGGCGGATCGTCGGCGACGCCCCCGTCGGGGTCACGGCCTGACATGCTGTGGGAAACGATCCGCCTCGCGATCCGCGCGATCCGCCGCAACCTGCTGCGCTCGGTACTGACCGTGCTTGGCGTGGTGATCGGCGTGGCGGCGGTCATCGCGATGGTCACGGTGGGGCAGGGGTCCGCCGACCGCGTGGCGAGCGATGTCGAAAGCCTCGGCAGCAGTTCGCTTCTGCTTTTCCCCGGCAAGGATCAGCGCGGGCCCGAGGCACAGGAAACTGCCCCCGCCTTTCGCCTGCGCGATGTCGAGGCATTGTCGCATCTCGCCGTCATCGCCTCGGTCGCGCCCGTCGCTTCGTCCAGCGCGACCGTCGTCGCGGGCAGCGAGAACGTCTCGACCATCCTGACCGGCACCACGGATGGCTACCTTTCCGCCACGAACCGCACCGTTGCCCGAGGCCGCAGCTTCACCGAGACCGAAGAGCGCGCGGGCGCCGCCGTCTGCATCCTGGGCGAGACGGTGCGGCAGGCCCTGTTTGGCGCGCTCGACCCGCTGGATCAGACCATCCGCATCAAGGCGGTCTCGTGCCGCGTCATCGGCCTTCTTGATGCCAAGGGCGCGTCGACCTTCGGGCAGGATCAGGACGACATCGTGCTGATGCCGATCCGCACCCTCCAGCGGCGCATCACGGGCAATCAGGACGTCTCGAGCATCCGTCTTGCCCTCGCCGAAGGTGTCTCCACGCAGCGCGGGACGCGCGAGATCGAGGCGCTGATGCGCCAGAACCGGCGGATCGGGCCGGGCGACGAGGACGATTTCGACGTTTTCGACATGCGCGAGATCGGCTCGATCCTGGGCGGGATCACGGCGGTGCTGACGGGGCTTCTGTCGTCGGTCGCGGCGGTCAGCCTGCTGGTCGGCGGAATCGGCATCATGAACATCATGCTGGTCTCGGTGACCGAGCGCACGCGCGAGATCGGCATCCGCCTGGCCGTGGGGGCGCAGGCGCGACAGGTCTTGCAGCAGTTCCTGGTCGAAGCGGTCGTGCTTTCGGTGCTGGGCGGGATCCTCGGCATCCTGCTGGGCCTTGCGCTGGCCGCCGTCGCGTCGAACTTCATGGACATACCCTTTCGCGCCCGACCCGCGGATCGTCGTGTTGGCCTTCGGATTCTCAGCGCTGGTCGGGATCGCGTTCGGCTACTTCCCCGCGCGTCGCGCCGCGCGTCTGGACCCGATCGAGGCCTTGCGCCATCAATAGGCTGTCGGCGGAACCTTGCCAGCACACCCGCGTTGATCTGCGCCCGAACCGGGCCTTGGGGGGAGAGACCACACGTGCAGCTCTTGCGGGCCTCGCAGATCGCGAGCGTCGTCATCGCGATCATCCTCGGGTTTGCCGCCCTCGACGCAACCGAGAGCATCTTCGCGCCGCTCCTTCTCGCCATTGTCACCGGCATCGTTCTGTCACCGCTGTTCGACCTGTGGGAACGTATCCGCCTGCGCCCCGCCGTGGGCGCACTTGGCGCGGTGTTCATCATCGTGTTGGTCATGGCGACGCTGGCCGTCCTGCTGCAACCCATCGTCGGCCAGCTTGTCGAACAGGCGCCCAAGGTGATGAGCGATCTTGAGGGCGCGATCGAGACGGTACGCGGTATCGGACGCGGGCTGAAAGAGGCCTCCGACGAGGTGTCGCAGGCGATGGCGGTCGATGGCGCCACGGCGACGGGCACGGCACCGCCGCCCGACACCACCGCCGCCGAAACCCAGATGCTGCCGAGCGTCGCCGACGCGATCCTGCTGGCACCGGCCATCCTGGGCCAGTTCCTGATCTTTTCCGGCGCGCTGTTCTTCTTCCTGCTGACCAGGCAGGACATCTATGCCTGGGTCAGCCCGCGCATCTCGGTCAAGGCGCCGCCCGCGCAGATCGCCGCGCGCCTGCGCCGGGCCGAGCGCCTCGTGTCGCGCTATTTCCTGACCGTCACCGTCATCAACGCGGGCCTCGGCGCGCTGACCGGCATTGCCTTGCAGGTGATGGGGTTGCCGAATGCGATGCTCTGGGGCGTGGTCGCAGCGCTGCTCAACTACATCGTCTATCTGGGTGCGGCCGTCGTCACCATCGGCCTGCTTTTTGCCGGCATCGCCGCCTTCGACGGCGCCATGGCGCTGGCACCCGCCACGGTCTTCGTCCTGCTGAACTCGCTCGAGGGGCAATTCGTCACGCCGTCCTTCGTCGGCAAGCAGACCGAGGTCAACCCGCTGCTGGTCTTTGTCGCCCTGATCTTCGGCTTCTGGCTCTGGGGTCCGATCGGCGGCTTCGTGGCGCTGCCGCTGGTGATCTGGATCCTCGTGCTGATGGACCCTCAGACACTCAACCTTTCCGAATTCGCGACCGAGACGGACACCGAGGCGCTGACGCCGCCTGATCCTACTTGACACCACGTGAAGTGCTCTTGATCACTCCTGAAGCCGACTGAAGTCGTCGGGCAGACAGCGCCCAAGACTGCATCGTCGCCCACCAAGGAGTGCTGCCCGCATGACCCTGATCCGTTTCGACGCCCCGCCTGCATCCTGGCCGCTGCTGCCGCCCATCGATCCTGCAAGCGTCGCGACCGGAACGCCTGTCGAACACGGGCTGGAGCTGTTCGCGGCACCGGGCCTCAGCGTGGGTCTGTGGTCCTGCACACCCTGGACCTCGGTCCTTGCGCCCTATCCGGTGGACGAGGTCATGGTCGTTCTCGACGGGACGGTGCGCATCCGTTTCGAGGACGGACGGACCGAGCAGTTCGGCCCCGGCGACTGCTTCTACCTGCCCAAGGGCCTGCCTTGCGCCTGGGAACAGGATGTGGACGTGCGCAAAGTCTACGTCATCTACGAGAACGGCCTGCCCTTGGCGGGCGCAGGGCAGGGCGGCAGCCTGCGCATCGACCCCATGGCGGCGCTCGCCCCGACGGACGGACTGCCTGCGCATCTGCTGCTTGGTCCGGTGCCGGTTCAGCGTGAAGCCCCCGCCTATGCCGATGCCTCCGGTCGCTTTACCACGGGACTCTGGTCCTCCACTCCCTATGCCCGCGTCCCGCTGCCCCATCCGGCGCATGAGTTGATGCATGTCTTCGAGGGCCAAGTCACACTGACCGCCGAGGGCGAGCCGCCGCAGGTCATCGGCCCGGGCGAGACGGTGTTCGTTCCGCAGGGCCTGCCGGTCGCATGGCAAAGCACAAGCGACGTGACCAAGCTTTACTGCAAGGTCGTCCTCTAGCGACCTGCCCCTACCCGTAGCGTTCACTCAGGACCCGCGTGATCTGGTCGGCGAACTTCGCTGCCGCAACGGGCAGGATGCGCCCGCGCAACTGACCCAGGAACAGAACACCCGGACGCACGTCGCGCGTGTCGATGGGTCGGTGCTGCAACCCGTCCACCCCCTGTTGCGGTAGGCCGATGGGGATCTGGAACGACAACAGCCCCTCGTGCTGGGGATAGCGGCGCAGGAACTCGAAGCTGTCCGACTCGATGGCAGCGGGCAGCTGGAACGAGGCGCGCACCAGCGCGGCGTCGATCAGGTGGCGCACGCCATAGGTCGCGGTCGGCAGGCCGATGGGCCAGCCGATGCAATCCCGCAGCCGCAGCACCTCCTTCGAGGCGAGGGGATGATCCGCGCCCATGACCGCGCAGACCGGCTGGCGCACCGTCATCATCGTCTGCATGTCGCTCGCCCGCACCGGTTCCAGCACCAGCGCGATGTCGGCCGAATGGTCGACCAGTGCCTGTTCCGCCGCGTCGCGGTCGCGCAGACGGACACTGAAGGTGACCGCCGGATGCTCGCGCCGGTAAGCTGCGATCTGCTCGGGCAGGAAATAGGGCAGCAGCGCCTGGCTGCACGCGATGTTCACATGGCCCCGGCGCTCGCCCGCGAGGTCCGCGATCTGGCTGCGCACCCGCTCCATGTCCGAAAGCTGTGACCGGATATGCTGGATCAGCAACTCGCCCGCCACCGAAAGCCTTACGCCGCGGGGCAGCCGCTCGAAGATCGGAACGCCCAGATCCTCTTCCATCGCCAGCACACGGCGGTTCAGCGCGGTCGAGGTGATGGCCAGCGTCTCGGCGGCTTTCCGGATCGAGCCGGCGCGGGTGATGGCGTCGATGTAGTGAAGCGGCAACTGGTGACGCAAAGCTCAACTCCTGACTGCTGCAATTCTTGCAGCAATACAGTGCAAAACTAGCAGACGACAACAGCACTTCAATCACTGAGAAATGCTGCAAGGGCAAAGCCGCAGCGCAGAATTCGCCCGCAGAACAAGGCCCGTCCCGGGGCCACCAACAGGAGAGTTCCGTTCATGTCCCTTCGTTCCCTGTCCCGTCGCGGCTTCCTTCAGGGCTCCGTTGCCCTCGCCGGTGCCGCCTCGCTTTCGTCGCTCCCGTTCGGCGCACGCGCCCAGGCGCTCGATGCGCTGACCGTCGGGTTCATCTATGTCGGCCCCAAGGATGACTTCGGCTACAACCAGGCCCATGCCGAAGGCGCCGCGGCCGTGAAGTCCATCGCGGGCGTGACGGTGGTCGAGGAAGAGAACGTGGCCGAGACCATCGACGTGCAGAAGTCGATGGAATCGATGATCAATTTCGATGGCGCGAAGCTTCTGTTCCCGACCTCGTTCGGCTATTTCGACCCCCATATCCTGACCCTCGCAGGCACATATCCCGACGTGCGGTTCGAGCATTGCGGCGGCATGTGGACCGAGGGCAAGCATCCGACGAATGTCGGCTCCTACTACGGCTACATCGGCATGGGCCAGTATCTGAACGGCATCGCCGCGGGCCATGCGAGCAAGACCAAGAAGATCGGCTTCGTTGCGGCCAAGCCCATTCCGCAGGTGCTGCTCAACATCAACTCCTTCCTGCTGGGTGCCCGCGCCGTTGATCCCACGATCACCTGCCAGGTCATCTTCACCGGCGAATGGTCGCTGGCCGTGAAGGAGGCAGAGGCGACCAACGCACTCGCCGATGCGGGCTGCGATGTCATCACCTGTCACGTCGACGGACCCAAGGTGGTGATCGAGACCGCCGCCGGTCGCGGCTGCTATGTCTGCGGCTACCACGCCAACCAGTCCTCGCTCGCGCCCGAGCTTTACCTGACCGGGGCAGAATGGAACTGGGCCAAGGTCTATACCGACATGGTGACCGCAACGATGGCGGGCGAGCCGATCCCGAACTTCGTGCGCGGCGGGCTGGCCGAAGGCTTCATCAAGATGTCGCCGCTCGGCCCCGCCGTCACGGACGCCTCGCGCAAGCAGTTCGAGGCGACGCGCGACGCGATCCTGTTGGGCGGCTTCGCCGTGATCACCGGCCCGATGAAGGACAACGCGGGCAATGTCATCGCGACCGAGGGGCAATCCTTCGTCGAGACCGATGTGGCGCTGGAAAGCATGAACTACCTCGTCGAGGGTGTCATCGGCTCCACATCGTAACGGCCGCGGGGGGCGGGGCAGATGGCAGGGGCAACGATGGTGGGACAGGGGCAGGGCGGCGGCACATGGCTGGCCCAGCTCGCCCGCCGTTCGGAAAGCGTGGCGATACCCGTCGCCGCGCTGGTCGCGGGACTGGCGATCTTTGCGCTGTTCCTGCTGACGCAGGGCAAGTCTCCCGCCGAGTTCTACGGCTATGTCTATCAGGCCGGTTTCGGCAGCGCGTTTTCCTGGCAGAACACGCTGTCGCGCACCGCCCCGCTGCTGTTCGCCGCGCTCTGCGTGGCTCTGCCCGCACGTCTTGGCCTCGTGGTGATCGGCGGCGAGGGGGCGATCGTTCTGGGCGGGGTCACGGCGGGCGCGCTTGGCGTGGCGCTGGCGGCAACTTCGCCTGCGTTTGCCCTGCCGCTGATGGTGGCGGGCGCAATGGCGGTCGGCGCAGTCTGGATCGGCGCAGTCGGCGCGCTGCGCCACTGGCGCGGGGTGAACGAGACCATCGCCTCGCTTCTGATGTCCTACATCGCCATCGCACTGATGAACCACCTCGTCGAAGGTCCGCTGCGCGACCCGGCCAGCCTGAACAAACCTTCGACCGCGCCCCTCGTCGAAGGGCTGCGCATCCCCAACATCCCGGGCTACGAGGTGCATTGGGGGCTTCCCGTGGGCATCCTCTGCTGCCTGCTGTCCTGGGTGCTGATCGACCGGACCACCTGGGGCTTCGCTGCCCGCATCGCCGGGGGCAACGTGCGCGCGGCGCAGGTGCAGGGCCTGCCGGTGGGCCGCCTGATCCTGGGCTTCACCGCGCTCGGCGGTGCCTTCGCGGGCCTTGCCGGGTTCTTCGAGGTCACGGCGGTCCACGGATCGGCGAACGCCTCGCTCGCCTCGGGCTACGGTTTCACCGGCATCCTCATCGCCTTCCTCGCCCGGCACAACCCGCTCGCGATCATACCCGTCGCCATCCTGCTCGCCGGGTTCGAGGCCTCGTCGGGCCTGATCCAGCGCCGCATGGACCTGCCCGACGCCACGACACTGGTGCTGCAGGGCTTCGTCTTCGTCGCGATCCTGATGAGCGACACGCTGTACGGGCGGCTGAAGATGTTCACGCCGGAACGCTGGGGGACACGCTGATGGAAGGCGATCTGGGCCTGTGGGGCATTCCCCTCGCGATCATCGGCGGTGCGATCCGGGTTTCGACCCCGATCCTGTTCGTCAGCCTCGGCGAATGCCTGACCGAACGCTCGGGGCGCATCAATCTCGGCCTTGAGGGCACGCTCGTCTTCGGGGCCATGGTGGGCTACGCGGTGGCCTACCAGACCAACAGCCCGTGGCTCGGCGTGCTTGCCGCCGCCTTCGCGGGGTCGATCTTCGGCCTCGTCCACGGGCTTCTGTGCTCGCTGCCGAGGGTGAACGACATCGCCATCGGCATTGCGATGATGCTGCTTGGAACGGGACTTGCCTTCTACTTCGGCAAGCCTTTCATCCAGCCGGTGGCGCCCGACCTGCCTTCGATCCCCTTCGGGGCATGGTCGGGCCTGCCCCAGGTCCAGGCGGCGCTGAACGTCAACGTGCTGTTCCTCATCGGCATCGCGGCGGCGCTTGCGCTGGCGTGGATGTTCCGCTCCACCCGCACGGGCCTGACGATCCGGGTCGTCGGCGACAGCACCGACGCGGCGCGCGCCATGGGCCTGCGCCCGAACGTCATCCGCGCGCTGGCCACGGCGGCGGGCGGGGCCTTTGCCGGGGTCGGCGGGGCTTACCTGTCGCTCTACTATCCCGGCAGCTGGAACGAGGGCATCTCGTCGGGTCAGGGCCTGATGGCGGTGGCGCTGGTGATCTTTGCCCGCTGGAATCCCATCGCCTGCTTCTGGGCGGCGCTGCTCTTCGGTGGCGCGGGCGCGCTCGGGCCTGCCCTGCAATCGGTCGGCGTCTCGTCCGGCTACTATCTGTTCTACGCCGCGCCCTATGTGCTGACCCTCGGCGTGCTCATCGCCACCTCGTCGCCGACCCGCGCCATGACCGGCGCGCCGGGCGAACTGAGCATCACAAAATGACCCGACCCGCCGCGCAAGGACGCCCGATGACCACGCTCGCCTCCCTCCCCTATGCCTGGCCCTGGAACGGGGACCTGCGCCCCGAGAATACAGCGCTTGTCATCATCGACATGCAGACCGATTTCTGTGGCGTGGGCGGCTATGTCGACAAGATGGGCTACGATCTGTCGTTGACGCGCGCGCCCATCGAACCCATCAAGCGCGTCCTCGCCGCCATGCGCGCCAAGGGCTACCACATCATCCACACCCGCGAGGGCCACCGCCCCGACCTTTCCGACCTGCCGCCCAACAAGCGCTGGCGCAGCCAGCAGATCGGCGCGGGCATCGGCGATGACGGGCCGTGCGGGCGCATCCTGGTGCGCGGCGAACCCGGCTGGGACATCATAGAAGAGCTTTACCCCCTTCCGGGCGAGCCGATCATCGACAAGCCCGGCAAGGGCAGCTTCTGCGCGACCGACCTCGAGCTGATGCTGCGCACCAAGGGCATCGACAACCTCATCATCACCGGCATCACCACCGATGTCTGCGTCTCGACCACCATGCGCGAGGCCAATGACCGCGGCTTCGAATGCCTCGTGCTGTCGGATTGCTGTGGCGCGACCGACAGGGGCAACCACGAGGCCGCGCTGAAGATGGTGACGATGCAGGGCGGCGTCTTCGGCGCGGTGGCCGACAGCGCCACGCTGCTGGCGGCACTGCCATGACCGTGCGGGCCAACATCATCGGGGCCGAGCCGCTGCCCTCGGGCGCGCTTGGCGTCGCGACCTTCCGCATGACGATGCGCTTCGGTGCGTTCACGGCGCTCGACGATGTGTCCATCGACATCGCGCCGGGCAGCTTCCACGCCCTTCTGGGCGAAAACGGCGCGGGCAAGTCCACGCTGGTGAAGTGCATGATGGGCTTCTACCACGCCACGTCCGGCCAGCTTCTGGTGGCGGGGCGCGAGGCGCAGGTGCCCGACCCGCGCGCGGCCCATGCGCTCGGCCTCGGGATGGTCTACCAGCATTTCACGCTCGTCCCCTCGCTGACCGCCGCCGAGAACCTCGTCATCTCGCGCGACGACACGCCGCGGATCATCGACTGGAGCGCCGAACGGGCAAGCCTTGCGGCCTTCATGGCCCGCATGCCGTTTGCCGTGCCGCTGGACACGCCCATCTCGGCACTGGCGGCAGGCGAGAAGCAGAAGCTTGAAATCCTGAAGCAGCTTTATCTTGGCCGCCGCTTCCTGATCCTTGACGAACCCACCTCGGTCCTGACCCCGGACGAGGCCGACGAGGTGCTGGGCCACGTTCGCGGGCTTTGCGAGGCGGGCGAGATCACCGTGCTGATGATTACCCACAAGTTTCGCGAGGTGACGGCCTATGCCGATGAGGTCTCGGTGCTGCGCCGGGGCAAGCTGGTGGGGCAAGGGCGTGTCGCGGACCTGTCCCATGCCGACATGGCCCGCATGATGATCGGAACCGAGCTTCCCGCCAAACCCTCGGGCCGCGCGGTGACCGAAGGCGCCCCCGTGCTGGAACTGGAAGATGTCCGGGCGCGCGACCGCTCCGGCCTGAAGGAGATTGCCATCGACGATCTGACGGTCCGCGCGGGCGAGATCGTGGGCATCGCCGGCATCTCCGGCAACGGTCAGGTGGAACTCATGGAGATCCTGACGGGACAGCGGCCCATCGAGACGGGCACCATCCGCGTCAAGGGCCAGCCCTTCGCTGCCAGCCGCGACGAGGCGCGCATCCGCGCCGTGCGCTATCTGCCCGAGGAACCGCTGCGCAACGCCTGCGCGCCCAAGATGACCGTGGCCGAGAACATCGCCTTTCGCAGCTTCGACGTGAACGGCGCGGGCACCCGGTTCTGGCTGCGCGGACGCCAGATGCGCGACCACGCGGCGAACCTCGTCACCGCGTTCAAGGTCAAGACGGCTTCGCTCGACGCACCCATCGCGGCGCTTTCGGGGGGCAACGTGCAGCGCGCGGTGCTGGCCCGTGAACTGACCGGCGAGGTCGACCTGCTGGTCATCTCCAACCCCTGCTTCGGGCTCGATTTCTCGGCCGTGTCGGAAATCCGCGCCCGGATCATGGCGGCCAGAAACAAGGGCGCGGCCGTGCTGCTGCTGTCCGAGGACCTTGATGAAATCCTCGAACTCGCCGACCGTATCCTCGTCATGTCCGAAGGCCGCATTGCCTATGGCGTTCCTGCGGCCGAGGCGGATGTCGCCACGATCGGGCGCTACATGGGGGGGCACCACTGATGCCCGCGATCCCCGCCCAGCCCTTTGCCTTTCCGTTCGAGCGCGAGACGCTCGCTCTCATCGTCATCGACATGCAGCGCGACTTCATCGAGCCAGACGGCTTCGGCGCGAGCCTGGGCAACGACGTGACGCTGCTGCAAGCCATCGTCCCCGCCACCGCGCGCCTGATCGCGGCCTTCCGCGACGCGGGCCTGCCGGTGATCCACACCCGCGAATGCCACCGGCCGGACCTGTCCGATCTGCCTCCCGCCAAGCGCGACCGGGGCAATCCCGCCTTGCGCATCGGCGATCCGGGGCCGATGGGCCGCATCCTGATCGCGGGCGAGCCGGGGGCAGAGATCATTCCCGACCTCGCCCCGGCGGCAGGCGAGATCGTGATCGACAAGCCCGGCAAGGGCGCCTTCTACGCCACCGACCTCACCGCCCACCTTGCTCGCCTCGGTACGCGCCAGCTCGTCTTCGCGGGTGTCACCACCGAGGTCTGCGTCCAGACGACGATGCGCGAGGCGAACGACCGGGGCTTCGACTGCCTTCTGGCCGAAGACGCGACCGAAAGCTACTTCCCGGAATTCAAGGCCGCGACCCTGGCCATGATCCGCGCGCAGGGGGCCATCGTGGGCTGGACCGCGACCGTGGCGCAGATCGAGGGCGCGCTGCATGGCTGATCCCATCCAGCTTCGCGGGCTTCTCGGCGGCGGCTGGCGCGATCTCGCCTTCCGGCATTTCCGCGACGGCGTCGAGATTCACCCCATCTGCACCGGCGAGCCCGCCGTGGCGCTTCTGCGTTACGCACCGGGGGCTGGCGTGCCGCGCCATCTGCATACGGGGATGGAGACGATCCTTGTCCTTGAAGGCTCGCAGTCCGATGACACCGGTTGCCACCGGGCCGGCACACTCCTTATCAACCCCGAGGGGACGGCGCACCGCGTCTGGACAGACGAGGGCTGTGTGGTCCTGATCCAGTGGAACCGCCCCGTCCAGTTCCTGCCCGAGGATGCCGCGCCTTGACTGAAGACCTGAGTTTCGAGATCGGCGCGCTTCACGCCGCCTATGGCTCTGGCCTGTCGCCCGAAGCGGTGATCGACGAGGCGCTGCGTCGTCTCGCAGAGTCCGATGACGAGGGCATCTTTCTTCACCTGCGCCCACGCGATGTGCTTCTCGCCGAGGCGCGCGCGCTTGGCGCCTTCGATCCGGCAAAGCCGCTCTGGGGCATCCCATTTGCGGTGAAGGACAACATCGACGTGGCGGGATGCCCGACGACCGCTGCCTGCCCGGCCTTCGCCTATCATCCCGAGACCGACGCCTTCGTGGTGGCCGCCCTGCGCCGCGCGGGCGCGATCCCCATGGGCAAGACAAACCTCGATCAGTTCGCAACCGGACTTGTCGGCCTGCGGACCCCGCACAAGGCCCCCCGCAACGCCATCGACCCCGCCATCATTCCCGGCGGCTCGTCTTCGGGCTCCGCCGTCGCAGTCGCGCGCGGCATCGTCAGCTTCGCGCTTGGCACCGACACTGCCGGATCGGGCCGGGTCCCGGCGGCGCTCAACAACATCGTCGGGCTGAAGCCGACGCTCGGGATGCTGTCGAACAGCGGCGTCGTGCCCGCCTGCCGGACACTGGACACGATTTCCATCTTCGCGCTTTCGGTGCCCGACGCGCACCGCGCCTTCCGCGTTGCCAGCGTCTATGACCCCGCCGACGCCTTCGCCCGCCCCATCCCCGCGCCCGCGCTTGGCCCGGTCCCTCCGGGACTGCGGATCGGCGTGCCGGACGCGCAGACGCGCCTGTTCTTCGGCGACAAGGCGCAGGCCGGGTCTTTCGCCTCGACACTCTCTGAACTTGACGCCATGGGCGCGACACTGGTCGAGGTCGATTTCACGCCGTTCTACGACGTGGCCAGGATGCTCTACGAGGGCGCCTGGGTGGCCGAGCGGATGACGGTGATCGAACCCCTGCTGCGCCGCGATCCGCAGGCGATCCACCCGGTCACGCGCCAGATCATCGCCGCCGCCGACAAACTGTCCGCCGCCGACGCCTTCCGTGGCATCTACCGCCTCGCGGAACTGAGGCGGCTGGCCGAGCCGGTGCTGGAGAGCCTCGACATGCTCTGCGTGCCGACCATTCCCACGTTCTACACCGTCGCCGACCTTCAGGCCGATCCGATCGGCCCGAATTCGCGGCTGGGGACGTATACGAACTTCGTCAACCTGATGGACCTTTGCGGTCTGGCCGTGCCGACCGCGCCCCGTGCCGATGGCCGCCCCGGTTCGGTCACGCTGCTTGCCCGCGCTGGCCGCGATGCGGCGCTCGCGGCGCTGGCCGACGCGCTGCACCGCCGCGCCGACGTGCCGCTTGGTGCAACGCCGCACCGCCTCCACGCGGCCGAGGCCACGCCCGTGGCCGTAACCCAGGACGAAACGATCCTTGCCGTGGCGGGCGCGCATATGTCCGGACTGCCGCTGAACGGCCACCTGACCGCGCGTGGGGCACGCTTCCTGGAAGAGGTGGCAACGGCACCCGACTACCGCTTCTACGCCCTGCCCGGTGGCCCGCCGATCCGCCCGGGCCTTGTGCGCACCACCCGCAACGGCCGGTCGGTCACGCTGGAGCTTTGGGCCATGCCCACGGCCCGGATGGGCGATTTCCTCGCCACCATCCCGGCGCCGCTCGGCCTCGGTCCCGTCCGCCTTTCCGACGGGCGGACGGTGACCGGCTTTCTCGCCGAAGCCGCCGGGACCGAGGGCGCGACCGATATCTCGGCCTTCGCCGGCTGGCGGGCGTTTCTGGACGCGCAGGGTTAGCGACGCTCGTCCGTGATCGCGGTCCGGGCAATGGGCCTGACGATCCGTGCGTTCTTTGGTCACCCGAACCGGGCGCGACCCGTTCGCTGCCAATCGTGCATCTGGCTCATCCAGTTAACGCCACGTCAGCCGGACGGGTTGATCTGAGTCAATGTCGAATTTGATAATTCAAATATAAAAATAGTCATGGCGAAGGCGCGGGAAGGCGGCCTTCAATCATTGTTCTGGGAGAGAAACGGATCATGACAAAGATGCATAATCATTTCATTCGGCCCGTCGTTACGGGACTTATCCTCGCTGCCGGTCTTGGTGGCGCTGCGGGCATGGCCGACGCACAGGCCGCCGGAAAACAGCGCTGCACGGCCAACATGGTCAGCAGCATGGACAGTCTGGACGATTTCTGTAGCTGCGGAATCGTCACCACGGGCACCATCCGCGCGATTCAACAGCGTTCGGACTTTCCCGAGATCCTCGCCGGGACCAATGCCCGCTGTCCCGCCTTGGCCGCTGTTCTGAGCGACCTGCCGACTCAAGCGACTGTCAGGTCGGAAAACTCGTCCGAGAATGACCAACACGGCAAAGGGCCGGAAGGCTTGTCGGGCGCTTCAGGCGGAAGTGAAGGCACGTCCGGCGGTGACTACCGGCGGCGATACCGGTGGTGACGATGGCGGTGATGATGGGACCGACGATGGCGGTGCGACGGCGACGACGGCGACGGCCATGGCAACGGCAATGGCAACGGGAACGGCGGCAACCACGGGAACGGCGGCGGCCAGGGAACGGTGGCGGCCAGGGGAACGGTCAGGGCGGTGGTAACGGCTGCGGCCAAGGGGAGGCCAGGGTGGCGGTGGAGGCCAAGGCAATGGCCAGGGCGGAAATGGCGGCCATGAAGGCGAGACGCCGACCGAAGGCGGTGGCGACGACGGTGCAACCGACGAAGGACATGGCGGCGGAAAAGGCGGGGCTGGCGGCGATCATGAAACCGGCGAGGATCTGGCCATGAACTGCCAGCCTGGCGATATCCTGATTGACGGAAACCTGCTTCCCGACGCGAGTGCGAACGGCTGATTGTCCGGCTGTCGCAAAGAAGTCAGAGAAATCCTCGACGACCGCTCCGATACTCATCGGGGCGGTCTTTTCATGTGTTAGGTCAGTTACTGGCGAAGACTGTCATCCACCGTTCCGGCGCATTTGGGTCCTGGATACGCAGGAACGTGTATTTCGTCTTCGACCAGTGCTTGATGTCGTCTGTCATGTTGTCCAGCACATAGTCCCCGTCATCGAGCCGCAGGATCAGCACGGCGTGCGAGCCGGTTCGCTGCCCGAACACGGTGGCAAGCAGAAGCCGCTGCGCCGGAACGCCCTTTCCGATCAGGTCGTGTTTCTTCGCCAGGGCATAGTCCTCGCAGTCTCCGCCGCGCGGCGATGGCAGGGACCACACCTCTTTCGCCCCGTACTGCACCGAATCGGCGACGGACCGCACCTTTTGGTTCACGGCCCGGTTTACCTTTCGCGCGATGGGCAGAAGCGTGTTCGCCGAAACGGGCGAAAGGGCAGAGGTCTGGCACGCCCAGGCATAGCGCTGGCACAGATCGGTCGCCCCGCTTGGGGCGCTGACCGAAGACTTCGTGCTGAGGAAGATACCATTGTCGGTCCCGGCGGCCTGTCCCTGCGCCGCGAGCAGCGAGATCGCCAGCCCGGATGCGACGATAGCCAACATGCGACGTGCTGCATGAGGGCGCAGACAGGCGGTGCGACGCGGCTCAGAAGACATGCGGTTCCCCATTCTCCGGAAAGCTCCGGTCAACGCCCGCGCAACCGCGCACGACATACCACCCATAGGACGTTAAAGATGGCAAGAGCGCGGCATCACGTGTGGCGAAAACATGCCAATGTGCGAATGAGATTCATCCGAAGTGGCCATGGCCATCCCGCAGGGGCTGCGATCCCTCGGGATGACGAGGCTTTCGTGCGTTTCGATTATCAGACTGCCGCGACGTCATGCTCCGATTGCCAATTTACATGAAAGACTTGATATATATCAAAGTTCAAATGTCTTGCGCCATGCACGTTGATGCAAGGAATCGCGCTGATGCGGTACCGAGTGGGAGACATTGATGATGACGCACAAACTCGTTTCAAGACATCTGCTGACCTCCGCCCTCGCATTGGGTCTGGGTCTGGCACCGGCACTTGTCCACACGACTTTCGACCTTTCGGGGGCCGCTTGGGCCCAGGACGAAGGCGACGGTGAAGGAGGCCAGGGCAAGGGCCAAAAGGGGCAGCCGGAGGGTAAGGGCAACCAGGGCGCGCAGAAGGGACAGGGCAACCAGGGCGGTTCCGGTTCCGGTCAGGGCGGCCCGAGCGCGGATTCCGACGGCAAGGGACCGCAAGCCGGCGGGCCATCCGACGACGGCTCGGGCGGCGGCAAGCCTGTCTGGGCGCAAGAGGGCATCCCCGAGGTCGAACTCGGTCGCCTGAGCGTGGCACGGTCGCCGGACAAGGTTCTTGACCGGGCCTATGCCGAAGCGATCGCGGCGATCGAGGCCGATCCCACTCTGGCGGCATTCTACAGCCAGTCGCTCGACGGCATGATCGAGGATTTCTCGCTGAACTGGGACAGCCTCACCATCGTCGACTCGCCGTTGCAGAACCTGTCGCTGCTGCGTGACAGCCTGGACGGGTCGATTGCCATCGAAGGCGTCACGAACGATCTCAGCACGCTTCAGGCGGTGTTCATTGGCGTGGCGTCCGACAAGACGATACCGATCACGACCGAGACGGTGGTGGCGCTGACCACCATCCTTGGTGCGCCGATCACCGGCGATGCTGCGGCAGACCTTGCTGTCGATGCCGAAGCTGTCCGGATTTCGGTTCTGGCGGGTCACGGCTGATCGGAAAGCAGACTCCTTCGCCGACGCCTCTCACGGGGCGTCGGCACCCTGACGACGGGCGGACCAGTCTTCTGAGCCGCTATCAGCGCAGGGCTACCGCTGAACTGACTTGGGACTGTGGGCCAACATGGGTTGCTCTGGTCTGGCCCGCAGAGGCTCCACCGCCTTAGATCAGCCCCCGCCCCGCGAGGTTCCGCATCAGGGCGCCGGTGCCGAAGGTCCATTCGGGCGCGTCCGTCGCCAGCCGGACCACGTTGCGCAATTCCCCCAGCAGCGGCGTGGCGATGCTCACCACGTCGCCTTGATGGTGCGTGAAGCCCTGACCGGGCGCGTCCCGGTCCTGCACCGGGGCAAACAGCGTTCCCAGATACAGCATGAACCCGTCGGGATACTGATGGTGCCGCCCCCGCGTCTGCCGCACGAGGTCGGCGGGGTCGCGGCTGATCTCGGCCATCGAGGATCGCCCGGTCATCACGAAGCCGTCCTCGCCCTCGACGCGCAAGGACAACTCCATCTCGCGGACGTGGTCCATGCCGAAGTCCCGGTCGAACAGCCGCAGGAACGGACCGATGGCCGCCGAGGCGTTGTTGTCCTTGGCCTTGCCCAGCAGCAGGGCCGACCGCCCCTCGACATCGCGCAGGTTCACGTCATTGCCCAGAGTGGCCCCGACCGTCTCGCCCCGCGCATTCACCGCCAGCACCACTTCCGGCTCGGGGTTGTTCCAGCGGCTGACCGGGTGCAGGCCCACCGCCGCGCCCCAGCCCACCGCGCTCATCGGCTGCGCCTTGGTGAACACCTCGGCATCCGGCCCGATGCCGACCTCCAGATACTGGCTCCACAGCCCCTCGGCGATCAGGACGCGCTTGACCTCGGCCGCCTTGTCCGACCCCGGCACCAGGCCCCGCAGGCTGTCGCCGATGACCGAGGCGACCCGTTCGCGGATCGCCTGCGCGCGCGCCGGATCGCCGGCGGCGCGCTCTTCGATCACCCGTTCGACCATGGACCCGGCAAAGGTCACGCCGCAGGCCTTGATCGCCTGAAGGTCGCAGGGCGCCAGCAGGCGCGTCACGTCGCCCGAAGGTTCAAGGCTCGCCGCCGCAATGTCGTCGAGGCTCCCGATATCCTCGCCCTCGGCATCGCGCACGAGGCCCGCCGGGTCGGGATGGTCGAGCAGCGCGCTGAGCGTGGGCCAGTCGCGGCGGGTGATGTCGACCACGCGCGTCCCGCGCACGGTGACGAGGCTGGGCCGATACCCGCGCGCCAGGCACGCCAACAAATGTACCGCCATCGAGGTAGTTCGAACATGAAAATGGTGTCCTGAGTTAGGTGTTTGGCGCATTCCGGCGACGGCACCGTGGAACGTTGAAACCCGGCGTGCAAACCCTAGCCGAGCAGTGCCACGTCTTCGGCGTCGATGACGATGGCGAAGCTCCAGAACCGTGCAAGTTCGGCCTCATAGGCGGCACGCTCAGCGTCTGTTGCTGCCACCTATACGCTCGGTCCTTAGCCCGAAGCGTTCAAACCCGCTTCGGGCAAGCGGCGTCAGCATGATGGGAACGACATGCCGTTCGACCGCAGCAGAGGCCAAGCGCAGCGCAACGACGACCGGATCTTCCACGGGTCGACTGACGCGCACGCCGATCGTCGGACCAGGCATGAGTCGGCCAGCGTCCATAGCGTTGCCGAAGGGCGGAACCCAGACCGAAGACGCGTCGGCAGCGGCCGTGCCGCGATCTGCGCGGCTGGGTGTGTCGACAAGATCATCCAGATCAACAGGCACGGTGCTGCGCAGTTGCGAAATCACGGCTTGCCAGTAGTCCTCGGTCAGCATGGCGCGACCTCGTGGATCAGGGCAGCCGCTGCGGTCGTTCCGACCGCGGGAAGACGGACCTGCGCCAGCGCGGCACGAAGATCGTCCGCGCGACCGGCATCGAGGCACGCAACCACGGTCCGCTCCAGCCGCATCAGTTCATGTGCCAGAACCGTCTCCGCCAGGCCACGATCAGATGCGGCGCGGGCGCGCCGCGTCTGATCGTCCATGTAGGGCGCCATTTGCGGGATGAAGATCGCCGGAATCCCGTGATAGAGGCATTCGTGGAACGAGTTGTAGCCAGCGGCGGAAACCACAAGGTCGGCGGCACGGCACAGCGCGAGCGCAGTGCCGGGTCTGAACAACCCGCGTGTTTCGAAGGCCGTGAAGGCCCGCATCCACCCGCGCGCCAGGCCAGACGACGACCAGGTGCAGACAGCCCGGACGCCGCTCGAACACTCCTGCCAGCAGATTGAGCTGCGCGCTGCGGTCTGCCGCCACCCCACCACCCAGCATCGTCACAACGAGCTCCGTCACCGAGCTGGTCAAACTTCTCATCCAGCCGTCTTCGCAGCGCATCCGGATCGGATGACGCAGCTGCACGATGGGCCCGACCCGCGCCACCTTGTCCCCGAAACTGTAGGCATCGTTCAGTTCATCGAACGCTTCCGCAGGCACGATGACGCGCCGAAAGACGCTCTCGCGCCTTATCGTCTTGGCGGTAATCTGTGGCGGTTGCCACAGCCCCCTTCGTATCCAGATCCCCGCGAGATCCTTCTCGAGGATAGTCTTGTAGATCGACTCGAAGACGTATCCGCCATCGAACACGAAACGATCACCCGGCTGCAGGGCGCGCCGCAGCCGCAGGTAGTTCACAAGATCATGCGCGTGTGCCCCATCATGGGCGTCGCTGCGAGAGACCAGCGGCAGGCAGGGATATCCCTGATCTTCGACAAGGGGAACGCAGCTGGGGAAGGCTGCGAAACTGACAGGGGTGTCGGCAGGCATCGCCTGAGCCAGCATCAGACATCGGCGCGCGTGCCCCAGCCCGACACCGTTCGTAGCGAGGAACACGGTACGCGCAGGTTCAGGTTCCGGCTGTTCCGGACGCACCAGATCGAGAGCTTTCTCCAGACGATCAAAACCATGCGTCTTCTGCCAGTCGTGAAGCCTTATCCGCCGCTCTATCTCGGAAGTGTGCGGCAAGACAGTGTCTTGCAGGTAGGGCAGGATCGCGGTGACAATTTCGGGTCCGCGCAACACCGGCGCCCCCCGCCCGGCGAGTGTGGCTTCCGTCGTTGCATCGATCACGACCCGCCCAGACATCATCATGTCCAAAGCAAGAGCGCCGAGATGCTCATCGACCACCGCCGCCCCGTAGAGCACCGCGATATCGCTTTGTTGGGCGAGCATCGTCGGCGACAGCTCATCGAAGTCCGATACCCGGATCGAGACAGGTAAAGTATCCAGAAGTTGGGCTTTCTGGCTTGGCGAGGTGACGATCGTGACGGCGAGCGACCCCACATAGCCCAAGGTGACTAGTGCTGCTTGAACGTCCGGCTGCTTCAATGCGTCGGGAGCAAGGGCGACGGTCAGGCGGTGGCGGTACCCAGGCGCGGGTTTTTCGCAACTGCGATCCCGCCACGGGCATCAGCGAATGCGGCAGAAGGGGCAGTGAATGCAGGTCGTTCAGATCAACCATGCGTGGCTCGCGCCCCAGACAATAGGCGAGGCGGTTCTGGCAATCAATTCGCGCCTGTTGATCGGAAAAACGGCCAAGTGCCGTGACAACAACGCTCGGTTCGAACGCATAGGACTTGAGCCGGGCCAGAAGGTTCGCCGAGAGCGGGCCGTCGGCAAGCACCACGACCCGATCGGGTACAATGTCAGGATCGTCGGCAAGGAAGGGTGCAATCTGGTAGCGCTGATGCACAGAGAGAGTTCCCTCGATGCTCGCCGCACTGATCGCAACGCGATGGCCGCGCGCCGCAAGCTGAGCGGCGAAGATAAGACGGCGATCCGTCGACCGCGCCTCGTTGTCTGCGCTTTCGAGAAGGATCATGCGCTTACCCGAGCCGTAGCACGCGCCACCCGCGCAAACATGTCACGAAAGGCCCCTTGCGAGAACAGATGCAGTCCACGCTTGTGCCCGCAAGACGTGGTCCCGGTAGCGCGGGGCTCCTGGACGAAGTTTGCAATGACGCAGTCGACCTCATGCGGTTCAGCGGCGATTGCCCCACCACCGAACGTCTTGGCCGTCGCATGGTCCGAAATCACAACCTTCCCCGCCGCGATGCCTTCCGCAATGACACGTCCGAAGCTCTCTCGCCAGGTTGCAGAGGTGAAGTAAACGAGGAAGTCGATCATCCCGAAGTAGTCAGGCAGAGGCAGGGCCTTGAAAGGCAGCATAGTCCAATGAGGTCGCACGATGCTATCCGTCATCAAATTGTCCGCACCCAAGATGACATTGCAGGCTGCAGACGCGGGAAAGCACCGGTCAAGAACATCGATCGCCGGGAATTTCTCGAAGCCCGGTCGCGAGTGGCGGCCGCGGCGATCGGCTGGCGTTTCTGTCGGTCGACAAACCGGATGGGAACAGATGTTGAACCAGTCGGCATCAAGCAGGTCCCATCCCTCTGCGCGGTTCGCCTGTAGCCACTCATGCACCGTGGTTCGATTGTTTGCCGAGATCGGAGCAAGACTGCGGCGCAGTGCAAGTGATGCGCGCCCTATAACGTCAAGACAATGGGCGACCGCAAAGCCTTCCGCGCCGTCCGGTCGAAGGAAATTCTCGTGAGCAACGACGATCAAGTGCTTCGCCACGATCCGCGAACGCATGGCGCTGTCATATTTCAGCATTACGGGATTGTGCAGCACGACCAGATCGGCCCCGATAACGGGACAATCCCATTTCAAGGCAAGCCCCGTCTCTTCCAGCGCCGCTTCGATCTGCGCCGACACTGGTCGGCCTCGGAACATCTTGGTGTCGATCGCGTGAACCGAGACATCTGCCAAGTCTGCGACGGTCTTGAGTTCTTCGGCAAAGGCAGACGAGGTGCCGCCCGGAAAACGTGGATCGACAAAATATGCGAGGCGAATCCGCGGAGCTAGGGACGAGCGATCCACCAGATCAATATGGCACAGACGGGCCGGGCCGTGGACCGGGGCTTGCGGGGCTGACGGGGCTGACGGTCGGCACCGTCGCATCGCCCCCGGCAAAATCCGGCACATTGCCTCCCGCATTGCCCGCCCGTTCATTCCAGAACGGAGCATCGAACGTCGTCAGTTGGCCCGTGTCGACCTTGAGCAGGAACAGCCGCAGTTCATTGGCAAGCGGCTCATTGCCCAAAAGAACCTGCGGGTTGGTTTCGATGAACGACTTCAAGCCCGCATAGTCCCTTGCCGCAACAAGCCCATCGATAGCAACCAATTGCTCAAAGCTGAAGCCAGCAAGGGCGGCTCGGCTGGTCGACAACAACATCAACGCTGTCAGGACGGCTGTTAATCGCGACTGAGGCAAGACACGTCTCCACGATGGTTCCGGCAGGGCAAAAGCTCAGCCGCCCTGCTGCAGGTTCTTCAGAATGCGCTCGCGCAGTATCTGCATCTCGCGGCTCTGCGCGGTCTGTTTGGCGGTCTGTTTCGGGGCCGCCTTCGCGCGGTTCGTTGTGCGCGCGGGCTTCGCTGCAGCGACCTTCGGCGACTTTCCCTTCACGCCACAACTCGAGTGTCCCCTCGGGCGTTTCGTTCGGCGATGCCGGTGAAATCGCGTGCCTCGCCGCGAACCGTGCCGCCAGCGTCCAGCGCGGCTTCGCGGTCCGAGGCGGCGTAGTAGCGCACATGGGTCGCGCTGATGGTGAAATCCACCCGGTTCGGATCGCCCAGTTCGTATCCCGCAGCGCGCAGGCTGTCGGCGCGGGCCGCCACATCGTCATCCGTCAAGCCGCGATGGCGCCATCAGTTTGACAATCGCGAGCGGGGGCGGCGGCACGGCCAGCGCGACGGCACTGCGCCGGGGCAGGGGGCTGATCGCCGGGGCAAGCACCGGCAGTGGCGGCAATTCAGCCGCACCGGGCACATTGTCGGCGCTGGACCGGCATAGCCAGGGCCGTCAGGCGAACCGCCGCCGGAGCAGCGCTCAACAGCGGGACGTCAGCGAGACTGTCGGCCAGGGGCGCAAGGGCGGATCGCACGTCTACCAGTGCGTCCGGGCGGATTGCTGCGGTTTCGATCAGCGCATCGAAGGCGTCCGTCTGCGGCGGTCCGACTGGCTGCACCGGCGCGGGCAAAGCCGCAGGCCCGGTCACGACTGGTATCACCGCCAGAATGTCCGGCGCGGTCGCGACAGGTCCGGGCAGGCTCGACGCCCCCGAAAGAACAGGCGTGGCGGCGGGCGCGACCGCCGGAAGTGCCTCGGGTGCGGCGACGATCGGGGCCGACACGGCAACCGTCTGAGGGGCCGCCGCGACTGCCACTTCGGGAAGGGCAGATGTGGTCTCCACCTGAGGCGCCGCCACCGCAGCTTCGGGCGTTGCCGCGATGACCGGGGCCGCAGGTCTTGTCATCCAGATGACCGATGTCGCCGCAACCCCCGCGACGAGCCCGATGGCGAATCCGGCGATGATCCGCAGGCTGACCCCCTGCGGCGCGCCCGCCGCTGCGGCCGCAATCGCTGGCTGAGCCAATTCGGGAAAAGCATCGTCGGCCCGGCGGCGCGGCAACCCCTCGACCGGCACTGCCGTCGAGGCCGGACGCGGGCGGGCATCCGGCATATCCGGGGTGCGCCGGAACACGGGTGCCGTCGGTGGCATCACGGGCATGGGGGCCCTGTCGGACTGGCCAGCGACCTCGCGCTCGTCGGTCGGTTCGGCCTGTGACGGAAGGCCAACCACGTTCAGGGCTTCGGTCTGCCGTGGCGCGGCGGGTGGCGGCGCGAACATGTCAGGCGTGTCATCTCCGCCGTCGAATGGCTCGTCCTCCTCCCGAAGTCCGTCCGACGCGTCAGGAAGCAGATCCAACGAGGCGATATCCGGCACCGGAACCAGCCGCAGGGGCTTGCGCTCATTTGTCCGTTTGGCTGCCAGCGCCTTTTCGCGTGCGATGCGCGCGGCCTCGAGCCGTGTCTGCCAGTCCTCCGACGCAATCATCTTCATGACCAGGGACTGGTCGTCCGTCGCATCATCGCGGACGCTCAAGCCGTTCGCGTCATCCATTGCTCCGGCCTCCCAACGCATGTCCAGCCCGCCCGCGCGATGCGATTCGGGCAAAAGAATGGCGAACCTGCAATCAGCAACAAACTTTAGCCACAATTTGTTCGAAAGGGGAGTCTTGGCTCGTGCGCGAAGCGTGATCGGCGGATCGGGTAGAATTCGTTTTGCGACTGTTGCGCGATTGGAATTTTTCTTGCATCATTTTTCGGTGCCCGCCCGAATGAGACCCCGACACGGGGCAAATGCCCGCGCAGGCACCTGACAGTCACCAAAGGGAGGACTTCTTCAATGCGCAGGACGATCAGGGCTCTGACGGCCGCTGCCCTCGTCATGGCCGCCGCGCCGATGGCGCTGGCCCAGGGCAAGACATTCTACTGGGTTTCGCACGGCTCGCCCGCCGATCCGGTCTGGACCTATTTCCTCGACGGCGCCAACCAGTGGGCCGAGGATACCGGGAACACGGTGAACACCTCGTTCCATTCCGGCGACGTGCCGTCGCATCAGGAGGCCATCCGTGCCGCCATCGCCTCGGGCGCCGCAGGCATCGTGACCTCAAGCCCCGATCCGGGCAGCCTTGTCGAAGTGGCGGGCGAAGCGCAGGCCGCCGGCATCCCGATCATCAACATGAACACCCCCGACCCGACGGCGCCCTTCGACGCCTATGTCGGCGGCGATCTGGTGAAGTACGGTCGCGACTGGGCCCAGTACCTTGTCGACAAGGGGCTGGTGAAGGAAGGCGACTTCGTCTGGATGCCGGTCGAAGTGCCGGGCGCCACCTATGGCGTGCAGGAGGAGGAAGGGATCGCGAGCGTCTTCAAGCCGCTCAACATCACCTGGGAAGTGACCGACGCCACGCTCGACCAGGCCGAGATCATCACCCGCATGTCCGACTACCTGACCGCCAACCGCGAGAAGGTCGATGCGATCATCGGGCTGGGCGACCTTGTGACCGGCTCGATCAAGCGCGTGTTCGATCAGGTCGGCGTCGCGCCGGGCGAAATTCCGGTCGTCGGCTGGGGCAACTCGCTCGACACCACGCAAGAGGTGCTGACGGGCTATGTCAACGCCGCACAGTGGCAGGACCCGCAGGCGACGAGCTATGTCGCGCTGTCGCTGGCGGCGATGGCGGCCTCGGGCATCCCGCCGGGCTTCGACGTGATCACCGGCGCGCTGTACGAGAAGGACACCGCGCAGATCTACGACGACGTGCTCAGCGGCAAGTAAGACTGTCGGCGCGCCCTGACCGGGCGCGCCGCCCGCACCGACCGCCATACGGTTCCCATACCGCCATACGGTTTCCAGACAACCGTGCCGGCCCGAAACCGCCTGCGAAGGGGTAGCCCCGCGTGACGTCCACCTCGCTTGCCAAGCGCCTTTTCGCCCGCCCCGAGGCCGGACCGGCGATCCTGCTGATGGTGCTTATCGTCGTCTTCACGGCGATCAACCCGGCCTTCCTGTCGGTCCAGAACGTGTCGAACCTGCTCGCCTTCTCGGTGGAACTGGGCTTGATCGCGCTGGCCATGACGCTCTTGATGACGGCGGGCGAATTCGACCTGTCGGTCGGCTCGCTCTTCGGCCTGACACCCGTCCTGATGTGGGCGCTGTTCAACAGCGGCGCGACCTCGCTCTTCGTGGCCTTCCTCGTGGCGATGGCGGTTGCCGGCGTGATCGGCTGGGTGAACGGCTGGTTCGTGACGGCGCTGAAGATACCGTCCTTCCTCGTGACGCTCGGCATGCTGCTGGTGGCGCGCGGAACGGCGCTTTACATCACCGACGGTTTTCCCCAGCGGACGTGGAGCGCGGATGGCGAATGGGTCGCCTCGGTGCTTGTCGGCTCGTTCCAGGCAGGTCCGCTCAGGATCTACATGTCGCTGTTCTGGTTCGTCGTTTTTCGCCGTGGCGCTGCATTATGTCCTGACCAAGACGCGCACCGGAAACTGGATTCAGGCGGCGGGCGGCAACCCCGGTGCCGCCATCGCGCGGGGCGTGAACGTCAAGCGCACCAAGATCGGGCTGTTCATGCTCAGTTCGATGCTGTCGGGTTTCGCGGGCATCATCTCGTCCATCCGCACCTCGGCGGCGAACCCCAACTCGGGCACCGGCTACGAGCTTGAGGTGATCGCGATGGTGGTGATCGGCGGCACGGCCCTCAGCGGCGGGCGCGGCACGATCATCGGCACCGTCATCGGCATCTTCATCCTGCGCCTGATGCGCAACGGCATCGTGATGATCGGGGTGCCGGGGCTGGCCTACAACATCTTCATCGGCGCGATCATCCTGGCGATGATGGCCCTGCATTCCTGGCTTGACCGCCGCAACCAGTCGGGTGGCTGAGATGGCTGAAGAACTGATCCGGATGGTCAACATCTCGAAGTTCTATGGCCGCGTCCGCGCGCTGGAAGACGTGAACCTGACCGTGAAGCGGGGCGAGGTGGTGGGCCTTCTGGGGGACAACGGCGCAGGTAAATCCACGCTCATCAAGGTCTTGTCGGGTGCCGTCCCGTCCTCGTCGGGCGAGATTTATGTCAAGGGCAAGCGGGTCGAGATGAAGGGCACGCCCGACGCCATCGCCAACGGGATCGAGACGATCTATCAGGACAGCGCGCTCGTGACCCAGCTTTCCATCGCCCGGAACCTGTTCCTCGGGCGCGAGCCGATCAAGGGGCCGAAGTTCCTGAACCGTCTCGACACGGAAAAGATGGAAGCTGGTCGCCTCGACCCTGCTGCGCGAGGTGGGCATCACCAAGAACATTCCGCCCTCCACCCCCATCGGCGCGCTATCCGGGGGCGAGCGTCAGGCGGTGGCCATCGCGCGGGCCATGCACTTCGACAGCGACCTCATCATCCTCGACGAGCCGACGAACAACCTCGGCGTGGCCGAGACTCAGGGCGTGCTGCAATTCGTCCGGAATGCGCGCGATTCAGGCCATTCCTGCATCTTCATCGCGCATAACATCCACCACGTCTTTCAGGTGGTCGACCGGATCGTCGTGATGCGGCGCGGCACGGTGGTGGCGGACAACATCGACCCGAAAACCACGACGGTCGAGGCGGTGGAGCGGGTCATCACCGGGATGGACCACTAGCGGATCAGCCCCAGACCTGATCGGGGTCGGGCAGGGGGATCGCCTCCAGCAGCTCGCGGGTATAGGCGGCCTGCGGGGCGGCAAAAAGCTGCGGCCGTCGGGGCCTGTTCGACGATCATGCCCTGATGCAGCACGACAATCTGCGAGCACAGGCGGCGGATCACCGACAGGTCGTGGCTGATGAAGGCCAGCGTCAGGCCCAGGTCGCGCACCAGCGTCTCCAGCAGGTTGCAGCACCTGCGCCTGGCTCGATACGTCGAGACCCGAGACGATCTCGTCCGCCAGGATGAACTCCGGCTCCAGCGCGATGGCGCGCGCGATGCCGACGCGCTGGCGCTGCCCGCCGGACAACTCGTGCGGATAGCGTGGCGGAAGGCGCGGGGCAGGCCGACCTGGTCGAGCGCGCGGTCCACCCGGGCCGCGATCCCGTCGAAGCCGTGCAGCGACAGCGGGGCGGCGATGATCGTGCCGACCCGGTGGCGCGGGTTCAGCGATGACATCGGGTCCTGAAAGATCATCTGGAACCGCCGCCGCAGCGGGCGCAAGCCGGTCCTCGGCCAGATGGGTGATGTCCTGCCCGTCGAAGCGGATCGCTGCCGCCCGTCGGTTCCAGCAGCCGCACCAGCGCCCGGCCCAGCGTGGACTTGCCCGACCCCGAGCCGCCGACGATGCCCGATGACCTCGCCCTTCGGGATGTCGAAGCTCAGCCCCTTCAGGATCTCGATCCGCGGCGCGGGCCCGAGCAGGGGCTTGCGCGTCATGTCCGGCAGCGACAGGCGCAGGTCTGTCAACGCGTACAGGCTCAGCCATGCGCGCCCCCCGGTCGGCTGCCGCCACCTCGGCCTGCACGCCGCGCGATCACCGCCTCGGGCACCGGCATCAGGCTGGCCGTCGGGGTCGGTGTATTTCGGCGTCGCGGCCAGCAGGGCGCGCGGAATAGGGATGGCGCGGGGCGCGCGAAGAAATCGCGCACGCCGGTATCCTCGACCACCATCCCGGCATAGAGGACGGTCAGGCTCTGGCAGACCTTCGACACCACGCCCAGGTCATGCGTCACGAACAGCAGCGCGGTGCCGTGGCGCGCCTGCATCCCCGCGATCAGGCTTCAGGATCTGCTTTCTGCACGGTCACGTCCAGCGCGGTCGTCGGTTCGTCCGCCACGATCAGCTTCGGCTCGGCGGCAAAGGCCGAGGCGATCAGGATGCGCTGGCGCATGCCGCCCGACAGTTCGTGCGGATAGCAGCGCAGCACGCGCTCGGGGTCGGCGATCTGCACCTCGGCCAGCAGTTCGCGCGCGCGCGCCTCGGCCCGCTCGCGCGGTCCAGCCCAGGATGTCCACCAGCCGGTCGGTGATCTGCGGCCCGATGCGGCGCGACGGGGTTCAGCGCGGTCAGCGGGTCCTGCGGGATCAGCGCGCAGCTGGCGCCGATGCGGCGGCGCCGCTCGGCCGGCGGCAGGCGCAGCAGGTCGGTGCCGTCCAGCAGGATCTCGCCCGCGGTCGATCTCGACCGCGCGGCGGCAGGATGCCCAGGATCGCCTTGCCGATCATCGACTTGCCCGCACCGCTTTCGCCCACCAGGCCGCGCACCTCGCCCGCTGCGACCTCCAGCGACACGTCGCGCAGCAGCCGGTCGGGCGCGCCCTTCAGCGCGGACCGACAGGTCGCGGATCGACAGGAAGCTCATCGCAGCACCGGGTCGAAGCGGTCCTTCAGCCCCTCGCCCAGCTGGCTGAAGGCACAGCACGGTCAGGAACAGCGTGATCAGCGGGAAGACCAGCACCCACCAGGCCTGATGGATCGAGCGTGCGCCCTTCGGCGATCATGCCGCCCCAGGTCGGGTCGTCGGTCGAGATCGACAGGTTCACGAAGCTCAGGATCGCCTCGACGATCACGGCGATGCCCATTTCCAGCGTCAGCAGCACGACGATGGTGGGCAGCACGTTGGGCAGGATTTCCGCGCACCATGGTGCCCAGCCGCCCGCGCCCCGCGACCGGCGCCGAGGCGACATAGTCCATCGCGCCCTGCGCCATCGCCTCGGCCCGGACCACGCGGGCAAAGCGGGTCCAGTCGATCACCACGATGGCGATGATGATCGAGCACAGCCCGGGCCCGAGCACGGCGATCAGCAGGATCGAGAACAGCACCGGCGGAAAGGCCATCCAGATGTCGATCAGGCGCGAGATCACCATATCGACCCAGCCGCGCAGGAAGCCCGGCCAGCAGGCCCAGCGTCGCGCCGATCAGGCAGGTGATGGTGCCGGCGACCAGCGCCACGATCAGCGCGATCCGCGCGCCGTAGAGGATGCGGCGACAGCACGTCGCGGCCCAGGCTGTCGGTGCCCAGCCAGTAGCCCGGCTCGGCCCCCTCCACCCAGAACGGCGGCAGGCGGCCCAGGAACAGGTCCTGCGCCAGCGGGTCCTGCGGCGCGATCCACGGGGCCAGCAGGGCGGCCAGCGCCAGCAAGCCCAGCCACCCGGCCGAAAGCCACAGCCGCGGCCCGGCGCGCCGCCTGACCTGCGCCGCGCCCGTCAAGCCATGACGCAGCCTCGGGTTCAGCGACGGCATAGAGCAGGTCGACGATCAGGTTCACCGCCGGTGAAGATCACCGCGAACAGGATCACGATGCCCTGGATCAGCGGCAGGTCGCGGTTGATCACCGCGTCGATGGCCATGTTGCCAAGGCCTTCATAGGAGAACAGCCGCTCGATGATCACCGTGCCGCCGATCAGGAAGGTGAACTGCACCCCCACCAGCGTCAGCGTCGGCAGGATCGCGTTGCGGCAGCGCCTCGCGCAGGATGACCGTGGTTCTCGCCATAGCCCTTGGTGCGGGCGAGCGTGACGTAGTCCAGGTGCATCGTTTCCTTCAGGCTTTGCTTCAGCAACTGCCCGATGATCGCCGCCAGCGGGATCGCCAGCGCCAGCGCCGGCATGAACATGTGCGCCACGATGTCGGCCCAGAGGTCGAAGCGCAGCCGCAGCAGGCTTTCGAACAGGTAGAAATTGGTGGTGAAGGGCAGATCGAGCGACGGGCGTGACCCGGCCCGAGATGTGGAAGACCGGCACCAGCACGCCGAACAGCAGGATCAGCACCAGCCCCCACAGGAAATCCGGCACCGACAGCGCCATGCCGTTGGCCACGTCGATGGCGCCTTCGGTCCGCGTGCCGCGCAACCGCGTGCCGGTCAGCGCCGCGAAGCCGCCCAGGATGCACGGCGATCACCAGCGCCATGATCGACAGCTCCAGCGTCGCGGGCAGGCGGCCCAGCACCAGCTCCAGCACCGGCTGGCGCGTGGTGATCGAGGTGCCGAAATCGCCCTGCAGCACGCCCGCGGCCCAGATCAGGAATTGCTGCGAAGATCGACTTGTCCAGCCCGTAAAGCGCGGTCAGCCGCGCGATGTCCTCCTCGGTCGCGCCGGGCGGCAGCATCATGGCGATCGGGTTGCCGGGCACGACGCGGATCACGACGAACACGATCACGGCCACGCCGAACAGCGTGATCGCGGTGGTCAGCAGTCGCAGAAGAACGGATGCGCAGAAGCTGCATCCGCCGGGGCACGGCAGCTGCCCCGCTTCATCTTGCGAAATATCCGCGGGGGTCCGGGGGCGCGAAGCCCCCCGGCTGCATGCCTCAGGCCCGCTTCATCAGCTGCGGCAGCAGCGCGCCCGAGGCATGCGGCGTCACCACCACGCCCGGCGCGGCCAGGATCGGCTGCACATATTGCAGCAGCGGGATCACCAGCGCGTTTTCGGCGATGTACTTGTCGACCGCCTTCCAGCCCTCGATGCGCTTGGCCTCGTCCGCCTCGCCCCACAGCGGGCCGATCATGCTCGATCAGGTCCTGCGCCGTCCCAGACCGAATGCGGCGAGGGGCCGAACATCGCAAAGCCGGTCGAGGTCGTCGGATCGCCCACCGAGTTGCCCCAGTTGTAGAAGGCGGCCGGGGCCAGCTGGTCGGCCGCGCGCAGCTCGTAGTGCTTGGCGATCTCGTAGACCTCGATCTCGGCCTCGATCCCGACCTTGCGCCACAGGCCGACGATGGCCTGGATCATCTCGTAATCCTTGGGCTTGAAGCCCTTGGTGGTCTGGATCTTGAACTTCACCGGGTTGTCCGGGCCGATAGCCCGAGGCCGCCAGCAGCTCGACCGCCTTCGCCGGTCGTAGGGCACCGTGATCGAGGCGTCGATAGGCCTCGTATTCCGGGGTCTCGCAGCGTGTCGATCTTCACGCCATAGCCCGACAGCAGCCGGTCGATGATCGTCTGCTTGTCGATGGCATGGGCGGCGGCCTTGCGCACGTTCGGGTCGGTCATCACGTCGATGTCGTTCAGGAAGATCATCCCGATGTCCGAGATCGGGTGCGCGTAGCCGGTCAGCGGCCCGCCCTTCAGGCGGTCGTATTCCTCATAGGGCATTTCCAGCGTGACATGGGCTGTTGCCGCGATTCGATCTCGGCCACGCGGGCGGCGGCATCGGGGACGAACTTGATCGTCACGGTGTCGAACTCGGGCTTGCCGCCCCAGTAGTTCGGCGTTGGCCTTCAGCCGGACGAAGGCGTTGCGCTCGAACTTCTCGACCATGTAGGGGCCGGTGCCGATGGGCGCGGCCTCGAAGCCTTCGGCGCCCGACCTTTTCGTAATAGGCCTTGGGCAGGACGTAGCCGGTCAGGAAATACATCCACTTGAAGATCGTCGGGTCGAACTGCGGCCACATCGGCGATGACCTTGTTGCCGTCGACCCGGAGGTTGGCCAGCGTGCCCCAGACGAACTGGATCGGGTTGCCGGTGTTCCGGGTTGCGCCGCGCGGGCCAGCGACCAGGCCACGTCCTCGGCGGTGAAGGGCGATGCCGTCGTGCCAGGTCACGCCCTCGCGCACCGTCATCATGACCTTGGTCCGGTCGTCGTTCCAGCCCCATTCGGTCAGCAGGCCGGGGGCGGGCGTCAGGTCGGGCTGCTGGCAGGATGAACTGGTCGAAGACCGACTGGTAGATGCCCTGGATCGTCGGGTTCACCGCGCTGGGGCCCGACGGTCGGGTCCCAGGAGGGCAGGTTGACGTTATAGGCGATCACCAGCTCGTCGATGGCTTGCGCGAAGGACGGGCAGGCCCGCCATGCCCAGCGCCACGCTGGCGGCGGAAAGCTTCAGAAGGCTGCGGCGGTTGAGGTTCATGGTCGGTTTCCCTGTTGGTTGGTTTTGTTGTATCAGTCGCCGGCCAGTTTTCGGGCCAGAAGATAGCCCGATCCTGCCCCGGTTCCCGCGCCGGGCCAGACGGCGGCCCCGGTCAGGTGCAGGTCCGTGATCGGGGTGGAGCCGTCGGCATGGCCGCGCAGCGGGGCGGAACAGGAAGTGCTGCGACAGGTGGTGGCTGCCGCAGACCTGATCGCCGCCGACCAGGTTGGGGTTGTCGGCCTCCAGCTCCAGCGGCGTCACGATGCGCTGGCCGAGGATCTTCGCCCGCGTGCCCGGGGCATGCGCTTCCAGGATCGCCAGCGCGCGCTCGGCAAAGGGTTCGGCCGCGGCGGCCCAGTCGGTCGCGGCGATCTCGCCCTGCGCATCGCCCGTGATCGTGCCCGGCGCCATGCGGACCTGCACCCACAGCACATGCTTGCCCTCGGGCGCGCGGGAGGGGTCGACGACCGTGGGCTGGCCCACGACGAGGATCGGCTCGTCCGGCAGCAGCCCCGCCTGCGCCTGCGCATAGGTCCGCGCCATCTGGTCCAGGCTGGGGGCGAGGTGGACATAGGCGAAGCGCTTGCAGCTCGTCGCCCGCCGCCCAGTCGGGCAGGCCGTCCATCGCCAGATGGATCATCATCGTGCCGGGCGCGTGGCGGAAGCTCGTCCATCGCCGCGTCGAAGGCCGGGCGTCGGTGCCGCCGGTCAGCCGCGGCAGCGCACCGGGCGCCACGCCGGCGATCACCGCCCGGCTGGCGGTGATGCTGCGGCCATCCGCCAGTTCGACGCCCGGTGGCGCCGCCGCCCTGCATGCAGGATGCGCGCGACCGGCGCGCCGGTTTCCACCACGCCGCCGCGCGCCTCGATCGCCGCCGACCAGCGCGCGGTCACCGTATCCGCCCCGCCCTTGCCCGATCACCATGCCGAAGGCCTGGCCCGCCATGCCCTCCAGATAGGGAAACAGCGCCCCGCCCGCGACATCGGGGGCGAAATCGAGATGCATGCCCCAGGCGCCCAGCATGCGCGCGGACCTTGGGGCTCTCGAAGGTCTCGGTCCAGCCAGTCGCGGGGCGAGGACAGCAGGAACCGCCCCATGTCGAGCGTGCCGCCCAGCCCCTTGGCGCGAAGTGTTTTGAACATGAAATATGCAAGCGCACGAATCTTCATCGGGCTGCCCAGAAGCCCGAACAGATGCGGCGCCTCGGCCGCGAAAGCCGGCGCACAAGCGCGCTCCCAGGTCTCGGCATCGTGCGCCGACAGCGCGCGCGATGCGCGGCCGTGGTCGCCGCCAGGTCGGTCGAGACGCCCACCCAGACTGCCATCGGGAAAGACCGAGGCGAAGGGATCGCGCCACCGGCACAAAGTCGCAGCCCGTGCCGCGCCAGTTCTGCCGCCATATGCCTTGAAAAACGGCGCTTCCGGCGAACAGCGACAGGTTCATCGCCGCCCAGTCGTGGCGGAAGCCGGGCAGGGTGTATTCGCCCGGTCTTGACCGCGCCGCCCGCGATCGGCGGCCTGTTCGAACACGCCGACGCGCCAGCCCTTGGCCGCACAGGTGCAGCGCCGCCGCCAGCGTGTTGTGGCCCGCCCCGATCAGGACTGCGTCAAAGGCTGCCGGTCATGGTGCCCCGCCGTTCTTGACGCAGGGATATTTGCAAATGCATTTAAATCTGTCTAGCATGATTCATGCGAGACGGCGCGGCTTCAGACCCGCCAGGCCGACAGGGAGAATGGGATGACCTCTGCAACATGTGCTGGAAGACCTCGGCGGGATGCTGCTCTCGGGCGGGATCGAGGTGGTGGATTGCTCGGGCGTGCTTGGGCCGGAGACGCCGCTGCTGAAGCTGCCGCCGGATTTCGCCAAGGACACGCCGCCGATCAAGATCCACCGGATCAGCGAATACGACAAGGACGGTCCGTTCTGGGCCTGGAACTGGCTGAAGCTGGGCGAGCATTCCGGCACCCATTTCGACGCGCCGCACCACTGGATCACCGGCAAGGACTATGCCGACGGCTACACCGACACGCTGCCGGTGCAGCGGCTGGTCGCGCCGGTCAACGTGCTGGACTTCTCGGCCGAATGCGCGGCGAACCCGGATTTCCTGCTGACCATCGACCATGTGAAGGCGTGGGAGGCCAAGCACGGCGCGATCAACGCCGGGGAATGGGTGGTCCTGCGGTCCGACTGGGACAAGCGCGCGCATGACGAGGCGCTGTTCCTGAACGCCGAACGAGACCGGGCCGCACACGCCGGGGCCGACCGCCGAGGTGATCGAATACCTGATCGACAAGGGCATCGTCGGCTGGGGCAGCCAGTGCATCGGCACCGATGCAGGGCAGGCCGGCGGCATGACGCCGCCCTTCCCGGCGCACAACCTGTTGCACAAGAACAACTGCTACGGTCTGGCCTCGCTGGCCAACCTCGACAAGCTGCCGGCCAAGGGCGCGATCCTGATTGCGGCACCGCTGAAGATCAAACACGGCACCGGTTCGCCCATCCGCGCGCTGGCGCTGGTGCCGAAGGGCTGACAGGTGGCCGCCGATCACGTCATCATCGGGTCCGGCATCAACGCGCTGGTCGCGGCGGCGCTGCTGGCGCTGCAAGGGCGACAGCGCGTGCTGGTGCTGGAGCGCGAGGATCGGATCGGCGGCTGCCTGCGCACCGACGAGGTGACGCTGCCGGGCTTCCACCATGACGTGATGGCGGCGACCTTCGTGCTGTTCATGACCTCGCCCGCCGGGGCCGCACTTGGCCCGCGATCTTGCGCGGCACGGGTTCGAGTATGTGCCACACGCCCGCATCCGACGGCGGTGCTGCGCCCGGATGGGACGGCGCTGGTGCTGACCACCGACCGGGCGGCGAACGTGGCCGCCTTCAACGCGCTGGCGCCGGGCGACGGCGACCGCCATGCGGCCGATGTGGGCGCGATCGAGGCCGATGCGCCGTTCCTGTTCGCGCTGCTGGGCGGGTCGCTGTGGTCCTGGCCGACGGCGAAGCTGCTGATGCGGGCAGGTGCGCAAGCGCGGGCTTGCGCGGGCTGGCGGCCTGGTTCGGCGCGGCGCTGGCCCCGGCGCGGGGCTGGCTGGAGACGAGCTATCACAGCCCGACTGGTGCAGGCGCTTTGGGCGCCCTGGGTGCTGCATTGCGGGCTGACGCCGGAAAGCACCTATTCCGGCCAGATGGGCAAGGTCATCGCCTTCGCGCTGGAGGCGGCGGGCGCGCCGATCGTCAAGGGCGGGTCGGGGCAGGCGGTGGCGGCCTTCCGCGCGCTGATCGAGGAAAAGGGCGGCGAGATCCGCACCGGCGCGGATGTGGACCGGATCGAGGTTGCGGGAGGCCGGGTGCACCGGCGTCACGCTGGCCTCGGGCGAAGGAGATCGCCGCGCGCTCGGTCCTGGCCTCGGTCGCGCCGGGGCAGCTGCAGGGCGGCTGCTGCGCGACGTGAACCTGCCCGAGGATCAGGCGGCGGCGCAGGCCTTCCGCCACGGGCGCGGCAATTTCCAGCTGCATTACGCGCTGGACCGGCCCCGCGAATGGCTGTCGCCGGGGCTGGAGGATGTGGCGCTGATCCATCTGGCGGACGGCATCGACTGCGGTGTCGAAATCCGCGAACGAGGCCGAACGCGGCATGCTGCCCGCGATGCCGACGATCTGCGTGGGCCAGCCGCACCGGCTGGACCCGACCCGCTGCCCCGAAGGCAAGGCGATCCTCTGGCTGCAGATCCCCGATGCGCCGCGCGTCATCAAGGGCGATGCGGCGGGCGAGATCGCAACCGACGGCCGACTGGACCGAGGCCACGCGCGAGGCCTTTGCCGACCGGATCGAGGCGCATCCTGACGCGCCATATCAAGGATTTCGACCGCATCAAGCTGGCCCGCCGCGCCTATTCGCCCGCCGATCTGGAGCGCGATGAACATCAACCTTGTCGGCGGCGATCCCTATGGCGGGGCCTGCTCCATCGACCAGTTCTTCATCTGGCGGCCCTTCGCCGCATTCGACCAATGGCACCGGCGCTGGTGCGCGGCCTGGTCCATATCGGCGCCTCCACCCATCCCGGCCCCGGCCTTGGCGGCGGGTCGGGCTTCCTCGCGGCGAAAAGGCTGGGCGCATGACCGACCAGCGCCCCATCGACGCAGCCGCGCTGGGCGAGATCGGCCTGACGAATTTCGCGCCCTACCTGATGAACCGCATCATGGGCCGCTACAACGCCTCGCTTGCGGGACGAGATGGCGCGGCTTGGCCTGACCACGCCGAAGATGCGCGCGCTGGCGGTGCTGTCGGTGATCGACGGGCCCGCTGATCCGCGAACTGGCGGTCTATGCCGTGGTCGAACAATCCACCCTCTCCCGCGCGCTGGACCAGCTGGCGACCGACGGGCTGATCCGGCGCGAGGCCGACGCCGAGCGACAGCCGCGCGACCCGGGTCTTCATCACCGAAGCCGGCCGCGCGGCCTTCGAGACGCTCTGGCCGCACATGGCCGAGGCCCATGCGCGCATGTTCCGCGGCATCCCCGACGACGAGCGGCGCGCCTTTGTCGGCACGCTGCAGAAGATGCTCGCCAACATCCGCAAGCACGAGATCTGACATGGCCGAACGCTCCTTCAAGGCGGAAGTCGAAGACCTGCGGCTGGGCGACGGGCGAAACCTTCACCGGCGAGGGCATCCTCGCGCTCACCAAGGCGCTGCTGGAAAACGGCGTCGGCTATGTCGGCGGCTATCAGGGCGCGCCGATCAGCCACCTGATGGACGTGCTGGCCGATGCCGAGGACCTGCTGGCCGAACTTGGCGTCCGCTTCGAGGCCAACGCGAACGAGGCGGCGGCGGCGGCGATGCTGGCGGCTTCGGTCCATTACCCGATCCGGGGGGCGGTGACCTTCAAGGGGTCGGTCGGGGTCAACGTGGCGTCGGACGCGCTGGCCAACCTCGCCTCGTCGGGCGTCACGGGCGGCGCGCTGGTGATCGTGGGCGAGGATTACGGCGAAGGCGTCCAGCATCATGCAGGAACGCAGCCACGCCTTCGCGATGAAGTCGCAGTTCTGGCTGCTGGACCCGCGCCCCAACCTGCCCTCCATCGTCAAGGCGGTGCAGGACGGGTTCGAGCTGTCCGAGGCGTCGAACACCCCGGTCATGCTGATGGTGCGCATCCGGTCCTGCCACGTCACCGGCAGCTTCACCGACGCGCGACAACCAGCGCCCGCCGCTGACGCGTGCGCGAGGCGCTGTCGAACCCCCGCAGCGATTTCGCCCGCGTCGTGCTGCCGCCGATGTCCTACGCGCACGAACAGGACAAGGTGAAGAACCGCTGGCCCGCCGCCGAACGCTTCATCCGTGGAGCGCAAGCTGAACGAGGTGTTCGGCCCGCACGAGGCGCCCGTTCGGCATCGTCGTGCAGGGCGGCATGTACAACGGCGTCATCCGCGCGCTGCAACGCCTGGGCCTCGCCGACCTCTATGGCGAGACGCGAGGTGCCGCTCTACGTGCTGAACGTCACCTATCCGCTTGTGTCCTCGGAGTTCCTCGATTTCTGCGCACGGCAAGGACCACGTGCTGGTGGTCGAGGAAGGCCAGCCCGAGTTCATCGAACAGACGCTGTCGACCTTCCTCTACCGCGCCGGGTCAACGGTGAAGCTGCACGGCAAGGGCATGCTGCCGATGGCGGGCGAATACACCGGGCCAGGTGATGCTGGACGGCATCGACGGCCTTCCTGAAACAGGCCGCGCCCGCACCTGCTGCCCGCCGCAGTCCGCGCGCCGAACGAGGATCGCCCCGCGATCCCCGACCTGTCGAAGACCGTGCCGATCCGCCCGCCCGGCTTCTGCACCGGCTGCCCCGAGCGTCCGATCTTCGCCGCGATGAAGCTGGTGCAGAAGGAACTGGGCAAGCACCAGATCAGCGCCGACATCGGCTGCCACCTGTTCGGCGCGCTGCCGCCGTTCGAGATCGGCGGCGCGACGATGGGCTACGGCCTTGGCCCCGCGGCCAACGCGGCCTTCGACGGCGGCGGCGAACGGCGGCCGATCTCGATCATCGGCGACGGCGGATTCTGGCACAACGGGCTGTCGTCGTCCTTCACCAACATGGTGTTCAACAAGTCCGACGGCGTGGCGGTGGTGGTCGACAACTACTACTCCGCCGCGACGGGCGGGCAGGACATCATGTCCTCGCGCGCCGACAACGCGACCAAGGCCACCAAGCAACCCGATCTCCAAGGCGCTGCAAGGGCATCGGCATCGACCTGGGTGCGCCAGGTCGACCGAACACCTATGACGTCGGCAAGCTGCGCGACCTGTTCCGCGAGGCGCTGACCACCGACGCGCCCGGCCCGAAGGTGATCGTCGCCTCGTCCGAATGCATGCTGAACAAGCAGCGCCGCGAAAAGCCGCTGCGCGCAGCAGGCGATCAAGGAGGGTCGTCGGGTCGAAGCCCCCCGCTTCGGCGTGGATGAGGCGGTCTGCACCGGCGATCATGCCTGCATGCGCCTGTCGGGCTGCCCCTCGCTCAGCCTCAAGAAGCTGGACGATCCGCTGCGCGACGATCCGGTCGCCAGCATCGACCAGTCCTGCGTCGGCTGCGGCAATTGCGGCGAGGTGGCCGATGCCGCGATCCTCTGCCCCTCGTTCTACCGCGCCGACGTCGTGCACAACCCGTCGAAGTGGGAACAGCGCCGCGCCAGCCTTCCGCGCCCGCGTCATCGGCTGGCTGCAATCGCGCCGCGCCGCGCGCCGCCTGACCTTCGAGGGGGCCGCATGACGATCCACGATCTTCCCGCCCGCGCCCCGGATGCCCGCCTCGACGGCGTCATCAAGCTTGCCGTCCTGGCGGTGGGCGGGCAGGGCGGCGGCGTGCTGACGGGCTGGATCGAGGATCTGGCGCGGCAGAACGGCTATGCCGCGCAGGCGACCTCGGTTGCCGGTGTGTCGCAGCGCACCGGGGCCACGATCTACTATGTCGAGATGGCCCGGCGTCGGACCGCGCGCCCATCTTCTCGCTGATGCCCGCGGCGGGCGATGTCGACATCATGATCGCCGCCGAGATGATGGAGGCGGGCCGCGCCATCATGCGCGGCTTCGTCACGCCGGACCGGACCGTGCTGATCGCCTCGACCCACCGGGTGCTGGCGGTGTCGGAAAAGATCGGTGCCGGGCGACGGCATCGCCAGCACCGAAGAGGTGCTGGCGGCCGCCGAAATCGCCGCGCGCCGCTTCTGGCGGCCGATTTCGACCGCGGCCGCGATCGAATCAGGCTCGGTCATCTCGGCCAGCCTGTTCGGCGCGCTGGCCGCGTCCGGCGCACTGCCCTTCCCGCGCGAGGCGTTCGAGGCCGCGATCCGCACAGAGCGGCAAGGGTGTCGAAGGCTCGCTCCGCGCCTTTGCCGCCGGGTTCGAGGCCGCCCTTTCGCCGCCGCACGCCCCGCCGCCCCTGTCAAAGCCCCGCCGCCTGCCAAAGGCCCGGCTGGCCCCGCCCGCCTGCTGGCGGAATGGACCGCCCTGACCGCTCGCATCGCCAGCTCTGCCCGCGCCCGTGCGCGACATGGCGACTGCCGGGCTGCGCAAGGTCGTCGATTTCCAGGACCTCGCCTATGGCGCTGAGTATCTGATCGCGCCTCGACCGCGTGCTGACGCAGGACCGCGGTGACCGCGACCACCTGCTGACCCACGAGGCGGCAAAATACATCGCCAATGCGATGGCCTATGATGACGTCATCCGCGTGGCCGACCTCAAGACCCGCGCCGCCGCGCTTCGAGCCGCATCCGGGGCGAGATGGGGGTCCGCGACGCCAATCTGATGCAACTGACCGAATTCCTGCACCCGCGTGCCGAGGAAATCGCCGGGCTGTTGCCCGCGCGACTGGGCGCGAAGATTGCCGCCGATCCGGTCTGGATGGCCCGGCTCGACCGCTGGTTCAACAAGGGCCGCCACCTGCGCACCGACAGCCTGCGCGGCTTCCTGATGCTGCATGTCGTGGGCGGCCTGCGCGGCTGGCGGCGCCGCACGCTGCGCCACGCGCAGGAGGTGGCGCATCTGGAGGCATGGCTTGCCGCCGCGCTGGCGCATCTGCCCGCCAATTACGACCTTGCGGTCGAGGTGCTGCGCTGCCGCCGCCTGATAAAGGGCTACTCCGACACCCACGCGCGCGGCCAGACGCAAGTTCGACCGAGTCATGACGGGCATCGGTCTCGTCGCCCTGCGTCCGGACGCCGCCGACTGGGCGCGGCGCCTGCGCGAGGCGGCCTTGCAGGACGAAGAGGGCAAGGCGCTGGACGGTGCCCTCGCCACGATCCGCAGCTTCGCCTGAGACTGGCGCGCGCGTCAGCGCACCTGCGGCAGCATCGCGATCAGCCGGTCCACACCCTCATCCGTCGTGACGAAGCCCGGCGAGACGCGCAGCACAGGCCCGCGCGCATCGGCAAACAGCCCCGCTGCGCGGAACGCCGAGAGCGTCGCCTGCGCCACCTCGGGCGAGGCGAGGCGCATCATCACGCTGCCACCGCGCTGCGCCTCGGGCTTCGGCGTGACCAGCGCCAGCCCCATCTCTGCCGCCGCGTCGATGATCCGCGCCGTCATGCGCCGATTTTGCGCCACCATCGCCGCCCCGTCCTGCGCCGCGTGCCAGTCGAGCGCGGGCAACGAGGCCGCCGCCGCCATCACCCCCGGCGTGCCATTGTCGAAACGGCGGATGTCGGGCGCGAAGGCGAACTTGTCGAGATCCCACGAGAATGGGTTCTCCTGGCTGAACCAGCCGCGCAACTCCGGCTCGCAGGTGGCCGACAGGGCCGGGGCGACATGCAGGATGCCCGCCCCCGGCGTGCCGCACATCCATTTCAGGCTGGTCGACAGGGTGAAATCCACCTCGGGGTCGGTCACGCTGAACGGCAGCAGGCCCGCCGCCTGCGTAATGTCCACCCCGACCACCGACCCCATGCGCCGCCCATGGGCGACCAGCGGTGCAAGGTCCACCCGGTGGGACGAGGTCGAACTGACCCAGGTGAGCAGCGCCAGCCCCACATCCGGCCCCCAGGCGGCGAGGAAATCCTCGTCCTCGACCCAGGCGGCGCCCTGGCGCAGCGGCACGGTATCCAGTGTGAAGCCGAACCTTTCCTGCAACCCCGTCAGCAGGAAGTGGTTCGACGGAAAGCAGTCGCCTGCGACCAGCACGCGCTTGCCGCGCAAACGCTCCTTGGGCAGGGCGGTCAGCAGCATGTGCAGCCCCTGCGTGACGCTTTCGCAGGTCGTCACGCTGCCCTCGGGCGCCCCGAGGATCGCGCGCCACCGCTCGACGAAGCGCGCCCGTTGCGTCAGGGCATAGCCCCACTGCCCATCGTCATTCGCCCCCCAGACATGGGCGAATTCTGCCATGGCTTCGGACAGCGCCTCGGCCTTGCCGGGATACTGGCCGATGGAATGGTAGAGGAAGTAGCCGGAACCATCTGTCATTGCTTCGCTTTCGTCCTTAGCCATCGGCCGGCCTACCATTGATGCAAAGCATCAAAGACCGTTCATAATCTGTTACTTTCATACAGAAAGCAGCTCCAGCGCGACGCCCTGGCCGACCCCCACGCAAAGCGTTGCCAGCGCCGCATTTCCGTGTCCTTCAAACAGCCGCCGCGCGGCCGTTGCCGCGATCCGTGCGCCCGTCATGCCCAAGGGATGCCCCATGCTGATCCCGCCGCCCTTGGCATTCACTCGCGCGTCGTCATCGGCCAGCCCCCAGGCGCGGGTGCAGGCAAGCACCTGCGCAGCGAAGGCCTCGTTCAACTCGATCACGTCATATCCGTCTGCCGCACGGCCCGTCCGCGCCGCGAGCCGCTCCACCGCCGCCACCGGCCCGATTCCCATCACGCGGGGTGCAACGCCAGCCGATGCCGCCGCCCCGACCCGGGCCATCGGCGTCAATCCGTACCGCTTTACCGCAGCGCCCGATGCGAGGATCAGTGCCGCAGCGCCGTCATTGATCCCTGCCGCGTTCCCCGCTGTGATTGTACCGCCTGCGCGAAAGGGCGCGGGCAGGGCGGCAAGCCTTTCGATCGAGGTCGCGCGCGGATGTTCGTCCGCGGCGACGACCGTCGCCTCACCCTTCCGCCCGGCCACCGTCACCGGCAGGATATCCGCCGCATGCCATGCCGCGTCATACCGCTGCTGGCTGCGCAGCGCGAAGCTGTCCTGATCGGCCCGCGACACTGCCCATTCCGCCGCCACGTTCTCGGCCGTTTCTGGCATCGACTCGGTGCCATAGGCTTTTGCGATCCGGGCGTTCACGAAGCGCCAGCCTATGGTCGTGTCGAATATCTCGGGCGCGCGGGCAAAGGCCGTCTCGGCCTTGCCGGTGACGAAGGGCGCGCGCGTCATGCTCTCCACCCCGCCCGCGATCACCACATCGGCCCCGTCGCGCACCGCCCGCGCCCCGGCAATCACAGCGTCCAGACCGCTGGCGCAGAGGCGGTTCACCGTCAGGGCCGGAACCCCCTCCCCAAGGCGGGACAACAATACCCCCATGCGGGCCACGTTGCGGTTGTCCTCGCCCGCCTGATTGGCACAGCCGAAGATCACCTCGTCCACCGCCAGCCCCGGATGCAGGTCCAGCAAGCCGTCGATCACATGTGCCACCATGTCGTCGGGGCGCACCATCGCCAGCGCGCCGCCATAGCGCCCGATCGGCGTGCGCCGCGCGGTGCAGAGGAAAACCTCGGTCATGCGTCCTCCGTCAGGGCAGGGGCGGGGGCATAGCGCCCGGGCAGGGCGGTTTGCGCCTCGAGCCGTGCCAGCTCATCGCGAATCCGCGCCGTCCCATGACGCGCAAGCACCTCGAACGGCCCGCGTGGAAAGTTCAGGCCAAGCTTCATCGCCGTGTCGATCCCCTCGCGCGTCGTGCCGCCCTCGGCCAGAAGCCACGCGCCCTCGTTCGCCAGCGTGGCCTCGATCCGCAGAACGATCGCTTCCGCATCCGGCGGGTGGGGGTGGCAATGCATCGGGAAAGACAAAGCCCTTGCCCGTCTTGCGCCCCAGATCGCCCCGCGCCACCTGTGCGCGCAACGCCGCGAAGACATGATAGCGCGGATGGCCGCCCATCGCGGCAGCCAACCCTTCCGTCGCCGCAAGGTTTATGTCCGCCCCGATCAGGTCGATCAGGGAGAAGGGGCCAAGCCGATAGCCCGCCGCGACCATCGCCGCGTCGATCTCGCCCGCCGCCCGGCCTTCGGCGAGCAACGCCAGCGCCTCGCCATAATAGGGGCGGGCGCAGCGGTTCACGATGAAGCCGGGCCGATCTGGCGCGTCGATCACGACTTTGCCTGCGCCCTCGCAGACCTGCCGGGCCAGCGCCGATGCCCTTGGATCCGTGCCCGGAGGGGCGATCAATTCGACCAGCCGCATGGCCGGGGCCGGGTTGAAGAAGTGTAGCCCCAGCACACGGGCCGGGTGCGCGAGCCCCGCCGCGACCGAGGCGACCGACAGCGACGAGGTATTCGTCGCCAGCACCGCCTCGGGGGCGACCGACGCTTCCAGCGCGCGGAAGAGCGCCGCCTTGACGTCCAGCCGCTCGATCACCGCCTCGATCACGAGCCCCGCCTTGCCCATCGCGTCCGGCCCCGGGACGACCGCGACCCGCGCGATCAGCGCGTCCCGCGCCGCAGCCGTCAGTTTTCCCGCCGTCGACGCGCGCGGCAAGACCCCCCGCCATCCGCGCAACCGCACTGTCGCGCGCGCCCTCTGCGACATCCGTCACCAGAACGCGGTGTCCCGCCTGTGCAAAGACCTGAGCAATGCCCAGCCCCATCGTGCCAAGCCCGACGACCCCGATCACGGGGGACGCAGCGGCATCAGGGGCGGGTCGGCAAATCCATAGCGCCGATATTGCGCGCGGGCGCACCGAATTCCAAGCCAGAAATTTCAAGCTTGAAATTGTTTTGGGCGGATGGCAGGCTACATGTCACGCAGGACAACTTGAAGGAGACGGGCATGAAGGTTCTTTGCCTCGGCGGTGGCCCTGCGGGTCTTTACTTCGCGATCTCGATGAAGCTGCGCGACCCGTCGCATCAGGTCACGGTGCTGGAGCGGAACAAGCGCCAATGACACCTTCGGCTGGGGCGTGGTGCTGTCGGATGATGCGCTGGTCGAACATGACGCGCAACGATCCCGTCAGCAGCGCGGCGATCAGGCAGAACTTCGCCTATTGGGACGACATCGCGGTGGTCCATGACGGCGTGCGCACCGTTTCGGGCGGGCACGGCTTTGCCGGGATCGGGCGGCGCAAGCTGCTGATCCTGCTGCAGGAACGGGCGCGCGAGTTGGGCGTCGACCTGCGTTCGAGACCGAGTTCAAATCGGCCGAGGACTACCGCCGCGACTACGATCTGGTCGTCGCCACCGACGGCATCAACTCCGCCGTGCGCCGCGAATATGCCGAGCGTGTTCAAGCCCGATATCGACACGCGCCTGTGCAAGTTCGTCTGGCTGGGCACGCATCAGAAGTTCGACGACGCCTTCACCTTCATCTTCGAGAAGACCGAACATGGCTGGGTCTGGGCCCATGTCTACCAGTTCGACGCCGACACCGCGACGTTCATCGTCGAATGCATGCCGGACACCTGGGACGCCTGGGGCTTTGAGCACATGTCCAAGGAAGAGACGGTCGACACCTGCGCGCAAGATCTTCGCCGCGCATCTGGGCGGGCATGCCCTGATGTCGAACGCCGCCCACCTGCGCGGCTCGGCGGTCTGGATGCAGTTCCCCCGGGTGATCTGCGAGAAGTGGTATCACGAGAATGTCGTGCTGATGGGCGATGCGGCGGCGACGGGGCATTTCTCGATCGGCTCCGGCTCGCGGCTGGCGTTCGACAGCGCGATTGCGCTGGCGGACTACCTGCACAGCGAACCGACGCTGGAGGCGGCCTTCCAGCGCTATCAGGACGAACGCCGGGTCGAGGTGCTGCGCCTGCAATCGGCGGCGCGCAACAGCCTGGAATGGTTCGAGCAGGTCGAGCGCTATCTCGACATGCCGCCGCATGCAGTTCGCCTATTCGCTGCTGACCCGCAGCCAGCGGATCAGCCACGAGAACCTGCGCCTGCGCGATCCGGACTGGCTGCGGCAGGCCGAGGACTGGTTTCAGGAACAGGCCGGGGGCGAACCGGGCCGCGCAGCCGATGTTCGCGCCGTTCCGGCTGCGCGACATGGCGCTGGAGAACCGCATCGTCGTGTCGCCGATGGCGCAGTACAAGGCGGTGGATGGCTGCCCGACCGACTGGCATTTCGTCCATTACGCCGAACGCGCCAAGGGCGGGGCGGGGCTGGTCTATACCGAGATGACCTGCGTCATCGCCCGAGGGGCGGATCACCCCCGGCTGTCCCGGGCCTTTACGCGCCCGAGCATGAGGCGGCGTGGAAGCGGCTGGTCGATTTCGTCCATGCCGAGACGCAGGCCAAGATCTGCTGCCAGATCGGCCATTCCGGGCGCAAGGGCTCGACCCAGCTCGGCTGGGAACAGATGCGACGCGCCGCTGCCGTCCGGCAACTGGCCGGTGCTGTCCGCCTCCGCCCTGCCGTGGTCGCCGGCGCAACCCGGTGCCCAAGGCGATGGACCGGGCCGACATGGACACGGTGCGCGACGAGTTCGTCGCGGCGACGCAAATGGCGGCGCGCTGCGGGTTTGACATGATCGAACTTCACGCGGCGCATGGCTATCTGATTTCGTCCTTCATCTCGCCCAAAATCGAACATCCGGACCGATGACTATGGCGGCAGCCTGGAGAACCGGATGCGCTATCCGCTGGAGGTGTTTCGCGGCGATGCGCGCGGCCTGGCCGGCGGACAAGCCGATGTCGGTCCGCATCTCGGCGACCGACTGGGTGGGCGACGACGGCGTGACGCCGGACGAGGCGGTGGAGATCGCGCGGCATGTTCGCCGCGGCCGGGGCCGACATCATCGACGTCTCGGCCGGCCAGACCTCGACCGAGGCGCAGCCGGTCTATGGCCGGATGTTCCAGACCCCGTTCAGCGACCGCATCCGCAACGAGGCGGGGCTGGCGACGATGGCGGTCGGCAACATCACCGAGGCGGACCAGGTGAACTCGATCCTGCTGGCGGGCCGCGCCGATCTCGTCTGCCTCGCGCGGCCGCATCTGGCCGACCCCTACTGGACGCTGCACGCGGCGATCGCGGATGGGCGATGCCGACACGGCCTGGCCGCTGCCCTACCTGCCCGGGGCGCGATCAGGCGCGGCGGCTGGCGCGAACGCGCGCAGGAGGTGATCCGGGCATGACGCTGGCGGGCAAACGGGTGCTGATCACGGGCGGCGGCTCGGGCGCGGGGGCCGACCTCGCGCGCGGCTTTGCCGCGGCGGGGGCCGAGGTGGTGATCGCGGGCCGCCGCGCCGATGCGCTGGCGGCGGTCGCGCCCGCCTGCCGCGACATCCGCGCCATGCCGGCCGATGTGACGGACGAGGCGATCGCGTCAGGGCGCTGTTCGCCGCGGCCGGGCCCTGCGACATCGTCATCGCCAATGCCGGGCCGCCGACAGCGCGCCGTTGCCAGCGCACGACGCTGGACGCAGTGGAACGCGATGATCGCGGTGAACCTGACCGGCGTGTTCCTGACCTTCCGCGAAGGGCTGCGCGCAGCTTCCGGGCTGGGGCCGGCTGATCGCCGTCGCCTCGACCGCCGGGCTGAAGGGCTATGCCAAGATCGCGCCCTATGCGGCGGCCAAGCATGGGGTGATGGGCCTTGTCGCGGTCGCTGGCGCTGGAGGTCGCGCGCGGGCCGGTCACGGTGAACGCGATCTGCCCGGGCTTTCTGGACACCGACGATGACCGACCGCTCCATCGCGCGTGATCGCCGAGAAGACCGGACGCACGCCGGACCGAGGCGCGGGCCGCGCTGGAAGGCCTTGAGCCCGCAGAACCGGCTGTATCGCCCCGTCGGAAGTCACCGCGGCCGCGCTTTTGCTGTGCGCGCCGGGCGCCGAAGGGATCAACGGGCAGGCCATCGCCATCTCGGGGGGCGAGGCATGACCGACCCGCTGTCGAAGCGCCGGCTGAAGATGTGGATCCGCCTGCTGGGCGTGACCCGCGGCGGCCGAGATCGCAGCTGCGCGAATTCCTGCGGGTCGACGCATGACACGACGCTGCCGCGCTTCGACGTGATGGCGGCGCTGTACCGCCGCCGCGACGGGCGTGACGATGAGCGAGCTGTCGCCGCATGCTGCTGGTGTCGAACGGCAATGCGACGACGGTGGTGGACCGGCTGGAGAAGGACGGGCTGGTGCGCCGCACGCCGTCGGAGACCGACCGCCGCACCGTGTTCGTGGCGCTGACGCCCGAGGGGCTGGCGCACGTTCGAAGGGCTGGCCGCCGAGCACGAGGCCGAGGTCGACCCGCGTTTTCGGGCGACCTGTCCGAGGCCGACCTCGACGCGCTGACCGATATCCTGAAACGCATGGGGGGTCAGCCATGACCGAGCTGGCAGGGCTGACGCCGCGCGCATTTCCTGTGGGAGGTGCAGGACCGCATCGCCACGATCCGCCTGAACCGGCCCGACCGGAAGAACCCGCTGACCTTCGACAGCTATGCCGAGCTGCGCGACACCTTCCGCGCGCTGGCCTATGCCACCGATGTGGATGTGGTGGTCTTTGCCTCGAACGGCGGCAATTTCTGTTCGGGCGGCGATGTGCATGACATCATCGGGCCGCTGATCGGGCTGCCGATGAAGGAGCTGCTGGCCTTCACCCGGATGACCGGCGATCTGGTCAAGGCGATGATCGGCTGCGGCAAGCCGGTCATCGCGGCGGTGGACGGCGTCTGCGTCGGCGCGGGCGCGATCATCGCCATGGCCGTCGGACCTGCGGCTGGCGACGCCGGAGGCGAAATGCGCGTTCCTGTTCACCCGCGTCGGGCTTGGCGGGCTGCGACATGGGGGCCTGCGCCATGCTGCCCCGGATCATCGGGCAGGGGCGGGCGGCGGAACTGCTCTACACCGGGCGCAGTGATGAGCGCCGAGGAGGGCGAGCGCTGGGGCTTCTGGAACGCACTGCATGCGCCGGAGGCGCTGGAGGCCGAGGCGCATGGCGCTGGCGCGCGCGGCTGGCGGCGGGGCCGACCTTCGCGCATGGCGATCACCAAGACGCAGCTGATGCAGGAATGGAACATGGGGCTGGAGCAGGCGATCGAGGCCGAGGCGCAGGCGCAGGCGATCTGCATGCAGACCAAGGATTTCGAGCGGGCCTACCGGGCCTTCGTCGCCAAGGAAAAACCGGTGTTTGCGGGGGACTGAGCGCGGAAGCGGGGGCTTCCGCCCCCGGACCCCCGGAGGATATTTGTGAACAGAAAATGACCGATGGCAGACAGAGCTTTCCTCGACTGGCCCTTCTTCGAGCCCCGCCACCGCGAACTGGCGGCGGCGCTGGAGGACTGGTGCGCGCGCCAACCTGCCGGTGCGATCACGCGCGACGTGGACGCGGCCTGCCGGGGGCTGGTGGCGCTGCTGGGGCAGGGCGGCTGGCTGCGGCACTCGCGGCGCGGGCGAGGGCGAGCGGCTGGATGTGCGCACGCTGTGCCTGATCCGCGAGACGCTGGCGCGGCATGACGGGCTGGCCGATTTCGCCTTTGCGATGCAGGGGCTGGGGATGGGGGCGGTCAGCCTGTTCGGCACGCCCGCGCAGCGCGCCTGGCTGGAGCGGACGCGGGCGGGCGCGGCGATTTCCGGCTTTGCGCTGACCGAACCGGGGTCGGGGTCGGACGTGGCGGCGACGGCGACCACGGCGACGCGCGTGCAGGGCGGCTGGGTGCTGGATGGCGAGAAGACCTATATCTCGAACGGCGGGATTGCCGATGTCTATGTCGATCTTCGCCCGCACCGGCGAGGCGCCGGGGGCGCAGGGGCTGTCGGCCTTCCTGATGCCCGCCGATAGCGCCGGGGCTGGAGGTCGCCGAGCGGATCGAGGTGATCGCGCCGCATCCGCTGGCCCGTCTGCGGCTGGACGGGGTGGAGCTGCCGGAGGACGCGCTGATCGGCGCGGCCGGGCGAGGGGTTCAAGCTCGCCATGTCGGTGCTGGACGTGTTCCGGCCGACCGTCGGGGCGGCGGCCCTGGGCTTTGCGCGCCGCGCGCTGGACGAGGCGCTGGCGCGGGTGCAAGGCGCGGCGCATCCAGGGGCGCGCCGCTGGCCGAGTTGCAGATGGTGCAGGGCCATCTGGCCGACATGGCGCTGGAGATCGACGCGGCGGCGCTGCTGGTCTACCGCGCCGCCTGGGCCAAGGACATGGGCGCGGCCGCGCATCAGCCGCGAGGCGGCGATGGCGAAGCTGTACGCGACCGAAGCCGCGCAGCGAGGTGATCGACATGGCGGTGCAGCTGCATGGCGGCGACGGCGTGCGGCACGGGCTTCGCGGTCGAGGCCTTTACCGCGAGATCCGGGCGCTGCGCATCTATGAAGGGCGCCAGCGACGTGCAGCGGATCATCATCGCCCGCGCTACGCTGGAGGGCCGGGCCGAACAGGGAGAGGGACGATGAAGACACTCGACGGCGGGATCACCCGCAACGGCACGGGCATCGAGGGGATCGAGTGGAACATCCTGGGCCAGCGCTACTTTCCGAAATCCGACTGCGCATCGAGCTTTTCCTTCGAGGCGAATTCAGCGAGCCGGGGCAGTTCGTGCCCGTCCACGTCCACCCGCACGCAGGACGAGTTCATCCTGGTGCAGGAGGGGCAGTTGGAGCTGAAGCTGGACGGCGTCTGGCACACCGCCCGCGCGGGCGATCTGGTGCGGATGCCGCGCGGCGTGCCGCATGGCTATTTCAACAAGTCCGACAAACCTGCGCGCGCGCTCTTCTGGGTCTCGCCCGCCGGAAAGCTGCGCGACCTGTTCGAGGTGCTGCACAACATGACCGACATCCCCGCGGCCATCGAGGCGTCGGCCCGCCACGACGTCGATTTCCTGCCGCCCGAGGCGAACGAGTAGCGCCATGGCCTATGCCCGCACGATCCCCGTCGAGTTCAACCACTGCGACCCGGCGGGGATCGTCTTCTATCCGCGCTATTTCGAGATGGTGAACTCGGTCGTCGAGAACTTCTTTCTCGACGACGGTGGGCCATTCCTTCGCGCGGATGATGGACGAAGGGGCAGGCGTGCCGACGGCGCGGATCGAGGCGAATTTCCGCGCCCCGTCCCGGCTGGGCGACCGGCTGGACTTCACGCTCGACGGTGACGCGGGTGGGCGGCGCGTCGGTCACCTTTGCCGTATCGGCGGCCTGCAAGGGCGAAGCACCGGTTCGGCCTGGACCTGACGCTGGTCTGGGTCGACCAACGGCGGCAAGGCCACGCCATGGCCCGACAGCATCCGCACCGCGGCTTGCCGCCCATCTGAAGAGGGCCTCTGCATGACCTCGCCACATGAGTTCCTGCACCCCGCCGCACTGGAAGGCGACGCCCGGCTATTCCAACGGCGTCGCCGCCACGGGGCGGATGGTCTTCACCGGCGGCATGATCGGCTGGAATGCGCGACCAGGAGTTCGAGACCGACGATTTCGTCGGGTCAGGTCAGCGCAGGCGCTGCGCGAACATCGTCGCGGTGCTGGCCGAGGCAGGGGCGACGGCCGGAGCATCTCGTGCGGCTGACCTGGTATGTCACCGACAAGCGGGAATACCTGGCGCAGCCTGAAGGAGCTCGGCCGCGCCTATCGCGAGATCATCGGGCGGCATTATCCGGCGATGGCACTGGTGCAGGTCGTGGCGCTGGTCGAGGACCGCGCCAAGGTGGAGATCGAGGCGACGGCGGTCGTGCCGGAACCTGCCGCCACCCGCTGACCGGAGAAACACCATGCAATCGCTGGGACCATCCGGACATTCCGACAGCTTCACCCGCGACCACCTGCCGCCGGCGGAGCAGTGGCCGGACCTGCCACTGCGCGGGATTCGACTATCCCGACTGGCTGAATGCGGCGGTGGAACTGACCGACCGCATGGTCGAGACGGGGCTTCGGCGACCATATCGCGCTGATCGGCAACGGGCGGCAGCGCACCTACAAGGAACTGACCGACTGGTCGAACCGCATCGCCCATGCGCTGGTCGAGGACTACGGCGTGAAGCCCGGCAACCGCGTGCTGATCCGGTCGGCCAACAACCCGGCGATGGTCGCCTGCTGGCTGGCCGCGACCAAGGCGGGGGCGGTGGTGGTCAACACCATGCCGATGCTGCGGGCGGGCGAGCTGGCGCAGATCGTCGACAAGGCGCGAGATCAGCCACGCGCTGTGCGACACGCGGCTGATGGAGGAGCTGGTGCTCTGCGCCAAGGGCTCGCGTTTCCTGAAGACCGTGGTCGGCTTCGACGGCACGGCGAACCACGATGCCGAACTGGACCGCGTGGCGCTGTCCAAGCCGGTGCGCTTCACGCCGCCGCCGACCGGGCGCGACGATGTGGCGCTGCTCGGCTTCACCTCGGGCACCACGGGCGAGCCGAAGGCCACGATGCATTTCCACCGCGACCTGCTGATCATCGCCGACGGCTATGCGCGGGAGGTGCTGGGCGTCACGCCGGAGGATGTGTTCGTGGGCTCGCCGCCGCTGGCCTTCACCTTCGGGCTGGGCGGGCTGGCGATCTTTCCGCTGCGCTTCGGGGCGGCGGCGGCGCTGCTGGAACAGGCGACGCCCGCCGAACATGATCGAGATCATCCAGGACGTACCGCGCCACGGTCTGCTTCACCGCGCCCACCGCCTATCGCGTGATGCTGAAGGCGATGGCGGAGGGGGCCGACCTGTCCAGTCCTTGCGCGCCGCCGTCAGCGCGGGCGAGACGCTGCCGGCGCCGGTCTATGAGGAATGGATCGCGCGGACCGGCAAGCCGATGCTGGACGGGATCGGCGCGACCGAGATGCTGCACATCTTCATCACCAACCGCTTCGACGACCACCGCCCCGGCCTGCACCGGCCGGCCCGTGACGGGCTATGAGGCGCGGATCGTCGACGACGATGGCAGGAAATGCCGCGCGGCGAGGTGGGCCGGCTGGCGGTGCGCGGGCCCGACCGGCTGCCGCTACCTGGCCGATGACGCGGCAGGCGAACTATGTGCAGGACGGCTGGAACCTGACCGGCGACAGCTTCTGGCAGGACGAGGACGGGCGTTTCCACTTCGCCGCCCGCTCCGACGACATGATCATCTCGGCGGGCTACAACATCGCGGGCCCGGAGGTGGAGGCGGCGCTGCTGTCGCATCCGGCGGTGCTGGAATGCGCGGTGATCGGCGCGGCGGACGAGGAGCGCGGCCAGATCGTCGAGGCGCATGTCGTGCTGGCCCCCGGCACGCCGCCGGCGATGCGCTGATGGTCAAGCTGCTTGCAGGACCATGTGAAGGCGGTCATCGCGCCCTACAAGTATCCGCGCCGCATCGTCTTTGCCGACAGCCTGCCCAAGACCCAGACCGGCAAGATCCAGCGGTTCCGGCTGCGCGATCCCGCCTGATCCGCGCCGCGCGAGATTGCCGTGGCCAGCCGTTTCGGTGACAGTGGCGCGGTGAAGCGGTCCGGGGTTTTTGCAGCGAATCATGCCCGAAGAAACAAAGGCATCCGGTCTCTGGCCTCTCGTGCGCGCGGCCTTCCCCTACATCCTTGCCATCGCGTTGTTCGGATTCGGTCTGGTTGCCGTCTCGAAGCTGCTGGGGGACGTGGAACTTGCCGACGTGCTTGCGCATGTCAAGGCGACGCCCACCGGCACATTGCTGCTGGCGGCGCTGGCGACGCTGATCGGATACCTGTTCCTTGTGGGCTACGACTGGTCGGGGCTGCGCTATATCGGCAAGCCGCTGCCGCTGCCCGTCACCGTGACGGGCGGGCTGATGGCCTATGCCTTCGGCAACACCATCGGCCTCAGCGCCGTGTCGGGCGGCGCGGTGCGCTACCGCATCTATTCCGGCCTCGGGCTGGACGGGTATGACGTCGCCGCCGTGTCTACCTTTGCCGCGGTGTCCTACGGCGTTGCGCGCCTCGCTGGTCGGGCTTGCGGCGGTCGCGCTTTTTCCCGACGCGCTGGCCGAGCTTTCGCCCCTGTCGCGCGAGGCGACGCGGTGGACGGCGCTTGCGCTGATCTTCGTGACCGTGGCCCCGCTGGTGCTTGCCGGCGCGCGGCGCGGCAGCCTCAGTTTCGGGCGCTTCACGCTTCGCGCGCCCTCGCTGCCCGTCCTGATCGGCCAGGCGATCTTCAGCCTTGGCGACATCTGCTTCGCCGCGCTGACGCTCTATCTGCTTCTGCCCTCGGGCGAGATCGGCTTCCTGCCCTTCCTCGGCATTTTCGCGGCGGCCACGATGGCGGGCATCCTCAGCCACGTCCCCGGCGGGGTCGGCGTGTTCGAGACGGTTGTTCTCGCTGCACTTCCCGCGTCGGTGCCGGTCGAGACGGCGGCGGCGGCGCTGCTGCTGTTCCGCCTGATCTATTTCATCCTGCCCTTCGTCCTCGCCCTCGCCGTTCTCGCGCTCTACGAGGCGCTGGTGGTGCTGCGCAACGCGACGGGCCGCCAGCCGGGCGGGCGTGTCGGGCGCTGGCTGTCGGCAGCGGGATCGACCCTGGGCGCGGTCAGCCCCATGGCGCCGGTCGTGCTGTCGGTGATGATCTTCGGCGCGGGGCTGTGGATGTCCTTCGCCGCGCTGATCCCGCCCACGACCGAAGCCGCCGAGGCGCTGGAAAAGGTGTTCCCGCTGGTGCTGCTGGAAGGCGGCGCGCTGATGTCGAGCGTGCTTGGCGCGGTGCTGATCGTGCTGGCGCTCGGCGTGGCACGGCGGAGCCTCGGCGCCTACTGGCTGGCACTTGGTGCGATGTCGGCGGGGATCGTGGTGGCGCTTCTGCACGCGTTCGACATCCAGGGCGCGGTCACGCTCGGCATCGCCGCGCTGATCTTGCTGCCGTTCCGCCGCGAGTTTCACCGGCGCACCAGCCTTGTCCACGGGGCGTTCTCGCCGGTCTGGTTCCTGCTGATGTTCGGCCTTCTGATCTCGGTCGGCTTCGTGCTGGTCTTTGCGCACAAGGGCACGCCCTATTCGTCCGAACTCTGGTGGCAATTCGCGGCGGACAAGGGCGCGCCGCGCGCGCTGCGCGCCGGGCTGGTTCTGGCGCTGATCGTCGCGCGTGGCCGCGCTGACGCTGCTGCTCCGCGTGCCGCGCCTGCACCCGGCCACGCCGGACGCCACGCAGATCGCGCTTGCCGAACGGATCGTCGCGTCGCAGCCCGACCCCGAGGCGGCCTTTGCCCTGACGGGCGACAAGGCGCTGATGTTCTCGGACGACAGTCGCGGCTTCGTCATGTTCGGCGTGCAGGGCCGGTCGTGGATTGCCCTCGGCGGCCCTGTCGGCCCGCCAGACGTCGATGACGGAGCTTGGCTGGGCCTTTGTCGATGCGGCGCGCCGCGCGGGCGGGCGGCCGATGTTCTACGAGGTGGGCGAGCGACATCTGCCGCTGATGCTCGACCTCGGTCTCAGCCTGCACAAGCTGGGCGAGCGCGGCGTGATCGACCTGACGGCAGTTCTCGCTCGAAGGTCCGGCCCGCAAGAAGCTGCGCTGCCGCCCATGCCCGCGCCGAACGCGACGGGCTGACGATGGAGATCCTGCCTCCGCCCCACGACCCGGCCCTGCTGGCCGAGTTGCGGGCCATTTCGGACGGCTGGCTTGTCGCCAAGAAAACCCGCGAGAAACGCTTCTCGGTGGGACGGTTCGACGAAGCCTGGCTTGGCCGCTGGCCGATGGTGTTGATCCGCCAGAACGGGCGGACGCTGGCCTTCGCCAACCTGCTGACAACCGATGTGCCGGGGCAGGCGACCATCGACCTGATGCGACATGTCGACGATGCGCCCCCCGGCGTCATGGATTTCCTGTTCACCGAGCTGATGCTGCGGCTCAAGGCGCAGGGCGCGACCAGCTTCTCGATGGGCATGGCGCCCCTTTCAGGGCTTGAGGCGCGCAAGGGCACGCGGCTGTGGAACCGCTTCGGCGCGGCGATCTTTCAGCATGGCGGGCATTTCTACAACTTCGCGGGCCTGCGCGCGTTCAAGGCCAAGTTCGATCCGGTGTGGGAGCCGCGCTATCTGGCCGTCGCCTCATCGGCCCCGCCGATGATTCCCCTCGCCGATGCCGCCATGCTGATCGCCGGGGGCACGCGCGGCATCGTATCGGCGTGATTTTGCCGATTTGCCACAGGTTCGCCGCAAATCGAACAGAGAACAGTCACAAGCGCGCCGTGGCGGCGCCGTTAACCACTGGCTAACTCTCCTCATAGTCGAAAGCGTTTTCCTGTTTCCCTTGTAATCTGCGCCTTTTTCCCGCGGTTGCACGACGCCTTTCGCAACTCACGGGATATTGGTGCCGATCCGGCAAAGAGAAGCGGGCAACGCCATGCGGCGCGACCACGCCACCGCCAGGATTGGCGGACACCCGAGGGGAACTGAGATGACGGAACATACGGTCTATTCCCAGCTTGACGCGACACCGGTTCATTTCGATCTTGCCGCGCGTGCCGCTGCGACCGAAGCCGCCCCTGGCTGGCAGTTTTCGAGCATCCGCCAGCCCGACCCCAGAACCGTGGCACCGGGCCACGCCGCGCGCCGTATCTCGTTCCACCTGACCCATGACCGTGACGCCCCGCGCCGCGACTTCGGCAAGGCAGCCGGGTTCATGACGATCCCGCGCCTGTTCCGCGGCCGCCCCGCGATGGCGCCCAAGGCACAGCGCGTCTCGGCGTTCGACATCTATTCCGGGCATTTCGGGCTGACGCAGCGGCCCTTCACGCTGGTTCCCGACCCCGATTTCCTGTTCTGGTCCGCCGAACATCGCAGCGCTTTCGCGATGCTGGAATTCGGTGTCCTGACGGGCGCGCCCATCACGCTGGTGACTGGCGAGATCGGCGCAGGCAAGACGACGCTCGTCCAGCAACTGCTGCGCACACTGGGCCGTGGCACGCGCATCGGCCTCGTCTCGAATACCGGCGGCGACTCGACCGAATTGCTTCGTTGGGTCCTGATGGCGCTCGGAGAGCCTAGCCCCCGCGACCAGAGCTACCAGGGCCTGCTTGCGGCTTTCCGGGCTGTCCTTGCGGCGGAACAGGCCGCAGGGCGCCGTGTCGTGCTGATCTTCGACGAGGCGCAGAACCTTGATGAACCTGCCCTCGAAGGCCTGCGGATGCTGACAAACATGAACGCGGGCAAGGATGAAGTGCTGCAACTTGTCCTTGTCGGCCAGCCCGAGCTGCGCGACCTCGTCTTTCGCCCGGGGCTCTACCAGTTCGCGCAACGGGTCGTCGCCAACTTCCACCTCAATGCCATGGACGCCGCATCGACCCGCGCCTACATCGCGCACCGCCTGCGCGTTGCGGGCCTGCGCACGAGCATCTTCAGTGACGCGGCCTGCGCACTGATCTTCGATGCGACAGGCGGCATTCCGCGCCGGATCAACCAGCTCTGTGACCTGTCGATGGTCTATGCCTTCACCGCCGATGCACCGACGATCATGCGTCATACGGTCCAGCAGGTGCTCGACGACGGAGCCTTCTTCGACACCGGCCTCGTGTCGCGCGCGCAGCCTGTCGAAGTGCCGGAGCCGGTCCTTCAGTAAATCGCGCCGTAAGCCCGGCCATCTCGGCAAGCCTCGCCCCCCGCGGGCGAGGTTGTCGCGCTCAAGCGGGCCGAAAGCTCCGCCGCCCTGTCACCAGTCCGCCAGCAGGCGCGACAACCGGGCAAGACCCTCATCCAGCCGCGCGCCCGCCCCGCCGCCGACCCCCAGCCGGATGTGGTGCGGCCGGTCATAGGCCGTGCCGGGAAGCAGAAACGTGCGATAGGGCGGGGCGAGAAGGCGGCGCGCGAAATCGTCCGACCGGATATCCCCCTTCAGCCGCGCAAGCCCGATCAGCCCGCCCTCGGGTGCTGTCCATGACAGCTTCGGCTCGCCCGACACGAACCGCTCCAGCCGGTCGAGGTTCGTGCGCCCATCGGCGCGCGCCCGCGCCATCGCGGCCGCCAGCCGGTCGGGGCGCAGCGCGATCTCGGCGATCACCTCGCCCATCACGTTCATGATCTCGCTCGCGTTCTCGCGCAGGATCACCGCATCCATGATCAGCCCCGGATCGGGGCAGATCATCCAGCCGGTCCTGAGCCCTTGCAGCCCAAGCGCCTTGGACACGCTTCCTGTAGATATGCCGCGCGCATACATCCCCGCGATGCTGGGCGCGCGCGGCCCGTGCCATTCGAGGCCCGCATAAACCTCGTCCACCAGCAACCACGCCCCCACCCGGTCGGCGATCCGCACGACCTCGGCCAGATCGTCCGCCGTCAGGATGCGCCCCGTCGGATTGTTCGGGTTGCTCAGGAAGATCAGCCGTGTGCGCTCGGTCACAGCATTGGCCAGCCGGTCCAGCGGCAGCGTCCAGCGATCCGCCTCGTCGCGCGGAACCTCGACCAGTTCCGCCCCGATGGCGCGGGCCAGCACGCCCACCTGCGGCCAGCCGGGGCTTTCCGTCACGATCCTGTCGCCCGCCTGCACCAGTTGACGGATCGCGAGGTAGTTGGCCTCGGCCGTTCCCGCCGTAATCAGCACGTCATCCGGTCCGCAGCGCCCCTCCAGCCCTGCCTGCCGGATCACCGCGTCGCGCAGCGCGGGCAGGCCGCGAAAGGAGGCCCCGTTCCAGTCCAGCGACATGTCGGGGTCAAGATCGGCCAGGAACGCACCCAGCTTCGGCGGCTCGGCCAGCGACAGCCCGACAGCCGCTTCGGGTTGCGCCTCGGTGGTGTCGAGGAGATACTGGAACAAGGTATGGATCTGCACCTTCACGGGCAGGCCCCCCACGGAAGGAACCCCATCCGATGAACCCCGAAGGCATGCTCCGCGGCCGGCCCGTCAGCCTTGCCGTGCTCGATTACGGTCTGTTTCAGGTCCATGCGAACGGTCGCATCATCGGCATCGTGGGCTTCCTCATCCGCACCGACCGGGACGAGGTGGTGCTGGTCGATACTGGCTTTCCCGCCGCCTATGCACAAGACGCCGAGGCCGCGAGCCTTGCCGATGGGCTGGGCAGCTTCGGCGTCGTGCTGGACCTGACCGAACGCCACCTTCCGCAGCACCAGCTTGGCCTGCTCGGCCTGACGCCCGCCGATGTGGACCTGCTGATCCTGACCCACAGCCATATCGACCACGTGGGCGGCATCGCCGGGTTCCCGCAGGCGCCCATCCTGATCGCCGCCGCCGACCGGGCCGAACCGCGCCCGCTTTACTTCGGCAAGGTCCGCCCGATGGACTGGCCCGACCGCAGCTATCTTCAGATCGACGGTGATGTGGACCTGGGGCCGGGCCTGCGCGTGCTTCTGGCACCGGGCCATGTGCCGGGCCAGCTTTCGTTGCTGGTGGACCTGCCCGAGACTGGCCCGGTCCTGCTGACCGGCGATGCCATCTCGCGGCCTGCCGAGATCGACGAACGCTTCGACACCGCGCACGATCCCCACGCCGCCCGCGAAAGCGCTGCCCGCCTGATGGCGCTGGCCGAGGCGCGCGGGGCCTTCGTGATCTACGGCCATTCGCCCGAGCAATGGCCCACGCTCCGCAAGGCACCGGAGGTATATCGGTAGGGGTAGTCAGAGGATCGGCCGAAAACGCTCCTGTGGAGCGTTTGCCCGATCCGATTGCCGGCGGTCGCAAGACCGCAGGCAAGGGGCTCTCCTCTGGCGTGACACTTCCGATCCGTCCGCGCCTGACTGGGCTGGCGCGGCGACGCGCCTGCCACGGGCAGGCAGGCGCGGACGGATTTGTCGCGGGACAAATCCGTCAACACACCTCACCGCACATCCCGCCCCTGGTTCAGGATGATCACGTTCCCGCTGCACACATCCCCCGCCGCCGAGATCAGGAACCCCACCCAGGCCGCGATCTCGGACGGCTGCATCGCATGGCCGTGCGGCATGGCCGAAATCGCGCGCTCCAGCACATCCGCCGTCAGCACGCCGAACAGCGGCGTCTCGGTCATCGCGGGGGCAAGCGAGTTCGCAACGATCTTCTCGCGCGCATAACGCCGCGCCAGATCCTTCGTCAGCGTGTCCATCGCGGCCTTGCTCGCCCGGTAGTGCGGCGGGTCGAACACGTCGAAGTTATAGGCCCCGTTGGACGATATGTTGACGATCTTCTTGACGCCCCCGCGCTGCCAGCATCAGCGGCACGGCCTGCTGGCAGCAATGGAAGGCCGACGAAAAGTTGATCGCCATCTGCCGGTCCAGCTCCTCCGCCGGAATCGCCGGGAAGTCCGACATCAGGCAGGTGCCCGCGTTGTTCACCAGCGCGTCCACCCCGCCGAACCGCGCGGCGATCTGTCCGAAGGCGCGGGCAATCGCCCCCGCATCGGTCAGATCGACCGCGATCGAGGCGAACCCTTCGCCAAGGTCATGCTCCATATCCGCCAGGGCGGCCCCGTCGATGTCGAGCCCCACCACCATCAGCCCATCAGACAGCAACCGGGCAACGATCGCCCGCCCCATGCCGCCTGCGGCACCTGTCACCACAGCCACCCGCATCCCGTTCCTCCCCGATCGCAGAGAAGCAAAGTGGCCTGTCCCGCAGCGGGTGCAACCCCCTCTGCGCCAAAAGAAGCGCGGATCCGGCAACAGATCCGGTCGAAACAGCAAGCCCGTCCTGCCGCCTTTCGTCAGGATGACACGGTGCAGGGTGCGGGGTCGTCCAGCCAAAACACCCGTTCGGCAGCCAGCGTGAAACAGGCTGAAACATTCACCCCTGCGGCCTGGCGGGACTGTTTCAACCCTTGTGTGTCACGTCCGACGTCAGGCGGACCGCCCCGGTAGAACACCGTTCCGCTTCGACCCCGTCCCAGCCGAAGACCGTTCCTTTCGCGCCAAATCGCGGATCAGCGCCGATCAATCCTTCGGCACCGCAGGTTTCAATGCCGCTGTCCCGGACCAAACGCAAAGTGATCGCCTTGTCACGTTCCCGTTCCATGCATTCTTTGGCAACCGCGCCTTGGCTACGTTTCACTGCGGGGAACGGAGCATCCGATGAAACGCGAATTCCAGACGATCCGCGACTACCACCTGAGCGCCAGGCAGATCGAGGCGCGCGACCGGACCTGGCCGGGCCTGCGGGCCAGCATCCTGATCGAAGGGTCCAACGATGTCGCCTTCGCGGCCACGGCGGCAAACGGCATCGTGCTGACGCTTGACGGCACGGCGCGGCACCTGACCCGCATGGACGGCCTGAACGACGAAACGCCCTCGCGTCCGGGCGAGGTCTGCCTGATCCCGGCGGGGCTTGCAGTCCATCTGGCCTGGACAAACCACGGCCAGCTTCAGGAAAGCTACATGCTCGAATTCGACACGTCGCTGTTCGAGACCTATGCCCCCGAGGTGATGACCGAGGCCTTTTCGCGCGGCCACCTTCTGCCGTCGAACTTCAACAGCAGGCCCGATATCGCAACGCTGACGCGACTTATCACGCGCGAAGTCGACGCGGCGCAGTCGCGCGGCCGCCTGTTCGCCGACTCGGCGATCCGGCTTCTGGCCATCGAGACCGCCACGTCGCTCTGGTCCGTGCCGGGCCGGCGTCTGACCGGAAGGGTCGGGCACGACATGCGCATCCATCGGGCCGTCGACTTCATCGAGGCGAACTTCACCTCGGATATTTCACTGGTCGATATCAGCGCGGCGGCAAACCTGAGCCCGACCCACCTGACTGAACTGTTTCGCCGCCAGACCGGCACGACGCCCTATTCCTTCGTGCTCGACCGCCGCCTTGCGCATGCGGTTTCGCTGCTGCGCTCGACGAACCTGCCGATCTCGCAGGTCGCACTCGAGGCGGGGTTCGCGGACCAGCAGCACCTGACACGGATGTTGCGCGCCCGGGAGAACCGGACGCCGCGACAGGTGCGCCAGGCCGGATAGCTAGGGGCGGGCCAGTATGGCCCGCCCTTTTCGGCACCCTCGGGTCGCGATCTCAATTGATCCGATAGACCACGGGGCAGTTCACCAGGAACCCGACCGCCTTGGGCGGTCCGCCCGCGATGGACTCGACGATGCCTTTTGCCCCCGCGTTCTCGATGTCGATCGCGTTCGTCAGCTTGGTGCGATAGCCCTTTTCGATCGCGTCCGCCGTCCAGACCACCGGGAAAAGCCGCCAGATCGGGCTGTAGTCAAGGTTGATCGTGGGAATGCCGCCCAGCACGTTCAGCGGCCCGTGGCCGCCGTCGGCGATGGCCGAGTTGATGCCCTGGCGGAACGGGTTGTCCAGCCCCATCGGACCGTTCACCACCACATAGATCCGCTCTGCCGATTCGCCCGGCGCAGCATCTTCCAGCGCGAAGGGCTGGTCGCTCATCGCGGGCGCATGGATCGCGGCTTCCAGCGTCGCCACGGTCGGGTCGTTCGCCTCGGTCGAAAGGTAGAAGATCGGCTTGCCGAAGGTGTATCCCAGCGTCATGGCCAGGGTCACCGTTCCGTCCCGCGGGCAAATGGCCGTCACCTTGTCATGCACCTTGGCGTGATCCACCGCGCCGTCGCACATCGCGTCCAGTTCCTCGGCCGAGGTGTTGAACGACACCATCGGCATGTTGAACACCGCGTTCTTGCCGTTCGAGAACTGCACGAGCGGCGAGTAGTCCGCGTCGCCCACCGCGCCCGGCGCGGCCGATTTGGGCGGGAAGAAATTGGGTGCATCGCCGGGGCTGAGACCACGCTCGGGCGAGAAATCGACCTTGCCCGCGTCGAAAACGAATATGCCGTCCTTGTCGATGGACGCCGTTCGCGTGTTCTTCCCGATCAGCCCGTAGGCCATCTTCGCCGAATAGTTGATGCCGTGCAGGTTGGCGAGATTCTCGTCGCTGACATCGGTCAGCACCGACCAGACCGTCTCGCCCGAAGTCAGCCGGCCCTGCCGCAGCGGCAAGGTCATCGTGCCCTTCTCAAGGTCGATATGCGCCGACTTCATCAGCAGCACCGGCCCGAGGAACGACGGATTGACCTCGGACGGCGACGGCTGCGCGACGATGATGTGCTCGTCGGGAAAGATCGCGGCCGGGGCGGGGCGTGCCTCATGCAATGGCTTGCCCTCGACGCCCCGCACCGTGACTTCTGCCTGCGCGATCGCGGGCAGCGCGGCAGTCAGTGCGAGGCAGGCGGTGATTTTCAGCCAGTCTCCGGCCGTTCTGCGGCGCGTGGCATCTTGTGTCATCGTGATCTCCTGTGGCGAGTTTTGTTGACAGCCTGATCGTCAGGCCGTCTTGACAGTCCGCCAGAAGGACGGGGGATTATTGCCGGAAAGCCTTAAGCTTTTGCGCAATTCCCCGGACCTGCAGTCGGTTGTCCGCTTGCCCGCGCAGGGCGCGCGATGTCTGTCGGGGCCACCCGGTACGGTGTTACAAAAGCTTGACACGAAACCCGAAATCGCCACCCATCAGGTAACTGATGGGTTACCAGAGGCGCAGCTTGACCGAGTTCGATTACATCGTCACGGGTGGCGGCTCGTCGGGCTGCGTGATCGCCGCGCGACTGTCCGAAGACCCGTCGCTGCGTGTCCTGCTGCTTGAGGCCGGCCCCCGCGACCGCAGCCTGCTGTTCCACTGGCCCGCCGGTTTCGCCCGAATGACGAAGGGAATCGCAAGCTGGGGCTGGTCCACCGTTCCGCAGCGCCACATGAAGGACCGGGTGCTGTGGTATACGCAGGCCCGCGTCATCGGCGGCGGGTCCACCATCAATGCGCAGATCTACACGCGCGGCAATGCGCGCGACTATGACGGCTGGGCCGATCAGGGCTGCGAGGGCTGGTCCTACCGCGAGATCCTTCCCTACTTCCGCCGCGCCGAGGGAAACGAACGCTTCAACGACGCCTTCCACGGCGCAGACGGGCCGCTCGGCGTCTCGATGCCCCGCGCCACGCTGCCGGTGTGCGAGGCGTTCATCCGTGCCGCGCAGGATTACGGTATCCCCTACAACCCCGACTTCAACGGCGCGCGACAGGCGGGGGCGGGCTTCTACCAGCTTACCCAACGCGACGTGCGCCGGTCTTCCGCCGCCACCGCCTATCTCAAACCCGCCGAAGAGCGTCCCAACCTGACCGTGCTGACCGGCGCGCAGGCGCTGCGCATCCTGACCGAAGGCCGCCGCGCCACGGGGGTCGAGGTCGCAGAGGGCAAGATCGTCACCCGCTATCGCGCATCACGCGAGGTCATCGTCACCTCGGGCGCCATCGGCAGCCCCCGTCTGCTGATGCTTTCGGGCATCGGCCCCGCCGATCACCTGCGCAGCCTCGGCATCCCCGTTGCCCACGATCTGCCCGGGGTGGGGGCGAACCTTCAGGACCATGTCGACCTTTGCGCTTTGGCCGAATGCACCGGGCCGCACAGCTATGACGGGGTGCAGCGGCTGGACCGGACCATCCTCGCCGGTTTGCAATACCTGCTGACCCGCACCGGCCCGGTGGCCTCGTCGCTCTTCGAAACCGGGGCGTTCTGGTATGCCGATCCCGCCGCCGCCGCGCCTGACATCCAGTTCCATTTCGGCCAGGGCTCGGGGATCGAGGCCGGCATCGTCAAGCTCTCGGGGTCGGGCGTTACTCTCAACTCCGCCGTTCTGCGCCCGAAGTCGCGCGGCACGGTCCGCCTCGCCTCATCGGACCCGACTGCCGCCCCGCTGATCGACCCCAACTACTGGGCCGAGCCGGACGACCTGGAGCTTTCGCTCAAGGGCCTCCAGATGGCGCGCGAGATCCTGCGCCAGCCGTCCTTGCGGCCCTTTGTCCGGCGCGAGGCTCTGCCGGGCGAGGGCGTCACCAGCCGCGCCGAGTTGTTCGACTATGCCTGCCGGATGGCCAAGACCGACCACCATCCGGTCGGCACCTGCCGCATGGGCAGCGACCCTGACTCGGTCGTCGACCTGTCCCTGCGGGTGCGCGGCATCGACGGGTTGCGCGTCTGCGACGCCTCGGTCATGCCGCTGATCCCGTCTTCCAACACCAATGCACCCACCATCATGGTCGGCGAAAAGGCCGCTGATCTGATCCGGGGCCTGCCGCCGCTGCCCGCCGCCGTCCTGGGCGAGGACCGCAACGACCGCCGCCGCGACATCGCCTGACCGTCACAGCTTCGTTGCAATTGCCGCGCCCCTGCGCCTAACGTGACCTCCAGCAAGGCCGGGATGGACAGAACGTGACGCGGATCATCTCCGAGATCGTGGCGACCGCCATCATCCTCTTCGCCCAGTTCATCACCGCAGCCCGCGCCGTCTGGTTCGGCTCCACGCCCGAGAACCGCCAGCGCGTCTACTTCGCCAATCATGCGAGCAACGGCGACTTCGTGCTGATCTGGTCGGTCCTGCCCAAGCGCCTGCGCGCGCGGACCCGGCCCGTCGCCGCCAGCGATTACTGGCTGAAGTCGCGCATCCGCGCCTTCGTCGGCCGCAACGTCTTTAACGCCGTCCTCATCAACCGCATCCCCGAGGAGCGGACCGAAGATCCCGTGACCCAGATGGCACAGGCGCTGGATCAGGGGGCGTCGCTGATCCTGTTCCCCGAGGGCAAGCGCAACTCAGGCCCCGATCCGCTCTTGCCGTTCAAGAGCGGCCTCTATCACCTCGCCCGGATGCGCCCCGCCGTCGATCTTGTCCCTGTCTGGATCGAGAACCTGAACCGCGTCATGCCCAAGGGCGAGGTGATCCCCGTGCCGTTGATCGTCACCGTCACCTTCGGCGCGCCGTTGCACGTCCAGGACGGAGAGGCGAAGGATGCCTTCCTGGCCCGCGCCTCTGCCGCGCTTCTCGCGCTGTCCGACATGCAGGTGAGGGCCCGCGCATGACCCAGCCACCCGCCCATCTGACGCTGGTGCTGCTCGGCCTTGGCGCGATCCTGCTGGCGGCGACAGTCATCGGCCAACTTCTCCAGAACCGCTATTCGCCCGACGGCTCGAACATCGTGATCGAGAACCTGAACGACCGCATCCGGTCATGGTGGGTCATGGTCGTTCTGATGGGGCTGGCGCTGATCTTCGGGATGGTCGGCACGACGCTGCTTTTCGCCTTCTGCTCTTTCGCGGCGCTGCGCGAGGTGATGACCCTGTCCGAGGTGCGCCGCAGCGACCACTGGGCGCTGGTCGCGGCGTTTTTCGTCGTGCTGCCCTACCAGTATTACCTGATCTATACCGAGTGGTATGGCCTCTATTCCATCCTGATCCCGGTCTATGCCTTCCTGCTGATGCCTGTCGTGGCGGTGCTGCGCGGCGACACCGAGCATTTCCTGACCCGTATCGCGAGGCGTGCAATGGGCGCTGATGATCTGCGTCTATTGCATCAGCCATGTCCCCGCGCTGCTCAGCCTCGACATTCCGGGCTATGAGGGGCGCAACGTGCTGCTGATCGCCTTTCTCATCATCGTCGTGCAGTCCAGCGACGTGGCGCAGTATGTCTGGGGCAAGCTTCTGGGCCGTACCCGGATCGCGCCCAACGTCTCGCCCTCCAAGACGGTCGAGGGGTTGCTGGGCGGGGCGCTTTCGGCGGTGCTGATCGGGGCGAGCCTGTCGTGGATCACGCCCTTCACGCCGTGGCAGGCGGGCCTTCTGTCCTTCGTGATCGTTGTGCTCGGCTTCATGGGCGGGCTGGTGATGTCGGCGATCAAGCGCGACCGGGGTGTCAAGGACTGGGGCCACCTGATCGCGGGACATGGCGGGGTGACCGATCGGCTCGACTCGGTCATCTTCTCCGCCCCGATCTTCTTCCACCTCGTCCGCCACTGGTGGTCGACCACATGACCGAAGGCAGCCGCCGCCCGCTGGCCAGCCGCAATACCGGGTGGGCGCGCGCTGTCACCCGCAGGCTGGCGGCGACCGCGATCACGCCGAACCAGATTTCGATTGCGGGCATGGCTTTTGCCGCGATGGCAGGCCTCGCGTTCTGGGGCGCGGGCGGGGCAGGGGGGCTATCTCGCGCGGTTCTCCTGATCCTCGCGGCTGCGGGTTGCCAGTTGCGCCTGCTCTGCAACCTGTTCGATGGTCTCGTTGCCGTCGAGGCCGGTCGCGCCGCGCCCGACGGCCCCTTCTGGAACGAGTTTCCCGACCGCGTGTCGGACACGCTGATCTTCGTAGGTCTCGGGCTTGGCCTCGGTGCGCCGGCGCTCGGCTGGGCCGCCGCCGCCATGGCCATCCTCACCGCCTATGTCCGCGAACTGGGTCGCGCCACCGGCTTGCCCGCCGATTTCTCGGGTCCGATGGCCAAGCCGCAGCGCATGGCGCTGCTGACCGGTGCCGCGCTTCTGTCGGTGGCCGAGCCGCTGTGGTCGGGGCAGGGGGGGCTACTGATGCTGGCGCTCTGGCTGGTGGCTCTGGGATCGGCTGTCACGGCCGCGCGCCGCAGCTGGCGGATGGTGCGCGCGCTGAAGCGGAGCTGAAATTCTTGTCTACGTCCCGCAGCAAAGCCGCCGATATCAGATCAGTGCATCCGGTCGGACCTGCCCCGGAAATTGGCCTTGATAGGCCAGCCCCGGCTGACTATGATTATAACCAGTTAGTTACTTGATGCAGCGGCAGTGAACGGAGAAGCCATGACCAAGATCAGATCCGCAGACGCGGCGGTGGCCCTGATCGGCGACAACGCGACCATTGCCGTCAACTCGTCCTCGGGTCTCTGTTGCCCGGATGCCATCCTGAAGGCGCTTGGCGAACGCTTTGAAAAGACGGGAACTCCGAGAAATCTCACATCCGTCCATCCCATCGCTGCAGGCGACATGTTCGGCACGAAAGGCGTCGATCACATCGCGCGTCCCGGCCTGCTGTCGCGGATCATCGGCGGTTCCTACCCGTCGGGTCCGACCAATGCCGAGCCGCCGTTGATCTGGCAGCTCATCACATCTGAACAGGTCGCCGCCTGGAACGTCCCCTCCGGCATCGTCTTCGACATGCTGCGCGAGGGCGCCGCAAAGCGGCCGGGCGTTCTGACCAAGGTCGGCATGGACACCTTCGTCGATCCCGCCCAGGACGGCTGCGCGATGAATGCTTCGGCGCGGGCGCAACCGCTGGTGAAACGGGTGGCGTTTGCAGGGGAAGACTGGCTTCACTTCCCCCCGATCCACCCCGATGTGGCGATCATCCGGGCCACGACGGCGGATGAGAATGGCAACCTGACATTCGAGCATGAAGGCGCGACACTCGGCGCGATGGAAATGGCGCTTGCGGCCCGAACCAGTGGCGGCGTGGTCATCGCGCAGGTCAAGCGGATCGCCCAACGCGGCACGCTGAAACCCCACGATGTCCGCGTTCCGGGCATTCTCGTCGACATCATCGTGGAAGCCCCCGATCAGCTTCAGACGACCGCCACCGCCTATGACCCCGCCATTTCGGGCGAGATATTCCGCCCGCTCGACACCTTCAGGACGCCCGACTTCAACCCGGCCAAGGTCATTGCCCGCCGCGTCGCGCAAGAGTTGCGCCATGGCTGGGCTGTGAACATCGGGTTCGGAATCAGCGCCAACGTGCCGCGCGTGCTGCTGGAAGAAGGGCTGCATGGCGCGGTCACCTGGGTCATCGAACAGGGCGCAGTCGGCGGTATCCCCCTGCTCGATTTCAAGTTCGGCTGCGCGTCCAATGCCGAGGCCTTCGTCGCTTCGCCCCACCAGTTCACCTATTTCCAGGCCGGCGGTTTCGACTGCTCGCTGCTGTCGTTCCTCGAGATCGACAGGGACGGCTCGGTCAACGTGTCGCGGCTTGCGGCCACGCCGCACCGGACAGCAGGGGCGGGCGGGTTTGTCGACATCACGACGCGGGCAAGGAAGATCGTCTTTTCCGGCACCTTCAACGCGGGCGCGAAGACAAGCATCGCGGGCGGCAAGCTGGTGATCGAGAAGGAAGGGCAGATCGCGAAGTTCGTGGACAAGGTCGACCAGGTCAGCTTTTCGGGGTCGCGCGCGCGCATGCAGGGGCAGGACATCACCTATGTCACCGAGCGCTGCGTGATCCGGCTTCTGGATCAGGGTCTTACGATCACCGAGATCGCGCCGGGCATGAATCTTCAGCGCGACATTCTTGATCGTGCCGCAACCCCCTTGGCCGTTGCGCGGGACCTGAAAGTGATGGACGATGCCTTGTTCCGGCCCGAGCCTTTCGGGTTGACCCTGGGCAGTGCATGAGCATCGATCTTTCCATCGCGGGCAACATCGCCCGCCTGACGATCCGCCGCGCCGACAAGCTGAACGCGCTGGACGCCGCGATGGTGGAAAGCCTGATCCCTCTCTGCGCCAGGATCGAGGCATCCGCGGCCCGTGTGGTGATCCTGACCGGCGAGGGGACCAAGGCTTTTTCGGCAGGGGGTGACATCGCCGCGTGGAGCGGGTGGTCGCCCGAGGCGTTCGGCACGCATTGGGTGCGAGACGGCCACGCAGCCTTCGACGCGCTCGCGCGGCTGCGCCAGCCGCTGATCGCCGTCTTGAACGGCCATGCCCTTGGCGGCGGGCTGGAACTCGCGGCCTGCGCCGACCTGAGGATCGCCGAGATGCATGTGAAGCTGGGACAGCCCGAAACCGGGCTTGGCATCATCCCCGGTTGGTCTGGAACGCAGCGCGCGGTGCGTCGGTTCGGGGCGCAGACGGTCCGACGCATGGCCCTGTTCGGCGAGGTGTTTTCGGCCGAGGAGGCGCTTGCGCTTGGCCTCGTCGATCAGGTCACAGCCTCTGGCGCGGGGCCTGCCGCCGCCGATGCCGCTGCCGCCCGTATCCTTGCGCGCGGCGCGCAGGCCACGACGCTGACGAAAATGCTGATCAATGCCGCCGAGGGCGAGGAACGCGAGCGGGTTCTGGAAGCCCTGGCAGGCCAGATCGCCGCAGCTTCGGCTGAACTGGCCGAGGGGGTGTCGGCCTTTCGCGAAAAGCGCCAACCCCGGTTTCAGGCAGGAGATACCGAATGATCCGTCACATCGTGGCCCTGAAGTTCAAGCCCGGCGTCACCGAGGCAAAGAAGGCCGAGCTTTATGCGGCGCTGAAGGCGCTGGATGGCCATATCGACGGGATCATCGATTTCCGCAGTTTCCGGAACGTCAGTATCGAGACGCCCGTGGTGCGCGGCTTCAATGACCTGTTCTGGTTCGACTTCCGCGATGCGACCGTGCGGGATACCTACGTGGTCGATCCGGAACACCAGAAGGTCGGGGCGCGGATCGTGGCCGAGACGGAGGGCGGCCCTGACGGCGTCTATGTTTTCGACGTGGAGATGTGATGGCCGAGGCCGACCGTGCCTTTCTGACGCGGCTCTTCGATGCTGCGGTTCGTGCTGCCGACCCCGAAACGGCGCTCCGGGCCAACCTGCCCGCTTTGCCCAAGGGCCGGACGGTCGTCATCGGCGCGGGCAAGGGGGCCGCGCAGCTTGCGGCGGCGTTCGAGCGGTTGTGGCCGGGTCCGCTCTCGGGCGTGGTGGTGACGCGCTACGGTTACGCCTGTGCGTGCCGCCATATCCGCGTGATCGAGGCGTCGCACCCTGTCCCCGACGAAGCCGGCCTTGCGGCCAGCGCAGCCCTGTTCGCGGCCGTGCAGGGGCTGACGCCAGATGACCTTGTGGTCGCGCTGATCTGCGGGGGCGGATCGGCCCTGCTACCGGCGCCGCCTGAGGGGATGGGACTGGAGGACGAGCAGGCCCTGAACCGGGCGCTGCTGGCATCGGGCGCGCCGATCGGGGTGATGAACGCGATCCGCAAGCAGGCAAGCCGTATCAAGGGCGGCAGGCTGGCGGCGGCGGCGCATCCGGCGCGGGTCGTCTCGCTTGTCGTCTCGGACGTGCCGGGGGACGATCCGGCGCAGGTCGCCTCGGGCCCGACGGTGCCCGACCGGGTCAGCCGCGCGGATGCGCGGGCCATGGTCGCGGCCTGGCGGATCGAGTTGCCACCGCGCATCGGGAACTGGATTGCGGGCGAGGCGGGCCACGCGCCTTTGCCCGACGATCCGGCCTTCGCCCGCGACGAGGTCAGGGTCATCGCTTCGGCGCGGCTGTCGCTTGAGGCGGCGGCAGCGGTGGCCGAGCGCGAGGGCGTGGCCGCCGCCATCCTGTCCGACCGGATCGAGGGCGAGGCGCGGGACGTTGGCCGCGTTCACGCCGCGCTCGTCCGCGAGGTTGCCGAGCGTGGCCGACCCTTTGCCCGGCCCGTGGTGATCCTGTCGGGGGGTGAAACGACGGTAACGTTGCGCGGCAAGGGACGGGGTGGACGGAACAGCGAATTCCTTCTGGCGACCGCACTTTCCGCCGAAGGGGTGCCCTTTGTCGGGCTGGCGGCGGATACCGATGGCATCGACGGGTCCGAGGACAACGCAGGCGCCTTCGCTGACGGGTCGACCGCCGGACGATTGCGGGCCAGCGGGCTGGACCCGGCGGCACTGCTTTCCGCAAACGATGCCTGGGGCGCGTTCGACAGGCTGGGTGACCTGTTCGTGACCGGGCCAACCGGGACCAACGTCAACGATTTTCGCGCGCTTCTGGTGCGCTGACCGGCTCGCGACGCGGGGCTTCAGATGCCGCCGACGATCACTGCGCCAGCCCTTGGCGATAGGCCATGAGTTGGTTGGTGCCGCGCTGAACGGTTTCGCCCGTCTGGTTCGTCACGTCGAACTCCAGCGTCAGGATACCCCGGTCGGGTTTGCCCGTCGGTCGCTTTTCCCTGACGGTGATCGTCGCGCCGATCGTATCGCCTGCCAGAACCGGGCGGCGGAACGACCAGTCCCATCCCAGTGAGGCGAGGGCGTGAAACTGGGCAGGACATTGGTTCTTGAGACCGTCAACCAGCGACAGCACAAGCAGACCATGCGCGACGCGCGCCGAAAAGCCATGCCGCTGCGCGCCTTCGTCCGTCATGTGGATTTCGAAGCGGTCGCCGGTCAATTCGGCGAAGCGGTCGATCATCGCGGCTGTCACGGTGACCTTGCCGGTGTCGATGCTGTCCCCGCGCGTGACGTCATCGAAGCCGTAGCGACCCGCAGATAGCCTGCGCGGCTCCCTTGTGCCAATGTTTGGGCCGGAGGATGCTGGCGTGGATGTCATCTTCGATTTCCCTGACTAATCCTTGGCAACATCGCGTTCGCGGTTCGGGCAGGCAAGCCCACGACGGCATCGGCGCGTGAGAAATTCACGGGCGGAGCCTGGGCGCGGCATCCCGCCCGACACACCCGGCAATTGGGGTTGACGTGGCGAGATCGGGTCACATAGAGTAACTGGATAGTTACTATTTTTGGAGCTTTGCGACATGACGCAGGTCGCCCTCGTCACCGGTGCAGCGCGGGGCATCGGGCTTGCCACTGCCGAGGCCCTCGCGCGGGAGGGGTTTGCCGTGGCGCTGAACGGCCTGCCCGAAGACGCCGCGCTCGACGAGGCGGTGGCCCGGGTCTCCGCCCTTGGCCCGGCTGTTGCCTGCCCCTTCGACGTCAGCGACCTGGGCGCGCATCGCGCGGCGCTGAGTGCGGCGGAAAAGGCGCTTGGCCCGCTCACCACGCTGGTCAACAACGCAGGCGTGGGCGTGATGTCGCGCGGTGACCTGCTTGATGTGACCGAGGCGAGTTGGGATCGCTGCCTCGAAGTGAACACCAAGGCGATGTTCTTCCTGAGCCAGGCCTTCGCCCGCCACCTTCTGAACCGTGAGCGTGACCCGAGCCTGTTCCATTCCATCGTCAACGTCACCTCGGCCAATGCCGTGGCAGTTGCGGTCCAGCGCGCGGAATACTGCGCCTCGAAGGCGGCCGCCGCCATGGTATCGAAGGCGTTTGCCGTCCGCCTGGGGCCCGAGAACATCGCCGTCTATGACGTGCAGCCGGGGCTGATCGCCACCGACATGACCGCGCCCGTGATCGAGAGCTACCGCAAGCGTGCAGCCGACGGGCTGACGCTGCTGCCGCGCGTGGGCGAGCCGGAAGAGATGGGGCGGATCATCGCGGCACTGGCGGCAGGGAAGCTGCCCTATACGACCGGGCAGGCGATTTCTGCGGATGGCGGTCTGCTGGTCTCGCGGTTCTGAAGGAGAAGAGCATGAAGATCGCGTTGCCGGACGAGAACGGGCGCATGACCGACTACCGCATGGTCGGGACGCCGGTGCAAGCTGGCGTGCTGGGGCCGAACCCCTCGCGGATCGTCTATTCCGCGGCGCATGTTGTCGCCGATCCGTTCACCGGCAACGATCCTTCGGGACGCGCGACCGTGGACTGGGTCAAGACCATGGAGTTTCGCCGGTATCTCGCACGGGATGGGGCTAGGGATCGCCGAGGCGATGGACACCGCGCAGCGGGGCATGGGGCTTGACTGGACCGGCGCGCTCGACCTGATTTCAAGGACGAAGGCGGAACTGCCGGATGCGCTTGTGGCCAATGGGTGCGGGACCGACCATCTCGGCCCCGGCCCGCATACGCTCGATGCGGTGCGGCGCGCCTATCTGGAACAGGTCGAGGCGATCCAGAAGGTGGGCGGCCGGATCATCCTGATGGCCTCGCGGGCGCTGGTCGGCGCGGCAAAGGGGCCAGACGACTACATCCGCGTCTACTCCGACGTGCTGGCGGCTTGCGACGCGCCGGTGATCCTGCACTGGCTGGGCGAAATGTTCGATCCGGCGCTGGCCGGATACTGGGGCGCCGCGTCCTTCGACGAGGCGCTCAAGACGGCGCTCGGGGTGATCGACGCGAATGTCGACAAGGTGGATGGCATCAAGATCTCGCTTCTCGACAAGGACAAGGAGATCGCGATGCGCCGCAGGCTTCCGTCGGGGGTGCGGATGTATACCGGCGACGATTTCAACTATCCCGAACTGATCGAAGGCGATGCCGAGGGATATTCGCACGCGCTGCTCGGCATCTTCGATCCGCTTGCGCCCGCTGCCGCTTATGCGGTGAGCCGACTTGATGCCGGGGATGCTGCCGGGTTTCGCCAGACGTTGGACCCGACAGTTCCGCTGGCCCGGCTGATCTTCCGGTCGCCCACGCAATACTACAAGACCGGCGTTGTTTTCCTTGCCTGGCTGAACGGTTTTCAGGACCACTTCGTCATGCTGTCGGGCGCGCAGGCGATGCGGCCTTTGCCGTACTTCACCGAAGTTTTTCGCCTCGCCGACGGCTGCGGCCTGCTGCGCGATCCCGACATGGCGATGACGCGGATGAAGCGGATGCTGGCGATGTATGGCGTCTGATGCGTGACTTCACGAAGGATCATTCTGCCCTCGCCCTGAACACGGCCACGCTTGGGCACAATCTGGACGGGCAGGGGGCGGGCTGGCCCGTCGAACGGGTGATCGACGCCTGTGCCGAGCGGGGACTCGGGGGCATCGTCTTCTGGCGGCGCGAGATCGGCGCGCGGGCTGCCGAGATCGGCGACCGGGTGCGCGCGGCGGGGCTCGACGTGGTGGGCCTCTGCCGGAGCCCCTTCCTCGTCGGCCCGCTGGCGCCGAAGGGTCGCGCCGCCGTCATGGATGATTTCCGCAGGTCCATCGACATGGCGGCGGGCCTGCGCGCGCCGGTGCTGACGATCGTGGTCGGCGGGGTGGAACCCGGGACCAAGGGTGTTTCGGAAAGCCTGAAACTGGTCGCAGACCGCGTGGCCGAGGCCGCGCCCTATGCCGGAGAGCGGGGCGTCAAGCTGGCGCTTGAACCGCTGAACCCGGTCTATGGCGGCAACCGATCCTGCCTTGTGTCGATGCGCGATGCTGTCGATCTGTGCGAGGTGATCGGCGCGCCGAACGTCGGTGTTGCGGTCGACGTCTACCACGTCTGGTGGGACACCGATCTTGCGGCGCAGCTGGCGCGGGCCGGGGCGGGGCGCATCCTCGGGTATCATTTGTGCGACTGGCTGGCGGACACGTCGGATGTGCTGCTGGACCGGGGGATGATGGGCGACGGCGTTGCCGATCTGCGCGCGATCCGCGGGGCGGTGGAAGGCGCGGGCTACCTTGGCCCCTGCGAAGTGGAGGTGTTCTCGTCCGCGAACTGGTGGCGCCGCGACCCCGGCGAGGTGCTGGACGTGATGGTCGAGCGTTTTCGCGCCCTGTGCTGAGCGGCCTGCGCGCCGGGATAACTGTCAGAACCTGGGCACCGGGGCCTGAAGCATCTGCAACCTCTCGGCGGGTTCGCCCGCGATGCGGCGCAAGAGAAGGCGCGCCATTTGCGCGCCTGCTTCGTGGATGTCCTCGTAGATGGCGTCCATCCTCGGGCGGAACAGGTCGAACACTTCCGAGGTCTGCTTGGCGACCAGATCGACCTCGCGCCCCAGCGTCAGCCCCGCGTCGGCGATGGCGGCATTGATCGCGATGGCCGCGATCTCGCCGGGGCAGATGATCGCGTCGGGCGCGTCGGGCTCGGCGAGCCTGCGGGTGAAATAGGCATTCACCCTGTCCGGCGCGGAATTCAGATCGACGCCATCCGGGATTTCGAACGCGACGCCCGTGTCCCGCACCGCACGTTGGAACCCTTCGGTCAGGTGCCGGGCAAAGGTGAAGGTGCGCGCAGGAGGCAGGATCGAGATGCGCCGCCGCCCCCGCGCTGCAAGGTGGCGCACCGCGAGATAGGCAAAGCTGTCATTGTCATAGTCGAACCAGGGATGCGCGGCGGCGACCTCTGTCCTGCCATGGGTGACGAAAGGAAAATCGTGGGTCAGCAGGAATTTCACGCGGTCGTCCTGCGGACGGGTCCGGGCGAAGATGATGCCGTCGGCAAGCTGGTTGCGCACGATGTGGAGGATCGGGCGCATCGGATCTTCTTCCAGCGCATACTGGGTGATCGAGATGTGATAGCGCGTATTGCGCAGCGCCTCGGCAATCCCCGCGATCATCGACCCCGAGAAGCCCAGGATTTCACTGTGCGGATCGAGGACAAGGCTGATGACCTGCGTACGACCGGTCCGCAGGCGTTGGGCGGCGCGGTCCGGGATGTAACCGATGTCCGCTGCCGCCTGGGACACGGCATCACGCGTCGATTGCGCAATCCTTGGGTCGTTTGCAAGCGCGCGCGAGACAGTGGTGACGGCAAATCCCGTCAGGGCCGCCAGCGTCCTGAGTGTCGGTTTCAGCGGCCTGTCGGTGCCTTGCGCGTCGACCCGTTGATGCTCCAATCGCTTCTCCGCCCGCAACGCCCTGCGCATCCATCAATGCCTTGCATTTGTATCGTTGCAACACACGATTCGGCAATTGTGCGCTTGGGGACCTGCGCAGCCAAGGAAAATTCATATATTACTTAAATATAACAATGGATTGTCTGCGAAGAACATGGTTGACAGACATGGTGTTTGCAACGTTATAAATTGATCAGCCGTGGGAAAGCGGTGCGACGACTGGGAGGAAGTCATGACAGTTATGAAATCCCGCCTGATGGCGGCGACGGCGGCGTTTGCGCTGATGGCGGGGGCGGCTTCGGCCGAGGACGTCGAGGTGCTGCACTGGTGGACCAGCGGCGGCGAAGCGGCTGCGCTGAACGTTCTGAAGGACGATCTGGGCGGGCAGAGCATCGGCTGGATCGACATGCCGGTGGCTGGCGGCGGCGGCGAGGCGGCGATGACCGCGCTTGCGGCGCGCGTCACGGCGGGCGACCCGCCGACAGCCGTGCAGATGCTGGGTTTCGACATCACCGACTGGGCAAGCCAGGGTGCGCTTGGCGATCTGACCGAAGTTGCGACGGCGGGCGGATGGGATGCCGTGGTGCCGACCGCGCTCCAGAATTTCTCGAAATATGACGGCAAGTGGATCGCCGCACCCGTGAACGTGCACTCGACCAACTGGGTCTGGATCAACAAGGCCGCGCTGGATGCGGCTGGCGGGAAGGTGCCCGAGACGTGGGACGAGCTTGTGGTTGTGCTCGATGCGATGAAGGCCAACGGGATCACCCCGCTCGCCCATGGCGGCCAGCCCTGGCAGGATGCGACGATCTTCGACGCGGTGGTGCTGTCGGAAGGCCCGGATTTCTACAAGGCCTCGATGATCGACCTTGATCCTGCGGCGCTTGGCGGACCTCAGATGATCGAGGTGTTCGACCGCATGGCGAAGCTGCGGACCTATGTCGACGACAACTTCTCGGGCCGTGACTGGAACCTCGCCTCGGCGATGGTGATCAACAACGAAGCCGGGATGCAGATGATGGGTGACTGGGCCAAGGGCGAGTTCCTGAAGGCCAACAAGGTGCCCGGCGTCGATTTCGTCTGCATCCGTTTCCCCGGTACGCAAGGCTCCGTCACGTTCAACTCGGACCAGTTCGCGATGTTCAACGTGAGCTCTGACGAGGCGAAGGCCGCGCAGGCCGCGATGGCCACGGCGATCATGAGCCCCACGTTCCAGTCGGCCTTCAACGTGGTCAAGGGTTCGGTCCCGGCGCGGACCGACGTTCCGAACGACGCCTTCGATGACTGCGGCAAGAAGGGCATGGCGGACCTCGCCGATGCCAACACCAACGGCAAGCTCTTCGGCTCGATGGCCCATGGCCACGCAGCACCGGCTGCCGTGAAGAACGCGGTCTACGACGTGGTGACCGCGCACTTCAACGGCAACTACCCCGACAGCGCAGCCGCCGCTGCGGCTCTGGTCGAGGCTGTGGCTGCGGCCCAGTGACAGCCAAGGGGGAGGGCGGTTATCCGCCTTCCCCACGCTAAAATCCGGAGTATTGGGGGAACGGGCATGGCCGCTTCGAGCGACGTTGATTTCCGCACGCGGCTGCAGGACTGGATCCCCCGGATCGTGCTGGCGCCGTCGGTCGCGGTCATCCTGCTGTTCGTTTACGGCTTCATCCTGTTCACCGTCTACCTCAGCTTCACCAACAGCAAGATGCTGCCCACGACCGACTGGGTCGGGCTGGACAACTACGTGCGGCTGTGGAGCCTGCCGGTCTGGTATACGGCAATCGGCAATCTCGCCATCTTCGCAACACTTTACATCGTGATCTGCACGTTGGTCGGTCTGGCTTTGGCGATCTTTCTCGACCAGAAGATCCGGGGCGAGGGGATGCTTCGGCCGATCTACCTTTACCCGATGGCGCTGTCCTTCATCGTGACCGGGACGGCATGGAAGTGGTTCCTCGACCCCGGCATCGGCCTGGAGAAGACGATGCACCTCTGGGGCTGGGAAAGCTTCAGCTTCACCTGGATCAAGGACAACGACATGGCGATCTACACGATCGTCATCGCTGCGGTCTGGCAGACGAGCGGCTTCGTGATGGCGATGTTCCTGGCGGGTCTGCGCGGCATCGACAACGAGATCCTGAAGGCCGCGCAGATCGACGGGGCCTCGAACTGGCAGCTTTACCGGCGCATCGTGATCCCATTGCTGCGCCCGGCTTTCCTGAGCGCCTTCGTGATCCTGAGCCACCTTGCGATCAAGTCCTATGACCTTGTGATCGCGCTGACGGGCGGGGGGCCCGGGACGGCCACGCAACTGCCCGCGACCTTCATGTATTCCTACACCTTCACCCGCAAGCAGATGGGGGTGGGCGCGGCGAGCGCGGTCATCATGCTGATGACCATCGCGGCGATCATGATCCCTTATCTCTACGCCGAGCTGAAGGAAAAGAAGCAATGAGCGCCGTCTCTCAGGACACCGCCGTCCGCACCGGGCGCGTGGTTCGGACGTTCATTTACGTCTTCCTTCTGCTGTTCGCGCTGTTCTACCTGCTGCCGCTTTACGTGATGGTCGTGAACTCGGTGAAGCCGCTGGCCGAGATCACGGGCGGCGACATGATGGCGCTGCCAAAGGTCTGGACCATCGAGCCCTGGCTCTCGGCCTGGTCGACAGCCCAGATCGGGGTGGAGCCGACGGGCCTGAAACCCTACTTCATCAATTCGATCCTGATGGTCGTTCCCGCCGTCATGATCTCGACCGTGCTTGGGGCGCTGAATGGTTACGTGCTGACCAAGTGGCGGTTCCGGGGCGATACGATCCTCTTCGGGCTGATGCTGTTTTCCTGCTTCATCCCGTTCCAGATCGTCCTGATCCCGATGGCGCGGATGCTGGGGCTGATGGGGCTTGCGGGGTCCGTGCCGGGGCTGATCCTGGTTCATGTCGTCTACGGCATCGGGTTCACGACGCTCTACTTCCGCAACTACTATGCCAGCTTCCCCACCGAACTGGTGCGCGCGGCGATGATCGACGGCGCGGGGTTCTTCCGCATCTTCTGGCGGATCATGCTGCCCGTCTCGGGACCGATCATCGTGGTGTCGGTCATCTGGCAATTCACCAACATCTGGAACGACTTCCTGTTCGGTGCCTCGTTCGGCGGTCAGAACCAGCCGATGACCGTGGCGCTGAACAACCTCGTCCAGTCCTCGACGGGGGTGAAGGAATACAACGTGCACTTCGCCGGTGCGATCCTGGCGGCGCTGCCGACGCTGATCGTCTATATCGTTGCCGGGCGCTACTTCGTGCGCGGCCTGATGGCGGGGAGCGTGAAGGGATGAGCCGCGCGACCGCAAAAATCTCTGAAGATTTTTGCCAAGAGTTTTCGAGAACTCTTGGCTCCTTCCACCTGCCTCGCGAAAGGACTTGAGCGATGGGTTTCCTGGATATCCGGAACGTCACCAAATCCTACGGCGCGGTGCAGGTACTGCATGAGGTCGACATCGCGGTGGAGGAGGGCGAGTTCCTCGTGCTCGTCGGCCCGTCGGGATGCGGCAAGTCCACGCTCCTGAACATGATCGCGGGGCTCGAGGCGATCAGTTCGGGCGACATCGCGATCAAGGGGCGGGTCATCAACGGGCGTGCATCCATCGAAGCGCAACATCGCGATGGTGTTCCAGTCCTACGCGCTTTACCCGAACATGACGGTGGGCCAGAACATCACCTTCGGGCTGGAGATGCATGGCGTGCCCAAGCCCGAGCGCGACCGGGCGCTGGCCGAGGTGGGCAAGCTTCTCCAGATCGACCACCTTCTGGACCGCAAGCCGGGACAGCTTTCGGGTGGCCAGCGTCAGCGGGTCGCGATGGGGCGGGCGCTGGTGCGCGACCCGGACGTGTTCCTGTTCGACGAACCGCTGTCGAACCTCGACGCGAAGCTGCGCGTCGACATGCGGACCGAGATCAAGAAGTTGCACCAGAAGCTCGGGCGCACCATCGTCTATGTCACCCATGACCAGATCGAGGCGATGACGCTGTCCACCCGCATCGCCGTGATGAACAAGGGCTATGTCCAGCAGCTTGGCACGCCGAAGGAAATCTACGACACGCCGGCGAACCTTTTCGTGGCCAGCTTCATGGGCTCGCCTTCGATGAATTTGCTGAAGGCGAAGGTGGTTGAGCTGAACGGTGCGGCCCATGCCGAAGTGACGGATGCCGAAGGCGTCGTGCGGCACCTTCGGTTCAGCGACGATGCGTTGCGGGCCTGGATCGGACGCGAGGTGATCCTTGGCATCCGGCCCGAGGCGATCACCGATCCCGAAGGGGCAGACCGCAAGTCGGGAAACATCCAGTCTTTCGCCAATCGGGTCGGGGTGACCGAACCGGCCGGATCGGACACATTCGTGACCTCGACCATCGGCGGGCGGGATTGTGTGGCCCGGATGCGCGCCGACGCGGATGTGCGGCCCGGTCAGTTGTTCGATTTTGCGATCAACATGGACAAGGCCGTGGCCTTTGACCCGGAAACCGAGGTGCGGATCGGGGCCTAGGTCAGCCGCCCGCCTGCCATATCCGCACTGCTTCCAGCGGCCAGAGCAGCATCAGGATGTTCAGCGCAAGCCCGTCGCGGATGATCCAGATCGTCAGCGCCTCGAACCCGACGACGATCGCGATGCTGGCCCAGACGGGCAACGCGCGGGCCAGATAGAAGCCCAGCACCATCGCGAGGATGTCCATCACCGAGTTCAGCACCGAGTCGCCGTAGTAATCGAGCGAGATCGTCACCGCCCGGTAGCGCTCGATGATGGTGTCCGAGTTCTCCAGTATCTCCCAGGCTGTCTCGATCAGCGTGGCAATGGCAAGGCGCCAGCCGAAGCTCAGACGGCGCGCGACCAGCCAGAGCAGCCAGTAGAAAATCAGCCCATGCAGCAGATGCGACGGCGTGTACCAGTCCGAGATGTGCTGGGAATTCTCGGAACTCATCGTCTGGCCATGCCAGAGCTTGACGTAGCCGCATTTGCACCACGGCTCGCGTCCGACCCATAGCAGCCAAGCAGCCCCCGCCACGATGATGGCGGCGGTGATCCAGTAGGGCAGGGCACGACGGGTCAGCAAGGTCATAAAGGGCACCGAAACATGGGATCAGGTTTTCGTCCAGCGTTCAGTTGGACAGCGGGATGACGTCGACCGACAGGTCGGTGTCCTGCCTCCCCGAGACGCGCAACACGCCCTTGACCGGCGACACGTCGGAATAGTCGCGTCCGCGGGCGACAACGATGTGGTCCTGACCCGCGAAGATCGCATTGGTCGGGATCATATTCGATCCAGCCCGCCTCTGCGCCGCACCACGCCTGGACCCAGGCATGCATCGCATCCGCCCCTTCGAGCCGCGCTTTGCCCGGTGGAGGAAGCGTGCGCAGGAAGCCCGACACATATCCCGCGGGTATGCCGATGCTGCGCAATCCGGCGATCATGATGTGGCTGAAGTCCTGGCAGACGCCATGGCGGGCCGCAAACGCCTCCGCCAATGGGGTGTCCACCTCGGTTGCGTCGGGATCGTATCGCATGTCGCGGTGGATCGCCTGGCCCAGTGCCGCCACGACATCGGCGCGCCGTGCCGGGCGCCCTGCATCGTCGCCATCGCGTAGGCGGCAACGGCCGCATCGCGCGGCACGAGGGGCGACGGTGCGAGGAAGTGAAGCGGCGATGCAGGATCGAGGCTCTGCACCGCCGAGATTTCGGTCGCCAGCGCAGGCAAGGCGCTGGACGCCCCCGTGGCTGGTTGCGCGTGACGGTCGATCCGCGCCTGAAGATGCAGCGTCACCTCGTCGGTCGATCCGCGAAAGGCAAAGTCGGTGGCCCTGTTGCCAAAGAAATCGTCCCGGTCGGTGCGCTCGGCGGGTGGCGGGCGAATATCGAGATGGCCTGCGATCAGCCGCTGTTCGCCCGGCAAATCGGCAGGCATCAGCCGCGCCAGATGCCTGCCGCCGGTAGCGGGGCTCGAGAAGCGATGGACGATCCTGAGGGTGACATCATAGATCATGGCATCACCGAAGATAGCCGTCCGACAGGATATCGGACAGCGCGAGGATATCGGCCCGCAGCGCGTCAAGTGCATCCGGGGTCAGCGTTTCCGGCGAATGCAGGGCCGTGCGGGTCTGCACCGCAAGCACGTGGCGCGACAGGTCCGACATGTGCCCGATCCTGCTTCCCTCGGCGATCAGGTCGGCCTGTTCCTTGATCTCGGTCAGGTGGAACAGGATCGAGCGCGGGTTGCGCGGGTCGAGCGCCAGAAGATCGACAACGCTGTCGTGACTGGCCATGACGGCATAGCGCTGCCGATGGGTCATGGCACTGTCGCCGATCTCGATAGCAAGGTCGAGGCTGCCGGTCGGCGCGCCCGGAGCGGTCAGCACGGCAAGCAGATCGGCCATCATCGCGGCACGCTCGAGCGAGCGGCCGATGGTCAGAAAGCGCCAGCCCGTCGCGCGATACATGTTCTCGTGCACGAGGCCCGAGAAACCCGCGACCTTGCGCAGCAGGATACCCATCGCCAGTGCCGCATCGTCGCCCGACGTCACGGTCTCGGACATGCGGGCCATCGTCTTTTCAAGATCGGCCAGCGCCGCCCAGCCATCGACCGAGAAGCGGTCCCGGATGCGGCTTGCGGCATTGACGGCGCTGTTCAGCGTGGCGATCAGGCCTGGCGGAAGAGGCGTTTCGGCATCGACGCCGTAGCGGGCAAGATCGCGCGCGATCGCGGCGCAAAGGGCACCCTGGCCCGCCTCGGCGTGCCGGGCGTTCCAGGCACGGGTCAGCCGCAGAAGCCCCTCGGTCCGCTCGACATAGCGCCCCAGCCAGAACAGGTTGTCGGCCGCCCGCGACGGCAGGCCTGCGGCCTCGCTCCGGGTGAAGGCGGGTTGCGGACGGGCCAGCATCGTCTCGTCGGGAACGGGGCTGTCGGCCACAACCCAGACATCGGCGACCGCGCTGCCCTGCCGCATGGCGATAGCCGTGGTATCAGGGCTGGAGCCGACACGCGCAAATCCACCCGGCATCACCTGCCAGCCCTGTGCGGTGCGGGCCAGAAACACGCGGATGGTCATCGGGCGCGGAACGAGGCCGCCGTCCGACCAGGCCGGCGTCGTGGACAAGGTGACAAGTTCCTGCCCGACAAGCGACGCACCGTTCGCCGTCAGCCAGGTGTCGAGCGTCTCGCCCGTGCCGCGCATCTCGCCCTTCAGGGCGTGGGCCTCATCCGTCTCGAACGGCAGGCGCGTGGCCATGGCCGGACCGACCAGCATCCGCGCGGCATTGGCGCGGACGTGGTCAAGCTCGGCCTCTTGCCCGCACCACCACGTCGCGATGTTGGGCAGCCGGAGCGGCTTGCCGTTCAACGCCTCGGCGATGCCCGGAAGGAAGGCCAGCATCGCCTGGCTTTCCAGCACGCCCACGCCAAGCGCATTGACCAGCGTGACGCTGCCCGCGCGCAGGGCAGACATCAGCCCCGGCGTGCCGATATAGGATGTTTCGTTCAGTTCCAGCGGATCGGCCCAGGCCGCATCCAGCCTGCGCCAGAGCACGTCGATCGGAACCGGGCCGGACACGGTGCGAACCATCACCTTGCCATTCTCGACCGTCAGATCGCCGCCTTCCAGCAGCGGAAGGCCGAGGTAGCGGGCGATATAGGCATGTTCGTAATAGGTGTCGGTCATCGGCCCGGGTGTCAGGATGCCGACCTTCGATCCCGACCGCACCGAGGCATCGCCTTGCAGCCCGATCAGGGTATCGCGGAACGCCCGGAAGAAGCCGGCCAGGCGGTGGACGTTCGACTGCGCGTAAAGCTCGGCAAAGACGCGCGTGGTTGCAACGCGGTTTTCCAGCGCAAACCCTGCGCCTGACGGGGCCTGTGTGCGGTCGCCCAGCACCCACCAGCGGCCATCGGGGCCACGGCCGATCTCGAAGGCCACGAAGTGCAGGAAATGCGCCGAGCGCGGCTTGACCCCGACCATCGGGCGCAGCCATTCGGGGTTTTCGGCGACAAGCTGTGCGGGCAGGAACCCGTCGCGCAACAAGCCGGTTCTCGCCGTAGAGGTCGGCCACCACCGTCTCGAGCAGGTCGGCGCGTTCGATCAGTCCTGCCGCAATGCCGTCCCATTCCTCCTGCGGCAGCAATATGGGCAGCGGGCTGAGCGGCCAGTCGCGGGTGGAAAGCGAGGCGGCGCCATAGTTGCGAAAGAACACGCCCGCATCGCGCAGATACTGTTCGCCGCGCGCGATGTTGCGGGCGATCTCGTCGGCCTTCAGGCTTTCGAGATGCCCGATCAGGCCCGCCCATGCCGGCCGCATCGCCCCGGTCGCATCAATCAGTTCATCCGGAACCCCGGGCAAAGGACGATAACCGGCCAGCAGGCGCGACGCGGTCATGCTTTTCCGGGTCTGTCCCATGGCGTCAGATGCCCGGCATGCGGCGCAGATCGAGCGTCATCGGAAATTCGCGGTGCGGCGTTTCGGGCGGCGGCTCGTAGGGGCCGGGCGTGTGGCCATGCGGCTCGAACCGGGCAAGGCGGCGGGCCTCGGCCTCGTTCCCGTTCACCGGGAAGGTGTCGTAGTTGCGCCCGCCGGGATGGGCGACGTGATAGACGCAGCCGCCGAGTGCGCGCCCGGTCCAGGTATCGAAGATGTCGAAGGTCAGCGGCGCGTTGACCGGCAGCACCGGGTGCAGCGCCAGCGCCGGTTGCCACGCCTTGTAGCGCACCGCCGCCACCGCCACGCCATTTGTCCCCGTCCCGGTCAGCGGCACGCGACGGCCGTTGCAGGTGACGGTATAGCGGTCCGGATCGGACGTGGTCAGCTTGACTTGCAGGCGCTCGACCGAGCTGTCGGTGTAGCGCACCGTTCCGCCGATGGCACCGGTTTCGCCCAGCACATGCCACGGCTCCAGCGCCTGACGCAGTTCGAGGGTGACGCCCTCACAGGTGACTTCGCCGCAGAAGGGGAAGCGGAACTCGGCCTGCGCCTTGAACCAGTCGGATTGCAGAGGGAAGCCATGGTCGCCCAGATCGCGCAGCACATCGAGGAAATCTTCCCACACGAAATGCGGCAGCATGAAGCGGTCATGCAGGCTCGTGCCCCAGCGGGGCAGGGTGCCGGTGGCGGGGCTGGCCCAGAGGCGCGCGATGATGGCGCGGATCAGCAGTTGCTGGGCGAGGCTCATGCGCGGGTTGGGCGGCATCTCGAAGCCGCGGAACTCGACCAGCCCGAGGCGACCTGTGGGACCGTCGGGGGAATAGAGCTTGTCGATGCAGATCTCGGCGCGGTGGGTGTTGCCGGTCACGTCCACCAGCAGGTTGCGCAGCAGGCGATCCACCAGCCACGGCGGCGGGCGCCGGACCGTTGCCCGGGGTCGGGATCTGCGCCAGCGCCATTTCCAGCTCGTAAAGCGCATCGTGGCGCGCCTCGTCGATCCGGGGGGCCTGCGACGTGGGGCCGATGAAGAGGCCCGAGAACAGGTAGCAGAGGCTGGGGTGGCGCAGCCAGTAGCAGGATCAGCGAGCGCAGCAGGTCGGGCCGGCGCAGGAAGGGGCTGTCGGCGGGGTTTGCCCCGCCCACCACCACGTGGTTGCCGCCACCCGTGCCGGTATGCTTGCCGTCGATCATGAACTTGTCGGCACCCAGCCGGAACTGGCGCGCCTCGTCATAGACGGCCTCGGTCGTGGCCACGCATTCGTCCCAGCTTGACGCGGGATGGATGTTCACTTCGATCACGCCGGGGTCGGGGGCGACGCGGATGACGTTCAGGCGCGGATCGTGCGGCGGGGCGTAGCCTTCGATATGCACGGGCAGGCCCAGCTTTCGCGCGGCGGCCTCGGCGGCGGCGACGAGTTCGAGATAGTCCTCCACCCGCTCCACCGGCGGCATGAAAACGCAAAGCCGACCATCGCGCGGCTCGACCGACAGGGCGGTGCGGACGGTTCCGGCAAGGTCGGAGATTGTCTGCTCGACGCGGTCCTGCACCGGTTCGGCGGCCGTGAAGCTGGCCCGGGCCTGCTCGCGCGCATCGGGGGCGAGGTCAGGCAGGTCGCCACGTTCCTCGAACGGGTCGGCAGGGTTGATGAAGGGGAAGGCGGCGGGCGGAACATAGGGCAGGGCGCCGAGCGGCAGGCGATAGCCCACCGGGCTGTCGCCGGGGACAAGAAACAGGTGCCCGCGCCGCAGCGTCCATTTCTCCGACACCCAGGTCTTGGCCGCGCGCGCCTGCCAGCGCTGCACCGGCAGCACGAAGCCCGACGGTTCGGTCAGGCCGCGCCCGAAGACGCGGGCGATGCGGTTGCGTTCCTCGGGGTCTTTCAGCTTCGAGTTTTCGGGCGTCACGTTCTCGGGCAGGTTGCCTTCCTTGACGATCCACTCGGCGGGGTCCTCGAAGGCGGGAACGACGTTTTCGGGCGGCAGGCCAAGTTCCTGCGCGATGGTGGTCAGCAGCGTTTCCGCCTGCTGCGGCGTGGGCTGGCTGTCGGCGGCTTCGGTGGCGATCAGGTCAGGGTCGTGCCAGACCGGCTTGCCGTCGCGCCGCCAGTAAAGCGAGAAGGTCCAGCGCGGCAGCGTCTCGCCGGGATACCATTTGCCCTGGCCGTAATGCAGGAAGCCCCCCGGCGCGAAGCGGTCGCGCAGGCGGCGGATCAGCTGGTCGGCAAAGCCGCGTTTCGTGGGGCCGACGGCATCGGTGTTCCATTCGCCCGCCTCGAAATCGTCGATCGAGACGAAGGTCGGCTCGCCGCCCATGGTCAGGCGCACGTCGCCTGCGGCCAGCGCCGCATCCACCTTGCGCCCGAGCGCGTCGAGATCGGCCCAGGCCGCGTCCGAGAAGGGCTTGGTGATGCGCGGATGCTCGGCCACGCGCGTGACCCGCATGTCGAAGCCGAAGGTCGACTTCGGCGTAGCTCGCCATGCCCGAAATCGGGGCCGCGTTGCGGTAATGCGGGGTGGCTGCCAGCGGGATGTGGCTTTCACCGGTCAGAAGACCGCTTGTCGGGTCCAGCCCGATCCAGCCCGCGCCGGGCAGGTAGACCTCGCACCAGGCATGCAGATCGGTGAAATCGACCTCGGTGCCGGACGGGCCGTCGAGCGCCTTGAGGTCGGGTTTCAGCTGGATCAGGTAGCCCGAGACGAACCGCGCGGCGAAACCGAGATGCCGCAGCGCCTGCACCAGCAGCCAGCTTGAATCGCGGCACGATCCGAGGCCGGAGGCGAAGGTTTCCTCGGGCGTCTGCACGCCCGGCTCCATGCGGATGACATAGCCAACCTCGCGCGCCACCTTGGCGTTCAGGCCGACGACGAAATCGACGGTGCGCTGCGGCGAACGGTCGATGCTGTCAAGGAACCGCTGAAGCTGCGGCCCGGCGGGTTCGGGCGTCCGGTAGATCACCAGATCCGGGGCAATATCCTCGGGGTATTCGAACGGGAATTCCTCGGCCGAGGCTTCGACGAAGAAATCGAAGGGATTGTAGACGGTCATGTCTGCGACCAGATCGACCTCGATCTTCAACTCGTGCACCGGTTCGGGAAAGACGTAGCGGGCCAGCCAGTTGCCATAGGGATCCTGCTGGTAGTTCACGAAATGCGGCTGCGGCCCGACCTTGAGGCTGTGCGACACGACGCGCGTCCGCGAATGCGGCGCAGGGCGCAGGCGAATGACCTGCGGGCCAAGGATGACCGGGCGGTCATACTGGTAATGCGTCAGGTGATAGATGCTGGCGAGGATCGACATGGGGACCGGTTCTTGGGACGTGCCCCCTAGTCGTTTCACAGAACCGGGGCTGCCACCATGGATTCGGCCTCGCACCGCGTGATGCGAGTGCGGATGCCTGTTTTTTGGGCGGGAATGGGGCGGCCGACCGCCGCCCCCTGTCCGTCATTTCAGGTGATGCACCTTGCCCCTGCCATAGACCGGCGTCGGGATGCCCACCTGCCGCGCCTTGAGTTGCAGCGCGAGGAACTGCGAGTAGTGGCGCGACTGGTGCAGGTTGCCGCCGTGGAACCACAGCCCCTCCTGCGCCGTGGGCTTCCACATGTTGCGCTGCTCGCCCTCCCACGGCCCGGGGTCCTTGGTCGTGTCCGAGCCGAGGCCCCAGCACTTGCCGACCTTGTCCGCGACCTCCTGGCTGATCAGGTCCGCCGCCCAGCCGTTCATCGACCCGTAGCCGGTGGCATAGACGACCAGATCGGCGGGCAGCTCGGTGCCGTCCTTGAGCACCACCGACGTCTTCGGTCAGGTGGCTGACATCCGAGCCCGATTTCAGCTTGATCTTGCCGTCGATGATCAGCTGGCTTGCGCCCACGTCGATGTAGTAGCCCGAGCCGCGGCGCAGGTACTTCATGAAGAGGCCCGTGCCGTCCGCGCCCCAGTCGAGCATGAAGCCCGCCTTTTCGAGTGCGGCGTAGAAGGCGGCATCCTCTTCCTTGATCGTGTCGTAGATCGGCTTCTGGAAGGCGGGCAGCAAGCGGTAGGGGATCGAGGCAAAGATCAGGTCGGCCTTGTCGGTCGTCACCCCCGCCGCCACCGCCTCTTCGGAATAGAGCGAGCCGAGGCCGATGCTTCATCAGCGGTTCCGACCGCACGATATGGGTCGATGAGCGCTGGACCATGGTCACGTCCGCCCCCGCTTCCCACAGCGCCGCGCAGATGTCGTGGCTGGAGTTGTTGGAGCCGATGACCACGACCTTCTTGCCCTTGTAGGCATCGGGGCCGGGGTGGGTGCTGGAATGCTGCTGCTCGCCCTTGAAGATGTCCTGCCCCTTGAAGGTCGGCCAGTTGGCCTTGGCCGACATGCCGGTGGCCAGCACCAGCTGCTTCGGGCGCAGCACCACGTCCTTGCCGTCGCGGGTGACGTGAACCTCCCATTCCTTCTTCTTCTCGTCGTACTTGGCCTTCGTCGCGGTGGTCGAGGCCCAGTAGTTCAGCTCCATCACCCGCGTGTACATCTCGAGCCAGTCGCCGATCTTGTCCTTGGGGGCGAAGACCGGCCAGTTGGCGGGGAAGGGGATGTAGGGCAGATGGTCGTACCAGACCGGGTCATGCAGGCAGAGCGACTTGTAGCGGTTGCGCCAGCTGTCGCCGGGGCGGGCATTCTTCTCGATGATGATGGTCGGCACGCCCAGTTGCCGCAGCCGCGCGCCAAGCGCGATGCCGCCCTGCCCGCCGCCGATGATGAGCACCTCGGGCTGGATCTCGTAGCCCAGCTTCGCCTGTTCCTCGGCGCGCTCCTCGGCCCAGGTTTTCCGCCCCTTTTCCAGAACATGGGCGACGCCCTGCGGGCGGGTGGTGCCCTTGTGTTCCTCGTGACCCTTCAGCTCTTTCAGCGTGGTCAGCAGCGTCCAGATCTTGCCGTCGCGGATGCGGATATGGCCGTGGCCGCGCCCGTGGGCCGTCTCGAAGTCGATCCAGGCCTGATGGAACCCGCCGCCATCCTCGGCCGCTTCGCCGGGCGTGATCGTAAAGCCCTGCGGCTGGATCGGGCCGATCTGGGCTGCCAGCATCGCCTCGATCTGGTCCTGCCCTTCCATCGTCTTGATGTTCCAGGTCAGGCTGGCAAGGTCGCGCCAGTAGCCATCCGTCTCGAACAGCTTCGCGGCGGCTTTGGGATCGGGCTTGGTGAGCGCGTCGTTCAGGTCATGCAATACCTGCGCCACCACGGTGGCGGGTGTCTGGTCGAGCATCGGTTCCTCCCCTGGGCGTCCGGCCTCCTCGCCGGTCGCAACCATTGGGCGAGGGCGGGCGGCCCCTGTCCAGTGGACTTTGGTCGAGGGGCGCGTCAGACCGGCGCGAAACCGTCCATGGCGTGGTCGCGGACGTGCCGCAGCAGGTCGATCATCCCCGCCACCTGATGCGCCGCCGTCGCCTCGCCCTTGGCGGCCGTGGCGGCAGAGGCATCGCCCACGGTTCCCGCCGGGTTCAGGTCGCGGGCGATCCAGCCGTAGCTGACCGGGCCGGTGGGCGGGATCGCGCCCGTCTCGGCACTGGAGACGAAGTCACGCGCCGCTGCCATGTCGACCGTCTCGGGGCGGAAGGCGAGCATCAGCGAGGTTTCCATGTCGCCGCCATGGATGCCGTAGGCGAGTTCGCGCGCGCCATAAAGGCCCTCGGGCGTGCCGAAGCTGGTCCACTGGCACTTCACCGCCAGCATCCCCGCCCTCACCCTCAGTTCGCGCGACAGGATCGAGACGAGGTCGAGATTGCCGCCATGGCTGTTGACGATCACGATCTTGCGCAGGCCCGCGCGGGCGACCGACAGCCCGATCTCGACCCATGCGGCCAGCGCCGTCTCGGCGGTCAGGGTCAGCGTTCCCGGTGCCCAGAGATGCTCGTTCGACTTGCCCACCGCCTGCACGGGCAGGATCAGCAGGTCCAGATCGTCGGGGCAGGCGGCACGCAACCGATCGAGCATGCCCTCGGCGATCAGCGTGTCGGTGCCGACAGGCAGATGCGGCCCGTGCTGTTCTACCGCCGCCGTGGGCAGAACCGCGATGGTCCGCATCGGGTCCAGCCCGGCGAAATCCGGCGCGCGCAGGTCGGTCCAAAGCCGCGCGGTCATGCCGTTGCCTCGCGCCGCGCCGGAGCGGGGCCGATCAGCCGGTCCATCTTCGCCGCCACCTTCTCAAGATGCCGCTTGCGGCTTTCGGGGGTCGAGCTGTCCATCAGGTAATGCGCGGCAAAGACGCTGCGCTTGCCGCGCGCGCACAAGAGGCCGACGCCCTGGCGCAGCGTGCGCCGACCCGGCGCGCCGATGAAGGCGGTCAGCCACCAGCTTGCCCCGCAGGTGGTGAACACCCCCAGCCGGGTGATGTGCTGAAGTCCCGGGCGGATCGTCTTGTTGACACCGTCTGGCATCAGGAAGGCCACATCCGGCACCAGCGCGCGGTCGAGCCATCCCTTCAGCATGGCGGGCAAGCCGTACCACCATGTCGGATAGACGAAGATCAGCGTGTCGCACCAGCAGGATGTCCTCCACATCCTGCGGCTGACGGGCGTCGCGATTGGCGGGCAGTCTCGAGATAGCCCGTCCATTCCGTCGGCGTCAGAACCGGCTGGAACCCGCGCGCATAGAGGTCGTTCAGCCGCACCTCGGCCCCCGCCTCGCGCAGCTTTGCCAGCACCAGGTCGCGCACGGCCGCGTTGAAACTGCCTTCGCTCGGGTGGCAATAGACGACGAGTGCGCGCATCAGAACCGCTCCATCTCGCTGCCGACGCGGCCCAGGAAGGCCGCCCGCTGCGCTTCTGTCACGCGGTTCATGTCATAAAGCGCGAGGTAGCGCATCGTCTGCGGGCGGCAGACATGCCAGATCGCCCGCTTCACCACATGGCGCGGCGGATCGCCCGCCATGAGCGCGCGCATCCGCGTGCCGCCATAGGTCGTCACTGCCGCCAGCTTGCGGATATGGGTCAGGTTCGGCTTCACGAACCCGTCTTCCAGCCGGAAGCTGACGCCGGGCAGGAAGACGCGGTCGAAGAAGCCCTTCAGGATTGCGGGAAAGCCGAAATTCCAGACCGGAAACACCAGCACCAGCGCCTGCGCCGCCATGACACGGTCGACATAGGCCTGCACCGGCGCGGTGTTCGGGCCCACCTCGTGATAGGCGCGCCGTTCGTCGGCGGTCAGGACGGGACTGAACCCTTCGGCGTTCAGGTCGCAGTCATCCACCTCCCAGCCCCGGCGGGAAAGCCTGTCCACCACCGTGCGGTGCAGCGCGGCCGAAAAGCTTTCCTCGCAGGGATGGGCGAAGAGGACAAGCGCGCGCGTCATCCCTGCGCTCCGGCTTCTTTTCGAACCAGATATCCTCGGGCAGACTGCGCCCCGCGGTTCGACAGGCCGTGCAGCCCCGTCATTCCGCGGCCCTCAGCCCCGGATAGCTGTACATCCGGTCATAGGCCCAGTCCGGGTCGTCCCAGGCGATCATCTTGCCGGGGTTGAGCAGGCCCTTCGGGTCCGCCTCGCGCTTGAAGGCCAGTTGCCGGTCGTCGACCGTCTGTCGCCCGCCTTCCTCCAGCGTGTAGCGGTGCGGGTTGAAGATCATGCAGCCCATGGCTTCGTGCGCGGCGACGATCTCGTCCAGCCGCGCCTCGGTGGTGAACTTCACCAGCGAAAGCCCGGCATAGATCGTGCGGCCATTCTCCTTCATCACCTCCAGATGCTGCATCACCTCGCCGGGGAAGGCCGCGCGGACCGCCTCGATCTTGTCGAGCATGTCCGGCCCGGCATAGCGCACCTGAAGATAGGTGATCGCCGGGTCCACCTTGAGCGCGCGCAGCGTGGTGTGGTTCCAGCCGTATTCGAAGACCGGCCCCGGCTCGCGCGCCCAGTCATGCGCGTCGGAGCGATAGATGAGCGTTGCGCCGGGGCGGCGGGCGAGGAAGGTCAGGAAGCCGTCCATCGCGTGCGGCGCGATCATCAGGCCGAGCAGCGACTGTCCGGGCGCCATATGGGGCGCGACGCGCTGGAAATAGTCCTGCGGGATCGGGGTCTCGTAGACCGAGACGAGCTTCTTCAGGATGCCGTCCTCGTTGGCCAGATCGGCCCCGAAGGCGGCGGCCTCGGGAAAGCCTTCGGTGGCAACGAACAACTCGACCCAGTCATAGGCGGGGGCGAGGGGCATCTCGATCTCGGTGATGATGCCGTTCGTGCCATAGGCGTGGCTGACGCGGTGCAGTTCCTCGCCGGTGAATTCCAGAACGCGCGGTTCTGCCTCCATCGTGACCACGCGCAGGCGGATGATGTTGCCAAGGTCGCGCAGCGCCCCCCAGGTGCAGGACCCGACACCGCCCGATCCGCCCGCGATGAAGCCGCCGATGGTGGCCGTGGCCCAGGTGGACGAGAACATGCGGATTTCCTGCCCGGAATGGGCCTTGCAGGCCGCGTCGAGATCTTTCAGCAGGCAACCCGGTTCCACGATCACCCGGCCGGGATGGATTTCCTTCACCGCCGCGAGGTTCTTCATGTGCAGGATCACGCCGCCCGAAAGCGGCATGGCCTGACCGTAGTTCCCCGTCCCCGCGCCCCGCGTCGTGACCGGCACGTCATGGGCGTAGCAGGTGCGCAGCACCTCGATCACCTCGGCCTCGGTCCGGGGCGCGACCACGAAATCGGCGGTCACATGGTCGAGCCGGGCCTTGAGCACCGGCGAATACCAGAAGAAATCGCGGCTTTTCGCGCGGACCGAGACGGGGTTGTCGTCGATCTCGAGATGCGACAGGGCGGCGCGGGCGGCGGCGAGGGTCATGCAGGCTCCATCAGCGGGTCGAGGTCGGCATAGTCGGGCAACTGCCGGTCGATCTGGCGGCCGCCCCGGATCACGATGCGGTCGGATTGCGGGCGGGCGAAGAACTCGGTCCAGCTTCGGGCGCGGAAGAGCACGAGGTCGGCAGGCGCGCCGGCGGCCAGTGAGGGCGGCTGAAAGCCGCAGGCGCGGGCAGGGTTTGTCAGGACCGACTGCACCCAGTCGGTGCCGCTGTGGTCCAGATGGCCGATCCGCGTCGCCTCACGCAGCACCTCGACCATGTCCATGTCGCCATAGGCATAGAACGGATCGCGGGTGTTGTCGGAGGCGAAGCTGACGTTGATGCCCCGCGCCTTCATCTCATGCACCATGGTGATGCCGCGCCAGCGCGGCGTGCGGCCCGCGACCCGGTCCTGAAGGTAGAGGTTGCACATCGGCAGGCTGACGACATGCAGCCCGGCCTTCGCCACGAGGTCGAGCGTCGCCAGCGCCTCGGCCTCGTCCATCATCGACACGGAACAGCAGTGACCGACCACCACGGGCTTGTCGAAGCCCGTCTCCAGCACCGCCTCGGCGATCAGCCGCAGCGTGTTCGAGGCCGGATCGCCCGTTTCGTCGACGTGGAAATCGGCGGACAGGCCCCGCTCGGCCGCCATCCGCAGGAAGTCGAGGATGCGCTGTTTCACGTCGGGAAGGGGATAGGTGACCATCCCCAGGATGCCGCCATGTTCCGCCACGATGTCGGCGGTGCGCCGGAACGCCCCGTCGGTCGAGAAATCGCCCGCGCCGATCAGGCAGGCGGCCTGCAGGTCGATCCGCCCCTTCCAGGCCGGCGCATCTCGGCAAAAACGGGAAAGCTGATCGCGTCCTGCGGCGCGATCGCGTCGAGATGGGTGCGGATCGCGCGGGTGCCGTGCGCATAGGCCGATTGCAGCGAGAACTCCATCCGCGCCGCCACATCGGCGGCGGTCCAGCGTGCCTGACGGTCGGCCCCCACGGTGTTCAGCGCGCCCATGAAGGTGCCGTCGGGGTTGGGCGAGCGGGGCCAGATGTGCCCCTTGTCGAGATGGGTGTGCATGTCGATGAAGGCGGGCAGCACCATCGCCCCGCCCATGTCGACCGCCACGCATTCACCCTCGCCGATCCGGTCGCCGTCGATGGTGATCGCGGTGCGGATCAGATCGCCCGGCTGGTCCAGCAGGCAGGCCGGAACCGTCACGTTCTCGAGCCGCAGCTTGCGGGTTTCGGGCAGGTAGAGGAAATCGGTCATGTGTCCCGCTTCATCGCGCTTTCGTGCCACTTGCGCAAAAGCATGTGGCTGAGGAAGGAGAGGCCCGCGAAGATCACGACGCCCGACAGCGCGATCAGCAGCAGGGCCGCGAACATGCGCGGGATGTTCAGCCGGTAGCCCGCCTCGAGGATGCGGAACGCAAGGCCCGAGCCGATGCCGCCCGTGCCCGCGACATATTCCGCCACCATCGCCCCGATCAGGCTGAGGCCCGCCCGCGATCCGCAGGCCGCCCAGGAAATAGGGCAGGGCCGAGGGCAGTTGCAGGTAGCGCAGCCGCTGCCAGCGCGAGGCGCGATAGATCGTCATCAGGTCGCGCAGGTTGTGGTCGGTCGATTTCAGGCCCAGCGTGGTGTTGGCCAGGATCGGAAAGAACGCCACGATCCAGGCGCAGAGCAGCAGCCCCGCCATGCGGTTGTCGACATAGATGAAGATCAGCGGCGCGATCGAGACGACGGGCGTGACCTGCAGGATCACGGCGTAGGGGTAGAAGCTCATCTCGGCCCAATGCGACTTTGGTGAAGAGGATCGCGAGGCCGACACCCCCGATCACCGCCACGGCAAGCGCCATCAGCGTGATCTGCAGCGTCACCAGCAGCGCATCGAACAGGATCGCCCAGTCCTTGATCAGCGTCTGCAGCACGAGGCCGGGGCCGGGCAGGATGTAGTGCGGAATGTCGTTCCACACCACGATCCGGTCCCAGAACCAGATGCCAAGCGCCATCACGAGGACAGGCAGCACCCATTTCGCCACCCCTTCGATCCGCCGCATCCGGGCGCGGCGGGCCTCTTCGGCATCCACCGGGGTGACGGGTTCGGGCGCGAGGCGTTCGGCCATGGTCATGCGGCTTCTCCCATCGCCTCGATGCAGCGCGTCCGAGGCGACGCGGCATGCGCGGCATAGGCGGGCGAGGTGCGGAATTCCATGTCGCGGGGATAGGGGGCGTCGACCGTCAGTTCCCGGATCACCCGGCCCGGGCGCGCGGCCATGACGACGATGCGGTCCGACAGGAAGACGCTTTCGAAGACCGAATGGGTGACGAAGATCACCGTGCAGCCGATCTTGGCCTTCAGCGCCAGAAGGTCGTTGTTCAGCTTCTGCCGCGTGATCTCGTCCAGCGCGGCAAAGGGTTCGTCCATCAGGATCAGCCGGGGGTTGGTCACCATCGCGCGCGCGATGGAGACGCGCATCTTCATGCCGCCCGACAATTCGCGCGGGTAGGCGCCGGCGAACGGTTCGAGGCCGACCAGCGACAGCGCCTCCATGATCCGCGGCCTCGACCGAGGCGAAGGACTGCCCGCGCAGCCGGAACGGCAGCCAGACGTTCTGCGCGACGGTCGCCCAGGGCATCAGCGTGGGTTCCTGGAACACCATGCCCAGATCGCCCGCATGCTCGCCGCCTTCCCAGACGATCCGCCCGGCCGTGGGCGGCATCAGCCCCGCGATCAGCCGCAGCGCGGTGGACTTGCCGCAGCCCGACGGGCCGAGGAGCGAGATGAAATCGCCCTCGTTCACTGTAAGCGACATCTTCCGCAGGGCCGTCACCGCACCGTTGAAGGTCTTGTCCACGCCCTGCATCTCCAGCACGCGGGGGCGCTGGCCAAGGGGCAGGGTCGGGCGGGGTGCGGTCATCGGGTCGCTCCGAGGGTGGTGCGGGGCGGCAGGCAGCCGCCCCGTCAGTCCTTACTTGGCTTCAGGTCCATCCCGACGCCCTTGCTCACGAAGGCCGTCGTGAACGACGCCTTCCAGTCCAGATCGCCCGGAACCACGCCCGCCTCGACCATCTTGTCGAAGAAGTCCTTCACCTTGGCCTCGGTCATCACGCCGATCCCCATGGTCAGCGCATCGCCCGAATCGACGATCCCCGCCTCTTTCATCTTCTCGATCCCGATAGGCGATCTGCCTCGTCCGTCATGTCGGGATTGTCTTTCTTGATCAGGTCGTTGGCGGCCGTGTTGTCGCCGTAGAGGTAGTTGTACCAGCCCTTGATCGACCCATCGACGAAGCATTTCACCTGATCGGGCTTGCTGGCGACGGTGTCGGCCATCGTCTCGATCAGCGTCGAATAGGTGGAATAGCCCGCATCGGCGATCAGCCAGACGTCCGGCTTGAAGCCGCCTTCCTTCTCGACCATCAGCGGCTCGGACGACAGGTAGCCCTGCATCCCCGAGTTCTCGTCGGCGATGAAGGGGGCGGGGTTGAAGGTATAGGGCTCGCGCTGTTCCTCGGTGAAGCCGTAGGCCTTGATCATCCACTGGTAGAAGCTGGCATAGCCCTGGTCGCCGATCAGCAGCACCTGGCCAGGTTCTTGAGATCCTCGAACGACTTGGCCTTGCCCGGATGGGTCAGGATCACCTGCGGTTCCTTCTGGAACGCGGCGGCGACGGCGACGATCGGCATGCCCTCGTGCACGGCGCTGAACGCCTCGAGCAGGTTGCCGCCCATGTGGTAGTCGACCTTGCCCGCCAGCATCAGCGCGCGGTTGTTCACCTGCGGTCCGCCCGGCTGGATCGTCACGTCAAGCCCGCAGGCGGCATAGGTGCCGTCGGCGACCGACTGGTAGAAGCCGCCATGTTCGGCCTGTGCCAGCCAGTTGATGCCGAAGACGACCGGCACGTTCTGGGCGAGCGCCGGCAGCGACAGCGAAGCGGTGAGTGCCGCCGTCAGGGCGGTTGTCCCCAAGCTGCGGGAAAGAGATGCCATGTTAACCTCCTGTTGATTCTCGTTGGCCTCAACCCTAGGGCGGGCCAGCGGACGGGCGAGGGGAAGCGCAGCGGGCAGTGCGGAAAATGTGGTCATGTGCAAGACTATCGTGCAAAGGCCCCAAGTCGATGCCTGTTTTTTCGGCATCGCCGCTGATCCGGCAGCCTGACGCTGCGCGGTCGGGTTACTGAGGCACCGGGCCGCACGAAGCTGCGCTGCGACACAGGTGAACCGAATGAAGACGCTTGCCCCGCCCATCCATCAGCCCGCCCTTCGCCCGCTACGCCCATGGGGTCGAGGTGCCGCCCGGCGCGCGGCTGGTCGTCACGTCGGGTCAACTTGGCCCTGGCACCTGACGGAACCGTGCCCGAGGGCGCCGAGGCGCAGGCGCGGCTCTGCTTCGCCAATTGCGCGGCGATCCTCGCCGAAGCGGGCATGGGGCCTGCGGACTGTCATCCGCATCAATGCCTTTGTCACCGGCGCGCGAACACATGGCGGGCTACATGCTGGCGCGCGATGCCTGGCTTGCCGGGATCGACCGGCTGCCCGCATCGACCCTCGTGATCGTGCAGGGTTTCACCCGGCCCGAGTTTCGTGGTCGAGGTCGAGGTCACGGCGGCGGCGCTCTCGTACCCTGTCATCTCGAGATACCCGCGCCCGGTATGGCTGCCCGTGATGCGGATCGGTCCTTCCCAGTAGGGCACAGAGGTATCCATCCAGGCTTGCGGGTTCAGGGCGTCGATCGTCACGTCCAGCCCGCGTTCGGGCAGTTCGATGCGCCACGTAACAGGGACCCGCCGATCGGCCACGCTGGCCTCGCCCAATGGCGTCACGCGCAGCGCACCGGGCGGAAGCGGGGAGGGGGTGCCATCGGGTGCGATCCATGTTGCGCTGGTATAGCCCGCGCCCGCGTCACGCAGCCGGAAGCCCATCATCCGCGCCCCGTCATCGAACATCAGCGAGAACCAGTCCCATCCCGTCTGGTCGGCGGCGAGCGGCTGCGAGGACCATTCGCGGTCAAGCCAGGCCTGCCCGGTCACCGGGATTGGACGGCCTGCGACCGTGATCTCGCCCGTTACCTCGTAGAAGGGCTGCGAGTAGTATCGGCTCGCCTGCCCGCCCGCCGATTTCACCGAATAGCCGCCATCACCCTGCGGCACCAGCGGCCCGGTGGCGTTCAGGGCGAGGCGATAGGAGAAGTCCGGGCCAGTGGCGGTGACGGTCACCGCCGACAGCGGATCGGCCCCCGACGCCGCATCGCTTGTCATCGCCCAGTCGTCGATCCATGCCTCGAACGGGATCACGTTGACCCCGGCCTGCCCGATGCCCCCGCGCGCCAGCCGTTCGGCGACGTAATGGCTGGCGGGCGTCGTGACAGCCGCATGGCCCATCCAAAGCTGCGGGCTGGCCCATCCATCGGCCTCATGCGGGGCGAGGGCCGAGCGGAACAGCGTCCACTGAGCGCCATATTCGGTTCCGTCCGGCCCTGTCAGGGTGGCGGTCAGATACCACCATTCGATGCGAAAATCCGGGTGCGGGCCGTGGTCTGCGGGAAAATCGAACGCACCGCGCTCGGGCAGGGCGAACCCATCGACGGCTGTGCCGAGGCCCGCAAACCCCTGAGCCGAGGCAGGCAGGGCCAACAACATCGACAGCAGGAAAACCCTAACGTTCATTGGAAAAGACCTTCACCAGATCAGCCGGTGCCAGCCGCGCCAGTCGCAAGGCGGGGACCGCGCTTGCAAGTCCCGCCGCCACAACCGCCAGACCGCCGAGATGCAGCCAGTCGGCGGGAAAGACGTGCAAGGGCAGACGCCAGCCAAAGGCCTGGACATTGATCACCGCCAGCAGCACCCAGGCCAGCGCCAGCCCGAGCGGCAGCGCCAGAACAAAGGTCAGGGCCGCCAGGACAAGCGTCCGAAGCAGGTCCAGCGCCGCGAGCCGTCGCCGCGTCAACCCCATTGCCCAGAGCGGGGCCACCTGTGGCAGGCGCATCCCCGACAGGGTCAGCAGGCTTGCAAAGATCGCAAGCCCCGCGACCCCCAGGGTCAGCACGTTCAGCGCCGCCGTGACGGTGAAGGTGCGCTCGAAGATGTCGAGCGACAGCCGTTTTATGCCCGCCTGGTCGATGATCGACCCCGGCTGAAGCCCGAAATCGGAGATCAGCGCGTCCTGCAATGCCTCTGCCCGTTCGGGTGCAATGCGGATGCCGAAACGCAGCCGCGGCACGTCCGGAAACCATGCCGTCAGTGTGTCCGGCGAGATCAGCACCTGCGGGCGCGGGTTGCCATAGTCGGAATAGACGCCCGCGATGGTCAACGCGCCCCCGGGCAGGGCGAGCGGCGCGCCAAGGTCGAGCGCCTCGGCCCGGAAAAGCTGTTCGTTCACCATCACGCCCCGCCCCTCGGCGACCAGATCCCAGGCGTCGGGCAGGGCTGCAAGAAGCGGCCAGTTGTCGCGATAGGTCGGGTGATCGGCCACGCCATAGATCTCGCCCGGTCGGCCAAGGATCGGCGCCTCGACGCTCCAGATCGGCAGCACCGCGTCGGCCCGCGGGGCAAGCCACGCGACGAGGCGGGTCGCCTCCTCTTCGGTCGATGCGGTGACGTAAAGCTCGGACGCGAGGCGCTGATCCAGCCAGCCGGTAAATGTCAGCCGGAAGCTCGACACCATCGTTCCGACACCGATATTGGTGGCCAGCGCCAGCAGCAGCGCCATGAGCGCCAGCGACAGCCCCGGCAATTGCTGGCGCGTGTCGGCCCAGAACCACTCGGAGAGCGGCCCCCTTGCGACCCGCCGCCCCAGATCGGTCGCAGCGGCGAGCGCCAGCGGCAACAGGAGGGCCGCGCCCAGAAGCAGCGCGCCGAGCCCCGCGAAACCGGCCACCAGACCGCCGCCGAAAGTGAGAAGAAGGCCAGACGCCGCGAGCAAGGAGATGGCGGCAAGCCCTTGTCTTTGCGCGGTTCTCGCCGAAGCGCGGGCCCAGGCGCGGGGTTGGGCGGGGGCCAGCAGCGGCAGGCGTGCCAGTTGCCACAGGCTTTGCGCCGAAGCCACCAGCGTCCCCGCCACCGCCACGCCAAGCCCCGCCGCCCACCAGCCCGGTCTGAGCCCGAGCGTGCCAGGCACGTCGGCCCCGTAGAGGCCCCGCAGCGTGGCCGCCACGTCGGGCAACAGGGCTGCGGCGACGAGGTAGCCCAGGGCGATGCCCGACCACCCCGGCCACGAGGGCGAGAAGAAGCAGTTCGGCCAGCAGCAGCATCGTCAGGTTGCGGGCGGGCAGGCCCAGGGCGCGCAGGGTGCGGAAGACCGGGCGGCGTTGCTCGAAGGCGAGGCCGATCGAGGAATGGACGATGAACAGCCCCACCGTGAAGGCGAGGAAACCGAAGGCCGTCAGGTTCAGATGGAAGCTGTCCGTCAGCCGGGCGATGTCGTTGTTCGCGCTTGGTTTTACGATCTGAAGCCCGGCGCGGAAGCGGGCCGGGGCGGGGGCTGTCGGGGGCGAGCAGGAGGTGGGTGAGGCGCCCGTCGAGGCCAAGCAGGCCCTGCGCGATGCCGATATCGACCAGACCGGTGCCGGGCGGAATGGACGGGTCAGTTCGCAGCGGCGGCAGACCTTCCGGGATAAGGGTTTCTGCAGTGTCGGGTCGACACGAACATGACGCCAGAACCCGTTGTAAAACTTTGAATATCTGTCGCCAGAGACAAGGTCCGGCCCCGCCGCCCCGCGCGGCAGGGTCAGGGGTTCGATCCCGAGAATGCGCAGATCGGTGCCGGGCATCCGCCCCTCGACGACGGGCGAGACGAGCCAGCCTGCGCGGCGCAGTGCTACGAAGACGGCCTGATCCACCGGGCGACCATCCGTCGCCTCGATCCGGTCGAACCGGTCCTGACCCATCAGCGCGGCGGCGCGGTCGTAGCTGGCCCGCGCCTCGGAGTTGATCGCCTGGATGCCCGACCAGAGCGCGGTCCCAAGGGCCAAGCCCATGAGAAGCATGGACAATTGGATGGGATGCCTGCGCCAGTGCGAGAGCAGCGCCGAGAGGCCGGTACGCCACATCAGACCAGCCGTCCGGCGGAAAGGTGAACGCGGGCGTCGAGGCGGTTGGCGAGGCGGGTGGAGTGGGTGACCATCAGGAGCGACGCATTCGTGTCGCGGACGAGCCGCAAGAGAAGGTCGAGCACCCCGTCGCCCGTCGCCTCGTCAAGGTTGCCGGTCGGCTCGTCGGCGAGGACGAGTTTCGGCCGGGCGGCGAGGGTGCGGCCGATGGCGACGCGCTGTTGCTGACCGCCGGAGAGCTGTTCGGGGTAGCGCGTCAGGAGGGAAGAAAGACCAAGAAGATCAGCGAGTTGTGCGGTATAGTTCGGATCGTTTCGGCCGGCCAGCCGGGCCTGGAAGGCGAGGTTGGCGGCCACGTCGAGCGAGGGGATCAGGTTGAACTGCTGGAAGACAAGGCCCACCGTGCCCCGGCGCAGCGCGGCGCGGGTGGCGTCGTCGGCGTCGGTAACCTCGGTTCCATCCAGCCGGATGCTGCCTGCATCCGCCGTATCGAGTCCCGCAACCAGATGAAGGAGCGTGCTTTTTCCGCTGCCGGACTCGCCCGTGAGCGCGAGGCTTTGGCCTGCGTCGAGTGCGAGGTCGATACCGTCGAGCACGCGCAGCGGGCCTTCGCTGCTGGCATAGGTCTTGGTCACGCCGGTCAGTGTGAGGAGCATGTCGCCTCCGTTGGTGCAGTCGGGATGTAGCACGGGGCGGACGGCGGGGAACTGCGGCATTCGGGGATATGAAAACGATATGATAAGCGTATGACTTTCATATGCAGACAGAAAACGTCGGGTATCGCCCGGTTCGGCTGGCGAGCGGGGGTTTCACACCCCCAGTCCCGGCCCGGGCGCGGGCCGGGCGTTCTTCGCGGAAAACCTCCACCGGAGGGTTTCTGATCGCTCATCACCCCCCGTGGGATGTTTGTGAACGGAAGATGAGGGGCGGGGCGCCCCGAGCCGACCCGGGGCGGATCAGGCCTGCGGCAGGTAGGTGAAGTCGCGGAACTCGGCGCTCCAAGCGTGTCCGGTCAGATCGTAAGCCACCATGCCGACGAACGCGCCGGTGAAAGAGGCGTGTTCGCCGCGCCCGCCTTCGTCGGAGATGATCGTGGCGTCGAGCGGGGGGCCGAGCGGGGTGAGGGGCGCGTTCGGCACCGACCAGAGGAACTGCTGGGTCGGGCCATCGACATGGACCGCGAGGCGGAGGGGGCCGTCGGGGACGGGCACCGGCGCGCCGGTATAGGTCAGACGCTCGCCCGGCCAGTCGCCCAGGCAGGAGACGAGGGTGAGGACGCGCCGCCCGCTTTCGTGCGTCACAAGCGCCGCGTGGAACTTGTGGCGGTTGTACCAGGTGATGAGCCCCGCCGCCTGCTGCCAGGAGGGCGGGTCGGCCTCCAGAGTCGTTTCGGCCTGATAGGATGCATGTTCCTGACGCCGGGCGACGAGCGATTGCTCGAACCACGAACCGAGGCTTTCGCGGCCATGGAGCCGCAGCGCGGTGCCGGTAAGGGTGAAGAGGCGGCCCGGTTCGGGCGTGCGGAGCCACTGGAATTCCGGGCGGCAGCGCGGGCCCGTCGAAGCGGCGGATGACGGGTGCGTCGGGGGCGCGGGTGGGGCCGGGGAGGGTTTCGGGTGGCACGAGGCCGCCGCCCTGTGAGATAGAGCCAGCCGTCGTCGCGCCAGATCGCATTCGGCAAGGCCCGTCTCGCGCCCCATCGGGCAGGCGCGGGTTCCGGGCAGGGGTCGGCCCATCAGGAAGGTGTGGAACGCCCGCCCCTCGGGCGTTTCGACATACTGGCCGTGGCCGGTGCGCTGGATCGGGCTGTCCGGGGCATGGCGGGTGGTGAGGAGGTGCTGCTGGGGGTGCGTCTCGTACGGTCCCTCGATCCGGCGGGCGCGGGCCATGCGTCACGGCGTGGTCATAGCCGGTGCCGCCCTCGGCGGTGGTCAGGTAGTACCAGCCGCCCCGCTTGAAGAGGTGGGGTGCCTCGGTCAGGCCAAGGGGGGTGCCGGTGTAGATCGTGTGGACAGGGCCGGTGAGGCCGCGCGTCGGGTGCCATTCCTGCAACTCGATCCCGTCGAAGCTGTCATGCGCCGGATTGAGGCCGGTGCCGGGGCCGCGATGGTTCCAGCGCATGTTGAGGAACCACTTCCGCCCATCGTCGTCGTGGAAGAGCGAGGGGTCGAAGCCCGAGGAGTTGACGATAGGTGCGGGGCGACCAGTCGCCGTCGATCGTCGGCGCAGGTGGTGATGTAGTTGTGCGCGTCCTTGAACGCCCCGTCGAAGCGCTTCACGTCGGTATAGACCAGCCAGAACAGGCCATCGGCATGGGAGAGGCAGGGCGCCCAGACGCCGCAACTGTCGGGGTTGCCGCGCATGTCCAGAAGGTCGGCGCGGTTCAGGGGACGCGCGACGAGCCGCCAGTTCGCCAGATCGGTCGAGTGGTGGATCTGGACGCCGGGATACCATTCGAAGGTGGAGGTGGCGATGTAGTAGTCGCCGCCGACGCGGCAGATCGAGGGATCGGGGTTGAAGCCGGGGAGGATGGGGTTTCGGATCATGGCGTTCGGGCGCTGATGCTTCGGGTGTGAGCGGAGGGCGGCGCCCGACACGGGGGCGGGTGCCGTCGGACGTGCCGCCTTCTCCGCGGCCCTTTTCGGACGATACAAGGCACACCATCCGGACCACGCCCGGTGGCCCAAAGCCACCGGGCCGCGCCCGACCCGCCCCATGGGCGGGCGCGATGGCGCCCACCCCCGGGTCGGGCGCGGCCCTCTGTTTCGCAGGGAGGCCTGCTGGCTGGTCACTTCAGCAGCGCCTGCGCCTGCGCGGGGGACAGCGCCTCGGGGCGGGTGCAGGTGGTCTGGAGGGTGACGAAGTGCGCCCGTCTCGCCGGATTTCAGCACCGCCGTCATCACCTCGACCCCGTGCAGCGTGCGGTCGAGCGAGCAGCGCTGGTCGCGGCCTTCGGTGATGGCGGCGGCCATGTCGGCAAGGCCGGCGGTGCGGTAGTTCGCCATGTGCTCGCCCCGCGCCGGTGGTGCTGGTTGGCGACGCCGAAGGGGTGATCCCAGGGCTCGACCGGCGCGATCTGGCCATCGCGGCCCGCGATCTCGACGCGTGCCGCCGAAGAAGTTCGGGTCGGGCACGAAGAGCGAGCCTTCGGTTCCGTAGAGCTCCATGTTCACCGCGCTTGTGCGACCAGACGTCCCAGCTGGTCGAGAGCGTGACCGTCGCGCCGTTGTGCGAAGTCGAGCAGCGCGTGGATGTTGGTGGGCGTCTTGACCGGGATCACCTCGCCGTTGCGCGGGCTGCGGTGGTGATGGTGCGGGTGGGGTGGCCGCGGAGGTCAGGGCCGCGACGCGGCGCACGGGGCCGATCAGGTTGATGAGGTTGGCGATGTAATAGGGGCCGAGGTCGAGCATCGGGCCGCCGCCGGGCAGGAAGAAGAAGTCCGGGTTGGGGTGCCAATGCTCCATGCCGTGGGACATCACCGCCGCCCCGCCGGCGGTGATGGTGCCGAGCCGCCCTCGTCGATCAGCGCGCGGGCCTGCTGGTGTGCGCCGCCGAGGAAGGTGTCGGGCGCGCAGCCGACGCGGAGGCCCTGCGCCGCCGGCGAGGTCGCGCAGCGCGAGGCCGTCCGTCGAGGGTGAGGGTGAGCGGCTTTTCGGAATAGACGTGCTTGCCGGCCTCGAAGGATCGACTTCGACACGGCGAAATGCGCGTCGGGGATGGTCAGGTTGATGACCACGTCGATGGCGGGGTTCGCCAGCAGCTCCTCGACCGACTGGGCCTGGACGTTGAACTCGGCCGCGCGCGCCTGGGCGGCGGCGGGGTTCATGTCGGCGCAGGCGCGCATCTCGAGGCCGCGGAAGAGCGGCGCGAGCGAGAGGTAGGTGGTCGAGATGTTGCCGCAGCCGATGATGCCGATGCCGAGGGTGTCCATGTCAGAGGTCCTTTGCGGCCGCGAGCGAGACGCGCGGCGAAGCGGGCGTGGTCGGTGGGGTTGTCGTGTTCCATGATGAAATGGTGCACGGGCGTGGCCTGGAGCGCCGCCATCAGGCTCTTCCAGTCGACGGTGCCCTGGCCGACGTCGGCCCAGCCGTCCTCGTCCGCGTTCTGGCCCTCGGGGGCGATGTCCTTGACATGGACCGAGGTGATGCGGGGCGCGTATTTGGCGATCCAGGCCAGCGGGTCGGCGCCGCCGCGGATGACCCAGGCGATGTCGATCTCCCATTCGAGGTCCGGGCCGCCCTCGAAGATCGCGACCTGCGGGCAGGCGCCGTCGGCAGCGGCTCGAACTCGAAGTCGTGGTTGTGCCAGCCGAAGCCGAGGCCCGCCTTGCGGTAGGGCTGCGCCGGCCTCCTGCAGGCGCTGGCCGAAGGCCTCCCAGCCCGCCGCGTCCCTGGGGCGGTCGTCGGGCATGAGGTAGGGGCAGTAGATGCGTCTCGATGCCGAGGGATCGCGCGATGGCGAGCACCTTGGCGGGGTCGGCTTCCAGCAGGGCGAGGCCGAAATGGGCGGTGGGCATGGTGAGGCCGGTGGCGGCGAGGCTTTGGCCAGTTCGGCCACGAGCGCGTCGTCGGCGTAGAGCGCGCCGTAGCCCTCGACCCCGTCGTAGCCGAGGGCGGCGAGCATGTTCAGCGTGTCGGCGAGCGGCGGGAAGTTGCGCGAGGAGTAGAGCTGGTAGGAGAACATCAGGACCTCGGGGGGTAGGTGGCGCTGTGCAGGTCGCGCAGGGTGAAGGCGGGGGGCGGGCCGGGCTGGGTCGGGGTGAAGGCGATCGCGGCGGGGTGGCCGGGGAACAGGGTGACGGCGTTGGCGGAGAAGCGGCCGGGGCGGTCGGCCTCGAGCGTCACGAAGAGGGCGAGGGCGCGGGCGGTGAGGGCGATTTCCCAGCATCGCCCTGGGCGCGGCGGTGTGGGTCAGACCGGACGGGAGCAGGTCGAGGATTTCCAGGGCCTCGGGGCGAAGACGTCGCCCTGGCGATGGCCGTCGTGGTCCCAGGTGAAGGCGAGGACCTCGTCGTTGGCCAGCGCGTCGGGGGGCAGGGTCAGGGCGGTGACGGCGGCGTCGGTGGGGACGGTGAGGGTGGCGCGGGCAAGCTCGCGGGTGGTGCCGTCCATCCGGGCGGCGTCGGCGGTGAGGGTGATCTCGGCGGCGGTCTCGGCGTGTCGTTGACGGCGCGGAGGTCGATCCCTTGCGGTGTGGGGACGGCGCGACGAGTGACCGGGGCGAAGAAGCGCGCGCCATGTGGTGCAGCAGCTTCCAGTCGCCGCCGTAGTCGAGGCGAGGCCCAGGAGCAGACGGGCCAGGTGTCGTTGAGCTGCCAGTAGAGCGTGCCCATGCAGTGCGGCTTCAGGCTGCGCCAGTAGGTGACGGCGGTCTTGATGGCGAGGCCCTGCTGGACCTGGCTGAGCCAGACGAAATCCTCGAAGTCGTTGGGGAAGCGGAAGTAGCGGAACATGGTCTCCGCGATGCGGGCGTTGCCGCCGGCGTTCTTCTGGTGGCTCTCCATCACCGGCGAGGCGATGTTGAGGTCCTGCGGGTCGGCGAAGCGGCGGATCACCTCCATCGAGGGATAGGACTGGAAGCCGAACTCCGAGCAGAAGCGCGGGCTGACGTCGCGGTAGTGCTCGAAGTCGCGGCCCTCGTGCCAGACCGACCAGAAATGCATGTCGCCCGAGCTGTCGTCGTGCCAGGCGTCGCCGAAGGACAGCGGGCCGGGGCAGGGGCTGGAGGGCCACCAGTTCGCCTCGGGGCTGACGCGCGGCAGCGCGGTCTCGATCGTGCGGTTCAGCCGGTCGTAGGCGACGAGGTAGCGGTCGCGGTCCTTGCGGCTCTCGGGGAACCAGGTCAGCGCGCCGAGGAGTTCGTTGTCGCCGCACCAGAGCGCGAGGCAGGCGTGGTGGCTGAGGCGGCGCGACCTACATCGCGCACCTCGGCTCGACCTCGGCGAGGAATTCGGCGGTCGAGGGGTAGAGATGGCAGGAGAACATGAAGTCCTGCCAGACCATCAGGCCCAGCTCGTCGCAGAGCTCGTAGAACCAGTCCGGCTCGTAGCGGCCGCCGCCCCAGACGCGGATCATGTTCATGGTTGCCGTCGACGGCCGATTGCAGCAGCGCGCGGGTCTTCTCGGGCGTGATGCGGCCCGGGCAGCGCGTCGGCGGGGATCCAGTTGGCGCCGCGCGCGAAGATGGGGTGGCCGTTGACGTGGAAGGCGAAGCTGCGCCCGGCCGCGTCGGGCTCGGAGACGAGGCGCAGGTCGCGCAGGCCGATGCGGCGGGTGGCGATGCGCGCTCGCCTGCGGTGACAGTGAGCGTGTGGAGCGTCTGCGGGCCGAGGCCGTGCGGGCCACCAGAGGTCGGGGTCGTCGATGGCGAAGCGTCAGCGGTGCGACGCCGTTTCGACGCGCCGAGCGCTTTGTGCCGTCGATCGCAGACGGTCGCGGCCACGTCCTCAGCGTCGGCGTGAACAGTGCAGCGGACGACGGTCGCCCGGTCTGCCGCATGGTCCTGCGTGACGAGGATGTCGTCGATCCGGTCGCCCTCGGGTTCCAGCGCGATCGCGCCCGTAGAGGCCGAAGGGCGCCAGCGCGATGTTCCAGTCCCAGCCGAAGTCGCATTGCGGCTTGCGCAGCATGTTGCCGTTCGGGATCGGGCAGTTGCCGGCGGCATAGGGCACGCGGAAGGGCTGGGCCGCCTGTGCCGCATCGGCGGCGCGGGTGGCGGAGCGGAAGGTGATGGAGATCTCGTTCTCGCCCGCGCGCAGGCCTTCGGCGCGTCACGCGGAAGCGGCGGAAGCTGTTGGCGGCGGACAGGACGAGGGTGCCGTTCAGCCGGATCTCGGCCACGGTGTCGAGGTGGTCGACGATCAGGTCGGACGGGCGTGCCGTCATGCGGGAAGCTGCGGGTCGCGGTCCAGTCGCGGTCGGCGATCCAGCGTGAGGCGTATTCGTTGCGGCCCCAATAGGGGTCGGGGATCACGCCTGCCGCATGCAGCGCGGTGATGCCGTCGCCGGGGATCGCGAAGGGGACGGCATGTTCGGCGCGGTCGTCGGTGAGGGTCCAGAGGCCGGAGAGGTCAGTCATGGGGTGCTCTGCGGGCTTCCGGCGGAGGCGATCGCAGACCGCGCCGATTGCCGGAGATTGTGCCAGAGGATCGACCGGAAACGCTCCTGTGGAGCGTTTCCGCGATCCGATTGCCGGAGCGCGCGAGCGCGCAGGCAAGGCGGTTCTCCGCTTGCGTGACGCTTGCCAATCCGTCCGCGCCTGACTGGGCGGGCGCGGTAACGCGCCTGCCGGGGGCAGGCAGGCGCGGACGGATTTGTCGCGGGACAAATCCGTCAAGCGGAGGGCAGGCGCGAGGGCGCCGCGGGCCTGCCGAGGTGGCCGCAAGCGTAGCGTTGTGCATCCGATTGCCGAAGCGTGACCGAGGCGGGGTCTCCGCCGTGATGGCAATCCGGCCGCGCCTGCTGGGCGGGCGCGACAACGCGCCTGCCGGGGCAGCAGGCAGGACGGATTGTCGCAGGACGATCCGCAATGCCTTACGCGGAAGTGGCCATCCCTAAACCCGCCGCTCGGTTCCGGCATCGAAGAGCGAGGCCTTGCTCATGTCGAGATGCAGGTGAACCTTCGTGCCCGGGCTCCAGCCGTCGCTCTACCGGCACGCGGACCGAGACCTGCTGGCCGGCGACCTTGAGCCAGACGAGGCTGTCGGCGCCCATCGGCTCGTCGATGTCGACCACGGCGGGGATCGACGTGCCGGGGCGCGGATCGGCGGCGATGGCGATGTGTTCGGGCCGGACGCCGAGGATCGCCTTCGGGCGTTCCAGCACCGCGCCGCCGTCATAGCCCGCAAGGTCGATGCGGTGCTCGGCCAGCGCAAAGGCGCGGCCCCCGTCCACCGTCGCGCCGGGCAGGAAGTTCATCGCGGGGCAGCCGATGAAGCCCGCGACGAACAGGTTGGCCGGGCGGTTGTAGATCGTCTTCGGCTCGTCGAGCTGCTGGATCACGCCGCCGTTCATCACCGCGATGCGGTCGGCCAGCGTCAGCGCCTCGATCTGGTCGTGGGTGACGTAGACCATCGTGTTCTTGAGGCGCGAGTGCAGGCGCTTGATCTCGACCCGGAGTTCGCTGCGCAGCTTGGCGTCGAGGTTCGACAGCGGCTCGTCGAACAGGAACACGTCCACGTCGCGCACCAGCGCCCGGCCGATCGCGACGCGCTGGCGCTGGCCGCCCGACAGGGCTGCGGGCTTGCGGTCGAGCAGCGGGCTCGATCTGGAGGATTTCGGCCGCGCGGGCGACGCGCGCCTCGATCTCGTCCTTGGGCATGCCGCGCGTTCTTCAGCCCGAAGCGAGAGGTTCCCGCGCACGGTCATCTGCGGGTAGAGCGCGTAGGACTGGAACACCATGCCGATGCCGCGGTCCGGACGGCTCGGCCCAGGTGACGTTCTTGCCCTTGATCCAGATCTGGCCGTCGAGATGTCGAGCAGCCCCGCGATGCAGTTCAGCAGGGTGGACTTGCCGCAGCCCGACGGGCCGAGCAGCACGATGAACTCGCCCTCGGCCACGTCGAGGTTGAGGTTCTTCAGCACGTCGAGCGCCCCGAAGGTCAGCGTCAGGTCTTTCGACGGAAATCGAATGCCATGTGTCAGCCCTTGACGGCGCCCGCGGCGATGCCGCGCACGAACAGCTTGCCGGAGAGGAAGTAGATGACGAGGGGCACGAGGCCGGTCAGCAGGGTGGCCGCCATGTTGACGTTGTATTCCTTCACGCCCTGCACCGAGTTGACGATGTTGTTGAGCTGCACCGTCATCGGATAGGTGTCGGGCCGGGTGTAGATGACGCCGAACAGGAAGTCGTTCCAGATGCCGGTGACCTGCAGGATCAGCGCCACGACGAAGATCGGCAGCGCTCATCGGCACCATGATCTGCAGGAAGATGCCCCAGAACCCCGCGCCATCGACGCGGGCGGCCTTGAACAGCTCTTCCGGCACCGAGGCGAAGTAGTTGCGGAACAGAAGCGTCAGGATCGGCATGCCGAAGATCGGTGTGGACCAGAACGAGGCCCCAGAGCGATGCCGTAAAGGCCGATCTCGCGCAGGATGATGACGATCGGGTAGAGCATCACCTGATAGGGGATGAAGGCGCCGACGATCAGGATGGCGAAGAAGGTGTCGGCCCCGCGGAATTTCCAGTAGCGACAGCGCGTAGCCGTTCACCGCGGCGATGGCGATCGAGAGGATCACCGAGGGCACGGTGATGCGGACCGAGTTCCAGAACCCGCGCGACAGGCCGTCGCAATTCAGGCCCGTGCAGGCCTGCGACCAGGCCTTGACCCAGGGCTGGAAGGTGATCTCCATCGGCGGCGAGAAGATGTTGCCCAGGCGGATCTCGGGCATCCCCTTCAGCGAGGTCACGACCATCACGTAGAGCGGCAGCAGGTAGTAGACCGAGACGACGAACAGCGTGCCGTAGAGGAAGATGTTGCGCCGCGAGAAGGCGGGGCGCGGTTTCGGGCCGCGCGGGCCGGGGGCCATGGTCTGGCGGGAAACGGCGTCAGCCACGCTTGCGCCCCCCGAATTCCAGATAGGCCCAGGGCACGACGACGATCACGACCGAGAGCAGCATCATGGTCGAGGCGGCGAAGCCCTGACCGAGGTTCTGGGCGCGGAACATGAAGTCGTAGACGTATTTCGCGGGCACTTCCGAGGCGGTGCCGGGGCCGCCGCCGGTCTGCGCGACCACCAGATCGTAGAGCTTGACGATGCCGGCCATGACGATGACGAGCGTGGTGATGAAGACCGGGCGCATCATCGGGATGACGATGAAGAGGTAGGTCTTCCACTTCGGGATGCCGTCGACGCGCGAGGCTTTCCAGATATCCTCGTCGATCCCGCGCAGGCCCGCGAGCATCAGGCACATGATGAGCCCGGTGCCCTGCCAGAGCCCGGCGATCAGCACGCCGTAGATCACGATGTCGGCGTCGTAGAGCGGGTCGAAGGTGAAGGTCGTCGAATCCGAGGCTGCGGACCACCTTCTGCACCCCGAAATCGGGGTTCAGGATCCATTGCCAGACAAGGCCGGTGACGATGAAGCTGAGCGCGAAGGGATAGAGGAAGATGGTGCGGAACGTATCCTCATACCGGATCTTCTGGTCGAGCAGGCAGGCGAGAAGAAAGCCGATGACGAAGCTGAAGATCAGCGAGAGCACGCCGTAGATGGCAAGGTTCTCGATCGCGATCAGCCAGCGGTCGGTGGACCACAGGCGTTCGTACTGGTCGAAGCCGACGAAGCGCAGGCGGGGCAGCAGTTTGGAGTTGGTGAAGGAGTAGAGCACGGTCCAGATGCGGTGCCGCCGACGAACACCACGAGCGCGGTCAGGATCATCGGGAAGCGAGGCGATCTTGGCGCTGAGGTTGCGGAAGATCTGGCTCGGCCGGGCAGCGGGCATGGGGCGCTCTTCGGAAATGAGAGAGGGGCCGCCGGATCGCGGCGGCCCCGGCGGTAAAGGTCAGTCGGCGTTCGAGATGATCTCGGCGAACTGGGCCTGCGCCGTTTCGGGCGTGATCGTGGGATCGTTGAAGAAGGCGCTCATCAGGTCGTTGATCTGGGTGGCGGTGTCGGGCGAGATCAGCTCGTCCGTGCCCTGGATCACGTTGCCTGCGGCGAGGATTTCGAGGCCCTTCTTCATGCAGTCGTTCGCGGTCGCAAGATCGACATCGCCGCGCACCGGCAGCGAGCCTTTCTTGAGGTTGAAGGCGACCTGCGTGGCGGGCGCCATCATCACCGAGGCCAGCACCTCCTGCGCCGCCGATTTCTCGGGGTCGCTGAGGACCGGGAAGTAGAAGGCGTCGCCGCCGGTCGAGATGACCTCGTTCACGCCAAGGCCGGGAAGGCAGGTATAGTCCGTGCCCGCGACCTGGCCTGCGACCTGAAACTCGCCCTGCGCCCAGTCACCCATGATCTGCCCGCCGGCCTGCCCGGTGATGACGAGGTTGGTGGCCTGGTTCCAGTCCTGCACCTTGGAATTCGCGGCCATCTTGCGCGCGTCGTCAACGGCCTTGAACACCTTGGCGATGTCGGGACCGGCGGCCACCGTGGCATCCTTGTCCTTGTAGACCTTGAGATAGGCCTCGGGCCCGCCCACGGCGACCATCAGCACGTTGAAGGCGCCCGCCGTCTGCCAGGACTGCTGGCCCATGGCGAGCGGGATGATGCCCTTGGCTTCCAGCGCGGGGGCGGCGGCGACGAATTCGTCCCAGTTGGTCGGCACGGCCACGCCCGCATCGGCGAAGGCCTTGTTCGACAGCCACAGCCACTGCCACGAGTGGATGTTGACCGGCACGCAGTAGATCTTGCCGTCGAGGGTGCAGTTTTCCAGCAGGCTCGGCGGGTTGACGATGCTGGCCCAGCCCTCGGCCTCGGCCACGGCGGTCAGATCGCGCATGAGGCCCGCCTCGACCAGTTCCTCGGCCTGGCGGCCATGGTTGAACTGGGTGGCGGCCATCGGGTCGCCGCCGGTGATGCGGCTGATCATGATCGGCCGGGCGGTGTCGCCGGACCCCGCGATGGCCCCGTCGACCCAGGTGTTGCCGGTGGCGTCGAACGCCTTGGCGAATTCGGCCACGGCGGCAGCCTCGCCGCCCGCTGGTCCACCAATGGGTGACTTCCAGCTCGGTCGCGCAGGCAAGCGAGGGCAGGGCGACCGAGGCCATCAGCCCCAGTGCCAGTTTGACGGATTTCATGCGAGTCCTCCCAGACTATATCGTTATAGTGCGATCCTATAACGTTATAGTTTTTTCGATCAAGCCTATCTTTTCGCTTGTCGCGCTGCTTTTTCGGGCGGTGTAATTGGGGCGTATGGCGTCATGCAGCGCGGTTTGGCGGGTCGGATTTCGCCATGCGATCGCAGCCGCAAGGTCCCGCAACCGCAGCGTGCAACGTGTTTTGAACGATGGACTTTTCGCCCCGCGACCGGGGTGCTAGCAAGACCGGGTGACGCCGGGGAAACGGGCGTCCGGGGGACGGTAGGCGGGTATGGAGACGGCGAATCACGATCAGGCCGAGGCGGAGCGTCCGACGCTGAAAAGCATCGCGGCGCTGACCGGGCTTTCGGTGGCCACGGTGGGCCGGGCGCTGAAGGACGCCCCCGACATCGGCGAGGAGACGAAGCGGCGGGTAAGGGCAGTTGCGGAAAGCGTGGGATACCGGCCCAACCGCGCGGGGGTGCGCCTGCAGGACAGGCAAGACCAACGTCATCGCGCTGGTGCGCTCGACCGAAGAGGATGTGATGAACCACACCTCGCAGATGATCAACGCCATCGCGGGCGCGCTGCGCGGCACCGCCTATCACATGATCCTGATGCCCTACTTCCCCGAGGAAGACCCCATGGCCCCGATCCGCTATGTGGTCGAGACGGGTTCGGCGGACGGGGTCATCATCAACCAGACGCGGCCCGACGACCCGCGCGTGCGCTACATGCAGGAGCGCGGCTTTCCCTTTGCCACGCATGGGCGCACCGACATGGGGCTGGAGCATCCGTATTTCGACTTCGACAACGAGGCCTTCGCGCGGATCATGGTGCGCGAGATGGCGGCGCGCGGGCGCAAGCGGCTGGCGCTGGTCGCGCCGCCACGCGGGCAGAGCTATTCCGTCCACATGATCCGGGGCTTCACCGACGAGGCTGCGCGGCTGGGGCTGAAGGCGCGGGTGTTCGACGAGGTGACGAGCGATACCAACGCCTTGCAGGTCGAGGCGTTTTCCAGCCGCATCTTTGCCGCGCCGGACCGCCCCGACGGGGTGCTTCTGGGATCGGCCACATCCTCGATGGCGATGGTGACGGGGGGCGAGGCCTGCGGGCTGGTTCTGGGGCGCGATTTCGATGTGGGAACCAAGGATTCCGTGCGCTTCCTTCGGCGCTTCCGGGCGGATATGCTGGTGGTGCACGAGGATGTGGGCGAAGCGGGCGATTTTCTGGCCCGCGCCGTGATGCGCGCCATCGACCGCCGCAGCCCGCAAGAGCCGATGCAGCATCTGGACGTGCCTGTGGCGATCAGCTGAGGCGCGCGCCCTTGGGAGGGGGTGAGGGACATGGATACCGCCACGAGGACGCCCGAAGGTTTCACGCCACCCGATCTGGCCCGCATCGACCGGCTGATGGAGGCGGCGGGGCTGGATGCGCTGGTCGTCACATCGAAGCACAACGTGCAGTACCTGCTGGGCGGATACCGCTTCATCTTCTTCTCGGCGATGGATGCGATCGGTCACAGCCGCTACCTGCCGGTGGTGGTCTATCGCCGGGGCAGCCCCGACCACGCCGCCTATATCGGCAACAAGATGGAAGGGGGCGAGCATGCCAACCGCCCGTTCTGGACGCCCACAGTCCTACCCGCCTGCTGGGGCAGCGTGGACGCAGCGCAGGCGGCGGTCGAGCATCTGGTGAAGATCGGGATTGCGGGGGGGCGGATCGGGATCGAGCCCGGCTTCCTTCCGGCCGATGCCTGGCGGGTCATGGCGGGGGTACTGGGCGAAGATCATCTGAAGGATGCGACGGGCATGCTGGAGGAGATGCGCGCGATCAAGACGCCCGACGAGCTTGACCTGCTGCGCCAGGCGTCCGAGCTGATCACCGATTCCATGCAGGCCACGATGGCCGCGGCGGGGGAAGGCTGGACCAAGCACCAGATCATCGAGGAGTTGCGCCGGCAGGAGACGATGCGGGGGCTGCATTTCGACTATTGCCTCATCACGCTGGGGGCCAGCCACAACCGGGCCGGGTCCGGGCAGGTCTGGCGGCGGGGCGAGGTGATCTCGCTCGACAGCGGGGGGAACTTCCACGGCTATATCGGCGATCTCTGCCGCATGGGGATCCTGGGAGAGCCGGATGACGAGCTGGTCGATCTGCTCGGCCAGGTGGAAAGCGTCCAGCAGGCGGCTTTCGCCAAGGTCGCGCCCGGTGTGCTGGGGGGCGATCTGGTCGCGGCGGGCGAGGCGGCGCTGCGGGCGATCCCCTCGGCCGGGTTCACCGATTTCTTCGCGCATGGCATGGGGCTTATCAGCCATGAGGTGCCTTTCCTGATGACGAACCATCCGGTCGCCTACGAGGGGGTCGATGCGGCGCGGCCCCTGGAGCCGGGCATGGTTCTGTCGGTCGAGACGACGATGCTTCACCCCACGCGGGGCTTCATCAAGCTTGAGGATACGCTGGCCGTGACCGCGACGGGGCACGAGATGTATGGCGAGCGGGCGCGCGGCTGGAACCGGGGCGGGGCCTAGTCTTCCGCGCAACCGGCGAAGCGGGAGAGGCCGCTTTGCACCAGAAGGTAGGTGATGTTGCCGCTGATGGCGTAGACCAGCGCCAGCTGCCAGACATGCCCGCCAAGTGTCATCCACCACAGGATCGTGGCGTCGAGCGCCGCGAAGCCCGCGACGAACAGCGCGGCCGCCGAGATGTCGGCCTCGGTCGGGGCGGACCGCCAGAGGCCGCGCAGGTCGGCGAGGCGGGGGAAGGCTGCCGGGGCGAAAGGTTGCACGGTCATTGGCGCACCAGCTTCAGCGGGGCTGCGGCGCGGCCATGGCGCGCCTCATGCGGGCGGATGCCGGGGCGCAGGCCGGGCGGCGGGGCGGGCGAGAACAGGGCCTGGGAATACATCGCGTGATCCTCTTGTCTTGGATTTCATCTGTCGACCGGGCGACCGGGATGTCCCACCATCCCCCGGTCGCCCCGGACGGCTGCCGCTAGAGCTGCCAGCCCGCAGGACCTGCGGTGTTCATGCGGCGGGAGATGAACGTGACGTTCTGGCGCGAGGGGCCCGAAACACCTGCGGACGCACCGCGGGTCTTGGTTTCAAGGGCAGCCATGCGGCCGATACGAGCTTTCTCAACAAGATTTACCATTTTTGAACTCCTCCTTCTTGCAGTGTTGCGTTGGGCGGTTTTGTGGCAATTGTGCCGGAACCATGTCAATTTCGGCGCAATGTGTGGCAGGAATGCGGAGTTGAGGTGTGCAAGATATGGCAAGTTAAGGTTTAGTTTGTGGCAACTTTAAGATGTTAAGAAACAAACGCTGCGAAAACAATCAGATGCTATACACCTGTCTAAAAAGACAAGTTAAACAGGCCATCAGAACAGGGTATTATGATTGAGTAAGGTAAAGGTGAGGTTGGTTCCGAGTAGAGACATTGGCGAGTAGCTGGTTTGATTGTTCTTGCAGGCGCCCCGATTGGTCTGAAGGTTTGTCCTTTAATATCGGATCGGGTGTTTTTGTTGCGTAACCCGGAACGCAACGATCGGGGCGCTGCTTCCTTTGGCCCAGGGCTGCGAGCATGCCCGAGACACCGAAGGATCAGTGCCTGACAAGGCCCAGATCGCGGCCTGCCGCCGCCCCCCTGAAACAGTCGTTGCCAGCGAGGGATCAACGCCTCGTTAACCATATCAAATGTTCGCATATCTTGTTTTCGACGGAACCGCGATTGGCCGCGTTCCGCGAACAATGTCGCGTGGGCATTCGAAATTATCGAAGATGTGGGCGACACGAGCCGCGCCACATCCGAGAATCATTCTCGCTGTGATTGTGTCAGGCTTCGGGCGGCAGCAGCCGGAAGTCGGGCAGCTCGCGCAGCGCGCGTTCGGGACCGGCGGGGGAATAGACGACGAACAGCGTCATCGGTCCCGCCCCCGTGTTCAGTGTGGAATGGAAGCGGCTTTCGGGAACATAGATCGTGCAGCCCGCTCCCACCTGTTCAGTCACGGGCGTTCCGCTGTCATCCTCGACCATCTGCTCGCCCGAGCCGGACAGGACAAGGATGATCTCTTCCGCGCCCGGGTGGTTGTGGCGCGCGTGGCCCCCGCCGGGCTGCACGGTGACGATGCCCCCCGAGAAGCGCTGGGCACCGTTCACCTCGGGCCCCACGGTCAGGGCCAGCTTGCCCCAGTCGAAGCCAAAGGCGGAAACGGTTTCGGGGCGGATGAAATAGGGCGAGGGCATCGGTCTCTCCTTGGGTCAGGCCAGCGCGCGGAAGGCCGCGACGGCGGCGGCGGCAAAGGCCGGGTCGTTGATGTGATGGGGCAGGCGGGTCAGGCGGCGGGTGGCGGTCTGGCGCAACCCTCCCTCCAGCGCGTCGAACAGCGCCTTGTCGGCCGCGGTGTCATGAAACGGCTGGCCGGGGGCGTCGAGCATGGAGATCCCGCCTTCGGGGATCAGCAGGTGGACGGGGCCGTCGCAGAGGTTCAGCCGCCGGGCGATCCATTCCCCCATCTGCCGGTTCTCGTCGGGTGTGGTCCGCATCAGCGTGACCTGAGGGTTGTGGTGATAGAACAGACGGTCGCTGTAGCGCGCGGGGATCGTGTCGGGCGGACCGAAGTTCACCATGTCGAGCGCGCCGACCGATCCGACCCAGGGCAGGCGGGTGCGGATCGCCGCGCCGAAGCGGTCTTCGGTCGCGGGCAGCACGCCGCCGAACAGCAGGTCGGCCACCTCGGTCGTGGTGATGTCGATGAGGCCGGTCAGCATGCCGCTGTCGGCCAGCTTTTCCATCGTGCGCCCGCCCGTGCCGGTGGCATGGAACACGAGGCAGTCGTGGCTGTCGCGCAGGTCGGCGGTGATGGCGGTGACGCAGGGCGTGGTCACGCCGAACATCGTCAGCCCGATGGCGGGCTTGCCGCCCGTGGCGGGGGCCGGATGCAGCGCCATGCCCGCCATCGCCTCGGCGGCATTGGCAAGGATGACGCGACTGATGCGGTTGAGACCGGCGAGGTCCGTCACGGCAGGCATCAGGACGAGGTCGGATATGCCGATGTAGGGGGCCGTGTCGCCCGAGGCGAGGGTGGAGACGAGGAGCTTTGGCAGGCCGTAGGGAAGCTCGCGCATGCCCTGCGCGATGATCGAGGTGCCGCCGCCCCCGCCGATGCCCAGCACGCCGGACAGATCGGGGCGGTCTGCGATGAACCGCGCGAAGGCCAGCCCCATCGCCGCGACGGCCTGCCCCCGGTCGCGCGTGCCGAGGGCCGCCTGCGCGCCCTCGGGATGATGCGCGGCCACGTCCGAGGCGGGCACGTCGACGGGAATCGTGGGGGGGCCGGTGCCGACATCGACAAGCGTCACCTCTGCGCCGCGCGCGCGCAGCAGCCCCGCGAGATAGGCCAGTTCCTCGCCCTTGGTATCGGCGGTGCCGATCAGGTGGATGCGTCCCATCGCAGGCTTCCTTCCCCCGTCGCCGCGCAGGCTGGCCCTTCCAGATCAAGCGTAACTGGTTGGACCAGATTTGCAACACGCATGCGCGGCGCCGTGCGCGCGATACCGTCACGCCGCAAGCGAAGCGAGGAAAAATCCATATCTGGCAAGGGGAAAGCCTTTGCCTTGTGGAGCAGCGCGTTCGGCGAAGGGTCAGGGGCCAGTCAGAAACGCTCTTGACGGACTTTCGGGTTTGGTAATACCAGTTGACTGTGCCCGATCAAAGCGGCCCCGGAGAGGCGCGCATGATCTCATCACGATGTGCATGAACGGGAGGAACAGCCATGCGCGGAAAACTAGCCGGTCTTTTGACCGGTGTCGGGATTGCAGCCCTGTCCACGTCGCAAGCCTTTGCGCAGGAACTGACGATCTTCTGGGCGGAGTGGGACCCTGCGAACTACCTGCAGGAACTGGTCAACGAATATGAGGCCGAAACCGGCGTCACCGTGACCGTGGAAACCACGCCCTGGTCGGATTTCCAGACCAAGGCCTTTACCGAATTCAACGCCAAGGGGTCTGCCTATGACCTGATCGTAGGGGACAGCCAGTGGCTGGGCGCGGCGTCGACCGCCGGGCACTACGTGGACCTGACCGAGTTCTTCAACGCGAACAAGGTCGGCGAGATCATGGCCCCCGCCACGGTCAAGTACTATGCCGAATACCCCGGCAACTCGGGCAAGTACTGGGCCATCCCGGCCGAGGGCGACGCCGTGGGCTGGTCCTATCGCAAGGACTGGTTCAGCGATCCGGCCGAGATGGCCGCGTTCAAGGAGAAGTACGGCTACGATCTGGCGGCACCCGCCGACTGGAAGCAGCTGCGCGACATCGCCGAATTCTTCCATCGTCCCGACCAGGGCCGCTACGGCATCGCGATCTATACCGACAACAGCTATGACGCGCTGGCCATGGGCTTCGAGAACGCGCTGTTCTCGTTCGGTGGCGAGTTGGGGAACCCCGAGACCTATGAGGTCGAGGGCTACATCAACTCGGACAAGGCGGTGCAGGCGCTGGAAGCCTATCGCGAGCTTTACGGCTTTACCCCGCCCGGCTGGGCCAAGACCTTCTTCGTCGAGAACAACCAGGCCATCACCGAGGGTCTGGCGGCGATGAGCATGAACTACTTCGCCTTCTTCCCGGCGCTGCTGAACGAAAGCACCAACCCGCACGCCGCCAATACCGGCTTCTTCGCGAACCCCGCCGGCCCGTACGGCGACCAGTTCGCGGCACTCGGCGGGCAGGGTATCTCGGTCGTCAGCTATTCCGAGAACCAGGAAGAGGCGATGAAATTCCTCGAATGGTTCATCAAGGACGACACCCAGAAGCGTTGGGCCGAGCTTGGTGGCTATACGGCGAGCGCCGCCGTGCTGGAGAGCGAGGAATTCCGTACCGCGACGCCCTACAACGAGGCCTTCTACCAGACCATGTTCAAGGTGAAGGACTTCTGGGCGGTGCCGGAATATGCGGAACTGCTGAGCCAGATGAACCAGCGGATCTATCCGTATGTCGACCTGCTGGCGAAGGCACCGCGAAAGAGGCGCTCGACGCGCTGGCGGCCGACTGGACCGAGACGTTCAAGAAGTATGGCCGCTTGAAGTAACCTCCCAAGCCTGGAGAGGGGCTGCCGCCCCTCTCCTTTTTCCTGACGCGACCGACTTCGGAGGCCCTTGTGGCACAGATGACCCATGCCTCAAGCGGCCCCGCCCGGCGCCAGCGCGGACTGAGCGACCTGGCGATCCGCAACCTGTTCATCATCCCGACGATCATCTTCCTGATCGTCTTCAACATCTTCCCGCTGATCTACTCGCTGGGGTATTCGTTCACCGATTTCCGCGCCTCGACCAACGAGCCTGCGAACTTCGTGGGCTTGCAGAACTACCGCGAGTTGCTGAGCGATCCGTTCATCTGGACGAACTTCACCATCACCGCGAAATACGTGCTGATCTCGGTCACCGGGCAGGTGATCGTGGGGTTCGGGGTGGCGATGCTGCTGAACCGGGACATCCCCTACAAGGGCCTGCTGACGACGCTGCTCCTGTTGCCGATGATGCTGTCGATGGCGGTGGTCGGGCTGTTCTGGAAGCTGCTTGTACGATCCGTCCTTCGGCATCATCAACTACGCCCTGGGGCTTGGGACGTTCGAGTGGCTGGCCAATCCCGACATGGCGCTTTACGCGATTGCGCTGGTCGATATCTGGATGTGGTCGCCCTTCGTGATGCTTCTGTCGCTGGCCGGGCTTTCGGCGGTTCCCAAGCATCTCTACGAGGCGGCGGCGATCGACCGGGCCTCGACGCTCTATACATTTTTCCGCATTACGCTGCCTCTGGTGGCCCCGATCCTGATGATCGCTATCATTTTTCGAACAATGGAGGCGTTCAAGACCTTTGACCTTGCCTATATCCTCGCCAGCCAGCCGACGACCGAGCTGATCTCGATCCGGCTCTACAAGATGGCGTTTCAGGAGTGGCAGACGGGCCTGAGCTGCGCCTTTGCCTACATCGTGCTGATCATGGTTCTGGCGATCACGAACATCTACGTGAAGTACCTGAACAAAGTGAAGGAGCGCTGAGATGGCCGCGGTCCGCACCACCGGCGAGGTCTTTCGCCACCGCCTGTCCATCGCCGCGCTGATGGTGATCCTGGTGATCTTCCTGGCGCCGATCTACTGGATCACCGCGACCGCCTTCAAGCCGCGCAACCTGGCGACCACCGATCCCGCCGACCGTGTTGTTCGAGCCGGAAGTGACACCCTTCGTGAAGCTGATGGTCAAGCGCAGCCAGTTGCGCGACCAGCCCACGGCAGAGGAACTGGCCGCCGCCCCCTGGTGGGAACGGCGCATCCTGGAAGGCGGCGAGAAGGTCGTGCGGTCGGGCAAGGGCGCGGTGCAGCTTTCGGGCTATCCCTCGCGCTTCATGAACAGCCTGATCGTGGCGACGATCAGCACGCTTCTGGCCGTGTCGATGGGCACGATCACCGCCTATGGCTTTTCGCGCTTCAAGGTGAAGGGCGAGGATGACTGGCTGTTCTTCATCCTGTCGACCCGCATGCTGCCGCCCGTGGTCGTGGCGATCCCGATGTTCCTGATGTACCGGGCGGTCGGGCTGAACGACACGCACCTCGGCCTCATCATCCTTTACACCGCGTTCAACCTCTCGTTCTCGGTCTGGCTGATGAAGGGGTTCATCGACGAGATTCCCAAGGAATACGAGGATGCGGCGCTGGTCGATGGCTACACGCGGATGCAGGCCTTCTTCAAGATCGTGCTGCCCGAGGCGGCAACCGGCATCGCCGCCACCGCCGTCTTCTGCTTCATCACCGCCTGGAACGAATACGCCTTTGCGCTGATCATGACCAACCGCCGCGCGCAGACCGCGCCGCCCTTCATTCCCAGCCAGATCGGGTCGGGCCTGCCGGACTGGACGGTGATCGCCGCCGGAACGCGTGCTGTTCCTGCTGCCGGTCGCGATCTTTACCTTCCTGCTGCGCAACCACCTGCTGCGCGGGATGAGCTTCGGGGCGATCCGCAAATGACGCTTGCGCGAGATGAACCACCGCTTCTTCGTGCCCGTGTCGCAATGGGTGATGATCTTCGGCATCATCGGCCTGTGCCAACCCTGGATCGAGCCGCTGCACCGCTACGGGCTGACGATCACGCTGTCTGGGCCTGATCGCCTTCTCGGTGGCCACCAAATTCGCGCCGCCGCCCGCGCGAGACGAGGACGCGGCATGAGCCCCCGTATCGAGCTGATCAACATCGACAAGCATTTCGGCCCGAACCACGTCATCCGCGACGTGAACCTGACGGTCGAGGAGAACGAGTTCGTCGTCTTCCTGGGCCAGTCGGGCTGCGGCAAGACCACCACGCTGCGCGCCATCGCGGGGCTGGAGACCATCGACACCGGTGAGATCCGCATCGCGGGGCAGGCCGTGCAGGACACGAAGCCCGAGGCGCGGGACGTGGCCTTCGTGTTCCAGTCCTTCGCGCTTTATCCGCATCTGACGGTCTATGAGAACATGGCCTTCCCGCTGCGCGCGGTGGGCACGCCCAAGTCCGAGATCGACCGGACGGTGCGGCGGGTGGCGGGGGTTCTGCAGACCTCGCACCTGCTGAACCGCCGCCCTTCGGCGCTGTCGGGGGGCGACCTGCAGCGCGTGGCCATCGGGCGGGCGCTGGTGCGCAACCCCAAGGCAATGCTGATGGACGAACCCATCGGCAGCCTCGACGCCAAGCTGCGCGAGGAGATGCGGGTGGAATTGAAGCGGCTGCATGTGGAGCAGGGATCGACCACGATCTATGTGACCCATGACCAGATCGAGGCGATGGCCCTGGCCGACCGGATCGTGGTCATGCACGAGGGCGTGTTGCAGCAGGTGGGCACGCCCGAGGAGGTCTATGCCAACCCCGTCAACCTGTTCGTCGCGCAGTTCGTCGGCAGCCCGGTGATGAACGTGGCCGAGGTCGAGGTGTCGGGCGATGCGGGCGAGGCGCGGGTGAAGGTGGCGGGCGCGGCCGAGGGCTTCGTCTTTCCGGCCGCGCTGGTCGATGCGCTGCGCGGGGCGGGCGGTCGGCGCGATGGGCTGTCGCTTGGCATCCGGCCCGAGGCGCTGGAGGTGTCGCTTGCGCCCGCAACCCGGATCGATCCCGGTCGAGGCGCATCTGATCGAACCGCTGGGGTCGCATGACATCGTGGATTTGAAGATGGGACCGGGCTTCATCCGCGCCCGCACACGCTCGGGCCTTGTGCCTCAGCCGGGCATGCAGGTGCATGTGCGCGCCGATGCGGGGCGCGCGCATTTCTTCGACCGGGACACCGGCAAGTCACTGGGGGTCAGCCTCTGATGGCCGAGATCGAGTTGAAGGGCGTGACAAAGCAGTTCGGCGGCGTGACCGCGCTGCAGCGACGTGTCGCTGCAGATCGCCGACGGGCAGTTCTTCGTGCTTCTGGGCGAGACGGGGGCGGGCAAGACGACGACGCTGCGGCTGATCGCGGGGCTGGACAAGCCGACCGAGGGGCGCGTCTTCATCGACGGGCAGGACGTGACCGGCTGGGGCGCGGCCGAGCGGGACGTGGCGCTGGTCTTGCAGCAATACTCGCTCTATCCGCGCTATACGGTGCGGCAGAACCTTGAATTCCCGCTGAAATCGCCGATGCGGTCGGTATCCGAGGCCGAGATCGCACCGAACGCATCGCGCGGGTGGCGAAGACCCTGCGGATCGAGCATCTGCTGGACCGCAAGACCGACCGGCTGTCGGGCGGCGAGATGCAGCGCGTCTCGATCGGGCGGGCCATCGTGCGCACGCCCAAGGTGTTCCTGATGGACGAGCCGCTGTCGGCGCTGGACGCCAAGCTGCGCGAGGCGCTGCGGGCGGAGTTGAAGGACCTTCAGATGAACCTGGGCGAGACGTTCCTGTTCGTCACGCATGACCAGGTGGAAGCCATGTCGATGGGCGACCGGATCGGCGTGCTGAACAAGGGCGTGCTGGTGCAGGTGGGCACGCCGCAGGAGATTTATGACCAATCCGGTCAACACCTTCGTCGCCCGCGCCGTGGGCAGCCCTGCGATGAACCTGCTTCCGGGCCGGCTGGAGCGGGGCCAGGCGGTGATGGGCGACGGAATGGCCCTGGGGCATCCCGGCGCGGCGGGGGCCGAGGGGCGGGCGCTGATCTTCGGCGTGCGTCCCGAGGATCTGGACCTGAGCGGCGGCGGCCCGGTGGAGGCGCTGGTGACCGATGTGGAGAACCACGGCGTCGAAAAGATCGTGACGATGAACGCGGGGTCGCACCGCCTGCGCGCCACGGTGCCGGTCACGGTGAAGGTCGCCGCGCAGGAGCGGGTGCGGCTGGGCTGGCAGTCCGACCGGGTCGTGGTCTTCGACGAGGCGACGGGGCGCAGCCTGCGGGCCTGAGCGTTTCGCGGGTGACGCGCCGGGGGCAGTCGGCCCTCTCCAGCCCGGCCATGGTCCGGGGGTTTGTCGCTAGAACCCTCCACCGGAGGATTTCCTGCGCGCCTCACCCGCCGGGATAGTTGTGAACAGAAGAAGCGGGGCCGTCAGGCCGGGAAGCGGCGGCGATAGGCCGGTTCGACCTCGGGGTTGCAGAAGTTCCGGGGCAAGCGGTTGTCGAGGATCGCCAGCACCTCGTCCGCCGTCCCGCGCCCCATGCGCAGCATGCTGTCGGCGGTGATGCCCGCCATGTGCGGCGTCAGGATCACGTTCGGCAGGGCGAAAAGCGGGCTGTCGGGGGCCAGCGGCTGCACGTCGAACACGTCGAGCGCCGCGCCGCCCAGATGACCCGCCTGAAGCGCCGCCGTCAGGGCGGGCGTGTCGATCACCGGGCCGCGCGAGACGTTGATGAGGACCGCATCGGGTTTCATCGCGGCAAGGCGCGTGCGCGTTCAGCAGGCCGCGCGTCTCGTCCGTCAGCGGGCAGCAGAGCACGACCACGTCCGCCTGCGCGAGAAGTGCGTCGAGCGGCAGGGCCGTGACCCCTGCGGGCAACGTCTCGGGGCGGCGGGTGGTGCTGGTGACGCGCATCCCGAAGGCCTGCGGCCAGCCGGTTCAGCGCCTGACCGATATTGCCGAAGCCCACGATCCCCAGCGTCCGCCCGCCAAGATCGCGCGACACATCGGCAAGTTCGCGCGCCGACGCCCAGCCGGGCGCGCCGCGCAGGCGGGCGTCGATCTCGCGGAAGCGGCGCATCAGGGCGATGGCGGTGAAGATCGCGTATTCGGCGACCGTCGAGGCGTTCACGCCGGGCACGTTCGCGACCAGCACGCCCGCCGCTGTCGCGGCCTCCATCGGGATCATGTCGAGGCCCGCGCCATGGCGCACGGCGGCGCGCAGGCCGGGGGCGCGGGCGAAATACTCGGCGGGCAGGGGCGCGCGCACCACGATCACCTCGGCCCCGGTGCCCTCGGCCAGGAAGGCTGCGGCGGTGGGGGACGAGGCCACGCGATACTCTCCGGCGGCGCGCAGGGTTTCGGTCACCTCGGGGTGCAGCTGGTGGGTCGAAAAGATCAGCGCCATAGGGTCAGCCCGGCGCCGTCTGCGGCTGGCGCCCGGAGATCAGGCCCTTCCAGTAGCCCTCGGCCCCTTGCAGGTGCGACCCCATCAGCGCCTGCGCGAGGTTCGCATCGCGCCGCCTGAGTGCCTCGTAGATCTGGATGTGCTCGGCGTGGGACTGTCGGCATCGCTCGGGATCGCTGAAATAGACGGGCAGGCGGCGCACGCCCATCGCGTAATAGACCGAACAGACGTTGTAGAACACCGAGTTCTGCGTCGCACGCACGATCTCGAGGTGGAAGTCGCGGTCTTCCTCGCCCAGGGGGCCGCCTTCGGCGATGCGCTTTTCCGACTGATCGAGGATCTCGCGCAGGCGCGCGAAATTCTCTTCGGTCGCGCGGGTGGAGGCGAGTTCCGCCGCCTTGATCTCGTGGATCTTGCGCAATTCCACCGTCTCGTAGATCTGGATCGGGTCGAGCGGCAGCCCCGCCTTCGCAAAGAGCGCCAGCGCATCGACCGAGGCGGAGCGCGAGGTCAGGAAGATGCCCGACTTCGCCCGCCGCTCGACGATCCGCATCGCTTCGAGCACGGCGAGGGTTTCGCGGATCTGGCCACGGCTCACGCCGAAATGCTCGGCCAGTTCCCGCTCCGACGGCGTGCGTCCGCTGTCCTGCGCCGAGGTGGCGTAGAGATGCGCGGCAAGGTCGGAAAGCAGGTTCTTTTCGGACATTCAGCCCTTCACATGTGCCCTCAGGAAGGATTCGGATAGCGTGAAGCCAAGCCCCGGTCCATCGGGAATGGCGATCATTCCGTCGCGGGCGGTGATGTCATCCTCGACGAGGTCGTGGATCATCGGATTGGCGCCGCAGGAATATTCGATGGTGAAGCTGGCGGGGCTGGCCGCGCAGAGGTGCAGACCTGCATAAAAACAGGGCGCGCCTGCCCAGAGATGCGGCGCAAACCGCAGGTTGAAGCTGGCGGCGAGCGCAGCGATCCGCGCCGTTTCGGTGATGCCGCCGCAGAAGGCGGGGTCGGGTTGCAGGATGTCGGCGCAGCGCATCACGGCGAGGTCGCGGAAATCAAAGCGCGTGGCCTCGCTTTCGCCGGTCGCGATGGGCACGCAGGTGGCCGCGCGCACCTCGGCCATGCCGGGCTTGTCGTCGGCGGTCACGGGCTCCTCGAACCAGGCGAGGTCGCAATCCTCGACCATATGGGCGAAACGCTTGGCCCCCGATACGGTATAGGTGCCATGCGCGTCGACGGCGATTTCAATATCGGGACCAAGGGCTTGGCGCGCGGCCTTCACGCGCGCTGCCGAGACGTGGGGCGCGCCGTCCATCGCGCCCACGCGCATCTTCACGGCGCGGAAGCCGCCCATGTCGATGTAGCCCTGCAGCTGTTCGCCGATCTTTTCGGCAGGGGCCCAGCCTCCCGAGGCATAGGCGGGCAGGCGGTCGGCCTTGCGCCCGCCCAGAAGCTGCCAGACGGGCTGGTTCAGGTGCTTGCCGAGAATGTCCCACAGCGCGATGTCGACGGCGCTGATTGCGGCGACGGTCAGGCCGCGCCGCGCGAGCGAGGGCATGACATGACCCGATTGCGCCGCGGAGCCTGCACGCACGCCGTTGTAGAGCAACTCCCAGATCGCGGTGATGTCGCCCGCGTTGCGCCCGATCAGTTGCGGCGCGACCTCGTGGTTCAAGAGGTGAACCAGCGCACCATACTGGCCCGCGCTGCCGGCGGCGTTCTTGCCTTCACCCCAGCCGACCAGCCCGTCCTCGGTCTCGATCCTGAGGATGGCTGCGTCAAAGGTGGTCAGCGTGCCGAAATCGCTCCGGTGCTGGCGGGCGGTCTCGATGGGGATGCTGACCCACCAGGCTTCGGCAGACTTGATGCGCATGCGCGTCCCTCGCGGTGCGCGACACCCCGGAGCAGACCGGGGCGTCGCAGCCCTTCGTTCGCTATTTTATCAGGGGGAGCAGCGTTTCCGCCGTGATCCGCATCTGGCTGTCGTAGAACTTTTCGGTCAGCAGGCTGGAGCCGTGGTCCTGGATGAACTTCAGCTGTTCGGGCGAGATGTCGACCGGGTTGCGTTCAACCATGTCGGGATAGATCGCGGCGGGCGTGCGGTCCACGGGTGCCACGAATTCGTTGGTCAGCGCGCCGTCATAGCCGATCTCGCGCAGGGTCGCGACGATGGCCTTCCAGTCGATGTGGCCGAGGCCCGCGGCAAAGCGGTTGTTGTCGGCGACGTGGAAGTCGAACAGGCGTTTCCCGGCCAGCCGGATCGCGTCATGGACGTTCGATTCCTCCATGTTCAGGTGATAGGCGTCGAGGCAGACGCCGCAATCGGGGTGGACCGCATCGGCCAGCGCCAGCGCCTGCGCGGCACGGTTGAAGAAGTAGGTCTCGAACCGGTTCAGCGGTTCGATGGCGACACGGACGCCGACCTTCTGGGCATGGGCGAAACATTCCTTGGTGGCATCGACCACCCACTTCCATTCCTCTTCCTCGGTCCCGTCGGGCACGACCTTGCCCACGGTCGCGGGGACCAGGGTGATGATCTCGCCTTCGAGTTCGCTGACCATGGTGAGGACGGACTTGACGTAATCGACCGACCGCGCGCGCTGGCCTTCGTCCTTGGCGGCGAGGTTGCGTTCGCCGAGCGTCAGGGTGACGGCGCCCCAGCAGCGGATGCCGTGTTCCTTCAGAAGCGCGCGGGTTTCCTTGACCGGATATTGCGCCGGTTCGCCCGAAATCTCGATGCTTTCATAGCCGTATTTCTTGATCCGCCGCAGCGTGACCTCCAGCGGTTCGGCGCGCATCCAGTTGTGGGTTGAAAGGTGCATCGGTGTCCTCCCTTACTCTGCTTGGTTCAGCCCTGCGGGCCTGCAATCTGGTTGGACCAGATGTATCTTCAGGTAGAGGTAGCGCAAAGGCGACAGCGGCGCAAGATCATTGGTAGGCAGCGAAAATGCGGTATAACATTCTGAAAAATAGTACTAATGCGCGACTGGCGCAGCGGATCGACGGTGGCGCGCCGTGCCGGAATTCTGCCAATTGGTAATACCAACTTGACGGAGTCGGGCCAACCGGCCCACCATCCCGCAGCAATTGGCAGGGAGGCCAGAATGAAGATCGGCATGTGCATGTTCCTCTGGACGACCCATGTCACCGAGGCGCATGAGCCACTTTTGCGCGACATCCGGGCGACAGGGTTCGACGGGGTCGAGATTCCGATTTTCGAGGGCGATACGGATCACTACGCGCGATTGGGCGCGTTGCTCGACCGGATCGGGTTGCAGCGCACTGCGGTGGCGGCGATGGGCGATCCGGCGATGAACCTGATCGGCGACCGGGCGGCGCGGGCTGCGGGGATCGCCCACATGCGCCATGTGATCGACTGCACGGCGGCGCTTGGGGCGACGACGGTCAGCGGGCCGCTGCATTCGACTTTGGGCCTGTTTTCGGGGCAGGGGCCGACGGCGGAGGAGTTTTCCCGCTCGGTCTCATCACAGCGGGCCATCGGCGATCATGCGGCGACGAAGGGCGTCACCGTGGGGCTGGAGGCGCTGAACCGGTTCGAATGCTACCTGGTGAACACGATGGCCGCGCTGTCGGCGCATCTGGACGAGATCGCGCATCCCAACATCAAGGCGATGTACGACACCTTCCATTGCAACATCGAGGAACAGGACCCGATCGCGGCCTTCACCGACACCCTGCGCCACATCGCCCATGTCCATATCAGCGAGAATGACCGGGGCGTGCCGGGGCGGGGCAACATTCCCTGGGCCGAGACGTTCCGCGCGATCCGCGGGTCGGGCTATGACGGCTGGCTGACCATCGAAAGCTTCGGGCGCGGGCTGCCTGACCTTGCGGCGGCGACGAAGGTGTGGCGCGATTTCGCGGAAAGCCCCGAGGCGGTCTATCGTGACGGCTATCGCCACATCGCCGAAGGCTGGGCTGCGGCAGCCTGACAGCACGGGCGCCCCGTGGCTCTGGCGGAAGCGGGGGGTTTCACACCCCCCGCGCCCCCCGTGGGATATTTGTGAACAGAAGAAGGAATGATGGCGCCCATCAGTCCGCGAGGCTGACCTCCGTCTCCCACTCGCGGCACTGATCGGCCAGCTGGGGCGACAGCGGGTGGTCGGTGAAGAAGGCGTCGATCTCGCGCAGCGAGGCGATGCGCACCGGGGCGGAGCGGTCGAACTTCGAGGCGTCGGCCACGAGGAAGGTGCGGCGCGCGCGACGGATCAGGGCCTTGCTGACGCGCACCTCCTGAAGGTCGAAGTCGAGCAGGTCGCCGTCGGCATCCAGAGCCGAGGCGCCGATGATCGCGAAATCGACCTTGAACTGTTCGATGAACTGCGCGGTCAGGTCGCCCACCAGGCCCCCGTCCGACCGGCGCAGCACGCCGCCCGCCACCATGATCTCGCAGCTGTCATTGGCCACAAGGATGTTGGCCACGTTCATGTTGTTCGTCACGACCGTCAGGTTGCGGTGGTTCAGAAGCTCGCGCGCCACAGCCTCGGTCGTCGTGCCGATGTTGAGGAACAGCGAGGAGTTGTCGGGGATCGCCCGCGCGCAGGTCCGCGCGATGGCCGCCTTCGCCTCGTCATTCAGACGCCGGCGTTCCTCGTAGCCGATGTTCGACACGCCCTTGCGGATCACCGCGCCGCCATAGACGCGGTCCAGAAGGCCCGCATCGCTGAGGTCGGTCAGGTCGCGCCGGATGGTCTGCAAGGTCACGCCGAAACGGTCGGCCAGCTGTTCCACCACCACGCGCCCTTCGAGCCGCGCGATGTCGAGGATCTCGGTCTGCCGGAAACTCAACGCCATGACGAAACGCCCCTGCACACCACCCCTGACCGTCGATCTAGGCGGGCCGGGCCGCGCCGGTCAAGCGTCGCGAGTGGTTTTTCGCGAAGGGATCGAAAATGCGGCACCGCAGAAAAAAGGGCAGGACAGATGACCATTGATGCGCGATCTTGGCAAAAGCGAACAAGACCGAAAACAAATGTTGACAGCGTGACAGGACTCGGTCGATTGTTTCGCGGTCTAGGGAGGACATCAGTGCAAGCGCAGGGAACGGCTCAGGGGCCGGTCGATCTGTTTGTGATCGGCGGTGGCATCAACGGCTGCGGGATTGCCCGCGATGCCGTCGGGCGTGGCCTGAGCGTGGCGCTGGCCGAGATGGGCGATCTGGCCCAGGCGACATCGAGCGCGTCCACCAAGCTGTTCCATGGCGGGCTGCGCTACCTTGAGTATTTCGAGTTCCACCTCGTCCGCGAGTCGCTGAGCGAGCGCGAGACGCTGCTGCGCGCGATGCCGCATATCTCGTGGCCGATGCGCTTCGTGCTGCCCTATCACCCCGACATGCGGTTCGAGGGGCAGACGCCCACGTCGAAGCTTCTGGCGACGTTCATGCCCTGGATGAAGGGTCGCCGTCCGGCCTGGCTGATCCGGCTGGGCCTGTTCCTTTATGACAACCTCGGCGGGCGCAAGATCCTGCCGGGCACCCGGACGGTGGACCTGCGCACCGATCCCGCGGGCAAGCCTTTGCAGAAGCGTTTTGCCCATGCCTATGAGTATTCCGACTGCTGGGTCGAGGATTTGCGTCTGGTCGTTCTGAACGCGCGCGATGCCGAGGCGCGGGGCGCGCGGATCATGACGCGGGCCAAGGTGGTGTCGGCCGACCGCGGCGCGGACCTGTGGCGGGTCACGGTGGAACGCGAGGGCGGCGGGCGCGAGGTGATCGCCGCGAAAACCATCGTGAATGCCGGGGGACCGTGGGTCGAGGACGTCGTTCGCGGCACGCTGCGGGTGAATTCCTCGGAAGGCGTGCGCCTGGTGCGCGGCAGCCATATCGTGACGAAGAAGCTCTACGACCACGACAAGTGCTATTTCTTCCAGGGCGAAGACGGTCGGATCATCTTCGCGATCCCCTATGAGCAGGATTTCACCCTGATCGGCACGACCGACCAGGATCACAAGGGCCAGCCGCAGGACGCCGTCTGCACGCCCGAGGAGCAGGACTATCTCTGCGCCTTTGCCTCGCGCTATTTCGAGAGACCGGTGACGCGGGCCGATATCGTCTGGACCTATTCCGGGGTGCGCCCGCTCTACGACGACGGCGCGAAGTCTGCGACCGCCGCGACGCGGGACTATGTGCTCAGCGTCGATGCCACGGGCGCGCCGCTGCTCAATGTGTTCGGCGGCAAGATCACGACGTACCGCCGGCTTGCCGAAAGCGCGATGGAAAAGCTGGCCCCGTTCTTCCCGGGCCTGCCCGGGCCATGGACGGCTGGGGTTTCCATGCCGGGCGGGGATTTTCCGGTGGATGGCGTGCGGGCGCTGACGGACGGATTGAAGCGGGACTATCCGTTCCTCGATGCCTACTGGGCGGGACGGCTGATCCGCGCCTATGGCACCGAGGCGCGGGCGGTCCTGCGCGATGCGCGCAGCGCCGCCGATCTGGGCAAGGATTTCGGTGCGACGCTGACCGAAGCGGAGCTGCGCTGGCTGATGTCGCATGAATATGCGCGGACGGCGCAGGACGTGGTCTGGCGGCGCAGCAAGCTGGGTCTGCGGCTGACGGCGGCGCAGATCGAGGCGATCGGGGCCTTCATGGCCCGCGAACAGAACAAGGCGGCCGCCGAATAGGCACGGCCGAAGGGGGAGGGGACATGGCGCTGGAACTGGACGGGGTGAGCAAGGTCGTGAGCGGCCGCACCCATATCCATCCGACCCATCTGACGCTTGAGCGCGGGACGATGAATGTTCTGCTGGGTCCGACGCTGTCGGGCAAGACCTCGCTGATGCGTCTTATGGCGGGGCTGGACGTTCCGACGTCGGGTCGGCTGCGCTGGCACGGGCAGGACGTGACGGGGATGCGGGTGCAGGACCGCAAGGTCGCGATGGTCTACCAGCAGTTCATCAACTACCCGGCGATGACGGTTTACGAGAACATCGCCTCGCCCTTGCGGCTGATGGGGAAGTCGGCGGCCGAGATCGACCGTGCGGTGAAGACCACGGCCGAGATGCTGAAGCTGACGCCGCTTCTGCAGCGCAAGCCGCTGGAGTTGTCGGGTGGCCAGCAGCAGCGCTGCGCGCTGGCCCGCGCGCTGGTGAAGGAGGCGGGGCTGGTGCTGTTCGACGAGCCGCTGGCCAACCTCGACTACAAGCTGCGCGAAGAGCTGCGGGCGGAGATCCCGAAGATCTTCGAGGCCTCCGGCGCGATCTTTGTCTATGCCACGACCGAGCCGGAAGAGGCGCTGCTTCTGGGCGGCAACACGGCGACGCTGTGGGAGGGCCGGGTGACGCAGTTCGGCCCGACGCCGCAGGTCTATCGCCGCCCGGTCGATGCGACGACGGCGCGGGTGTTCTCGGACCCGCCGATGAACTTCATCTCCTGTGCCAAGATCGGCAACCGGGTGACCTTCGGCGGCCATGCCAATGCGCCGGCCGAGGGGCCGTTCGCCGGTCTGCCGGACGGGCGTTATCTGGCGGGGTTCCGGGGCAACCATCTGGAGCTGAACCGCCATTCGGGCGATGCGGTGGAGTTTCCCTGCACCGTCACGGTGACCGAGATCACCGGATCGGAGAGCTTCCTGCACCTGATGCACGGCACCGACCGCTGGGTCGGGCTGGTGCACGGGGTGCATGACCTGGCATCGGGGACCGAGGTGTCGGTCTGGCTCGATCCGATGCATGTCTATGTGTTCGGCGCGGATGGCGCATTGGTGGCGCCCGCCGCCTATGCGCTGGCGGCCTGAGGGGGACGGGATGGCACGGATCACGCTGTCGAAGCTCGCGCATTCCTACTTTCCCAATCCGCGGGGCGAGCAGGACTTCGCGCTGAAGGAGATGGACCACGTCTGGGACGATGGCGGGGCCTATGCGCTTCTGGGCTCGTCGGGCTGCGGCAAGACCACGCTTCTGAACATCATCTCGGGGCTGGTGCATCCCAGCCAGGGCCGGGTGCTGTTCGGCGAGCGCGACGTGACGAATGCGCCGACGACCGAGCGCAACATCGCGCAGGTGTTCCAGTTCCCGGTGGTCTACGACACGATGACGGTGCGCGACAACCTGTCCTTCCCGCTGCGCAACCGGGGCATGGATGCGTCCTACATCGCGGCGCGCGTGGCGCAGATCGCGAAGATGATCGGGATGGAGGCCGAGCTTGGCCGCAAGGCGCGGGGGCTGACGGCGGATGCCAAGCAGAAGATCAGCCTCGGGCGCGGGATGGTGCGCGAGGATGTGAACGCGATCCTGTTCGACGAGCCGCTGACGGTGATCGACCCGCACATGAAGTGGGAGCTGCGCACGCAGCTGAAGTCGCTGCACCGCGAGTTCGGGCACACGATGATCTACGTGACCCATGACCAGACCGAGGCGCTGACCTTCGCCGACAAGGTGGTGGTGATGTATGACGGGCGCGTGGTGCAGATGGGCACCCCGCAGGAGCTGTTCGAGACGCCCGAGCACACCTTCGTCGGCTACTTCATCGGCTCGCCGGGGATGAACCTGCTCGATGCCGTGGTCGAGGGCGACCGGGCGACGGTGGGGGGGCACGCGATCGCGCTCGGCGCGACCTATGGCCGTCCGCAGGGCCGGGTCCAGATCGGCGTGCGGCCCGAGTTCGTGAGCCTCGACGACGCGGGCGGGGTGCCGGTGACGGTGCGGCGCGTCGAGGATGTGGGCCGCCACCGCATCCTGCGCGCCGAGTTCGAGGGGCGCGAGCTGAACGCGCTGCTGCCCGAGGGGGCAGCGGTGCCTGCGGGCGCGGCGCGGCTGGTCTTCGAGCCGTCCCGCACGCTGGTCTATGCCGATGACTGGCGCGTGCGCCCCGAAAGCCGCCTGGGGAGGGCCGCCTGATGGAAAAGACCGTCAACCAGAAGGCCTGGTTCCTGGTGCTGCCGGTGCTGGTGCTCGTCGCCTTCTCGGCCGTCATCCCGCTGATGACCGTCGTCAACTATTCGGTGCAGGACACCTTCGGCGACAACGAGTTCTTCTGGGCGGGCATCGAGTGGTTCGACGAGATGCTCCATTCCGACCGGCTGTGGGATGCGCTTGGCCGCCAGATCATGTTCTCGGCCATCATCCTGGCCATCGAGGTGCCGCTTGGCATCTTCATCGCGCTGAACATGCCGAAGAAGGGCTTCTGGGCCTCGGTCTGCCTGATCCTGATGTCGCTGCCGCTCTTGATCCCGTTCAACGTGGTGGGCACGATCTGGCAGATCTTCGGGCGTGTGGATATTGGCCTGCTGGGTCATACGCTGGCCTGGCTGGGCATCGACTACAACTACACCAACGATGCCTTCGACGCCTGGGCCACGATCATCGTCATGGATGTGTGGCACTGGACCTCGCTCATCGCGCTCTTGTGCTATGCCGGGCTGCAATCCATCCCGCAGGCCTATTACCAGGCCGCGAAGATCGACCAGGCGAGTCGCTGGAAGGTGTTCCGCTACATCGAGCTGCCGAAGATGCAGGGCGTGCTGCTCATCGCCGTTCTGCTGCGCTTCATGGACAGCTTCATGATCTACACCGAACCCTTCGTCGTGACCGGCGGCGGTCCCGGCAACGCCACCACCTTCCTGTCGATCGACCTGGTGAAGATGGCGATCGGTCAGTTCGACCTGGGTCCGGCGGCAGCGTTCTCGATCATGTACTTCCTGGTGATCCTGCTTGTCTCGTGGGTGTTCTACACCGTGATGACCAACCTCGACAAAGAGGAGGCCCGCTGATGGCCGACACGGCAATCGCCACCAGCGCGACCCGCGCCCGCAGCCTGCCGCGCGTCAACGGCTCGGCCGTGGTGATGGTGATCTACATCCTGTTCCTGATGCTGCCGATCTACTGGCTCGTGAACATGAGCTTCAAGACCAACCAGGAGATCACCTCGACCTTCACGCTGTGGCCCTACGAGTTCACGCTGCAGAACTACAAGGTCATCCTGACCGACCCGTCCTGGTACATGGGCTATGTCAACTCGCTGATCTACGTGGTGATGAACACGGTCATCTCGCTCAGCGTGGCGCTGCCGGCGGCCTATGCCTTCAGCCGCTACAGCTTCATGGGCGACAAGCACCTGTTCTTCTGGCTGCTGACCAACCGCATGGCGCCGCCCGCCGTCTTCGCGCTGCCGTTCTTCCAGCTTTATTCCAGCGTCGGGCTGTTCGACACGCATATCGCGGTGGCGCTGGCGCATTGCCTGTTCAACGTGCCGCTGGCGGTCTGGATCCTCGAAGGCTTCATGCGCGGCGTGCCGAAGGAGATCGACGAGACGGCCTATCTCGACGGCTACAGCTTCCCGCGCTTCTTCATCCGCATCTTCATGCCGCTGATCGCAAGCGGGATCGGCGTGGCCGCCTTCTTCTGCTTCATGTTCTCCTGGGTGGAACTGCTGCTCAGCCGCACATTGACGGCGGTGAACGCCAAGCCCATCGCGGCGATCATGACGCGCACCGTCAGCGCCTCGGGGATGGACTGGGGCGTGCTGGCGGCGGCGGGGGTGCTGACGATCATCCCCGGCGCGCTCGTGATCTACTTCGTGCGCAACTACATCGCCAAGGGCTTCGCCCTGGGGAGGGTGTGATGACGCTCGTCTCGCTCACCTCTGCCGACGGGCTGACCGGGCCGCGCAACCCGATCACGCTGCGCAGCGAGGATATCTCGGCGCTTTGGGTCGAGAACAACAGCGCCGCTCCCGGGCCGGTCGTGGCGCTGATGCGCTCGGGCGAGATGATCGCCCTTGAAACCGTCTCGCCCGCACAGGCCGAACCGCTTTACAACCGCATCCGGGGGGCACTCTGATGGCCGCTGACACCCGCTCCCGCACGCCCTGGACGACGATCTATGTCGGGACGGCGGCGATCCTTGCGGCGATCCTGGCGTTCCTCGTCTGGGCCACGCCGCGGAGCGACGAGGGCATCGCCTGGACCGACCCGATGATCCCGGGCGGCTGGATGGCCTGGACCTTTCCGACGGCGTTCTTCTTCTGGTGCATCGGCTCGCTTTTGATCCTGTTCACGATCCTGGCGATCCGGTTCCCGGAGACGCCGCGTCTCGGCATCCTGCGCATCGAGACGACGCGGGGCGACCGTCTGTTCATCACGCTTCTGGGCTCGGCCTTCATCCATCTGGCCATGCTCGCCGCCTTCGGGCCCGACCTGATCTGGGTCGCCCCGATCCTATGCCTTGTCTATGCCGCGGCGGTGTTCCGCTGGGTCTAGCCGGGGTTCTCGACCCTGCCGGGGGGCAACCCGGCACAAAGGAAGTCCACTCTGGGAGGAGTTTCGATCCATGAGACTACGACATACCTCAACCGCGATTGCGCTGGCGCTGTTCGCCACCGGCGCACCCGCCTGGGCCGATATCGAGGCCGCGAAGGCGTTCCTCGATGCCGAGATCGGCGATCTGTCGGTGCTGAGCCGCGCCGATCAGGAAGCCGAGATGCAATGGTTCATCGATGCGGCGAAGCCCTTCGCCGGGATGGACATCAAGGTGGTGTCGGAAACGATCACCACGCATGAATACGAATCCAAGGTGCTGGCCCCGGCCTTCACCGCGATCACCGGCATCAAGGTGACGCATGACCTGATCGGCGAGGGCGACGTCGTCGAGAAGCTTCAGACCCAGATGCAATCGGGCGAGAACATCTACGACGCCTATATCAACGACAGCGACCTGATCGGCACCCACTGGCGCTATCAGCAGGTGCGCAACCTGACCGACTGGATGGCGGGCGAAGGCGCCTCCGTCACCTCGCCGACGCTGGACCTGCCGGACTTCATCGGCACCAAGTTCACGACGGCGCCCGACGGCAAGCTCTACCAGCTGCCCGACCAGCAGTTCGCGAACCTCTACTGGTTCCGCTACGACTGGTTCACGGACCCCAAGACGATGGAGGACTTCAAGGCCAAGTACGGCTACGACCTCGGCGTTCCGGTCAACTGGTCGGCCTATGAGGACATCGCCGAGTTCTTCACCGGGCGCGACATGTCCTATCTGGGCGGCCCGACCAAGGTCTATGGCAACATGGACTACGGCAAGAAGGACCCGTCGCTTGGCTGGCGCTACACCGACGCGTGGATGTCGATGGCCGGCATGGGCGACGTGGGCGAGCCGAACGGCCTGCCGGTCGACGAATGGGGCGTACGGGTGGACGAGAACAGCCGTCCGGTCGGCTCCTGCGTCGCGCGTGGCGGTGCCACCAACGACGCGGCGGCGGTCTATGCCGTGACCAAGGCGATCGAGTGGCTGCAGAAGTACTCGCCCCCCGAGGCACAGGGCATGGTCTTCGGTGAAGCCGGTCCGGTGCCTGCCCAGGGCGAGATCGCCCAGCAGATGTTCTGGTACACCGCCTTCACCGCCGACATGGTCAAGGAAGGTCTGCCCGTGATGAACGAGGACGGCACGCCGAAGTGGCGCATGGCCCCCTCGCCGCACGGCGCCTACTGGACCGAAGGCACGAAGATCGGCTACCAGGACGTGGGCTCGTGGACGCTGATGCAGTCGACCCCGGTCGACCGTGCCCAGGCGGCCTGGCTCTATGCCCAGTTCGTCACCTCGAAGACGGTGGACCTGAAGAAAAGCTCGGTCGGGCTGACCTTCATCCGCGAGTCGACGATCGACAGCCAGTACTTCACCGACCGTGCGCCCAAGCTTGGCGGCCTGATCGAGTTCTACCGCTCGCCGGCCCGCGTCGCCTGGTCGCCCACCGGCACCAACATCCCGGACTATCCGAAGATGGCGCAGCTCTGGTGGCAGAACATCGGTGACGCCATGTCGGGCGACAAGACCCCGCAAGAGGCGCTCGACGCGCTGTGCGCGGAACAGGAGAAGGTGCTCGAGCGGATCGAGCGCGCCGGCGTCCAGGGCGATATCGGCCCGAAGATGAACGAAGAGCAGGACCCCCAGGTCTGGCTCGACGCCCCCGGCTCGCCCGTCGCAAAGCTCGAAAACGAAAAGCCCCAGGGCGAAACCGTCAGCTACGACGAACTCATCAAGTCGTGGCAGAACTGACATGACAGGGGCGGGCGCCAACGCGCCCGCCCCGCTCTGCCGCCACCGGGCGGCGCCGCACGTGGCGTTCAGGGTTTCGGGGCCGCCTCGGGAGCCACTTGACCGAACGCCGCTTTCCGATTTCAAAGCAACGCCGCACCGCACTATCACGCAGACCGGCACCAAGCCTCGGGACGACCTGACATGCCCCACATCCTCGCCATCGACCAGGGCACCACCTCGTCCCGCGCGATCATCTTCGATGCCTCCATGTCGGTTGTGGCGACCGCACAGGAAGAATTTCCCCAGCACTATCCCGCCTCCGGCTGGGTCGAGCATGACCCCGCCGATCTCTGGTCCTCGGTCGCAGGCACGGCCCGTTCGGCCATCGAGAAGGCCGGTCTCTCGGCCGCCGACATCGCCGCCATCGGCATCACGAACCAGCGCGAGACGACCCTGATCTGGGACCGCGAGACAGGTCAGCCCATTCACAACGCGATCGTCTGGCAGGACCGCCGCACCGCCGATCTGTGCCAGCAGATGAAGGATGCCGGGCTGGAGCCGATGGTGACGCAGCGCACCGGCCTGCTTCTCGATCCGTACTTCTCGGGCACCAAGGTGAAATGGCTGCTCGATCATGTGGACGGTGCCCGCGCCCGCGCCGAGCGCGGCGAGTTGCTGTTCGGCACGGTGGACTGCTTCCTGATCTGGAAGCTGACGGGCGGGCGTGTCCACGCCACCGATGCCACCAACGCCGCGCGGACGCTGCTCTACAATATCCGCGAGGGGTGCTGGGACACCGAGATCTGCGGCCATCTGGGCGTGCCGCTGGCCATGCTGCCCGAGGTGCGCGATTGCGCCGCCGACTACGGGGTGACGCGCGCCGACCTGTTCGGACGCGAGATTCCGATCCTGGGCGTCGCGGGCGACCAGCAGGCGGCGACGGTGGGGCAGGCCTGTTTCGCGCCGGGCATGATGAAATCGACCTATGGCACCGGGTGCTTCGCGCTCCTGAATACCGGCGACACGCTGGTGGAAAGCCGCAACCGGCTGCTCGGGACCATCGCCTACCGGCTGGACGGGCGCACGACCTATGCGCTGGAAGGCTCGATCTTCATCGCGGGTGCCGTTGTGCAATGGCTGCGCGACGGGCTGAAGATCATCCGCGAGGCAAAGGAGACGCAGCCCTTGGCGGAAGCCGCCGACGCGGGGCAGGACGTGATCCTTGTCCCTGCCTTCGTGGGTCTTGGCGCGCCCTATTGGAACCCCGATTGCCGGGGCGCCGTGTATGGGCTGACCCGCAATTCCGGCCCCGCCGAGATGGCGAAGGCCGCGCTGGAAAGCGTGGGCTACCAGACGCGCGACCTGCTTGAGGCGATGCGGTCCGACTGGAAGGGCGCTGCGGGCGGTGTGCTGCGCGTGGATGGCGGGATGAGCGCGTCGGACTGGGCGATGCAGTTTCTCTCGGACATCATCGGCGCCGAGGTGGACCGGCCCAAGGTGCGCGAGACGACGGCGCTCGGGGCGGCGTGGCTGGCGGGAATGAAGGCGGGCGTCTATCCCGCTCAGGCCGAATTCGCCAAGACCTGGGCGCTGGAGCGGCGCTTCCAGCCGGCGATGGACAGCGCGACGCGAACGGCGAAATACGCCCGCTGGCGGCGCGCGGTCGACGCGACGATCAGCGTGTGACGATGATCGCCCCGTTCCAGCTTCTGTTGCCGCCCCGCATCCTGTTCGGCCGGGGCGAGGCGGCGAAGGCCGCAGGGCTTGTCGCGGGGTTTGGCGCACGTGTGCTTGTCGTTCATGGGCGTGACGCAGACCCGCGCCGCTTGGCTGCTGCGCGACCTTGCGGCGAAGGGACTTGCTGTCGAGGCGCTTGCCTGCGGGCGAGAGCCGGACCTCGGGATGCTGGAAGCGGGGCTTGTCACCGCGCGCGCCTTTGCGCCCGATGTGGTGGTCGGGCTGGGGGGCGGGGCGGTGCTCGATCTGGCCAAGGCGCTGGCGGCCCTTGTGCCTGCACCGCATGGCGCGATGCGGCATCTGGAGGTCGTGGGCGAGGGCAAGCCGCTGGAGGCGCCGCCGCTGCCCTTCGTCGCCGTTCCCACGACCTCGGGCACCGGGTCCGAGGCGACGAAGAACGCGGTGATCGACGTGCCGAGCCACCGCCGCAAGGTTTCGCTGCGCGATGACCGGATGGTGGCGCGGGTGGCCATCGTCGATCCGGCGCTGACGGATGGGACGCCGCGCGGCGTGACGCTGGCCTCGGGCCTCGATGCGTTGACGCAGGTGATCGAGCCTTATGTCAGCCGCCGCGCCAATGCGGCGACTGATGCGCTGGCGCATGGGGCCATCTCGCAGGGGATCGCGGCGCTGGTCACCCTGATGGAGCGTGAGGATGCCGGCGCGCGCGATGCGATCGCCTGGGTCAGCCTGTCGGGGGGCATCGCGCTGGCGAACGCCGGTCTTGGGGCGGTGCACGGCTTTGCGGGCGTGATCGGGGGGATGACGGGTGCGGCGCACGGGGCGATCTGCGGCACGCTTCTGCCCTTTGTCATCGAGGCGAACCGTGCGGCACTGCCGAAGACGCACGTCGCCGCGGTGCGGCTGGCCGAGGTCGATGCGCTGCTGGCGCGGGCGTTGCATGTCGAAAGCGGGGGCACCGCCGCGTTGCACCGCTGGTCGCGGGCGGCGGGGCTGCCGGGGCTGGCCGAGCTTGGCCTGAAACCCGCCGATCACGCAGAGGTGGCCGAGGCGGCCGAAGGCGCCTCGTCGATGGCCGCAAACCCCGTCACCCTGTCGCGCGAGGCGCTGATGGGGATACTTTCGTCGGCCTCCTGACACACCGCTTGCACGTTCCCGCCCGGCCCGTGCTAGCCTGAGGTGAACGCAGCGCCACCGGCGCAACGCAAACGGGCGGGGAGGCCCCAGACCATGTTCGAGGCGGCGCACGACATGCGCCTCGTGATCGCGTCGCTTGCGGTTGCGATGATGGCGGGATTTACCGGCCTCTCGCTGACCCGGGGCGCCAATGCCCTGCCGCCGGGCCGCCGCAAGGTGGTGGTGTCGATGGCCGCCGTCGCCCTGGGCGGCGGCATCTGGTCGATGCATTTCGTGGCGATGCTGGGCCTCGACCTGCCGTTCCTCTACTTCTACGACGCGCTGGTGACGCTGATCTCGGCGCTGGTCGCGATCCTGATGGCGGGCATCGCGCTGTTGATCCTGCATTTCCTGCCACGGACCGCCGTCACGATCACCGGAGCGGGCATCATCATCGGCGTCGGCATCCCGATCATGCATTACATCGGAATGTCGGGGATGGAGATGTGCCGGCCCGTCTACACCCCGCTTGGCGTGGCGCTTGCGCTTGTCGCCTCGATCGCGCTGTCGGTCGGGGCGGTCTGGCTGGCCTATAGCGAGCGGGGGCGGCGCAACGTGGTGCTTGGCACGGCGGGCTTCGGTCTGGCGGTCTTCTCGGTGCACTTCCTGGCCATGGCGGGGACGCGGTTCCAGCGCGACGGGGTGCTGGTCGCGGCTGGCCCGGTGATGGGCAACGAGAGCCTCGCCATGCTGGTGACACTGAGCGCCTTTGTCATCTCGGCGGCGTTCCTGCTGACCGGCATCACCTTCGCGCCGGTGGCGGAGGCAAACGGGGATACGGCAGCGCCCGTTGTTCCCGAACCCGTGGCCGCGGCACCAGTGGCAGAGCCTGCGGTGTCCGAACCCAGGCCCGCGCGCATCCCGTTCGAGCGCGACGGGCGTATCCTGTTCCTCGATGGCGGCACGGTCGCGGCACTTCGGGCCGAGGGGCACTATACCATCGCCTATCACGGCACCGAAAAGCTGTTCTGCCCCTGGTCGATTTCCGAGGCGGAGCGGCGGCTTTGCGATGCGGGCTTCATGCGGGTGCATCGCAGCTACCTCATCAACCCGCGCCTCGTGTCGGGGTTCGAGCGGCTGAAGGATACCGGCCTCGTCTATTTCGACGGAGTCGGCCCGCAGATGAAGGTTCCTGTCAGCCGCTCTCACCTCGGCTCGGTGCGCGAGGCGTTGGGGCTTTAGCCTTTCGCCATTCGTGCAGCAGGTTCGCATTTCGTGCAAATGGAAGCCCGGTTCGTTTCGCTGCGCTGTGCCAGCCGCCGCCCCCGTCCTTTGCTGTGACGAAGTGCGGGAGAGCCGCATCGCTTTGGGAGGAGCACATGATAGCGGCGGCGTTCGAATATCATCGACCGGCGGACCTCAGGTCTGCGCTCGGGGTTCTGGCAGAGCATGGGGATGACGCGCGGGTCATCGCGGGGGGCCACAGCCTGATCCCGATGATGAAGCTGCGCATGGCGTCCATCGAACATCTCGTCGATCTTCAGGACATCGGAGAACTCAAGGGCATCACGGTGTCGGGCGGTCAGGTCGCCATCGGCGCGATGACCACGCAGCACGAACTGATCACGAGCGAGGCGCTGGCCAAGGCTGCGCCGATCGTGCGCGAGGCAGCACTTCAGATCGCGGACCCGCAGGTGCGCTACATGGGAACGGTCGGCGGCAATGTCGCCAACGGCGATCCGGGCAACGACATGCCGGGGCTGATGCAATGCCTCGACGCCCATTTCACGCTGGTCGGACCGGACGGCAGCCGCGAGGTGCCCGCGCGCGATTTCTACCAGTCGGCCTATGTGACGGCGCGCGACGACAGCGAGATCCTGACCAGGATCACCTTTGCCGCGACATCGGGCGGCTACGCCTATGAAAAGCAGAAGCGCAAGATCGGCGATTACGCCACTGCCGCCTGCGCCGCGCTGGTGACGAAGACCGGGGGCCGCGTCACCGCCGCCTCGGTCGCCATGACGAACCTCAGCGACACGCCCGTGTTTTCCGCTGCCGCAGGGGCAGCACTTGTGGGCACGGCGGGCGACAGCGAGGCGGTGAAGGCCGCCGTGGCCGCCGCGCTGAAGGACATCAACCCGACGGGCGACAATCGTGGTCCCGTCGAATTCAAGCGCCATGTGGCGGGCATCGTCATCGGCCGCGCCATCACGCGCGCCCTGTCGCGCGCCTGAGGAGGATCACACCATGCCCAAGAAGATGCCGATCTCGCTGACCGTCAACGGCGAACAGCACGACCTGATGGCGGAGCCGCGCGAGCTCTTGATCTATCTGCTGCGCGAGAAGCTGAACATCACCGGCCCGCATGTCGGCTGCGAGACTTCGCATTGCGGGGCCTGCACGATCGACATGAACGGCAAGTCGGTGAAGTCCTGCACCGTCTTTGCCGCCCAGGCGAACGGGGCGACAATCACGACCATCGAAGGCCTCGGCACGCCCGACAACCTGCATGTGCTTCAGCAAAGCTTCCGCGAGCATCACGGCCTGCAATGCGGCTACTGCACGCCGGGCATGATCACCCGCGCCCACCGCCTGTTGCAGGAGAACCCCAGCCCGACCGAAGAGGACGTGCGCTTCGGCATGGCGGGGAACCTGTGCCGCTGCACCGGCTACCAGAACATCGTCAAGGCGATCCTCGCGGCCGCCAGCGAGATCAATGCGTCGAAGGAGGCTGCGGAATGAACGATCTTTCCCCCGATGACCGGATCGCCAAGCTCAAGGGCCTCGGCACCTCGCGCAAGCGGGTCGAGGATGTGCGCTTCACCCAAGGCAAGGGCAACTATGTCGACGACATCAAGATGCCCGGCATGCTGCACGGCGATTTCGTCCGTTCGCCCTATGCCCATGCGCGGGTGAAGAGCATCAACGCCGATGCCGCCAAGGCGCTGCCCGGTGTGATCGCGGTGCTGACGGCGGCGGACCTTGCACCGCTGAACCTGCACTGGATGCCGACGCTTGCGGGCGACAAGCAGATGGTGCTGGCCGACGGCAAGGTGCTGTTCCAGGGGCAGGAGGTGGCCTTTGTCGTGGCGACCGACCGCTACATCTGCGCCGACGCCATCGAACTGGTCGACGTGGATTACGAGGAACTGCCCGTCATCGTCGACCCGTTCAAGGCGCTGGAACCGGGCGCCACGGTGCTGCGCGAGGATCTGGCGGGCCAGACCGCGGGCGCACACGGGCCGCGTAGGCACCCCAACCACATCTTCCTGTGGGAAGCGGGCGACGAGGCCGCGACGAACGAGGCCATCGGGGCCGCCGAGGTCGTGGCCGAGGAGATGATCTATTACCACCGCACCCACCCGTGCCCGCTGGAGACCTGCGGCTGCGTGGCCAGCATGGACAAGGTGAACGGCAAGCTGACCGTCTACGGCACCTTCCAGGCGCCCCACGTCGTGCGCACCGTCGCCTCGCATCCTGTCGGGGATCGAGGAGCACAACATCCGCGTCGTCTCGCCCGATATCGGCGGCGGCTTCGGCAACAAGGTCGGCGTCTATCCCGGCTATGTCTGCTCCATCGTCGCCTCCATCGTCACCGGCAAGCCGGTGAAGTGGATCGAGGACCGGATGGACAACCTGATGGCCACCGCCTTTGCCCGCGACTACTGGATGAAGGGCAGGATCAGCGCCACCAAGGACGGCAAGATCACCGGCCTGCATTGCCATGTGACCGCCGACCACGGCGCCTTCGACGCCTGCGCGGACCCGACCAAGTTTCCGGCGGGGTTCTTCCACATCTGCACGGGAAGCTACGACATTCCCGTGGCCTACGTCGGCGTGGACGGGGTCTATACCAACAAGGCCCCCGGCGGGGTGGCCTATCGCTGTTCCTTCCGCGTGACCGAGGCCGCCTATTTCATCGAGCGGATGATCGAGGTTCTGGCGATCGAGCTGGGGATGGACGCGGCCGACCTGCGGGCCGAAGAACTTCATCCGCAAGGACCAGTTCCCCTATCACTCGGCGCTTGGCTGGGAATACGACTCGGGCGACTACCACACGGCCTGGACCAAGGCGCTGAAGGCCGTGGACTACGAAGGGCTGCGGCGCGAACAGGCGCAGCGGGTGGCCGACTTCAAGGCGGGCAAGACGCGCAAGCTCTTGGGCATCGGCCTGACCCACTTCACCGAGATCGTGGGCGCGGGGCCGGTCAAGAACTGCGACATCCTCGGGATGGGCATGTTCGACAGCTGCGAGATCCGCATCCACCCCACCGGCAGCGCCATCGCCCGGCTGGGCACGATCAGCCAGGGGCAGGGCCACGCGACGACCTTCGCCCAGATCCTTGCGACCGAGATCGGCCTGTCCGCCGACAGCATCACCATCGAGGAGGGCGATACCGATACCGCCCCCTACGGCCTCGGCACCTATGGCTCGCGCTCGACCCCCGTGGCGGGTGCGGCGACCGCGATGGCAGGGCGCAAGATCCGCGCGAAGGCCCAGATGATCGCGGCCTACCTGCTCGAGGTGCATGACGGCGATCTGGAATGGGACATCGACCGCTTCGTGGTCAAGGGCGCGCCGGAACGGTTCAAGACGATGAAGGACATCGCCTTCGCCGCCTACAACCAGGCCATTCCGGGGCTGGAGCCGGGGCTGGAGGCGGTCAGCTACTACGACCCGCCGAACATGACCTATCCCTTCGGGGCCTATATCTGCGTGATGGAGATCGACGTGGATACCGGCGTGCACGAGGTCCGGCAGTTCTACGCGCTGGACGATTGCGGCACGCGGATCAACCCGATGATCATCGAAGGCCAGGTGCATGGCGGGCTGACCGAAGCGCTGGCCATCGCGATGGGGCAGGAGATCGCCTATGACGAGTTGGGGAACCACAAGACCTCGACGCATGATGGACTTCTTCATCCCGACCGCGTGGGAGACGCCGCACTACACCACCGACTTCACCGAAACGCCCTCGCCGCACCATCCCATCGGGGCGAAGGGGGTGGGCGAAAGCCCGAACGTGGGCGGTGTTCCGGCCTTCTCGAACGCGGTGCACGATGCCTTCCGGGCCTTCGGGTTGCGCCAGTGCGCACATGCCGCACGACCATTGGCGCATCTGGAAGATCGCCAACCAGCTTGGCCTGCACGGCTGAGAGGAGGGCGGGGCGGCGACGCCCCGCCATGCCATGAGCGATTGGGAAACACTTGCGCAGGATCTGGCGGGGCAGGGCTATGTCGCCCCGCCCGACCTTGCCATGGCGCTGCACATCGCCATTTCGCTTGGCCGCCCGATCCTTCTGGAAGGCGCGGCGGGGGTCGGCAAGACCGAGGTCGCCCGCGCCCTTGCGCTGGCGCGGGGCACCGAACTGATCCGCCTGCAATGCTACGAGGGGCTGGATGCCGCGCAGGCGATCTATGAATGGAACTACCAGCGCCAGCTTCTGGCCATCCGCGCCTCGGCCGAGGCGGGCGAGACCGGGCGGGCGGTCGAGGCGCGCATCTTCTCGGAGGATTTCCTGCTGGAACGCCCGCTGCTGCGCGCGATCCGCCAGCCCGTCGCGCCCGTGCTGCTGATCGACGAGATCGACCGCGCGGACGAGGAGTTCGAGGCGTATCTCCTGGAAATTCTGTCGGATTTCCAGATCACCGTGCCCGAGCTTGGGCACCATCCGCGCCACGACCCGGCCCATCGTCGTGCTGACCGCCAACGGCACGCGCGACCTGTCGGATGCGCTGCGGCGGCGCTGCATCTATGCCCATGTGGACTATCCCGACCGCGAGACGGAACTGGCCATCCTCAAGGCCCGCCTGCCCGAGGTGGAGGACCGCTTCGCGCGCCAGATCGTCGCCTTCGTGCAGGCCCTGCGGAAGGAGGATCTGGAAAAGAAGCCGGGCGTGGCCGAGATGCTGGATTTCGCCGCCGCCCTTGCGGGCCTTGGCGTGAACGACCTGACCGAAGACCCCGCGCGCTTGCAGGCGACGCTGGCCACGCTGCTGAAAACCCAGTCCGACCGCGCGCAGGTGCCGACCGAACTGGCGCAACGCCTTGCGGGGAAGGCCGCATGACCCGGATCACCCGCTTCGCCGCCCGCGACCCCGGCCCCGCCGCCCGGCTGGCGGGCTTCATGGCGCATCTGCGGGCGCATGGCTTTCGGCTGGGCGTGGCCGAGACGGAAACGGCGCTGCGCGCGCTGGCGGTCATCGGTTCGGCCGATGTGGCGGCGGTGCGGATGGCGCTGAAATCGGTCTGCGCGGGCAGCATCGAGGACACGGCGCGCTTCGATGCGCTGTTTGACAGCTTCTGGTGCAACGGCGGGCGGGTCCGGCAAAAGGCGGTCCCGTCCGAGCGCAAGTCAGCGCCCCGGCATACACGGTCAGCCCACGCGCCCGACGGGCCGGAGGCTGGCACGGGCGGCACCCCCGACGCGCCCGATGGCGCGGGCGGCGAGGCCGAGATGGGCGGCGAGGGGCGCATGGTCGCCTCGACCGTCACCAATCTGATGAAGAAGGACCTGCGCGAATTGGTCTCGCCCGAGGACATCCGCGCGGGCGAGGCTGTGGCGCGCCGTCTGGGGGCCGCGATCCGCGACCGCCGGTCGCGCCGCCGCCGCGCGGCGCGCAAGGGGGCGCTGATCGACCTGCGCCGCACGCTGCGCGCCAGCCTTGCGACGGGGGGCGAGCCGCTGCGCCTTGCGCGGCGCACGCGGCCCGACCGCCCGGTGAAGATCGTGGCGCTTTGCGACGTGTCCGGCTCCATGACCGTCTATGCCCGCCCCTTCCTCGCCTTTCTCGCGGGGCTGATGCGGGCCGACGATGCGGCGGATGCCTATCTGTTCCACACCCGCCTCGTGCGGATTACCGAGGCGCTGCGCGATGACGATCCGTTCCGGGCGCTGAACCGGATCACGCTGCTGGCCGACGGGTTCGGCGGCGGCTCGCGCATCGGTGCGGCGCTGGAGCAATTCGCGCGCGGCCCGGCGCGGCAGTTCGTGGACGGGCGGACCGTGGTGATGATCCTGTCCGACGGCTATGACAGCGCACCGGCCCCCGTGATCGACGCCGCGCTGACCCGCCTGCGCAAGCGGGGCTGCCGGATCGTCTGGCTGAACCCGCTGAAGGGCTGGCGCGACTATCAGCCGGTCGCGGCCTGCATGGCTGCCGCGCTGCCGCATCTGGACCTGTTCGCGCCCGCCGCGACCCTTGACGATCTCGCCGCCTTGGAGAGGGAGCTTGTCCGCCTATGAGCCACCCCCGCCAGCAGGAACAATTCGAGGCGCAGGTCCGCCGCCTGCGGGCCGAGGGGCAGGCCTTCGCCGTCGCGACCATCGTGCGCACGGTCGATGCGACATCTGCCAAGCCGGGGGCCAAGGCGCTGGTTCTGGCCGATGGCAGCTTCGTCGAAGGTTGGGTTGGCGGCGGCTGCGCCCGCGCCGCCGTGTCGAAGGCGGCGGCGGTGGCGTTGCGCGAGGGCAAGCCGCAGTTCGTCTCGCTGCGCCCCGAAGACCTGCTGGCCGCCGAGGGCGTGGTGCCGGGCGAGGAGCGTGACGGGATAAGGTTCGCCCGCAACGGCTGCCCCAGCAGGGGTTCGATGGACATTTTCGTGGAACCCGAATTGCCCCAGCCCCGGCTGGTGATCTTTGGTGGCGGGCCGGTGGCGCTGGCGCTGGCCGACCTCGCCGCGCGGTTCGATCTGCACCGGACGCTGTGCGGTGCCTCTGGCGGCGCTGACGTCGAAGCTGTGCAGGACGGGTTCGTGTTGGAGACCGGGTCGGGCGCGCAGCGCTTCGTCGTTGTGGCGACGCAGGGCAAGGGCGATGAGGCGGCGCTGCGCGCGGCAATCGCCAGCGGCGCGGGCTATGTCGCTTTCGTCGGCAGCACCCGAAAGTTCGCCACCCTGTCCGACCGGCTGGCGGCGGACGGGATCGAGCGTGCCGCGCTTGCCAAGATCCGGGCACCGGCTGGCCTCAATATTCACGCAATTACCCCCGATGAGATTGCCTTGTCGATCCTGGCCGAGATCGTGTCGGTCCGGCGCGCAGGCGAAAGGGGCAATGACAATGGCTGAGTGTTGCACCGATATTCAGGCGCCCGCGGGGCGGTTCGCAAGGCTTTGGCGCAAGGTCTGTGGACTGACCGCGATGCGCCTTGCTCCGCCGCTGACGCAGGAACAGGCGCGGGTGCTGGCGACGATCAAGCTTCCCTGCTGCTGATACCGGCTGCGCGAGTCCACCTTGCCGCGAAGCTGTTTTCTGGACTTAACACCGCCCGCCGTCTGGCCCTAAGGCGCGGCGTCTGCATCCCGGATGATGCGCCATCCGGTCCGGCCGCGCGCCGACCCCGCAGAAAAGGGCCTTCCCCATGGACACGACACTTCTCGGCAATGACATGAGCGGCGTGGTCGAGGCCGACCGCGCGCATGTCTGGCACCACCTGATCCAGCACAAGCCGTTCGAGACGATCGACCCCCGTGTGATCGTCGAGGGCAAGGGCATGAGGGTCTGGGACGCCAAGGGCAAGGAGCATCTGGATGCCGTGTCGGGCGGGGTCTGGACGGTCAACGTGGGCTACGGGCGCGAGAGCATCGCGGATGCGGTGCGCGACCAGCTGGTGCGGATGTGCTACTTCGCAGGCGTCGGCCGGGTCGATTCCCGGCTCGATGTTCGCCAAGCGCCTGATCGAGAAGATGCCGGGCCTGAGCCGGGTCTACTACGCCAACTCGGGGTCCGAGGCGAACGAGAAGGTGTTCAAGATGGTGCGCCAGATCTCGCACCGGCACCATGGCGGGCGGAAGTGGAAGATCCTGTTCCGCGAGCGCGACTATCACGGCACCACCATCACCGCGCTGTCGGCCTGCGGCCAGCCGCAGCGGGCGATGCAGTACGGCCCCTACACGCCGAGGCTTCGTCGAGGTGCCGCATTGCCTTGAATACCGCAAGCAGTGGGACGTCGAGAACTACGGCGAGCGGGCGGCGGACGCGATCGAGGAGGTGATCCTGCGCGAAGGCCCCGACACCATCGGCGCGATCTGCCTGGAGCCGGTGACGGCGGGCGGCGGCGTGATCGTGCCGCCCGCAGGGCTATTGGGAGCGGGTGCAGGAGATCTGCGCGAAGTACCACATCCTGATCCATATCGACGAGGTCGTCTGCGGCGTGGGCCGCACCGGCGACGTGGTTCGGCTACCAGCACTACGGCGTGAAGCCCGATTTCGTGACCATGGCCAAGGGCGTCGCCTCGGGCTACGCGGCGATCGCCTGCACGGTGACGACCGAAGCCGTCTTCGAGATGTTCAAGGACGACCCGAACGACCCGATGAGCTATTTCCGCGACATCTCGACCTTCGGCGGCTGCACCTCGGGTCCGGCGGCGGCGCTGGAAAACATGCGGATCATCGAGGACGAGGGGCTTCTGGACAACACGACCCGGGATGGGCGCGCGGCTGATCGCGAACCTCGAGGCGCTGATGGACAAGCACATGGTGATCGGCCAGGTGCGCGGCAAGGGTCTGTTCTGCGGGGCGGAACTGGTGGCCGACCGGGCCACGAAGGAACCTGCGGACGAGAAGAAGGTGGCGGCCGTGGTGGCCGACTGCATGGCGCAGGGCGTCATCATCGGCATGACGAACCGCTCGCTGCCGGGGCTGAACAACACGCTCTGCCTCAGCCCCGCGCTGATCGCCACGCCCGACGACATCGACCACATCACCGAGGCGATCGACGGCGCGCTGGAGCGGGTGTTCGGCTGAACAAGGCGCGCGCGACGTGATCCGCGCGACCTGACTGAAGGTAGGTCGGCGGTTCACAGCCGCCAGCCGCACCGGACGCCTGTTGCGCAGCCTGACCCGTCACGGGAAGGGCTTTTCCTTGACGCGCCCACCCCGGTGCGCGCTATGGGATAAGTCCAGTCCTCGCGCGGAGTGATGCCAGAGTGGCGATTGCGGCCGAAAGCTTTGTCCTGACGCCGGGCGCAGGCGGATCGCTGCAACAGCAGATCCGCGCGATGGTGGCCGAAGGCATCCTGTCGGGCCGGTTCCGCGCGGGCGAGCGGATGCCGTCGAGCCGGGGGTTGGCCGAGCATCTGGGCCTCAGCCGCATCACGGTGACGCTGGCCTATGCCGAACTGGTCGCGCAGGACTGGCTGACCGCGCGCGGGAGGTCGGGCTATTTCGTGTCCGACAGCGCCCCCCGCCAGCCCGAATTCGCCGCCCGGACACCGCTCGGGGTCGAGGCCGTCGACTATGGCGCGCTGGCAGGGCACCGGTTTTCACGCGCGGTCAGCGTGTCGAAGCCCGCCGACTGGCGCAGCTATCCCTTTCCCTTCATCTACGGGCAGGCGGATGCGACGCTGTTCGATCACCAGAACTGGCGGCTCTGCGCGATCCGCGCGCTCGGACGGCGCGATTTCGAGGCGCTGACGGATGACTGGCAGGAACGCGACGATCCCCTGCTGATCGAATACATCCGCCGCAACATCCTGCCCCGTCGCGGCATCGCCGCGCGCGAGGAGGAGGTGCTGATCACCATGGGCGCGCAGAACGGGCTTTGGCTGGCAGCTACGGTCTTGCTCGGGCCGGGACGCCGCGCCGTTCTGGAAAACCCGGTCTATCCCGGACTGCGCGCCATCCTGCAGCAGTCGGGCGCCCTTGTGCAGGCCGTCGATGTCGATGGCGAGGGCCTGCCGCCGGAAAGGATTCCGCCGGGCGTGGACGTGGTCTTCGCCGCGCCGAGCCATCACAGCCCGACCAATGCGACGATGCCGCTTCAGCGCCGCATGGCGCTGCTCGAGGCAGCATCGCAGCGCGACTTCGTGGTGGTGGAGGACGACTACGAATTCGAGATGAGCTATCTCGCCCCGGCCTCGCCCTCGCTCAAGTCGCTGGACCGCGAGGGGCGCGTGATCCATGCGGGGTCCTTCTCGAAGTCGATCTTTCCGGGGCTGCGCTTGGGCTGGCTGGTGGGGCCGGAAAGCTTCATCCGCGAGGCGCGCGCGCTGCGCGTGGCCGTGCTGCGCCACCCGCCCGGGCATGTGCAGCGCACGGCGGCCTATTTCCTGTCGCTCGGACATTACGACGCGCTTGTCCACCGCATGAAGCAGACCTTCCGCCGCCGCCGCCAGGTGATGGACGAGGCGATCCGCGCCCATGGGCTTGAGGTGGCGGCGGCGGGCGGCTTTGGCGGGTCGAGCTTCTGGATGCGCGCGCGCCGAGGGCGTCGATACGGCACAGATGGCCCTGCGGCTGCGCGGCGAGGGCGTGCTGATCGAGCCGGGGCGGGCCTTCTTCGATCCGGAGGGCGGCCCGGACAACTACTATCGGCTCGCCTATTCCTCGATCCCGGCCGCGCGCATCGCCGAGGGGATCGGGATCATCGCGCGGGCGATGGGGTGAGGGCGCGCTCATGATTGGCGGCCGGGGGGTTTCACACCCCCCGGACCCCCCGTGGGATATTTGTAAACAGAAAATGGCCGGGGACGCGGCGCAGCCCAGCAAGGCGGGGCCGTTGGGCGGGCGTCAGGGGGTGGCGGCGTTTTGCGCGGCAAGCAGTTCCTGCACGACTTCGTGCCTTGGCCGCCAGTTGTAGTGGTCGTCATCGGGCGTGCGGGCCCAGAACAGCGTGCCGCCCTTGCGCCAGGGGTCGAGCACGATGCCATCGTCGAGGGTATCGCCACGGGCGCTGATGACGACGGTGTGGTGGATGATGCGGAACGGCGAGGGCGGCGAGATCGCGCGGTGGACCTGAAGCGTGCGGAACCGCTCGGCCTTCAGGCGCCGCTCCAGATCCTCGGCCCAGTGATTGCAGAGGCCGCGCTTGCGTTCACCCCGGATGACCTTGGCGTTATGGATCAGCGGAGGGTCGGTGATGCCGTATTCCTTTGCCAGTTCAAGCGGGTAGAGATGGGCAATCTCGGCTGCGCGGTCGGCCTCAGCGGGATCGACATCCGGGCCAAGTGCCCGGATGGCCTGCGCGAGTGCGTCTATATCGCCCCGGTCGGCGGTGGGGGGAATGGCACAGGCGGACAGCCAGAGAACTGCGGCAAGTGCCGTCATCGTCGCGACAAATCTGGTCATCCCGGTCCGACCTGCCCTTGGCTCGCCCGCTTCGCTTCGCGCGACGATAGCGCGGCGTTCTGGTTGCGCAAAGGGGGATTGATCTGCGGGCGGGGCGGCAAAACTGGACCTAACATGGCGCTCGTACTGGCCCTAAGCCCGGTACGCCCCGGCCCTGTAGATTGCGCCGCGACGGGCCATCCGGCCCGAGACGGACAGGAGCCCAGCCATGAAGATGACCACCGAGGAAGCTTTCGTCAAAGTCCTGCAGATGCACGGAATCTCCGAGGCCTTCGGGATCATCGGCTCGGCCATGATGCCGATCTCGGACCTGTTTCCCAAGGCGGGCATCCGGTTCTGGGACTGCGCGCATGAATGCAATGCCGGAATGATGGCGGATGGCTATGCGCGCGTCACCGGGAAGATGGCGATGATGGTGGCGCAGAACGGCCCGGGCATCACCAATTTCGTGACGCCGGTGAAGACCGCCTACTGGAACCACACGCCGCTTCTGCTTGTGACGCCGCAGGCCGCGAACAAGACCATCGGGCAGGGCGGGTTCCAGGAAGTGGAGCAGATGGCGCTGTTCAAGGACATGGTCGCCTATCAGGAGGAGGTGCGCGACCCGACCCGCATCGCCGAGGTGCTGAACCGCGTGATCCTGAAGGCCAAGCGCGCGAGCGCCCCCGCGCAGATCAACGTGCCGCGCGATTTCTGGACGCAGGTGATCGACATCACCCTGCCCAGGATCGTGGAATTCGAACGCCCCTCGGGCGGGGACGAGGCGATTGCCGAGGCGGCGGCGCTGCTGTCGAACGCGAAGTTCCCGGTGATCCTGAACGGGGCGGGCGTGGTGCTGGCAGGCGCAATCCCGGCCTCGATGGCGCTGGCCGAGCGGCTCGATGCGCCGGTCTGCTGCGGCTACCAGCACAACGACGCCTTCCCCGGTTCGCATCCCTTGTTTGCGGGGCCGCTTGGCTACAACGGCTCGAAGGCGGCGATGGAACTGATCGCGAAGGCCGATGTGGTGCTGGCGCTCGGGACGCGGCTCAACCCGTTCTCGACGTTGCCGGGCTATGGCATCGACTATTGGCCGAAGGCGGCTGCGGTGATTCAGGTGGATCTGAACCCTGACCGGATCGGGCTGACGAAGCCCGTCGCGGTGGGCATTGTCGGCGACGCGCGGAAGGTGGCCGAAGGCATTCTCGCGCGGCTCGCGCCGGGGGCGGGGGACGCCGGAAGGTCGGACCGCAAGGCGCTGATCTCGCAGACGAAGTCCGCCTGGGCGCAGCAGCTTTCCAGCATGGATCACGAGGATGACGATCCGGGCACGACCTGGAACGAACGGGCGCGCAAGGCAAAGCCCGACTGGATGAGCCCCCGCATGGCATGGCGCGCGATCCAGTCCGCGCTGCCGCGCGAGGCGATCATCAGTTCGGACATCGGCAACAACTGCGCCATCGGCAACGCCTACCCGACCTTCGAGGAGGGGCGGAAATACCTTGCGCCGGGTCTGTTCGGGCCCTGCGGCTATGGCCTGCCCTCGATCATGGGGGCGAAGATCGGCAAGCCGGACGTGCCGGTGGTGGGCTTTGCGGGCGACGGAGCCTTCGGCATCAGCATGAACGAGATGACTGCCATCGGGCGCGAGGAGTGGCCGGCGATCACCATGGTGATCTTCCGCAACTACCAGTGGGGGGCCGAGAAGCGGAATACGACGCTCTGGTATGCCGACAACTTTGTGGGGACCGAGTTGAACGACCGGGTGAGCTACGCCGCCATCGCGCAGGCCTGCGGGCTGAAGGGCGTGCAGGTCAAGTCGATGGAGGCGCTGACCGAGGCGCTGCGCAAGGCGCTGGCCGACCAGAAGGCGGGGACCACCACCTTCATCGAGGTCCTGTTGAACCAGGAACTGGGCGAGCCGTTCCGGCGTGACGCCATGAAGGCACCGGTGGCGGTGGCGGGGATCGACCCGGCGGACATGGCCGTTCAGGCGGGGGCGTGAGCCTTCCCTTCGACCTCGGTATCTGGGGGGGGCTCTGGATGGCGGTCGCGGTCTTTGGCGCGGCCTTCGTGCGGGGCTATTCCGGGTTCGGTTTCTCGGCAATGCTCATCGCGGCGTCGAGCCTTGTCACGAACCCACTGAACTTCGTGGCCGTGGTGGTGATCCTGGAAACCCTGATGTCGCTGCAGGCGGCGCGCGGGGCCGGTCCGGACGTGGACTGGCGTCGTGTCGGGCTGTTGATGGCGGGGGCGGCGGTGGGGCTGCCGCTGGGGCTGTGGATCCTGACCGGGATCAGCGAGAATGCGGCACGCGCGATCATCTCGGGTTACGTCCTGCTGATGTGCGTCGTGCTGCTGGTCGGCCTGCAATTCAGAACCGAGGCGCGCGGCGGCGCCAATCTTGTGGCTGGCCTGATCTCGGGGGTGGCGAATGCGCCGGGGATGGGCGGGCTTCCGGTGGCCGCATTCTTCGCCGCGCAGCCGATGTCGGCTGCCGTGTTCCGGGCGACGCTCATTGCCTATTTCCCGCTGCTCGACCTTTATTCGGCGCCGCTTTACTGGTGGGCCGGACTTGTGACCTGGGGCACGTTGTGGGCCGCGCTGGCCGCGTTGCCGCTGACCCTGCTGGGAAACTGGCTGGGGGGACGGCATTTCTTCGGCGTCGGACCCGCAGGAGTTCCGGCGTTTTGCCATCCTGTTGCTGGCCGTCCTTGCCGCGCTCGGGTTGGTGCGGACACTTCTGTGAGCCAGGCTGCACGAGAATATTCCACCGCAGGCGTCGCAAACGGAAAACCGTTCCGCCGTTTTGGGCTGGTCAGGAACATCCCACCCGGCCACACTCGCGCCAACCGACCGATGATCGTGAGAAAGCCTTGAGCCAGCCCGCCCTCGACACCTCTCCCCGCATCTCGGACGAGGTGCGCAAGACGACCTGCTACATGTGCGCCTGCCGCTGCGGGATCAACGTGCATCTGAAGTCCGGCAAGGTCAGCTACATCGAGGGCAACCGCGACCATCCGGTGAACAAGGGCGTGCTCTGCGCCAAGGGCGCGAGCGGCATCATGCAGGTCACCGCGCCCGTCGCGCCTGCGCGCGCCGCTGCGCCGGGTCGGCCCGCGCGGCTCGGGCGCGTTCGAGGAGATCACGCTGGGACGAGGCGCTGGACACGGCCGTCGCCTGGATGAAGCCGCTGCGCGAGACGGCGCCGGAAAAGCTCGCCTTCTTCACCGGGCGCGACCAGTCGCAAAGCCTGACCGGCTGGTGGGCGCAAGGCTTCGGCACGCCGAACTATGCCGCGCATGGCGGCTTCTGTTCGGTCAACATGGCGGCGGCGGGCATCTACACCATCGGCGGCGCGTTCTGGGAATTCGGCCAGCCGGACTGGGAGCGTACGAAGCTGTTCGTCATGTTCGGCGTGGCCGAGGATCATGACAGCAACCCGATCAAGATCGGGCTCGGCAAGCTGAAGGCGCGCGGCGCGCGGGTGATCGGCGGTGAACCCGATCCGCACCGGCTATAACGCCGTGGCCGACGACTGGTTCGGCATCACGCCGGGCACGGACGGCCTGTTGATCCTGTCGCTGATCCATTGCCTGCTGGAGGCGGGGAAGATCGATCTCGACTACCTGTCGCGCTGGACCAACGCGCGCCTTTCTGGTGAACGAGACGGAGGGGCCGGAAAAGGGCCTGTTCCTGCGGAACGCCGAAAGCCAGCCCTTCGTGATCGACCGCCGCACGGGCATGCCCGCACCCTGGGACGGCAAGGGCGTGCAGCCCGATCTGGGCGCGGTCTGTCAGGGCCACCGCACGGTGTTCCAGCACCTGGCCGAGCGCTACCTCTCGCCCGACTACGCCCCCGAGGCGGTGGCCGAGCGCTGCGGCATCCCGGCGGCGCGCATCCGCGCGCTGGCGGCCGAACTGGCGCGCGTGGCCTTCGACGAGGCGATCGAGCTCGACGCAGCCCTGGACCGACTTCCGGGGCAATCGACCATACCGACATGCCCGGCCGCCCGGTCAGCTTCCACGCGATGCGCGGCATCTCGGCCCATTCCAACGGCTTCCAGACCGCCCGCGCGCTGCATCTGCTGCAGATCCTGCTGGGCGCGGTGGAGACGCCCGGCGGCTACCGCCTGAAGCCGCCCTATCCGAAGCCGATCGAGGCGCACCCGACCCCGCATTTCGTGGCGACGCCCGGCAAGCCGCTGTCCGGCCCGCATCTGGGCTACGTCCGCAGCCCCGAGCAACTGGCGCTGCGGCCCGACGGCAGCCCCGCCCGGATCGACAAGGCGTTCTCCTGGGAAAACCCGTTCTCGGCCCACGGGCTGATGCACATGGTCATCCCCAATGCCCATGCGGGCGATCCCTACCGGATCGACACGCTGTTTCTCTACATGGCGAACATGGCGTGGAACTCGTCGATGAATACCGCCGCGCGTGATGGAGATGCTGACCGACAAGGGCGAGGACGGCGAATACGTCATCCCCCGCATCATCTATTCCGACGCCTATGCCTCCGAGATGGTGGCCTATGCCGACCTGATCCTGCCCGACACGACCTATCTGGAACGGCACGACTGCATCAGCCTGCTCGACCGCCCGATCTCGCGAACCGGACGCGGCGGGCGATGCGATCCGCTGGCCGGTGATCGAGCCGGACCGCGACGTGCGCGGCTTCCAGTCGGTGCTGCTCGACCTTGGCGCGCGGCTGGGCCTGCCGGGGATGGTCGAACGAGGACGGCAAGCGCGAAGTTCACGCGACTATGCCGATTACATCGTGAACCACCAGCGCCGGCCCGGCGTCGGGCCGCTGATGGGCTTTCGCGGCGAATGGCGACGAGACGGGGCGGGGCGCGCCGAACCCGGACCAGCTTGACGCGCTATATCGACAATGGCGGCTTCTATCAGGCGCATGTCCCCGATGAGGCCGCCTTCTACAAGCCGTGGAACGCCGCCTATCAGGACTGGGCGGTGGCGACTGGGCTTTTACGAGACGCCGCAGCCCTATCTGTTCTCCGATCTGGTCCGAACCGATGCGCCGGTTCCAGCTGGCGGCCGAGGGACACGGGCATCCGCCAGCCGCCCGACGCACCTGCGCGCGCGGCTGAAGCAGGCGATGGACCCGCTGCCGATCTGGTACGCGCCCTTCGGCGATGACGACGCCGGCAGGCTATCCGGTGCATGCCCTGACCCAGCGGCCGATGGACATGTATCACTCCTGGGGCAGCCAGAACGCCTGGCTGCGGCAGATCACGGGGCGGAACTGTCCTCTATCTGCCGACGAAGATCTGGGAGGCGCAGGGCTTTGCCGAGGGCGACTGGGCGCGCGTGACCTCGCCCGCGGGCGAGCATCGTGGTGCCGGTCGCGCATATGGCCGCGCTGAACGAAAACACGGTCTGGACCTGGAACGCCATCGGCAAGCGCAAGGGGGCCTGGGCGCTGGACGCCGACGCGCCGGAGGCGACGAAGGGCTTCCTGCTGAACCACCTGATCTCCGAGCTGCTGCCCGAGAAAGGGCGACGGCATGCGCTGGTCGAATTCCGACCCGGTGACGGGACAGGCGGCCTGGTTCGACCTGCGGGTGCGGATCGAGAAGGTCGCGGCCGCGGACCGAGTCCGTGCCGCAGTTCGCGCCGTTCTGGGCGATCCGCCGCGAGCGGCGGGCGCAAAACTCTTCGAAGAGTTTTGCCAAGGATGTTCGAAACATCCTTGGGCGCGGGCGGGGAGGGCGCGCGATGACCTGCCTGCCCGGCCATCGCCGACAAGCAGCTTGGCCTGGTCATCGACCTTGACACCTGCGTCGGCTGCCAGGCCTGCGTGACCGCCTGCAAGGGCTGGAACGATCAGGGCTATGGCGTGCCGCTGTCGGATCAGGACGCCTATGGCGCCGATCCCTCGGGCACCTTCCTGAACCGGGTCCACACCTACGAGGTGCAGCCCGAGGACGGCCCGGCGCAGATCGTGAACTTTCCGCGCTCCTGCCTGCACTGCGACGGACGCGCCCTGCGTCACCGTCTGCCCCACCGGCGCCAGCTACAAGCGGGCCGAGGACGGGATCGTGCTGGTCAACGAAGACGCCTGCATCGGCTGCGGGCTCTGCGCCTGGGCCTGCCCCTACGGCGCGCGCGAGATGGATGCGGCGGCAGGGCGTGATGAAGAAATGCACGCTCTGCGTCGACCGGATCTACAACGAGAACCTGCCCGAGGAAGACCGCGAGCCCGCCTGCGTGCGCACCTGCCCGACCGGCGCGCGCCATTTCGGCGACCTCGCCGACCCGGACAGCGCGTGTCAGCCAGCTGGTGGCCGCGCGCGGCGGCTATGACCTGATGCCGGAACATGGGCACGCAGCCCGGCCAACAAGTATCTGCCGCCGCGCAAGAAGGATGCGCGGTCCGAGGCCAGCGCTGCTGGCGCCGCTGCTGGACGTTGCAGGCGACCGGCTTCGCCGGCTGGCTCGACCGGGTGCTGGGGAAGATCTGAATGCATCCGGCGCCCTCGGTCATCCTCTTCACCGTGCTCTCGGGGCTGGGCTTCGGTCTGCTGTTCTTCCTGATGCAGGGATCGTCCGTCCGACAGGCTTGGCGGGTTCCTCGCCTTCGGACTGGGCGGCGGGCTGGCGGTGGCGGGCCTGCTGGCCTCGACCTTCCACCTCGGCCAGCCCGAGCGTGCCTGGCGGGCCTTCACCCAGTGGCGCACGAGCTGGCTGTCGCGCGAGGCCTGGTTCAGTTGCGCCGCGCTGTTGGCGACAGTGCCCGCCGCCTTCGGGGCATTTGGCGGCGCGGCGCCCGGACTGCTGGGACTGGTCGCGGCGGCGCTTTGCCTTGGCACGGTTCTGTGCACGGCGATGATCTATGCCCAGCTGGCAACCGTGCCCCGCTGGAACCACTGGACGGTGCCGCTCGTCTTCCTGCTCTTCGCGCTGACCGGAGGGGCGATCCTCGCGCCGTTGCCGGGCTTTGCTGCGGGGGCGAGCGTAGCCCTGGCCGCCTGGCTCGCCTATGCCTGGCACGAGGGGGATGCCCGCTTTGCCGCCCGCGGCTCGACAATGGCGACGGCGACCGGGCTGGGAGTCATCGGGACACCCCGGCTGTTCGAGGCAGGGCACACTGCCGACAGCTATGTCATGCGCGAGATGATCCATGTCGTCGGTCGGCGCCATGCCGCGAAGCTGCGGCTGATCGCGCTGGCGGCGCTGGTCCTGCCCGCGCCGATCCTGCTGGCGGGGCAGGGGGCGGGGGCCGTGGTGTTGGCTGCGGCCAGTCATCTGCTCGGCGCGTTCGTGTCGCGCTGGCTGTTTTTTGCGCAAGCCGAGCATGTCGTGGGGTTGTACTACGGCAAGCGGTGAATGATTGACGTACCTCATCCTTTCGTCCGATAGTCGGCGCCAGGAGAGGCATGATGCGACCGACCGTCAACGACATTGCGCGCGAGGCAGGCGTCAGCCTTGCGACGGTGGACCGGGTGCTGAACGACCGGCCCGGCGTTCGCGCAAAGACCGTTCAGGCGGTGCAGGAGGCGATCGCGCGCATCGGTTATGTCCGCGACATGGCGGCAGCCAATCTCGCGCGCCAGCGCGACTACCGGCTGGCCTTTGTTCTGCCGGACACCGACAGCCAGTTCACGCGCTCGCTGCTGGACGCACTGGACGAGGCTGACCGTCTGTCGGTCAGCGCCCGCACCGCCCTGCTGCTGCGCCGGTTCCCGGCCGAAGACCCGCATGCGCTGGCGCATCTGCTCGCCAGCCTGCCGGATGAAGGCGTGGTCGGCGTGGCGGTGATGGCGCCCGAGACGCCGATCCTGCGCGATGCGATCCGGTCATTGAAAAACAAGGGGTTGGCCGTTGTGGCGCTGGTGTCCGACCTGCCGAACACCGAGCGCGATCACTTCGTGGGCATCGATAACCGCGCAGCGGGACGCACGGCGGCGGTGCTGATGGGGCGGTTCATCGGGCGTGTTCCGTCGCGCGTGATGGTGCTGTCGGACTCGATGCTTCTGCGCGAAAGCATCGAGCGGAGGCTTGGCTTCGACGAGGTGATGCTGGAGCGTTTTCCGCATCTCGAGGTGCTTCCCTCGCTTGAAACACATGGTCAGCCGGGGTTGCTGCAACAGGTCGTGCGCGAGGGTCTGGCGCGCGGCAACATCGGCGGGATCTACAGCCTGGGCGGTGGCCAGCGGGCGCTGACCGCGGCGGTGCGCGAGGCGGGCTTTGCCGGAACGGGTGTCGTCGTGGGGCACGAACTGACGGCCCATGCCCGCACGGCGCTGTCTCAGGGCACGATGGATGCCGTCATCACCCAGAACGTGGGCCATGTCGTCCGGTCGGCGCTGCGGGTCTTGCGGGCAAAAACCGACCGCGTTCCCATCGTGCTGTCGCAAGAGCAGATCAGGATCGAGATCGTGATCCGCGAAAACCTGCCGGAAAGCTTGCCTGAATTCGGCAGCCTGCTTGCCTGACAGGACGATTATCGCCGTTCTTTCAGGGCCTTGAGTTTCGACGAACGCCGACAAACTCATCACCATCAGAAAATGAGGGACGTACCTCAGAAACTTGTGGACAGGTCCGCCCCCATCTCGCTATCGTCCTTGCAAGACAGAGGGCCGGAGGGATTCGGGAACGGCCCCGACTTCAACCAAGGGAGGAACTGAATGAGATCGCATTACCTGGCGGCGTCTGCGGCTGCCCTCACCCTCGGACTGGCGGCGAATGCCGCGCAGGCCGAAGACCTCACGCTCTGCTGGGCCGCATGGGACCCGGCGAACGCGCTTGTCGAACTGAGCAAGGACTTCGAGGCGCAGTCCGGCCACAAGATGACCTTCGAATTCGTGCCGTGGACCAACTTCGCCGACCGGATGCTGAACGAGCTGAACTCGGGCGGCAAGCTGTGCGACCTGATGATCGGCGACAGCCAGTGGATCGGTGCGGGCGCGGAAAGCGGCCATTACGTCAAGCTGAACGACTTCTTCGCCGCCAACGGCATCGACATGGCGAACTTCGTGCCCGCCACGGTGACGGGCTATGCCGAATGGCCGAAGGGCACGCCGAACTACTGGGCGCTTCCGGCATTCGGCGACGTGGTGGGCTGGACCTATCGCAAGGACTGGTTCGAGCGTCCCGAGATCCAGGCGGCGTTCAAGGAGAAGACCGGCCGCGACCTGACCCCGCCGCAGACCTTTGCCGAGCTGAAGGAAATCGCCGAGTTCTTCCAGGGCCGCGAGATCGACGGCAAGACCGTCTACGGTGCCTCGATCTACACCGAGCGCGGGTCCGAAGGCATCACCATGGGTGTCATGGACGTGCTCTACAGCTTCGGCTTCAAGTACGACAACCCGGAAAAACCCTATGACATGGCCGGCTTCGTCAACTCGCCCGGCGCGGTCGAGGGGCTGGAGTTCTACAAGGCGCTCTACGACTGCTGCACGCCTCCGGGCGCGTCCAACAGCTACATGGGCGAGGGGATCGACGCCTACAAGTCGGGCCAGGTCGCGCTTCAGATGAACTTCGCCTTCACCTGGCCGGGGTTCGAGGTCGATCCGAACGTGGGCGGCGGCAAGACCGGCTATCTGGTCAACCCGGCCGGTCCGACCGGCGAGCGTTTCGCGCAACTGGGCGGGCAGGGTATCTCGGTTGTGTCCTACTCCGAGAAGCAGGACGCGGCGCTGGAATACATCAAGTGGTTCGCCCAACCGGAAGTGCAGCAGAAATGGTGGTCGATGGGCGGCTATTCGGCCCTTCGCTCGGTGGTCGAGGATCCGGGCTTTGCGGCCAGCCAGCCCTATGCCCAGACCTATCTGGACAGCATGGCCATCGTGAAGGACTTCTGGGCCGAGCCGTCCTATGCCTCGCTCCTGCAGGCGTCGCAGAAGCGGTTCCACGATTTTGTCGTGGCAGGCCAGGGCACGGCGCAAGAAGCGCTTGACGGCCTCGTGGCCGATTGGACCGAGGTTTTCGAGGACGAAGGCAAGCTCTGATCCCGAAAACCGACCGGGGCGCGCCGGGCCAAGCGGCGCGCCTCACCTTTCCCTGAATGGCGGGGTGAACCCCGCCCTACCCCCGGTGTAGGGCGGGGTTCACCCCGCCGTAATTCGCGTATCCTGCGCGAAACGAATCCGAAGGCCATCCGCATATGTTGAACGACTCTGCAGACCGTCTCGCCCGCGCCACGCCGCCGGGTGTCGCGCACCGCATGCGCGGGCTGAGCGACCGCACGATCGCCTGGCTTTTCGTGACGCCGACGATCCTGCTTCTGCTGGCGATCAACATCTTTCCGCTGATCTGGACGATCCGGCTCAGCTTCACCAACTACGCCGCCAACAAGCCGAATGCCGAGGTGAAATGGGTCGGCCTGCGCAATTACCAGCGCATCCTGACGGATCCCGACATCTGGCAGACGATGCAGGCCACCGCGCATTTCCTGTTCTGGACGTTGGTCTTCCAGATCGTGCTCGGCTTTGCGCTGGCCTGGCTGATCAACCGCAAGTTCCGGGGCAACGATCTTCTGACGACGCTGATCGTTCTGCCGATGATGCTCTCGCCCGCTGTGGTGGGCAACTTCTGGACCTTCCTCTACGAGCCGCAGATCGGCCTGTTCAACTATGCGATCGAATTCTTCACCGGCGTTCCTGCCTCGTCCTTCTCGATGCTCGGGTCGGTGGCACTGGCGCCCTGGGCCATCGTGATCGTCGATACCTGGATGTGGACGCCCTTCGTGATGCTGATCTGCCTCGCCGGGCTGCGGTCCATTCCTGACTACATCTATGAGGCGGCCGAGGTCGACCGCGCCTCCAAGTGGCGGCAGTTCTGGACCATGACGGTGCCGATGGTGCTGCCCTTCCTGATGCTGGCGGTGCTGTTCCGGGGCATCGAGAATTTCAAGATGTTCGACCTTGTCGTGCAACTGACCGGGGGCGGTCCGGGCTCCACCACGCTGCTCACCTCGATCGAGCTGAAGCGCGAGGCCTTCGAGAAATGGCGGACCGGCTACAGCTCGGCCTATGCCGTCATCCTCTTCGTGACGATCTTCGGCCTTGCCTCGATCTACGTGAAGGCCCTGAACAAGGTTAAGGAAAGATGAGTGCCTATTCCATAACCGAGCCGTCCCGGCTGTCGAAGGGCGTCGCCGCCGCGCTGGTGATCTTCTACACCGTCGTGACGCTGCTGCCGCTTCTGTGGATCATCGCCACCGGCTTCAAGACCGGACCGGATTCGATCAGCTATCCGCCCAAGGTGGTCTTCTCGCCCTCGCTGGAAGGCTACGTGAACCTCTTCACCGACCGCACCCGCGCGACGCCCGAACAGCTGGCCGCCATGCCGCCGCCCACGAATTTCGTCGACGAGATCGTGCAGCGCCGCGGCGAGGTGATCACCCAGCCGTCCAAGTTCGGCGCGCGGTTCATGAACTCGGTCATCATCGGCTTCGGATCGACGTTCCTCTCGATCTTCCTCGGAACGCTGGCGGCCTATGCCTTCTCGCGCTTCCGGGTGCCGCTGAAGGATGACCTTCTTTTCTTCATCCTCTCGACCCGGATGATGCCGCCCATTGCGGTGGCCATCCCGATCTTCCTCATGTTCCGGCAACTGGGCCTGAGCGACACGCATCTGGGCATGATCCTGCTCTACACGGGCGTGAACATCAGCCTCGCCGTCTGGCTGCTGAAAGGGTTCATCGACGAGATCCCGCGCGAGTATGAAGAGGCCGCGCTGATCGACGGCTACACGCGCTTCCAGGCGTTCCGCAAGGTTGTGCTGCCGCAGGCGGCGACGGGGATCGCGAGCACCGCCATCTTCTGCCTGATCTTCGCGTGGAACGAATATGCCTTCGCCTTCCTGCTGACCTCGGGCACGGCGCAGACCGCGCCGCCGTTCATCCCGACGATCTTCGGGGTGGGGGGCAAGGACTGGCCGGCGGTGGCGGCGGGGGCCACGCTGTTCCTGCTGCCGGTGATGATCTTCACCATCCTGCTGCGCAAGCACCTGCTCAGGGGCATCACCTTCGGGGCGGTGCGGAAATGATGGCCCGTCTTCAACTACGATTTTTCTGCGAAAAATCTCTCCCGGTCCTGTCTGGATTCTTCGTAGAAAAATCGTTCGTCGCGAGGTGCGCATGACCCGTTTCCTCTCTGGCCTCGCCCGCTTCCGTCGCGGCTCGTGGGAAATGCTGGCAAGCATCCTCATCGGCCTCGGCGTGGTGATGCTGATGCAGCCGTTCTTCCTCTGGGCCTTCACCTGGAGCTTCATCGTCACGCTGATCGGCACGGTGATGTTCATCATCACCAGCCATTTTCCGGAGTAGGGCCTTGGCCGAGATCGTGATCCGCAACCTGCGGAAGGAATTCGGGGAATTCGTTGCCGTGAAAGGGTCGTCCTTCACCGTGGGCGACGGCGAATTCTTCATGCTGCTGGGGCCGTCGGGCTGCGGCAAGACGACGACGCTGCGGATGATCGCGGGATTGGAACTGCCAACGAGCGGCGAGATCCTGATCGACGGCGAGGATGTCAGCCAAAGACCCGCAAGCCAGCGCGATATCGCCTTCGTGTTCCAGATGTTCGCGCTCTACCCGCATCTGAACGTCCGAAAGAACATCAGCTATCCACTTGTTTCCCAAGGGCTTCCCCGCGCGCAGGTGCAGGCCAAGGTGGCCGAGGTGGCGAAGATCCTCGGCATCGAAAGCATCCTCGACAAACCGGTGGGCGGCCTGTCGGGGGGTGACCGCCAGCGCGTGGCGCTTGGCCGCGCCATCGTGCGCAACCCCAAGGCCTTCATGATGGACGAACCGCTCGGCGCGCTGGACGCCGAGTTCCGCGAACACATGTCCGAAGAATTGCGCGCCCTGCACGACCGGATGGGGGCGACGACGGTCTATGTCACCCATGACCAGCTTGAAGCGATGCAGATGGGCGACAAGATCGTCGTGATGAATCATGGGGTTGTCGAACAGTTCGGCACGCCGAGAGAGATCTACGACCATCCCGCGACGATGTTCGTGGCCGATTTCATCGGCAGCCCGTCGATGAACTTCCTGCGCTTCGAGGGCGGCTTTCGGCCCGGCGACCGGGCCGTGACCCTGGGCGGCGTGCGGATCGAGACGCCGGAGCTGCATGAGGAGGCAGGCGGGCGCAAGCTGGCGCTCGGCGTGCGGCCCGAGCATGTCATTCTTTCCGACAGCGGTGACTATCGCGGACGGATCGAGGCCGCCGAATATCTGGGAACGACGCAGATCGTCACCCTTTCTGTGCCGCATGGCACGATCAAGGCCCGCATCCCTTCGGGTCAGGTGGCGGCGGTCGGCGAAACGGTGGGGCTGCGCTTCACGCCCTCGACGCTCGCCCTGTTCGACGAAGGGACGGGCCGCGCCTTCCGGACGGCTGCCAATTCGGGGGTGCATCATGGCTGAGGTGACCCTGTCCGGCCTTTCAAAGGCCTATGGCACGACGCAGGCCCTGAAGGACGTGAGCCTGACAATCCCGGACGGTGGTTTCGTCGTGCTCCTGGGACCAACCGGGGCGGGCAAGACGACAACGCTGCGCCTGATCGCGGGGCTCGATGCGCCTGACGCGGGTGATGTTGTGATCGACGGGCGGTCCGTGCTGGCTGACATGCCCGCGCAGCGCGATGTGGCGATGGTGTTCCAGCAATACTCGCTCTATCCGCATCTGACCGTGCGCGACAACCTCGCCTTTCCGCTGCGGTCGCCGATCCTGAACTGGCCCGAGCCGAAGATCACCGAGCGTGTCAGGGAAGTCGCCGAAGTCCTTCGCATCGCGCACAAACTCGACAACAAGGCGACGCGGCTGTCAGGCGGCGAAATGCAGCGCGTGTCGATCGGGCGCGCGCTGGTGCGCAGCCCGCGCATCTTCCTGATGGACGAACCGCTGTCCTCGCTCGACGCCAAGCTGCGGGCCGAACTGCGCATCGAGCTGAAGCGCATCCACAACGATCTTGGCGCGACGTTCCTTTACGTGACGCATGACCAGATCGAGGCGATGACGATGGCCAGCCATGTCGGTGTTCTCGATCAGGGACGGCTGGTGCAGTTCGGCACCCCGCGCGAGATCTACGAAGACCCGGTCAGCACCTATGTGGCCACCCGCCTTGGTCAGCCTCGCATCAACCTGCTGCCCGCCGGCCTGTTCGGCTCGGCGCCAGCGGGTGCGGCGCAGATCGGCCTGCGCCCCGAGCATGTCCGGCAGGGCGAGGGACGACAGGCGACGGTGCGGCGGGTGGAGCATCTGGGCGACCAGACGCGCCTGCATCTGGCGCTTGATGGACACGAGCTGATCACGCTGACCGACGTTCACACCACGCTGGGGCCGGGCGACAGCCTGGCGATCAGCCCCGACAACCCGCTCTGGTTCGACGCCAGCGGCGCCCGCATCCGCTAAGGGAGACGTTGCATGAAGCAGTTCATGAACACCAAGGAAACGCTCGTCACCGAGGCGATCGACGGCCTGGTCCGGATTTCGGGCGGCAAGCTGGCACGGCTCGACGGCTATCCGCATATCCGCGTCGTCGTCCGGACCGACTGGGACCGCAGCAAGGTGGCGCTGGTCTCGGGCGGCGGTTCGGGGCACGAGCCAAGCCATGCGGGTTTCGTCGGGCAGGGGTTGCTGACGGCGGCGGTCTGCGGTGACGTCTTCGCCTCGCCTTCCGTCGATGCCGTACTGGCGGGCATCCTCGCGGTGACAGGCAAGGCGGGTTGTCTGCTGATCGTCAAGAACTACACCGGCGACCGCCTGAACTTCGGTCTTGCGGCCGAGCGCGCACGCGCCTTTGGCCTGAAGGTCGAGATGGTGATCGTCGATGACGACGTGGCCCTGCCGGACCTGCCGCAGGCGCGCGGCGTGGCCGGGACGCTGTTCGTCCACAAGATCGCAGGCGCGCTGGCCGATCAGGGCGCCGACCTCGAGACAGTTGCGAAAGCCGCGCGCAAGGTGATCGCGGGGGCCATTTCCATCGGCATGTCGCTTGACACCTGCACGGTGCCCGGATCGCCCAAGGAAGACCGGATCGGCGCGGGCAAGGCGGAACTCGGCCTTGGCATCCACGGCGAGGCGGGAGTCGAGCAGGTCGATTTCGCGGGTGCGCGCGCCGCGATGGCGATGGTCGTCGACCGGCTGGCGCCCCATGTGCGGACGGGCGAGCATGTCGCCCTGCTGAACAACCTTGGCGGAACCACTCCGCTTGAGATGAGTGTTCTTGTCGAGGAACTGGCCCGTTCGGCGCTTGCCGACAGGGTGAAATGGCTGGTCGGTCCGGCGGCGATGATGACATCGCTCGACATGCACGGCTTCTCGGTTTCGCTGCTTCCGGTCGACGCGGCCGAGGTTGCAGCGCTTGGCGCATCCGTCGGGCCTCACGCCTGGCCCGGGTCTTGCAGACCTTGGCGCGGTGCCGGTCCGTCCCCTTCCGGACGGGCTGACCCCCATCCAGCCGATGCCGTCGGCGCATCCGGCCCGCCGCGCGCTGATCGAGACATGCTGCAATGCGCTGATCGCGACCGAAGCCGACCTGAACGCGCTCGACGCGAAATCCGGCGATGGCGATACGGGCAGCACGCTGGCGGGTGCAGCCCGGGCGCTGAACGCGGCGCTGGACCGCTTGCCGCTTGCCGATCCGACGCAGCTTTACCGCGCCATCGGGACCGAACTGAGCCAGACGATGGGCGGATCGTCGGGTGTGTTGCTGGCGATCTTCTTCGCTGCGGCAGGCGATGCCTCGGCCAGCGGCAAGTCCCTGATCGGCGCGCTGGAGGCGGGGCTGGACCGGGTGCAGCAGGTCGGCGGCGCCAAGCCGGGCGACCGCACGATGATCGACGCGCTCGCCCCTGCGCTCAAGGCCCTGCCGGAAGGCCTGGCGGCGGCGGCGAAGGCCGCGCGTGCGGGTGCGGACAAGACGGCCACCATGACGCGGGCGAAGGCCGGACGCGCAAGTTACCTGTCCGAGGACAAGCTTGCCGGGCATGTCGACCCGGGGGCCGAAGGTGTGGCCCGCCTGTTCGAATTCCTCGCGCGGCGATGATCTAAAGGATCGGTCGCCGCTCGGGCGGCTCCAGATCCGTTCCGGCGACACGGGCAAGCAGGGCCTTGTCGGGAACGGAAAGCTGCTGGCGCGACCAGTTGGCGATTCCGTGGTCCCTAAGGTAGGCGAGCGTCTTGTTCGTGTGGACCAGCGACAGGCCAAGCGCATCTGCCAGATCCTGCTGGCGATAGGGCATTGGCACGGTATCGTTCTCGATCAGGTCCACCGCAGCAAGTCTCTGATGAATTCGCAGCAGCGCCCAGGCGACGCGCTGGCGGGCGTCACGCTGGCCGAGCGATGCGATGGTCTCCCCCAGGAAATGCTCTTCGACCGCAGCGATCCATGTCAGGTCATAGGCGCGGGCGGCCTGCACCTGGAACAAAGACCACAGGTTCGACCTTGCGAAGACGCAAAGCCGCATTGCGGTCGTCGCTTCAACGGAATGCTTCATTTCGCCCATCAAACCTGCCTGCAACCCGATGAAATCACCAGGGAACAGAAAGTTGATGACCTGCCGCTGGCCATCCACCAGCACTTTCGACCGCGTTCCCATGCCGGAGAACACCGTGAAAAGCTGCGGACTGTTCGACCCTTCCATCAACACGGTGCTGCCCGCAGCGACGGTAAGTTCGCCGATCTTGAAGTCTTCCATGAAGGCGATTTCGTCGTCGGTAAGCGGGATGAACAGGGATTTCTTGCGAAGCGGGCAGGCGGAACACGGGACAGGCTGCATGAAGGCTCCGTTACGTCAACTATGTCGTAGTTTAATGTGCCCGTCGCGTTTCGGTTCCATGGTGGCCGATCAATGGCAGGAGCTGGAATGACCAATATTGATCCGCAACCGTCCGCGCAGAGCGTGGGCGGGCTCTACCTTGTGGTAATGGACGAAATGGTCGTGGCCGAGGATCTTCGCGGTGCGATACTGGAGTGGAACGCGGCGGCGCATGTGGCGATTGCTGCGGACCTGGCGGAAGCCGAACTGATCGCGGAAAATGCGGGACGGCCGCTCTGGGGCGCGCTGGTGATGACATCGCCCGAAGCCTATCTCTCGTCCAGGCTTTGCGAGGCACTCGCCGCGAACGGGCGACAGGGAATTCTGATGGGCGATGAGGCCGAGCGCACTGGGCCTGGTCCGCGTTTCCGGGTCTTGCCGAGGCCGTTCTCGACCTCGGACGTTCACGCGCAGCTCGTCCTGCCCGCCCCTGCATAAAGGAAGCGCCCCCCGAAGACCGGGGGGCGTCCAAACCTTATTCCAGACGACGAACGACGCTGTCGGCGAAGGCGTTGATCAGGGCAACATAGTATTCCGGTGTATCCGTAAACCCCGTCGCCGCCACCGTACCCTCGGGCAGGAAGGCGTTGGCGGTTTCGATCGACACCTTCAGTTCATAGTTCTGCGCCTTGTCGATGGCATTGGTGCTCGTCACGGCCACGTCGCCTGCCAGCACCGAGTCGGCAATGCCGAGTTGCGTCTGGAAGGAATTCGCGAGCGAGACCTCGTCGATGTCGATCTTGATCTCGGACCCTTCCTCGGACGCCATCGGCCCAAGGCGGGCGGCGATTGCCGTTTCAAGATCGGGGCCGATATTCTGCCAATAGGCAGCGGCCTGCTGGTTGGCGACCGCGCTGAGATCGGCTTCGACCGTCACGTCCTTGATCCGCACATCGGCTGCGAGAGCGGTCTGCGCTGCGACAAGCGCGACGACGGCGGCGGTATAAAGCATCGGTTTCATGTCTTCACCCATTGTTTCACATGCGGTTTCTGACCACATGTCGAAACAACCCGCCCCGCCCGCTTCGGTTCCCGAAGAGACCAAAAAATCTTTTTTGAGTCAGTGGCTTGCTGAAACCTCGGACTCGGCGGAAGCCAGTGTTTCGGTCGAAGCGAAGAACATTGCCTGGCTGACGGCCGAGCGGACCTGATCCTCGGAGAAAGGCTTGGTGATCAGGAAGGCGGGTTCGGGCCGCTCGCCGGTCAGCAGGCGTTCGGGGAACGCGGTGATGAAGATGACCGGAAGATCCTCGAACTGCCGCAGGATGTCGTTCACCGCGTCGATGCCCGATGAGTTGTCGGCAAGCTGGATGTCCGCAAGGATCAAGTCCGGGCGTTCGCGCGAGGCCAGTGCGACCGCTTCGTCCCGCGTCCGTGCGATCCCTGTCACGCTGTGGCCGATCTGCGAAACGATATCGACGATGTCCATCGCGATGATCGCCTCGTCCTCGATGACCATCACGCGACCTGCAACGGCCTGTTCCATTTCCTGCATCGCGATGTGGACGAGCTCCGCGGCCTCGGCCGTGTCGATCTGCATGATTGCCCCGATCTCGTCGAACCGGAACCTTTCGATCACATGCAACAAAAGCGCCTCACGCGAGTTGGGAGTGAGCAGCGACATGTGGGATTGTGCCCGCGCGGAAAGGGCGGTGTCGGCTTCGCCCACCGGGGCACCGGCACTGGCCCAGACCAGATGGAACGCATGGAAGAGCGCCACCTTGGGGTCCGAACTGGCCTCAATCGCGGACGAGTCGACCAGCAGCGCCTCGAGTGTCGCGGCAGCGTAACGGTCACCGGTTTCCTGATTGCCCGTCAAGGCGCGGGCATAACGACGAAGGTAGGGCAGGGCCGCTCCGATGGCAGTGGCGAGATCGGTCTGGTCGGTCGACGTCATCAATGGGACTCCGCAGTGGGGTTTCACGGAACCGAACGCGCTTTCGCCGCGTTCGGTTCCATGTAAAGTTGTGAGATCGGACCTCAGCATGATCGAAGAGATGGCAGACGAAGCGTCCAAGGCGAGAATACAGAAGGAAATCGACGAGAATCTCAAGAGGGTCTACCAGGACGCCTTGAAGGAAGAAGTCCCCGAACGCTTCAAGCTGCTTCTCGAGCAACTGAAGGCGAAGGAGGCAAAGAAGTGATGGCTTCCCTCAACGCACCGCGCGATCCGCGCGAGGAATTGCCCGATCACCTGCCCGCGCTCCGCGCTTTTGCGATTTCGCTCAGCCGCAACGTGGCCGAAGCCGACGATCTGGTGCAGGACACGATCGTGAAGGCTTGGTCGAATTTCGACAAGTTCACGGCCGGAACAGATCTCAGGGCTTGGCTTTTCACGATTCTGCGCAACACGTTCTTTTCGTCGAAACGCAAGCGCAAGCGCGAGGTTGCAGACCCTGACGGGACACATGCTGCCAGCCTGTTCGACAAGCCGCAGCACGATGGTCGCCTGGCGTTTTCGGATTTCCGGCGGGCGTTCGACAAGCTGTCGCCGGAACATCGCGAAGTCCTGATCCTTGTCGGCGCGAACGGCTATTCCTGCGAGGAAGCGGCCCGGATGATTGGTGTGGCAGTGGGGACCGTGAAGAGCCGGACGAACCGTGCGCGGGGCAGGCTTTGCGAGCTGCTGGGTCTTGCGGCAGGGGAAGACATTCTTGATGAGGCTCGTTCGACCCTGGCTGTGATGGGCAGATCGGGCATGCAGGCAGCATGACAACCGCGCCAGGTCGATCTGGTCGCGCCCCGTTCTCACGGCTGGGGCCGCGGCTGGTGATGACGTTCGGCCTGGCGCTTTTGCCGCTGGCGCTCCTGAGCTTCATCCAGACCCGACAATATGAGCAAGAGGCGAATGCCCGCGCCCAAGCGGCGCTTCTTGGCGCGACGGTGCAGGTCGCCGGTCCGCAGGTTGACCGCATCATGCAGGCCCGTGGCACCGCTGCCGCTCTCGCGCCGGTCGTCGGAGTATTGAAGGACGACATTGCGATGCTGCAGCGCCACGCTTCGCGCTGTCGTCGCGCAAAGCCGGGGTGAGTTTTCTTATGCGGCCTTCATCCCGCCGGACGGAAACGTGCAATGCGCTTCGTCGGATCAGTCGCTGGACATGTCCGGTAGCATCAGGCTCCGGCAACTCGTGGCGAACCCCAAGCCGGTGATGAACGTCAACCCGAGGGGGCCGGTCTCGGGCGAGTCGGTCCTGATCTTCACCAATCCGGTCCTTGATCGTGCTGGTGTGCTCGCGGGTTTCCTTTCCGTCTCGGTTCCGCACAGGGGACTGTCGCCGATCGAAGTCCCAAGAACTGCGGGCAGTGACGCACCCCTCGCGCTGATAACCTTCGACGAGGAAGGCACGCTCCTGACCTCGTCCATCGGGCTGACCGCGGCTGTGCCTCTGCTACCGCGGGCGCGGGCGCTGCCTTCGTTCGTGGGCAGACCTGCGCAAAGCTTCACAGCCGTTTCGGCGGGTGGCGAAACCCAAGTCTATGCAGTTGTTCCTTTGGTCCGGACCCGACTTTATGTCCTCGCCGTATGGCCCAGCACGACTGCTGGCGCCGGGCTGATCGAGGCCGCCGTGCCCAGCTTCTTCTTTCCGGTCCTGATGTGGGCGGCAAGCCTTCTGGTGGCGCTGGTGGCGGCCGAGCTTCAGGTGCTGCGCCATATCCGCACCCTGCGCGAGACGATCACGCAATTTGCAGGTGGCAGCCGCGCCTTGCCCAGACTGGATTTCGACACCGCCCCGGCGGAACTGCGCGACGTCGGCGAAGCCTACGAACGCATGGCGGAAAGCGTGATCCACGACGAGGCGGAACTGGAGGACACGATTCACCAGAAGGAAGTGCTGCTGCGCGAGGTTCACCATCGGGTGAAGAACAACCTCCAGCTTATCGCCTCGATCATCAACATGCAGATCCGCAAGGCCCAAAGCGCCGAGGCGAAGGTTCTGATGAAGGGGTTGCAAGACCGGGTGATGAGCCTCGCCACGATCCACCGCGAGCTTTATCAGACGTCGGGCCTGACCGATATCCGCGCGGACGAACTGTTGCAGCGCATCGTCCGCCAACTGGTCAGGATGGGCGCGCAACCGGGCCTGCCGTTCGAGGTCGAGACACGGCTGGACGATATCCGCCTGACGCCGGATCAGGCGGTTCCGCTTTCCTTGCTGCTGACCGAAACACTGGCGAACGCCTTGAAATACAGCGCCGCGCCTGCCGGTGAACTGCCTCAGCTCAGCGTCTCGCTGCGGCGCGAGCGTGAAGGTCAGGCCGTGATCGAAGTTGTGAACAGCGCCACTGCAGCAGCCTCGGCGCCGCTTGTCGGCGATACGGGGACGGGGCTGGGCGAGCAGTTGATCCGTGCCTTCGTGCAGCAACTGGGGGGGTCGATCGACCGCGAACTGGCGGGCGGCCTCCACCGTGTCACCGTCACCTTCCCCGTCAGCCCCCTGTCGCATGGCGAAGAGCGCGCATCGGCTTAGCGGAACCGTGCCAACCCGGCGGCGTTGCCTAGGGCTGGAACAGCGGGGGGTGGACCATGGGGGTTGAAAGCCGGATGCAAACTGCGAGTTCCGTGCCGGTGGAAGCCTCTGATCCTACGGTCGAAGTCCTGCTGACGGCAGGCGAGGCTTACCCTGCGCTGGAGCGGTGCTTCCTTGCGGCGAAACACGAGATTTGGGCCAGCTTTCTGGTCTTCGATCCGATGACCCGCCTTCGTTCGCCCGAAGGTCAGGCCGTGGGCACAACCTGGTTCGACCTGATCGTGCATACCCTGCGTCGGGGGGTCGCCATCCGTATCGTGATCAGCGATGTCGACCCCATCGCGCGGGCCGCGATGCACCGGGCGACGTGGCGCAGTACCCGGCTTCTTAGCGCGGCGGCCGAGGTTGCTGGCCCCGAGGCGCGTCTGGCTGTGCTTCCGGCGATGCATGCCAGCGAGACGGGCCTGCTGCCCCGCATCATCTTCGCCCCGGTCATCCTGGCGCGTCTTTACCGCACGGCACGTTGGCTGAACCGGCTTGACCCGGTTGAACTCGAAGCGGCGCGGCGCGAGATTCCGGGCGTCACCCGGCGCATGGTACAGCGCGCGGATGGCACGTTCCGACCGCGCCGATGGCCCATTCCGCGTCTGTTCCCCGGCACCCACCATCAGAAAGTCGCCGTCTTTGATCGCGAGGCGGTCTACATCGGCGGTCTGGACCTCAATGAGCGGCGCTATGACACGCCCCAGCATGACCGGCCTGCCGAGGAAACCTGGCACGATGTGCAACTGCTCATCCGCGGGCCCGTCGCGCTTGAGGCGCAAGAACACCTCGAGACATTCCTTGCCGTGACCGAAGGGCGGGCAGACCCGCCCGTGTTGCCCAAACTGCTGCGCACGATGTCGCGCAAGCGGCGCTACTCGGCCCGGTGGCTGGGGCCGATGCCGGTGGTTTCCGAGATCGCCGCAGAGCATGACAGGCTGATCCAGGACGCGCGCGAGCTGATCTACCTGGAAAGCCAGTATTTCCGCGATCCACATCTGACCCGGCGCTTGGCCGAGGCCGGCCGGAAACACCCGGACCTGAGCCTGATCCTGATCCTGCCCGGTGCACCGGACGAACTGGCGTTCGAGGGCCGCGACGGTCTCGATGTCCGTATCGGCGAACACTATCAGGCCCGCTGCATCCGCAAGCTGGAAAAGGCTTTCGGGCCCCGGCTTTTCGTCGGGGGGGCAGCGCAGCGCAGAAGGAGCCGACTTCGCATGGTTCATGACAGGGACCGGCTTGGCGGTGCGCCGATGATCTACGTGCATGCCAAGGTTTCCATCTTTGACCGGCGGGCCGCGATCGTGTCGTCTGCCAATCTCAACGGGCGCAGTCTGCGGTGGGATACCGAGGCGGGTGTGCTGCTGGATCAGGCCGAGGATGTCGAGCGGTTGCGCCGTAAGGTCATGGCGCATTGGCTGCCCCCGGACGCCGGACGCTGGTTCTTCGATCCGCGCCGCGCCGTGCGCGCCTGGCGGGCGCTGGCGATCGAGAATGCCCGCCGTTCGCCGGACCAGCGAAGCGGGTTCATTATGCCCTATGACCTTGCTGCGGCCGAGCGCATCAGTGCCGCCTTTCCTTTCCTGCCAAGCGAGATGGTCTAGGTGGACCAAGGAACCGAAGCGGGTGTCGCGCGTTTCGTTTTCACAGCTATGTGACGAAAGGAACGATCATGAATTGGGATCAGATTGAAGGCGGCTGGAAGCAGCTTTCCGGCAAGGCAAAGGCCAAGTGGGGCGACATCACGGGTGACGAGTGGTCGAGCATCGACGGGCGGCGCGAGCAGATCGTGGGCCTCGTGCAGCAACGCTATGGCCATGCCCGATCCGAGGCAGAGCGCGAGGTTGATGACTGGATGCGCGGTCTCTGACACCCCCACTTGAAAGACACGACATTGAGGCCCGGCTCCCGCAAAGGAGCCGGGCCGTTTTCTGTCACGACGAGCTTTTGCAACAACATCAAGGACAGCAGCGCCTGTTCCACCTCGCCATTCTGAAGCTGCAGAAGGTCGCGGCCCTCGGCATCCATCGTCTCATCCGCCAAGGCGTCCTGATAGCGCAGGACCAGGGCCCGCTCGGATTCGATAAGGGTATCGAGCGTAAGGGCTTTGCAGCTTTGAGGCGGTAGGCCGCAGCCGCTGTTCCAGCGGCACACAGGCCTGAAGCTGCGACACGGCACGCCTGCGACGAAGGAGAGGACCACGGATCGCGGCCTCGCGCCCCTGGGCGTAGTAGGTTTCCAGCTGAGCCAAACTCTCGTCCAACGCAAAGAGCAAAGCGCGAAATGGCCGCGTTGTCGTCATTTGCGTAGCGTCTCCATTGCCCCGGCCTTCTCAGGCCGTCGAAGCCCGGGGCCACGGGCCTTTTGTCAGCCTCGCCGCGTGGTCGTTGCCAGCAGTTCGACAAGCTCCTGGCGCATCGCCGCCAGGCCTTCGGTGCGCGTCCGGTCCGTCGTGTTCGACAGCGCCTCGTCGAATGCGTCGAGCACGTGACCCTCGCCTGAACGGATCTCTTCCAGCACGTCCTCGTCGATCTCGTCGAACATCGCGCGCGTGGCGACCACGGCACGGTTCACCGTCCCCATGATCGATCCGGCCTGCTGTCCGCCCGACCGCCCCAGAAGCGGGGCGATGCGGTCGATGTGCTTCTGATGAAGGGTGCGGAAGGCATCGACTGTGGGCCGAAAGCCGGGTTCGGCGTGTTCGGCCATCTTGTCATATCCGCTCATCGCATCGACCATGCGTGTCAGCAAACGCTCGAGGGCGACATGTTCGTTCTGCGAGGCATGGCTCGGCGCTTCGATCCTGGTGGTCATCAGACTTTCCTTCGATGTGCGTCCTGTGGCGGACCAACGCGGCGTGGGTGCGTCGGTTCCTGAAGGGCGTGCCGGAACCGCTTGCGCAGCAGCGCGTTTGGCTCGCGTGGGTGCGATTGACGCGCCGGACAAAATGGAGACTTCACATGCTCGGATGGGCCCTTACCTTTCTGGTCATCGCGCTGATCGCCGCTGCCTTGGGTTTCGGCGGCATCGCCGGCACCTCTGCCGGGATTGCCCAGATCCTGTTCTTCATCTTCATCGTGCTTTTCGTGGTGGCGATGATCGCGCGCGCCTTGCGTGGCAAACCGCCGGTGTGACGACAACCGTCACAACGGACAGACCGCGCCTGCGGGCGCGGTCGGAAAACCGAAGTAAAGTCGCCCGATCAGACGATCAGCGCGGCGACCAGGCAGCCGGTTCCGCGCCGGGCGAAAGGACGTAGAACGCATCCGCCGAAACGGTATGCCATGGGTCCGCACTGCCATCGGGCCAGACCACCCGGACGTCTGCCGAGGTCGCATCGCCCAGCCCGAAATGCCACCAGCCCGACTGGCCGCCCGCATGTCCGCCCCCGACGGTGATCTCGCGCCGAAGAACCTTCTCGCCGCAGCGCACCTCGATCCAGCTTCCGACGCCCTGTCGGTTGGGCGCCGGTCGGTCCAGGCTCAGTGCCAGCCAATTCATCTCGCCCGCACCGGTGTTGCGCCAAAGCTCGGCGCCTTCCCAGCGGTTCACCACGGCCATGTCCATCCAGCCATCGAGGTTGAAATCGGCCAGCGCCCCGCCCCGGCCGATCCGCATGCTCGAGACACCCGCAGCCTCTCCGGCCTCGTGGAACTTGCCGTCTAGGTCCTGTAACAGCAGGTTGTTGGGGTCCTGTGCCGCGAAGTCGGGCATCTTGGCGACGTTGCCCTTCACCACGAAAAGATCGTTCAGCCCGTCGTTGTTCACGTCCTCGAACTGGGCGTGCCAGGCCGTGCTGGGTTTCAGATCACCCCCCGTGTAGGGCCGGTGGGCGGTCACGCCCCGGGCGAAGGCGACATCGGCGAAAGTCGGTTTCGGGGCCGCGCCCTCGGTCGGGGGGGCGACGGTCTGAAGCTTGTTGTCGGCCATGCTCGTCAGGAAATAGTCGGGATACCCGTCACCCGTCACGTCGGCGCTGGCGATGCCCATGCCCCAGATCCGCAGGCGCTTCCACCCCTCGGCCTCGGTATAGGCAACGGGGGCGGCACCCGGCTCGATCCGCCACATCTGCTCCTGCCCGCCCTTGTAGTATTCGCGGTCGTTCGAGATGCGCAGCGCCGGGGTGCCCGACCGGTTCCAGTCGGTGAACAGCATGGAAAGCGCACAATAGCTGGGCGTCAGCGGCAAGGGCGACGCGAAGCCGGTCCCGCTTTCGGCAGGCCGGTGCAGCCAGTTGTCGGTGCATGATCCCCAGGGGAAAGCCTCTTCCTTGCGGTCGATGTAGTTTCCGATCGCAATGGTCGGCCATGCCGCACCACGCTCCCATGTCGCCGCCATCGCAGCCGACCACGCATCGCCGCCATCGAACCCCCAGGCTTCGTTCGCCCGCTCGAACCGGCAATCCCCAAGCCCGCGCATGGCGACGTTCTCGCCCACGCGCAGCAGGATCACATCCTGCAAACCATCCGAATCCACGTCCAGCGGATAGGCACCACTAACCCCCGTCAGTTCCAGCCCGCTTTCCGCCGGGGCGAAAGACAGGGGCGACCCCTGCCGCGCCGTGTTGCGATAGAGCACGGCAGGCGCGGTTCCCCCCGCCATGAAGAGATCGGGAAACCCGTTCGCGTCGCAGTCGAACGTGGCCGCGCCGCCGCCGACCATGTATTCCCAGTCCCCCTGGTAGGTATGCGCGATCCCCGCAGCAGCCGTTTCATCGACATAGCGCGGCACGGCCGGCGGCGGCGCCTCGGCGCGAGCCGCGCCGAGAGGCGCTATCGTGGCGAGCATCACCGCAAGGGAAAGCCGCCTCATCATGCGCGCATCGTCAGTGCGATGGCATATCCGCCGACGCAAGCCCCTTGCGCGAGGCCACGGTCTATTGCGCTGCGGAAATGGATGCCGCCGTAAAGCCGGGACAGTGCTGCTTCGCGCGCCGCTGCCTCGAAACTGGGGAAGCTGCGCACGGGCAGGCCGTCATCCTCATGCGTGCGGTCGTCGAAGGCGAAATCCGCGCCGAAGGCCGCCGTCAGAACGGCGGCGGCGGCACCGGACTGCGTGCTGTGGCCGCTCGGGTATTCAGGAAACGGGCGGCGTGATGAGCAGCGGTTCCCACTTGGGGTCCATGGTGCGGCGAATATAGGTCACGGGACGAAGCAAGTCATATTCGAACTTCGTATGCCAGCAGGCGATGAACGAATCCGCCAGCGTGACACCCAGCCTCGCCAGCACCTCGGCCCGTTGGTCAAGTGGCGCGTCTTCGGCGTCGAGCACATCGAGCGCGATGGAAATCCAGTGGCCGGGAGGGGTCGGCGACAGCATCGGGTCATCCGACCAAAACCGGGCGATCAGCCGCTGCTCGTCGGTCAGCGACGTGGTGACATCGTAGACTTCGCGCGCCTCGGTGTAGAACGCCGAACTCGGCTCCTCGCTGTAGGGCGGCGGCGGGGGCAGACCGCAGGCGTCGACCGAAGCCATCGCGAAGGTCCGGTTGCGCCCCCAGTCCGGCAGCAGCGGCGCCTGCTGTTGCGAGACCAGGCTTGTCGGCACCCAGGCATCGGGTGCGTTGCGCGGCGTGAAGGCTTGCGGGAAGCCCATGTTGTCGATCCGGGCGCCGCCATCCGTGGCGGCCCAGGCAAGCACGTGCGCGGCGATCTCGCGCCCCAGCGATGCGCTCCGCTCGGCCACATCTGGACTGACCGAGGCGGCAGCCGTGGCCGTCAGCTTGCGGGTCATCGCGGCAAGCGCGCGCTGGCCGGTCGGGCCGGTGTTGCTGAACAAGCGCCGCCGCCCCGTCGGCCAGCGCCGCCTGAAGCACGACCACATCGTTATACTCCTGTCCCGCGCGGCGGGCAGGGGGCGCAGCCAAGTCGGTGAGCTGACCCGAAAGGGATTTCAGGCGCGGATCGCCGCTTGCCACGGCCTCGAAAGCGATCACGCCCAGATAGGCGAAGGCGCGGCTTGCAACCGGGGGCGAATAGGTCGCGGTATGCCGCACCAGTTCGAGGACAAGCCGATACCAGCTGTCGAGAACTTCGACGCCTGCGCTGTTCGCCGCGGCCCGGGCTGGCAGTCCGTGAGCCGCAGTTGCGACCGCCAGCGGAAGCCCCAGCATGACCTGACGACGCGACACGTCCATACGCAACACTCCTCAAGCACGGGCTGCACCCGCGCGGGCGGAAGTAAGCACAGCCGTGGACGGTTTCGCAAGCACGGTCGATCGCGCGGCGTCGCGTGGCCGCTCGGGCGGCGGGATCAGGTCGCGCCGTAGCCTGCAAATCCCTTCGCCGTTTCGGCAAGCTGCGCTTCGGTCAGGATATGGCCGCCGCCGATCTGGAGCACATGGAAATACTGGTGCGCCAGCGCCTCGAGTTCCTGTGCGAGCCAGAGGGCGCGCGTCAGCGTCGGGCCAGCCGTCAGCATTCCGTGGTTCGCCATCAGGCAGCCGTTGCGCCCCTCCATCGCCGCCAGCACCTCGGCGGACAGGTCCGCCGTGCCGTAGCAGGCATATCCCGAGCAGCGGATTTCGGGTCCGCCGAAGGCCGCCATCATGTAGTGGACGGCCGGGATCGGCTTGCGGGCGATGGCGAGGATTGTCGAGAACGGCGCATGGGTATGCACGACAGCGCCGAATTCCGGACGCGCGCGCAGAAGGTCCAGATGAAAACGCCATTCGGAAGACGGCTTTTTCGGACCTTCCCACGATCCATAGTCGCCCTCCAGCGGCATCCGCGCGATCATCTCCGGCGTCAGGCGGTCCGACGGCACCGCCGAAGGCGTGATCAGCATGGCGTCGCCGTCGCGCACCGAGACGTTGCCAGATGTGCCCCGGTTCAGCCCGCTCCGGTCAAGCTCTCGCGCCGTGGCGACGATCTGGGCGCGCAGGTCCTCGGTCATGCGGCAGTCCCCTTTGCGGCCTGATGCTCGGGAAACATCGCGGCCAGCCCGTCGGCCGTCGCGGGCGCGATCCCGCGCTCGGTGATCAGGCCCGTGACAAGCCGGGCCGGCGTCACGTCGAAGGCCGGATTACCCGCCGGCGTCGCCTCGGGCGAGATGCGCAGGCTGGTGCGGGTGCCATCGGCCAGCTTGCCCTGCACAAGCGACACCTCGTCGCCCGAGCGTTCCTCGATGGGAATTTCAGCCAGCCCGTCCTGCACGGTCCAGTCGATGGTGGGCGAGGGCAGCGCGACGTAGAACGGAACGCCGTTGTCATGCGCGGCCAGCGCCTTCAGGTAGGTGCCGATCTTGTTGCACACATCGCCCCGCGCCGTTGTGCGGTCGGTCCCCACGATGACCATGTCCACCTGCCCATGCTGCATCAGATGCCCGCCCGCATTGTCGACGATCAGGTGGTGCGGAATGCCGTGGCTGGCCATTTCCCATGCCGTCAGGTGTGCCCCCTGATTGCGCGGGCGCGTCTCGTCGACCCAGACATGGACCGGAATTCCCTTGGCCACCGCCTGATAGATGGGCGAGGTCGCCGTGCCCCAGTCGACAGTCGCGAGCCAGCCCGCGTTGCAATGGGTCAGGATGTTCACCGGGCCGGGCTTGCGGGCCGCAATCGCCTCGATCACCGTCAGCCCATGCGCGCCGATCCGGCGGTTGATCTCGACATCCTCGTCGCAGATCGCCGCTGCACGGGCATAGGCCGCTGCAGCGCGTTCGGCAGGCGAGAGCGGGGTCAGCAGGCGGCGCATCTCGTCCAGCGCCCAACGCAGGTTCACGGCGGTGGGGCGGGTGCGGTAGAGCGTGTCGTAGCCGTGGGACAGTCCGCTGTCGGACGGGTCAGCCGCCATCTGAAGCGCCATGCCATAGGCCGCCGTCGCCCCGATCAGCGGCGCGCCCCGCACCCACATGTCGCGGATCGCGGTGGCGGCCTGGTCCATCGTGGTCAGGTCGACCACCACGAAATCATGCGGCAGGCGCGTCTGGTCGATGATCTGGACGGTCCGCCCGTCGGGGGCAAGCCAGATGGAGCGGTAATGACGGTCGCCGACCTTCATGCGAGGTCTCCCTTCTCGATGGTTTCGGCCAGGGCGCAGACCTCGGCTGTGTCGCGCAGCAGGGTGCGCGTGACGGCCAGTTGCCGCCCCATCGCCAGCGCGCGCCGTTCGGCCACGATCCTGCGGGCGGGGTCGGGGATCGCCTCGATATCCTCGACATGGGCAAGCCCGAGGATGCGGCGGTGCATCTCGACCCCGGCGAAACCCATCGCGTCGGTCCATATTCCATGCAGAACGCCTGCCAGAGCCTGCTCCGAACCGAGGGTGTCGCCCTGATCTTCGAAGAGCGTCGGCTCGTGCAGGATGCCGGTGCGTTCCGTCCGCCACAGGTGGCGGAATTCAGCCTCGAACGTCGCCCATGTCTCTTTCACGACTGACAGCAGCCAGGCCCGGTAGGCATCGCGCTTGCCGGGTGCCGCCTCATGGCCCGACTGCGAGAAGTAGGCGAGCAGGAAGTTCGCAAGCAGCATCCCCACATCGAATCCGAAAGGCCCGTAGACGGCGAATTCCGGGTCGATCACCTGCGTGTCCTCGCCGGTCACCATGATCGAGCCGGAATGCAGGTCGCCATGGACCAGCGTTTCGGCCTTGCTGACAAAGGCCTGCTTCATCTGCTGTGCGGCGACCTTCATGTCGCGGTCGGCGCGCAGCGGGGCGATCCACGGGTCAAGGCCGGGCGTATGCTTGTTGCGATGGGCGGCGAAATAGGGGTCCGAGAACACGAGGTTCTCGGTGATGTCGGACAATTCGACATTGCCGGCAAAGAGCGCCATGTCCGCCCGTGCCTTGGCCCCTGACAGCGACAGGCACGATCCGCGAAACAGGCTGCGGGCAAGGAAAAGGCCCATGTCGCGGGCAAGGTTGGGGTGTTGAACGCCCGCCACGATGGATTTGCGCAGGATCACATGCGGCGTCAGGTAGCGCATCACGATCAGCGCCTGCGCCTCGTCGAAATGGTGCACCTCCGGCACGCGGCCGGGGTCGCGGGCGGCATGGCGGGTCAGCGCGTTGTATTCGAAGAAGGTCCGGCGCAGGGGCAGGGGCCACCCCTCGCCCACCACGCGCAGATAAGGCAGGGCCTGCTTCACGACCAGCGCCCCTTTCGGCGAGGTGACGACGAAGACGAGGTTCAGGTTTCCGTCGCCGACCTCCTTCACCTCCCACGCCCGCGTGTCGGTGCCAAGGCGGTCGGTCACCGCCGCCACGCCCGACAGGCGGGCGCGCAGTGTGTCGGCGGTGAAGGGTTCGTAGGCGGTCATCAGATCAGCCCGTATTGCCGCGCCTTGCCGCGCAGGAAGGGCAGGCCGTTCTCCATCACCTCGGCCTCATCCTTGGCCACGGGACGCCAGACCGACAGGCCAAAGGCGAGTTCCGGGGGCATGTTGATGAAGCTCTCCATCGCCAGACCGCCGCTGAAACCCACCGCCGCCAGCGCCGCATAGACCTCGTCCCAGGCGCAGTTGCCCCAGCCGGGAACGCCCCGGTCGGATTCGGACAGGTGGATGTATTTCAGATGTTCGCGCGCATCGAGGATGCCCTTGGCGATGCCCTTCTCCTCGATGTTCATGTGATAGGTGTCGAGGTGGACGAACATGTTGTCCGCCCCCACCTTCTCGATCATCGCGACACCCTGCCAGCCGGTGTTGATGAGGTGGCTTTCATAGCGGTTCACCGGCTCGATCCCGAACAGGATGCCGCGCGCCTTGGCGTGTTTCGCGGCTGCGGTCAGGCAGGTCGCGACATTGTCCATCTCGGCCTGCGTGGGCGGCAGTCCGCTGCGCTCGCCGATCCCGCCGAAGGTCACGCCGGTCAGCGCAAGCGCGCCCATGTCGGCGGCCTTGTCGATGGCGACGGCAAGGAAATCGATCCCCGCCTGCGGATTGACCGAGGGCCATGCCGCCTGCGGCAGGCCAAGCGAACAGACGGCGGGAAGGCCGTGCTTGTCGAGCAATGCGCGGGTGTGCGGGGCGTCGACGTTCTTGGGATCGAGCAGCGCGATCTCGATGAAATCCATCTTGTAGCTGACGGCCTTGGCCACGGCGCGCTCGGCGCCGGCGCGGTCCCATGTCATCGTCCACATGCTCGTATGGACCCCGAAACCCTTCATCGCTTTTCCTCCCCTTCGGCGAGCAGCGCCCGCGCCAATCCTTCATCCGCGATCAGGCGGTTCACGATGCCTGCCCGCATCAGTGCGAGCGTGGCCCTTGCCTTTGCCGCACCTGCGGCCAGCAGCATCACGTCGGTTGCCCTCAGGTCGTCAAGACCGATCGAGGGCGCGCGACGGTTCAGGTCGGTATCGGCGAGCGAGCCGTCGGCGCAAAAGAACTTGCCCGTGCTGTCGGCCACGGCGCCTGCGCGTTGCAGATCGTCGGTTTCGGCTTCCGTCAGGATGCCGCTGGTGGTCAGCAGCGCCTGCGGCGAGCAGTCGCCGAGGCTGATGATCGACCAGGGCGCTTCGCGCGCCGCCTGAAGCGTCTCGCGCACCAGGCGCTGGTTCAGCACGACACGGCAGTCGGCCTCGCTGTCGGTCAGAAAGGGCGCGGGCAGGAACATCGCCGATCCGCCGGTCAGCGCGGCAAGGCGGGTGCAGACGTCGAACGGGCTGGTCTCCGCCGTGCGCGCCATCGACCCCATCAACGACACGAAGCACAGGTTCGGGTTGCGCAAGCCCGTCAGGGCGTTGGCCATCGCCGCCATCGTCCGTCCCCAGCCGACCCCGATGCTCACCGGCCCATCGCTGCGCCCGATCCGGCTGAGAAATCCGGCGGCGACAATGCCCACCGCCCGGCGTGCCGCAGGCTCGTCCGTCATGCCGCCCGGCATCGGGGCCACCTGCGCCTCGGTCAACCCGAAGCGCGCGGCGAGGCGGTCGGCAAGCGCCAGCGTGCCCGACGTCTCGTGTTCCAGTGTGACCCGGACCAGACCCATGTCGCGCGCCTCGGCCAGCATCCGCAGCACCTTGAAACGCGAGATGCCCAGACGACGGCTGACCTCTTCCTGGCTCATCTGGCCGACATGATAGAGCCAGGCCGCCTGAAGCAGGTCGTCGCTGTCATGGCGGGAAACGGTCATGGGCGGGGGCTTCCGGGGGACGATTTCAGCGATGGTATCCGCTTGACCGGGGGTGGCGTCAACGATTATCACAATTGTGCAGCTAGTGCACAAATACTGCAACGCAGCATTGCGGGCGCAGAAACCGGGGTGGTGGGACTTGGCCTATGTGATCGGCATCGATGGCGGGACAGAGAGTCTGCGCGCCCATGTCTTCGATCTGACCGGCCGGTCGCGCGGCGTCGGAAAGTGCCCCTATGCGACGACCTTCCCCGAGCCGGGACGCGCCGAGCAGGTGCCCGAGGACTGGTGGCATGCCTGCGGCGTCGCGGTGCGCGAGGCGCTGGCGGTGGCCGAGGTCGGGCCGGAACAGGTCATTGCGCTTGCCGCGGATACCACCTCCTGCACCGTGGTGGCGCTTGACGCCGAGGGTCGTTCGCTGCGCCCGGCGCTGCTGTGGATGGACGTGCGCGCGCACCGCGAGGCCGACGAGGTGGCGGCTTGCGGCGATCCCGCCTTGCGGGTGAACGGTGGCGGAGCGGGGCCGGTCTCGCCCGAATGGATGATCCCGAAGGCGCTGTGGATGGCGCGCCACCAGCCCGAGGTCTTTGCGGCAGCCGTGCGGGTGGGCGAGTATCAGGACTACCTGACCTTGCAATTGACGGGGCGCTGGTGCGCCTCACTGAACAACGTGACGATGCGCTGGCACTACCAGACCGACCACGGTGGCTGGCCGGAGTCGATGCTGGCGCGGCTGGGGCTGTCGGACCTGCGCCGCAAGTGGCCCTCCGACATCGTCGCGCCGGGGCAGGTGATCGGGCCGCTCACGGCGGAAGCGGCAGCGCATCTGGGGCTGCTGGCGGGAACGCCCGTGGTGCAGGGCGGCGCGGATGCCTTCATCGGGATGATCGGGCTGGGTGTCACGCAGCCGGGCGAGATGGCGCTGATCACCGGATCGTCGCATCTGCAACTGGGCGTGGCGAGCCGGGCGGTCCATGCCAAGGGTGTCTGGGGCACCTACATGGACTGCGTCTATCCCGGACGGCCGATCATCGAAGGCGGGCAGACATCGACAGGGTCGGTGATCGCCTGGTTCAAGCGACATTTCGCGGAACACATGGATTTCGACAAGCTGAACACGATGGCCGCCGACCTGCCTCCGGGGGCCGAGGGGCTGCTGGTCTGCGATCATTTCCAGGGCAACCGCACGCCACATACCGATGCGCTGTCACGCGGTGCGATCACCGGGCTGACCCTGAAGCACACGCCCGCCCATGTGTATCGTGCCCTTGTCGAAGGCGTCTGCTTCGGGACGCGGCTGATCGTCGAGACGTTCGGCGACGCGTTCGATGCCCGTCGCATCGTGGTGGCGGGCGGGGCGACGCGATCGCCGTTCTGGCTTCAGGTCCATGCCGATACCCTGGGTCTGCCGCTCGAGATCACCGAGGAACCCGAGGCCTGTGCCCTGGGGTCTGCGATCCTTGCGGCCACCGGGGCAGGGGCCTTCGCCTCGATCGACGAGGGATGTGCGGCGATGGTTCGGGTCGCCCGCGTGATCGAGCCGGACATGGCACGTCACGCGGCCTATGCGCCGATCTATCAGCGTTATCTCGCGGCCTATGCGGCGCTGAAACCCCTGCGGGAGGCGGCATGAACACCCACGCCAACACTGCGGCGATCCTGCGCTACGCCACGATGCGGCGGATACGCTCGTTCGAGGAACGGGTGGGCGAGTTGTTCCTGCGCGGCGAAAGTGCGGGGTCGATGCTGCACCTGTCGATCGGCGAGGAAGCGGTCGTCGGCATGACCGATGCGATGGCGGCGGGCGACACGTTCACCACCCATCACCGCGGTCATGGCGTGTTTCTTGCGCGCGGGGCCGATCCTGCGCGGATGATGGCCGAGATCGCGGGCAAGGAAGACGGCTATTGCCGGGGCAAGGGCGGCTCGATGCACATCGCCGACCGGGCGCTTGGTCACCTGGGGGCCAATGCCATCGTGGGGGGCGGCATTTCGCACATTGTGGGGGCGGGGCTGACCTATCGCAACCGCCGCTCGGGCCAGATCTCGGTCGCCTTCTTCGGCGACGGCGCGATGAGCCAGGGTATCCTCTACGAGTCGATGAACATGGCGGCGCTCTGGAAGCTGCCGGTCATCTTCTGCTGCATCAACAACCAGTACGGCATGGGGACGCGGGTGGACCGCTCGGCGGGCAGGCTTGCCTTCGGCGCGCGGGCGGAGGCCTTCGGGCTGAACGCCGCCAGCGCGGACGGGCGCGATGTCGAGGCGCGTGCACGACGCCGCACGCAGTCTGGTCGCGGCGGCGCGCGACGGGCGGCCCGGCTTCCTCGAAATCGACGCCTATCGCTTCTATGGCCACGCGCGGATGGACAAATCGCCCTATCGCACGCCCGAGGAAGAGGCCGAGGGGCGCGCCCGCGATCCGCTGCTGACCGCGCGTGACACGGCTGGCCCGCGACGGGTTTGCCGACGCGGCCGACCTCGACCGGATCGATGCCGACGCGGCAACCGAAATGGATCTGGCACTGGCCGTCGGCAATCGCAGCGGCCCCACCCGCGCTGTCCACGATGTTCGAGGATGTCTATGCCCCCGGCACCGAGGCCCCGCGCCCGCAGGCCGACCGGCTGCGCGCCATCCTGTCGGAGGCCGCGCGATGATCACCACGACCTATCGCGAGGCGATCCGCCAGGCATTGCTCGATGCGATGCAGGCCGACCCGGACGTGATCCTGATCGGCGAGGAGGTGGGGCTCTACGGTGGTGCCTATGGCGTCACGAAGGGGCTGATCGACCTGTTCGGGGCCGACCGCGTCATCGACGCGCCCATATCGGAACCGGCCATCGTCGGCGCGGCGGTTGGCGCGGCCATGACCGGGCTGCGTCCGGTGGCCGAATTGATGTATGTCGATTTCATGGGGCTGGTCATGGACCAGCTTGCCAATCAGGCCGCCAAGAGCCGCTACATGTTCGGCGGGCAGATCGGCGTTCCGATGGTGCTGCGCACGCAGGGCGGCACGGGCCGCTCGGCGGCGGCGCAGCATTCGCAAAGCCTCGAGGCCTGGGTGATGCATGTGCCCGGCCTGCGCCTGGTCATGCCCGCCACGGTCAACGACGCCTATCACCTGCTGCGCCAGTCCCTGACCCAGCCCGACCCGGTCGTGTTCATCGAGCACAAGGGTCTTTACACGATGAAGGGCGCGCTGGAGGTGGACCGCCCCGATGCGGACTGGGGCGTGCCGCTGGTGCGCAGGGCAGGGCGCGACCTGACCATTCTGACCTATTCGCGGATGCTGCACGAAAGCCTTGCCGCCGCCGAAACGCTCGCCGCCCGCGGGATCGACGCCGAGGTGATCGACCTGCGCTGCCTCAACCCGTTGGACGAGGCGCCGCTTTTCGAGGCGGTCCGCCGGACGGGCCGCGCGATGGTGGTGACGGAAGCCGCCGTGACGGGATCGGTCGCCTCCGAGATTGCCGCGCGGGTGCAGGAGATGTGCTTCGACTGGCTGGAAGAGCCGGTTCTTCGCCTCGGCGGCGAGGACATTCCGATCCCCGTGTCACCCGCACTGGAGCGCGGCTCGATCCCATCAGCCGCCTTGATCGCCGAGACGGCGGCGTGGCTCGTCCGGCGCGAGGCCCCGGCATGGGCGTGACGCGCATCACCCTGCCGCGCCTTGGCGAGACGATGGAAGAGGCGCGGGTGACGGAGTGGCTCAAGGCGCCGGGCGAAGCGTTCCGGCGCGGTGATGTGCTGCTCGAGGTCGAGACGGACAAGACCGTGGTCGAGGTGCCCGCGCTTCAGGACGGCACGCTTGTCGCGCAGCTTGTCCAGCCGGGCGAGATGGTCGCGCTTGACCAACCGATCGCCGATGTCGAGGTCGAAGGCGTGATCGAGACGGCGGCCTCGCCACAGGCCGCCCCGCCGGAACCGCTCGCAACGACCAGCACTGCGGCGCCTGTGATTGTGCCAGAAGCTGCAGGTAAAGCCGGGCGCGCCAGCCCGCTCGCCCGCAGGCTTGCCCGCGAGGCGGGGCTTGATCTTTCGCGGATCGCCGGTTCGGGGCGGCGCGGTCGGGTCATGGGCGATGATGTGCGGGCGCTGCGGGCAAGCGGTGCGGCGAACAGGGACGGAGGGCCGCTTGCCGTCCGGCATCTTCCCGCGCAAGGAGCGGCGCGCACGCCGGTGATGATGCTGCACGGCCTTTACGACGAGGGGCGCGGCTGGCGTGACTTGCCCGACCGGCTGGCCCGCGCGGGGCATCCGGTCATCGTTCCCGACCTGCCGGGGCATGGCGCGAGCCAAGGTGCCGCCCGAACGGTGGACGAGGCTGTCGACATGTTGGCGGATCTGGTTCCTGAGGGGGCCGTCCGTCTTGTCGGTCATTCCTTCGGTGCGGCACTGGCAGCGATGATCGCCGCCCGGATCGGCCCGCGTGCCGAGCGCCTCGTGCTGATTGCCCCGGCCGGGCTTGGGGCGCGGATGGACCGGAATTTCCTGGACATCATGGCGTCCGCAGACACGCCCGACGCGCTGCGCCGCGCGATGGCGCTGCTTGGCGGCGGGCCGATATCCGAGGCGGCGATGCAGCTTGAACTCGACCGGTTGCGCGGCGGCAGGCCAGCGATCCGGCCGCTGGCGCAGGCCGTTGCGGTCGACGGTATGCAGCAACTTGATATCGCGCCGATCCTGGCGCGGCTCGCGTGCCCTGTCAGCGCGGTGTTCGGTCTGGATGACCGTATCGTGGACTGGCGCGACTGTGCCAACCTGCCGGCATCTGCCGCGATCCATCTGGTGCGCGGCGCCGGACACCTGCCACATATCGCTGCGGCGGAACTGGTCGCCGGATTGATAACGGGCGCCGCGCCCCTCGAACGGGAGATGGGACAGGCACGGAAGGGTTGAGCATGCTGCATCATCCGCGATGACCGACATTCCCGTTGCGCTTTCGGCGCAATGAGGCGAACTGTTATTGCGAAGCGTGCGTCGTGCCGAACAAATCACTGAAACAAAAAGAAAAAGACCAGAAGCGGTGATAACGGAACTGGACTAGGAAGGCGAAGCGGCTATAGTCCGTCGCAACAATTCGACCTTCGCAACCGAGGGCTATCTAGGGAGGAAAGCCACCATGATGAAACGGACTCTGCTTACCTGTGCGCTGATGTCGGGCACAGCACTTGCCTTTGCCGTGCCTGCCGCCGCGCAGGACAGCAAGGATATGGTCACGGTCGTGAAGATCGCGGGCATCCAGTGGTTCAACCGGATGGAAGAAGGCGTCAAGAAATACGCCGCCGACACCGGCAACAACGCGTTCCAGGCGGGCCCTGCCCAGGCCGATCCGCAGCAGCAGGTCGCCCTGATCGAGGACATGATCGCGCAGGGCGTCAACTCCATCGCCGTCGTGCCGATGTCGCCCGAGGCGCTCGAGCCGGTGCTGAAGCGCGCGCAGGATGCGGGCATCGTTGTCATCAGCCACGAGGCTGCCAGCCAGCAGAACGTGAGCTACGACATCGAGGCCTTCAAGAACGAAGACTTCGGCGCGAACCTGATGGAACAGCTTGCCACCTGCATGGGCGGTGAGGGCGAGTATGCCGTGTTCGTCGGCTCGCTGACCTCGCAGACCCACAACCAGTGGGTGGACGGCGCGATTGCCTACCAGAAGGAAAAGTATCCGAAGATGACGCTGGTCGGCGACAAGAACGAGACGTTCGACGACCAGCAGAAAGCCTATGAAAAGGCACAGGAAGTGCTGCGCGCCTTCCCGAACATCAAGGGGATGCAGGGGTCTGCCTCGACCGACGTGGCGGGCATCGGCCTTGCCATCGAAGAGCGCGGGCTTGCCGACACGACCTGCGTGTTCGGCACCTCGCTGCCGTCGATCGCCGGGCAGTATCTGGAAACCGGCGCTGTCGACGGGATCGGCTTCTGGGATCCGTCGGTTGCGGGCTATGCCATGAACAAGCTCGCCACGATGGTGATGAACGGCGAGACGGTGACCGATGGCATGGACCTCGGCCTGCCGGGCTACGAGGCCGTGAAGCTGGACGGCAAGGTCATCTACGGCCAGGCCTGGGTGAACGTGAACAAGGCGAACATGGCCGAATACCCGTTCTGATCGGGCTTTCATGATGCGGGGGGCGATGGCATCATCGCCCCCCGTCTTTCCCTGTCCGCCTCAGGATCGCCATTTACCCATGCCGCCCTCCGAAGCCCCCTTCATCGTCCTTCAGGGCGTGACCAAGACCTATGCCGGGATCACCGCGCTGGACGATGTGGGCTTCACCATCGGCGCGGGCGAAGCGGTCTGCCTTGCGGGCGAAAACGGCTCGGGCAAATCGACGCTCATCAAGATCCTGGCCGGAGTGGAACAGCCCGACCGCGGGCATATCGCCTTTTCGGGGCAGGCGCAGACCGGGCTGACGCCGCGCATCTCGGCCGCCGCCGGGGTCATGGTGATCTTCCAGGACTTCTCGATCTTTCCCAACCTGAGCGTGGCCGAGAACATCGCCTTCTCCTCGGCGCTGGCCCAGCAGGACCGGGTCTACAAGCGCGCTGCGGCGCGCGAACTGGCGACGAAGACACTCGCCCGCGTCGGCGTCGAGATGGACCTCGATGCGCCGGTCGAAACGCTTTCGGTCGCCCATAAGCAACTCGTCGCCATCTGCCGGGCGCTGGCCTGCGATGCGCGGCTCATCATCATGGACGAACCGACGACTGCCCTGACCGAGCGCGAGGTCCGCATGCTGCTGACCATCATCCGGCGCCTCAAGGCTGATGGCGTGGCGGTGCTGTTCGTCAGCCACAAGCTGGCCGAGGTGCTGGAGGTCTGCGAAAAAGTCGTCGTCCTGCGCAACGGGCGCAAGGTGGCCGAAGGCCCGGCGACCGAGTTCGATGCCGCCTCGCTGACCCGCCACATGACCGGGCGCGACGTTGCCGAAACGCCGCCCGATCCGGTCGATCCATCGGCCCCGGTCCTGATGAACGTGCGCGGGCTGGCCAAGGAGGGTGCGTTCGAGGATGTCACCTTCGACCTGCGGGCGGGGGAAGTTCTTGGAATCGCGGGTCTTCTCGGGTCTGGGCGCACCTCTCTGGCAAAGGCGCTGTTCGGGCTGGTTGCACCTGATCGCGGGACGGTCACCGTCGATGGACGCGCAGTGCCGCTTGGCGATCCGTTGCAGGCGGCGCGGTCTGGCATCGGCTACGTTCCGGAAGACCGCCTGACCGAGGGGCTGTTCCTGACCCAGTCCATCGCCCGAAATGTCGCAATCGGTCGGCTTGAGGCGCATGGGCCGGGGCGGCTTGCTCGACTTTGCGGGGCTGTGGGGCGAGGCGACCGACTGGCTGCGCAAGCTGTCCGTCAAGACGCCGAATGTCGAGGCCCCCGTCCGGTCCTTGTCAGGGGGCAACCAGCAGCGCGTCGTCCTTGCGCGGTGGCTGGCGCGCAGCCCGCGTGTGCTTGTGCTGAACGGGCCGAGCGTCGGGGTTGATGTCGGATCGAAGGCCGACATTCACCACATCATTCGCGATCTGTCGGCGCAAGGGCTGGGCGTCATCGTGATTTCCGACGACCTGCCCGAACTTCTGGCCACCTGTCACCGCATCCTGGTGATGAAGGACGGGATCGTGACCGAAGACATCGCGGGACGCGCGACCACCGAGGCCGATCTTGCGCACAGGCTGGCCTCGTGATGCCGAAGATCGACTTCAGCCGCAACGAGACGCTGGTCGCGCTGGTCATCGTGGCATTCTGCGTCGTGGCGACGATCAGCGACCCGAGTTTCCTGTCGATGCCGACCCTGACCGACCTGCTGCGGGGCGGGATCGTGCTGGGCATCTTTGCCGTCGGCGCGCTGCTGGTGCTGATCTCGGGCGGGATCGACGTGAGCTTCACCGCCGTGGCCGCCTTCACGATGTATTCGACCGCGATGCTTCTGAATGCCGTCGCCCCCTGGGTGCCCTGGTGGGGGGTGTTCCTGATCGCCATGGCGATCGGGGCCGGTCTTGGCGCGATAAACGGCATCTTCATCGCGGGGTTCGGGCTGCCGACGCTGATCGTGACGCTCGGCACGCTGTCGGTGTTCCGCGGCTTCATGCTGACCTTCATCGGACAGAAGCAGATCACCACTTTGCCGCCGGGGATGCGCGAGTTCGGGCGGATGATGGTGATCCGGGGGACCAACCCCGACGGCTCGTTCTATTCGCTGCACGCGGCCTTTCTCGTGACCGTGGTGGTCGTTATCCTGACATGGGCGATCCTGCACCGCACGATGCTGGGGCGGAAGATCTTCGCCATCGGCGGATCGGTCGAAAGCGCGCGGCGCATCGGGATCGACGTGAGGGGGACGCAGTTTTTCGTCTATGTCTATGTGGGAATGCTGGCCGGGCTAGCAGGGGTGATCCACGCCTCGATGGCGCGCGTTGCGAACCCCTTCGACCTTGTTGGGCTGGAGCTGTACGTCATCGCCGCAGTCGTTCTCGGCGGTGCCCGCCTTGCCGGCGGGTACGGCACGCTGACGGGAACGCTGCTGGGGGTGGCACTGATCGTTCTTGTCCGCAACAGCCTTGTCGTGCTGGGCATCCCCTCGACCTGGCAATTCGTCGCGGTGGGCATCCTGATCCTGATCGGAACCGGACTGCCCGCCTGGCAGGCCAAGCGCGCCGCCGCCCGCGCCGCATGAGGACGCCATGAGCCAGACCCGCCTTTCCAGCCTGATGTCCCAGCCCGAGGCGCGCCTTGCGGTAATCGCCGTGGTCGTCTTCGTGTTCATGTCGCTCTTGTCGCCCGACCGTTTCCTGTCGGGGCAGAACCTGACCTCGATGGCCTTCCAGTTCCCGGAATTCGCGATCCTCGCCTTGGCGATGACGCTGACCATGCTGACCGGGGGGATTGACCTGTCGGTCGTGGGGATCGCCAACTTCTCGGCCATCGTCGCGGCAACGATCCTGACCGCCTTTGCCGATCCGGCAGCGACGGGGGGCGGGGCGACGCTGTGGCTGGTTTTAGCCCTTACGGCCTCGGTTCTGGTGGGGGCGGCTGCGGGGCTGTTCAACGGCATCGCCATCGCCATCTTCGGCCTGCCGCCCATCCTTGCCACGCTTGGGTCGGGCCTGATCTTCACGGGCTTCGCGGTGGCCCTGACCGGCGGCAGCGCCATCATGGGTTTTCCGGCGGCGGTCGCCTGGATCGGCAATGGAACCGTGTGGGGGATACCGGTTCCGCTGATCCTGTTCGCCATCCTTGCCGCGGGCCTCGCCTTCGTTCTGACGCGCACCGCCTTTGGGTTGAAGGTCCAGATGTTCGGCGCCAACCCGCTTGCCGCCCGTTTCGCGGCCATCGACGTGACGGGGCTTCTGATCCGGGTCTATGTGACCTCCGGCATTCTGGCCGCCATCGCGGGGATGGTGGTGATGAGCCGGGCGAATTCGGCCAAGGCCGACTATGGGTCAAGCTACCTGCTGCTGGCCGTGCTGATTGCCGTCCTCGGCGGGGTGAACCCCTATGGCGGCTACGGCAAGGTGATCGGCGTGGTGCTTGCCGTGCTGACCATGCAATTCCTGTCCAGCGGTCTCAACATGCTGGGGGTGTCGAATTTCGCGCGCGAGCTGATCTGGGGCGCGCTGCTGATCTTCGTCATGCTCGTGAACACGCTGCTCGTCTCTCGCCCGCGCAGGTCCAGGCCTGCGCCGTCATCCTGAACCGGAGTTCCCGATGAAAAAGATCCTCAACAACCCCGTCGACTACGTGGACGAGATGCTGGCAGGCCTTACCGCCGCGCATCCGGAATTCTACCGACTGCACGGCGAACTCGGGCCGTGTCGTCGCCCGCGCCAAGGCGGGCGCGCCGGGCAAGGTGGGGATCGTCACCGGGGGCGGGTCGGGCCACCTGCCGGTGTTCACCGGCTATGTCGGAACCGGGCTGCTGGATGCCTGCGCGATCGGTGACGTGTTCGCATCGCCCTCGGCCGAGCAGATGGCCGATGCGATCCGCGCGGCAGACAGCGGGGCAGGGGTGCTGCGGCTCTACGGGAACTACGGCGGCGACGTGATGAACTTCGACATGGCGGGCGACCTTGTCGAATTCGACGACATCCGCTGCACCACGGTCCTTCTGGCCGACGACGTGGCCTCGCGCCGGACCAGCGGAGCGCGAGAAGCGTCGCGGTGTGGCGGGCATGGTCTATGCCTTCAAGATCGCGGGCGCGGCGGCAGAGGCGGGGCATGACCTTGATACCGTGACTGCCGTTGCCCAGAAGGCCGCCGATGCCTGCCGGTCGGTCGGCGCGGCGCTGTCGTCCTGCACGGTGCCGCAGGCGGGCAAACCCACCTTCGACATCGCCGAGGACGAGATGGAGATGGGCATGGGCATCCATGGCGAGCCGGGGGTCTGGCGCGACAAGCTGCGCCCGGCCGACGCCATCGCGAACGAGATGATGGACCGCCTGTTCGCGGATCTGCCGCTGGCATCGGGCGACCGCGTCTCGATCCTGGTCAACAGCCTTGGCGCCACCCCGCCCGAGGAGCTTTACATCCTTTATCGCGTCGTCAAGGCGCGCCTCGACGCCGCAGGCGCAACCGTCGTGATGCCGCTGATCGGACGCTACGCCACATCGATGGAAATGGCGGGCGTGTCCTTTACGCTCATCAAGCTCGACGCGCAGTTGGAAGAGTTTCTGACCGCCCCCTGCGACTGCGCCTTCTGGAGGGTGTGATGACCATAGACCGCGCCGCGATGATCGCGGGCATCGCCCGCCTGACCGCCGCGATGGAGCGTGACTTCGATGCGCTCAATACGGCTGACGGCGCCCTGGGCGACGGCGACCTTGGCGTGACCATGACCCGCGGAATGCGGGCGATCAGCGAGGGGGTTGCGGACCTGCCGGATGATCTGGGGCTGGCGCTGCTGAAATGCGCGCAGGCCTTCACCAAGTCGTCCGGGTCATCCTATGGCACGCTGATGGCGACCGGTCTTATGGCGATGGCCAAGTCGGTCAAGGGCCGGACCGAGGTCGCGCCAGCCGAGATTTCCGGGCTGGTCGCCACGGCGCGCGACGCAATGCAGGCACGCGGCAAGGCCGAACTGGGGGGCAAGACAGTGCTCGACAGCCTTGACGCGGTCGCCAAGGCAACCGAGGGCCTGTCGGACCCCGCGGCCCTTCGCAGCGCGGCGGTGACGGCGGCAAGCGAGGCGATGGACAGCTTCCGCGACCGCCCCGCCACCATCGGGCGCGCGCGCATCTTTGCCGAGAAAAGCCGGGGCATGGACGATCCGGGCATGCTGGCGATGACGGCCATCGTCGTCGCGCTGGCCGGGTGATAGGCCCACGCGGCTGCTTGCTGCGGCAGGCGCCCTTGCCATGGATGATCAACTTGGCGGCTTTGGCCGATCCTTGGGCACTGCATCGGCATGGGGCGCAGCAGTAGTGACGATCACCAGCATCGTCGTCGGCTGCGGCCAATGCGAAAGCTGATGCGCGACCTGTCCGATCACGCGGTTCTGGCGGTCTCGCCCATTTCGCCACCCTTGCCTACCTACGCAACCCGTGTCTTCCAAGCTCCGTTTGCCGGCGCGAGGTCTCGATGTCCGGAGCCAATCTTGACAGTGCTGCGCTTTGGCTCCACTGCTATAACAAGATGATGAATATCTCAATCGGTGGGGCGGAACGGGTCGCCATCCGGCTTTGACGCGTCCGGCTGCGGAACGCCGGCGTTTCGGGAGGAAGGGATGGCTGAACACACGGGCAGTCTTTCGCTTGGCGCGCTGTCGCTGCGGATGGTTGACGGCGATCCGCGCCGGATCGCGTTCCGGGGGATCGAGGTCTTGCGCCGCCTGTCCTATCCCATTCGCGACGAAAACTGGGGCACAATTCCCGTTGAAACCATTGACGAAAGCGTCGAGCGGCGGGATGGCCATGTCATCGTCCGACGCAGATTTGCCGACAGTGACGGGTGCTTTTCGGGGCTGTTCAGCCTGACGGCAGAGGCATCCGGCGATCAGGCGCTTCTGGAGGCGCGGCTGGAGTTGATCCCGCGCCGCGCCTTCCGGACCAATCGCGCAGGGTTCACACTTCTGCATCCGATCGAGGGCGTGGCGGGCCAGCCGATGACCGTGACCCACTCGGGTGGTTCGGTTGAAGCAGGGGCCTTTCCTGAAAGGATCAGTCCCGGCCAGCCTGCCTTCGACATCACGGCACTTTCCCATCAGGTCGAGGGCGTTGCCGTCGATATCCGGTTCGAGGGCGAGGTTTTCGAGATGGAAGACCAGCGCAACTGGTCCGACGCGTCGTTCAAGACCTATTGCCGCCCCCTGTCCGCGCCTCGGCCTTATGAATTGCACCCGGATGTGCCTGTGGTCCAGACCGTCACGATCCGGATCGCGCAAGTTGCCGACAGCGCCTCGGCTGCGATCCCGAGCCGTTCTGCTGTCATTCCGCAAGTGGCGCTCGCCGCCGAACCGGGGCTGACCACCCGTCACGATGTCCCCGGCCCGGTTCTGCCGCTTTGCCTCAGGCTAAGAACCGACGCGGTGGGGCAGGTTCTGGGGCCGGGTTTTCGAAGTGGTCCGCTGACGCTCGAGCTTGTCCTGCCCGACGGCGCCGACCCTGCACCGACGCTTCTCGCTGTCGCCGGAACGATCGAGGCTGCGGGCATCCAGCCGGAGCGCATCGTCGTGCTGCCGGAGAGCTATCTGAAAAGCCACCAGCCGGATGGCCCGTGGCCAGAAGGTCCGACGCCCGCCGACCTCGCCGTCGCCGCACGGGCCGCCTTTCCGCAGGTCGCGATCGGCGGCGGCAGCCTGACGCATTTCACCGAATTCAATCGCTGTCCGCCGCCCGCCGGCATCGCCTTCGCGACTTTCGGAAACTCGGCGATCGTCCACGCCGCCGATGATCTTTCGGTCATCGAAACGCTTGAGGCGCTGCCTGCGATCTTCGACACGGCGCGCGCACTCGCGCCCGCTGCGGCGCTTCATCTGGGGCTTTTCTCCATCGGGATGCGGTCTAACCCCTATGGCGCGGATGTGATCGCCAATCCCCTGGCGCAATATCTGCCGATGGTGCGGAACGATCCCCGCCAGAGCAGCTGCTTTGCGGCAGCCTATGCGGTGGGTGTGCTGGCAGCGGCGGCGGAAAGCGGGGTCGACAGCCTTGCCCTTGCGATGACGGACGGTCCGCTTGGGTGCCTCGACAACCAGGGTGCGCTGCCGGTCTACCACGTGATCCGTGAGGCGTCCGGCTGGGCGGGCCAGCCCGCAAGGATCAGCCGCAGCCCCGATGGGCTGCTGACGCTCGAAACCAGCCGGGGCGCGCTTGTCGCCCATCTTGGCGACGCTGCCGTCACGATGACGCCCGCCGGTCGGTGGCGGCACCTGTCATCCGGCACGGCGGATGCGGCGCGCGACCCGCTCTGGACGGAACGCATGCCAACGGCGACCGGCCCGGCCATGCTCGCGCCCGGCGATGTCCTGTTTCTGGAGGGTGGCGCATGACCGCACAATTTCGGGGCGTGCTGATCGGGTGCGGTTTCTTCGCCCAGAACCACATGCGCGCCTGGGCGGACCTGCCCGACGTGCGGATCGTCGCGGTATGCGATACCGATCCCGCAAAAGCGCGCGCCTTTGCCGAGACCTTTGGTGCCGAGGCCTTTACCGATGCCGCCGCCATGCTGCGGCTTGTGAGACCGGATTTCTGCGACATAGCAACCACCGTTGCTTCGCATCGCAAGCTGGTTGAACTCGCGGCGCCTCACGCGCGACTGGTGATCTGCCAGAAGCCTTTTGCCGAGACGCTGGAAGACGCGCGCGCGATGATCGCGGCTTGCGATGCCTCTGGCGCCGCGCTGATGGTGCATGAAAACTTCCGCTGGCAACGGCCCTACCGCGCGTTGAAGGCCGCCCTTGACGAGGGGCAGATCGGCACCCCCCGGTTCCTGCGCCTTTCGTTCCGGCACGCTTATGACATCTATGCCAACCAGCCCTACCTGGCCGATGTCCGCGATCTGGCACTGACCGATATCGGGCTTCATCTGTTCGACCAGGCCCGCTTTCTGATGGGGGACGTGGCCCGCGTCGGCTGCGAGACACAGCGGCGCAATGCCCGCGTGGCAGGGCAGGATGCCTTTGTTGCGCTGCTGCGCCATCGCTCGGGGGCGGTCAGCACGGTGGATGCCAGTTTCCTGACCGTTCACGAGCCGGACCCTTTTCCGCAAACGCTCGCGGTCGTGGAGGGGGACGAGGGCACGATCGAACTGGTGCAGGGCTACAGCATGCGGCTGCACAAGAACGGAAGGGTCGTCGAGACCGATGTGGAACCCGTGGTCCCGGAATGGGGCGGTCGGCCCTGGCATGTCATTCAGGAGTCGGTCGTTGCCTTCCAGTCGCATGCCGTCGATGTGTTGGCGGGCACGCGCCGCGCCGCAACCATCTGGCGCGCATAACCTGCACACGCTTGCGCTGACGCTCGCCGCGATCCGCGCTGCCGAGAGAGGGGAGACGGTCGCACTGGACCCCGGCACATAGCGCCCGCTTGCGCGGGTCCGAGCATCGGTCCTTCTGTCGGCGCGCATTGCTCGCAGGCGGTCCTGTGCGGCCGCTGACACTGGGACTGGTGATCGGACAGACCGGTTCCAGGCCGGTGGCCCACCATACCGTGCAACCCGGCAAGCGCATGGCACGTCCGGGTTTTTCTGGCACAACGGCGGGCCTCGCATCTGCCTCTAGAACAGCGTCACATCCTGCTTGCGCGGTGCCGCCGTCGTTTCCTCGACGATCGCATCGGGCACCAGCATCTGACGCGCCTGGCCCGTTGTGGGGCGGAAGACCACCCGCCGCGCGCTGGTGCCGCCAAGACTTTCTGCAATGCAGGCAATGTCTTCGGTCTTCAGATAATCGCGGGCGAATGCGGCATTGGCTGTCCCGATGTCGCGCAGGCGTGACGACATCCGTGCCCCCCCAAACAGCTTGGCGCGCAGGCGGTCGCGTCGGGCGCCGTGGCGCAGAAGGTCGTTGATCAGGATTTCGACGGCATGAACGCCGTAGCGCATCGATCCGTCCTTCGCCCCTTCCGGCCCGAACGGAAGCAGGAAATGGTTCATCCCGCCGACCCGCCCGACCGGGTCCCACAGGCAAACGGCCACGCAGGAGCCGAGGAGTGTCGACAGAACCTCGTCCGGCTCCGCCGAGACACGGTATTCGCCCTGGACGACGTAAACCGTCCGATCCGTCCCGGTCTGCATCATCGGTGCATCGCCCGATGTTCCGGGTCGTGCGAGCACAGCCTGAGGACGGCCGGGGCGATCTCGTGCAGCGGCAATCGCGAAGCGGCGGCCCCGCTTTCCCAGGCGGCGCGGGGCATGCCATAGACTACCGAGCTTGCCTCGTCCTGGGCAATCGTCTCCGCTCCGGCGCGGCGCAAGGCCAGCATTCCTGCGGCCCCGTCACGCCCCATGCCGGTGAGCAGCACCGCGACGACCTTCGGGGCGAAGGAAACTGCCGAATGAAACAACTCGTCCACCGAGGGTGTATGTCCCGAGACCGGTGGGCCGGGTGTGATGAGCGCGCGCAGCATGCGGTCGGGGTGTCCCCCTACCCTCAGATGCCCCGCTGTGCCTGCCGCCACGCAGACACAGCCCCGGCGCGAGGATCAGCCGTCGACGGCGCCCCGCACCTCGACGGTGGCGCGCCGGTCGAGCAGGCGGATCAGACTGTCGGAAAAACCCTGTCCTGTGTGCTGCACCACGGCAACCGGCGGTGCGTTTGCAGGAAGTGCCGACAGGACATTGAGAAGCGCATCCACTCCACCCGTCGATGCCCCGATAAGGATAAGGCGATCGCTGCGCGGGCGTGCCAAGCACCTGTGCGGGCGGGGCGGCCCGCTCTGGCCGTACCGGCCGTCCGCGAAGTTGCACCAGACGCTCTATTTCTGCCATCAGTTCATCACCCGACATCGAGGCCAGGATCACCGGTTCTCCTCTGGTGGACCGCCGCCATGCCGACCGGGGGCGGCGCGCCGGATCGCCAATGACGATCCAGTGGGCGCCCACCGCGTAGAAAAGCGACTTCATGCAGTCGAACTCGTCGCTTGCCGCGTAGCTTTCAGCAAGCAGCACCACGTCGGGTTCCTGCGCCTCGCAGACGGTATAGGTCTCGGACAGGTCCGACGGCTGCGCGATGACAGACGACCTTCGCGCTTTGTCCGAGCGCGCGGGCCAGTCGCGAACGATCCACGGCGCTCGGGGTGGCGACGACCAGCCGCATGATCTTGCCCATCTCGGTTCCTTTCGTGCTGCGACGCCGGGGCGGGTCAGAAGTCCTGCCAGACCGATCGCCCGCCCGACGCTGCAAGCGACACCCGGGCCGGGATAGGGCTCGCCTCGCGCGCGGCAGAGGCAGCAGCTTGCGGCCGACGCATCTCGATCACGCTCGTCGGGGCGGGTGTGCTGCCGCGAGTCGTGAAGGTCGACACCAATTCTCCCAGAGTGGTCGCCTCGTGGTGCAGGGCGTTGCTCGCCGCTGTGGCCTCTTCGACCATGGCAGCATTCTTCTGGGTGACCTGATCAAGCTGCGTGACGCCGATATTGATCTCGGCCAGTCCGGTGGACTGCTCCCCGGCACCCGAGGCGATCTCTGACACCAGCGTCGAGATATGGGCGACCCGGTCGACGATGCTCGCCAGGGCCTTTCCGGCCTTGCCCACCTGATCCACGCCGCGCCCGACATGCTGGGTGCTTGCGCCGATCAGGGTCTTGATTTCCTTGGCGGCGGCCGAAGACCGCTGCGCCAGCGCGCGCACTTCCGACGCCACCACCGCGAAACCCCGGCCTGCATCGCCGGCCCGTGCAGCCTCGACACCTGCGTTCAGCGCGAGGAGGCTCGTCTGGAAGGCGATGTCGTCGATCACGCCGATGATCTGCGAGATATGCTCGGACGATTTCTCGATCTCGGTCATCGCCGCAACGGCGCCCTGCACGACCGTACCGCTTTCCTCGGCCTCGGAGCGCGCCTGGCGCACGATCGTCTCGACCTCGCGCGCGCCGTCGGCGGCGGATCGCACGCTGGCTGTCAACTGATCCAGCGCCGCCGCCGTTTCCTCGAGTGCCGCCGCCTGGTTCTCGGTGCGATGCGAGAGATCTTCCGACGCACTGTTGATCTCATCCGAGCGCGCACGGATCGAGGCGGCCGTGTCCACCACCTGCAGGATGATGTCGTCAAGGCGTTCGAGCGTGGCGTTGAAATCGAGCCGCAGCGCCTCGTATTCGGGCGCGAACGGGTCTTCGATGGGCCGGGTCAGGTCGCCAGCCGACAAGGCCCTGCAGCGCCACCGACAGGGCATCGACGACATGATGCTGGGCGGCCTGCTCGGTTTCGCGCTCTTCACGGAGTTTTTCGGCAGCGACAAGCTTCTGTCGCAAGCCATCGAGATCGAGTGCGATCTGCCCCAGTTCGTCCTTGCGGTCGAGGTACGGGACCTCGACCGTCAGCTCTCCCTTCGCGACAGCGATGACATGGCGTTTCCGATCCGCGTCAGCGGACGGGTGATCGACCGTGCGATCAACGTGCCCAGGACGAGGACGATGATTGTCGCTGACCGCCGTGATCTGAAGCATCCGGAACAGCATATCGCGCGTCGGCGCGACCACTTCGGCCATGTCACGCTCGACCACCAGGCCCCACGTGCCGCCCGGCGTTTCCACGAGCATCGTTTCGGCAAGTCCGCGATTGCCGGAGCGCAAGGTCGAACGTCCTCGTAGAACCCGGCGCGACCGGCAAAGCAGATCGTCGAGCACCGGCGTCGATTTCGAGCTGGTCCATGCGCTGAACCTTCCGTCGAACCGCGAAGTTCGACCGGGCCTTCAGATCAGGTCCCGACCAGATACACATCCCCCGTCTCGCCCAGATCGTCGTTTCCCAGGACGATCGATGTCAATCGCTCGCCGGGCAGTTTTATCGCGACGACGCCGATGACTTGCCCGTTCAGCCCGATCACCTGTTCGGCCATGAAGCCCGATAGCTCGTCGCCCGCCGGGGCGTAGGGCGACAAGTCTGTCGCATACACTCTGATCGGCCGCCCCGTTCGATCGCATCGCGATAGGCCTGAGCCAACCCCGAGTCTGGCCAGCGCACCTTCATTCACATTGGTCGCAAAGTCTGCATTCTTCCTGACGCTGTAGATGAGGTTCCCGTCCAGATCCAACAGGAAGATATCGTCGAACTCGAGCAGCTTCCTCAAGCTTGGAAAGGCCGGATGATAAACGGCGTGTTGGCGGAAGTAGCTGAGCGGACCATCATGGCTGACCATCAAATGCGCTCTTGCGGAGGATGGGGGTTGTTGGTGATGAAGGCCTCCTGCAGCGTGGACGTCGGGTCTGCTGGAATACCCGAGAACGACGTGCCCATCCGTTCTGATCGCATCGCGAGTCGTCGGATTCGCAGCGAGAACCTTGAGATTGGTGACCCGTTCTGATCGAGCCAGTCGTCCGAGTTCACGGTGCCGGTTCACCGTCAGGTCTCGGAACTGCCCCTCGGCCCAGTCGAGCACCTGCTGGCGTTGCGAAAGGTAGACATAGACCTGAAGGATGATCGCAACGGACAGTGAAAAACCGACGATGATCGCAGGAAGCTTGTACCTGAGGGGAAAGGCGGGAAGTTTCGGCATCGCATTCACCTGTTGCTGTCTTGGGTCGGCCACGGGTCAGGCCGCGGCCGCGGGTCTGGTCTCTGTCCGATAGGGCATCTCGCCTTACGAGCGGTTTACCCGGTGCGGATCGCTAAAATTCTCGCTGCAAATCTGTGCGGCCCCGTCGCCCTAGAAGAGTGCGACTTGTGCGGACGGAGGGTCTTCGCCGCTGCCCGAACCTGAACCCGTGAGCCGTCGACGCAGATCGTCGAGGCGCAGGCGTGCGAGCACGGGGCCGGACGCCAGCATCGTTCCGGCAGGCAATCCGTCGGCAAGGCCGGCCACGCATGTGGCGAGATCGGCAAGGATCTGGTCGAGCAGGTCGATCGCCTGAGGCGCCTCACCCCCGAACATGCCTTCGTCTATCTTCTGCGCCAAGGCTGCTTCGACCCGCGCGACCAGCAGCCTGCACAGGGCTACCTCGTCGGCAGCCCGCAGCAGCAGGTCGCGGGCTGGTTCGGAGTCCGGTGGGGTTGCCCTGATCACAGCTTGCCCACGACCTTCTCGATGCTGGCCTGCAGCGTCACCGTTGAAAAGGGTTTCCGCACGAGGTTGTTCAGCCCGAGCTGCTGGCCCTGGCTCATCACTTCGGGCGTGGGCGATCCGGTGATGAGGATGAAGCCGATCCGCGCCGTGGATTTGTTCTCGCGAAGGGCACGAAGCAGTTGCAGCCCGGTCATTCCGGGCATGTTCATGTCCGATATCACAAGATGGACCGGGCTTGCGACAAGCTTTCCCAGGGCTGCCTTGCTGTCGCTTTCGGTCAGGTAGTGGCGGATCCCCATCTCGTCGAGCGCCTGTTCGATCAGGGCGCGGCTGACGGACATGTCGTCGACCACCATGACACGCAGTGAATCCCTCAACGCCATTCGACTGTACCCTCCGTCTCGGCCTCGCGGCCCGTGCCTTGCATTTCGTGCCTGTAGACCGTCACTCCGACATTGCGGAACACTGCCTCGGCGGGTCCGGACACCCGCTCGGAATGTCCGATGAACAGATGCCCGCCCGGTGCCAGAAGGCCTGCAAAGCGATGCCAGAGGCGTTCCTGCGTGGCCTTGTCGAAGTAGATCGCGACATTTCGGCAAAAGATGATGTCGAAGGGGCCGCGCATGGGCCATGCGCCGATCAGATTCAGCTCACCAAAGCCGATCAGCGCGCGTGCGGCGGGTCCGATCGTGAACTCACCCGAACCACGAGCGTGCTCGACAAGCGTGCTTCTCGAAGGTTCGGGAATCGCGGCCATCTCCTCGGCCCGGTATCGTCCTTCGCGCGCGTGTTCGAGGACCTCGCGGTCGATGTCGGTTGCGAGAATGCGGATGTCGAACTTTGCGGCGTCGGGGAACGCACCGAGAATGGTGAAGGCCAGTGAATAGGGTTCCTGTCCGGCAGAGCAACCCGCCGACCAGAGCCGCACGCGGCGACCTGCCCGCGCCGCGGCGATCAATGGCGGCAGGACCGTTTCGTGCAACAGGCGGAAGTGGTGTTCCTCGCGCATGAAATGCGTGACGTTGGTGGTCAGGGCGGACAGCATTTTCAGCCGCTCGTCTTCGCCGTCAGGTCCCTCGATCATCGCGCAATAGGATCGGAAGTCGGCAAGGTCGAGTTGACGCAGGCGACGGAGCAGCCGCGAATAGACCAGGTCCTTCTTCGACTCGGGCAGATGCAGGCCGAAATCGCGATGGGCGCGTTTCGATATCACCGCAAAATCGGCATCGGTGAAGCTGACGTCGCCGCTCGCACGACGTGCGTGACCCCCGCCTTTCATGATGCCGCTTTCCGTGCCCCCAGCAGCATCGCGGCAAGGTCGATGACCCGTGTCATCCCTTCGTCCACCGTGATGACGCCGGTAATGCTTCGACGCGTGTTTTCTGCGCGGATATCTGGCGCTTCCTGGATCTGGCTGTGATCGACCGACAGGATTTCGGAGACCGCCTCGACCAGAAGTCCGACTGTCTGTTTGTCATGCATGGCGACGACGATCACGTTCCGGGCACTTTCAGCGGTCGGCGGCAAGCCGAAGCTGGCCGCAAGGTCGTAGATCGGGATTACCGCGCCGCGCAGGTTCATCACGCCCAGCAATTCACGCGGGGCATTCGGAAGGGGGGTGACCGGGCTCCACCTGCGGATTTCGCGGACCTGGGTGATCGCAAGGCTGAAGCTTTGTCCGCCTGCAAAGAACGACACGAATTCAGCTTCTGCGCTTTTTGCGGCGGTTTCACCGATCATGGCTTGCTCCTTCCATCGTGAGGGATTGCGATGCGACGCGGGTCGGGGTGCGCGAACCGGCCAGCGCATCGGTGTCGAGGATCAGGGCGATTCGGCCATCGCCCAGCACCGTCGCAGCCGACACGCCCGGCACCGGTCCATGATTGAGGTCGAGACCCTTGATCACGACTTGCCGCTGGTGATGGACCGCATCAACGATCAGCGCGCATTGCGTTTGGCTGTCGGTCTCGACCAGCAGAAGCAGCGAGGGCTGCTTGCCGTCGCTGCGCGTGAAGCCGAGGCAGCTCGCCACATCCACCATCGGGATGAAGCGGCCACGAATGCGCAGCAGCGATTCGCCGGGTCCGACGGCGTGCAGGTCATCAGGCGTCGGGCGGATGGTCTCGATGATCGAACTCGTCGGCACCACCAGTGTCTGGCCTGCGACCGAGATCAGCATTCCATCCATCACCGCAAGCGTCAGCGGCAGGGACAGCGTGAATTCCGTGCCCTTTCCCGGGGATGATGTGATCGCGATCCGCCCGCCGAGCGCGGTTACCGCATTGCGCACCACGTCAAGTCCGACGCCACGGCCCGACAGGTTCGAGACGGCCTGCGAGGTCGAGAATCCGGGCAGGAAGAGAAGCGCGTCGATCTCGGCGTCGCTCAGTTCCAGCTTTGGGGCGATCAGGCCCTTTCGCCGGGCGATTTCGAGGATCTTGGGGCGGTTCAGCCCCGCCCCGTCGTCACCGATGGTCAGGATCACGCTTCCCGACCTGTGTGCAGCCGACAAGCGGATGGTCCCGCAGGGATCCTTGCCCGAGAGACGTCGCGCCTCCGGAAGTTCCAGGCCGTGGTCGACGGCATTGCGCAGCATATGTGTCAGCGGGTCGGCAAGCTGTTCGATCAGCGTCTTGTCGACCTCTGTCGTATCGCCGGACGTGACCAGACGGGCAGGCTTGCCCGTGGCTTCCGCCGCCTCGCGCACGATGCGGGACATGCGCTGGAACAACGGCTTCACCGGTTGCGCCCGGATCGCCATGACCGCTTCCTGGATGTCGCGCGCCAGAAGCCGGTAGTCCTCGACATGGCTGGTGAGTTGCGAATCGGTCGAGAGGGCCGCTTCCTGCACCCGTTGCGCGACCATCGCCTGGTTGATGATCAGTTCTCCAACGGCATTGATCAACCGGTCCACCCGTTCCAGCGTCACCCGAAGCGTGGGCTGTGGACCGCGCTGCTCGGCGCTGCCGCCACCGGTATCGGGGGTGGGGGGAGGGGCGGGGCAGGCGGGGCGTTGTTCCCAGGAGCCTTGGCGGATGAGGGGGGCGATGCTGCCTGATCTTCGATCGTGCCGCCGCCGGTGGCATCCTGATCGGGGAGCGGAACGGTCGTTTCCGCCGCAAGGCCGTCTGGTACATCAGGCGCCTGCGCCGCTGCGATCTCGAGGTCGCAAAGACCGTCGACGAACTCGAAAACCTCGCGGATGGCGGCTTCGGTTTCAACTCCAGTCAACCGGATCGTCCAGCCCAGGCAGGGAGTGGCCGCATCCATTGTTTCCCAGTCCGGCAGGCGCGCAAGGTCCGGCTCCGCTGACATCGACCCCAGGTCGGCCAGCGACGCCAGCAGCAGAAGGGGGTCATGTCCGTTCGCGAGAAGCGACGGATGAGGGCGAAAGATGATCGTGAAGTCCTGCCCTGCCACGTCGCCCGAGGTGTCATCGCCGAAACCCCCGAAATCCAACGGCACGGCAGCAAAGGCGAAGTCGGCATCGGCCGGCGCAAAGCCTTTCGGCCCCAGACATGCCTCGAGTTGATCGAGAAATCGTGCCGTCTGCGCCGGGTCCGCCGGACTGTCGTCCCTCGCGGACTCGACCATGGAGTGCAGGTGATCGGCAGAACGTTGCAGCAGCCGCATCACCTCGGCATCCGCGGCGAGACCGCCGGACCGGACAGCATCGAGGACAGTCTCGAAGCCATGCGCGAACGTCACGAGGTCGTTCAATGCGAAAGCGCCTGCACCCCCCTTGATCGAGTGGACTGCACGGAACACGGCGTTGACCGTCTCGGTGTCTTGCGCGCCTGCTTCCATCGCCGCGAGACCATCGGCAAGTGCCGCGAGAAGGTCTTCGCACTCCTCGAAGAACGTGTCGCGTATGGAGGCCATCGACGTCATTCTACGCCTTCGCCCCCGTCACGCGGCGGACGACGGACACCAGCGTCGCATCATCGAAAGGCTTCACGATCCAGCCCGTCGCCCCCGCCTCGCGCGCCTTGACCTTCAGGTGGTCCGCACTTTCGGTGGTCAACACCAGGATCGGTACCGTCCGGTTGCCTTGCCCGCTGCGGATGGCCTGGATCACGCCGTATCCATCCAGACGCGGCATGTTGATGTCGGTGATGACCACGTCCGGGTCTTCCTCGGCAAAGCAGGCCACGCCCTGTTCACCGTCCTCGGCCAGGATGCAGGCAAAGCCCGCATCTTCCATGACGCGTTTCACCAATCCGCGGATCGTGCGGGAATCGTCGATTGCCAGAACCCGAATCGTCATGGTCATCCCATCCTGCGCAGCATGGCCGGCGTGATGCCCAGCAATTCCAGTCCCGATTCGACATGATCCGGAACCTGGGTCAGGACAAAATCCTGTCCCTTGCCCGCCCAATCTCGGGCCGCTGAAAGAAGAAACTGGACCATCAGGCTGTCGAGCCGCTTGAGCGCGGCAGCGGAAATCCCCACGGGGCCGCTGCGATGTGCATCAAGAAAATCGTGCAAGGATTTGTGGCTGGCTTCTGACCACCGCGCAGGAAGCGCATGGACGGGCATGTCCAGTGCCGGTGGGGACGGGGGCGGTGGGAACGTCTGCATGGGAAACCTCGCGGCGGTGCGGACCTGTGCGCCTTTCCTACGTTCGCCGCCTTAACAGACGGTTGCCCGCGTCACGTCGCCTGCACGCATGGTAAATGCTTTCTGTCAGCCTGCAGGACGGGCCACCTGGAGCGTGCCGGCGGAGCTGTCGGGCACGCTCCGGCAGGCAGGGCGCGACGGGCGAAGGGCAGACCTCTGCGGAACAACACCACGCCGCTGACTGCGGCTTTGCTTCCGGTCAATCCGGGCGGGCGGGGCGGCTCTTTACTGGTTGGACGCGACGGCAACCGGGCCGGTGTCATCAAACTTTTACAAAAACATTACATTCCCGTCTCGCAGCATCTTTAAGGCCACGGGCGAGGGCAGGCTCGCTGCCCCAACCGATCCATTAGGAGATTCCCATGTCCATGATGAAACTGACCGTGTCGGCTCTCGCAGTCGCCGCCGTTTCAGCGACGCCCGGCCTTGCGCGTGACAACGTCCAGAGCGCCGGGTCTTCAACCGTGCTGCCCTATGCCACGATCGTCGCGGAAGCGTTCGGCGAGAACTTCGATTTCAAGACGCCGGTCGTCGAGTTCGGTGGCTCGGGTGCTGGGCGCAAGAAATTCTGCGAGGGCGTGGGCGAGAACACCATCGACATCGCGAACTCGTCCAGCCGCATCACCCAGAACGACATCGATCTTTGCGCGCAGAACGGCGTGACCGAGATCATGGAAGTCCGCTTCGGCTATGATGGCATCGTCTTCGCCTCGGACATCGCCGGACCCGACTTCGCCTTCACGCCCGCCGACTGGTTCAAGGCGCTTGCCAAGGACGTGGTCGTCGATGGCGCCGTCGTCGCCAACCCGAATGCCACGTGGGACCAGGTGAATCCCTCGTTCCCGGCGCAAGCCATCATGGCGTTCATCCCTGGCACCAAACACGGCACGCGCGAGGTGTTCGACACCAAGGTTCTGCTCGCTGGCTGCGAGGAAACCGGGGCGTTCGAGGCCTTCAAGACCGCCGCTGGCGGTGACGAGGACAAGGCCGAGGAGATGTGCATCGCAGTGCGCACCGATGGCAAGTCGGTCGACATCGACGGCGACTACACCGAAACGCTCGCCCGGATCGACGCGAACAAGGAAGCCATCGGCGTGTTCGGGCTGTCGTTCTACCAGAACAACACCGACAAGCTGAAAGTTGCGACCATCAACGGCGTCGTGCCGACGGTCGAACTCGGTTGCCAAGGGCGAGTATCCGGTGTCGCGTCCGCTCTACTTCTATGTGAAGAAGGCCCATCTGGGCGTGATCCCCGGCCTTCAGGAATACATCGACTTCTTCGTGTCCGACGACATCGCCGGTCCCGATGGCCCGCTGGCGGCCTATGGCCTTGTTCCCGATCCCGAACTGGCGGCGACCCAGGCTGCCGTTGCGGCCGGAACGCCGATGGGACCGCTGAACTGATCCGAGACCGGGTGGCGCGCAGAGCGCCACCCAACCATTTGCAGGGGTGGTTTCCATGAGCGCCGGCCTACTTTCGCTGATCGTCCTCGCGGTTGCGGTGGCCGGTTTCTTCATGGGACGCGCGCGTGCCATCGCCATGTCGGACGGCGATACCCGCAAGCTGCACTCGCTTCCGCAGTATCACGGCCTGACCGTGGCGCTTCTGGCCGCCGTTCCCGCTTTCCTCATCATGCTGGTCTGGCTGATCGTTCAGCCAATGGCGATCGAGTCGCGCATCAGTGCGATGCTTCCGGCCAGCCTGTCTTCCGACGCGGCCGCGCAGCAACTCGCCATGAGCGATGTGCGCCGTGTCGCCGACGGCCTCGACCTTGCGATCCAGCAGGGCCGGATAGAGCCTGCGGCCCTGGCCGACATGCGCGCCGAGGCCGTCGATGTGCGCGGTCTGCTGGCCGAAGCGGGCGTTGCCCTGGGGTCCGATGTGCAGCCTGAAGTGTTCGAGGCGGCAAAGCTCTATCGCGAGATGAATGCGACCGGTTTTTCGGGCCGCATGATCGCCGTGCTGGCCGCGGCGCTCGCCGGGTTTGCCTTTGCCTTCCGGCGCATCGGCGTGGCCTACCGTGCGCGCAATGTCTCCGAGATGTTCATGGTCGGCCTCTTAGGGGCTGCATCGACGATCGCGATCCTGACGACGCTTGGCATCGTTCTGTCGCTGGTGTTCGAGACTGCGCATTTCTTCAGTCTCTACCCGGCGGCACAGTTCTTCTTCGGTTCGGTGTGGAACCCGCAGTTCCGCGGCGGATCAGACCTGGGCATCCTGCCGCTGCTCTGGGGGACGCTCTACATCTCGTTTATCGCGCTGCTGGTCGCGGTGCCGATTGGCCTGCTGTCGGCGATTTACCTGTCTGAATATGCCAGCAAGCGCATGCGCACGATCGTGAAGCCGCTGATCGAGGTGCTCGCCGGTATCCCGACAATTGTCTACGGGCTGTTCGCCCTGATTACGGTCGGGCCGATCCTGCGGGACTATTTCGCGCAGCCCCTGGGCCTGGGGACCAGTTCTTCGTCGGTGATGACGGCAGGGGTCGTGATGGGGATCATGATCATCCCCTTCGTCTCGTCCCTGTCGGACGACATCATCAATGCGGTGCCTCAATCGCTGCGCGACGGGTCGCTCGGCCTTGGCGCGACACCGTCCGAAACGATCCGCCGCGTCGTGCTTCCTGCCGCATTGCCAGGGGTCGTCGGTGCGATCCTGCTGGCGGCAAGCCGGGCCATTGGTGAGACGATGATCGTCGTCATGGGGGCAGGGGCGGCGGCGAAACTCAGCATGAACCCGTTCGAGGCGATGACCACGGTGACCGTCAAGATCGTCAGCCAGTTGACCGGGGATACCGAATTCGCCTCGCCGGAGACGCTGGTCGCCTTTGCCCTGGGTCTCACGCTGTTCGTCGTCACGCTCGGGCTCAACGTCCTCGCCCTCTACATCGTGCGCAAATACCGGGAGCAGTACGAATGACCGATCTTTCCGCTTCGCAGGCTCCGGTCTCGCGGCCGCGCAAGGGCTCGTTGCTGACGCAGGATGCCCTGACGCGCAAGCGCAACGCGGCAGAGGCGCGTTTCAAGGCCTATGGCATCGCGGGGATCGTGCTGGCGATGGCCGCGCTTGCAGCGCTGCTCTTCTCGATCATCACGGCGGGCTTGCCGGCGTTCCAGCAGACATTCCTGACCATCCCGATCGAACTGCCTGCCGACAAGCTCGACAAGGCGGGCAACCGCAACCCCGCCGAAATGGCCAAGGTGACGACAGTCGGCTACGCCGCCGTCATCACGACAGCCCTGGAAGCGGCGATCGAGGCAAAGGGCATCGACACCCGCGGCATGGACCGAAAGCAGATCAGCGGCCTCGTCTCGCAGGAGGCAGCGGCAGAGCTGCGGCGCTACGTGCTGGCAAACCCGCAGCTTGTGGGCACGACATTGCCCGATTTCGAGGTGCTGGCGAACGGCAGGATCGACGGTTTCTTCAAGGGCCGGGTCACGATGCAGAGCGCAGAGGCGGACAGCAACGTCACGCCCGAGCAACTGATGTTGGCGCAGGACCTCAGCAGATCAAGGCCTGTTGGCCAAGCGGTTCAACTGGGGCTTCATCACGATGCCGGATGCCTCGGACCAGCGGCCGGAAGCGGCCGGTCTGGGCGTGGCGATCCTCGGGACATTCTACATGATGATCGTCGTGCTTGTGCTGTCGCTTCCCATCGGTGTGGCCGACTGCGGTCTACCTCGAGGAATTCGCACCGCGCAATTTCCTGACCGATGTGATCGAGGTCAACATCTCGAACCTCGCGGCCGTGCCGTCGATCGTCTTCGGTATTCTCGGCCTTGCCGTGTTCATCAACTTCGCGGGGTTGCCGCAGTCGGCGCCCATCGTGGGTGGCCTTGTGCTGACGCTGATGACCCTTCCCACGATCATCATCTCGACGCGCGCGGCGCTGAAGGCGGTGCCGCCTTCGATCCGCGATGCGGCGCTTGGTGTCGGCGCGTCCAAGCTTCAGATCGGTCCTCCATCACGTGCTGCCGCTGGCGGCCCCTGGCATCATGACAGGCGTCATCCTGGGCCTTGCCCATGCCGTGGGCGAGACGGCGCCGCTTCTGCTGATCGGGATGGTTGCCTTCGTGCGCGACTATCCGGGCGGCCTGCCGGGCGGATTGTTCGACCCTGCCTCGGCCCTGCCGGTGCAGGTCTATAGCTGGACCACCCGGGGCGACCCCGGCTTTGTCGAGCGGGCCTCGGGCGCGATCATCGTGCTCTTGGTCTTCCTCATGATCATGAACGCGGTCGCGATCCTGTTGCGCCGCCGCTTCGAGCGCCGCTGGTAAGGATCTGGCCATGAACGACATGCGAATCGCGGAGAGAAACGTGAACACGAACGAGGCCAAGATCGCGGCGCGCGGCGCGACAGGTCTACTACGGCTCCAACCACGCGCTGAAGGATGTCGATCGTCGATATCCTGGACAAGACCGTGACCGCCTTCATCGGCCCGTCGGGCTGCGGCAAGTCGACCTTCCTGCGCTGCCTGAACCGCATGAACGACACCATCGCCGCGGCGCCGTGTCGACGGGCAAGATCACGCTCGACGGCGAGGACATCTATGACCGCGCGCGTGGACCCGGTGCAGTTGCGCGCCAAGGTCGGTATGGTGTTCCAGAAGCCGAACCCCTTCCCGAAGTCGATCTACGACAACGTCGCCTACGGCCCGAAGATCCACGGCCTGACGCGCGGCAAGGCCGAACTGGACGAGATCGTCGAGAGCTCGCTGCGCAAGGCGGCGCTGTGGAACGAGGTGAAGGACCGGCTGCACGAGCCCGGGCACCGGCCTTTCGGGCGGGCAGCAGCAGCGGCTGTGCATCGCGCGCGCCATCGCCACCGCGCCCGAGGTGCTGCTGATGGACGAGCCCTGCTCGGCGCTCGACCCGATCGCGACGGCGCAGGTCGAGGAACTGATCGACGAATTGCGCAGCCAGTTTTCGGTGGTGATCGTCACCCACTCGATGCAGCAGGCCGCGCGCGTCAGCCAGAAGACGGCCTTCTTCCACCTCGGCAACCTCGTCGAATACGGCGAGACGGGCCAGATCTTCACCAACCCGAAGGACCCGCGGACCGAAGTCCTACATCACCGGCCGGATCGGCTGAGGGAGCTGCGGATGCAACACGAACAGCACATCGCCTCGGCCTTCGACCGCGACCTCGAGGCCATCGCAGGCGCATGATCATGAAGATGGGCGGGCTGGTCGAGGCCGCGATCCTTGACGCCGCCGACGCGCTTGAGACGCGCGATGACGAACTTGCCGAGCGGGTGCGGGCCGCCGACAAGGCGATCGACGCGCTGGAGGACCAGATCAACACCGAAGCTGCGCGCGCTGATCGCGCTGCGCGCGCCCGACGGCGGGCGACCTGCGCACGGTGCTGACGGTGATGAAGATCGCCGCCAGCCTGGAACGCTGCGGCGACTACGCCAAGAACCTGGCCAAGCGGTCGACCGTCCTGGCGCAGATGCCGCCGATCGGCGGCGCCGCGGGGTCGATCCGGCGCATGGCGCAAGGCGGTCGAGCAGATGCTGAAGGACGCGCTCGACGCCTATATCCAGCGCGACGCTGAAGCTGGCCGAGGATGTGCGCCTGCGCGACCGCGAGGTGGACCAGATGTACAACTCGCTGTTCCGCGAGTTCCTGACCCACATGATGGAAGACCCGCGCAACATCACCGCCTGCATGCACCTGCATTTCATCGCCAAGAACATCGAGCGGATGGGCGACCATGCCACCGGCGATCGCCGAGCAGGTGATCTACCTTGTGACGCGGCGCCATGCCGGAAGAGGCGCGGCCGAAGGTCGACACGCACCGTCGACCATGCTATCGGCGGGACGGAATGATGGCGCGCGCCGAGCAGCCGACGGGTTCTGCTGGTCGAGGACGAACCCGCGCAGCGCGAGGTGCTGGCCTACAACCTCGAGGCCGAAGGGTTTCGCGGTGGCCCAGGCCGACAACGGCGAGGATGCGCTGCTTCTGGTGGATGAGGAGACGCCCGATCATCATCGTGCTCGACTGGATGCTGCCCGACGGTCTCGGGGATCGAGGTCTGCCGCCGCCTGAAGTCGCGGCCCGAAACGCGGGGCATCCCGATCATCATGCTGTCGGCCCGGTCGGAAGAGGTTGACCGCGTGCGCGGGCTGGAAACCGGGGCGGACGACTATGTCATCAAGCCCTATTCGGTGGTGGAGCTGATGGCGCGTGTGCGCACGCAGCTGCGCCGGACGCGGCCGTCGACGGTCGGCCTGGTGCTGGAATATGAGGATATCCGGCTCGACCCGGAAAGCCACCGGGTGTTCCGCGGCGAGAAGGTGCTGAAGCTCGGCCCGACCGAGTTCCGGCTTCTGTCCACCTTCATGGAAAAGCCGGGCGCGTGTCTGGAGCCGCGAGCAGCTTCTGGACCGTGTCTGGGGGCGCGACATCTATGTCGATACCCGGACGGTGGACGTGCATGTCGGTCGCCTGCGCAAGGCGCTGATGCCAGTTCGGCGGCAGCGACCCGGTGCGGACCGTGCGCGGCGCGGGCTACGCATTGGGGTAGCGATCGCAACGGGTCCCTCGCGGCCTCTGGCCGGGCGGGGCAGGGCGCGCTAGCCTGACCGAATGACCGAAGTCGCGCCCCTTGTGCTGCTGTTCCACGGCGTCCGCGCCACTGGCATCGACATGAACTGGCTGGCGGGCGCCCTGTCGCAGCATCTGCCCGGCGCGTCGTTCGTCCAGCCGGATGCGCCCTTTGCCGAGGACCGCGAGGGCGTGGGCCGCCAATGGTTCAGCCTGCGCGACATCACGCCCGCAAACCGCCCCACCCGCGTCGCCGAGGCACGCGCGCCGTTCGACGAGATCGTGACGGCTGTTCTCGCCCGCCACGGCCGTTCGCGTGACGATCTGGGGCGGGTCGCCCTCGTCGGCTTTTCGCAAGGCGCGATCATGGTGCTGGACGCGGTCGCCTCGGGCCGTTGGCCTGTCCCGGCGGCGGTTGCCATTTCTGGGCGACTTGCCCTGCCCGATCCGCTGCGCCCCATCTCCAGCAAGCTGCTGCTGGTTCACGGTCGGGACGATACGGCGGTGCCCGCGACCGAGTCCGTCAATGCCGCCCGCCGCCTGCGCGCCGCAGGGAACGCGCCACGGTTGCGGCTTTTCCCCGGTCTCGGCCACACGATCAGCGCCGAGGGGGCGGGAACGGCCGGACGGTTTCTGAGGCGCAGCTTCGCGGCCCGCTGATCACTCGGCAGGTTCCGCTCGCCGGATCGCATCGGACAATTCGCTGTGCAGCCGTGCCGCCTCGGCTGCCTTGGGTTTCGACAGGCCCGCCAGCAGCAGATAGGCGACCGGGGTGATGTAGAGCGTGGCAATCGTCGCGAGGCCCAGCCCGCCCACGATGATCCATCCCAAGACCTCGCGCGCCTCTGCGCCCGCACCGAAAGCGAAGACCAGTGGCAACCCGCCCAGAACGGTGGCGACCATGGTCATCATCACGGGACGCAGCCGGATGATCGAGGCGTTCTCGATCGCCTCGCGCACACTCGCCCCCTCGTCCCGCAACTGGTTTGCGAACTCGACGATCAGAATGCCGTTCTTGGCCATGATCCCCACCAGCAGGACCAGCCCGATCTGGCTGTAGACGTTCAGGCTGCCACCGGTCAGGACAAGCGCGTAGACCGCGCAGGCAAGCCCCAGCGGAACGGTCGCCATGACGATGAAGGCGGACACGAAGCTTTCGAACTGCGCCGCAAGGACGAGCAGGACGATCAGGATCGCAACGCCGAAGACGACGAAGATCGCCGACGAGCTTTCCGTCAGCGTCGCCGCCTCTGACAGCGGCAGGATACGGCTTTCGGGGGGCAGGATCTCTGCTGCCATTCGCTCCACCTCGGCCAGCGCCGCACCGAGTGGCATTTCGGGCGTCAGCCCGGCAGTGATCTGCACGGATCGAAGCTGAGACTCGCGGCTCAGTTCCGGGGCAACCGCGCGTTCGGTCAGCGTGACGAAGCTTGAGATCGGCACCATCTTGCCGTCGTTCGCCTGCACGAAAACCCGCTCCAGATCGCCGGGGTCGTCCACCGGTTCGGCATTCGATTCAAGCTTGATGTCATAGCTGTCGTCGTTCAGGAAAACGGTCCCCACGCTGCGCCCGTCCAGCACCGCCTGCAGCGCCTCGCCCATGCCGTCGATGTTCACGCCCAGATCGGCGGCGCGGGCGCGGTCGACCTCGATGAACAGTTGCGGCTGCGTCGTCTCATACCCCAGTCGCACCTGCCCGAAGGCCGGGTTCGCCTCAAGCCGGTCGACAAGCTGCAGCCGCGCTTTCGGCAAGCGAGGCATAGTCATTGCCCAGGATCGCAAAGGTCAGGCCCTGACCGGCCCCCCGGATGCCCAGTGAATTCGGCTGGATCGCAAAGGCCCTGATGCCCACCACGCCGCGCAGCTTGCCGTTCAGTTCCTCGACGATGTCCTGCTGGCTGCGGTCGCGCAGCGCCCAGTCGGCCAGCGACAGGACCATGAAGCCCCGGCTGTCCGAACCGCCCTGGCCGACGATGGCAAAGACATTCTCGACCTCGCCCGAGGCCCGCAGCGGTTCGATCAGCGCCTCGATCTCGCGCATCTTCGCGTCGGTGTAGTCCTGCGCCACGCCTTGGGGCGCAGTGATGCTGAGCAATGCCACGGCCCGATCCTCGGGCGGCGTCAGCTCCTGGCGCAGTGTTCCGAAAAGGACTGCCGCGAAGGCGGCGAACAGGACCGCGACCGCGACAGCGATGAGGGGGGCCGCAAGCGTCGCGCGCAATGTGGCCGCGTAAAACCCGGCAAGCTTGCCGCCGATCCAGCCGATGACGCCGTGCGACGGCGCGTCGACATCTTCGGCCCGCAGCAGGCGGCTCGCCAGCACCGGACAGAGTGTCAGCGCGGTAATCGACGAGAGCAGGACGGCAATCGCCAGCGTGAAACCGAACTCGCGGAAAAGCCCGCCCGTCTGTCCAGGCAGGAAGGACAGCGGAATGAAGACAGCGGCCAGCGTCGTCGTCGTGGCGATCACCGCGAAGAACACCTGCTGCGTGCCCAGCACCGCCGCCGCCCGTGCGCCCATGCCCTCCGAACGCCGCCGCACGATGTTCTCGAGCACGACGATCGCATCGTCCACCACCATCCCCGTCGCCAGCACCAGCGCCAGCAGCGTCAGGATGTTGATCGAAAAGCCGACCAGCCAGACGGCAGCCAGCGTCCCGATCAGCGACACGGGCATCGCCAGCGCCGGGATCAGGGTGGCGCGGGCATCGCGCAGGAAAAGATACATGATCGCGGTCACGATCAGGATCGACATGACGAGCGCGATCTCGACCTCATGGATCGCGCCCTTGATGAAGGTCGCGGTGTCCGAGGTGATGAACATCTCGACGTCGTCCGGCAGGATCGGGCGCACCTCTTCGATCACGGCACGAACCGCTTCCGAAATCTCAAGCGTGTTGCTCTGCGCCTGCCGGATGATGCCCAGCCCGATCCCCGTCTCGCCATTCGCGCGCAGCACGGAACTGCCGGGCTCCGGCCCCAGCGTGACGCGCGCGACATCGCCAAGCTTCACGTCCGGTGCCACTTCCAGCGCCTCGAACTGCTCGGATGTGGTGACCGAAGCTGTGGTGCGCACGAGGATGTTCTGGCTGTTCGAACTCAGGCTGCCTGCCGGAGCATCGAAGGAAACCGTGCTGAGTGTGTCGCGCAGATCGGTCAGGGTAAGGCCGCGGCTCGCCAGTTGCAGTTGGTCGATATCGACCCGGAACACCAGATCGCGTTCGCCGAAGATCTGCACGTCCGCCACGCCCTGCGCGGCCAGCAGCCTGTCCTCGACAGTGTCGCGCACAAGCTTCGTGAGGTCCTGCGCGCTTCGCGTCGACGACGTGACTGCGATCCGCAGGACAGGCTCTGAAATCGGCATCCGCCTTGACCACGCGCGGCGGGTCCGCGTCATCGGGCAGGTTGTTCTGGATGCGCGCGATCGAATCCCGCAGATCGGTCGCCGCCACGTCCAGATCGACATCGTCGCGGAACTCGACCGTGACGCGGCTTGACCCGAAGCGCGAGGTGGACGAGATCGATTTGACCCCGGCAACCCGGCCCGCCGCACCCTCGATGACCGAGGTGATCTCGCGGTCGATGGTCTCGGGGGCGGCACCTTCGAAATCGGTGTTCACGGTGATCACCGGGCGGTCGACATCCGGCAACTCGCGCACCTCGGCCCCGGACAGCGCCGAGAGACCGGCAATCACGATCAGGGCGTTCAGCACGAAGGCGAGGATCGGCCTGCGGACGAAAAGGGCGGTCCCCGATGAGGCCAGCGCCTTTTCGTCGATGGGCAGGGACGGATCGCTCATCGGCTCAGGTCTTCGGCTGCGTGGTGTCGGCGCCGGGCTCGACCAGCGTGACGGCGCCGCCGGGCCGCAGGGTCTGCACGCCCTCGCTGACAACCAGGTCGCCCGGCTGGATATCGGCCTCGATCAGCACCACGTCGCTGTTGCGTTGCAGGATGCGAACCGGCACGCGCTGTGCGGCACCGTCGCGCACGATCCAGACGAACGACCCGTCGGCCCCCCACTGGATCGCAAGCGGATCGACCGACGGATGCTCGGTCCCGGTGAAGTCGAGCGAAATGAGAAAGGCCATGCCGGGCCGCATCGCGTCATCGTCGTTGTCGATCGCGGCCTGGATCTGCAGCGTCCGGCTGGCTTCATCGACCCGGTTGTCGAGCGCGCTGATCCGGCCTTCCAGAACCGAGGCGGTTTCCGCGAGCGGCGCGGCGCGGACCGGATCGCCCACCGCAAGCAGGCGCACGACACGCTCGGGCACCCGGAAATCCACCAGCAGGCTCGACCGGTCCTCGATCCGCGTAATCTCTTCGTTCACGGCAACCTGGTTGCCGACTTCTGCCGTCAGAATACCAACCCAGCCGGTGATCGGCGCGGTGATCACATGGCGTGACAGGTCGAACTCGGCCTCGCGCAACTGCAACTCGGCGGTTTGCAGGGCCAGTTCCGCTTCCTGCGCCTGAAGATCGGTCGAGGCGCCCGTCGCTTGCAGCCGCGCGACCCGGTCGCGGGTGGCAAGCGCATCGCGCACCAGCAGCGCAGCCCTGTCCACCGCGATCCGCGCGGCCTCGTTGTCCAGTTCGATGATGGTCTCGCCCGCCTGCACGAAATCGCCCGATGCGACGGTGATCGCGGTGATGCGTCCGGCGACTTCCGAGGCGAGCACGACCGAACGCGCGCCGCGCGCCGTCCCGATTGCCGTGACGGTATCCTTCAGCACTTCGGATCGGACCTGATGCGCCACCACAAGCGCACCACCGGCCGGGCGACCGCCGCCCTGACCGCCAGCACCATCCGGTTCGGCGCCTTCGGCGACCAGACCCAGCCGCGCGAGGGGCTGCAACATCCCGATCCTGTCCAGCATCGGATGGGTCGCAGGCAGCAGGACGGCAGACAGCACGATTGCCCCGGCAAGCAGGGCAAGGGTCACAAGGGCCTGTTTCCAAAGCGACATGAAGTCTCCGGTGGACCCACGGAACGCAGGTTTTGTCTCGTTGCAGTAGGCGGCGTTTCGGCCGCGCATGCAACCGACCTCGCATCAACTAGACGCGAGAAGGGCCAAGAAAAGCGCCTTCACTATGGCGTGACTTCGGCATTGCCGCTCAGACGTGCAGGCTGCGGCTGCCGTCGCGGGCCGACGCTTCGGCCAGATCGAGCACGCGCTGCAAGGCCGCGCCCCGTGCAAAGTCCGGCTCCGGGCTGCCATCTCCGCGAATGGCGGCCACGAAGCGCTGGTAGATCGTGGGCACCTCCGGCACATCGAGCGGCTGCCAGAGACCCGTCGCCATATCGGCGCCAAGGCAGGCATTGAGCCGGCTCTCGGCCTTTTCGAACAGCACCTCGAGGCCCCCCAGATCGCCATAGATGCGCAGCCGCAGGTCGTTCAGGTGGCCCGAGGCAAAACGCGTCGCGCTGACCGTTCCCACCGCGCCATTGGCCAGTCTCAGGTGCATGGCAAAGCTGTCATTGGCATCGAGGACGTACTCGCCGATGCGCCCGCCCTCGGCCTTGTCGAAGGTCGTCAGGCGGCAGCTGACCTCGGCGGGATCAGCACCCGCGATGAATGTCGCATAGTCGAGGATGTGGATGCCGACATCGCCCAGCACGCCCTTCGACCCATGCGCGCTCGATAGCCGCCAGAGCCACTGCGGCATCGTCCGCCAATCGCCCCAGGCGGGCTGGGTCAGCCAGCTTTGCAGGTAGCTCGCCTCGAAATGGCGCACGGTCCCGATGGCCCCTGCTGCCACCATTTGCGCCGCCGCCTGCAGCGCAGGCACGTTGCGGTAGCTGAGGTTCACCATGTTGACGACGCCCGCCCGCGCGGCCGCCTCGGCCATGGCAAGGGCATCGGCCTGGTTCGTGGCCAGGGGTTTCTCGCACAGCACATGCTTGCCCGCAGCCAGCAAGGGCATCGTCGTGACAAAGTGTGCCGCATCCGGCGTGACGTTGGTTGCGGCGTCGAATCCGCCCCACGCCAGCGCCTCATCCAGCGAGGTAAAGCGGTTGGCGATGCCGTGGCGGTCGCAGAACTCATGCAGCGGGGCCGGGCGCGTGTCGACCCCGGCCACCACCTCTACCCCAGGTATCGCGGCAAAAGCCTCGGCATGGTTGCCCGCCATGCCGCCCGTGCCAAGGATCAGCAGGCGCACCATCAGCGCAGACCCAACTCGCCATCATGGTGCAGGCGCGGACCGCGCTCGACCAGCGGTTCGAGGGCCTCGGCGACGGGCACGTTCGGCGCGGCAACGGGATCGGCCAGTCGCGCCGCAGGATTGTGGGCCCACTTTACCGCATTGCGCAGAACGGTCTGCACGTTCGCATCGTGATAGGTCGGATAGGTCTCGTGCCCCGGGCGGAAGTAAAAGACGTTGCCCGCGCCCCGCTTCCACGTCAGGCCCGAACGGAACACCTCGCCGCCCTGGAACCAGCTGACGAAGACCGTCTCCATCGGTTCCGGCACGCCGAAGGGCTCGCCATACATCTCTTCGTTCTCAAGCTCGAAATGGTCCGGCAAGCCCGCCGCGATGGGGTGGTTGCGAGAGGTCAGCCACAGCCGCTCGCGCTCGCCCGCCTCGCGCCAGGTCAGGTTGCAGGGCGCACCCATCAGCCGCTTGAACGGTTTCGAGAAATGCGCGGAGTGCAGGAAGATTGCACCCATTCCGGACCAGACGGCCTCGCAGACCATGCTCCACCGCCGCGTCCGACACATCGCCATGCGCGGCATGGCCCCACCAGAGCAGCACATCGGTTGCCGCCAGCCGCTCACGCGACAGCCCGTGCCCAGGCTGGTCCAGCGTCGCGGTCTCGGCCCGGATCGCGCCGTCGGCATTCAGGGCGTCCGCGATCGCACCGTGCATCCCCTTGGGATAAATCGCTGCGACGGCCTTGTTCGTTCGCTCGTGGACGTTCTCGCCCCAAACGAGGGTCCGGATGGCCATGACGAATGCTCCTTGTCCGAGTCGCGACTGGGGCGAACATACGGGGTGGCGCCGTCGGGCGACAGGGCAGGGCGCATGCGTTCACAGCGATTTTGCGGGTGCGGCTGCGCCGCCGACCTGACCCTGCGGTTTGCCTGCGCCCCTCAGAAGGTGAAGCCGCGGGGAACCAGCCCGGATTCATGCGCCTGTCGCGCAAGGTCTTCGCGGAAGTCCGGATGGGCGATGCCGATCAGGGCCTGCGCCCGCTCGGCGACCGATTTGCCCTTCAGGTTCACCATTCCGTATTCGGTGACGACATACATCACGTCTGACCGGGGCGTGGTCACGATGTTGCCCTGTGTCAGGCTCAGCACGATGCGGCTGCGCCGGTCGCCTTTCTTGTCGAAGGTCGACGAAAGGCAGATGAATGTCTTTCCCCCCGCCGAGGCATAGGCCCCCCGCACGAACTGCAATTGTCCACCGGTTCCGCTGATATGCCGCAGCCCGTCCGATTCCGAGGCCGCCTGTCCCTGAAGGTCGATCTGCGTCGTGTTGTTGATCGACACGACCCTGTCGTTCTGCATGATCTTGTGGGGCAGGTTGGTCTGATCCACCGGCAGGCAGGCGAAATCGGGATTGCCGTGCAGCGTCGCGTAAAGGTCGCTCGACCCCAACGCGAATGAATATGTCAGCTTGCCGGCGTGCGTCTGCTTGCGCGCCCCGTTGATGCGGCCCGCCTTGTAGAGGTCCACGATCCCGTCGGTCATCATCTCGGTATGCACGCCCAGGTCGCGGGCCGAACTGTGCAGAAGCTCGGTACAGACCGCATTCGGCATTCCGCCGATCCCGATCTGAAGGCAGGCCCCATCCTCGATTTCGGCGGCGATGAGGCGACCCACGGCGCGGTCGACGTCGCTTGCAGGCGGGTTGGGCACCACCGGTGCGGGCTGGTTGTCGCCCTCGATGATGTAGTCGACCTCGCTGACATGGACGCCGTTCTCGACGCCGAGGCAGTAGGGCAGGCCGTCCGTCACCTCGACGATCACGCATTTCGCACGTTCGATGACGGCGCGGTGCCAGAGATTGGCGGCGCTGAAGTTGAAGAAGCCGTCCTTGTCCATGCGGCAGGTCCGCAGCACGACGATGTCGACCGGCGCGATGAAGCGCCGGTAATAGTCGGGAATTTCGCCAAGGTTCACCGGCATGTAGCCCATGCGCCCCGCATCGTGCTTGCGCCGGTCATAGCCCGAGAAATGCAGGCTCAGGCCATAGAAGTGTTTGCCGTCGGGGTCTTCCTCGAACACCGCGCGGGGGCGGGTCGTCAGGCAGCCACGGATCTTGATGTCATGCAGGTCGTCGCGCCGCGCGGCGAGCGCCCGGTCGAATTCGTCCGGCTGGCACAGCCCCGCCCCGTAGTCGAGCCACATGCCGGGCCGCACCAGAGCCGCCGCCTCGGCCGCCGAAATTGCGCGGGCCTTGTTGCCCGACACACGCATGTCCATGCTGATCTCCCCCTCTGCCCCCCGGCATGCCCTTGATACGACCAGCCACCCCCGGCTGTCATCCCCGCCATTGGTGTCGGGCGAGCGGGTCTGTCTGCGGCATGACGGCGGTCAGCGAGCGGTGATGGAAGAAAGGCCCCGGATTTCTCCGGGGCCTTGTCATTCCGTCAGCGACGCTCGACCGGAACATAGTCCCGCTGTTTTTCCCCGATGTAGAGCTGCCGGGGCCGACCGATCTTCTGGGTCGGGTCCGCGATCATCTCGCGCCACTGGCTGATCCAGCCGACTGTCCGCGACAGCGCGAAGATCGGCGTGAACATCGAGGTGGGAAAGCCCATCGCATCGAGGATGATGCCCGAATAGAAGTCGACGTTCGGATAGAGCTTCTTCGAGACGAAGTACTCGTCCTCCAGCGCAATGCGCTCCAGCTCCTTGGCGACCTGAAGCGTGGGGTTGTTGTGAATCCCCATCAGGTCGAGCACCTCGTCGGCGCTTTTCTTCATCACCTTCGCCCGCGGATCGAAGTTCTTGTAGACGCGGTGCCCGAAGCCCATCAGGCGGAACGGATCGTCCTTGTCCTTGGCGCGGCGGATGTATTCGGGAATGCGGTCGACAGAACCGATCTCGCGCAGCATCTCCAGGCAGGCCTGGTTCGCGCCGCCATGCGCGGGCCCCCAGAGACAGGCGATGCCCGCCGCGATGCAGGCGAAGGGATTCGCGCCCGACGACCCGGCCAGCCGGACGGTCGAGGTCGAGGCGTTCTGTTCGTGATCCGCATGAAGCATCATGATCCGGTCCATCGCGGTCGACAGGATCGGATCGACGACATATTCCTCGGCCGGAACCGAGAAGCACATGTGCAGGAAGTTGCCTGCGTAATCGAGGCTGTTCTTCGGATAGACGAAGGGCTGGCCGACCGAATACTTGTAGGCCATCGCTGCAATCGTCGGCAGCTTGGCGATCATTCGGATCGCGGCCACTTCGCGCTGCCAGGGATCGTTCACGTCGGTCGAGTCATGATAGAACGCGCTCATCGCGCCGACGACGCCGACCATGGTCGCCATCGGGTGCGCGTCCCGCCGGAAGCCCCGGAAGAAATAGTGCATCTGTTCATGCACCATCGTGTGCCGCGTCACGCGCTGTTTGAAATCGAGCAGGTCCGCAGACGAGGGCAGGTTGCCGTAAAGCAGCAGGAAACAGACCTCGAGATAGTTCGACCCCTCGGCCAGTTGCTCGATCGGATAGCCGCGATAGAGAAGCTCGCCCTTGTCACCGTCGATATAGGTGATCGCGCTTTCGCAGGCGGCGGTCGAGGTGAAGCCGGGATCGTAGGTGAAGACGTCCCCTTCGGCATAAAGCTTGCGGATGTCGACCACGTCCGGCCCCAGAGTGGGCGAGTGGATCGGCATTTCGATCGCCTTGCCCCCGAACGTCAGCGTCGCGGTCTTCGTTTCCATCTTCGTATCCGGCATGGTCAATCCCCTGTCCTGGCCGCCACCCGACCGGATGGCAGTAATGGTCCGGAGATCGGCAGGTCAGGCCGAGGCATCCTCCAGACGCGCAACCGTTTCGTCACGACCGATGACAAGCATCATGTCGTAAACGCTCGGTGTAACAGTCCTGCCTGCAATCGCCGCGCGCAATGGTCCGGCCATTTTGCCGAAACCGATCCCATGGGCGGCCGCCTCGGCTGACAGGATTGCCTCGAGCAACTCCTTTGTCCAGTGAGCATTTTGCAGCTGCGGCGTCAAGTTTTTAAGTATACCACGGGATACCGAGTCGAGCTGTGCCGCCGCCGCGCTGTCTTGTACAATCGGCCGGTTCGTCAGCACAAAATGTGCCTTTTCAAGAAGTTCCGGAAAGGTCTTCGCCCTTTCCTTGACGTGGGGCAGCGCCTTTGCCAGACCCTCGCGCTGCGCTTCCGTAAGGGCGGGGCGGTCGGCCGCAGCAAGGTAGGCTTCCAGTTCATGCAGCAGTGCAGCATTGTCCATCACGGCGATGTGCTGACCGCAAAGGTTCTCGAGCTTCTTGAAATCGAGTCGCGCCGGCGACCTGCCAATCCCCGACAAGTCGAACCATTCCTTCGCCTGTTCTGTCGAAAAAAACTCGGCATCGCCGTGCGACCATCCAAGGCGGGCAAGATAATTCCGCATGCCTGCCGCGGGATAACCCATCGCCTGGTATTCCTCGATCCCGACGGCTCCGTGACGTTTGCTCAGTTTCTTTCCATCCGGGCCGTGGATCAGCGGAATATGGGCCCATACCGGAACCTCCCAGCCCATCGCGTTGTAGACCATCTGCTGGCGGGCGGCGTTGTTCAGGTGATCGTCGCCCCGGATCACATGGGTCACACCCATGTCGTGGTCATCGACGACCACCGCCAGCATATATGTCGGCGTCCCGTCCGAGCGCAGTACGACCATGTCGTCCAACTGATCGTTGCGGAAGCGCACCGTGCCCTGCACGGCATCCTCGACCAGCGTTTCCCCGTCCCTCGGCGCCTTCATGCGGATGACATAGGGGCGGTCCGGCCATGTCGATGGATCGGCGTCGCGCCAGGGCGAATGGAACAGGGTCGAGCGACCCTCGGCGCGCGCGGCTTCGCGGAACGCCTCGATCTCTTCCTGCGTGGAGAAGCAGCGATAGGCGGCACCGCGGGCCAGCATCTCATGGGCTACCTCGGCATGCCGATGGCGCTGGTCGAACTGGCTCACCGCCTCTCCGTCCCAGTCGAGGCCAAGCCACGTCAGGCCCCGCAGGATCGCGGCCGTTGCCTCGGGCGTCGATCGCTCCCTGTCGGTATCCTCGATGCGCAGCAGGAAGGTGCCGTTGCGACCCCGCGCAAAAAGCCAGTTGAACAGCGCGGTGCGGCCGCCGCCGATATGCAGATAGCCCGTCGGCGACGGGGCAAATCGGGTCACGACGGGGCGGGTGCTCGCTTGGGCCAAGTCCTTTAACCTTTCGGAAACCATGACGGCGCTAAGGTGGCGTCTGTCTAGGCAATCGGGAATGGGGTGGCAAGGTGTGGTGGCCGGTTCACCCCCTGCGCGTGCTGGACGAGGCGCGCGGATCGCTCTTTCCCTGGGTGCCGGTCCTGATCGGGATCGGCGTCGGGCTGTGGTTTCTGCTGCCCGCCGAACCCGGGTTCGTGTTCTATGGGTCGGTGGCGCTGGCGTTCTGCCTCCTGCTTCTGCTGCGCCGGGCCTATCCGGCGGCGAACCCCCTGTTCGTCGCGCTGATCTGCCTGCTTCTCGGCCCCCTCGCGGCGGGGCTTCGGGTCAACCTCGTCGCGGCTCCGGTGCTCGAGTTTCGGTACTATGGGCCGATCGAGGGTCGCGTGGTCGAGATCGATCGCTCGCAGGCCGACGATCTGCGGGTCACGCTGGATCGGGTCGTTCTGGACAGAGTTGCGCCGGATGACACTCCACGGCGGGTGCGGGTGTCGCTGCACGGTGGCGAACAGGCGTTCCGGCCCGAACCGGGATCGATCCTGATCCTGACGGGTCATCTTTCGCCCGCCGCCCGGGCCATCGGAACCGGCTGGCTTCGATTTTCGCCGCATGGCCTATTTCGAGCAGCTCGGCGCGGTTGGCTATGCGACCACCCCGGTGCTGCGGCTTGCAGAACCCGAACCCGGCACGCAGCAGGTCAACCGGCTGCGCGCCCGCCTGTCAGACGCGATCATGGCGCGCGTGCCGGGACAGGCGGGAGCATTCGCAGCCGGGGCGGTGACGGGGGACCGGTCGGGCATCACGCAAGACACGGTCGCCGCATTGCGCGATTCCAACCTGTCGCACCTGCTCGCGATATCGGGGATGAACATGGCGTTCATCACGGGCTTCGTGTTTGCCGTGGTTCGCTATGGCCTCGCCCTCGTCCCGCCGGTTGCGCTTCGCATCAATACGAAGAAGGTTGCCGCCGTCGTCGCGCTGGCGGTCGCGGCGTTCTATCTGGCGCTGTCAGGGTCCAACGTCGCGACCGAGCGCGCCTTTGTGATGGTCGCCGTCATGCTGGTCGCGGTGCTGGCGGACCGGCGCGCCCTGTCGCTGCGGTCGGTGGCCATCGCGGGGGTGCTGCTGTTGCTGGCAAGGCCGGAAAGCCTGCTCGGCCCCGGGTTCCAGATGAGCTTTGCCGCGACGACCGTGCTGATTGCGGGGTTCGCCATGCTCGACCGCGCCAGTCTGGGCGGGCGCGTCCCGCGCTGGATCATGCCGGTGTTCACGCTCGTGCTGTCCTCGGTGCTCGCGGGGCTGGCCACGGCGCCGCTGGCCGCCGCCCATTTCAACCGCTTCACGGATTACGGGCTGATCGCGAACCTGCTGACGGTGCCTGCGATGGGCGCTCTCATCATGCCGGGCGCGGTGATCGCGGTTTTGCTCTGGCCCATCGGGCTTGAGATCGTCGGGCTGTGGATGATGGGGCTCGGATCCGGCTGGATCCTGCTTGTCGCGCACTGGGTCGCCGGCTGGGAGGGGTCGGTCACCGGCATCGCCACGCCCGGCCCCTGGGTCTTGCCAGTCATGGCGCTTGGAACGCTGTGGATGATCCTCTGGCAAGGGCGGGCGCGGCTTCTGGGGCTGGTGCCTGTTGCGGCGGCAGTCGCGATCTGGGCCGGGGGTGAACGGCCTCTGGCGCTCGTCAGCGGCGATGGCGCGGTGGCCGGGTTGATGGGACCGGAAGGCAGGGCGATGTCCTCGAACCGCGGGGCGGGCTTTGCGGCGCGTAGCTGGCTGGAGAACGACGGTGACCTCGTCGATCAGGAAACGGCCGCTGCGAGGCCGGGCTTCTCGGGCGCGCCGGGTCTGCGGACCTTTCGCCTGGGTCGGCATGAGGTGGCGCTGCTGAAGGGCAAGGCGGCTCTCGGCAATCTCGCCGCGGCCTGCACGGCGCACGATCTGGTCATCGTCTCGGTAGAGGTCGCCGATGTTCCACAGGGCTGCCGCGTGATGGATGCCGACGATCTGGCACGGACGGGCACCCTTGCCATCGACTTAACCCGCAGCGGCGAGCTTCGGATCACGCCGACAGAGGCACAGTCAAGGCTCTGGTCACCCCGCACACGCCCCACGACGGAGCCAGCCGTGGCAGGACTCGCGCCGACCGGTCAGTAGCTGCGGATCAGGCCCACAAGACGCCCCTGAACCTTCACGGCGTGGTCCGGATAGACGCGCGTCTCATAGGCCGGGTTTGCCGCTTCAAGTGCGATGGTGCTGCCCTTGCGGCGGAACCGCTTCAAGGTCGCTTCCTGATCGTCCACCAGCGCCACGACGATATCGCCATTCTCGGCTGTCTGCTGTTCACGGATCACGACGATATCGCCATCGTTGATCCCCGCCTCGATCATGGAGTCGCCCTTCACCTCGAGCGCATAGTGCTGACCGCGTCCGGACAGCATCGATCCCGGCACGGAAACATGGTGCGAGACATGGCTAATCGCCTCGATAGGCACACCGGCCGCGATGCGGCCCATGACGGGAAGTTCCATCGCATGCACCGCTTCGACCGCCATCGCCCCCTTCGGCTGTGGCCGGGGCTCGGGCCTGCTTGCAACGAGGCGCGGCGTGAATCCGGGGCGTTCCATCGCCTCGGGCAGCTTCACGATCTCGATGGCGCGGGCGCGATGGGCAAGGCGGCGGATGAACCCCCGCTCCTCCAGCGCAGTAATCAGGCGGTGGATGCCCGACTTGGACCGCAGGTCGAGCGCTTCCTTCATTTCGTCGAACGAAGGCGGCACACCGTCTGCATCCATACGGATGCGAATGAAATCCAGCAATTCGAGTTGCTTGCGGGTCAGCATCAGGGCAGCCTCCGGTTTTGCGGGGCAATGGGTTCACGCCATGTTCTGCCCGTGTTCCCGGTTTGTGTCAAGATGTTCTAGTCGAGAGGCAGGTAATCCACGTCGCTGCCCGCAGCCAGGGGCGGTGCATCTATGGCGCGGATCAGAAGCGCGTCCGCCTCGTTCAGGATCGACAGCAGGGCCGAATCCTGCCTGTCGAACGCCCGAATGCGCGGCAGACCCGGTGCGGCGATCAGGCGGGCGCGCATGTAATGCACGCGCGGCCCGTTGGCGGGAACCGCCTCGTCCAGCACCGCGCGGCGCACGGTAGTCTCGGGCGGCAAGCCCTGCATCGCGCGCAGCAGCGGCAGCAGGAACAAATGCCCGCAGACGATGGCCGAAACGGGATTTCCCGGCAGACCGAGCATCGCGGCGCCGTGCAGCCGACCCGCCATCAGGGGTTTGCCGGGGCGCATCGCGATCTTGTAGAAGGCGCGCTCCATTCCGATCTGTTCGGCGACCCGCGCGACAAGATCGTGATCGCCGACCGATGCCCCGCCGATCGTGACCACCAGATCGGCGCCTTCGGCCAGACCGAACACCGTGCGCAGCGAGGCTTCGGTATCCCGCGCGATGGGCAGCAGGCGCACCACCGCGCCTTCCGCCTCGGCCATCGCCTTGAGCGCGAACATGTTCGACGCGATGATCTGGTCGGGGCGCGGGGTCTCGCCCGGCATCACCAACTCGTCTCCAGTCGGGATGATCGCGACCACCGGCCGACGGGCGACCGTGACCTGCGCCACATTCATCGCGGCGAGCAACGCAAGATCATTGGGCCGAAGCCTGCGTGGCCCAACTGTGTCGCCGCGCCGGAAATCCTGCCCCGCCGCGCGGATGTTGGTCGAGGCTTCGGCCCGGTCGCCAACCCGGATCGTGTCGCCCGCGACCGAGACATCCTCTTGAATGACGACATGCGTCGCGCCCTCGGGCACCGGGGCGCCGGTGAAGATGCGCACGGCCTCGCCGCTGGCAACTGCGCCGTGAAACGCATGGCCCGCCGCAGCCATGCCGATGACGCGGTACTGCTCGCCCGCGCGAACCGGCCCGACGATGGCATAGCCGTCCATCGCCGAGGCCGGGAACGGGGGCTGGTCGCGCTGCGCGATGGCCTGTCGTGTCATCGCCCGCCCGGCGGCAAGGGCAAGCGGGACGCTTTCCTCCGAGATCGCTGGCGCAAGGGCCAGCACGCGCGCGAGCGCCTCTTCAACCGAAATCACGGCTTCGCCTCGTATCGCCCGGATTTCCCGCCTTCTTTCAGGACCAGGTGAATGTTCTCGATGCGCATCCCGCGATCGACGGCCTTCACCATGTCATAGACCGTCAGGGCGGCCGTGCTCACGGCGGTCAGCGCCTCCATCTCGACGCCTGTCTGGCCCGAGGTCTTCACCGTGGCTTCGATCACGATGCCCGGCAGGGCAGGGTCGGGGGTCAGGACAAGTGCCACCTTGCTCAGCGCAAGCGGATGGCAGAGCGGGATCAGATCGGCGGTCCGCTTGGCCCCCATGATCCCGGCAAGCTGGGCAACACCCAGCACATCGCCCTTCTTCGCCTGTCCTGCGCAGGATCAGTGCGAGCGTTTCGGCGGCCATGACGACGACGCCGCGGGCGACGGCGGTGCGGTCGGTGACGGCCTTGTCGGACACATCCACCATCTGGGCGTTCCCCGCCGCATCGAAATGCGTGAGCCGCCCCCCGGATGCCATCAGACGCCCCCCTGCGCGACGAACGGATTGGCAAGCAGCGTGCGCGTCGCGGTCTCGACATCCGCCTGACGCATCAGGCTTTCGCCCACAAGGAAGCACCGCGCGCCGTAACGTGCCAGATCCGCCAGGTCGGCGGGGGTGTTCAGCCCGCTTTCCGCAACGATCAGTCGGTCGGCTGGCACCTGCCGGGCAAGCGTGCGGGTGGTCTCCAGCGAGACCTCGAACGTGTGCAGGTTCCGGTTGTTGATCCCGATAAGCCCCGACGACAGGCGCGAAGCGCGTTCCAGTTCCGGCAGGTCGTGAACCTCGATCAGAACGTCCATCTGCCATGTCTTCGCTGCGGCCTCGAGTTCCGCAGCCTGGGCGTCCGAGACAGAAGCCATGATGATCAGGATGCAGTCCGCCGACAGCGCACGCGCCTCGACCACCTGATAGGGATCGTAGAGGAAATCCTTGCGCAGGCAGGGAAGGCGCGTCGCGTCATGCGCGGCGGTCAGGAAGCTGTCATCGCCCTGGAACGAGGGCGCATCGGTCAGAACCGAAAGGCAGGTTGCGCCGCCCGCCTCATAGGCCCGAGCGAGCGCAGGCGGGTCGAAATCCGCGCGGATCAGGCCCTTGGAGGGGCTCGCCTTCTTGATCTCGGCGATCAGACCATAGCCTGAACCCGCGGCCTCGCTCAGCGCGCGCGCAAAGCCGCGCGGTGCCGGGGCCGCCCGTGCCGCGTCTTCCAGCCGTGACAGGGGGGTCCGCGCCTTGCGCTGCGCGATCTCGTCAAGCTTGTAGGTCTTGATCTGGTCCAGAATGGTGCTCATGTCGCCTGCCTACCCGTGTCGCGGCTGCAAGGAAAGGGTGATGCCCGGGGCTTAACGCCTCATGCGGCCTGCGTGATCCCGGCGACCGCCGCAATCTTTGCCTTGGCCGCGCCGCTGTCGATGCTTTCGCGGGCCAGCGCAACGCCCTCCGCGAGAGTGGCCACCTTGTCGGCCACGATCAGCGCGGCGGCGGAATTCAACAGGACCGCATCGCGGTAAGCGCCCGGCTGCACCGTCCAGGAGCGCGCGGAAGGCGGCAGCATTCTCGGCCGGGGTGCCGCCGATGATCGCCTCGAACGGATGGACGGGCAGGCCCGCCTGTTCCGGATGCACCTCGAATTCCGTGATCGCACCATCGGAAAGGGCCGCGACGCGGCTCGGCCCGGCGATGGACAACTCGTCCGTGCCATCGCCGCCATGCACCAGCCACGCCTTCTGCGAACCAAGCGCGAGCAGCGTTTCGGCCATGGGACGGATCAGCGCGGGCGAGAACGCGCCCGTCAACTGGCGCAGCACGCCCGCAGGGTTCGTCAGCGGGCCGAGGATGTTGAAGATCGTCCGCGTTCCCAGCTCGCTGCGCACCGGCATGACATGGCGGATCGCCGGATGGTGCATCGGGGCCATCATGAAGCCGATCCCGGCCTGGGCGATGGCACGCTCCACCACCTCGGGGCCGACCATCACGTTGATGCCCAGTTCCGTCAGCGCGTCGGCGGCACCCGATTTCGACGACAGGTTGCGGTTGCCATGCTTGGCCACGACCACACCCGCGCCCGCCACGACAAAGGCCGTCGCGGTCGAGATGTTGAGCGTGCCCTTGCCGTCGCCCCCGGTTCCCACGATGTCCATCGCACCCTCGGGCGCGCGGACCGCGGTTGCACTTGGCGCGCATCACAGTTGCCGCTGCCGCGTATTCGTCGACCGTTTCGCCCCGCGTGCGCAGCGCCATCAGGAAACCGCCCATCTGGGCAGGCGTCGCCTCGCCCTCGAACAGGCAGTCGAACGCCGTCTCGGCTTCGGCACGGGTCAGCGGGCGCTCGGCGGCGAGCCCGATCAGCGGACGCAGGCGGTCGCTCATGCCGCGACTTTCGCAAGGTCCAGGAAGTTGCGCAAAAGCTGGTGGCCGTGTTCCGAGGCGATGCTTTCGGGGTGGAACTGCACGCCTTCGATGGGGCGCGACCGGTGGCGCAGGCCCATGATCGTGCCGTCCGACAGCCAGGACGTGACCTCGAGGCAGTCGGGCAGGCTTTCCTTCTCGACGATCAGCGAATGATAGCGGGTGGCGAGAAAGGGCGACGGCAGGCCTGCGAAGATGCCCTGTCCTTCATGGTGCATCGCCCCCATCTTGCCGTGCACGATCTCGTGGCAGCGCACCACCCGGCCGCCGAATGCCTCGCCGATGGTCTGGTGGCCCAGACAGACGCCGAGAAGCGGAATTCTCGCCTCGGCGGCCGCGGTGGTCAGGGCCAGGCAGATGCCGGCCTGCGCCGGATCGCAGGGGCCGGGCGACAGCACGATGGCCGAGGGTCGCAGCGCCATCGCCGCCTGCACGTCGATGGCGTCGTTGCGATGCACGACCACGTCGGCCCCGAGTTCGCCGAAATAGTGCACCAGATTGTAGGTGAAGCTGTCGTAGTTATCGATCAGAAGCAGCATGCCTGGGGCCTTGGCGGTTAGGGGGTGATCCCCGGACAGGGTCGCGGTATACATGGGCCGAGCCATGCAGAGGCGTCAAGGCAAAGATGCCTGACAGGCGTGGGCGAACGGGGCAGAGACAGGGGGCGTCGATGAAGGGGTTCGGAACAGGTCTGGTCTGGGGCAGCCTCTTCGGGGTGGCCGGGCTCATCATCGTGTCCGAAGTCTCTCCGATGCCCGGCGAAGCCGAACGTGGCGCGGTGGTGGAGGAAGCTGCTCAGGCACCTGCCGCGCCATCTGACACCGCACCTTCCGTGGCGCCGGAGGAACCCGCCGCACCCCCCTCGGTCGCCGAACCAGCGGAAGCAGACCCCGCGCCCGCCGAAGAAAGTGTTGCGGCAGCGCCGGAAGCCGAGCCTGCACCCTCTGCCGCCGAGGTCGCTGCGCCTGCCGGTTCCGAGTTCCTGCGTCCCGCCCCGGATGCAGAACCTACGGCGCCAGCAACGCAGTCCGACATCACCACGGGGACAGCCCCAGTCGTGCAGGCCCCGGCAGATGCACCTGCCGGGCAGACGGCAAGTCCGGAAGCCGCCGCCGCCCCGCGCCTCGATCTCGCGGTTCCGGCCACGCCCGCCGCGCCCGATGCTCCTGCCGAAGCGCCGGTGATTGCCGCGCTGGACGAGAACCGCATCGGAGCGGGGCAGGCCGCCGACGCGCCGCCCCCGCCGAACGACCGAGACAACCCCGCCCGCCGCCGAACTACCCCCACCGCCTCCGCTGACCCCCGAGGAGGAGGCCCTGGTCGAGACCGCCCCCGAAATCCTGCCCGAAGGCGACAGCGCCGTGCTGCCTGCTGATACCCCTCTGGCCCCTGACGCGCCACTGCCGGAAGGCGAGGGTGCGGAAGGCGAGCCGCCCCAGGCCGGATTCAGCGGCGAGGTCGACGGTGTGACGGTGGGCCGTCTGCCGCGCATCGGCGATGCGCCCGCAGCCGAGGTGGCAGACGATGCCATCGATCCGAACGACCTGACGCCGCTGAAGCGCTATGCGCGCCCGTTCGAAAACCCCGAAGGCAAGCCTGTCTATGCCATCGTCCTTATCGACACCGGCGAGCCGGATCTTGACCGTGCCAAACTTGCGGCGCTGCCCTTTCCCGTGACCTTCGCCCTCGACCCCGCGCTGCCGAATGTTGCCGATCTCGCCGCACCCTATCTGGAGGCGGGGCAGGAGGTGGTGATGCTGGCGTCCTCGATCCCGCAAGGGGCGACGGCGGCGGATCTGGAAGTGACCTTCGGCGCCCACGCCGCCGCGCTGCCGCAGGCGGTCGCGGTGCTGGACCTGCCCGAGGGCGGCTTCCAGAACGACCGACCTCTTGCAACGCAGGTCATTCCCATCGTCCGCGATCAGGGACGGGGCCTGCTGACCTTCGACCAGGGCCTGAACCCGGCGGACCAGGTCGCCAGCCGCGAAGGCGTGCCCGCGGCGACGATCTTCCGGCGGCTGGATGCCGAGGACGAGCCAGCAGCAGCGGTGCGCCGCTATCTGGACCGGGCGGCGTTCAAGGCTGCGCAGGACGGACGCGTCGTGGTTCTGGGCAGCACCCGGCCCGAGACCATCGCCGCGCTGATGGAATGGTCACTGGAAGGGCGGGCGGCGACGGTCGCGCTTGGTCCCGTTTCCGCCGTGATGACGGCAGAGTAAGGGCGCGGCGCAGCCCGCCCTTACTTCTCGGGTATCAGGCCGCGCGGACTGAAGCGCAGCACGACCAGCAGCACGATCCCCATGGTCAGAAGGCGCATATGGGCGGCGCTTTCCTGCAAGTGAACCTTCAGCCACGACCCGTCTTCCATGCCCGCCGTGATGATCGACATCAGCCCCAGACCAAGTGGTTCGACCATCACCCAGAGCCACCAGATCAGGAAGCCGCCAAGCACCGCGCCCCAGTTGTTGCCCGACCCGCCGACGATCACCATGACCCAGATCAGGAAGGTGAAGCGCAGCGGCGAATAGGTGCCGGGCGTCAGCTGGCCGTCGAGCGTCGTCATCATCGCACCCGCGACGCCGACCACCGCCGAGCCGAGGATGAAGACCTGCAGATGGCGGCGCGTCACGTCCTTGCCCATCGCTTCGGCCGAGACCTCGTTGTCACGGATCGCCCGCATCATCCGCCCCCAGGGCGAGCGCAGCGCGCGCTCCGACAACAGGACGATGACCAGCAGCACGAGCCCGAAAAGCGTCGCATAGCCCAGCTTCACGAGGATCGACGAGGTCAGCACCGGATCGAAGCCCCAGCCCGTGGCCCAGTCGACGAAACCGGGGTCCTTCTGCAAGTCGACCTCGTAGGGAACGGGCCAGGGGCGGGGCAGGGTGATGACGTTCTTGACGCCCCGCGCCAGCCAGTCCTCGTTCTTGAGCACGGCGATGATGATCTCGGCAATGCCGAGCGTCGCGATGGCGAGGTAGTCGGACCGCAGCCCGAGCGCCGTCTTGCCGATGGCCCAGGCTGCGGCTGCGGCCAGCAGGCCGCCCATCGGCCAGGCGACCAGCGCGGGCAGCCCCAGGCCGCCGAGGTTGCCGAATGCCTCGGGGCTGTTCGCCTCCACCGCCGTCACGGCAGGGTCGAACACCGCCCGGTAGGCGAGGAACCCCACGAGGAGGATCGCCAGTACCGCCAGCGTCCGAATCCGCCCCGGCGCAAGCCGCTTGTAGGCCGCGATGGCAAGCGTCAGCGTCGCGGCGCCCATCACGAGGCCCATGATGATGCCCGGCCCCCCGGCCTGCCACGCCCCGGGCGAGGGCACCGCCGATGTCAGGACCACGGCAAGCCCGCCGAGCGCCACGAACCCCATGATCCCGACGTTGAACAGGCCCGCATAGCCCCACTGGATGTTCACGCCCATCGCCATGATGGCCGAGATCAGCGACATGTTCAGGATCGTCAGGGCGAGGTTCCAGCTGAACCACATGCCGGTCGCAAGGAACAGGATCGCCACCGCGGCGAAAAGGGCAAGGTCGCGCCTCGTCATACCGATTTCCCCTTGAACAGCCCGGTCGGTTTCAGCAGCAGCACCGCAATCAGGATCATGAAGCTGACGGCGATCTTGTAGTCCGTCGTCAGCAACTGCACGAGGCTGTCGGGCGCAAGTCCCTCGGGCATCGTGTAGCCGAGCACCTTCTTCCAGGCATAGGTCACCATCACCTCGCTGAAGGCGATGACGAAGCCGCCTGCGATGGCGCCAAGCGGGCTGCCGAGGCCGCCTACCACCGCTGCGGCGAAAATCGGCAGCAGAAGCTGGAAATAGGTGAAGGGCTTGAAGCTCTTGTCCAGCCCGTAGAGGACACCCGCAATCGTCGCCAGCGCCGCCGCGATGATCCATGTCACCGCCACGACCCGTTCCGGGTTGATGCCCGACAGCAGCGCCAGGTCCTCGTTGTCCGAAAAGGCGCGCATCGACTTGCCGGTGCGGGTGCGGTTCAGGAACCAGAAGAGCCAGGCCACCACGATCACAGCCGTCACCAGCGTCAGCGCCTGCGTCGTCTTGATCGCCAGCCCCTCGGCAAGACCCGTGGCCGTCTTGAAATCCCCGGCGGAGATCACGAAGCGCGCGCCGTCCGAGAAGTTCTGCTCATCGGTCCCGATGATGAAGCGCGTGATGCCGTTCATGATGAAGGTCACGCCGAGCGACACGATCACCAGGATCGACGTGCTGACGCGCTGCTTGCGGTAGAACCGGTAGACCACCCGGTCCGTCAGCAGAACAAAGGCCGCCGTCAGGGCGATGGCGATGGGCAGGGCCAGCAGGGCGGTCGGCAGAGGGCCGAAGGTGATGCCGAGCGACTGGAACCACCATGTGAAAAGGATGGTGATCATGGTCCCGAACGCCATCGTGTCGCCATGCGCGAAGTTCGAGAAGCGCAGGATGCCGTAGATCAGCGTCACACCCAACGCGCCGATGGCAAGCTGCGCGCCATAGGCCACGGCAGGGACGAAGACGAAGTTGGTGAAAGCGACGAGCGCGTTGAGAAAATCCATCGTCACATTTCCTCGACGCAGCTGCCAAAGGCGGTTTCGACATAGGGCCCGTCCAGATCCTCATGGACGGTCAGGGCAAAGGCCCCGTCGGGAAAGATCGAAAGCAGCACGCTGACGGATTCGTCGTTGGAGAAGACGAAACTGCGCACTTCGGATTCAGGTGGGCTGACTTCGGCGATCTCGACCTGACCCGCATCGAGCGATGCGCTGTATCCGCCTTCGACCGGATCGAGCTGGAAATCGGTGTCGGTCTCGGAGCAGGCCGCGCCACGCTCGCAGGTCTGCTCGATGCGGCAGGACAGCGCGGGCAATTCGGTCGCCGAGGCTGCTGCAGGCAGGATCAGCACGGCGGTGGCCAACAGGCGAAGCAACACCATCGCGTCAGCCTCCCAGGAAGGTGCGGCGCACCTCGGGGTCGGCCAGCAGGGCCTTGCCGGTGTCGGTGAAACGGTTGCGATCCCTGCACCAGCACATAGCCCTTGTCGGCGATCTCCAGCGCCTGACGGGCGTTCTGCTCGACCATCAGGATCGAGATGCCGGTGCGCGCGACCTCGATGATGCGGTCGAAAAGCTCGTCCATCACGATCGGGCTGACGCCTGCCGTCGGCTCGTCCAGCATCAGCACCTTGGGCTGGGTCATCAGCGCGCGGCCCACCGCGACCTGCTGGCGCTGTCCGCCGCTGAGTTCGCCTGCGGCCTGACGGCGCTTGTCGCGCAGGATCGGGAACAGATCGTAGATCTGCTCCATCGTCGTGCGGATGTCGTCGCGGCGCAGGAAGGCCCCCATCTCGAGGTTTTCCTCGACCGTCATCGTGGTGAAGATGTTCTGCGTCTGCGGAACGAAGCGCCATGCCCTTTGCCACCCGCGCCTGCGGGCTGAGCGTGGTGATATCCTCGCCGTCCAGCCGCACATGGCCCGAGCGCAGCTTCAGCATCCCGAAGACCGCCTTCATCGCGGTGGACTTGCCGGCGCCGTTCGGCCCGACGATCACCGCGATCTGGCCTTTTTCAACGGCGATGGTGCAGCCATGCAGGATGTCGACGGCGCCATAGCCGCCGGTCATCGCATCGCCGATCAGGAAGGGCTCAACCACGATGGTCGCTCCCTTCGCCTGCGAATTTTCTGCGAAAATTCCTCGATGCAGTCCATTGAATTTTCGCAGAAAATTCGTTTCGCGTCCGGTCAGCCATGGGCGACCACCTTGTTCTTCAGGCCGGTGCCCAGATAGGCCTCGATCACCCGCTCGTCGTTCTTCACCTGGTCGACCGTGCCCTGCGCCAGCACCTTGCCCTCGGCCATCACGATCACCGGGTCGCAGAGGCGGCCGATGAAATCCATGTCGTGCTCGATCACGCAGAAGGTATAGCCGCGTTCCTTGTTCAGCCGGATGATCGCGTCGCCGATGGTGTTCAGCAGCGTGCGGTTCACGCCCGCGCCCACCTCGTCCAGGAAGACGATCTTGGCGTCGACCATCATCGTGCGGCCCAGTTCCAGAAGCTTCTTCTGCCCGCCGGAGATGTTCGCGGCCTTCTGGTCGGCCAGGTGGCTGATCGTCAGGAAATCCAGCACCTCGTCGGCCTTTTCGCGGATGCGCTGCGCTCTTCCGCGGCGACGCGTGCCGCGGCGAAACCAGGCGTTCCACAGCGTCTCGCCCGCCTGACCGGCGGGCACCATCATCAGGTTCTCGCGCACGGTCATCGAGCCGAATTCATGGGCGATCTGGAAGGTGCGCAGCAGGCCCTTGTGGAACAGCTCGTGCGGCGGCAGGCCGGTGATGTCCTCGCCATCCATGTAGACCCGGCCCGAGGTCGGCGGCAGGCGGCCGGCGATGACGTTGAACAGCGTGGTCTTGCCGGCGCCGTTCGGCCCGATCAGCCCGGTGATCGACCCGGTCCGTGATCTCGAGCGACGCGCCGTCGACGGCGTGAAAGCCGCCGAAATGCTTGTGCAGATCCTCGACGACGATCATCCGTTCTCCCCTGTGCCGCCCGTGTCTCCGGCCTGCGGGCCGTGCCGGGGGCGTTCTTCTTGTGGCAACGGCCCGGGGCTATGCCCGGGCCGTTCCGCTTCTGTCAATGCGATTTCAGGCTCAGCGGAACTGGACGGTTTCGTACTTGCCGCCCTTGACCTCGAACTGTCGTAGCGACCCGCGCTTTCGCCCGGTCCGATCAGTGTCGACACCCGAGCGCCTTCATAGTCGATGTCGGTGCCGGCCGCGATCAGCTCCAGCGCCTTGCCGCAATCTCGCCCGGATGGATCTTGTGCCCGACCGTCGGCGGCCGTTGGCGATTTCGAGGATCTTGTCCTTGTAGACGCTGCGGATCGGTCGACCCGGCCGCCTGCATCGCCAGCATGATCAGCGCGGCGGCGTCATAGGATTCCATCGTGTAGGGCGAGGTGGCGTCGAACGGCGTGGCCGCGGCCTTGCCCATTTCGATCAGGATCGCCGCACCGGCGGCTGTCCGACTGCGCGACCTGGCCGTAGGAGCCGTCGAGCGCCGGGCCGATGGCCGCGGAAGGTTGTCGCCGACCATGCCGCCCGGCAGGCCGAAGGTCGTGAACGCGCCCGAGTCGAGCGAGGCCTGGATGATGCCCTTGCCGCCCTGGTCGAGGTAGCCCGCCACAACCAGCAGGTCGCCACCCGCCGAGGCCAGCGCCGCGACTTCGGCCGAATAGTCGGCCTTGCCGTCTTCATGCGCGGCGTTGATCGTCACCGTGCCGCCCTTGGCGTGGAACGCGGTCGCGATCGCTTCGGCCAGACCCTTGCCGTAGTCGTTGTTGGTGTAGGTCAGGGCGATCGACTTGACGCCCTTTTCGGTCAGGATGTCGGCCATCACTTCGCCTTCACGCGCATCCGACGGCGCGGTGCGGAAGAACAGGCCGTCATCTTCCGCGGTGGTCAGCGCGGGCGAGGTGGCCGAGGGCGAGATCATCACGATGCCGTTCGGACGCGCGACGTTCTGCAGCACCGCGCCGGTCACGCCCGAGCAGTCGCCGCCGATGATGCCCTTGCACCTGTCGGCGGTGATCAGGCGTTCGGCAGCGGCAGTGGCCGCGGCCGAGTCGACGCAGGTCGAGTCGGCGCGAACCGAAGTGACGTTGGAGCCGTCGAGCAGCAGGCCCGAGGCGTTCGCTTCTTCCATCGCCATTTCGGCGGCAGCAGCCATCGAGGTGGTCAGCGATTCAATCGGTCCGGTGAAGCCGATAAGGACGCCAAGCTTGATGTCCTCGGCGCTGGCCGCGCCCGCGAAAAGCGCGCAGGCAGCCGAAGCGGTAAGCAGTTTTTTCATGTTGTTCTCCCGTGTTGGAACATTGTCCTGCGCGGCAAACTAGAGGGGCGCGCGCAAAAAGGAAAGCACCCTCAGGCGATTGCCCTGAACCGCTTAACTCCCGGTTGTGAACAGGCGTGATCGCCCAACCCTTGGACGGCTTCGGACGGACACTATCTGCAAGTCAAGGATGATGGGAGGTGACATGCCGACATACAGACTACTTGCCGCCGCCACGCTGCTTGTGTCGCGTCCGCCGCTGACGCCTCGACCGGGTCGCCGATGCCGAAACCGCCATCGGCCAGGTGCGGGTCGAGCGGATGGCCGAGGGGCTGGAAGAACCGTGGGGACTGGCCTTCCTGCCGGACGGTCGTTTCCTGGTGACCGAGCGTGACGGGCGGCTGTCACTTTTCTCTGCCGACGGAGGCGAGGTTCTTGCGCGCTTCGACGACTTGCCCGGGCTGGTGGCGGAAGGGCAGGGCGGATTGCTGGATGTTCTGGTGCCCCGGATTTCGCCCAAAGCCAGGAGGTCTTCGTCAGCTATGCCAAGGAGCAGGGCGGGCGATCATCCGGCACGGCGCTGGCCGCTATCGACCTGTCGCCTGAGACATCCACGCTTCGGCGATATCCGCGTCCTGTTCGAGATGACGCCCGGCAGTTCCGGCGGGCGGCATTTCGGCTCGCGGATCGTCGAGGCGGGGGACGGCACGCTGTTCCTGACCATCGGCGAGCGTGGCGCGGCAGACCCGGCGCAGGACCCGACGCGGCATGAAGGGTCCGTCGTGCATCTGGATCGGAATGGCGCGCCTGCCTCTGCGCCGCTGTTCGGGGCAGATGGTCTGCCCGACCTCTATTCCAAAGGGCATCGCAACCCGCAGGGGGCGGCGCTGGATGCCGAGGGTCGGCTTTGGGTCGTCGAGCACGGGGCGCAGGGCGGGGACGAGCTGAACCTCGTCCTGCCCGGGCGCAACTATGGCTGGCCCGTCATTACCTATGGGCGCGAACTATGGCGGCGACCAGATCGGCGTGGGAACCGAAGCGCCCGGCCTGGAGCAGCCGGTCCATTACTGGGACCCCTCGATCGCACCGTCCGGGCTGATGATCTATTCCGGGCCACGTTTCCCGAATGGCAGGGGGACATCTTCATCGGCAGCCTGAAGAGCGATTACATCGCGCGGCTCGATCCCGATGCCGGTTATGCGGAAGAGCGGATCGAGACGCCGCAGACGGGACGGGTCCGCGACGTGCGGCGAGGCGCCAGACGGGTCGATCTGGTTCCTGTCGGTGAACGACGGCGCCGCCTATCGTCTGAGCCGGCCGCAGTCGGCTAGATCGACAGGCGCGACACGCCGGGAACGCCCGCGCCCTGCGTGCCGCGCTCGCGGTAGGGCGTGGTGTTGTAATGCGCGCGGTAGCATTTCGAGAAATGCGACGGGCGAGGCGAAGCCGCAGGCCAGCGCCACGTTGATCACGCTCATGTCGGTCTGCATCAGCAGGTTGCGCGCCTTTTGCAGCCGCAGTTCCATGTAGTAGCGCTTGGGGCTGCGGTTCAGGTAGCGGCGGAACAGCCGTTCCAGCTGCCGGGTCGACATGCCCACGTCTTCGGCCAGGTCGGCCGGGCTGACATCGGGTCCTCGATGTTGCCCTCCATCATCTGGATGACCTGGCGACAGCTTCGGGTGCCGCACGCCGATCCGCGTCGGGATCGACAGGCGCTGCGTGTCCTGATCGGTGCGGATCGTGGAATAGATCAGCTGGTCGGCCACGGTATTGGCCAGATCCTCGCCATGGTCGGCGGCGATGAGCTTCAGCATCAGGTCGATCGACGAGGTGCCGCCGGCGGTCGACCAGCGGTTGCCGTCCATCACGAAGACCGACTTCGTCAGCTTGACGTCCTCGAACTCCTCCAGGAAGCCGTCCTGGTTCTCCCAGTGGATCGTGGCCTTCTTGCCGTCCAGAAGCCCGGCCTTCGCCAGCGTCATAGCGCCCCGGTGCAAAGCCCGCCGATGGTCGACCCCGCGCCGCGCCTCGCGCCGCAGCCAGTCGATGACGCCCTTCGTCGTCGCCTTCTGCACGTCGATGCCGCCGCAGACGAGCATCGTGTCGTCGCGGTCCATCTCCTCCAGCCCCATGTCCAGCTTGAAAGGCCGCCCCGTTGGAACAGGTCGCGTCGTCGCCGCCCTCGCCCGCACAGCTGCCCAGTCGTAGAGCGGCTCGCCCGCGACGCGGTTGGCGATCCGCAGCGGTTCGATCGCGCCGGCGAAGGACATCATCGTGAAGCTTGTCGAGCAAGCAGGAAGACGAAGCGCCGCGGGGCGTGCTGGCTCTCGCCGACTGGGTGGCTTGTTGCGCGGCGGGGCGACCATGTTGCGACCTGATCATGTCGTTTGCGCGCCACCGAATCAGGAAATTCCGCGCCAGCCGCAAGGGCCGAAACGCGGCAGCTTTGCGCCCAATTCGCCCTTTGCCAAGGCGGAAACGGCGGGCGTATACCGCCAGCGCCGATCTGCCTATAGCACGCGACCTCGGAGAAGACGCATGACCAAGGGATGGACGAAATCGGACTGGCGCGCAAAGCCGCGGGTCCAGATGCCCGATTATCCCGACGCGGCCGCACTGAGCGCGGTCGAGGCGCAGCTTGCCAAGTATCCGCCGCTGGTCTTTGCCGGCGAGGCGCGCAAGCTGAAGAAGGCAGCTGGCGCTGGCGGCCGAGGGCAAGGCGTTCCTGCTGCAGGGCGGCGACTGCGCCGAAAGCTTTGCCGAGTTCACCGCCGACAACATCCGCGACACCTTCCGCGTGATGCTGCAGATGGCGGTGGTGCTGACCTATGGCGCCAAGGTGCCGGTGATCAAGGTCGGCCGCATGGCCGGCCAGTTCGCCAAGCCGCGCTCGGCGCCGACCGAGGTGATCGGCGGCGTGGAACTGCCCGTCCTACCGCGGCGACATCATCAACGGCTTCGACTTCACGCCCGAGGCCCGCGTGCCCGATCCGCAGCGGATGCTGCAGGCCTATACCCAGGCGGCGGCCATCGCTGAACCTGCTGCGCGCCTTCTCGACCGGCGGCTTTGCCGACATCCACCGGGTCCATTCCTGGACGCTTGGCTTTGCCGAGCATGACAAGGCCGAACGCTACCGCGAGATGGCGAACCGCATTTCCGACGCGCTCGACTTCATGAACGCGGCCGGGGTGAACTCGGACACCGCGCAACGCTGTCGACGGGTGGATTTCTACACCAGCCACGAGGCGCTGCTGCTGGAATACGAAGAGGCGCTGTGCCGGATCGACATCATCACCGGCCAGACCGTCGCCGGCTCGGGTCACATGATCTGGATCGGCGACCGCACCCGCCAGCCCGACGGCGCGCATGTCGAATTCTGCGCGCGGCGTGCTGAACCCGATCGGCCTGAAATGCGGGCCGATCGACCACGGCGGACGACCTGAAGGTCCTGATGGCCAAGCTGAACCCGGAGAACGAGGCCGGGCCGCCTGACGCTGATCGCCCGCTTCGGCGCGGGCAAGGTCGGCGAGCACCTGCCGCGCCTGATCAAGACCGTGCAGGAGGAAGGCGCGAATGTCGTCTGGTCCTGCGACCCGATGCACGGCAACACGATCAAGGCGCGCCTCGGGCTACAAGACCCGGCCGTTCGACAGCGTGCTGCGCGAGGTGCGCGAGTTCTTCGCGATCCACAAGGCCGAGGGCACGATCCCCGGCGGCGTGCATTTCGAGATGACGGGCAGGACGTGACCGAATGCACCGGCGGCCTGCGCGCGGTGACGGACGAGAACCTGTCCGACCGCTACCACACCGCCTGCGACCCGCGCCTGAATGCCATCGCAGTCGCTGGAACTGGCGTTCCTGGTGGCGGAAGAACTGTCGGCGCCGCGCGAAGCCGCACGGCGCGTCGCGCTGTGACACTTCAGGCGCGATGCGCAGAGGCGGCCGCGGCCGCCCTCCGCCAGGTCATTCGTCCGGCAGAACGAGCCGCAGATGCGCGCGCGGGCGCGTCGCGTCCTGGGGACGAACCGCGCCGCCGTTTCGGCAAAGGCGGTCGGCGCCGGCTCGGTCGAAGCGTGCTGCGCGCCGCCGAGCCTCAGCCGTTCGGTCCGCTGGCGAACGATCTGGAAACGCCGGGGCACCCGCCCGATGGTGCCGAGCGTCACCAAGCAGCCCAGGGCGCGGTCACAGACGCCGTCGTCGCTGCCAGCGGCAGGAGCAGCATGCGCCCGTCCAGCGGCCGCCGGCCCAGCCCCGGTCTGCGCCTGCAGCTCCATTTCCACAATCGCGGGCATCGGCAAACACCTCCTCCAGCAGCGTCGCCAGCAGGGCCGCGCGACGCGGGCTCGAACAGTGCCGTGATAGCGGCAGGCCGCGCACGTCCATGCCCATGACCTCGGCGAGATGCCGATCCCGGCCACGCGGAACCGCGCCAGCGCCGGGCGCGATCCGTTCCAGCAGGAACACATGCTCAAGCGCGCCGCGCCATGCCCCGCGGGTCGATGTCGCATCGCTGTCGGGCAGGCCGCCGTCGCGCCGCAGCCCTTCCCAATAGGCGCGCACTTGCTGCAACGGCGCGTATCCGCGTCCCTGCGCCGCCGTCATGCCACGTCCCGCCGAACGAACCGCATCACTCCAGTCCCAACCCGTCGCCATCCACCTCATCCGCCGTCCGTCGTTCCGCAGCGATCGCTCTGTAAGCGGGCGATACCGTGTCGGCACCGCGGCACACGTGGACAGAGTTAATGCTACAGCAACAAAGGTTACCTGCTCGTAAAGGTACACGGACCGGATCGTAGCGGGCAGCGAAAATCCTGACAAATGGTAAATCGCGCGGCAGGCAGGAAGAGCGTAATGACGATCTCGATGACCGGCTTCGCCGCGCGCAAGGGGCAGGCGCGGGCGCAAGCTGGCCGTGGGATCTGCGGTCGGTGAACGGCAAGGGTCTGGATCTGCGGCTGCGCGTGCCCGACTGGATCGACGGGCTGGAGCCGGCGGTCCGGGCCGAGCTTGCCAGGCGCATGCCGCGCGGGCAATGTCATCCTGACGCTGAAGGTCAGCGCAGGAGGCGGGTCGCGGACGCCGCTGCGCCTTCGGCTGAACCGCGCGAGCTGGAGCGCGTCCTTGCGCGCTGGCCGAGGTGGACGGCCGCGGCGATGACAGCGGGGTCTTGCGCTGACGCCAGCCGACGCCGCCGATGTTCTGACCGCTGCGCGGCGTGCTCGAGCAGTCGGCAGACATCAGACGAAGACACCGGCCCCTTGCGCGCCGCCCTCCTCGCCGACCTGCCGCCCTCTGCTGGACGATTTCGCCGCGATGCGCGCGGCGGAGGGCGCGGCGCTGGCGCGGTGTCTTGGCCGCGCAGATCGACCGGATCGCCGCCCTGACCCGCGATGCCGCCGCCGAGGCCGCCGCACGGCGCGACCGCAGGCCGACACCTTGCGCGAGGCGCTCGCGCGGGTTCTGGCGGCAGGCCGATGGCGTCGACGAAGGCCGGCTGGCGCAGGAGACTCGCGCTGATCGCCGTCAAGACCGACGTGACCGAAGAGACTCGACCGCCTGACCGCCCATGTCGCCGCCGCCCGCGCGCTGCTGGCCGACCCGGCCCCGGTGGGCCGCAAGCTCGATTTCCTGACGCAGGAGTTCAATGCGCGAGGCGAATACGCTTTGCTCCAAGGCGCAGTCGCTGGCGCTGACCCGCATCGGGCTTGACCTGAAAACCGTCATCGATCAGATGCGCGAACAGGTTCAGAACGTGGAATGACGCAATGGCGCGGCGCGGACTTCTCCTTATCCTGTCCTCGCCGTCTGGCGCCGGGAAGTCGACGCTGACCAAGCGTGCTGATGGCCTGGGACCCGTCGATCCGGTTTTCCGTCTCGGCCACCACCCGCCCGCCGCGACCGGGCGAAGTGGACGGCCGCGACTACTACTTCCGCTCCCGCGCCGAGTTCGAGGCGCTGGTCGCCATCCGGCCAGATGCTGGAACATGCCGAGGTCTTCGGAAACCTCTACGGCTCGCCCCGCGCGCCGGTCGAAGCCGCGATGATCGAGGGGCGCGACACGGTCTTCGACATCGACTGGCAGGGCGGCCAGCAGATCAAGCAGGCGATGCGCGACGATGTCGTGTCGATCTTCATCCTGCCGCCGTCGATTGCCGAACTGGAGCGTCGCCTGCGCGGCCGGGGGCAGGACAGCGACGAGGTGATCGCCGGACGCATGGCGAAAAGCCGTGACGAGATCAGCCACTGGGCCGAGTATGACTATGTGCTGGTCAACGAGCGACCTGTGACCGGGCGGAAGACGACCTGCGCGCAATCGTCATGGCGGAACGACTGCGGCGGGAACGCCAGCCGCGACCTGTCGGATTTCGTCCGCCAGCTCGAACGAGGAGTTCGACGCCAGATGATCTATGCCCTCGACGACATCGCCCCCGGATTCACGCCGATACCTGGATCGCGCCGGATGCCAATATCATCGGCAAGGTTGTCATCGAGGCCGGCGCGTCGGTCTGGTTCGGCGCGACGCTGCGCGGCGACAATGAGGAAATCCTGGTTGGGCGAAGGCACCAACGTGCAGGAGAACTGCGTCCTGCACACCGATATGGGCTATCCGCTGATGATCGGCGCGAATTGCACGATCGGCCACAAGGCCATGCTGCACGGCTGCATCATCGGGGACGGCACGCTGATCGGGATGGGTGCGACGCTGCTCAACGGTGCGAAGATCGGACGCGGGCTGCCTGATCGGGGCCGGCGCCCTGGTCACCGAAGGCAAGGAGATCCCCGACGGCAGCCTCGTCATGGGCGCACCGGGCAAGGTCGTGCGGACCCTCGACGACGAGGCGCGGGCAAGGCTGCTGAAGTCGGCCGAAGGCTATCAGGCGAACATGCGCCGTTTCAGGTCGGGTCTGCTGCCGATGCAGGGCTGACCCCACCGCGCGGCGGTCCTGAATGGCGCTGCCGGAAGTGGTTCTGCCTGCTTTCGGGTTGGAATATTTGTTCCACGCTGATAGCGTCTGTGAACCAAGTCGCCCGAGGACATCGCATGGACGCCCCCCTCCCGCCCCCCTCGACCGTTGACGAGTTCCATGCGCGGCTCGGCTCGGTATCCGACGCTTTGCCCAAGCGGTTGCGGCAGTGCGCCGACTACATCGCCGCGAACAGCGACCGGATTGCGGTTTCGACGGTGGCCGAGCTTGCCGCTGGCGCGGACGTGCCGCCCTCGGCACTGATGCGGTTTTGCCAGATCATGGGCTTCTCCGGCTATTCCGAGATGCAGAAACTGTTTCGCGATGCCTACGTCCCGGGATGGCCCGACTATGCAACGCGCCTTCGCAACCTGCACGAGGCCGGGGCAGGCAGCCCGACAGCGCTGCTGGCGGAATTTGTCGAGGCGGGGCGCCTTTCGCTGGAGGCTCTGGCCAAGAGCGCGGACGATGCCGCATTGGTTGCAAGCGTTGATCTTCTTGCAAAGGCGGAAATTGTTCATGTCATCGGCCTGAGGCGCGCGTTTCCCGTCGCAACCTATCTCGCCTATGTGTTCGAGAAGATGCAGGTCCCTGCGATCCTGCACGATAGTGTGGGCAAGCTCGATCACCGGTTCTCGCTGCGCCGGGGGGACGCCCTTCTGGCCATCACCTTCGCGCCCTATTCCGACGAGACGCTGGCCCTGGTCAGCGATGCGCGCGGGCGCGGCATTCCGGTCGTGGGTCTGACGGACCGCACGACCAGCCCACTTGTGCGCCTTTCCGATGCCGCGCTGCTGGTTCCCGAGGTTGACTTCGGGGCCTTCCGGTCGCTTTCAGCCACGATTGCCCTTGCGCTTGCCCTTGCCGTGGCCGTTGGATCGGCGCGCGGCTAGCAGTGTCGGCTGCGGCTGAAGAAAAAGCTTCCGCGCGCGAAGAAAATGGAATAAAAATTCCAAAATCGAATCCCGCGCCGCCCCGTTGCTATCCTGTGGTCGGCTGGTCAGGAAAGAGCGCATGAAAAGCCTTGATGTGATCACTATCGGTCGGTCCTCCGTCGATCTTTACGGTGCGCAGGTGGGGGGGCGACTTGAGGATATGGGGTCGTTCCAGAAGTACGTGGGCGGCTCGCCGACCAACATGGCGACGGGCACGGCGCGCTTGGGCCTGAAATCCGCCCTGATCACCCGTGTCGGCAACGAACACATGGGCCGCTTCCTGCGCGAAGAGCTTGCGCGCGAGGGGGTAGATATTCGCGGCGTCACGACCGACCCCGAGCGGCTGACCGCGCTGGTCCTGCTGGGCATCCGCGACGACAAGCAGTTCCCGCTGATCTTCTACCGCGAAAACTGCGCCGACATGGCGCTGTGCGAAGACGATATCGACGAAGCCTTCATCGCCGAGGCACGGGCGGTGGTGGCGACCGGCACCCACCTGTCGCACCGCGCGCACCGAGGCTGCGGTGCTCAAGGCGCTGCACCTCGCCCGCAAGCACGGCGCGCGCACCGCGCTCGACATCGACTACCGTCCGAACCTTTGGGGGCTGGCGGGCCATGGCGATGGCGAAAGCCGCTTCATCGAAAGCGCCGCCGTCACCGCGAAGCTTCAGGGCACGCTGCACCTGTTCGATCTGATCGTCGGCACCGAGGAAGAATTCCACATCGCAGGCGGCACGACCGACACCATCGCGGCGCTGCGCGCTGTGCGCGCCGTCTCGGACGCCACGCTCGTCTGCAAGCGCGGTCCCATGGGGGCGGCGGCCTTTACCGGCGCTATCCCCGACACGCTGGACGAGGGTGAGGCTGGGCCGGGTTTCCCGATCGAGGTGTTCAACGTCCTCGGCGCGGGCGATGGCTTCATGTCCGGCTTGCTGAAGGGCTGGCTTGATGACGAGCCCTGGCCCACCGCCCTGAAATACGCCAATGCCTGCGGCGCCTTCGCGGTCAGCCGCCACGGCTGCACGCCCGCCTATCCCAGTTGGGAGGAGCTTCAGTTCTTCCTGAAGCGTGGCGTCGTCACGCCTGCCTTGCGGAAAGATGCCGAGCTGGAGCAGGTGCACTGGGCCACCAATCGCCACGGCGACCTCTCGACGATGCGGGTCTTCGCCTTCGACCACCGGATGCAGTTGGAGGCGATGGACGGCGCGACGCCCGAGCGTATCGGCGCGTTCAAGGAGCTGTGCCTTTCGGCGGCGCTGCGGGTGGCGGGCGGCAAGCCCGGCCACGGCATCCTCTGCGACGGCCGCCTGGGCCGCCAGGCGCTGTTCGCCGCCGCCGGGACGGGCCTGTGGATCGGTCGCCCGGTCGAATGGCCCGGCTCGCGTCCGCTGACGCTGGAACCCGAACTCGGCCCGGATTTCGGTGGATTGTCGGAATGGCCGCTGGAGCATGTGGTGAAGGTGCTCTGCTTCTACCACCCCGACGACAGCGCCGAGATGAAGGCCGAACAGGAAGCGACAGTCGTGCGCCTGTTCCACGCCGCGCGCCGCAACCGACTGGAATTCCTGCTGGAGATCATCCCGTCCAAGGTCGCGCCCGTTGACCGACACGACCTCGGCCGAGGTGATACAGCGGTTCTACGACCTTGGCGTCTTCCCCGACTGGTGGAAGCTCGAACCCTTCGCGACCGATGCCGCGTGGTCGAACGCCTGCGCGGCGATCACCCGCAACGACCCGCGCACGCGCGGTGTCGTGGTCCTTGGCCTCGATGCCGACGAAGCCTCGCTCGCGGCATCTCTCGCGCTTGCTGCCCGGCACGATCTGGTCAAGGGTTTTGCCATCGGCCGCACCATTTTCGGCGATGCCGCGCGCGGCTGGCTGTCGGGTGCGATGAGCGATACCGATGCGGTCGACATGATGGCACAACGCTACGACAGGCTCTGCCGCATCTGGGACGAGGCGCGGGCGACAAGGGGGAGGGCGGCATGACGACGATCCGGCTAACGGCGGCGCAGGCGATGATGCGCTGGCTATCGGTGCAGCAGACCGAGGATGGCGACCGCTTCATCGAGGGTGTCTGGGCGATCTTCGGTCATGGCAACGTGGCGGGCATCGGCGAGGCGCTGCACGGCGTGCGCGACGTTCTGCCAACCTGGCGCGGCCATAATGAGCAGACGATGGCCCATGCCGCCATCGCCTATGCCAAGGCGTCGAAGCGGCGCAAGGCGATGGCTGTCACCTCGTCGATCGGTCCGGGCGCGCTGAACATGGTGACGGCGGCGGGCCTTGCGCATGTCAACCGCCTGCCGGTTCTGTTCATTCCCGGCGACGTCTTTGCCAACCGCGCCCCCGACCCGGTGCTGCAACAGGCCGAGGATTTCGGCGACGGCACGGTCACGGTGAACGACTGCTTCCGCCCCGTCTCGCGATATTTCGACCGGATCATGCGGCCCGAACAGCTTCTGACGGCGCTGCCGCGTGCCCTGCGGACGATGACCGACCCGGCCGAGTGCGGCCCTGTCACGCTGGCCTTCTGTCAGGACGTGCAGGCCGAGGCCTTCGACTATCCCGAAAGCTTCTTTGCGCCGAAGGTCTGGCGCATCCGCCGCCCGGAACCCGACGCGGCCGAACTCGCCACGGCCATCGCCGCCATCAGGGCCGCAAAGCAGCCCGTGATCGTCGCAGGCGGCGGGGTGATCTACTCCGAGGCCGAGGCCGCTCTTGCCGCCTTTGCCGCGACGCATGGCATCCCCGTTGTCGAAACGCAGGCGGGCAAGTCGGTGATGGACTTCGACCACCCGCTGAATTTCGGCCCGGTCGGTGTGACCGGTGCGTCCAGCGCCAACATCGTCTGCGAGACGGCCGATCTGGTGATCGGTGTCGGCACGCGGTTCCAGGACTTCACCACCGGCTCCTGGGCGCTGTTCAAGAACCCGGCGCGCAGGCTGCTGTCGATCAACGTGCAGCCCTTCGACGCCTACAAGCACGGCGCGATCCACCTCGTCGTCGGATGCGAAGGTCGCGCTGGAAGCCATTGGCAAGGCGCTCGGATCACAGAAGTTCAAACCCGCCGACCCTGCGTTGCGGAAGGACTGGTTCGCCGCGACTGCCGCCGTCAAGGCCAGCCCCGGTCCCGGCAATGCCAAACCCACCGACGCGCAGGTGATCGGCGCGGTCCAGCGCGCCTCCACCCCTGCCACCATCGTCATGGGGGCTGCCGGAACCATGCCGGGCGAGTTGCACAAGCTGTGGGACGCGGCCCCTGGCGGCTATCACATGGAATACGGCTTTTCGACCATGGGCTACGAGATCGCAGGCGCGCTCGGCATCAAGATGGCGCGGCCCGACGCGGACGTGATCTGCATGGTGGGCGATGGCAGCTACATGATGGCGAACTCGGAACTGGCGACCGCCGTGATGATGGGCGTGCCCTTCACCGTCGTGGTCACCGACAACCGGGGCTATGGCTGCATCAACCGGCTTCAGCAGGGCACGGGCGGCGCGCCCTTCAACAACCTGCTGGACGACAGCTACCACGTGAACCCCGCGGATATCGACTTCGTGGCCCATGCCGGCAGCATGGGCGCGCGGGCGGTCAAGGCCGCCGACATCACTGCACTTGAGGCCGAGCTTGCCGCCGCCAAGACCGCCGACCGCCCCGTGGTCATCGTGATCGACACCGATCCCATGCCCTCGACGGAAGCCGGCGGCCACTGGTGGGACGTGGCGATCCCCGAGGTCAGCGCGCGGCCCGAGGTGAACGCGGCCCGCCGCGCCTATGAAGATGCAATCCTGACACAGCGGCTTGCCGACTGAACACCCGAGGCCGACATGATCCTGTACGGAACGAACCCCATCGCCTGGTCCAATGACGATGACCAGACGCTCGGCGCGAATATCTCGCTTGAAACCTGTCTCGACGACACGGCGCGGATCGGCTTCGACGGCATCGAGAAGGGCCACAAGATGCCCACGACCGTTGCGGGGCTGAAGGCGGCGCTCGACCCGCGCGGGCTGCGCTTCGTCTCGGGCTGGCATTCGACCAACCTGCTGGTGAACTCGATCGAGGACGAGAAGGCGGCGATGGACCCGTTCCTTGAGGTGCTCAGGGGCATGGGAAGCAAGGTCATCATCGTCTGCGAGACCTCGAACGCGATCCACGGCAATGACGGCGTGGCGGTGAATGACCGCCCGCGCCTGAAGGACAGCGAGTGGAAAGGTTTCGGCGCGGGGATCGAGGCGCTGGCGCAGCATGCGGCGCGGCAGGGCATCACGCTGGTCTACCATCACCACATGGGCACCATCGTCGAGGCGGAATGGGAGATCGACCGCCTGATGGCCGAGACCGGCCCCGCCACCCACCTGCTGCTCGATACCGGGCATTGCTATTTCGGCGGCGGCGACCCGGTGCGGCTGGCCAAGCGCCACATGGCCCGCGTGCGCCACATCCACGCCAAGAACGTGCGCCCCGCCATCCTGCGCGAGGTGCGCGAGCAGGGCTTGAGTTTTCTGGAAGGTGTGCGGCGCGGCGTCTTCACCGTGCCGGGCGATGCCGAGGGCGTCGTGGATTTCCACGGCGTGCTCGAGGTGGCGGCGATGCACGGCTATCAGGGCTGGCTGGTGATCGAGGCCGAACAGGACCCGGCGGTGCGCGACCCGGTCGAGTATCAGTCCATGGGCCTGCGCGCGCTGAAGGCCTTTGCGCGGCGCGCGGGGCTGGACCGGTCGGCGTGACGTGAACGCGGACCGGGGGTTTCACACCCCCGGACCCCCGTGGGATATTTGTGAACAGAAAATGGAGTGGGCATGCCGGACCTTCTGAGAAAGCCGAGCGGGACGAGCGGCAAGGTCCATGACATCACGCCCGCCTCGGCGGGCTGGGGCTATGTCGGCTTCACCCTCTACCGCCTCGCGCCTGGCGAGACGGCGGCGGAGGCGACGGGCGACCGCGAGGTGATCCTCGTTCTGGTCGAGGGCAAGGCGCGCGTGACCGCTGGCGGCACCGACCATGGCGAGATGGGCGCGCGGATGGATGTCTTCGAGAAGACGCCGCCGCATTGCCTCTACCTGCCGAACGGCAGCGAGTGGAGCGCCACGGCGACGACCGCCTGCACGCTCGCCGTCTGTTCCGCGCCCGGTCATGGCGGCCACCCGATGCGCCGCATCGGGCCGGAGGGGATCGTGCTGACGCCGCGCGGGCAGGGCGCGAATACGCGCCATATCAACAACATCGCGATGGAAGCGCAGGACTGGTGCGACAGCCTGCTGGTGACCGAGGTCTTCACCCCGCAGGGCAACTGGTCATCCTACCCGCCGCACCGGCATGACGAGGACGACTTTCCGCGCATGACCTATCTCGAGGAGACCTACTACCACCGGCTGAACCCGGCGCAGGGCTACGGCCTGCAACGCGTCTATACCGAGGATGGCAGTCTGGACGAGACGATGGCCGTCCGGAACCACGACGTGGTGCTCGTGCCGAAGGGTCATCACCCCTGCGGCGTGCCCTATGGCTACGAGATGTACTACCTCAACGTCATGGCAGGACCGATCCGCAAGTGGCGCTTCCAGAACGATCCCGACCACGACTGGATCTATCGGCGCGACAACCCCACTGCTTGAAGCGCCCCGGCGGGCATGTCACCAAGGGCGTCGAAGGAGACGCCCATGACCGATGACATCCCCCCGAACCTCGTGCGCCGCACGCCCTGGCCCGCAAGCGTCAGCAGGTCCGTCGGCACGCCGTTGCAGCCGTCCGTCGTCTACGCCTCCGACACCCCGGACCAGCTCGACCAGCAGTACCAGGGGCAGGTCAAGGGCTACACCTATGCGCGCGAGGGACATCCGAACGCCGAGGTGCTGGCCGCGAAGATCGACGCGCTGGAAGGCGCCACGGGCGGGCTGATCGTCGGCTCGGGCATGGCTGCGGTCACGGCGGCGCTGATGGGGCTGCTGCAGGCGGGCGACCATGTGATCGGCGGTGACCAGCTTTACGGCCGGTCGTTGCGGCTGATGAATCAGGACCTTGCGCGCTTCGGGATCGCGACCTCGCTGGCAGACCCGACCGATGTGCGCGCGATCGAGGCTGCGATCCGGCCCGAGACGAAGATGATCCTTGTCGAGGTCGTGTCCAACCCGACCTTGCGCGTGGCCGACATGGAAGGCATCGCCGCGCTGGCCGGCAAGCATGGCATCCTGCTGGCGGTGGACAGCACCTTTTCGACCCCGCGCGCCTATCGCCCGCTGCAGCATGGGGCCGATATCGTGATCCATTCGGTGACGAAGCTGCTGGCCGGACATTCCGACGTGACCCTCGGCTATGTCGCGGCCAAGGATGCGGCCCACCGCAAGGCGATCTATGATTTCGCCGTCACCGTCGGCATGACGCCAAGCCCCTTCGACTGCTGGCTGGCCGAGCGCGGGCTCTATTCGTTCCACCTGCGCTATGATCGCGCCGAAGAGAACGCGGCGCGCCTTGCCGACCATCTGGCCGGGCTGCCCGGTATGAAGCGCGTGCTTTACCCGCTCCGGCCGGATCACCCGGACCACAACCGCGCGGTCTCGCTGCTTGGCGCACGCGGCGGCAACATGCTGTCCTTCGAGTTGACGGGCGGGCGCGCCGCCGCGAATGCGCTGACGCGCGCCATGCCGGACGTGGCCTTCGCGCCGACGCTCGGCGACATCGGCACGACGCTGTCCCATCCGCCCAGCAGTTCGCATCGCGCCCTTTCGCCCGAAGCGCGCGACGGCGCTCGGCATCTCCGAGGGGTTCTTCCGGGTCTCGGTCGGCGTCGAGGATATCGACTTGCTGCTGCGCGACTTCAGCGCGGGCATCGCCGCGGCGCATGCGGCCTCACGATAGGCCGTCGGACGTTTCGAGAAGCGTGAGGCGTCACGGACGGAGCGAGCGAGGCGAGCTCGCGCGCGACCATGGCGCGATTGGGCAGGCGGGGTGCGAGGATGATGGCCTCGCCAGCATATCCGCATGCTGTCAGGAGCGACAGCACCTGCGTGGCGTCCGCATCTGGACCGATCAGCGAGAAGGCGACCGCATCCGGCGAGACGCGCGCCAGAAGGCTTCGGTCAAGACCTGCGAGCGTGGTCGCCACGACCGAACCGCCGCGTTTCCTGAGGTGTTCCAAGGCAGACGTTCCTGCCCGGCCCACGACAAGGATCGTCGACCCGGCTGTCGGCTTTCCTTCGGGCGCGCCATCGGGATCGAGCCTCCGCACGTTCATGAAGACCGTCTCCTCCCGATCTGCGCAGGTTATCGCGCATTGGTTGAATCACCCCCTTCCCCACTAATCCGGAACTATATGTCGATGCTGTGGCCGGGCAAGGGCGGGCGGCTTTACTTTGCCGACCTGTCTCAGCAGGCTGACCGGGACAGTTTTTTCGGAGAGTTGCAGTTGGACAGCCAGTTTACCCGGTCCTTGATCGACGGAATTCCCATACCCGTCGTCCTGATCGGGCAGGATGAACGCATCGCCGCGACAAGCCGGGCGGCGGCCGCGCTCTTTGGCGAGGCGATCGTCGGGCGACACTACATCATTGCCATGCGCCAGCCGGCGCTTCTGGATGCCATCGAGGCGACCTTCCGGTTCCGGCGCTCGGGCCAGGCGCGATGGGTCGTCACCGGACCGGCGCGGGAACAGACGTTCCGGGCTACCGTGACGCCTGTCGAAGGCGAGGGGCGGGCGGGCGTGCTTGCGGCCTTCGAGGATATCACGGACATGGAGCAGGCCGGGCAGATGCGCCGCGACTTCGTGGCGAATGTCAGCCACGAACTGCGCACCCCGCTGACCGCCCTGCTCGGGTTCATCGAGACGCTCAAGGGCGCAGCCCGCGAGGATCCGGCGGCGCGGGCGCGGTTCCTCGACATCATGGAACGCGAGGCCGAGCGGATGAACCGGCTAGTGCGCGACCTGCTCAGCCTGAGCCGGGTCGAGGCGGAAGAACGGGTACGCCCGACCGAGCGGATCGATATCGTGGCGCATCTTGGCCTTGCCGTCGCTGCTCTGCGTCAGGTCTCCGATCAGGCGGGGGTCACCGTGGACCTGGTGGGCGAAGCGGGGCCCGTGGTCGTGGTGGCAGACCCCGACCAGATGACGCAGGTGTTCCAGAACCTGATCGAGAATGCCGTGAAATACGGCGGTTCAGGAGGGCTCGTCACCGTGCGCGTCACGCGCGAGGAGCGGGATATCGCGTTGCGCGGCCCGGCCGTCAGGATCGACGTGATCGACAAGGGCGAAGGGATCGACGCCATTCACCTGCCGCGCCTGACCGAACGGTTCTATCGGGTCGACAGCCACCGGTCGCGCGAGCAGGGCGGGACGGGTCTGGGGCTGGCCATCGTCAAGCACATCGTGAACCGCCACCGGGGGCGCTTCCGGATCGACAGCGAAAAGGGCAGCGGCAGCACGTTCAGCGTGATCCTTCCGGCAGGCTGAGAGCGGGGCGTCACCGCCACCAGTTGTTTACTGAGTTGCGAAACGGCTCAGAGGCGCCCGATACGCTCGGCGAGAAGGGCGAAGAACCCTTCGGCATGGACATCGCCCATGAACATCGCATTGGGCTTGCGGCCCGACACGCCCCACCAGTCGGCGACTGTCATGCCAAGCGTGTATTCGCCCTTCGTCTCGATCTCGACGTTGATGTGGCGGCCCGAGAACAGGTGTGGCTGGATCAGATAGGCGATCACGCAAGGGTCATGCAGGGGCGCACCCTGGCTGCCGTACTTCGCCACGTCGAACCGCTCGAAGAAATCCGTCCATTCCGCGACCATCGTGCCCGCCCGCGTCCCCATCGCTCGGAAGGTGTCGATGCGCGGCTTCGTCGTCAGCACCTTGTGCGTCACGTCGAGCGGCATCATCACGAGCGGAATGCCGGATTTGAACACGATGTCGGCCGCTTCCGGGTCGACGTAGATGTTGAACTCGGCGGCCGGGGTGATGTTGCCGACCTCGAAATAGGCGCCGCCCATCATGACGATCTCCTGCGACGCGGGCCACGATATCGGGGGCCTTGAGGAAGGCGGTCGCGATGTTGGTCAGCGGGCCAAGCGGGCACAGCGTGACGCTGCCCGCCGGTTCCGCGCGCAGCGTGTCGATGATGAAGTCGACGGCATGGCGGGGTTGCAGCGCGCATGACCGGATCGGCGAGTTGCGGGCCGTCGAGACCGGTCTTGCCGTGGACATGCTCTGCCGTCACCAGCTTGCGTTGCAGCGGGGCGTCGCAGCCCGCAAAAACGTGCATGTCCGGTCTGCGGGCCAGTTCGCAGATGATGCGCGCGTTCCGCTCGGTCAGCCGCAGCGGCACATTGCCTGCGACGGCCGTGATGCCCAGAACGTCCACATCCTCGGGGCTGGCCAGCGCGAGCAGGATCGCCACGGCGTCGTCCTGACCCGGATCGGTGTCGATGATGATCTTGCGCGGCGTCGTCATGGCAGTCTCCTTCGTTCGGGCGGAGATGACCCGACCAGAGGGGGCTTGTCCAGTGGCCGCCGGATCGGCCAAGGTCCGCCAGAACGACATGGGGAAAGCAGATGCAGCCGGATGTGGTGATCGTCGGGGCCGGGGCGGCCGGCGTGGGGGCGGGACTCGCGTTGCAGGCACGTGGCGTGTCATTCGTGATTCTCGAGGCTTCGGAGCGGGTCGGGGGGCGCGCCTTTACGGACCGTGTGTCGCTGCCCGCCTCGTGGGATCAGGGGTGCCACTGGTTCCACTGCGCAGACGTGAACCCGTTGGTCGCATGGGCCGACCGGCTGGGCACCGACTATGACGATCGTGACAACATGACTTCGGCGATCTGGCGCGCGGGGCAATGGCTGGACGCTGCTGCGAACGCAAGAGCCGAGACTGCAATCGACGCGGGCTTCACGGACATTTATGCGGCAGCAGACGCTGCGGTTGATCGTTCGCTGGACGAGATCCTGCCGAAGTCGGGCGATTGGGCGGCGGTCATCCGAAACATCGCCCGGCTGATGTCGAGCGCCGAACCCGACGCCGTCTCGGCCCGCGGCTACGCCGACTATACCGACACGCAGGTCAACTTTGCCGTGCGCAGCGGCTATGGCGACCTGATCGAGCGGATGGCCGCAAACCTGCCGATCCGCCTTTCAATGCCGGTGACGCGGATAACGCAGGCCGCAGACGGCGTTCGCGTGATGACTGGCGGTGGCGAGATCAGGGCGAAGGCGGTTATCGTCACTGCCTCGACCAACGTGCTCGCCTCGGGCGCCATCCGCTTCGATGCGCAGGCAGTCCAGCCCGTGCTCGATTGCGCGCAAGATGTGCCCTGCGGTGCCTATGAGAAGGTCGCCGTCGCACTGCGGCGATTGCCGATCGAGATGGACGCCCAGTTTTGCTGGCTCGACCCGGCAGACGGGACGCGCGGGGTCAACGTGCAGGTGGTCGCAGGTGCCGCGCCGATGCTGATTGCTCACTTCGGCGGCAACGATGCTGTTGAACTTGCCTCAGGGGGCGACCGTGCGATGGTGGCGCTGGTGACGGAGCGGTTGGTTGATGCCTTCGGTTCGGCGCTCCGCAGCGACATCCTGGGCACTGCCGTCACAGGCTGGCAGAAGAACCCCTTCGTGCAGGGGGCCTACAGCCATACGAGACCTGGCTATTCGGCCCGTCGCCACGAGATGATCGCGGCAGAGACGGGCGATATCCTGTTCGCGGGCGAAGCGTTTTCGCCCAACTGGTATGCGACCGCGCATGGCGCCTATCAATCCGGGCAGGATGTGGCGGCGCGCCTCGCCGACCGTTTCGGTTCCTGACATGCAAACGGGGGGCGGTAGGCCCCCCGTCGATCCATGCCATGCCGAGGGGCGGTTCAGCCGTCGAAGTTGATCTCTTCCATGATCTTCAGTGCCGCCGGACGCTCGGCAGCGATCTGGGTCAGGGTGAGTGTGTCGGGCGTGAACGGCCCCCAGCTTTCGACAAGTGCCGAGACGGGGACGCCGGGCTTGACCGGAAACTCGTGGTTGGTTTCGGCATAGATCTTCTGCGCCTCGTCAGACGCGAGGAACTCCATCAGCTTCAGCGCGGCTTCGCGGTTCGGCGCCGCCTTGGTCATCGCCACACCCGAAATGTTCATGTGCGTTCCGCCATCCGCGAACTTGGGGAACACGATGCTCACGCTTTCGGCCCAGGCTGTCTGTTCCGGGTCGGCGAGCATCTGGCCCATGTAATAGGTGTTGCCAAGCGCGATGTCGCATTCGCCTGCCCAGATCGCCTTGACCTGGTCGCGGTCGCCGCCGGCCGGTTTGCGGGCGAGGTTGGCCTTTATGCCCTCGGCCCAGGTCTTGGCCGCCTCCGGGCCGTCATGCGCGATCACCGCACCGAGCAGGGCGAGGTTGTAGTCATGGGTGCCCGAGCGCGTGCAGATGCGTCCCTTCCACTTCGGATCGGCGAGATCCTCGTAGGTCGTGACTTCGCCGGGCGTCACACGCTCGTTGCTGGCATAGACGATCCGGGCGCGGCTGGTCAGACCGAACCACTGGTTGCCGGGATCGCGGAATTCGGCGGGGATGTTGGCTGTCAGAACCTCGGAGTTGACGGGCTGGGTCACGCCCGCGTTGACGACTTCGGTCAGCCGCGCGATGTCGACGGTCAGCACCAGGTCGGCAGGCGAGCGGTCGCCCTCGGCCACCAGACGCTCGACCATGCCCTTGTCCACAAAGGCCACGTTCACGGCGATGCCGGTCTCGGCCGTGAAGGCATCGACGAGCGGCTGGATCAGCTCGGGCTGACGGTGGGAATAGACGTTGACCTCGTCGGCAAGCGCCGGAAGGGCAGTCGTGCCGAGGACAAGCGCGAGAAGCGGCAGGCGGCGGATCATTGGGTGACTCCTTTGGTCGGAAATTACCTCGTCGTTAAACCTTAGTGTTTTTGTCAGGTCAATAGCTGAGTGAAGCTGTCGGAAATTCCCGTTCAGCGCCGCTTTTCTTCGGCCTTGGCGCGGTTCCAGAGCGCGTCCATTTCCGCCAGATCGCTTTCCGAGGGCGACCGTCCTGCTTCCGCCAGCCAGTCCTCGATCCGGCGAAAACGGCGCGAAAACTTGGAATTCGCCGCACGCAGCGCAGTTTCCGGGTCGATCTTCAAGTGTCGCGCGAGGTTTGCCATGACGAACAGAAGATCTCCGAATTCTTCGGTGATCTCGGCCTCGGTCATCGTTTCGCGCGCCTCGACCAATTCTTCGGCTTCCTCGATGATCTTGGCCAAAACCTCGTCTGTCGATGGCCAGTCGAAGCCGACGCGCGCGGCCCGCTTCTGCAACTTGACCGCGCGGGTCAGGGCCGGCAGGCCGAGTGCCACGCCATCCAGCGTGCGCGCCGGACCCCGTTCGGCTGCCTTTTGCCGTTCCCAATCGATGCTCTGCTGTTCGGCCGACTTGTCGCGGCTGTCGGTGCCGAAGACGTGCGGGTGGCGGGCCAGCATCTTGTCCGAAATCGCGTTGACGACGGTATCGAAGGTGAAAAGCCCGGCCTCCGCCGCCATCTGGGCATGATAGACGGTCTGGAACAGCAGGTCGCCCAGTTCCCCTGGCAACTCGTCCCACGCCCGGCGCTCGATCGCATCCGCGACCTCATGTGCTTCTTCGAGCGTATAGGGCGCGATGGTCGCGAAGGTTTGTTCGATGTCCCAAGGACACCCCGTGGCCGGGTCGCGCAGGCGACGCATGATTTCCAGCAGGCGCGGCATTCCGCCATTTGGGTCACGCACAAGTGCGTCGCTTGCCGCAGGGTCAAGGGGCACTTCCTGCATTGCGGGGCCTTCCGATTTGGGGTTCAGTCCCGAGTTATCCTTGGCTGTCTCCGGAGTCCATTCATGCCCGTCCTCAACCGCATCGCCGATTATGCCGAAGAGATGAAGGGCTGGCGTCGGCACTTGCACAGGCATCCGGAGCTGAAATTCGACTGCCACCAGACGGCGGCGTTCATTGTCGAGCGGCTGCACGAGATGGGGGTCGACGAAATTCACCCCGGCATCGCACAAAGCGGGATCGTGGCGATCATCAAGGGGCAGGGCGACGGGCCGACGATCGGCCTGCGCGCCGACATGGACGCCTTGCCGATAGACGAGGTTACGGGGGCGGACCATGCCTCGACCGTGCCGGGCCGGATGCATGCCTGCGGGCATGACGGGCATGTCACGATGCTGCTGGGGGCGGCGAAATACCTTTCCGAGACGCGCCGTTTCCGGGGACGGGTCGCGCTGCTGTTCCAGCCCGCCGAGGAAGATGGCGGCGGTGGCGAGGTGATGGTTCAGGAAGGCGTGATGGACCGGTTCGACATCAGCCAGGTATTCGGCATCCACAATGCGCCAAACGTGCCGTTCGGCAAGTTCGTGACCACACCGGGGCCGCTGATGGCTGCCGTCGACACGGCGACGGTGCATGTCACGGGCAAGGGCGGACATGGGGCCACGCCCCACGAGACGATCGACCCGGTGGTGGCCATCGTCGGGATGGTCGGCGCGCTGCAGACGATCATCTCGCGCAATCTCTACACGCTCGATGACCTGGTGCTGTCGGTCACGCAGATACACACCGGCACCGCATCGAACATCATCCCGGAAGAGGGATGGTTCTGCGCCACGATCCGCACCTTCACCCCCGAAGTGCGCGATCTGGTACGGCGGCGCTTCCACGAGATCGTGCATGGCCATGCTGCGGCCTATGGCTGCGAGGTCCGGATCGACTACGAACTTGGGCTATCCGCCGACGATCAACCACCCCGAGGAAACCGAGTTCGCAGTCGAGGTCGCGCGCGAAGTTGCGGGCGAAAACCTTGTCGAGGCGCGCGGCAACCGCGAGATGGGGTCCGAAGACTTCGCCTACATGCTCGAGGCGCGGCCCGGGGCCTACCTGTTCCTCGGCACGGGGCCGGGGGCGGGGCTTCACCACCCCGCCTATGACTTCAACGACGAAGCGGCACCGGTCGGAGCCACGTTCTTTGCCCGGCTTGTCGAGCGGGCGCAGCCGCTGGCCTGACCCGTCAGCGGGGGCGGGCGAGGGGGATCAGCGCAAAAAGGATCTGTCCCGCTAGCCCCACCATTCCCGGCGGCGTCATCAGGCTGGCGGCCCAGGCCGCGCCACCCTGCCCGATCGCGCGGGACAGAAGAAACTCCGCAAGCATCAGGAAGACGAAAGCCAATCCTCCGACCGCAAGGCGAGGCCCGGCCTTTGCGCCGGTCAGCCGCCAGCGGCGAAGGATGCGGCCGGCAGCGATCCACGAGATCGTCAGCACAATCGGCAATTCCACCAAGACGGCCGCCATGTCACCGATCATCGGAGCGAGAAGCAACGTTCTGACGATGCCGAGAACAAAAGCGAAGGCGAAGACGACGCCGAAATATGCCAGTGCCGCACGAAGGAGGGTCGCGGGACCAGAGGGCGGGGGCGGGTGGTGCATCTCTTGCTCCGACAGGTCTGGCGATTTTTGATCAAATCTGTATTCTGACTGCGCAGTCAATACGACTCGCGCAACCGATGGAGTAAACCTTGACCGTCCAGAACTTCGCGCCGCAGACCTCGTGGGAAATGGACCGGGCCCATGCGCTGCACCCGTGGACGAATTTCGGTCCGTTCGAGGATCAGGGCGCGCTGGTCATCAGCCGGGGCGAGGGTGCGCTGCTGTGGGACGCGAATGGCGCAAAGTATTTCGACGCGGTGGGCGGGCTTTGGTGCACCAACATCGGCCTCGGACGGCGCGAGATGGCCGATGCGATTGCCGATCAGGCGATGCGGCTCGCCTTCTCGAACACCTTTGTCGACATGACGAACGATCCGGCGGCGCGGCTTTCCGCCAGGCTTGCAGCTCTTGCTCCGGGCGATCTGAACCGGGTGCATTTCACGACGGGCGGGTCCACCGCGATAGATACGGCGGCGCGGATGGTGCAGTACTACCAGCATTGCATGGGGCGCCCCGACAAGACCCATCTCGTGGCCCGCAACCATAGCTATCACGGCTCTACCTACTTGTCGCAGAGCATCGGCAAGCGTCCGGGTGACCGCGTCGAGCAGTTCCGCTACAAGGAAGACGGCATCCATCATCTGAGCGTGCCCAACCCCTACCGCCGCCCCGAAGGCATGTCCGAGGCCGCGTTCTGCGACCATCTGGTGGCCGAATTCGAGGACTTGATCGCCAGCGTCGGGCCTGACCGCATCGGCGGGTTCTTCGCGGAACCGATTCAGGCGTCCGGCGGCGTGATCGTGCCGCCCGAGGGCTACCTGCGCCGGATGTGGGAGGTCTGCCAGAAGCACGACATCCTGTTCGTCGCGGATGAGGTCGTGACGGCCTTCGGACGACTGGGGCACTGGTTCGCAAGCTGGGACGAATTCGGCGTACAACCCGACATCATCTGCACCGCCAAAGGGTTGTCGTCGGGTTACGTTCCCATCGGCGCGCTGATCTTCTCGGACCGCATCTGGGCGGCGATGGCGGCGGATGGCGAGCGGTGGTTCACCTCGGGCTACACCTATTCCGGCCACCCCGTCGCCTGCGCGGCGGCGCTGAAGAACCTCGAGATCATGGAACGCGAAGACCTTCTGGGCAACGCGACGCGCGTCGGCGCGCAGTTCGAGGCGCGGATGAAGGAACTGGCCGCGCTGCCCATCGTGGGCGACGTGCGGGGGCGCAAGCTGATGATTTGCGTGGAAAACGTGGCAGACAAGGCGACGAAGGCGCTTTTGCCGGACGAGCTGGACGTCGGCAAGCGGATTTCGGACACCTGCGAGGCGATGGGCCTTCTGGTGCGCCCCATCGGTCATCTGAACGTAATGTCGCCGCCCCTCATCATCACCGAGGACGACGTCGATTTCGTCGGACGGACGCTGGAAAAGGCCATCATGCAGGTGGCCGACCGTTTCGTGAAGGACGGTGTGCGGATCGGTTGATCTGTTGCGCTTGACAGGCGGGAGGCGTTTCGGCTTCCTCGCCCCCGACCGGATCAGCGGCGTCTCCGGCGATGAAGGACGCGCGAATTCATCCGGACGGACATCATGGCACTGGAAGACGCGAAGAACGAGGTCGATACCGCCTTCACCCGCAAGGGGCTGAGGGGCTATGCTTTTGAAAACGCCTTTGGCGGGGCGACGAGTTTCCTGCGGCGGCGCTACACCAAGGATCTGGGCGGCGTCGATCTGGCGATCACCGGGGTTCCCTTTGACCAGGCGGTGACGCACCGCGCCGGGACCCGTTTCGGCCCGCGCGCGATCCGCGAGGCGAGCACGCTTCAGGCCTATGAGCCGCCCTATGGCTGGACGACCGACCCGCTGGAGGCCATCGACATCGTCGATTACGGCGACCTCGCCTTCGACTATGCGAAGGTGTCGGACTTCCCCGAGACGCTGACCGACCACATCCGCGGAATTCTGGCGGCTGGGGCGGGCAGCGTGGTGCTGGGGGGCGATCACTACATCACCTTTCCGATCCTGAAGGCCTATGCAGAAAAGTTCGGCCCGCTTGGCGTGATTCATTTCGATGCCCATTCCGACCTTTGGGCCGATGACGACCTGAGCCGGATCGACCATGGCACGATGATGTACAAGGCGGTGAAGCAGGGCTACGTGGACCCCGCGCGGTCGGTCCAGATCGGGATCCGGACGACGACCGACGACTATCTGGGCATCACCGTGATCGACGCGCGCGAGGTGCACGAGACGGGCGTGGCGGCGGTGCTGGCCAAGGTGAAGGCGATTGTCGGGACGGGCGCGACCTATGTGACCTTCGACATCGACGCGCTCGATCCGGCCTATGCGCCCGGCACGGGCACGCCGGTCTGGGGGGGCTTGCATTCCTGGCAGGCGGCGGCGCTGCTGCGCGACCTGGCTGGCATCAACATGGTCGGGGGAGATATCGTGGAAGTGTCGCCGCCTTACGATACGACCGGAGCGACAGCGATCGCAGGCGCGCATGTCGCCTATGAGCTGATCGCGCTTTACGCCGCGGCGAAGGCCCAACGATGAGGGTCGCGGCGTGGCTGGGACTTGCCGCACTTGCGGCAGTGGCCGCGGCGGCGGTCTGGGTGCGGGCCGCGCCGTCTGACGCTGCGGTCTGGCATGTCGACCCCGATCTGGTGACCGAGCGGGGAAGCTACAACAGCTTCCTGCTGCGCGATGGCGGCGACGCGCCCGCGGTGCGGCTGGCTGCGCCGCCGTCGGAGGTTGCTGCACAGCTTGAAGCTGCGATCCTCGCAACGCCCCGGACAGTCCGGCTGGCGGGGGATGCAAACTTTGGGACATACGTCACGCGCTCGGCCCTGTGGGGGTTTCCCGACTACGCCTCGGTCCGCGTGAAGCCGGATGGGGCAGGGTCGGTCATCACGATCTTTTCGCGCGCGCGTTTCGGGCAAAGCGACATGGGCGTGAACCGCGCGCGTGTCGAGCGATGGCTTTCGACGCTGTCGCCCTGACTGCGCTAGCCTGACCCGGGTACGAATCGGGGGGCGGGCATGGCGGACGGGATCGAGGGGGTGCGCGCGCTTCTGGGCGGAAAACCCCGCCCCATCGGATGGGATGAGCGGCGGGCCCGGATGGACGAGGTCTGCGCGATCGACGGGCCGCCGCCGGGCGTGACGTTCCAGCCGCTGACAGTTGCGGACCGGCAGGCGGAATGGTCGTTCGCAGCGGATGCCCGCCCGGACCGGGCCGTGCTGTTCCTGCATGGGGGCGGTTACTGCTCGGGCTCGCTCGTCAGCCATCGCCGCATGGCCGGCGGGATCGCCCGCGCCGCGCGGGTGCGCACACTGGCGCTCGGGTTCAGGCTGGCCCCGGAACATCCCTATCCGGCGGCGCTGGAGGATGCGCTCGTCGCGTGGGACTGGCTGCGCGGGCAAGGGTTTCGCCGCGCAACACATTGCACTTGCAGGGGATTCGGCGGGCGGCGGGCTGTCGCTGGCGGTGATGCTGTCGCTCCGCGCGCGGGGCGAGGCGTTGCCGGGCTGCGCGTGGCTCGTGTCGCCCTGGACGGACCTGACGATGAGCGGGGAAAGCCTGGTGGACCGGGATACCGTCGACCCGCTGATCCACGCGGGCTACCTCGGCGATCTCGCGGCGGCCTATCTCGGCGGGCATGACCCGCATGATCCGTCCGTCTCGCCCCTCTTCGCGGACCTGACCGGGCTGCCGCCGCTGATGATCTCGGTCGGGTCTGACGAGACGCTGCTGGACGACTCGCTGCGGCTGGCGCGGGCGGCGGCGGTCGCGCATGTCGATGTGGCGCTGCATGTCTATCCGCGCATGATCCACGCCTTTCCCCTGTGGGAGGCGCGGCTGGCCGAGGGCCGGGCGGCGCTGGCCGAGGCGGGGGCGTTCGTGGAGAAGTGGCTGGGGTAGCTAACGGTGTGAACTTGCTAGACCGACGCGCAAGCCGTTCTGTTTCTTGACGGATTTGTCACGCGACAAATCCGTCCGCGCCTGCCTGCCCGTGGCAGGCGCGTTCCGCGCCCGCCCAGTCAGGCGCGGACGGATTACAGGCGTCGCGCTGGTAGAGAGCCCCTTGCCCTGCGGCTTGCGCCTTCGGGCAACGGCCCGGGCAACTCTCCACCGGAGAGTTGCCTTATCGGGCCGGGCGCTTCGGTTCGCGGCGGCAGGAGTCCGAACAGAAGTTAAAGGAACGCCCCCTCAGTTCCCCAGGATACCCGGCAGCCGCAAGCCCTGCTCGCGCGCGCAGTCGAGCGCGATGTCATAGCCCGCATCGGCATGGCGCATGACGCCCGTCGCCGGGTCGTTCCAGAGCACGTTCGACAGCCGCCGCGCGGCATCCGGCGTGCCGTCGGCGACGATGACCATGCCGGAATGCTGGCTGAAGCCCATGCCCGACGCCGCCGCCGTGGTGCAGCGACACCCAGGTGGCGCCGCTGGCGGTGTTCAGCAGCGCATTCAGCAAGCGGCCAGTCCGAGACGGCGTCCGAGCCGTCCTTCATCGCCTCCGTCTCGCGGTTGGGCGAGGCGACGGAGCCGAAGTCGAGATGGTCGCGCCCGATGACGATCGGGGCCTTCAGCTCGCCCGATGCCACCATCTCGTTGAACATCAGGCCCGCGCGGTGCCGGTCGCCAAGGCCGATCCAGCAGATGCGGGCGGGCAGGCCCTGGAACGCGATCCGCTCCTGCGCCATGTCGAGCCAGCGGTGCAGGTGGGCGTTTTCGGGGAACAGCTTCTTCATCGCGGCGTCGGTCTCGTGGATGTCCTCCGGATCGCCCGACAGCGCGCACCAGCGGAACGGGCCGATGCCCCGGCAGAACAGCGGGCGGATATAGGCGGGCACGAAGCCGGGGAAGGCGAAGGCGTTCTCCAGCCCCTCGTCCTGCGCGACCTGCCGGATGTTGTTGCCGTAGTCGAGCGTCGGCACCCCGGCGTTCCAGAAATCGACCATCGCCGCGACATGGGTGCGCATCGAGGCGCGGGCGGCTTTCTCGACCGCCTTGGGATCGGTTTCCTGCTTCGCGCGCCACTCGGCCACGGTCCAGCCCTGCGGCAGGTAGCCGTGCAGCGGGTCATGCGCCGAGGTCTGGTCGGTCACGATGTCGGGGCGATGGCCGCCCGCCTTCATCCGCGCGCACCAGTTCCGGGAACACGTCGGCCGCGTTGCCGAGCAAGGCCGACCGACTTCGCCTCGCCCTTCGCGCGTCCAGTCGGCGATCAGGGCCAGCGCTTCGTCCAGCGTGTGAGCCTTGGCGTCGACGTATCTGGTGCGAATACGGAAATCGATCCGCGTCTCGTCGCATTCCACGGCAAGACAGCAGGCCCCGGCCATCACGGCGGCCAAAGGCTGCGCGCCGCCCATGCCGCCCAGACCGCCGGTCAGGATCCAGCGGCCCGTCAGGTTGCCGCCGTAGTGCTGGCGCCCGGCTTCGGCGAAGGTCTCGTAGGTGCCCTGCACGATGCCTTGGGTGCCGATGTAGATCCAGGACCCGGCGGTCATCTGGCCGTACATCGCCAGGCCCTTCTTGTCCAACTCGTTGAAATGGTCCCAGGTCGCCCAATGCGGCACGAGGTTGGAGTTGGCGATCAGCACGCGCGGCGCATCCTTGTGGGTGCGGAAGATGCCGACCGGCTTGCCCGACTGCACCAGCAGCGTCTCGTCGTCGTCCAGCGTCTTGCAGGGTGGCGACGATGCGGTCGAAATCCTCCCACGTCCGGGCGGCGCGGCCGATGCCGCCATAGACCACCAGCTCATGCGGGTTCTCGGCCACGTCGGGGTGCAGGTTGTTCATCAGCATCCGCATGCGGCGCCTCGGTCAGCCAGCTTTTGGCGGTGATCTCGGTGCCGGTGGCGGGAAAGATGTCGCGGAGGTTGTGGCGGGTGTTCATGTCGGGCTCCGGGTTGGCGGAGAGCGCCGGGGGGTTCGCGCCCCGGACCCCGCAGGATATTTCAGCCAAGAAGAAGCGGCAGAGGCGTGAGGGCGGCAGCGGCAAGCGCGCCATTCGCGATCAGGCGGGCGGCGGCTTCGAGATCGGGGGCGAGGTAGCGGTCATCGCCGAGCGTCGCCACGTCCTGCCGCAGGCGGTGCGAGCACGCGGGCGAGGGGGGCGGAGGTCGCGAGCGGCGCGCGGAATTCGATCCCCTGCGCCGCGCACATCGCCTCGACCCCCAGGATGCGGGCAGGTTCGCGTTCATCTGGCGCAGCCGGCGCGCGCCATGGGCGGCCATGCTGACGTGGTCTTCCTGGTTGGCGGAGGTCGGGGTGCTGTCGGTCACGGTCGGGATGGGCGAGGTGCTTGTTCTCGCTCATCAGGCGGCCGTCGTCACTTCGGCGATCATCAGGCCGGAGTTCAAGGCCGGGGTTCGGCGTCAGGAAGGGCGGCAGGTCGAAGCTGAGCGTCGGGTCGACCATCAGCGCCACGCGGCGCTGCGCGATGGCACCGATCTCGGCAGACGCCAGCGCGATCATGTCGGCGGCAAAACCCACGGGTTCGGCGTGGAAGTTCCCGCCCGAGACGATCTGCCGTCTTCCAGCACCAGCGGGTTGTCGGTGGCCGCGTTCGCCTCGATCTCCAGCGTGCGCGCCGCCATGCGCAGCACGTCCATCGCGGCCCCGGTCACCTGCGGCTGGCAGCGGATGCAGTAGGGGTCCTGCACGCGGGTGTCGCCCTCGCGGTGGCTTTCGCGGATCTCGGAGCCGTCCAGCAGGGCGCGCATCGTCGCCGCCGCCTCGATCTGGCCGGCATGGCCGCGCAAGCGCGTGGATTTCCGGGTGCAGCGGCGCGGTCGAGCCCATGATCGCATCGGTCGACAGCGCCGAGGTCACCAGCGCCGCTTGCGCCGCGCGCCAGCCGTCGAACAGGCCGGCCAGGGCATAGGCCGTGGAAAACTGCGTGCCGTTGATCAGGGCCAGCCCCTCCTTCGGGCCGAGCGTGACCGGCGAAAGCCCGCCATCGCCAGCGCTTCGGCGCCGGGCAGGTGCGGCCGTCGAGCATCGCCTCGCCATGGCCGATCATCACGGCGGTCATATGGGCCAGCGGCGCAAGATCGCCCGAGGCGCCGACCGAGCCTTGCGCCGGAATGACCGGGGTGACGCCCTTGGCCAGCATCCCCTCCAGCAGGTGCGACGATCTCCCACCGCACGCCCGAGGCGCCGCGCCCGAGCGACAGCAGCTTCAGCGCCATCATCAGGCGGGCGACGGCGCGCGGCATCGGCTCGCCCACGCCGCAGCAATGCGACAGGATCAGGTTGCGCTGCAGGGTGGCCGTATCCTGCGGCTGCGATCTTCAGCGAGGCGAGCTTGCCGAAGCCGGTGTTCACCCCGTAGACGGCGGCCGTTCCGGCGGCGGCGGCGGCGATGCGCGCGGCGGCCGCCTCGATCCCCGGACGGGCCTCGGGGTCCAGCCTGGCGGGCAGTTCAGGCGGTAGATGCGTTCCAGCTGGGCGAGCGTGGTCGCGCCGGGGATCAGGATTTCAGGCGTCAAGGTCGGCCTCCGAAGATGCGGGCGTGAAGGGGGGTGGCGCCGATGCGGTAGGCCAGTTCGGCCGGGTGGCCGGCGTCCCAGATGGCAAGGTCGGCGCGCAGGCCGGGGGCGATGCGGCCGCGGTCGGTCAGGCCAAGCGCGCGGGCGGCGTGGGCGGTGGTGCCCAGCAGCGCCTCCTCGGGCGTCAGGCGGAACAGGGTGCAGGCCATGTTCATCGCCAGCGTCAGCGAGGTCATGGGCGAGGAGCCGGGGTTGCAGTCGGTGGCCACCGCCATCGGCACACCTGCTGCGCGCAGGGCGGCGATCGGGCGGCACTTGCGTTTCGCGCAGGGTGTAGAAGGCCCCGGGCAGGATCACCGCGACGGTGCCGGCGGCGGCCATCGCGCGCGATGCCATCGGCTCGTCGAGATATTCCAGATGATCGGCCGACAGCGCGCCATGCCGGGCGGCGAGCGCCGCGCCGTCCGAGGTTGGACAGCTGTTCGGCATGCAGCTTCACCGGCAGGCCGAGGCGCCGGGCCTCGGCGAACAGGCGGTCGCACCTGCGCGGGCGAAAAGGCGATGCCTTCGCAGAAGGCATCGACCGCATCGACCAGCCCCTCGGCATGGGCGGCGCGCAGGGCGGGGATGCGACCTGTTCGGCGAGGTAGGCGTCGGCGCGGCCCTTGTATTCGGGCGGAACGGCATGGGCGCCGAGGAAGGTGGTCCGCACCGTCACCGGGCGCGCCGCGCCGATCCGGCGCGCGACGCGCAGCATCCTCAGTTCGGTCTCGATGTCAGGCCATAGCCGGACTTGACCTCGACCGTCGCGGCGCCCCCGGCGATCATCTGGTCGAGCGCGGGGCAGGGCCTGGGCGAGCAGGTCGTCCTCGGACGCCGCGCGGGTGGCGCGTGACGGTGGACAGGATGCCGCCGCCGGCGCGGGCGACCTCTTCATAGCTGGCGCCCTTCAGGCGCATCTCGAACTCCGCGGCGCGGTCGCCGGCGAAGACGATATGGGTGTGGCAGTCGATCAGGGCGGGGGTGACGAGGCGGCCTTGCAGGTCCTGCGTCGGCAGGTCGGTGCGCGGGCAGGTCGGCGGCCGGGCCGACCCAGGCGATGCGGTCGCCCTCGAGCACCACGGCGGCGTCGGGGATCAGGCCATAGCCGTCGGTCATCGTGGCGAGGGTCGCGTGGGTCAGAAGCATCGCCATGACGCTTGCCTTATGTCTGCGCTTGACGTTATTATGTCTGCACATAATGCGCCCTGTCAAGCGAGGCTGCCATGACTGTCCTTTCTGCCGAAGACCGCTTTGCTGCCCGACGGCTGGGCGCGGGATGTGGTGGTGGAAATCGAGGGCGGCAGGATAGCACGGATCGCGGAGGGGTTGCCGGATGACCGCGCGATGGGGTGCCTGCTGCCTGCGCCGGTGAACCTGCACTCGCCACGCCTTCCAGCGCGCGATGGCCGGGATGACCGAGCGGCGCGGCGCGGGGCAGGACAGTTTCTGGACCTGGCGCGAGCTGATGTACCGCTTCCTCGACCGGCTGACGCCGGAGGATGTCGAGGCGATTGCGGCCTTCGTGCAGATGGAGATGGCCGAGGCGGGCTATGCCGCGGTGGCGGAGTTTCATTACCTGCATCACGCGGTGGGCGGCGTGGCCTATGCCGACCGGGCCGAGATGTCGGCGCGGATCGCGGCGGCGGCGGTGGAGAGCGGGCTGGGGCTGACGCTGCTGCCGGTGCTCTATGCGCAGGGCGGCTGCGACGGGCGGGCGCTGACGGCGGGGCAGCTGCGCTTCGGCAACGACATGGACGGCTACCTGCGGCTGCTGGGAGGGCGCGGCGCGGGCGCTTGCGCATCTGCCCGGCGACGCGGTGCTGGGCGTGGCCCCGCATTCGCTGCGCGCGGTCAGCCGGGAGCAACTGGCCGAGGCGGTGGCGCTTGCGCCGGACGCGCCGCTGCACATCCACCTCGCCGAACAGGTGGCCGAAGTGGCCGAGGTTCAGGCGGCCTATGGTGCGCGTCCGGTGGAATGGCTGCTGGCGAACCATGCGGTCGACGGGCGCTGGTGCCTGATCCACTGCACGCAGATGGACCCGTCCGAGACGGTGGCTCTGGCCGCCACTGGTGCCGTCGCGGGACTTTGCCCGATCACCGAGGCGAACCTGGGCGACGGTATCTTCGACGGGGTCCGGCTACGCTGGGTGCGGGCGGGCGATGGGGCGTGGGGTCGGACAGCAATCGTGCGCATCTCGCTGGCCGAGGAACTGCGGCTTCTGGAGTATTCGCAGCGCTTCCGCGACCGGGGGCGGGCGATGCTGGCCACGGAAGAACAGTCAACGGGCCGCGTGCTTTACGAGGGCGCGGTGGCGGGCGGGGCGCAGGCGGCGGGGCCGTGCCTCGGGCGCGATCCGGGTCGGTGACTGGGCCGACCTGCTGGCGCTGGACATGGGCGCGGTGGACCTTGAGGGGCGGACGGGCGATGCGATCCTCGACGCGTTGATTTTCGCGGGCGACGACCGGATGGTGACCGATGTCTGGTCGGCCGGGCGGCATGTCGTGACCGGGGGGCGCCATGTGCGGAAGGACGCGATCACGCAAGCCTATCGCCGCGTGATGGCGGGCCTGAGGGACGCGCTCTGATGACCGGATGGGAGACGATCCGCGCCGAGGTGCTGCGCCGCATCCGCGCGCGGGACTGGCGGCCGGGCGCGACGATTCCCGGCGAGGAGGCGCTGGCGGTGGAGTTCGGCTGCGCGCGGGCGACGGTCAACCGGGCGCTGCGCGACCTTGCCGATGCGGGGGTGCTGGAACGCCGGCGCAAGGCCGGCACGCGCGTCGCGCTCAGCCCGGTGCGCCGCGCGACGCTGGAGATTCCGGTGACGCGGCAGGAGATCGAGGGGCGCGGGCAGCGCTATGCCTATTCGCTGATCGAGGACCGGATGGAGGTGGCCCCCGTGCTGGTCGCCTCGGCACTCGGCCTGCCGCCGGGGGCGCGGATGCGGCGGCTGGTCTGCCTGCATTTCGCGGACCGCAAGCCGTTCCTTTACGAGGAGCGCTGGCTGAACCCGGCCGTTCTCGGCGCGGCGACGCCGGATTTCGCGGCCGTGTCGGCGAACGAATGGCTGGTGGCGAACATCCCCTATTCCAGCGGCGACATCACCTTTTCGGCGGCGGGCGCCAGCGAGGAGGAGGCGCTGGTTTTCGGCGTGCCGGAGGGGACGGCGCTGTTCATCGTCGAGCGGACAACATGGACAGCGGAAGCGCCGATCACCTCGGTCCGGCTGGCCCATGCGCCGGGCTACCGGCTGCATGCGATGGTCTGAAAGGGCGGGTTTCGGGCATATGATTTGCATATGATTTCCGTATGGGAGTCGTATGCAGACAGAAATGGTCGGGAAACGTGCCGTCATGGCGCGCTGCGGGCAGGGCAGGGGCGTTCGGCCCCCCTTCCGCCCAGGTTCGATCTCAGCCTCTGAGGGTATTCTTGCCGAGAAGAAGCGGGGCGTCAGCGCCGGTTGAGCTGGCGTTCGACGATCTTCAGCAGGCGGCGGTGCAATGCACTGGTGCGGTGGCGCAGGTGGGTGGCGGCGAAGACGGGCTGGGTGATGGGGGCCACATCGGCGACCGGGCGGAATCCCTGCGCCGCGAGGGCGGATGCCGTGTCATCGAGCACATAGGCCGCGCCGCCCAGGGCGGCGAGCAGCCCCGCGACGGTGGCGTTCTGTCCGGCGGCGAGCGGCGCAGCGGACAGGTCGGGCAGCAGCGCCGCATGGGCGGTCTCGAAGGCCGGGGAGTAATTTGCGCGGATGTAGCGCTCGGGCATCAGGCTTGCGCGGGTGGTGCCGTCGGACGAGACGAGGCGATAGGTGACGTGGCCCACCGAGGTGAAGTGCAGGTCGGGCAGCGCGCGGGGTGAGTAGAGCACGGCGAAGTCGAGATGCCCGGTGCCGAGGTCGGCGCACATCTGCGCCGAATAGTCGGGCTCGATGTAGAAGGCGGTTTCGGGAAGGGCGCGGCGGAAGCCCGCGATCCAGTCGCCGATATGCCCCGCCGCGAGATCATTCTGGATGCCCACGCGCAACGTCATCGCCGCCAGCCCCGAGGAGGCAATGGCCCGGCGCGCCTCGGCCATCGCATGGCGCAGCATCCGGGCGTGAGGTTCGAACTTCAGCCCTTCGGTGGTCAGTTGCGTGCCCGCGCGCGAGCGGGTGAAAAGCTTGGCGTCGAGGGCGGTCTCCAGCGCCTGCACGCGGGCCGAGACGGTCGATTGCGTCAGACCCAGACGCTCGGCCGAGCGGTGGAAGCTGCGCGTCTCGATCAGGTCGAGGAAGGTGTCGAGAAGCTCGGGCGGTCATCGGGCGCCCTGATCCGGGTTTTCCGATCAATAACCGGTCGCCGCGCCGAATTGAAAGCGCGGGCCGGGGCGCGGATACTGGCGGCGGATTGAGCGGGGGCGGACGTGGCGGATTTTCCGGGGCAGGCGCGGGTTGTCATCATCGGGGGCGGGGCGGTCGGGGCCTCGGCGCTCTACCATCTGGCGAAGGCCGGGTGGACGGACTGCGGTGCTTCTGGAGAAGAACGAGCTGACCGCCGGGTCCACCTGGCACGCGGCGGGGAACGTGCCGACGTTCTCGTCCTCGCTGGTCGATCATGAACATGCAGCGCTATTCGGCCGAGCCTCTATCGCGGTCTGGGCGAGGCGGTGGACTATCCGATGAACTACCACGTCACCGGGTCGGTGCGGCTGGGTCATACGGTCGAGCGGCTGCGGGAATTCCAGCGCGTCGTCGGGATGGGGCGGTATCAGGGGATGGATCTGAACATCCTCGGCGCCCGACGAGATGCGTCGCGCTATCCGTTCCTCGAGACGCATGACCTGACGCGGGCGCGCTCTACGACCCCTATGACGGCGACATCGACCCGGCGCAGCTGACCCAGGCGCTGGCCAAGGGCGCGCGGGCGATGGGCGCGCGGATCGAGCGGTTCTGCCCGGCGACCGGCGTGCGGCGCGAGGGGGGCGAGTGGATCGTCGAGACGCCCAAGGGCGAGATCCGCTGCGAGATCGTGGTGAACGCCGGCGGCTACTATGCCCGCGAAGTGGGCAAGTGGTTCGGGCGCGACGTGCCGATGATGGTGATGAGCCACCAGTACATGCTGTTCGACACGATCCCCGAGCTTGCGGCCTGGACGGACGAGGTGGGCCACAAGCTGCCGCTCCTGCGCGATGTGGACAGCAGCTACTACCTGCGGCAGGAGAAGATGGGCTTCAACCTCGGCCCCTATGAGCGCAACTGCCGCGCGCATTGGGTGACGCCGGACGATCCCTTCCCCGAGGATTTCAGCTTCCAGCTGTTCCCCGACGATCTGGAACGGCTGGAATGGTACATCGCCGACGCGATGGCGCGCGTGCCGCTTTTGGAAAAGGCGGCGCTGACCAAGGTCATCAACGGGCCGATCCCCTATACGCCCGACGGCAACCCGCTGATCGGGCCGATGCCGGGCGTGCCCAATGCCTTCGAGGCCTGCGTCTTCACCTTCGGCATCTGCCAGGCGGGGGGCGCGGGCAAGGTGCTGGCGGAATGGGTGACGGAAGGGGCGACGGAATGGGACATGTGGTCCTGCGATCCGCGCCGTTTCACCGGGTGGGAGGATCGCGACTACTGCGTGAAGAAGGGGATGGAGGTCTACGGCCACGAATACGCCATCCACTTCCCGCACCACTCCTGGCCCGAGGCGCGCGACCGCAAGCTGTCGGCGGTGCATGACCGGACGAAGGCGATGGGCGCGAGTCTATGGCGCCTATAACGGCTGGGAGCGGGCGCTGTGGTACGCGCGGCCCGGCGACGACACCTCGGAAGAGGCGACGCAGACCTGGCTGCGCGAGGGGCCATGGTTTGCGCGCGGTGCGTGAGGAATGCCTCGCCGTGCGCGACGCGGCGGGGATACTGGACCTGCCGGGCTTCTCGCGCTTCCGCGTCTCGGGGCCGGATGTCGCGGGATGGCTTGCGCGGCAGATCACCGGCAAGGTGCCGGGCGTCGGTCGGCTGGGCCTGGCCTATTTCGCCGACGACAAGGGGCGGATCGTGACCGAGATGTCGGTGGCGCGGATGGCCGAGGACGAGGTGCTGCTGATCACTGCGGCCACCGCGCAGGCGCATGACCGGGAATGGCTGCTGAAGCATCTCGATCCCGGGCTGACGCTGGTCGAGGAAACCGACGCCTGGTCGACGCCAGATCCTGACCGGGCCTGCCGCGCGCGCGATCCTGTCCGAGGTGACGAAAGCCGACCTGACGAAGCCCTGGCTTTCCTGGCAGTGGGCCACGCATCGGCGGGGCCGAGGTGCTGCTGATGCGCGTCTCCTTCGCGGGCGAACTCGGCTGGGAGATCCATCGCCGCACCGAAGATACGCCTGCGGTCTGGGACATCGTGATGCGCGGCGGGCAGGGCCACGGGCTGCGGCCCTTCGGGATGTTCGCGCTGAACTCGCCTGCGCGTCGAAAAGGGCTACCGCGCGTGGAAGGGCGACCTTTCGACCGATTACACGATCCTGCAAGGCGGGCTGGAGCGGTTCGTCGACTGGGCGAAGCCGACGATTTCCGGGGCAAGGCGGCGCTGGCTGCGGAAAAGCAGGCGGGCGTCACGAAACGCTTCGTCGCGCTGACGGTCGGACGCGGGCGACTGCGACCCGCCCTACATGTCCACGATCTGGCAGAACGGCACGGTGGTGGGCGAGACGACCAGCGGCTATTGGGGCCACCGGGTGGGGGCGCTGCGTGGCGCTTGGGATGCTGCGCGCCGATCTGGCGGTGCCGGGCACGGCGGTGGAGATCGAGATCTTCGGCACCCGCTACCCGGCGGTGGTGCAGGGCGATGGCGCCGCTCTGGGACCCGAAGAACGAAAGGATCAGGGCGTGACCCCCTTCGCTCCATTTTCTGTTCACAAATATCCCACGGGGGTGCGGGGGTGTGAAACCCCCGCGCGCGGCCGATGACGGGGGCTGCGATCACGCTTCTCGACGGGGGCATGGGGCAGGAACTGCTGGCGCGCTCCGGCGACGGGCCGACGCCGCTTTGGGCCACGCAGGTGATGATCGACCATCCTGGCCTCGTGCAGGCGATCCATGCCGACTACTTCGCGGCAGGCGCCACGGTCGCCACGACCAATACCTATGCGATCCACCATGACCGGCTGCGCGACTTCGGGCTGGACGACCGTTTCGCCGCGTTCCACGCGCAGGCGCTGGCCGAGGCGCGGGCGGCGCGCGACGCGGCGGGCGCGGGGCGCATCGCGGGGTCGATCGGGCCGCTCGGCGCGTCCTATCGCACCGATGTGGGGCCGGAACATGCTCAGGCGGTGGCGCTTTACGGCGAGGTTGCGCGCGTGATCGCGCCGCAGGTGGATGTCATCCTGGGCGAGACCATCGCCACGCTGGCACAGGCGCGCGCGCTGCTGGAAGCAGCCCTGCCCACGGGCCGTCCCGTCTGGCTGTCGGTGACGGTGGACGACCATGACGGCTCGCGCCTGCGCTCGGGCGAGCAGGTGGCCGAACTTGCGCCGGATCGCGCGCGACGGGGCGGCGGCGGTGCTGGCCAACTGCTCGGCGCCCGAGGCGATGGCGGCGGCCATCGAGGCGCTGGCGGCGGCGGGCCTGCCCTATGGCTGCTACGCCAACGGCTTTGTGCAGATCACCGACGATTTCCTGAAGGACCAGCCCGACCGTGGATGCGCTGGAGGCACGGCCCGAGATGGTGCCGGAGCTTTACGCCGATTTCGCCGAGCACTGGGCGGCGCAGGGCGCCACGATCATCGGCGGCTGCTGCGAGACGACGCCCGCGCATATCGCGGCGATTGCGAGACGTCTGACCGCAAAGGGCTATGTGCTGACATGACGGGGATTTCGCGGGCGCAGCGGATACGCGGGCTGCGACGAATTTTCTGCGAAAATTCTGATTCTTCGCAGGAAAATCGTGCGCGTGACAGTGGGAGGGTTGCTGTGAGCGCTGTTCCAACTCAGGCGCGGGCGGTGGTCATCGGCGGCGGCGTCTCCGGCTGCTCGGTGGCCTATCACCTGGCCAAGGCGGGCTGGACGGACGTGGTGCTGCTGGAACGCAAGCAGCTGACCTGCGGCACCACCTGGCATGCGGCGGGGCTGATCGGGCAGTTGCGCGGCAGCGCGAACATGACGCGGCTCGCGAAGTATTCCGCCGATCTCTATCGTGAAGCTCGAGGCCGAGACCGGGGTCGCCACGGGGATGCGGCAGGTCGGCTCGCATCTCGGTCGCGCTGACGGCGGCGCGGCATGAGGAACTGCTGCGGCAGGCGACGGTGGCGCGCATCTTCGACGTGGAGGTGCACGAGATCTCGCCCGCCGAGGTGAAGGCGACGTATCCGCATCTGAACGTCGTCGGACGTGGTGGGCGCGGTGGCGCCTGCCGCTGGATGGCCAGTGCGACCCGGCCAATATCGCGATGGCGCTGGCCAAGGGCGCGCGGATGCGGGGCGCGCAGATCTTCGAGGGCGTGAAGGTCACGGGCGTCACCGAGGCGGGCGGCCGCGTGACCGGCGTCGACTATGTGACGGCGACGGCGGCCGGGGCATATCGCGGCCGATGTGGTCATCAACTGCGGCGGCATGTGGGGCCGCGATCTGGCCGACGCCGAGCGGCGTCACGCTGCCGCTGCATGCCTGCGAGCATTTCTACCTGGTCACCGAACCGATCGACGGGCTTGGGCCATCTGCCGGTGCTGCGCGTGCCGGACGAATGCGCCTATTACAAGCAGGACGCCGGCAAGATGATGCTGGGCGCCTTCGAGCCCAAGGCCAAGCCCTGGGGCATGGACGGCATCCGCGAGGATTTCTGTTTCGACACGCTGCCCGAGGATTGGGACCATTTCAAGCCGATCCTGGAAATGGCGATGAACCGGATGCCGCTGTTCCAGACCGCGGGCATCCACACCTTCTTCAACGGGCCGGAAAGCTTCACGCCCGATGACCGCTACTATCTGGGCGAGGCGCCCGAGCTTGAGGGCTACTGGATCGCCGCCGGCTACAATTCGATCGGGATCGTCGTCGTCGGGCGGCGCGGGGCATGGCGCTGGCGCACTGGATCACCGAAGGCGAGGCGCCCTTCGACCTGTGGGAGGTCGATATCCGCCGCGCCCAGCCGTTCCAGACGAACCGCAAGCTATCTGAAGGAGCGGGTGACCGAGACGCTGGGCCTGCTTTACGCCGACCATTTCCCCTACCGCCAGGTGGAGACCGCGCGGGGCGTGCGGCGCACGCCGCTGCACGAGCATCTGAAGGCGCGCGGCGCGGTCTTTGGCGAGGTGGCGGGCTGGGAGCGGGCCAACTGGTTCGCGCGCGCCGGGCAGGAGCGGGAGTACCGCTACAGCTGGAAGCGGCAGAACTGGTTCGAGAACCAGAAGGCCGAGCACATGGCCGTGCGCAACGGGCGTGGGCCTGTTCGACATGACCGTCTTCGGCAAGATCCGGGTCGAGGGGCGCGATGCCTGCGCCTTCCTCAACCGCCTCTGTTCGGCCGAGATGGACGTGGCGCCCGGGCGGATCGTCTACACGATGTTCCTGAACGAGCGCGGCGGGATCGAGGCCGACCTGACGGTGACGCGCCTGTCCGAGACCGCCTATCTGGCGGTGGTGCCGGGGGCGACGCTGCAGCGCAACCTGGCCTGGATGCGGCGCGCATGTGGGCGAGGACTTCGCCGTCATCACCGACGTGACGGCGGCGGAATCGGTGCTCTGCGTCATGGGGCCGAAGTCGCGCGACGTGCTGCAGGCGGTCATCGCCCGAACGACTTCCGCAACGCCGCCCATCCCTTTGGCACGGCGCGCGAAATCGAGATCGGCATGGGCCTCGCCCGCGCGCACCGGGTGACCTATGTGGGCGAGCTTGGCTGGGAGCTTTATGTCTCGTCCGACCAGACCGCCCATGTCTTCGAGGCGCTGGAGGAGGCGGGCGCGGAGCTGGGTCTGAAGCTCTGCGGGCTGCACACGCTGGACAGTTGCCGGATCGAGAAGGCCTATCGCCACTGGGGCCATGACATCACCGACGAGGATCATGTGCTGGAGGCGGGTCTGGGCTTTACCGTCAGCCGCAAGAAGGCCGCCTTCATCGGCCGCGAGGCGGTGCTGCGCAAGGAAGAGGCGGGTCTTGAGCGCCGGATGGTGCAGTTCCGGCTGAAGGACCCCGAGCCGCTTGCTGTTCCACAACGAGGCGATGGTGCGCGACGGGAAGATCGTCGGGCCGGTGACCAGCGGCAACTACGGCCATTTCCTCGGCGGGGCGGTGGGCATCGGCTATGTGCCCTGCGAGGGGCAGAGCGCGGAGGAGGTGCTGGGCTCGCGCTACGAGATCGAGGTCGCGGGCGAGCGGCATGAGGCGGTGGCCTCGCTGGTGCCGATGTACGATCCGAAGTCCGAACGGGTGCGCGCGTGACCGGGGTCGGACGGGGCCAGCCCCGGACCCCGGGATATTGTGAACGGAAAATGAGCAGGGTCGGGATGAGGCTGGCGGAGCGCCATGAGCGGTTTGCGGACCTGCACCGTCAGGGCTGCTTCGTCATTCCCAATCCGTGGGATGCGGGGTCGGCGCGGATGATGGCGGCGCTCGGGGCCAAGGCGCTGGCGACATCCTCGGCGGCGCATGCCTTCACGCTGGGGCGGGCGGATATGGGCGGTGTGAGCCGGGACGAGGCGCTGGCCCATGCCGAGGATATCGTGGCGGCGACGGCGACTGCCGGTGTCCGGCGACTTCGAGAACGGCTTCGGCGATGCGCCCGAGGAGGTGGCCGAGACGGTGCGGCTGGCGGCGGAGGCCGGGCTGTCGGGCTGTTCGGTCGAGGATACGCAGATGGCCGCAGGCGGGATGCGCGCCTATGGCTTCGATCAGGCGGTGGAACGTATGCGGGCCGGGGTGGCGGCGGCGCGGGCGCTGGGGCGGCCCTTCGTGTTTTGCGCCCGGGCGGACGGGGTGATGAACGGGGTCTATGACCTCGACGAGGGCATACGGCGGCTCAGGGCGTTCGAGGCGGCGGGGGCGGACCTTCTCTATCTGCCGGTGCCGCCGGGGCGGGCGGAACTGGCGCGGGTGCTGGCCTCGGTCAGCGCGCCGGTCAACGCGCTGGCGGCGGGGCCGCTGAGGGATCTGAGCGTGGCGGAACTGGCCGCGATGGGGGTGCGGCGGATCTCGACCGGCAGCCAGATCGCGCGGGTGACGCATGCGGCGATCCGCGAGGCGGTCGGCGCGATGCTGGGCGAGGGGTCCTTCGCGCCGCTGATGCGCGCGGCTTCGGGCGATGAGATCGATGCGCTTCTGCGGCAGGGCGCGGGCGGATAGGGCGGACGGGGTCACACACCAAAGCCGGCTGGTTCTCGAACCGGTGGCAACCCCCGTTGGGATTTTGAGGCCGAGAACAAACCGGCCGAATGCAGGAGGCGAGGCGATGAGCGACGTTGGCGAAGTTTGCGAACCGGCGCGGGCGCGGCGGTCGGGCGGGCGGGCGTCGCGGGTGGCGGATACGCGCGGCGCCGCTGGCCGAGAACCTGCGCCCGGTGCGGGCGGGCTTGCCGGGGGGGCAGTACAAGCCGCTGACCGAGGCCGGGATCGCGAAGATCCACGCCGCCGCGCTGGAGGCGCTGGAGGTGATCGGCCTGAGCCAGGCCCCGCCCTCGGGCGTGGAACTCCTGACCGGGGCGGGCGCGATCCAGGGCGATGACGGGCGCATCCGCTTTCCGCGCGCGCTGGTCGAGGACATGCTGGCCATCGCCGCGCGCGACATCACGCTGCATGCGCCGCGACCCGAAGCATGACCTGCACCTGACCGGGACCAACGTGCATTTCGGCACGGCGGGGGCGGCGGTGCATATCGTCGATCCGGTGACGCTGGAGTATCGCGAATTCGACCGCGCAGGACCTGTATGACGCGGCGCGGATCGTCGACAACCTCGACAACGTCCACTTCTACCAGCGCACCATGGTCTGCCGCGACGTGGTGGACAACTACGAGATGGACATCAACACGCTTTACGCCTGCCTGTGCGGGAACGACCAAGCATGTGGGCACCAGCTTCTGCGACCCGAGCCATGTCGCGGACTGTTTCGACCTGCTGCACATGGTGGCGGGCGGCGAGGAGGACTGGCGCGCGCGGCCCTTCGTGAGCAATTCCAACTGCTTCGTCGTGCCGCCGATGAAGTTCGCCGAGGAAAGCTGCATCACGATGGAGGAGTGCATCCGCGCGGGGATGCCGATGCTGCTGCTGTCAGCGCCGGGCAGGCGGGGGCGACCGCGCCCGCGCCGATTGCGCTGGCCATCGTGCAGGCGGTGGCGGAGTGTCTGGCGGGCGTGGTCTATGTCAACGCGATCCAGCCGGGCGCGCCCGCGATCTTCGGCACCTGGCCCTTCGTGAGCGACCTGCGGACCGGTGCCATGTCGGGCGGGAGCGCCGAGCAGGCGCTGCTGACCGCCGGCTGCGCGCAGATGCACCGCTTCTACGACCTGCCGGGCGGTGCGGCCTCGGGCATCTCCGACAGCAAGCTGCCCGACATGCAGGCGGGCTGGGAGCAGGGGATCACCAACGCTCTGGCCGGTCTGTCGGGGCTGAACATGTGCTACGAGGCGGTGGGGATGCATGCCTCGCTGCTGGGGTTCTGCCTGGAATCGCTGATCCTGGGCGATGACATCCTGGGGCAGGTGCTGCGCTGCGTGCGGGGCATCGACGTGACCGAGGATTCGACCAGCATCGAGGCGATGAAGCAGGTCTGCCTGGGCGGGCCGGGGCATTACCTCGGGTCCGAGCAGACGCTGGCGCTGATGCAGACGGAATACATCTATCCCACCGTCGGCAACCGGATGAGCCCGAAGGAATGGGTCGAGGCCGGCAAGCCGCAGTTGCTTGACAGGGCGATTGCGCGGAAGAACAGTATCCTCGCCAAGGCGGGGAGCCAGATCGAGCCGGAGATCGACGCGGCGATCCGGGCTGCCTTCAACATCTACTTCAAGTGAGAGCACCATGATATCCAAGCATCTTTCGCAGTTCTACATCAACGGGGAGTGGGTTGCGCCGCTCGGCGGATCGAAGATGGGCGTGGAGAATCCGGCGAACGAGGAAATCATCGCCGAGGTCGCACTCGGGTCGGTTGCCGATGCGGACCGGGCCATCGCCGCGGCGCGGGCGGCCTTCCTCGGCTTCACCGTGACGCCGGTCGCGGAGCGGATCGCGCTCTTGAAGCGGGTGCTCGAGATCTACAACAAGCGCGAGGACGATTTCGTCGAGGCGATGAGCCTCGAGATGGGCGCGCCGCTGGCCTGGGCCCGGGAGGCGCAGTTCTGGGCAGGTCAGGTGCATATCGAGAGCACGATCAAGGCCGCCGAGGATTTCCACTGGGAAGAGATGCGGGGCGAGACGCGGATGGTGCGCGAGGGGATCGGCGTCTGCGCGCTGATCACGCCGTGGAACTGGCCGATGAACCAGATCGCCTGCAAGGTCGCCCCGGCGCTGGTGGCGGGCTGCACGATGATCCTGAAGCCGTCGGAAATCGCGCCGCTGTCGGGGGCGCTGTTCGCCGAGGTGATGCATGAGGCGGGCGTGCCGAAGGGCGTGTTCAACCTTGTGAACGGGACCGGGGCCGAGGTCGGCGCGCGGATCTCGTCGCATCCCGAGGTGGACATGGTGTCGTTCACCGGATCGACGCGGGCGGGCATCCTTGTCGCGCAGGCGGCGGCGCCCACGGTGAAGCGCGTGGCGCAGGAACTGGGCGGCAAGTCGCCCAACATCATCCTGCCGGGCGCGGATTTCGCCGCCGCCGTGGCGGGTGGCGTCGAGGGCTGCTTCGGCAATTCGGGGCAAAGCTGCGATGCGCCGACGCGGATGTTCGTGCCGCGCGCGCGCCATGACGAGGCGCTGGCCATCGCCAAGGCCAAGGCGGAGGAGTTCGTGACCGGCGATCCGCGCGACGCGGCGACGACGCTTGGCCCGGTCGTCAGCGGGGTGCATTACGAGAAGATCCAGGGGCTGATCAAGAAGGGCATCGACGAAGGCGCGACGCTGGTGACGGGGGGTCTCGGGCGGCCTGCGGGGCTGAACCGGGGGCATTTCGTGAAGCCCACGGTCTTTGGCAATGTGACCAACGAGATGACCATCTCGCGCGAGGAGATCTTCGGGCCGGTGCTGTCGATCCTGTCCTATGACAGCGTCGATCATGCCGTCGAGATGGCGAACGACACCGTCTATGGCCTTGCCGCCTATATCGCCGGTCCGGTCGACGAGGCGCGCCCGGTGGCGCGGCGGCTGCGGGCGGGGACGGTGAACCTGAACTATCCGGCCTGGGACACGTTCTCGGCCTTCGGCGGCTACAAGCAGTCGGGCAACGGGCGCGAATATGCCGATTGGGGCATCCACGACTTCTGCGAGGTCAAGAGCATCGTGGGCTGGGGGGCGTGATCACCTACGGATATGTGGGTCTGGGCAACCTTGGCGGCCATCTGGCCGCCAGCCTGATCCGGGCGGGATTTCCGGTCGTGGTGTTTGACCGCGATCCGGCGCTGTCGGCACGCCACCGCAAGATGGGTGCGGTGGTGGCGGCGAGCGCGGGCGATCTGGCGGCGCAGGTGGATCACGTGATCACCTGTCTGCCCTCGCCCGCGTGTCCGGAGGCGGTCCTGCGCGAGATGCTGCCGCGGATGAAACCGGGCGCGACATGGGTGGAGAATTCGACCCTCGGGCGCGACGACATCCTGCGGCTGGGGGCGCTGGCGGCGGAGCATGGCGTGCGGCTGATGGAGGCGCCGGTCACAGGCGGCGTCCATCTGGCGGCGCGGGGCGAGATCACGGTGCTGGCGGGGGGTGATCGCGACCTGTTCGACCTGCACCGCCCGGCGCTGGACGCGATCGGGAACCGCATCTTCCACATGGGTCCGCTGGGGTCGGCGGCGGTGATCAAGGTGATCACCAACATGCTGGCCTTCATCCATCTGGTGGCCGATGGCGAGGCGCTGATGCTGGCCAAGCGCGGCGGGCTGGACCTGAAGGTGGCGTGGGAGGCAATCGCGGCCTCGTCCGGCACCAGTTTCGTGCATGAGACGGAGGGGCAGCTGATCCTGAACGGCAGCTACGACATCGCCTTTACCAACGATCTGGCGCTGAAGGATCTGGGCTTCGCGCTTGGGTTCGGGCGCGAGTTCGGCGTGCCGCTGGCGCTGGCGGGGATGGTGGAGCAGACGTTCGTGGCGGCGAAGGCGGCCTATGGCGGGGGCGCGCAATCCACGCAGGTGGTCAAGCTCTTGGAGGACGTGCTGGACACGGACCTGCGGGCGGACGGGTTTCCGGCAAGGCTGGAGTAGGGCTGGTCGGCCTGTTTCCCGAGCCAGGGTTGGGCTAGCGTTTCGCGACAATCCGTCTGCGCCTGCCTGCCCGAGGAGTCGACCGCGAACCGCTCGTCGGTGGGCGGATTTACATCGATCCGTTTGCGCAGAGCGCGCAAGCGCGTTGGCAGCGGCTCTCCACACACCTGACGACTGCCAATCCGTCCGCGCCTGACTGGGCGGGCGCGGAACGCGCCTGCCGAGCAGGCAGGCGCGGACGGATTTGTCGCGGGACAAATCCTTCAAGCGAGGAGCGCCAGCTACATGGGCGGGCACCAGCCTTGACTCACATACCAACCGGTTGGTATGTTTCCACGTATGACCCAACCCATTCGCCCCTCGGCCCGTATCAAGCTTCTCGAAGCGGCCCGGACATTGATCCGGACCAAGGGCTTCGCGGCCACCTCGGTCGATGACCTGTGCCAGGCGGCAGGGGTGACGAAGGGGGCGTTCTTTCATCACTTCGACAGCAAGGAGGCCCTGGGCGTCGCCGCCGCCGCCTTCTGGCAGGAGACGACGGGTGCGCTGTTCGCGGGAGCGGCCTATCACGCGGTGCCGGACCCGTTCGACCGCATCATGGCCTATCTCGACCTGCGCGAGGCGCTGCTTGCGGGCACGGTGCCGGAATTCACCTGCCTTGCGGGGACGTTGCTGCAAGAGGTCCACCAATCCTCGCCCGCGATCACCGGGGCGGCCTATCAGTCGGTTTCCTGCCATGCGGGAACGCTGGAGGCCGATTTCGCGGAAGCCATCGCGCTTTACCGCCCCAAGGATGCGCCCGACCCGATGCGCCTTGCGCTTTACACGCAGGTCGTTCTTCAGGGGGCCTTCATCCTCGCCAAGGGACAGGGCGGGCCCGAGGTGGTGCGCGAGAGCCTTTCGATGTTGCGACAGTACCTGGTGCTGCTGTTTCAACCTGGGAGGAGAGACGGAGATGACCGAGAAACCTGACTTTACGCGCCTGATGCAGGGGGTGATCCCCTATCTGGCGATCGATGGGGCCGAACGGGCGGCGGCGTTCTACACGCGCGCTTTCGGGGCCATCCAGCATGGCGATGCGGTGAAGGACGAGGCGGGCCGGGTGATGAACCTGACGCTGGAGATCAACGGCGGCATCCTGATGCTGATGGATACGTTTCCCGAGTTCTGCGACGGCGAGGGCGAGGCTGCCACCTCGCGCGGGTCGACCCTGCAACTGGTCACGCATGAGGGCGATCTGTGGTGGAACCGCGCCGTCGAGGCGGGGTGCGAGGTGACGAAGCCCTTCACGCCCGAGTTCTGGGGCGACCGCTATGGCCGCCTGCGCGACCCGTTCGGCCTCGCCTGGGCGATCAACGAGCCGGGGGCGGGGAAATGAGCGGGACCGAAGGACAACCCGTCGTTGCGGCGGAAGACTGGGAGGCGGCGCGCGCAGCGCTGATGGCCGCGGAAAAGGCGCTGACTGCCGAGGCAGACCGCGTCGCGGCGCTGCGCCGCGAGATGCCGTGGCGTCGGGTGGAGCGGGACTATCGCTTCGTCACCGACCGGGGCGTGGCGGGGCTTGCCGATCTCTTCGACGGGCGGCGGCAGTTGATCGTCTACCACCACATGCTGCGCGCCGACGATCCCGCGCCCTGTTCGGGGTGCAGCCTTGTGATCGACCAGTTGCCGCATCTGTCCCACCTGCATGCGCGCGATACCTCGCTGGTCGTCGCCTCGATGACGCCGCTTGCCCAGATCGCGGCGTTCAAGGCGCGAATGGGGTGGACCGTCCCCTGGGTCGAGGCCGAAGGCGCATTCGGCGATGACATGGGGCACGGGCCGCGCGGGCCGGGCTTTTCGGTGTTCATCCGGCGCGGTGCGGAGATCTTCCACAGCTATGGCTGCTCGTCGCGTGAGATCGAGCGGACGACGACGGTCTGGGGGCTGCTGGACATGACGCCCATGGGCCGTCAGGAGGAATGGCAGGACGCGCCGGGGTGGGTGCCGCAGGGGGCGCCCTATCGCTGGTGGCGGCTGCACGATTCCTACAAGGCTGGGGGCTGACGGGGCCAAGGCGGCGGCTCGTGGCGGGGCGGACGGCGCTCGGAGCCCCGGCTGACAGCGGTGCGATGTGCCAGCATTCCCGAGGACGACAGGCTCGTCCCCGGGCGATGGCGTATGGTAGGGGTACCTTCCGCCACCGGCTGGCTACTCGTTACGGTGCGCACTTACTATAGGCTGACACTGGCCCATCGGTCGCGGGCGCTCTGTAATCGCAATCACACTTGGACAAGGTTTTTTCGCCCCCGGTGGATTTATCTCGGGCGACGCGCCTGCGTTGAAGGGCGGGCAGGAACCATCGGGCCTGCTGGCGATTGACCCGGGTGCGCAAAGTTGCGGGGGGCATCCTATCGCCAATTTCATGTTCTGCACCGGGATCGAGAACAGCTATCCCACCATCGATCAGGGCCGGACGCGGGTGGACCAGATGGAGTCCTGCGGCCACTATGCGCGGTGGCGCGAGGACTTCGCGCTGGTTGCCGATCTTGGGCTGCACTACCTGCGCTACGGCCCGCCGATCCACCTGACCTTCGTCGGGCCGGAGCGCTACGACTGGGGTTTCGCCGACGAAACCTTTGCCGAGCTGCGCCGCCGCCGGATCACGCCCATCGTGGACTTGTGCCATTTCGGAGTGCCGGACTGGCTGGGAAACTTCCAGAACCCCGACTTCCCGGATCAGTTCGCCCGCTATGCCCGCGCCTTCGCCGAACGCTTCCCCTGGGTCCAGCTCTACACGCCCGGTGAACGAGATGATCGTCTGCGCCACCTTCTCGGCCCGTTACGGCTGGTGGAACGAGCAGCTGAGCGACGACCGGTCCTTCGTCACCGCGCTGAAGCATCTGGTGAAGGCCAACGTCATGGCCATGCAGGAGATACTGGCGGTGCGGCCCGACGCGCTGTTCGTGCAGAGCGAGTCGAGCGAGTATTTCCATGCAGCCAGCCCCGCCGCGATCAAGCCTGCCGAGCTTTACAACTCGCAACGCTTCCTGTCGCTCGATCTGAATTACGGGCGGCGGGTGAATTCCGAGATGTACGAGTTCCTGCTGGGCAACGGCATGACGCGCGAGGAATACGACTGGTTCCTGTCGCACCGCTTCAAGCAGCACTGCATCATGGGCAACGACTACTACGTCACGAACGAGCACCGGGTCGCGCCGGACGGCAGCACCGCGCCCTCGGGCGAGGTGTTCGGCTATGCCGAGATCACGCGCCAGTATCACCAGCGCTACAAGCTGCCGATCATGCATACCGAGACGAACCTTGTCGAAGGTCCGGGGGGCGACGAGGCGGTGAACTGGCTGTGGAAGCAATGGGCCAACGTGCTGCGCATCCGCAACGACGGCATCCCGATGGTCGGCTTCACCTGGTATTCGCTGACCGATCAGGTCGACTGGGATACGGCGCTGCGCGAGAAGAACGAGCGGGTGAACCCCTTGGGCCTGTTCGATCTGGACCGCAACATCCGGCCCGTGGGCCGCGCCTTCAAGCAGATGATCGCGGACTGGCGCGATGTGCTGCCGACGCAGAGCCTGTGCCTGATCGTGCCGGTGGTGCCGCCCGACGATTGGGGGCGCGAGGCGCTGCGTTCGGTCAGATCAGGCTGACGAGGCGCGCGGCCTCGCTGCGCGGATCGGCAAGGCGGGTGCGATCCTCGCCGGGGAAGAAGCGGGCGCGGGTTGCGGTGGGCATCGGGGCGGGGGTTTCCACGCGCACGCGCGGCCCGGTGCGGACCGTCTCGGCCTGCCAGCTTCGCGCAAGCGCGATCTGCGCGGCCTTGGTCGCGCCGTAGCTGCCGAAGAACTTCTCGCCCGCGCGGGGATCGTCGAGGAACAGAGCGGTGCCCTGCGGTGCGGCGCGCAGAAGCGGCTCGACCATCGGGATCAGCGCGCCCGTGGCGCGGACGTTGGTTGCGATGGATTTCTCCCAGTCGCGGATGTCGATATGGCCCGCAGGCGCAAGCGGGGCGGCGTGGATTGCGGTATGGACCCAGAGATCGGCATGTCCCCAGCGGTCATGCACCGACAGGCAGAGATGGCGCATGGCATCGTCATTGGTCACATCCATCGGGGCCAGCGTCGCCTCGCCGCCGCCGGGTTGGCGGTTGGCCTTGATCCGGTCGTCAAGCTCTTCGAGCGCGCCGACGGTGCGGGCCACGGCGACGATGTGCCAGCCGCGCGAGGCGAGCTCTTCGGCGAGGGCGGCTCCGAGCCCGCGCGAGGCACCGGTGATGAGGGCGATCTTCTGGGTCATGCGGGTTCTCTTGCGGCGAGCGGTGCCGGGGGTTTCACACCCCCGGACCCCCGTGGGATACTTCTGAACAGAAAATGAAGGGGCGCCGGGCTGCTACTGAGCGGCCTTCATCTGGAAGCCTTCTTCGATCTTGTCCGAGGGGGCGACGGGGTACTGCCCCGAGAAGCAGGCGTCGCAATACTGGGGCGCATCCGGGTTGCGGCCCGCCGCCTCGCCCGCCGCGCGGTAGAGGCCGTCGAGCGTGATGAACTTGAGGCTGTCGACCCCGATCCATTCGCGCATCTCTTCCTCGGACATGTTGGCGGCCAGAAGCTTGGCGCGCTCGGGCGTGTCCACGCCGTAGAAGCAGGGCCAGGCGGTGGGGGGCGAGGCGATGCGGAAGTGAACCTCGGCCGCGCCGGCTTCGAGGATCATGTCCTTGATCTTGCGGCTGGTGGTGCCGCGCACGATCGAGTCGTCGACCAGGATCACCCGCTTGCCCTTGATGAGCGCGCGGTTGACGTTCAGCTTCAGACGCACGCCCATGTTGCGGATGTGCTCGGTCGGCTCGATGAAGGTGCGGCCCATGTACTGGTTGCGGATGATCCCCATCGCATAGGGGATGCCCGATTCCTGGCTGTAGCCGATGGCGGCGGGGGTCCCTGAGTCGGGGACCGGGCAGACGAGGTCGGCCTCGACCGGGGCCTCGCGCGCAAGCTCGACACCGATCTGGCGGCGCGTCTCATAGACCGAACGGCCGCCGAGGATGCTGTCGGGGCGGCTGAAATAGACATGCTCGAAGATGCAGAAGCGTGGCGCGCGGCGTTCGAAGGGGAAGAAGCTTTCAAGCTTGCCATGCTCGATCACCACCATCTCGCCGGGGGCGATCTCGCGGATGAAATCGGCGCCGATGATGTCGAGACCGCAGGTTTCGGATGACAGCACCCAGCCTTCCTCGCCGATGCGGCCGAGAACGAGGGGGCGCACGCCGAGCGCGTCGCGCACGCCGATCAGCTTGGTGCGGGTCATTGCGACGACGCTGAACGCGCCCTCGACCCGGCGCAGCGCATCCTTGATGCGTTCCGAGATGTTCTTCTGGATGGACCGCGCCATCAGGTGGATGATGCATTCGCTGTCCGACGAGGACTGGAAGATCGAGCCACGCTCGATCAGCTCGCGACGCAGGGCTGCGGCATTGGTGAGGTTGCCGTTATGGGCGATGGCGGCGCCGCCCATCGAAAACTCGCCGAAGAAGGGTTGCACGTCGCGGATCGCGGTCGCGCCCTTGGAGCCTGCGGTCGAATAGCGGACATGGCCGATGGCGAGGCTGCCGGGCAGCGTGTCCATGACCGAGGGGTTGGTGAAGTTGTCGCGCACATAGCCGAAACGGCGGGCCGAGTTGAAGCCCGTCTCTGGGTCGTAGGCGACGATGCCGCCCGCCTCTTGCCCGCGATGCTGAAGCGCATGCATGCCGAGCGCCACGAAATTCGCCGCATCGGCCATGCCGATCACGCCGAAGACGCCGCATTCTTCCTTGAGCTTGTCGTCATCGAAGGGGTGGGCGAGGAATGGGCGCATCAAGGCGTCTCCGAATCCGGGGCGAGGCACGTCCCCCATGTAGTGTGCCGCCGCAGCGAAGTCACGGGGGTCCGTCGCGCACCGGGCCTGTGCGCGGTGTCACACCGTTGTCATGTGCGCGCTGCGATCAGTTTTCGGGCGCAGGTTCAACCGGGGCGGGCGCCGGGGCGGCGGGGTCTGCCGGGGCCGCGGCGGGATCGACCGGGGTTGCGGGGGTGCCGCAGCTTGCCACGAGCAACTCGTAGCGCCCGACGATCCAGCCCGGCGCGTCTTCGGGGATCGTCTCGTTCAGGCTGCCCTGGAACGAGGCGAAGACCTTGGCCGAGCGCGAATTGTCGACCATCGCGATGGTGTCGGCGGCGATGGCGCGGTCGTAGACGATGAAGGCGACCGCCACCAGAAGCACGCCGCGCACGACGCCGAAGAGGAAACCGAGCGCCTGGTCCAGCCCGCCGAGGACGGACCGCTGCACCGCCGACGAGAAGAGCGGCGTAAAGAGCGACATCACGACAAGGCCGAGCGCGAAGACGGCGGCGAAGGACGCGATGATGCTGAGCTCGCAACTGTCGGCAAGGAAGTCGCCGACCACGGGCAGTTCGCGCACCAAGGGTTCCGCCTGCGGGGCGAAGATGTAGGCCAGCACCGCGGCGCCGATCCAGCCTGCGATCGCCATGCCTTCGCGCACGAGACCGCGCGAATAGGCGAGGATCGCAGACAGCACGATGACCGCCGCCACAATGGCATCGATGAGGGTAAAGCCTTCCATCCAACTGCTCCCGTAGGGCTTATCCTGCCCCGAACATTTCGCCGACGAAGGCGGTGAGGTCCGGCATTTCGCGGATCGTCATGCCCTCTGCGCCGCCGAGTTTCGACCCGGCTGGCAGCGTTGCCTGTGAAAAACCAAGTTTCGAAGCTTCTTTCAACCGGTTTTCGGTCTGGCCCACGGGGCGCAGGGCGCCGGACAGGCTGATCTCGCCGAAAAGCACCATCTCTGGCGGAATTGCCACATCTTCGCGGGCGGAAAGCAGCGCGCCCGCGATGGCGAGGTCGGCGGCAGGCTCGCTGACGCGCATGCCGCCCGCGACGTTCAGGAACACGTCGAGCCCCGTGAAGGGGATCGCGCAGCGTGCCTCGAGCACGGCAAGGATGGTGGAGAGGCGGCCGGAATCGACCCCGACCACGGTACGGCGCGGCGTGCCGAGCGGCGAGGGGGCGACGAGGGCCTGGATTTCGGTCAGGACCGGGCGGGTGCCCTCCATCCCGGCGAAGACGGCCGATCCGGGGGCGGGGCGGTCGCGGCCCGACAGGAACAGCGCCGAGGGGTTGGCGACCTGGGCGAGGCCTGCGCCCGTCATTTCGAACACACCGATCTCGTCAGCGGGGCCGAAGCGGTTCTTGACCGCGCGCAGGATGCGGAACTGGTGGCCGCGCTCGCCCTCGAAGTAAAGGACGGTATCGACCATGTGCTCGACCACGCGGGGGCCCGCGATCTGGCCGTCCTTGGTGACATGGCCGACGAGGATCACGGCCACACCGCGCCGCTTGGCGAAGGTGACAAGCTCGTGCGCCGCCGCGCGGACCTGGCTGACGGAACCGGGCGCGCTTTCCACGGTGTCGAGCCACATCGTCTGGATCGAGTCGATCACCGCCAGCGCGGGGCGTTCCGCATCGAGCGTCGTCAGGATGTCGCGCAGGTTCGTCTCGGCCCCAAGCGTGACGGGGGCGTCGGCCAATCCGAGACGTTGGGCGCGCATCCGCACCTGTGCCGCCGCTTCCTCGCCCGAGATGTAGAGGCACTTGTGGCCGCCGCGCGCAAAGCTGGCGGCGGCTTGCAGCAGAAGCGTGGACTTGCCGATGCCGGGATCGCCGCCCACAAGAATGGCCGAGGCGGGCACGAGGCCGCCGCCGAGGACGCGGTCAAGCTCGTCGATGCCCGACGAGGCGCGGGGCGGGGGCGCTTCTTCGGTCGCAAGATCGGTCAGGGGAATCGTGCGGCCCTTGGCGCCGAGCGATTTCGGCGCGACCGACAGGGGCGCTTCCTCGACGATGGAGTTCCAGGCCCCGCAGGCGTCGCAGCGACCCGCCCATTTGCGGTGGACGGCACCGCAGGCGGTGCAGGTGAATTGGGGGGCGGCTTTGGCCATGCGCTTCCTTGCCCGATGTGGGGACGGGCATCAAGCCTTGGTCAGTTGCCGCTCGGTTGCCCAGGCCAGCGCCATCGAGGCGAGAATGCAGAAGGTGAAGAGGTAGAGACCCCAGGCAACCTCGACATGCGCCAGCCCCACGCCCTTCACCACGACGATGTAGAGCGCGATCAGGAACACGTCCGCCATGGCGAGGCGGCCGAGGATGTGCAGGGCGGGAAGCGTGCTGGCCGACAGCAGGCCGAATTGCAGCAGCGCCAGCCCGAGCGTCTTGGCGAAGGGCGCGAAGATGGCGAGGAAGGTGACGAGAAGCGCCAGCGGGATGTCGCTTTCCCAAAGCGATTGCAGGCCCGTCACGACCGAAATCTCGGACAGGCCGAACAGCGGCAGGAAGCCCGCCCGCAGCAGGGGGGCGAACCACGCTATGGGAAACAGGACCAGAAGGGCGAGGTTTGCGACGCGCAGCATGGCCCCAGATAGCGCAGCGTGCGGCGCGGGGATAGGGCCGAGGGCGTCAGGCGACGATCCGTCGCCGCCTGGGATAGAGCATGACCACCGCGATGATTCCCATCAGGCAGGCCCAGGACAGACCGAGCGCGAGAAGGTGTTCGGTGCCAAGCAGCCCGTCGACCGACCCGGTCGGATCGGGGCGTGAGACGGTCAGGATGATGAGGTTCACGGCAAGGGCGATGGCGCTGCCCGTGATCGCGCGGCGGAAGGCACGGCGCTGCGCAGGGCGCAGCCACGGGTAGCGGCGGAGCAGAAGGACAAGCAGCCCCGCCGGAGGCACGCAGGTCAGCAGCAACATGATGAGCAGAACGTAGATCGACATGATGTTTTGTTCCATCGCCTGGCCTCCCCTGCATCATCTGCACAAGCTGGTAAACAAATTCCGGTTCCCGTGAAGATTGTAGTGCGCAGGTGGCGCTTTGCGTAGGAGTTGAAGCGTCGCGGGGCGCCGGTGGGCAAAGTTTTGCCTAACGAACGGCCTCGATCGGGCCTTCGGCGCTGCCGGTGATGAATTGTTGGACAAAGGGATCACCGCTTCGGTCCAGTTCGGACACGGGGCCGGTCCACTGGATGACGCCTGCATGCAGCATGGCCACCCGGTCGGCGATGGCACGGACCGAGGACATGTCGTGGGTGATCGTCATGGCGGTCGCGCCCATTTCGGTCACGATCTCGCGGATCAGGTCGTTGATGACGCCGGCCATGATCGGGTCGAGCCCGGTGGTGGGTTCGTCGAAGAAGATGATCTCGGGTTCGGCGGCGATGGCGCGGGCAAGGCCCACGCGTTTCTGCATCCCGCCCGACAGTTCGGCCGGGTAGAGATCGGCCACGGCGGGCGTCAAGCCGACGCGGCGCAGCTTCTCGATGGCGATCTCGCGCGCCTGAACCTTCGAGTGCCGGTTCTCGCCCCGCAGCAGGCGGAAGGCCACATTCTCCCACACGCGCATCGAATCGAACAGCGCGCCGCCCTGGAAGAGCATCCCGAAGCGGGCGAGGAAGGCATCGCGCTCGACCTTCGTCACGTCCTGCCCGTCGAGCGTGATCGTGCCCCCATCGGGGTGGACGAGGCCGAGGATGCACTTCAGGAGCACCGATTTTCCGGTGCCTGACCCCCCGATGATGACCATGCTTTGCCCGGACGGAATGGTCAGGTTCACCCCGCGCAGCACGGCGTTCCTGCCGAAGGTCTTGGTCACGCCCCGAAGCTCGATCATGAGGTGAAGAACACCTCCGTCAGCAGGTAGTTCGAGGCCAGGATCAGCACCGAGGCGGCGACGACCGCGCCCTTGGTCGCCTGGCCCACGCCCTGCGCGCCACGGCCCGAATTCATGCCGTAGTAGCATCCCATCAGCGCCACGAGGAAACCGAAGACCGCGCCCTTCAGCAGGCCCGATGTCACATCCCAGACCTCGAGGAAATCCACCGTGGCCTTGAGGTAGGTATGGCTGTCGAAGCCCAGCCGGTTCACGCCCACGATCCAGCCGCCTGCGATGCCGATGGCGTCGCCCGCCGCGACGAGGACGGGAACGGTCAGGGTGGCTGCAAGCACGCGCGGGGCGGCGAGATACTTGATCGGGTTGGTCGACAGCGTCACAAGCGCGTCGATCTGTTCGGTCACCTTCATGGTGCCGATCTCGGCGGCGATGGACGAGGCGACGCGGGCGGCAACCATCAGCCCGCCGAGCACGGGACCAAGTTCGCGCACCATGCCGATGGCCACGATGTTGGGCACCACGGCTTCGGCGTTGAACCGCGCGCCACCCGAGTAGATCTGAAGCGCCAGCGCCCCGCCGGTGAAGATCGCGGTCATGCCGACCACGGGCAGGCTGAACCATCCGATCTGCATCACGGCATGGCCGAATTCCCGCAGGTAGAAGGGCGGCCGCACGAGGCTGGCCGCGACCTGGCCCGCAAAGAGCGTGACCCGCCCGATGCCGGCGAGGGCCGCCAGCACGGCCCGGCCCAGCCGTGCGACGGGGGACAGCAGGCTCACGCGCCGATCCCGATGTAGCGGCGGGTGTAGCGGGGCGAGAGCGCGGTCATCACCTCGTAGCCGATGGTGCCCGCGATCGCCGGCAAGATCGTCGGCGGTCTGGAACGGGCCGATGATGTCGAGACCCTGCGGGGTTTCGTCGAGATGGGTCACGTCGACGGTGATGAGATCCATCGAGACGCGCCCCAGGATCGGGCAGGGCACATCGCCATGCCAGAGCACCGCCGCATTCGACAGCGTGCGCTGCAAGCCGTCGGCATAGCCGCCCGACACCGTGGCAAGGCGCGTCGGGACATCGGCGGCCCAGGTGCCGCCGTAGCCCACCGTCTCGCCCGGGGCCACGTCGCGCAACTGGATCACCGGCAGCGACAGCGTCATCACCGGCTGGCCCGCATCGAAGGGCAGGCCGCCGTAAAGACCGATGCCGGGGCGGGTCAGGTCGAAATGATAGTCGGGGCCAAGCAGGATGCCGCCCGTCGCAGAGAAGGAGCGCGGCACGCCGGTGCCATCGGTCATGGCGTGAAACTCGGCAAGCTGCGCCGCGTTCATCGGATTGTCCGGCTCATCGGCGCAGGCGAGGTGGCTGAGCAGCAGTTCCGGCCCGGCTGCGAGCAGGATCGGGGCCACGGCTTCCCATTCGCCCGCCTCCATCCCCAGTCGGTTCAGCCCGGTGTCGAGCTGGACGCCGAAGGGGTGGCCGGGCAGCGATTCCAGATGGCGCGTGACCTGGTCGATGGAATTCAGCATCGGGGTCAGGTCGAGATCCTGCACCATCTCGGTGTCGCCCGGCATGTGGCCGCCAAGCACGCAGATCTGCGGGCCGGGACCGAGGATCTGGCGCAGCGCCGCGCCCTCTTCGGTCATCGCGACGAAGAACCGCCGCGCCCCGGCCTGGGCAAGTGCGCGGGCCACACGCTCGACCCCGAGGCCGTAGGCATTGGCCTTGACGACGGCCGCCGTCTGCGTCGCGCTTCCCGACAGCCGGTCAAGCGCGCGCCAGTTGGCCGCGATCGCGTCGAGGTCGATGGAGAGGGTTGCCTGTGCCATGCTTGGCCCCGTGTTTTGACTGGCCGGTCCGAGAGGTCAAGCGGAAACCCGTGCCGGGCGGCCGCCCTCGGGGGCATCGAGCCCCCTCGGACGGGCTGGCGCGGAGAAAACCGGCGACGGTCGCGCGGGCGGTGGGGGCGGGAGCCTCCGGCGGGGGTATTTTTTCCGGGAAGAAGCCGGGGACGCGGTGTGAGCTGGATAGGTGCGGGGCGCGGTGGACCGGGCGCGGTCAGAACCCCTCGGCGCCGCCCTGCTGCCAGGGTTTCACGAGGTTGCCGAAGCGGGTGAAGCGGCCCTCGAAGCTGAGTTCGACCGTGCCGATGGGGCCGTGGCGCTGCTTGCCGATGATGACCTCGGCCTTGCCGTGGACCTGTTCCATCGTCTGCTGCCACTGGGCCATCTTTTCCAGCTCGTGATCGCCCGGCTTCTCGCGTTCGCGTGTAGTATTCGTCGCGGTAGACGAACATCACCACGTCGGCGTCCTGCTCGATCGAGCCGGATTCGCGCAGGTCCGACAGTTGCGGGCGCTTGTCGTCGCGGCTTTCGACCTGGCGCGACAGCTGGGACAGCGCGATCACCGGGATGTCCAGTTCCTTGGCGATGGCCTTCAGGCCTTGGGTGATCTCGGACACTTCCTGCACGCGGTTTTCCCTGGACGGAGCCCTTCAGAAGCTGCAGGTAGTCGATCATCAGCACGTCGAGCCCATGCGTGCGCTTCAGCCGCCGCGCGCGGGCGGCGACCTGGCTGATCGGCAGGGCGGGCGTGTCGTCGATGTAGAGCGGGCAGGATTCCAGCGACTTCGCGGCCTCGACGAAGCGGCGGAACTCGGCCTCGGTCATGTCGCCGCGGCGGATCTGTTCCGAGGGCACTTCCGACGCTTCGGACAGGATGCGGGCGGCCAGTTGTTCGGCGCTCATTTCCAGCGAGAAGAAGCCCGACGACGCCGCCTTCGACCGCGCCTTCGGTGCCGTCGTGCAGGCGGCCGCGCTTGTAGGCCTTGGCGATGTTGAAGGCGATGTTGGTGGCCAGCGAGGTCTTGCCCATCGACGGGCGCCCGGCGAGGATCAGGAGGTCGGAGGGGTGCAGGCCGCCCAGCTTCTTGTCCAGGTCGATCAGCCCGGTCGAGATGCCGGCAAGGCCCGCCGTCGCGCTGGTAGGCGGCATTGGCCACATTCACGGCGTCGGTCACCGCCTTGAGAAAGCTTTGGAATCCGCGTTCGGCGACGCCCTGTTCGCCCAGCTTGTAAAGCCGCTGTTCGGCCTCGATGATCTGTTCGCGCGGTTCGCTGTCGACCTCGACCTTGGCGGCCTTGGCCGAGATGTCGCGGCCCAAGCGCGATCAGTTCGCGCCGCACGGCCAGGTCGTAGATCATCTGCGCATAGTCGCGCGCGGCATAGGCCGAGATCGCCGCCCCGGCGAGGCGGACAAGATAGGCCGGGCCGCCCAGTTCCTTCAGCCCGGCGTCATCCTCGAGAAAGGCCTTCAGCGTGACCGGCGAGGCGAGCGCGTTCTTCTGGATGCGGGCGGCGGCGATCTCGAAGATGCGGGCGTGGACCGGGTCGAAGAAATGCTCGGCGCTGCACCAGCGACGACGATGCGGTCATAGACATCGTTGTTGGTCAGGATCGCGCCCAGAAGCTGCTGTTCGGCCTCGATATTGTGCGGCAGCACCTCGGCCTCGGAGGCCTGGGCCGGAAGCGTTACGCGCAAGGTCGCAATTTCGTTCATGGCTGCCCCCCGCATTGTCATGCCCGGTCTGACGCCGGTGCCGCTGGTGATGCCTGTTCGGCGGGGCCGAGGCAAGCGCCTGATAAGCCTGTGGAGAACCCGCCGTTGAACCGTCAGGATAACGCGGTGCATCGATTCTGGCCACAAGATCTGGGGCTTGGCGCCAGTGCCGATCTCCAGACCGGGTAGGCCCGTTCGATTCGTCGAGGATGCGGTCGTGGACAAGCCGGCAACTGGTGCTCGGCGGCTTCATGCCGTCGTGCGCGCGGCCTGCCAGGCGCGGGGATCGTGCAGGAAAGCTTCGACCTCGGCCAGGGTCGCGGCGTCGAAGGCTCCGGTGCGCGCGCGCCTCGGCCAGCACGTCCCACCAGGTGCAGAGGTGGTGCAGCGCCACGCCATGGTCGGCCAGGCGCTGCGTGGTTTCGGGGAAGATGCCGTAGTAGAAGATCACCGCGGTATGGGCGCAGGTGGCGCCCGTTTCGCGGATGGCATCGACGAAGACGAGCTTCGAGCCGCCATCGGTGGTCAGGTCTTCGACCAGCAGCACGCGCTGGCCCTCGGTCATCACGCCTTCGATGCGGGCGTTGCGGCCGTAGCCCTTGGGCTTCTTGCGGACATAGGTCATCGGCAGGGCCAGGCGTTCGGCCACCAGCGCGGCGAAGGGGATGCCCGCGGTCTCGCCGCCCGCGATGTTGTCGAAGGCCTCGAAGCCGGCGTCGCGCATCACGGTGACGGTCAGGAAATCCATCAGGGTGGAGCGGATGCGCGGGTAGCGAGATCAGCTTGCGGCAGTCGATGTAGGTGGGCGAGGGCAGGCCGGAGGCCAGGGTGAAGGGCGTCTCGGCGTTGAAATGCACCGCCTTGATTTCCAGCAGCATGCGGGCGGTCAGGCGGGCGATTTCGTCTTGGGGGGGAAGGCGGAGGGGATCATGCGGCGGGTCCTTGCGGACAGGTCAACGGATGCGGCCGCGCGGGGCCGTTTCGTCAGGCGGCGTCGACGGGCCAGTGCACGGGGAAGCCGGGGTCGAAGACGGTGACGGGGCCGGCCCCGGTCACGATCTTGTCGGGCGCAGGTGCGGCGGCTCGCTGCCAGCAGGGTCAGGCTGCCGGCGTTGGGCGGCAGGCGGTAGAAGGCGGCGCCGTTCAGGCTGGCGAAGGCCTCCAGCCGGTCCAGCGCGCCTTCCTCCTCGAACACATGCGCCAGGCAGCGCCATCGTGTTGGTCGCGGTGAAGCAGCCCGCGCAGCCGCAGGCATGTTCCTTCAGCGCATCGACATGCGGCGCGCAGTCGGTGCCGAGGAAGAAGCGCGCCTCGCCGCTGGTCGCCGCGCTGCGCGCAGGGCCAGGCGGTGCTTTTCGCGCTTGGCGACCGGCAGGCAGTAGTAATGCGGCCGGATGCCGCCGGCGAGGATGTGGTTGCGGTTGATGATCAGGTGATGCGTGGTGATCGTGGCGGCCAGGTCGGCGCCGCCGCGGCGCGCATAGGCCACGCCTTCCGCGGTGGTGATATGCTCCATCACCACGCGCAGGCCGGGCAGTGCGGCGGCGCAGCGGGTCGAGCACGCGGTCGATGAACACGGCCTCGCGGTCGAAGATGTCGACCGCCGGGTCGGTCACCTCGCCATGCACGCAGAGCGGCAGGCCGATCTCGGCCATGCGTCTCCAGCACGCGGCGTGACCTTGTCGAAGTCGCGCACGCCCGATTGCGAATTGGTGGTGGCCCCGGCGGGGTAGAGCTTGACCGCCTTGACCAGGCCGGCGGCATGCGGCGCGCGGCCACATCGGCGGGGTCGGTGCCTTCGGTCAGGTAGAGCGTCATCAGCGGCTCGAACGTCCTGCCCTGCGGGCAGGGCCGCGAGGATGCGGTCGCGGTAGGCGGCGGCCTGCGCGCGCGGTCACCACCGGCGGCACGAGGTTCGGCATGATGATGGCGCGGGCGAAATGGCGGGCGGTTTCCGGCAGCACGCCCTGCAGCATCGCGCCGTCGCGCAGGTGCAGGTGCCAGTCGTCGGGGCGGCGGATCGTCAGGGTGTCGGTCATGTTCTTGGGGCTAGCCGATCGGTTTGCGTATTTCCAGTGGGGAAAGCGGAGCGGCTGTTTTCACGATGCCCACTTTTCGGGCGAACGTGCTCAAACAACGGGCGGACGGCGTTGCGGCCGCCGGCCGGTCCGGGGCGCGGTCGGGGGCGGGTTGAGGCGGCACGGGGCCCTCCCTAGGGTCGGCACGAAGGCGGGGGGCGGTATGCCGGAGGATGGCAGTTTCTTGGATGCGGCCCCGACGCGGCTGCAGCGGGCGACCGGCCATGCCGCAGTCGGCCTGTCATGGCGTGGCGGGGCGACCTGCCTTGACCTGCTGCATCAGGCGGGTTCCGCCAAGGTGTTTCTGCCGCGCATCCATGCCCCGGTGCCCGAGGTGGTGTTCCTGAACACCGCAGGCGGGTTGACCGGCGGGGACAGCCTGTCCTTCTCGCTGTCGTTGGGGCAGGGCGCGCAGGCGACCGGCACCACCCAGACAGCCGAGCGCGCCTATGCCAGCCGGTCGGGCCGGGCGAAGATGGAGGTCAGCCTGACGGTCGGGGCGGGCGCCGCGCTCGACTGGCTGCCGCAGGAGACGATCCTGTTCGAGCGTTCGACACTTCAGCGGCGGACACGGGCGGTGCTGACGGACGACGCGCGGCTGGTGCTGGCCGAGATGGTCGTTCTGGGCCGCGCCGCGATGGGCGAGACGCTGGAGCGCCTCTGCCTCGACGATCTGGCGCGAGGTGACGCGGGACGGCCTGCCGGTGCTGGTGGAGCCGTTGCGGCTGAACGATGCGACCCTGCGCGCGGGGCCGGCCGCCCTTGGCGGCAGGCGCGCCATCGCGACCGTGGCACTGGTGGCGCGCGGGGCCGAGGATGCGCTTGGCGCTGTCCGCGCCGCTCTGGCCGACGGGGTCGAGGCTGCGGCATCGGCATGGAACGGCAAGCTGGTGGTCCGCATTGCCGGGCCGGACCTGCGCCCGGTCAAGCGGGCGGTCGCCATGGTGCTGAACGTGATCCGGGGGCGGCCCTTGCCCCGTGTCTGGCAGATGTGAGGATGCGATGAACCTGACCCCCCGCGAAAAGGACAAGCTGCTGATCAGCCTTGCCGCGATGGTTGCGCGCGGGCGGCTGGCGCGCGGCGTCAAGCTGAACCATCCCGAGGCGATCGCGCTGATCACGGATTTCGTGGTCGAGGGCGCGCGCGACGGACGCTCGGTGGCGGACCTGATGTCGGCGGGCGCGCATGTCATCACGCGCGAGCAGTGCATGGAGGGAATCGCCGAGATGATCCACGATGTGCAGGTCGAGGCGACATTCCCGGACGGCACGAAACTCGTCACCGTTCACCATCCCATCCGCTGAAGGAGCCAAGCATGATCCCCGGCGAGATTTTTCCGGCAGAGGGCGAGATCGAGATCAACGCGGGCCTGCCCGTCGTCCGGATGCTCGTCGCCAATACCGGCGACCGTCCGATCCAGGTCGGCAGCCACTATCATTTCGCCGAGACGAATGCGGCGCTGGCCTTTGACCGGCCCGAGGCGGACGGGATGCGCCTCGATCTGCCCGCGGGCACCGCGATGCGGTTCGAGCCGGGGCAGATGCGCGAGGTGCGTCTGGTGCCCTATCGCGGGCTGCGGCGTGTCTATGGCTTCAATCAGACCGTGATGGGCGATCTGGGCGGGGGGAAGCCGTGACGCTGCCATGCCGCAACCGGATGGCTCTGCGCCACGTTGTGCCGGACAGCCAAATGCCCGGAGCCAAAGCATGAGCCGTTTTCCGACCCCGTTCGACTTCTACCGTCCCGGCCTGCTGATGGGCCAGATGATGCTGGAATCGCAGATCGTCATCTCGTTGCGCCTGATGGGCATGGCGGGTGTCTTGCCCGCCGCCAGCGGCGAGAATGCACGGATGGTCAGCGAAAAGACCGCCGCGATGCAGGAGGCCGGGCTTGCCGCCTCGCGCGCATTCCTGACGGGTGCTGCGATGCCCGCCATCGCGCTTGCCGCGATGACCCCGCTGCGCCGCCGGACCAAGGCGAACGTACGCCGCCTGATGAAACCGCCACGCAAGGGGAAATGATGCGCCTGGTGCTTGCCCTTCTTCTGATGCCGTTGCCTGCGCTTGCGCAGGAGAGTGACGTGAACTGCGCCGAGCCCGCCACGCAGTCCGACATGAACTTTTGCGCCAACCGGGCGTGGCAGATGGCGGACGAGGATCTGAATCTGGCCTACGGGTTCGCGCAGACCATGATGAAGCAGGTCGACGCGGCCCTGCCGGAGGATCAGCGCGGCGCGGAACAGGCCTTGCTTGAGGCGCAGCGGGCCTGGATCGCATTCCGCGACGCAGGCTGCAAGGCCGAAGGGTATCGCGTCGCGGGCGGTTCGATGCAGCCGATGGTCGTCGCGACCTGTCTGGAGCGGGTGACCCGCGCCCGGACCGAGGAATTGCGCATGCTGGGCGAGACGTGGTGAGGAGGAACGCATGAAGATCGTGACACCGTTCGATCTGTGGCGTGCCGGGTTCGAGGTCTGGCTGACCGGCTGGCAGGTGCAGATGACGATGGGCGAGCGGATGCTGACGGGGATGACCGCGTGGCAGCAGGCGCTGCGCGCGCCCGTTGCCGAGCCTGAAGTCACACCGTCGCGGCCCGCCCCGCGCGCGCGCAAGCGCGGCTGAGGCGGGGAAGGCCAGATGCGCCCTGATCCGTCCCTGCCGACCGCTGGCATCGGCGTCAACCCGCGTCGGGCAAGGGGGGCAGGCTGCGCAGGTAGAGGATGACGGCCGCCAGATCGTCGGGGGTGAAGCCTGCGAGGAAGCCGTAGGGCATCGGGGGCAGCATCTGGCTGCCATCGGGTCGAATGCCCTTGGTGATCATCGTCGCGATCTCGGCGTCGCTGTAACCCGCCAGCCCGTCGGGGTCGCTGGTCAGGTTCGAGGCGACCGAGACGCCCCAGGGGCCGTGGAATTCGAACCCGCCCTGACCGAGCGCGGTGTCGAGCATCGGCCCCTGCGGGCCCATCGGCGTATGGCATTCCATGCAATGCGCGACCGGCCCGGCAAGGTAGGCGCCGTATTCGGTGGTCAGACCCTGCGGCACCGCCGCCACGTTCTCGACGGGCGGACCATAGGCCGGGGGCAGGGGGATGCGGTAGGTGGATTTCGGAACCTCTGCCTGGACCGCCGGAATGGTCCGCAGGAAAGCCACGATGGCCACGAGGTCGTCGTCCGACAGGCCGCGATACATCGCGAAGGGCATGGGCGGGCCGATCAGGCTGCCGTCGGGGCGAAGCCCTTCGCGGATCGCGCGGGCAAGCTCCTCATCAGTCCATTGGCCCACGGCCCCGGCGGGTGTGATGTTCGGGGCATAGGCGGTGAAGGCCGGGTTGTCATCGACAAGCCGTCCCGCCAGCTCCCTGTCCGCCTCGAACCCGGCCGGTCCCATGGGCGTGTGGCAGTTGCCGCAGCCCATCGGGCCGCGCACCAGATACTCGCCGCGTGCGAGATCAGCCTCGGCACGGGCCACCGAACCAGAACAAAGGGCGACGGCCAGAGCCGCGCCCGCAATCCTTGTGGTCAGCATATCCTTCTCTCCCTCTCGACGTCTGCGCGCCGGACGTCGGGGTTGGCCCCGACCGCCTGCCGTGATTTCGGCCCCCTCAGAATGAACCCGTCCGACGCCAAGTCAATTGTCGTCTGACATATCGGAGATGCTGCCATGCCCGCCCTCATTTCCCGCGCGACCTATGCCGACATGTATGGCCCCACGACGGGCGACCGGGTGCGGCTGGGCGATACCGATCTGATCATCGAGGTGGAGCGCGACCTGACCACCTACGGCGAAGAGGTGAAGTTCGGCGGCGGCAAGGTGATCCGCGACGGGATGGGGCAAAGCCAGATCACCCGGGCGGGCGGGGCGGTGGATACGGTCATCACCAATGCGCTGATCCTGGACCATTCCGGCATCTACAAGGCCGATGTCGGCCTGCGCGACGGGCGGATCCGAAGATCGGCAAGGCGGGAAACCCCGACACGCAGCCGGGCGTGAACATCATCATCGGGCCGGGGACCGAGATCATCGCGGGCGAGGGGCGCATCCTGACCGCCGGGGGGATGGATGCGCATATCCACTTCATCGCCCGCAGCAGATCGAGGATGCGCTGCATTCCGGGCATCACCACGATGCTGGGCGGCGGCACCGGCCCCGCGCATGGCACGCTGGCCACCACCTGCACGCCCGGGCCCTGGCACATCATGCGGATGATGCAGGCGGCGGATGCCTTTCCGATGAACCTTGCCTTCGCGGGCAAGGGCAATGCCTCGCTGCCCGAGGGGCTGGAGGAACAGGTGCGCGCCGGGGCCTGCTGCGCTGAAGCTGCACGAGGATTGGGGCACCACGCCCGGCGCCATCGACTGCTGCCTGACGGTGGCCGATGCGATGGACGTGCAGGTGATGATCCACACCGACACGCTGAACGAAGTCGGGCTTCGTCGAGAACACGCTGACGGCCATCAGCGGGCCGCACGATCCACGCCTTCCACACCGAAGGCGCGGGCGGCGGCCATGCGCCCGACATCATCAAGGTGGTGGCGCGCCAGAACGTGATCCCCAGTTCCGACCAACCCGACGATGCCCTACACGGTGAACACGCATCGAAGAGCATCTGGACATGCTGATGGTCTGCCACCACCTCGACAAGTCGATCCCCGAGGACGTGGCCTTTGCCGAAAGCCGCATCCGGCGCGAAACGATTGCGGCCGAGGACATCCTGCACGACATGGGGGCGTTCTCGATCCTGTCGTCGGACAGTCAGGCGATGGGTCGGGTGGGCGAGGTCATCACCCGCACCTGGCAGACCGCGCACAAGATGAAGGTGCAGCGCGGGCGGCTGGCCGGAGGAGACGGGGGCAAACGACAACGTGCGCGTCAAGCGCTACGTCGCGAAATACACGATCAACCCGGCCATCGCGCATGGGCTGTCGCGCGCACATCGGGTCGGTCGCCGAGGGCAAGCGCGCCGATCTGGTGCTGTGGTCGCCCGCCTTCTTTGGCGCCAAGCCCGACATGGTGCTGATCGGCGGCACCATCGTCGTGGCGCAGATGGGCGACCCGAATGCCTCATCCCCACGCCGCAGCCGGTCTATACCCGGCCGATGTTCGGGGCCTTTGGCCGCGTCGGTCGAACGCTCGGCGGTGGTGTTCGTCAGCAAGGCGGCGCAGGAGGACGACGTGCGCGGGCGCTACGGGCTGGCCAAGGACACGCTGGCGGTGCGAGGGCACGCGCGGGATCGGCAAGTCCGACATGATCCACAACAGCGCCACGCCGCAGATCGAGGTGAACCCCGAAACCTACGAGGTGCGGGCCGATGGCGATGCTGCTGACCTGCGAACCGGCAAAGGAATTGCCGCTGGCGCAGCGGTATTTCCTGTTCTGATCCGGAACGACCTGCGCCCCTCTGCCAGCGAAAGATCCGAAATGCCTGACCTGCCCCCCGCCCGCACCCTTCTGCGCCGTTCCGACCGTCTGGCCGTGGTGATGCCCGCCGACCGCGTGACGCTTGGCTATGACGCGCGGTTCCTGCGGCGCAAGCGGCTGACCTCGGACAGCGGGGCGCGTTTTCTGGTCGATCTGCCGGAAACGGTCAGCCTGAATGCGGGCGACTGCTTTCGATCTGGAAGATGGCCGGCTGGTCGAGGTCGCGGCGGCAGAAGAGCCGGTGCTGGTCGTCACGCGGCGATCTCGCCCGTCTGGCCTGGCACATCGGCAACCGCCACACGCCCTGCCAGATCGAAGCCGGCCGCCTGCTGATCCGGCGCGACCATGTGCTGGAGGCGATGCTGCGCCAGCTTGGCGCGACGGTGGCCGAGGCGGTGGAACCCTTCACGCCCGAGGGCGGGCGCCTATGGCCATGGCCGCACGATGGGCCACGACCATGGACCCGGGCCTGCCACGATCACGACCACCCGCACGACCATCCGCCATCCGCATCCCCACCCCGACCTGACCGGTTCGGTCGCATGACCGAGACGGGGCTGCTGACCCTGGTGCAGTGGCTGTCGCCGGCCTTTCCGGTGGGCGGCTATCGCCTATTCGCACGGGCTGGAATGGGCGATCGCGGCGGGCGAGGTCGCGTCGGCGGACGCCTGCGCGGGACTGGATCGCGACGATCCTGGCCGAAGGGGCGGGGCGGACGGATGCGATCCTGCTGGCCGCGGCGCTGGACCGGGGTCGGACCTGGCCGCCCTTGGCGCGCTGGCCGAGGCGCTTGCGGCCAGCCGGCGAGCGGCTGGATCGAGACGCTGGAACAGGGCCGCGGCGCTGGCGCTGACGGTCAGCGCGCTGACGGGGCGGGACATTCCCCCGCTGCCCTATCCGGTGGCGCTCGGCGCTGGCGGCGCGAGGACTGGGGCTGCCGCCGGAACAGGTGCTGGCGCTTTACCTGCACGCCTTCGCCGCAACGCTGGTGCTCGGCCGCGGTGCGGTTCGTGCCGCTGGGGCAGACCGAGGGGCAGCGGATGCTGGCCGAGCTGCAGCCGCTGATCCGCCGCATGGCCGCCGAGGCCGTGCGGCAGCGCGGGATCGACGACATCGGACCGGGCGCGTTTCGGCGGCGATCTGGCGGCGATGCGGCATGAGACGATGGATGTGAGGATCTTCCGGACATGACATCACCCAACGGCCCGCTGCGGGTGGGGATCGGCGGCCCGGTCGGCGCGGGCAAGACCACGCTGACCGAGCAGCTGTGCCGGGCCCTGCGCGACGACTACTCGGTCGCGGTCATCACCAACGACATCTACACCCGCGAGGATGCCGAATACCTGATGCGGGCGCAGGCGCTTGCCGCTGGAGCGGATCCGCGGGGTCGAAACCGGGGGCTGCCCGCATACCGCGATCCGCGAGGATGCCAGCATCAACCTTGCGGCGGTGGCCGACCTGAACCGGGCCTTTCCCGACCTCGACGTGATCCTGATCGAAAGCGGCGGCGACAATCTGGCCGCGACCTTCAGCCCGGAGCTGGCCGATCTAGTCGATCTATGTGATCGACACGGCGGCGGGGCAGGACATTCCGCGCAAGAAGGGGCCGGGGGTGACGCGGTCGGACCTGCTGGTGATCAACAAGATCGATCTCGCGCCCTATGTCGGTGTCGATCCCGGCACTGCTGGAAAGCGATGCCCGCGCGGCCCGTGGCACCCGACCCTTCGTCATGGCAAGCCTGAAGGCGGGCCGGGGGGTGGCCGAGGTGGTGGCGTTTCTGAAGGCCGAGGGCGGGCTGTAGGAGCGCCACGCGCCCGACCGCCGGTGAAGCGGCCCGGCGCAGGTCGCCGTTGGCCGACCTCGTTCGACGAGGGCGTTGCGTCAGGGGCGGGCGAGGCGGGACCGGATCGGGAAGCGCGACCCCCGTCGCCACCAGTTCGGCAAGCCGCTGGCGAAAACGCGGCGCCTGGATGCGCGCGGTCACGTTGCGGCGAGCATGCGCCGCCAGCCGCGGGCGGCCGGCGACTGTCGAGGCGCGCGAGAAGCGTACGCAGATAGGGACCGTGGCGCCGGCGGTTGCGATAGACGCGCGCAAAAAGCGCCAGCCGACAGCTTGCCCTCGCCGGCCGCGTCGATCAGTTGCGGCAGCACGTTCATTTCCACCAGCGCCGCGTCCAGCCTCGCGCCCATCAGCGGGCAGCGCAGCAGGGTGACATGCGGACGGGCGAAGAGCGCGGCCTGCATCGCGTCCAGCGTCTGGTCGGGATCGAAGATCACGAAGACCTCGCCCGCGCCCTCGGTCATGTCGGGGGCAAAGCCGTAGCGGTCGGTGAAGTCGAGGCGGCGGGCCTGCAGATGGCGTCGGTCCCATCCGGCAACACGCGGGTCGAGGGTGGCGAGCGGCTGCACCGCGATGCACCGTGGCAGCCGGGCGCGGTCACGGAAAAGGCGCAGGCGGCATATCCGCCCATGCCCGCGCCGTGGAAGATCACGCGGTCGAAATCCTCGAAGAACGCATCGTCCACGAGGCGGTCGAAATAGCGATAGACATCCGCGTCGCGATACCATGTCTCGCCCTCGGCGATCAGGCAGAGATGTGACCAGCCGTTTTCCTGTGCGGTCTCGTAGCCATGTGGCAGGCCGTCGTCACGGGCGCGGATCGCGTCTGCGCTTTCGAAGGTGACGTAGAGCACGCGACCGTCATCCGCAAAAAGCGCCCAGTGATGCGCGCCGAGCGGTTCGAAATACCCTGCTGCCTCGCCCACGGACGCGATACGCTTCAGCCAGTCATCGCGGTTTGCGGGCGCCTTGTGCGGGGCCTGCCCATCCTCGGCCTTGTCGGTGTCATCGGCGGCTGAAATCATCGCAAGGGGCCTTCAATACATCACTTGTCACGCACGTCTCGGGCCCCGGTCTGTCATCGTCGCGTGTCGGCTTTGCGAGGGCAATAAGGCAGGCGTGGGAATGGTCCGGGCAATTGGAAAACAGTAGGCGAGGACTGTTTCACGCTCAAGCCGGGGCGCCTTGATTTTGGCTGATTTGCCAGAGAATCCGGGCCTCTTCTGCTCCGAGGGCGCGGGTCGGCGGGGTCATCATCAGGCGCCCGAGCAGAGCGCGCCAAGGTTCTTCGCGCATAAGTTGCATGACCCTCTGCTTTCGCCATGACAGGGCCTGATCGTGCATGGCGCGCAGGTCCGAATCGTCGAGCAACGTCGGCGCGGATCGGATCGGACAGCGGGGCGAGCCGAAGGACCGAGCGATCCTCGACATCGCGGAAATTACGGTCGACCCAGTAGCCCATGTCAAAGGGCGCGCCCTCGCGGTTGGCACGGCCACGGTCGCATTTCAGGAGATAGTCCTGCATCGAACCGAGCGCGTAGTGATTGAGTTGCGCAAGGCGATAGTTGTCCTGACCGAAATCCGAGAAGATGCGGGTCGTGCGGAACGGGTCGGGCAGGTCGCGGCCCGAACCGTCGACCCACCGCGCGTCGGCAAGCCGGGCCGGATCGGGGCGGCGGGGCCGGTGCACGCCAAGCGCGCCATAGGTTCCATCGTTGCGGAACAACGTCTTGAACATCGCAGCCCGCCACGGCCAGTGCAGGATGGCAGGGGCCGCGCGGGTGAAGGTGCTCGTGACGGGCCTGTTGCTGACGGGGAAGACGCCGTCATTGCCGAAGAGCCGCCACGTCAGCGGTATCGCCGTGGCATGCGGAAGGGCGGCGAGCAAGCGCCGCGAGTGTCCCGTCGCCTGCATGGATGTTCACGAATTCGTCGATGTCGAGGCAAAGGATCCAGTCCGCCGCCGCCTTGAGCGGATGGCGGTCCGCCGCCTTGAGCGCCGTCCATTGCGGCCCTTTCTCGGTATGGCCGTCATTTCTGACATGGGTCAGCCAGCCCAGGGCCTGAAGCCTGTCAAGCATCAGGTCGGTGCCGTCCTGGCAATCGTTTGAAAACACGAGGATGTCGGTGAACCCGACCGCGCGGTGATGGGCCACCCAGTCGATCAGCCGGACCCCTTCGTTGCGCACGCAGAGGACGGCGAGCGCACGCATCAGGCCTCGCCCGCTTCGGCAAGGGTGAAGAAGAAGTCGGGCGGCAGGTCCGTCAGCGGCAGGTCGAGCGGGATGGCGCCGGGGCCGGCGGTAAACACCGCCGAGCCGAAATGGTGCTGGAGCCGGCACAGCCGCTCCATCCGTTCGCCGGTCAATTCGCCATAGAAGCGCGCATAGGTCTCGGTGGTCATCAGCGCGGCGATCTTGGCGCGGTGGCGGGCCACGCAATCGGCATGGGCGGCAGCGATGTCGGGGTCGGCCATCAGTCGGTCGAACTCGGCGCGCAGCAGCGGCAGGCGGCGCTGGATCGAGGTATCGCGGTCGGCGTTGTGGTTCATGCGGAACCAGTAGTTCAGGCCCTGGTCGCGGTCGACGTGGTTCACCCGGCCCCGGTCGCGCTTCACGAGGAAGCTTTCGGCAGAGCGGACGGCGTAGTGGTTCAGTTGCACCCAGTCATAGCCGTAGGTTTCGGTCGTCGACCGCCAGCCGTTGCGGAACATCTCGCGCGGCATGGGGCGGCCCGAGCCGTTCAGCCAGCGCACCTGATCCCACAGGTCGGGGCGCAGGCCCTTGGGGCGGTGAACGCCGAGCTTGCGATAGATGTCGATGTTGCGGAACAGCGTCTTGAACCCCCAGGCCTGGTGCGGCTTGCGGATCAATTCAGGTGCCGCGCGGTCGAACTGCTCGATCACGAAGCGGTCCTCATAGGCGCGCACCGGGCCGTTGCCGAAGAGCCGCCAGGTGAGCGAGATCATGTTCGCGCCCGGCATCGCCGCCTCCATCGCGGCATAGAGCGTGGGCAGGCGGCCGTCGCCGAGCTTGATGTTGATGAACTCGTCCACGTCCATGCAGATCGTCCAGCCGCTGTCGCGGATGACGGCCTCGTCCTCGGCCGCCTGGAGGGCCGCGTGCTGGGGCTTGAGGTCGGTGGAGCGGAAGGGGTTGTCGCGGTGCTGGACGATACCCTTTTCCTGCAACAGGTCGAGCAGCGTATCGGTGCCGTCGGTGCAGTCGTTGGTGTAGACGAGAAAATCGTCCACCCCGATGGCGCGATGCCAGGCGATCCATTCCAGGATGAACGGACCCTCGTTCTTCATCGTGGTGACGATTGCCGTGCGGCCCGAGGTGGCGGCCTCGACGCGCGGCGCCGACACCGGTGCGCGGACGGGATTGTGGGCGAAGGGGCCGGTTGCCAGCGCGATCAGCGCGGGGTCTTCCACCAGCGCCGTCTTGGGCACCAGTGCGGCAGGCGCGGTGTCGGGGACGCGGATCGCCATCGCGCGCCAGAACGGCACGACAAGGCCGGGATCGGGCTTGGCATAGGCCACGCGATGCGCGCGCCAGGTGTTGTCCAGCCCGGCCCGCTCGGGCGCGGCACCCCACCGCGCCATGCCACGGCGGCTGTCGAAGGGGCGGCAGATGTGGTCGCCGAAGCGGGCGGGGCGTCCGGGCCGCACCCGCCACGGATAGATGCGCCGCCCCACCAGCAGGATCACCCCGCGCCGCGCCTTGAGGCACAGATCGAACGCGGTCGGGGCGCCTGCCGCCCTTTGGTCGAGGATATCGCAGACGTCGAGGCAAAGCACGGCACGCGCCCGCGCGAGGAAACGCCATTTCATCGCCTCGAAGATCGCCGCCTCGGCCAACGGGCTGAGCCAGGCATCCGGCAGGGGCCGGTCCATGCGGTCCTTGCCGGGGGCGTCCGGGGCAAGGAAAGGGTGGCTCTCCGGGCCGGTGTCCGGCTGGCCGAGCGGGACGGGGCTGTCGATCACCACAACGCGCAGCGACAGGTCCGCCAGCGCAACCGCCAGAGCGTCGGCGAAGCCCGCCTGATCGTCGGGCGGGGCGCGGTTGATGATGAGTGCCGCCTGCAGGCCATGGTGGCGCGCGTGGTAGGCCAGCCCCTCGGCCACCGTTTCCGCAGGCTCGACCGTGCGGCAGGCAAGCTGGACGTTCAGGCCCGCGAACAGCGCGGTCTCATCCGGCGACGGGCTGAAGGCCATGGTCCCGCCGGCACGAAGCGGCAGCAGCGCATCCGGGCTCGCGGGCAGGCGGATCATCGCCCCGCCACCGATCTGGCGCATCTCGGCCACGGCGGCTGCGTCGATCACGCCGAGGTCCGAACCATTGCCGAAGAAGACGCGCATCTCGCCATCGGGCAGCCGGACCGCGTCGAGAAGAACCAGCCCATCGACCTGCCGCGCGCCGAGGCTGCGCCGGAGTACGTCGGCCCGCGAGGGTGATGCCATGCCCGTTTCCTTGCCGTCGCGCGGTCTGCTGCCGCACTTCTGCCCTGTCGGTTTCTATCACAGCCCCTGCCGATGCCGGAAGCCGTGACGGGCGAATGGCGCAAATTCTCTGGCAATCCGCCCAAGTTTTGCCAGACTGTTGCAATATCGGAAACCCGGAACGGGGCAGGCAGGCGCGGCACATGGCGGGAACCGAGTATCAGGTGGCGGCCCTCTGGATCGGGGGGGCGCTGAGCTATCTTGAGCAGTTGTGCCTCAAGTCCTTCGTCGATGCGGGCCAGCACATCCGGCTTTACCACTACGAGGACATCCCGAACGTGCCGGACGGCGTCGAGATGGCCGATGCGTCCGACATCCTGCCGCTGACCGGGTTCCTTCGTCACGAACGGACGGGCAGCCCGGCGCTGCAATCGGATCTGTTCCGCTATCACATGCTGGCCAAGCTGGACCGCACGATCTGGGCCGATACCGACGCCTATTGCGTGAAGCCCTTCACCACGCCGACCGGCCATTTCCACGCCTGGGAATCCGAGACGGGGATCAACGGCGGCGTGCTGGGACTGCCGCAGGACAGCGAGACGCTGGCGGGCCTGCTGGCCTTCACCGCAGACGAATTCGCGATCCCGCTGTGGTATACCGACCGTTATCGAACAGAGCTTGAGGCGGCACGCAGCGCGGGCAATCCCGTGCATGTGTCCGAGCAGCCCTGGGGCGTCTGGGGGCCGCATGCCCTGACGCATTTCCTGAAAACCACAGGCGAGGCAAGCCACGCGATGCCGCGCGAGACGCTTTATCCCTTTGCCTACGAGGATCGCCGCCTGATGCTGCGCCCGGGTGTCGACGCTTCGGCCTATGTGACCGAGGCGACCTATTCGATCCATTTCTACGGGCGGCGGATGCGTGCGCGCATCCTCGCGACCGAACCGACGGGCGCGCCGCGGCCCCGCTCGCTGATCGGCAGGCTTCTGGCGAAACACGGGATTGACCCGGCCGAGGCCCCGCTCAGGGGCAAGGTTCCGGTCGGGGCCGAGGCCGATGACGACTGACGCCCCACCGACCGACGATGGATTGTCCGACGCGGTTGTGCATGCTTTCGGGCAGGTGCCGGTGCGGCATGTGGCCGACCTCGCCGGCCGGTCGCTGCCGCTGGCGCTGGCCGCGTGGCGCCGCTGGGGCGCGACCCTTCATCTGGTCGATGTCGACCGTCACGGGCAGGCACCGTCACAGCCGGGGGCGTGGATCGCGCCCTACCGTGCGGCGTTGTCGGCAGCAGGCGTGCCGCAAGAGCGGATCGTCGTGGAGCACGGGGTCGAGGACGGCCCGCCCTGGGACCTGATCCTTGGCCTAGACGGGTTCGCCGACCGCTGGGGCGCGCGGGGACTGGAGCCTGTCCTGCAGCGCCGTGTGCATGCGGAAACCCGGCTGCTGGTCGACATCCGCAAAGGGTCGGGTGCCTTTCCCCTGCTGCGCCGTTACGGCACCTGCCAGACGCTGTCGCGCCGCCAGGAGGGCGAAAAGACGGTCGAGCGGGTGATCTTCCATGCCGGGCCTGATGCCGCGCCGCCCGTCCCCGCCACGCCCGACCCTGCACTCCCGGCCCCGGCAGATGACTGGGCGGGGATCGCGGCAGTCCTCACCGGACCGGGCGGGTTCTTCACCGAGAACGGGCGACATTCGTTCCTGTTCGTGCCGCGCGGCCGGACCCTCGTCGTCACCTTCGACAATCTCGACATCGCGATGACCAAGCGCGAAGAGCGCCTGCCCTGGGGTTACGGCTTCATCGAGAAGCAGGACTGGTCCATGCTCGGGGTCATGGCAGCGGGCTGGACATGGTATCGGGACCCCTGGGTCGCGGCCGAGTTCGAGCGGCTTGCAGGCGAAGGCTTCTTCGCGCGGTTCGAACGGGTGGTCTTCTACGGCGCCTCGATGGGGGGCTACGCGGCCTGCGCCTTTGCCGCCGCCGTGCCGGGGGCCGAGGTCGTGGCAATCTCGCCCCAGTCGACGCTGGACCGCGCTCTGGTCCCGTGGGAAACGCGCTATGCCACCGCCTGGGGATACGACTATGGCGGGCGCTACGGCGACGCGGCGACGGCCAGCCGGAAGGCGGCGCGGGTGACGCTGCTCTACGACCCCTACGAGGCGCTGGATGCGGCCCATGCCGCCCGGTTCGATGGGGCGAACGTGGTCAAGCTGCGCGCGCCGCTGCTCGGCCACCGGTTGGGCACGGCGCTGCAGCAGATGGGGCTTCTGTCGCCGATCACCCTCGGGGCATTGAACGGAACGCTGGAGCCGCTCGCCTACTACCGGCTCTTGCGGGCGCGCCGCGATTTTCCGCGCTACCAGCGCGAGCTTTTCCGTCGCGCTCTCGCCCGGGGGCGCCCGGGCCTTGCCCGGCGCGTCGGGAACTGGGTGCTGGCGCGGGGCGAGAACCGGGCCATCGCCAAGGCGATGCGCCTGCTCTGACCCCCTCCATTGGTCGCAGGCGCCCTGTCGGCAGCTTGACCCTGCGCGCTCTGCCGGGCCACCATCGCCCGGCCTCCGCAGATCGGACCGGCACGGCAGAGGATGACCGCCATGACCCCAACCCCCGCGTCGATCGACGCCGTTCAGGCGATGCTCGCGGGGCAGGATTATGTCTGCGGCCGACCGCTCGCCACGGTGCTGTTCCTCGCGCTTCGGCTGGGGCGACCGCTGTTTCTCGAAGGCGAGGCGGGCGTCGGCAAGACCGAGATCGCCAAGGCGGTTGCGGCGGGTCTGGGCCGCCGTCTGATCCGGCTGCAATGCTACGAGGGGCTGGATGCGGCGAGCGCCGTCTATGAGTGGAACTTCGCCGCCCAGATGATCGCCATCCGGACCGCGGAAGCGGCGGGCGGGGCCGACCGGGGGCGGCTGAACGACGAGCTTTTCACCGAGGACTTCCTGATCGAGCGTCCGCTCCTGCAGGCGATGCGCCCCCAGTCCGGCGGCGCGCCGGTCCTGCTGATCGACGAGCTTGACCGCACCGACGAGCCGTTCGAGGCCTTCCTGCTGGAGGCGCTCTCGGATTTCCAGGTGACGATCCCGGAACTGGGCACGATCGCGGCCCCGGAGCCGCCGATCGTCATCCTGACCTCGAACCGCACCCGCGAGGTGCATGACGCGCTGAAACGCCGCTGCCTCTACCACTGGGTCGACTACCCCGACTTCGACGCGCGAGATGGAAATCCTCGCGCCCGCGCGCCCGAGGCCAAGGCCACGCTCAGCCGCGAGGTCGTGGCCTTCGTGCAGCGCCTGCGCGACGAGGACCTCTACAAGAAGCCGGGCGTGGCCGAGACGATCGACTGGGCGAAATGCCTGCTCGCGCTCGACGTCATCGCGCTGTCGCCCGAGGTGATCTCGGACACGCTCGGCGCGATCCTGAAGTACCAGGACGATATCCAGCGCATCCAGGGCTCCGAGGCGGGCCGCCTCTTGGACGAGGCGCGCGCCGCGCTGGTGCCGGCATGACCTCCGTCATTCTTCCGTTCGCAAATATCCCACGGGGGGTGCGGGGGGTGTGAAACCCCCCGCTGGCCGCCGCAAGGACCGCCGATGTCCGACTATGCGCCCCTTTCGCTGCCCGACGACGGCAAGCTCGCCGCCAATATCGCGCATTTCGCCCGCGCGCTGCGCAAGGCGGGGCTGCCGATCGGACCGGGCCGCGTGGTCGATGCGATCCGCGCGGTCGAGGCTGCGGGCTTCACGGGGCGGACCGACTTCTACTGGACGCTGCATGCCTGTTTCGTCAGCCGCCCCGAACACCGGGCGGTCTTCGCGCAGGTGTTCCGCCTGTTCTGGCGCGATCCCCGCTACCTTGAACACATGATGAGCCTGCTCCTGCCCGTCGCTGCGCGGGGTGCAGGACGAGCGACGCCGCGAAGCCCGCCGAAAAGCGGGCCGCCGAGGCATTGCTGGACGGGGTGGAGCGCGCCGCGCCGCGCGATGCGCCCGAAGGCGAGAGCGAGTTCGAGATCGACGCCAGCCATACCATGTCATCCGAGGAACGCCTCAAGACGCTGGACTTCGAACAGATGAGCGGCTGCCGAAATGGCCGAGGCGCGCCGGATGCTCGCGCGCCTGCAGCCTGCCCGTGCAGCCGCTGCGCTCGCGCCGGATGCAGGCAGAGGCGCGCGGTGCGCGCCCCGACTGGCGTCGGACGATGCGCGCATGCACTGCGGCAGGGGGGCGAAATGCACGGGCTTCGCCCGGCGAGTCGCGGCGCTGCGCTGGCCGAACCTGGTCGTGCATCTGCGACATCTCGGGGTCGATGTCGCAGTATTCGCGGATGGTGCTGCACTTCGTCCATGCGGTCGCCAATCGCAAGGGGCAGGGCTGGGCGCGGGTTCATGCCTTCACCTTCGGCACGCGGCTGACCAACGTCACGCGCCACCTGCGCCAGCGCGACGTCGATGCGGCGCTGGCGGCCGCCGGGGCCGAGGCGCAGGACTGGTCGGGCGGCACGCGGATCGGGGCCTGCCTGCATGTCTTCAACCGGGACTGGGCGCGGCGCGTGCTGGGGCAGGGCGCGGTCGTGCTGCTGATCACCGACGGGCTGGACCGGGACGATCCGGCGCCATGCTGGCGCAGGAGATGGAGCGGCTGCAGCTGTCGGCCCGGCGTCTCGATCTGGATCAATCCCGCTGCTGCGCTGGGACGGGTTCGCGCCGAAGGCCGTGGGCATCAGGGCGATGCTGCCCCATGTCGACAGCTTCCGCGCAGGCCATTCCATCGCCTCGCTCGAAGCCCTGGGTCAGGCGGTGTCCGAGGCGGGCGACGCGGGCGAGAAGGACGCGGCTGATGCGCGCGCTGCGCGAGGTCTAGCACCTTGGTCACTGGTGCGCCGGGGGCGAGGGCGTCATAGTCGGACGGACAGATCGGGAGAGGACCGGATGGAACGCGCCGAGCATGACAGGATGCCCGAAATCGCCCTCGCCTGGCACCGCGCCGGGCCAGGGCGCGGCGCTGGCCACGGTGGTCGAAACCTGGGGCTCCGCCCCGCGCCCGGTCGGCAGCCAGCTTGCGATTTCCGGCGACGGGCGAGATCATGGGCTCGGTCTCGGGCGGCTGCGTCGAGGGCGCGGTGGTGACCGAGGCGCTCGAGGCGCTGGCCGATGGCAAGCCGCGCCTTCTGACCTTCGGCGTCAGCGACGAGACGGCCTTTGCCGTGGGCCTGGCCTGTGGCGGCACCATCCGGGTGCTGGTCGATACCGGTGGGCGCCGCGCCTGCGCCCGAGGCATGCTGGCCGACCTGGTCGCGGCCCGGGCCACGCCGCCGCGCGGTGGCGCTGGTGACGCGATCTGGCAAGCTGGGCGCACCGGCTGACCGACGGCCCGGGCGATGCCGGCGGTGCGAGGCCCGCTTCCGCTCCGACCGGTCGGGGATGGAGGAGGACGGCCGCTTCATCGCCGTCCACAACCCGCCGCTGCGGCTGATCGTCGTCGGCGCGGTGCATATCGCGCAGCCGCTGCTGCCGATGGCGCGCACCTGCGGCTACGACCCGACGCTGATCGACCCGCGCGACGCCTTCGGCTCGGCCGCGCGGTTTCCCGGGCGAGACGATCCTGAGCGACTGGCCGGATGAGGCGATGGCGGCGCTGGCGCCCGATGCCCGCACCGCCGTGGTGACGCTGACCCATGACCCCAAGCTGGACGATCCCGCGATCCGCGTCGCCCTGGCGCTCGCCGGTCTTCTACCTCGGCTGCCTCGGCTCGACGCCGCACCCATGCCAAGCGGGTGGACCGGCTGCGGGCCGAAGGGTTCACCGACGATGCAGATCGCCCGCATCCACGCGCCGGTCGGCCTGAACATCGGCGCGAAGAGCCCGGCCGAGATCGCGGTGTCGATCCTGGCGCAGATCACGCAGGTCCTGAGGCAGGGCTGATGGACTTCGGCCCGGTTCCGCTGGCACAAGGCCGAGGGCGCGATCCTGGCCCATTCGCTGCTGCTGGGCGGGCGGCGGCTGCGCAAGGGGCTGGTGCTGGGCGCGGCCGAGATCTGCGCGGCTGCGCGGCGGCAGGCGTGACCGAGGTCACCGTGGCGCGCCTTGGACCCGGACGACGTGCCCGAGGATGCGGCCGCGGCCCGGCTGGCGCAGGCGCTGGTGCCCGACCCGGCGGCCGCGGGCCTGAGCCGCGACCGCAGCCTTCACCGGCCGGGTGAACCTGAACGCCGCGGGCGCCGGGGATCGTCGAGATGGATGCCGACGCGCGATCCACGCGCTGAACCGGATCGATCCGACGATCACGCTGGCGACCCTGCCGCCGCTGACACGCGGGTGACCGCGGGCGAGCTGGTCGGCACGGTCAAGGTCATCACCTATGCCGTGCCGCGAGGCGGCGCTGGCGCAGGCCGCGCGGTCGGCGCGCGGCGCGCTGCGCGTGCGGCCCGTCGCCCTGCGCACGGCGGGGCTGCTGATGACCGACGTGCCCGGGCAGGAGGACAAGCTGACCGCCAAGGGCCGCCGCGCGATCGAGGCGCGGCTTGCGGCCCTGGGCATGACGCTGGCGGCGCGGTCGACACGGTCCCGCATGACGATCGCCGCCGATGGCGGCGGCGCTGGCGCGCGCTGCCGGGCGACCTGCTCCTGATCCTGACCGGCTCGGCCACCTCGGACCTGCACGACACGGGGCCCGAGGCGCTGCGGGCCGGCGGGCGGGCACGGTCGCGCGCTTCGGCATGCCGGTCGATCCGGGCAACCTGCTGTTTCACGGGCAGCTTGGGCGAGCGCCCGGTCATCGGCCTGCCGGGCTGCGCCCGCTCGCCCGCGCTGAACGGGGCGGACTGGGTGCTGGAGCGGCTGGTCTGCGGGCTGGACGTCACCGACGACGACATCGCCGCGATGGGCGTCGGCGGGCTGCTGAAGGAAATCCCGATCGCGGCCGCAGCCGCGCGAAGGCGACGCCGAAATGAAAAGGGGCGCCGCAAGGCGCGCCATTTCCGCATCACGTCGGCATCGGTCCCGGACGTGCCGGGCTCGGCCGTTACTTCGGCCCGATCATCATCACCATCTGGCGGCCTTCGAGCCGCGGGCATGCTTTCGATCTTGCCGGCCTCGCCCACATCGCCGGCGACCCGGTTCAGCAGCTCCAGCCCCAGTTCCTGGTGCGCCATCTCGCGGCCCCGGAAGCGCAGGGTGACCTTCACCTTGTCGCCTTCTTCCAGGAACTTCATCACCGAGCGCATCTTGACGTCGTAGTCATGGGTATCGGTGCCGGGGCGGAACTTGATTTCCTTGATCTCGATGATCTTCTGCTTCTTGCGGGCCTCGGCCTCGCGCTTCTGCTGTCTCGTACTTGAACTTGCCGAAGTCCATGATCTTGCAGACCGGCGGTTCCGCATTCGGCGAGATTTCGACCAGATCGAGCCCGGCCTCTGCGGCCATCGCCATGGCGCGGGCCGGGGTCACGACCCCGACATTCTCGCCATCGGCGCCGATCAGGCGGATTTCGGGCGAGCGGATGCGGTCATTGATGCGGGGGCCGGTTTCGCGTTGCGGCGGGGCATTGTGGGGTCTGCGGGCTATGGTGGACGTTCCTTTTATGGTTGCGATCTGCGCGCGGCAAGATAGCCGTGCCGGGCGGTGCCTTTCAACCCGCCAATCGCGCGGCGGCGGACTTCCGCGTTGCCGGCACTTTCGACAAGCGCACGGTCGCGGACGCTTGCCATATGCGCTCCAAAGGGCGATATGACCGCCATCCGGGCTTTGGCCGACGGTGAGGAGAACCTGACATGAACAGGACCGTACTGATCGGCGCATCGTCGTCCTGGCTGTGGCCGCCGGCGGCTATTACCAGTTCAGCTACGTGCCGGCGCAGCGCGCCGCCGAAGAGACTGCCGCCGCCGCCAAGGCCGCCGAAGAGGCCGCCGCGGCCGAGGCCAAGGCTGCCGAGGAAGCCGCAGCGAAGGCCGCCGAAGAGGCTGCTGCCAAGGCCGCCGAGGAAGCTGCTGCTGCGGCCGCCGCCGCGACTGACGCTGCCGAGACGGCTGTCGATGCCGCCACCGACGCTGCGACCGAAGCTGCGGGTGCCGTGGGCGAAGCGGCGGGTGCCGCCGTCGACGCCGCGACCGAGGCTGCGGATGCCGCTGCGGACGCTGCGACCGAGGCCGCGACCGCCGCGACCGAAGCGGCAGGCGCCGCCGTCGAAGCCGTGACGGGTGCCGGTGCGATGGTGCTGGGATGCGACCAAGCTGACCGTCGCAGGAGATCACCGCCCGCATCGCCGCCGCGCCGATCGCGCAATCGGTGAAGGCCACGCTGACGGCGACCTACGAAGTCGGTGAAGGACAACCCGACCGCCGTGCAGATGGTGCTCGACCAGCTGAAAGCAGGCGATGGGTCTCTGATCCGTACCGGCTGACAACAGAAGCCGCCGCCGGAGCGATCCGCGCGGCGGTTTTTCTTATCAGAGCGCGTTGCGCGGTGATCCTCAGATGCCGTCGCCGACGAAGGCCTTTTCGACCACATATTCCAGCGGCTCGGAATTGGCGCCCTCGCGCAGGCCGAACCCTTCCAGCACCGCCTTCACATCGACGTTGAAGGCCAGCGAGCCGCAGACCATCGCGCGGTCGTCTGCCGGGTCCATCGGCGGCAGGCCGAGGTCGGCAAAGACCTTGCCCGAGGTCAGGTTGTCGGTGATCCGGCCCATGTGGTGCGGAAGGCTCGCGCGTGGTGGTGGGATAGTAGAGCAGCTTGCCCGCCGACCATCTCGCCGATCAGCGGATCGTCCTTCAGGCTTTCCACCAGTTGGCGGCCATATTCCAGTTCGGCCACCTCGCGGCAGGTGTGCATCATGATGACCTGATCGTATTTCTCGTAGGTCTCGGGGTCGCGCATCAGGCTGGCGAAGGGGGCAATGCCGGTGCCGGTGGCCAGGAACCAGAGCCGCTTGCCGGGCAGCAGCGCGTCATGCACCAGCGTGCCCACGGGCTTCGGGCGCAGGATGATCTCGTCGCCCGACTGGATATGCTGCAGCTTCGAGGTCAGCGGGCCATCCGGCACCTTGATCGAATAGAACTCCAGCTCCTCGTCCCAGGCGGGCGAGGCGATGGAATAGGCGCGCAGCAGCGGTTTGCCGTTGTCGCCCATCAGCCCGATCATCACGAATTCGCCCGACCGGAAGCGCAGCGATTTGCGGCCGCGTCACGCGGAAGGAAAACAGCCGGTCCGTCCAGTGCTGCACGGAGGTGACGGTCTGCGCATCGGGCAGATGCGGCTTGGCGGCGGCAGGGTGGCTGGCGTCGGTCATGGCGGTCGCTTCGGTCATTGGCGGTTCAGCGTTTCGGAATACGTCGGTTGGCGCGCCGGGGAAAACCCCGAAATTCAGGCGCGCAGCCGCGACTGATAGTCATGCGCGCGCCAGTCGGCGCGGAACTGCCACTGGTCTGCGGGCTGGCGGGCGGCAATCTCGTCGGGGATTTCCACCTCGTCGAAGCCCACGCGGCGGACCATGGCATATTGGTCGGCGATCACCGGGCCATGCGCGCGCAGCCGCCCGGTGTAGCCCATGCATCCGCAGCCGCCGGGCGATGGTAAAGCCGCGGCCGTCGTTGAAGGCCGGAAAGGCGATGCGGATCAGCGCGAGGTCGGCGAGGCGGTTCGACAGCGCGCGCCGGGTCGTCGGTGTTGGCCAGATCGACCGCGCGCCGTGGTGCGCGTCGAGATCGGCCAGGGCGACGAAGCCGCCGGGCCGGTCGTCGGCGGCAAAGCCGTGTCGGTGACGATGCACGCTCATGCCGCGTTCTCCTGTGCGGCGGTGCCGCGCACGGCCTTGCCGTTGATGAAATGGATGCCGCATTCGGTCTTTTGCGCTGCCGCGCCAACGGCCTGCGCGCGGGTCTTCGCCCGGCTTCACCGGGCTGGTGCAGGGCGCGCAGCCGATGGACGGGATAGCCCTTGGCCACCAGCGGATGCCGCGGCAGGCGGTTGTTGACCATGTATTCCTCAAGGTCCTCGCGGCCCCAATGCGCCAGCGGGTTGACCTTGATGCGGAGGTCGCCCTCGGCCTCGAAGAACTCGACGGTGCCGCGGCGTGCTGCCCTGAAACCGCTTGCGCCCGGTGATCCAGCCGTCGAAGTCCGACAGCGCGCGCTCCAGCGGTTCGATCTTGCGCACGGCGCAGCAGGCGTCGGTGTTGAACTGGTGCAGCGTGCCGTCGGGGTCTTCGAACGCCACCCGCGGCTGGGTCGGCGCGGATGGTGCGGACGTCGCAGAGGTGCAGCTTTTCGGCCAGCTCGCGCTGGTAGTCCAGCGTTTCGGGGAACAGCATCCGGGTGTCGATGAACAGCACCGGGGTTTCCGGCGCGATGACCGAGACCAGGTGCAGCAGCACCACCGATTCCGCCCCGAAGGACGACACCAGCGCCACGCGGCCCAGATCGTCGTCCTTCAGCGCATGTTCCAGCACCGCGGTCGCCGCGTGGTGCTGGTAGCGGGCGTTCAGCGCCGCGACCCGGTCGGCAACGCCGCGCCTGAGGCAGGATCACGCGGCATCCTGCGCGCCTTCCGTCGCCGTAGAGCGCGGCCTTGAACGGCTCCATGCCGACGCGGCGATAGGCTTGCAGGAAGGTTTCCGTCGGGGCTGGTCCGCAGGGCCAGATAGGCGCGCACGATGCGCTCGATGGCGGGCACGATCTCGTCATAGGCAAAGCCGGGGCCGGTCTTGTTCGCCGATCACCGCGGTTTCGGTGCCGTCGCCGCCAAGGGTGATCTGGTAGTTCTCCACCCCCGCGCGGTCGAGGCCGAGGATGCCGATATGGCCGACATGGTGATGCCCGCAGGCGTTGATGCAGCCCGAGATCTTGATCTTCAGCGGGCCGATCTCGTGCTCCAGCTTCAGCGCGTCGAAGCGCGGTCGCGATTTCCTGCGCGACGGGGATCGAGCGGGCGGTGGCCAGCGCGCAATAGTCCATGCCGGGGCAGGCGATGATGTCGGAGATCAGGCCCGACATTGGCGGTGGCCAAGCCCGGCCTGCAGCAGCGCCGCATGCAGCGCGGGCAGGTCGGACTTGTGGACATGCGGCAGGATCACGTTCTGCTCGTGGCTGATGCGCAGCTCGGAATGGCCGTAGCGTTCGGCCAGATCGGCCATCAGGCGCATCTGGTCGCCGGTCGCATCGCCGGGGGTTTCGCCATGCGCCTTCAGGCTGATGGTGACGATGGCGTATTGCGGGTTGCGGTGCGGCGGCCAGGTTGGTGTCGGCCCAGGCGCGGAACACCGGGTCGGCCTTGTGGAAGGCGTCATAGGCATCGTCGGGCGCATCGCGGAAGACCGGGGGCGCGAAGGCGGCGCGCGATCTCGGCCAGCAGCGCCTGGTCGTCGCCGCCGAACAGCGGGCGCAGTTCGGCGAAGCGGTCTTCGATCATGCCGGGTGATTTCTTCCACGCCGGTCTCGTGCACGGTGATCTTGATGCGCGCCTTGTACTTGTTGTCGCGCCGGCCGAGCGTGTTGTAGACGCTGAGGACCGCCTCGACATAGGGCAGCAGGTCGGCCTTCGGGCAGGAAGTCGCGCACGGTGATGGCCGATCATCGGCGTGCGGCCAAGGCCGCCGCCGACGATCACCTCGAAGCCCGGCTCGCCGGCGGCATTGCGGACCATGCGCAGGCCGATGTCATGCGCCTTGGTCACGGCGCGGTCATTGGGGCTGCCGGTGATGGCGATCTTGAACTTGCGCGGCAGGAACTGGAATTCCGGATGGTCGGTGGACCACTGGCGCAGCAGCTCGGCACGGGGCGCGGGTCTTCGATCTCGTCCGCGGCGGCACCGGCGAAATGGTCGGCGGTGACGTTGCGCACGCAGTTGCCGGAGGTCTGGATGGCGTGCATCTCCACATCGGCCAGCGCCGACAGGATGGCGGGCACGTCGGGCAGCTTCGGCCAGTTGAACTGGATGTTCTGCCGCGTGGTGAAGTGGCCATAGCCCTTGTCCCAGGTGTCGGCGATCATGCGCCAGCTGCCGCATCTGGCGCGGGTTGAGCGTGCCGTAGGGGATCGCCACGCGCAGCATGTAGGCGTGCAGTTGCAGGTAAAGCCCGTTCATCAGGCGCAGCGGGCGGAATTCATCCTCGGTCAGCGAGCCGTCGAGGCGGCGGTCCACCTGATCGGTGAACTGCGCCACGCGGGCGCGCACGAAGGCTTCGTCGAAGTCGGAATAGTCATACATGCGCTGCCTCAGTTGCCAGCTCGGCCTGCTTGCCGTGGAAGTAGTTCGACGGGCCGCGGGTGCGGAATTCCTCGCGGAAATGCGCGGGCTCGGGGCCGTTCGGGCCCGGCCTTGGCATCGGCGAGATAGGCGCCGACGACGACCAGCTTCTGCGCCGCGGCGTGCAGCAGGCGCATCTGGGCATGCGCCTCGTCCTCGATCAGTTCGGCCTCGTGATGCAGGCGGCGACCAGCGGTCGTCGGCGGTCAGATAGACCACATCGCCTACGCGCAGGTCGTTGGCGGTGACGATCTTTGGGGTGAAACGGCGGCTCATGCGAGGGCCTCCTTCAGCTGGGACGAGGGCGGCTGCGGCCCGGCGCGGGGCAAGGCCATAAAGGATGACGGCGGGGCCGGTAGACGTCGGCCAGCGCGTCGGGCAGAGTCGGCCAGCGTGGCGGCCACCACCCGCTCGTCGGCGCGCGAGGCGTTCTCGACCATGGTGACGGGCGTGTCGCGGGATCGGCGCCGTGCATCATCAGGCGGCCCTGCACGAAGCGGGCGGATTTCTTGCCCATGTAGATCGCGGCAACCTCGCCCGCCCGGGCCATGCCGCGCCAGTCCTGTTCGGCAAAGCCCGCCACGTCATGCCCGGTGACGATGCGCAGCGCTGGCGTTGCGGCCGCGCCGGGTCAGGCTTTGGCCGATGCTGGCGGCCGCGACGGCTGGCGGCGGTCAGGCCGGGCACGATGCGACCAGCCGAGGCCGCGGCCTCCAGCGCCTCGATCTCTTCGTCCAGCCGGCCGAAGATGCCGCAGTCGCCGCCCTTGAGCCGGACCACGCGCGCGCCCGATTGCGGCATGCGGCCACGATCAGCGGCGTTGATGTCGGCCTGCGGGGTGGACGGGCCGAAGCCCTCCTTGCCGGCGTCGATCATTCGGCGCCTGCGGGCGCGATCAGCGCCAGCACGCCCGGCCCGACCAGCCGGTCATGGATGACGACCTCGGCCTCGGACAGCGCGCGGAAGCGCCTTCAGCGTCAGATGGTCGGGATCGCCCGGGCCAGCGCCGACGAAGGTGACCTGGCCGGGCGCGGTGGCGGCGGGGCGATGGCGGCAGGGCGTCGAACATGGGATCGGTCCGGCTGTTGAAATTCGCTCTGAATATAGGATATTTTCCCTGATTCGCGGCCAGAGGCCCTTGCAGATAAGGACGTTTGTTCCGATACTGTGACGCGAATGGAACGCGGTTCCGCGAAACGGAGGAAAGCGCGAATGGCCGCCCGACTGGACGAGATGGACCGGAAAATTCTTGCCGAATTGCAGGAGGATGCCGAGCAGTCGCTGGACGAGATCGCCCGCAAGGTCGGGTCGTCGAAGACCCCGGTGTGGAACCGCATCCGCCGGATGCGCGAGGCAGGGCGTGATCCTGCGCACAGACCGCGATCCTGGACGCCGAGGCGCTGGGGCTGGAGGCCTGTTTCTTCGTGCTGATCCGCACCAGCGAGCACGAGGCGGAGTGGCAGCGCAAGTTCCTGCAGGCGCTGCGCGAGCGCCCCGAGGTGCTGGAGGCGCACCGGCTGGCGGGGGATATCGACTATATCCTGAAGGTGCGGGTCAAGAACGCGCGGGCCTATGACACCTTCTATCAGGCGCTGATTTCGGAGGTGCGGATCTACAACGTGACGGCGCTTCTGAGCATGGAAGAGATCAAGTCGACGACCGTCCTGCCGCTCTGAACTGGCGGAGCGCGCCCCGAGCGGCGCGCATGCCTTCCTCTCGCCCCGGCGCTCGCGCCGGCGCTCGGCGAGGGGCGCTGCCCCCGTCGCCGGAACGGCAACTCCCCCGGGGTATTTCGGCCAAGAAGAAGTCAGTCGCGGCGCACCATGCAGGCGTTCGAGGCCGTGGAAGTGGTAGACGTCGGCGTAGCGCGGCGGCTCGGCCAGGCGCAGGCCCGGCAGGCGGTCGAACAGGATCGGCAGGGCGATCTGCAGTTCCAGCCGCGCCAGCGGCGCGCCGACGCAGAAATGCAGGCCGGCGCCGAAGGTGGCATTGGGTTTCTCGGGGCGCGCCGGGTCGAAACGGCCGGGCGCGTCCCAGGCGCCGGGATCGCGGTTGGCGGCGGCCAGCAAGCAGGCCGACCTCGTCGCCGCGGTGGAAGCGTGTGGCCCATCACCTCGACCGTCCTCATAGGCCTGGCGGGTGAACATGTGCAGCGGCGGGTCGAAGCGCAGGATTTCCTCGACCGTCGCCGGCGATCCGGTCGGGGGCAAGGGCCGCGGCGGGCGTCGCGGTCTCCAGCAGCGTCTTCACGCCGTTGCCGATGGTGTGCACCGTCGCCTCGTGCCCGGCGTTCAGCAGCAGGATGCAGGTGGTGATCAGCTCGTCGGTCGTCAGCCGCTCGCCCTCCTCTTCGGCGGCGATCAGCTGGGTGATCAGGTCGTCGGCGGGTCGGGCGCGGCGCTCCTCGACATAGCCGCGCATGAAGGCGACGAAGGCTTCGGTCGCGGCCACGGCGCGGTCTTCGGTCGCGCGGGTGCGGCCGGCCATGTACATGCCGACCATGGCGTTCGACCAGCGCAGCAGGTCGTCCGACATCGTCTTCGGGCACGCCCAGCAGGCGGGCGATGATGATGACCGGCAGCGGCTGGCCGAAAGGCTGCAGCAGGTCGAAGTCGCCCTGCGGGCAAGGCGTCGATCAGCTCATGGCGACAGTGCGGCGATCTCGGGCGCAAGCGCCGCGATGCGGCGCGAGGTGAAGGCGCGCAGCACGAGGCTGCGCAGGCGGGTGTGGCGGGGCGGCTCCAGTTCCAGCATCGAATGCGCCTCGACCGCGTAGAACGGGGCGAGGTGCGCCGGGATCGGCGGCGGCGCTTTTCCGGCGGGCACCTCGCGCCCGAAGCGGCGGTCGCGGAAGATGGCGTTCACGGCGGCGGCATTGCCGGTGCAGATCAGGTCGTAGTCCTGCCCAGCGGAAGAACGGGCCGGCGGCGCGGGCGCGTTCGTAGAACGGGTAGGGGTTCTGCACGAAGGCGGGATCGGTCGGGGATTGGCGCAGCGTCTGCATGGCGATCAGCTGCGGCGCAACGCGGACGAGGCCCTGCGCGATCAGCACGCCCAGCAACGACGATGGCCGCCCCGACGGCCTGCGCCCAGTTCCAGCTGCCGCCCAGCGCGAAGAGGATCAGCATGACGTAGAACGGCACCGCGTTCATGTGCAGGCTGGCGATGCCGATGCCGAGCCGGCCGACCGAGATGATCCACAGCAGCTGGCTGAGCGCCATCGACCCGATGCCGAAGCAGCGACCAGCGCCGCCGACCTCGCGCCGCGCCGATGGCCGCCCAGTCGCACCGCAGGCCCGCCGAGCGCGGCGTAGGCGACGGCGAGCGACCGGCATGCTGATCGCCGCGCCGGCGACGGTGATGGCCGTGCGGCCGAGCGGCGACAGGTCGGGAAAGGCGGTGACCGTCGCGCGCGAGCCCCAGGTGAAGGCAAAGACCGAGCCGAAGGCGGCGAGCGCACCGAGCCCCAGGTCGAGCGTGGCCCATCGCGACGGTCGAGCGCCACCAGCCCGCCCGCGAGCGACAGCACCAGCCCGAGCGACCAGCGCGCGGCGTCAGCGCGCGCCCGTCCGAGCAGCATTCCAGCGCGATGCCGACCACCGGCATCATCGCCGTGATGATGGCCACGGTCACCGGATCGGTCTGTCTCCAGCGCGATGATCGACGAGGACCGCGCCCACGCCCATGCACCACGAAGCCCACCGCGATGCCCCGGCCCCAGGGCGCGCGGCGGACGGCGCCGCAGCCCTCCCAACAGCAACCAGACCGGCACCAGCACGAGCGCCGGCCAGACCGACGCGACAGGCGGTCAGCGTCAGCGGCGGCATGAACTGCAGCAGATCAGCTCAGCGGCCGGCAGGCCCGAGCGCCCAGATCAGCATCGAGGCAAGGCAGATCAGGTTGGCGGCGAGAGCCGAGCGGGCGGGCGAGGGCGATATCGGTCATCGACGGCTTTCCAGGGGTCCGGGCAGGGTCACATGCCGCGCCGGCGCGTCGCGCGCCTGTCCGCGACAGGCGAATGCGTCGTCAGGCGGCGGAAAGCGCCGCGACGATCGCACCGAAATCGGCGGCCTTCAGGCTGGCCCCGCCGACCAGCGCGCCGTCGACATTCGGCAGCGGCAAAGATCTCGGCCGCGTTCGACGGCTTGACCGACCCGCCGTAGAGCAGCCGCACGCCCGCCGCCTCCGCCCCGAAGCGGGCGGTCAGCCGGGCGCGCAGATAAGGCGTGAACCTCGGCGATCTCGGCCAGGGTCGGGGTGCGGCCGGTGCCGATGGCCCAGACCGGTTCATAGGCGATCACCACGGTTGGCAGCGTGTCGCTCCGTCGGGGACCGAGCCGGCAAGCTGCGCGCCGATCACCTCCAGCGTCTCGCCCGCATCGCGCTGCGCCTCGGTCTCGCCGACGCAGACGATGGCCACCAGACCCGCCGCGCAGGCGCCGCCTCGGCCTTGGCGCGCACCAGCGCGTCGGTCTCGCCATGGTCGGCGCGGCGTTCGGAATGGCCGAGGATCACATGGCTCGCCCCGGCATCGCGCCAGCATCGCGGCCGAGATGTCGCCGGTATGGGCGCCGGACGGCCTTGGGATGGCAATCCTGCCCGCCGACCGCAGCATGCCGCCCTGCGGCCACCGCCGCCATGCCGGGCGAGCAGCGTGGCGGGCGGGCAGAGCAGCATCTCGCAGCCGGGGCAGGGTGCGCGGCGATCAAGCGCCGCACCTCGGCCGAGGTGCGCCGAAATGCCGTTCATCTTCCAGTTCCCGGCGGCGAGCTTTGCGCATCGCTGTCCCTCCGTGGATCGGTCGCCGGAGGAGTTAGCGCGATCGGCGCGGCCGAGGGAAACGCGCGGATCAGGCCGCGGCGGGCTGCGTCCTTGAACTTGATCGATTCGCCGCAGCCGCAGGCCTCGGCCACGTTCGGGTTGCGGAACTTGAAGCCCGACTTCCAGCAGCGACGGTCTCATAGTCGATCTCGGTGCCGATCAGGAACATCTGCGCCATCGGCGCGATCATCACCCGCGCGCCGTCCTGTTCCACCACCTCGTCCATGCGGATTGACCTCGGTGACGTAGTCCATGGTGTATTCCATGCCCGCGCAGCCGCCCTTCTTGACGCCGATGCGCAGGCCCTGACGAGCCCTCGCGTCTCCATCAGCCGCGCGATCTGGCGCGCGGCGGCGGGGGTCAGGGTGACGGCCTGCTTTGCCGGGAATGCCGAACATGGCGAGCAGTCTCCTGTGGCGATGCTTCAATCTAGGCTCTGGGACGGGTATTCTCAAGCCCGTCGCCGAACCGGTCGGTTCAGAGCATGATGCGGGCGGGGGTGCCGGCGATGGTGGCGCCGTCGGGCACGTTGACGGTGACGGTCGTGCCCGCGCCGACGATGGCGTCATCGCCGATGGTCACACCGGGATGGATCACGGCGCCCGCGCCGATCCAGACATTGCGGCCGATGCGGACGGGTTTGGCGGGGCTGCCGGGCGGGTCCTGGGTCGAGGATGGTGACGCCGGCGGCGATCTGGGTGAAGGAGCCGACATGGATGTCGGCCACGTCCTGAAGGCGGCAGTTCTCGCCGACGAAACAGGCCTCGTCGAAGTGGATGCGGCGCCCGGATTCGACCGAAAGCGGTGCGCGCACGACGGCGCCGTTTGCGGAAAAGAGAAGCTTTTCCAAGATCTTGTAGCGAGAGGCGTCGCTCGTCGTCGGGGCGTTGAACTCGGCCAGGAGGCGCTCGGTCAGGGCGGGATCGGGGGGGGCGGTGCGGGGGGATCGCATGGGGCGTCCTTGGCTGTGGCCGAGCCCGTCCATCACATGAAGCCAAGCTCGAGTTTGGCCTCGTCGGACATCATCTCCATGCCCCAGGGGGGATCGAAGGTCATCTGCGACGTTGACCTGCTTGACGCCCGGCAGCGGTTCCACCGCATCGGCGACCCAGCCCGGCATCTCGCCCGCCACGGGGCAGCCGGGGGCGGTCAGGGTCATCAGGATCGCGACCTCGTTTTCCGGCGATGATTTCAACGGTGTACACAAGGCCGAGATCATAGATGTTCACCGGAATTTCGGGGTCGAAAACGGTGCGGCAGGCCTTCACCACGTCGTCGTAAAGCGGGTGGTCGGTGGTGGACGGACGGATCAGCGGCGCGCCTTCGATCCGGTCCGGGCTGTGGCTGGTCATGCGAGCCTCATGCGAGTTGTTGAGCAAAGATATAGGGAATTGTCGGGGCGCGGTCCAGTGCCAGCGCGCCGCAGGGCGGCCATCGGCGGCGATATGAAACCGTATGATTTCCATATGACTTGCGTATGCAGACAGAAGCGTCGGGAATGACGCGGCGACGGGCGGGCCGGGGGCTTGGCATCGCGTCGGAAATGGCTGAGAAGCCGGGCGAGGGCGCGCGGGGCGAGGGACGGCGATGGCACAGGGTTTCCATTTCAGCGTGGCGGCGACGGACGGTGCGGCGCGGACCGGCACGATCAAGACCCCGCGCGGCGAGATCCGCACGCCCGCCTTCATGCCGGTGGGCACGGCGGCCACGGTCAAGGCGATGCTGCCCGAGAGCGTGCGCGCGACCGGGGCCGACATCCTGCTGGGCAACACCTATCACCTGATGCTGCGCCCGACGGCCGAGCGGATCGCGCGGCTGGGCGGGCTGCACCGCTTCATGAACTGGGATCGCGCCGATCCTGACCGACTCGGGCGGGTTCCAGGTGATGAGCCTGGCCGGGCTGCGCAAGCTGACCGAGGAGGGCGTGCGCTTCTCGCAGCCACATCGACGGCTCGAAGCACATGCTGACGCCCGAACGCAGCATGGAGATCCAGCGGCTTCTGGGTCGCGACATCGTGATGTGCTTCGACGAATGCCCGGCGCTGCCCGCGACCGACGAGCGAGGTGGCGCGCGTCGATGCGGCTGTCGATGCGCTGGGCGCAGCGGTCGCAGGCGAGCCTTCGGCGACCGGCCCGGCCATGCGCTGTTCGGCATCCAGCAGGGCGGCGTGACGCGCGAGCTGCGCGAGGAAAGCGCCGAGGCGCTGAAGGCCATCGGCTTCGACGGCTACGCGGTCGGCGGCCTTGCCGTGGGCGAGGGGCAGGAGGCGATGTTCGGCGTGCTCGACTATGCGCCCGGCATGCTGCCCGCCGACAAGCCGCGCTACCTGATGGGCGTGGGCAAGCCCGACGACATCGTGGGCGCGGTGGAGCGCGGCATCGACATGATGGATTGCGTGCTGCCCTCACGCTCGGGCCGCACCGGGCAGGCCTGGACGCGGCGCGGGGCAGGTGAACCTGCGCAACGCCCGCCACCAGGACGACCCGCGCCCGCTGGACGAGGACTGCGGCTGCCCGGCCTGCCGGAGCTATTCGCGCGCCTACCTGCACCATGTGTTCCGGGCGCGGCGAGATCATCGCCTCGATGCTGCTGACCTGGCACAACCTGCATTACTATCAGGAGCTGATGCAGGGGCTGCGGGATGCGATCGCGGAGGGGCGGCTGGCGGCGTTCGTGGCGGAGTTTCACGCGCTGCGGGCGGAGGGGGATGTGGAGAGGGTTTAGGGGTGCAGTGGGGCGAGTAGGCCTGCTTGCCGGACTGTGGCGGGTTCAGTTGCGCGGACGAAACTGTGGGGCTGCTTTGCGGACGATGCGGTCGTTCGACGGTCCGCCAGAAGGCAACCGGCCACGCGCATCACGCGCGCCAGCGCAGGCGCTTCACGCCGACTGTCAGCCGATGCGACTTCCGAGCGAAGCACCGAGATGCTTGTCGTCGTCCTCGCAGCCCAGGAAATCCCGACTGATACGGGCTTCTCTCAGTTATGAGCCAGTGTCATGCGGGTCAGCACTCGTCACGCGTCCGCGTCGAACGTCGTCGCCAGCTGTCCTGCGACGTGTCGACGATCAGGACGGCTGAGCTCGCGGCCCTTCAGTAGTCGTCTCCCGAAGCTGATAGCGACGAGCGCAGCGCCATGACCGTTGCGCTCTTGAGCAAGGGCAAGCTGGAACCCGAAGTGCAAGCATGTTACCATGCGACCGATCCGTCAACTCCGTCTGGGCCTGCATAGCAGACACCAACGGCTTTGCCGTAACTTCGCAAGTCAGCCAGCAGGTCTGCATGCCGTCATCGCCCGACGAGAAAACTGCGCCGACCGATGTCTGGCAGCATGTTCACTGGGGAAAGATGCTCTGTGCCGTCAACTGACCTGCTGCAGGTCGGAGAGATCGGTGCTTCGATTGGATCTGATGTCAATGTACTCGTCTTTCCGAGTACGGTCTGCAACGCAAGGTATGCGCGTTGCGAACGGCGCATGAGCTCAGTGTCCCGAACACTGGCATCTGCAGTGCTGCAGGCGTCTACGACTGCCGAAGCTATGAGAGCGTCTGTCGCGTCGAAGCGATCGGCATCTAGTTGCCGATTGGATGTCGGCTGCCGCGAAGGCTAGCGGTTCCCCGCAGTCGTAAGACAGAGAACTCTGCATTGCCCGACTTTTGCGCCGAGGTCTATTCGAGATAGCAAAGCCAAAACATGACGACAAGGCAATGACAGCTAAGCTCGAACGCGACCAGTGGGATGATTTGCATTGCAGGTCGCACCCAGCCACTCGCCTTCACCCGACTGAACGCCACCGAGCGTCGAATCCCGACGAACCGCGCGACGCCGCACTGCGGAGGCGCGCCACCAGCCGCGGCGTGGTCGGCTCAGCATCCGGCGGTAGCGGTCTCGCGCGGGAGGCAGAGCAGCGCCTCTTCCCGTGCCTGCTTGCGGCGCGGGCGGGCTACCAGCGCCCGTCGCGGAAGCTGACGGCGGGCGAGGGGCGGGCGGGGCGGACCGGGCGGATGAGGTCGTAGGCGTAGAAGAACGCATAGGCGTAGACGACGTAGAGGGCGGTCAGGCCAAGCTCGGCCAGCGCCGCCTCCCAGAATGTCAGGTCGGCCAGCACCATCAGGAGCGGCAGCGAGATGGCGAGGCCCGCGAGTTCGTGGGTGACGGCGTGCAGCAGGCGCAGGCGGTGGGGGCGGCGGCTGGCGCTGCGGCCGGTCAGGTGCCACTCGATCCGGTCGAACAGGCTGTCGTGCAGCGGGCCGATCAGGATCACCGCTCCGGCGAGGGCGGCGAGGACGAGGAAGGAATGACCGACCCCCGTGCCGAAGGCCGGCGGCAAAGAGCGGCGTGGCAAGCGCGAGGCCGCCCGCCTCGTAAAGCGCGGTCTGCATGACGCGTTCACGGGGGGTTCGTTGGGTCATCGGGCTCCTGTCCGGTCGACCAAGGGTGGCAGGGGGGCGCGCGCCGGCGTGAATGGGGCGTGAAGGCGGTGTCATTTCGGGTGGGGCGGCGGTGACGGCGGGTGTGGGAGGGGCCTCGCCGCCGTAGTGGTTGCGCAAGGAAAGGCGTGGGGGCCACCGCCCGTCGGGCGATGCGGTGGGCGCGCGGCAGCGACCATGCGTCGTGCGGTGTCGGGCAGGTGCGCGGCAGCTGTAGAGCGGCAGGCGGTCGAGGCCGCGGCCCCCCTTGCCCTTCCCCGCGCTCAGGATCATGCTGCATCTGGGCCGACGCAATTACCTGTTGAAAGGTGGGGGCGGCACACCCAGATATGGATGCGACGAGGGGAAGGTCGGGGCTGCCGATAGTCGGGGCGAGACCTTCCTGCCAGACGAAGGAAACCAGATGAGCAAACCCCTTTCCCAGAGCTACCCGGTGCTGCCGCTGCGCGACATCGTGGTGTTCCCGCACATGATCGTGCCGCTGTTCGTGGGGCGCGAGAAATCGGTGCGGGCGCTTGAGGACGTGATGGCCGGACGACAAGCAGATCCTGCTGTCCAGCCAGATCGACCCGACGGTCGACGATCCGACCGCCGACGGCATCTACCGGTCGGCGTGCTGGCCAACGTGCTGCAGCTGCTGAAGCTGCCCGACGGCACCGTGAAGGTGCTGGTCGAGGGCAAGACGCGCGTGCGGATCACCGAATTCGTCGCCGAACGACCGCTTCTTCGAGGCGCGCGCGGAAGAGCTGTTCGAGACGCCGGGCGACGCCGACGGCGGTCGAGGCGCTGATCCGCGCCGTGGCCGAGGAGTTCGAGCGCTACGCCAAGATCAAGAAGAACATCCCCGAGGAGGCGCTGTCGGCCGTGTCCGACACGCGCGAGCCCGCAGAAGCTGGCCGACCTCGTGGCGGGCCATCTCGGGATCGAGGTGGGCCAGAAGCAGGACCTGCTGGAGACGCTCGACGTGGCCGAGCGGCTGGAGAAGGTCTATGGCCTGATGCAGGGCGAGATGTCGGTCCTGCAGGTCGAGAAGAAGATCAAGACCCGCGTGAAGAGCCAGATGGAGCGGACGCAGCGCGAGTACTACCTGAACGAGCAGATGAAGGCGATCCAGCGGAACTCGGCGACGGCGAGGACGGCCAGAACGAGATCGCCGAGCTGGAAGAGCGCATCCGCAAGACCAAGTTCTCGAAGGAGGCGCGCGACAAGGCCGAGGCCGAGCTGAAGAAGCTGAAAGCCATGTCGCCGATGACCGCCGAGGCGACGGTGGTGCGCAACTACCTCGACTGGCTGCTGGCGATGCCGTGGGGCGTGAAGAGCCGGGTCAAGAAGGACCTGAACAAGGCGCAAGAGGTGCTGGACGCCGATCACTACGGGCTTGAGAAGGTCAAGGAGCGGATCGTCGAATATCTGGCGGTGCAGGCGCGCAGCGCCAAGCTGAAGGGGCCGATCCTGTGCCTCGTCGGCCCTCCCGGCGTGGGCAAGACCTCGCTCGGGCAGTCGGTGGCCAAGGCCACGGGGCGCGAGTTCATCCGCATCTCGCTCGGCGGCGTCCGGGACGAGTCGGAGATCCGTGGCCACCGGCGGACCTATATCGGCTCGATGCCCGGCAAGATCATCCAGGCGCTGAAGAAGGCCAAGACGACGAACCCGCTGATCCTGCTCGACGAGATCGACAAGATGGGCCAGGACTTCCGGGGCGACCCGGCGTCAGCGCGATGCTCGAGGTGCTGGACCCGGAACAGAACGCGACCTTCGTCGACCACTACCTGGAGGTGGAGTACGACCTGTCGAACGTGATGTTCATCACGACGGCGAACTCCTACAACATGCCGGGGCCGCTGCTCGACCGGATGGAGATCATCCCGCTGGCGGGCTACACCGAGGACGAGAAGCGCGAGATCGCCAAGCGGCCACCTGATCGCCAAGCAGATGAAGAACCACGGCCTGAGCAAGGGCGAGTTCGAGATCACCGACGCGGCGCTGACCGAGATGATCCGCGACCTACACCCGCGAGGCGGGCGTGCGGAACCTTGAGCGCGAGATCGCCAAGCTGGCCCGCAAGGCCGTGACCGAGATCGTGAAGAACAAGGGCCGCAAGGTCGTCATCACGCCGGAACGTCTGGAAGAGTATCTGGGCGTGAAGCGCTTCCGCTACGGCCTGGCCGAGACGGAGGATCAGGTCGGCGTCGTCACCGGTCTTGCCTGGACCAGCGTCGGCGGCGAGCTTCTGTCGATCGAGGCGCTGAAGCTGCCGGGCAAGGGCCGGATGAAGACGACCGGCAAGCTGGGCGACGTGATGAAGGAATCGATCGAGGCGGCTTCGAGCTTCGTGCGGTCGATCAGCCCCGCAGCTTGGGCGTGAAGCCGCCGAAGTTCGAGACGGTGGACATCCACGTCCACGTGCCCGAAGGGGCGACGCCCAAGGACGGGCCGATCGGCGGGCGTTGCGATGGTGACCTCGATCGTCTCGGTGCTGACCGGCATCCCGGTGCGCAAGGACATCGCCATGACCGGCGAGGTCACGCTGCGCGGCAATGTGCTGCCGATCGGCGGGTTGAAGGAAAAGCTGCTGGCGGCGCTGCGCGGCGGCATCAAGACGGTGCTGATCCCGAAGGAGAACGAGAAGGACCTGACCGAGATCCCGGACAACGTGAAGCAGGGGCTGACCATCATCCCGGTCAGCAACGTGCGCGAGGTGCTGAAGCACGCGCTGGTGCGGGCGCCCGAGCCGGTCGAATGGGACGAGGCGGCCGAAGAGGCGGCTGCGGCGGCCCGGATGCTGAAGCCCGAAACGCCGGCGGCGCCGATCGCGCACTGACGCGGCGGTCCGGTTGAAAAGAGGGGGGTGCGGAGCGATCCGCGCCCCCTTTTTTGTAACGGAAACATGACAGTTTCGCGACCGGACGGAACGGGCTATCCTCGCGCCCAAGCAACAACGACAGGGACAGTCACCGATGGCCGCGACCCCGAAGCCCCCCGCCTCTGCGACCAAGCCGAAGGCCGCCGCGCCGGCGAAACCCGCTGCCGCCGCCAAGCCCGCCCGTGAAGCCTGCTGCCAAGGCGGCACCCGCAAAGGCCGCGAGTGTAAAGCCTGCAACGGCGAAACCGGCTGCCGCCAAGGCCCCGGCTGCCAAGCCTGCCGTGGCCAAGGCTTCGGCCGCCAAGCCCGCGACCGCGCGCGGTGCGGTGAAAGCGGCAGCACCCGTCGCCAAACCCCGGCCCGTCTCGCGCGCCAAGCCCGCACCGTCGCCCGAGGCGCAGGTGGCCGCCGCCGCCTCGGCGCTGGTCAGCGTGGTGGGCACGGCGCTGTCGATCCGCAAGAAGGAACTGGTCGAGCGGGTCGTCGCTGCGTCCGGCGCGAAGAAGAAGCAGGTCAAGGAGATCGTCGAGCATACGCTGAAGGCGCTTGGCGACGCACTGGCCAAGGGCGAGGAGTTGAACCTGCCGCCGTTCGGCAAGGCCAAGGTCAACCGCAGCAAGGACAATGACAGCGGCACCACGATGATGGTGAAGCTCAAGCAGGGCGGCGACAAGGCGGGCGACCGCAAGGCTGCGCGCAAGGCCAAAGAGGGTCTTGCGGCGGACGGCGACTGAGGCTAAGACCCCGCGCGTGGGGCGATTAGCTCAGCGGTAGAGCGCTTCGTTCACATCGAAGATGTCAGCGGTTCAAATCCGTTATCGCCCACCATTTTCCTGTTCAACGCCATCCAGGTCCGGCCCAGCGGCTCCGGGCGATGTCCTGGTTCCGCGGGGTGCGGACGGTCGAAATCCTTCGTGCGCAAGTGCGTGCCGGAGAGGCCGCATTCCTGATTCGCCAGTCGCAAGAGCAGCGATCTTTGCCGGGCGTCTGGGCTAGGCTTTCCGAAGCGCTGGATGCGGAAGGCGCAGGGATGGATGCGGATCAGGCGGTGGTTCTGGGGAGACGGGCGAGGCAGGCGGTGGTGACGGCTGGATCTGCACGACGCGCTAGCCGAGTCATTTGCTGCGCTGGCTCACAAGGAAGCCTATGCCCAAGTACAGCCAAGGTGGCGCGGCGCTTCGACCAGGGATCCGCGTTGCCACCGATACTCGCGGGGGCACGGAAAAACCGTTCTCATGGCTTCAGCGCCAATTGGTACAGCGCCGGGGCGGGCCAACACTAGGAACCTGTCGGCAATGTCGGGTGCTGCGGCGTGTGCGCATGGACATCATCGACATCAGTTTCGTGCGGTTTCCGACTCGCCTGTGGCCGGCGGGCTGCTGACTTTACGGGCCGGTGCTTCGACTTCATCGTCTGGCTGCAGGGCGGTTGCGCTGTGGCCGAGCTGGCGCGGCTGGTGGCTGCTCCCGGCCCTGCCGCCCCTCGTCGTCATGGGGCCCACGGCGGTGCAGACAGTCGAGGCCTTTCGCGCCGAGTCGAACCTTTGGCCGATAATGATGATCCTGACGGCACCGCTGGCTGCGATCTGGCTGGGGTTCTGGGCCTGGCTCTACAAGTACCGCGCCCCATAGGCGGAACATCGGGACACTCCACCGGTTGCCCGGCTTTGGAAGGGCGAGCCGATGGCGAAGGAACCGAAGCCGGGCGACAGGGTGGCGTGGAACACCAGCCAGGGCGAGACGACGCGGGCGGGTGGTGAAGAAGCAGACCTCGCCCACGCGGATCAAGGGGCACGAGGTGGCCGCCTCGGACGAGAACCCGCAACTGATCGTGGAAAGTGACAGGACCGGCGCGCGGGCGGCGCACAAGCCGGGCGCGCTGAAGAAGCGCTGAGGTTGCATCGGGGGGGCGGGCGCGGGTAGATGGGGCGCCTTTGCCCGGAGTTTGCCCATGAAGATCGCCCATCGCCAGATCGGTCCCGCCCATCCGCCGCTTGTCATCGCCGAGATCGGCATCAACCATGGCGGCAGCCTCGACGTGGCGAAGGAGATGGTGCGGCTTGCGCATCTGTCGGGCTGCGAATGCATCAAGCACCAGACCCACTTCCTCGACGACGAGATGACGGACGAGGCGAAGGCGATCTTTCCGCCCAATGCCGATGTCTCGATCTGGGAGGTGATGGCCCGCTGCGCGCTGTCGGCCGAGGACGAGGTGGCGCTGAAGGACTATGCCGAGGGGCTGGGGATGATCTATATCTCCACCCCGTTCAGCCGGAAGGCCGCGGATTTTCTGGCCGAGATCGGGGTGCCCGCCTTCAAGATCGGCTCGGGCGAGGCCGACAACCTGCCGCTGATCCGGCATATCGCGCGCTTCGGCAAACCGGTGATCCTGTCGACGGGGATGCAGACCATCGAGACGATCCGCGAGAGCGTCGCGATCCTCGATGCGTCGGGGGTGGATTATGCGCTTCTGGAATGCACCAACCTTTATCCATCACCGCCCGAGATTGTTTCGCTACAGGGCGTGACCGATCTGCAACGCGCCTTTCCGCGCGCTGTCGTGGGCTTTTCGGACCATTCCATCGGGCCGGAAATGGCGCTGGCTTCGGTCGCGCTTGGGGCCTGCATCCTTGAGCGGCACTACACCGACACGCGCTATCGGGTGGGGCCGGACATCATCAATTCGATGGACCCGGCCGAGTTGCGCTTTCTGATCGACCGGAGCCGCGAGATCCACATCGCGCTGCACAATCCCAAGCAGCGCACGCAGGCCGAGGAGCCGGTCTATCGCTTTGCGCGCGCGAGCGTCGTGGCCGACCGCGACCTGCCCGAGGGGCATCTGATCGCCGAGGCCGACATCTGGGCGCGCCGTCCCGGGTCGGGCGAGATCGCGGGTTATGACTTCGATCTGGTGGTGGGGCAGCGGCTGACGCGGGCCGTCACGCGCAACACGCAACTGCGCTGGTCCGACCTGGGGCTGGCGGGGCGGCCCGAGGGCGCATCACGCCGTTAAGGTGACGCGTGAAGATCGGGCCGCAAGGGCTTGGTCAGCCGTCGATCCGCGCGCCCATGATCGCGATGGCCTGCTGATAGACGGTCGCCGCGTTCCACTGCTTTATGACGGCGAAGTTCGGCTCGCCCTCCTGATAGCCCTTGCCGGGTTGCCAGCCCTTCTGGGCCAGGAAATTCGCGGTCGAGGCCATGGCGTCGGTCAGGTTGTTCAGATCGACCTTGCCGTCGCCGTTGCCATCCACCCCATAGGCCAGCACGTTGCCCGGCAGGAACTGGGTGTGGCCGACCTCGCCATGCTTTGCGCCGACGCTGGCCGGCGTCAGCGTGCCGCGATCCACCAGCACGAGCGCGGCGATCAGGTGGGGCGTGAAGAAATCCGACCGGCGGCAGTCGTAGGAGAGCGTGGCGATGGCCGAGACCACGTTGGTGTCGCCCATGAAGTTGCCAAAGCCCGTCTCCATCCCGTGGATCGCCAGCAGCACGCCCGAGGGCACGCCATAGGCGCGTTCGAGTGCGGCGTAGAAATCGGGGTTCTTGGCCTTGCGCGCGCGGCCCTGCGAGACGATGGCGTCGGCACCGCGCACCTCCATGAATTTCGGCAGGGAATACTTGAAGCTTTTCTGGTTGCGGTCCGCGCCGATGGTGCGGGTCGAATAGCTGGTCGCCATCAGCGCCTGGATACCCTTCTTGCCCACACCCTGCGCTGCGGCCTCTTGGGCCATGACGGGCTTCCACGCCTCGTACTGCCCGCCGGTATTGCTGCATTCTACGGCAAGGGCGGGAAACGCCATCGCCAGCGACAGGGCGAGGGCGGTCAGGGAAGGCGTGAAATGCATGGGAAGCTCCGCAAATGTTTGGGGCAGAATAGGCGAGTGGCAGGGCGGCGCAAGCTTGGGCGTTCGCTTTCTGCGTCACGGTGGCCACTTTGCGTCGCGGGGGTGACGCGCGGGGAAGGGGCGGCTAGCGTATGGCAATGAGCGTTGCCGACAACCCTGCCTTCCAGACCTTCGCGCGGTCGCTTGTTGCGGCGGTCGCCCCGCTGGTGCCCGCACCCGATGCCCTTGCGGCGCTTGCGGGGGCGAGCGTCGTGCGGCGGCTCGGCAAGGGCGACCATCTGCTGCGGGTGGGCGAGGTCGCGGGCGAGGTCTTCTTCGTCTCGACGGGGTTGCTGCGCTACTACTACCTCGATCCCGAGACGGGGACCGAGCGGACGGGCCAGTTCTTTGACGAAGGCCGGGTGATGACCGATGCCGAAAGCTACCTGACCCAGACGCCCGCGCGCCAGTCCATCGAGGCGCTGGAGGCGTCCGAGGTGCTGTGCCTGCCGCGCGGCGCATTGTTGCGGGCCTATGCGGCGGATCACGCCATCGAGCGGTATGGGCGGCTGATGGTCGAAGAAGCGCTGACCGGATCGCAGCGCCGCGCGGCGCGTCTGCTGACGCTTGGCCCGGAAGAGTTGTACCGTGCCTTTGTCGCGGCGCGCCCCGAGGTGGCGCGCCGCGTGCCGCAATACCTGATCGCGAGCTATCTGGGGATCACGCCCGAAGGGCTTTCCCGGATCAGGGGACGGGTCGCGCGGCGGCGGTGACTGCCGTCTGGGCCTGCCACCAGTCGAGCGTGGCAGCAAGCGCCTGGGACCACCCGGTCGGCTGCTGGCCGAAGGCTGCAACGAAGGCGTCGTCACGCAGACGGAACGGCGCTTCGAACTGATAGACCATCTCGACCGTTTCGCGTGCGTCCGGGTCGAACAGACCGGCCAGCCGCAGAAGCGCCCGTGGCACGCGGGTGACGCGGGGCGGCGGGGCACCGGCGAGGAGGGCGGCCTCGGTGGCGATCTGGCGGGCGGAGCGGGCGGGAAGCGAGGGGACGTGCCAGGCGCGGCCCCATGCGTCGGGCGCGCGGGCCAGCCGGATCAGGGCTGCGGCGAGGTCGGGAACGTAGGTGAAGCTGTGGGGCGCGTCGGGGTCGCCCAGCCATCCTACCTTGCGCCCGGCGAGCAGTGGCGGGAAGAACCGCGCGCCGAGCGCCGACTGACGCACGCCGGGCCCGAGGAAATCGCTCGCCCGCGCGACGACCGCGCGGACGCGGCCCGCCGCATGGGCCTTGAAGAGGTGCCCGGTCATGCCTGCCCGGAGCGCGCCCTTGCGGGTGGTGGCGGTCAGCGGCAGCCCTTCGTGCAAGTCCCCGGTCACGCCGTAGCCATAGGTGTTCTCGACAACCACCAGCGTCGCATCCGTGGCGGCTGCTGCCGCCACGATGCTGTCCTGAAGGGCGGGAAATTCGGCCAGCCAGCGGTGATAGGCCGGGGCGGCGGCGTGATAGACGGTGCGCGCCCCCGCGCAGGCCGCGCGGGCAGCGGCGGGATCGGACAGGTCGGCGCGCAGATGCTCGGCCCCGGCGGGCGCGCTGCCGCTGCGGCTGACGATGCGGACGGTTCGGCCCTGAGCCAGAAGCTGGCGCGCCAGTTCCTGGCCGACCGGGCCTGCACCAAGGATGACGTCCTGTTCCATGCGCTCGCCCGTCATGCGCTGCGCCGAAGATGCCAGACGGCGAGCGCGAAGGTCCAGAACTGCCAGAGGATACCTGACGCCGTCAGAAGCAGCGGATGTTCGATGCCGACGACCGAGGGCAGGGTCGAGAACAGAAGGGCGGCGGCCCCGAACCCCGCAAGCCCCAGCACGCGCGCCCCAAGGCGCAGAAGCGCGACGGACAGGGTGAGAGTCCACAGCCCCGCAAACAGGCCGACGCCCATCAACTCGCCCACGCCGCCCGCATAGGCGTTGAACGCCTCATAGACGACCTCGATGGCGGCGCGGCCCGCCTCGGTCGTCTCCGGCGCTGTGTAGGCGACGGCGAGGCCCGGCATCAGCACCAGCCAGCGCAGGATGCCGAGCGCCTTGGCGAAACCTGCGAGCACCCCGAAGGCGACCGCGAGGGCACCGAGGACGGGGGTCATGCGCAGGGTCTGTCGGGTGAGGACGGCCAGCGGGATAAGAAAGAGCGCGTGAACGAGATAGGACAGGTAGCCCGCGAACACCGGCCCCGCCTGTTCCACGATCAGCGGCAGGATGACGGATGGCGGCTGGTCGAGCGAGGCGGGCCAGTCGATCGACGGCGCAAGGATGAAGAAGGCGCCCCACATCGTGACGAACTGGGCGATCAGGAGCATGGCAGCCGCGCGGCGCGGCGGAAGGTGGTCGGTCATGGATGAGCCTTTCGTGCAATCGCCGCCGAAAAGGCGACCCGGGCATCATCGCGGCGGCGGGGGCCGCTGCCATTGATCGCGGTTAAGATCGGGCGGACGGCGCGGCGCGGGAACTTGACGGGGCCGGGGCGGTTGACTGGCCGATCCTTAGCGAAAGGCAAGCCGATGACACGCCACCAGTATGACAGCCTCGATCCCCGCAGCGCCTATCCGGCACCGCCCTTTCCGTCGCAGCCGCAATCCGGCACGGGCAGCTTTCACGACATGGTGCCGGTGCCCGATCATGGCGAGGAGACCTATCGCGGCTTCGGCCGGATGGAGGGGCGGCGCGCGCTGGTGACGGGGGGCGATTCAGGGATCGGGCGGGCGGCGGCCATCGCCTTTGCGCGCGAGGGGGCGGATGTCGTGATCGCCTGCCTGCACCCCGACAGCGAGGATGCCCGATCCACCCTCGCGCTGATCGAGGAGGCGGGGGTGAAGGGGGCGATCATCGGGGCGGACAATTCGCAGGAGGAAGACTGCCAGCGGCTGGTGGCCGAGGCGGTGGAGACCTTGGGCGGGCTGGACGTGCTGGTGAACAACGCGGGCAAGCAGGACACGCAGGAAAAGATCGAGGACATCACGACGGAGCAGTTCGTCAAGACCTTTGCCGTCAACGTCTTCGGCACGTTCTGGATCACGAAGGCCGCCCTGCCGCATCTGCAACCGGGGGCTGCGATCATCAACGTGACCTCGGTGCAGGCCTATGATCCGTCGTCGCACCTGCTGGACTATGCCTCGACCAAGTTCGCCCTGAGCGGTTTCACCAAGGCACTGGCGCAGCAACTGGCCGGGCGCGGCATCCGGGTGAACGCCATCGCGCCGGGGCCGTTCTGGACCGCGCTGCAACCTTCCGGCGGGCAGACGGACGAGAAGGTGCAGACCTTCGGCAAGGACAGCGCCTTTGGCCGCCCCGGCCAGCCCGCCGAGATCGCCCCGGCCTTCGTGTTTCTCGCCACGGGCGAGTCGCTTTACATGACGGGCGAGACGGTCGGGGTGACGGGCGGCAGCCCGATTGCGTGAGGGGGTGTCGTCGACCCGCGGTCCGCTCAGTCGCAAGGTGGCAGGAGGTTGCCGATGGCCACCACCTCGTGGGCGGCTGAGCGCCGGTGCGTGGATTTTTCGCCCCCAGGTTGTGGGAAATGTGCCAAGGTGTCGGCGGACGAAATGGAAAGTCAGGTATGGAATTTGTTTCTGGGTTCGCGGTCGGCGCGGTTGTTCTCGCCTTTGCCTGGCTGCGGTCGTCGGCCATCTGCGCCGCCGTTGTCCGCTTCTTTGGCCTGCAGGATCGAGACCCGTAAGGGGCGGTCTAGAAATGGGTTTTCAGCGCCGGGCGGATCATCAGACGGCGGCCGCTCTGATCGCCTCCCAGTCCCATGCAATGCCGAGGCCGGGGTCGGAGGGCGGGTATGCCATGCCGTGCCTTACGTCGAGCCGGGATGTGGTCACCCCATCGAGTTGCGGGATGTACTCCAGCATCCATGAATTCGGGATGGCGCAGACGAGACTGACGTGAAGTTCCATCAGGAAGTGCGGGCAGACGGCGATGTTCATCGCCTCGGCCATATGGGCGACCTTCAGCCAGGGGGTGATGCCGCCGACACGGGCGACATCGACCTGCACGATGGAACAGGCGCCAGCGCGCAGGTAGTCGGCGAACTGGCCGGGCGAATACAGGCTTTCTCCGACAGCGATGGGCACGCGCGAGGCCGCGGCAAGGCGGGCATGTCCGGCAAGATCGTCGGCAGGCATGGGTTCCTCGAACCACGTGATGCCATGATCGGCCAGCATGTGGGCGCGGCGCAGCGCCTCGTGATAGGGGAAGGCCTGATTGGCATCGACCATCAGGTGAAATTCGTCGCCGACAGCGGCGCGCACGGCGGCCAGACGCGCGGCGTCATGGGCAAGGTCCGGCTTGCCGATCTTGACCTTGGCCCCGGCAAAGCCCTTGGCCTTCATCGCCAGCGCGTCCTCGACCAGGGCAGACGTTTCGATGTGCAGCCAACCCCCCTCGGTCGTGTAGAGCGGCAGTGAGGGTTTCGCGCCGCCCGCCATCTGCCACAGCGGCAGTCCCGCGCGCTTGCAGCGCAGATCCCACAGGGCGGTGTCGATGGCCGCCAGCGCCAGCGAGGTGATCGCCCCGACAGAGGTGGCATGGGTTGAAAACAACAGGTCGCGCCAGAGCCGTTCGATCTCTTCCGCCTCGCGTCCGATCAACTGCGGAACAAGCGTTTCGCGCAGAAGGCTGATGACCGCCGGGCCGCCGGTGCCGATCGTGTAGGAATAGCCCGTGCCCTTGGCGCCATCGGCATCGGTGATCGTGACGAGCGGGGTTTCCTGGCTGACGAAGCTCTGGATCGCATCGGTGCGTTTGACCTTGGGGACCAGGTTGACCATGCAGATGTCGACATGCGTGATCTTTGCCATTGGCTGCCCTTGGTTTGTATCCCAGTATATCTGTTACCCGCCCACAGGGCCTGTCAACGGCACAAACGAGGGAGCGTTTCCATGGCACAGCATTCCGTCCGCCACTTTGGCATGGTCATCGGGTTGAAGCCCGACTGCATCGCGGATTACCGGGCCTTGCATGACGGGCCGGGGGTGCGCGACCTGCTGAATGCCGCAAACATTCGCAACTTCACCATTTTCCTGACGGTGATGCCGGACGGAAAGACGTATGAATTCGCCTATTATCAGTATGTTGGTTCGGACTACGAGGCGGACATGGCCCGGCTGAACGCCGATCCGCGCAACAAGGCCTGGCTCGCGCAGTGCGATCCGATGCAGGTGCCGTTGCCGGGTCACAAGAGCTGGACGATGATGGAGAGCATCTTCTTTCAGCCGTGAGCCATTGCGGAATTCGGGATCACGCCTCTGGATCGACGGTCACACCCCGCGCCAGAGGGGGGCAGATACACGCAGCTTGCGGGCATAGGCGCAAGCGCCGACGGGGTCAGATCGCGCCGACATACTCGTCCAGAACGTCGGCGGCATCCGTCGCGAAGTAGTCCCGCCGTTCGATGATGTGGCGGCGGATCATCGTGAACGTCCGGTCCAGATGCCCCTTCATGGCAGCCGCGGCGGCGTCCGGGTCACGGAGCTTCAGGCCGTCCACGATCGCGGTATGTTCGGCGAGAACCACGTCGAGGTGGCTGGGCACGGGGATCGAGAGGCGACGGACGCGGTCGAGTTGCGCCTTGGCCCCGTTCACGATCTTCCACACATAGGCCGAGGCCCCGAACACGGCGATCATCTCGTGGAACGCCTCGTCCAGCGCGTAGAAGCCGTCGAAATCCTGATCGGCCGCCATGCGCTTTTGCTGATGGATGTTGAAATCCAGCGAGCGTTCGAACTGCGGCGTCATGCGGGCCGCAGCCAGCCGCACCACCTTCATCTCGAGCGCGTCGCGCACCAGTTGGCCGTCGAACACGCTTTGCAGGTCGATCTTCGAGACATAGGTGCCCGAATTCGGCACGACGTTGACCAGATTTTCCGAGTTCAGCTGCAGGATCGCCTCGCGCAGTGGCGTGCGCGAGATGCCAAGCTGATCGCAGATCAGCTTTTCGTTCACGATGCTGCCGGGCTGAAGCGCCAGTCCGACAATCGCCCGCCGCATGATGTCATAGACCTGCGCGGTCTTCGGCAGGGCAGGGTCGATGGACTTGACCAGTGCCTCGGGAAGGCCCGGCACGTCCGTCTCGGTGGTTCCTGGGTCTTTCCGTGGTCGTGCCATGCTGCGCTACTCGGCTTTTGGTGCGTTCTAGTTGGCGCGGTTGGAAGAAACAATGTCCCGGCGTGCGGCGGACGGGGAGTTGCGTTCAGAAAAAAGGCTGCGCCTTGATGCTTGCAAAATACCAATATATTGGATAAATGACAAGAGCATTCAGGGCCGCTGTCTGGGTGCGCAGATCGTCGGGTGGGGTGCGGCTTTGCGGTCCACAGAGTGATGCGTCGCGCGATCCGGCCCGACCGTGGCAGTGTTTCGAGGGGGTGTCGTGGTGAGGTTTCCTGCCAGACCGGTGCTGAATTCGCCCTGTGTCGCGACGGCCATCCGATTCCGGGCGCGGGCGTTGCACCACCTCAGGAAGACTGCACCATGATGCAACTGCCACGCCTTTCGGAGGCAACGCTTTCGGCGCTCGGCCCTGGGGTCCGGCGGCCGCTTTATGATCGCGCGGCGGTGACGGCCGGGATCGTGCATCTGGGGGCAGGGGCGTTTCATCGGGCGCATCAGGCGGTCTTCACGGATGATTGCCTTGCCGCCGGCGAGTTGGACTGGGGGATCACGGCAGCGTCGCTGCGCAGCCCCGACACGCGGGATGCGCTGGCGCCCCAAGACGGCCTCTATACCCTTGCGCTGCCCGGCGCGGAGGACGGGCTGCGGGTCGTCGGGTCGATTGGCCGGGTGCTCGTGGCGCCGGAGAATCCCGAAGCCCTGCTGGCGGCGATGACGGCTGCGACCACGCGGATCGTGTCTTTGACCATCACCGAAAAGGGCTATGGCGTGGATGCCTCGGGCGCTTTGCGCCGCGATGATCCTGACATCGCACATGACCTTGCCAACGCGCAGGCCCCGCGCACCGCGCCCGGTCTGCTGGTCGAGGCGCTGTCACGGCGGAGGGCCGCAGGGTTGGCCCCGTTCACGGTGCTGTCCTGCGACAACCTCTCGCAGAATGGCCGCGTGGTGCATCGCGCGCTGAGTGCCTTTGCACGCGCCCGCGATGCGGGCCTTGGTGACTACGTGGCGGGTGAGGTGGCCTGTCCGTCCTGCATGGTGGACCGGATCGTGCCCGCGACGACCGATGCCGACCGCGCCGCGATTTCCGCCAGCCTCGGCGTTCGGGATGCCTGGCCGGTCGTGACCGAGCCGTTCTTTCAATGGGTGATCGAGGATCGCTTTCCCCTGGGGCGTCCGGGATGGGAGCGCGCGGGCGTCGCGTTCTCTGCCAATGTCGCCGATTACGAGGCGATGAAGCTGCGCCTGTTGAACGGCGCGCATTCCACACTTGCCGCGATGGGGCGGCTGGCGGGATATGCGACGGTGGCCGAGGCCATGGCCAATCCCGTGATCCGCGCCTTTGTGCGCACCTATTGGGACGAGGTCGCCCCCACAATCGCCCCGCATATCGACGTGTCCGACTACACCGCGCGGCTGCTCATGCGGTTCGACAATGTGGCCTTGCACCACAGGCTGGACCAGATCGCCACAGATGCCAGCCAGAAGGTGCCGCCGCGCATCCTTGGCCCGTTGCGGGACCTGCGGGCGCGGCGCGCCCCGCATGGCGCGCTGGTACTGGCGGTCGCCGCATGGATGCGGTCGTGCGAGGGCGTCGATGATGCCGGTGCGGCCCTGCCGATGAACGATCCGGTTCTGGCGGGCTGGACCGCGCGTCCCACCGCTGCGATGCCCGCTCCCGTGGCTGTGCGTCTCTGGCTGGACCACGGCCCGGTGTTCGGGGCCGACCTGGCGCAGGATGACCGACTGGCCGCAGACCTGAGCCACGCCCTGTCCGCATTTCGCGACCGGGGCGTGCTGGCTGTCGTGTCTGACTGGCTTGCCAGCCGGTGACGGGTGGAGAAGGCGCAGGAAGATAGCCGGGTCCTGTCACCGACCGTGCGGGTATCGCGCGGCCCGAACCAGCGCCACGTCTGCCGCGTCCTCGCGCCTGCTCAGGCCGCTTCCGCGCGGTGGATGAGGTCCATGATGGCGCTGCTCATCTGCCCGTAGTCGCGGGAATTCGGCAACTCGCCGGTGATGGCAAACCCGTTCATCACGGCGATCCGGTCGGCAAGGGTGATCATCTCGGGCAGGTCCGACGTGATCAGCAGGATCGCCGTGCCCCTGATCGGACAGATCGCGCAGCAGTTGGTGCAGATAGGCCTTGGTCTTGATGTCGATGCCGACGGACGGCTCGTCGACGATCAGGAGTCTCGACCCCGGCCGCCAGCCATTTGGCCACCGAAACCTTCTGCTGGTTGCCGCCTGAGAGATTGCCGATGATCTGGTCGAGGACGGCGTCTTGACCTCGAGCTTGCGAATGGAGGGCAGGGCCTCTTTCTCGACCTTTCGGCGCGCAGGAAGCCTGCGGCATTGGCAAGGCGCGCCACATGGTGATCCCGCGCGTTTTCAAGCACGGAATGGATCAGGATCAGCCCCTCGCCCTTGCGGTCCTCGCGACACATAGCCGATGCCGGTAACGGTCGCGCGCGTCAGCGACCGAGCCGATCCGTGACCGGCTCGCCCTTGACCCGCACCGTGCCGCCCGTCACGCGGTAGCGCCCGAGCATCGCCTTGGCGAGTTCGGTGCGCCCTGCGCCCGACCAGACCGTAAAGCCCGAGGATCTCGCCCTGGCGCAGCTGTGAGGTCCACCGATGCGTGGCCGACTTCGGTCGCGACCGACTGGAGTTCCAGCACCGGCGCGCCGACGGCGCGGTCGCGGGCCTGCCAGTTGGCGATCTGCTCGCCCCGCCCGATCATCATCTGCACCAGATCGTGCGCGGGTCATGCCTGCAGATCGGTCGGCTGTCGCAGGCATTGCGGCCATCGCGCAGCACCGTGACATGGTCGCAGATCTCGAGAACCTCTTCCAGCTTGTGGCTGACGAAGACGATGCGACACGCCCGTCATCGCGCAGCTTGCGAAGCAGGCGGAACAGGGCGTCGGTCTCGTGGCTGGTCAGCGAGGCTGTCGGTTCATCGAGCAGCAGCACGCGGGCCTGTAGCGACAGCGCCTTGGCGATCTCGACCAGCTGCATCTGGCGACCGACAGGCGGTCGACACGGTGATGCCCGGGTCGAGGTCGAGTTCCAGCGCGGCCAGCCACTTTGCGGCCTCGGCGTTCACTGTCGGTGTAGTTGACGGTCGACAGGGCGCCCTTGCCCAGCCGGTCCAGCATGATGTTCTCGCCAATCGAGAAGCGCGGGATCAGGTGGCGTTCCTGATGCACCACGCCGATGCCGCTGGCGCTTGCGGCGGGATGTGGCGCAAGCTGCACAGGCTGGCCTTCCATCAGCAACTCGGCCGCTATCGGCGGTGATGGACGCCGGTGATGATCTTGATGAGGGTTGATTTTCCGGCGCCATTCTCGCCCAGCAGGGCGTGGATCGAGCCGGCTTTCAGGCGTGATCGACACATCCGTACAGCGCCCTCACGCCGGGGAAGGTCTTGGTGATGTTCAGCGCGGCGAAGGCCGGTCATGGCATCCCCTCAGGCAATCTTGACGCGGTTGCGCTCGACCCGGTAGCTGCGCGCCGGTTGATGGCCACGGCCCAGAGGATCAGCGCCGCCGAGCAGCGATCTGCATCGCGAAGGGGTCGATCGCGAAAAGGACGAGGCGCCTGGGTGATGATGGCGATGATGACCACGCCGAAGAAGGGTGCCGATCACGCTCACGATGGCCGCCCTGCAGCAACGCGCCGCCGATGACCGGGGCGGCAAAGGACGTAGATCAGCCAGTCGTCGCCGATGGTCGGCTGGCCGATCTGCAAGCGGGCGACCACGATCATGCCCGCCAGCGCCGCCAGCACGCCCGAGATGGCATGGGCCCAGATGATGGTGCGGCGGACCGAACGCCCCCCAGTTCGGCCGCATGCGGGTTGCCGCCCACGGCCAGAATGTGCCGCCCGATCCGCATCCGCGTCAGCATACCAGATCATCGCGGCCGTCACCAGCAGGGTCGGCACGGCGATCATCGGGACCGGGCCGATCAGGATCGCAGTCGCCAAAGGCCTTGACGCTTTCCGAGCATGCCGTAGAACGGCTGCGCCTCGGTGATGCCGAGCGTGATGCCGTTGAAGATGTAGAGCGTGGCCAGCGTGATGATGAAGGCCGAAATCCCCGATGCGCGCCACCAGCCAGCCGTTCAGCAGCCCCGCCGCCAGCCCGATGGCCAGACCCAGGGCGGCGGCGAGCGGCACCGGCAGCGCCCCAGACCTCCATCACGCCGGCGAATGAAATCGCGACCAGCCCGCCGATGGCCCCGATCGACAGGTTCATCTGGCCGATGGCGATGATGATGGCCTGAGAGAATACGATCATCGCGTTTATGGCGATGCGAGGCCAGCAGGATCTGCAGGTTGTAGCTCGACAGGAACGCCGGTTTCAGAACCGTGATGACGGCGCAGGCGACCACCACGACCGCCAGCAGGCCGAACCAGTCCTGCTTGAACAGCCGCGTCATGCCATCTTCCTTTTCGCCAGATAGACCCGCCTGGCCTTGTCGGCGAACACCGCGAGCAGCAGCAGAAGGCCAAGCACCGCCTTTACCCAGAACTCGCCCACCTGCATCAGCAACAGCCCCGCCGACAGCACGGTGACCAGCGCACCGCCGAGGAATGTCCCGACCACCGAAACGCGCCCCCCGCTCAGCAGGGTGCCCCCAAGGACGGGGGCGAGAAACGCGGGCAGCAGCCAGTCTTGCCCCAGATGGCCCGCCATGGACGGGATCGCAGCCCCGGTGCGGGCGGTCAGCATCAGCCCCGCCACCGTGGCCAGCAGGCCCGACAGAACGTGGCAGGCAACGAATGTCCGGTTGACCTGAATGCCCGACAGTTCGGCTGCGGCGGGCGAGGCCCCGGCGGCCAGCATCCTGCGGCCAAGGGCGGTGTAGCTGTAGAGATAGGCCAGCGCCAACATCACGACGACCGTCACCAGCAGCAGCGGCGACAGGTAGCCGCCGATCTTGGCCTTGCCAAAGGCCGCGACCTCGGGTGGCAGGGCGCGGAACGCCTCGGCGCGGGTCAGGAAGATCATCACGCCGAAGAAGATGCTCATCGTGGCGAGGGTGATGATGAAGCTGTGGATGCCGCTTTTGACGATCAGCATGCCGTTGATCCAGCCGAGGGCGGACCCCATCGCCAGCGCCCCCAGAATGGCCACCGGCAGCGGCAGGCCCAGACTCTCGATCAGCCAGCCGCAGAACATCACGGCGCAGACCGCGATGGCCCCGACCGACAGGTTCAACCCGCCGGTGACGATGACCACCATCATGGAAAAGCCGATCACGATGTCGATGGCCATGGTGCGGCCCATGGCGAACAGACTGAACCGGCTGACAAAGGCCGGGGCAAGCGTGGCAAAGATCACCGTGAACAGGACGATCAGCAGGATCAGGCCGAATTCGTTGGTCAGCAGAAGCCGCCGCCAGAAGCTTGTCGAACCGCCGGGTTCAGACGGGACGTCCGCGACGCCAAGGGCTTCGTTCTGGGACATGGAGCGCGGACCTTCCGGGCAGCAGAAGAACGGGGCGCCCGGAAGGCGCCCCGACGCAAGGCTGTTATGCGGGGCAGTCGAGGTAGGTGGCCTCGAACGTCCCCATCAGGTCCTTGGTGATCCCCTGCATGGCCGCGATGTAGGTGTCGACGGTCGTCGCATCGACAAAGACGGTGCCCGAGTCGATGAACTTGTCGGTCAGCGCGGTCGACTTGAACGGCGCATCCGCCTTGACCGTGCAACCGCCGCGCATCTTGGAGGCCGCGAAGGTGCCGATATAGCCCTGACCGTAGGGGTTCTGCAGCATGGTGCCGTTGATCACGCCATCCTTGATGGCCTGCAGCACCACTTCGTCATGGTCGATGCCGACCATCTTGATGCGATTGTCGCCGATCCGGCGCAGCGCGTTCGAGGCGACCACGGCGGGCACCCAGGCGGTTGTGACGATGCCGTCGACATTGGCGGCTTCGGCGGCAAGGTAGGCGTTGATCTTTTCTTCGGCAGGCTCCGGCGCGTCGATGTCGGCGATCACCTGCACGACCGTCACGGCGCCGTTGGTCTCGTCAGCGGCCTTTTGCACCGCGTCGATGCGCAGCTGTGTGTTGGGGTCGACAAGGAAGCCGGTGAAATGCGCGATCCGGCCCTTGCCGCCCATCGCCTTGATAAGCTCCTTGGTGCCCAGATAGGCCGAGTTCCCGGTATCGGTGCCGAGGCAGAAGGAATCGGCGGACGGCGCCTTCAGGCAACCCGCGAGCGAGATCACGGTGGCCCCTTCGCCGGTCAGTTCGTCCACGACCGACACAGTGCCGACCGGATCGCCCGGGAAGACCAGGAAGGAATTGTAGCCCTGCGCCAGCAGGCTTTCGAGCAACTCGTTCTGCTGGCTCAGTTCCCATTGCTGGGGCACGCGGTAGTCGGCGGCGGACAGGCCGAAATCCTTGGCGGCATCTGCGCCGGCCTGCTCCCAGGCGGCGAAGTAGGGATGCGGCCCGCCCGGAACCAGCGCCACCTTCGCGTCATCGGCAAGGCTCGCCGCAGGCAGGGTTGCAACAAGTGCGGCAGCCAGCAGGCCGCCCAGGGTGAATCTCCCTGAGGTCATGGTTTCTCCTCCTCTGTTGTCTAGGCGAGCACTTGTCTTGCGCTCTGGAAATACCGATATATCGCGGGGTGCCTTTAGGCAAGACTTGTTTTCCGTAGGAACACCGCCGCGGGGCGCAACCAGAACCATGGGGCTTTTGCTTGACGGGCGATAAGTAATATATCAGTATCCATAAAGCTCCGCCCACGCTTGCAGCGCGCAGAGAACGGCACGGGGCCAAAGGGTCGCAACCTTGTCGGGCCATGACGACCACCGAAGGAACCCAAGCATGACAAGGCTAGCCGGATCTGATGCTACCGTGAACCGGGCAGATCGCCAAGACGGCGGGATGAGCGCGTTCCTGCTGCGGGGGCCGGGGGTTCTGGACCCGGTCCGCCTCGCGCGTCCCGTGCCGTCGGAGGGTCAGGTCGTCATCCGCGTGCGCCGCGCCGGGATCTGCGGGTCTGACATCCACTACTATACCCACGGACGGGCCGGACGGTTTGTGCCCAAGCGGCCCTTTGTTCTGGGGCATGAATTCGCGGGCGAAGTCACGGCGCTTGGGGCCGGAGTTGCGGCCTCGCTGCTGGGTCGGCGGGTTGCGGTCGACCCCTCGATCCCCTGCGGGGTTTGCCCGGTCTGCAAGTCGGGCCGTTACAACCTTTGCGCCGACATGCGCTTTTTCGGATCGGCGAGCTGCGACCCCCATCTCGACGGCGGCTTTGCCGAATATGTGGCGGCCCCCGCCGCAAATTGCCATCCGCTGGACGATGGCATCGGCTGGGGCGAGGCGGCCTTGGTGGAGCCCCTGTCGGTCGCCCTGCATGCGGTGAACCGCAGCGGCGGCGTGGCGGGCAAATCCGTCTTGATCACCGGCGGGGGGCCGATCGGCCAGCTTCTGGCGATTTCGGCCCGCGCCTTCGGGGCGGCGCTGGTCGTGGTCAGCGACCCTGCCGGGTTTGCGCGGACAGAGGCGCTTGCCCTTGGTGCCGACGCCGCGCTGGACCCCATGCAGGCGGATTTCGAGGCGGAGGCGAACGAGCTCTCCCATGGTGGCTTCGACGTGATGTTCGAGGCGGCAGGATCGGCGCCGGCCCTGGTGCAGGGCTTGGGCCTGCTGCGCCGGGGCGCGACCCTGGTGCAGGTCGGCACCCTGAGCGGCGAGGTGACGCTGCCCTTCAACGACATCATGGCGCGCGAGTTGACGGTCGCCGGGTCGTTCCGCTTTGCCAACGTGTTCGGGATGGCGCTGCAACTGATGGCGACAGGCCGGATCGCCACCCAAGGCGTCATCTCTGCCGTCTATCCGCTTTCAGACCTGCCCGCCGCGATGGACCGTGCCCTGGCCAAGACCGACGTCATCAAGGTGCAGGTCGAACAGTGAGGCTTGGGGGTGACGTCCAGCACAGACCTCTGGCCGCTGCACCAAGGAGGCACTGCCGCATGTCCTGATGGCGAAGGCGCTGTGGATCCGAAAGCACGGATGACGAACCATGCGATGCCCAGAAACAGGCATCAGTCTTTCGGCACAAAGGAAAATACACTGAAAAGTGGCAGCCCGTAGGGGAGTCGAACCCCTCTTCCCAGGTTGAAAACCTGGTGTCCTAACCGATAGACGAACGGGCCACGCTTGGTGTGGCGCGGTGTCTAGGCGAGGCGCGCGCGGCTGTGCAAGCGGAAATCTTGCGCGTTGGCCGGCGCGTGTCAGGCGCGGGCGGCGTCTTCCAGGCGCAGTTGCACCTTGCGTGCGGCCGCCCCAGGTGTTGATCTCCAGCCGCCCGGCCAGGTGGAAACGCGCGGCGCCGGGCGGTCTCCAGCGCGGGGCCAAGCGGGCCGTCGAAGGCGCCGAAGGCGATCGCCTCCAGCCGGCGCGCCGGCGCCGTCGCTGAAGGTCAGCCGCAGGTGCGTCTCGCCGACCCGCCGGGCCGCTGACCGCCTGATCGGCAAAGGCAAAGCGCGGGGCGGGGGCGGCGGCGCCGAAGGGGCCGGCCGCCTCGATCTGCTCGACCAGCGGCAGGGTGGCGGCCCCGGGCATCAGCAGGCCGTCGAGCCGCAGGTCCGCCGGGCCGCCCGCGCCTGCGCCCTGCCGGGCCAGCAGCTCGCCCAGCCGCGCCATCGCCGGCTTCGATCTGGTCGCGGGTCAACGGTCAGCCCGGCGGCCATCGGTGCCCGCCGCCCGCAGCAGCAGCCCCTCGGCCGCGACGCCGCTGGATCGCCGCGCCCAGATCGACGCCGCGGGACCGACCGGCCCGAGCCCTTGCCGATCGCCGCCGTCCAGGCCGATCACCACGGCGGGGCGGTTCGTCGCCTCTTTCAGCCGGGCGGCGACGATGCCGACCACGCCGGGATGCCAGCCCTCGCCCGCCGCCCAGACCAGCGGGCCGTCCAGCCCGCGCGCCTCGGCCTGCGCCAGCGCCGCGTCGCGCACGCGCATCTCGATCTCGCGCCGTTCGGTGTTCAGCTCGTCCAGCCGGGCGGCCAGCGCGGCGGCCTCCTGCGGGTCGTCGGTGGCCAGCAGCCGCGCGCCCAGGTCGGCCCGCCCGATCCGCCCGCCGGCGTTGACGCGCGGACCCAGCAGGAAGCCCAGCGCATAGGCGGTGGGCGCCTGATCCATCCGCGCCACATCGGCCAGCGCGACGCAGGCCGGGGCGTTCGCGCCGCGCCATCACCTTCAGCCCCTGCCGCACGAAGGCGCGGTTGACGCCGATCAGCGGGGCCACATCGGCCACCGTGGCCAGCGCCACGAGGTCGAGCATCGCCATCAGGTCGGGGCCCTGCACGCCCTGCGGCGCGCAGCCGCCGGTTCGCCTCGACCAGCAGCAGGAACACCACCGACGGCGGCGCAGAGATGGCCGAGCGCTGCCGTCCTCGTCCTGCCGGTTGGGGTTCACCACGGCCAGCGCGGCGGGCAGGGTCTCGCCGCCCAGGTGGTGGTCGAGCACGACCACATCGCGCCCCTCGGCGGCGGCGATGGGCTCATGGCGACAGCGTGCCGCAATCGACGCAGAGGATCAGGTCATGCGTCGCGCGCCAAGCGCCGCCATGGCCGGGACGTTCGGGCCATAGCCTTCGTCGATCCGGTCGGGGATGTAGAGCGTGGCCGGACGGCCCATGCGCGCGCAGCCAGGTCAGCAGCAGCGCCGCGGAGGCGCCGCCGTCCACGTCGTAGTCGGCGAAGACCGCGATCCGCTCGCCGGTCGCACCGCCGCGCAGCAGCCGGTCGGCGGCGGCGCCCATGTCGCGCAGCGACAGCGGGTCGGGCAGCAGGTCGCGCAGCTGCGGGGCCAGGAAGCGCGCCGGCCTCCTCGGGCGGCACGCCGCGCCGCACCAGCGTGCGGCACAGCGGCAGGGGCAGGCGCGTGACCTGCGCCATCGCCTCGGCCAGCCGGTCCTCCTCGCGCCGGGGGCCGACCCAGCGCCGCCCGGTCAGCGAGGCTCGACGCCGAGGAAGGCGCGTGGGCTCGGGCGCGGTCAGCATGCGCCTTCACTTCGACCGGGCTGCGGTAGGTCATCCGGCGGACCGAGCCGGTCTTGGACCGCATCAGGATCGTCTCGGTCGTGACCCAGCCCGGCTCGCGCTGGATGCCGTGCAGGAGCGAGCCGTCGGTCACGCCGGTGGCGGCGAAGATCACGTCGCCGCGTCACCAGGTCGTCGCGGGTGTAGACGCGGTCGAAATTGGTGATCCCGGCCTTGCGGGCGCGGGCGCGTTCGTCGTCGTTGCGGAACAGAAGCTTGCCGAAGATCTGCCCGCCCATGCATTTCAGCGCCGCCGCCGCCAGCACGCCTTCGGGCGCGCCGCCCGAGCCCATGTACATGTCGATGCCGGTCATTTCGGGCTCGGCGCAATGCATGACGCCGGCCACGTCGCCGTCGGTGATCAGCCGGATCGCGGCGCCGGTGGAGCGGACTTCGGCGATCAGCGTCCTCGTGCCGCGGGCGTTCCAGGACGCAGACGGTGATGTCCTCGGTCGAGCAGCCCTTGGCGGCGGCCAGGGCCGAGACGCGCTCGGACGGGCGTCATGGCCAGGGTCACGGTGCCGGGCTTGAAGCCCGGGCCGATGGCGAGCTTGTCCATGTAGACGTCGGGCGCGTGCAGCAGCGTGCCGCGCGGGGCCATGGCGATGACGGTCAGCGCGTTCGGCATGTCCTTGGCGGTCAGCGTGGTGCCTTCCAGCGGGTCGAGCGCGATGTCCACCGCCGGGCCCTTGCCGGTGCCGACCTCTTCGCCGATGAACAGCATCGGCGCCTCGTCGCGCTCGCCCTCGCCGATCACCACGACGCCCGCGATGTCGAGCAGGTTCAGCTGGTCGCGCATCGCGTTGACGGCGGCCTGGTCGGCGGCCTTCTCGTCGCCGCGCCCGATCAGCCGGGCCGAGGCGAGCGCCGCCGCCTCGGACACCCGGGCGAGGCCCAGGGAAAGCATGCGGTCGTGAAACTGGGTGGCATCGGCCATGATGGGGTCCTTCGTGCAAGCTCTCGGTTCCCTCTAGCCCGGCGGCTAGCGGGCGGGCAAGCGGCGCGGCGGGAGCCGTCGGCCATCTGCTTCTTCTGTTCACAAATATCCCACGGGGGTGCGGAGGTGTGAAACCGCCGCTGCCACGGCAGGTCCGGCGCGTCAGACCTCCTCGATGCGGATCGCCACCGGTTCGCGCCGACCAGCACGCCGGTCGCGGCGAAGCGGCCCATCGCATGGGCGACGTCGCTGCGGCGCGGCCTTGTGGGTGACGATCAGCACCGGGGCCTGCGCGCCCGCATGGCCATACTGGCGCATCCGGTCGATCGAGACGCCCGCCTCGCCCAGCGCGGTGGCGATCTTGGCCAGCGCGCCGGGTTTGTCGAGCAGCGTCATGCGCAGGTAGTAGGGCGGCGGGGGTCGCGGCGGCGGCGGCGATCGGGCGTGGCCAGGCGTCGCGGCGGGCTGGCCGAAGGTCGGCAGCCGGATGCCGCGCGCGATGTCGATCACATCGGCCATCACGGCGCTGGCGGTCGGGCCTTCGCCCGCGCCGGGGCCGCGCAGCACGATCTGGCCGACGCTGTCGCCTTCCAGCACCACCATGTTGGTGCCGCCCTGCAACTGGCCCAGCGGGCTGTCGGCGGGCACGAGGCAGGGGGTCATCCGCTGTTCCAGCCCGCGGCCGGTCATCTGCGCCACGCCCAGCAGCTTGATGCGGTAGCCCATGTCGGCGGCGTGGCGGATGTCGTCGATGGAGATCGCGCCGATCCCTTCCAGTTCCACCGCGTCGAAGCTGACCCTGGTGCCGAAGGCGATGGCGGCCAGCAGGCTGACAGCTTGTGGCCCGCGTCGATGCCGCCGACGTCGAGGTTCGGATCGGCCTCCAGATAGCCCAGCTGCGCGGGCTTCCTCGAACACCGTCTCATAGGGCAGGCCCGCGCTTTGCATCCGGGTCAGGATGTAGTTGCAGGTGCCGTTCATCACGCCCATCACGCGGCTGCATCGCGGTTGCCCGCCAGGCCCTCGGTCAGCGCCTTGATCGACCGGGATGCCGCCCGCCACCGCCGCCTCGAAGCGGATCACGCGGCCCGCGGCCTCGGCCGCCAGCGGCAAGCGCCTGGCCGTGATGGGCGAGCAGCGCCTTGTTGGCGGTGACCACATCCTTGCCGGCGGCAATCGCGGCCTCGGTCGCGGCCTTGGCCGGGCCGTCGGGGCCGCCCATCACCTCGACGAACACGTCGACGTCGTCGCGGCGGGCCAGCGCCACGGGATCGGTTTCCCAGGCATAGCCGGACAGGTCGGCGTCGCGGTTGCTCGTGCGGTCGCGGGCCGAGACGGCGGTGATCTGCGACCGGGCGGCCGGCGCGGGCGGCGATCAGGTCGGCATGGCGCTGCACGATCTTGACCACGCCGATGCCGACGGTGCCAAGACCGGCGAGACCAAGGCGCAGGGGGGCGGGCATGGGCGATCTCCGTCGGATCGGGCGGGCGCGAGGCCGCGCGGGTCAGGGTCGCGCCCTGTTAGCGGGTTGCGCCGGGGCTTGCAACAAAGCGGATCAGCCGCCGTCGGCTGCCAATGCGGCGTCAAGCCGGGCGCGCGTTTCGGCGTCGGCCTCGGCGGCGGACAGCGCGCCGGCGCGCCCCTGAAGCCCGGCTGCGCGGGCTTGAAGTGCCGCGGTATCGGTCGGCTCGAGGCCGGGCACGTCGGTCTGGGCCAGCACCTCGTCGAGGGGGCGGATGATGGGGGCGGGACCATCGGACGCGGGGGTGCGAATTGCGCCCGTCTCGGGCGCGTCGCAGGCCGCCAGCGGCAGCATCAGGGCCAGAGCAGCGGCGAGGGCAGGGCGGTGGGTCATCGCCGGGGATGTTACCCGTGACGGCGGGCCGCGCGCAAGCCGCGCGCGGCACCTACTCAGGTGCAGGCAGTCCCGTCCAGACAGACCTTTGGAACGAAGCGCGGTCGGGTCACAACAAATTCCGTGAAGGTCTGCGGACCAACACCGAGTTCGATGCCCCGATCTTGTCGATACCCAACGGCGGCTGATAATCGATACCGTTTCGAGCAGCAAAACCGTCTCGTACTCATCAGTGTGGGAACTGGTCGTCGAATCGCTTGCAGCGATGCGGTCGGTCAGCGCCGGCATCCTGCCGTCCGGCGAATAGGACCACGACAGTGTGGTGGAATGTCACCTTGTTCCACCCGATGCTCGACACGCGCATCGCGACGTCGTCTTCCGGCCTATCGGCAAGGTAGGCCAGGAAGTCCTGCAACCCGTCGATATAGGTCGGTGTCAATCGTTCCAATGAGCGTGAAAGGTTGTCCGAGATCGTGAAGCTGGCTTTTTGGGCCAAGGTTCACGGCGCGGTAGACATCCCAGTAGTAGATACATGCCGATCCACGCCCAGATGAGGATCGGGAACATGATCACGAACTCGCTGGTGACCGTGCCGTCGTCACGTCTGGCGAAAGCCTTCCAACGCTGTGCAAGCGATCTGCGAATTGGCTACGGGTCATTTGGTCACCTGGCGAAACTGTCACGGTTCATTTACAAAGGCCGATGAAGCGGTGATGTAAGTATCCGCCTTGGCTGTCCTGCTCCATCTGCGCGGCGATGCCGGTCGTCGGGAACAGCGCGTCGGCCGTCAGGCAGGCGCGGATCAGCATGACCTCGTTCTCGACGCCGAGGTTCGGTTCGAGCGCAGCGGTTCGATCGTGCCGCCCCGGTCGACGCAATCGACAGTCGCTCTGTCGGGAAGACCCAGGTCGATCGTGTCGACCGAGAACAGCTCCAGGCTTGATGCGACGCTGGTCGCAGTTCGACGACCAGCTTGGCCGCGGTCGCAGATCGATGGTTCTTCAGGTCTGCCAGCGCGGGTGTCGGGATCATGCCAAGCCGCAGGTCGCGCACCGTCATGTCCAGCGCGCGGTCCAGCATCACATAGCGCACCATGTAGCAGGCCGGATTCGAAGGCGGCGAGGAAGGTGAAGATCACCACGGGCGCGCTCAGCACGAATTCGATCGTTGCGGTTCCGTCCTCGCGGACGCGGCGCGGCGGAAGGGGAGAGAGCCACGGCGGTTCATTGCGTCAACCGCAGGCGCGTGATGTTGGACGCGATGGTCCGGAAGGCCGTGCTGATTGTCCAGCCCGTTCGCATCGAAGTAGTTGGAGCGACCGATCGAGCGCGCATTGCGGATCTGCGGTCTGGCCGTTCGTCCGGAGCATTGAAGGCGATGCTGTAGACGATCACACCGTTGTGTCTTGGCCGCCGTGCAGGTCTGCTGAAGCTGGCGTTCATGTTCGCGACCGTGACGAGAAGGTGCGAGCGCATGACGTTCATCGCGCTGGTTGTCGAGCTCGACCGTGCGCGTTCCAGGGCGCGGGTGATAAAGCTGCCATGCCACCCAGGTCACGCGCTGGCGTTCCCAGATCTGGTTCCAGTTCTGCTGCGTCGCGCCGCCACCGCTGCTTGATGCTGTAGGGGGTCGAGCGCCAGTGTCGGGTGCGGCAAATCGTATTCGTTGCTGCCGGCGCTGCTCGGGACGGCCCGTCGGTATGACGGATCGGGTAGTTGCCGTCCGACCCGCGTTGCGTCAGCCATCGGCGAGAGGGCGGTCTTGAAGTTGTTGTTGATGAAGGTGTGCTCGACATGCTCGCCGTCCGTCATCAGGACGATCACCGTCATCGAATTCCGGGTTGATCCAGTCGAAGAGGCCGCCTGCGAAGCTTGCCGGGATCCTGCCCTTCCGGATCATTCGGCGAACATCGGCGTGAACCTGGATCGATCAGGGCCACACCCCACCGTCTGCCCGAGCATGATCGAGGTGTTGCCGTTGGCCGACAGCCCGTCGATGCAGCCCTTTCATGGTCCGTCTTATGTCCGTGTGGAAGCGCACGATGTTGCCCGTCTCGGCCCGGCAGAAGGGCTGCGAGGTGATCCGGTTCGCCGCTGGACGTGCTGGTGTGGCTGACATAGCTTGTGTCGGCTGGTGCACTGGTCATGTCGGCATAGGCCGACATCGGGATCGCCAGCGTCGCGACAGCGTCGGCGTGCTGTAGGTCGAGGCCGGGACTTCAAGGCAGTTGACGTTGGCCAGGCCGTGCGGTTCTGCGCGTTGTACTTGGCGCGGAGAACCGGACCCACGTTGACCTGGGCGTTGTAGGGCACCATCGTGATGCTGATCCGGTTCAGCTCGTCCTTTTCCTTGACGATGTCGACGAATTCTTTGGCGGCGTTCTTCAGGTTGGTCAGTCCTTGGCGCCACGCCATCGAGCCCGAGACGTCGAGCACCAGCAACGATCTCGACGTTGCGCACGCTTTCTTCGGCCTGTCCGGCGGCGGGCGAGGACAGTTCGTTGATGTCCAGCATCTGCATGAAGAAGGTGGGGATCGTCGTGCTTCGCATGGGCGGTCGACGATGCGCGTGTCCATCGACGGCGTGTAGTCGACGTCGACCAGCTTGTCGGCCATCCCGGCCTTCTGGAAGTAGTCCTCGACCACATCCTCGGGGTCGCGCATCTGCTTGAGGCTTGCTGCAGCCAGGATCGAGCGGTCGAGCGTCTCTGCAACTCGACGCGCGCATGTTCCTGACGCATGAAATCGACGGCCATGCCGCCGATCATCACCATGAGTGCGAAGAAGATCATCGACAGAACCATCATTCCGCCGTCTTCCCGCTTCGCAAAATGCCGGGCAGACAATTTGCCCCGCCGAAGTCCACGCATCGCAATCATGTTCGCAGCCTCTCAAATTTCCCGGTGACGTTGCCGATGGGCATGTCCCGGTCGCTACTTCGCACCAACATCGGAGGACTTATCCGAAGCCCTGCGGCAGAAATGTGGCGAAGCCTTTGCCGACAGGGGCATTTCGCGGTGAGCCCGAAACGGTCGGCATGGCGGCTGGCGGACTGTTCGTTTGCCCTGAACAGTGGCGTCGGGCGGAAATCCGCCGTTCAACCTGCGGTTTTGCGCAAAGTGCCGCCGGTGCGAATCACCCCGCGTCCCGCGCCACAGGCTGCGCTGCAAGCCAAACTGCACAATCGCGCTGACCGAAATGGATCGCCTTTTCGGGACCTCTGCGCAAAACGGGGCGGACAGGCGCGCAGCAACTGCCTAATCTCGCGGCAGTTGGCCCGCATCCGCAGGGCCTCGCCTGATGTCTGGGAGGACGCGCATGTCTGTCGCTGGCGAGCCGAGTTTCCGCGAATCCGTCGATCTGATGTTCAACCGCGCGGTCGCGCTGATGGACCTCGGCCCCGGGCTGGAGCAGAAGATCCGGGTCTGCAACTCGACCTACACCGTGCGCTTCGGGGTGCGGCTGCGCGGCAAGATCGAGACCTTCACCGGCTACCGGTCGGTCCATTCCGAGCACATGGAGCCGGTCAAGGGCGGCATCCGCTATGCGCTGTCGGTCAACCAGGACGAGGTCGAGGCGCTGGCGGCGCTGATGACCTACAAATGCGCGCTGGTGGAAACGCCGTTCGGCGGCTCGAAGGGCGGGCTGTGCATCGACCCGCGCGCGTGGGACGAGCACGAGCTGGAGCAGATCACCCGCCGCTTCGCCTATGAGCTGATCAAGCGCGACCTGATCAACCCGGCGCAGAACGTGCCCGCCCCCGACATGGGCACGGGCGAGCGCGAGATGGCCTGGATCGCCGACCAGTACGCGCGGATGAACACCACCGACATCAACGCCAAGGCCTGCGTCACCGGCAAGCCGCCGAACGCGGGCGGCATCCAGGGCCGGGTCGAGGCGACGGGGCGCGGCGTGCAGTACGCGCTGCGCGAGTTCTTCCGCCACCCCGAGGATGTGGCGCAGGCGGGCCTGTCCGGCGGGCTGGACGGCAAGCGGGTCATCGTGCAGGGCCTGGGCAACGTGGGCTATCACGCGGCCAAGTTCCTGTCGCGAGGAGGACGGCGCAAGGTCATCGGCGATCATCGAGCGCGACGGCGCGGTGATCGAACCCGAGACGGGCCTGGACGTCGAGGCGGTGCGCCAGTGGATCAGCGGCGCACGGCGGCGCTGAAGGGCTATCCCGAGGGCGACCTACGTCGCCGACGGCGCGGCGGTGCTGGAGGCGGCGTGCGACATCCTGATCCCGGCGGCGCTGGAGGGGGTGATCCACCTGGGCAACGCCGACCGGATCAAGGCGCCCGCTGATCATCGAGGCGGCGAACGGCCCGATCACCTTCGGCGCCGACGAGATCCTGCGCAAGAAGGGCTGCGTCATCATCCCCGACATGTATGCCAATGCCGGCGGGGTGACGGTCAGCTATTTCGAATGGGTGAAGAACCTGAGCCACATCCGCTTCGGCCGGATGCAGCGCCGGGCCGAGGAGGCGCGCATCACGCCTGCTGGTGGAGGAGCTGGAGCGGCTGATCGTGCGGACAAGGGCCTGGGCTGGACGCTGTCGCCCGGACTTCAAGGAGAAGTACCTGCGCGGCGTCGGACGAGCTGGCACTGGTGCGCTCGGGCCTCGATGACACGATGCGCACCGCCTACCAGGCGATGCGCGAGGTCTGGCACGGGCGCGACGGACGTCGAGGACCTGCGGGTGGCGGCCTATATCGTGTCGATCGGCCGGGTGGCGGCGACCTATCGGTCGAAGGGGTTGTGAGGGCGGCGGGCGCTGTGGTGCGCGATCGACTGTGCTCCGCGACAGGCATGGGCGCGCGCGAGCGGATCGACCGGAATCGCTCCTCGTGGAGCGTTTCCGTGTCGCGCATTGCCGGCGCGTGGCAGGCGCGTTGCACGGCGCTCGCCCATGTCAGGCGCGGACGGATCGGCAACGTCAGGTGCGTGGCAGAACCTGCTTGCCAGACGCGGCTTGCGCGCTCTGGCAATCTGTCGACGCGACAAACGCTCCGTCAGGAGCGTTACGGTCGATCCTTTGCCAACTTCACATCACCACCCGCTCCCTCAGCACCTCGACCGGACCTCCGAACATCTCGCGCGCCACGCGGTGACCGTCATGGACCGCATGCGCGATCAGCCCCGGCGCCGAGGCATCGCCGACGCGCAGAAGCGTCGCGAGCCCCGCATCGGCCAGCGACAGCCAGAGCGCATCCTGCGGCTCGCGCGAGGTGACCGGGACGAAGCCGCCACAAGGCACTTCGACGCTGCGCCCGGTGTAGACGCAGTCCAGCCGCGCCCCGCCGGGCGTCAGGGCCGCCACGGTGCGGCCCGTCACGATCGTCACGCCGCGCTCGATCAGCCGCGCCTGAAGCCCTGCCTGTTCGACCGTATAGCTGGCCCAATCGGCCACGGTGCCCGCGGGGTGACATAGGTCACGTCCATGCCCTTCGGACGCCAGCAGGTCGGCCAGCCCCGCCGCCACGTGGTAAAGGTCGTCGTCGAACACCACGACCGGCCCGGCGGGCCGTGCGCCCGACAGGACCGCCTCGGGCGACAGGGTGCGCGGGTCGGCATAGCTCGGAACCGCGCCCGCGAAACTGCGCCCCCGCCCGTCCAGCCGCCACCGGCTGCCCGTCGCGCAGATCACATGCGGCGCGCCGGTGGCCAGCACGTCGTCGGGCGTCATCCGGCTGGCCGGAAAGACTTCGACATTCGACAGCTTGCCGAACTGGTGCAGCCGCCAGTCGCGCACCCGCGCCCATTCCGACAGGCCGGGCAGGCGCGACTCCAGCGTCACGCGGCCGCCGAGCGTCTCTTCCGCCTCGGCCAGCATCACCGGCGACGCCGCGCCGCCCCAGCGTCAGCGCGGCCTCCAGCCCTGCCGGTCCGCCGCCGACGACCAGCACCGGCTCGGTCCGCCCGACCACGGGCGGCACCCGTTCGGGGTGCCAGCCGCGCCGCCATTCCTCGCCCATCGTGGGGTTCTGCGTGCAGCGGATCGGCGCGCCAAGACCGTCATGCGCGTAGCAGATGTTGCAGCCGATGCATTCGCGGATGTCGTCGAGGCGGCCCATGCGGATCTTCTCGGGCAGGAACGGATCGGCGATGGAAGGGCGGGCCGAGCCGATGAAGTCGAGCCGCCCCTGCCGCACCTCGGCCAGCATCGTCTCGGGGCTGGTGAAGCGGCCGACCGAGACCACGGGCTTGCCCGTCGCCGCCTTCACATGGGCGATGTGGTCGCGCAGCGGGGCTTCGCGCGACGAAGCGCGACGGGCCCATCTCGACCGCGTAGTCGGGGATCGTCACGTCGAACACGTCGACCAGCGGGGCAAGCGAGGCGAGATACTCCGCCCGCGCGTCGGCCCCGCCGCCATCCTCGTCCGTCACTTCGATGCGCAGGGCGATGGCGGCACGGTGGCCCGCCGCATCGCGCGCCTCGGCGATCAGGTCGCGCACCAGCGCGCCGCGTTCGCGCAACGTCGCGCCGCCCGCGCTGTTCAGCACCGGATCGAGGAACTGCGACAGAAGATAGGTGTGCGCGGCGTAGACATAGACCACGTCGAACCCCGCGATCACCGCGCGTTCGACCGCAGCGCGGTGCCAGCGGCGCAGGTCGGCCACGTCCTGCCGGTCCATCCGGCGGGCCTGCCAGGGCGCGCGGTCGGCGGGCAGGCTCTCGGGCGCCATCGCGCCTGCGCGGCTGAGAACATTGGATGATCGCGTGCCGCCATGCCACAACTCCACCCCCGCCAGCGCGCCATGCGCGTGGACCGCATCGGCCATCGCCGCCATGTTCGCCACGTCGCCCTCGTCCCAGAGCGAGGCATAGGGCGCGGGCGTGTCATCCGAGGTCGGGTGGATCGAGCAGTATTCGCTGTTCACCACGCCCCAGCCGCCCTCGGCCTTCACACCCCGCATCGTGGCCAGTGTGCGGGGATAGAGGTTGCCCATCCCCGTGCAATGCGGCACCTGCCAGAACCGGTTGGGCGCGGTGACCGGCCCGATCCTGAGCGGCTGGAACAGGATGTCGAAACGGGGGTCCGTGCTGTCGAGCATGAGCGATCTCCTTGGCCCCCGCCACTGTCGGACGGTTGCGGGCCTTCCGTCAACGACGCCGTTCGCCGACATCTGCGACACCTTTTGTCGCGGGCAGGCTAGGTTTTGGCGGCGATCCCTTGAAAACTCCGCGCGGGCGGGGTTCTGTGCGCCGTCCGCAGGAAGGTTCCACCAGATGCGCTATTCCGGCTTGAAGGTCATCACCGAGGGGCTGTTCGGCAACAAGGGCTGGAAGCCCGCCTGGCGCGACCCGGCGCCGAAGGCCGAATATGACGCCATCATCATCGGCGGCGGCGGGCACGGGCTGTGCGACCGCCTATTACCTGGCCAAGAACCACGGGCTGACCAATATCGCGGTGCTGGAGAAGGGCTATCTCGGCGTCGGGCAACATCGGGCGCAACACGACCATCGTGCGCGCCAACTACTTCCTGCCCGGCAACTCCGAATTCTACAGCCATTCGCTGAAGCTGTGGGAAGGGCTGGAGGCCGAGCTGAACTACAACGTGATGCATTCGCAGCGCGGCCTGATCAACCTGTTCCATTCCGACGGCCAGCGCGACGCCTTCGTGCGGCGCGGCAATGCGATGATCAACCAGGGCGACGACGCGATCCTGCTGGACCGCGAGGGGGTGCGCGAGCATCTGCCCTATCTCGATTTCGAGCAGACCCGCTTCCCGATCTATGGCGGCCTGCTGCACCCGCGCGGCGGCACGGCGCGGCATGACGCGGTGGCCTGGGGCTATGCGCGCGGGCGCCGACCAGCGCGGCGTGGACCTGATCCAGAACTGCGAAGTGACCGGGATCGACATCGAGAACGGCGTGGTCGACGGGCGTGCAGACCACGCGCGGCGCGATCCGGGCGAAGAAGGTCGGCATCATCGTCGCCGGGCCGCTCGGGGCAGGTGGCGGCGATGGCCGGGATGCGCCTGCCGATCGAAAGCCACATCCTGCAGGCCTTCGTGACCGAGGGGCTGAAGCCGGTCATCGACCATGTCATCAGCTTCGGCATGGGCCATTTCTACATCAGCCAGTCCGACAAGGGCGGGCTGGTGTTCGGCGGCGACCTCGATTTCTACGCCTCCTACGCCGCGCGCGGGAACCTGCCGATGGTCGAGCATGTGATGGAGGCGGGCATGACGCTGATGCCGATGATCGGCCGGGCCAAGGTGCTGCGGTCCTGGGGCGGGATCATGGACATGACGCCCGACGGCTCGCCCGATCATCGACAAGACCCATATCGACGGGCTGTTCATCGACTGCGGCTGGAACTACGGCGGCTTCAAGGCCGTGCCCGCCTCGGGCTGGTGCATGGCGCATCTGATGGCGACCGGCCAGCCGCACGAGGTCGCCCGCCGCTTCCGCCTGGACCGTTTCGCGACCGGGCATCTTCTGGACGAAGAAGGCACCGGGCAGCCAGCACAACCTGCATTGAAGGCCCGACTGACGATGCGCATCACCTGCCCCCTCTGCGGCCCCCGCGACCGGCGCGAGTTCTACTACTACGGGTGCCGACGACTATCTGGACCGCCCCGCCGAGGGCGCGGGCCCGCGGCGTGGGACAACTACCTGCACCTGCGCGACAACCCGGCGGGGATCACGAAGGACCTGTGGTATCACGAAACGCGGCTGCGCCAGCTGGCTGGTCGTCACCCGCAACACGGTGACGCACGAGATCCATGAGGTCGCGCTGGTCGCAGACCGTGCCGCCCGCCGCCTGCACCGCGCAAGCGGAGGGCCAAGGCATGAGGATCGCCGGCAAGGGCCTGATCGACCGCAGCCGCACCGGTCCGCTTCCGCTTCGACGGGCAAGGCCTATCGCGGGCTATCAAGGGCGATACGCTCGCCTCGGCGCTGCTGGCCAATGATGTGCGGCTGGTCGGGCCGCAGCTTCAAGTATCACCGCCCGCGCGGCGTCCTGACCGCCGGGTCGGAGGAGCCGAACGCGCTGGTCGAGGTGCTCGAGGGCGACCAGCCAGACGCCGAACGTCCGCGCCACGGTGCAGGAGGTGTTCGACGGGCTGGCCGCGCAAAGCCAGAACCGCTGGCCCTCGCTGCGCTATGACCTGCTGGCGGTGAACGATCTGGCCGCGCCGTTCCTGTCGGCGCGGGTTCTACTACAAGACCTTCATGTGGCCGCGCGCCTTCTGGGAGAGGCTTTACGAGCCGATGATCCGCCGCGCCGCGGGCTTGGGCAGCCTGTCGGGCCAGCATGACGAGGCGACCTACGAAAAGGCCTTGGCCTTCTGCGACCTGCTGGTGATCGGCGTCGGGCCCGACCGGGCTGATGGCGGCGCTGACGGCGGCGCGGGCCGGGGCGGATGTGATCCTGTGCCGAGGAGGACGCCGCGCTGGGCGGGCGGCTGCTGTCGGACAGCGGCACTGATCGGCGGGCAGCCCGGCGCGCGACTGGGCGGCGGCGGTGCTGGCCGAACTGCGCGGCCTGCCCAACGTCCGGCTGATGACCGCGCACCACCGTGACCGGCGCCTATGACGACGGCACCTATGGCGCGCTGGAGCGGGTGGGCCTGCATCTGCGCGCCGCGCGCCCGACCTGCCGCGCGAATGTTTCTGGCGCATCGTGGCGAAGCGGGCGGTGCTGGCCGCGGGCGCGCTGGAGCGGCCCATCGCCTTTCGCGACAACGACCGGCCCGGCATCATGCTGGCCTCGGCGGTCCGGACCTATCTCAACCGCTATGGCGTGGCGCCCGGGCAAGCGCGTCACGCTCTTCGCCAACAACGACGACGCCCGCGCGCACCGCGCGCGATCTGATGGCGGCGGGCGTCACGGTGGCCGCGCTGATCGACGCCGCGCCCCGATGCCTCGACGCGTCGAGGATTTCCCGGTCCATGCCGGGGCCGAGGTGATCGGCACGCAGGGGCCGCCTCGGGCTGACGCGAGATCACCGTGCGCCGCAAGGGCGGCGAGATCGCGGATCGAGACCGATTGCCTGGCGATGTCGGGCGGCTGGAACCCGACGCTGCACCTGACCTGCCACATGAACGGCCGCCCGGTCTGGAACGAGGACCATCGCGGCCTTCGTGCCCGCGCCCGGACGCGGTGCCGGGCCTGATCGCCGGCCGGGGCCGCGAACGGCACCTTCTCCACCGCCGGCTGCCTGGCCGAGGGGCATCGCGCGCGGCCGCAGACCGCGCTTGCAGGCGCTGGGCTGAAGCCCGCCGAGCCGCACGCTGCCCGAGGCCGAGGACGCGCCCTATGCGCTCCAGCCGCTCTGGGCGGTGCCGGGCAAGGGCCGCGCCTGGCTCGACTTCGCCAATGACGTGACGGTCAAGGACGTGAAGCTGGCGGCGCAGGAGAACTTCCGCTCGGTCGAGCACATGAAGCGCTACACGACGCAAGGCATGGCGCCGGATCAGGGCAAGAACTCCAACGTCGCGCGCGCTGGCGGTGCTGGCCGATGCGACGGGCCGCGGCGATCCCCGAGACCGGGACCACCACCTTCCGCCCGCCCTATCGCGCCGGTCTCCATCGCCGCGATGGGCGCGGGCGGGCGCGGGCGACGGGCTTTGCGCCGCAGCGCTTCCTGACCTCGCGATCAGGCCAGCCGCGACCGGGGCGCGCCGATGATCGAGGCGGGGCTGTGGTATCGCCCCAGCTACTTCCCCAAACCGGGCGAGACGACCTGGCGCGAGGCCTGCGACCGCGAGGTCACGATGGTGCGCACGACGGTCGGCGTGGCCGATGTCTCGACCCTGGGCAAGATCGACATTCAGGGCGCGGATGCCGCGCGCTTCCTCGACTTCGTCTATACCAACACCTTCTCGCACCCTGCCGGTGGGCCGGGTCCGCTATGGGCTGATGCTGCGCGAGGACGGGCATGGTGCTGGACGACGGCACCACGGCGCGGCTGGGCGAAAACCACTATCCTGATGACCACCACCACCGCCGCGGCGGGGCTGGTGATGCGGCATCTCGATTTCGTGCATCAGGCGTTCTGCGCCGATTGGGACGTGCGGTTCATCTCGGTCACCGAAAGCTGGGCGCAGTTCGCCGTCGCCGGGCCGCTGGCGCGGGCGCTGCTGGACGTCGCTGCTGGACAGCGCCCGTCGATCTGCCCTTCATGGGCTGCGGCCCCGTCGCGGGTCGGCGGGCGTCGACGGCGCGGCTGTTCCGCATCTCGTTCTCGGGCGAGGAGGGCTATGAGATCGCCGTGCCCGACCCGCTATGGCGAGGCGCTGTTCCGCGATCTGCTGGCGCGGGCCGAAACGCTGGGCGGCGGCCCCTACGGGATGGAGGCGCTGAACGTCCTGCGGATCGAGAAGGGCTTCATCACCCATGCCGAGATCCACGGCCGGGTGACGGCCTTCGACATCGGCCTGGAAAAGATGGTCAGCGCCAAGAAGGACTGCATCGGCAAGGCCGCCGCCACGCCGCCCCGGCCTGGTCGGGCCGGAGCGCGAGCAGCTGGTGGGGCTGAAGCCGCTGGGCGAGCGCCATGCTGACCGCGGGCGCGCATCTGTTCACGCCGGGCGCCGAGGCGCAGCCGCGAGAACGATCAGGGCTATGTCACCTCGGTCTGCTGGTCGCCCACGCTGGACGCCTGGCTCGGGCTGGCGTTCCTGAAGAACGGGCGGGCGCGGCATGGCGAGACGATCCGGCTGGTCGATCACCTGCGCGGGATCGACGTGCTGTGCGAGGTCTGCGACCCGGTGTTCCACGACAAGGAAGGGGTGAAGCTGCGTGCCTGAACTGATCGCCAAAACCCCGCTCGCGGGGCACGCGCCGCTGACGCTCGGCGGCGCCACCCTGTCCGAGCGTCGATGCTGGCCCGATCACCTCGGTCGCGCCGCTTCCCGGGCAGGACAAGGCCGCTGGCCAAGGCGCTGAAAACGCATGGGGCTGACCTTTCCCGCGCCCGAACGCGCTTCAGCGCGGCAGCAGGGCGTGCGGCTGGTCTGGACCGGGCCGCGATCAGGCCTTCCTGATCGGCGCCGACCCCGCGCGCGCTGGCCGCCCATGCCGCGCTGACCGACCAGTCCGACGGCTGGGCCGGCCTGCGCGCTGGAGGGGCCGGCGGCGGTGGATGTGCTGGCGCGCCTCGTGCCGCTCGACCTGCGCGCCGCGACTTCCCGTCGGGCCACGCCGCCCGCGCGCCGCTGAACCACATGTCGAGCCTGCTGATGCGCACCGGCGCGGAGGCGCTTCGAGATCCTCGTGTTCCGCTCGATGGCCCGCACCGCCTGGCACGAGATCGACGCGGCGATGACGGCCCTGCGGCGCGCGCCGCGGCGCCTGACCTGACCGGCCGCCTTCTTCTGTGGACAAATACCCCGGGGGTGCGGGGGCTGGCCCCCGCGCGGCCCTTCCGCGCCACGCTGGACTCGTGCCCCCGCCGCCCGATATAAGGCGGCATGAGCCTGCCCGCCCGGATTCCTCGACGAACTTCGCACCCGCGATCTCGCTCTCCCAGGTCGTGGGGCGCAAGGTCACGTGGGACATGCGCAAGTCGAACCAGGGCAAGGGCGACATGTGGGCGCCGTGCCCGTTCCACCAGGAAAAATCGCGCCAGCTTCCATGTCGATGACCGCAAGGGCTTCTACTACTGCTTCGGCTGCCACGCCAAGGGCGATGCGCGTCACCTTCGTGAAGGAAACCGAGAACCTCGGCTTCATGGAGGCGGTCGAAGTGCTGGCGCGCGAGGCCGGGATGCCGATGCCCGCCCGCGACCCGCAGGCGGCGCAGAAGGCCGACCGGCGCAGCCAGCTGGTCGCAGGTGATGGAAGAGGCGGTGAAGTGGTTACCGCCTGCAACTGACGCACCGCCGCCGCCGCCGCGGCGCGCGCCTATCTCGCCGCGCCGCAAGCTGTCGCCCGAAGGCGCAGGACCGCTGGGAGATCGGCTTTGCCCCCGACAGCGGCAGGCGCCTGTTCCACGCCCTGACGCAGAAGGGCATCGCGCCCGACCTGATCGTCGCATGCGGGCCTTTGCGCAAGGCCCGACGACGGCGGCGCGCCCTACGACCGCTTCCGCGGCCGCATCATCTTTCCGATCCGCGACGGGCGCGGCCGCGCGATCAGCCTTGGCGGCCGGGCGATGGACCCGAACGCGCAGCGCCAAATACCTCAACGGCCCCGAAACCGAGCTGTTCGACAAGGGCCGCAACCTCTACAACCACGCCCCCGCGCGCGAGGCGGCGGGCAAGGGCCAGCCCGCTGATCGTGGCCGAAGGCTACATGGACGTGATCGCGCTGTCCGAGGCCGGGTTCCGCGCCACCGTCGCCCCCTCGGCACCGCCGTCACCGAGGACCAGCTGCGCCTGATGTGGCGCATCCACGACGAGCCGATCATCGCGCTGGACGGCGACAAGGCCGGGCATCAGCGCCGGCGCTGCGGGTGATCGACCTCGCGCTGCCGCTGCTGGAGGCCGGCAAGGGCCTGCGCTTCGCCCTCCTGCCCGGCGGGCATGGACCCCGACGACCTGATCAAGGCGCAGGGCGCGCCGCGCGATGCAGACGCGTGCTCGACGGCGCCGCAGCCGATGGTCAGCCTGCTCTGGCAGCGCGAGACCGAAGGCCGCAGTCTTCGACAGCCCCGAACGCCGCGCCACGCTCGACAAGACGCTGCGCGCGGCCCTGACGCGCATCACCGACCCCTCGATCCGCGGCCATTACGGCGAAGAGATCAAGCGCCTGCGGCTGGGAGCTGTTCGGCACCACGCCGGCCCGCAAGCGCGCCCTTCGTGCCCGGCACCGTTCCGCCGCAAGGACGAGCCGCTGCCGCCCGCCGGCCGCCACGCGCGCCTCGCCGCTGGCGCAGCGCCGGCGAGACCCCGGTCGAGGAGCAGATCCTGCCGAAGCGGTGCTCCTGGCCACGCTTCATCACCCATCCCGGCCTGATCCGCCGCTTCGAGGGCGAGCTGGAACGGCATCGAGTTCCTGACCGCCCGACCACGACGCGCTGCGCGGCCTGCTCCTGCGCCACGCCCACGAGCACGACCCCGAAGCGTTGCGCGGCAGAATCTGCCGGCCGAGCGCCGGCGCTGCCCTTGAAACGCTGTTCGCGCGCCGCCATGTGCGCATCTGCGCCCCCCGTCCGCAACCGCGACGATGCCGACCTTGCGGCGCTCTGCGTGGCCGAGGGCCTGGCCAAGCTGGACGCCCGGCGCGGCGCGCGGCGCGAGATCGAAGACGCGATGGAGGATCTGACCGGCCTGGCCGACGAAGGCCTGACCTGGCGTCTGACCAAGGCCGCCGAGGCGCTGCACCGGTCGCGACCGCATCGGCCATCGACGACCGCAACGGACATGGGCGAAGACCGCGCCGCCCTGTCGCGCCACCTGCAACACCTGATCGACGGCCAGGTCTGGGTGAAGAAAAAGCGACTGACTCCGCTTTCCCTCGCCGTGATTCGCGCTATTGATTCGATCGACGCGCCGACTCGATTCGCCCGCCCCGATTCGCCCTCGAGGAGCACCCATGGCACTCAAAGACACCGACGACGCCAAACCCGAAGAGCAGGACGCCGACGTCTCGCTCGACATGAGCCAGGCCGCGGTCAAGAAGATGATCGCCGACGCGCGCGAGCGCGGCTACATCACCTATGACCAGCTGAACACGGTCCTGCCGCCCGAACAGGTGTCGTCCGAGCAGATCGAGGACGTGATGTCGATGCTGTCCGAAATGGGCATCAACGTCATCGAGGACGACGAGGCCGAAGAGGGCGAAGCCGGCGGGCGAGCTGGTCGAGACGTCCTCCACCTCGCGCGAGGTCGCCGTCGCCGGGCACCACGACCGAGACGCTGGACCGCACCGACGACCCGGTGCGGATGTATCTGCGCGAGATGGGCTCGGTCGAACTGCTGTCGCGCGAGGGCGAGATCGCCATCGCCAAGCGCATCGAGGCCGGCCGCAACACGATGATCGCGGGCCTGTGCGAAAGCCCGCTGACCTTCCAGGCCATCACCATCTGGCGCGACGAACTTCTGTCCGAAGACATCCTGCTGCGCGACGTGATCGACCTTGAGGCCACCTTCGGCCGCAGCCTTGACGGCGACGACGACACTGGACGGCCCGGCGCTGGACGAGGTCGACGTCGGCGCGCGCCCCGCGCCGCGCCGGCGGCAGCGCCGAGCCGGAACTGGACGCCGACGGCAACCCGATCGTGCGCGCCGCCGACGACGACGAGGACGACGAAGCCTCGACCATGTCGCTGGCCGCGATGGAAGCCGCGCTGAAGCCGCGCGTGCTGGAAACGCTGGACCTGATCGCCGCGCGACTACGTCAAGCTGGCCGAGATGCAGGACACTGCGGATGAACGCCACCCTGAACGACGCCAAGCGCTTCTCCGCCACCGACGAGGCCGCCTATCAGAAGCTGCGCGTCGGAAATCGTGCTGCTGGTGAACGAGCTGCACCTGCACAACAACCGGATCGAAGCGCTGATCGACCAGCTTTACGGCATCAACCGCAAGATCATGTCGATCAACTCCGGCATGGTGAAGCTGGCCGATGCCGCCCGCATCAACCGCCGCGAATTCATCGACGAATACCAGGGCTACGAGCTTGACCCGACCTGGCTCGACCGCATGGCCGCCAAGGCCGGGCCGCGGCTGGCAGGCGCTGATGGAGACGAGTCGCGCGACAAGGTCGAGGAGCTGCGCGCCGAGATGGCGCAGGTCGGCCAGTATGTCGGCGTCGACATCTCCGAATTCCGCCGCATCGTGAACCAGGTCCAGAAGGGCGAGAAAGAGGCGCGGCAGGCCAAGAAGGAAATGGTCGAGGCGAACCTGCGTCTCGTGATCTCCATCGCCAAGAAATACACCAACCGCGGCCTGCAATTCCTTGATCTCATTCAGGAAGGCAACATCGGCCTGATGAAGGCCGTGGACAAGTTCGAATACCGCCGCGGCTACAAGTTCTCGACCTATGCGACCTGGTGGATCCGTCAGGCGATCACCCGCTCGATCGCCGACCAGGCCCGCACGATCCGCATCCCGGTGCACATGATCGAGACGATCAACAAGCTGGTGCGCACCGGCCGCCAGATGCTGCACGAGATCGGCCGCGAACCGACGCCCGAGGAACTGGCCGAAAAGCTGCAGATGCCGCTGGAAAAGGTCCGCAAGGTGATGAAGATCGCCAAGGAACCGATTTCGCTGGAGACGCCCGATCGGCGACGAGGAAGACAGCCAGCTTGGCGACTTCATCGAGGACAAGAACGCGATCCTGCCGCTGGACTGCGCCATTCAGGAGAACCTGAAGGAAACCACGACCCGCGTTCTGGCCTCCCTGACCCCGCGCGAGGAACGCGTGCTGCGGATGCGCTTCGGCATCGGCATGAACACCGACCACACGCTGGAAGAAGTCGGCCAGCAGTTCAGCGTCACCCGCGAACGCATCCGCCAGATCGAGGCGAAGGCGCTGCGGAAGCTGAAGCATCCGAGCCGGTCACGGAAGCTGCGGAGTTTCCTGGATCAGTGAGTGACCGCTATCACTACTGAACGCAAAAGGGCGCCCCGTTGGGGCGCCCGTTTCACATCCGCCGGGGCCTGATGGCTCAGGCGCAGGCGGCGGCTTCTTCGGCGATGTCGCGGATCTGGAGGCGCGACAGGCCGATATCGGCAAGCTCGCGGTCCGTCATCGCGTCAAGCTGGCGATAGGTCTCGCGATAGGCATGCGCGCGGCGCGCCTTGTCGGCGAGGGTCTTGCGGATCGCGGTGAAGGTTCCGCTCAGGCCACCGAAGGTCGGGGCGAAATTGGTGTTCGTGATACTCATGGCTCTACTCTCTTTCCTTGCGAAGGGTCTTGTCCGTCGCGTCGAGGCTAGAGATACGGTCTTTGCCAGCGCGCAGTAGGCCTATCCCGGACATGCCGCTATGCAATCAACGCATAGCCATCGTCATAAATGGTTAACTCGAGGCGGGATCGCGGGGGGCTCGCAGCAGAGTATCGGCGCACCAGCGCAAGCTTGCGTCACCCGCCCGATGGCGTGACAGCAAAGCGGGGTCGCACGATCGCAGGCAAGGCGCCCGTGGCGGGTCGCGCTAGACCCTCAACGCGGGGTGCAACCTTTGCGGTCGTCGGCTGTTGCTCTGGTGGCGCTGGTGCGGATGCCGTAAACTGCACGTCACGCCAGCCCGAGAGGTTTTGCCATGACGCGCCTGTCCCTGATCCTTGCCGCCCTGATCGCCAGTGCGCCCGCCGCCTCGGCGGTGCCGTCAAGCTGGTTCAGGGCGACCAACGGCATGTGGGTCCAGCCAGCCCCGGAGACGGCGCGAAAGTTCTATGTTCCGTGGAAAGGCGACCCCGGCCCCGCGGCGTTCTTCTGCGCGGCGGGCGACTATGTGATCCGCAGGCTCGGCATGCCGCAGAGCACGAGGATCTTCCGTCTGTCCGAGCCACCGAGGCGCGCGGGCGAGGGGATCTGGTTCTCGCTCGATCCGGAAGGGGCGGCGTCGCGCACCGGGGTCACGATCCTGCTCAGCCCCGGTCCGTCGAACAGCCTGTCGGCGGCGGCGAGCAAGAGCTTCTGCGACCTGACATTCTATCGCTAGGCCGGGAAGCCCCTCTGGCCAGAGGACAGGCTTTCGCCTAACCTCTGAGTCCTAGTTCGTCATCGGGGAGGGGCCTGTCATGCGCTTCGTTCTAGCCTGTTCCGTCGTTGCAGGCCTGTCGGTCGCCGCACCGGCGTCGGCCTTTGTCGCGCTTAACGGTCTGCGGGTCGAGCCGACCGGCGCGAACAGCTTCTACGTGCCGCTCTCGACGCTGACCGCGGATCAGGCTTTCTGGTGCGCGGCGGGCGATTTCGTGAAACGGGGCCTCGGGATGCCGGGCAAGACGCCGATCTACCGGCTCTCGCCGCCGCCGCGCAAGCAGGGCAAGGGCATCGAATTCTCGCTCGACCCGGCAGGGGCGGCGGACAAGACGGGCGTCAGCATCTTCGGCAACAGCGGCCCGAAGAACAGCGTCTCGGCCACCATCGCCTACAACCTTTGCGAGAGCTTTTTCCCCAGTTTCGACGGCTTCTGACCCCCATATCTTGGGATAGCGGATTGCACTACCCAAAGGCTTGCGGCTCGCCTATAGTCCCTGTGGATAAGGTTGACCTGACACCGAGGGAGGGGCGATGCGCTGCCCGTTCTGCGGAAACATCGACACGCAGGTGAAGGACTCGCGTCCGGCCGAGGATCACGTCTCGATCCGCCGCCGCCGCTTCTGCCCGGCCTGCGGCGGGCGCTTCACCACCTATGAACGGGTGCAGCTGCGCGACCTCGTGGTCATCAAGTCCAGCGGCAAGCGCGAGGATTTCGACCGCACCAAGCTGGAACGCTCGATCCGCATCGCCATGCAGAAGCGCCCGATCGAGCCCGAACGCATCGACCAGATGATCTCCGGCATCGTGCGGCGGCTGGAAAGCCTGGGCGAGACCGACATCCCGTCGAAGGTGATCGGCGAGATCGTGATGGAAACGCTCGCCCGGATCGACACCGTCGCCTATGTGCGCTTTGCCAGCGTCTACAAGAACTTCCAGGCGGCGGACGACTTCGACAAGTTCGTGTCCGAACTGCGCCCGCAGGGACCGCAGGACGAGTGAGCGCCGAGGACGACCGCCGCCACATGCGCCATGCCCTGGCGCTTGGCGCGCGGGGGCTGGGGCGACGCTGGCCCAACCCGGCCGTCGGCTGCGTGATCGTCGCGGACGGCCGCGTCGTCGGCCGCGGCTGGACCCAGCCGGGCGGCCGTCCCCATGCCGAGGTGATGGCGCTGGCGCCAGGCCGGGCGCGGCTGCGCGGGGTGCCACGGCCTATGTCACGCTCGAACCCTGCGCCCATCACGGCAAGACCCCGCCCTGCGCCGAGGCGCTGGTCGCGGCGGGCGTGGCCCGCGTCGTCACCGCGCTGGACCGACCCCGACCCGCGTGTCGCGGGGCAGGGGCCACGCGATGCTGCGCGCCGCCGGGATCGCGGTGACCGAAGGGCGTGGAGGCGGAAGCGGCGCGCCGGCGCATGCCGGCTTTCTGCACGCGCGTGACCGCAGGGCTGCCCGTCGATCACGCTGAAGCTCGCCACCACGCTCGACGGGCGCATCGCCACCGCCATCGGGCGAAAGCCGCTGGATCACCGGGCCGCGAGGCGCGCCGCGCCGTCCATGCGCTGCGGATGCGCCATGACGCGGTGATGGTGGGTGCGGGCACCGTCCGTGCCGACGACCCCGACCTGACCGTGCGCGACATGGGCGCGGTCCGCCAGCCGGTGCGGGTGGTGCTGGATACCGCGCTGCGGCTCGATCCGGGGAGCCGCCTGGGGCAGACGGCCCGCGAGGTTCCGGTCTGGATCTGCCACGGGCCTGGCGCAGGCGACGACGCACGCCGCGCCTGGCTGGCCACTGGGGCGCGGCTGATCGAATGCGCGACCGAGGCGGGGCGCGTGTCTGCCGGGGATGCGATGCGCAGGCTTGCCGACGAGGGGCTGACCCGCGTGTTCTGCGAAGGCGGCGGGCAGCTTGCGGCGTCGCTCCTGCGCAACGATCTGGTCACGGAATTGGTGGGGTTCACAGGCGGCGTGGTGATCGGGTCTGAGGGGCTTCCCGTGCTTGGTGGTATGGATGTCGACCGTCTTGTCGCGGCGCGGCGGTTCCGTCTGGTCGAGACGCGGGCGGTGGGCGGTGATGCGCTGTGCCGATGGGTGCGCAGTCCCTAGCGCCAGAGCGAGGCACGCGAGGCGAACAACCCCTGAAGCTTGGACAGAAGGCGGTTTGCCGCGCCGGGATGGCCGACCGTGCCTGCGGCCAGGCGGTCGACGACGACCTCGGCCGGGCAGGGCAGGCGGGTCACCGGGTCGCAGTAGCGCGGATAGGCGATCAGCGTGGCATGGGCGAGGGCGGCGAGGCTGACGGCTTGCGCCCGGCGCCAGGGCGGAACGGGCGCAAGATCGCGCGTCAGGCCCCAGCCCGCATAGAAGGGCGTGCCAAGGCAGGTGACGGGCATGCCGCGCAGCAGCGCCTCGAACCCCAGGAGCGAGGTCATCGTCCAGACCTCGGTTTACCGGGTGCAGAAGCGCCGCCGGATCGGCCGGACCCGACCACGAACGTCGGCGAAGCGCCGCCAGCTCGGCTTCGGGCAATGCGCCGGGGCGCAGGCCGGCCTCGACATCGGGATGCGGTTTGTAGAGGATCACCGCGCCGGGGTTTTCCGCGCGCGACCCGCTTCCAGCAGCGCAAGGTTGGTGCGCACCTCGCCCGCGCCAAGGCGGATCGAGGCGTCATCCTCGACCTGCCCCGGAACGAGGATGCGGTGGCCGGCAGGCAAGACCGGGCAGGGCGCCGCCGAGGTTGTATTTCGTCAGCCCCGGCGCCACGATCCGCGCCACCAGCCGCTCGGCCCGCGCCTCGCCCCCCGGCGGTGGACCGTGCGGCGATCAGGCGGTCCAGGCGGCTTTCGCGCGACGGATCGATAGTAGATGCCCAGATCGTCCGTCACCAGCGACAGCGGCGGCACCAGTTCCGCGCCCAGCCCGCGCGAGCGCAGGAAGCCATCCTCGATCCGCGCGGACGGGCAGGGGAAAGTCATCGGGCTCCTTGCCCGCCCAGACCGATCACCCGCCGCCCCGCAGCTGCGCGCCAGCCGCGCCGCGCGGGCCGGATCATCGGCGAAGCGGATGCCGCCCGGCTTGCCGAAGATCGCGTGCGACCGTGCGGCGTTTCCACAGCCGCATGCCCGTCGCGACATGGCCGTGACGATCCTCGCGCAAGGCGCGCACCTCGGCCTCCAGCTGGTCCAGCGCCTCTTCGAAGGGGCACAGCCGGTCGCGGCAGGGGTCGTACCAGGTGGGCGCAAGGATCATCGCGGCGGCGAAGAGCTGCACCTGCGTCAGGGTGCGGCGGCGGCGGGGGAAGACCTGTTCGTCTTCGCTCAGCCCCCAGCCGGCGTAGAAGGGCTGGCCGAAGACGTGCGGGCGATGCCCGGCAAGGATCGCCTCGAACCCCAGCTGCGACGAGACGGTGTAGACGGCGATCGCGCCCTCCAGCAGCGCCTGCGGCGCGACCGGGTCGGTCAGCAAGCGAGATGCGGCCCGTTGCAATGTCAGGTCCGTAGTGCCCGGGCCGCAGACCCAGACGCGTTTCGGGATGGGTCTTCATGACGATGCGCGCGGCCGGGATGGTCTTCCTGCGCGCGCACCAGCATCTCGCGGAAGGTCTGGGCGTTCGCGCCGCCGATGGCGGATCGAGGCATCGTCGCGCATCTGGTCGACCACCAGAACATAGCCGGGCGGCGGCGGGGGCAGGTCGGGGTCGTGGGTGTTGTATTTCGACAGGTCCAGCGGCGGCAACACGGGCCATGCCGTCGCGGGCGCGGGTCAGCAGGCCGTGATCGTCGAACGGCTCGGTCGCCAGGATATGCTCAAGCCGCGACGGGGCGCGGCCGTCGAAATGCACGCCCAACGGGTCGATCAGCAGCCCGAGCGGCGCATCGCCCGCGCGTCCGGGGCGCAGCGAGCGCAGAAAGGCATCCTCGATCCGCAGCAGCGCGCGCGCCGCGCTTGCGCGGCCACCGCCTCGCCCCGCGCGGCATAGGGGCTGCGGCCCCAGACGCCGCACCAGGTCGCCCGGTCCGGGACAGCCCGAGCGGCGGCGCATAGCCCGCCAGGGTCAGGATGCGGCGCAGCGGCCGGGTTGCGCAGGAACCCGACATTGTAGCAGAAAAGCCGCCGGGGGGTGCCCCCGGCGGCTGGCTGCGCATGATCGGCAGGGGCCACGCCCGCCTCAGTTTCCGGCCGCCAGACCCTCGACCGAGTTCGCGGCGACGGCGGTGCCGTTGAAGGCCGACAGCGTCTTGGTCCACTGCACGAAGGGCGCCTCGGTGACATAGACCGTGTCGCCATCGCGGATCAGGAAATCGCGCGCCTCGAACACGCCGGTGGGCTCGGTCAGGTCCAGCACATAGACGATGCGCTGGTCGCCCGACAGGTCGTTGCGGCCCAGCACGGTGTTCGCAATCTCGGCCGGTTCGTTGCGGAACACGAAGACGCCGGTCGGATCGGCCACGTTGGTGTTCAGGCCGCCGACCTGCGCGATCGCCTCGATCGCCGAGACGGTCTGCGTCTCGAACGGGATGCGGCTTTGCTGGCCGGTCGCGCCCAGGGCGACGAAGGACCGCGTGTCCCGCTCGACCACGATCCGGTCGCCGGGGCGCAGCGCGATGTCGAGCGACGGGATTGTCATAGAGATCCTCGCAGCCAGACCTTGCCCGGTCTGCCCGCCGCGCGTCACGCGCACCAGCGCCGCCGCAGGCTCGATGGACGACGCCGCCCGCCTTGGCCAGCATCGCCGACAGCGTCCGCGTCGGCCGTTCGATCGGGATAGACGCCCTGCGCGCCCACGACCGAGCCCGAGACCGAGACGGTCGAGCCGTCGCCCGCCAGCGCGGGCCACGGTGACCTGCGGGTCGGGGGTCTGGGTGTCGAGCTTGCGGTGATGATCTGGCGCAGCCCTTCCGGCGTCTGGCCCGCGGCCTTGATGCGTCCCGCATAGGGCACGAAGATGAAGCCCTGCCCGTCGACCTGCACCTCGTCCAGCGCCGAGACGCGCTGGCCGGTATTGCCCAGAAGCGGGTCGTCCTTGACGTTTTCGAAGATCGTCAGGCCCAGCATGTCGCCGGGTGCGATCAGGTCGGACCCGATCACGCCGGCATTCTGGAAGTTCGAGCCGAAGCCGAAGGCGGGCACGACCGAGGTGGCGCGCGTCACGCGGTCGTTCACCGTGACGACAAAGGCATCGCCCTGTTCGCAGCACCGAGCCGGCGAAGATCTCGGATTTCGTCGGCCCGGAGCGCGGCAGGCCGCAGGCGGCGACCAGCGCCACGACGCACGACCAGGGCCAGGCCTCTGGCCCGCCTCATGCCGTCGTTGCTTCACTGCTCGGGCTCCTTTACCGGATAGCTGCCTCAAGTCTTTTTCCTGCAAACCTAACGGAAACGACGGGCGAAAACGCCAGTGCGGCATGATTCGGTCAGTTGACGAGGCGCAACTGTTGCCGTGGTGCCGCGTTGCCGCGAGGCAGCGCATCATAGGGATCTTCGGGCGGCGAGCATCATGTCGACCACCTGGCGCAGCAGCTGCGCGCCGGCCCCGCGCCGAGTAGAAACCGCCCGGAACCTGCGATGTTTCCAGCAGGATAGTGGCGGAAATCGCGATAGGCGCGGCTGTCGGGACGGGTCGGGTGCGGCGAAGAAATCGGGCAGGCGCTGGGCCGAGACGAACTCGGGCTTGGCATAGACCGCCGCGCCGAAGGCGCTTCAGCGGCAGGCCGCGCCACAGCACCTGCTGGGCCGCGGTCGAATTGACCGTGACGGCGACTGCGCGCGTCGTTCAGCAGCTGCGCCAGCTTGCCGCCGCGCACGAAATGCACGCGCTCGGCGACGCCATGCGTCTGCGGCCAGTCGGCGGATTTCGCGCGCGACGCGGCACGCGGCCGTCCTCCAGCGGATGGGCCTTGAACACCAGGTGGTGATGTCGGGGCGCGCCTTGCGCAAAGCCCTCGATCACAGAGCGTCAGGAATTCGGTCATGCTGGCGAACGGGCAGTGCATCCGGAAACTGGCGTCATGTTCCAGTTGCAGGAGCACGAGGTGATAGGGAAAGCCGCCGTGCTTGATGCCGGCGGGTGGCCAGCAGCCCGTTCGAGCCGGTGCAGCGGCATCAGCGCCAGCCTGCGCAGGTACAGCCGGAATTCCTGCCCCGACCGACAGATCGCGCGGTGCGGGCGGAAGTTGCGGTAGTCGCCGGAACCCGGTCAGCACGAACCAGTGATAGAGCGCGCCCCAGAACACGTGCTGGCGCATGTCGCCCCAGCGGGCCGGGGCGTCGGGCAGGTCGCATGTCGCGCTGCGCCAGCGCCGTCCTGCATCTGGTCGAGCGTGATCTGCATCAGCCGCGAATGGCCGTTCGACGCCGCCGCGTTCATAGGTGACCCAGTAGGGGCGCAGATAGCCTTCCTCGAAGACATGCACGGTCAGGCCGCGCGGCGCGGGCAAGTCGCACGGCCTCGGCATGGATCGGCCGGGTGTCGCCATAGAGCGACGATGTCGGTGATGCCCATGCCGTGCGATCAGGCCGCGCAGAACGTCGGGCCAGGCCTCGGGATCGCCCGCATAGGCGATGTAGCTGGCGCGCTCCGGCCAGAACAGCGCGGTCGCCCCGGTTGAAGCCGACGCGCCAGACCTCGGCGCCCCGAGCCGCGCAGCATCCGGCGCCAGCCGGTGAAAGAAGGGCCCATGCGGACCTTGCAGGAACAGGAAACGGCGTTCTGCCCGATAGTGCCACATCGTCCGTTCTCGCCCGCATCCGTGTTACCCGTCATCGGGGCGGAATTATAGCGAACCGTGGCGGAGCAGAGCATATTCCACGCTGCACCTGTGGCAGCCGCAGGCGCGGGCTTGCCGGCCGCCGCACCGGCGGCTACCTCGGACCGGGCAGGCAAGACGGGAGCGCCAGCGATGTTCACCGGGCATCGTCACCGATATCGGGCGGGTGCTGGAGATCGAGCAGCAGGGCGACCTGCGCGCGCGGATCGGCACCGGCTATGACGTGGACGGGCATCGACCTCGGCGCCTCCATCGCCTGCGACGGGGTCTGCCTGACGGTGGTGCGTACGGGCACCGCGCCCGCAGAACTGGTTCGACGTGCAGATCTCGGGCGAGACGCTGTCGAAGACCAACCTCGGCGGCTGGGTCGTCGGGCAGCCGCATCAATCTGGAACGCGCGCTGCAGCGTGGGGGACGAACTGGGCGGCCATATCGTGTCGGGCCATGTCGACGGCCTGGCGCAGGTGATCCGGCGTGCACGCCCGAGGGCGACAGCCTGCGCGTGACCTTCCGCGCGCCGATGGCGCTGGCGAGGCTTCATCGCGCCCAAGGGCTCGGTCGCGCTGAACGGCACCTCGCTGACGGTGAACGAGGTCGAGGGCTGCGGATTTCGGGGTGAACTTCATCCCGCATACGCAGAAGGTGACGACCTGGGGCGACGTGGCCGAGGGCGACGCGGTGAACCTGGAGGTCGACACGATGGCGCGCTATGTCGCGCGGCTGCGGGACTGGCAGGCATGAGCAGTCGGGCCACAACGGCGGCCCGACGCTGGAGCCGGGCGGCGCGTGGCGGCGGCATTGCTGGCGCAAGGCGCGGGCCGACCTGCTGCCGCACCTGCCCATCGAGGTGCTGCGGACCCGCGTGCGGCGCGCGGGGGAACTGGGGCTGGACTACCGCACCTATGCCTCGGTCCGGGCGGCGACGCGGGCATGACGTGGTGGCCTTTCTGTTTTCGTCGAATGCCTTGCGGGTGCTGCCGCCGCATCTTCGCCTTGCCGCCAGAGCGCGCAGCGAAGCTGGCCGCGATCCGCGACTGCCGGCGGATCGCGACTGGCCCAGCGCCCCGGTGACACCTTCCGATCTGGCGCGGATCGCGCCCGTGCTCGATGCCGCCCGCGTCGCCCCGATCGCTCTTGGGACCTTCGCCCAAGCACGCGCGACCGCTGCGCGCGGCGCTGGGCAGGATTCCGGGCGACCAGGTGATCCTGTGTCGGCGACACGGCGCTGGAGGCAGACTGGTGCGCTGCCGGTCGGCTGGCTGCCTATCTGCCGGCCGAGCGGTACTTTGCCGCGCCCTGACTGTGCCTGTCTGCACAGCCTGCGCGTTCGGCTTGCTCTGGCCTTCCGCCGCCGCTCGCGCTAGGAGGCTGGCACAGCCGGAGAGCACCAGATGACCGACAAGCCCGAAGACCGATTTTTCCGATGCCATCTCTCCGATCGAGGAGATCATCGAGGACGCCCGCAACGGCCGGATGTTCATCCTGGTCGACCACGAGGACCGCGAGAACGAGGGCGATCTGGTGATCCCGGCGCAGATGTGCACGCCCGTCGGCGATCAACTTCATGGCGACGCATGGCCGCGGGCTGATCTGCCTGGCGCTGCCGGGCGCGCGGATCGACGCGCTGGGCCTGCCGCTGATGGCCCGCAAGAACTCCAGCCGCCACGAGACCGCCTTCACCCTGTCGATCGAGGCGCGCGAGGGCGTGACCACCGGCATTTCGGCGGCCGACCGGGCGCGGACCGTCGCGGTGGCGATCGACCCGACCAAGGGCGCCGCCGACATCGCCACGCCCGGCCACGTCTTCCCGCTGCGCGCGCGCGATGGCGGCGTGCTGGTGCGCGCCGGCCATACCGAGGCGGCGGTCGATGTCAGCCGTCTGGCCGGGCTGAACCCCTCGGGCGTGATCTGCGAGATCATGAACGACGACGGCACCATGGCGCGGCTGCCCGACCTGGTCGCCTTCGCGCAGCGGCACAGCCTCAAGATCGGCACGATCTCCGACCTGATCGCCTATCGCCGCCGCCACGACAATCTGGTCAGCGAAAAGGCGGTCAAGCGCGGTGCACCTCGGCCCATGGCGGCGACTGGCTGATGCGGGTCTTCACCGACGAGACGCAGGGCGCCGAGCATGTCGTGCTGACCAAGGGCGACCTGACCGACGCCCGAGCCGGTGCTGGTGCGGATGCATGCGCTGAACCCGCTGGAGGATGTGCTGGGCATCAGCGCCGGCCAGCGGGCGAGCTGCGCGGCGCGATGCAGGCTGATCGCCGCCGAGGGGCGCGGCGTGGTCGTGCTGCTGCGCGACACCACGATGAAGCTGGTGATGGCGGGCGAGGCATTCGCCGCAGACCCTGCGGCAGTACGGGCTCGGCGCGCAGATCCTGTCGGCGCTCGGCCTGTCGGACGATCACGCTGGTGACCAATTCGCAAGGCGCCGAAGGTGGTCGGGCTGGAGGCCTATGGCCTGACCATCACCGGCACCCGCGCCGATTCCGAGGGCTGAGCCATGGCCGCGACCGAAACCCACTACACCCTGCCGCTGCCGGTCTTCGACAAGCCGGTGAAGCTGCTGATCGTGGTCGCGCCCTATTACCGCGACATCGCCGACGACCTGATCGCCGGCGCGCGCGCGACGGCGGCCGAGGCTGCGGGGCCGAGGTCGATCTGGTCGAGGTGCCGGGCGCGCTGGAGGTGCCGACCGCGATCGCGATGGCCGAACGGCTGGCGAAGTATCGACGGCTATGTGGCGCTTGGCTGCGTGATCCGGGGCGAGACGACGCATTACGACACGGTCTGCAACGACAGCTCGCGCGGGCTGATCGCTGCTGGGCCTGCAGGGCGCCTGCATCGGCAACGGCATCCTGACGGTGGAGAACCGCGCGCAGGCCGAGGTGCGGGCCGATCCGGCCGGGCAGAACAAGGGCGGCGGCGCGGCGGCGGCGGCGCTTGCACCTGATCGCGCTGTCGCGGCAAATGGGCCGGACGCCCAAGGGCGATCGGCTTTCGCCGGCATGGAGGCCAGGCTGAGCGGCAAGCCCGACAAGCGCCAGATGAAATCCGCCGCGCGGCTTTATGCCGTGCAGGCGCTGTTCCAGATGGAAGCCTCGGGCCAGACGGTCGAAGCCGTGACGCGCGAGTTCGAGACGCACCGCTTTGGCGCGATCTATGACGACGACGAGATGGCCGAGGGCGACGTGGACCATTTCCGCGCGCTGGTCGACGCATGCGGTGAACTGGCAGGCGAAGATCGACCAGATGACCGACCGCGCGCTGGTGGCGAAATGGCCGATCGACCGGATCGACCCGGTGCTGCGCGCGCTGTTCCGCGCGGCCGGGGGCGAGATGCTGGAGACTGCCGACGCCGCCCAAGGTGGTGATCACCGAATATCGTCGACGTCGCCAAGGCCTTCTTCCCCGACGGCAAGGAGCCGAAATTCGTCAACGCCGTGCTCGACCACATGGCGCGCGAGGCGCAGGCCCGAGGCGTTCTGCCGGCCTGAGCTGATCTCTGGCCCGTGGCAGGCAAGCGCCAGCTTGTTGCCGTCGGGGTCGCGCAGATAGGCACCGTAGTAGTCGGCGTGATAGTGCGGGCGCAGACCCGGCGGGCCTTCGCCGGTGCCGCCCGCCGCCAGCCCCGCCTTGTAAGCGTCACGCACTAGGTCGCGTGTGCGGGACGAGGAGGGCGATCATCTGGCCGTTTCCGGGCGCCGCAGGCTGTCCGTTTTCGGGCGCGCCGATCAGGAAAAGCGGTCGCGCGACACCGGGTTGCTGCCAGCCGGCCCAGGGCCGGTCACGGTCGCAGAACCGCAGGCTATGGCCGAGCGCGCCATGAATTGCCGAATAAAAGCGCAATGCAGCCTCGAAATCGTTCACGCCGACGAAACAATGCGACAACATGAGCGTTATTCTCCCTGTTTCGGGGGTGCGACAAACCTGCGCCCCAATTCTTCTGGCAACTCAGTCTCAGACGTGTATCATTTTCTTGACAGCCGAGGAGGATCGCCGAAGTGCCCAAGCTCATTCGTCTCTACATCGTCAATGTGCTGATCGGTTTCGCGATTGCCCTGGCCTTTGTCGTCGGCGCTGGTCTGGCTCGACGTGGCAAACCTGCGCCATCTGATCCTCGAGACGGAGAAGGGTTATCTCGCCTTCGCGCTGCTCGTGCTGTCGAACGGCATCGTCTTTGCCGGGGTGCAGTTCGCCATCGCGGTGATGCGGCTGGCCGACGACGACGACCGGCCCGACCGGCGGCCGCCGCGCGCCGCGCGCCACGAGTGCGAACCGATCCGGGTCGAAGTCCGTCGCGCGCCCGCGCCACAGCGCCGCGCCGCTGACTGAACCCTGATCCGTGCCGGAACGGACCGCCTCGGCGGTCTGTTTTCATTTGTGGCGGGAAAAGTGGCGGGAACCGCGGCAACCGTGGAGACGTGAATTTCCCGAGAGCCTGGTTGACCAGGTGGGCGCCAGATACCAGGACCAGGATCCTGGCAGAGCCAGCTCCCTCGGAAGTGCTTATCGGCCACTGGAAAAGGGCCTCGCACGAGAGGGGCAGAACCCGCCACTCCAAGACATAGGCTGCGCAGCCCGCACGCGCAAGGCTTGCGCGATGTTCACCTTTGGTTCATATTTGTCCGATGGCCGTTTCCGCTCCGCAACCCGTCCAACGCGCCGCTGCCCGGCCAGCTTCTGGCGCGGGGTCTGTGCCGCCATCTGCTCGGCCATGATTTCGTCACCGTCGAGGAACTGGTGCCGGCGCCGGGCCTGCGGGTCGACGTGATGGCACTGGGGCCGAAGGGCGAGGTCTGGGTGATCGAATGCAAGTCGGGCCGCGCCGACTTCCGCAGCGACCGCAAGTGGCAGGGCTATCTGGACTGGTGCGACCGCTTCTTCTGGGCGGTCGATGCCGATTTCCCGACCGACCTGCTGCCCGAAGGGACCGGGCTGATCCTGGCCGACGCCTATGACGCCGAGATCCTGCGCATGGGGCCGGAGACGCCGCTCGCCCCCGCGCGGCGCAAGGTGATGGTGCAGAAATTCGCCCGCCACGCCGCGTTGCGCCTTCAGGCGCTGCGCGATCCGGCCTTCGGTTTCAGCCCCGCCGCCCTTTAGGGCCTTTGGCGCTGGGGCGGTGCCGCCCATGGCGCGGGCGCGCTCGGCAGCGGCGCGCAGTTCCTCGGCGATTTCCTCGGCCTCTTCCGGCTCGAAGTCGAGCGGCAGGTCCACGCCATCCGCTTCGATATAGATGCGGACCATGCCAAGGCTCGTCGGCCCGATCTGCAGGTTGGCGGCGATCTCGCTTTGCTTGTCGATGCCCATGTCCGCACTCCTCTCGCTATGGGTTTGGCCTAGCCCTGTTGCCCTTGCCTGACAAGAGGAACGGCTTGATTGCTGCGCCGTGGCAGGGTCAACTGCACCGATCATGGCTGAACCCGTTTCGATCAGGACAGTGCGCGCGGACGATCTGGACTGGATCGTGCAGCGCCACGCGGCGCTCTACGCGGCCGAGGCCGGATTCGACGAAAGCTTCGGCACGCTTGTTCGCACGATCCTCGACGCGTGGTGGCCCGCACACGATCCCGTGCGCGAAAGAGGGTTCATGGCGGAGCGGGGCGGGGTGAGGCTTGGCACGATCTTCTGTGTCCGCGTGTCGGACGATCTTGCGAAGCTGCGCCTGTTTCTTCTGGAGCCGGAAGGCCGGGGCGAGGGGCTGGGTCGACGGATGCTGGCGGCCTGCCTCGGATTCGCGCACGATGCCGGTTATCGACGCATGACGCTGGGGACCCATGAAAGCCATGCGGCCGCCTGTGCGCTCTATCGTGCGGCGGGCTTTACCCTCGTGTCGTCGCACCCGGTGCGGGCCTATGGGCAGGACCTGATCGAGCAGCATTGGGAGATCGCGCTTTAGCCGCATGCCCCTTGCATTCGTCTGATCCGGGCGGTAGATCGCCACCTTGAGTGCCGACGTAGCTCAGTTGGTTAGAGCACCAGATTGTGGATCTGGGGGTCCCCCGTTCGAGCCGGGGCGTCGGTACCATTTTTCCACGCTCATTGATGACTTCGGGTCGCCCCCGAGGCGACCACCAGCGGCAAGTCCGCAGGGCGGGCCGTTGCGGGTCAGCATGGCTGTGCTTGACCAAAGCTACGGCAACAAGGCCGATTGCATGTGCTGGGCTGATCGCTCGGGGTGTTGGCCGGGGCTTGGGGCGTTCCGCCCCGGCTTTCCGATTATTCCGACGATGTGCGGGCGAAGCTGCGCGTCAGGAAATCGGGCATGTGATCGCCCATTCCCACGACCGGGGCCTCGTCGCGGCGGTTCGGCTCGCGGCGGTTGTCGCGCCCCTCGCTTCTGCGCTCGCTTCCGCGTCCGCCACGGTCGTCCCGCTGCGACGCTTCGCGCGCGGGCCGCTCGTCGCGTTGCGATGGCTCGCGCGCGGGGCGTTCGTCGCGGGGCTTCGAAGCGCGTACCTCGCGCTCCGGCTGTTCCGCCACCGGTGCGACGGTGGCCTCAATCGGGGCGACGTCGCGGATCGGTTCGCGGGACGCCTCGCGCCCGTGGTCGCGGATCGGACGGTTCCGGTCGCCGCGCTTGTCTCCGCCGCGCTCGCGCGAGGAGGGGCGACGCTCATCGCGCACGGGGCTGTCCGAGATTTCGATCTCGGGCGCGGCGCCGCGCGGTATCGGCATCTTCACAAGGCTTTCGATGGCCGAAAGATACTTCTCGTCAGACGGAACCGCGATGGTGAACGCCTTGCCCAGCCGACCGGCGCGACCCGTGCGGCCGATGCGGTGAACATAGTCCTCGGGGTGGCTCGGCACGTCGAAGTTGAACACATGGCTCACAGCCGGAATGTCCAGCCCGCGCGCGGCCACGTCGGACGCGACGAGCAGATGGACCGATCCGTCACGGAAACCGTCCAGCGTCTTCGTCCGCACCGACTGGTCCAGATCGCCGTGGATGGGCGAGGCGTTGAAGCCGTGCTGTTTCAGCGACTTGGCGACCACGTCGACATCCATCTTGCGGTTGCAGAAGATGATCGCGTTGGTGCAGGCCTCGCCCTCGGCCCGGATCAGGGCGCGCAGCGTGGCGCGCTTTTCGGCAAAGCTGCGATCCTTGCGGGACGGTGTGAACTGGAACAGCTTCTGTTCGATGGTGAGCGAGGCGGTGGCCTGGCGCGCAACCTCGATCTTGGCGGGGTTGGTCAGGAAGGTATTGGTGATCCGCTCGATCTCGGGCGCCATCGTGGCGCTGTAGAACATCGTCTGGCGGGTAAACGGCGTCAGCTGGAAGATGCGTTCGATATCGGGGATGAACCCCATGTCGAGCATCCGGTCGGCCTCATCGACCACCATGATCTGGACGCCGGTCAACAAAAGCTTGCCGCGCTCGAAATGGTCGAGCAGGCGGCCCGGCGTGGCGATCAGCACGTCGACGCCCCGGTCGATCAGCTTGTCCTGTTCGCCAAAGGACACGCCGCCGATCAGCAGGGCCTTGGTCAGCTTGGTGTGCTTGGCATAGGTTTCGAAATTCTCGGCTACCTGAGCGGCCAGTTCGCGCGTCGGCGCGAGCACAAGGCTGCGCGGCATGCGGGCACGGGCGCGGCCCTGTCCCAGAAGGGTGATCATCGGCAACACGAAGCTGGCGGTCTTGCCCGTGCCGGTCTGGGCGATGCCCAGCACGTCGCGCCCCTTCAGGGCCTCGGGAATGGCCTGCGCCTGGATCGGGGTGGGGGTTTCGTAGCCAGCTTCCTGCACGGCAGAGAGGACGCGCGGGTCGAGCGCGAGATCGGAGAACTTTGTCATATACGTCCTTGGATGCGGTATCGGACCGCATGGAATGGAGGGACGCATTGAACCGGGCGCCCCGGCGTCGGTGGCCGATTGGCCTGAGGGTCGGTTATCCGAAATGGGGGGGAAGGTCAAGGCGGGGGCGGAACGGGCGGGTGCAGGGCCCGCTTCGCTGTGTCCGGGCGTGCCGTCTTTCCGTAAGCGGCCCTCTGCCCGGGTGCCCGATCCTGCTTGACGCCACGGCCTGACATGCCACCATCCCCCTTTCGCGGACGGTCTCGTTCCGGCCGCGGCCAATCAAGCGAGGCGAAACATGGCATTGACCAACACCGCGACGGCCCATTGGGCGGGCGATCTGAAAACCGGCAAGGGCAAGATCAGCACCGGATCGGGCGCGCTTGACGGTCTGCCCTATGACTTCCGCAAGCGTTTCGAGGGCGAGAAGGGCAGCAACCCGGAAGAGCTGATCGGCGCGGCGCATGCGGGATGCTTCTCGATGGCCCTGTCGGCGGAACTGGCCAAGGCGGGGCTGACTGCCGAGGCGATCGACACCAAGGCGACGGTGACACTCGACTTCATCGATGGCGTGCCCACGGTCACGAAGGTTCACCTCGACCTGACGGCGCGTATTCCCGGCGCATCGACCGAGGCCTTCATGGCGGCAGCGAACGGCGCCAAGGCCAATTGCCCGATCTCGCGGCTGCTGAAGGCCGAGATCACGATGGAGGCGCGGCTCGCGTGATAACTGGAGGCTGACTGGCGCTAGGGTCAGGACCCGTTATCGTTTCATAACCAGAACATGATGGTTGCGGCGAGGGCGACGGCGGAGAGGAAGACCTTGGGGACATCTGTCATAGCGGGTAGCAACACGTCGCCAGTCCTTCAGACGCTCGAACATGATCTCGATCCTATTGCGTCGCTTTCAGCGGCGCTTGTCGTGGTTGATGGGCTTGCGCGCGACTTCCGGCCCGGAATGCAGGGCTTGATTCCCTTGTCTTTCAACGCATCTCCAAACCAGTCGGCGTCATAACTCCGGTCAGCCAGCAGCCACTCTGCCTTTGGTAAACTGTCCAGCAGAGCTGCTGCTCCGGTGTAAACGCTGACCTGACCTGCCTTCATGAAGAAGCGGAGCGGGCGACAATCGGCGTCGGTGTCGGCATGCAACTTGGTATTCATGCCGCCCTTCGTTCGGTCGATCAGGCGGCCCCTTTGGTCATCTGATCCCCCTTTTCGACCGCAGGCTCGTCGCCGTGCGGTGCGCCTTGATGTAGGTCGCATCTATCATCACTGTCTTCGGAACGACCGCCTCGGAGGCCAAGCCCTCCATCATCCGCACGAAGACGCCTTTGTCGCCCCACCGCTTCCAGGGATTGTAGAGGGGCTTCGGCAGGGCCATACTCGCGAGGCGCATCGCGCCACCGCAACCCATTGCAATTGACGAAGATAATGCCGCTCAACACCCGCCTGTCATCGACGCGAGGCTTGCCATGGGTCTTCGGAAAGAATGGCTCCAGGCGCGCCATCTGCGCGTCCGTCAGCCAGAAGGTTGCTCATTGATAGGTCTCCTTGCGGAGCCTGAATCATGCCGCATAAGGAAGGTCAATGGGTCCTGACCCTAGGCGGGGGCCGTTTTGCTGTCAGCCGCACTGACCCTCGGCGGAATCGTGCAGGCGTGGCCGATAGCCTTCGCGCAGGACCGCCACGACCGGCTCCGGTGTCAGAACCGTGACCCGGCCCGAGGGGCGCACAACCGGCGCGCCGTAACCCTCGGGAGCGAAGGGCAGGGCGCAGTCGTCGGCAAGCAGCAGGAAACGCTCACCAAGCTGGACAAAGACACCCGGCGGCAGATTGCGTGCCTCTGCCTCTTGGGTCCGCTGGCGACGGGTGCCGGGAATGATGCGGGCCGCGTGCAGACGCTTGTCGATCTCGGGCGCACGCGGCGCGGCCCCGAACGCGCTCGCCCAGGCCCGCACAAACGCCTTGTAATCGGCCCGCCTGCACTCTGCGCAGGGTCTGTGGCCTGCCGCCAGTGCGACGGCTTCGTCGAGGAAGAAAAGCTCGGTCCAGGTTCCCGGCGACATGACCCTTCGGTGCCGGTTCTTGAAGGACAGCTCGCAACAGACCCAGTTCGGGTGACGCCAGCGCGCCGCGCCAAGCGTCCGGTCAGCCCCATGCAGGATCCCGCGATTGCCCGTCAGCGTCCCCCGCGCCGGATGGGCGACGATGCTTCCGTCCGGCAGGACGCGGTTTTGCAGGGTCATGCACGTCTTTCGGGATGAATTGCGCCTGTGCTCGTTCTCACCGTCGGGCGGTTCCGGTCACACCATCATCTCTTTCGTCGCCGTCAGCTTCAACGCAGGATAGTCGCGCTGGATGCGGTCGATGTCCCATTGCAGGCGGGTCAGGAACACGGTGTCGCCATCGTGGTCGGTCGCGATGTGCCCCTTGTTGACGTTGATGAACTTTTCGACCTCGGCCTTTGGTCCGCTGACCCAGCGGGCCGAGGTGAACTGCGAGCCCTCGAACCGCACGGGAAGCTGGTATTCCTGCTCGATCCGGCTTGCCAGCACGTCGAATTGCAGCGCCCCCACGACGCCCACGATATAGCCCGAGCCGATCATCGGCTTGAACACCTTGGCCGCGCCTTCCTCGGCGAACTGCATCAGCGCCTTTTCCAGATGCTTGGCCTTCATCGGATCGCCCGCGCGGACGCCTTGCAGCAGTTCCGGGGCGAAGCTGGGGATGCCGGTGAAGCGCAGGGCCTCGCCTTCGGTCAGCGCGTCGCCGATGCGAAGCTGGCCGTGGTTCGGGATACCCATGATGTCACCCGCCCAGGCCTCTTCCGCCAGTTCGCGGTCGGCGGCGAGGAACAGGACCGGGTTCGACACGGCGAGCGGCTTCTTGGTGCGGACATGGACCAGCTTCATCCCGCGCGTGAAATGCCCCGAGGCGAGGCGTACGAAGGCCACGCGGTCGCGGTGCTTGGGGTCCATGTTGGCCTGAACCTTGAAGACGAAACCGGTGACGGCCTGCTCTTCGGGCGCCACCTGACGCGTTTCGGTCTTTTGCACCTGTGGCGGCGGGCCGTATTCCGAGATGCCGTCCATCAGCTCTTTCACGCCGAACGAGTTGATTGCCGAGCCGAACCAGATCGGCGTCATCGAGCCGTTGAGGAAGGCTGCGCGGTCGAACGCGGGCAACAGTTCGCGCGCCATCTCAAGCTCGTCGCGCAGTTTGGCAAGCAGGTCGGGGGCGACATGCTCGGCCAGCTTCGGGTCGTCGAGACCGTCGATCTTGATCGACTCCGCCACCCGGTTGCGGTCGGCGCGGTCCATCAGTTCCAGCCGGTCATGCAGGATGTCGTAGCAGCCGACGAAATCGCGACCGACGCCGATGGGCCATGAGGCGGGCGACACGTCGATGGCGAGGTTTTCCTGGATCTCGTCGATGATCTCGAACGTGTCGCGGCTTTCGCGGTCCATCTTGTTGCAGAACGTCAGGATCGGAAGATCGCGCAGGCGGCACACCTCGAACAGCTTGCGCGTCTGGCTTTCCACGCCCTTGGCGCCGTCGATGACCATGATTGCCGCGTCCACCGCGGTCAGGGTGCGGTAGGTATCCTCGGAAAAGTCGCTGTGGCCGGGCGTGTCGACAAGGTTGAAACGGAACGCCTTGTAATCGAACGACATGGCCGAGGCCGAGACGGAAATGCCGCGCTCCTGCTCCAGCTTCATGTAGTCAGACCGCGTGCGCCGCGCCTCGCCCTTGGCGCGGACCTGACCGGCCATCTGGATCGCACCGCCGAACAGAAGGAATTTCTCGGTCAGCGTCGTCTTGCCCGCGTCGGGATGCGAGATGATCGCAAAGGTCCGGCGGCGGGCGATTTCGGGCGGGAGCTGGGGGCGATTGTCGAGCATGACGGCGGGTATAGGGAATTGGCGGGCAACCGGAAAGCCCCGACGACGTCTTCTGCGCAAGCGCTGGACGATGGATCGGGTCATTCCTATGGTGAGAAAGGGCGCAAGGCCGACGAGGCGACGCCGGTTTTACGGAGTGCGGGATGCAATCTGAATGAGCGGCGGCGTCTGGCGGAAGGTTCTGGCCACGATTGCGGGGCTGGCGTTGGTCGCCGGGCTTGCTGGTTTCATCGCAAGCAGCGCCGGGCTCGTGCTGACATCCGCTCGTCCGCCCCACTCGGCGCTGACCACGCTGGTCCTTCACTACACGTTCAAGCAGTCGGTGGCACGCGGCGCATCGGGGGTGGTCGTCCCCGCAGGGCTGGATCTGGCCGATCCGGGCCTGATCCGTCTGGGCGCCGAGCATTTCGCGAATACCTGCGCCAGCTGCCACGGCGGGCCGGGTCTGGGCCAGAGCCCTCTCGCCCTGTCGATGCGACCCTCGCCGCAACATCTGCCGGCCGTGGTGGGCCAGTTTTCCGATGCCGAACTGTTCTGGATCGTGCGCGAGGGGGTGCGCTTCTCGCCCATGCCGGCCTGGCCTGCGGAAGGAAACTTTGACGAGATCTGGTCGGTGGTCGCGTTCCTGCGCCAGTTGCCGGACATGAGTGCGGATGACTTCGCGGCGCTTCGGACCGGAACGGTCGGCGGCGTGCCGGTGACGCCATGGGGCAGCACTGGCCCCCTTTCCGCCGTGTCCCTCGGCGTGCCGTCCCAGCCGGTGGCGGAATATGCCTACAACGCGCCCACGCCCGGCTGGACGCCGCTCGGGCTGGATGAGCGCCCGCTGGCGCGCTGCGTGGCCTGCCACGGTGTCGACGGGTCGGGTGCGCCCACCGGCGGGCGTGCCCCGAACCTGACGATCCTCTCGGCGGACGACATCGCGACAGCGCTGCGCGCCTATGCTGAGGGTCGGCGCGAGAGCGGGATCATGGCCGTGGTCGCCTCGGCGCTGTCAGGCGACCAGATCGCAGCTCTTGGCGCCTATTTTGCCGACACCCTGCCCGATGTGGCATCGCCGCCGTCGCCGGAAGGAAATGCCGCGCGGGGGGCGGAGCTGGCCAATCTGGGCAAACCCGAGGCTGGCGTTCCCGCCTGCCTTTCCTGCCATGCGGATGCCGAGCGCGAGCGCATTCCCCTGATCCGCCCGCCGGGCCTTGCCGGTCAATCCCAACGCTATCTGAAGGCCCGTCTCGATGCCTTCTCCGAAGCGCATGCAACCGGTCTCAGGCAGGCGGGCTGGCACCCCATGCCCGGTCTCGCCGCTGGCCTGACGGCCGATGAAAGGGCCGACGTGGCCGCCTATTTCGCCGGTCTCTTGCCAGGCGGGGCACCCGCGCCCCGGCCCGCCCCAGCCCCGTCGGGAACCGATGCTCTGGCCGTGGATCTGGTGACACGCATCTGCTCGACCTGCCACAAGCCCACGCTGACCGGCGATGCCAAGGCGGCCATTCCGAACCTGACCGGACAATCGCCCGAGTACATCGCGCTTCAGCTTTGGGCATTCCATGCCGAGCGGCGCACGGCATCACAGATGATCCAGACCGCCGGACGATTGACCGGGGCGGATATCGCGGCACTGGCCGCCCACATCGGGGCGATGGCGCCCGTTCCCGCGCCGGACGGCTCCGTCCTGTCCACAGAGGACCGCGCAGTGGCCGAACGGATCGCGCGCGAGGGCGACGCGGCCCGCGGCGTCCCGGCCTGTGCGTCCTGCCACAGCCCCGACGGGCGCGCCGCGCTGGCATTCGTGCCCCGCCTTGACGGGCAGGGCGCGGCCTATCTCGAACGTCGTCTGGCGGCCTTTGCCGAGAGGCGTGACGCGGCGCCCTATTCGCCCATGCCTCTGATCGCGTCGTCGCTGACGCTGGCAGAGCAAAAGGCGCTGGCCGCGCTCTACGCCAGCCGCTAGTCCGCGCGCCCCAAGGGGTCAGCCGCCGATGCTGCGGCGCGGCTGGAGCAGGGTCTCGCGCCCGACGGCATCGAGTGTGCCGCGTCCGGCCTCGGTTCCGAAATGGGGGTCGTGACGCAGGCCGGGAAAACGGGCGAGCAGCGGTTCGGCCAGTTCGTCGGGCAGGCGGGCCACGGTCGCCTCGGTCACCATCAGGCTCTCGGCGGGAATTCCTTCGGCATAGATGATCTCGTGCCGGTCGAAGACGAGACTGAAGTAGTCGACCACGCCCCCTTCGCGCACAAAGATCGGGCCGTCGTCGACAAGGTGCTTGGCCTGCACCAGCACCTCTGCGGTGGGAAGCTCTGGCTGGCGCGCGCGATGATAGAGGAACAGGCGGTGGTGCGGGCTGACGATCAGGTCGCGACTGTTGCCAAGCGTGCCCTGGCTGACCACGACGGGCGCAAACGGCCCGATGGCGCGCAGGGTGACACGGCCGATCCACCGCAGGGGTTGCGCACCATGGTCGCGCGTCAGCACCCGATCCCCCGGATGCAGCCGCTCGATGGGCGTCTGGAGCCCGGTCGGCAAGGTAATCAGCGTGCCGCGCGCAAAGGCCACGCACAGCAGGTCGCTGAGGCGGGTGGCCACCGGTGCCGTGTCGATCTCGACCAATGTGTATTCGGTGCGCCGCTCCATCGGGGACAGCGGCAGCGCAAAAAGGCCCGTGGCATGTGACAGAAGCAGGACCTCGATCCTGACTGCGTCGAACGACATCATCGTGTAGCGCGCGACCAGGCGCACCACATCACCCGGCGCGCCCACATGCGAGCCAGCGGCAATCGTCTGGTCCTGGTCGGACGGCCCGTTCGCCAGCACAAGACGGCGCGGGGCGGCCTGTGCGCCAAGCTGGTAGATGTCGCCAAGATTGACCGCATCGGGCGGCGCCAGCCCGTCATCAAGGTTGACGCCCGCGGCGACGAACACGTCTTCGGCGAGGAAGACGTGGCAGGCATGGCCGGGCAGGATGGATGCGATGGCGGACATGGTTTCCTTGGGCGCCCGACAGGATGCGAAGGGAGAGGGTAGTCCTGCAACCGGGCGCGGTCAAACACCGGGCGGATGTGCTGCCGGCGTGGAAACATGCCAGTTGGCAGGCCGGGATTGTTGCCGCAAGCCGCTCGCGTCTTGGGGGATCAGGCGAATCATGCGGTGGCTGCGTTCCATCTGCCGACTGCCGGTGATACGAGAACACGGGTCAGCAGCGGAGGGACGGCATGGAACTGGGCATTCGGGGCAAGCGCGCATTGATCTGTGGCGCATCGAAGGGGCTGGGCCGGGGATGCGCCGAAGCTCTCGCAGGTGCGGGGGTCGATCTGGTGCTGAACGCACGTGGTGTCGAGGCGCTCGAGGCGACCGCCGCCGAGCTGCGCGCGCGCTTCCAGGTTTCGGTCGAGACGGCCGCTGCCGACATCACATCCGAGGACGGCCGCGCCTTGGTTCTTGAGCGGGCAGGGCAGGTCGATATCCTTGTGACGAATGCTGCCGGACCGCCGCCGGGCCTGTGGTCGGACTGGGGCCGCGAGGATTTCATCCGCGCACTCGACGCCAATATGCTGACCCCGATCGCGCTGATGACAGCGCTGCTGCCCGCGATGATCGGTCGGGGCTGGGGTCGGGTGGTGAACATCACCTCGCAATCCGTCAAGGCACCTATCCCGTCGCTTGGCCTGTCGAACGCCGCGCGCACCGGTCTGACGGGCTATGTGGCGGGCACGGCCCGGCAGGTGGCGCCGCACGGCGTCACGATCAACAACCTGCTGCCGGGCATCCATGCGACCGACCGGGCCGATCTATCTGGACGGCGGCGTGGCCAAGGCCGAAGGCATCACCATCGAAGAAGCCCGCAAGCGCCGTGCCGCCACCATCCCCGTGCGCCGCTACGGCACGGCGGAGGAGTTCGGGGCGGCCTGCGCGTTCCTTTGCTCGCAGCACGCCGGATTCATCGTCGGCCAGAACATCCTGCTGGATGGCGGTGCAACCAACGCGACGATCTGACCCCGGCGGTGCTTGTGCAGCTTCCGGGCGCCTGCTAATCCGTGTCCAATCCCGATCAAAACTATCGGATATGAGGCCGCCGTGACCGAACCCGCGATCCGACTTGAGGTGCAGAACCTCACGCGCGTCTTCGGCGGGCGCCCGGTGGTCGATGACGTGTCGCTGCGCGTCGCGGCGGGGCAGGTGACCTGCCTTCTCGGCCCGTCGGGCTGCGGCAAGTCGACCACGCTCCGGATGATCGCGGGGGTCGAGCGGCCAACCTCGGGGCGCGTGCTGATCGACGGCGCGGTCGTTTCCGATGTCGGCCTCTTTCTGCCGCCCGAAGCAGCGCTCGGTCGGGCTGATGTTCCAGGATTTCGCGCTGTTCCCGCATCTGACGGTCGAGGGGAACGTGGCCTTCGGTCTGCGCGGGGCGAAGGACGAACGGGCGCGGCGTGTGGGCGAATTGCTCGACAAGGTCAATCTGGCCGGCTTCGCCCGCAAGCTTGCCCCACGAATTGTCCGGCGGCGAACAGCAGCGGGTGGCACTGGCCCGCGCGCTGGCGCCACGCCCGCGCGTCATGCTGATGGACGAGCCGTTTTCGGGGCTCGACAACCGGCTGCGCGACGGGATCCGCGACACCACGCTCGACCTGCTGAAGGAAGAGGGGACCGCCGTTCTGCTGGTCACGCACGAGCCGGACGAGGCGATGCGGATGGGCGACGAGATTGCGCTGATGCGGGGCGGGCGCATCGTGCAGCGGGGCGCACCCTATAACGTCTACAACGCGCCGGTGGATCGCGCGGCGGCGGCGTTCTTCAGCGATGTCAACGTGATCCGCGGCGTCTCGCGCGGCGCGCTGACCGAGACGCCGTTCGGCGCTTTCCTGACGCCCGGCCATGCGGACGGGGCCGAGGTAGAGATCGTGATTCGCCCCCAGCATCTGAAGATCGACTTCGACCGGGGCGGGCGCGGACCCAATCCGACACCACAGGATGGAACGCCCGCGCGCGGGCGCGTGCTTCGGTCGCGCTTCATGGGGCGGGAAAGCCTGGTGGAGTTTCGCATGGACTTCGACGGCTCGCGCCTGACGGCCTCGGTTCCCGGCGTGTTCCTGCCGCGCCCCGAGACCGAGCTTTGGCTGATGATCCGGCGCGACCGCTGTTTCGTCTTTCCGGTGTCGCGCGCGGCCTAGCTGGCGGTGACGCGGGCGATGTAGTCGTCGATCGTGGTGCCCGGTTCGGGCCGGAACGGCTCGCGCGGTTCGAGTGCGGTAGATCAGGTCGACACGGAACACGCGGAAATCGGCCCGATCCTCGCACCAGGCGGTCAGCGTCCAGGCGCGGCCCCAGAATTCCAGTTGCAGCGGGCGCACGACACGTTCGCTCGGCTGCCCGCCAAGCGCCGTGTAGCGCAGCCAGAGCCGCTCGTGCTCGCGGATGGCGCGCCGGATCAGCGACAGGTGCGGGGCCGCCTTGGCGGCTTCGGCGCTGGCGAAGACGAAGGTATCGCTGCCTGAATCCCGACCGGCGTCGGGTGTGACGGCGGCGATCTTGGCGCGCAGGCTGATCGCTGCGCGCGCCAGGGACGGATCGGCGGCCGACGCGACAAGCTGCACGCCAAGGCGCAGCGCCTCCAACTCGTCGCGGGTCAGCGCGACACGGGGGCAGGGTGATCGGCGACGACAGGATATAGCCCACCCCGCGCTCGCCCTCGACGGGCAGGCCCGAGGCGATGAGCGTGGCCATGTCGCGCCAGATCGTGCGGGTCGAGACCTCCAGCGCGCTCGGCCATTTCCGAGGCACGGTGCAGCTTGCCGTCGCGCAGGATCTGGATCAGGTCGAAAAGGCGGTCGGTGCGGCGCATGCGCCAAGCCTGCGGTGCGCCGCAGCCGCGGTCAATCGCCCATCTGCCACAGCACCGGCGCGTGGCGCATCTGCACGCTCGTGGGGTCGATCGCCGCCATGAACGGGCCGAATTCCGGCAGGGCCATCACCGCCTCGGCGGCGGCGAGGGCCGACGGCAGGTCGGCCCATTCGACGTAGTCCGTCCACAACCCGGTCTCGTCACGGCTGAGGCTTCGCCGGATGAAGCCGGGCTGCGCCGAGACAGGCATTTCGGTGGTCCGGGCGGCGCTCAGGAAAGCCTGCGGATCGCTGCCGGGGATGAGCCGGAAAGTCACGATCTCGGCGACGGGCATGGGTGCGGTGGTCGCCCCGGCCTGCGTGTCAGGGGCGGCGAGGGAAAGCGTGAGGGCAAGGATTGCGAGGGGCGAAGGCGCATGGCGCATCGTGTGAACCTTTCTGTTCTGGGTTGCGAGGGGGCCTGCTTCCCACAGGGCAACTGACAACTAGCTGTCAGCTACCTGTGCCCGCGCAGCGTTTTTGCGGCCCCGATGCCACCAGCCGCGGGATTCAGCGTTTGAACGGCGCGACGGTCGCCCCTACTGTTGAAGAGGTAACCGCCACGGTGCGTCCGCCGCGCCAAATGGGAGAGATCACATGCTGAACAACATCGGCCTTCCCGGCCTTCTTCTGATTGCCGTCGTCGTGCTCGTCCTTTTCGGGCGTGGCAAGGTCAGTTCGCTCATGGGCGAAGTCGGCAAGGGGATCACCGCCTTCAAGAAGGGCGTGAATGACGGCCAGAACGAGATCGACACCGCCGCGCGCGACGTGACGCCTCCGGTCGTCGAAAAGGACAAGGTCTGACGGGTCCGGGCCTGACGGGGCGGCATCGCCATGTTTGACATCGGCTGGACCGAGCTCTTGGTCATCGGGGTCGTCGCGCTGATCGTGATCGGCCCGAAGGACCTTCCCGACATGTTCCGCACCATGGGGCGGTTCACCGCGAAGGCGCGGTCGATGGCGCGCGACTTTCAGCGGGCGATGGAATCCGCCGCCGACGACGCGGGCGTGAAGGACATCGCGAACGACCTGAAAACCGTGACCTCGGCGCGCAGCATGGGGCTGGACAAGGTCAAGGAAGCCGCGACCAAGTTCGAGAAGTGGGACCCGCTGAAGCCCGCCGTCAAACCTGCCGCGACCCCGAGCGCCGCCGCCCCGACGGCCGCCGCAACGGCGGCAGAAGCCGCAACGCCCGCCGGTCCGGCAACGCAGGCATTGATCGACCAGAAGGCCGAGCAGCGCGCACGGCATGCCGCAGCCGTCTCGGCCCTGACAAAGCCGGTTGCGGCCACGGAAACCTCTGCGCCCGTGGCGGCTTCACCCGCAACGAAAGCTGCGAAACCCGTCGCAAAGCCGAGGGCGAAGCCGAAAGATCCGATCGAAAAGGCCATCGCCGCCGCCAAACCGGCCAGCGATGTCGAAACCAAGCCCGCGCCCAAACCGCGCGCCAAGAAGACTGACGGCAAGAAGGCCGAAACATGAGCGTGGACGAGATCGACGACAGCGCCGCCCCGCTGATCGAGCACCTGAAGGAACTGCGCAACCGCATCCTGATCTCGCTCACCGCCTTTGTCGTGGGCATCCTGATCGCCTTCACGGTCTGGAACCCGATCTTCAATTTCCTGACCAACCCGATCTGCAATGCGCTCGAGGGTCGCGGGCAGGAATGCCAGCTTGTCCTCGATCAAGTTGCAGGAAGGTTTCTTCGTGGCCTTCCGCATCTCGGTCATGGGCGGCTTCATCCTCGCCTTCCCGATCATCGCGACGCAGATGTGGCGCTTCGTGGCGCCGGGGCTCTACAAGTCCGAGAAAGGGGCGTTCCTGCCCTTCCTGATCTCGTCTCCGATCATGTTCACGCTTGGCGCCGCGTTCGCCTTCTACGTCGTGCTGCCGATCGCCTTCGATTTCTTCCTCGGGTTCCAGCAGATGATGGTGACCGACCCCGAGGCCGGGCCTGATCTTGTGACGGTCGATCCGGGCACCGCGGGCATCCTGTTCCAGGGCTCGATGGAGCAGTACCTGTCGCTGACCACGAATTTCATCCTGGCCTTCGGTCTGTGCTTCCAGTTGCCGGTCCTGCTGACGCTGATGGGCAAGGCGGGGCTGATCTCTGCCGCCGGGCTGGCCGGGATGCGGAAATACGCGATCGTGCTGATCCTGATCCTGGCCGCCGTCGTCACGCCGCCCGACATGATGTCGCAACTGATCCTGTTCGTGGCGATCTACCCGCTCTACGAGGTTTCGATCTTCCTGATCCGCCGGATCGAGAAGAAGCGCGAGGCCGAGTTGCGGGCACAGGGCCTGTGGGTCGAGCCGGACGAGGACGAGGCCGAGCAGGGCAAGGCATGACCGGCGATCCCGCGCTCTTGCGGATCGCCGAGGCGCTGGAGCGGATCAGCCCGCCGCGCCGTGCCCGCGCCCGATTTCGGCACGGCGGATGCCTTTGTCTGGCACGTCGCGCCCGGACCGGCTGGAACCGGTGCGCGCGCGTGGCGCGGGTCGACCTCGGCGCTGCTGATCGGGATCGACCGGGTGCGCGACATCCTGCTGGCCAACACGTTGCAGTTCGCGCGGGGGCTGCCCGCGAACAACGCGCTGCTCGTGGGGCGCGCGGGGGATGGGCAAGTCGAGCCTCGTCAAGGCGGTGCATGCCGAGGTGGTGCGCGCAGGGCCTGCCGCTGAAGCTCGTCGAACTCAGCCGTGAGGACCTCCGCTCGGTGGGGCGGCTGCTGAATGTGCTGCGCGACGCGCCGCGCGCGGTTCATCCTGTTCTGTGACGATCTGTCCTTCAGCCATGACGACCAGCACTACAAGGCGCTGAAGGCCGTTCTGGACGGCGGGATCGAGGGGCGGCCCGACAATGTGCGTGTTCTACGCCACGTCGAACCGCCGCCACCTGATGCCGCGCGACATGATCGAGAACGAACGCTCCAGCGCCATCAACCCGTCCGAGGCGGTGGAGGAGAAGGTTTCGCTGTCGGACCGGTTCGGGCTGTGGCTTGGCTTCCATCCCTGCAGTCAGGACGAATACCTCGCGATGATCCACGGCTATTGCGACGCCTACGGCCTGCCGATCGGCGACGATCGCTGCGGGCCGAGGCGATCGAATGGCAGGCGACGCGCGGCGCGCGGTCGGGCCGGGTGGCGTGGCAGTTCTTCACGGACCTCGCGGGGCGGATGGGCAAGGCGATCTGAAGGCTTGTTGACTTCGGATCGGTTGATAGCGTGAGCCATCGAAAGAGGGCCACGACCCAGTTTCAGTGAGAGGGTCCATATGGACTTGAAAATGAGGCCATTTGGCCCTATCTTCGAGTGCAGAGGAGATATCCGATGGAAGCCGCCGTTCTTTCCCCACCTTCGCACGATCCCTCCGCCATTGCGCTGAAAGCCTGGTCGCGCATTGCCGTGCAGTGGAACCTGACACAGGCCGAAGCCGCGGCGCTGGCAGACATGTCGGAGAGCACCTGGAAGCGGGCACGAAAACCGGGCTTCGCGGGCGACCTCACCCGGGATCAGATGCTGCGGCTTTCGGCGCTCGTCGGCATCTACAAGTCGTTGCAACTGTATTTCAGCGACGAGATTGCGCCGCGCTGGATGACGCTGTCGAACGGCGGACCGCTGTTCGACGGGGCACGGCCGGTGGATACGATGATCGCCGATGGCCTGCCCCAGTTCCTTCGCGTGCGCAGTTATCTCGACGCGCTCCGGGGCGGGGCGTGAAGATCAGGGCGGTAAGCGACCGGGCGCTGGTGCGCCTGATCCCCGCCACATACCACAAACCGCCGGCGCTGCGCGGGCTGGTCGACAGCGATGCCGAGATGGAGGTTCTGGCCGAGATCGAGGGCATGACCTCGGCCCGGCTGATGGCGGAACGCGGCCGGAACCTGCATATCGACCGGCGCGAGCTTGCCTGGGCGCGGCGGCGGGCCGACCTTGCGCTTTATGGACAGGGGCATGTCAACGCGGCCTTCACCTATACCCGCGCAGGCGGCAACCGCTTCAACGACGGGCGGCGGGGGGCGTGGTATTGCGCGTGGGAAAGCCTGACCTCGGTGGCCGAGGTGGCGTTTCACCGGGGCAGGGAGCTTGGATACATCGGCATCTGGCGCGACCGGGCGCGCTATGTCGAACTGCTCGCCGACTTCATCGGAGAGTTTCCCGATCTGTCGGACGATCCGGGGCATCCCGCCCTTCGGCCCGATCCCGCGGCGGGGTATCCGGCAGGGCAGGCGTTGGCCGCCGACCTGCTGCGCGAGGGGCATCGCGGCCTCGTCTATCCCTCGGTGCGCAGGCCGGGGGCGCAGTGCCTCGTCGCTTTCGTTCCGGGTGCGGTGCAGAACGTGCGACCGGGCGCCAGTTGGGACATTCTTTGGGACGGGACGCCCGAATGGTCAGCCGTTGCGGTCTGAGAACAGGCGGAGCAGCGCGTGCTTGTCGTCTCCCGCAATGCCCTTGGCTTGAGTTCCCCCGGCGACTTGCCTACACCTGACGCAAAGAAAAGGAAGGTTCGGCATGCGCATTCACAGCGATCTGGCCGATACGATCGGCAACACCCCGCTTCTGCGCCTGCGCAAGGCCAGCGAGATGACGGGCTGCGAGATCCTGGGCAAGGCCGAGTTCATGAATCCCGGCCAGTCGGTCAAGGACCGCGCGGCGCTCTACATCATCAGGGATGCGGTGGCGAAGGGCCTGTTGCGCCCCGGCGGCACCATCGTCGAGGGCACGGCGGGCAATACCGGCATCGGTCTTGCGCTGGTCGGCGCCTCGATGGGGTTCCGGACGGTGATCGTCATCCCCGAGACGCAAAGCCAGGAAAAGAAGGACATGCTGCGCCTGGCGGGGGCGGAACTGGTGCAGGTGCCGGCGGTGCCCTACAGCAATCCGAACAATTATGTCCGCTATTCGGGCCGTCTGGCCGAGAAGCTGGCACAAACCGAACCGAACGGGGCGATCTGGGCCAACCAGTTCGACAACGTGGCCAACCGTCAGGCGCATATCGAGACGACCGGGCCGGAAATCTGGGAGCAGACCGGCGGCAAGGTGGATGGCTTCATCTGCGCCGTGGGGTCGGGCGGCACGCTCGCGGGCGTGGCGCATGGCGCTGCAGCCCAAGGGCGTGAAGATCGGCCTCGCCGACCCGGAAGGTGCGGCGCTGCACAGCTTCTACACCACGGGCAAGCTGGAAAGCCCCGGGCACGTCGATCACCGAAGGCATCGGGCAGGGGCGGATCACGGCCAACCTCGAAGGGTTCACGCCCGACTTCAGCTACCGCATCCCGGATGCCGAGGCGCTGCCGATCGTCTTCGACCTGCTGCAGGACGAGGGGCTGTGCATGGGCGGCTCGTCCGGCATCAACATCGCCGGCGCGATCCGCATGGCGCGCGACATGGGGCCGGGCAAGACCATCGTCACCATCCTGTGCGACTATGGCAGCCGCTATCAGTCGAAGCTCTACAACCCGGCCTTCCTGCAAGGAAAAGGGCCTGCCGGTGCCGGAATGGCTGGATCGCGGCGCCGCGCACGATCCCAGCCGTTTTCGAGGACGCATGACTGCGGCAACGGCCGTGATCCGGGCGCTGTGCCTTGTCCTTGCCCTCGGGCTGGGTCTGGGCACGCCGTCCGGTGGTCTCGGCCCAGATCCGCCGCCCCCGTTTCATCGGAGGAAGATCCCGGCCCGCCGGACTATGTCGCCTGGGAAAGAACGGCATCCAAGGCGGAAAGCCAGACGCAGGACCGCAACACATCCGATGACGCGCTCAGCAGATGCGCGGCTATCTGGCGGAGTGGCGCGCAACCTTCCAGTCGGCGCAGAACGCCAATTCCGCGCGCATCGCCACCTTGCGCGCCCAGATCGACGCGCTCGGGCCGGCACCCGCCGAAGGCGCAGATCGAGGCCGAGGAAATCGCCGTGCGGCGGACCGAGCTGAACGATCAGCTGGTCCGCCTTCAGGCACCCGGTGATCGCCGCCGACGAGGCCTATCGGCGCGCCGACGGGCTGATCCGCGAAATCGACCGTCAGCTGCGCGAACGGCAGGCGGACGAGCTGATGCAGGTCTGGCCCATCGCCGATCAACCCGGCCAACTGGGGCGCCGGGGCCGTGACGCTGCACGAGACATCGCAGCGCCTTTGGGGCGAGGTCGAGGCGCAGTGGATGCGGGCCTCGGCGCGCGAGGATTTCAAGGGCAACCTGCCGCTGATCCTGCTGCTATTCGGCCATCGGTCTGGGTCTGGTATGGCGCGGTCGCTGGCTGATGGAAAGCCTGGGCGTTGCGCTGCAGCAACCGCGCCTCGAAGCGGTGGCACAAGCTTTGGGGCATGTTCGCCTCGCTCGGGCAGGTGGCGCTGCCGACCATCGGCTGTCACCCTGATTTCGCGGGCGATCCAGCTGACGTCGATGCTTGGTCCCATCGGGTTGCAGCTGGCGCAGATCCTGCCTGCCGTGGGCTTTGCCATTTTCGCGTCGATCTGGCTGGGCGGGCGCGTGTTCCCCAAGATCGAGACGCCCGACATGCCGATGAACCTTCCCCCCGAAAAGCGGGCGGAGGGGCGGCTGCTATGCCTCGGCCTTCGGTCTGCTGATCGCGCTCGACGCGATCCGCGAGACGGCGTTGCGCACGACCGGCGCGGGCAACGATGCCAATTCGATGCTCAGCTTTCCGGTGCTGCTGCTCGGCGCGATCATCCTCGTGCGCATGGGCCAGTTGCTGCGCGCCCATGTTCGCAACGAAGCGGCGCAAGGCGAAAGCGCAACGTTCCGCGACCGGCTGATCGGCCTGTTCGGCCGGGCGGCCATCGCCATCGGCATCGTCGGTCCGGTGCTTGCGGCGGTCGGCTATGTCGCGGCGGCCAGCGCGCTGGTCTATCCGGCGGCGACCTCGCTGGGGCTTCTGGGCCTGATCTTCGTGCTGCAGGATCTGGTGGACAACGCCTATGCCATCATCACACGCCAGGACGACCGCCTTCACGATGCGCTTGCGCCCACGCTGATCGGCTTTGCCCTGACGCTGGCCTCGCTGCCGGTCTTTGCGCTGATCTGGGGCGCGCGGACGTCGGACATCAGCGAGTTGTGGACGAGTTTCCTCGGCGGCTTCTCGATCGGCGAGACCCAGATTTCGCCGCGCGCCTTCCTGACCTTCGCGGTCATCTTCGCCCTGGGCTACATGGTCACGCGCCTGTTGCAGGGGGCGCTGCGGTCCTCGGTGCTGCCGAAGACGCGGATGGATCAGGGCGGTCGCAACGCGGTGGTGGCGGGCGTCGGATACCTGGGCATCTTCTTCGCCGCGCTGACCGCGATCAATTCGGCGGGGATCAACCTTGCCGGCTTTGCGGTGGTCGCGGGTGCGCTGTCTGTCGGTATCGGTTTCGGCCTGCAGAACATCGTGTCGAACTTCGTCTCGGGCATCATCCTGCTGGTCGAGCGTCCGATTTCCGAAGGCGACTGGATCGAGGTGGGGGGCGTGCAGGGCACGGTTCAGGCGATCTCGGTCCGCTCGACCCGCATCCAGACCTTCGATCGCACCGACGTGATCGTGCCGAACACCGATCTTGTCGCTGGCCGCGTGACGAACTGGACCCGCTTCAACCTGACCGGGCGGCTGATCGTGCCGGTCGCGGTGGCCTATGGCAGCGATACCCGAAAGGTCGAACGGATCCTGCGCGAGATCGCCGAGGCGCAGCCGCTCGTCGTGCTGAACCCGGCCCCGACGATCCTTCTGACCGCGTTCACGCCCGATGCGATGACCTTCGAGATCAGGGTGATCCTGCGCGACGTGAATTTCCTGCTGAACGTCCGCTCGGACATCTACCACGAGATCATGCGCCGGTTCGAGGCCGAGGGCGTGGCCCTGTCCCTGAGCATGGCCGCTCAGGCGCAGGGGGCGCCCGAGCCGCTGCCCGAAGATGACGAAGACACCCCCAAGGCGAAACCGGAGCGCGCGAAGGCATGACGGAACCGCTTTTCCGCACCGACCCCTACCTGCACGAGGCAGAGGCCAGCGTCGTCGGCCACACGCCCGAGGGGGGCATCATCGTCGACCGGTCGGTATTCTATGCCACGGGCGGAGGGCAGCCGGGCGACAGCGGGCGCCTCGTCTGGTCCGGCGGATCGCTTGCCATTGCAACGGCGGTAAAGGCCGAAGGGGGCATGATCGCTCTGGTTCCCGCCGAGCCGCTGCCGCTGCCGCCACCCGGCACGCCTGTCCAACAGATGCTCGACTGGGAACGTCGCCACCGCCACATGCGCGTCCACACCGCGCTGCACCTGCTGTCCGTCGTCATCCCGCTGCCTGTCACCGGTGGCCAGATCGGGGCCGAGCGGGGGCGGCTCGATTTCGACATGCCTGATCCGCCTGCCGACGTGGCCGCGCTGGAAGAGGCGCTGAACGAGTTGATCGGGCGCGACCTGCCGGTGACCGAGGACTGGATCACCGACGCCGAGTTGGCGGCGCGCCCGGAACTGGTCAAGACCATGTCGGTGGCGCCGCCCACCGGGCAGGGGCGGGTGCGCCTGATCCGGATCGGGCAGGGCGCCGAGCAGATCGACCTTCAGCCCTGCGGGGGAACCCACGTCGCCCGCACTGCGGAAATCGGCCGCGTCGAGATCGGCCGGATCGAGAAGAAAGGCCGCCAGAACCGCCGCGTCAGCCTGACCCTCGTCGGCTAGCCGTCGCCCATCTGGTCGCGCACATCCTGGATGACGACGTCGAAGGCGTTGACCCGCACGAGGCCAAGGCGCGGATGCTCGAGGTTGATGACAAGGTTCACCACGACCGCGATGATCAGCGGATAGGCGATCAGGTGCAGCATGCTCTGTTGCCTGCGCCCCGCCATCGCATGTCCGGCCAGCAATGATGACATCAGCGCAAGCGCGCCAAGCATGACGTAGACAATCGGCGGCGGATGCTTTCGCATCGCCATTTCGCGCGTGGTGGTGATGTCGAACATGTCGTTCAGCGCGGGCAGAAGCAGCATGGCCGGGGCTGTACTCTGCGCCGGGGCGAGGGTCGCGGCGACAGCGGCGGCCCAGATGCTGTTCTGCAACTGCTGGGCCCGGTCGAATTCGGTGGCGAAGGCCGCCTCGTCGGGCAGGGCACGATAGGCCGCGATCCGTGCATCCGCATAGTCCCGCATCATTCGTCGCAAGTCCGGCTGGGCCTCGGCGGGCAGAACGTCGAGCCGTAGCCACGCCGTGCCGATCGCGTTCGCTTCCTCCACGATCAGGTCGCGTCGTTCGTCAAAGCGCTGTGCCGCGCCCGAGAACACGAAGGCGATCATCAGCCCCAGCAGCCCGAAGATCGCCGCGTTGACCGGGCCGATGCCGGTCTCGACCTCGTCATGGGCATTGCGCAAACGGGCGAGGTAACGCCCAAGGAACAAAAGGCCCAGCATTGCCGCGAACAATGCGAAGGCAAGCAGGAAGGAATACCACCCGTAGCTCATTCCCGATCCCCGCAGCCGCTCACCTGCAGCGCATCCGATGCAGGAGCGGGGCGGCGCAGCAAGCGAGGCCTTCGGGCCGTCACTTGCGCATCGGGCAGGTGTTGAACCCCAAGACCGAATAGAGCGGGCAGGTGCTGAACAGCCCGGTCGCCAGCGGAATGATCCCGATCAGATAAAGCCCGCGCCAACTCCCTTCGGTGTTCAGGAAGAAGCCTGCAAGCAGCGCAAGCCCGACGACGATGCGCAGCACGCGGTCGATGCCGCCGACATTGGTGGAGAACATGGTTTCGCCCCTCATCGCAGCGCCGAACCATCCCGGCGCCCAGGTCGACACTAGCCCCATGTTCCGGATTTGTCGCGGTCAGATAGAGAAACCCTTGGCGCCGGCGCCACGTCATCTGCTGGACGTTCCAGAAAAGGGTGGCCTGGAACTGCTGGTCGATCCGGCATCAGGTCGAGGCTCATCGCTCTCTCTCCCTGTGGTCCGCAGGGCAACGCCGGACGCGAGATCGTCAACAGGCGGCATTGCGCCCCGACTTACAGCTTCCCAAGGTTCGGTTCGATCATGCGTCACCTCACGTGCCGACCGACGGCTTGAGGTCTCGAGATAGAAAATCGTTGGCCACAGCCAAGTCCATGATCGGGGCGGAGACCGCGTTTAACCTGTCCTCGAAACGCCTCGTTGCTCGCCTTGGCCCTGACGCTTCAACAGACAGCCTATCTGTCGACCTCCGTCACGAACGCAGGATTTCTCGTCAATACCGCCACGGTGATCACCCCGATCCTGGCCTGGGTCCTGTTCCGTGAGCGCACGAGCCTGCGGGTCTGGGGTGCAGCGGGGGCCACGATGATCGGGATCTTCATGTTGTGCGGCGGGCTTCAGGGGTTCGGCCACGGTGACCTCGTGTCTCTCATCTCCGCGCTGTTCTACGCGGCGTGGATGATCGAGCTTGGACGCCACATGCAGACCTTCGGCAACCCGGTGCGCACTGCGTGCACGCAGTTTCTTGTCACCGCGGCCCTTGCCCTGCCGATCGGTGCCCTGTGGGGGTCATTGTCGGCAAGCGCGGCCCTTGCGGCCGCCCCGGAACTCCTTGTCCTCGGTGCAGGATCGACGGCGCTGGCGTTCGGGTTGCAGACTGTTGCCCTGCGCTATACGCCCGCCTCCCACGCCGCTGTCATCGTCAGTGCCGAAGGTGTTTTCGGCGCGATGGCTGCGGCGCTGTTCCTTGGCGAGAGGATGTCGGTCACGGCCTTTTTCGGCGCGGCGCTGATGCTGGCGGCGATCATCCATCTTGCTTTCGGGGGCGTGCCAAAAAGAGACATCCTGAGATCCGCCGCCTCTGGCTGACCCGCACCAAACAGTGATGCTGCCAGATTGCAGGCAGTCGTTTGCCGGCGAAGCGTCACACGCCATGAAGCGCCTCCGCGAGGCATGTGGCGATCGGACCTGATCGCAGGTCGTGACGTGGAATCCCGGGCATGCAAATGACCGCTGTCTGCCCGGGCCGGCTTTCCGACCGGAGCTCGCAGCACGACCGGCAAAGGTTCAGCCCATAGTCCTGCAACTTGCAAAAGGGGCTGCAATCCCACTCAGCGCGGGGTCTCCGAAACGCCTTGCATCAAGATGACCAGGGGCGGTGAACGGATTGCGACCCAAGTGCAGCGAGTGATTGAGCGCTCCGGTTGTGGTGAGAAGTGACCTTGCACGACGGCTTGATGACTTCGTGGACTGACCGGTCGTTTTACACGGGCAAAGAGAACGGCTTCAGGCGCGAACGTGGCAAAGTCTGGCGCTACAGCCGGTCGAGCGGCCCTGTCGGCCTGTCCGTCAAACAAAGAGCCGCACATTTCACCCAAGCATTGCCCGAGCTTGTCGCCCAACCATTCAGAACTGTGAAATAGGGATGTGGTAGGCCCGGAGGGACTCGAACCCCCAACCAAGGCGTTATGAGCGCCCTGCTCTAACCATTGAGCTACAGGCCCACGCGGGTTCTGCCTACGCAGAACGCGGCTCTGGGTCAAGACGGCGGCGCGGCTTCGCGTTGCGTGGGCGGGCGCGTTGGTCTATGCGGTCGGCACGGGTTTTCGGGCAGCAGGGGCAGGCGGGATGAGCACTTCTGGAAACGGGCTGACCTATGCCGATGCGGGCGTGGACATCGACGCCGGCAACGCGCTGGTCGAGCGGATCAAGCCCGCCGCGCAGCCGCACCGAACCGCCCCGGCACGATGGGCGGTCTTGGCGGGTTCGGCGCGCTGTTCGACCTGAAGGCCGCAGGCTATCACCGACCCGATCCTCGTGGCCGCGACCGATGGCGTCGGCACCAAGCTGCGCATCGCGATCGACACCGGCAACGTCGATACCATCGGCATCGACCTTGTCGCCATGTGCGTCAACGATCTGGTCTGCCAGGGCGCCGAGCCGCTGTTCTTCCTCGACTACTTCGCCACCGGCAAGCTGGAGGTCGATCAGGCCACCCGCATCATCACCGGCATCGCCGAGGGCTGCGCGGCGACAGCGGCTGCGCGCTGGTCGGCGGCGAGACGGCCGAGATGCCGGGCATGTATCACAAGGGCGACTTCGACCTTGCGGGCTTTGCCGTGGGCGCGATGGAACGCGGGGCAGGACCTGCCCACGGGCGTGCAGGAGGGCGACGTGCTTCTGGGCCTTGCCTCCGACGGCGTGCATTCCAACGGCTACAGCTTCGTGCGCAAGGTGGTCGAGCTGTCGGGCCTCGGCTGGGACGCGCCCTCGCCCGTTCGCCGACGGCACGCTTGGGCGAGGCGCTGCTGACCCCGACCCGGCTTTACGTGAAGCCCGCCCTCGCCGCGGTCCGCGCGGGCGGCGTGCACGCCTCGCCCATATCACCGGCGGCGGGCTGACCGAGAACCTGCCCCGCGTCCTGCCGGACAGGCTCGGCCTGCGAGATCGACCTTGACGCCTGGCCGCTGCCGCCGGTGTTCCGCTGGCTGGCCGAAACGGCGGGCATGTCGGAGGCGGAACTGCTCAAGACCTTCAACTGCGGCATCGGCATGATCGCTCGTCGTCGCCGCCGACCGGGCCGAGGCGCTGACCGCGCTCCTGACCGCCGAGGGCGAGACCGTCATCCGGCTGGGCCACGTCGCCGAAGGGCAGGGGGTCGCTACACCGGCCGCCTGCTGTGAAGCGCGTCGCCATCCTGATTTCCGGGGGTGGCTCGAACATGCTGGCGCTCGTGCGGGACATGGCGGCGGGCGACCATCCGGCGCAGCCCGTGCTCGTGGCCTCGAACGATCCCGACGCGCTGCGGGCCTGGCCAAGGCAGCGGCGCTCGGCGTGCCCGTCGCGGCGGTCGACCACCGCCCCTTCGGCAAGCGACCGCGCGGCGTTTCGAGGCCGAACTTGCTGCAGCCGATCCTTGCCGCGCGACCCGATATCCTCTGCCTTGCCGGCTTCATGCGCGTGCTGACCCCCGGCTTCGTCGACCGCTTCCGGGGCCGGATGCTGAACATCCACCCCTCGCTTCTGCCGAAGTATCCCGGCCTGCACACCCATGCCCGCGCGCTGGCGGCGGGCGATGCCGAGGCCGGCTGCACCGTGCATGAGGTCACCGCCGGCACTGGACGCCGGTCCGATCCTGGGCCAGGCGCGCGTGCCCGTGCTGCCGGGCGACACCGAGGACAGCCTTGTCCGCCCGCGTGCTGGCGCAGGAGCACCGGCTTTACCCGGCCGTGCTGCGCCGCTTCGCGGCGGGTGACCGACGCCGGTGTTTCTCTAGGGTCGGAGGCCGCTGCGTCCGGCCCACCTGCAACGCAGGTCACGCGGCCCGCACACCGTGGAAGCCCCAGAGATCACTTTCCTTTCGGCCCACCCGCCCTTAGAACGAAACGGCGGGATGCCCCCGCGACCCGAAGACGGGACCCCATGAAGACCATCACCACGACCGAAGACCTCGCCGCTCTTCTGCGAAGCCGCCAAGCAGCCAGCCCTACGTCACCGTCGACACCGAGTTCCTGCGCGAGCGCACCTACTGGTCAAAGCTGTGCCTGATCCAGATGGCGCTGCCGGGCAAGACGGGCGAGGCGGTGCTGGTCGACCCGATCGAGGGCGACGCGATGTCGATGGAGCCGCTCTATGACCTGTTCCGCCACGAGGCGACGGTGAAGGTCTTTCACGCCGCCCGGCAGGATCTGGAGATCTTCTTCGTCGAAGGCAGTGTCTTTCCCGAAGCCGCTGTTCGACACGCAGGTCGCGGCCATGGTCTGCGGCTTCGGCGAACAGGTCGGCTATGAGACGCTGGTCAAGAAGATCGCGCACAGCCGACTCGACAAGACCTCGCGCTTCACCGACTGGTCGCGCCGCCCGCTGACGCGATGCGCAGAAGGAATATGCGCTGGCCGATGTGACCCACCTGCGGGTGATCTACGAATTCCTTGCGGCGCAGCTGGCCAAGAACGGCCGCGCAGAAATGGGTGGACGAGGAGCTGTCGATCCTGACCGATCCCGCGACCTATACCGTTCATCCCGACGAGGCGTGGGAGCGGGTCAAGACCCGCACCACCTCGGGCCGCTTTCTGGCCGTGGTCAAGGAACTGGCGCGCTTCCGCGAGGACTATCGCCCAAGGCCGAACATGCCCCGCAGCCGGGTCTACAAGGACGATGCGCTGCTGGAACTCGCCTCGACCCGGCCCACCAACGCACGAAGAACTTGGCCGCTCGCGCCTTCTGCTGCGCGAAGGCGCGGCAAGCGCGAGATCGCCGATGGCATCCTCGCCGCGGTGAAGGCAGGGCTGGAGATGCGCGCCCGAGCAGATGCCCAAGCCGGACCTGAGCCGCGAACAGATGCAGGTGAACCCGGCGCTGGCCGATCTGCTGCGCGTGCTTGCTGAAGGCCAAGTCCGAGGAACTGGGCGTCGCGCCGAAGCTGATCGCCTCTGCCGCCGATCTTGATGCCATCGCGGCGGGCGAGCGCGAGGTGCCTGCGCTGAAGGGCTGGCGGCGCGAGGCCTTCGGCGACGATGCGCTGCGGCTCTGCCGGGGCGAGATCGCTCTGTCCGCCAAGGGCAGCGAGGTGCGGGTCGTCAAGCTTTAGCGGCGCGACGACCGCGCGTTCTGCGCGCCCTGCACGACGATTTCGCGGATATCCTGAAGCTGCCGGTTCGACAGCGACAGGGCGACAACCACTTCGCGCGACTGCTGGGTGGAAACGCGGCTCGGCTCCTGGGGCGGGTAAAGGATGAAACGCAGGGTCAGCCGACCGTCTTCGATCGGCTGGGGCACCAGTTGCCCGTCCCAGAAGCCCTGCGTCGGCGGCAGGCCCGTCGCCCGGACGATGGCACCGCCGGGAAACGCGCTCGACCTCCATGCTCAGGACCTGATCGACAAGCGGGCGCGGATCGACGGGCTGTCCATCCTCGGTGGTCTGGACCACGACGACCTCATCCGAGCCGCCGAACCAGTTGACCGGGTTCCAGTTCGACTGGCTGAACCCGCCGCAGGCGCTCAGCATCAGAAGCCCTGCGAAGGCGGCGATCTGCGGTCTGGTCATGCGGCGTCCCTTTTCGTCATCTGCCGCCTTGGGTAGCGGAAGGCGCGGCGTTTGAAAAGCCGCGCCTGCGCAGGGTGGACGTTTGGGGGCGGGCGGCTTAGGTCAGGCACAGATGTTCGCCGGAGACGCCATGGCCAGCCCCGCCTTTGAAGAGATCGCCGAAACCTTCGAGTTCCTCGACGACTGGGAGGACCGCTATCGCCACGTGATCGAGCTTGGCCGCACGATGCCGCCGCTTGACGAGGCGCTGCGGGTGCCCGCAACCAAGGTGCAGGGCTGTGCAAGCCAGGTCTGGATCGTTCCGCGCATCGACGGCGAGGGGCCGGGCGCGCAGTTCGATTTTCAGGGCGAGAGCGACGCGATGATCGTGCGCGGGCTGATCGCGATCCTGCACGCGCTCTACGGCGGGCTGTCGGTGGCCGAGGTGGGCGCGGTGGATGCACCGGCCGAACTGGGGCGGCTGGGGCTGACCGATCACCTGTCCTCGCAACGCTCCAACGGGCTGCGCGCGATGGTGGAGCGGATCCGGTCGGTGGCGGCGGAAGCGGCCATGAGCTAGCGAATTTTCTACGAAAATTCAGAAACATGCCGGAATTTTCGTAGAAAATTCGTCAGCGTGCCGCCCGCGCCAGCGCGGTTTCAAGATCGCCATAGCCGGTGAACCGCCGCTCATAGGCCAGCCCGAGGCGCGCGGCGCAGTCGCGCGCCTTCGCGTCGAGCGCGGGGTCGTCGGTCTGCGCCTGATAGACAAGCTTGGTGTAATTCCCGAACATACATGTCGCGCAGTTGCGGGTGACGGTCGAGGCCCATCGGGCGCCAGACGAAGGCGTCGAACTGCCGGACCAGGAAATCGGTCAGGTAGAAGGCGGTGAATTCGGTTTCCGCCCGTTCGACGAAGCCTGCGTTCCCTTCGAAGAAGGCATAGCAATGCGGGCCTTCGACCATCTCGACGCCCAGGGCGGCGCAGCGCGGCCTGCAGCAGGCCACCTGTGCCGCAATCGGCATAGACGACGAAAACCGAGTCATAGGCGTCGCGTTGTGCGGTGACGGCGGCTTCCACGGCATCGGGAGATCCGGTCCGGCCAGAGGTGCAGGTTCGCGGGAAGACATTGCAGATCAAGGTGATCCCAGCCGTTCATGCGCTTCAGGGCGAGGATCTCATGCGCCAGCGCGCCGCAGGCGATCAGCAGGATGCGTCCGCTGCGCGCCGGCGCCAGACCCGTCGGTGGCCAGCACGTCGTCCGCGGGCAGGCCGTCATTGCCGGCGACGTCCGCGCCAGCCAGGATCAGGCCGGCCGCACAGTGCTGCGACGCCAAGAGCGGCCAGCGGCAGGCCGGCATAGGTCCAGCATCAGGATTGTCAGTCCGGCCGCGGCGATGACCGAGACGATCAGGATGGCGAAGGTGCGTGCGGGCATGGCTGTCTCCTTTCCCGCGCATGTGGGGGTGCGGTCAGCGTGACGCAAGCGACACGATGCAGCTCGCCGGCGCCATCGGGCCGCAAGCCCCGGATCACTTCCGGGGCCACACGGGCGTCCTGTCAGGCGCTCAACTGGTTGTGCTTGCGCGCGACGAACTGCTTGGCCGTCTCGACCGCCACGGCGGCATCGCGGCAATAGGCGTCGGCGCCGATGGCACGGCCGAATTCCTCGTTCAGCGGCGCGCCGCCGACCAGCACGATGTAGTCCTCGCGCATGCCCTTTTCCTTCAGCGTGTCGATCACGACCTTCATGTAGGGCATCGTCGTGGTCAGCAGCGCGGACATGCCGAGGATGTCGGGCTGTTCGCGCTCCAGCGCCTCGAGATACTTCTCGACCGAGTTGTTGATCCCAAGGTCCAGCACCTCGAACCCGGCGCCTTCCATCATCATCGCGACAAGGTTCTTGCCGATGTCGTGGATGTCGCCCTTGACGGTGCCGATCACCATCTTGCCCATCCGCGGCGCGCCGGTTTCCACCAGCAGCGGCTTCAGGATGAACATCCCGGCCTTCATCGCGTTCGCGGCCAGCAGCACCTCGGGCACGAACAGGATGCCGTCGCGGAAATCGGCGCCGACGATGGTCATTCCGGCGACCAGCGCCTTGGTCAGCACGTCGTAGGGCGTCCAGCCGCGCGCGATCAGGATGTTGACGCGCATCCTCGATCTCTTCCTTCAGACCGTCGTAGAGGTCGTCGTGCATCTGCAGCACGAGTTCGTCGTCGGAAAGTTCCGACAAGGATGATTCGTCGTCGTCGGCCATGGCCTGCTCCTGCCCGGATGTGTTCAAGGTTCAATGCGCTCAAAGTCCTACACGAACTTTTCGGATTGCGACATGGCCCACGTGAAAGCCGACAGCGCCGCGTCGCAAAACGACAGGGGCTGGCCAATGTTCTTTAATGTTCTATATTCGTCCCATGGATCAGGGTGAGGGCATTCTTCCCGGACGCAGGCTGCGCGCCCGCGGGGCCGGTTCGAACCGCGCCGGACGGTTCGAGGCGACGACCGCCGACGCGGTGGACGACGGCTGGGACCTGCCCGAGGAAGAGCGGCTGGTGCGCACCGAGGTGCGGATCGAGCGGCCGCGATCCGCGCTGACCTACAACCGCTCGCCCGATCTGCCCTTCGACCGTTCGATGAACCCCTACCGCGGCTGCGAGCATGGCTGCATCTATTGCTTCGCGCGGCCAAGCCACGCTTTCCTGAACCTTTCGCCCGGCCTCGATTTCGAGACGCGGCTGATCGCCCGGCCCGGCATCGGCGCGGTGCTGGCGCGCGAACTGTCGGCGCGGCGCTATGTGCCGCAGCGTCATCGCCATCGGCACCAATACCGACCCCTACCAGCCCTGCGAGGCGCGAGCATCGCGTCATGCGCGAGGTGCTGGAGGTGCTGCGCGACTTCAACCATCCGGTCGCGATCACGACGAAGGGCACGCTGATCGAGCGCGACCTCGACATTCTCGGGCCGATGGCCGCCAAGGGCCTCGTGCGGGTCGGCATCTCGGTCACGACGCTGGACCACGGACTCGCCCGCACGATGGAGCCGCGCGCGGCGGCGCCGAAGCGGCGGCTTGCAGGTGATCCGGCGGCTGACCGACGCAGGCGTGCCCGTCCGGGTCATGGTCGCCCCGGTCGTGCCGGGGCTGACGGACAGCGAGTTGGAGCCGATCCTGCAGGCGGCGCGGGACGCAGGCGCGGTCGCGGCAAGCTGGATCATGCTGCGCCTGCCGCTGGAGGTCGCGCCCCTGTTCCGGGACTGGCTGGAGGCACGGGTGCCAGACCGCGCGGCCAAGGTCATGGCGCGGGTGCGCGAGGTCCATGGCGGCAAGGACTACGACCCCGCCTGGGGCAAGCGGATGCGGGGCGAGGGGCTTTGGGCGGACCTGATCGAGCGGCGCTACCGGGTCGCGGTGGCGCGGCTCGGGCTGGATGTCGCGCTGCCGCCGCTGACGCTGCGATCTGTTCTGCGTGCCGCCAAAGGCGGGGGATCAGCTGAGCTGCTTCTGACGGCGCGCGTCGTCTAACCCCGCCGCCCACGCCGTTCGCGCTTCGGGCGCCGGTGTCTTCGCCGGTCCCGTCCGAGGCCGACGGAGAATCCGCCCAGCAGCGGCGCTGATCGTCTCCAGCGTCGGGCGCGGGCCCTTGGGGCGGCTTTCCAGCGCGTCGCGCATGTGCGCGCAGATGGTCGGGCATGGTGCCGCAGCAGCCGCCGATGATCCGCACACCGGCATCGCGGGCCAGCACGGCATATTCGGCCATCAGTTCGGGCGTGCCGTCATAATGGATGTGGCCGTCGTGATACTTCGGGATGCCCGCATTGCCCTTGGCGATGATCGGCCGTTCCGGGCCGAGCGCGGCAAAGCCCAGCACGGTGCGCAGCAGGTCGGATGCCCCGACGCCGCAGTTCGCGCCGAAGGCGATGGGCGGGTTGGGCAGCTTTTCCACCATGTCGACCATCGCCGCCGAGGTGACGCCCATCATCGTGCGCCCGGCGGTGTCGAAGCTCATCGTGCCGCACCAGGGCATGTCGGCGCGGGCGGCGGCCTCGGCGGCGGCGCGGTATTCCTCGGGGGCCGAGATCGTCTCGACCCAGAGCACGTCGGCGCCGCCCTCCTTCAGCCCCTCGGCCTGTTCGTGGAACATCTCGACGGCAATGGCATGGGTCATCGTGCCCATCGGCTCGAAGATCTCGCCGGTCGGACCCATCGAGCCTGCGACGACCACCGTCCGGCCCGCCGCATCGGCCATCTCGCGACCGAGTCGAGGCAGCGACGCGGTTCAACTCGCGCACCCGGCCCTGCGCACTGTGCAGCTTCAGCCGGCTCGCGTTGCCGCCGAAGGAGTTGGTGAGGAAGATGTCGGACCCGGCATCGACGGCCGATTTGTAGAGCGCGCGGATGCTGTCGGGATGCTCGACGTTCCACATCTCGGGCGCGTCGCCCGAGGACAGGCCCATGTTGAACAGGTTGGTGCCGGTCGCGCCATCGGCCATCAGCCAGTCGCGGGTCGACAGCAGGCGGGTCAGGGCATCGGTCATTTGCAGCGCCTTCTTTCACGCAAGACAGGGGCCGGTGGCCCCTGCCTGTGACCTCTGGCACGCAAGACGGCCCGAGGCAAATCCAATTTGCTCAAGATGATCTTGAACGCGGCGGGGGGCGGCCGGTCAGACCTCGTCGACCAGCTGCGCCTTGGCGATCGCCAGAAGCTCGGTCATCTTGGTGCGGATCGCGGCTTCCGAGGACAGGCTGCCGAGGTCGGCCGCAACCTTGCGCACCACGTCCTCGATCGCCCGCTTCCTCGAAATCGGCCTTCACCACGCTCATGCGCGTATTCCGCGGCCTCGTCACCCGACTTGCCCAGCAGGCCCGCGGCCCAGAGACCGACGAGCTTGTTGCGCCGCGCCTCGGCGCGGAACTGCATTTCGGTGTCATGGGCGAACTTGGATTCGAAGGCCCGTTCGCGGTCGTCGAAGGTCGACATGGGTGCTCCCCTGAGTGATTGCGCTTGTGCGCTCATATGCCGTCTCGTCGCCCCGTCCTGCAAGGGGTGCGGGCGCGCTCGTTGCCTTGCGACAGGGTCCGGCTTGACGTATAGCACGGCCAACCACATGCAGGCGGCGACCGGGGCGGTCAGCCGCCACGTCCGACCGATGACCGGAGAATTCATGGCACGTCGCAAGAAGATCTACGAAGGCAAGGCGAAGATCCTCTACGAAGGCCCCGAGCCGGGAACGCTGATCCAGTACTTCAAGGACGATGGCGGCACGGTCAGCGTGCCGCGCCCCGGGCAGGCGATCGAAGGCAAGGGCGTGCTGAACAACCGGCTGTCGGAATTCTTCATGTCCGGGCTGAACGCCATCGGCGTGCCCACGCATTTCATCCGCCGCCTGAACATGCGCGAGCAACTGGTGCGGATGGTCGAGATCATCCCGCTCGAGGTGGTGGTGCGCAACTTCGCCGCCGGACCGCTGTCGCACGCGGCTCGGCATTCCCGAAGGCACGCCGCTGCCGCGCCCGATCGTCGAATACTACTACAAGGACGAGAAGCTGGGCGACCCGATGGTGGCCGAAGAGCACATCATCGCCTTCGGCTGGGCCAGCCAGCAGGACCTCGACGACATGGTGGCGCTGGCGCTGCGGGTGAACGACTTCCTGTCGGGCGTGATGATGGGCGTCGGCATCCGGCTTGCCGATTTCCGGATCGAGATCGGCCGGATCTGGGAGGGCGACTTCATGCGCCTGATCGTCGCCGACGAGATCAGCCCCGACAGCTGCCGCCTGTGGGACATGCGCGCGGCCGAGCGGGCCGAGGGCCTGCCGCCCGCGAGCCGGGGCCGCTGGCCGATGTCTATACCGAACTGGCGCGGCGTCTGGGGGTCCTGCCCTCGAACGTCACCCATACGCCCAAGCCCACGCTGATCAACTGAAAGGCCGCTGCCGATGAAAGCCCGTGTCCATGTCATGCTGAAGGACGGCGTCCTTGACCCGCAGGGCGAGGCGGTGCGCCATGCGCTCGGCACGCTGGGCTTTGCCGGGCGTGGAGGGCGTGCGGCAGGGCAAGGTGATCGAGCTTGATCTTGCCGGGCACCGACCGCGCCGCCGCCGAGGCCGAGGTGCGGGCGATGTGCGAGAAGCTGCTCGCCAACACGGTGATCGAGAAATACACGGTCGAGATCGCCTGAGCGGACGATTTTTCTACGAAAAATCTGGGCGCTGGCGGCGAGATCGAGGAATTTTCGCAGAAAATTCGCAGACGGCAGCGTCTCGGATGCAGCCGCGTTACGCAAGGCTTCACGACGTGTGCCGACGCCGTGCTTCTGGAACGGACGGGGAGGGTAGGGGATGCGCGCCGCAGTTCTGACGGCCTACAATCAGGATCTGTCGATCGAGGCAGGTCGCCGACCCCGTCTGCCCGACGGACGGCGTGGTGCTGCGGGTGCTGGCCTGCGGCGTCTGCCGGTCGGACTGGCACGGCTGGATGGGCGAGCATCCCAGGGTCAAGCCCGGGCCGATCCCGGGGCACGAATATGCGGCGAGGTCGTCGAGGCCGGTCCCCTGGCGCGCTGGCGGTGGGCGACCGGGTGATCGCGCCCTTCATCCTGTCCTGCGGCGACTGCCCGGACTGCCAGTCGGGCCAGACCACGACCTGCCGCAGCCAGCGTCGTGCCGGGCTTCGGCGCGCCGGGCGCCTTTGCCGAATTCGTCGCGGTGCCCCACGCCCATAACCTCGCCCGCCTGCCCGAAAGCCTGTCGCCGGTGCTGGCCGCAGGTCTCGGCTGCCGGGTCACGACGGCCTGGCACGCGCTGACCGGGCGCGCGGCGTTGCAGGCGGGCGAATGGCTGGCGGTCCACGGCACCGGCGGGGTCGGGCTGTCGGCGCTGATCCTGGGTCGCGCGCTTGGCGCGCGGGTCGTCGTCGTCGATGTGGTGCCGGAAAAGCTCGCCCATGCGCTGACGCTGGGGGCCGAGGCCGCGGTCGATGCGCGCGACGGCGAAGTGGCGGCGCGCATCGTCGAGATCACCGGCGGCGGCGCGCATGTCAGCGTCGAGGCGCTTGGCATCGCTGCGACGATCAATGCCTCGATCGAGTGTCTGCGCCCGCTGGGGCGGCATGTGCAGATCGGCATGCCGATGGGCCACACGGCGCGGATGGAGATCAACATGAACGCGGTCTACATGAAGCAGCTTGCGCTCTTCGGCACGCGCGGCATGCCAAGCTGGCGCTACCCGTCGCTGCTGACCCTGATCGAGACGGGGCGGGTCGATGTGACGCCGATCGTCGCGCGCACGGTGCCGCTGTCGGGAGCCAGCGCCGAACTGCGCGCCTTCAACGGGCCGACGCCGCCGGGCGTGGCGGTGATCAACGATTTCGCCGCGTAGCGGCCGGACGGCGAGGCGCGAGAGCGGGGGCCAGCCCCCGCACCCCCGGGATATTTCTGAACGGAAAATGTACGAGGGCGGGGCGGTCTTGCACTGGCAGCGTGCTTGCGATTGCGCTATGCGGCCGGACAGTCCTCGCGATACGGAGCGCCCGCGATGAAAGCCGCCGTCATCACCTTTCCCGGATCGAACTGCGACCGCGATCTGGCCGTGGCCTTCGACCGGGCAGGGGCCGAGGTTGTCCGGGTCTGGCACAAGGACACCGAGCTGCCCGCCGGCGTCGATGTGGTGGGCATTCCCGGCGGGTTTTCCTTCGGCGACTATCTGCGCTGCGGCGCCATCGCCGCGCGCTCGCCCGATCGGCGCAGGCGGTTGCGGCCCATGCGGCGCGCGGCGGTTATGTGCTGGGCATCTGCAACGGCTTTCAGGTGCTGACCGAGATGGGTCTGCTGCCCGGCGCGCTGATGCGCAATGCCGGGCTGAAGTTCGTCTGCAAGACCGTCGACGCTGCGGGTCGGCGACCGCCGACAGCGCCTTTACCGCGGGCTGGGCGCCGGGCGACACGGTCCGCTTTCCCGATCGCCCATCATGACGGCAACTACACCGTCGATGCCGAAACCCTCGCCGCGGCTCGCAGGGCGAGGACCGCATCGCCTTCACGCTATGCCGACAACCCGAACGGCTCGATGGCGCGACATCGCCGGCGTCCTGTCGGCGAACCGCCGCGTTCTGGGCCTGATGCCGCATCCCGAGCGGGTCGTCGATCCGGCGCAGGGCGGGACCGACGGGTCGGTGCTTTTCCGCTCGCTGATCGGCGCGATCGCGCCGGCCTGACGCCCTTGTCGCTTGAGGCGGGCGGGCTGCGCGCCTAGACTGCGGCGATGAGCGAGAGCGCCGACGATCCTTCAGCCGAGCCCGTGCCGGGTGCCGATGCCCCGGGCATCAGCTGGCGCGTGAAGCTTGCGATCGCCGTGCTGATGGCCTGCTGGCCATCGGCGTGGTGCTGTTCACCAACCACTGGCTGACCGACCGCTTCACCGAGACGACCCGCAGCCGCGCCGAACTGCGGCTCGCGCTCTACTCCGGCAACATCCTGACCGAGTTGCAGCGCAACTCGGTGGTGCCGCTGCTGCTGGCGCGCGACCCGGAGCTGATCGGCGCGCTGACGTCGGGCAATTTCGTGCTGACCTCGCAGCGCCTGATCTCCTTCCAGTCCGAGATCGGCGCCGCCTCGATCCTGCTGCTGGACGCCGACGGGCGCGCCGTCGCGGCGACCAACCGCCAGAGCATCGGGCACCAACCATTCGCGCACGAGCCGTATCTTCGTCGATGCGCAGCGGTCCAAGGACACGGTCTTCACTGCTCGCCCAGCGCGAGACGGGCGGCTACGGCTTCACCTATTCCCGGGCGCTGGTGTCGGAGAACCAGGTGGTCGGCGTGATCGTCGTCGAGGTCGACCTGATGAAGTACGAACGCGCCTGGGCCGGGTTGCAGGATGCCGTCGCTGGTCACCGACAGCGAGGGCACCGTGATGCTGGCCACCGAGCCGCGCTGGCGCGGGCTGCCGCTGGCGGAGGCGCTGGCGCTTGCGACGATCCGCCCTCGGCGATCGCGCGCGCCTTGCAGGCCACGGCCGACTGGGCGCAAGACCCCGCCCGATGCCTATGTCCGGGGCGAGGCGGTGATGCAGACCGAGACGCGCGGTGCCGTTCCGCGGCTGGCGGCTGGTCACCTTCACCGCCTACGATTCGGTGCGCGAGCGGGTGAACGGCGTGCTGGCGCTGGAGATCATGGGCTTCGCCATCCTGCTGGCGCTGACCTTCTACCTGCTGTCGCGCCGCGCCTGGTCGCAATCGCGTGTTCTTCCAGCGCGAATCGCGCGGAACTGCGCCTGCTGAACGCCCGCCTGCAGCGCGAGATCGCCGAACGCGAGCGGGTGCAGAAAGACCTGGAGGTGGCCGAGCAGACCCTGGCGCAATCGTCGAAACTGGCCGCCCTGGGCGAGATGTCGGCGGCGGTCAGCCACGAGCTGAACCAGCCGCTGGCCGCGATGAAGACCTATCTCGCCGGCGCGCGGCTGCTGCTTGCAGCGCCGCCGGCCGGAAGAGGCGCTGTCGTCGTTCCAGCGCATCGACGACCTGATCGACCGGATGGGCGGCGATCACCCGGCAGCTGAAATCCTATGCCCGCAAGGGCGGCGAGGCCTTCGAGCCGGTGGACCTGCGAGCATGCGATCTCGTCGGCGCTGTCGATGATGGAGCCGCAGCTGAAGGCGCGCGTGGTGCGGATCACCCGCACCCTGCCGCGCGCAGCCGGTGATGGTGATGGCCGACCGCATCCGGCTGGAACAGGTGATCATCAACCTGCTGCGCAACGCGCTCGACGCGACGCAAGGGTCGCCGAACCCCGCAGATCGAGATCCTGCTGTCGGCGGGCGAGACCGCGACGCTGACCGTGCGCGACAACGGCCACGGCATCGCCGATCTCGAGAATCTGTTCGAGCCGTTCTACACCACCAAGAAGCCGGGCGAGGGCGTGGGCCTGGGCCTTGCGATCTCGTCCGGGATCGTCAACGATCTCGGCGGGCGCCTGACCGCGCGCAACGCGAGAGACGGCGGCGCGGTATTCGAGGTGCAGCTGCCCATATTGGGCCGCAGGGCCAGGCGAATGATCCGCAAGCAGCAGGAATGAGGCAGCCAGTGAACATGGCACGCACGATGAAAGTCGCGATCGTCGATGACGAGGCCGACATGCGGCAGTCGATCAGCCAGTGGCTGGCACTGTCGGGGTTCGACACGGAGACCTATGCCAGCGCCGAAGAGGCGCTGAAAGGCATCGGCGCCGGATTTCCCGGGCGTCGTGGTCAGCGACATCCGATGCCGGGCATGGACGGCATGGCCTTCCTGCAAGACGGCTGATGAGCCAGGACACCGGCCTGCCGGTGATCCTGATCACCGGCCATGGCGACGTGCCGATGGCGGTCGAGGCGATGCGGGTCGGCGCCTTCGACTTTCTGGAAAAGCCGTTCAACCCCGACCGGATGACCGAACTGGCCAAGCGCGCCACGCAGGCGCGCCGCCTGACGCTGGACAACCGGGCGCTGCGCGCGCGAGCTGTCCGACGGCACGATGCTGATGAAGAAGCTGATCGGCGCATCGGCCGGCGATGGAGCGGCTGCGCGAGGATATCCTCGATCTCGGGCAGGCCGACGGCCATGTGCTGATCGACGGCGAGACCGGCACCGGCAAGACGCTGGTGGCCCATGCGCTGCATGCGGTCGGGCCGCGGGCGGGCAAGAAGTTCGTCACCATCTCCTGCGCCGCCTGGTCCGAGGATCAGCTGGCGGCGCGGCTGTTCGGCCCGACCGAGGACGGCGCGATCCCGCTGGTCGAAGAGGCGCGCGGCGGCACGCTGTGCCTCGAGGATATCGAGGCGCTGAGCCAGGCGCCTGCAGGCGCGGCTGCTGACGCTGATCAACGAACAGGGCACGCCGCCCGAAACCCGCATCATCGCGATCTGCAACGAACACGCCCCCGACAAGACGCTGGAGGATGCGCTGCGCCCCGATCTGTTCTACCGGCTCGGCGCCATGACGATCACTGCTGCCGCCGCTGCGCGCGCGCGGCGAGGATATCCTGACGCTGTTCACCCGGCTGTCCGAGCAGTTCGCCGAGGAATACGGCTGCGACGCGCCGCAGGTGACCGCGCAGGAGGCCGCCCAGCTGTTGCAGGCGCCCTGGCCGGGCAATGTGCGCCAGCTGGTCAACATCGCCGAGCGCGCCGTGCTGCAGAACCGCCGCGGCTCGGGGTCGATCGCCTCGCTGCTGATGGCCGACAACGAGGCGTCGGGCCCGGCGATGACGACCGAGGGCAAGCCGCTGAAGGACTATGTCGATGCCTTCGAGCGGATGCTGATCGACAACACCATGCGCCGCCACAAGGGCAGCATCGTCGCGGTGATGGAAGAGCTGTGCCTGCCGCGCCGGACGCTGAACGAGAAGATGGCCAAGTACGGTCTGCAGCCGGTCGGATTACGTCTGACCCGGTGCGAGGCGTTCGCAAGAACCGCGATACGAACCGCTGACGTCGTGCCCGGGCGAGCTGCGGAATGCAAACACGGAAATTGTGCATTGCCCTTTGCCGCGCTTTGCCGCTATGGTCGCATGCGACGCGGGTCTTGTGCCCGCGCATCGAGTTTCGCCGCCGGAGCGCATGGTTCGCACCGCAGGGTTCGGACATGACAGAGGCGGAGTCGGATCGGCCGCAAGGCCACCAGCTTGCCTGCCAAGTCCTTGACGACGCGGGCTTTACACAAGGGATGGCGCTGCATTTGCGCCGTCTTGGACAAGAACCGCGATGACGCGCGCAGAACGGCAGGATCACGCCGCGAAGAGTGCCGACCGGGCACCCGTCCGCCTGTCCCGTGCGCGCTGTCTCGCCCGAACAAGCCACCCAAGCCCAGTCGTCCGCCGCCCGGAGCACGCTCCGGGCCGCGGACGTTGCGCCGGTGCATTGGAACATCATGGTCAAGAAGATGCTTATCGACGCCACCCACGCCGAGGAAACTCGCGTGGTCGTGGTCGACGGAAACAAGGTCGAGGAATTCGACTTCGAAACCGTCAACAAGCGCCAGCTTGCCGGGAACATCTACCTCGCCAAGGTGACGCGGGTCGAGCCGTCGCTGCAGGCGGCCTTCGTCGATTACGGCGGCAACCGCCACGGCTTCCTCGCCTTCGCCGAAATCCACCCGGATTACTACCAGATCCCGGTCGCCGACCGCAAAGCGCTGCTCGAGGAAGAGCGCGCGATGGCCCGCGCCGAGGAAGAGGAAGACAACCGCCGCGACCGCCGCCGCGCGCCGCGCCCGCAGGCCCGGGCCGAGGCGGTCGAAGTGCCGCCGACGCGGTCGCAGACCGCCGAGGTCGGCGGGATGGATGTGGTCGATCTGGGCGAGGAAGACCGGCGCGGACGCGCTCGATGCGCCGCTCTGCGCCGACGATGACCAGCCCGAGACCTCGGCGCGCGCCCACGGTCGCCGATGCCGAGAACGGCAATGGCGACGACGGCGACGACGGCCGCAGACCTACCGCGTCGATGGACCACGCCAGCGACACCGACGACGAGATCGAATCGCATCGCCGAAGAGGACGTGGCCGAGGAAATCCGCCGCCGCGCAAGCCGCGCGCCCGCGCTACAAGATCCAGGAAGTGGTCAAGGTCCGCCAGATCATGCTGGTGCAGGTCGTCAAGGAAGAGCGCGGCAACAAGGGCGCGGCGCTGACCACCTATCTGTCGCTCGCCGGCCGCTACTGCGTGCTGATGCCGAACACCGCGCGGGGCGGCGGGATTTCCCGCAAGATCACCAACGCCGCCGACCGCAAGAAGCTGAAGGAAATCGCGCGGCGAGATCGAGGTGCCGGAAGGCGCGGGCCTGATCATCCGCACCGCCGGCGCCAAGCGCACCAAGCCCGAGATCAAGCGCGACTACGAATACCTGATGCGCCTGTGGGAACAGATCCGCGAGCTGACGCTGAAGTCCATCGCGCCGGCGCCGATCTACGAGGAAGGCAACCTGATCAAGCGCTCGATCCGCGATCTCTACAGCCGCGAGATCGACGAAGTTCTGGTCGAGGGCGAGAGCGGCTACCGCACCGCCAAGGACTTCATGAAGATGATCATGCCGTCGCCACGCCAAGAGTGGTGCAGCCCTATGCCGAGCCGATGCCGCTGTTCGCGCGCTATCAGGTCGAAAGCTATCTCGGCGGCATGTTCAACCCGATGGTGCAGCTGAAATCCGGCGGCTACATCGTGATCGGCGTGACCGAGGCGCTGGTGGCGATCGACGTGAACTCGGGCCGGGCCACGAAGGAAGGCTCGATCGAGGAGACCGCGCTGAAGACCAACCTCGAGGCGGCGGAAGAGATCGCGCGCCAGTTGCGGCTGCGCGACCTTGCCGGCCTGATCGTCATCGACTTCATCGACATGGAAGAGCGCAAGAACAACGCCGCCGTCGAGAAGCGCCTGAAGGACAAGCTGAAGACCGACCGCGCCCGCATCCAGGTCGGCCGGATCTCGGGCTTCGGCCTGATGGAGATGAGCCGCCAGCGGCTGCGGCCGGGCATGCTGGAAAGCACGACCCAGCCCTGCCCGCATTGCCACGGCACCGGGCTGATCCGGTCGCGACGACAGCATGGCGCTGCAGATCCTGCGCGCGCTGGAGGAAGAGGGCACGCGCAAGCGCGTCGAAGGAGGTGCTGCTGAAGGCGCCGGTCGGCGATCGTCAACTACCTGATGAACCAGAAGCGCGAGCATATCGCGCTGATCGAGGCGCGCTACGGCATGGCGGTGCGGATCGAGGCCGATCCGTCGCTGATCAGCCCCGACTACTCGATCGAGAAGTTCAAGACCGCGACGCGGGTGGTGCCGGACGGCCTGGCGGCGGTGATCTCGGGCCAATGCCGAGCTGATGGGCGCGCCGGTCGAGGAGGATGAGGATGAGGACCTCGTCGAGGAGGATGACGACATCGAGGACGAAGGCGAAGCGACGTCCGAGGCCGAGATCGACGAGCACGCCCGCCCGTGCGGCGTCGCCGGCGGGCGACGGCGACGGCCAGCCCGGCAAGAAGAAGCGCCGCCGCCGCCGGCGTCGGCGCGGCGGAAACGGCTCCGCTGGCGAGCGTCAGGCCGGGGGCGATGCCCAGGCCGACGACCGTCGATGACGAGGCGGGCGATGAGGACGAGGCGGGCGAAGACGAGGCGGCTGTCGCCGCCGAGCCTGCCGGCTGACGACCCCGGTCACGCAGAAGCTGCGCCTGCAAAGCGAATCGCGCAGTCGCACCCGCAGCCGCAAAGCCGATGCAGCGCCCGCTGCGCCGGTCGAACCGGAGCGCGTAGCTCCGGTCGAGGCGACCGAACTGCCCGCCGCCTGCGGAACAGCCGGAAGCCGAGGCCGCGCCGGCAAAGAGAAGCCGGTCGCGCAAGACCAGCGCGTCCGCTGCCGAAGCCGTGTCCGAAGAAGACGCGGCGGCGCCTGCGCCGAAGACCTCGTCGCGCTCGCGCAGCAAGAAGGCCACGGCGCCCGAACCCGCCGAAACGCAGGCCGTCGCTGCCGAGCCGGCGCCGATCGCTGCGCCGACCGGAAGCCTGCGCCGCCGCGACAGAGGCGACAGCCGAGGTCATCGATCCGGCCGAGGCTCCGGCAGCGGCGCCCGCGCCGGCCGAGGATGACGGCCAAGCCCGAAACGAAGGGCTGGTGGTCGCTGGGCCGCTGATCGCAGCGATCTGCAGACGTTCGGGGCGCCGCCGATCCGGCGGCGCCCCTTTTCTATCCGCGCCGGATCAGGTAGACGCGTGACGCGCCCTCGGCTTCGGTCCTGCCCAGAAAGGCATGGCCCGCTTCGGCGCAGAAATGCGGCAGGTCGATCGCCGCCATCGGATCGGTCGCGCGCACCCGCAGCACACGTGCCCGGCGCCATCGCCAGCAGCCGCTTGCGCGCCCGCAGCACGGGCAGGGGGCACAGCAGCCCCTCGCAATCGATCTCGTCAGTCCCGATCCCATGGTCGGCCCGGTTCTCATCCTGGTCGCGAATATCCCCGGCCGGAGGCGTCCGACGCAGCAGCCGTCGCGGCCAGTAGGTTCCAGCGCCTGCCACGGCAATGTGACGCGGCGCCGCGTGACGCGGCGCCGCAGCGTCCGCTATGTCGCAGGACAAGGGGACCGGATGTTCGGAATCGACATCATCGACGCTGGCCTGCTGCCCGCCATGCTGGTGGCGCTTGCTGGCCGGCGTGCTGTCGTTCCTCAGCCCCTGCGTGCTGCCGATCGTGCCGCCCTATCTGGCCTATATGGGCGGCATCTCATGGGCGAGATGACGCGGCACCGGCGCCGCGCGGCGCCGGGTGATGCTGCCGGCGCTGTTCTTCGTGCTGGGGCTGTCGACGGTCTTCCTGTTCCTGGGCTTCACCGCCTCGGCCTTCGGGGCCTTCTTCCTGCCGAATCAGCCGACTGGTTCGCCACGATCGCCGGCATCATCGTCATGGTCTTCGGCGCGCATTTCCTGGGCGTCTTCCGCATCGCGCTTTCTGGACCGCGAGATGCGGATGGATGCGGGCGACCGGGGCGGATCGGCCTTCGGCGCCTATGTGCTGGGCCTGGCCTTCGCCTTCGGCTGGACGCCCTGCATCGGCCCGCAACTGGGCGCGATCCTGTCGCTGGCGGCGCAGGAGGCGCAGCATCGACGCGCGGCACGGTGCTGCTTGGCGGTCTATGCGATGGGGCTGGGCATGCCGTTCCTGCTGGTCGCGGCGTTCTTCACCGCGCCTGACCGGCGCTGATGGGCTGGCTGAAGCGCCACATGGAGCGGATCGAGCGGGTCATGGGCGCTGCTGCTGTGGACCATCGGCCTGCTGATGCTGACGGGCGGCTTCTCGGAGTTCTCCTACTGGCTGCTGGAGACCTTCCCCGCACTGGCCAGCCTCGGCTGACCGGCTGCAGCCAGCTGTAAGTCTTCCGCCGGATTTCCGGGCTATGATTCCGCCGCGATGGACGAGGCTAGGCATCGCCGCATGGACCGAGGTCAGCCGGACAGAGCGGCAGGCGGCGTTCGCCGCCGCAGGGTGTTCTACATCCCCGGCTACGACCCGTTCCCGCCGCGCCGCTACCGCGAGCTTTACCGCAAGGAAGGGGCCGAACAGGCCGCGATCTCGGGCTATCGGCTGGCGCTGCAGCCGAAGCGCGGTCACGGGCCAGCCTATGGCTGGCGCGTCACGGCACGGATCGACGGGCGCGAGGTGCGAGGCCGATGTCGAGGTGCTGGTCTGGTCCGACATCGTGCAAGGCGTCGATGGACCAGGGCATCGTCGGGCACCTATGCTGCAGCTGCTGCGCACGGCCTGGGCCTATATCGGCTCGCGGCGCGCTGTTCGCGGCTGATGCGGCTGCGCAAGGGGCCGATGATCGCGGCGCTTTATCCGGTGGTGATGCTGCTGCGCAGCTTGGCGCTGGCCTGGCTCGCTGGGCTGGGGCGTCGCGGGCGCTGCTGGCGCTGGCGCTGCCCTGGGGTCTGGGCTGGGTCGCGGGCGTGCCGGTCGTGGTGTGGCGTGCTGCGCTGGTTCCGCGGCATGGATCACCGGCTTTTCGCCTATTACCTGATGCACGACTATGCCTATTCCGCCCAGGCTCGGCGGCGCGAACCCGCCCGCGCTGGAGGCGCGGATGGCCGACGTTCCGCCGCGCGATCCGCGCGGCGCTGGACAGCGCGCTGCGACGAGGTGCTGGTGGTCGGCCATTCCTCGGGCGCGCATCTGGCGGTGTCGATCCTGGCCGATCTGATCCGCGAGGGGCTGCCGCAGCGGCGGGCCGGCGCTGGCGTTCCTGTCGCTGGGGCAGGTGGTGCCGATGGTGTCGTTCCTGCCCAAGGCGCGAGCGGCTGCGCGGCCGACCTGCACTATCTGTCGGCGCGCGACGAGCTGACCTGGGTCGATGTGACCGCACCGGGCGACGGCTGCGCCTTTGCGCTGTGCGATCCGGTGGCGGTGACGCGGGGTGGCGCCGGAAGGGCAAGCGCTGGCCGCTGGTCGATGTCGGCCGCGTTCACGCCAGACGCTGAGCGCCGGAGCGCTGGAAGGCGCTGCGCTGGCGGTTCTTCCGGCTGCATTTCCAGTATCTTTGCGCCTTCGACCGGCCCGGGCGACTACGACTATTTCCGCATCACCGCCGGGCCGATGACACTGGCCGCGCGCTACGCCGGGCGCGCAGCCGTCGAAAAGCCGCATCGACGTGCCGGTGTCGGGCTACGTCAGCCGGCTCGCATGATCCCGCCCAAGCCCGCCGCCCGCCCCGACCGGGTCTCGCTGCTGGCGCTATCTGCGGCTGTTCCGCGCGCGATATCCTGTCGGCGCAGCCCGCGCGGCTTTACCGCGCCTGGATGGCCGAGTTCCGCACGCCGTTCTTCCGCAGCTATCTGTGCAACGACCCCGCGCTGGTGCGGCTGGTGCTGAACGAGCGCCCCGACGATTTCCCGAAGTCGGACCGCATCCGCGAGGGGCTGACGCCGCTGCTGGGCAAGTCGGTCTTTGTGACCAATGGCGAGGTCTGGGAGCGCCAGCGCCGGATCATCGACCCGGCCTTCGAAGGCGGGCGCCTGCGCGACACCTTCCCGGCGATGCTGGCCGCCGGCGCAGGCGGCGGTGGCGCGGATGCCGCGAGGCGAGGTCGAGGTCGAAGCCGAGATGAGCCATGCCGCGGCGGATGTGATCTTCCGCACGCTGTTCTCGATCCCGATCGAGAACGAGGTCGCCGCGCGCGGTCTTCGCCGAGTTCCGCACCTATCAGCGCAGCCAGCCGATCCTGAACCTTGCGGCCTTCCTGCCGCTGCCGCGCTGGATTCCGCGCCTGCACCGCCGCGCGACGCAGGCGACGGCCGAGGCGATCCGGGCGCTGATCGCCGGGCTGACTGCGGACGCGCGCGGCGGCGATTGCGGCGGGGACGGCGCCCGACGATCTGGCGACCAAGATCATGACGACGGCCGACCCGGTGACGGGCGAGCGGTTCGACACCGGCCGAGATGGTCGATCAGGTGGCGATCTTCTTTCTGGCGGGGCACGAGACCGTCGGCCTCGGCCCTGGCCTGGGCGCTGTTGATGCTGGCGCTGGCGCCCGAGGTGCAGGACCGGGTGGCGGCAGAGGTGGCAGACGCTGGGCGAGCGCCGGATTTCGGCGGCGCTGTCCAGGCTGCGCTTCACCCGCGATGTGTTCCGCGAGGCGCTGCGGCTCTATCCGCCGGTGCCGATGATGGTGCGCGAGACGACACGCCCCGAGGACTTCCGGGGCCGGGGCGTCCGGCCCGGGGCGCAGGTCGTGTCTCAGCCCTGGCATCTGCACCGGCATGAGCGGCTCTGGGACGATCCCGACGCCTTCGATCCGGACCGCTGGCAGCGCCCGTCCGTGCGCGAGGCGGCGCGGGATGCCTACATGCCGTTCTCGGCCGGGCCACGCGTCTGTCCGGGCGCGGGGTTTGCGATGGTGGAGGGTGTGGCGATGCTGGCCGCGCTGCGTCCGTCGGCTGCACTTCGCACCTGCTGCGGGACCGCTTCCCATCCCGCAGGCACAGCTGACCGTGCGGTCGCGCGATGGCATCCGGCTGGTGGTCAGCCGACGGCAGAGTCCGAATCACCCCTGAGGAGAAAGCGCAGCACGTGCAGGCGGATAGCGCTCGCAAGGCCCGTGTCGCCGCGCGCCGCGTCGATCTCCGCGGCCAAGGCATTGATCGGTTTACCAGTTTTCGCTGCAACGCGGCGAAACGCCTGCCAGAATTCAGGTTCAAGCGAAACGCTTGTTCTATGACCATTCAGCGTCAATGAATGTTTTTGGGGCCGATTGTTCACGGATCATCTCTTTTATGGCGATCAAGATGGGCTGCAATGTCTTCGTTCCGCTTTAAGGCCGCCGCTCGCTCGGCTTTGGTCTGCCCGAATTTCGCCGCATTCTCGGACGCCTGCTTTGCCTTCTCTTCCCTGCTGTTTCTGCTTAGAAAACTGGCGAAAGTTCACGATTTTTGCCATCTTGGCCTTCCTTTAAACCGCGAGTTGCTTATAATCCATGGTTAAGATACTTGAGACAGTGTAGACATAGTTTTGCCACAACTTGCCACTAGACGAGACATGGTAAAGGACTAGGTACGTAAAGAAGCGACGTGCCGAAAATTGTGAGGGCGACGAATGAAACTGAAAACTCTTATCGCTGCAGGTGCGATCGCCGGGTCCTTCGGACTGTCGGGTGCTGCGTCGGCGGCTACTGTTGACTTCACCGTTGATGCCAAGGCGAACTCGATCACGGGTGGCGATGTGGCGCGCGGACTGGATACTGTCTCGCTTGTCGCGGGGCAGATGTTCTCGATCGCAGCGGATATTCTCGACACCTGGTCGCTTGGCAACGGGCTAGCCTGGTGTCGACGGCCGAAGGGCTGACGTCCAAGAGCTACACCTTCCTGGGCGCAACCTTTGATCATGGCACGCTGGTCGGCCGGGTCGGTGACGGTGCGTTCTTCAAGGTCGGCACGTCTGTCGCGATGGCCGCCGACGTGACCGGCGTTCTTCGCCTGTTCATGTGGGACATGAACAACTGGGACAACTCGGGTGAGATCGTCGCTTCGGTTTCGACCTCGGACATCGTTCCGGTTCCGCTTCCTGCGGGCGCGCCTCTGCTGCTTGCAGGTGTTGCCGGACTGGCGCTGCTGCGTCGCCGCAAGGCCTGACGAACTCGAGATGCCTTACGGGACGGCCGCTCGACAGGAGCGGCCGTTTTCGTTTGTCAGCCCTTCGGACCGATCATGTCCTCGGGCCGCACCACGCGGTCGAAGGTCTCGCCATCGACAAAGCCCAGGGCAATCGCCTCTTCCCGCAGCGTCGTGCCGTTCTTGTGCGCGGTCTTCGCCACCTTGGTCGCGTTGTCATAGCCGATGGTCGGCGCCAGCGCCGTCACCAGCATCAGGCTTTCCTTCATCAGCTTCTCGATCCGCGGCATGTTGGCCTGCGATGCCCACGACCATGTTGTCGGTGAAGCTGCCAGCCGCATCGCCCAGCAAGCTGCATCGACTGCAGCACGTTGTAGGCCATCATCGGGTTGTAGACGTTCAGCTCGAAATGGCCCTGTGACCCGGCGAAGCCCACGGCGGCATCATTGCCCATCACCTGCGCGCAGACCATCGTCAGCGCCTCGGCCTGGGTCGGGTTGACCTTGCCCGGCATGATCGACGAGCCCGGCTCGTTCTCCGGCAGGATCAACTCGCCCAGGCCCGAGCGCGGGCCGGAGCCGAGCAGGCGGATGTCGTTGGCGATCTTGAAGAGGCGACGGCGACGGTCTTCAGCGCGCCCGAGAACATGACCATCGCGTCATGGGCCGCCAGCGCCTCGAACTTGTTCGGCGCGGTGACGAAGGGCAGGCCGGTGATCTCGGCGATCTCGGCCGCCACCCGCGCATCCCAGCCGACGCGGGTGTTCAGCCCGGTGCCGACGGCGGTGCCGCCCTGCGCCAGTTCGTAGATGTCGGGCAGCACCTTGTGGACGCGCAGGATGCCCCTGGCTGACCTGATGGGCATAGCCGGAGAACTCCTGACCCAGGGTCAGCGGCGTCGCGTCCTGGGTGTGGGTGCGGCCGATCTTGATGATGTCCTTGAACTCCACCGACTTGGCGACCAGCGCCGCGTGCAGCTTTTGCAGCCCCGGCAGCAGCACGTCGCGCGCCATCATGCCGATGGCCACATGCATGGCGGTCGGGAAGGTGTCGTTCGACGACTGGCCCATGTTGACGTGGTCGTTCGGGTGCACCGGCTTCTTCGAGCCCATCATCCCGCCCAGCATCTCGATCGCGCGGTTCGAGATCACCTCGTTCGCGTTCATGTTCGATTGCGTGCCCGACCCGGTCTGCCAGACGACCAGCGGGAAGTTGTCGTCGAACTTGCCGTCGATCACCTCTTGCGCCGCCGTCGACGATCGCCTCGCCCAGCTTCGGGTCAATGTCGCCCTGCGCCATGTTCACCACGCGCGCAGGCCTGCTTGATGACGCCGAGCGCGCGGACGATGGCGATGGGCTGCTTCTCCCAGCCGATGGGGAAGTTCATGATCGAGCGTTGGGTCTGCGCGCCCCAGTACTTGTCGGCGGGAACCTCGAGCGGGCCGAAGCTGTCGGTCTCGGTGCGGGTTGCGGTCATGGCGGGCCTCCTGACGCTGGTCAGGCGACGTATAGCGCCGCAGGGCGTGCCGAAATCAATTGGCATACCGTCGCATACCGACAAGGGCGCGCTATTTGCGGAACTTGTCCAGGCTGACGACTTCGGCGGCATGCGGCTGCGTGGGCGGCATCCTCGTCGACCGAGCGTCCTCGTCCTCGTCCTCGTCACCCGCATGCGTCTCGAACCGCAGGCCGAATTCGACCGACGGATCGACGAAGGTGCGCACCGCGTCGAAGGGGATGACCAGCGGTTCGGGCTGGTTCGCCGAAGTTGAGGGTGACGGAGAAGCCCTCGTCGGTGACCTCGAGATTGTCGAACCAGTGCTGGATGACGATCGTCATCTCGGCCGGGTAGCGGTCGCGCAGCCAGTCGGCGATTTCCACGTCCGGGTGGGTGGTGTCGAAGGTGATGAAGAAGTGGTGGTTGCCGGGCAGGCCATGCTCGGCCACGTCGCGTCAGCACCGTCTGGATCAGGCCGCGCATCGCGCGGTGCATGAGGTTTCCGTAGTCGATGGTGCGCGCCATTCGAGTCCCTTGGCCCCTTCCCCGACAATAAGCAATTCGACCGGGAAGGGAAGGGGGCGGGGGGCCAAAGCATGATGTCTTGCCGTGACGCAAGGTCGGCTCACGCCCGGGCCCATGTTCCGCTGCTCAGGTTCTGGCCACGACCGGAAGCCGCTTCCACGGCGCGCGCAGTAGAGCGCCGCCGGTTTCGTCAATTCACGCAGGAGCTTCTCGCGGATCGCGCGGCGATAGTCGCGCAAGCCCGCGCGCGGTCATCACGAATCCGTCGCGCGTGATGACCCAGCGGCGGTAGAAGTTGGTGATCGGGCGAGCGCCCATGTCTTCGATGGCGATGGCGTTGATCTCGACGCCCTGCGCCTCGGCGATCTGACGCGCGCTGCCGACGGTGAAGCCCGCGTTCTCGGGCCCGTCGCCGGAGATGTCGATGACCAGCGGCGACAGTCGGCTGACGGCGGCGAACTGGGCCAGCGCAAAGCTGATGGCCTCGCCGACGGCGGTGTCGGACGCGATGAAGGCGCGGGGCAGGCGTCGGGCCGCGCGCGCGAATCGGGCGACGTCGCCGGCGTCGATCATCCGCTGCCAGGGCAGCGCAACGACCTGCTGCGCCAACGCCCGACCACTGGATGACCTCAGCGCGATCTGGCCCGGACGAGCTCCTCGGCCATGGCGGGGTCTTCGCAGGGCGGCGGCCAGCCCTTCGGATTGAAGTGCGATATTCGCCCGCGTCGATGGAGCCCGAAATGTCGATGGCCAGGACGAGCGCCGTCTCGCAGGCCGCGGCCGGGCGCGGCCAGGAGGACGCGCAGAGGGCAGAGCGGCAGGCGGCAGACATGCCCGAGAGTGGGGGCACGGGCCGAGTCTGGCAAAGGGCAAGGGGGAAAGTGCAGGCTTCTGTTGCCAGGTACCTGCGAACCCCGCCTTACGCGGCTAAGCGCAAGGGCTTAGTTTCGGTACTCGAACTGCTTACGCAGCCAGAGCCATCGGAGCACGGTTGTCATTGGCAACTGTACTTTTGGACCGATAACGGTGGTACCTCACCGAGCGAAAGCTGGCCCCTTTAGACGTTCGTCGATCCTATTTCGGCCCCATCCCCCCCCAACGAGGGATGGTCTGGTGGAGCCGCCGGGTACCGCCCCCGGGTCCGATCCGCTTATTACGGGTGCGTTTATCGCCATAGTCAGGTTGCCCCTGACACAGCTCGAATATAGGTCGCGCGCCCGATGCACCGCAACCCGCCGCGCGCAGGTCTGCCGAAATGAAAACGCCCGGACCGATGGTCCGGGCGCAATTCGATTGCGTTGAAAGGTGGATCAGAAGCCGGCCTTGATCTGCTCGAACTCCTGCAGCATCCGGTCGCGCATGCGAGCTGTCGATCGGGGTCTGCGCCAGAAGCGTGGTCGTCGATCGGGCTGACATCCGCCGCCACCAGCTCTTCCATCGAGATTTCCTTCATCGCCGCATCGTTCGTATGGGCATAGCCGAACTCTTGCAGCAGCCCCTTGGCCGACGGGTGGGCCAGCCAGGCGTTGATGAAGTCATAGGCCTTGTCTTCGCTGCCGGGCGCGTCCTTGAAGTTGACATAGCCGCAGAACCAGCTTGCCGCGCCGCCTTCGGCCTGACGCTGGAAGCCGACCGGGAAGCCTTCGCCGCGCATCAGCGCGATGGAGTCGTTCCACGACCAGGCGACCAGAACCTCGCCCGTCGCCATCAGCTGCGCCAGTTCGGACGGGTCCGCCCAATAGGTGCGGACGTTGGCATGGGCCTGACGCAGCCAGTCCGATGCGGCCTGGAACTGTTCGTCGGTCACGTTCGTCCAGTCGGTGACGCCGGTGGCCAGCAGTGCAAGCGACCAGACGTCATCGGTGTTGTCGGGCAGCGAGATGCGGCCGGCGTATTTCGGATCGAGGAAGACGTTCAGCGAGGCGACATCGGCCTCGGGCACTTCCTTGGTGTTCCAGGCGATGGCGGTATAGGCGTAATCCGTCGGGATGTACCAGACGCCCGTGTCGTCCTTGAAGATCTCCGAGTTCAGGAACCGCGGGGCGATGTTCGCGAACTCGGGGATGCGGCTGACATCCCACGGCTCGATCAGGCCCGCGTCGCGATACTTCGACACCATCTGCGAACAGGGATGCGCCACATCGGCCTTGAAGCCCGACGACACCTTCTGGAACGCTTCGTCGTCATCCCCGAAGAACGCATAGGTCGGCATCTGGCCGTGCTTGGCGACATAGTCGCCGATCAGGGCCTCGTTCTCGAAGCCGGCCCAGTCGAACACGATCAGGTCGGGGTCGGCGGCGTAGGCCGGAAGAGCCAAGGCGATGGCGGCCGATGCAAGAAGTGTCTTGTGCAGGTTCATTCTGTCCTCACCTGTGGGGATGGCGGAAAAGCAAAACTGATCTGAGGTAGAGGCTGAGAAAGTTTATCTCAAGCTCTGCTGCCCAAAATCCGTGCAGAATAACGCGTAACAAAACGGTGACGTGGCGTAAAACAGCGGCATTTTGCCCCGTCTGCGCATTTTGCGGGCGGCATTGTCACGCAGTGGGCAGCGCGATTCGCGGCGCGCCCGTCACGGCGCGCCGCCGTTCGGCTGTCAGAAGCCCGCCTTTATCAGTTCGAACTCCTCCAGCATCCGGTCGCGCATGGCCGGATCGATGGGAGTCTGCGCCAACAGTGTCGAGTCGATCGGGTCAAGGTTGGCCTCGACCAATTCCTCGGCTGGAATGGCGGCCATCGCGGCCACATTGGCGTGACCATAGCCGAGCGACTCGACGCAGCGCCTTGGCCGAGGGCTGTGCCAGCCAGGCGTTGATGAAGTCGTAGAGCCTTGTCTTCGCTGCCCGGCCCGTCCTTGACGTTGACATAGCCGCAGAAGCAGGTCGCGGCACCTTCCTTGGCCTGACGCTGGAAGCCGATCGGGCAGACCCTCGCCCTGCAGCATCGCGCAACGCGTCGTTCCAGGTCCAGGACACCAGCACCTCGCCCGAGGCCATCAGCTGGGCCAGTTCCGACGGGTCGGCCCAATAGGCGCGCACATTGGGATGCACCTCGCGCAGCCAGGCCGCGGCGGCCTGGAACTGCTCTTCGGTCACGTTGGTCCAGTCGCTGACGCCGGTGGCCAGAAGCGCCAGCGACCAGACGTCATCGGTGTTGTCGGGCAGCGAGATGCGGCCGGCATATTTCGGATTGCGGAAGACCTCGAGCGTGGCCACATCCTCGGCCGGCACGTTGTCGGTGTTGTAGGCGATGGCGGTGATAGGCGTAGTCGGTCGGGATGTACCAGACGCCGCCATCATCCTTGAAGACGTCGGATTGCAGGAAGCTCGGGTCGATATTCGCGAATTCGGGGATGCGGCTGACATCCCAGGGCTCGATCAGCCCGGCATCGCGGTACTTCGACACCATCTGCGAACAGGGGTGGACGACATCGGCCTTGAAGCCGGACGAGACTTTCTGGAACGCCTCGTCATCGTCGCCGAAGAGGGCATAGGTCGGCAGCTGGCCATGCTTGGCGACATAGTCCGCAACGATGGTCGGGCTGCTCGAACCCGGCCCAGTCGAACACGGTCAGATCGGGATCGGCGGCAAGCGCCGGCGCGGGCAAGGCCAGCGCGAACGGCGGCGGTCAGGGCACGGGCAGTGCTGTATGTTTCATCATCACTCTCCGGAATATGGTGAAAACGCGACGCATCGGATACCGCGTCGTCGCAAGGATTGTGGACGTGCCGACCAAGCGATGGCACCGTCTCGCTGCAAATGCAAACGCCAAGATGTTTGCGATTGCCGTGCTCGCAAGCGGTGGAGCGTCCGTTGCGGCAATGCTAGGCACGGGGCAACCTCGACCGGTCCGGCAGGAAGCGCCACGACCGACCCAGCAGAAAGCGCCGACAATGCCCCTAGACCTTGACCTTCGTCCGCAGCCAGTTCCCCGCCTTTTCGGCGCCCCGTCACTGCCGATCAGGCCTTCTTCGAGAATGCGGGCGGCACCTACCCCTGCCAGCCGGTGGTCGACCGGCTGCACCGCTTCTACCGCGAGCGCAAGGTGCAGCCCTATGCGCCCTATCCGGCGGCGCAGGCGGGCGGCGCGGAGATGGACGAGGCGCGCGACCGGCTGGCGGCGATGATGGGCGTGGCGCGGGACGAGGTGTCCTTCGGGCCCTCGACCAGCGCCAACACCTATGTGCTGGCGCAGGCGGTGCGGCAGCTGGCTGGCGGGCACCGACGGCGCGATCGTGGTGACCAACCAGGACCACGAGGCGAATTCGGGCGTCTGGCGGCGGCTGGCCGACGACGGGATCGAGGTGCGCGAATGGCAGATCGACCCGGACGACCGGGCATCTGGACCCCGCCGACCTGGCACGCGCTGCTGGCCGATGGCAAGGTGCGGCTGGTCTGCTTCCCGCATTGCTCCAACGTGGTGGCCGAGATCAACCCGGTGGCCGCGATCTGCGCCATGGCGCGGGCGGCGGGCGCGCGGACGGTGGTCGATGGCGTGAGCTACGCGCCGCACGGCCTGCCCGACGTGCCGGCGCTGGGCTGCGATGTCTATCTGTTCTCGGCCTACAAGACCTATGGCCCGCATCAGGGCATCATGGTGATCCGCCGCGCCTTCGGCGACGAACTGCCGGCGCAGGGGCATTTCTTCAACGCCGGCACGCTCTACAAGCGCTTCACGCCCGCCGGGCCGGACCATGCCCAGATCGCGGCCTGCGCCGGGATGGCCGACTACATCGACGCGCTGCACGCCCGCCATTTCGCGCCCGAGGCCGACCCGGCCGCCCGCAACCGCGCCGTCCATGACCTGATGCGCGCGCAGGAGGTGACGGTGATCGCAGCCGCTGCTGGACTATCTCGCGGCGCGCAACGACCTGCGGCTGATCGGGCCCGCGCGCTGCCGCCGACCGGGCGCCCGACCGTGGCGGTGGCACTGGACCGCGCGGCCGAGCCGGTGTCGGAGGCGCTGGGCCGCGCACGGCATCACCTGCTGGGCCGGCGATTTCTATGCCGTGCGGCCGCTGGAGGCGATGGGCATCGATCTCGACAAGGGTGTGCTGCGGATGAGCCTGGTCCATTACACCAGCGCCGAGGAGGTGACCCGCCTGATCGCGGCGCTGGACGCGTGCTGTAAGCTGGCTCGGAGGGCTGTCTGCCCTCCCGGTCCCGCGCCGAGACACTTGGCGCGATGGGCGCGCCTGATCCGCGGGCTAACTGCCTCGGCGTCATACGTAGCCGGAACGGAAGACCGAATGCCCGACGCGCCGCTGATCCTGTGGTTCCGCCGCGACCTGCGGCTGGCCGACCACCCGATGCTGTCGGCGGCGCGTGGCGACGGGGCGGCCGCTGGTGCCGGTCTTCATCCTCGACCCCGAGACCGAGGCGCTGGGGGCGGCACCGAAATGGCGGCTGGGCCTTGCGCGTGGCGGCTTTCGCCGCGCAGCTGGAGGGGCATCGGCAGCCGGCTGATCCTGCGGCGCGGACCCGGCGCTTGCCAGGTGCTGCGAGCGGCTGGTCGCCGAGACCGGCGCAGCCGGGGTGCACTGGTCGCGGCTCTACGACCCGGTGTCCATGGCGCGCGACAGCGTCGTGAAGGCGGCGCTGCAAGGCGCGCGGGCTCGAGGCCGTCAGCCATCCCGGCCATCTGCTGCACGAGCCCTGGGAGGTCGAGACCGGGCAGGGCGGCTTCTACCGGGTCTTCACGCCCTTCTGGCGCGCGGTGCAGGAGCGCGACGGTGCCCCCGCCCGCCGCCGCGCCCGAGCGCCTTGCCCGCGCCCGACAGCTGGCCCGCGACCGACCGGCTGGAGGACTGGCGGCTGGGCGCGGCGATGAACCGGGGCGCGGCCGTCGTCGCGCCGTATCCAGTCGGTGGGCGAGGCGGCGGCGCTGGCCCGGCTGGACAGCTTCCTCGGCGGGCCGGTCGGCCGCTACGCCACGGCGCGCGATCTGCCGGCCGAGGCCGGCACCTCGCGCCTGTCCGAGAACCTGACCTATGGCGAGATCGGCCCGCGGCGATCTGGCATGCGCGGCTAGCGCGCGCTGCATGAGGGTCGGGCAGGGGCCGAGACCTTCCTGCAAGGAACTGGCCTGGCGCGAGTTCGCCTATCACCTGATGCACCACACCCCGCAGATCGTCGAGCGCAACTGGAAGCCGGACTGGGACAGCTTCCCCTGGCGCGGCGACAATCCCGATGCCGAAGCGCTGGCGGCGCGGCATGACCGGCGAGCCCTTCGTCGATGCCGCGATGCGCGAGATGTATGTGACCGGCACCATGCACAACCGCGCCCGGATGATCGCGGCGAGCTATCTGACCAAGCACCTGATGACCGCACTGGAAGGTCGGGCTGGACTGGTTCGCCGACTGCCTGACCGACTGGGACCCGGCGTCGAATGCGATGGGCTGGCAATGGGTCGCAGGCTCCGGCCCGGACGCGGCACCCTATTTCCGGGTCTTCAACCCCGCAGACGCAGGCCGAAAAGTTCGACCCGAACGGCGACTATCGCCGCCGCTTCATCGCCGAACGTCGCGCGCGACCCCGGCGCCCGAGGCGCTGGCCTACTTCGACGCGGTGCCGCGGTCCTGGGCGCTGGACCCGCGCGCGCCCTATCCGGCGCCGGTCGTTGTCGCTTGCCGAGGGCCGCGCCCGTGCCCTTGCGGCATATGCGGCACGAAACTCTTGAGCATGCGGGACGTATTTGCCAGCATGCCTGACCAAAAATGACCCTCGGGGGGGACATGACCGCATTGACGACCACGCAGGGCCAGACCGGCCTGCCGCGCTACTTTGCGACCGCTTTCGAGGTGGCCGCGCCGCCTGGACGAGGGGCGGCTGGATTTCGTGCTGCCCGATGGCCGCCGGTTCCGCGTCGAAGGGCACAGGCCCGGGTCCGGTGGCCGAGATGCACGATCCACAACCCCGACACTCTTCGCCCGGCTGATCCGCGAGGGCGATCTGGGCTTTTGCGACGCCTATCTGGACGGCTGGTGGTCCACGCCCGACCTGCAGGCCTTCCTGGACCTGATCCATGACGGACAACGACGACGGTCTATGACGGCTATCCCGGCATGGGCCTGATGCGCGCCTATGAGACGGCTGCGCTTCTGGCTGCAGTCGAACTCGCAAGACGCAGGCGCGGAAGAACATCTCGTATCACTACGACCTCGGCAACGACTTCTACCGGCTGTGGCTGGACGACACGATGACCTATTCCTCGGCGCTGTTCCAGCACCGGGCAGGAAAGCCTGGAAACGGCGCAGATCCAGAAATACGCCAGCATGGTCGACCAGATGGGCGCGCAGCCCGGCGATCATGTGCTGGAGATCGGCTGCGGCTGGGGCGGCTTTGCCGAATATGCCGCGAAGGAGCGCGGGCTGCGGGTCACCGGGCTGACGATCAGCCAGGCGCAGCACGACTATGCCGTGGACGCGGATCGCCGCAGGCGGGCCTGTCGCGACCGGGTCGAGATCAAGCTGCAGGACTACCGCGACGAGCGCGGCATCTATGACGGCATCGCCAGCATCGAGATGTTCGAGGCGGTGGGCGAGAAATACTGGCCGGTCTATTTCGACACGCTGCGCGACCGGCTGAAGCCGGGCCGCCACGCGACGCTTGCAGATCATCACCGTCGCACGACGAGCGCTGGGAGGTCTACAAGCGCGGCGTGGATTTCATCCAGAAATACATCTTCCCGGGCGGCATGCTGCCCTCGCCCGTCGGTCCTGCGGGCCGAGGTCGAACGGCCGGGCTGCGCATCCAGCGGCTCGATCGAGTTCGGCGCAAAGCTACAGCCAGACGCTGCGGCGCTGGCACGAGACGTTCAACGACCGCTGGGACGAGATGGCGGGGATGGGCTTTGACGACCGGTTCCGGCGGATGTGGAACTTCTACCTCACCTCTTGCGCGGGGGCCTTCCAGGGCGGAAACTGCGACGTGACGCAGATCACCGTGACCCGCCCGCAGACGGCGCCCTGAGACAGGCCCATGCCCACCGCCGCCAAGCTCGTCGCCGCCGTGCTGTTCGCTGCCCTCGGCTGGTTCGCCGCCGAAACGTACAAGATGGGGCGTGCCCGAGCGGACCGTCTGGGGTTACTTCAATGCCATCAGCGCGGCCATCGGCCTGCTGTGCGGCTGGTTCGTGATGGGCGGCCTTGTCGGGCAGGGCTATCGCGCGGCGATTGGCTACGGTCTGCGGACTGCCGTGACGCTGGTGTTCTGGGTGCTGGTCGCCTTGTGTACCTATCTCATGGTGCTCCGGTCGATGAGCCTGCGGTATGACGGGCCGATGGAGGCGGTGCTTGGCATCTTCGATCTGATGATCGAGAACGGACAGCCGCTTGGAACCCTGCCCGTCATCGGGACGCTTCTGGTGGGCGGCGCCCTTGGCGGCATGATGACGGAATGGGTCGGGCGGCGCTGGAAGTGACAGCGGGCGCCACGGTCTTTCTTTACGGCACGCTCTGCCATCCGCCGCTGCTGGAGACGGTTCTTCAGAGAAAAGTTGAGCTTCATCCCGCAACGCTGCGCGACCACGCCATTTTCCGCCGCGCTGGTGGTGATGGTCCCGTGCTGGTTCCGGCCCCTGGTGAAACGGCCGCGGGACAGATCGCGACGGGGCTTTCCGACGAGGACATGGCACGGCTGGCCTTCTTCACCGGCCTCTACGGTGCCACGCGCGGGACAGTCACGGTCGACGCGCCCGATCCGGTGGAGGCCGTCATCTGGCGCGCCGATGCGGTGCCCGCGTCCAGCGGCGCGCCATGGCGGCTGGAGGACTGGGTCGCGCGGTGGGGTGCCGTCACGGTCGCGGCCATCGGCGACGCGATGGCCCTTTACGGACAGGCCGAACCGCGCGCGGTCGGCGCGCGGATGGCGCATATGATGGTTCGCGGGGCATCGCGCCTGCGCGCCGCAGGCGGACCGGCCGATCTGCGCCGCGCCACCCGGCCCGGCGACATCGCCGTGTCGGCGCGGCGCCAGCCCTATGCCAACTTCTTCGCGGTCGAGGAATACGACCTGCGCTTCCGCCGCTTCGACGGCAGCATGAGCGACGAGGTCAACCGTGCCGTCTTCATCTCGGGCGATGCGGTGACGGTGCTGCCCTATGATCCGCTGCGCGACCGCGTGCTGCTGATCGAACAGTTCCGCGCCGGCCCCTTCGCGCGCGGCGATGACCAGCCCTGGCTGCTCGAGGCGATCGCGGGCCGGGTCGATCCGGGCGAGACACCGGAAGAGGCCGCCCGGCGCGAGGCGCGCGAGGAAGCGGGGCTGACCCTGGGCGAGCTGCTCCCCATCGGCTCCTACTACCCCTCGCCGGGGGCCAAGGCCGAGTACCTCTATTCCTACGTGGCGCTCGTCGATCTGCCCGACGGCGTCGCAGGCACCTTCGGTGTGGCCAACGAGGCCGAGGATATCCGCGGCCATCTCGTGCCCTTCGACCGCCTGATGGACCTTGTCGCGAGCGGCGAGGTCGACAACGCGCCGCTTCTGGTCAGCGTGCTCTGGCTTCAGCGCGAGCGGTCGCGGCTGCGGGCGTGACCGTCACTCGAGGTAAGGCATCGGATCGACGGCTTCGACGCCCTTGCGCACCTCGAAATGCAGGAAGGCGGGGCTGACGTTGCGCACCTTGGCGATGGTCTGGCCGCGCGTGACCTTGTCGCCCTTCTTCACCGTCATGCCGTCGATATTCGCATAGACGGTCAGGAGGTTGCCCGCGTGGCGCAGGATCAGCGATCGGCACCTGGTTGGTGTCCTCGGTCATCGCGGCAACCGTGCCCGCATCGGCGGCCTTCACCGGGCTTCCGGCAGGTGCGCCGATGTCGATGCCCTTGTTCCTCGTGCCGTCAAAGCCACGGATGATGCTGCCCGAGGCGGGCATCACGAATTTCGCCGCCGACGCGGTGGTGCGCTGCTGCGACATGTCGGGCGACGTCGGCGTGCCGGGGGCGGGCTGCGCGGCGGGTGTCACCTTTTCGTCCGGCAGCGGCTTGGCGGCCGAGGGCGGCGGCGGCGTGGGCGTGCCTGTGCCCGGCTGGGTCAACGGTTCGGCGGGCGCACCGCCGTCCAGCACGACCGGGATCAGCAGATACTGCCCCTCGCGCACGGCAAGGTCGGGGCCGAGCCCGTTCCATTCGGCCAGCGACTTGGCCGAGACGTTGTAGAGCCGCGCGATGGTATAGGCGGTCTCGCCGCGCTGCACGTGGTGACGGATCGGTTCCACCCCGCCCGGCGCGATGGGCGCCGGTGCGGCTGTGGTGCCTGCGCCGCTGGCCTGCGCCCGGTCGATCGCGCCCGAGGCCAGGGTCGTCACCTCGATCGTCCCGCTCTGGATCGGCGCGCCGACGATGGCGCCGTTCCGGTGCCCGGCGTGCTTTCACCGACGCGGCGGGGCAGGGCCAGCACCTCGCCGTCGTTCAGGACCGCATCCGGCGACACCGCGTTGTAGCTCGCCAGTTCGGCAGGCGGAACGCCGACGCGCGCCGCGACGCTGGCCACCGTGTCGCCCCGCCGCGCCACGGCAACCTGATAGCCGGGATACGAGATCACGCCGCGCGCATCGGGCGCCGGGCGGTTCGCGGTGGCGGAACGTGCCGCCTCGGCGGTCGAGTATGTCCCCGGCCCGTCAGGCCGCAGATCCCAGTCGAGCGCGCCGGTGTCGCTGCAGGCGGCCAGCACGCCAAGCGCCGTGCCAAGGGTCAGAAATCGGATCGCTGCCGTACGGGTCATGCCTTGCCTCGCTCGTTCGTCCGGGTTGGCCCCGGAACCGTCTCGTTACAAACCGTCTCGTTCAAAACCGTTCCGTTCATTCGGGGCCAAGCCCCTCGACCAGCGGCACGAAGCGCACCGGGCGAAGTTCCTCGTAGTCAAAGCCCGTCTCGGTCCGCGTGACCTTGATCAGGCTTTGCACCGCATCGGACTGGCCGACCGGCAGCACCATGATACCCGCCGATCTTCAGCTGCGCCAAGAGCGGGCCGGGCGGGTCTTCGGCCGCCGCGGTCACGATGATGCGGTCGAACGGCGCCTGATCCGGCAGCCCGAAGCTGCCATCGGCGGTAAAGGCGGTGATGTTCGTCAGGTCCAGCTCGCGAAAGACCTCCTGCGCCTCGCGCACCAGCCGGCGGTGGCGGTCGACGGTGTAGACCCGCCGCGCCAGCTGCGCTCAGGATCGCCGCCTGATAGCCCGAGCCGGTGCCGACCTCCAGCACCTTGTCGCGCGGGCTGACCTGCAGCGCCTGCGTCATCAGCCCGACGACCGAGGGCTGGCTGATCGTCTGGCCGCAGGCGATCGGCAGCGGCATGTCCTCATAGGCGCGGTCGGCGAACAGGCCCTGCACGAAAAGCGCCGCGGTCGATCTTCTCCATCGCCGTCAGGACGCGGGCATCGGTGACGCCCTCGCGAGCGGAGCGCGAAGAGAAAGCGCATCTTGCGCTCGGCCGCTCGGGGTCGGTCGTCCTCCGGCGCCTCGGTCATGCCAGCCGCGCCTCCAGGTCGGCCAGCCGGTCATGCGCCGTCAGGTCCGCGCGCATCGGCGTGACCGAGATATAGCCGTCCAGGTTCACCGCCGCATCGGTGCCGGGCAGCGGTCGGCGTGTGCTGCGGGCCGCCCTTGATCCACAGGAACTTGCGCCCCGAGGGCGACATGTGCGGCTCGACCGCCGAAGGCGGTGTCGCGGCGGAAGCCCTGCGCCGCCACCTTGATGCCCTTGACCGCGGCGGCCGGGACCGGCGGGAAGTTGACGTTGTAGAACAGGCGGTAGTCGCCGTCGTCCCAGATGCCCGCTGTCCAGAAGCGCGCGCACCACGCGCGGCGCCATGGGTGCGCGCCGCCTCGAACGGGTCGGCCAGGTCTTCGCGTTGTCGCGGCCCGAGGAACTGCGACAGGGCAATGGCCGGAAGGCCCTGCAGCGCCGCCTCCATCGCGCCGCCGATGGTGCCGGAATACAGCACGTTCTCGGCCGCGTTGTTGCCCCGGTTCACGCCCGACAGCACCAGATCGGGCTGCGCGCCCTGCAGCACGTCGTAGAGCGCCGCCAGCACGCAATCGGCCGGGCTGCCTTCGGCGGCAAAGCGGCGCGGCGCCAAGCTTGGCGATCATCATCGGATGGGTGTAGCTGATGCAATGGCCGACGCCCGACTGCTCGAAGGCGGGGGCGACGGTCCAGACCTCGCCCTCCGGTCCGGCGATCTCGGTGGCGATCTCGGTCAGAACCTCCAGCCCGGGCGCGTTGATGCCGTCGTCATTGGTGATGAGAATGCGCATCCGCCCGCCCTGCTGCCTGCCTCCTGCTTAGACGAGCGGGCAGGGGTCGTAAAGCGCCGCCCGCCCCCTCTGATGAAACGGGCGCCACTGGCCGTCAGCTCGCTGGCGGTTGCGTGATCCGCGCCGGCGTCTGCCGTGGCAGGGGTGCGCGCTTGACCGGGATCATGGCGCCCCGATTGCCATTCGTGCCAGACTGGCGGAAGCGAAGCATCAAGGGGCGCCAGCGATGACACAGGCCGAAGCAACCCTGTCCAAGCATGACCGTCTGATCGCGGCGGCGCGCGCCTTCCCGCCCGTCTCCACCGTCGTTGTTCACCCCTGCGACGAAACCTCGCTTCGCGGCGCCATCGACGCTGCCGCCGAAGGGCTGATCCGCCCCATCCTCGTCGGCCCTGAACCGCGCATCCGCAGCCTGGCCGCCGACTGCGGTATCGACCTTGCGGGGATCGAGATCGTCCCCGCCCCGCACAGCCATGCCGCCGCCGCCGCAGGCGTCGCCCTGATCCGGGCGGGGCGCGGCGAGCTGCTGATGAAGGGCAGCCTGCACACCGACGAGTTGATGCACGAGGTCACCGATGCCGCCACCGGCCTGCGGACCGAGCGCCGGATCAGCCATGTCTTCGTCATGGACGTGCCGGGGCACGAGGATACGCTTTTCATCACCGACGCGGCCATCAACATCGTGCCCGACCTCGATGCCAAGCGCGACATCGTGCAGAATGCCATCGACCTGTGGACCACGGTGATCCGCACGGTCCCGCGCGTGGCGATCCTGTCGGCGGTCGAGACGGTGACCACCAAGATCCCCTCGACCATTGACGCCGCAGCGCTCTGCAAGATGGCCGAGCGCGGTCAGATCACCGGGGGCGTTGTCGATGGCCCGCTGGCCTTTGACAACGCCATCGACCCAGAGGCTGCGACGATCAAGGGGCTGACCTCTCCCGTCGCGGGGCGTGCTCAGATCCTTGTCGTGCCGGACATGGAGGCGGGCAACATGCTGGCCAAGAACCTGACCTTCCTCGCCCATGCCGACGCGGCGGGGCTGGTGCTGGGCGCACGGGTGCCGATCGTGCTGACCTCGCGCGCCGACAGCGTGCGCACACGGCTTGCGTCCTGTGCGATGGCCGCGCTCTATGTGGCGCTGCGCCGGCAAGACAGTGCGCTGCCCGGCGCCTGACACTGCCGGATGATCGAACGGCAGATCGCGCGGTCGAAATCTTGCGATGTGCGCGGCGCTCCGGCCGCGGCCCTCGCCTTGCCCGTCCCGGAGCTTGGGGCCACGACCGTTGTCCCTGTTGCGCTGCGCATACCGCCCGATCTTTCCGGGTGCGCTGCATCGGCCGGATCAACCTGAGTTGCGTTTCGCCGTTCAGCCGGCCTGTCCTTGAGGCACCTCGGGCTTCGGTGCCAATCTGGCACGCATCCGCAGTCGGACGTTTTCCCACAGCTTGGCCATGCCGAGCGGTTCATAGATCAGGAACACGATGATCAATGCGCCGAACACCACCTGCTCGATTGCCGAGATGACCGTTGCATCGATCGTACCGTGGAACCAGGCATTGCCCACGCTGTTCAGCACGACGGGGAACAGCAGGATGAACGCAGCGCCGATGAAGGCCCCGCTGATCGTGCCCAAGTCCGCCGAGGATCACCATGAACAGGATCTGGAACGACAGCTTGATGTCGAACGCCACGGGTTCCAGCGACTTCAGGTAGGTGAAGGCGAACAGCGCGCCCGCCACCCCGCAGTAGAAGGCACTGATCGCGAAGGCCTGCAGCTTGGTCCGCAAGAGCGAGATGCCCATGCTTTCGGCAGCGATGTCCATGTCGCGCACGGCCATCCAGTTGCGCCCCACTGATCCGCGGGTCATGTTGATCGCAAGGATCGTCAGGACGGTCACCACGACCAGCACGACAAGATACATCTCAAGCGGCGAGGTGAAGGCGCGGCCGAAGATCACGATGTCCTGCGCAGTGATGATGCCCGAGGTGTCATAGTTCTTGAACCAGCCGAACTTGTCGATCATCCAGATGATGAAGAACTGCGAGGCAAGCGTGGCGACCATCAGGTAGATGCCGCGCACGCGCAGGCTGGGCAGGCCGAACAGCACGCCGAACGCCGCCGCGATCAGCCCCGACAGGATCAGCGAACCGCCAAAGGGCATCCACGGGATGCGCAGCTCGATGTTGAAGCAGGCGAAGGCCCCTGCCGCCATGAAGCCCGCCGCGCCAAGCGCAAGCTGCCCGGCATAGCCCATCACGATCTGCTGGCCGATCGCGGCCAGCGCAAGGCACAGCCACGGGATCAGGATCGACGAATACCAGTAGCCGTTCGGAATGGTCGCCGGGATGACGACGAAGGCGAGGATCATCAGAACGGCGAAGTTGGTCATGTCGCCGCGCCCGTATGCCTTGAAGATCGGCGTGCTTGTCACTTTGGTCTCTCCCGCAGCTAGACGCGTCTGATGATCTTCTCGCCGAACAGGCCCTCGGGCCTCCAGAGCAGGAAGAAGATTGCTAGGACGAAGGGGGCCCAGCCTTCGATACCGCCGCCGAAGGCGGGGCCGACATAGACCTCGAGCGTCTTCTCCACGACGCCGATGATGAGGCCGCCCACGATGGCGCCGGGTATGGACGAGAAGCCGCCGATGATCAGGACCGGCAGCGCCTTGAGCGCAAGGTCGACCAGCGCGAACTGCACCCCGGCCCGCGCACCCCACATCATGCCTGCGACCAGCGCGACAAATCCTGCGGCCGACCACACCAGAAGCATGATGTTCTTGAGCGGGATGCCGATGGACGCTGCCGCGCCGGGATCGTCCGCCACGGCGCGCAGGCCAAGGCCCATCTTCGTGTACTTGAACATCAGCGCGAGAATGATGATCAGGGATGCCGCCACCAGGCCCGCCATCACGTCCAGCGCGCTGACGAAAAGGCCAAGATTGTCGGCCACCCACGGGATCGGAAAATCGCCCACGCCGAGGTCGAGCCTGCGCACCTCGACACCCCAGACCGCCTGGGCAAGGCCTTGCAGCACGAAGGCGAGTCCGATGGTTGCCATGAGCAGGGTATCCTCGCTCTGGTTCATCAGGGGCTGCAGCACCAGCCGCTCGGTCGCGTAGCCGACCGCCACCATCAGCAGAACCGTGATCACGAAGGCCGCGGCAAAGGGAATGCCCAATTCCATGAAGCCGACAAAGGACAGCACGGCGAAGAACACCATGGCGCCCTGGGCAAAGTTGAATGTCGATGATGCCTTGTAGATCAGCACGAAGCCAAGCGCGACGAGCGAATACATCGTGCCGGCCAGCAACCCCGCAAGCACGACTTCGAAGAAGAAGAGGACCTCAATCATGCGCAACCCCCAGATAGGCGTCGATGACATCCTGATTGGACCGGACCTCGTCGGGCGGGCCGTCGGCGATGACCTTGCCGTAGTCCAGAACGACGACGTTGTCGGAGATGTCCATCACCACGCCCATGTCATGTTCGATCAGGACCATCGTCGTGCCCAGTTCGTCATTGACCTTCAGGATGAAGCGGCACATCTCGCGCTTTTCCTCGACGTTCATCCCCGCCATGGGCTCGTCCAGCAAGAGCACATCCGCCTCGGTCGCCAGCGCCCGGCCCAGCTCGACCTTTTTCTGCAACCCATAGGGCAGCTTGCCGACGGGGGTGTCGCGGATGTCGGTGATTTCAAGGAACTCGACGATTTCCTCGCAGCGGGCGCGGTTCGCGCGTTCTTCCGCCCGCGCCTTGGGCAGCTGGAACGCCACCTCCAGAAAGTTGGCCGACATATGCAGCCTGCGGCCGACAAGAATGTTGTCGATCACCGACATCCGCTTGAACAGCGCGAGGTTTTGGAAGGTGCGCGAGATGCCCATGCGCGCCACGATGTTCGGGCTGATCTGGTCCACGAACTTGCCCTTGAAGGCAATCTTGCCTTCCTGCGGTTTGTAGATTCCATTGATGCAGTTCAGGAGCGAGCTTTTTCCCGCCCCGTTCGGGCCCGATGATCGCGCGGATTTCATGCTTGAGCACGCTGAAAGAGGTGTCCGTGATCGCCTTCACGCCACCGAACCGTAGCGAGATGTTCTTCACCTCAAGAACCGGCGCGCCGATAGGAAAGTTCCGAGCCTGTGCCGTCATCCCTGTCTTCTCCTGCGCCAAGTGTCATTCATGGTGAAGAACGCTGTGCGCCTCGCTCTCCTTGCGGAGAACGTCGCGGAAATTCTTCCGGCCTTCCTTGGAGATCCCAAGGTAGAATTCCTTGATCTTGTCGTCGTTCAGGAGCGTCTGCGCGGGCCCGTGCAGCATCACGCGGCCCGTCTCGACGATGTAGCCGTAGTCCGCATTGCGCAGCGCGATGTTCGTGTTCTGCTCGGCCAGAAGGATGCTGACCCCTTCGTTCTTGTTCAGCTCTTGCGCGATGTTGAAGATCTCGGCGACGAGCTGCGGTGCAAGGCCCATCGACGGCTCGTCGAGGAGCAGCATCTTCGGCTTTGTCATCATCGCGCGGGCCACCGCAGTCATCTGCTGCTCGCCGCCCGAGGTATAGCCTGCCTGGCTCTTGCGCCGTTCCTTCAGGCGTTTGAAGTATGTGTAGATGCGGTCCAGTTCGGCGTGCATCTCGCCTTTCGAGAGCTTGCGCGAATAGGCGCCGGCGATGATGTTTTCCTCCACTGTCAGGTGCCCGAAACAGCGCCGCCCTTCCAGCACATGCACCATGCCAAGGCCGACCATGTCCGACGGCTGCTGGTCTTTCACGATCGTCCCGTCATAGGTGATCGTGCCGCGTGTGACCTTGCCGCGCTCGCCCGCAAGCATCGTCGAGATGGATTTGAGGGTGGTGCTCTTGCCCGCGCCGTTTCCGCCCAGAAGGGCGACGATCTTGCCGCGCGGCACCGTCAGCGAAACGTCGTGCAAGGCCGAGATGACGTTGTTGTAGACGACCGCGACGGAGTTCGAGTTTCAGGATGTCATCCGGTGTCTCGGTCATGTTGCAATCGCCATGTCGAAGTCTCCTGGAACGCCTGTTGTCGGGAAAGCGGCGGGTGTCACCCCGGTCCGGGACCGGAGCCCAAAGGGGGCGCCGATCCCGCTCGTGCTGTCACCCGCCGGGGGCAGGTGCGGGTTTGGTCAGGGGCAGACCCGCGGCGTGATGTTGTTCTCGGCCGCAAACTTGGCTGCCAAGTCCTCGATCATTGCCCGGATGGCGGGCGGATCGAGCGGTTCCAGCCAGTCGGTGACCTGCACGAACTTGGTGCCATCCCACTGCATCATCGCGAAGCGCCCGGCGCCGTCGTGCTTTTCGCAAGACAGCGAGAACGGGGCGATCATGCCGGCGATGCCAAGCTCTGCGAGGCGCTCCTGGCTCATGTTGATCGCCTCGTAGCCATCGCGGAACTCGGCGCCGGTCACCGGCTGACCGACCTTGCCGTGGATCTCTTGCGCGTTGCGCAGCGCCTCGACCCACATCACGGCGGCGCCAAGGCCCCGGTTCCAGTAGACGGACCCGATGCGCGACGGATCGGAAAGGTTCCCCTTGCCCGCACCGTAGACCTGCTCCTCGATCGCCTTCACCAGAGGATAGTCCTTGCCGGGCAATGCGTTGGCCATGGCGTAGGTGCCCGTCGCGCTGTCGCCGGCGGGGCCCATGTCCTCTTCGGCCGCGCCGAATGTCACATAGATCAGCCTTTCGCGCGGAAAGCCGACGCGGGCGGCGTTGGTCATGCCGGTGGAGTTCATACCCGAGCCTGCGCCCCAGAACGTGACCCAGTCGGGCTGCTCGCGCCGGACCTGCAACCACTGCGACTGTTGCTCCAGCCCGGGCGGGACGATCGCGATCTCGATCAGTTCGAAACCCCATTCCTCGGCGATGGCGCGCATGGCGGGCAGCGGCTCGCGACCGAAGGCGCTGTCGATATGCATGTGCACGACCTTCTTGCCGCGCATGTTCTCGACACCGCCTTCTTGCTCGGCCATGAACCGCAACTTGACCGCGATCTGATCCCAGTAGTGACTCGCCGCGTTGAAGACCCAGGGCCAGACGGTTCCATCCGCCGCGTCGGTCCGGCCATAGCCGTACTGCGCCAGAACGACCTGATCCTCGGCCATGCGGTTGATCACGGCATAGGCGCCGGGTGTTCCGAGCGTGTCGAAAACGACCATGCGTTGGCCGTCTTTCTCCAGCAGGCGCTGGTAGCATTCGACGGTCTTTGCCGCGTTGTATTCGGTCTCGCACTCCTGCCAAGTCAGCATGACGCCGTTCACGCCGCCGTTCATGTTGACGTAGTTCATGTAGTCGATCTGCGCGCCGTAATACCCTGTGCCCATGGCGGAATAAGGGCCGACCCGGCTGCTTGGCACCGGAAAGTACTGGGTTGCCTCGGCGGCCGCACGTTCTGGCATCGCAAAGGCCGAGGTTGCCGCAACGGCGGCACCCACGATCATCAGACGTAGGCGTGGATGAACCATCTTCAGTCTCCTCCCATTGATTGCATGGCAACTCGGCATGAAAGCCGTTGCGGATCGTTCTGGCCCCTGACCGCCCGGCATGACACCCCAGCCAGCCGGCAGGCGGGCGCCCCATCACGCCCCGGGGCCATTGCTTTCTGTTTCGAATTTTGCGTCCTGCAGGGCGCTTAGACGGCCGATAAGGCCGACCAAGGTGGCCGAACTTCTTCCCTCCCCGGAACCTGCTACCGTCTTCACTTTGCTTGGGTTGCGCGGAGCCACGCTGCGCCCCGTCGTTCCCGCCTTGGTCGCACGATGGCACAGGACACATCTGCGCTGTCAATAAAAAATTGTTATATGACAAATGGTTGCGGGTCACTTGCCGCGCCGCAGCAAGGTCAATAAGTCACTGATCCGTGCGCAAGCGGGAGGGTCTTGTGGACAAAATGTCCATCTCTGGCGCCGAATTCGTGCTGCCGCTGGACGAAATGTCTGCTGCCGGAAACCATACGGAAAACGTGGCACCCTCTCCCGGGGCGCTGCTGACGGTGATCAGCCCGCCGACTCGGGTCACCAGCGTCTGGCTGATAGAGAGGCCCAACCCCGACCCGGTGCCCCGCTTGGTCGTCATGAAGGGATCAAACACGCTGTCAATCTTGTCTGGCGGAATGCCCGGGCCTGAATCCTTGACCACGATCTCGGTGCCCGCCACGCCGTCGCGCGCCGCGGGCCCGGTGCGGATCACCAGTGACCCACCCGCACCCATGGCCTGGATCGCATTGATGACAAGGTTCACAATCACTTGCTGAAACTCGGTCTCGACCACGTTGAACACCGGGCCCGGGGTATGCTCCACGCGGGTCTCGATCGCGTTCTTGCGCAGATCGGGGGCTACCAGGATCAGCGCGTCCGCCACGGCCCGGGCCGCATCGACGCGGGTGGTCATGTCCGACATCTCGTCGGGCCGGGTGAAATTCAGCAGCTTGCTGACAAGGATGGCGATGCGATGCGTCTGGCCGTCGATGAAATCGAGTTCGCTCTTCAACGCGACCCGCTGTTCGGGCGACAGCCGCATCCGGATCACCTCCAGATTGCCCTGGATGATCGCAAGCGGATTGTTGATCTCATGCGCGACGCCTGCCGTGATCTCGCCGACGGATGCCAGCTTCTCGGACATCACCAGCTTTGCGAAGGTGGCCTCCAGCTTGTGATTGGCGTCCTGCAACTCTGCGGTGCGCTGCGACACCAGTTCGTTGAGGTTGCTGGCATAGTCCCGCAAGGCGGCATCGCGTTCTTCCACCTGATCCAGCAGGCGGTCGAGATGCCGGGCCACGGTTCCGATCTCGTCATTTCGGGAAACCGGGCCGATCCGTGCCTCGAGTGCCCCTGCCTCCGCACGCGCCATGGTGGCGGTCATCCTTTCCAGCGGCGCGAAAATTCCGCGCGCGAGCCAGAGGAACAGCGGCGCCGACACTCCGATCACCGCAACGAACGCCAGGATCAGGGTCAGGACCATCGCGTTGCGCTCTGCGACGAAGGGCGCTTCGAGGAACCCGGTGTAGAGCATTCCGATCCGGTTGCCGGACATGTCGGTCAGCGGCACATAGCCGGACACATACCAGTCGTTGACGACGAAGGCCCGGTCCAGCCAGGTCTCACCATTCTCCATCACCCGCTGCCAGACCGCCTCGGAAACCCGCGTGCCAAGCGCGCGGGACCCTTCGAACAGGCGCACATTGGTGGAAATGCGCACGTCCTCGAGAAACAGTGTGGTGGTGCCGGTCCGCGACACCTCGCCGTCTTCGCCGCGATAGACCAGCGCGTTCATCGTATCGATCACGTCAAGGTTGCGGTTCAGAAGGCGACCCCCGATCAGGGCTTCGTCGCCCTCGGCGGACCGATAGGCCGCCAGCATGAACATGCCCCGGCTTTCCACGTCGCGCGCGATCGGGCGTGCCGCCTCGGTCGGGACCAGTGGGATGGCGGCGCGGTCGGCCAGGTCGGGCAGGATCGCCGCAATCTGGTCGGCGCCGAGCAGGATCACGCTTGCACTGGGGGTCCCCGCATCTGCCGACCGGGCCACATCGCGCAGCGACTGCGGCAGGCCCGGGTCCGCGATGCCGACCCACAGGATGAAATCAAGCCCGAGTTCGACGCGCCTGCCTTCGATGAACTCTGCCAGTGCGGCTCCGCCCTGCTGCCGCGCGACGTCAAAGGCCGCGGATTGCGCCATCGCCGCAACCGCCGCAGCCTGAATTTCCTCGATCTGATTGAAGTATTGCTCCGCCACGCGCAGATCGCTGGCCACCTTCGCGATCAGCAGGTCGTCGAACTTGGCGATCCACCGCTGCATGGTTAGACCAAGCAGAAGTGGCAGCAGGGCGATCAGCGGCAGCAGGGCCATGGCCAGCAACCGCAGCCGCACCGAGCGCATCAACCTACAGCCCCCAGGACTGGCATTTCCGGTCGATCGTCTTGCGCGCAATTCCAAGCCGCCGGGCCGCCTCGGCACGGTTGCCGTCGCAGGCGTCAAGCATCGTCAGGATATGCCGTCGCTCGACCGTCGCCAGGTCCTCGATTTCCAGGGCAGTGGCCGAATTTCCCAGGGCGGCCTCGAAGTCGCCATGGATCAATGCGCGCTCGACCGTGTTGCGCAGTTCCATCACGTTGCCCGGCCAGTCGTAGGACAGGAACCGCCGTCGTGCCATCGGCGAGAAGGCGGGAATCGGCGTCCCGATCCGTTGTGACAGCATCTCCGAGAAATAGACCGTAAGCTCGATGATGTCGGCCGTCCTCTTGCGCAAGGGCGGCAGCACGATTTCGACCACGCTCAGCAGGTAGAACAGGTCGGCGCGAAACATCCGTGTCGCGGTGACTTCGCCGAGCGGCCTGGTCGTCGAGCTGATGATCCGCATGTCGAACCCAAGGCTGCGACGCGCCCCAAGCGGGCTGTAGCGGCCTGTTGCGATCAGTTCGGCCAGAATGTTCTGGCAACCTGCGGACAGCATGTCCACATCCTCGAGATAGAGCGTGCCGCCGGCTGCGCTGAGCAGGATGCCCTCTTGTCCGGGGTCGGACCTGTCGGATTGCGGACCAAGATGGCCGAACAGGCGGTCCTGAAACGCCTGCTCGGTCATGCCGTAGCATTGCAGGCACACGAAGGGATGGGCGGCCCGCGGCGATGCGGCGTGCAGCATGCGCGCGGCCACCTGCTTGCCGGACCCGACCTCGCCGCGGAAGACGACATTGGCATGGGAAATCGCGGCCTGCCTGATCGTCTGGCGGACCTCCTGGATCTCTGCCGATGTGCCGAGCAGGGCATCCCGATGCTTCAGGATGTCCCGGCCGACTTCAAGTTCGTGGCGCAGCACCGAATTCTGGCGCCGCAGCCGAGCACGCTCAAGACTGCGGTCCACCGCGTTCAACACCTGATTGGACCGAAAGGGTTTCAGAAGCAGGTCGCCGGCACCGGCCCGGATGGCCTGGATCGCCGTGTCCAGATCGGCATGCGCGGTGATCAGGACGACATCACTGTAAAGTCCGATCTGGCGCTGTTCGGTCAGCCATTCGAGCCCGGTCCTGTCTGGCATCAGGTTGTCAAGAACGATGACGTCATAGGCGTTCTCGTCCAGCAGGCGGGACGCATCGCGCGTATCCGCTGTCACGTCGACCTTCGCACAATGCTCGATGAGGACCTTGGACAGGAAGTTCCGCATCCCTGGCTCGTCGTCGATGACAAGCACAGCGGCCTGCGCCAGCTCTTCTCCGAAACTCCGCTGCGTGCGCGACGCGGGCGGCCTTCTTTCTCGGATGGGCGGGGGGCCGGCGGAAAGGGGCATTGTCAGGCGACCGCACGTTTCGACTGTACGGCCCAGGCAGCAGTTCCCGGCGTGCGGTGTGGTTGAAGGAGGAAAAAACGGGTCCGGGTCGCCAGGTCGAACGCTCCTTGGTTCAGGGGTCGCAGAAGTCTGCTCTGCCGCCAGATCGAGACGAGGCTTCTTGCGCGCCTCTCCAACGGCCTGCCGCCTTCAAGGTTGTCGCAAAAGGTTCATTCATTTCAGAAGTTCCGTCAACGACGGCGTTCCGGGTTGGACAATGCGGTCGTGGCGATCGGCATGTTGAATGACAGTGCGAAGAGCACCGCTTGTTGGAGTGGATGTGCGTGACGTTTCTGGCGATCGGCACACGAATGAGGTGTTGACCACCCGACACCGTCCAGCAACTTGAAAACGAAGCATGCGGTGTGTAAACCTGATAGGCAGAGGCAGCACCGCAAACACTGCCGTGAACCGGCAGGCATCGCATGAGCATCGTCCAGACAATCTTGGTGAAGACATCCGATCCGGCCGTGATCGCGGCCGTCTCATCGGCATTGAGCGAGGCTGACGGCTACCGGCTGATCTACTGCGAGGACGACCGCACCGCGATCCGGCGGATGGACGAGGTTCTGGTGAACCTGTTCCTGAACGACTGCGGCGACTGTCCGAGATCGACGAAGCTGCACTGATCCACTCGCGCCTCGCGCATACGTCCTGCTCGCGCATCGTGGCTTTCGATCCCGCACGCACCCCGGGCGGGTTCGAACTGGCGAACCGGACGGCGGCTTTCGTGTTCGTCTTCAAGCCGCTTGATCCGATGCAGTTGGGTGTCATCGCCAAACGCGCGCTGGAACAGGCGGAACTGGCGCGTCGGCACCGCATCCTCAGCCGTGAGTTGAAGCTGTCGCTTGACGAGGAGATTTTCCAGACGACGCCCGACGGGTCCGTCCAGGGCGGATATTCGCAGTTTGAACGGCTCGTTTTTGTCAGCGCCAAGATGGCAGAACTCGTGGCCGAGGCAAAGATGGCCGCCACGACGAACATGCCTGTGCTGATCCAGGGCGACACGGGCACCGGCAAGGAACTTCTGGCCCGCGCCATCCATTTCAACTCGGACCGGCGCAAGTCGCCGATGCTGGTGCAGAACTGCGGGGGCATTGCCGAGAACATGCTGCATTCCGAGCTTTTCGGCCATGTCCAGGGTGCGTTTCCGGGCGCGATCTCGGACCGGCTGGGCCTGTTCCGGGCGGCGGATGGCGGCACGGTCTTTCTGGACGAGGTGTCCGAAATCTCGCCCCAGTTCCAGGTGGCGCTCCTACGCTTCCTGCAGGAGGGCGAAGTGAAGCCGCTCGGGTCCGACACGATGCTGCACAGCGACGTGCGGATCATCGCGGCGTCGAACAAGTCGATCGAGAAAATGGTGCAGCAGGGCACCTTCCGCCGCGACCTCTACTACCGGCTGCGCGGGTTTCAGCTGACGTGCCCGCGCTGGCCGACCGGCCCGAGGATATTCCCGTCCTGACGCGGTTCTTCGTCGAGAAAGTACGCCGGCGTGGTCGGGCGGCGCGTGCTGGGTGTGACGACCGACGCGCTGAAGCATCTGGAGGCCTATCCTTTCCCCGGCAACGTCCGCGAACTGGAGACAGAGGTGCAGCGCATGGTCGCCGTGGCTGAACAGGGCGGCTACATCGCGCTTCGCCATCTGTCCGAAAAGATCTCGTCCACCCCGATCAACGAGGCGGGTCCGGGTGGGTTCGTCCCGACCGGTGGCACGCTGAAGGATATGGTCGAAAGCCTGGAGCGCGCTATCGTCCATCAGGCCCTGGATCGAAGCCACTGGAACCAGAGCAAGGTGGCCACCGACCTCGGCCTGTCCCGGGTCGGATTGGCCAACAAGATCCCGGCGGTACGATATCAGGCGGGGACGTGCAGGATGACCGAACAGCCGGAAAGACCTGTTGTCCTGCCGTTCCCGGCCCGCGCTCCCGCCCGTCCAAGGCCTCTTCCAAACCACGCAATCTTGGCCTGACACCTTTGTCGAAAGCGCTTGGCCCCGTGGCGATCAGCGCCAAAGGGGCACTGGTGCGACCGGTGCAAGGGCGTCTGGTACAGCTACTTCGGCGAGGCGCGCTGCCCGGTCTGCGGCGGCCGCTGCTAAGGCCGATGCCATGGCTGCAGGCAAGGACCGTTGCAAAGCAACTTTGCAGACCCGGAGTCAGCACCATTTCCAGTTTACACTTCGTTGCAGCAATACCTCCGCGCAGCCTTCCGAGTTGATTTCCCAGGGCCATCTTCCGCGACTAGCATGTCGCAGGATCGGTCGCGTCAGAGCCGATCACACTGAACGTGCCGCTGTCGTTTCGGACAGTCGGGTCACTCTACGGGAGGAACGGATGGCTAATCTTCTTTGGCTGCAGGGCGGGGCCTGTTCGGGCAACACGATGTCGTTCCTGAACGCCGAGGAGCCGAGCGCCTGCGATCTCGTCACCGATTTCGGGATCAACGTGCTCTGGCAGCCCTCGCTCGGGCTGGAGCTCGGCGACAACGTCAAGCAGCATCCTGCAGAACTGCATCTCGGGCGAGATCCAGCTCGACATCTTCGTCTTCGAGGGCACGGTGGTGAACGCGCCCAACGGCACCGGCGAGTGGAACCGCTTCTGCGGCCGGCCGATGAAGGAGTGGGTGAAGGAGCTCGTCGGAGGCCGCGCAGTTCGTGGTGGCGATCGGCGATTGCGCCACCTGGGGCGGCATCCCGGCGACGGCGCCGAACCCGTCGCGACAGCGAGGGCCTGCAGTTCCTCAAGCGCGACCACGGCGGCTCGCTCGGCGACGGACTTCAAGTCGAAGGCGGGCCTGCCGGTCATCAACATCCCCGGCTGCCCGGCGCATCCCGACTGGGTCACGCAGATCCTCGTCGCCGTCGCCACGGGCCGCGCGCGGCGACCTCACGCTCGACGAGTTCCAGCGGCCGAAGACCTTCTTCTCGAGCTTCACCCAGACCGGCTGCACCCGCAACATGCACTTCGCCTACAAGGTCTCGGCCACCGAGTTCGGCCAGCGCAAGGGCTGCCTGTTCTACGACCTCGGCTGCCGCGGGCCGATGACCCATTCGCCCTGCAACCGCATCCTGTGGAACCGCCAGTCGTCGAAGACCCGCGCGGGCATGCCCTGCCTCGGCTGCACCGAGCCCGAGTTCCCCTTCTTCGATCTGGCCCCCGGCACGGTGTTCAAGACCCAGACGGTGATGGGCGTGCCCAAGGACATGCCGACGGGCGTCGACAAGATCGGCTACGTCAAGCTGACCGCCGCCGCCAAGGAGCATCGCCCCGCCTGGGCCGAGGAAGACATCTTCGTCGTCTGAACCGCAGAACACAGGGAGCAAACACATGTCAGCAGTCTGCAGCAACCGTTCAGACGCTCGACATCTCACCGGTCGGCCGCGTCGAGGGCGACCTCGACGTGCGGGTCGACATCGAGGACGGCGTCGTCGTCAACGCCTGGACCCATGCCGAGCTGTTCCGCGGCTTCGAGGTCATCCTGCGCGACAAGGACCCGCAGGCGGGCCTGGTGGTCACGCCGCGCGCCTGCGGCATCTGCGGCGCGTCGCATCTGACCTGCGCCGCCTGGGCGCTGGACACGGCCTGGGGCACCGACGGTGCCGCGCAACGCGATCCTCGCGCGGAACCTCGGCCAGATCGTGGAGTCGCTGCAGAGCCTGCCGCGCCACCACTACGGCCTGTTCATGATCGACTACACGAACAAGAACTATGCCAGGAGCGCCGTTTTACGAGGAGGCCGTGAAGCGCTATTCGCCCTTCACCGGCACATCCTACGAGGCCGGCGTCACGATCTCGGGCCGTCCGGTGGAGATCTACGCGCTGCTCGGCGGGCAGTGGCCGCATTCGAGCTACATGGTGCCGGGCGGCGTGATGTGCGCGCCGACGCTGACCGACGTGACCCGCGCCTGGTCGATCCTCGAGCATTTCCGCCGCAACTGGATCGAGCCGCTGTGGCTCGGCTGCTCGATGGAGCGCTACGAGGAGATCCAGACGCTACGACGAGTTCATCGCCTGGCTGGACGAGCGCCCGAAGCACGCGAATTCCGATCTCGGCCTCTTCTGGCGCATGTGCATGGAGATCGGCCTGCAGCACTACGGCAGGGGCCACGGCAAGTTCGTGACCTGGGGCTATCTGCCGCATGAGGACAAGTACAACAAGCCGACCATCGAGGGCCGCAACGGCGCGGTCATCATGAAGCGCGGCGTCTATGACGGGGCGACCGACACCTTCGAGCCGATGGACCAGATCTTCACCCGCGAGGACACTGACCCACGCCTGGTATGACGAGGGCGGCGCGGTGCATCCGTTCGACCGCACGACGAAGCCGATCGCCAAGAACAACCGTCGATCCGGCGGGCAAGTATTCCTGGGGCACCGCCGTGCGCCATGCCGAGATCGGGCGCGCTCGAGGCCGGGCCGCTGGCCCGCCAGCTGATCGCCGGCGACACCAGCGGCCAGGCCTGGCAGCACTCGGACGGGCTGGTCCTCGACATGTATCGCAAGATGGGGGGCGCCTCGATCATGCTGCGGCACTTCGCGCGTATGCACGAGCTGCTGCATCCTCTATCGCGAGGCCGAGCGCATCCTGCGCGAGTTCCGGCTGAACGACGAATGGTACATCAAGCCGACCGAGCGGGACGGCAGGGGCTGGGGCGCGACCGAGGCGATCCGGGGGGCGCTGTGCCACTGGATCGAGGTGAAGGACGGCAAGATCAAGAACTACCAGATCATCGCGCCGACCACCTGGAACGTCGGACCCCGGTCGGCGGATGGCCAGCGCGGGCCGATCGAAGAAGCGCTGATCGGCACGCCCGATCAAGAACAAGCACGATCCCGTCGAGGTCGGCCATGTCTGCCGGTCCTATGACAGTTGTCTGGTCTGCACCGTGCATGCCCATGACGGACAGACCGGCGAGGAACTTGCGCGCTTCAGGACGGCCTGATCCGGAAAGCGGCGGTCGGGCCAATGTTCCGACCGCCATCGGCTGCATCCGGGGAGGGACAAGCCATGACGGAGGAGGCAAGCCAGGACTTGGGGGGCCCGGCGATCATCGAGGCATTCATCGCGCGCTACGGGGTTACCCCCGCGGAGGCCAGCCACGACATGCTGCTCCGGATGATCGAAGACATGTTCGCCGACGGGCTTGTGACGGAAGTGGAGCCCTTCCCCGAGACGGACAAGGAGTTTTCCAAGCTGCTGGACATCCTGCGCCCGCTGGATGCCAACGAGTTGCGGGAAAAGCTGGTGATCTCGGGCTGGTTGCTGGAGCCCTATGGCCCGGACCGGATGCGCTGCCAGGAATGCATGTACTTCCTTGTGCACAAGCGCTGGTGCGACCTTCCCGAACTCAACCTGCCAGCCAAGGCTGACTGGTGGTGCCGCCTGTGGAGGATCTGAACGGGGGAGGGAACGATGGATATGGAAGCCTTGCGCCGGGAAATCGCCTCCCGCCTTGCCGGGGGCCTGAAGACCGAGGTCTGGCCCCGCGCCGGAACGAGCGAAGAGGTGAATGCGCTGGTTCGCCGTCTGCAGGTGGAAGCCGGTGATGATCTGGAAAGGAAGCTCGTGATTTCGGGCTTCACCGACCACACGATCGTGGCCGAGGACATGCCCCAGCCTTGCGAGACGTGCATGTACTACAAGGTCCACGCGCGCTTTTGCGACCTGCCCGAACTGATGCTGCCGGTCGAGCCGGAATGGTCCTGCCGGTTATGGCGGATCTGACGGGGCCGGATATCGTCGTGCTGGGCTGTGGCAATCCGAACCGCAGCGATGATGGCGCGGGCCCACGGGTGATTTCCCTCTTGCGCGACAGCGGGCTGCCGCCAGAAGCGCGGCTGTTCGATGTCGGCACTGACGGCATGACGGCGATGTATCGCGCGCGGGGGGCCACGCATCTTGTGGTCGTGGATGCCCGTGTACCGCAGGGTGCGCCGGGCGCGATCTATGAAGTCCCGGGCGAGGTTCTGGCCACCCCGCCGGCAAAGGGCGCGGGCCTGCACGAGTTTCGCTGGGACCACGCGCTTTACGCCGGGCGCCGCATCTACGGCGACGCCTATCCCGCAACGGTGGTCGTGCTCTTGATCGAGGCGGCGACGCTGGACCTTGGCCTTGCGCTCAGCCCCCCGGTCGAGGCTGCGGCCCAGACCGTGGCCCAAAGGGTGCGGGGACTGATTGATGGATGGCTTGCCCCATGACGGCGGTGCTGTCGGTGCGGGACGGGTCGGTCTACCTGCCTGCGGCGGTGGTCGATACCTATTTCCGGGGCATCGCCGCCGTGGTGGTGCTGATCCGGGAGGGCACGCTGATGATCCTGCCGGTGCATCAGGCGACGGCGGGCGGTTGCCTTCTGAAGCTGCGCAACGCAGCCGGGGATCGCGTGGCGCAGGCGCGGGACGTGTTTCAGGACCAGGGGCTGTTAGGCCTGAGCCTGACCGATCTGCCTGCAAACTGGGTGTCGGAACAGGGCGCCCTCTGTGCAGCATTTCCGCCGCGTTTGTAAAGATGATTTCCAGTTGAAGAAGAAAGTAGACAGGGCGTGCGTCAAGTGATCTTCTTTCCTCACAACAAGACGCGACACGGATGAGTCGCGCGCGGGGGAGGGTCTTACATGGCTGCAAGCAGCCGCACAAAGCAGCAGGTCGATGCGGCCCTGATGGCAGTCGAGGACGCCGACGCCTCCGATGCCGACAAGGCGCAGATGCTGATGGAAATTGCGATGGGCCTGCAGCAGGCCCCGCGTGACCCCGCTGACCTGCACGCTGCCGTCGACCTCTACCGCCGCGCGCTGACGCTGGTTCCGCCGGGCGAAGCCCTCGGCGGCGCACGCATCCGCGCCCGGCTGGCCACGGCGCTGATGGCCGTGCCTGCGGAAGATGCCGAGCCGATGAAGGCCGCGCGCAGCGAGATCACCACAGCCATCGCAACCCTGACCGCCGAAGGCTCCGACGCCGAGGTGGCGGAGGCCGAGATGAACCTCGGCCTGATCTGTCAGACACTGGCCGGCTGGGGCATGATGCCGATCCAGCCCGCGATCAGCGCCTACCAGCGGGCACTTCGGACGTTTGACCGTTCGGCCTACCCCAAGGAATTCGCCATCCTGCAAAACAACCTGGCCACCGCCTTCATGTCGATGCCCTTTACGGACGACAGCGGCAAACTGCGCGAGGCGCTGGCCGTGCAGGCTTTCGAGGAGGGGTTGAAGGTCGTCACCCTGATCGACCACCCGGTCGAATACGCCATGTTGCAGAACAACCTCGGCAATGCGCTGCAATATGTCTCGACCGCGCACCGCGTGGAAAACTGCCTTCGCGCGCTGGATGCCTATGACGAGGCGTTGAAGGTGCGCACGCTGCGCGACATGCCCGAGGCCTATGCCAACACCATCGCGAACAAGGCCAATTGCCTGGCGAACCTGCCCGATGATCTGGAAAACCCCGAAGCCGGCAACCCGCGCCATGTGCAAGAAGCGGTTGCGCTGTTGCGCGAAGCGCAGGGCATTTTCCATCAGCGGGGCGAGGCGGAAAAGGCCCGATCCGTTGCCGAGGCGATTGCCGATCTCACCGCCGCTCTGGCGCCCCACAGCGCCTTTGCATCTCACCAAGGCCACTGACACAGACCCGGAAGGAACCCTGCGCGTGATTTTCATTCTCTCTCTGATCCTTGGCTTTGCTGCCGCCCTCGGAGCCGGGGCCCTGTCGGGCATCCGCATCGGCAAGGACGCGCTTGGCACGGAGCTCGCCGCCTACATGGGCGGGTTTTACGGCATGATTTCGGGCAGCGTGGCGGTCGTCCTGACCGTGCTCGTGCTGTCCCTGACCTGAAAGGAGGCGCGCATGTTCGGAATGGCAATGAACTCGGCAAAGCAGTTTTTCGCGGGAAAACTGTTCAAGGACAACCGCGTGGTGTTCCGGCAACTGGCGCTTGGTGCCGGTGCGGGGCTGGTCGTGGGGCTGGTGCTGGGACAGATCGCGCCGCTGTGGCTGGCGGCGATTGCGGCGGGGGCGGTGGCGGGGATCGTCCAGCCGATCCTGCTCAAAGACGTGAAGTATGCCTGAGCCATGAATGACGCCTCGCCTCCCGCAGCAGACGCAAGCCTCGACCGGCTTCTGGGCGATCTGCGCGCGTTGGAGGCGCTGGCGGAACAGTGGGACGATGCGGCCAGGATGGGCGCACGGGCGCAGGCGCAGGCGCTGGACGCGCTGAACGCCGAAGCCTTCCGCCGCCTGATCCGCAGTCTCAAGGGCCAACCCGGTTTCGGCGCCGCTCTGGCCGAGGCCGCGCGCGACGAGGTGGTCTATGCCGTCCTGCGCCGTCACGGCATCCTGAAGCCCTCGCTCTTCGAGCGGGTCGAGGCCGCGCTGGAAACCGTTCGCCCGATGCTGGCGAGCCATGGCGGCAATGCCGAAGTGGCCGCGGTCGAAGGCTCCCGCGCCGATATCCGGTTTCTGGGGGCCTGTGATGGTTGCCCGGCATCGCAACTGACCTTCTACGCCGGGGTCAAGAAGGCCATTCAGGATGCGGTCCCCGAGATCACCGACGTGCGGCAGGTCAAGGGCCTGGGCGGCGGCGGGGCAGAGACGGTCCATTTCACCTCACCCTTTGCCGACACGTTGGGAGGGGCCTGGCACAACGCGCTCGACCTCGCGCGCCTGCCTGACGGCGCGACGCTGTTTGAAACCGTGGGCGGCGAAGCCGTCATCGTCTCGCGCCACGGCGATACCGTCACCTGCTTCCGCAATGCCTGCGCCCATATGGGGCTCGAGATGACGGACGGCGCGCTGGAGGGTGGCATCCTGACCTGCCCGTTCCACGGCTTTCGTTATGCGCTGGAAAGCGGCGAATGCCTGACCGCGCCCGAGGTGCAATTGCACGCCCACGCGGTGCGGGTGATCGGAACCCGCGTCCAGATCAGGATCGTGCCATGAAGGTCTCGCTGTCGCATTCCTTTTCGCCGATCAAGGCCGAGGGCACGGTGACGCAAGGGGCGCCGCTCCTCGATCCGGCGGGCGCGCGGGTGATCCTGGGCACCGATGGCGGATTGCTTGCCGACCCGATCACCCCGGCGGCGCACCGCCTGTTCGGCCCGCGCGGGGTGTGCCTGCATCCGGACGGCTCGCTCTGGGTGGCCGATACGGGGCATCACCGGGTGCTGGGCTGGCGCAAGGTGCCAGGGCTGGACGACACCCCCGCCGATATCCTGCTGGGCCAGCCCGCCTTCGGTCGTGAAGGTCGCAATGCCAAGGGGCCAGTCACAGCGGCTACGCTGAACGTGCCGACCGGGATCGTCGCGTTTCGCGGCGGTCTGGCGGTGGCCGACCCCTGGAACCACCGCGTGCTGATCTGGAGTGAGCTGCCCACCGGGCCGGACAGCGCGGCCGACATCATCCTGGGTCAGTCTGCCCCGGATGCAGCCCTCGCCAATCGGGGGGCCGATGCGCCCACAGCCGCCACGCTGCATTGGCCCTACGGCGTGGCCGAGATCGGAGGGCGTCTGGTCGTCTGCGACACCGGCAATCGCAGGGTGCTCATCTGGGACGACCCGCAAGAGACCGGCCAGCCTGCCGATCTCGTCCTTGGGCAGGACAGCTTTTCCTGCCGGGACGAGAATGCGGGGGCCGCCGTCTCGGCGCGCTCGATGCGGTGGCCGCACATGGTCGTGGGCTGGCGCGGGGGCCTCGCCGTCGCTGATGCGGGCAATAACCGGGTGATGGTCTGGACAGGGCCGCCGGTTTCGAATGGCCAGCCTGCCGATGCCGTGCTGGGGCAGGGGGCCATGCAGGACTGCGATCTGAACCGGGCGGCCTACTACCCGTCGTCGATGGCGATGAACATGCCCTATGCGCTGGCGGTGCTGGGGGGCGGCTGGTGGTGGGCGACACCGCCAACTCGCGCATCCTGGGCTTTTCCGAGGCCGGCATGGGCGCCCATGCCGACCGCCTGACCGGCCAGCCCGACTTTGCCGCCAAGGGCGACAACCGCTGGGGCATGGCCATGCGTGACAGCCTGTGCTGGCCTTATGGCCTTTCGGCGCTCGGCGGGGTGGTCGCGGTGGCCGACAGCGGCAACAACCGCGTGCTGATCTGGGATGCGGCATCATGAGGGGCGCACAGGTCATCGTGCGGGGGCAGGTGCAGGGCGTGGGATTTCGCCCTGCCGTCTGGCGGCTCGCGCAAGAGATGGGGCTTGCGGGGGATGTCAAGAACACCGCCGAGGGCGTGGTGATCCGGCTATGGGGCGAGGGGGTTGCCGCCTTCCCGGCCCGCCTGCACGCAAGCCTTCCGGCCTTGGCCCGTATCGAGGAGCTGCGGGTGGAGCCCTTGGAGGCCGAGGCACCTTCGGGCTTCGACATCGTGGCGTCAGAAGGCGGAGAGATGCGCGGTTCGGTGACCCCCGATGCCGCGACATGCGCCGATTGTCTGGCCGAGATTCGCAGCCCTTTCGAACGGCGCTATCGCTATCCCTTCACCAACTGCACCAACTGCGGCCCGCGCTTTTCCATCGTCACCGCCGCCCCCTATGACCGCGCCAAGACGACGATGGCCCCCTTCGACCTGTGCGAGCCCTGCAGCGCCGAATACCGCAACCCCGCCGACCGCCGCTTTCACGCCCAGCCCGTCGCCTGCGGCCGCTGCGGCCCGCAGATCTGGATCGAGAAGCTCGGGCGCGGTGCGGTGCAGCACGAGGCGTTCTCGATGCTGGACGATATCGACGCGACCGGAGGGATGATCCTGAACGGTCATATCGTGGCGATCCGGGGGCTTGGCGGCGTGCATCTGGCCTGCGACGCGACGAATGCCGAGGCCGTGGCCGAACTGCGCCGCCGCAAGGGGCGCGCGGGCAAGGCCTTCGCCCTGATGGCCCGCGATCTGGGCGTCGTGCGTGAGTATTGCGAGGTTTCGGAGGGGGAGGCTGCCGCACTCAGCGGCCCCGAGGCGCCCATCGTGCTGCTGAAATCGCTGCCGAACAGCCTGCCCGACGGCATCGCGCCGGGACTGGACCGGCTTGGCGTGATGCTGCCCTACACGCCCTTTCTACCACATGATCCTGCGACGGATCGGGCGGCCGGTGGTGATGACTTCGGGCAACCCCTCCGGCCAGCCGCAATGCATCACCAACGAGGACACGCGCGAAAGGCTGGCCGGTATCGCCGATTTCGCCTGCCTGCACGACCGCGAGATTGCCAACCGCATCGACGACTCCGTCGTCCGGGTGGACCTGGGACGGGCGCGCCTGCTGCGCCGCGCGCGGGGCTATGCGCCAGCCGGTCTGGCACTGCCGCCGGGCTTCTCGCGCGACATGCAGGTGCTGGCCATGGGGTCCGAGGTGAAGAACACCTTCTGCCTTGTGAAGGGCGGTCAGGCGATCCTGTCGCAGCACATGGGCGATCTCGAGGATGCCGCGACCCATGCGGACGCTGCGCGCAACCTGGACCTCTACACCCGGCTTTTCGACCATGCGCCCGATGTCATCGCGGTGGACCAGCCACCCGCAGTATCTGTCCACCCAGGCCGGTCACGCCCGCGCCGATGGACGCCCGGTGGTCGCGGTGCAGCACCACCACGCCCATATCGCCGCCTGCCTGGCCGAGAACGGCCGCGCGCTGGATGCCGCCCCGGTGCTCGGCATCGCGATGGATGGCACGGGCCTTGGCGATGACGGCACGATCTGGGGCGGCGAGTTCCTGGTCTGCGACTATCGCGGCTACGCCGCGTGCAGGCTGCCTGAAACCGGTGCGCTCTGCCCGGAGGGGCAGCGGCGGTGCGCGAGCCGTGGCGCAACGCCTATGCCCATCTGATGGCGCAGATGGGCTGGGCGGAGTTCTCGATGAATTTCGAGGGTCTGCCGATCCACCAGCGCCTGTCGGATATCCCCCGCGCCACGCTGGACGCGATGATCGCCACGGGACAGAACACGCCGCTCTCCACCTCATGCGGGCGGCTTTTCGATGCGGCGGCGGCGATTGCGGGCCTCGCCTGGGGGCCGCAAAGCTATGAGGGTGAGGCCGCGATGCGGTTCGAGGCGGCGATCGATCCGGCGGCGATGAACGAACCCGACGACCTCGCCTATCCTTTCTCCACGCCCGCTGCTGGGCGGGCGCGGGATGCCCTATATCGAGCCGCTGGCTGTCTGGCGCGCGATGCTGGGCGACCTGATCCTGGAGACGCCCGTTGGCGTGATCGCAGCCCGGTTCCATCGTGGGCTGGCCATGGCGATCGTGCGGATGGCCGAGCGGATCACCCGCGATACCGACATCGACACGGTCGCCCTTTCGGGCGGCTGCTTCCAGAATGCCACGCTCTTTGCCCTTGTGCATCAGGGGCTTGAAGCCTCTGGCAAGCAGGTGCTCAGCCACGCGAAGGTCCCCGCGAACGATGGTGGACTAGCCCTTGGCCAGGCGGTGATCGCCTTGGCCGACAGCCAGACGGAGCAAACCCATGTGCCTCGGCATCCCCGGACAGATCGTTGAAATCGCCGATGCGGCGCGAAAACTGGCTATCGTCGAGGTGATGGGCGTGCGTCGTCAGGTCAACGTCGCCTGCATCCTGCAGGACGAGCCCATCGAAAGCCTGATCGGGGCCTGGTCGCTGATCCACGTCGGCTTCGCGATGAGCCGGATCAACGAACACGAGGCCGCGCTGACGCTGGATATCCTGCGCCAGCTGGGCGAGGCGCAGGAAGAGATCGAGGCGATGCGCGCCAGCGAACGGATGCTTGCATCATGAAATACGCCGAGGAATTCCGCGACCCCGTCGCCGCGCGCGGCGTGCTGGCAGCCATCGCCAGGGTGACCGACGAGATCGGCGCCACGAAGGAGAAACCGGTCCACATCATGGAAATCTGCGGCGGCCATACCCATGCGATCTTCCGCTATGGCCTCGACAAACTGACGCCGCCGGGCCTGGAGTTCATCCACGGCCCCGGCTGCCCGGTCTGCGTGCTGCCGATGAGCCGGATCGACGAATGCGTCGAGATCGCCGAGCGGCCCGGCGTGATCATGACCACCTTCGGCGATGCGATGCGTGTGCCGGGGCGGCGCAAGTCGCTGATCCAGGCCAAGGCCGACGGTGCCGATATCCGCATGGTCTATTCGCCGCTCGATGCGCTGGAACTTGCGCGCCGCCACCCGGACCGCGAGGTGGTGTTCTTCGGCCTGGGGTTCGAGACGACGACGCCTTCCACCGCGCTGACGATCCTGCAGGCGGCGGCGGACAACCAGACGAATTTCTCGATCTTCTGCAACCACATCACCGTGCCGCCGCCGATCAAGGCGCTGCTCGACGATCCACATATGGTGCTGGATGGGTTCGTCGGTCCCGGTCATGTGTCGATGGTGATCGGCATCCGACCCTATGACTTCATCGCGCGCGACTATGGCAAGCCCATCGTCGTCGCGGGGTTCGAGCCCTTGGATTTGCTGCAATCCGTCCTGATGGTGCTGGAGCAGATCCGCGACGGTCGGGCCGAGGTCGAGAACCAGTATGCCCGCGTCGTGCCCGATGACGGCAACCCCGTCAGCATCGCCGCCTGCGCCGAGGTCTACGAGCCGCGGCCCAGCTTCGAGTGGCGGGGCCTTGGCGAGATCGACGCCAGCGGCCTGCGCATCCGGCCCGAAGTATGCGGCCTTCGATGCCGAAGTGAAGTTCGGGGTCGGTTACGGCAAGGGTCCGCGCGCGGTCGCTGAACCCGAAGGCTGCCGCTGCGGCGATGTGATGACCGGCCGCATCAAGCCTCACGCCTGCCCGCAATTCGGCAAGGGCTGCACGCCGGAGATGCCGCTTGGTGCGTTGATGGTCAGTTCCGAAGGGGCCTGCGCCGCCTACTACCAGTACGGTGGCCTGCGGCTGGAGGAGCCGGTATGAACGCAGGCCTCCGCCCCGCCCGTCGCGTCGTGGCCGACAGGGTCACGCTGGCCCATGGCGGCGGCGGCAAGGCGATGCGCGATCTGATCGAGGATGTCTTCACCTCGGTCTTTGCCCCGCCGGGGATGGAGGATCAGGCCCGCCTGACGCACCCGGCGCTTCTGGAACCCGGCGCACAGCTGGCCTTCACCACGGACAGCTTCGTCGTCTCGCCGATGGAGTTTCCGGGCGGCGACATCGGCACGATCGCCGTTTGCGGCACCGTCAACGACCTTGCCGTCGGGGGCGCGCGCCCACTCTGGCTCTCAGCCGCCTTCATCATCGAAGAGGGCGTGCCGATCACCACGCTGCGCCGTATCGCGGCTTCGATGCAGGCGGCGGCAGAGGCGGCGGGCGTACGGATCGTCACGGGCGATACCAAGGTGGTCGGCAAGGGGTCCGGCGACGGGGTGTTCGTCACCACTGCGGGCGTCGGCGTGATCCCGCCGGGGCGGAACCTCATCGCGTCCGCTGTTCAGTCGGGCGATGTGGCTATCGTGAACGGCGTGCTGGGCGACCATGGTGCCGCGATCCTTGCCGCACGCGGCGACATGGCGCTGACGACCGATATCCAGTCCGATTGCCAGCCGCTCAACCACCTGATGGAGGCGGTTCTTGCCGCCGCACCGCAGGTGCGCTGTGCGCGCGATGCCACGCGCGGCGGGCTGGCGTCTGCCCTGAACGAGATTGCCGATGCGGCGGGCGTTGGCATCCAGATCATGGAATCCGACCTGCCGCTGCGCCCCGAGGTGAAAGGCGTATGCGAGATCCTTGGCCTCGATCCGCTGTATCTGGCGAACGAAGGCACGCTCGTGCTGTTCACCCCGCCGGATCAGGCCGAAGCGGCCCTTGCCGCGATGCGCGCTCACCCCGCGGGCCGCAACGCCTGCATCATCGGCCGCGCGACAACGGCGCATCCCGGAACGGTCGTGATGACCACCGTCTTTGGCGGCGGCCGCATCGTGGACATGCTGGTGGGCGAGCAATTGCCACGGATTTGCTGAAGATCGAGAAAAACACAGGAGAGGGATGACCATGAAGAAACATCTGACCAGCGGCATCGCCGCGTTTCTGGCTCTGCTGCCCGTGGGGGCGATGGCCCATACCGGCACCGGCGCGCATATCGACGCGATGCACGGATTTCTGCACCCGTTGACCGGTCTGGACCACATCCTTGCGATGGTGGCCGTCGGCGTCTTCGCCGCCCGGTTGGGCGGGAAGTCCCTCTGGGCCGTGCCCGCGGCCTTTGTCGTCGCGATGGTGGTTGGGGGTGCCGCTGGATTCTACGGCATGCCCTTGCCGATGGTCGAGCAAGGCATTGCCGTTTCGGTCATCGCAATGGGCCTTGCCGTGGCGATCGGCCTGAAACTGCCTGTTGTCCCGGCCATGGCCCTCGTCGCCGCCTTTGCGGTGTTCCACGGCCACGCCCATGGCGCTGAAGGCAGCAATGCCGGATCGTTCCTTGGCTATGCGGCAGGGTTCGTGATCGCGACCTCGCTGCTGCACGCGGCGGGCATCGTGCTTGGCGTCCTGCTGAACCGCCTTGGGGGATCGCTTGCGACGAATGCCAATCGTCTGGTTGGCGTCGCGGGCGCGATGGCCGGGTCCGTGATCCTGATGGGGTGACTGGCTTTGGCGGGGCCACCCCCGCCAGTCTGTTGGAGGGCTGGAGCGATGCATGAGCTTGGTATGGCACGCAGCATTGCAGCCATCGTGGAAGAACACGCCCGCGGCCGCCCGATCAAGGCCGTCAGGGTGGCCATCGGGCCTCGGGCCTGCATCGAGCGCGGTGCCCTGTCGTTCTGCTGGGACATCGTGACCGACAAGACCGTGCTGGCTGGTGCGACCCTCGGCTTCATCGACGCCGAGGGTGACACCTTCACCGTGCGGGAGTTCGAAATCAGGGAGGACGCGTGATGTGTGGTGTCTGTGGCTGTGCCGATCCGAACAGTGAGGTCTCGATGACCGATGTCAAAACCGGAATGACGCGCAAACTGCGCGACACCGCCTCGACCCTCGCCGAGGCACATGCCTTCGCCCATGCCCATGGCCTGCCGCATGACCATCTGCACGTTCATTCGGATGAGCATGGGCACGCGCACAGCCATGAGCATTCGCATGAGCATGATCGCCACCACGATCACGGGCATTCCCAGGCCCCTGCGCATGGTTTGCACGGCCATGACCATGACCATTCCCACGATCACCGGCACGGCACCGACAGCCGCGTCGTGGCACTTGAAGCGGCGATCCTGGGAAAGAACGACGCCATCGCCGCCCGCAACCGGGGCTGGTTCGAGGGACGCGGCGTCCTTGCGCTGAACTTCGTCTCATCCCCTGGGTCCGGCAAGACGGCCCTTCTGGAGGCGACGATCAAGGCGCTGAAGGACCGGGTGGCGATCTCGGTCATCGAGGGCGACCAGATGACCACGAACGACGCCGACCGCATCCGCGCCGCCGGGGCGCCCGCGATCCAGATAAACACCGGTGCCGGCTGCCATCTTGAAGCGGACATGGTGGCCGAAGCCGCGCGCGCGCTGAACCCTGCACCGGGCTCGCTTCTCCTGATCGAGAATGTCGGCAATCTGGTGTGCCCGGCCATGTTCGACCTTGGCGAGGCCATGAAGATCGCCGTGATCTCGACCACCGAGGGCGAGGACAAGCCGCTGAAATACCCGCACATGTTCCGTGCAGTCGGCATCGTGGTGATCAACAAGATGGATCTTGCGCAGCATGTCGGTTTCGACGAGGCGGCCTGCCGTGCCAACATCCTTTCGGTAAATCCCGAGGCAGAGATCATCAGCCTGTCCGCCCGAACCGGCGACAACCTGCAGGCCTGGACCGACCGGCTTGTGGCGCTGCTGGATGCGGCAAGAGAGCGGTTCTGAGGACCGTTGCCCGAAACCGGGCCGCACTTCCGGAAAGGCTTGATGGCAGTATTGGGGGGAGACACAACAGTGCAGACCCACCCGATGGGCGGGCGCCCCGATCCGGTCGCCGTTCATCCGATCAGGATATCGCCAGAAGCCTCTCGACCACCGCAGGGGAAAGCAACCTGCGTTCGTGCATCGCTGTCAGCAGCACAAGCTTGGCCGTCTCCTCCAGTTCTTCGGCGGCGTAGACGGCATTGACGAAGCTGGTACCGGAAACGACCGGCCCGTGATTTTCCAGCAGGAATGCCGCGTGATCGGGTGCTGTCTGCGCGATCAGCGGAGTGATCTCATCCGAACCGGGCAGGGTGAAGGGCAACACCGGCACCCGACCGACCCGCATCACGACATAGGGCGTGATGGCGGGAATGGCGTCGGTGGGGTCGGTGTCCTTGAGGCAGGAAATCGCCGTGGCATAGGTGGAATGCAGATGCACGATACCCTTGGCCTGCGGTCTGGCCCGGTAAACCGCCAGATGCAGCGGCACCTCCTTGGTGGGCGCGTCGCCGGACAGATGCCTGCCCTCGGCATCAAGCTTCGACAGGCGGCCCGGCTCCAGAAACCCGAGGCAGGAATTGGTCGGCGTCAGAAGAAATCCGTCGGCCAGGCGGGCCGAGAGATTGCCCGACGACCCGAAGGTCAGCCCCCGGTCGAACATCGACTTGCCCCACAGGCAAATCTCGGCCCGCAGGCGGGTCTCCTCGTCGGTCATTGCCCCGCCTCCAGCACGCCAAGCGCGCGGTCAAAGAAGTCCGGCCCGCCAAAGTTGCCGGATTTGAGGGCGAGCACAAGCTTGCCGCCCCGCGCACGCAGGGCGGGCACGCCGGGCGCGATCTCGGGGCCGACCTCGAACGCGCCAAAGCCGAGACTGCCCGCGACGGCGCTCGATGTCTCTCCGCCTGCGACGATCAGGCGCGTGACGCCCAGGGCGATGGCGGACCGGGCGAGACCGGCGAAGAACCGCTCGAACGCCTCGGCCAGTTCCGCCGCACCGTGGCGCGCTTGCTGTGCCGCCACTTCGGCAGGATCGGCGGTCGAATAGACCAGCGGCGCCGCATCGCGATAAGCCCCAATGAACTCCAGGGCGGCGTCGAGCGTGGCTTGCGGGTCGGTCAGGGCCGAGGCCCCGATCTGCATCGACGGCGCCGATGCGGCGTAGACGGCGATCTGGGCGAGGGTCGCGCGCGAACAGCTGCCCGACAGGATCAACGCGGGGCCGGGGAGGCCCGCAAAACGCTGCGGCCCGCCGGGAAGAATACCGAAATTCGCGGGCAGGCCCATGGCGATGCCAGACCCGCCGGTCACCAGGCGGTGGTCGCGGGCCAGCCGCGCCAGTGCCAGAAGGTCCCCGTCCGCAATGGCGTCTGCGACGATCAGGGCTGCCTCGGGCAAGACGGCATCCGGTCCGCGCAAGGTGGAAAGCGGCAGATGCCCGATGGGAAGTGCGGTCTGCCGCCCCAGCCAGCGCCGCAGGTCGGGGTCCGTCATCGGGTTCAGGGGATGCTGCTCCATCCCCGATTGGGAAAGCAGCCTGTCTCCGACGAACAGGTGCCCCTGATAGACCGTACGCCCATTGGCGGGGAAGGCGGGGCAGACCAGCGCCGTTGCCGCGCCAAGCTCGGCCAGCAGGGCTTCTGCCACCGGGCCGATATTGCCCTCGGGCGTGCTGTCGAAGGTCGAGCAATACTTGAACACGATCTGCACGGCCCCCGCCGCCACCAAAGCACGGCAGGCGGCAAGCGACTGGGCCACCGCCTCGGCCGCCGGGATCGACCGGGACTTGAGCGAGATCACCGCTGCATCGCAGTCGGGCGGGATCGCCTCGCGCGGAAGGCCCGCAAACTGGATCGTGCGCGCCCCCGCCTTGTGCAGGGTGTTGGCGATGTCCGAGGCGCCGGTGAAGTCGTCCGCGATGACGCCGATCTTCATGGCAAGGACTGCCGCTGGCGCCAGTATGTGGCGAAAAGCTGCTCCAGATGCGCGCGCATCGCCGCCTCGGCGGCATCGGGGTCATGCGCGGCAATGCCTTCGTAGATCCCGCGGTGGGCCTGATAGGCGGTTTCCTCTTGCCCCTCTTCGACCAGTGTGACGACACGCTGATCTTTCAGCCAGTCCGACATCTGGTCATGCAGCGCATCGAACACCGGGTTGCGGGCCATCCGGGCAAGTTCATAGTGAAAAGCGATATCGGTTGCGACGAAACGGTCCATCTGGCCGATGGCCTGACGGTTGTTGTCCAGCGCGGCGCGCAAGGCGGCAATGTCGTCGTCGGTCGCGATCCGCGCAGCCTCGCGCGCAAGACCCACTTCGAAGAACAGGCGCGTGCGCTGGAAATGGCGCTGGCCCTCGTCGGTGGACAGAAGCTGGCGGACAGCGGGCGCCATGCCGGTGAAGATCTGGCTGGCCGTTGGCATCTTGACCCGTGCCCGCGCGCCGTTCGTCAGCTCGAGCAGGCCCGCCTTCTGCAGCGCGATCAGCGCCTCGCGGATGGCGGGGCGGCCGACCCCGAAAGTCGCCTGCAGGTCACGCTCGGGCGGAAGCTGATCGCCGGGGCGCAGTCGGCCCGACAGGATCTGACCTTCGAGATGTGCCGCCACATGCTCGAAGAGCTTTTTCCGTTCGATGACGAGCGACTCTATCATGCGACCTTTCATACCATCAGGCTTGACAACCACACAAGTGTTTGCGACGGATTGGTATGACCTGTTGATGATTTCTCAGATTCGGAAGAGACTGCGCACAGGTAACGCAGCAGCGAATCCGGAGAGCGGACTGCGGCCTTTGGGGGGATGGAATGAAGATCGCGATACTTGGCGGCGGCGGGGCCATGGGGGGCCTGTTCGGCGGCTATCTGGCGCGCGCCGGCAATGATGTGACGCTGATCGACGTGTCACAAGCCGCGATCGAGGCGATCAACGCCAACGGTCTTGCGATCGAGGAAAAGGATGGCTCGGTCCCGGTGATCCCGGTGCGTGCAACCTCGGACGCGGGCAGCGTGGGGCCGGTCGATCTGATCGTGAACTTCGTGAAATGCTACCACACCGACGCCGCGATCCGCAGTGCCGCGCCGATGATCGCGGCCGGGACGACGATCCTGTCCTTGCAGAACGGCTGGGGCAATGCCGACCGCATCGCAGCCATTGCGGGGCGGGAACGGGTGGTCGTGGGGCTCACCTACCATTCGGGGACGCTTCTGGCTCCGGGCGCGTCAAGCACCCCGGGGCGGGCCTGACACATCTGGGGGAACTCGACGGCGCAATGTCGCCCCGGCTGGCCCTCATCGCCGAGACCTTCGGCGCTGCGGGGATCGAGTCGGTGACGACGCCGCGCATCCTGGACGAGATCTGGAAGAAGCTGGCGCTGAATGCCTGCACGCTGCCGACCTCTGGTCTGCTGGGGTTCTTTGCGCATGAACTCGTCGCCTTCGACGGCGCGAAGAAGGTGATGGCCGCGATCCTGCGCGAGGTTGTCGATGTGGCGCAGGCCAACGGCATCGCGCTTGACTATGACGAGCGCTGGCTGGCGATCACCACGCTTCTGGAGAAGGCCATCGGCGGCAAGGCCTCGATGCTGCAGGACGTGGAGGCGAAGCGTCAGACCGAGATCGAGGTGATCAACGGCGCAATCGTGGCGGCGGGGGCGCGCGTCGGCGTCGCCACGCCGGTCAACCAGACAATGGTCTGGATGATCGAGGCGGCGCAGGCGCGTTATCTGGCGGCGAGGGCAGCATGACCGGACGGCTCGCGCAGAAGGTGGCGATCGTGACGGGTGGGGCCAGCGGCATCGGCCTTGCCATCGCGCGCGCCTTTCTGCGCGAAGGGGCCATGGTCGCGGTCTTCGACGCCGATGCACAGGCGCTCGAGGCAGCGAATGACGTGCCGATGCGGCAGGTCTGCGACGTGACGGATGCGGGCGCGGTCAACACCGCCGTCGCCGCCGTCGGCCGGCGTTTCGGGCCGGTCACGGTTCTGGTGAACAACGCCGGCATCTCGATCACCGGCAATGTCGAAGAAATATCAGAGGCCGACTGGGACCGCACCTTCGCGGTCAACGTGAAATCCGTCTACCTGTGCAGCCGCCCCGTGGTGCCGATGATGCGGGCGGCGGGTGGAGGCTCGATCATCAACGTGGCGTCCGAAAGTGCCTTCATCGGCTTTGCCATGCACCCGGCCTATTGCGCGTCGAAGGCAGCGGTCGTGCATCTCTCGCGGTCGATGGCGGCAGGCCATGCGAAAGACCGGATCCGGGTCAACGCGCTTTGCCCCGGGACCATCGACACCCCGCTTTACCGCAACTTTCTGGCCCAGCAGGCCGACCCCAAGGCAGTGAACGCGATGGTCGCGGGGATGCATCCGCTCGGTATCGGCACGCCCGAGGATATCGCCCATGCGGCGGTCTACCTCGCTTCGGACGAGAGCCGCTACATGACTGGCGCGCCGATGATCGTCGACGGCGGCGCCGTGGCGATATGAGGACATGATGGCCCCCCGCATCGAGGCGCGAAACATCACCAAGACCTTCCCGGGCGTTACCGCGCTGTCCGACGTGTCGATGTCGGTGGAGCGGGGCGAAATCCGCGCACTTCTGGGCGAAAACGGCGCTGGAAAATCGACGCTCGGCAAGATCGTCGCGGGCATCCATCCGCCGACCCTTGGGACGCTTCTGATCGACGGGGCCGAAGTGCAGATCGCCGATGAACGCGCGGCGGGGGCCATGGGCATCGGGATCGTGCATCAGGAAGGCAGCCTTGTGCCGCAGCTTTCGGTGGCCGAGAACATCTTTGCGGGACGTCAGCCGACGCGGTTTCTGGGGCAGGTGGATGTGACCCGGATGCGCGCCGAGGCGGCGCGGCTGATCGGCGAGTTGGGTGTGACGATCGACCCCGCCCGCAAGGTCGCCGACCTCTCCCCCGCACAGGCGCAGATCGTCGAGATCGCCAAAGCCCTGTCGCGCGACCTGCGCATCCTGATTCTGGACGAACCCACCGCCGCGCTGACACTGACCGAGACGGACAAGCTGTTCGATGTCGTCCGAAAGCTGGCCGCGACGGGTGTTTCGATCATCTACGTCTCACACCGTCTGGCCGAGATTTTCGCTCTGTGCCAGACGGTTACAGTGCTGAAGGACGGTCGGCTTGCGGGCACACGCGTGGTGGCCGACACGGATGCCGAGGATCTGATCCGCCTGATGGTCGGGCGCGACGTGCATCTGCGACGCGAGGCGTCCGCCCGCAAGACCGGCGCGGTCGTGCTGCAGGCCAGCGGCATTCGCGCGCTGCCCTTCGTTCGCGACGCCTCGATCACCGTCAGCAAGGGCGAGATCGTCTGTCTCGCCGGTCTGATCGGATCGGGCCGCAGCGAGTTCTGCGAGACGATCTTTGGCGCGCGGCCCCGGCAGGCGGGCACCCTCACGATGGACGGGCGCGCGATTGATCCGCAGGGGCCGTGGGATGGCAAGGCCGCCGGCATCGGCATGGTGCCGGAGGATCGCAAGACCTCGGGCCTGTTCCTGAACATGGACATCGTGAACAACGTGGCGGCGACCGTGCTGGGCAAGGTTGCGTCCGGCCTGAACTTCTCGGACCAGAAGGCCGAGGCGCTGGCGCAATCCTTCGTCACCGAGTTGAAGATCGCCACCCCCGGCGTGCGCCAGATCGTCGGGAACCTGTCGGGCGGCAACCAGCAGAAGGTGCTGATCGCCAAGTGGCTGGCGATGGAGCCGAAGCTTCTGATCGTGGATGAGCCGACACGCGGCGTCGATGTGGGCGCGCGGGCGGAAATCTACCGCCTGCTGCGCGCACTGGCCGACCGGGGCGTGGCGCTTCTCGTCGTGTCGTCCGACCTGCCCGAAGTGCTCTCGCTCGCCGACCGGATCGTCGTGATGGCCGAAGGGCGCACCGTGGGCGAACTGCCCGGTGCCACCGCGACCGAGGAAGACGTGCTGCGTCTTGCCACCCGATACACCGCCTCGGTCGCCGAAGTGCGCCAGGAAATTCATGCAGGAGCCGTGACGTGAGCCATGAAACCACCAATGACCTTTCGGTCGGGTCGCGCGACAACAAGGGGATGCGCATCGTCCGCAAGCTTGCGGATTCGCGGGAACTGACCCTCTTCGTGCTGGTCGCCGCGCTGATTTTGGTGATGAGCGCCGTCTATCCCAACAACTTTCCGACCGCGTCGAACCTGCGTGCGGTGCTGTTGAACCTCGCCCCCGTGGGCATCCTTGTGTGCGGCATGATGCTGCTGATGATCGCGGGCAGCTTTCGATCTGTCCTGCGGGTCTACCTTGGCGCTGGCCGGGGTCTGGGCCGGGGTCGTTGCGGGAACCTGGGGCTATCCGGCCGAGGTCGGGATCCTGGTCGGTCTTGTCGTCGGCGGTTTGGCCGGGCTGATAAACGGGCTGATCGTCACGAAACTCGGGATCAACGCGCTGATCGCCACCTTGGGAACGCTGACGATCTACCGCTCGCTGACCTATGTGACGGCGGGCACCGGCGTGACCCCGATTTCCGATGCCTTCGCCGCCTATGGCCGGGCGGCCGACCCGATCTTCCGCATCCAGTCGCCGTTCTGGGTGATGCTGGCCGTGGTGCTCGTCGGCAGCTGGCTGGTGTCGCGGACACGCTTCTTCCGGCAGTTCTACTTCGTCGGCGGCAATGCGCGGGCGGCGCAGCTCTCCGGCATCCGCGTCGGGCGGCTCGACACTGATCGGCTTTGTCATCATGGGCGTTCTTGCCGGGCTGGCGGGCGTCCTTGGTGCGGCGCGGCTGAACTCGGCCGTCGTCAACGCCGGCGTCGGGATCGAGCTCAAGGTCATCACCGCCACCGTCCTCGGCGGCGCCAGCCTCAAGGGCGGCGAGGGCACGCTGATCGGCGGCATTCTGGGCGTCCTGTTCATCGCGCTGATCGAGAACGCGATGATCATCAATTCGGTCGGCGTCTTCTGGCAGGGCCTCGTCGTGGGCCTGGTCCTGCTGTTCGCCGTGTCGCTGGACAGGTTCAAGAGCAACGGGCGCGCCTGAGATCAGGCGCGGTCACATCAACCAGAGTCCGGGCAACGGGCCGAGACACACCAACAACCCTTGGAGGAGGAAGACCATGACCCCGACCCTGAAATCCCTGCTTGCGGGTGCGGCGCTTGCCGCATCGGCGCTGACGTTTCCCGCAGCGGCGCAAGAATCCGCCTTCGGCCCGGAAGACGCCGAATACACCTACTACTGGATTTCCAACAAGGCGAACCTGCCCCTGTTCGTCCAGTACGACTATGTCGGCATGAAGCGCATCGCCGAGGAATTGGGTGTGCGCGTCATCGTGGCGGGCCCGACCGACTTCGACGTTCCGGGCTTCATCGCCGCCGTTGACCAGGTCTGCGCGCAGAAACCCTCGGGCGTCTCGGTCGTGGGCGGCTGGGACCCGTCGCTGACCGAACCCGTGCGCCGCTGCATCGAGCAGGGCGTGCCCACCGTTGTCGATGACGGCGACCTGCCGGATTCGGGGCGGCTCGCCTATATCGGCACGAACTGGACGCAGGTCGGCGTGTCGCAGGCGAAAGAGCTGATGAAGCAACTGCCCGACGGCGGCAAGCTTGCCATGATGTCGATCATCAACGCCGGCAACATGCGCGAGGCCGTCGCGGGCTTCCAGGCCTATATCGCGGCGAACGGCGGCGGAAAGTACGAGATCGTCGCCAACGAGGATGACGGCGGCGACGCGCAGAAGGCGGCACAGGTGACGGCGGCGATCCTTGCCGCGCATCCTGACATCGCGGGCATCGCGGGCTTCGACTCGGAATCCGGGGCGGGCATCGTCACCGCGCTGCGCGAGGCGGGCAAGAATCCGGGCGACATCAAGGTCACTGCGATGGAGCAGACGCCGGACTTCTTCAAGACCGCCACCGAAGGCTGGGTGCAAGGCATCGTGGTGCAGAACCGCGAGCTGTTCATCTACTACGCGGTGAAGCTTCTGCACGACTACAACACCAACGGGCTGAAGACGGCAGGGCTCGATGCGGCGAACGGCGGTCGGGCGATCCCCGACAGCCTCGATACCGGCGTGCTGATGGTGACGGCCGACAACGTGGGCAAGGTTCTGACCGCGCTCGCCGTCCAATAGCACTCCTGCCCCGCGGCGGCTTCCTCCCTGCCTGCCGCGGGGCTCTCATTCAGCGGAACGCGCCCATGTCCCTTGCCCCCACCACCCGCATCCGGTTCCACGGCGTCGCGGCCTACGAGATCATCACCCGCGCCGGTCTGCGCATCCTGTGCGACCCGTTCCTTGACCAGAACCCGGGTGCGCTGACCAAGTCGGACGGGTTCGACAAGGTGGACCTCGTGGTCGTCAGCCATGCGGCCTTCGATCACCTCGGCGACACCGACAAGATCGCGGCCCGCTATGGCTGCCCGGTCGTCTGCGGCGGCGAGGTGAAGGCCTGGCTGATGGATCGCGGCATTCCGGCAACGCAGATCCGTGCCACCACCTGGGGCATCCGCGTCAAGGTCGCGGGCGTGGAGATCCAGCCGCTGGAATGCCATCACTGGAGCGCAGATCCGCCTCAAGGATGGCAGCTTCATCTCGGGCGTGCCGATGGCCTATCATCGTCTACCCCGATGAAAATGTCCGCTTTTACCACTATGGCGACACTGCGATCTTTTCCGACCTGAAGCTGCAGGCCGAGCTCTACCGCCCGACCATCGGCTGCATCGGCATCGCCAATCCGCAGGAGATCCTGCATCTGAACCCGATGCCGGGCGAGATGATGACGGGCGAGATGTCGCCCTATGAGGGGGTGCTCGCCACTGAGTGGCTGGGGCTTCAGGCTGTCCTGCCCTGCCACTACATCACGCTTGACGGTGACCCCGACGTGGCCGCCTACATGTCCCACCACGCCGAAGCAAAGGCACGTGGCGCGGCCATTGCCGACGCCTACTATCTTCGCTCCGGCGACTGGCTGGAAATCGATCCCTCGGGCCATGTCGTGGCCCCGGCAAAGGCGGCCTGACCGATGCAAGCTCTTCTCTTTGACGCGCCGCATGCTGTTCGCATGGTCGAGGCCCCGACGCCTGCGCCCGGTCCGGGCGAGGTTCTTGTCCGGGTCGCGGCGGCAGGCCTTTGCGCCGGTGACCTTTATATCTACACCGGCAAGAACCCCTATGTCAGCTATCCCCGGATCGGCTGCCACGAAATCGCGGGCCGCGTGGTCGGCTATGGGGCAGGGGCGTCTGGCCCCGCGCCGGGCACGCGCGTCGTCGTCGATCCCTTCATCGGCTGCGGGCACTGCTATCCCTGCCGCGTCGGCAAGCGGAACTGCTGTGCCAACCTCAGCATCATCGGCATCCACCGGGAAGGCGGCTTTGCCGAATATGTCACCGCTCCGGCGCAGAACCTGAACGTGATCCCCGACGGTCTGGACGATTTCCACGCGGCCTTCGCCGAACCCGTGGCCATCGGCGTGCAGGGCTGCCGGCGCGGCATGGTGACGGGCGACGATACTGTGCTGGTGCTGGGGGCCGGTCCGATCGGTCTCGCCATCGTGGAAGTCGCCCGCGCCATCGGCGCGACCGTCTATGCCACCGACCTGTCGCCGGAACGGCTGGAGACTGCGGCCCAGCTGGGCGCAATCCCGGTGGAAGGCGGCGCGGGGCTGCTGGACCGCGTGCTGGCCCTGACCAATGGCGAGGGGATGCCCGTGGTGATGGAGGCGACCGGGGCCGCGCCCGCAATGGAATCGACCATCGAACTGGTGGCGGCCGGGGGTCGTATCGTCATCCTCGGGCTTGTGAAACAGGGGCAGGGGGTCACCTTCCCCGGTCTCGATTTCACCCGCAAGGAGGTGACGATCCTCGGCTCGCGCGCCTCGGTCGACTGCTTCCCCGAGGCGCTGGCGCTGCTCGCCTCGGGCCGCATCCGCTATCCCGCCATCGCCAGCCGGTTCGCCCTGGCCGAGGCGCCCGGCGTCTTCGCCCGCCTGGCCGCCGATCCGATGGCCCTGCACAAGGCCGTCTTCATGCTGGAGCCGACATGAAACTTGTCACCTTCTCGCATGCCGGCTCCCCGCAGCCCCATGTCGGCGTGCTGGAGGCGGACGGGGTCTCTTGCCTGACCGAGGGCGGACTGGCCCGGGACATGCTCGACCTCATCGCCGGGGGCGACGGCGATGCTGTCCGCGGTCGCGCGCCGCATTGCCCGGACTGCCCCGTCACGCCCTGGCGGAGATCACGCTGCACGCCCCGCTTCGCCCCGGCAAGGTCCTGTGCTCGGGGATCAACTACCGGGGCCATGCGCTGGAAAACCCGAATGCGAAGATGCCGGAGGAGCCGTTCTTCTTCGCGAAGCTGCCGTCCTCGATCACCGGGCCAGAGGCGAGGATCGTCAAGTCACCGCCTGACCAACCAGCTGGACTACGAGGTCGAGTTCGCCGCCGTCATCGGGCAGCACCTGCACTGCCCGGACGAGGGCGAGGTGATGCCCGCGATCTTCGGCTATACGCTTCTGAACGACATTTCGGCCCGCGACGTGCAGTTCAAGGACAACCAGATCACCCTTGGCAAGAACTTCGCAGGCTTCGCCCCGATCGGACCCTGCATCCTGACCGCCGACGCGATGCCGCATCCGGACCGCGTCGCGCTGCGAACCCGGCTGAACGGGCGGGTGATGCAGGATGGCAATACCTCGGACTGGCTCTTCAGCCTGCCGCGCCTGATCGGGCACCTCGCGCATGTCATGCCGCTGGAGCCGGGCGACATCGTGACGACCGGCACCCCCGCCGGGGTCGGCCTTTTCCAGAAGCCGCCCGTCTTCATGCGCGGCGGCGATGTGATCGAGATCGAGGCGGACGGCATCGGCACCCTTCGCAACACGATCGTGGAGGGCTGAATGGCCCCGGTGCGGATCAGCGTCATCGGCTGCGGCTGCTGCGCCGGAAACCCTGGGGTCATCGCGGGGTGCGCCGATGCCGCCTGACGCGCCCTGCACCCTGACGGTGGAGTTCGATCTGACCGGGGCGGACGATGCGGCATTCCTCGCCGCCGTGCGCGAAAATGCGGCCCTGTCCGTCCTGCACGAACCGGGTTGCCTGCGCTTTGACGTTCTGGTGCCGGTGCAGGGGGCGCCGAGCGTCCTGCTGTATGAGATCTACCGCAGCCGTGCCGACTTTGATCTGCACCTTGCGACAGACCATTTCCTGCGGTTCGAAGAGGCAACCCGGTCGATGGTGCGGGGCAAGACCGTGGTGTTCCACCACCTGACCGAAAATGCCAAAGCCGCGTCGTGACAAGGCTGACCTAGCAACTGCAGGCACCGAAGCGCCGCACCTTGCGGTTCGGGCGGCCCCGGATCAACCGTCCTGACGCGGTCGATAGCTGTCTGCGGCCCGGGTCTGGTGCAACTGCATCGCCGCTGCGGCCCCATCCACATCATGGGCCGCAATGCGGTCGAGGATGTGGCGATGCTCGTCCAGGGTGCGGGCTTCCCGTCCGACCTTGCGGACTTCGCCGATGTGGAACTTCGACAGCCAGGTCAGCAGGGCCTCGGACATGGCGACATAGATCGGGTTGCCCGTGATCTCGGCCAGGCGGCGGTGGAAGGCGATGTCGTGCTTCATGAACAGCGCGAAATCCTCGCGCGTCTCCTCCATCCGCGTGATGCAGGCCTCAAGGTCGCGGATGTCGCCCGGCGTGGCCCGTGCCGCGGCCAGTCGCGCCATCCCGACCTCGAAGAACGTCCGGGCATCCTTCAGATGCGACAGGTTCTGCTGCGAATTGGCCAACACATGGTGCACCGTCACCGCGATCTGGCTGAGGACGGTCTGCGCCGTAGGCTCGGTCACCCGCGCACCGCCACCATGGGTGATCGACACCAGACCCAGCCGTTGCAGGTCCTGCAAAGCCTCGCGCACGGCCGGGCGGCCGACCTGGAACACCTGCATCAGCGTGCGTTCGGGCGGCAGCATTGACCCCGCCGGATAGTCGCCGTCGTTGATGCGCTGCAAGAGCCGGTCAAATACCTCTTGCGACAGCTTTCTGCGCAGGATGGGGGGTTCGTTTTCCATAGGGACCGTAGCAACCTTGCTGGCGGGAGCGCCTGTGTCGATTGACAGATTGGTATGATGACCGTAACAGTTGATGAGTGACATTCCCAAGCTGTTTGTGATCGCGGCGCGGGCTCAAAGTCAAGTCTGACGGAAGGCAGTCCCCAGTTGCACCCAACCCAGGCGACGAATCGCGAAGCCCTGCTGGCCGATCTTGGCGAGCGGGCAAGGCGCATCCGACAGCATGCCTTGCGGATGGCGGCGGTGCAGGGCCAGGGCTATGTCGGCCAGGCGCTCGGGGTGGCCGATGTGCTGGCCGTGGCCTATTTCGGCGCACTTCGCTTTCGTGCGGATGACCCGGGATGGGAAGGGCGCGACCGGTTCCTTCTGTCCATCGGGCATTACGCCATCGCGCTTTACGCCGCGCTGATCGAGGCGGGCATCCTTCCGCTCGAAGAATTGGAGACCTATGGCTCGGACGACAGCCGTCTGCCGATGTCGGGCATGGCGCATTACACCCCGGGGATGGAGATCACCGGCGGCTCGCTCGGCCACGGGTTGCCCATCGCCATCGGCATGTGCCTTGGCCTGCGGCGCAAGGCGTCGAAGAGCCTCGTCTATTGTCTTCTGTCAGATGGCGAGTTGAACGAGGGCGCGACGTGGGAGGCGGCGCTGTCGGCAAGCCACTGGCGGCTGGAAAACCTGATCGCCATCGTCGATGTGAACAACCAGCAGGCCGATGGCCCCTCGTCGCAGATGCTGGGGTTTGAACCGCTTGCCGACAAGTGGCGCGCCTTCGGCTGGTGGGTCACGCGGGTGGACGGGAACGACATCGCCGCAGTCCTCGACGCCTTCGAGGCGGCCCGCGCCGTGACGTCGGCGCAGCCCCGCGTGATCCTCTGCGACACGCTGATGGGCAAGGGCGTGCCCTTTCTCGAAGCGCGCGAGAAGACCCATTTCATCCGGGTCGAGCCGGAAGAATGGGACCGTGCCCTGGCAGCTGTCGGGGCGGCACCATGACCGAGAAACCCGGCAGCCGTAAGACCGGCGCCCTGAAGACCAGCGCCATGATCGCGTCCATCGCCGCCGAGGGGCAGCGCACCACGCCCGCGCCGTTCGGCCACACGCTGGCCCGGATCGCCCGCGACCGGCCACAGATCGTGGGCATGACGGCGGACCTTGGCAGATACACCGACCTGCATATCTTCGCCGCCGAACACCCCGACCGCTACTATCAGATGGGCATGGCCGAGCAGCTTCTGATGGCCGCCGCCGCCGGGATGGCGCGCGAGGGGTTCACCCCCTTCGTCACAACCTACGCCGTCTTCGCTGCGCGCCGGGCCTATGACTTCATCTTCATGGCCATTGCCGAGGATCGCCTTCCGGTCCGCATCGTCTGCGCGCTGCCGGGCCTGACAACGGGCTACGGGCCAAGCCATCAGGCGACCGAGGACCTTGCGATCTTCCGCGGGATGCCGAACCTGACGATCCTCGACCCCTGCGACGCGACCGAGATCGAAGAAGCGACCGAAGCCATCGCCGACCATCCCGGCCCGGTCTACATGCGGCTGCTCCGGGGCAATGTGCCCCGGGTGCTGGATGCCTATGACGGCAGGTTCGAGGTCGGAAAGGCGCGTCCGTTGCGCGATGGCGCGGATGTCCTCTTCATCTCCTCCGGCCTGATGACGATGCGCGCGCTCGAGGCGGCCGAGGCGCTTGCCGCCGACCGCATCGACGCGGGCGTGCTGCATCTGGCGACGATCAAGCCGCTGGATACCGAAGCATTGACCGCGGCCCTGTCGCGCCCGGGTCGGCTGGTGGTGATCGCCGAGAACCACTCTGTCATCGGCGGGTTGGGCGAGGCGGTGCTGTCCCACGCCGCGCTGAACGGCCTGCAGGCGCGGCTGCGCCATGTGGGTCTGCCGGATGCCTTTCTTGACGCAGGCGCCCTGCCGACGCTGCATGACCGCTACGGTCTTTCGACCACCGCTCTTGTCGCAAGGATCAAGGCATGGCTGTGACGGCGCCCTTCGCCCCGCTCGATCTTCAGGGCCTTGCGCGCATGGCCGTGCAGAACCGGATCGACACGACCGACATGTTCATGGCCGCGGGCAACGGCCATTTCGGCAGCTGCTTTTCCTGCGCGGACATCGTCACCGCGCTTTACTTCGCGCTGATGCGGGTCGATCCGGCCAATCCCGACTGGCCGGATCGGGACCGCTTTCTGCTGAGCAAGGGCCACGCGGCCCCCACGCTCTACTCCGCGCTGATCCGGCGCGGGTTCTTTCCTGCCGACTGGATCAGCGAATACGAAACCCGAGTGGGTGCGCGGCTGATGACGCATCCGTCACGGCGCTATCAGCCGGGGGTCGATGCGTCGCTCGGCGCCTTGGGGCATGGGCTTTCCATCGGCGTCGGCATGGCGCTGGCCGGGCGGATCGACGGGCGCGACTACAACACCTATGTGCTGATGGGCGACGGCGAGACCAACGAAGGCGCGGTGTGGGAGGCGGCGACGGCGGCAGCGAAGTTCCGGCTCGGCACGCTGACGGCGATTGTCGACAGCAATCGTCTTTGCGTCGACGGGCGGCTGGACGACGTGATGCCGATGGAGCCGATGGCCGACAAATGGCGCGCCTTCGGCTGGGACGTGGCCCGGATCGACGGGCACGACATGGCGACGATCCTCGCCGCGCTTGCGCCCCGACGCGATGGGGCAGGCGCGCCCCGGATGGTCATTGCCGACACCGTCAAGGGCAAGGGCGTCAGCTTCATGGAAGATGTCCGCAGCTGGCATTCGGACGCGATCAGCGCCGAGCAATATGCCCAAGCGATGGCAGAGTTGCGCGCATGACCTCCGACGAGATCATCGACGCCACCCGCGCCAAGGCATCGCAAAAGGCGATCCGCCAGCAGTATGGCGAGACGATGCTGGCGCTCGCCGCCGAGCGGGACGATTTCGTCGTGCTCACGGCAGACCTGATGCATGCGACCGGCATGGCAGGCTTTGGCGCGGCCTACCCGGACCGCCTGTTCAACCTTGGCATCGCCGAGCAGAACATGACCGGCGTGGCGGCGGGCCTGGCGCTGTGCGGCAAGCTGCCGGTGGTCTGCGGCTATGCCGCCTTCACCAGCCTGCGGGCGACCGAACAGGCCAAGCTCGATGCGGCCTACAACGGCGTGAAGGTGATCCTGACTGCGCAAAGCGCGGGCCTCTCCTACGGCGTGGGCGGGCCGACGCACCAGACCTATGAGGATGTCGCGATCATGCGGGCGATCCCGGGCATGATCGTGCTGGTCCCCTCGGACGCGGCCGAGGTCGACGCCTGCCTGCGCGCGGCCCTCGCCCATCCCGAACCTGCGCCGATCTACATCCGTCTTGGGCGCGGGCCGGAATATCAGTTCTCTGCCCCCGCTCCGTTCGAGATCGGCAAGGCCCGCACCCTGCGCGACGGGCGCGACATCGCCCTGATCGCCAACGGGGCGATGGTGTTCGAATGTCTTCTGGCGGCCACGGCGCTGGCGGAGATGGGCATCGCCGCCCGCGTCATCAACATGCACAGCGTCAAGCCGCTCGACACCGCCGTTCTTGCCGCGACCGCCGCCGAGGTGCCCCGGATGCTTGTGGTCGAGGAACACTCCCGCATCGGCGGCCTGGGTGCCGCGGTGCTGGAGGCGCTGGACGAGCTGCCTCATGGTCCCGTCCGCCGCCTTGGCCTGCCCGACAGCTTTCCCCCGATCGGCCCGCCCCATGATCTGCGCGATGCCATGGGTCTGTCGGCCCGCCATATTCTGGCACAGGCGCTGGACCTGCTGCGCTAGGGGCAGGATCGCCCTGCAAATGTCTTGACCGGAAGTCCTTCGCGCCTGCGCAGGGCCTCGCGCCGGACGCCGAGCACCAGATCGGGACACCGGTCCGGCTGGGCATCGAACGCCACGCGCCCCTCCATCTTGCCAGCGTGCCCCCGACGCAGTAACTCGCGCCTTCGCCAAGGTGAGATCGCGAAAGGGCGGAAAGCCGGCATCGGCAAGGGAGGCCGCAGGCAATGGAGGAACGCCTCGCAGTCGCGGATTGCGTCATCTGCGCTATATCGGCAGTCAGGCGTCGCAAAGCGAGGCAATCGGGGATATCAACCTGGGGTCCGGCGCAGGGCGCCTCGGCTCAACGGATCGAAGACGCGAAAAAATGAATGACCATCAATCACATAGACTGTCCGTCGCGCCCATGATGGACTGGACCGACCGTCATTGCCGGTTCTTCCACCGGCTGATGACCCGTCGGGCGATGCTCTATACCGAGATGGTGACGGCGCCGGCGGTCATCCACGGGCCGCGCTCCCGCCTGCTGGATTTCAGTGCCGAGGAGCATCCCGTCGCCCTGCAACTGGGCGGGTCGGACCCGGCGGAACTGGCGCAGGCGGTGCGGATCGCGCGCGGCTGGGGCTATGACGAGATCAACCTGAACGTCGGCTGCCCCTCGGACCGGGTGCAGTCGGGCTGCTTCGGCGCCGTGCTGATGGAGCGCCCGGCGCTGGTGGCCGACTGCGTGGCGGCGATGATCGCGGAAAGCGACGTGCCGGTGACGGTGAAGTGCCGCATCGGCGTGGACGATCAGGATCCCGGAAGAGGTGCTGCCCGCGTTTCTGGAAACGGTCAGCGCGGCCGGGGTCGGCCATTTCATCATCCATGCCCGCAAGGCCTGGCTGCAGGGCCTGTCGCCCAAGGAAAACCGCGAGATCCCGCCGCTCGACTACCCGCTGGTGCTCGCGATGAAGCGCGCCTTCCCCGAGCTGACGATCTGCATCAACGGCGGCATCACCACGCTGGATCAGGCGCGCGGGCTTGCTGGATCAGGGGCTGGACGGCGTGATGATCGGCCGCGCGGCCTATCACGACCCGGCCGCGACGCTGATCGGGGCCGATGCGCTGTGGGGCGACGCTCCGGGCCGCGATGCCGTCGAGGTGGTCGAGGCGATGCGGCCCTACATCGCGCGCGCATCTGGCCAGCGGCGGCCGCCTGCACCAGATCACCCGCCACATGCTGGGCCTGTTCACCGGCCGCCCCGGCGCGCGCGGCTGGCGGCGGGTGCTGTCCGAAGGCGCAAGCCGCCCCGGCGCGGACCTGCACCTCATCGACCGCGCGCTGGCCGAAGTGCAGCCGCTCGCGGCCAGCGCCTGACCGGATGGCGCAGGCAAACGACATCGCCGCGCAGATCGCCACGTCCGGCTGGGCGCGCCTTGGCCCCGATCCGGGCATCCTCGCCTGGGCACGGGCTGCGCTGCCCCTCGCACGACAGGCCGTCGATACCGCTGCCGAGGAATGGCGGTGCGGCGGAACATGGCTCGCCGGGGTGGACGCGCTGTCGAGCGGCCCGGGGGGCGAGGTCGGCGGCACCGCCCTGCCGTCCAGCCTTCTGGACCTGCTGCCCGGCCCGACGACGGACTGGCACCGCGCGCAACTCTCCACCCTGCGCCCGGGCTATCCGCAGCCCTGGGACGGCGAGACCGAGGCGGCCTTCGGTTATCGGCGCAATCGCGACGCCGCCCATGTGGACGGCCTGCTGCCCATCGGTCCCGACCGCCGCCGGATGCTGCGCGAACCCCATGCCTTCATTCTGGGCCTGCCGCTGACGGAGGCCGACCCGGACGCCTCGCCTCTGGTGGTTTGGGAGGGCAGCCATGAGATCACGCGCCGCGCGCTCTCTGCCGTCCTCTCGCCCCATCCGGTCGCGGACTGGCCCGGCATCGACCTGACCGACGCCTATCACGCCGCACGGCGCGAGGCCTTTGCCACCTGCCAGCGGGCAGAGCTTCCCGCGCGCCCGGGCGAGGCGCTGCTGCTCCACCGGCTTGTCCTGCACGGAATGGCCCCTTGGGCCGAAGGCGCATCCGCCGATCCTATCGGGCGCATCAACGCCTATTTCCGACCCGAGTTCACGGACTGGGCCGACTGGCTGGCGGCGCCGTGACGCTGCGAGGCAATCGGGGCGTAGTTTCTTCTTGGGGAAAACACCCCACAGAAGCAGTGGACGGTTCGACCGGGTCAAGAACCGGTCGGCAATAGCCTGTGAAGTTTCCGGAGCGTTCCTAGGGACACGCCGCGCCGTACCGTCCTAGCGGTCGAGCCGCCCCATCCGCCCGCCGCGGCGGCGCACGAGGCGCGGCGCGCGTTCCGGCAGGTCGGCCATGATCGCCCGACGCTCTGCCGGGGTCAGCCGCGACCAGGTGGCGATTTCCTCGATGGTGCGGAAGCAGCCCACGCAGAGCCGCTCTTCGGGGTGGACCACGCACAGCTTCACACAGGGGCTTTCAACTTCGTCCCGCACCCAGACCTCGTCTTTCGCGCCGTCCTTCACGCCCGCCGCTCCCGCGCCAGAAACCCCAGGCGATCAAGCGCCCCCTGCAGGATATAGCCCGCAGCCACATGGTCGATCACCTCGGAACGACGTTTGCGCGACGTATCCGCCTCCAGGAGTGCCCTTTCTGCCGCAACCGTGCTCAACCGCTCGTCCCAGAACCCGATGGGCAGGTCGGTCAACCGGCTCAGGTTGCGGGCGAAGGCGCGGGTGGACTGCACGCGCGGCCCCTCGCTGCCATCCATGTTCAGGGGCAGACCAAGGACCATGCCCACGATCCCGCGCGCCGACAGAAGCGCCAGCAATTCCGCCGCATCCGCGGTGAACTTCACCCGCCGGATGGTCATCAGGGGCGAGGCGACCTGCCGGAAGCTGTCCGACACCGCGACACCGATGGTCTTGTCGCCGAAATCGAGCCCGGCCAGGGCCGCCCCGGTCGGGCAGGGCGGCGGCGAAACCCTCGATCCCGTCGAGCACGCTCACTCCGCCACCCCGGCCTGTTCCGCCGCCGTCCGAACGATGGCAAGGTCCGCGTCGCGCCCCGCGAAGCGCGCCTGCGCCTCGGTCCAGATGGCGCGCGCGCGGTCGCTCTCGCCCAGCACGCCATAGGCGCCGATCAGCCGCGCCCAGTCCTCGGCCGGCCCGCCCTCGGTCGCCAGCCGCTCGCCCAGTTGCGCGACCATCCCCTCGATCATCGCCTGGCGTTCCTCGGGCGTCATGTCCTGTGCCGCCTGCATGTCCTCGGCGGTGGGGCCGGGGGCGCTCGCATCGGGCGGCAGCACATAGCGGTTCTCGCCCGCTTCCGACGCGATCCGCTCGATCTGCGCCCGGATCGGCGCGACCCAGGGGTCGGTCGGCGCCGAGCGGTCGAGAAGCGGCGCCCAGAGCGAGAAGGTCCGGTCGGGCCGCCCCAGTTGCGCCGACATCAGCCCGGCATAGTAGATCGCCGTCCCGTTCAGCGGATCGCGCTGCAGCGCCGCCGTCAGTTCCGCCTCTGCCTCGGGCGAGACATATCCCCCCGCGGCGAGGATCATCATCTCCGCCAGCGCCGCATGATCCTCGCCCGTCGCCTCTGCGCCCTTCAGCGCCACGACCACGCGCTGCGCCGCGATGGCCGCCGCGTAGTTCCCCAAGCCCGCCTCGTTGCGCGCCAGAAGCTGGTGGCCCTGCAGGTCATCGGGCCGTGTCGCAAGCGCCGTGCGCAGCTTGTCCATCAGATCGAGAAAGTCCGGCTCCGCCGCGACGGGGGCCGGGGCAGGGGCCGCCGCCTCGGCTTCCGCCTGGCTCGGCCGGTCGCGGTGCAGCGCCTCGGACATCGCGATGCGCGCCTGCATCGGCATGTCGGGATATCCCGGCGCGCCAAGCCGCAGATAGGCCCAGACCCCGCCCAGCATCGCGATTGCGACCAGACCCGCCATGGCCAGCGTCGCCCCGCGCGGCGCCGCGACCTCGCCGGTCGCGGCCGTCATCGCGCGGTCCGCGTCCAGAACCCGGCGCGACACCTCGACCCGCAGCCGCTCGGCCTCCGACGGCGGGATCACGCCGCGCGCCACGTCGCGCTCGATCTCGCCCAGCTGGTCGCGGTAGACGCGCAGGTCATAGGCCGCAGCGGGTGCCGCGCCTGCCGGGCCGCGCCGCAGCAGCGCGCCGATCAGCAACCCCGTCACCCCAAGGCAGATCGCCCCTGCCACGATCCAGAATGTCATGCCGCCTCCGCCCCGCCCCATCGCGCCGCTGCGCCCCATGTAATCGCTGCGCCGCCCCGACAAAAGGTGCAAATCCCCTGCCACCCCCTGTCGTCTCTGTCGCAGGGCGATGTCGCATTTCTCCCATATGTGCCGCTTGTGGCGGCGGCCTTGACGCGCCAGCGTTCCAGAAGCAAGACGACCGGAGCCGGGTCACAGGGGTGCATCGCCGATGAAACGCTATTCCGTCTTCGCCATCGCCCGCGAGGCCCTGCGCAACCACCAGGGCTGGGACCGCGCCTGGGCCAAGCCGCGAGCCGAAGGCGGCCTATGACGCGGTGATCGTCGGGGCCGGGGGCCACGGCCTCGCCACCGCCTATTACCTCGGCAAGAACCATCGGCTCACCAATGTCGCCGTGATCGAAAAGGGCTGGCTCGGCGGCGGCAACACCGGGCGCAACACCACCATCATCCGCTCGAACTACCTGCAGGACCCCTCGGCCGCGATCTACGAAAAGGCCCGCTCGCTGTACGAGACGCTCAGCCAGGAGCTGAACTACAACGTCATGTTCAGCCCGCGCGGCCTGCTGATGCTGGCGCAGACCCATCACGAGGTGCGCGGCTACCTGCGCACCGTCCATGCCAACATGCTGCAAGGCGTGCAGACCGAATGGATCGGGCCGGAGCGGGTGAAGGAACTGGTGCCCGATCATCAACATCGACGGCCCGCGCTACCCGGTGCTCGGCGCGCTTTACCAGGCGCGCGGCGGCACCGCGCGGCATGATGCGGTGGCCTGGGGCTATGCGCGGGCCTGCTCGGCCATGGGCATGGACATCATCCAGCAATGCGAGGTGACGGGCGTCCGGTCCGAGAACGGCCAGGTCACCGGGGTCGAGACGACCAAGGGCTTCATCGGCACGCAAGAAGCTCGGCATCGTCGTGGCCGGCCATTCCGGCCAGGTGGCCGAGATGGCGGGCTTCCGCCTGCCGATCGAGGCGGTGGCGCTTCAGGCGCTGGTCTCGGAACCGATCAAGCCCTGCATGGACGTGGTGGTGATGGCCAACACCGTGCACGGCTACATGTCGCCAGTCCGACAAGGGCGAGATGGTGATCGGCGGCGGCACCGACGGGTTCAACAACTACACCCAGCGCGGCAGCTTCCACCATATCGAGGAGACGCTGCGCGCGCTGGTCGAGACCTTCCCGATGATCTCGCGGCTCAAGATGCTGCGGCAATGGGGCGGGATCGTCGACATGACCGGCGACCGCTCGCCCATCATCTCGAAGACGCCGCTCGGCAACTGCTTCATCAACTGCGGCTGGGGCACCGGCGGGTTCAAGGCGATCCCCGGCTCGGGCTGGGCGATGGCCGAACTGATGGCCAAGGGCGAGCCGGGGCCGCTGGCCGCCGAGTTCGGCATGGAGCGCTTCCGCGAGGGCCGGTTCATCGACGAATCCGTGGCGGCCGGGGTGGCGCATTGATGCCGGTCAAATCCTTGTTGACGCTTTCGTGGTTGACCAGCGGGGCCGCCCGCTTATCTCGGGCGGGCACCACCCGGAGGTTCGCTTCATGTCCGCCCTCACCGACCGCCTGCCCGACGCCGCCTGGTTCCACCGCCACCGCGCCAAGTTCGCGGGTTTCCTCTGCGGCGCGGCGCTCCAGCTTGTCGCGGCGGGTCTCGTCCAGGCGATCTGGACGGGCGGGCTGTCCGACCAGACCGTGCGCGTTCCCTCGGTCTATCAGCTCTACTGATCATTTTCTGTTCACAAATATCCCGGGGGTCCGGGGGCAGCGCCCCCGGGGCTTCGGGCTGCGCGAGGCCCGTCCATGCTGATCCTCGAATGCCCCTATTGCGGCGTGATGGCCGAGGAAACCGAGCTTGCCCCCGGCTATGAGGCGCATCTGAAGCGCTTCGGCCCCGGCTCCACGCGACGACGACTTCGAGGCCTACATGTTCGCCCGCAAGAACCCCAAGGGCGTGCATTTCGAACGCTGGCGCCATGCCTATGGCTGCGGCAAGTGGTTCCTCGCCGCCCGCTGCACCGCCACGCTGGAGGTGTTCGGCACCTATCCCGCGCAGGTCGCCGGAACCGCCCGCCGCACATCATCGACGAAGATCAAGGCCCGGCGGCCCGGACTGGAAGGGCTGCACGATGAGCACGCGTCTGGCCCACGGCGGCCGCCTGATCGACCGGGCGGCCGCGCGTCGACTTCACCTTCAACGGCAAGCGGTTGCAGCGGGTATTCCGGCGATACGCTGGCCTCGGCGCTGCTGGCCAACGACCAGATGCTGGTCGGGCGCAGCTTCAAGTATCACCGCCCGCGCGGCATCGTCGCCTCGGGGCCGGAGGAGCCGAATGCGCTGGTCAATCTCGGCGCAGGGCGCGCGGCTGGAGCCGAACCAGCGCACCACCACGACCGAGCTGTTCGACGGGCTGGAAGCCACCAGCCAGAACCACTGGCCGAGCCTGGAATTCGACGTGGGCGTGGTGAACAACTACGCCGCGCGCTTCCTGCCGGCGGGGTTCTACTACAAGACCTTCATCCATCCGCGCCCGTTCTGGAAGCATGTGTTCGAGCCGATCATCCGCCAGTCGGCGGGCCTTGGCAAGCGCGCCGAAGGACCGCGACGCCGACCGCTACGAACAGGCCTATGCCTTCTGCGACGTGCTGGTGGTGGGCGGCGGCATCGCCGGGCTTGCAGGCGGCGCTGACGGCGGCGCGCAGCGGTGCGCGGGTGATCGCTGCTGGAGCAGACGCGCCCATTGGGGCGGGCGCGCGCCGGTGGACGGCGCTCGAGATCGACGGCAAGCCTGCCGGGGTCTGGGTCGACGACGGCGGTGAATGCCCTTGACGCGATGGAGAATGTCACGCTGCGCACGCGCTGCATGGTGGCCGGGGTCTATGACCATGGCTATGTGCTGGCCGATGAGAAGGTGGCCGATCACACCCCCGGCGACGGGCGGCCGAAGCACCGGCTCTGGCGCATCCGCGCGGGCCGGATCGTCACGGCGACGGGGGCGATCGAGCGGCCGCTGTCCTTTGCGGGCAACGACATTCCCGGCGTGATGCTGGCCTCGGCGGTGCGCGACTATGTGGTGAACTTCGGCGGTCAGCCCCGGCGACCGCACCGTGGTCGTGACCAACAACGACGACGCCTACCGCACCGCCATCGCGCTGAAGGAGGCGGGGCTCGACGTGCCCGCGATCGTCGACGCGCGCAGCGCACCGTGCCGGCGCGCTGGTCGACCAGGCCCGCGCGCTGGGCATCCGGATCGAGACCGGCCGGGCCATCGCCAAGGTCAAGGGCGGCAAGCGGGTGACCGGCGTCGCGCTTTGCCTGCAGGCGGGCGAGGGCGCGGTGCTGGAGGAGATCGCCTGCGATGCGGTCGCCATGTCCGGCGGCTGGTCGCCGGTGGTGCATCTGTGGAGCCATTGCGGCGGCAAGCTGATCTGGGATGCGGCGCAGGCCTGCTTCCGCCCCGACCCCGCGCGCCCGCCGACCACCCATGACGGCAGCGCCATGGTGATCGCCGCAGGCGCGGCCAACGGCGCGCTGTCGGACGGCGAAGTGCTGGCCGACGCGCAGGCGGCGGGCCTGGCGGCGGTCAAGGCCGCGGGCCTGAAACCGGGCAAGGCCGCAAAATCGTATGCATCGAAAGCATATGAGGTATCGATCGAAGCCGGTCTGGGTCATGCCGCAGGGTGCGGCCCCCGCGCTGCGCGCCAAGATGTGGCTGGACTACCAGAACGACGTGAAGGTGTCGGACGTGCAGCTTGCCGCGCGCGAGGGCTATGAAAGCGTCGAGCATACCAAGCGCTACACCACGCTCGGCATGGCGACGGATCAGGGAAAGCTGAGCAACATCAACGGCCTGGCCGTGCTTGCTCAGTGCGTTGAATGAAGATATTCCGCAGGTCGGCACCACCACCTTCCGCCCGCCCTACACGCCCGTGACGCTCGGCGCGCTGGCGGGCGAGGCGCGCGGCGAGATCTTCCAGCCGCTGCGCCGCACGCCGATGCACGACTGGCACGAGAAGCAAGGCGCTTATTTCGAACCCGTCGGCCTGTGGCGCCGGCCCTATTGCTTCCCCCGCGGCGGCGAAACGCCACGAGCAGGCGGTGCACCGCGAGATCCTGAATGTCCGCAAGAACGTCGGCCTGCTGGATGCCTCGACCCTCGGCAAGATCATCGTCAAGGGGCCGGATGCGGGCCGCTTCCTCGACATGCTCTACACCGGCGTGATGTCGAACTTGCCGGTCGGCAAATGCCGCTACGGGCTGATGTGCAACGAACAGGGCTTCCTGTCGGATGACGGCGTGGTGGCGCGGATCGACGAGGACACCTTGCTCTGCCACACCACCACGGGCGGCGCGGACCGCATCCACGCCCATATGGAAGACTGGCTGCAATGCGAATGGTGGGACTGGCAGGTCTATACCGCCAATGTCACCGAGCAATATGCGCAGGTCGCCGTTGTCGGCCCCAAGGCGCGGAAATTGCTGGAAAAACTGGGCGGCATGGATGTCTCGAAAGAGGCGCTGCCCTTCATGCAATGGGCCGATGGCACGCTGGGCGGGCTTCCCGGTCCGGGTCTACCGGATCAGCTTCTCGGGCGAACTCAGCTACGAGATCGCCGTGCCGGCCAGCCACGGCCGCGCCTTCTGGGAGGCCTGTCTCGCGGCGGGCGAGGACCTTGGCGTGATGCCTTACGGCACCGAGGCGCTGCATGTGCATGCGGGCCGAGAAGGGCTTCATCATGATCGGCGATGAGACCGACGGCACGGTGATCCCGCAGGATCTGGGCCTCGACTGGGCGATTTCGAAGAAGAAGGCGGACTATCTGGGCAAGCGCGGGCAGGAACGCGCCTTCCTCGCGTCGCCCGACCGCTGGCAGCTGGTGGGGCTTGAGACGCTGGATGGCTCGGTCATCCCGGACGGCGCCTATGTCGTGGCCGAGGGCGTGAATGCCAACGGCCAGCGCAACGTGCAGGGCCGCGTGACCTCGACCTATTTCTCGCCGACGCTCGGACGCGGGATCGCGATGGGCCTGATCCAGCGCGGACCGGAGCGGATGGGCGAGATGGTGGAGTTTCCCAAGGTCGGCGGCGGCGTCCGTGCACGGCGCGGATCGTCGATCCGGTGTTCTACGACAAGGACGGGGAGAAGCAGAATGTCTGAACCGTTCAGCGCACTTGGCGGCGCATCCTATGACGGGTTTGCGACCATCCGCGAAATCGGGCCCCTGGGCATGATCACCCTGCGGGCCAAGCCCGACACGCCGGGGCTGGCCAAGGCGGTGAAGGCGGCGACGGGGCTGGCGCTGCCTGACGCGCGGCGGATCGTGTCACAAGGGCGATCACGCCGCGGGCTGGATGTCGCCGGACGAATGTCTGCTGGTCCTGCCCTATGCCGAGGTGCGAAGGCGCTTGGCGACGATCGACAAGGCTCTGGCAGGAAAGCATTACCTGGCCGTCGACGTGTCGGACGCCCGGGCGGTGTTCCGCATCGAGGGGCCGAAGGCGGCGGAGGTGCTGATGAAGCTGAGCCCGGTCGATCTTGCCACGCTGGCGCCCGGCGAGTTGCGCCGCACCCGCGCGGCCCAGGTGGCCTGCGCCTTCTGGCGCGACGGCGACGGCTATACGCTCGTCTCGTTCCGGTCGGTCGCCGCCTATGTGATGGGCCTTCTGCACCATTCGGCGCAGCCGGGCAGCGAGCTTTTCCCCGGCTGAGGTCCGGCACTTTTCGGGGAACCGAAGCAAGGCCCTTGACCTTCCCTTGGGCGGGCCACTTATTCAGCCCAGACCTTCACCCAGCCGAGAGGACAGTCCCATGGCTTTCACCCTTCCCGATCTTCCCTATGCCCATGACGCGCTGGCGTCGCTTGGCATGTCGAAGGAGACGCTCGAGTATCACCACGACCTGCACCACAAGGCCTATGTCGACAACGGCAACAAGCTGATCGCCGGGCACCGAGTGGGAGAGCAAGATCGCTCGAGGACATCGTCCGCGGCACCTATCAGGCCGGTGCGGTGGCGCAGAACGGCATCTTCAACAACGCCCGCCAGCACTGGAACCACAACCTGTTCTGGGAAGTGATGGGGCCGGGCGAAACAGAAGATGCCGGGCGCGCTGGAAAAGGCGCTGACCGAAGCCTTCGGCTCGGTCGCACAAGTTCAAGGAAGATTTCGCCGCCGCCGGGGCTGGCCAGTTCGGCTCGGGCTGGGCCTGGCTCGTCAAGGACAAGGACGGCAGCCTGAAGGTCACCAAGACCGAGAACGGCGTGAACCCGCTGTGCTTCGGCCAGACCGCGCTTCTGGGCTGCGACGTGTGGGAGCACTGCTATTACATCGACTTCCGCAACAAGCGCCCGGCCTACCTGACCAACTTCCTCGACAAGCTGGTGAACTGGGAAGCGGTCGCCGCCCGCATGTAAGGCGCGCGCTTGCGCCGAAGAGGTGCATTTGCCAAGACTTGAAACGCCGTCCTTGCCGGGCGGCGTTCTTCTTTGCGGGGCAGAATGAGCGAAGCGTTCAAGGGCGTGCTGGCGATGGCGTTTGCAGCCCTGGTCTGGGGCCTGTCGCCGATCTACTACAAGGCGCTGTCCCAAGTGCCCCCGCTCGAGGTGCTGTCGCATCGCACGATCTGGTCGCTGGTCTTCTTTGCCATCGTGCTGGCCCTGCTCGGCAGGCTGGGCGACGTCTGGCGGCTGGTGCGGTCGCGCGAGGTGCGGGTCGTGCTGCTGGCGGCAGTCATGATCTCGTGCAACTGGTTCCTGTTCATCCTGTCGGTGCAGATCGGCCTCGCGACCGAGGCGAGCCTTGGGTATTACATCTTCCCCATTGTGGCCGTGGTGATCGGCGTCATCGCCTTCGGCGAACGGCTGGACCGTCTGAAGGCGGCGGCGGCGGGGCTGGCAACGGTCGCGGTGGCTCTGCTGACCTATGGGCTGGGCGTGCCGCCCTGGATCGCGCTGACGCTGGCCCTGACGTTCGGTGTCTATGGCCTTGTCAAGAAGAGGCTTTCTGCCGATCCGGTAGTCTCCGTCACGGCCGAGGTCCTGCTGCTCGCGCCGCTCGCGCTCTTCTGGATCGCCGGGGTCGAGGCGGGGCTTTTGTCGGAAGGCGGGCGTCCGGGGGGGCATTTCCTGGGCGACAACCCCGGTGACGGCTGGCAGACGACGCTTCTGCTGCTGGCCTCCGGGATCATCACGGGGGGACCGCTCATCCTCTTCGCCTATGCGACGCAGCGCGCGTCGATGGCGACGGTGGGGCTGGTGCAATACCTGAACCCGACGCTGCAATTCCTCTGCGCCGTTCTGGTCTTCGGCGAGCCGTTCACGATCTGGCACAAATGGGCCTTTGCCCTGATCTGGGTGGCGGTCCTGCTTTACACCATCGCCTCTTTCCGGTCCGAAAGGGCGGCGCGCAGACGGTCGCCAAGTGCCTCGACATCGTCCACAAGCGTGCTGTAGCCGCGCATCGCATCCTCGGCGAAGCCCTGCGCGATGACATGGTCGGTCAGGGCGGCGAGCGGGTGTCCAGTAGCCTTGGTGTTCAACAGGAAGATCGGCTTGCGGTGCAGACCGATCTGGCGCCAGGTCAGCACCTCGAAGAACTCGTCCAGCGTGCCCGCGCCCCCCGGCAGCACGACGATCGCGTCCGAGTTCATGAACATGACCTTCTTTCGTTCGTGCATGTCTTCGGTGACGATCAGGGTCGTCAGGTCGCGCCGCCCCTTTTCGCGCGCCATCAGATGCGTCGGGATCACGCCGAGCGTTCTGGCGCCCGCCTGCTGCGCCGCCCGCGCCGTTTCGCCCATCAGGCCGACATCGCCCGCGCCATAGACCAGCCGCCAGCCTTCCTGCGCGATCAGCCGACCCAGGGCCCGGGCATCGTCTGCATAGGCCGGGTGGACGCCGGGCCGCGAGCCGCAGAAGACGCAGATGGAACGGAGTGGGGTCATGGGAGGGGCGATCCTGAAATCTTGTTGCGTTGCGGCTTGATATCGGGGTTTCTGTGCCAAGGACAAGCATGGGCGGAAACACGCCCGGCAGGGTAGCGGCAGGGGTGGCCCGCATGACGGCGTGGAAGGACATGGGCATGGGGCTGCGCGCCCTGATGCTGGGCGGTGGTGCCGCAGCGACAGTGGCCGCGGGCGCGGTCGTCTGGCGCGTCTCGCAGCCGCCTGTCGCCGTCGAGACTGCCGCTGTCGTCGCAAGTCCGGAACCAGCCGAACCCACGTCTGCCGCGGCGCAGCCGGAAGCGGAGAATGCGCCAGCCGAAGCATCCGTTGCGGCTGTTGAACCTGCCGCCGAGGCGGAGGGTGACGTCGCTGAACCGTCCGAGCCGCCCGCCGAAACGGTCGCAGAGACGCCCGCCGCCGCTGCCGAACAACCTGCGGCGCAGGCACCGAGTTTCGATGTCGTGCGCGTCTCGCCCGAGGGCGATGCCGTGATCGCCGGCACCGCCGAGGCGGGGTCCACCGTGTCGTTGCGGATCGACGGGACCGAGGTCGCGACGGTCGAGGCGGATGCGGGCGGCGCCTTCGTCTCGCTCTTCACGCTTGACCCAAGCGATACGGCGCGCGTCGTCACGTTGAATTCGAGGCTGGACGACGGGCGCGAAGTGCCGTCCACAACCTCGGTCCTGATCGCGCCCACGCCCCGGGCTGTGGAACTGGCAGAGGCCGCACCCGCGGCAGAGGTCGGCGGCGCCTGCAACTGCCGAGACCGCGCCAGCGGAACCGACAGTCGCCACGGCCGACCCTGCGACGCCCGTGGAAGCAGCATCTGCGAATACATCGGCAGAACTTCTCGCTACCTCTGAACCGGAACCGCCGCCCGAAGCCCCCGCCACGTGCTGCTGAGCGATGCGGGCGCCAAGGTGCTTCAACCTGCGGCGGCGGCCGATCCCGCGCTGGCACGCAACATCACCATCGACGCGATTTCGTATTCGACGACCGGCAATGTCCAACTGACGGGCAGGGGGACGGCGGGAAGCACGGTGCGGCTCTACGTCGACAACGGGGCGCTGCTTGATGCGACGATCGGTGCCGACGGAACGTGGTCCGGCACCCTTCCGGCGGTGGCGGCGGGTGTCTACACGCTGCGCGCCGACCAGTTGAACGCCGAAGGCCGCGTCCTGTCACGCTACGAGACGCCGTTCCAGCGCGAGGAACCCGAATTGCTCGCCGCAGCCGCTGCCGGGGGTGCCGCGACCAAGATCACGGTCCAGCCCGGCTTCACCCTGTGGGGCATCGCCCGCGAAACCTACGGCGACGGCGTGATGTATGTGCGGTCTACGAGGCGAACCGCGACCAGATCCGCGATCCCGACCTGATCTATCCCGGTCAGGTGTTCAGCGTGCCGGGGCAGGAATGACGGCGTCGCGCGGTGCCGCGTGTGCGCCGCGGCAGCAGGCCATCACCTCGGGGTGGTCCATGCAGCATTCGTTCAGCAGATAGGCGATGGTCCCGCCGATCCCGCCGATGTCGATGGCATAGAACACGTTGCGCGACGGCGCGGCGCGACCGGATCAGCCCCGCCTGTTCCAGCGCCGACAGATGGAACGACAGCCGCGAGGCGCCGAGGCCCAGCTTCTGCCCGATCTCGCCTGCGGCCAGACCCGCCTCGCCAAGCGGCATCAGCAGGCGGACCAGTTCAAGCCGGTGCTCATGCGCCAGCGCCGACAGGGCTCCGAGCACTTTACTTCTGTCCATCGTTCAATTACTCAAGAATTCTTGAACAATAGATACCCCAAGACTGCGTCCGGATCAACGGTGCCTCTCGGGTTGGCCTCGAAGGAAGCCGAATGCGAAGCGTGACACGAACGGCGACCACCGCCGACACGACCGGAAAACCCACCAGCGGCCTTCAGACCATCCGCCGGGTGCTGCCCTATCTGTGGCCCGAGGGTCAGACCTGGGTGAAGCGCCGCGTCGTGCTGGCGCTGATGGCGCTGGTCGTGGCCAAGGTCATCTCGGTCTCCACGCCGTTCCTCTACAAGGCGGCGGTGGATTCGCTGGCGGGCGAGCAGCGCGACGATGCGTGGCTTCTGGCTCTATGGCGCGGTGGGCCTGACCGTGGCCTATGGCGTGGCGCGGCTCGGCGCCGTCGCCTTCAACGAGATTGCGCGACGCGATCTTCGTGCGCGTCGGCCAGCGCGCGCTGCGCCAGCTCGCGCTCGAGACGTTCACCCATATCCACCGCCTGTCGATGCGCTATCACATCACCCGCAAGACCGGCGGCCTGAGCCGGATCATCGAGCGCGGGGTGAAGGGCGTCGATTTCCTGCTGCGCTTCATGCTGTTCTCCATCGGGCCGCTGATCCTGGAACTGGCGCATGGTCGCGGTGATCTTCGCCGCGCTCTTCGGCTGGCAATACATGGCGGTCGTGCTGGTCACGATCACGCTCTACGTCTTGTTCACCTTCCGCGTCACCGAATGGCGCGTGAAGATCCGCCGCGAGATGAACGATCAGGACACCGACGCCAACCAGAAGGCGATCGACAGCCTGCTGAACTTCGAGACGGTGAAGTATTTCAGCGCCGAGGCGCGCGAGGCGCAGCGCTATGACGGGGCGATGTCGCAGTACGAGCGGCCGCGGTGCAAGACCGGGCTGTCGCTGTCGTTCCTGAACGTCGGGCAAGCCATCATCATCACCATCGGGCTTGTGATGGTCATGGTGATGGCGGCGTGGGGGTGCAGACGGGCACGCTGACCGTCGGCGATTTCGTCATGGTCAACGCCTACATGATCCAGATCACCATGCCGCTGAACTTTCTCGGCACCGTCTACCGCGAAATCCGGCAGGCGCTGGTCGACATGGGCGAGATGTTCGGCCTGCTGGCGCAGCCGGCCGAGGTGACCGACAAGCCCGGCGCGAAGCCGCTGCAGGTCACGGGCGGCGAGGTGGTGTTCGACGACGTGTCGACTTCGGCTATGAACCCGCGCGGCCGATCCTGAAGGGCATCACCCTTCGCGTCGGCCCGGGCGAGACGGTGGCGCTGGTCGGCCCTTCCGGGTCGGGCAAGTCCACCATCGGGCGGCTGCTGTTCCGGTTCTATGACGTGACCGGCGGCGCGATCCGCATCGACGGGCAGGATCTGCGCGACGTGACGCAGGACAGCCTGCACGCGGCGGATCGGCGTCGTGCCGCAGGACACCGTGCTGTTCAACGACACGATCTCTACAACATCGCCTACGGCCACCCCGACGCCACGCCGGCCGAGGTCGAGGCCGCGGCCGCGCCGCGAAGATCCACGACTTCATCATGAGCCTGCCGGACGGCTATCGACACCACGGTGGGCGAGCGCGGGCCTGAAGCTGTCGGGCGGCGAAAAGCAGCGCGTGGGCATTGCGCGCACGCTGCTGAAGAACCCGCCGATCCTGCTGCTGGACGAGGCGACCAGCGCGCTGGACACCCAGACCGAGCGCGACATCCAGGAAAGCCTGCGGAGATGGGGCAGGGCCGCAGCGTCATCACCATCGCGCACCGGCTGTCGACCATCGCCGATGCCGACCGGATCATCGTGCTGGAAGAAGGGCGAGATCGTGGAAGAGGGCCGCCACGAGGATCCTGCTGGCGCAGGGCGGGCGCTATGCCGCGATGTGGGCGCGCCAGTCCTCGGAAGAGGAAGCGGCGGAGGCCGCCTGAGCCGGCCGGCCGGGGGCGGGCTTGCGCGCCGGGCCGGTGCGCAAGTAAGACGGGGCAAAACCACGGAGGCCCCGCGTGAGCAACCCGGAAAGTTTCATCGACGAGGTGACCGAAGAGGTCCGCCGCGACAAGCTTTTCGGCTATCTGCGCCGCTATGGCTGGATCGGCATCGTGGCCGTTCTGCTGATCGTCGGCGGGGCGGCGTGGAACGAATACCAGAAGGCGCAGAACCAGGCCGAGAGCCAGGCCTTCGGCGATGCGATCCTGACCGCTCTGGACCAGGACGATGCCGCGGCGCGCGAAACGGCGCTGGCCGCCGTGCCTGCCCCCGGCCAGCGCGCGGGCATTCTGGGCTTGCTGCTGTCGACCGATCCGGTGAGCGACCGCGCTGCCGCGCTGACCGCGCTGGAAGCGGTCGCTGCGGACCAAAGCCTGCCTGTCAGCTACCGCGACCTTGCCATCCTGCGCCGCGTGATCGTCGCGGGCGCCGATCTGTCGGTTGTCGGACCGTCGCGCGTTGCTCGACCCGATCGCGGCACCCGGTCGGCCGTTCCGCACGCTGGCGCTGGAACAGATGGCGCTGCTGTCGGTCGAGGAAGGCAACGCGGACGCTGCGATTACCGCGCTCGAGCAACTCCGCCAGGATCAGGAGGCACCTCCCGGCTTGCGCAGCCGCGCCGAGCAGATGATTGTCGCCTTGGGCGGGACGCCTGCAGCGCAATGATGCGGGCCGGAATGCACGGCGGGGCGAGGAGAGTTTGATGCGACACGTTCTTGTGGGTCTTGCCCTGATCGCCGCCTTGTCAGCCTGCCAGCCGAAAGGAGGTGATCCTTACCGGCGAGCGTTTCGACGTGACCGTGCCGCTGGCCGACAGCATCCCGGTGGAAGGCGAGGCCGCGCCGCGCGCACCCGTGCAGCAGAACCGCAGCGAACCGATAAGCCTTCCGGCGGCGGTGTCTCTGTCAGAATGGAGCCATCGCGGCAGCAACCCGCGCCATCTGGCCCCGCATTCGGCGATTTCCGCTTCTCCGGTGCGGGTCTGGTCCGCCAATATCGGTGAGGGCAACTCGCGCCGCTACCGCATCGCGACGACGCCGGTCGTGGCCGGGGGGCGGGTGTTCACGATGGACGCGCGCGCCAACCTGACGGCCACCTCGACCGGGGGCGGCACGCTCTGGCAGACGAGCCTCATCCCCGGCATCGGACCGGGGCGGCGAAGCGTCGGGCGGCGGGCTCGCCTATGGCGAGGGCAAGCTTTTCGTCACCAGCGCCTTCGGCGAGCTTCTGGCCATCGACCCGGCTTCGGGCGGGGTGATCTGGCGCCAGCGGCTGCGCGCACCCGTCACGGGGGCACCGACGGTTTCGGGCGGCGTCGTCTATGTCGTCGCGCGCGACAACTCGGCCTGGGCTGTCGATGCGGGCGATGGCCGCGTCAGGTGGGAATTCGCAGGCTCTCCGTCGACGGCAGGCGTCGTGGGCGGTTCCGGTCCGGCGGTGGCCGACGGTCTTGTCGTGCTGCCCTTCCCGAGCGGCGAGCTTGTGGGCGCGTTGCGCGACGGCGGGGCGCAGTTGTGGAACTCGTCGGTCGTCGGGCGCAGGCTTGGGCGTGCCTATGGCATCGCCTCGGAAGTGACCGCCGATCCGGTCGTGGCGGGGGCCGTGACCTATGTCGGCAATGCCAGCGGCCGCGCTGTGGCGATCCGGACCCAGACGGGCGAACCCGTCTGGCAGGCCAACGAGGGCGCCGTCAGCCCGATGGCGCTTGCCGGTGGGTCGGTCTTCCTGGTCAACGACAGGCGGAACTCGTGCGGCTGTCGGCGTCGTCCGGCGAGGTGATCTGGCGGTCGCGATGCCCTATTTCACCGAAGACCAAGCGCCGCAAGATCGCAAGGCGATCTATGCCCATTACGGCCCGGTCCTTGCCGGCGGGCGGCTTGTCGTCGCCTCGTCCGACGGGCTGCTGCGCTTCTTCAGCCCGACCGACGGCTCGCTTGTCGGCACGGTCGGAACTCCCCGGCGGCGCGGCCAGCGCACCCGGTGATCGCGGGCGGCGTGCTCTATGTCGTCAGCGCCAACGGCCAACTTCACGCTTTCCGCTAGGGCGGGATGCGTGTAAGGCCACCGGCTTGACGTGATCCCAAGCCCCCGGAGGGCATGATGAGCTTTACCCTCGCCATCGTCGGCCGCCCCAATGTGGGCAAGTCGACGCTGTTCAACCGCCTTGTCGGGCGCAAGCTGGCGCTGGTCGATGACCAGCCCGGCGTGACGCGCGACCTGCGCGAAGGCGACGCCAAGCTGTTCGACCTGCGCTTCACCGTGATCGACACGGCAGGGCTGGAGGAGGTGACCGACGACAGCCTGCAGGGCCGGATGCGGCGGCTGACCGAGCGCGCGGTCGACATGGCCGACGTCTGCCTGTTCCTGATCGACGGGCGCGTCGGCGTGACGCCGACCGACGAGGTCTTTGCCGACATCCTGCGCAAGAAGAGCGCCCGCGTGATCCTTGGCGTGAACAAGGCCGAGGGCAAGGCGGGCGATGCCGGCGCGCTCGAGGCCTGGAGCCTGGGCCTGGGCGAGCCCGATCCGGCTGTCCGCCGAACATGGCGAGGGGATGGACGATCTCTACGACCTGCTGCGCCCGCTCGGTCGACGATTTCGCCGCGCGCGAGGCCGAGAATGCGCCGGTGGTCGATGTCGATCTGACCGAAGCGGAGGCCGAGCAGGAGGCCGATCCCGACCGCCCACAAGCCGACCGAGAAGAAGCCGCTGCAGATCGCGGTGATCGGGCGGCCCGAATGCCGGCAAATCCACGCTGATCAACAAGATCCTCGGCGAGGACCGCCTGCTGACCGGCCCCGAGGCCGGGATCACCCGCGACGCGATCTCGGTCCGCGCCGACTGGCTGGGCACCCCGATCCGCATCTTCGACACCGCCGGGATGCGCAAGAAGGCGCAAGATCAACGACAAGCTGGAAAAGCTGTCGGTCGCCGACGGCCTGCGCGCCGTGCGCTTTGCCGAGGTGGTGGTGGTGCTGCTGGACGTCGAAATCCCGTTCGAGACGCAGGACCTGCGCATCGCCGACTATGCCGAGACCGAGGGCCGCGCCGTGGTGGTCGCGGTCAACAAATGGGATCTTGAAGGCGAGAAGCAGGAAAAGCTGGCCGAACTGAACGAGATGTTCGAACGCCTGCTGCCGCAGCTGCGCGGCGCGCCGCTGGTCACCGTCTCGGCCAAGACCGGGCGGGGCCTGGACCGGCTGCACGACGCGATCCTGCAAGGCGCATGACGTCTGGAACCGCCGCATCCCCACCGCGCGGCTGAACACCTGGCTGGGCGCGATGACCGAGGCGCACCCGCCGCCCGCGCCCGGGCGGCCGCCGGATCAAGCTGCGCTACATGACGCAGGTGAAGACCCGGCCGCCGGGCTTCATGGTCGATGTGCTCGCACCCCGACGAGCTGCCGGACAGCTACAAGCGCTATCTGGTCAACGGGTTGCGCGACCATTTCGACATGCCGGGCACGCCGATCCGGCTGTACCTGCGCGGCGCAGGGCGACGAAGAACCCGTTCAAGGACCCGAAGTTCCACACGCCCTCGCGGCTGCGCAAGCACATGGACGAAGAACACAGGGGCCGTGAGCCGCAGCGCCAAGATCGTTAGGCAAATTCGTCTGGCGGATTCGGCATGAACTTCAAGGATTTGGCGGCTCAGCGCCGCAGCAGCGTGCCAGGCATCGGCGGCCAGCAGCGCGATGCCGATCAGCGCGGCGCCAGCGACCGCCAGGTTGCCCGCCATTGCGACGCAACCGCCGACCAGCGCCCAGATCACGGTCAGGCCGTATACCGGCGCGCGGGCGGGCGGCGTCTGCACGGCCAGCGCGATCGCCAGCACCACGCGCCAGCATCAGCAGGGCGCGCCGGTCGTCTCTGGCAGCCAGCCGATAGCCGGCCATCAGCACGCCGATGCGACACGCCCGTGGCGGCGGTCAGCCAGCCCGCAAAGATCGCGAGCGGGGCAGAGCAGCAGCCAGCGGTCGGGCCGCGCAGGGCGCGCAGGAACAGCGCCGCCAGCGCGCCCGCCATGCATCCAGATCGATCAGCACGCTGGCCCAGACCGGATCGCGCACGGCGACCGCCAGCCAGACCGCGCCCATCGCGAGCGCGACGATCAGCGGCAGCGCGCGTGGCGTCCCAGGCCGGATCGTCGGCGCGCTTCCACAGCCCGAAGACCGGCATGGACGATCAGCCAGAGGTAGATCAGCGCCCCAGATCGAGAAGGCATAGCCCGCCGGCTGGATCGACGGGCGCGCGATCGGCACCGGGAACAGCGCCGGGTCATAGCCGGTGAAGGGCGGCGTGACGAACGGCGCCACGCCGAAGGCGAGCGGTCGGCGACGAAGCAGGATCAGGGCGCTGGCGGTTCATCATGCTCCGGTTCGTACGGTCGGCGAGCCGCCGCATTGACCGGGTTCGGCTTCAGACCAGTCAGCGCCGTCCGCCGAAATGCGGGTCTTGCCGCCCAGATAGGGGTGCAGCACGGCGGGCAGGTCGACCGAGCCATCCGCCTGCTGGCCGTTCTCCAGCACCGCGATCAGGCAGCGCCCGACGGCGAGGCCCGAGCCGTTCAGCGTTGCGACGAATTCGGGCTTGCCGCCCGCCGGGCGGAAGCGCGCGTTCATCCGCCGCGCCTGGAAATCGCCGCAGATCGAGACGGAGCTGATCTCGCGGTAGGTGTTCTGGCCGGGCAGCCAGACCTCCAGGTCATGCGTCTTGCTGCGCGCCAAAGCCCATGTCGCCGGTGCAAAGGACGATGGTGCGGTAGGGCAGGCCCAGCTTTTCCAGGATCGCCTCGGCGCAGCGCGTCATCCGCTCGTGTTCGGCCAGCGCGGTGTCGGGCGTGCTGATCGTCACCATCTCGACCTTCTCGAACTGGTGCTGGCGCAGCATGCCCGAGGTGTCCTTGCCCGCGCGACCCGGCCTCGGAGCGGAAGCATTGGGTGTGGGCGGTCATGCGGATCGGCAGGGCGCCTTCGTCCAGGATCTCGCCCGCGACGGTGTTGGTCAGCGTGACTTCCGAGGTCGGGATCAGCCACCAGCCGTTGGTGGTCTGATAGCTGTCCTCGGCGAATTTCGGCAGCTGGTTGGTGCCATACATCGCCTCGTCCTTGACCAGAACCGGGGTCCAGGTCTCGGTCAGGCCGTGTTCGGTCGATGTGCGTGTCCAGCATGAACTGCGCCAGCGCCCGGTGAACCCGGATCACCGCGCCGCGCAGCACGACGAAGCGGCTGCCGGACAGCTTGGCGGCGGTTTCGAAATCCATGCCGGGCTTCACGCCCGGCGATGTCGAAATGTTCCATCGGCGCGAAGTCGAAGTTGCGCGGGGCTGCCCCAGCGGCGGATTTCGACATTGTCGGTCTCGTCCGGCCCCTCGGGCACCTCGTCCAGCGGCAGGTTGGGGATGCGTCAGCAGGAGGTCGCGCAGGCGCGGCGTCCTCGGCCGCCGCCTCTTCGGTCAGGCGGGCGATCTCGGCCTTCTTCTCGGCCACCAGCGCCCGCAGCCGCTCGAATTCGGCGTCGTCGCCGCGCGCCTTGGCGGCGCCCACGTCCTTGCTCGCCGCGGTTCTGCTCGGCCTGCGCGGTCTCGGCCGCGAGGATCTTCGCCCGCCGCGCCTCGTCCAGCGCCAGAATCTCCGACGACAGCGCCGACAGGCCCCGCCGCGCGAGGGCGGCGTCGAAGGCGGCGGGATTTTCGCGGATGGCGCGGATGTCGTGCATGGCGGGCGTCCTTCGGGGCCGGTTCGGCGCCGGCCTGTATGCCCGATTCGGGCGCGCAGGGCGAACCCGGCAGGTCTCGCCGCCACATCGCGGCGTGAATGCGATGCGCGCTGCCTCTGACATCGCGGCAGCGAAAGCGCCTTCCATCAGCCCGGGCATGCCGCCATGCATCCGCGCACCCCGCAGATCGGGTGCGCCACCACAATCCGGGGCCGCCGGCCAGCCGACGAGAGGACGACCGATGTTCGCTACCCCCGCCTTTGCCCAGGCCGCCGGCGACCGGCGCCGGCGGCGCCTTCGCCAGTTTCGTGCCGCTGATCCTGATCTTCGCGATCATGTATTTCCTGCTGATCCGTCCGCAGCAGAAGAAGGCGAAGGAACACAAGGCCATGGTCGAGGCGCTGCGCCGCGGCGATCAGGTGCTGACCCAGGGCGGCATCATCGGCAAGGTCACCAAGGTGCAACGACGACGGCATGATCGAGGTCGAGATCGCCGATGGCGTCAAGGTGAAGGTGCCGCGCCACACGATCACGCAGGTCATGACCAAGACCGAACCTGCCGCCTGATCCCAACTATCCTTTTGATCCCGGACACGACCCATGCAAACGCCCCTCTGGAAGCGCATCCTGATCTGGGGCATCTGCGCCCTCGGTCTGCTCTATGCGCTTCCGAACCTGTTCTACTCGCGGGTCGAGACCCATAACGACGCCGCTGCGGCCATCGCGGCCGCAGGCGGAACCGCGACGCCGGAACAGGAAGCGGCGGTCGCGCTCTGGCCCGACTGTGCTGCCATCTGGTCTGGTGAACCTGGGCCTTGACCTGCGCGGCGGTGCGCATCTGCTGGCCGAGGTGCAGGTGGCGGATGTCTACAAGGACCGGATCGACGCGCTCTGGCCCGAGGTGCGCGATGCGCTGCGCGGCCGTGCGCGACAGGTCGGCGCCGTGCGCCGCGCAGCCGTCGGCAGACGGTGTGCTGCAGGTCCGGATCTCCAACCCCGCCGGCATGCCGCGCGCGCTGGAGATCGTGCGCGGGCTGGCGACGCCGGTCATCGACGCCTGACCGGGTGTGGGGCAATCGGATATCGAGGTGACGGCCGAGGGCGAAGACATCGTCGTGCAGTTGTCCGAGGCCGAACGGGCCGCGACCGACACCCGCACGATCCAGCAATCGCTGGAGATCATCCGCCGCCGCGTGGACGAGGTCGGCACCCGCGAACCGACGATCCAGCGTCAGGGCGCAGACCGCATCCTGATCCAGGTGCCCGGCATCGGTTCGGCGGCCGAATTGAAGGCGCTGATCGGCACGACGGCCCAGCTGACCTTCAACCCGGTCGTGGGCCGCACCACCGACCCCGACACCGATCCCGGCCCGCGCAACCTCCTGCTGCCCTCGATGGACGAGGAGGGGGTCTTCTACATCGTCGAGCAGACCCGGCGTGGTCAGCGGCGAGGAACTGGTCGATGCGCAGCCCGCCTTCGACCAGAACGGCCGCCCCGCCGTCAACTTCCGCTTCAACCCGACCGGTGCGCGCGCCTTCGGCGACTACACCGCGGCCAACATCGGCGCAGCCCTTCGCCATCGTGCTGGACGACGAGGTGATCTCGGCCCCCACGATCCAGACGGCAGATCCCCGGCGGGTCGGGGATCATCACCGGCAGCTTCACCGTCGAGGAAAGCACCGACCTTGCGGTGCTGCTGCGCGCAGGTGCGCTGCCCGCCGAGCTGACCTTCCTCGAAGAACGGACCATCGGCCCGGAACTGGGGCAGGACAGCATCGATGCGGGCAGGGTCGCGGCGCTGGTCGGCATGGTGGCCGTCGTGGCCTTCATGATCGCCTGCTACGGGCTGTTCGGCGTCTTCGCCAACGTCGCGCTGGCCATCAACATGGCGCTGATCTTCGGCGCGCTGTCGATCATCGGGGCGACACTGACGCTGCCCGGCATCGCCGGGATCGTGCTGACCATCGGTATGGCGGTCGACGCCAACGTGCTGGTCTTCGAACGCATCCGCGAGGAGTTGCGCATGCAGCAAGAGCCCGGCTCGCGCCATCGAGATCGGCTATGAGCGGGCGATGTCGGCGATCATCGACGCCAACCTGACGACGTTCATCACGGCGGCGGTGCTGTTCATCGTCGGGTGCCGGGCCGGTGCGCGGCTTTGCCGTGACGCTGGGCATCGGCATCATCACCTCGGTCTTCACCGCGCTTCTACGTGACCCGTGCGATCATCGAGATCTGGTTCGCCTGGCGGCGAGCCCAAGACCATCGTCGTTTAAGGGAGCGGACATGGCCTGGCGTCTGAGACTTGCCCCCGAAAAGACCAATATCGACTTCTTCCGCTGGCAGTGGCTGACCTTCGGCGGCTCGGTGCTGCTGATGGTGCTGGCGCTTCGTGGCCTGGGCTGTGATGGGTCTGAACTTCGGCATCGACTTCCAGGGCGGCACGACGATCCGGACCGAAGTCGACCGATGCCGGTCGATGTCGGGGCCTACCGGGAGGCGCTGGCCGGGCTTGACCTGGGCGATGTGTCGATCACCGAAGTGTTCGACCCGTCCTTCCGCGCACGATCAGCATGTGGCGATGATCCGCATCGCGCCGCTCGACGGCGATCGAGGCGGTCACGCCCGAGACGATCCAGCAGGTCGAGGACGCGCTGAACGCGCATCGATCCGTCGATCACCTTTCCGTCGGTCGAATCGGTCGGGCCCAAGGTCTCGGGCGAACTGATCTGGAGCGCGATCCTGGCCATGGTCGCGGCCACCGCTCGGGATCCTGATCTACATCTGGCTGCGCTTCGAATGGCAGTTCGCGCTGGGCGGCGTGCTGGCGCTGATGCACGACGTCTTCATCACCATCGGCGTGTTCGCGCTGTTCCAGATCAAGTTCGACCTGACGATCGTCGCGGCGCTGCTGACGATCCTGGGCTATTCGATCAACGACACGGTCGTGGTGTTTGACCGGTTGCGCGAGAACCTGATGAAGTACAAGACCATGCCGCTGCGCGACGTGATGAACCTGTCGGTCAACGAGACGCTCAGCCGGACGCTGATGACCTCGGTCACCACGCTGATCGCGCTGGCGCTCGATGCTGATCTTCGGCGGCGACGTGATCCGCGGCTTCGCCTTCGCGATCTTCTTCGGCGTGGTCCTGGGCACCTATTCCTCGGTCTTCGTGGCCAAGAACATCGTGCTGATGATCGGGCTGGACCGCAGCGACAAGCCCAAGAAGGACAAGCCGGGCAACGAGTTCGCCAATATCGACGCGTGACAGGGTAGCGCGATTGGGGGCGATGCGCCTGACCGAGATCACCTATGACGAGGCGATGCCGATCGAGGGCTACGGACCGGGCTTCTTCCGGATCGGCGGCAAGGTGCTGCGCGGTCCGGTCCTGATCTCGCCCTGGAAAGCCGAGGGCTGGGGCGGGCTGGAGGATACGGCGACCGTCCTGACCCTGGCCGACCGGATCGACGTGCTGTTCGTCGGCATGGGGGCCGAGGTGGCGCATGTGCCGAAAGGTTTCCGCGCCGCGATCGAGGATGCAGGGCATCGGGGTCGAGGTGATGAACTCGCCCGCCGCCTGCCGCACCTACAACGTGCTTCTGTCGGAGGGACGCCGGATCGCGGTGGCCCTGCTGCCGGTGTGAGGGTGTCGCCTGACCGTCAGGCGTTGCGCGGAGGGTCGACCGCGCGCGGGGGTTTCACACCCCCGCACCCCCGTGGGATATTTGTGAACGGAAAATGAGGCCGGAGGGTCTCGGGGAATGAGCGGGCGGGCATGGAACTGACGGTCTCGGACCTTGCCTGCGCGCGGGGCGGTGTCCTGCTGCTGGAGGGCGTGACGCTGGCCCTGCCCGCAGGTCAGGCGCTGGTCCTGCGCGGGCCCAACGGGATCGGAAAGACGACGCTTCTGCGCACGATCGCAGGCTTGCAGCCCGCTGCGGTAGGCGAAGTGTCGGCGGCGCCCGACAGCCTGGCCTATGCCGCCCATGCCGACGGGCTGAAGGGCGCGCTGACGGCGGAAGAAAACCTTGCCTTCTGGGCCGCGATCAACGGGCAAGGGGGCGTGGAGGCATGCGCTGGCAGCGATGGATCTGCGCGCCTTGCGCGACCGCCCGGCGCGCAACCTGTCGGCCGGGCAGAAGCGGCGGCTGGGGCTTGCGCGGCTGCTTGTGACAGGGCGTCCCGTCTGGCTGCTGGACGAGCCGACCGTCTCGCTGGACGCAGCCTCGGTCGGGCTGTTCGCAGGCGTCCTGCGGGGGCACCTTGCGGCGGGCGGATCGGCGCTGGTCGCGACGCATGTGGACCTTGGACTGCCCGAGGCGGGCGTGCTGGACCTGACGCCCTTCCGGGCGCGGGCGGGCGCGCGCAGCGGCGCCTTCGACGAGGCGGTCGGATGATCGCGCTTCTCTTGCGCGACCTGCGGCTGGCGACGCGGGCGGGTGGCGGGTTCGGCCTCGGGCTTGCCTTCTTCCTGCTGGTGGCGGTGCTGGTACCGTTGGGCGTCGGGCCGGACGCGGCGCTTCTGGGGCGCATCGCGCCGGGTATCCTGTGGGTGGGGGCGCTGCTGGCCTGTCTTCTGTCGCTGGACCGGATCTTCGCGCTGGATGCCGAGGACGGATCGCTCGACCTGCTGGCCGTGGCGCCGATCCCGCTCGAGGGGGTGGTTGCGGTCAAGGCGCTGGCGCACTGGCTTGTCACGGGCCTGCCGCTGACGCTGGCGGCGCCTGTTCTTGGCGTGCTGCTGAACCTGCCGGTGGCCGGGTATGGCTGGCTGGTCGTCTCGCTGCTGCTCGGCACGCCTGCCTTGTCGCTGATCGGCGCGTTCGGCGCGGCGCTGACGGTAGGCCTGAAGCGGGGCGGTCTGCTGCTGTCGCTGCTGGTGTTGCCGCTTTATGTGCCGACCCTGATTTTCGGAGCGGAGGTGGTGAAGCGCGGCGCCGACGGTCAGGCCGTGGCAGTGCCGATCCTGCTGCTGGCCGGGATCACCGCCGGGGCCGCCGCGCTGCTGCCCTTTGCCGCGGCGGCGGCCATCCGGGTCAATCTGCGGTGAGCGCGGCGATGTGGCACTTGAGCGTTCAGCCAAACGGTCATAGGTGAGGCCCATGTCCTTGTGGGAATACGCGAACCCGAAGAAATTCATGGAACTGTCGGCCCGGGTGCTGCCCTGGACGGCAGGGCTTGCGGCCCTGTGCCTGGGTGTCGGCCTTGTGTGGGGGTTCTTCTTCACGCCCGACGACTTCCGGCAGGGATCGACCGTCAAGATCATCTACCTGCATGTCCCCTCGGCCATGATGGCGATCAACGCCTGGGGCATGATGCTGGTCACATCGCTGGTCTGGCTGGTCCGCCGTCATCACGTCAGCGCGCTGGCGGCCAAGGCGGCTGCCCCGATCGGCCTGACGATGACGGCCATGGCGCTGGTCACGGGCGCGCTTTGGGGGCAGCCGATGTGGGGCACCTGGTGGGAGTGGGACCCGCGTCTGACCTCGTTCCTGATCCTGGGCCTGTTCTACCTGGGCTATATCGCGCTCTGGTCGGCGGTCGAGGACCCCGACACGGCGGCGGACCTGACGAGCGTGCTCTGCCTCGTGGGGTCGGTCTTCGCGCTGCTCAGCCGCTACGCGGTGAATTTCTGGAGCCAGGGTCTGCATCAGGGCGCGTCGCTGTCGCTGGACAAGGAAGAGAACGTGGCGGATGTCTTCTGGGTGCCGCTGGTCGTCTGCATCGCGGGCTTCGTGCTTCTGTTCGTGGCGCTCGTGCTGCTGCGCACCCGGACCGAGATCCGGGCACGGCGGCTGGCGGCGCTTCTGGCGCGGGAGCGGATGGCATGATGCCCGATCTGGGGAAATATGCGGGGGCGGTGCTGTCGTCCTACGCCGTGGGCTTGCTGCTGCTGGCCGCAGTCGTGCTTTTGAGCCTTTGGCAGGCGCGGCGGGTGCGCGAGACGCTCCGCATCGTCGAGGCGCGGCAGGAGCGGGACGATGGTTAAGCCGCTGATGCTGGTGCCGCCGCTGGCCTTTGCCGGGCTGGCCGCGCTGTTCTTTGCCGGAATGCAGCGGGAAGACCCCGATGCGCTGCCCTCGGCGCTGGCGGGGCGCGAGGTTCCCGTGGTCGAGGTCGTGCCCCTGGGGGACGGCCCGGCGATCAGCGATGCGATACTGCGCGCGCCGGGGGTGAAGCTGGTGAACTTCTGGGCAAGCTGGTGTGCCCCCTGCCGGGCCGAGCACCCGATGCTCGAGGCGCTGGCGGCAGAGGGCGTGGCGATCCACGGTGTCAACTACAAGGACGAGCCGGGGAATGCGCTTGGGTTTCTGGACGAACTGGGCAATCCTTACGCCACGCTCGGGGCGGATGCCACCGGACGGATGGGGTTGAACTGGGGGCTTTACGGAGTGCCGGAAACCTTTGTGATCGACAGCGAAGGCACGGTCGTGCTGCGCCATGCCGGTCCGATCACGCGCCACATCCTCGAGACCGAGATACGCCCCGCGATAGCCCGGGCCGCAGGCGGATGAGGGGAGCGCGCCTTCTGGCCGCGGCGCTTGCCGTGCTGGCAGGCAGCAGCTGGGCCAAGACGGGCACGCCGGGGCCGCATTACTTCGAAGGCGTCTACGACAGGGTGGGGCGCAGCGGTGGGCAGGAGCCTGTGCTGCTGAACGACAGGGTGACGATCACGCCGGTCGGGCAATCGGTTGCGATCCGCGCCTGCACGGGGCCCGAGACGCTGATGGATTTCGGCCCTGCCTTCGAGATCGAGTATCTGATGACGGGTTCGAGCGGGTCAGTCGGCGGTCGAATGCCTGTTCCACAACAACGGCTACAATCGCCCGATCCTGACCTGCCGGGCCGAGGACGGCGCAAGCTATACCCTGTGGCCTGTCTCGGCGGGAGCGTCTAACGGTCCGCCGGGCTGCGGTTGAAAGCCATTTGCGTGGGCGGTCGTAGCCAGCGCTGGACAGGACGGGTCCAAGCGGCAGTCGTTGGTGGCGAAGCCGTCACTGGACATGGCCTGCGGTGCCTGTTGCGGCGCTAAAGCTGGCCCGAGACGCAGAGCGCGATGATCAACAGGAAGCCCAAGAGTTCGATCCACGGAGCTGAGGGTAAAGTGCTTCGCGGACGGTTGCGGGCAAGGCGTTGGTCGAGGTCTGGAAGAACGTCACTGGTACTGGAACTGGAAGGCTTCACGGTATTCTCCAAGGACAACACCGTCACATTTGCGCCAAAAGCTTAACGCAATCAAAAGCCAAGCGGGCCCGGGCAGCCGTTGGAGCAGAAACTCTGCGTTTCCGTGCGGCGACTTATGCGGACAAGGGTGCCGGTCCAGCGACCGGATCGCAGTCGTTGCGATCAGGAAGGCCCCGCGCGGCGGGACCTTCCCTCTGAAGGAGTCGAATGTCAGGCCGACTTGGCGAGGTCGCGCAGCACATAGTGCAGAACGCCGCCGTGTTTCGACGTAGTCGACCTCGATTTCGGTATCGATACGGCACTTGATCTGGATCGTCCGCTCGCGCCCGTCGGCATAGAGGATCGTGCAGGGCACGAGGCTGAGCGGCGTCAGATCGCCTGCAAGGCCCGAGATCGAGACCGTCTCGTCGCCCTTCAGGCCGAGCGTCTTGCGGGTCTCGCCATTCGTGAACTCGAACGGGATCACCCCCATGCCGACGAGGTTCGAGCGGTGGATACGCTCGAAGCTTTCGGCAATGACCGCCTTGACCCCCAGCAGCGCGGTGCCCTTGGCCGCCCAGTCGCGGCTGGAGCCTGCGCCGTATTCCACGCCGCCGAAGATCACCAGTGGCGTGCCCTCGGCCTGATAGGCCATCGAGGCGTCGAAGATCGACGTCTGCTGACCGTCCGGCCCCTTGGTGTAGCCGCCTTCGACACCGTCCAGCATCTCGTTGCGGATGCGGATGTTGGCGAAGGTGCCGCGCATCATGACCTCGTGGTTGCCGCGCCGCGCCCCGTAGGAGTTGAACTCGGAGACCGGAACCTGCCGCTCGGTCAGATACTTGCCTGCGGGCGTGGTCGGCTTGAACGAACCTGCGGGCGAGATGTGGTCGGTCGTGATCATGTCGCCCAGCAGGGCGAGGATGCGCGCGTTCGAGATGTCCGAGATCACGCCGGGCGTCTTCGACATGCCCTGGAAGTAGGGCGGGTTCTGGATGTAGGTCGAGGTCGGCGGCCAGTCGTAGGTCTCGCTGTCAGTGGTTTCGACAGCCTGCCAGCTGCTCGTCGCCCTTGAAGACGTCGGCATACTTCGTCTGGAACGCCTCGCGGGTGACGGTCGCCTCGACCAGTTCGGCGATCTCCTGGTTCGTGGGCCAGATGTCCTTGAGATAGACCTTGCGGCCCGTCCTTGTCGGTGCCGATCGGGTCTTTCGTCAGGTCGATGTTCACGTCGCCCGCAATCGCATAGGCCACGACGAGCGGCGGCGAGGCGAGGTAGTTGGCCCGCACGTCAGGCGAAATGCGGCCTTCGAAGTTGCGGTTGCCCGACAGCACGGCAGTCGCCACCAGATCGTTGTCGTTGATCGCCTTGGAGATCGCCGGGCAGCCAGCGGGCCGGAGTTGCCGATGCAGGTGGTGCAGCCATAGCCGACAAGGTTGAAGCCGATGGCGTCGAGATCTTCCTGCAGGCCCGCGGCCTGAAGGTATTCGCCCACGACCTGCGATCCGGGCGCAAGCGAGGTCTTGACCCAGGGCTTGCGGGTCAGGCCGAGCGCGCGCGCCTTGCGGGCGACGAGGCCCGCGCCGATCATCACATAGGGGTTCGAGGTGTTGGTGCAGGACGTGATCGCGGCGATCACGACCGAGCCGTCGCGGATCGTGAAATCCTTGCCCTCGACCGCTGCGGTCTTGCGCGCGTCCTTCGGCGGGGCGATCACGCCGCCGCCTTCATCCACCATCTCCTCGGCGGCCATGGTGCTGTCCATGCCGCGATACTCGGCCACGGTCTTGTAGAAGGCGCGGGCGGCGAGGTTCAGCGGCGTATAGTCCTGCGGGCGCTTCGGGCCCGAGATGGCGGGCACGATCTCGCCCATGTCGAGATGCAGCGTGTCGGTGTAGATCGGGCTGTAGTCTGGCGCCGCGCCACATGCCGTTGGCCTTGGCATAGGCCTCGACCAGGGCGATGCGGGCTTCGTCGCGGCCCGTATTGCGCAGGTAGCGCAGCGTCTCGGCGTCGATCGGGAAGAAGCCGCAGGTGGCACCGTATTCCGGCGCCATGTTGGCGATGGTGGCGCGGTCGGCCAGCGGCAGGTGATCCAGCCCTTCGCCGTAGAATTCGACGAACTTGTTCGACGACGCCCTTCTTGCGCAGCATCTGGACGACCTTGAGCACGAGGTCGGTCGCCGTCGTGCCTTCCATCATCGTGCCGGTCAGCTTGAAGCCCACGACCTCGGGGATCAGCATCGAGACGGGCTGGCCCAGCATCGCCGCCTCGGCCTCGATCCCGCCGACGCCCCAGCCAAGCACGGCAAGGCCGTTGACCATGGTGGTGTGGCTGTCGGTGCCGACGAGCGTGTCGGGATAGGCGACCATCTGGCCGTTCTGGTCGGTGTCGGTCCAGACGGTCTGGGCGAGGTATTCGAGGTTGACCTGGTGGCAGATGCCGGTGCCGGGCGGCACGACGCGGAAGTTGTTGAACGCCTTCTGGCCCCATTTCAGGAAGATGTAGCGCTCGATGTTGCGTTCGTATTCGCGGTCGACGTTCATCTGGAAGGCGCGCGGCGTGCCGAATTCGTCGATCATCACCGAGTGGTCGATCACAAGGTCGACGGGGTTCAGCGGGTTGATCTTCTGCGCGATCGCCGCCAAGGCCGATGATGCCGTCGCGCATCGCGGCCAGGTCGACCACGGCCGGAACGCCGGTGAAGTCCTGCATCAGCACGCGGGCCGGGCGATAGGCGATCTCGCGCGGGTTGCTGGCCGCCCTGCGTTGCCCCACTCGGAGAAGGCCCGGATGTCGTCAACCGTGACCGTCTTGCCGTCCTCGAACCGCAGCATGTTCTCCAGCACGACCTTCAGCGCGGCGGGCAGCCGCGAGAAGTCGCCCAGACCGGCCGCCTCGGCCGCCGGGATGGAATAGTAGCGAGACGGTCTGGCCGCCAGCGGTGAGGGTGGTGCGGGTCTTTGTGCTGTCCTGTCCGACGGTGACGGTCATGCGTGCCTCCTGGCTGGGGTGCGGGGTCTTCGACGTGATGCCCTCTGGCGGGGTGTCGCGCAAGGGAGTCGCGCAGTTTGTATGCAATTGTATGCAGAAAATCCAGCCCTATTGCACCCGGTTTTTGCCGCTTGGTTTCAGAGGCATCACGCGTTGTGCCGCAACAATCGCAATTCATTGATTGGCGAAGCCCGTGCCCGCCCGCTAGAACCAGCGATACCGAAGTGAACGAAAGACCCATCATGCGACCATTCGTCAGTGCCCTGTTCGGAGCTACCCTTGCCTTGGCAGGGCCCGCCGCGGCAGAAGGCCAGTCGGAATCGGCGGTCGTCGTCGAGCTTTATACCTCGCAGGGCTGTTCGTCCTGTCCTCCGGCGGACGAGTTCTTTGCCGAATTGGTCAAGGACCCGCAGGTCATTCCCTTGGCGCTGCATGTCGATTATTGGGACTACATCGGCTGGGAAGACATGTTCGCCGACGCCAGGTACACCGAGCGCCAGAAAGCCTATGCGCGCGAGGCGGGAAGCCGCATGATCTACACGCCCCAGGTGATCGTGGGCGGTCTGGACCGCGTCGAGGGCAACCAGCCCGCGCAGGTCGAGGCCCTGATCCGCAAGCATCTTGCGGTCGCGCGCGAAGTCAGGCTGACCGTGACGCGCAATGGCGAAATCCTCGTGATCAGCGCAGAAGCCAAACGACCCTTCGACGCGCCGCTGCGGGTGCAGCTTGTGCGCTACAAGCCGGAAGAGACCGTGTCGATCGAGCGGGGCGAGAATGCCGGGCGGACGCTGACCTATCGCAACATCGTCACCTCGTGGCAGGCGTTGGGGGAGTGGACGGGCGAGGCGCCGCTCGCGATCGAGGCAAAGGCGCCGGGACCGGATGCGGCCGTGGTGATCCTGCAATCCGAAGGGCCGTCCTTCATCCACGCGGCCGCGCGCATCGACTGACACCGCACGCCGCGACGGGGGCCTATTCCGCCGATGGGCGCGGCGCGGCTTTCCAGCGCCGATGGATCCACAGCCACTGGTCGAGATGCTGGCGCACCAGTGCCTCGAGACTGTCGTTGAGCGCCTGGGTCTGTTCCTCGGGCGTGCCCGGCGGGATCGGCTTTTCGACCACGATCCGGAAGTCGAGGCCGTTCTCCAGCCGGATCGCATAGACCGGAAAGATCAGTGCATCGTATTTCAACGCCATCTCGGCGGCGGAAAGCGCCGTCATCGCGTCGTGGCCGAAGAACGACAGACGCGCGCCATGGCTCATGTGCTGGTCGATCAGCAGGCCCAGCATCCCGCCTTCGCGCAGGAAGCGGATCATGCCGGCCATGCCCTTCTTGTCGCGGGCGAAAAGAGGCTCGCCGATCTTCGAGATCGCGGCGACGTAGTGTTCGTTGAAATAGGGGTTGTTCATGCGCCGGTAGAGACCGCCGAACGGATAGCCCTGCCGCAACAGGGCCGCGCGGGCCGCGTCGTAATTGCCGAAATGGCCCGACACGATGATGACGGGGCGTTTCGCGGCGGCGGCTTCGGCCAAGGCTTCAAGACCTGCGCCCGTCAGCGGATGGCGCGTGGCGCGAGCGACGAATTCCTCGCCCGAATACATCTCGATGATCGTCCGCCCGACATTGTTCGGAACCGATCGCGTCAGCCGCTTCACTTCGGCCTCGGGCAGGTCCGGCAGGATGCGGCCAAGGTTCTCGCGCACGCGCTGGTCGTAGCCCGCCAGGGGCGCGATCACCCGCCCCATGATCCAGCCGCAGAGCGGCACACGCCAGCTATAGGGAAGCCGAAGGAGGAGCCAAATCAGGCTGCGGAGCGCACGATCCTGCACCTTGGGGCCGAACTTGAAGGAGTTCTCTGGCATCCTGCCTCGATTGTCAGACGCGCTGCGCGCCCCGCGTTTCGCGGTGCCAGACATAAAGCCCGGCCAGCACGATCACAAGCGCACCGAGCAACGTCCAGCCATCGGGATACTCGTCGTAAAGGGCAATTCCCCACAGGATTGCAAAGAGGATGCCGATATAGCCGAACGGCGCGACCACCGAGGCTTCCGCCAGCGAAAAGGCGCGGATCAGGCACAGCTGGGCCGCACTGCCAAGCAGGCCGACCAGGATGAACAGCGGCAGGTCGGCGGCAGCGATGGGCACCCATGACGGCAGGATGAGCAGGGTCGAGGCGATCATCCCAAAGGCCGAACCGTAGATCATCGACGTCCATGGACTTTCATGCGCGCCCACCCGCCGCGTGATGAGGGCGAAGGCCGCGTAGCAGACAGCGGACCCGAGCGGCAGCAGGGCCGCAACGGAAAACACGCTGAGACCGGGGCGGATGATGATCAGCGCCCCGATCATCGCGGCAAGGACACCCAGAAGGCGCCTCGGACCCAGCTTCTCGCCCAGGAACAGGGCCGCCCCAAGGGTGATCAGGACCGGGCTGATATCGGCGAGCGCCTGCGCCTCCGCCAGGCCGACATAGGCGAGACCGAGGAAGATAGAGGCCCGCCGTCCCGAACTGGAAGGCCGAGCGGGCCACGTGGAGGCGCGGAAAACGGGTCCGCAAGGCATCGGTCAGCGTGCCGCGTGCCGTCAGCAGGACGATGACGATGACGAACTGCCCCGCGAAGCGCGCCCAGACCACCTGCATCGCCGGGTAGCCGCCGACAAGCCCCTTGACCAGCGCGTCCATCGCCGTGAACAGCAGAACGCCGAGCAGCATCAGAAGGATACCGCGCGCCGTCGCGGACGAGGCGGGCAGCGGAAGGGCGCGAGGCATGTGGCGGATGTCCGGTTTGCGGCTTGAACCGGGACCGTAGGCGGCAGCCGTAGCCAGCGCAAGAGGCTCCGCCCGGACGGCTTCCTGCGCCGGGGGCGTCTGGCAGTTGCCGAGTTTCCACTGTCTCAGTCGTTCTGGAGCAGGGTGATTTCGCCGGACGCCTGCATGTCGCGGATCTTGCCGATGATGGCGGACATCGCCTCATCCGCGTCCTTGTCCTTCACGACCCCGCGCGAGGCCATTTCCTCGCGCAGGGTCTGCGCGAGGCGCTGCGACAGGTTCGTCAGCAGGAATTCGGCCGCAACGGCATTTTCGCCCGTGGCCGAGGCGGCAAGCGCGGTCACCAGCACCGGCTGTTCGATAAGCCTGACGATCTTGGGCACATCACGCGGCTCGACGCGCACGGGCAGGTGGGCGAAGGTGAAGATCGCCTTGCGCACCTTGGCCGCGAATTCCGCATCGGTTTCGTCGAGGCCTTTCAGAACCTCGTCCCTGGTCGCGGCAGCCGATACGTTGAGGATGGCACCGACGCGCTCCACAGGTCCGGTGTCGAAGGCGCGGGGCGGGATCGTGTCCAGTTGCGAGGCGAGGGACGCGCCGATGCGCCGAACGGTTTCAGGATCGACATTCCCGGTCAGCGAAACAGCGTAGGCCACGCGACGGGCCTTGTCGCCCGGAAGTTTGGCGAGCAGGCTCGCCGCCTTGGCGACAGCGAGTTTCGACAGCATCACGGCTGCAACTTCGGTGCTCTCTTCCTCGAGAACCGGCAGCAGCCGTTCTTCGTCGAGGCTTATGATGCGGTCCCAGGGATCGGCCTTGCCGGACGCCCCAGCGAGGCGACGCAGCCGGTTGGCGGCCGTCGTGCTGATATGGCCATCCATGATCGAAAGCGCGCCTTCGATGCCCCCGGGAAAGGCCAGTCCGACCTGTTCAAGCTCGTTCAGGAATTCCTCGACCACCGCCCCAAGGGTCGTGCGATCCACCAGCCGCATCTGGCCGATCTGTTCCGCCAGTGCCGACTGCATGTGTTCGGGCAGCGAGGACAGCGGCAGGGGCGTACCTTCGGCCAAGAGAAGCCGCACGATCACGGCTGCCTTCACCCGGCCGTTCAAGGCGGCAGGAGTTTCGGCCGGGCGCGGATGCCCCCCCGGCGCAAAGGCATGATCTGTCCGATTGTGTTGCGCATGGTGGCCCTTGTTCGAGGTCGCGGGCAGCTTGCGCGACGGCCGGTTAAGGCCGTGTTAGCAGGCCCCGGACAAACGCCGGAGCCTGCGGCGTTGGATCAGCTGTTCAGCGCCGAGCAGGTCTGGGTCTGAGCGTTCCAGATGGTGCCGGGCGCGCATTGCGAGGCCGATTGCTGCTTGCCGAACATGCAGCCCGCCATCCGCCAGCGCCAGCGTGGGCGCGAGGGTCAGGGCGATCACAGTCAGGGTCGTCTTGATCTTCATGGTCCACATCCTTCAGTTGCGTCCCATCAGAGAAACCCGCAGCACGATTCGCGGCAACCCCTGCGCGGGCCAGGGCGCGGCGATCACGGCATTGTCATCAGTAATTGTAGGTCTGGCCGGTCGCGATGGCGCTTTCGAGGGCGGTTTCGGGCCAGAGGCCCGCGCCGCCGCGCGCCCTGATCTCGGTCAACTGGAGTTCGGCAAGCTCAACCTCGCCCATCAGGACATAGGCCTGTCCGAGATATGACCGCGTCAGCAGGTTGTCAGGGTTCTTGCGCAGCGCGGCGTCGTAATAGGCAAGACCTTCTTCGAGCCGTCCGGCCTTGCGGCTGGCAAACCCCTTGTAGGTCAGCACACGGTCAGTGTCGCCTTCGGTCATCGCCGAAAGGACGGTCAGCGCGTCATCGGGGCGACCGGCCCAGGCGAGTTCGCGCGCAGCCTGATAGAGGGTGTCATCGTCGAGGGCACCGCTTTTCGGCTTCAGTGCAGGTCTGCGTCGCCTCGTCCCAGACCTGACCGCCGGTGCAGTCCGTGCTGGTCTTGGTCTCGGTCGGAGGCTCGGACTCGTCGCTGCCTGCCGCCAGGGCGGCGAAGGGCAGGGCGCAGACGATGGTCGCGGCGAGGATCAGGCGCATGATGTGTCTCCGTAGTCGGGACCGGCAGCCTAGCGCCGGTCTGCCCTGTCACCGCTCACGTTCGCGTGACGCCAAAGCGCCTTTCAGCCCCCGAAGACGCGCGCAAAGATCGTGTCGACATGCTTGGTATGATAGTGCGTGTCGAATTTTTCCTCGATCTCGGCAGGCGTCAGGGCGGCGGTCACATCGGGGTCTGCCAGCAACTCGGTCTTGAAATCCGCGCCATGTTCCCACACCCGCATCGCGTTGCGCTGGACGAGGCGATAGGCGTCCTCGCGGCTGACGCCGGCCTGTGTCAGTGCCAGCAGGACACGCTGCGACATCACGAGGCCGCGGAACTTGTTCATGTTGGCCAGCATGTTCTCGGGGTAGATGACCAGTTTCTCGATGACGCCCGCCAGCCGGTGAAGCGCGAAGTCGAGCGTAATCGTCGTATCTGGCCCGATCGCGCGCTCGACGCGAGGAATGCGAGATATCGCGCTCGTGCCACAGGGCGACATTTTCCAGCGCGGGAATGACCGACATGCGGATCAGACGGGCAAGGCCGGTCAGGTTCTCGGTCAGCACCGGGTTGCGCTTGTGGGGCATCGCGCTGCTGCCCTTCTGGCCGGGCGAAAAGAACTCTTCCGCCTCAAGCACTTCGGTGCGCTGCATGTGGCGCACCTCGATGGCGATGTTCTCGATGCTCGATGCGATGACGCCGAGCGTGGCGAAGAACATCGCATGACGGTCGCGCGGGATCACCTGGGTGCTGATCGGTTCGGGTGTCAGGCCCATCATCTTGCAGACATGCTCTTCCACCGCCGGGTCGATGTTCGCGAAGGTGCCGACTGCGCCGGAAATGGCCCCCGTCGCAATTTCGGCTCGCGCGTTGACCAGCCGGGCGCGGTTGCGCGCCATCTCGGCGTAGAACCGGGCGAAGGTCAGGCCCATGGTCGTGGGTTCGGCATGAATCCCGTGGCTGCGCCCGATGCGGACGGTGTCCTTGTGTTCGAAGGCGCGCGTCTTGAGCGCGGCCAGAACCCGGTCCAGACCGGCCAGAAGCAGGTCGGTCGCGCGCGCCAGTTGGATGTTGAATGTGGTGTCGAGCACGTCGGAACTGGTCATGCCCTGATGCACGAAGCGCGCCTCGTCGGCCCCGATATGTTCGGCAAGGTGCGTCAGGAAGGCGATCACGTCATGCTTGGTGACGGCCTCGATCTCGTCGATGCGGGCCACGTCGAAGGTCACATCCTTTGCGCGCCAGACCGCTTCGGCATTGGACTTGGGGATCACGCCAAGGGCGGCCTGCGCGTCGCAGGCATGCGCCTCGATCTCGAACCAGATGCGGAACTTGGTTTCGGGCGACCAGAGGGCGACCATCTCGGGGCGGGAATAGCGCGGAATCATGCGGCGGGGCCCTTGCGTTGCAGGTGACGGGGCAGCGCGGCTGGCTTAGACTGAGCGGGTCGGGCGTGCAAGCGGTGCGGGAGGACGGCGGCTGGGCTATCTGCGAAAGATCGGAGCTTTTGCTGCGGCTGCGGTGCTGTGCGGAGCCGTGACTGCGCAGGCGCAGGTGTGGGAGCAGTTGACGGGCGAGGATCTTCACGATGCCTTCGAGTCGCAGGTTCTGGAGTTCGATGATGGGGCGGTGCAGCGGTTCGAGGGGAATGGACGGACGGTCTATCGCAAGCCCTCGGCCATCGACCTGAGCGGGTTCTGGTGGGTGGATACGAACCTGTTGTGCGTTGCGCTGGACCCGGCCCACGCGGCGGACTGCTACAAGGTGCAGAAGAACCGCAACAAGCTGGAACTGAAACTGGAACCGGAAAAGGGCGGCACCGTGCGGCTGCGTTATCGCGATGCGGACTAAGGTTGCGGCGATTGCGCTCGGCCTGATCGTGGGCGGCTCAGGCATGGCCGTGGCGGAGGCGTGGGTGCGGCTGGACGGGCCGGGGATCGAGGCCGCCCTGACGGCGCGGGTGCTGGCCTATCGCGATGGGACGATGCAGGATTTTCACGCGGGCGGGCGGACCATCGCAGGTATGGGCGAGGGGCGCTGGAAAGTGGACGGCGATCTCTATTGCTCATGCCTGGCCGCCCTCGGAAAGCTGGGCCTGCTACGAGGTGGAACGCGAGGCGCGCGGGCTCGACCTTCGGTTTACCGGAGAAGACGGGGCCGTTACGGTGGGACGATACAACGATCTTCAATAGGGTGTGGGACATGGAAGTTGTGCGCGGGCGGGACGTGACGGTGACCTTTGACGGCAAGCGCTGCGTGCACTCGCGCAACTGCGTGCTGGGCCATCCCGAGGTGTTCGTGCCGAACGTGAAGGGCGAGTGGATCTTTCCCGATGCGGCACCGGCTGAGACGGTGCTGCATATCGGTTTCAACTGCCCCTCCGGCGCGATCCGGGTCGCGCGGAACGATGGGTCCGCCACGTCCGAGGTTGCACCCGTCGTGAACACCGTGCGGCTGCGCGAGAACGGCCCGCTGGCGCTGGAAGCGCCCATGCTGGTGCGCGGCGAGGCGGGTGCCAGCGTGCGCGCCACGCTCTGCCGCTGCGGGGCATCGAAGAACAAGCCCTATTGCGACGGCAGCCATGGCGAGGCGGGGTTCATCGCCTCGGGCGAGGCGGAAGCGAAAGCCTCGGAACCGCTGGCCGCGCGGGATGGCACGGTCGAGGTGCAACCGCTGAAGGACGGGCCGCTGAAGATCGTGGGCAACCTCGAGATCGTCTCGGGCACGGGAAAGACACTGAACCGGGTGACGCAGGCCTTCCTGTGCCGCTGCGGGCAGTCGAAGAACAAGCCCTATTGCGACGGCAGCCACAAGGCGGCAGGTTTCACGGCGGACTGATGCAAGCGATTTTCGGTTAAGAACCGGTATTTTGCCTGTAACGCCTGCCACAGCACATGAGGTTCATGCGCCCAGCAGACGCTCGTCGAAGGGATAGCGTGTCAGGTTCTCGAAACCCGTCTCGGTGATCAGAACCTGATCTTCCAGCTTGATCGAGAAATCGCCGCCCTCGGGGCTGACCAGAGCCTCGACGCACAGCATGTTGCCGGGCTCCAGGACCGCGTCGAAGGCGCCTTCGGTGTAGCCGTCGGGATAGGTGACATAGGGCCACTCGTCGCAAAGCCCGACGCCGTGCATCTTGCAGGAATACTTCTGCTTCCAGTACTGCGCGTCGAGCTGGTGGCCGCCGAAGACAAGCTCCTTGATGCTGACGCCGGGCTTCAGCATCGCCATGTTCTCGGCAATGTGGTCCATCGCATGGTGCATCGCCGAAATCATGGCGTTGGTCGGACGCTGGTCGCCCACCCACCAGGTGCGCGAGATGTCGATGCACATGCCGTAGGCCCCGATCAGGTCGGTGTCGAAGGCCACGATCTCGTTCGGCTGGACGATCCGGGGACCGCATTCCTGGAACCACGGGTTCGTCCGGGGGCCGGAGGCCAGAAGGCGAGTCTCGATCCATTCGCCGCCGCGCTTGATGTTCTCGGCATGCAGGACGGACCAGATCGCGTCTTCCGACATGTCGCCTTTCGGCACGCCTTCGCGCGTGGCGCGTTCCATCTCGGCGATGGCCGCTTCGCAAGCGTGCTGGGCACAGCGCAGCGCGGCGATATCCTCGGGGCCCTTCACGGCGCGGACCCGTTCGGTGACCTCCTCGCCCTCCATCACCTCGAAACCGCGCCGTTCGAGCGCGCGCAGGCCTGCGATCATGATCTTGTCGACGGCCAGTCGCCGGTTGGTGCCTGCATGGGCGCGCATGATCTCGTCCACCTGCGCGGCAAAGCCGGTGGCCGCGTCGGTGCCTTTGTCGCCGGTGGAGTTGTAGAAGAAGGTCGCGCCCGAGCGGATTTCCTTGATGAGCGGGTTGAAGGTCACGAGGAAGGGCGAGTTCTTGTATTCCCAGATCACCATGTGCCCGTCGGCGCACAGAAGCACGGCGCGGAACGGGTTGTGGGTGTTCCAGAGCTGCATGTTGGTCGTGTCGGTCGCGTAGCGGATGTTCAGCGGATCGAACATCAGCAAGCCGCCGTAATCGCGCGCGACGAGGCCTTCGGTCAGCTTCCGCCAGCGATATTCCCGCATCTTTTCGAGGTTGGGCGGCGTCAGGCCCGCGGCCTGCCATTCAGCGAAGGCAAGCTGGGTCGGGCCGATCTCGACCCGGTCATTGTCGTTGGGCGTGCCATCGGCCAGCGTGGCCCCGCGCGTGGGGTCGATCTTGCGGCGGTCGGAATAGTGCTGGTTCATGGCGGGCCTCCGGTTGCCGGGAAGCCTGTTCGAGCCGCAACGCAGGGGCTGTTCCGGCGGCGACGCGGGATGTCGGAATTGCCCGCCTTCCGCCGCGCTGCGTCAGATCATCGCGACAAGCTGCGCGCCCTGGGTTTGCCAGATCGCCCCGAACAATCCCGTCAGCGCCAGCATCTGCGCGCTGAAGCGAAGGTTCTCGCCCTGGCGCAGACCGGAGACCATGGCGGCCAGGCCGACCGGCAGGCAGACCACCATCATCGTCGCGTTCATCGCGTGGATCGCGAGGCGCATCTGGGCGGATTGCTCGCCCGTCTCGGCACTCTCGCTGTCGGCCGGATCGGCATAGAGCGCCGCGCGGATGCGGGCGAGTTCCGGGTCCGAAAGCCGGGGCAGGTCGGGCGTGTCATTCGCAACGCTTCGGACCGGCTGCACGGGATCGAGGTCCTTGTCCGGTTCCGGGCGCGCGAAGTTCATCGCGGGCGGTGTCGAGCGCGAGTTGAGTTCGACGGACATGCGGGCAAGCAGGCGGTCCACGTCGCTGCCCGGTGCTTCCGGCTGGGTCAACTCGTGGTCGGGCAGGCTGTCGATCAGGTCGTCGATCGTCCGCGCCGTGACCGGGGCGTCGGTCTTGTGCCACAGGATCGCATCCGCCTCGTAGCGGTCGGAAAGGCGGTCGATGATCTTGCGACAGAAATCTTCATGCCCGACAGCCAGCGGCGATGGCGCGGTTCCCTCGGGCCCCATGCCCACGGAAACGGTCAGACAGGCAGAGTCGGGCCGGGGAAGATCCTCGGCATAGGCGAGCACGATGCGCGCCGAGTCCAGATCGAAGGTGGCGAGGTCATCGCAATCCCAGGCGAGGGCGCGGCGCGTGGCAGGGTAGCGGGCCAACGCGCTGTCAAGTTCGCCCACGACATGGGCGAAGTTCAGCGCGGGTTTCCCGGCGAAGAGCATTTGGGCGAGCGTGCCCTTGCTGCTGTCACTCATGGCATCCTCCGGTGTTCACACGTGGAAGTTGTGGCTCCGTTTGGGATCAGGTCTGTAAGGGGCGAATGTGATCTTAAGATGGAATTTACCACGGCCGCTGCCTCGTTTCCGCCGCAATGACGCCGGGGGCTTTTCTGGCCGATTGTGCACGAATTCCAACGTGTGCGCCGGGATAGTGGTTGTATTTCAAGCGCTTGTTTGCCTTGTCGCTTGCGCCCGCAAGCTTTGGAGTCAGCTCAACCGAAGCGCGAAAGGGCGCGTCATTCGACGCGCCCTCTGGCAGAGTTCCGCTGATCGTCCGGCAATCAGCAGGAATAGTACATCTGGTACTCGATCGGGTGGGGCGTATGCTCGTAGGCGTAGACCTCTTCCCACTTCAGCGCCATGTAGCCTTCGAGCTGGTCCTTGGTGAAGACGTCGCCCGCGATGCAGGAAGTCGTGGTCCTTCTCGAGTTCCTCGAGCGCCTCGCGGAGCGATCCGCAGACGGTCGGGATGGCGGCCAGTTCTTCCGGCGGCAGATCGTAGAGATCCTTGTCCGAGGCAGGGCCGGGGTCGATCTTGTTCTTGATCCCGTCGAGACCGGCCATCAGAAGCGCCGCGAAGGCGAGGTAGGGGTTGGCGGACGGATCGGGGAAACGGGCCTCGACGCGCTTCGCCTTCGGCGACTCGGTCCACGGAATACGGACGCAGCCGGAACGGTTGCGGGCCGAATAGGCGCGCAGCACCGGGGCTTCGAAGCCGGGGATCAGGCGCTTGTAGCTGTTGGTCGACGGGTTGGTGATCGCGTTCAGCGCCTTGGCGTGCTTCAGGATGCCGCCGATGAAGTAGAGCGCCTCTTTCGACAGGTCGGCATACTGGTCGCCCGCGAACAGCGGCTTGCCGCCCTTCCAGATCGACATGTTGACGTGCATGCCCGTGCCGTTGTCGCCCTTCATGGGCTTCGGCATGAAGGTGACCGTCTTGCCATAGGCGTGGGCCACGTTGTGGATGACGTACTTGTACTTCTGGATGTTGTCGGCCTGCTCGACCAGTCCGCCGAAGATCATGCCAAGTTCGTGCTGGGCCGAGGCGACCTCGTGGTGGTGCTTGTCGACCTTCATGCCCATGCGCTTCATCGTGCTGAGCATTTCGGAACGCAGGTCCTGGCTGTCATCGACCGGGTTGACCGGGAAGTAGCCGCCCTTGACGCCTGCGCGGTGGCCCGAGTTGCCGCCCTCATAGGTCGTGTCGGTGTTCCACGAAGCATCGACCGCAGTCGATCTCGAAGCTGACCTTGTTCATCTTCACGCTGTAGCGCACGTCGTCGAAGATGAAGAATTCGGCTTCGGGGCCGCAGTAGAAGGCGTCACCGATGCCGGAGGATTTCAGGTAGGCCTCGGCCTTGAGCGCGGTCTGGCGCGGGCAGCGGCTGTAGGCTTCGCCGGTGTCGGGTTCGACGACGACGCAATGCACGCAGAGCGTCTTTTCGGCATAGAACGGGTCGATGTAGACCGAGCCCGCGTCAGGGATCAGCTTCATGTCGGACTGGTCAATGGACTTCCAGCCGGCGATGGACGAGCCGTCGAACATGAAGCCTTCTTCGAAGAAGTCCTCGTCGACGAGGTCGGCCACCAGCGTCACGTGCTGGAGCTTGCCCTTCGGATCGGTGAAGCGGATGTCGACATACTCGACCTCTTCATCCTTCATGAGTTTCAGAGCATCGCTAACCTTGCTCATCTCTTGGTCTTTCCTTCTGCTGGAGGATCGTTGCCCGCAGGAAAGGCTCCTGCGGTAAGCGGGTGTCAGATCGCGTCGTCGCCGGATTCACCTGTGCGGATGCGGATCGCCTGTTCGACGGGGGACACGAAGATCTTGCCATCGCCGATCTTGTCGGTCCGGGCGGCGGTGATGATGGCATTCACGGCCGCATCGACCATGTCATCCGACAGCACCACCTCGATTTTCACCTTGGGCAGGAAATCGACGACATATTCGGCCCCACGATAAAGCTCCGTGTGGCCTTTCTGGCGACCGAAGCCTTTGACTTCCGTGACAGACAGGCCCTGGATACCGGCTTCCTGAAGCGCTTCCTTCACCTCGTCCAGTTTGAACGGCTTGATGATCGCTTCAATTTTCTTCATGGGCCGACTCCCCCCGGTTCCGTCCGTGTCGCAGGTCAGTGACCACTTTCGTTCGGGGGCGACAATTGGCTAGGGTCAGGTTGTGAGACGGCGGTGGGGGAAACCTGATCGACCGCCTAAGAAATAATCAAACCGCCCGCATGTTGGGCGATTTATGAACGAATTGGAGGGCGTTTTGGCCCATTTCCTGAGTTCTGCCCAAATGCGCGCCATTGAACAGGCCGCCATTGGCTCGGGTGCCGTGTCGGGAATGGACCTGATGGAGCGCGCGGGACGGGAAGCCGCGCGGATCATCGCCGCGCGGTTTCCGCCCGCGCGCGGTGCCGTCGTGCTGTGCGGGCCGGGCAACAATGGCGGCGATGGCTATGTCATCGCGCGGCGTCTGCGAGACGCGGGCTGGCCGGTCAAGGTCTTTGCGCTGGCCGATCCGGCGACGCCCGACGCGCAGGCCGCGCGCGCCGCTTGGGCAGGGCCCGTCGTCGGGTTCGAGGCGCTCGACTGGTCCGATCTGAAGGCGGCGCCCGTCCTCGTCGATGCGATCTTCGGGACCGGGCTGGTGCGTGATGTTGCATCGGGGGTCTGGGGCGCGCTTGCGATGGCGCAGGGGGCCGGTTGCCCGGTCGTTGCTATCGACATTCTTTCGGGCCTCTGCGCCGACAGCGGACGAATCCGCAGCGCAGGCGGCTATGTAGATCATCCTGCCGCCCTGACGGTGACCTTCGCCCATGCCAAGCTGGGGCATGTCCTGGGCGAAGGTGGCGAACTGAGCGGGACGCTCGAGATCGCGGATATCGGAGTGCAGGACTGGTCCGAGACGATGTTGCGTCAGGATGACCTGGCCTTCGTTTTCGAGGCGACGCCCTCGCCGCGGGTCGGAAAGCTGGGGGGGCACAAGTATGACCACGGTCACGCCTTGGTGCTTTCCGGCGACGTGGCCCGCGCGGGCGCGGCGCGGCTGGCGGCGCGGGCGGCGCTTCGGGTGGGCGCGGGGCTGGTCACGCTTGCCTGCCCGCCGGGCGCCCTTGCCTCGGCTACCGGGCGCGTGGATGCTCTGATGCTGCGCCCCGTGGCCGACGGTGCCGCGCTGCGCGACGTGCTGTCGGATCGCCGGATCGGGGCGCTTGTGGCCGGGCCGGGGCTGGGAATGGGGGCGCGGGAGGTCGGGTTGATCGAAGCCGTCCTGGCATCGCGCCGCGCGGCGGTTCTGGATGCCGACGCGCTGACGCTTGTTGCCGGGGATGCAGGATTGCGCGCGGGCCTGCACGCGCGCTGCGTGCTGACACCGCATGACGGCGAGTTCGCCCGGCTGTTCCCCGACATTGCCGCGTGGCGAAACGCCGGGCCGACGCCGGGTGCTCCGGCGGTCTCCAAGGTGGATGCCGCACGGCGCGCCGCGCGCGAGGCGGGCTGCGTTGTGCTGCTGAAGGGGGCGGACACGGTGATCGCGGGGCCAGACGGACGCTGTGCCGTCCATGCCGCAGTGCGCGGACGGGCGGCACCCTGGCTGGCCACCGCCGGATCGGGCGATGTGCTGGCCGGGTTGATCGGCGGGCTGCTGGCACGCGGCCTCTCGCCGTTCGAGGCGGCCGAGACGGCAGCATGGCTTCATGTCGAGGCGGCGCGCGCCTTTGGTCCCGGGTTGATCGCGGATGATCTTCCCGACGCGCTGCCTGCCGTGTTCCGGGCGATGGGGCTGTGACTGTCAGGCCGTGACGGTTGCGGGTTCGACGGCGAGTTCCAGTCCAGCAACGTAGATCACCGCGGCACGGGGCAATGTCACGCGGTAAAGGACAACGCTTCCCGCCGGTTCCCTCTTTACATGTGTGCCATCCGCCAGCCGCGAGACGGGAACCACGGCCGCCGCCGTCCCGAACATCGCCTTGGCCCGCCAGTCCCGCAGCAGGATGGGCTGATCGGCGGTAAGCAAGATGTCCTGATCCGGGCGGTCATGACCGAGCGCGCGCGCGTTGACACGGAACAGCGTGACCGTGGCGGGCCCCGACAGGGCGAGCGCGGCAAGCGGGATCGCACCGGCGCGGCTGATGAGCCGATCATCGGGGCGCAACTCGTCCACCGCCAGTTCGCCCCGCATCGTCAGAACAGGGGTGCCCGCAACCAGATCGATGCTGGCGGCGGCCCGCAAGCCGGTGTCGTGTTCGCGTTCTGGAAGGATCTGCAACATGGCCGGGCCTATCGTGTCCGATCCGGTCATTAGGCGGTGCCGGTGCGGAGGCAATGCGGCGGAAATGCGGCAACACTGTGGCGCCCGTCCCGGAACGTTTTGGTCTCGCCTCGTGCAGGCGGCTTTGATACAGGTGCGTCGTGCTGCCGGCCGCGTGCCGGGGCATTTGCGGGTGTGGCGAAATTGGCAGACGCACCAGATTTAGGTTCTGGCGCCGAAAGGCGTGGGGGTTCAAGTCCCTCCACCCGCACCAATGCACCTTCTGCTGCCGAAACGCTGGCCGGGCAGGGTGTGTCGCACGGGCTTGCAGTGCAGCCGCGTGTGTGATCGCGGCGCGGGGGGATGAAGGTCGAACCGCTCCTTATCTCGCGACCTTTCTTTGCTCGCGTCCCGCCAACGATCTCGTTGAAATCTTGAGACGGTATGAACCGTTGTCGGGGGCGCAGATTTTCCCTCGCCACTGCCGGAAAGCTTTGCTAGAAGCGCGCAGAATTTGCCGCCCCGGGCCGTGTCCGGGGCGGTGGTGTTTCGGTCGGATCGCCTCTGTCGGCAAAAGACCGGACACTGGGGAAGCATTGCGCCGCCGAGAGCGCGGCCCGGTGGAACCAAGGTTCTGACCGGACAGAAGGAAGGACAAGAGGATGCAGGTCACCGAGACCCTGAACGACGGTCTGAAGCGCGGCTACACCATCACGGTGACGGCGGCCGAGCTGGACGCCAAGGTGCAGGAAAAGCTGGTCGAGGCGCAGCCCGAGATCGAGATGAAGGGCTTCCGCAAGGGCAAGGTGCCGATGGCCATGCTGCGCAAGCAGTTCGGCACCGCGCCTGCTGGGCGATGCGATGCAGGATGCCATCGACGGCGCGATGAAGTCGCATTTCGACGCGACCGGCGACCGCCCGGCCGTGCAGCCCGAAGTCAAGATGGTCGGTGGCGAGACAGTGGACGGAAGGCCAGGATGTCGTGGTCGAGATGACCTACGAGGCGCTGCCCCCGATCCCGGAAGTCGACGCGGCGAAGGTCAAGCTGGAAAAGCTGATCGTGAAGGCTGACGACAAGGCGGTGGACGAGGCGCTGGCGAACCTTGCCGCCTCGGCCCAGAACTTCGAGGACCGCAAGAAGGGCTCCAAGGCCAAGGACGGCGACCAGATCGTGATCGACTTCAAGGGCTCGGTCGACGGCGAGGCCTTCGAGGGCGGCTCGGCCGAGGACTATCCGCTGGTGCTCGGCTCGAATTCCTTCATCCCGGGCTTCGAGGCGCAACTGGTCGGCGCCAAGGAAGGCGACGAGGTTTCGGTCAATGTGAATTTCCCCGAGACCTATGGCGCGAAACATCTGGCCGGCAAAGCTGCGGTCTTTGCCTGCACCGTCAAGGCGGTCAAGGCGCCGAAGCCCGCCGAGATCGACGACGAGCTGGCCAAGAAGTACGGCGCGGAAGAGTCTCGCTGCGCTGAAGGCCCAGATCGCCGAGCGGCTGGAGGCCGAGTACGCGGGCGCCGCGCGCGCCGTGCTGAAGCGGGCGCTTGCTGGACCAGCTGGACAGCATGGTGAAGTTCGACCTGCCGCCGACGCTGGTCGAGGCCGAGGCGAACCAGATCGCGCACCAGCTTTACCATGAAGAGCATCCCGACGATCATGGCCACAACCACGGCGCCATCGAGGCGACGGACGAGCACAAGTCGCTGGCCGAGCGCCGCGTGCGGCTGGGCCTGCTGCTGGCCGAGATCGGACGCAAGGCCGAAGTGACCGTCACCGACGCCGAGATGACGCAGGCGGTTCTGGCGCAGGCGCGTCAGTATCCGGGCCAGGAGCGGCAGTTCTTCGAGTTCGTGCAGAAGAACCCGCAGATGCAGCAGCAACTGCGCGCGCCGATCTTCGAGGACAAGGTCGTCGATCACATCGTGGCTGGGCCAAGGTGACCGAAAAGACGGTGTCCAAGGAAGACCTGCAAAAGGCCGTCGAGGCGCTGGACGAGTTGATCGTCAGCGCACCTTGCGCCTGGCTCGGGCCGCCCCTCGGGGCGGCCTTTCGTTTGGCGACCCCCGTCTGCCCGCAGCCCAGACCGCAAGGCCCGATCCGGCGATGATGGCGATGCCCAGCCAGCCCAGGGCATCGGGCCAGTCGCGCCAGAACATCCAGCCCCAGACCACGCTCCAGATCAGGCCAGTGTATTCGAACGGGGCGACCGTGCTGGCTGGCGCCAGCCGGTAGGCTTGCGTCAGAAGCGACAGCCCAAAGGCGGCGATCACGCCGCAGGCCATCATCAGCAGCAGGTCCGTCAGGTTTGGCGTGACCCAGCCGCGCGTCAGGAAGGCCAGGCTGGGATGGCTTGTGATCGCGTAAGCTCCGCTGTGGAACGCAAGCGCCATGGTCGCCGCGAGGGCCAGAAAGACCGCATTGCCCCAGAAGGCGAGGGCGGCGGCCGTTTCGGTTCCGCCCATCGCCCGGGCCGCGACCATCGCAAGGGCATAGGTCAGGCCCGAGACGACGGGCAGGAGTGCGGCCCAGTCGAACAGGGTCGAGCCGGGGCGAAGCATGATGAGAACACCGACGAATCCCGCCACGACCGCGATCCAGGCAAGCGGGCTGACCCGTTCCCGCAAGAGAATGACCGACGAAGATCGTGATGAAGAGCGGGTTCGAGAAGTAAAGCGCGACCGTGGTGGGCAGGGACAGCGCCGCCAGCGCGATGTAGAAGCTGAAATAGGCGACGAACATCACAAGCCCGCGCAGCACCATGCGTTCCAGCCCGGCGCTGAACAGGGTGTGCGGGCCGCCATCGGCCAGCGAGAACAGGACGAGGAGCGGGGCCGAAACCAGGCTGCGCACCAGCATCGCCTGATACAGGGGATAGTGGCCGGAAATCAGCTTCAGGATCAGATCCTGCACCGAGAACAGCGCAAGCCCAGCCACGAGACAGACGATGCCGAGACTGGTCGGGGACAGGCGCATGCGTATCAGGCTAATGGCATCGGCCCTCGGGCCGCCGTGCTGCGAAGCGACATTGGCATGACGGAACGCCGCATTTTCGCGGTGGTCCGGCAGCCGACTCAAAGTGCCTCGGTGCGAATGCAAAAGGGCCGCGCCTGTTCGCAAGGCGCGGCCCTTGTTTTGTCCGTCGGATCGATCAGCGCTCGTCGCGCGGATCGAAGTCGTTGCGCGGCGCCCATTTCGTCGAACAGTTCGGCGATCTCGAACTCGGCGGCGGCTTCGGCTTCGGCTGCCAGTTCCTGGATCGACTTGCCCGAGGCCTGCAGCTCGGCCTCTTCGGCCGAGCGGGCCACGTTCAGGTTGATCTTGACCGACACTTCCGGGTGCAGCACGACCGAGACGGTGTGCAGGCCCAGGTCCTTGATCGGCCGGTCCAGCACGACCTGGGCGCGGTTCACGGTGAAGCCGGCCTCGGTGGCCGCGTCGGCCGCGTCACGGGTGGTGACCGAACCGTAGAGCGCGCCCGCGTCGGAGGCCGAGCGGATCACGACGAAGGTCTGACCGTCGAGCTTGGCTGCCGACGGCTTCGGCTTCCTTCTTGGTTTCGAGGTTCTGCGCTTCGAGCTGGGCCTTCTTGGCTTCGAACGACTTGATGTTCGCCTCGTTCGCGCGCAGCGCCTTGCCTTGCGGCAGAAGGAAGTTGCGGGCGTAGCCGTCCTTGACGTTGACGACTTCGCCCATCTGGCCAAGCTTGGCCACGCGTTGGAGAAGGATGACTTGCATGTGGTCTGCTCCTTACTTCACGGCATAGGGCAGCAGGGCGAGGAAGCGGGCGCGCTTGATGGCCTGGGCCAGTTCACGCTGCTTCTTCGCCGAGACGGCGGTGATGCGCGACGGCACGATCTTGCCGCGCTCGGAGATGTAGCGCTGCAGCAGACGGGTGTCCTTGTAGTCGATCGCCGGTGCGTTGTCGCCCGAGAAGGGGCAGACCTTGCGGCGGCGGAAAAACGGTTTGTTCGCCATGGTTTACTGTCCTTTCCTCGATCAACGACGCGGTCTGCGCCGAACGACGGGCGGTCACCACGGTCGCGGACGGTCGCCGAAGCCGCCGGACGATCCGGCGTTCGCCGCCGAAGCTCGCGACGGTCGCCACGGTCGGGCCGATCGCCACGCTCGCGCTCGTCACGCTTCTGCATCTGGACCGACGGGCCTTCGCCATGCCTGTCGACCTTGATGGTCAGCACGCGCATCACGTCGTCATGCAGGCGCATCAGGCGTTCCATTTCCTGCACGGCGGCCGCGGGCGCGTCCGACTTCAGGAAGGCGTAGTGGCCCTTGCGGTTCTTGTTGATCTTGTAGGCCATCGTCTTGACGCCCCAGTACTCGTTTTCAACGACCTTGCCGCCGTTGTCCGCGAGGACGGTGGAGAAGTGTTCGATGAGGCCTTCGGCTTGCGTGTTGGACAGATCCTGACGCGCAATGAAGACATGCTCGTAAAGCGGCATGCGATCTCACTTTCGTTCTCGGGCGCATTTCATAGGACGGGCGGTAAGGCTTCCGCTGCCCGTCCACGAGGGGCTGCGCCGGTTCATGGGTACAGCGGAAGGATGCGGCCTTATACACGGGCAGAGGCCCGATGCAAGCGCGAAGCCCCGGCTGCGGAATTGCGCAACGCTGCGGCGCGGGGTATGCGGCATGGGCAGTAAAGCAAGGGGGGCACGATGAGCCGCGCATTCGTTTTTCCGGGGCAGGGCGCCCAGACCATCGGCATGGGCCGCGCTTTGGCCGAGGCCTATCCGGCGGCGATGGAGGTGTTCCGCGAGGTGGACGACGCCCTGTCGGAGCCGCTGTCGGACCTGATCTGGGGCGGCGAGGCCGAGGTGCTGCAGCTGACCGAGAATGCGCAGCCCGCGCTGATGGCGACCTCGCTCGCCGCCATGCGCGCGCTTGAGGCCGAGGGCGTCGCGGTGCAGAGCGGCGCCTTCGTGGCCGGTCATTCGCTTGGCGAGTATTCCGCACTTTGTGCCGCAGGGGCGCTGACCGTCGGCGATACGGCCCGGTTGCTGCGCCTGCGCGGCAAGGCGATGCAGGCGGCGGTTCCGGTGGGGGTCGGAGCGATGGCCGCGCTGCTGGGGCTGGATTTTGCGACCGCCTCGGAGGTCGCTGCCGAAGCGGCCCAGGGCGAGGTCTGCGCTGCGGCCAACGACAACGATCCCGCGCAGGTGGTTGTGTCGGGACACAAGGCGGCGGTCGAGCGGGCCGTCGAGATTGCGAAGGCGCGCGGGGCGAAGCGGGCCCTGCTGCTGCCCGTCAGCGCGCCCTTTCATTGCGCCCTGATGCAGCCCGCGGCGGAGGCGATGGCCGAGGCCCTCGCCGGGGTCACGCTGGTTGCGCCCCGTGTTCCCGTGGTCTCGAACGTGCTGGCCCGTGCGGTGACCGACCCGGAAGAAATCCGGGGCCTGCTGGTTCGCCAGATCACCGGTTCGGTCCGCTGGCGCGAGTCGGTGGTCTGGATGGCCGGGCAAGGCGTCGATGACTTCTGGGAGATCGGGGCCGGAAAAGCCCTGTCCGGGATGATCCGGCGCATCTCTCCCGGCGCGGCCACCCGCGCCGTCGGGACACCCGAGGATGTCGCGCAGGCCATCGCGGGCTAGGCGCGGGTCAGCCGCGCGGTCTTGGCCGAGTCGATGAGGGTGCCGGAGGAGGCGGTCTTGAGGATCGAGTGGACGCGGCGGAACAGGTCGTCGTCGTCGAACCCCTGCGGCACTTCAAGATAGGCGATCCCCGCCTGCTGGACCGCTTCGCGCGCGATGGTGTCGCGCAGATAGCTGTCGGGCAGGTAATGCCCCGAACCGTGGTACTTGATGGCAAGCACCAGCCGCCCCGAGCGGTCGACCACTGCAAAATCGAGTTTCTGCGCGGTGATGGCGTCCGCCGCTGCGCGACGCTGCAGAAGGGTGCCGGATGTCTCGTCGGGTCGAATCATTTCGGCCAGGCTCATCTGCAACAGCACCCGGTGGCCCCGCGCCAACCGCTCCGACCGCGTCTTCCAGCGCGGGCAGCAGGCGGGCCTCTTCGCGCTTGAGGATCGACACTGCCTCGAACCTGACCGTGCGCACATCCTCGGCCTGACGCGCCATCTGCTCGGTCGAGGCGACTGCGGGATGGGGCTTCAGTTGCTTGCGGAAGCGCGCCGGCAGCACGGGGGCAAGTTCCTTCATCCCGAGGACAAGGATCATGAACAGGAACAGGCCCGCGATCGTCAGGATCTGCGGATCCATCTGCGCGAAGTTCAGGTCCGACGCCTGACCGTAATGGGAGTTCGAGGTTATCATCGGCGACACAGGTTACGGTACTTTGGGTAAGGATGATGGCTGAACAATGCGGCCAGTCTGAGGCGGATTGGTGACGGATGGGCGGGTTATCGCCGCGAGTTTGGAGCCGGGTCGGGGGCACTTGCCCCGTCGTCGGTCAGTGCCTTGTGGCGTGGAGCGCGTCGGCCTGATAGGTGGCAGGAAAGCGAAACGGAGGTTGCAATGTTCGATCTGACGGGGAAATGCGCGCTGGTGACTGGGGCGTCTGGAGGCATCGGCGGCGCGATTGCCGCCGTCTTGCACGGTGCAGGGGCGACGGTCGCGCTGTCAGGGACGCGGGTTGAACCGCTGGAGGCGCTTGCAGCCGAACTTGGCAGCAGGGCGCATGTGCTGCCCTGCAATCTGGGCGATGCGGCGGCTGTCGAGGCCTTGCCGAAGGCCGCAGCCGAAGCGATGGGCAGCGTGGACATTCTGGTTAACAACGCAGGCATCACCAGGGACAACCTGTTCATGCGCATGTCTGACGACGAATGGCAGAGCGTGATCGATGTGAACCTCACCTCCACGTTTCGTCTGTGCCGGGGGGTGTTGCGCGGGATGATGAAGGCCCGCTGGGGCCGTATCGTCAACATCTCGTCGGTCGTCGGCGCCACGGGCAACCCCGGGCAGGGGAACTATGCGGCATCCAAGGCCGGGATGGTCGGCATGTCGAAGAGCCTTGCCGCCGAAGTGGCGAGCCGGAACATCACCGTCAACTGCGTCGCCCCCGGCTTCATCACCACGGCGATGACCGACAAGCTGAACGACGAGCAGAAGGCGCGCATCCTGACCGCGGTTCCGGCGGGGCGGATGGGGACGGCCGAGGAAATCGGGGCGGCGGTGCTATACCTTGCGAGCCCGGAAGCGGGCTACGTCACGGGGGCGGTGCTGCATGTCAACGGCGGCATGGCGATGATCTGATCGGAACCGGGCGGACCGGAAAGGGTTTGCCATGTTCTGGCGGCCTTGCTATAGGCGCGCAGAATTGGTCGGGATTGCGGACGCGGTCCCGGCCTCCTAGTTTGGGGCTTGTCCCCGACGGGGCGGAACAGACAAGCGGGGCTTCCCGCACCTAAGAGAGGGACTGAAATGAGCGACATCGCGGACCGCGTGAAGAAGATCGTCGTCGAGCATCTGGGCGTCGAGGAGGACAAGGTGACCGAGAATGCCTCGTTCATCGATGATCTCGGGGCAGACAGCCTTGACACGGTCGAACTCGTGATGGCGTTCGAGGAAGAATTCGGGATCGAGATCCCCGATGATGCGGCAGAGACGATCCAGACCTTCGGCGACGCCGTCGGCTTCATCACCAAAGCCTCCTGATCCCTGTTCAGTGGTTCGGAAAGGGCGTCCTTCGGGGCGCCTTTTTCATTTGCGGTGGCGCGCTGCGCTGAAGCCCCGATGCCCTACCATCCCTGCGCCGGGTTGCGGTTGTGCGCGTTTCGCGGAAGGCTGGGGCCGCGGTCTGACGGTGGTCGCGATCAGGTGGGGGGCGACGGATGGCCAGTCTGGGCGAAATGTTCGGGGCAGGGGCGACGGAGACGTTCATGGGATTGCCGAAGGGCGATCTTCACGCTCTGGGTGCCGCGCGGAGCGTGGTGATCGGGGCCGACGGCTGCACGCCCTATCCTGCGGTCGGTTTCTATTGTGCGGGAGGTCCCGCTGCGATCCGGACGGCCGGGGCGGCCTATGGGGCGAACCTGTCGCACATGAATTTCGATCTGGGCGGACCCGTCTTTCCCGGCGGGGTCACGGCGGTCGATTGCGGGGACATTCCGGTCGATCCCGACGATCCGGCGGCAAACCGTGCGGCCCTGCGTGAGGCCGTGTCGCTGGTTCTGGCGCAGGATGCGGTGCCCATCCTGCTGGGAGGCGACAATTCGCTGCCGATCCCGATGCTCGAGGCCTATGCGCGGCGTCAGCGGCCCATCACCATTCTGCAGATCGACGCGCATATCGACTGGCGCGACGAGGTGCAGGGCGAACGCTGGGGCCTGTCGTCGACCATGCGGCGGGCATCCGAGATGGATCACGTGGCGCGGATCGTGCAGGTCGGACAGCGCGGCATCGGCTCGGCGCGGGTTTCGGATGTTGCGGATGCGAGGAACTGGGGTGTGGAGTTCGTGTCGGGGCGCGAGGTGGCGCGCGACGGGATCGGTCGGGCGGTTTCGCTGATTCCGGAGGGGGCCGACGTGGTCGTCTGCCTCGACTGCGATGCGCTGGACCCGGCGATCATGCCCGCAGTGATCGGCCGGACGGCGGGTGGGATGAGTTACGAACAGGTGCTCGGGCTGGTCGAAGGCGTGGCTGCGAAAGCGCGTATCGTGGGATTCGACATGGTGGAGTTCATGCCCGAGCGGGATGTGGACGGGCAGGGCGCGCTGGTGGCCGCGCAGTTGCTTGCCGCCGTGCTGGGGATCGTCGCGCGGCAGGGCTGAGGGCGCGGCGTCGCTTCACATTTCTTCTTGCCGAAGCGGAACGGGCTACAAGCGCGCCGCGTTGTTGCGCGGTGATGTTCCCGGTGCAAGGGGGCGACAAGGATGGAGAGAGACATGCCGATCAAGGGTTTGAAAGACAACGCGGTGAAGACGAGTGTGGCGCAGCTGAACGCCCGGCTGGCCGACATGCTGGCGCTGAAACTGGCGCTGAAGCAGGCGCATTGGAACGTGAAGGGACCGGCCTTCATTGCGGTGCACGAGCTGTTGGACGCGGTGGCGGGTCGGGTGGACGACGCGTCGGACACGATGGCGGAACGCGTGCAGGTGCTGGGCGGCGTTGCGTTGGGAACGGTCGAGACTGTTGCGAAGGCGGCGACAGTGAAGCCCTATCCGACCGATCTGGTGAAAGAAACCGATCATGTGCAGGCGATCTGCGCCCGGATCGCCGATCTCGGCGCAAAAATGCGCGAGGCGATCACCGATGTGACGGATGCGGGCGATGACGGGACGGCCGACATTTTCGTCGGCGTGTCGCGGCAGCTCGACAAGGACCTGTGGTTCCTGGAAAGCCATTTGGGCAAGTAGCCGGGCCTTCGGCGGCGGGACGCAGGGCCGTGGCCCTTGGCGTTGCGCCGCCCGTCCCCGCCGTGTATCACCGCGCGAGATTTCGGCAGGGGCGGGGGAACGCATGCGTCGGGTGGTCGTCACAGGGCTGGGCATGGTCACGCCACTGGCCTGCGGAGTTGAAGAAACATGGACGCGGCTGATTGCCGGGCAATCCGGTGCCGGGCCCATCACGCGCTTCGATCCGGTGAACGTCCTGACGCAATATGCCTGCGAAATCCCGCGTGGCGACGGCAGTGACGGCACGTTCAACCCCGACGACTGGATGGAACCGAAGGACCAGCGCAAGGTCGATGACTTCATTCTCTACGGGATGACGGCGGCCGTGCAGGCGGTGGCGGATTCGGGCTGGGTTCCGCAGACGGACGAGGATCGCGAGCGGACCGGCGTGATGATCGGGTCGGGGATCGGCGGGCTGTCCTCGATCGCCGAGACGGCGGTGCTGATCAAGGAGAAGGGGGTGCGGCGGGTGTCGCCCTTCTTTATTCCGGGCGCGCTGATCAATCTCATTTCCGGTCAGGTGAGCATCCGGTTCGGCTTCAAGGGACCGAACCACGCGGTCGTCACGGCCTGTTCCACTGGCGCGCATGCGATCGGGGATGCGGCGCGGCTTATCCAGTGGGGGGATGCCGACGTGATGGTGGCGGGTGGTGCGGAAAGTCCGATCAGCGAGATCGGGATCGCGGGGTTCAATGCCTGCAAGGCGCTGTCGACCAAGCGTGCCGACGACCCGACCAAGGCGAGCCGTCCCTATGACGCCGACCGCGACGGATTTGTCATGGGCGAGGGTGCGGGTGTGGTCGTGCTGGAGGAATACGAGCACGCGCGGGCGCGGGGCGCGAAAATCTATGCCGAGGTGCTGGGCTATGGCCTGTCGGGCGACGCCTATCACATCACCGCGCCGTCCGAGGATGGCGAAGGCGGGTATCGCAGCATGGCGATGGCGCTGAAGCGGGCGGGGCTTCAGCCGTCGGACATCGACTATATCAACGCCCATGGCACGAGCACGATGGCCGACACCATCGAACTGGGGGCTGTGGAGCGGCTGATGGGCAATGCAGCAGCGCAGGCGACGATGAGCTCGACCAAGTCGAGCATCGGGCACCTGCTGGGCGCTGCGGGCGCGGTGGAGGCGATCTTCTGCGTGCTGGCGATCCGCGACCAGATCGCACCGCCGACGATCAACCTTGATAACCCGGCGGTTGAGCCGAAGCTCGATCTGGCGCCGAACGCGGCACGGAAGCGCAAGATCGACGTGGCCCTGTCGAATTCGTTCGGGTTCGGCGGGACGAATGCCTCGCTGGTTCTGGGGAAAGTCGGCTGATGTGGCGTTCGCTCGCCTCGAACGCGCTGACGCTGTTCGTCGTCATACTGGCGCTGGTGGCGGGCTTGCTCGCCTGGGGGCGGCAGCAGTTCACCGGACCGGGGCCGCTTGCGGAAGCGGTCTGCGTCAAGGTGGAGCGGGGGGCATCGCTGGCGCAGGTGAGCCGACAGCTTGAGTCCCAGGGCGCGGTGAGCGATGCGCGGATCTTCCGCATCGGGGCGGATTATGCGGACAGGGCGGCGCAGTTGAAGTTCGGCAGCTACCTCGTGCCGCCTGGGGCGTCGATGAGCGAGGTCCTCGAGATCGTGACGGCGGGTGGCCAGTCGACCTGCGGGCGCGAGGTGAATTTCAGGATCGGCGTGGCCGGGGCGGATGTGGTGCTGCGCGAGCTGGACCCTGCGAGCGGCGATTTCGTGGAGGTGGTCAAGTTCGACGCCGCCGGTGTCATCCCGCCAGAGTATCGGGATGCAGCCGAGGAAGGCGACCTGCGCTGGCGCGTGACGCTGGCCGAAGGTGTGACGAGCTGGCAGGTGGTCGACAGCTTGCGGCGTGCCGAATTCCTGACGGGCGAGATTGCCGAAGTGCCGCCGGAAGGGTCGCTTGCGCCAGACAGCTACGAGGTAGATCGGGGCGCCGACCGGGCGGTTCTGCTGGCCGAGATGGGGGCGCGTCAGGAGCGTATCCTTGCCGACCTGTGGGCCGCGCGCGAGGACGGCTTGCCCTATGCCAGCCCCGAGGAGGCGTTGATCATGGCCTCGATCGTGGAGAAGGAGACCGGCGTTGCCGAAGAGCGTCGTGTGGTGGCGAGCGTTTTCGTCAACCGGCTGGAAGAGGGGATGCGTCTGCAGACCGACCCGACCGTGATTTACGGCATCACGCGGGGCGAGGGTGTGCTGGGCCGAGGGCTGCGGCAGAGCGAGTTGCGCCGGGAAACCCCGTGGAACACCTATGTCATTGCCGGACTGCCTCCCACGCCGATTGCCAATCCGGGACGGTTGAGCATCGAGGCGGCGCTGAACCCTGACACGACGGACTATCTGTTCTTCGTCGCAGACGGAACCGGTGGCCATGCCTTCGCCGAGACACTCACCGAGCACAACGAAAACGTCGCCAAATGGCGCGCGATCGAGGCGCAGCGTGAGGCCGAGGGGTTGGCCGTGCCGGAAGAGGGAACGGGAACCGGGGTGTCCGCTCCGTGATCTCCGCCACTCTCGCGACGCGCAGATGTTAACAAAACCATAACGCACAGAGCGTTAACAGGCTGATCTAAAACGATTTTCGGATTGACTTTGCGTTCGGCCTGTGGCATCACTTGTTGCATGCTGGAAGAAATGGGCGAGCGGCGCGGGAACACCCGGGGCCGCTTTTTTCATTTCAGTCGGATCGCGGAGGTGCTGGGCGTGGGTGCGGCAGTCAATGACAGAGAACTTCTCTACCGGGGACGAGGCGCCGGTCGATCTTCTTGCGGCGACGGAAGATCTTTACCGGGAGGCGGCGGAAGACCTGGCGCGCGCCCGGCGTGGCCTGCGGAAAGGAAAGATCGACGAGGCGAAGCTTGCGGTCCAGGCCGTCAAAGACCTGAAGCTGGCGTTCCAAATGGTGATGGATGAAAGGGCCCGCGTTGAAAAACTCCGCAAGCAAATCGCAGGCGTCGTCGGCGACCATGCCCTCGATTTTGACGCCGCCCGGACTGAGATCGGGCGCCGCCTGGCTTGCCTCCGCGACGCCGGAGGTGGTGGATGAGTTCCTGTCGGGGCTGGACGACAATGCGCTGCTGGCGCTGCCCTGGATGTTCGAGTTCTGGGCCTTGCCGCATCAACTGCCACCGGACGGCGCCTGGAAGACCTGGGTGATCATGGGGGGGCGCGGCGCGGGCAAGACACGGGCCGGCGCCGAGTGGGTTCGTGCCGAAGTCGAGGGCGCTGGACCCGAAGACCCCGGACGGTCACGCCACGTGGCCCTGGTTGGAGAAACCATCGATCAGGTCCGCGAGGTAATGGTTTTTGGCGAGAGCGGCGTTCTTGCGTGTTCGCCGCCTGACCGGCGACCGGAATGGGAGGCCGGACGCAAGCGTCTTGTCTGGCCGAACGGGGCCGTCGCGCAGGTGTTTTCGGCGCATGAGCCGGAAAATCTTCGCGGGCCACAGTTCGATGCGGCCTGGGTGGATGAACTTGGCTGTCCGGCAGTGGACAAGGGCACGAACGAGCCAAACAAGTTCATTGATCCCAAATCTTCTGAGTCACGAGCGCCCAGGTTTTCCAACGGTCGCCGCGATGACCTCATTCAATTGCAATACCTGCGTGCGATGACCGAGTTCTGGTCAACCGAAGTCAACAACCCGTCTGCTCCGATTCTCGGTGGACGGATGGTGGACATGTCTCGCGCGCATGTCTGGGCGTGGGATGCGAGGCCCTTTCCTGTCTTTCCAAACCTTTCTTCCGCCTGGAGCGACGGCGACAACTATGCGCGCGGCCACTGGTTGAACGGTCGCGCCACCGGTCAACTCCTTTCCTCCGTGGTTGGCGATCTTTGCGAAAGATCGGGCGTGACCGAGTTCGACACGTCACGCCTGTTCGGCTTCCTTCGCGGCTATGCACTTGCAGAGATCGAAACGGCGCGTTCCAGCCTGCAACCTCTGATGCTTGCATTCGGTTTCGACGCGGTCGAGCGCGATGGTGTGCTGACTTTCCGGTCGCGAGACGCTCGGGTGAATGCCGCCATTGACGCGAATGACCTGGCGGTTTCGGACGAGATCGAAGGTTCTATCGAGTTGACCCGTGGGGCCGAGACGGAACTGACGGGCAAGGTGATGCTCGGCTATGTCGAGGCAGAAGGCGATTTTGCCACGCGGCAGGCTGAGGCCGTTTTTCCGTCGGGAAACACTAGTGCGGTTTCGCAATCAGAAGTGCCGTTGACTCTGACGACTTCGGAGAGCCGGGGCATTGTGGAGCGTTGGCTGGCTGAGAGTCGGATCGCCCGAGACAGCATTCGCGTCGCCTTGCCTCGTTCACACCTTGCCATAGGTGCGGGAGACGTCATTTCTTTTGGAAGCGCGCGGTATCGCATCGACAAGGTGGAGCAGTTTGACCAGCAGCTCTTGGATGGAACGAGGATCGAGGCGCAGAGCTATCAGGCGAGTGACGCTGTAGAGGAGCGACCGGTCGCGAAACCTGCCATGGCTCCGGTCCCTGTATTCTCCACCTTTCTCGACCTACCGCTCTTGGCTGGTGACGAAGACCCGCAAGCACCAAGAATTGCAGTAAGCGCGACACCATGGCCGGGTCCCGTGGCGGTATGGAGTTCGGCCAGTGACAACGGTTACGCGCTTAATCGGTTGATCTCAGTTCCATCTGTTGTTGGTGTGACCGAAGCGCCGCTCCGCATCGCTCGGCCCGGAATGATCGACCGAGGGGAGCCGCTGCGGGTTCGGGTTTTTGGTGGAGCGATCAGTTCAGCGGAAGCTCTTGCTGTCCTGAACGGCATCAACGCTGCAGCCATCGGCGACGGGACTGCAGACCGCTGGGAAGTGTTTCAGTTCACAACCGCCGAATTGGTCGGGCCGCAGACTTATGAGCTTAGCGGCCGGCTGCGAGGGCAGGCAGGAAGCGACGCCGCCGTTCCTGAAACCTGGCCGGAAGGAAGCCAGATCGTCTTTCTGGATCGCGGTCCGGAGCAGATTGCACTGCCCCTCTCGGCCCGAGGTCTCGAACGGCACTATCGAATCGGCGCAGCGGCGAGAGGCTATGATGATCAGGCAGTCATGGTCACACGCGCGGCATTCGTTGGTATTGGCCTCCGGCCCTATCGTCCAGGACACCTGCGGTTCGCCAGGAGTGACGTGGGCGATGTTCACTTGAACTGGATCAGACGCACCCGCATCGACGGTGATGGATGGCAGGCGACCGACGTTCCGCTTGGCGAAGCTACCGAAGCCTATCTCGTTCGTGTGTGGGTCGGGCCGGTGTTGGCCCGCGAGGCTATCGTGACTGAGGCCAAGTGGACCTACAGCTTCACACACCAAATGTCCGACGCGGCGTTGGCGTCATGCGAGATTGAAGTGGCGCAGATTTCTGAACGTTTCGGGCCCGGACCGTTTGCCCGTGTCAGGGTCGCGGGGTAGCTGCCTGACCGGCCGCTCCATGATCTGAGGCTGCTCGCGTTGCGACTGCTTCATTATGTCCCCAAATTGGGCCCGCGTAAAAACCAGTGGTCATTTCATGACGTCTAGCGGGCTCACGATCCTTGCGTTTTGCTCCGAAGGTCATGGGCCATTGCAACGCTTGATCGAAGTCATCAGAAGCTTTTCTTTGTCTCGCCACGCCTCGGGATATATGTTGTCGCAAGACCACGAGCGGAGTCTGACGAAATGGCCGAAACGAAGAAGAAAGTCGCAACCGTCGATCCGGTCTGGCAGCGTATCGCCGAGGAAGCTGTAGAAGCGATCCGGTCGGAACCGCTGCTGGGAGGGCTCATCCATTCGAGCCTGCTCCATCATCCCAGCATGGAACGGGCTCTGGCCTACAGGTTCTCGCTGAAGCTCGCGTCGGGCGAGATGAGCGAGCAAATTCTGCGTGAGATTGCTGACGAGGCTTACGCGGTCGATCCTGATCTCGGGCAGGCCGCGCGCGCCGATCTGGTCGCGGTCTATGATCGCGATCCGGCGTGCCATCGCTTCTTGCAGCCCATTCTGTTCTTCAAGGGCTACCAGGCGGTCCAGGCGTATCGGGTCGGCCACTGGCTTTGGCGTAGTGGCCGAATCGATCTTGCGTATTTCGTTCAAATGCGGGTCTCGGAAGTCTTTGGGGTCGACATTCATCCCGCCGCCAAGGTGGGGCGTGGTATCATGATCGACCACGCGCATTCGATCGTCATCGGCGAGACGGCAGTCGTTGGCGACAATGTCTCGATGCTCCACTCCGTCACCCTTGGCGGAACGGGCAAGGAGGACGGTGACAGGCATCCCAAGATCGAGGACGGTGTCATGATCGGTGCTGGGGCAAAGGTTCTCGGAAACATACGTGTCGGCCACTGCAGCCGTATCGCCGCAGGCTCGGTCGTTTTGCAGGATGTTCCGCCATGCTCGACAGTTGCGGGTGTTCCTGCACGTGTTGTCGGCGAGGCAGGCTGCGCTCAACCATCCGTGACCATGGACCAGTTGATCCATTCCGCGGCGAACTGATGTTCGGTCCCACCCGCATCGGGCGGGCGGGACCGCTCTTCAGGCCAGCATCGCCATCGGGTTCTCCAGATTTTCGATGATCGCCTGGAGGAACTCGGCCCCCAGCGCGCCGTCGATCACCCGGTGATCGACCGACAGCGTCATCGACATCACCGTCGCCACGCCGATCGTCCCATCCGCCAGCACCACCGGCTTCTTGATCCCGGCGCCGACCGCCAGGATCGACCCATGCGGCGGGTTGATGACGGCGTCGAAGTTCTCGATCCCCATCATCCCGAGGTTCGAGATCGCGAAGCTGCCGCCCTGATATTCGTGCGGCGCCAGCTTCTTGGTCTTGGCCCGCGCCGCCAGGTCCTTCATCTCGGCCGACAGCGCCGACAGCGACTTCTCTGTCGGCATCGCGCAGGACCGGCGTGAACAAGCCCGCCCTCGACCGCCACGGCCACCGCCACGTCCGACGGCTTCAGCCGCAGCATCCGGTCGCCGGCCCAGACGGCGTTCGCAGTCCGGCACCGCCTGCAGCGCCAGCGCGCAGGCCTTGATGATGAAGTCGTTGACCGACAGCTTCACGCCGCGCCCTTCCAGCTGCTTGTTCAGCGGCTCGCGGAACGCCATCAGCGCGTCCAGCCGCACGTCGCGGCGCAGGTAGAAATGCGGGATGGTCTGCTTGGCCTCGGTCAGCCGCGCCGCGATCGTCCTGCGCATCCCGTCCAGCGGCACCTCCTCGTAGGCGCGGTCCGCGATACATCTTCATCACGGTCTCGGCCGCCATGCCGGTGCGCACGCCGCCGCCGCTGCCGCCGGGGCAGGGGCCGCGGCCGCGGCAGCCGCGGCGCGACGACCGCAGGCGCCGGCACCGGCCTTGCGCGCCTTCGACATCCGCCTTCACGATCCGGCCATGCGGACCCGAGCCCTGCGACCTGCGCCAGGTCGAGCCCCTTCTCCGTCGCGATCCGCCGCGCCAGCGGCGAGGCGAACACCCGCGTCGCCGCACCGTTGCCGCTACGGCGGCCGGGGCAGCCGCAACGGGCCGCGGCGACGGTGCGCTGCGCCGGGGCCGCGGCCTTCGGCGCTGCGGCAGGCGCTGCGGCTGCGCATCGGCGCCGCCGCAGCGTTCTCGCCTTCCTCCAGCAGCACGGCGATCGGCGTGTTCACCTTCACCCCCGCCGTTCCCTCGGCCACCAGGAGCTTGCCGACGATCCCCTCGTCGACCGCCTCGAACTCCATCGTCGCCTTGTCGGTCTCGATCTCGGCCAGGATCTGGCCGGACTTGACCGCATCGCCCTCCTTGACCAGCCACTTCGCCAGCGTCCCTTCCTCCATCGTCGGGGACAGCGCGGGCATCAGAATTTGAATAGCCATGGCTCTCCTCCTTAGCGGTAGCAGACGGATTTGACGGCCGTCGACGACTTCGGCCGTCGTGATCAGCGCCAGCTTCTCGAGGTTCGCCGCATAGGGCATCGGCACGTCCTTGCCGGTGCAGGTGATCACCGGCGCGTCGAGATAGTCGAACGCCCGCTGCATGATCGTGCCGACGAGGTGGTCGCCGATCGACCCCACCGGGAAGCCTTCCTCCACCGTCACGCAGCGGTTGGTCTTCTTCACCGAGGCCAGCACCGTGTCATAGTCGATCGGCCGCAGCGTCCGCAGGTCGATCACCTCGGCGCTGATGCCCTCCTTCGCCAGCAGCTCGGCGGCCTCCAGCGCATAGGCTCATGCCGATCCCGAAGCTGACGATGGTCACATCCGTGCCCTCGCGCCAGATGCGCGCCTTGCCGAACGGGATGGTGAAGTCGTCCAGTACCGGCACCTCGAAGGACTGCGCCCGTAGAGGATCTCGTTCTCCAGGAAGATCACCGGGTTCGGATCGCGGATCGCGGTCTTCAGCAGGCCCTTCGCATCCGCCGCCGAATAGGGCATGCACGACCTTCAGCCCCGGGATATGGCGCATACCAGGCCGCGTAGTCCTGGCTGTGCTGCGCGCCCACCCGCGCCGCCGCGCCGTTCGGGCCGCGGAACACGATCGGGCAGCCCATCTGGCCGCCCGACATGTACAGCGTCTTGGCGGCCGAGTTGATGATGTGGTCGATCGCCTGCATCGCGAAGTTGAAGGTCATGAACTCGACGATCGGCTTCAGCCCGCCCAAGGCCGCGCCGACGGCGATGCCCGGCAAAGCCATGCTCGGTGATCGGCGTGTCGACCACCCGCTTCGGCGCCGAACTCGTCCAGCAGGCCCTGGCTGATCTTGTAGGCGCCCTGATACTCGCCGACCTCTTCGCCCATCAGGAAGACGTCGGATCGGCGCGCATTTCCTCGGCCATCGCCTCGCGCAGCGCCTCGCGCACGGTCATCGTCTTCATCGCCGTGCCCTCGGGCCAGGTCCGGATGCGGGCTCAGCCTGCGACCGCTACCTCGGCAGGGGCAGGCGCCGGGGTGCAGCCGCGGCCTTCGCCTCGGGCTGCCGGCGGCGCCGTCTCCTGCAGCGGCACCGACCGGGGCAGGGGCCGCCGATGCGTCTCGCCCTCCTCGACCAGCACCGCGATCGGCGTGTTCACCTTCACCCCCGCGGTGCCCTCGGCGACCAGGATCTTGCCGACGACGCCCTCGTCGACCGCCTCGAATTCCATCGTCGCCTTGTCGGTCTCGATCTCGGCCAGGATCTGGCCGGACTTGACCGTATCGCCTTCCTTCACCAGCCATTTGGCCAGCGTGCCTTCTTCCATCGTGGGCGACAGCGCGGGCATCAGAATTTCGGTTGCCATGTCGTCTCTCCCCCTCAGGCGTAGATGTCGGTCCAAAGCTCGGACAGCGCCGGCTCCGGGCTTTCCTTGGCGAACTCGGCCGCCTCGTTCACGATCGCCTTGATCTCGCTTGTCGATCGCCTTCAGGTCCTCGTCGCTGGCCAGCCCGCCCTGCAGCAGCAGGTCGCGCACATGCTCGATCGCAGTCCTTCTCGTCGCGCATCTTCTCCACCTCTTCGCGCGTGCGGTACTTCGCCGGGTCCGACATCGAATGGCCGCGATAGCGATAGGTCATCATCTCCAGGATGTACGGCCCCTTGCCCGCCCGGCAGTGCGCCACGGCCTTCTCGCCCGCGGCCTTCACCGCCAGCACGTCCATGCCGTCCACCGCCTCGCCCGGGATGCCGTAGGCCGCGCCGCGCCCATACAGCGTCGTGCGACTTGGTCGACGCGCTTCATGCTCGTGCCCATCGCATACTGGTTGTTCTCGATCACGAAGATCACCGGCAGGTTCCACAGCTCGGCCATGTTGTAGGTCTCGTAGACCTGGCCCTGGTTCGCCGCGCCGTCACCGAAATAGGCGAAGGTCACGTTGTCATTGCCCAGATACTTGTCGGCAAAGGCCAGCCCGGCGCCCAAGCGGCACCTGCGCGCCGACGATCCCGTGGCCGCCGTAGAAATGCTTCTCCTTCGAGAACATGTGCATCGAGCCGCCCTTGCCGCGCGAATAGCCGCCCGTCGCGCCCGGTCAGTTCGGCCATCACGCCCTTCGGGTCCATCCCGCAGGCCAGCATGTGGCCGTGGTCGCGATAGCTGGTGATGCGCTTGTCGCCTTCCTTCGCCGCGGCCTCCAGCCCGACGACGACCGCTTCCTGCCCGATGTAGAGGTGGCAGAACCCGCCGATCAGGCCCATGCCGTAAAGCTGGCCCGCCTTTTCCTCGAATCGGCGGATCAGCAGCATCTCGCGGTAATACTTCAGCAGTTCGTCCTTCGAGACATTCGACTTCTCTGGGGCTTTCTTGGTGGCCATCCGGGGCGTCCTCCGATCGCGTCTGGGATAGTTCAACGTTAAACCATCCATACAACATCGGAAAACGCTGGGGAAGACGGTTTGATCGGCGACGCCAGTGGGGGCTTGGCGGGGCAGGGACGGCGTGGTTGGTTGGGGCATGCGGCTGACCCGTCCCACCGTGATCCTGCTTGCAGGCTTCGTCCTTGCACTGGCGCTCCGCCTTGCCACACTCGACCGTCGCGAGGTGTGGATAGATGAGGCGCTGACCCAGTTCGCCCTGTCTCTCGACTGGTCCGCCCTGATCGCTGACCGGCTGGCTGCGGGACATTCGCCGTTCTACTTCCTGCTGCTCAAGGCAATCGGCTTTGACCCCGCCCATGTCCTGCCGCTGCGCGCCCTTTCTGCGCTTCTTGACGCGGCGGCCTGCACTTTGCTCGGTGCAGCCGTGCTGCGCAGCGCGGGGATACGGGCCGCACTGTTCGGAATGGTGCTCTACGCGGCCAGCCCCGTGCTGATCGCCTGGGGGCAGAATGCGCGACCCTACGCACTGATGATGGCCTTCCTCGCCCTGGGGCTGTTCGGCGCAACTGGCCTGCTGGGCGTGGCCAACCGCCAGACCCGCGCCGATGCGATCTGCTTCGCCATCGGCCTGACCGGCGCAGCCCTGACCTTGACCGCCGGCGCCATCGCCGCCCTGATCGTCGCCGCCACGACGTTCTCGGCGACGCCAGCACACCGGCGACGACCGCTGCTGCCGACGCTCGCCGCGCCTCTCGCTGCGCTCGCGGTCATGGCTGTGATGGTGACCGCCCCTGCGGTTCACAGCCAGTCGCAAACCTATTGGACCGAGCGTGTCGCGCCATTCGGTGCTGACGCGCTGACCGCGCTGTTGCGAGGGCTCGCCCTTGGGGATCGGCTGTCGCAGCAAGAGCTTCAGCACGTCCTCGGGGTCATTCCGTGGCAAGCCGCAACGGTTTTCACCGTAGCCGCTCTTGGCCTGACGATTGCAGCCGCTGTTCCCGTGCTGCGCCGCACACCTCCGCTTCTGCCCTTCGCGGCCCTCAGCCTTCTCTACCCCTTGCTTCTGCTTGCGCTCAGCCTCGGGACAAGCCTGCTGATCCCGCGCTACTTCCTTCCCGCGCTCGGCCCCGCGCTGATGATCGCCGGGATCGGCCTCGCCGCTCTGTCCCGGCGTCGCTGGGGCAGGGTGCCTGTCGCCGCGATGGCCATGGCCTTCGCCATCCTCGCGCTGCACCACGCGCTGTCGCTTGGCCCCCGCCGCGCCGAGGCGCCGCGCGCGCTGGCGGCCATCGTCCTGTCGGACGCCCGCACCGGGAACGACGCTGCTCCGGGCGCCCGGCGACTGGGTGGGTTTCGACACGATGGCCGAGGTGCTGCCCCGCGCACTCGGGCCTTCGCCCAATCCACGGGTGATCGAGGCTGCGCCCGATGCACTCCCCGCTGTCCTTGCCGGGCCGACCTTCCTCGTGCTGCACGAAGCCCTGTGGCGCGACCGCTATCGCACCGCACTGCCACGTCCCGATTGCCTGTGGCGATCCGGTCCGGCCGTGCTGGCCTATTGGGGCGCCCCGCGCCGGGATTGCCTCAGCGAATGACGATCTCGTCCGCGCGGATCAGTCCCAGCACGTCGCGCGCCTGCTCGTCCAGCAGGTCGATGTCGAGAAACTCGTCCGACAACCGCAGCGTCTTGTTCGACAGCACCGCAAGTTCCGAGGCCAGCTTGTCCCGCTCCTCGGTCAGCATCTTCGCCTCGGCGTCGATCTGGACCCGGCGAAAAACGCCATAGTCGCCCTGGACGGCGGCAAAGGTGAAATAGGACCCAAGCGTAAAGGTCGTCAGGAAATAGATCGCCGCGCCAAGCGCCGGCCGCTGCCTGCTCATCGGTCTCGCCTCATTCAGCCGCACCTCGTTCGCCGGGTGCGATCTGTCAGAATCATGTCACATTGCCAAACGCTTGTGAATCCCAATTCGCACGGAAAATCGGGAAGAAACGCGCCCGGAAAACGCCGGGCGCGTCGCGTGGATGCGTCAGCCCCGGCCCTTGTAGATCTCGACCAGTTTCGCCAGCATCGCCAGCGCTTCGGGTCGCGCTGCGCTGGAAGCTGTTGCGCCCGATGATCGACTGCCGTTGCCGCCGCCGTCGCGGATCGCGCGGGCATCGTCATAGACGGCATCCGCTCCCTTCGCCGCACCGCCCGAGAAGACGATGATCCGCCGCCCGTTGAAGCTCGCCTGGACGCAGTGCTTCACCCGCGCGGCCAGCGTCGAGATGTCGATCTTCTGCGCCTCGTAGACCTTCTTCGCCTCGCCCTGCATCAGATGGTCGGTCGACAGCTTGATCTTGATGATATGCGCGCCCAGAAGCGCCGCGATATGCGCGGCATAGGCCGACACGTCCATCGCCGTCTCGCCGTCCTTGGTCACCGCCTCGCCGCGCGGATAGGACCAGATCACCGTCGCCACGCCCTTGGCCGCCGCCTCGCGCCGCATCTCGACGATCTCCTCGAACATGTCGAGCGCCATGTCGAGCCCGGATAGATGGTGAACCCGATCGCCGCACATCCCAGCCGCAGCGCGTCGTCCACGCTGGCCGTCACCGCCTGGTTCTTGCCCGCCGTGTCGCGTCATCAGGCGAGTTGGCGCTGTTCACCTTCAGGATCGTCGGGATCTGCCCCGCAAAGGTATCCGCCCCCGCCTCCAGCGGCCCCAGCGGCGCGGCATAGGCGCTCAGCCCGGCGTCGATCGCCAGCTGATAGTGGTAGTGCGGGTCATAGCCCGTCGGGATTGGGCGCGAAACTGCGCGCCGGCCCGTGCTCGAAACCCTGATCGACCGGCAGGATGATCATCTTGCCGGTGCCGCCCAGCTGGCCCTCCATCAGCATGCGGCAGAGGTTCGCCTTCACGCCGGGGGTTTCGCCCTCGTAATTGGCGAGGATCTTCTGAACTACCTTGGTCGCGCGCATGCGATACGTCCTTTCGTGACTGGTCAAATCAGGCCCCCGAGCCTGCCTCTAGAAGTCCTTTCCGCCCCGCGCAATCGTGGTGGCGCTAACACTGGCCCGATGCGCGGAAATTCCCGCCGGTCAGTGCATCAGCGCCGCAACGCCGGGCAGTTCCTTGCCTTCCATCCATTCCAGGAACGCGCCCCCTGCGGTCGAGATGAAGGTGAAATCGTCCGCCGCCCCCGCCTGGTTCAGCGCCGCCACCGTGTCGCCGCCGCCCGCCACCGAGACCAGCTTGCCCGCCTTGCGTCAGCTCCGCCACCGCCCGCGCCGCGGCATTGGTGCCGCATCGAAGGGCGGTCATCTCGAACGCCCCCAGCGGCCCGTTCCAGATCAGCGTCTTGCGACGCCGCGAACACCTCGCGCCAGCTCCGCCACCGTCGCAGGCCCGGCATCCAGGATCATCGCATCCGGCGGGCAGGCGCGCACGTCCAGCACCTCGCTTGCCGCGCCCGCCTTGAACTCGCGCGCCACCACGACGTCGACCGGCAGATGGATCGTGCAGCCCGCGGCCTTGCGCCTTGTGCCAGGATTTCCAGCGCCGTCGGCGGCCATGTCGCGCTCGGCCAGCGACTTGCCGACCTCGATCCCCTGCGCCACAAGGAAGGTGTTCGCCATGCCGCCGCCGATCACCAGATGATCGACCTTGGTCACCAGGTTGCCCAGCAGGTCCAGCTTGGTCGAGACCTTCGCCCCGCCCACCACCGCCACCACCGGCCGCTCCGGCTTGCCGAGCGCCGCTTCCAGCGCGCGCAGTTCCGCCTCCATCAGCCGCCCCGCGCCGTGCGGCAGCAGCCGCGCCATGCCTTCGGTCGAGGCATGGGCCCGGTGCGCCGCCGAGAAGGCGTCGTTGAGTAGACATCGCCCAAGTGCCGCCATCGCCGGCGGCCAGCTCCGGGTCGTTCTTTTCCTCGCCCGGCATGAAAGCGGGTGTTCTCCAGCAGCACCACGTCGCCCGGCCGCATCGCCGCCATCGCCGCCGTCGCCGGTCGCGCCGATGCAATCCTCGGCGAAGACCACCTTGCGCCCGCAGCGCCGCCTCCAGCGCGGGCAGGACATGCGCGCAGGCTCATCTCCGGCACGACCTTGCCCTTGGGCCGGCCGAAATGCGCCAGCAGCACCAGCTTGCCGCCCTTGGCGAGGATGTCCTCCACCGTCGGCACGATCTTTTCGATCCGCGTCGCGTCGGTCACCCGGCCGCCTTCCATCGGCACGTTGATGTCGACCCGCATCAGCACCACCTTGCCGTCCAGGTCCATGTCGTCGAGCGTCTTCCAGGCCATCGCGTCTCTCCCGTTCGCGTTTGCCCGCTGTTGCCCCCATCGTCACGCGCCGCGTCAACCGATCACGGCTCTTTGCCCTTTCCCTTCGGCCGCCCGCCGCCATTACGGTTGCGCGCCGAACCAAACGAAGGAGACCCCGGCATGGCCGAGATCAAGGACCCCGAAAACACCATCATCATCGACGCTGAAGGACGGCGACGTGGTGATCGAACTTCTGGCCGACGTCGCGCCCGAAGCACGCCGAGCGGATGAAGGCACTGGCCCGCGCCGGGGCCTATGACAACGTCGTGCTTCCACCGCGTGATCGACGGCTTCATGGCCCAGACCGGCGATGTGGAGCAACGGCAACATGGAAAAGCGACTTCAACCTGCGCCGCGCGGGCACCGGCGGGTCGGACCTGCCCGACCTTCCGGCCGAGTTCTCGAAGCTGCCGCATGACCGCGGCACGCTCGGCGCGGCGCGCTCGCAGAACCCGAACTCGGCCAACAGCCAGTTCTTCATCAACTTCAAGCGACAACCATTTCCTGAACGGCCAGTACACCGTCTATGGCCGCGTGATCTCGGGCATGGAGCATGTCGACAAGATCACCCGCGGCGAGCCGCCCGCCGAACCCCGACCGCATGATCACCGTCAAGGTGGCCGCCGATGTCGCGTAACGATCCATCGCGGGCAGCTCTTCGCCCTGGCGTCGCCGTCGCGGCTGGCCACCGCCGGCGCACCGCGCCAGGACGCCACCGACGGCCCCGGCCCGAACCTGGTGATCGAGGTCGCCGGCGCGACCAACGGCACCATCGTGATCGACCTGCTGCCCGACGTCGCGCCGCAGCATGTCGCGCAGATCATCGCGCTGGCCACGCGAAGGCGCCTATGACGGCGTGGTCTTCCACCGCGTGATCGACGGCTTCATGGCCCAGACCGGCGACGTGCAGTACGGCAAGCAGGGCGGCGACCTGTCGATGGCCGGGCATGGGCGGCTCGGCCCTGCCCGATCTTCCCGGCCGAATTCTCGCGATGCCCTTCGACCGCGGCATGGTCGGCATGGCGCGCTCGCAGGACCCGAATTCGGCCAACAGCCAGTTCTTCATCATGTTCGCCCCGGCGCCGCATCTCGACGGCCAGTACACCGTCGTCGGCCAGGTGATCTCGGGCATGGACGTGGTCGATGCGCATCAAGAAGGGCGACGGCGCAGCAACGGCTCGGTCACCGACCCGGACTGCATGGCGAAAGTCACCGTTCAGGAATGACCGCTACGCCGGCACCGCGCGCTCCGTAACCCGGGGCGCCGGCAAATCGTAGTATGAAAGTCATATGATTTTCATCTCGCAAATATCCCGGGGGTCCGGGCGGTCAGGCGCCCCCGAGCTGCCTTGGCAATCCCGGCCTCAGCCCATGCACCAGCGCGTGCCGCTTCTTCCCGGCGGTCAGCTTCACCGGCTCGACCAGCTCGCCCGCGCCCGAGCATCAGGCCGGCATCCAGCACGATCTCGTCGTTCAGCCGCGCCCCACCTTCGGCGATCAGCCGCTTGGCGTCCTTGCCGGATTTCGCCAGCCCGGCCCGCACGAACAGCTGCGCGATCGCGATGCCATCGGCCACATCCGCCGGCGTCCAGCGCCAGCGTCGGCAGGTCGTCGCCCGACGCCGCCCTTCTCGAACACCTCGCGCGCCGTGGCTTCGGCCGCCGCCGCCGCCTCGGCCCCGTGCAGCAGCGTCGTCACCTCATTGGCCAGCACGATCTTGGCCGCGTTGATCTCGGACCCCGCCAGCGCGCCCAGCCGGTCGCATTCTTCGACCGGCAGTTCGGTGTAGAGCTTCAGGAACCGGCCCACATCGGCATCGGTCGTGTTGCGCCAGAACTGCCAGAACTCGTAGGGCGACAGCATGTCGCGCGTTCAGCCAGACCGCGCCCGCCCTGCGACTTGCCCATCTTGCGGCCGTCGCTGGTGGTCAGCAGCGGCGAGGTCAGCCCGAAGATCTCGCGCGTCCAGCACCCGGCGGGTCAGGTCGATGCCGTTGACGATGTTGCCCCACTGGTCCGATCCGCCCATCTGCAACAGGCAGCCGTAGCGGCGGTTCAGCTCAAGGAAATCATAGGCCTGCAGGATCATGTAGTTGAATTCGAGGAAGCGACAGCGACTGCTCGCGGTCCAGCCGCGACTTCACGCTTTCGAACGACAGCATCCGGTTGACGTGAAATGCCGCCCGATGTCGCGCAGGAAATCGAGGTAGTTCAGCTCGTCCAGCCATTCGGCGTTGTTCAGCATCAGCGCATCGGTCGGCCCGTCGCCGAAGGTCAGATAGCGGCGCGAACACCCGCTTGATCCCGGCGATGTTGGCGTCGATCTGCGCGGGCGTCAGCAGCGGCCGCTCCTCGGCGCGGAACGACGGATCGCCGACCTTGGTCGTGCCGCCGCCCATCAGCATGATCGGCTTGCCGCCGGTCTTCTGCAGCCAGCGCAGCATCATGATTTGGATCAGGTGCCCGACATGCAGCGAGGTCGCCGTGGCATCAAAGCCGATGTAGGCCGGCACCACGCCCTTGACCAAAGCCTCGTCCAGCGCCCTGATAATCGGTGCAGTCGGCCAGGAAGCCGCGCGTCATCATCACGTGCATGAAGTCGGATTTCGGATGGTAGGTCATCGGCCGCTCGTGCTTACATGGCAGGCGGATATACCGGCGCCGGGGGGCAAGGGGAAGGGCATGTTGAAATCGGGTCCGATCTGGGCGCTTGGCGCGATGTCGGGCACCTCGCTCGACGGGGTCGATGCCGCGATGATCCTGACCGACGGCGAGCGCGATCCTCGAATTCGGCGCCACGGCCTACCGCCCCTATACCGCCGGCCGAACGCGAGCGATCCTGCGCGCGGCCCTCGGCCTCTGGCCCGGCGATCCGGGGGTCGCGGCCGCGGCCGAGGTGGTCGAAACCGCCCATGCCGAGCTGCTGTCCGCTTTCCGGGCGCCGAGATCGTCGGGCTTTCACGGCCAGACGCTGGCGCATGACCCGCGCGGGCGCGGCACGCATCAGGCCGGCGACGGGCGCGATCCTGGCCGAGGTTCTGGGCCTGCCGGTGGTCTGGGATTTCCGCACGCGCCGATGTGCACGATGGGCGGGCAGGGCGCGCCGCTCGCGCCGTTCTTCCACTTCGCCTGCGCGCGCCGGATCGGGCGCGACCGAGCCGCTGGCCTTCCTGAACCTCGGCGGCGTCGGCAACCTGACCTGGGTCGATCCGCCGCCAGCCGGCGCCCGAGAGCACCCGGCGCGCTTGCCTGGCCTTCGACACCGGCCCGGCCAATGCGCCGGTCAACGACCTGATGCGCGCCCGCCTGGGCCTGCGCAGGACGAAGGCGGCGCGCTGGCCGCCGCGGGCACGCGTGGACGAGGCGATTCTGGACGCAGTTCCTCGCAGCACCCCTACTTCTTCAAGATGCCGCCCAAGTCACTGGACCGGAACGACTTTCACGGCCTTGCTCGATGCGGTCGCGCACCTTGTCCGACGCCGATGCCGCCGCCACCCTGACCGCCGCCGCCGCCGCTGCCGTGGCGCGCGGGGCCGAGCATTTTCCCACGCCCGGTCACCCGCCTGCTGGTCACCGGCGGCGGGCGGCACAACGCCACGCTGATGGCAGATGCTGCGCCCGCCATGTCGCGCCTGACGTTCAGCCGGTCGAGGCGGCGGGCCTGAACGGCGACATGCTGGAAGCGCAGGCCTTCGCCTTCCTCGCCGTGCGGGTGGCGCGCGGCCTGCCGACCTCCGGCCCCGGCGACCACCGGCGTCGCCGGCGCTGGTCGGCGGCGGGCAGATCAGCCGGCCGGCGAACCTGACGGGCCTAGCTGCCGCGCCTGCCGCACCATCGACCAGGTATAGATCGCCAGCGCCGCCCAGATCATCGGGAAGGCGATCATCCTGCGCCGGGCCGAACGGCTCGCCGAACACGAAGACCGCCGTCAGGAAGATCATCGTCGGCGCGATGTACTGCATGATGCGCGATGGTCGACAGCCGCAGCAGCTTGGCCCCGTTGGCATAGATCATCAGCGGCACCGCCGTGACCAGCCCGCAGCCCAGCAACAGCACATGTATCGGCCGACGTCCCTGCAAGGAAATGGCTGTCGCCGCTGCGCCTGCAGCCAGACCACATAGCCCAGCGCAGGGACGAACAGCATCAGCACCTCCAGGAAGAAGCCCTCGTTCGGCCCGATCGGCAGCGATTTCTTGAGGTAGGCATAGACCCCCCAGGTCAGCGTCAGCCCCAGCGCCACGACCGGCAGTCGTCCCGCCTCGACCGGTCAGGATCACCACCGCCAGCGCGGCCAGCGCCGATCGCCAGCCATCTGCGCGCCGCTCAGCCTCTCGCCCAGCAGCACCGCGCCCAGAAAGATCGCTGAACAGCGGGTTGATGTAATACCCCAGGGCCGCATCCAGCGCATGTCCCGACCCGATCGACCAGACATAGATGCCCCAGTTGACCGAGATCAGCGCCGCCGTCACCGCGCCCATCGCCAGCATCCGGGGCGAGCGCAGCGCCGCGCGCAGATCCGCCGTGCCGCCCCAGCGACCAGCAGCACCGCCCCGCGATCGGAATCGACCAGATCACCCGGTGCGCGATCACCTCGGCGGGCGAGATATGCGCCATCGCCTTCATGTAAAGCGGCAGGAACCCCCACAGGAGATAGGCCGTCAGCGCAAAGCCGAAGCCGCGAAGGGTATCCTCATTCTTTGGTATCGAGATGTCGGCCATGATCCGTCCTGTCGCGGTCGTCTAACCCAGTCGCAGGCCGGCGGCCAATTCATTCTCGTTGGGGCCTGCGCAACGAAGTGGAATGTCAGCCGACGCGGCGGGCCAGATACTCGCGGGTGAAGGCAGCGTAACCGTCTGCCGTTACACGCAGTTCTTCGCGGATATGGTCATGCAGGTCCGGGCAGCCGATGGAACGGCACCTGCGGGTAGACGTGATGCTCGACATGATACGGCATGTTCCAGGCCAGGAACCGCATCACTGCAGTCGTGAACGTCGTGCGCGTGTTCTCGAACATGTTCGCCACGCGCGGACAGTCGCCATGCTCGGCCAGGAGATAGAGACGAAGCGCGGGTTGCCCCAGCACCACCGGCATCAGCCAGACCCAGAACAGCAAGGGTGAGACGAAAAGCGAAAGCAGAACAAGAGCATAGAGCAGCAGCATGACCCTTGCTTCCTGTTCCATGCGGGGAAGGGCGCCTTCGGGCAGGTACGATGCCCGCTCCCGCCCGCGCGCCAGGCGCAGCGTAAGCCTTGCCCCGCTGATCCAGTAGGGCAGCCCCGAAACATGCCAAAGCCAGGCGCTCAGCGTCTCTGGTTTCCCGCCGTCCAGTTCGGGATCCTTCCCTTCGATGTTCGTCCAGCGGTGATGGGCGAGGTGAAAGTAGCGGAACCATTCGAAGGGCAGCAGCAAGAGAAACCCGCAGGCACGTCCGACCCAGTCGTTCAGGCGCTCGGTCGCGAAAGGCGTCTTGTGGGTCGCCTCGTGCTCGAGGGTGAACAGGAAAACGATCAGCACACCCTGCACCGGCAGCAGCAGCGGCCACCCCGGCACCCGCATGGCGATAAGAACACCGCAGAACAGGATCGCCCCCGCGTGCCCTGCCAGATGCCAGAGGCCCGCCGCATCGGACCGCGCCGTCAGCGCAGCCTTGAGCGTCGGGTCCAGCCTAGCCAGGAATGTCTTGTGGTCCATGCCTGTCATCTAGCACGCAGCGATGTCTCGCGCATCTGTCGCGACACATTCCAGGCAGCTTCGCGCCGCCTGCCTGCGAAACACGAAAATTGCTACCGAAACAGGGATTTGCCCAACTTTCCACCACCAACCGACGACGTGGTCGTTAAGTCGGGAATGTCAAAGCCGGGCGGCGCAAGGTCAAACCCGTCGAACGTGAACCCCGGGCTTACCGTGCATCCGACAAGCACCCAGTCACCAAGCGGCCTTGCCGCCTGCCACCATCCTGCCGGAACCACCGCCTGCGGTCGATCCCCGGCCAGCACATCCGGCCCCAGACGCAACGTCTCGACAGGGCCGGCGTCGCTCGCCGAAATTGACAGCAGAAGCCCTGCGCCCGCATGGAAATGCCAGATTTCGTCAGCATCAACGCGGTGCCAATGGCTGCGCTCGCCTGCACGCAAGCAGGAACAGGATTGCGGTTCCCGTGGGCCGCCCGTCGCCCGCCGCCACCCAGGTCTGCCGATACCAGCCGCCTTCGGGATGGGGCGCGAGGCCGAGCGCGGCGATGATGCGGTCGGCCTCGGTCATCGTCACGCCTTCAGGATCGACCGCCCCGCATATTCCGCCGTCTCGCCCAGCATCTCTTCGATCCGGATCAGCTGGTTGTACTTCGCCAGCCGGTCCGAGCGCGACAGCGACCCGGTCTTGATCTGCCCGCAGTTGGTCGCCACCGCGAGGTCGGCAATCGTGGAATCCTCGGTCTCGCCCGACCGGTGGCTCATCACGTTGGTGTAGCCGCGCGCGGTGCGCCATATCGACGGCCGGCCAGCGTTTCGGTCAGCGTGCCGATCTGGTTGACCTTGACCAGCATCGAGTTGGCGCAGCCCCGCGCGATGCCCTCGGCCAGACGCTTCGGGTTGGTGACGAACAGATCGTCGCCGACCAGCTGGATCTTGGCGCCCGAGCGTGTCGGTCAGCAGCTTCCAGCCGTCCCAGTCATCCTCGGAACAGCCGTCCTCGATCGAGATGATCGGATAGTCGCCCGCCAGCCCCGCAAGGTAGTCGACATTCTCTTCGGCGGACAGGGACTTGCCTTCGCCCTTCATCTCATACTTGCCGTCCTTGAAGTATTCCGTCGCGGCGCAATCCAGCGCCAGGTAGATGTCCTCGCCCGGCTCGTAGCCCGCCTTCTCGATGGATTTCAGAATGAAATCCAGCGCGTCGCGGGCAGAGTTCAGGTTCGGGGCAAAGCCGCCCTCGTCGCCGATGCCGGTGTTGTGGCCCGCCGCCTGAAGCTCTTTCTTCAGCGTGTGGAACACTTCCGACCCCATCCGCACGGCCTCGCGGATGTTCGTCGGCGCGCCACCGGCATGATCATGAATTCCTGGATGTCGATCGGGTTGTCGGCATGTTCGCCGCCGTTGATGATGTTCATCATCGGCACCGGCAGGATCCGCGCCGAGGTGCCGCCGACATAGCGATAAAGCGGCTGCCCCGTGAACTCCGCCGCCGCCTTGGCCACCGCCAGCGACACGCCCAGGATCGCATTCGCCCCAAGCCGCGACTTGTTCGGCGTGCCGTCCATCTCGATCATCGTGCGGTCGATGCCGACCTGCTCGGTCGCGTCGAAGCCCACCAGCTCCTCGGCGATCTCGCCGTTCACGGCCGCCACCGCCTCCAGCACGCCCTTGCCCATGTAGCGCGACTTGTCGCCGTCGCGCTGTTCGTTCGCCTCATGCGCGCCGGTCGAGGCGCCCGAGGGCACCGCCGCGCGGCCCATGGCGCCGCTTTCCAGCGTCACGTCCACCTCGACGGTGGGGTTGCCCCGGCTGTCCAGAATTTCGCGGGCGTGAATGTCGATGATCGTGCTCATGGGCAGGGTGCCTCCGATGGCGGGGTGCTCTCGGCGCGCTCTTTACCCTGCGGCGGGCGCGCTGGCTAGGGTTCGCCGCGCCTGAGCGCGTTCCCGCAGCACGGTATAGATCCCCGAGGCGATGATGAGCGCCGCGCCACCCAGGGTCCAGCCATCCGGTGTTTCATTGAAGACGACGATCCCGATGACCAGCGCGAAGATCAGTCGGCTGTAGCGGAACGGCGAGATGACCGAGACGTCGCCCGCCCGCGTCGCCTCGATGATCATCCAGTAGGCACCGATGCCGATGCCGAGAGCGGCGCCTATCTGGACCAGGGCAAGCGGAGGCGGCGCGACATCGTCATCCTGCAACGCGAAGCAGGCCAAGCCCAGGAGGGTGACAGTCGCAAATCCCCAGGTCGCCACCACGAGGGTCGGCAGACCCTTTGGCATCCGCCGTGTGACAAGGTCGCGCCCGGCCAGCCCGATCACCCCGAGAACCGCCCACAAGGCATTGGGATCGAAGCTTTCTCCGGTCGGCCGCAGGATCATCAGCATGCCCGCAAAACCGGCAAGCACCGCGCTCCAGCGCCGCCAGCCCGACGCGTTCGCCCAGAAACAGCGCCGCTCCGGCGGTGACGACGAGCGGCGCTGCCTGAAGGATCGCAGAGGCCGTCGAGATCGGGATCAGCGAAAGCGCCGTCACGATGCCCAGGGTGCCAACCATTTCGCGAGGCGTTCCGCCACACCAGCGCCCTGTCCAGCGCGAGGGGCGTGAAGATCCTGTGACCCTGGAGCGTCGCGAAAAACGCGAAGGCGGCGGTGCCGCCCACCCCGATCAGCGCCAGGATCTGGCCGATGGGCACGCTGACCGAGGCCAGCTTTATCAGGGCATCCTCGCAGGCAAAGGCCGCCATGGCGGCGCACATCAGCAGGATACCGCGAAGATTGGCCGACATTCCGTCAGCCCTTCTTGGACGGCACGCCGTAAAGCTCGAGCCTGTGACCGATCAGCTTGTAACCGAGGCGTTCCGCGATCCGTGTCTGAAGCGCTTCGATTTCGGGATCGACGAATTCGACGACCTCGCCAGAGTTCATGTCGATCAGGTGGTCGTGATGATCGCGCTCGGCATCCTCGTAGCGCGCGCGCCCGTCGCCGAATTCCAGCCGGTCGAGGATGCCCGCCTCCTCGAACAACTTGACCGTCCGATAGACCGTCGCAATCGAGATCTTGGGGTCGATCCGGCTTGCGCGGTTGTACAACTCCTCGACATCCGGGTGGTCCTCGGCCGCCTGTATGACGCGGGCGACGATGCGGCGCTGGTCGGTCATGCGCAGGCCCTTGGCCTCGCACCGCGCGATGATGCTGTCTCTCATGGCTGTCTCCGCGCGGGAACAGGGGTCGGCGCAGGCTTTATGACATCCGCCCGGGCATCGCCAGCGGTTTTGGCGCGCGGGTTGACAGCGCCTTGGGCGCGAACGACGGTTCGTGCGGAAACCGACAGGGGATGCCATGCCGCGCAAGGACAGGATGGACGCGGCGGGAGCGGCGGGGCTGGTGGCGTTCGCTCTTCTGCTGGCGCTGAACCAGGTCATCATCAAGCTGGTGAACGAAGGGTTCCAGCCGGTATTCTTCGCGGGCCTTCGTTCCGCGCTCTCGGTCCTGTGCATCTATGCCTGGTTGCGCTGGCGCGGCATTCCGGTTCGAACCGCGCCCGGGTCGCTCGGTGCGGGGCTGCTGATCGGGCTGATCTTCTCGGCCGAGTTCCTGTTTCTCTTCCTCGCCCTCGACCTGACAACGGTCGTGCGGACGTCGATCATCTTCTACTCCATGCCGGTCTGGCTTGCCCTGATGGCCCATGTCGGGCTGCCGGGCGAACGTATCACGACGGCAAAGGCCATCGGGCTGACCATGGCCTTTGCCGGGACGGCCTGGGCGATTCTCGATCAGGGCAGTTCCGGCGGCGAGGCGAGCCTCTTGGGCGATCTTTGTGCGCTGGCTGCCGCGTTCGGCTGGGCTGGCACCGCCTTCATGGCGCGCGGATCGGCGATGGTGCGTGAACGTCCCGAGATGCAACTGTTCTGGATGGTCGCCGTTTCCGGTGTCGTGCTGCTGGCCGTGTCACCGATGTTCGGCCCGCTGATCCGCGATTTGACCGCCATGGCATCTGGCGGGGCTGGCATTTCAGGTCGTCGTCGTCGTCTCGGCAGGCTTCATCTTCTGGCTCTGGCTGCTTTCGATCTATCCGGCGGCATCAGTCGCGAGCTTTTCGTTCCTGACGCCGATCTTCGGTCTGACACTGGATGGCTTGTCCTGGGCGAGCCGATCGGGCCGGGGATTCTCGGCGCGGCAGCGCTGGTGGCGGCGGGAATCGTCCTGATCAACCGGAAACCTGCCGCAAGGGAAAGCAGAAGCTGAGTCGACCGCGCTGCGGTGCCGATGGCGGAGTGTCAGAGGGCAAGACGAGCGAAGCTCGCCCATGGTTCACATTGCAATTCATCTCCGCCCTCAGCGCCATGGCCCAAGTGTTCGTTGTGCTTGGGGTAATCGCGCCAACCGCTCGACCATGCGGCAAAGCAGCTCAGCGCGAGCGAAAGCCTCGGCGTGAATCAGGTCGAGATCTACCACCTGTGGCATTGATGCACGGTCAAGACCAAAGATGTTGTGGTCCGACAAATTTCGTCGTTGCGAGCGCAGTGCAAATACGACAATTTGACGAAGCAGCCGGGCGACCCACTAGATGTAGTGCCCACTGGCCGAGACGGAAGATCACCGCAAAAGGCGCCTGTGCAAGGCGCGAAAGCCGTGACTGCAGCTGCAGTCAAGGCACGGTCCTCTTGTGTCCTCTCGCCACAGGCTGCGCGGGTTTTGGTCGACGGACGGGGCAGCAAGCCTTGCCGGAACAGGAGACGGGGCAGATGAAGATCGAACGCAAATTCACCACCGCCGAGACCGGGCGCCTATGGCGCCATCGCTTTCACCACCACCACGTCGGAGATCCGCAATCCCGACGGCAAGGTCGTGTTCCGCAACGAGGCGGTCGAAGTTCCCGCAGGGCTGGAGCCAGGTCGCCTCGGACGTTCTGGCGCAGAAGTATTTCCGCAAGGCGGGCGTGCCCGCGCGGCTGAAGCGCGTGAAGGAAAAGGGCGTGCCCGAATTCCTGTGGCGCTCGGTCCCCGACGAAGCGGCGCTCGCCGAACTGCCGGAGGCTGAGCGTTTCGTCGGCGAAACCAGCGCGCGGCAGGTGTTCGACCGTCTGGCCGGAGCCTGGACCTATTGGGGCTGGAAGGGCGGCTATTTCACCACCGAGGCCGACGCCCGCGCCTATCATGACGAGATGCGCTTCATGCTGGCCCGCCAGATGGCCGCGCCGAACTCGCCCGCAGTGGTTCAACACCGGCCTGCACTGGGCCTATGGCATCGACGGCCCGGCGCAGGGCCACTTCTACGTCGACTACAAGACCGGCAAGCTGACCAAGTCGGACAGCGCCTACGAACATCCGCAGCCGCACGCCTGCTTCATCCAGTCGGTCAGCGACGATCTGGTGAACGACGGCGGGATCATGGACCTCTGGGTGCGCGAGGCGCGGCTGTTCAAATACGGCTCGGGCACCGGCACCAACTTTTCCTCGCTGCGCGGCGAGGGCGAGAAGCTGTCGGGCGGCGGCAAGTCGTCGGGTCTGATGGGCTTCCTCAAGATCGGCGACCGGGCGGCGGGCGCGATCAAGTCGGGCGGCACCACGCGGCGCGCCGCCAAGATGGTGATCTGCGACATGGATCACCCCGATATCGAGGCCTTCATCAACTGGAAGGTCATCGAGGAGCAGAAGGTCGCCAGCGCTGGTCGCCGGATCGAAGATCCACGAGACGAAGCTGAACGAGATCTTCGCGGCGATCAAGGCATGGGACGGCGCCGAAGCCGATGCCGTCGATCCGGCGAAGAACGCCGGCGCTGAAGGCCGCGATCCGGTCGGCCAAGAAGGCGATGATCCCCGAAACCTACATCAACCGCATCCTGCAATATGCCAAGCAGGGCTATTACCAGCATCGAGTTCCCGACCTATGACACCGACTGGGATTCCGAGGCCTACATCACCGTTTCGGGCCAGAACTCCAACAACTCGGTCCGCGTGACCGACGCCTTCCTGCAAGGCCGTGCGCGACGATGCCGACTGGGAGCTGATCCGCCGCACCGACGGCAAGGTCGCGAAGACCGTCAAGGCGCGCGAGCTGTGGGACCAGATCGGCCACGCCGCCTGGGCCTGCGCCGATCCCGGCATCCAGTTCCACGACACGGTCAACGCCTGGCACACCTGCCCGGAGGACGGGCCGATCCGGGGCTCCAACCCCTGCTCGGAATACATGTTCCTCGACGACACGGCCTGCAACCTGGCCTCGATGAACCTGCTGACCTTCCACAAGGACGGCAAGTTCGACGCCGAAGGCTACATGCACGCCACCCGGCTCTGGACGGTGACGCTGGAAATCTCGGTGATGATGGCGCAGTTCCCGTCGAAGGAAATCGCGCAGCTGTCCTACGACTTCCGCACGCTGGGCCTGGGCTATGCCAATATCGGCGGGCTGCTGATGAACATGGGTCTTGGCTATGACTGCGACCGAGGGCCGGGCGCTCTGCGGCGCGCTGACCGCGCTCATGACCGGCGTGTCCTATGCCACCTCGGCCGAGATGGCGGGCGAGCTGGGCGCCTTCCCGGGCTATGCCCGCAACGCGGCCCACATGCTGCGCGTGATCCGCAACCACCGCCGCGCCGCGCTAGGGCTGGCCGCACGGGGTACGAGGGCGTGAACGTCACGCCCGGTGCCGCTCGATGCCGCCAACTGCCCCGACCAGACGCTGGTGTCGCTGGCGCGCGAGCGCCTGGGACGAGGCGCTGAGCCTTGGCGAGAAGCACGGCTACCGCAACGCGCAGACCACCGTGATCGCCCCGACCGGCACGATCGGCCTGGTGATGGACTGCGACACGACCGGGATCGAGCCGGATTTCGCGCTGGTGAAGTTCAAGAAGCTGGCCGGCGGCGGCTACTTCAAGATCATCAACCAGAGTCGGTTCCGGCCGCGCTGGAAACGCTCGGCTACACCCCCGGCGCAGATCGCCGAGATCATCGCCTATGCGGTGGGCCACGGCTCGCTCGGCAAGGCGCCGGCGATCAACCACACCTCGCTGATCGGCCACGGCTTCGGCGCGCGCGAGATCGAGAAGATCGAGGCCGCGCTGCCCTCGGCCTTCGACATCCGCTTCGTGTTCAACCAGTGGACGCTGGGCGAGGAGTTCTGCCAGGGCACGCTCGGCATCCCGGCCGAGAAGCTGACCGATCCGACCTTCGACCTGCTGCGCCACCTCGGCTTCACCAAGGCGCAGATCGACGCGGCCAACGACCATGTCTGCGGGACGATGACGCTGGAGGGCGCGCCGTTCCTGAAGCCCGAGCACTATTCGGTCTTCGACTGCGCCAACCCCTGCGGCAAGACCGGCAAGCGCTATCTGTCGGTCGAGAGCCACATCCACATGATGGCGGCGGCGCAGAGCTTCATCTCGGGCGCGATCTCCAAGACGATCAACATGCCGAACTCGGCCACCATCGCCGAAACGCTGGCGGCCTACGAGCTGTCCTGGACGCTGGGCGTCAAGGCCAACGCGCTCTACCGCGACGGCTCGAAGCTGTCGCAGCCGCTGGCGTCGGCGCTGGTCGAGGATGACGAGGAGGCGGAGGAAGTCCTGGCCTCCGGCACGCCGCACGAAAAGGCGCAGTCGTGCTGGCCGAGAAGATCGTCGAGAAGATCATCATCAAGGAAATCGTCCGCTCCAACCGCGAGAAGCTGCCCGAACGGCGCAAGGGCTATACCCAGAAGGCGATCGTCGGCGGCCACAAGGTCTATCTGCGCACCGGCGAGTATGCCGACGGCAGCCTGGGCGAGATCTTCATCGACATGCACAAGGAAGGCGCCGGCTTCCGCGCGATGATGAACAACTTCGCCATCGCCGTCAGCGTCGGCCTGCAATACGGTGTTCCGCTTGAGGAATTCGTCGAAGCCTTCACCTTCACCCGGTTCGAGCCGGCGGGCATGGTGCAGGGCAACGACAGCATCAAGAACGCGACCTCGATCCTCGACTACATCTTCCGCGAACTGGCGGTCAGCTACCTCGACCGCACCGACCTTGCGCATGTGAAGCCGCAGGGCGCGTCGTTCGACGACCTCGGCCGCGGCGAGGAAGAGGGCAAGCGCAACATCTCGGAAGTGTCCGACCAGGCCGCCTCGCGCGGGCTGGAGGTGCTGCAAGCAGATCAGCTCGACCGGCTATCTGCGCAAGCGGCTGCCGCAGGAACTGGTGGTGCTGCAGGGCGGCATGACCACGAGCGGGCTTGCCAGCGACGCGATGGGCTCGCTCAACCTGATGGTGTCGGAAACCAGCTATGGCGCGACCGCGCTGGCCACCGGCACCGTCGGCATGGACGCCCGCACCAAGGCCAAGATGCAGGGCTACGAGGGCGACCCCTGCGGCGAGTGCGGCAACTACACGCTGGTGCGCAACGGCACCTGCATGAAGTGCAACACCTGCGGCGGCACGAGCGGGTGTAGCTGAACCGCACCGAGATCGAGAAGATGAAATCCGCCGCTGCCCCAAGGGGTTGCGGCGGTTCTTTAATGGGTCTTCGGCGAGGCTGCGTGGCCATCGCGAAGGAGGAATCCATTCGAACTGGGAAGCAAATGAACTCCACCTTCCTGGCCTCGGCAGTCGTACTTCTGACCGGGATCATCTGGGGAGTTTACTGGGTCCCGGTGCGTGCCGTCGCCGAACTGGGGCTAGACGGGGCGTGGGGCACGAGTGCCGTCACTCTCGCCGCCGCGCTTTTCCTGCTTCCCTTTGTTCTTGCAGACCAAAGCACTCTTCGTGGCAAAGATGTTCTCGGGATCGCCTCGATCACGCTTGGGGGAGCGGCTTTCGCCCTCTATTCGATCGGTTTCCTCTACGGAAAAGTGGCGCTTGTCGTCCTGCTCTGGTTCTTCAGCCCCGTGTGGAGCGTGCTGATTGCCAAGTATCTGCTGCATCTGAAGATCCCCCGACTGCGGTTGGTCTCTGTTGGCGTCGGGCTTGCGGGCCTCTTCATCATGCTCGGAGGCGATGGCGGGATCCCAGTTCCAGGTAATCTTGGAGAGTGGATGGCGTTTGCAGGTGGCCTCATTTGGGCCTTCGCCACAGCAGGCATGCGGCTGAAGTCGAACGTGAAGCCATTGCCCTCGGCCTTCCTGTTCGCCCTTGGCGCGGCCGTGACGTCGCTTCTGGCTGCGCCTTTTCTGGAGCCTTTCCCAACGATCGCGCCCGGTGACCTGCCTACGGTTGCGGTGAATGTTCTCTTGACGGGAGGCTTTTGGTGGGTCCTTTCGATTGCCGCCCTCATGTGGGCGACCGTGCGACTTGACCCCGCCCGTGTCGGCATCTTGTTGATGACTGAGGTGGTTTTCGGAGCAGTGACAGCCGCCGCGTTCGCGGGCGAAAGTCTGTCCATCAACGAGATGGTCGGCGGTGTGCTCGTGATCCTTTGTGGAATTCTCGAGGTCTGGCCGACCAAAGAAACAACAGGCCATTCTGCGGCCTGAAACCTGCTGCTGGATCAGAAGCGATCGGCCCTGGCCTAACCGTGCGCGGTGCTTCACCACCTTGGGGCACTGGCCCGTCAACGCTCCCCGAGCCTCCACTAGCCCAAAGCCCGGCGTCGCGAGAGGCAGGTCCTGAACTGAGTTGGCTGGGGCGCTAGGACATTTTTCCAAGATTTTTCAAGGCCTTGTTTTCCCATAACCTATTGACACTTCGTCAGTAATTCTAGAAAAACTGCTACACACGACTGCTACACACGGCGGTCGAAAGTGGGGCAGATGATGACCGGACAGAGCCACCTGACAAGACGTGGCGCAAGCTACTCCGCCCGTATTCGCGTCCCGCTCGATCTGGTCGAGATCGTCGGCAAGACGGAACTGACCAAGGCACTCGGAACCAAGGAACTGGCCGAGGCGAAGCGCAGGCTCTGGCCGCTCTTGGACGCATGGCAGCGCGAGTTCGACGACCTGCGCGCCCGTCGTCGTCTTGACGCCCGCTGACCAGGCGCATGCTGTCTGGGACCACTACACCGGCGCTCTCGACCGAGACGAGGCCGAGCGTGCCCAGCTGCCGGGGGAAGAGGAAATCGCCGCCGCTGAGGCGGCCATGATCAGGAACGCACAGACGGGCAAGCTGGACGTGTCCAACAAGCTCGCGCTCCTGGCGGCGACACTCGACTACCGCGTCATCAGCGATGCCCTTGCGGTCAGCGCCACAGCGCGCGCCGCCAAGCTCGCCGATCTGCGCAAGCACTTGGCAAAGGGTGAGACAGCGTTGATCGCCCACGAGGTTGACGCCTACCTGCACAAGAACGGCCTGATCGCTGAGCGCGGCACTCCCGGCTGGATAAGCATCGCCCGTGCCATGATGAGGGCCGAGATTGACGCCCTAGAGCGCACCATAGAGCGCGACGGTGGCGACTATACCGGCACACCCCGCGACCCTATCGTGAAGCCAGCGAGCGGCACCGCGCGCGAGGTGGCGAAGCCAGGCGAAGGGATCATGGATATCTTCGAGATCTTCGCGAGTGAGAACCCGCGCGGCGTGGCGACTGGACAGGGTCAACCAGTGCCGCCGCGATATCGCGACCTTCGTCGATATGGTCGGACCCGGGTTCCCGATAGCGAAGATCGACAAGGCCGCCGTTCGGGACTGGAAGCAGCTCCTGGTCAAGTATCCGGTCAAGGCGACAGAAACGAAGGCCTTTGAGGGGATGAACATCAGGCAGACGGTCACGTCGAACGAGAAAGTCGGCAAGCCGGTGATCGCGGACAGAACCGTAAACCGATATTTGTCGAGCCTGAGTGCGTTCCTGTCTTGGTCGGAGAACAACGGCTACCTCGATCGAAACCCGGTTGAAGGTCTTATGCTGAAGAAGGAGATCCAAGACACCCACGGTGCCCTTTAAGACTGAGCAGCTCATTACCTTGTTCCGCTCGCCGTGGTTCACCGGTTGTCAGAGTGACGCCGAGTGGCGCAACGTCGCCAAACCGGGGAATGTCCTGATCCGGGACCATCGGCTTTTGGGTGCCGTTGATCATGCTCTTCTCTGGGGCGACGCCCGGTGAGATCGCGCAACTGGCGGTCAGTGACGTGCGGGAGGCGCATGGGCGACTGGATCTTCCACATCACGACTGAAGGTGATGACTCACGATCAGGGCAAGGCGGTGAAGACCGCCGGTTCCATGCGCGTCGTCCCGGTGCACTCCGAACTGATCCGGCTTGGCTTCATCGTCGTACCATCAGAGACGTCAGATTAGGGTGGCGTGTCAGCTGTTCACCGGCGCGGTGCGAAATGGTCGCGGCCAGATCATGACGGATGTGTCGCGCGAGTTCGGGCGTTACCTCACGAGGATTGGCTTAAACAGGGTAGGGGCCTGTCGCTCTACTAGCTTTCCGGCACGGGGCCGCTGATGCACTGCGGCGGGCCGGCTTCCTTGATCAGGAGTTCGGTTTCATTCTGGGGCATACCGAGGCGACGATGACAGGCAAGTATGGACAGCTTCCGCAAGGAATGCTCGATCAGCGCGTGAAGCTAATCGATGCGATCAACTATCCTGGGCTAAACCTTTCGCATCTCCACCATGTGTGCCGTTGATTGATACGATCGCTCATCGAAGTGCGAAATGGTGAAGCCTCGATACCAAGGTCGGGGTCGGTTGGGATCTGGGCCAAAGGGCACCGTCTACACTTTCTGCGAGAGCAACGGACTTCCCCCGGTGCGCAAGCGGTCGCCGTCTTGCTGATCTCGACCTGGCGTCGACGCTGATCGGCAGGCATCGCCTCAAAATGGGCACTTCGAAACAAGCGTAGATCGTAGGTGCTCAGAAGCGATCCGGTGAGCGTTGCCCAGTTTCTGTAGGACATTTGGGCAGGACTGGGTGAAATGGGCGCTGGCGGCTCGCTAGTGGAGTCTTGGGGCCATTCCCAAGTCATGGCCGGATCGAACTGGATCGTCAGCGAGCCGCGGCGCTGCAGCGCTTGGTTGTCGCTGGGACAGTTCCGGGTCTTATAGGTCGGGGGTGTCGGTCTGCTCATGCCATCCAGCTATCACGCTCCGATTCACGAGATTAATCTCTCACTGGATTTGTGCAACAGAGCCCCTGCAGAATAAAGTCTCGGCTGATTGCAAAAAATCCGTCAGTCCCGACACCCAACTTGCTATATGTAGAACTAAGGAAAAGACCGGCTTCCTGAAGCCAATACGCTGAAGACGGTCGCCCTGCCTTACTGAAATCGCAGACCTATGGAGACCGCAATGACGAACACCAAAATCGAAACCGTCCGAACGGCAACAAGAAACCCTTCACGACCGCATCAGGCCGGAGAACTACGGGTTTTGCGTTAACGCCGCCGATGCCGATGAGCTGTTGCTTGCAATCATTACCGACTACGCGCTGAAGATGAAGCGCTATGGATCGAACGATCTTCCTTATAATCTGAGTGATATCATTCTGGCTGAAGTTCTGGAAGAAATGGGCGGCGGGCGGATCGATCCTTGGCCGGGTCTTACGCGCGCCGATCTTCGGCTTCTGGTGCGTGGTAGGACGCGCGGAATTTCCTGTGTCATCCTGAATGCTATCGGCGAGCTCTATTGGGGCTGGGGCGACCAGTGGGCTACGAAGGTGGAACAGCCGCTGAGTTTTGAAGAAAAACTTCATGCGGCACATTTCCGCAAGCTGCTTGAGACGGGCAAGGGCAGCAAGGCAGCGAAGGCTTGGGCGGCGTTCCCCGGCAACATGTCGAAGGTGGCCTTCACCGTCCCGATGGAAGGCGGAACTGAGTTGAGTGGAGTGTATTGGCTTGAAAGCTATGTGCATTGGGTCAGTGATAAGGCGCAGGCAGATATCAGGGTCTACGTCAGCAACGGTGAAGGCCGTACCGGGCTTGGCCTTCTCAACGGATCAACTGCAACGGTAGTTGCCGAGGCCGTACTTCGTCAGATGATGAAGGAGGAAGTCGGTCAGTCTATTGCCGACCTCGATGAAGTTAGCGCGAACAACCTTCGTGCCGAGCTCGCCAAAATCTAACTGCCGCCCGAGGTCTCGACTTGGCGCATGCGATGGGTCGCATGCCGCATGCGCCCAGGAGCGGGCCGCTGGGGTGGCAGCTGGTTTTCGGAGGCCAAGACGCACGAGTGAGGCGACAAGGGCGCTCATCGAGTCTCTCCGTGAGCCCTGGAGCCCTTGCCGATCGCATGCAGGTCGGAAGCGTCGTCGGCGATGTGCTTGGCATTCAGTTTATCAGCCAATGCGGCCGCTGAAGAGCGGTAAAAGAAAGCGCCTCGCAAGCGTTCAGAATCGTCAGAACCGACCAAAGTTCGGCAGGCTTTTCATCAGCGCGTCATCTGTACCAAAAGTCGGCTCGGCTGCTGGTTCGACCGACTTCTCAGACCCTCGCTGGTTGAGTACTTGGAATGCCGCATCAAGGTTCTTACTGGCGACGGGATCAACTGCGAAGCAATCAGCCGAAGAGTGAAACACCTCGGCTGGTTCGGCGTCTACCTCTGCTTGCAGCTCTTGCCGACGCTGCAGTTCTTCAATCGCACGGAGTCGCGGCTGCCGAACCGATGCTTTCGTCCAGTCACGGTTCCACCCTGTTGCGATCCCACGGTCGTTCGGTAGCTCCGCGAAATCCCCGCGGCGAAGCTTCTCGTGAAGCGGGTTCTCCGCCAGGACGTCCGCGATTTGCTCGATGATTTCGGCGGCACGATTTTGCCTGCTCCGCACCGATGCCGCAGACGCAGCTCGCTTGTCACTGGCGAGCCCAGCACTACGCCTGAAGCCTTTTTCTTCGCCAGTCCACGTTTGGTGCCTTCACTGATCCTCCGAAGCTGAGACTTTCCTATTTCCACAAGGTGATGCATCTCGGAAGAACTTGCACCGGTGGGATCGTTTAGCGCGAGGAAGGGGATATTGAAGCGCTCCATGATCTCCATCACTTGCGTCAGCTTCTCCGGTTCGCGCGTTGACTCGGAAGACATCAGTGACAACCAATGTAGCCTGCCGGGCTTGCGCGTCCTTCAAGGCATCTTTCAGACCGGTGCGCTTCGCCATGTCCATCCCAGCACCGGAGGTGACGTCACTGTGGATGCTCAGAAGCTGAATTCCACGACGACGGCATTTGACGCGCAGCACTTCTTGCTGGCGTTCGAGGTCACCTACATCCTGCTGCCTGTCAGACGACACACGGACATAGCCCACGCCTTGTATTCGTTCGTTGGACGTGTCGTTCATTGAGGCTTTCCTAAGAAGTGGGACGGAATGCATACGGTCGAAGAACAAGACGCAATACTCAACTTGCTCATCGTCCCGAAGCGGACGGTTTACAATTGCATCCTCATCGCGGCAAGATGAATTGCGGGCCTTGCAAGTGAAACGAGCTTGGGCGCTGTTGGTGGTCCGAAGCGAAGCTGCGCGCGCCGGTTGTGGTGTACGTGCTTGGCTACGACAAATGCCATAAAGGACTCACCTACGACTTGCGCGCAGCGAGGTCTAAACTGGAGACGTGGGTTGATGCGACATCATCAAACGCGAGGGCCGTCGCCGAAATCAGCCGGGGCCGATGGCATGACGGGATTGCACTTCGACCGGAGGGCGCGACCACGGATGACTGCTTCCGGACACACGGCCGCGCAGAACGCAGGGAGGTCGAACGGGCGATGGGCCGATAGCGTCGAACGACTTGCTGATCGTCAAGGGCGGAAAGCGGCCGTTCGGCACGATCTTTAGTTGCGTGGCCGCGTTCCCGAAAGCGGCCATTCCCTAGAGGGGGATGGGCCTGAAATCCAACCTTATCAAGGTTAAGCCATTGATTTAAAATGATCTATCTACGACGGCGGGAAGCCGATGAAGAGCATCACCGCCAGACGGATGATCTCGGGGCTTGTCTTGCAGTAACAAAAGGGGGCTGGGGCCGGGCATGCGCGAGGCTAAGCGGGAGCTCAGCCCCGCTCAAACGACGTGCTGACAGGCCCTGTGCACGGGTCATTTGCACGTCGCCTGAAATCGCGTCATTTCTGCTCGTGCTGCGCGCAATCTTTCGGCTGGACTCGGGATCGCTCAGGATGGCTCCTCTCTCTGCCGTAGGGCTCACATGATTTCTTGACGGACACGATGGCGCGTGTAACGTGTGAGTGACGTGGCGTTTGATCTCAATGGCGAGAGAGCCACGTTCTCAAAAACACTCATACCGACAAGGCCGGATGGCAACGTAGCCCCAAGCGCTGAGGCGCATGGGGCTTGTTCGTTTTGGAGTTGCAATGGGCGCGACATCGATCCCCCTGGGGCTGATTTTCTCGCAAGAGGGCCCCTATGCTGCGGTCGGCACGACGATGTTTCGTGGCGCGCAACTTGCGGTCAGCGAAATTGCCGATGATCCGGACTATGCCTTTCACTTCGACGTCCAGTCAGTCGAACCCAAGGGACGGAATGACCGCTATGTAGCGGGTGCACAGGCTCTTTTGTCGAGACCGGGCCTGACGCATGTGGTGGGTTGCTACACCTCCTCCAGCCGCAAGGAAGTCTTGCCGGTCTTTGAAAAACTGGACGCCGTATTGTGGTATCCATCGCACTACGAAGGCTTCGAGACGAGCGAGAACATCGTCTACACAGGCGCCGCCCCCAACCAGCATGTGGTGCCGCTGACCCATTACATCCTGTCCGAAGGCGGACGACGGGCCTTCATGGTGGGGTCCAACTACATCTGGGCGTGGGAAAACAACCGCATCATGCGCGAGGTTCTGGGCCGCAACGGCGGTCAGGTTCTGGGTGAGCGCTATCTGCCGGTGGGCGAGGTCGATGTGAACGAAATGGTCGATCTGATCCTTCGGCATCGGCCCGATTTCATCTTTTCCACGCTGATCGGCGAGTCGGCCTACAGTTTCTTCCGCTGCCTGCGCCGCAAATGCAGCGATGCGGGGCTGGATCAGCCCCGTGACCTGCCAGTGCTGAGCTGCAGTCTGGCCGAGTTCGAACTTCCGCTGATCGGAGATGCCAGTGACGGGCATATATCCTCGAGTGTCTATTTCTCTTCCCTGCAATCGGACGCCAACGCCCGGTTCGTGTCGGCTTGGGAGCGGCATTACCCCGGCGCGGGGCACACCTCGGCCGATGCCGAAGCAAGCTACATCGCTGTGCACATGCTGGCCCGCGCGATCAGATACGCAGGTAGCGCCGACGCAGAGGCGGTGTTGCAGGCGCTGAGCGCAGTGTCGTTCGAGGCGCCCCAGGGCTTGGTGCAGATCGACCCCGACATCCGGCATTCCTACCTGTGGCCCCGCATTGGACGGTCGCGCTCCGACGGGACGTTCGAGATCCTGCACGACAGCAGCAAGATGGTGCGGCCCGATCCCTATCTGGTCTGGGAGCCGCTGTCGCCGACCGCGCTGACAGGCGAAAAAATGCTGAGGGTTGTGTCATGACGACTCCGGTCCGGTCGAATTTCCGTGGCGCGCGAGCCTGGGTTGCCCTGCCAGCAGATCAGAACCGCGAGGTTCTAGCGCGCACTCTGGAGCGTCTTGGGTTGCAGGTCACCGAACGCGACCCCGACGCCACCGATTTTGTTGCCGGTTCGCAGGATGTGGCCTTTGTCGATTCTGACCAGGATTTCATCGTCCTCGGTTCTGACATCCCCCACATCGCGTTGATCGGAATGGAAGCCCCGAGCAGGCTCGGGCGCGTGGTACGCCACCGGGCGGCATCGGTGCTGATGAAGCCGGTCCGCGCAACGGGTGTCTACACGGCACTCTTCCTGGCATTCAACGAACATGCGGTCCGCCAGCGCGAGCTGCTGGACCGCGAAAACCTATCTCGCCGCGCCGAAGGGCGGCGAGTTGTGGTCAAGGCCATCCTCAAGATCATGAAGGATAACGATCTTTCGGATGACGATGCCTATAGGGAAATGCGCGTTGCCAGCATGGCACGACGCATCTCCATCGAAGAATTCGCGGCCCAGATCGTGGCCTCGTCAACGTCCTCCATGCGTCTCGCCGGCACAGCAGCGCATGAGCGGAAAACCAAGTAACCATGACAAGGAGGACTACGATGCTCAAGGGAAGTCAACTCGGAAAGGCTCTGCGCCTCGGGGTGGCGATTGCCGCTTTGACCGCGTCAGCGGGTCTGGCGCAGGACGCCATCAAGATCGGCGTGCTGGAGGACCAGTCCGGCGATTTCGCCGCCGCGACCATCGGCAAGGTGCACGCCATCGAGCTCGCGGCCGAGGAGATCAACAAGGCCGGCGGCATCGCCGGCCGCCCGATCGAACTCGTCGTCTATGACACGCAGTCCGACAACACCCGCTATCAGGAGTTCATGCGCCGCGTGCTGCAGAAGCGACAAGGTCGACGTGGTCTTCGCCGGCTTCTCGTCGGCCTCGCGCGAGGCCTACCGCCCGATCGTCAACCAGTTCGACGGTCTCGCCTTCTACAACAACCAGTATGAAGGCGGCGTGTGCGACGCCAACATGATCGTCACGGGCGCGGTGCCGGAGCAGCAGTTCTCCACCCTCATCCCGTGGATGATGGAGAAGTACGGCAAGAACGTCTACACGATCGCCGCCGACTACAACTTCGGCCAGATCTCGGCCGAATGGGTGCGCAACATCGTCAAGGAGAACGGCGGCACCATGGTCGGCGAGGAGTTCATCCCGCTCGGCGTCTCGCAGTTCTCGCCAGACGATCCAGAACATCCAGACGGCCAAGCCCGACTTCGTGGTGACGCTGCTGGTGGGCGCCGCGCAGGCCTCCTACTACGAGCAGGCGGCTGCCGCGAACGTGGGCCTGCCGATGGCCTCCTCGGTCAACGTCGGCCAGGGCTACGAGCACAAGCGCTTCACGCCGCCGAGCCTCGCCAGACATGTACGTGACCACGAACTACATCGAGGAAGTCGACACGCCCGAGGGCAAGGCCTTCCTCGACAAGTTCAAGGCCAAGTTCCCGGATGAGCCCTATGTGAACCAGGAAGCGGCGAACTCCTACATCGCCATGAACCTGTACAAGCAGATGGTCGAGCGCGCCGAACGGCTCGACCAAGCGCGACGACCTCGCGCAAGATCCTGGCCAAGGGCGATGTCTGCTTCGACGGCCCGTCGGGCAAGGTCTGCCTCGATCCGAAGAGCCAGCACATGTCGCACACGATCTATCCTCGCCCAGGTCGACGACGGACCACACGATCGAGCTTCCCGAAGGTCTGGGACGGACATCAAGCCCTACTGGCTGGGTGAGGCCGGCTGCGACCTGACCAAGAACGACCCGAGCGCGCAGTACACGCCGTCCAACCCGCCGCCGAAGAACTGATCGGCGCTGACGATCCGGGGGCGGCTGACCGCCCCCGGTCCCATGCCGGCTTCGCCAAGCCGGGCCGATGGCAGGCCCGACACGGGGCAATGCCGACAGGGAGATCGGCGGATGCTTGTCGAGCTTCGTTTTCGCATCGCTCTACCAGTTCGGCGACGCCTTCGCCTTCCTCGTGCTCGCGGCGATGCGGGCTGGCCGTCATCTTCGGCATGATGGGGGTCATCAACCTCGCCCATGGCGAGTTCATCATGTGCGGGGCCTATGTCACCGTCTTCGCCGTGCGCGCGGGCCTGCCGCTTGCCGCTCGCCATTCTCTGCGGCAGCCTGGTCGCCGGGCTCGTCGGCATCGTGCTCGAGCGGCTGGTGATGCAGGCATCTCTATCACGCGACCGCTCGACTCGATCGTCGCCACCTGGGGCGTCAGCCTGATCGCCACGCAAGGCATGCTGATCCTGCTTCGGGTCCACCATGCAGGGGGTCGGCACGCCGCTCGGCAGCTTCACCGTCGGCGGGCTATTCCTATTCCTACCTACCGCGCTGGTGCTGATCGCCGTCGCCGTCCTGCGTGCTGGTGCTGCTCTATCTGCTCTTCAACAAGACGCGCTTCGGCGTCCTCGCCCGCGCCACGATCCAGGTGCCGCACATGGCCAGTGCGCTCGGCGTCGACACCGGCCGGGTCTACACCCTGACCTTCGGCCTCGGCGCGGCGCTCGCCGGGCCTGCACCGGCGGGCTCTATGCGCCGACCATGACGCTGGTGCCGACGATGGGCGCGACCTTCATCGTGGAGAGCCTTCGTCACCGTCGTGGTCGGCGGCGGCGACGTCTTCCTCGGCACGGCACCGGCGGCCGCCATTCTGGCGGTCGATCAAGGCGGGCCTGACCTCCTGGCAGGGCCAGCTCTTCGGCCAGATCGGCCTGCTCGATCGCCGTCATCATCGTCATCCGGGTGCTGCCCGGGCGGCATCTCCGGCTGGATCTTGAGGGACGCAAATGACGGGCAGGAGGGAATTCGGGCTTGAGCCTGGGCCGTCGCTGGTCGACTCGACACCGCGTCGCAACGCAGCACCGTCGCGCTGTGGCTGTCGCAGCTCGAGGGCCCGCAGACGATGGGCGGGGGCGGGCCTTCTGGCTCGCCTTCGGCTCGCCGTGCTGGCGGCGGTGATCTATCCGCTGTTCGTCGACGGCTACACGGTCGGCAACAGCGTCGTACTTCCTTGATCTGGACCTTCATGGCCATGGGACTCGCGCTCATCTGGGGCTATGGCGGCTCGCTCTCCTTCGGCCAGACCGCCTTCTTCGGCGCTGGCGGGCTACGGCTACGGCATCCTCACGCATCAACTTCGGCGCGGCCTATGGCTTCACGCTCGCTCGCGCGTGGTGCTCGCCGTGGTGATCGCGGCGCTGTTCGCGGCGGTGCTGGGCTACTTCCTGTTCTACGGCCGGATCAGCGGCGTCTTCCTCGGCATCGTCACGCTGTCGGTCACGCTGGTCGTTCGAGCGCTTCATGGCGCAGACGGCGGGCCCGGAATGGGCGGATCGGCACGGCCCGCCTCAACGGCTTCAACGGCATGCGCGGCATGCCGCCGCTCACCATCCCCTGGCCGGCGGCGACATCGTGCTCTATGCCGGATGTCGCGCTCTATTACGTGGTGCTGGGCCTGATGCATCGTCGTCTATCTCGGCCTCCGGATGCTTGTGAACTCGCGCTTCGGCAACGTGCTCGTCGCGATCCGCGAGAACCCCGAGCGGGCCGAGATGCTGGGCTACGACGTGCGCAAGTACCAGCTCGCCGCCTTCGTCATCGGCGGCGCGCTCGCGGGCCTGTCGCGGCGTGCTCTACACCGCCTGGGGCCAGTACATCACGCCCGTCCACCATGGGCATCACGGCGGCGGCGCTGCCGGTCATCTGGGTGGCGGTCGGCGGCCGCATCGGACCTGACCGCCACGCTCATCGGCACGCTCTGGTCGTGCTCTCGCTCTTCCAGGCGCTGACCATCTACGGCAGCCAGTATGCGCTCGTGGTCATGGGGCTGCTCCTTGTCGTCACGGTGCTGTTTGCGCCCGAAGGGCTCGTCTGCACCTTGGCGCTGGCATCGGCGCGCTCTGAAGCCGGCAGGGGGGCCGGCCATGATCGCTGCTCGAAACCAACGGCCTCAGCAAGCAGTTCGGCGGCCTCCACGTCGCACGCAGACGTCGACTTCACGCGTCGAGGCCGGCGAGATCCACTGCCTGATCGGCCCGAATGGGGCCGGCAAGAGTCACGCTTCTTCCGCCTGATCCTCGGCGAGCACCGGCCCGACAGCGGGCAGCATCCTGTTCCGAGGGCGAGGACATCACCGGCGCTGCACGTCGTTCGAGCGCATCCGCCGCGGCATGAGCGTCAAGTTCCAGGTGCCCGGCATCTTCACGGCGCTGACCGTGCGGCAGAACCTGGAGATCGCGCTCCAGCACCACTTGCACGGCCACCGATGCTGGACGGCGAGATCGACCGGCGTGCTCGGCCTTCGCCGAGCTGGAGCCGGTGGCCGACCAGGCAGGCCGGCACCTCAGCCACGGCCATCAAGCAATGGCTGGAGATCGGCATGGCGATCGGCGTCGAGCCACAGCTTCTGCTGCTCGACGAGCCGACCGCCGGCATGTCGCCGGAGGAGACCCACGCACACGGGCGAGATGCGTGCAGCAGCTCAATGCCGAGGGCATCACGATCCTCGCGGTCGAGCACGACATGACCTTCGTGCGGCAGATCGCCCACCGGGTCACGGTGCTGCATTTCGGCGCGATCTTCGCGGAAGGGACGAGTCGACGAGATCGTCGCCGACGAGCGGCGTCGCCGACATCTATCTCGGGAGCGTCCATGGATGAGCGACATCCTCGAACGTCGCAGGACCTGCGCGCCGGCTATGGCGGCAAGCCCGTGCTGCAGGGCGTGACCTCAGCGTCGGCGAGGGCGAGATCGTCGCCGTCATCGGCCGCAACGGCGTCGGCAAGACGCACGCTGATGAAGACGCTCATCGGTCTGCATGCGGCACCGTGTCGGGCAGATCAGTTTCGGCGGCCGCGACGTCGACGGCTCGAGCCGCCGACCGGCCCGCGCGCGGCTCGGCATCGGCTACGTCCCGCAGGGCCGCGACGTCTTCCCGCGCATGACGGTGCGGGAGAACCTGCTGGTCGGCGAGGCGGCATGCGCGGCCGCGCGACGCCGGACTATGACAAGGTCTACGAGCTCTTCCCGATCCTGAAGGAGCGCGCCCGCCAGCGTGCCGGCACCCTGTCGGGCGGCCAGCAGCAGCAGCTCGCCATCGGCCGCGCGCTGATCGGCGGGCCCGACGATGATGCTGCTCGACGAGCCGTCCGAGGGCATCCAGCCCTCGATCGTGCAGGAGATCGCCCGCATCATCGAGCGGCTTCAACGCGGAGACCGGGCATGACCGTTCTCTTCGTCGAGCAGAACCTCGACCTGATCCGTCGCCATCGCGCAGCGCGGCTACGTCATGGACAAGGGCCGCATCGTCGCCGAGCTCGACCCGCATGACATCTGAACGACCGCGACAACGTCGAAAGTATCTCTCCGTCTGAACAGTTCGTGACAAGAGAAACGAGGAGAAGAGAAATGGGCTGGCTCGAACATTCGATCATGGCGCGCAAGGGCGTCGCCAAGGGCAAGGTCACCAAGAGCACACGATCATGACCGAGGCCGACCAGGGCAAGTACCACTACGTCTACGGCCCTTACGCGAAGCCCGGTGCTGCAGCGTCGATCCCGGCGCGCGAGATCTCGGTCGAGACGCATGACGCCTTCGAGGGCGCGATCAAGAGCGAGAAGCGACGAGCCCATCCGAGATCCTGAACTTCCCCTATCCTCAACCCGCAGAACGGCCCGATCTATCGTGAACGGGGCGGAGAAGGGCGACTGCCTCGCCGTCTACATCAAGTCGATCAGGCCGCGCGGACCGCAGCCCGTCGGCACCACCTGCCTCATCCCGGAATTCGGCGGCCTCGTCGGCACCGGCGAAACCGCGATGCTGAACACGCCCCTGCCGGAGATCGTCAAGAAGGTCGACGTCGACCGAGAACGGCGTCAAGTGGATCGACAAGATCACGCTGCCCTACGAGCCCTTCATCGGCACGATCGGCACCTCGCCCGGAGATCGAGGCGATCACCTCGCTGCAGCCCGACTATTACGGCGGCAACATGGACCTGCCGGACGTGGCGCCGGGGCCGATCATCTATCTGCCGGTGAACGCGCCGGGTGCCTGCTCTATCTCGGCGACTGCCACGCGGCGCAGGGCGACGGCGAGCTCTGCGGCGTCGCCATCGAGCATCCCGGCCACCGTCGAGTTGCAGGTCGACCTGATCAAGGGCTGGACTATCACCTGGCCGCGGCTGGAGAACGAGAACGTCATCATGACCATCGGCACCGCCCGCCCGATGGAGGATGCCGCCCGCATCGCCTATCGGGAGCTGGTGCGCTGGATGGCGCCGGAATTCGGCTTCGACGAGCTCGAGGCCTACATGCTGCTCACCCAGGCCGGCAGGGTACGGCTCGGCAACATGGTCGACCCGAAGTACACGATCGGGACAGGCATCGCGAAAAAGCTCATCGGGCTGTGACTGCGGCCGGGCTGCCGTGGACGGATCTCACTGGCAGCTCGGTGCGTGCAGGTACGGCTTGGGCAGTTCAGGCTGAGCGCCTACGGCTATGTGAGAGGAACAAGTTGACTCGTCTTTTCCCCTAAATCCCTTATCGCACGGGTATAACTATATAATTAGTAGGGTGAAAAGCCTTGTAGCGCGCATCGAAGGGGACCAACCGGGCACCGTTGAGCTAGCAAGCCAGTTTATTCTGACAATGCCCGAGGATTTGATCATTGCCGTGAGCGGTGCCCAGCAGATGGACGACGCGGCGCACGTGGCCTACAGGGAACTGATATGCGGGACAGTGTCGGACTACGGCTTTGAGGAAAGCGAGGCCTATTTCCTGTGCACGCAGGCCGGGAAGATGCGCGTGGGCAACATGGTGGACCCGAAATACTCACTGGGTGCGTCGATGCTGAAAACTTATCTGGGGTGAGGGGCTGACATGGATCTGGGATTGAAGGGGCTGAACGCCCTCGTGACGGGCGGCAGCAAGGGTATCGGGCGGCACTGTGCGAGATTCTGGCCGCCGAAGGCGCGAACGTGTCGATCTGCGCGCGTGACCAGAAGGGCGTGACCGAGGCGGTCGAGGCGATGAAGGGGCATGGAACCCAGGTAATCGGTCAATCGGTCAATGTAGCTGACAAGAATGCACTGGAAGTCTGGGTCAAGGACAGTGCGGCGGCACTGGGTGGGATCGACATCGTCGTCGCCAATGTCTCGGCGCTGGCAGTGGCGGATGACGAAGCCGCCTGGGTCGCGGGCTTTGACACCGACATGATGCATTCCGTGCGGCTGGTGAATGCGGCAATGCCGTGGCTCGAGCGGTCGAAAGCCGCCTCCATCACGCTCATCTCATCGGTATCGGGGCGCGAGATCGACTTTACCGGCCCCGCTTATGGTGCGTTCAAGGCTGCTCTGGTGCACTACGCGCAGGGGCTTGCGTACAAGCTGGCAGGCAAGGGCATCCGGGCCAATACGGTGTCGCCCGGCAACACCTATTTCGACGGCGGCATCTGGCAGTGGATCGAGAACAACAACGCCGACCTGTTTGCCGAAGCGATGCGATTGAACCCCACAGGGCGGATGGCACGGCCGGAAGAAATCGCGCGGGGCGTGGTGTTCCTGGCCTCGCCCGCCTCGAGCTTCACTACCGGCACAAACCTCGTCATAGACGGCGCGCTTACCAAGGGCGTGCAGCTTTAGGGGTCCGGCAGAGAAAACGGACGTGGGTCTAGGGGCCGGGTAGCGCTCGGGCATGACCCGACGCGGTGCGCGTCATGTGTGGACGGCTCCGTTTGTGCAAGGATTGATTTGAGCTTCTGTTGATCTTGCGGGGTGCGGTCATGTGTCCGGCCTGTTGGCGCGGTGCATGTGACCGCTGGCCCTGATGAAGTCCGCATACCGGGTCCCGATCAGACAATCGAGCTGAGACGCCCTGGCAGCACCTCGGGGTGTCCCGGTAGCGGTCCCGTTTGATCATCATCACTCACGTCTGCCCTTGCATTCAGGTGTGACAGCCGATGGCTGCCGCTGTTCGGGTAAGTTCAAGCCATTGCAGAGGCTCGGTAGTCTTCTTGGCGCACCAGCATGGCCCAGGCGGTGCGCGCGGTCTTGTTGGCAATGGCAACGGTGACGAGCCGGGTCGGTTTGCGCCCCAGGAGGGACCGCACCCAGGCGCCCGTTCGGGTGTCTGTGGTTTCGGCCCTTCGGGTCACGGAGGTCGCGCCGACGACCAGCAAGCGTCGCAGATAGCCGTTGCCCATCAGCGATGATTTCGGGGCTCGCTCTCGAAGTAGCTGAATGTGGAACGTTGGCTGAACAAGGCAGGCTAGCTGGGCGCTATACCGCCTCTCGTCAAGTTTCTGACAGAACCCTCGGCTCAGTCTGGGCAGGACAGCGACCCCTTCGCTCTCGCTAGTCCTTACACTAATGAGTCCGCGAGCATTTCGGGTTTTGTGGCCTCGTCGGCGCCCCAATGCGCCCATCGCGCACGAAGACAACCGTAAAACGGGACCGCGGTGCTTTCTGCCGCGATCGCCAGTGCCAAGTTTAGCCTCCCGCTTGCCAAGCCGACTGGCTGTTATTTGTGCGTACCTTGACCCCAACTAGGGTTCTCAGCGCTACGCCTTGCCCAGATGTCGTGGCCAAAATTCCCGGTGGACTTCGGCGGCCTCGTCCTCGAGATCCGTTGGACCGAAAACCTCGACCACGCGCGCACCGGTCTGGAGCACGTGCCGGCTCGGCACGTTCAATCCGATCCCGGCGATTTCGCCGAGCCGCGTCTCCGAGCAGGCGAAGACGACCCGCCCGACACCCGACCAGTAGATCGCGCCGGAGCACATCGCGCAGGGCTCGGTGCTTGAATAGAGGGTGCAGTCGATCAGAAAGGCTGGGTCGCAGTGCTGGGCCGCAAGCTTCACCAAGTTCATCTCGGCATGGTTGGTCATGTCGCGGCCACTGAAGACGCTGTTCTCCGCTCGCAGGATGACCTGTCCGTCCTTGACAAGGACCGCGCCAAAGGGCTCGTTACCATGGTCAACCGCGGATTTCGAAAGCGCAATCGCCTCGCGCAGAAAGGTGCCGTGCTTATCCATCGGAAGCCTCGAGGTAACCTAGCGACCCTCAGGGTACTGCGAGTATCGGGATTCTCCTAGTGTGCGGGGTCAGGCATCAGCGCCCGAATGCGGCTTCGCAGGGAGGGCTGATCACCAAAAACCGCATCGCGGTTCGCCCGATCATCTCCTCAACCTTCCGATCGACAGGTCACGCAACGATTTTCCAATAGGAATCCTTCCTGCTCACCTTTCCGTGTTGAAAAGTGTAGAAGTCGCATCCTCGCACACAAACCTTCTGTCCCTGAATTGTCGTGCCAGTCAGCAGCCATTTCGACATGCCCGTATCGCCACAGACGAAATGCTCGACGTCTCCGTAATGGACGTCTGGCGTCGCGTCGAACCGGGACATGATCCCCCGTCGCACGGCATCGCGTCCGACGCATCGAGTTCCATGTTCCTCAGGACCTCGGGGCAGATCGAGCCTGCAATCATCAGCAAAGAAAGCCATGATCGCCTCAATGTCATGAGCATTGAATTCTCTCGCCAAACCTTCAAGCAACGCCAAGACTTTGTGTTCTTCAGTTTTCATTCTGTCCTCCCAGGTCGTCCCGACGGCTGATCTCAGGTTCCGAGTGTATCCGAAGCGCGGGCGAGCGCCGAGGTTCAAAGTCGTTCAAGTTGATGCTACGACCATTCCCGTCTCGCTGGTCAACTTGGTCGACCCGCGCCCTCGATATCTTCGACATCAGTCGCGGGCCGCGGACCGCGGAGATCGGAGGTCGGTCGGACCAGAGTCCACCTCAAACTGGATTCGGCAGAGGGGGCAACGTCAAGGGGACTGTGACTGTTCGGCCTCGAGAGTTGGAAAGAAGCCTTCAAATCTTCCGGGCGTCATCACGATCATCAGCCGGCCCGGCGCATCGCCGACATTCTGGAAGGGGTGTAGCCCAGAGAAGAGGAAGTGTGGGGCACAGTCTGCTAATCCCGCTCGGCGATCTTGGTTGCGACTTGGCAGTTGTTGCCGGGCGCATGTAACGCTCAGCACCACGTTTGAGTGATCTCCGTAGGGATACTGCGAATAGGTGACGGCGGAATTGCTTACGCTCATCACATCACCCGGTTCCTTGAAACGACGCCTCTATGCGGCACTCTAGACCCTCGGGCTGGAAATCCAGCGTGGCAGCGCCATTCAGTTCTGAAGCCAGTCCATGTTCGAGCATCACGGTTCCGAACCCCCGCCGCGATGGTGTGACAACAACCGGACCGCCGCGTTCCCGCCAAATAATCTCCAATCGCCGGTCAGGCAACGGCGTCCAGAGAAGGGACACAGTGCCGCCCTCGACCGAGAGCGCACCATATTTCAATGCGTTGGTCTGAAGCTCATGCAGCGCCAGTGCCACGGCCAGCGCCTGCTTCGGCGCCAGGAGAAAAGCGGGACCATCAATCACGATGCTGCCCAGGCTTGTGGGGACGCTAGTCAGGACATCCTTCGCAAGCTCCTGCAGCTGCGTGCATTCCCAGTTCACGCCGGACAAGATGTCATGCGCTCTGGCGAGGACCTGAAGGCGCCCCAGGAACGTTGAGACTGATGCTAGGCCGCGATCGGACCTGAATGTCTGCTGGGCGATCGCCTGGACAACCGCCAATGAGTTCTTCACGCGATGGTTCAACTCAGCCAGCATAAGCTCGCGCTGGCGGTTGATGCTCTCCTGTTCGGTGATGTCGACATTCACCCCGACCATACCGAGGAAGCTGCCATCATGGGCGTATCGCGGTCGCGCTTCCGTTTCCAGCAAACGCCACTCACCGCGCCAGTTGGCATAGCGACCGCGCAGGTGCACCGGTTCCCCCAGCGCGGCGGCATTTGCCATTTGCGTCAGGACGCGCTCCGCGTCCTCGGGATGTATTGTTGAAGCGAACTCGAATTGGTCCAGCCCGTCCTCTGCGACGTTCCAGAAATCACGTGCGAGCCGGTTCAGTTGTTCGCAATGCCCCAGCGGATCGCTCATCCAGATCATGATCGGGGCTTCTTCCGTCATCTGGCGGAACCGGGCCTCGGAGAACTTCAGGTCTGACAGCGCGGCCTGGCGGGAGGCCTCGGCCCTGGCGCGTCCGATACTGAACCCAAGTTGCCGGGCGATTGTCACCGCCAGAGACCGCGACTCGGGATCAAAGGTGTGCCGCTCGGCATAATAGGTCATGAACTTGCCGATCACCTGGCCTTCCATGGTCAGTGGCACAAAACCTAGGCTCACGATGCCTTCGGCGCAGATCTCACGCTTGATCCAGTCGGGCTCGTCCGTCTCGTTGATGTCTGAAACAAAGATCGGAGCGGGATCCCGGTCCCCCGGCCGCCACGGTGTGTGACCAGTCAGTTTTTTGACATAGCGATCCGATAGTCCCCGCCAGGCTACAAACCGCATGACCCCGTCGTCGTCGAAGAGCAGGATCGATGCCATCTGGCAGCGCAGAGTCCGGGTGATTGCGTCGAGCGCCGAGGCATAAACGTCTTCAACCGACCGGGCGTGATAGATCGCGTCCGTAAACTCGTAAAGCGCTTGGAGTTCCTCGGAGGTCGAGAACAACTCAACCCGCTGCCGGCGTTCAGCCAATCGAGACACCTCAGACTAAAGTTAACTTTTCAAACGCGCTGACGTCGGCAACGGTTCCTATAGATGACTGACCTTTTCTCTGCGGTTGAACGTCTTCTGGAAGATACCCAAACTCGGTCTGAGGTGCCCTAAGTTTCGTAGACGCCTGCCGCGTCTTATCCACCCCCGCGCCATCGACAACGGCCAGCTCGCCTAACGTGCTAGCGCAGCCAGTCAAGAACAACATCGCGTGGCAGACCCTAAGAACCTCGCCTAGCATAATCGAGTTCACTTGAATTTCGGTTCGCCAGTTTCTTTCAATCACGGCACACCTGCTACGATTCCGTCAGTAACCGTCTCGACGTCGCGGTTTCGTCTGATGAGACGCAACTGCGGCACGATCATTTGTCAATCTTCCGGCGCCACACCGCCGTTCTCGATCTGTTTTCTGACATAGGGCGCAAGTCGTTCAGCGGCGCCCACACAGGCGGCGGGAGTGGTGAAGTCTGCCAGCGTTTTCTGCCAGATCGCCGTGGCGCGCTGATCGGCCCGCAGTGCGCCGTTCTCGGTCCAACGGCCGTAATTGGAGAGATCGGCAACCAGCGGGGCATAGAAGGCGGTCTGATAGCGTTCCATCGTGTGTTGCGCGGCAAAGAAATGCCCGCCCGGGTGCGACTTCAGCAATGGCATCATAGGCAAGGGCCGCGGTGTCGGCGGCCGCAGGACGGCAGAGTTCGGCCAGAGTTTGCAGGGCCTCGATATCGACAATGAATTTCTCGTAACCGAAGGTCAGACCGCCCTCGAGCCACCCGGCTGCATGGAGTGTAATCGTGGCTTGTGCCAGCATGGCGGCCCAGAGCCCATTGACGGTTTCCGTCGCTCCCTGAGCATCAGCAACGTTTGAAGCGGCGCCTGTCGCAGAGCGCCACGGCAATCCGATGAACCGCGCCAGCTGACCTGATCCCAGGTTCGCGCGAACATGTTCGGGTGTGCCAAAGGCGGGCGAGCCGGATTTCATGTCGACGTTCGACGAGAAGCCACCGTAGGCCACCGGGGCACCGGGACGGGTGAGTTGTGCCAGCGTGATACCTGCCAAGGCCTCGGCATGTTGTAGAACCAAAGCCCCCGCGACGGTCACAGGCGCCATCGCGCCTGCGAGGCAGAAGGGTGTGATCAGACTCAACTGGCCTGCGCGCGCGAAATCAATGATCCCTCGGGCCATAGGGACGTCCAGCTGTCGCGGGGAGTTGGAATTGATCACGGTTGTTGCCCAGACCCCGTCTTCAAAACCCGCGTCGTCGAGATCGTGGGCCAGACGGATCATCTCGAAGGATTGCGCCACTTGGCCGCGTCCGCGTGCGTAGACGAAAAGGGGTTTGGTGCAGTTGGTGAGTTGGTCCTGCATCAGCGCATAGTGCCGGATATGGCTCGGGACGTCCTGTGGTTCAGCACTGGGTCCATGCATGTGGATGACGTCGAAGCTTTGCTGGAGGCGCAAAGTTTCGACAAAGCTCTCCCGGCTGCCGGGCCTACGGCCGCGCAGGGCATCGGTAACGTTCGGACAACCTGATCCCGCCATGAAAAGCGCGGCCCCAGGCTCGAATATCTGCTCATGTGCAGGGTCAGCGGCTCGCAGGCGGATGCTACGTGGTGCCGAAGCGAGGGCGGCCGCGACAATGTCGCGCCCTATCCGGACCATTTGGCTGTCGTCGTCACAGCGTGCGCCTGCCGCGCGGAAGATCGCCCGCGCCTCGTCCAACAGAATGCGGATCCCGAGGTTCTCCAGCACGCGGAGCGCGGTGTCGTGCATCGCCGCGATTTCGTCGGCTGAGAAACCTTCCTGCGGTCCAAGGCGATGGCGCAGTTGGGCATAGCCGGCTCGCCTTGCCGAAGGCGGACGGGCGCGACGCTGTCGAGGGAAATCGCTCAACTCGGATCCTTTCGGCTTCGGTGTCGTATGAAGAAATAGGTAACATCACTGCAGCACTTTGGCGCTCCACTTAATGAAACGTCCGCGCGTTCCAGTACCGTCAGAGCGTGTTTGCGGTCGAACCCCTTTGCCGACTGATCGCCCTAGCTTGTCAGTGCCGGCTGCAAGATATGCGCACCACCCGATAAGAGCGGCGGCCTGCGCGGCCTTGGAACTTTCGCAGTTTACGAGAGACAGCGCGGCGTCACCTGCACGGAACACCTCGGCTCGGAGTTCGGCAACGTCGAACGTCCAGCCCATGGACCCTGCTGTCTCAAACTGATCGCAGTAGGCGGTCAGTCGCTGACTTTTCCGAAATGGCGCCAACTCGTCTAGGTGACGGTAGATCCCGCCTACTGGCGAACACCCATGAGGAGATGGCTTTGCTTCACATCGATCTGCCTACACGTCCTGAGATCCTTCACGTGGCGAGCGTCCGCGCTACTTCGGCCGTCACGATCTACATCTCGACGACCCCGCTGACCGAGGCGACGCAGGTCGACCGGATTGAACTGAAGAACCTCGCGAAGGAAGCGGTGTCTCAACTTCATGCCGCAGGCACTGACAAGCGCAGCATCTGGCCAATAGAGGCTGCCATCGCTGACATCGAAGGTGACGATGAGTTTTGGGCGCATCAGGCTAACAGCCTTGCCATCTTCGTAACACCTGAGTTCGTTCGCACTTTCCGCCTGCCATCAAAACTCCAGAGCAGCGTCCATGTCTCGGACCGCTTTCACATCAAGCCGCTATTGCGCGCTATCACCTTCGGGCAGGACGCCTATGTGCTGGCCATCGGGAAGGGTGCGGTGCGTCTGATTGAAGTATCGCCAGACCTGCCACCCCATTCCGTCTCGGTGCCGGGAATGCCCAAGGACATGGCTGATGCCATCGGGCGGCGCAGCCACTCTGAACGCAGCGGTCCCGGCCAGAGTGGCGAAGCTACTAGCGAAAACGCCCTGACGACTCGCTACGCTCGCGTGGTGGACGAGGCACTGCGCCCTGTCTTGTCAGGCCATGAGCGCCCTCTGATCGTGGCCGCTGCTGAGCCAATGGCCTCGGTTTATCGCTCGGTGAGCAGCTATGCCTTTACCACGTCCGAAATACTCGGAGGCTCGGCCGATCACACACCTGACCACATTTTGGCTGGCGAAGTCCGGGGAGTGTTGGACCGCCTCTATGCTGATCAGATCGCAGACCTCGCCACGCTGTTCTCGGAACGCCATAGCCAAGCTCGCACCACCACCGATATCGCAAAGGCTGCCCGAGCAGCGACCTTCGGCGTCATCGATACACTGATCGTGGACATCGATACCACAATCCCTGGCAGTGTTGATGACGAAACCGGCGCCGTCACCTTTGCCGACAAGGATGATGCCGTGACATACGGTGTGGTCGACGAGATTGTCAGCCGCGCTCTCAAAACCGGCGCGCGGATTATTGCCGCCCGCAAGGAAGATGTACCAGGCAACGGGCCGTTGGCGGCAATCTTGCGATATTCGTTCTGATCATCACATCCAGTCGATCGCTAGACTTTCAACGGTCTGTTCAAGATCGGGGTCATCTACCGCTGCGGCCCCGGGCAGAGCTTCGGGGCCGTGGAGTACTTCACGTTGGAATGGGTCGACTGGTTCATCAACCGTCGTCTGATTGAGCCGACCGGTAGCGCCTGCCCCGCTGAAGTCGAGGCCAACTTCTCCACACCTCTGGAACCAGTACCGATGGCCGCCTAGTTAACGACAAACAACCTTCGGTAAACCCCATCCGGTTCAGTTAGGGCAAAACGCATGCACGCAGTGTTCTTCGAAATGCGCCCTCGTGCAGGCCATCTTTCCCACTACTTTGAGCACGTAGCTAAGCTCAAGCCCGTTCTGGCGCGCCATCATGGCCTAGCATTCCTCGATCGCTATTCCTCGCTCGCTGACGCAGACGTGCTGTTGTCCCATCAGCTCTGGGAGAGTGAGGCGGCGATCGCGGCGTGGCGCGCGGATTTACAACACCGCAGGTCGCAAGCCGCCGGGCGGAAAGTACACTTTGCGGACTACCGGATCCGAGTGGGGAAGAGAGTGTCGCACTGGGAAGCAGGGCAGACCGAAGTCGCTGCAACTCCCAAATCGGAGGTGGACACTGAGCACGTGATCGCATTCTACGGTTTGTGTCCAATTGCGGCACCCTTCTTCACCGCCTTTGAAAGTGTGAACTACCAAGGCAAGTTTATATCCCTAGCAGCGATGCAGGGCTTCTCCTCGGCGCAAGAGAGGTTGCGAGAGCACATTGGCGCCAACGGCCTCGAAGCAGCGGCAATCTACGCAATAACGCGCGATTATGGCCAGTTCGATCGTGCGCAGGCTCCGACTCGCTGCTGTTAGACAAATGCGAACTCATCTCTGTTAGGGCTGGACTTGCCCGACTTTTGTAGAGAGCGTTTAGCTCACTTCCCTGGCGTTTCGCTCGAAGGCGAGAGCGACGGTGCGGCTCAGCTTGAAGATCTCTCGACTGGGAGGGTTACGTTCTTGATTGAAGTGGTTGAACACCGAGGCGTGGACGGAATCGAACTTCTGTGACGTTCCCATGCGCCGGTGCCCTAGCGTTGCCCGCTCCCGCCTTCAAACCGGCTTGCAAGAATTCTCGTTCGGTTGTCGGTTCAGAAAAATTTCTACATTAATGGTCTGCTGGTCGAAGTTGGTCCCCGCGTCTCGCTACCACGTCAAGGGGAGAGCGTCTCGACCCAACTGAATGGTCGACATGAGCGCGGAGAACGTCCATCGCCGATTGGCTGCGATCCTTGCTGCGGATGTGGTAGGATATTCTCGGCTGATGGAACTGGACGAGGAGCGCACGCTGGCTGCGCTGCGCAGCCACCGGCGCGAGGTTTTCGACCTGCTCGTGGCAAAGCACAGCGGGCGCATTTTCAAGGTGATGGGCGATGGCGTGCTGGTGGAGTTCAGTTCCGCACTCAGCGCATCCATCTGCGCACTCCAGATCCAGGAAGGCATGGCATTGCGCAATGCGGGCATTCCGGAAGACCAAAGAATTGTGTTTCGCATAGGCGTCAACCTTGGCGAGGTCATCGTTGACGGCACAGACCTACATGGGGACGGGGTCAACGTCGCAGCCCGGCTTGAGGGGTTGGCAGATCCCGGGGGGATCTACCTTTCTGCCAGTGTCCATGGTCTTGTGAGGCGCCGGCTGAAGGCTCAGTTTGACGATCTCGGGCTAAAGAAACTCAAGAACATGGCCGAGCCACTCAGGGTGTTCCGTGTCCGGTTGCATGGCGCCGAACCCCCCGTTCTTGCATTGCCCGAGAAGCCCTCAATTGCCGTGCTTCCCTTCACCAATATGAGCTCGGACCCGGAGTATGACTACTTTGTCGACGGGTTGACCGAAGACCTGATAACCGACATCTCGCGCCATGCAGGCCTGTTTGTCATCGCCCGAAACTCAGTCTTTGCGTACAAGGGCAAGTCGCTGGACGTGCGCCAGATCGCCAAAGAACTCGGAGTGCGCTACGTTCTCGAAGGCTCTGCGCGCCGGTCAGGGGCAAGGGTGCGCATCAACGCGCAGCTGATCGACAGTCATGGCGGGGGACACGTCTGGGCGGAGCGCTTTGACCGGGATCTCGAAGACATATTTGATTTGCAGGACGAAGTGAGCGCCCATATCCGCGACGCCCTTGTCGGCCAGCTGGTGGTGCCGCCCCCACGCAATCGCCCCAAGAACACGGACGCCTACGATCTTTGCACGCGCGGACGGGCCTTGCTGGATTTCCTCCTTTGGCCTTGCTGACGCCATGCGCGAGGCGATGGTCCTTCTCGAGAAGGCTATTGATCTCGATCCCGGCTACGCCGAAGCGTACCGCTGCCTCGCCTTGGTGCGCAATGACGCCTGGACCCATAGCAACATCCCGGTAGACGACCGGCGCGGCACCGTTCTGGCGCTGGCCGAACGGGCTGTGGCGCTGGACCCGAACAGTTCCCACTGCCGTGCAACCTATGCTTTGCTGCTGGACTACGCTGGTCAGTGGGATTCCTCGCGTCGCGAACACGAGCTGGCACTGGCGCTTGATCCTAACAACGCCGATGCAATGGTGATGTATGCGGACTTCCTTCTTTTTTCTGGACAACATGGCAGATCCGAGGAACTTGTCAGGCGCGCCTTGAGGATCAATCCGTTACCGGCAGGGTGGTACTTCATGGCGCAGGGAAAGATTCAATATGCGCTTCGCCGGTACGAAGGCGCCGTCGAGACATTACGCAACCCGGTCACCTATCGCACCGCATCACGCCGTTACCTCGCGGCGAGCCTGGCCCAGCTTGGACGGATCGACGAAGCCAAATACGAAGCCGCGCTCTTCATGGCGAGCAATCCCGAGTTTTCGATCAGCCATTGGGTGTCTTCGACGGAGTTTGAAGACGAGGCGACGAAGGCGCACTTTATCGAAGGATATCGTCTCGCCGGGCTTCCGGAATGATCTTGATCTTCGTTGGCAAGCGTGGCCAGGCAAGCTCTCGCCGTCGGCACCTGAATGCGATAGACTTAGTTGCGATGACGCCGCGGTTGCACCGACGCCGATGGCGGGCCATTTGCTCTTGGCGAACGGGGTAGGGCGCTATCCCCGATCGCCCACACAAACACTTGACCGGCTAGCCTTAGGCACGCGGGTAAGACCCGAAACGCCTGTTCGCTCGCGAGTATCTCCCCCCCTACATTTAGGAGGAATGAATGATTTCCCATAGCCAACGCAGAGCCCAGTTGCAGGCGCGCTATGCCGAACTGGAAAAGCGCATCGTTGCTATCGATGAAGAACTCGACGCGGAGCATTCGTCTGACTGGGATGAACTTGCTATCGAGCGGGAGGACGACGAGGTGCTCGAGGGTGTTGGCAACTCGGCTCAGAGGGAAATCCGCCAGATCGAGGCTGCATTGGAGCGGCTCGATTCCGGCGAGTATGGCGTGTGCACAAACTGCGGCGATCCGATACCGGAAGAACGACTGACAATTCTACCCTACACGCCGTTCTGCCGGAATTGCGCGCCATGAGCCCCGAGACCCCGAGGCCGCCGCTTCCAGATACAGTGCGTAGCGATGCGCCGAGACAACCGCAGCCACCATCTACGGAAGCGGGTGACGCCGTCAAACCGCTGTATGTGTTGCCCGTCATGACATCGAAGCCGAGTTCCACCGAGCGAGGATGACGAGACTTAGGCCGGTTTTGACAATATGCCGGTGTGCGGGAGTGGATCACCGCCGTCGGAGCACGAACCGCCTACATCGAGCCTGGCAGCCCCTGGAAGAACGGCTACTGCGAGAGCTTCAACTCCAAGCTCCGCGACGAACTGCTGAACGGAGAAATCTTCTACAGCCTCGCCGAAGCAGGGATCGTCATCGTGTCTTGGCGCCGCCACTACAAAACCAAACGCCCGCACTCATGACTCGGGTACCGCCCGCCAGCTACCGAGGTCATCCAGTGGCCGGCTTCGCCGTCCGGACCCGCTTCGCAAGCCACGCCAGCCGTAGCGCCAAGACTCGTTATACACTAAGTTTGAAGCTGGACCACTTGATCGGGGCAGGGACACCGCGCTGGTCGCCAAGGGCGTGTTCAGGTTTTGGATGTGGAGCCGGTGATCGGCGCGCTGCTGACGCTCGGGATTTCCGCGGTTCATCGACATCAGCTCGATCCGCCTCTGGCTCCGCCAGTTGTCAACATGACCAAAATTCCACTGAACGTTGTCCCAGCACAACGACGCTGACTGTTAGTACAATCAAATGTTTCGGACCTGTCTCTAGCTGACTCGGAAGCATTATGAACGAGCCAAATATTGACGACTCCGATCTACCGCTCATGCAGCTGTTCTCGCGCTGGCCTGCAACAGTGAGCGTATTTCGATCTCATCGAATGCTCTGTTTCGGTTGCCCGATCGTACCCTTCCATACGGTTATTGACGCCTGTGAAGAATACGGGTTGGACGAAGTGGTGTTTCGCGCTGAATTACGCGGTGCGGCAATGGAATGAATTGTCCTGGAAACCTTACAACACTGCGATGAATTGCACATTCAGGCAGTCTCGATCGGAGGCCGAAATAGCTGCGGCGGCGAGACTCTCAGCGTGCCTTACCGCTTCTGACCGCGACGATCGAGATTGCCACCCAAGTGGCAAGGCGAAGCCCCATGGCACCCATCGTTCGCGCTTCGTATGCTGTCCCGCTCCAGACCTGCCAGAGGAAGGTGGCGAACACGATTGCGGTTGCCAGTGCGATGGAAATAGAGAGGCCAGTCGCCCAAGTGGTGCGATACCAAAGACCCAAGCCTGCGACTGACATAGGCGAACCCGGCGAGGAAGTTGAACCACAGCACGAAGGGCACAACAGCGCCCATGTCGGCCCCGCCGAACAGGGCGCGCCCGCCGGAGAAGATCGTCAGAAGCCCGAAGATGACGGCAACAACAGCTGCAATAGTGACGGAACGGGTGCGGGTAGGCATGGCCTTCTCCTATGTTCAGCTGTCCACGAGGCGACCATCGCGCAGATGGATCAGGCGGTCGAAGCGGTCGAAGATCTTTTCGTCATGGGTGACGGCAATGATGCAGGCTTCCTGTTCGGTCGCGAGCTTGCGCAAGAGGTCCATAACAAGCTGCGCACGCCCGCTGTCGAGAGCTGCAGTCGGCTCATCTGCAAGGATGATCCGCGGTCGGTTGGCCAGCGCGCGGGCGATGGCGACGCGCTGCGCCTCTCCTCCCGACAGAAGTGCTGGCTTCACCGATGCGCGATGTCCGACTTCGAGGTAGTCAAGCAACTCGCGCGCACGGGCGCGGCCTTTGGCGGAAGGCCAGCCTGCAAGGTCAAGCACGACCGAGACATTCTCTTCGGCGGTCAGGAACGGAAGCAGGTTGTGCGCCTGAAAGATGAAGCCGATCTTGTCCAGTCGCAGCCGCCGAAGATCGCTGCGCAGCCATTTGCCGTCAAACACCGGGTCACCGTCCAGTTCCACCTGGCCCGCTGACGGGGCAAGGATGCAGCCGATGATGTTGAGAAGCGTCGTCTTGCCCGAGCCGGAAGGGCCCAGAAGTGCTATCACCTCGCCCGCGCGGACCTGCAGGTCGACGGCGCGCAAGGCATCGACGCGGGTTTCGCCAGAGCCATAGTGCTTTGCCACGCCTTGCACTTTGACCAGAACGTCGCCCTGCGTCATGGCCTTAGCCTCCAAGCGCGGTGGCAGGGTCGACCTTCATCGCCGCGCGCACGCCAAGGCCCGATGCAACGATGCAGACCACAAGGATGATGCCGGCAAGCACCAGCCCGTTGAATGGGCTCAAGCACCACGCGGCGGGGAAAGTTGTCCTTGACCAGCAGGATCAGCGCCAGCCCGATGCCAAGACCGGATGCGCCAAGGATCAGGGCCTGCTGCACGATCAGCCCGATGATGGTGCGGTCGGGCGCGCCGATCAGTTTGAGCGTGGCGATCTGTTTCAGCTTCTCCATCGTCATCGTGTAGATGATGAGGGCGATCACCACCGCGCTGACTGACAGAAGGATTCCAAGGAACAGGCCGATCTGGCGCCGCGCCCTGTCCACGACCGAGGCTAGCAGCAACGTCTCCTGTTCGGCCTGGCTGAGCGCGGAGAGGTGCTTCCATTGCCGCACTGTGGCTGTCAGCAGAGCCACGTCAGCGCCGGGCTCCAGCCGAGCGATGACGGCAGCCACGGTAGGCGGGCGTGCGCCTTCAGCCCCGCGAGCGACCTGAACACGCGCGGCGGCAGGGTCCAGCGCCGTTTGCAGCGCAAGGGCATCCGCCAGGGTCATGTAGACTGCCGGGTCGCCGCCGGAGTTCATCGCCGCCTCCACCAGTCCAACGACCAGGAAGCTTTTGCGACCCAGGCGGATCCGGTCGCCGATCACCAGCCCGGTCTTGCGGTCGGCGATCAGTTCGAAATGGCTGGTACCAAATCCGCGCCCTTCGGCGATCGTTTGCGGCCCGCCGGGACGGCCGGGTTCAAAGCCGATGACGTAAAGCCGCAGTGGTCCGGCCCGCATGGTAGGCCTCGATGGTCTGGAAGGTGACAGCGCCCGCCTCTGCCACGCCGGGCATGCGGGCTACGGCATCACGCGTGTCGGCAGGAATGGCCGACGCTTCGGCAAAAGGGCCTTGCGTGCCCGCCTCGACGACCCAGACATCGGCGGCCGGGGCCTTCACCACGGCCAGCGCATCGGCCACCAGCCCGTTGTAGATGCCGATCATCGCCAGCACGACCGTCATCAGAAGCCCCAGACCAAAGCAGGTCAGGACAAAGCGGAACAGGCCGTGCCGGATGTCGCGGATGGCAAGGTTCATGGCGCATCCCCGATCCGGGCAAGCCGCCCGTCACTTGCGCCTTGTGGCGGGCTGGCCACGATCTGCGCGCCATCGGGCAGGCCGCCGGTCACCTCGATCCGGCCACGGTCGTCACGCGCACCGAATGTCAGCTCTGCACGGCCCAGCCGTCCGTCCTGCACGGTCCAGACCTGGCCGCGAAAGCCGTCAAAACCGGAAATCGCGACTTCAGGCACCATAAGTGCTGCGTCGCGGGTGCCGGTCAGAATGCGCACCTCGGCCTGTTCACCCAGAAACATCTCTGCCGGGCAGTCGGAGCAGGTCAGCCAGACGCGGCGCTCTTCGTTAACCCGGTCGCTTTCCAGACCGATGCGGGCGATGGTGCCGTGAAATTCGCCAGCGGGCTGCGACCGCAGGCGAATGGTGCCGGGCTGGCCAAGCGCAAGCTGGCCTGCGCGCTCTTCGTCGATATAGGCCTGTATCCAGATCGTGTCGGGGTCGATGAGGGTGAAGATCGGATCGCCCGCGCGGACCACGGCCCCGACTTCAGCGTGGCGGGCAACGATGACCGCGTCAAAGGGCGCAAGGAGCCGGTGATGCGCCAGAAGTGTCTCTTCCAGTTGTAGGGCGGCGGCGGCGTCCTCTGCCTGAGCGCCGATCACGTCGCGCTCGGCCTCGGCCACGGCCACGTCTGCGCGGGCAACATCCTCGTCCCGCTGGGCCTCTTCGGCGCGCTGAACACTTGCGGCCTCCTGCCGGGTCAGTTCCAGCAGACGGAGATTTGCTGTCTCGCGCTGCGCCAGAATGGCCTTGGCGCGGACAACGGACGCCTCTGCCTTGGCCTGGTTGGCATGGCTGGCCGCAACAGCGGCATGCGCACGGGCAACGCGCGCCTCTTGTTCGCCCTGGTGCAGTGCGCCAAGGATCTGCCCCTGTGCGACGCTATCGCCTGCGTCGGCTGAGAGCGACAAAAGCGTGGCGCTGACTTCAAAGCCAACCCGCGTCAGCACGCGAGCCTCAACTGTGCCAAGGCCGTAGATCCGCAGGGCCACGTCGGTTTCAGGTTCCACTACCGTCACTGTCAGCGGTCGCTCTGTCATGAACAGAACGCCTGCGCCGATCGCCAGCACTGCCGCAGCCCCGATGAACCATGCCTTTTGCATCACTCAGCCCTCCGGCACTCCAAGCAGCCGAAGTTGGACAGCCAGAAGGCGCAATCCTTCGTCGCGCAGGACGAAATCCCGTGTGCCCAGCGACCAGCGGATCGCCACACCTTGAATGATGGATGTCAGAAGCACAGCCACATCCGCAGCAGCGACATCTTTGACAAAAGTATTGTCCCGCTGGCACTCGACAACTTCACGCATCAGAAGCCCGTGCAGTGCGGCCAGACGGTCCCGGAAGGCAGCGCGCAGAGCAGCGTTTTCGACGTTCAGTTCGCGCGAGAACAAGAGCATGGGCATCGCAGGGTGCGCCGTGATCTGATCCAGCTGCGCGCCCACCAGCGCCTTCAACCGTTCGACCGGTGGCTTGGCTTCTTCCAGCGCTTCGGCCCAGGCCGCCGTGAGCAGGCCCGCGACATGATCGGCAACCGCCACCCACATCTCGGCCTTGGTCGGAAAATGCCGGAAGATGGCGGCCTGCGTCACCCCGACTTCTGCCGCGACGGCGCCGGTCGTCACCCGGTCCGGTCCGATCCTGTCGGCAAGATCAAGGATCACCGCGACGATCTGGGCCTTGCGAAGTTCAGCCGATTTGCGCATGGGATTGCCTGATCATAGTAAGTGATTAAATACTAACTAAAGCGGGCGCAAGAGTCAATCCGACTGTGGCAAAACTTTGCAGAGATCAGCGGACCAAACTCAGGGCGAAGCGCGAGGGGATGACCGTACGGGAAAGCGCGACGTCGTCAGGATCGCGCCAGTCGCGTCGAGGGTGAACCTGCAAGCCCGGTCAGCATGACGAAATGTCAGCCGCCAGCGCCCCGCATCTTCGCCCTCTCCGGCTTCGCAAAGTGAGGTGAGCGTGCCGTCGCGCATGGCAAGGCGCACATCGTCCTCGGTCATCTTGAAGGCTTCGGCCAGAAGGGCGGCCGGAATGACGAAGCCGCTCGCCGTCGCGTTCGATCCGGGTCATGGCTGACCCACCAAGCCAAGGGGACTTTGCGGTGCCAGCGCGATATCGGCCAAGGTCGAGCGGTTGAGATCGTCCAGAAATGCCGCTTCTGCCGACCTCAACCGGGCCTTGAGGCGGCATCGCCCATCGATCGAACAGGTCCCGGCATCGGTCCCAAAGCATTCGACCAGCGGCTGACCTTCCTCAAGCAGGCGCACGATGTCGCCCAGCCGGATATCCGCCGCCGGGCGCGCGAGCACCGCACCACCACCGCCACCACGCCGGGTGTCGATGAACCCCGCGCGCGACAGATGCTGCATGATCTTTGCCAGATGGTTGCGTGACAGCCCAAGATCCTCGGCCAGCTCGGACGTGGAAAACGCCCGCGCGGGATCGCCCGCCATGCGCATCAGCATGCGAAGGCCAAAGTCGGTGAACGAGGTCAGGCGCATGCCGGTCACTTCCCTTGAATTGGTATTTACAATACCTATTAGCAGGTCTAAGCCAAAGTGCAAGACGGAGACTCAGATGGAAACGGTCGCTCCACCACGGAACCCCACCTCTGCACGTCCAGCCGTGACGGCTGCCGTGATGGCGGAAACCGGGCTGGACGAAGAGGTTCTGCGTCAGCTGGTGCACCGCTTTTACGGCAAGGTCCGCGACGACAGATTGCTGGGCCCGATCTTCGCGGCAAGGATCACCGATTGGCCCCCGCATCTGGAACGCATGGTGACCTTCTGGTCGTCGGTCGCCCTGATGACGGGTCAGTATCATGGCCGCCCGGTGCCTGCGCACACGCCGCTGCCGATTGATGCGGCGCATTTCGACCGCTGGCTGGCGCTATTCCGTGCCACGGCAGAGGAAACCTGCACTCCGGCAGGCGCGGCCCATGTGATGGAGCGCGCCGAACGTATAGCCCAATCCCTGCATATCGCGGTTGCATCCGCCCAGGCTTGCCCGGCCGCGCCACCCAAGCTGTTCTGATGACAGGAGCATCCCGATGACAAACGTCCCGATCCACGACGCCGCAGCCCTGACCCAACATATCGAGACCCGCTATCACGCGCGCCACCGCGAGCAGTTGCCGATGCTGGCTGCCATGGCAGAGCGGGTCGAGGACGTGCATTTCGGCGACGAAGGGGTGCCGGATGGCCTGTCGGTGCTTCTGCAGAAGATGATTGGCGAGATGGAAGTGCACATGAAGAAAGAGGAGTTGATCCTCTTTCCAGCCATCCGGCGCGGCGGGATGCCCGGGATCGAGCAGCCGATTGCGGTGATGCGGGCGGATCATGCCGGGCATGACCGCGAGGTGGCCGAGATCCGGCGCCAGACTGCAAACCTGACCCTGCCCGAAGGGGCCTGTGGCACCTGGACGCGGCTTTATGAAGGTCTGGCCGAATTCATCGACGATCTGACCGAACACATGCGGCTGGAAAACGAGGTGCTTTTCCCGCAGTTCGAACCCGCCGGGCGTGCCGATGCCTGATCCGGGCCACTATGCTTCGCCACCCTGTCTGGCTGCCGAGATCGCGCCGGATTACTTTGACCCGTTGGCAACAGACCCCGAACAGGCCCGCGACGTGGCGCGCTGGCGGCGGGCCGAGCGCATCCGCCTGCGGGCTGAACGGGACGCGCTTTCGGTGGCTGACCGGCAGGCCGCAGGTGCCGCTTTGGCGGGGCATCTGCGGCAGGTCCTGGCGGACAGGTTCGGCGGCGCGGCGGGGATGGTCCTGTCCGCCTATTGGCCGATCAAGGGCGAACCTGATCTGCGCGGCCTGATGGCCGAGTTGCACGATGCGGGCGTCATCATCGCGCTGCCGGTGGTCGAGGTGCGTGCAAGCCCGCTGGTCTTTCGCCGCTGGCAGCCCGGTTTGCGGATGGTGCGAGGGGATTGGGATATTCCCGTTCCTCCCACGGACGCCGAACGGCTGGTGCCGGTGATCTCGCTGGCTCCGGTCGTCGGCTGGGACAGCGCCGGGTTCAGGCTGGGCTATGGCGGTGGATATTTCGACCGCACGCTGGCCAGCCTTAGCCCCGCGGCCGTTTACCATCGGGATCGGCCTGCAAGCGGCGCGCCTTGCCACCATCTTTCCCCAACCCCACGACATCCCGCTGAACGTCATCCTGACCGAGGCTGGCGTCCAGTTTCAAAGCGAGCGGCCATGACATCAGTCCGCCGAACAGATGCGAGCCTGGCGCGGGCCGGCCCTCCTGACCTACGGGTTTCGTCCCTTCTTCTTCGGCGCTGGCGTCTGGGCCGCCCTGGCGATGACGCTGTGGGTGCCGATGCTGTCGGGGCATCTGACCCTGCCGACAGCCTTTGACCCGGTGTCCTGGCATGCGCACGAGTTTCTGTTCGGCTATCTGGCTGCCGTCATCGCGGGGTTCTTGCTGACAGCGGTTCCGAACTGGACGGGTCGGTTGCCGATAGTCGGCTGGCCGCTCGGCGCCCTGTTCGCGCTGTGGCTGATCGGGCGGTTGGCGGTTGCGGCATCGCTTCACCTGCCACCGCTTGCCGTGGCGCTGGCCGACCTTGCGATGCCGCTGGCTCTTGCCGCCGTGATCGGGCGCGAGATCGTGGCAGGCAAGAACTGGCGCAACCTGATCGTGCTGACGATGCTGGGCGTGCTGACCCTTGGCAACGGCATCTTTCATCTCGAGGCCGCGCGTGGTGACTATGCCGCGCAGGGCTACGGTCTGAAGATCGGGCTTGGCGCGGTGGTCATGATGATTGCGGTGATCGGGGGGCGGATCGTGCCGTCCTTCACGCGCAACTGGCTGGTCAAGCGCGGGCCGGGGCGGCTGCCCGTCCCGCCGATGCAAAGGTTCGACAAGGCGGCACTTCTGGCCCTGCTGGCCGCTCTTCTGGCCTGGGTTGTCTTGCCGGATCACCTGGTGACCGGCACGCTTCTGCTGGTGGCGGGGACGCTGCACGCCGTCCGGTTGGCGCGTTGGGCGGGGCACCGGACGCTGGCCGAACCCTTGGTCGCGGTCCTGCACCTTGGCTATGCTTTCCTGCCACTCGGCGCCCTGGCGATGGGCGCAGAGATCCTTGCCCCCGGCCTGATCGGCACGGCGGCAGCGCAGCACCTGTGGATGGGCGGTGCGGCGGGGCTGATGACGCTTGGCAGTTATGACCCGGGCCACGCTTGGCCATACCGGACAGGCCCTGACCGCCGGGCCCGGTACGGTCCTCGTCTATGCGGCGCTGGTCGTGGCGGTGCTGGCCCGGTTTGCCGCAGGGATCTGGCCTGACCAGGCGTCGGTCCTGCACATGGTTGCGGGCATGGCGTGGATCCTGTCCTTCGCGGGATTTGCCGTGCTCTATGGCCGTCTGCTGCTGCGCCTGCCGGCTGCAAAGCGCATCTGAGGAACGCCATGGACTGGCTGGAATTCACGGCGGCCTTTGCGGCGTTCTTCCTGACCCACTCGATACCGCTGCGACCGGCCGTGCGCCCGCACCTGCAGCGGGCCCTCGGCCGACGCGGTTTCACGCTGGCCTATTCGGCACTGTCGCTGTGCCGTCCTGGGCTGGTTGATCGCGGCAGCGGGCAGGGCGCCCTTTGTGCCGCTGTGGACCTGGGCCCCCTGGCAGCTTCTTGTCCCGCTGGTCGTCATGCTGCCGGTCTGCCTGATCCTGTCGCTGGCCATAGCGCGGCCCAATCCGTTTTCCTTCGGCGGCACGCGGAATGAGACGTTCGATCCGGCCCGTCCGGGGATCGTGCGGTTGAACCGCCATCCGCTGCTTCTGGCCCTGGCGCTCTGGGCGACGGCCCATGTCGTGCCGAACGGTGACCTCGCGCATGTGATCCTGTTCGGCACCTTCAGTGGTTTCGCTCTCCTTGGACAACGCCTGATCGACCGCCGCAAGCGGCATCGAGATGGGCAAGGATTGGAATGCTTTGGCCGCAAAGGTCAAAGGCGCGGCACCCCTGCCGTTGCCGCTGCCGCGCCTTGTGACGGGTTTGGCCCTCTATCTGCTGCTGATCGCCGCACACCCGCTGCTCTTCGGGGTCAGCCCCTTGCCGTGACCATCAGGTCGAATGGTCGTCGATCAAGGGGTTGGGTCTTGCGAACCTCTCCAGATCGGCCTGATCGCCAATCACGATGCGTGTGCCCTCGACCGTGACGCCGTACGGTTGCAGGCCCTTGAAGGCGCGGCTCAGATTCTCGGGCGTCATGCCCAGGACAGAGGCGAGGCGGCGCTTCTCGAAATCAAGTTCGACCACGGACGCCTCCTCCGGCGCGCTTCTGTTGACGCAACAGATAGTTCGCCAGCCGTTCCAGCGAGGTTCGAAGCTTGAGGTCCTTCTGTGCCTTGATGACCGAACGATAACACTGCGCCAGTTCTGTCACGATCGCCCGGGCAAAATTGCCGTCGATGTCGAAGATGGCACGCACGTCCTGGCTGGGGATCAGGACGATCCGGCTTTTCTCCAGCGTTCGGGCCGACATCAGATAGGGCGCATTCTTGATGGTTGCCGCCAGAATGAAGGTCGAGATCGGGTCGCACGGTCGCAAGGCTGGTGTCGCGGCCGTTCCAGGTCGAGAACAGATCGACCGAGCCGGACAGGACGACGTGCAGAAAATCGCTGGGCTCGCCTTCGCCGATCAATTCGATCTGCGGGGGGAAATTCTGCACATAGGCACCGCGCATCAGCGACAGGAAATTCGCCTCCACCATCTCCGCAAACAGATTGAGTGCTCGAATCTCCGGATAATGTGCCTCGGGCATGTTGTGCGCTCCGCATCAGTTGCTGACCAGATCACCGGACCGCTTGATTTTTGTCAAGCCATCAATTGATGCGCGTTGGCAATGACTTGACGTCGCAGGCATCATGGGACAACAAATTTCGTTAAGCTCATTTATTTCATTAAGAAAGTGTCATTGTGTGATCTAGATCAAATCTCTTAATCCCCTCCGGCTGCACGTCTGCTTGCGACCCCTTTCCGGGTGACCAAGCCATTCTTGCCGGAGATCCCTGCCATGCAGCCCCACGCCACAGTCTCGCGCGCCGATCAGACGCGCGCCCTGAGCCTGAGTACAATCGCCTTCACCGCCTGTTTCGCGGTCTGGACGATCTTTTCCATCATCGGTGTCGCCATCAAGGGTGAGCTGGGACTGAACGACACCCAGTTCGGTCTGCTGGTCGCCACGCCGATCCTGACAGGGTCGCTGACGCGGATCTTTCTGGGCGTCTGGACCGAGAAATACGGCGGACGGCTGGTCTTTTCCGGCGCAGATGATCCTGGCGGCACTGGCCACATGGGCGCTGACCTTCGCCGACACCTACATCATGTATCTGGTCGCGGCGCTGGGCGTGGGCCTTGCGGGCGGGTCGTTCATCATCGGCGTGGCCTATGTCAGCCGCTGGTATGACGCGGGCCATCAGGGCACGGCCTTGGGCATCTTTGGCGCAGGCAACATCGGCGCGGCGGTGACCAAGTTTGTGGCACCCTTCGTCATGGTGGCCTATGGCTGGCAAGGCGTGGCCAACGTCTGGGCCGCGGCGCTTGCCCTGATGGGCGTAATCTTCTTCGTCTTTGCCAAGGACGACCCGGCGCTGGTGGAACGCCGCAGGACGGGGGCCAAGGCGCCCGGTTTCGCGCAGCAGTTCGCGCCCCTGAAGAACCTGCAGGTCTGGCGCTTTTCGCTGTACTACTTCTTCGTGTTCGGCGCCTTCGTGGCCCTGGCGCTGTGGCTGCCGCATTACCTGATCGACGTCTACAAGGTTGACGTCCGCACGGCGGGCATGGCGGCGGCGTCCTTCAGCCTTTCCGCCTCGCTGTTCCGCGCCTATGGCGGGCACCTCTCCGACAAGTTCGGCGCGCGGTCGGTCATGTACTGGACCTTCGGCTTTTCCATGCTGTTCCTCTTCATGCTGTCCTATCCGCCCACGGATTATGTTATCCAGGGCAAGGACGGCGTCATCGCCTTTTCGACCAGCATGGGGTTGTGGCCCTTCATCGCCACGCTGTTTGCGCTTGGGTTCTTCATGAGCCTGGGCAAGGCGGCGGTCTTCAAGCACATCCCGGTCTACTACCCGAACAATGTCGGTGCGGTCGGGGGCCTTGTGGGAATGATCGGTGGCCTTGGTGGCTTTGTGCTCCCGATCGCCTTTGGTGCGCTTCTGGACCTGACGGGCATCTACACCTCGTGCTTTGCGCTGCTGTTCGTGCTGGTCGCCATCGCGCTGACCTGGATGCACCTGTCGATCCGGGCGATGGAACGTGCCGCCCATGGCGAGGTGCTGGACGCTTGCCGCAACTGCCCGGAGATGCAGGCGATCCACAGCCCCGAACGTACCGCGATGCCGCGCGTGCTGGAGGACTGGCGGCCCGAGGACCCGGCCTTCTGGGAACAGAAGGGCCGGGCCGTAGCGCGCCGCAACCTATGGCTGTCGATCCCGGCTCTGCTGCTGGCCTTCTCGGTCTGGATGGTCTGGTCGATGGTCGTGGCCAAGCTTCCGCTGATCGGATTTGCATTTACCCCGGAACAGCTGTTCTGGCTGGCCGCATTGCCCGCACTGTCGGGGGCGACGCTGCGGATCTTCTACGGCTTCATGGTGCCGATCTTCGGCGGCAGGCTTTGGACAACGTTGTCCACCGCATCGCTGATGCTGCCCGCCATCGGCATCGGCTATGCCGTGCAGAACCCGGAAACCCCCTACTTCATCTTTCTGGTGCTGGCGCTGCTGTGCGGTCTTGGCGGGGCCAACTTCGCCTCCTCGATGGCGAACATCGGCTACTTCTTCCCCAAGGCCGAGAAGGGCAACGCGCTGGCGTTGAACGCGGGGCTGGGAAACCTGGGCGTCAGCGTCATGCAGTTCCTGGTGCCTCTGGTCATTACCGTCGGCGTGTTCGGCGGTATGGGCGGCGCACCGCAGACCGTCGCCGAAACCGGGGCCAGCCTGTGGATGCAGAACGCGGGCTTCATCTGGGTGCCGTTCATCCTGATCTCGACCGTGGCTGCATGGCTGGGGATGAACGACATTGCGGATGCCAAGGCCAGTTTTGCCCAGCAATCCGTGATCTTTGGCCGCACTCACAATTGGCTGATGTGCGTCCTGTACATCGGCACCTTCGGAAGCTTCATCGGCTATTCGGCGGGCTTCCCCTTGCTGTCGAAGATCGCCTTCCCGGATGTGAACGCGCTGCAATACGTCTTTCTTGGCCCGCTGGTCGGCGCGCTGTCGCGTGCCGGGACGGGCTGGGTATCTGACAGGTTCGGTGGCGGGCGGGTTACGTTCTGGGTCTTTGTCGGCATGATTGCATCCGTGCTGGCCGTGATCCTGTCCCTTCAGGCGGGCAGCTTTGCCGGGTTCTTCGCCGGGTTCATGGCGCTGTTCTTCTTCACCGGGGTCGGCAACGCCTCCACCTTCCAGATGATCCCGGTCATCATGGGCAAGGAAGTGCCCCGCCTGATGCCGCAATTGACCGGCATCGACCGTGCCCGTCAGATCGCGATGGAATCCAGCGGCATCGTCGCCTTCACCAGCGCCATCGGGGCCTATGGCGGGTTCTTCATCCCCAAGGCCTATGGATCATCCATCGCCATGACCGGCAGCCCGATCGGTGCGCTGTGGCTGTTCTTGGCCTTCTACGTGATCTGCCTTGCCATCACCTGGGTCGTCTACACGCGCCCCGGCGGGCTTCTTCATGACATCGAGCGCGGCCGTGCCATCGCCGCCGCCCACCCCGCAGAATAAGGAAAGGAAGCCCAAATGAGCCACCTGCTCGACAGACTGAACTTCTTCAAAAGCAAAGAGCTGGAGCAATTCTCGGACGGCTGGGGCCAGACCACGCGCGAGAACCGGGATTGGGAAGACGTCTACCGGAACCGCTGGCGGCACGACAAGATCGTACGCTCGACCCACGGGGTGAACTGCACCGGGTCCTGCTCTTGGAAGATCTATGTCAAGTCCGGTATCGTGACCTGGGAGACGCAGCAGACCGACTATCCCCGCACCCGGGCGGGCCTGCCCAACCACGAGCCGCGCGGCTGCGCGCGGGGTGCCTCCTACAGCTGGTATCTCTATTCCGCCAACCGCGTGAAGAACCCGCTGATCCGTGGCGCCCTGATGCGGGCCTGGCGCAAGATGCGGCCGACCATGACCCCAGTGGCCGCCTGGGCCGCGATTCAGAACGATCCGGCTTTGCGCGCAAGCTACACCAAGACGCGCGGCAAGGGCGGTTTCGTGCGCGCCACCTGGGATGAGGCGACCGAGATCATTGCCGCAGCCAACGCCTACACTGCCAAGACCTACGGGCCTGACCGCGTCTTCGGCTTCTCGCCGATCCCCGCAATGTCGATGGTCAGCTACGCGGCCGGATCGCGCTACTTGTCGCTTTTGGGCGGCACCTGCATGTCGTTCTACGACTGGTATTGCGACCTGCCGCCAGCCAGCCCGCAGACCTGGGGCGAACAGACTGACGTCCCGGAATCGGCCGACTGGTACAACGCGGGCTTCCTGATGCTTTGGGGGTCTAACGTCCCGCAGACCCGCACGCCCGACGCACACTTCTATACCGAGGTCCGCTATCGCGGCACGAAGTCCGCGGTCGTCAGCCCCGACTATTCCGAAGCCGCCAAGTTCGGCGACATCTGGCTGAACCCGCAGGCCGGCACCGATGCGGCACTGGCGATGGCGATGGGTCATGTGATCCTGCGCGAGTTCCACCTGGATCGGCAGGCCGAGTACTTCGAAGACTACGCCCGCAAATACACCGACTTGCCGATGCTGGTGCGGCTGGAGGACCGCGACGGCCACCTTGTCCCCGGTCGCATGCTGCGTGCCGAGGATTTCGCGGGTCATCTGGGCGAGGCAAACAACCCCGACTGGAAAACCGTGGCCTATGACGAGGCGTCCGGCCAGATCGTGGCACCCAACGGCTCCATCGGTTTCCGTTGGGGTGAAGAGGGCAAGTGGAACCTTGAACAGTGCGCCAAGGGGGCCGAGGCAAACCTGCGGCTCAGCCAGATCCTTGATGAACATCACGACGAGGTTGTGGGCGTCGATTTCCCCTATTTCGGCGGCGTCGCCACGGGCGACTTCGTGAAATGCGACCACCCGGAGGTGCTGACCCGCAACATTCCGGCGCGGCGTGTGACACTTGCTGACGGCCAGGAGGCGCTGGTCGCCACGGTGTTCGACCTGTTCTGCGCCAACTATGGGCTAGACCGCGGCCTTGGTGGCCAGTGGGTGTCCAAGGATTTCAACGACGACAGCCCCTATACCCCCGCCTGGGCCGAAAAGATCACCGGTGTCGCGCGCGAAAAGATCATCGCCGTGGCGCGGGAATTCGCGGGCAATGCCGAAAAGACCCATGGCAAGTCCATGGTCATTCTCGGGGCCGGTCTGAACCACTGGTACCACATGGACATGAACTACCGCGGCATCATCAACATGCTGGTGATGTGCGGGTGCATCGGCCAGGAAGGCGGCGGTTGGTCGCACTATGTCGGACAGGAGAAGCTCCGCCCGCAGACCGGCTGGGCGCCGCTTGCCTTCGCGCTGGACTGGAACCGCCCACCGCGGCACATGAATTCCACCTCGTGCTGGTATGCACATACCGACCAGTGGCGCTATGAGACCCTGCGCGCGGGCGAGATCCTGTCACCAACCGCACCCAAGGGTGACTGGGACATCAGCCTCATCGACTACAACATCCGCGCTGAACGGATGGGCTGGCTGCCCTCGGCGCCGCAACTCAAGACCAACCCGCTGGAGGTGTCGAAGGCGGCCAAGGCGGCGGGCAAGGCCATTCCGGCCTATGTGGCGGAACAGCTGAAATCCGGCGCGTTGCAGATGTCCTGCGAAGACCCCGATGCGCCGGAAAACTGGCCGCGCAACCTGTTCGTGTGGCGGTCGAACCTGCTGGGGTCGTCGGGCAAGGGGCACGAATACTTCCTCAAGCACCTTCTGGGCACTGATCACGGCGTGATGGGCAAGGATCTGGGCGAGGAAGGCGGCGTTATGCCGAAGGAAGCCGTCTGGCATGACGAGGCGCCGAAAGGGAAACTTGATCTGCTGGTGACCATCGACTTCCGCATGTCCACCACCTGCGTCTATTCCGACATCGTGCTGCCAACGGCCAGCTGGTACGAAAAGGACGATCTGAACACGTCCGACATGCACCCCTTCATCCACCCGCTGCAGGCGGCGGTGGACCCGGCCTACGAGAGCAAATCCGACTGGGAAATCTTCAAGTCCATCGCCCGGAAGTTCAGCGAAGTGGCCCCAGAGGTGCTGGGCGTGGAAACCGATATCGTCCAGCTTCCTTTGCTGCACGACACCCCCGGCGAGCTGGCGCAGGCCCATGTCCGTGACTGGAAGAAGGGCGAATGTGACCTGATCCCCGGGAAGACCGCACCGAATTACATCGCAGTCGAGCGGGACTATCCCAACCTCTACAAGAAGTTCACCTCGGTCGGCCCGCTGCTGGAGAAACTCGGCAACGGCGGCAAGGGCATCAACTGGGATACCAAGGTCGAGGTTGGACATCTGCGGGACCTGAACGGGGTCGTGCAGGATGAAGGCGTGTCGCAGGGGCTGGCCAAGCTGGAGACGGCCATCGATGCGGCCGAGATGATCCTGATGCTGGCGCCTGAAACCAACGGCGAAGTGGCGGTCAAGGCGTGGGAAGAGCTGGAGAAACCCACCGGCCGCCACCACGCTCACCTGGCCGAAGGCGCGCATCACACCAAGATCCGCTTCCGCGATATCGCGGCGCAACCCCGCAAGATCATCTCGTCGCCCACTTGGTCGGGGATCGAAAGCGAAACGGTCTGCTACAACGCGGGCTACACCAACGTGCATGAGCTGATCCCGTGGCGTACCCTGACAGGCCGCCAGCAGCTCTATCAGGATCACCTCTGGATGCGCGCATTCGGCGAGGGTTTCGTCAGCTACCGCCCACCGGTGGACCTGAAGACGATCACCAAGGCCGTCAACAACGATGCGGCCGAGGGCAACCCGCATGTCGTGCTGAACTTCATCACGCCGCACCAGAAATGGGGCATCCACAGCACCTATACCGACAACCTGCTGATGCTGACGCTGAACCGGGGCGGTCCGGTGGTCTGGATGTCCGAGGTCGACGCGCAGAAGGCGGGGCTCGTCGATAACGACTGGGTCGAGGCCTACAACATCAACGGCGCCCTGACCGCGCGGGTCGTGGTGTCCCAGCGGATCAAGCAGGGCACGCTCTTCATGTATCACGCGCAGGAAAAGATCGTGAACACGCCCGGATCGGAAAAGACCGGAAACCGCGGCGGCATCCACAATTCGGTCACCCGTGCCACGCTGAAGCCCACGCACATGATCGGCGGCTATGCGCAATTGTCCTATGGTTTCAACTACTACGGCACCGTGGGCAGCAACCGCGACGAATTCGTGATCGTGCGCAAGATGAAGAAGGTTGACTGGCTGGACACGCCCGCAACCCGCAACGTGGAGGCAGCGGAATGAAAGTTCGTGCGCAAATCGGCAAGGTTCTGAACCTCGACAAATGCATCGGGTGCCACACCTGCTCGGTCACCTGCAAGAACGTCTGGACCAGCCGCGAAGGCGTCGAATACGCGTGGTTCAACAACGTCGAGACCAAGCCCGGCACCGGCTATCCGACCGACTGGGAAAACCAGAAACGCTGGAACGGCGGCTGGTCGCGGTCGAAATCGGGCAAGCTGCATCCCAAGCAGGGCAGCAAGTGGCGGATTCTGGCGAACATCTTCGCCAACCCCGTCCATGCCGGAAATCGACGACTACTATGAGCCGTTCGATTTCGACTATGACCACCTGAAATCCGCGCCCGACATGAACGCCTTCCCCACCGCGCGCCCCCGGTCGAAGATCACCGGCGAGCGGATGGAGAAGATCGAAAAGGGCCCGAACTGGGAGGAAATCCTGGGCGGTGAATTCTCGAAGCGGTCCAAGGACTACAACTTCGAGAACATCCAGAAGCAGATCTATGGAGAGTATGAGAATACCTTCATGATGTATCTGCCGCGCCTGTGCGAGCATTGCCTGAACCCGACCTGCTCTGCCTCCTGCCCCTCCGGCGCGATCTACAAGCGTGAGGAAGACGGCATCGTCCTGATCGATCAGGAAAAATGCCGGGGCTGGCGGATGTGCATTTCCGGCTGCCCCTACAAGAAGGTCTATTACAACTGGGATACCGGCAAATCCGAGAAATGCACCTTCTGCTATCCGCGCATCGAATCCGGCCAGCCGACGGTCTGTTCGGAAACCTGCGTCGGGCGCATCCGCTATCTGGGCGTCATCCTTTATGACGCCGACAAGATCGAGGCGGCCGCCAGCAGCGAACGCGAGACCGACCTTTACGGCGCGCAGCTGGACGTGTTCCTTGACCCGAACGACCCCGAGGTGATCGCCGCCGCCCGCCGCGATGGCGTGCCCGAGGACTGGATCGAATCCGCCAAGATCAGCCCGATCTGGAAGATGGCGATGGAGTGGAAGGTCGCCTTCCCGCTGCATCCCGGAATACCGCACCCTGCCGATGGTCTGGTACATCCCGCCGCTGTCGCCGATCCAGAACGCAGCCCAGGCCGGCCAGATCGCGATGAGCGACCAGATGCCCGACGTGCGCAGCTTGCGCATTCCGGTGCAAGTACCTCGCCAACATGCTGACGGCGGGGGACGAAGAACCCATCGTTCACGCGCTGGAACGGATGTCGGCCATGCGCCTCTACATGCGGGCGCTGACCGTGGACGGCGTGCGCGACGAAGGCATCGCCGCCCGCGTCGGCATGTCGGGCCGGATGATCGAGGACATGTACAAGATCATGGCCATCGCCGACTACGAGGACCGCTTCGCCATCCCCACCGCCCACCGCGAACAGAACGAGGCTGGGGCCGACATCCGCGGCGGCTGTGGCTTCACCGACGGCAACGGCTGTTCCTGCGGCGACACCGGCAAGACCACCATGTTCGGCGGCAAGAAGAAGTCCTTCGCCCTTCCGCTGGAGTCATTCTGATGATGGACCGCACACTCAAGGCGCTGTCGCTGACGCTCAGCTATCCGACAGCCGAACTGCAAGCGGCCATGCCCGAGATCGGGGCCGTTCTGGCCGCCGATCCCCGCCTGACGCCGCCAACCCGCGCTGGCGCTGCAACGGCTGACCCATGACCTCGGGCAGGGCGACCTGTTCGACGTTCAGGAAAGCTATGTGATGCTGTTCGACCGCTCGCGCACGCTGTCGCTGAACCTGTTCGAGCATGTTCATGGCGAAAGCCGCGATCGGGGTGGCGCGATGGTCAGCCTGATCGAGACCTACCGTGGCGGCGGGTTCGAACCCGCCACCACGGAACTGCCCGACCACCTGCCGGTGCTTCTGGAATTCCTGTCGACGCGTCCCTTCGCAGAAGTGCAGGAAACCTTGGCGGACGCGGCCCATATCTTCGACGCGCTTGCGCACCCGTCTGGTGCGGCGCGAAAGCAGGTATGACGCCGCGTTCGCCGCTCTTTCCCAGCTGGCCGACGTGCAGGCCGATGCCGACGCCGTGGCCGGAATGCTGGCACAGCCGGACGATGATCCCGACCGATCTCGACCGCGCTGGATGCCGTCTGGGAGGAAACCGAAGTCACCTTCGGCCCCGACCCGAACGCGGGCTGCCCGCAGGTGCGCGACATGCTGGCGCTGATGGACGCGCCCGCACCTTCCCTGAAACCGACCCCCGCCCCATGAACAGGAGCGCATGACATGTTCGAAAGCTTCGACATCAACTTCGTCATCTTCGGGGTCATGCCCTATGTCGCGCTGACGGTGTTCCTTGTCGGCTCCATCGCGCGCTATGAACGCGACCCCTTCACCTGGAAAAGCTCGTCCAGCCAGCTTCTGCGCCGCAAGCAGCTGATCTGGGGCTCGATCCTGTTCCACGTCGGCATCCTGACGGTGTTCTTTGGCCACCTTGTCGGGCTGTTCACGCCCGTCTGGGTGCTGGATGCACTCGGCGTTCCCTATGGGCTGAAGCAGTGGATGGCGGTGCTGATCGGTGGTCCGGCAGGGCTTGCCGCGCTGATCGGCGGCACCATGCTGATCCACCGGCGGCTGACCGATCCGCGCATCCGCGCAACATCCACCACGCTTGATGTCCTGATCATGATCCTGATCTGGTTGCAGCTGGCCATCGGCCTTCTGACCATCACGCAGTCGCTGCAGCACATGGACGGGGCCGAGATGATCCGCTTCATGGAATGGTCGCAAAGCGTGGTCACCTGGAACGTGAACGCCTGGGTCACGGTGGTGGACGTGCACTGGCTGTTCAAGCTGCACATCTTCCTTGGCCTGATCATCACCATGCTGTTTCCGTTCACCCGGCTGGTGCACATCTGGTCCGGTTTTGCAGCCCCCTTCCGCTATCTGCTGACGCGGCCCGGCTATCAGATCGTGCGCTCGCGCCGCCGCCGCCCGCTGGAGGAACGCCGCCGCGCCTATGACGCACGGCAGGGCAAGACCGGCCCCAAAGTCACCACACCGGCGGAGTGATCGCGATGAACATGGCCCTTTTCCCCGATGTCGTCGTGAACGGCGAAACCATCCCCTCGGCGGCGATCGCTGCCGAGGCCCAGAACCACGACGGCCCCCAAGGACAAGCCCGGCATCGCCTGGCGCAAGGCGGCGCAGGCCCTCGCGATCCGTGCCCTGTTGCTGCAGGAGGCCCGCGCACGCGGGCTGACGGGCGACCCCGAAGAACTGTCCCCGGGCCGGGTCGAAACCGAGGATGAGGCGCTGATCCGCGCCCTTCTGGACGAGGCGCTGACGATTGCACCCGTTACGGATGCCGAGGTGCAGGCCGAATGGGCCAAGGACCCTGACAGGTTCCGGTCCGCCCCCCTTTGGGATGTGTCGCACATCCTGTGCGCCTGCGATCCGCGGGACGAAGCGGAAACCGCAATGGCCGAAGCCCGCGCCAAGGCCGTGCTGGCGCGGCTGGACGGCGATGCAAAGGGCTTTGCCCTGGCCGCGCGCGAAAGCGATTGCGGCTCCAAGGCGCAAGGCGGCCATCTGGGCCAGCTTGGCCCCGGCGACACCGTGCCCGAGTTCGAGGCGGCGCTGCGCGGCTTGTCCGATGGCCAGACGACACCCGCGCCCATCCTGTCGCGCCACGGCTGGCACATCATCCGGCTGAACGCGATCGCTCCGGGGCAGGTTCTGCCCTATGAGGCCGTTCGCCCGAAGATCGCGCAGGCCTTGGAGAAAGCCGCCTGGGCGCGCGCCTCGCGCGATTTCATCGAAAGGTTGGCCAAGGACGCGCAGATCACTGGCGCAAGCCTGGCGCCGATCTGAGCGGTGCGAAAGGAAAGGTCATGAAGGGCCTGCAGTCACATCAGATGCGGCGCGGCGACGGTCTGTCTCCGACAGACGCCGCGCTTCTTGCAACGCCTCTCGAATTTCTCTGTGAGGATCACATGCGCGAACGTCAGGTTTGCAGTCTCATCGACAGCCTGGCCACGTCCGTGTCCTTTGATCCACCTGCTGCCGCGGAACGTGCTGCGCTTCGTGAATGAAGAGCTGAACGTCCACATGCGGGACGACGCCGAAGACCTGTTTCCGCTGCTTGTCGCGCCGCTGCACGGCAGAAGACGGAATTGGGCGTGCGATTGCCCGCATCTGCACTGACCTCGACGAAGCGACCCGGCTTTTGCCAGGGCTGCGGGCTGCCCTTGCCCGCTGCCTCGACACCGGGTCCGAGCTTTCGACCGAGGACCGCCAGGTGTTGACACGGTTTGCAGGCCATGTGCGGCGTCACCTTGCGGCCGAAAACGCAATCCTGCTGCCAATTGCCCGCGCCCGCCTGACGCGGCGAGATCTGCAAAGAGCTGTCTTCGCACATGCGGGCGCGCCGTGGCCTGGCACCTCTTGCGGAGGCGCCCGATGCTGACTGATCTACTGGCGCGGAACCGGGACTGGTCGGCAAGCAGGCAGGCACAGGAACCCGATTACTTCACCCGTCTGGCAGCCCTGCAGGCGCCAGAGTACTTCTGGATCGGCTGTTCGGACAGCCGCGTGCCTGCAAATGTGGTGGCGGGCCTCGATCCGGGTGAGGTCTTTGTCCATCGCAACGTCGCCAACATCATCCACTCGTCCGACATGAACCTGCTGTCGGCGCTGGAATTCGCGGTCGAGGCGCTGAAGGTGCGCGAAATCATCGTCTGCGGCCATTACGGCTGCGGCGGGGTCAAGGCCGCGACCGAGGACCTGCCACATGGCCTTGTCGATCACTGGCTGGAACCCATCCGCCGGCTGGCACGCGCCTACGCGGTCGATCTGGGCCGAGAGCCCGACATCGAGGGGCGGCGTGACCGGTTGGCCGAGTTCAACGTGGTCGAAGGTGTGCGCCGCGTCTGCGAAACGCCGATCCTGCAACGGGCCTGGGCCCGCGGGGCAAAGGTTCGCGTCCACGGATTGATCTACGGGCTGAAGGACGGCCGCCTGCGCGATCTCGATTGCACCATCGGACCGGGCCATTTCAAAGAGGAGGCGGCGGAATGACGATCCTGCAACCCATCGGAACACAAGGCTGCGGCTGCGACCGGCGCGATACGCTCAAAACGTTGCTCAGCGTCGATGATGCACTGGCCCTGATCGATGCAGGAACGACAGCGATCACCGGATCCGAGATGCTCGCGACCGGATCTTGCACTGGGCCGCATCCTTGCCGACCCTGTTGCTGCCCTTCAGATGACGCCCCCTTTCGACAATGCCGCGATGGATGGCTATGCGGTCGCGACATCGGCGCTGACGGGGCCGGGACCGTGGCATCTGCCGGTCACCGCGCGCGTTCCGGCAGGGCAGGCGGCGGCGCCCCTGTCAGGCTCGCAGGCCAGCCGCATCTTTACCGGCGCCCCGATCCCGGCTGGCGCGGATGCCGTGGTGATGCAGGAAGATGTTCATCGGACCGGGGCAACGATCCGGATCGACCACCGTCCGAAGCCCGGCCTGAACATCCGCCGCGCAGGCAGTGAGTTGGCCGCAGGTGCCGCTCGTCCTGCAAAAGGGGACGCGCCTCGGCGCACGCGAAATCGCGGTCTGTGCCGCAGCCGGGGCGGCGCAGGTGTGCGTCCGCAGACGCCTGCGCGTGGCACTTCTGGTGACCGGTGATGAAATCCGGCAGGCGGGCGCAGACCGGTCAGCGGCGCAGATCTGGGATGTGAACACTCCGATGCTGCGCGCGGCCCTGACGCGACCGGACATTGAGCTGGTCGCCGTCGAAACGGGTCTCGACAGCCGGGATGGGTTGTTCCTGCAGATCGCCGAACTGGCCGAGATCGCTGACCTGTTGATCACCACTGGCGGGATTTCGGTTGGGGAAGAAGACCATGTGAAACCAGCCCTTACCGCCATGGGGGCTGATATCATCTTCAGTGGTGTCGCAATCAAGCCGGGCAAGCCGATCTCGTTCGGGCAGGTCCGGGGGGCCAAGTGGCTTGGCCTTCCCGGCAACCCGCTCTCTGCCTTCATCACCTGGCACCTCTTCGGCGAGGCGCTGGTCAAGCGCATGACAGGCGAGATTGGCCACGGCGTTGCACGCAGGCATGTCGTGATCTCACAGGACATCACCCGCAAGCCAGGGCGTTGCGAGTTTCGCCCGGCGTATTGCACCGGTTTTGATCCGCACGGACGTGAAGTCGTAGGCTTTGAGCCCGAGACGCATTCCTCTCGTGTGGCGGGCCTCTCCATGGCGTCTGGCCTTATCTACCTACCCGCCGATGCTGAAATTCTTCCCGCTGGGGCATTGGTCGAATTCCAGCCCTTCTGCCCAAACTGAGGACTACCAAGATGAAACTTGCCTATACGATGGCGCCCGGCCGGGGTGATACCGACCTCATTCTCCACAAGCTCGCCAAGCGATCTTGCCGCACGTGGCCTCAGATGTCGCGGAACCGTTCAGATCAATTCCGAGCGAGCGGACTCCGGTCCCTGCGACATGGACGTGCAAGTGCTGCCCGATGGACCGGTGCTGCGGATCAGTCAGGACCTTGGCCCTTCTGCACGCGGTTGCAGGCTTGACCCCGCCGCATTGGAAACAGCTGTCGGGTTGGTCTCAGCCAGCCTCGCCGGTGGTGCAGATGTGCTTATCGTGAACAAATTCGGCAAACATGAAGCCGAAGGACGCGGTTTTCGCGCGGTGATCGCCGAGGCACTGGCACTGGGTATGCCTGTGATCGTCGGCGTGAATGGCTTGAACCTGGCCGGCTTCGAGGAGTTTGCCGGAGGACTGGCCAGCCGTCTGCCACCTGACTGCGAAGCGCTGGCAGCCTGGGCATCCCAGGCAATCGCGCCAGCAATTGAAGCTGCGTGATAAGCGGTGCCTTCAGCTTGGGCAATTCATCCCACTCCGCGTGGTCATCGGTTGTCGCTAAACCTTGGCGCTCATGGCCTGCTTGATATGGAGACGCGCTTTGAGTTTTGGCCATTTATGGCCGGCGTCGAAATGGGCAACGCGAAATCGAGTCAATCTGCGCCCGGATCGGACCGTCGTGCGGGCTTTTGCAACCAAGGCATGAACTGGTCCGCTGGCGCGGCCAGCGGCCGGCTGTCCAGATAGTATCTTTGGTATCCTCGCCAATTGACGACGAGTGAATTGTAGCTTGGTCCGCAAAACGCTTACATGTGGCGCGAGATTGTTGCAGCACCGACTAACGTCTGCTTCGGAAGCAGCATGGGGCGAGGTCGACGGGCAGGTATGGACCAGGGCCCGAAGGTAGGCTTTGAACCATAGAGGAGGCCCGATCCTCGAAACGTTGCCGGCGCCGAAACCAATCCCCATCGTGTCTCTGGGGCGACCTAGGACTTCGCTCGTCCACCAACCGACGGACATGCGGCCATTCCTCGCGATTGGACCGGCGACTTCTTTGATGGGGTATTGGGAGCGACGGTCGCGCTCGGCACCGCGGGCATGATCGAGCAGTGCTGTACCGGTTGTCACATGAGCAGGAACAGGAGGATGGCAGGGGGTGGACGTGAACGCAAAGATTGTCGGTCGGGCGAACCCATGCTCCAGTAGATCAGCATCCGATCGATCCGGATACCCACTTCTGCCTCCCACCCGACTGGCTCTCGGGAGGAAGTTTTGACCAATTCACGTTCTTTTGTTGGACGTGGCTACGTCCGTTCCGACGATCTCGGAAAGCGTTTTCATGAACATTCGGCATCAAACGCGCCTCCAATAACTTCGAGATGCTATCCACGTCGCAGTGATAGCAAAACCCTCAGAAAGCGATTTCTAGCTGTGTTTTCTTTGTTCGTCAGAATTCTGTAAACATCGCACTCTTGTCCCCTTATTTCTATGGGGTTGTTGAGGCGGTCCAGAGTTCAGAACGGACAAAAAAAGTTTACTCGAGGTTGTCACCAAGGTGTCGACGTCAACCTGCGTCAACCTCCCGTTAACTATTAGCTGACGATCTCCACCGCCCGTCAACAGTTATAAACTCGCAGTGCTTGAGGTCTTGCTCGGTGTGGGCGAGCGTCTGGCGGGCAGCCTGTGAGCATCGGGACGCACCGATTTGATGCTGCGCGCCGTTCAGAGCCTTGCGACAAGACACTTCAGCGACAGCCGTCACGGTTCCGTTCCTGGCTTCCGGCTTCTGCTGAGGATCAAGCTGCACGCAATCAAGCGACCAGATCGTACTGGCCAAGCATCAAGTCAATATAACTGTCCGTAAAGACGAGACCAGCATTCCACACCGCGCGGAGAACGACGTCTCGCGTTGCAAGGGTTCGATAAACCAACGCTGGCCGTTCCTCGATAACAGCTGCCTGAGGTGCCCCTAGTTTCCCAGTCACCCTTGGTCGGAGTGGATCATCACCTTGGCCTTGGGTTTGCGCCGCCAGACGGCCGCAAGCAAGACCTGCAGCGCCAAATCGGTCGTCGTGCGAGGCTGGGCGGACCATCCGACCACACGCCGCGAGAACAGATCGATGACGACCGATAGATACAGCCATCCTTCATGGGTTTTGATGTAGTTGATTTCCGTCACCCAGACCTTGTCTGGCGCAGCCCCCTCGAAATGCCGGTCCAAAGTGTTGGTCGCAACCAGTGGATTGGGACCATGTTCCTCCCTGTCCATTCGCCAGCCCCGAAGAGTTCCGGAATTTGCCGTTTCGCAAGGCACCGCGCTGGCGTGCCGTGGGTCTCTAGCGGCCGAATGCTCAGGTCTGGATCTGGTTCAGCGCTCAGGTAAAGCTCCGTCCGAACCGATCAGGGCTTGCTGGAGGCGTTAGGCGAGGGGGAGCCAGGTCTGAATCGTAGGCGAACCGGTCAAGCGCCTCCGACCTGGTGGATGATGCTTAAGTCTTCAGGGCCAGTCGCAGGGCCTGCACAGCCTCTAGCGTCGGCGGAGGGTCGGCATCGCCGACGATGCATCTCAGCATTTCGATCCAAGCACGTTCGTTCTCCGTAGCGGGCAGGATTGATGGGAGCTTGAAGCCCTCGACAACGCGTCTGTCATTGCCGCTCATTTGCCGAACAGCCCCCGAATGGCAGCCCGCCCGCGTGAAGTCATCCGGGGGTCCGTATCGTCGCTGGCGTCGCGGATTTCAGCGATCCAGCCGTGCTCGTTGCGGGTGATCGGCTGACCGACGATCTCGAAGATCGCGGCTGCGGCCGTACCTCCCTCGGCCTGTTCAAGCGCAAGCCTCAAGAGCCATGCGGGATCACACTCGAGCGCTTTGGCCAAGGCGGGGACACGGTCAAGTGGCACTTTGTTGGCTCCCTGTTTCAGCATCGTTACCATGTTGGCGCTTACAAATCCGGCCTCGGACGCAATGTCCGACTGCGTTTTCTTCGGCTTCAGTTCCAACACACGCTGGCCGAGATATTTTGCCAGCCGGGTGTTTTCGTAGGGCTTCTTCGCCATCGTCTTCATCCTCGATCACTCACGCGTAAGACGCGCTTCATGACTGATTTATAGCGACGAGATCTTGGGGATCGTTGGGATGCGCATGGCACGACTTGAGGTCACAAGAAAGCAAGGCACCGATGGTAAGCCTCTTCCACAAGCGGGTGTAGGAGCCAGAGCCGCCCGGCATTTGTTAGAAGCATGCCGTGCCGATGCTTCAACAGGACACGAAGCGTTGCGACCCGCATTGTCCGGGCCTGACGTGGAAATCCGACAACTTGCGGTCGATTTCCTTCGTGGATCTCGACCGCAGGTCAGCACAAGCATCAACGCTTCAAAAGCGAGGTTCGAATTATGAGAAAGATTTCGCCGTCTGTCCCAGAAGATCTTGCTATATTGAAAGTGCGCACACTGAGGGCGTGAAAAAGCCCGGCCGCTAACGCCGGGCCAAGGTAATGGGTGAAACGAAAGTGCCGAATGATCTCATCGACGGGGGCGACGCGCAATACTTCAGCGCGTTCGCCGCCGATCTTTCGGATCTACTCGCCCGTGAGCCCCAGGAGGCGCTGACGGGCTGGGAGGCTGCGCTGGTGGCCGAGCTCGACCTCATCGGGAACGAGCTTGAAGAGCTGGCTCAGCCCGCCGCTGAGGGCGAGAACACGTTTGACAAATCCGGGACGCGCGGCGGTCGTGAGAACAACGAAAATCCCCAATTCCAGAAGGGGTGCGACCTAGGTAGCGACGAAAGTTGTCTAGTAAAGGAGACTGTCCTACTACCCCTTTCATCCCCCTCTCACCTACACCCCACGCCACCCCTGTCTCTGCCTACCCCTACGCCCCGGCCCACATCTACCCCTCGCTCAGCCATGCCCACGTCTGCCAGCCTGCATGACGTCGTCCTTTCTGCCTTCCAGCGCTACATGCGCCGTCCCTGGGCACTCGACCGTGCCGTGACCGCCAGAGACGCTGCACACGCTCGCCTCACCGCACCAGCACCCGTCCCGCCACTGCTTCCGACCCGCTGGCGCGACCTAACACCGGCCCAGGTCTTCGGTCTGTCGACGCAGACAGCTGGGGCAGGGGGCGGCTTGGCCTTCAGCCTGAACCTCCGGGATGACGTCGAGCGCTCAGCATCTAGGGCGTCTGACCCGGTGGCGTACCTGGCGAAGCGGCTCAGCAGTGCACTGCGGGCCGCTGGCTTGGCTGGGCTTCCGTTCTCGTTCCAGACCGAGCAGACGGCCCAGGGGCGTCTACATCTTCATGGCGTCTTCCTGGTGGGCGATGCTGATCCGGTTTTGGTCAAGGCAGCGTTCGCTCAAGCTGGTGGCAAGAAACAGGGCAGGGCGGCCAGCACGCAGGTCAAGTTCGATCATCTGTTCGACGCGGGTGGCTGGGCTGGCTACTGCTTGAAGAACGCGCGGCGCGCCGTGCCGGGCAATCGCCTCTCCTTTGTGTCCCCGACGCTCAAGAAGCTGGTGAAGAAATTCCACGGCCAGGAGAAGGCTGCCGGGTCACCGAAGGCGGGCCGGAAAGTAGTTACATCGGCGCAGGGACTCTCAGAGGCACGCTACAAGCCCGCTTCGCTTGAGGGCTTCCCTCGCCGCACCCAGACCGCAGTTGAGTCTCCACGGACCGCGTTGAGGCCTCTGGCGCGGCAGCATTCGCGACTGGTCGCCACGAACGCTCCAGGATCTTCGTCAGCACGCTTTACGGAGCCAGCGAAACGAAGCTACCCTTCGTCGAGCTGTGGGAGATCATGTCACGATGACGGTGTTGCAGCGATGGACCTTGACGATCACGCGCCTGGTGCGGCGTTCTCAGATCCTCGTGCTCACCACGGTCACCGTCGTGCTCACCACGCCGTCGCTGAGCCTAGCAGAGGCGATCAACCTCGAGTGCACGTTCCTCGCTGCGTCGAACGAAGAGGGCCGGATGACGCTCGACGAGCCGTTCATTCTCAAATTCGCATACGACACGGTTACCGAGACGGCGGTCTTGATCGGGAACAACGGCGTCGCGAACGTCACGCCCCTTCGCGGCGATGAAAAGATCACCTTCGTTGAGGTCACCCCCACCGGCACAGTGCAGACCACCACGATCGCTGGATCCGGTGCTGTTCACAGCCGAAACTCAGTGATCGGCGGCCAGATCGCCGCTTCCCAATACTACGGATCCTGCGTTGGAGCGAAGTAAGTCAGAACTTAATTAATCTAAATCAACATGTTACATGAATTTTCTTCTTGAGCGAGGGATTCCGCTATGCAAGAATCTCATAGGATCGCACCAGGAGAACGACATGACCGAGCCTGCAATTTACCTTCCGCAAGATGAATATGAAGAACTTGTCGCTGAGGTCATCGAGAGCTTCGAGCCAGTAAATCTGCTTGAACGTGCGGTGCTGGATCTGTGCGAAGCAAACATCTGGCCCGAGAGCGTTCGGCCCGCCCAAGATAACTGAAGGCGCCCGTCGTTCTTGCTCGACAATGGTCAGAGAGGGAGGTCGTGCACGGAATCTTCTCGCTTGCTGACGACGTGATCCTTGTCTTTTTCGGCGAGAAATGCCTACCGACGCAGTAAGTCGAAAGAAGCCAATTCTGCTAGCCGAATGTCATTCAGCGACATGCCATTCCACTAATGAATAAGTGAGAGGTCCGGCGAGCGATCGGCGAACTTCGATGCTGGATGAACATCTACTTGGCAAGTTCATCTCTGATCAGCATTAACAAACTATGAGGTGGATCAGCGCAGAATTTTTCAGCCAGCGCGAACGCCAGCAAAGCCTTGTCTGTTTGCCAAACATGAAACTTCTCATTAAAGAAAGCGCTTACTTCAACAATACCCTTCTGGGGTGCGCGAATACTGAAGTCGCGTCCAGCAACGGTTTGTGATTGAAAAAATGGAGAACAACCAGAGGGAGTTTCACTCGGACGTGGAAATATTGAATTCGTGTGCCCCCAATCTCGCCCGCAAGCCCTAAGAAGCCATGTGACTTTAATTGGCTCAGCAGAGTCTGCATAGTTGATCAGAGAAATGGGTGGTGAACCTGTCTTAAAAAATAGCCGTCCTCGACAGCTTGTGCTCTGCAACGCTTCAAAAACAGGAAAGAAGTCCAAGTCGTTTGTATAGATATGCAGCTCATCAGCTATACCGCGTATCGCTAAGAGGACCGCGTCTATAGCGAGCAAGACATCAACACCCTTCTGCTCACGACGCTTTTCCTTGCTTCGGAAACGAGTTAATCCGTCCTTTACAAAAATATTAGGAAGTTGGCCTAATCTATCCAATTCCATGACTGCGGCATCGAACTCCTGCTTGAAAGTTTGCTCATCCTGGTTTGGCTTTTGGGATGGCAAGCTGTCATAGATGAAAGTTCGATGCTTATCTGAGATTTCATTCCAATTAAGATTACCCCAGATGTCATACTGTAGCTCAGAACCAAATTTCAGACACAGCGAACGAAAGAACTCGCCATCAATCAATTTAACAATGTTCGGTTTCTGCGCCACCTGCTGGCCTCTCCCTTGCCTGCTGAATTCAAGGCCCAAGCCAATCATGAGATCTAATCCCGTTGCAGACTGATTGCTATTGCTGTGCCATCGTCATCACGCTCCGATGATAAGCATCTAGTGCAAGATCACGCAACATAGGAAGCGGCACGCCCCCTAGCAGCTCCGCCAAGCCTTTCGCTTCCGCCCACATATCTTCATCCCGCACCACAGCCAGGAAGTCGTGTCCCTGGCTGGTCATGCGGAACTCGCCTGGCGCGACCTCGCGAAGCAGCCCGGCGTCGCATAGTAGGTGTGCGTGATACACCTTCCGTGCGTAGCCTGGTGGCATGGGATGGTATTCCGGAAGCAGGATCCGTTCCTTGGACGAGGCTTCGATCTGAAGCAGGAACTCGCGAATATACTCATCGTCGCGCTTCATGCTTCGCCCTCCATCTGCGAGATTCGAGATCACCAATGTTCGCTAAATGTTCTCATGATGTAAAGTAGGCTTCTCGTGGCATCGCTCGCGCCACGCCAGGACGAGGCAAACAGGCACTGTGTAGCTCCCACAAGACTGCTACACACAGCGTCGAGCGCCGCTATGTAAGCCTTTGATTTTACATGGTAATTTGAGTTGGCTGGGGCGCTAGGATTTGAACCTAGGTATGTCGGTACCAAAAACCGATGCCTTACCACTTGGCGACGCCCCAACTCGGGCGTGGTTTAGCGAAGCCCCCACGGGGCTGCAAGAGGCAAAACGCGGGTTCTTGGCATTGCTGCGGTCCTGCCGCCGGGCTACCACCACGGTCATGGAACAGGTGGATGTGATCGTTCTGGGTGGCGGCGCCGCGGGCATGATGTGCGCGATCGAGGCCGGGCGGCGCGGCAGGCGGGTGCTGCTGGTGGACCACGCGAGGGCCGTGGGCGAGAAGATCCGCATCTCGGGTGGAGGGCGGTGCAACTTCACCAATCTCGGCATCGCGCCGGACCGATTCCTGTCGCGCAACCCGCGTTTCGCGCTGTCGGCGCTGAAACGGTTCACGCAGTGGGATTTCATCGCGCGGGTCGATGCGGCGGGCATTGCGTGGCACGAAAAGACGCTGGGGCAGTTGTTTTGCGATGGCTCTGCCACCGAGATTATCGCGATGCTTGCGCGCGACATGGCGGCGGCAGGGGTGACGGTCTGGACTGGCTGCGCCCTGGGCGACGTGCGGCGTCTCGCCGAAGGATACGAGGTGGGGACAGCGCGCGGCCCGGTGCGTGCTGCGTCGGTCGTGGTGGCGACCGGCGGCAAGTCGATCCCGAAGATGGGGGCGACGGGCTATGGCTACCGGGTGGCCGAGCAGTTCGGGCTGCGGGTGACCGAGACGCGGCCCGCCCTCGTGCCGCTGACCTTCGCCGAGCAGGAGCTGGAGCGGTTGAAGCCGCTGGCGGGTGTGGCGGTGGAGGGCGCCGTGGCGGCCGGTCGGGCGGCCTTCGACGAGGCCCTGCTTTTCACCCATCGGGGCTTGTCCGGCCCGGCGGTGCTGCAGGCCTCAAGCTACTGGCGTGAGGGCGAGGAGATCACGATCGACCTCGCGCGGACGGCGGATGCAGAAGCCACTTTGCGCGCGGCACGCTCGTCCGAAGGCCGCATCGCCCCGCGAACGGCGCTGGCACGGATTCTGCCGGAGCGGCTCGCGCGGTTTGTCGAGGCCGAGGCGGGCTTGACCGGCGTGATGGCCGACCAGTCGAACGCGGCGATCGCGCGGGCGGCGGCGCTGGTGCACGGCTGGCACCTGCGGCCGGTGGGGACGGAAGGCTACCGGACAGCCGAGGTGACGCTTGGCGGTGTCGAGACCGACGATCTCGACGCGCGCACGATGGAGGCAAAGGGCGCGCCGGGGCTCTATTTCGTGGGCGAGGTGGTGGATGTGACCGGCTGGCTTGGCGGCTACAACTTCCAGTGGGCCTGGTCCTCGGGCTGGGCGGCGGGGCAGGTGGCGTGAGCGCCTGATGGAGACATCGGTCGTCAGCCGTCACGCCCTCGATGCACGAGGCGATCCCGAGGCATTGTCCTGGTCCAAGGCAGTTCTGCGCAACGGCCTTTCTTTTCGATCAGAAGCGCCGTGTACTCTTGAGCGCCGAGGTCAGGACGACATAGCTTTGTCCGTGAAGGGAATGGGAGGCGGCGGATGCGGACGGCGACGCTGGCAGACGTAAACCTGATGCTCGACTGGGCTGCGGATGAGGGGTGGAACCCGGGTCTCGACGATGCGGCAGCGTTCCACGCGAGCGATCCCGAAGGTTTCTTCGTGGCCGAGCGGGCCGGCGCGCCAGTTGCGGCGATTTCGGTCGTGAACCATGATGACAGGAACGCCTTCCTGGGACTTTACCTTTGCAGGCCCGAGTGGCGGGGCCAAGGGATCGGTCTTGCGCTCTGGAACCACGCGCTCGGCCCATGCCGGGGCGCGGGCCGTGGGGCTGGACGGGGTGGCAGCGCAGCAGGGCAACTATGCGAAGTCGGGGTTCACGCGGACCGGCGCAACCTGCCGGTGGCAAGGCCGGATGCGCGCTGCCGCCGATAGCCTTGTCCGCGAGGCTCGCATGTCGGATGCGCCGGTGCTGGCGGCCTTGGACCGGGCCGCGGTGGGGCATGACCGTGCAGCCTTCCAAAACGCGTGGTTTGCCCCGAGCGACACGCGCCGAACACTTGTACTGGAAGATGGCACGGGACTGGCCACGGTGCGGCGCTGCCGCGAGGGCTGCAAGATTGGGCCGGTGATTGCCCCTGATGCGGCAGCAGCGATCCGGCTGATCCGGGCGGCGCTACATCTGGGGGGCGAGACGATGCTGGCGGTCGACGTGCCCGAGGGCAATGTCGCGCTGACGCGGGCGATGGTGGCAGAAGGGATGGTCAATGGCTTCACCACTGCCCGCATGGTTCGTGGGATGGCCCGGTTGGCGGGGCCGGGCGCACAGGCGATTGCAACAATGGAACTAGGGTAGGCGCGGCCGGACGATCTTTGCTGACGGCTTCTTGCCTGGGAAGAACCACGGAACGCGGTTGTCTTGCCGTCGCATCATGCCGTCTGCCCAACCCCTGGGTTCGGGGCCTGGGTTCGGGGAATGTGATCGGCGTACCGGCCGCTATCGCGCAGAAGGGAGGTGTCTGTGTTCGCACCTTGGGGACGGCACCCGCCCGTTTGCCCGGCCGAGCATCACCTGGCCATCACGAAAATCTGCTGTGGCGTCGCCGCTTGGTTTGGATAAAGGTCGCGCAACCGCAACCGTGAGGGGTCGCCGCCCGTGTTCCAGTCGTTCTTTCCCCGGCCGAAGCTGTTCCTTTTGTCGGCGCTCGCTTGGGTCGCCCTGGCAGTGACGATCTGGTACGGGGCAGGCGAGGAGATCGGTGCCTGGTTCGGCTTCGCGCCGGCTGATCCCGAGGCGGCCCCGGTGCTCGGCCTTGGGCATTTCACGACGCCGCAATTCCTGTGGTTCTACCTCTATTGCGCGGCATTCCTCGCGGTATTCACCGTCGCGTGGTTCACGCTGTCGCCGCATCCCTACCAGTGGTGGTCGATCCTCGGCACGGCGTTCATCCTGTTCTCGACCTATTTCAGCGTGCAGGTCTCGGTCGCCATCAACAACTGGCGCGGGCCGTTCTTCGACGATGTGCAGAAAGCGCTTTCGGGCGGGGGCGAGGTGTCGGCGGCGCAGCTCTACAGCCTGATGCTGATCTTCGCGCAGATCGCCTTTGTCTGGATCGGGCTGTTCGTGGTGACGCGGTTCTTCGTCAGCCACTATATCTTCCGCTGGCGGCAGGCGATGAACGACTACTACATGAGCCGTTGGGACGAGGTGCGCGGGATCGAAGGCGCGGCGCAGCGTGTGCAGGAAGACACGATGCGCTTCGCCTCGATCATGGAGGATCTGGGCGTCTCGATCGTCGATGCGATCATGACGCTGTTCGCCTTCCTTCCGGTGCTGGCGGCGCTGTCGGTGCATGTCTCGGAACTTCCGGTGGTGGGGCAGATCGCGCAGCCGCTTTTGTGGGCGTCGATCTTCTGGTCGGCCTTCGGGACGCTCTTGCTGGCAATCGCGGGGATCAAGCTGCCGGGCCTGAACTTCCGCAACCAGCGGGTCGAGGCCGCCTATCGGAAGGAACTCGTCTATGGCGAGGATGACGGCGCACGGGCCGATCCGATGACGGTGCGCGAGTTGTTCCGGCAGGTGCGGACAAACTACTTCCGGCTCTACTTCCACTACGCCTATTTCAACGTGTTTCGCAGCATGTACATCCAGGCGGACAACATATTCGCCTACCTGATCCTGGTGCCGACCATTGCAGCGGGGGCAATCACCTTCGGCATTCTGCAACAGATCCTGACGGCCTTCGGACAGGTGTCGTCGTCGTTCCAGTATCTCGTGAACTCCTGGACGACGATCATCGAACTGCTGTCGATCCGCAAACGCCTTGTTGCCTTCGAGGCTGCCTTCGAGGGGCGTGCGCAGGCCGAGATCGAGCTGGAGCATCCGCTCCAGCCCTGAGCGGTCAGACCCGGATGGGGTTGGCCTTGGCGAGGCGGTCGAACGCCATCAGGCTGTCGATCAGCGCGGGCATCTGCGCCAGCGGGATCATGTTCGGGCCGTCGGACGGAGCCGTGTCGGGGGCCTCATGGGTCTCGATGAAGACGCCCGCGATGCCGAGGCTGACGGCGGCGCGGGCCATGACCGGCGCGAATTCGCGCTGGCCGCCCGAGGATGAGCCCTGACCCCCGGGTTGCTGGACCGAGTGTGTGGCGTCCATGATGACCGGATAGCCCGTCCTGGCCATCGTCGGCAGCGCCCGCATGTCGGCTACAAGGGTATTGTAGCCGAAGGAGACGCCGCGTTCGGTCAGCAGGATGCGCGTGTTGCCGGTCGAGGCGACCTTGTCGGCGACGTTTGCCATGTCCCAGGGCGCAAGGAACTGACCCTTCTTGATGTTGACGACCGCCCCGGTCTCGCCCGCCGCGATCAGCAGGTCGGTCTGGCGGCAAAGGAAGGCCGGGATCTGGATCACGTCGACCACCTGCGCCGCAAGCCGGGCCTGCTCGGCATCGTGGATGTCGGTCAGCACGGGCATCCCCATGGCGCCGACAGCCTCCAGCACGGCAAGGCCCGCCTCGATGCCCAACCCCCGGCGCCCCTTGAGCGAGGTGCGATTGGCCTTGTCGTAGCTCGCCTTGAACACGAATTGCGCGCCAGCCGCCGCACAGGCCTCGGCCATCGTGCCCGCGATCATCTGGGCATGGTCGAGGCTTTCCAGCTGGCATGGCCCCGCGATCACCAGAAGCGGTCTGTCGTTGCCGACGGTCAGCCCGCCGATCTGCACGTCCTTCATCGTCGCCACGCTTTGTCCCTCAGGCCGTGACCTGTTCCCGCAGGATCGCGGCGGTCATCGAGATCATCAGGTATATGCCCGCAAAGATCATCAGGGTCACCAGCGTATTCTCGAAGGCCTTGGGATAGGCCGCCTCGTCGGGTGCGACTGGCGTTACGGAAAGCGACAGGTAGCGGACCTGACGGTTCGCCTCGATCCGTGCGGTTTCGAGTTGTTGCAGCGTGGTGGCCAGCATCATCTGGCGGGTCTGCACATCGGCCTGCGCCATGAGAAGTTCGCTCTGCACCTCGGCCAGTGACAGGCCGTCCGCGCTGTTCTGGGTCAAGCGTGCCCGCAACGTGGCGATTTCTGACTCCAAGGTGGCGATGCGGCGTTCCACGGGTTCCATGCGTGCCTGGTTCGGCGTCTCGTTTGATCGCATCTGTTCCAGTGACAGCCGTTCCTGCGTCAACTGCGTCTCGAGTGCGCCGATCTGCTGGGTCACTAGGGTCAGTTCCGCCTCGGACGACATCACCTGATAGCGCTGTTGAAGATCCACGACCTTGCGCTGCGCCAGCGCCATCTTCGTCTCGCTGTCCTCGTAACTCGCCCGGGCATCGCGCATCTGGTCTTCGCGCTTGCGTTGGGTCAGATGGTCGATCTGTTCTTCGGCATACCCAATCAGGGCAGTGCTGAAGATCACCGAAGTTTCCGGATCGGTCGCCAGAACCTCCATCTTGATGATGCCTTCGGTCGGATCGTACGAGATGCGGACGACACGCTGGTAAAGCTTGTAGACCTCTTCGTTGGAGGCGTCCGGCGAAAGCCGCTGGATCGGGTCGATCGCCGGGTCCGAGAAATGCGCGCGGAAGCCGTGGTCGGCATCGAGCCGCATCATGGCATCGCGAGATTGCAGGTAGCCCTGAACAGCGATTGAATCCTTGTTGGCTTCCAGAGCGCCGCCGAACATCGACCCCAAGCCGGGCGGTCCGCCAGCCGTGACAGCGCCGTCGGCCTGCTGGATGACCATTTCCGACCGTGTTGCGAAGAGCGGGGTTGCGACAAAGAAGAAGTACCAGGCGGCAAGCAGGGTCGGAAGGGTCACGAACACCGACAGGCGGGCTGCCAGGGCGATCGCCTTGCGGCGGCGGCGGCGCACGATGTCGCGCTGGATGCGCAGGATGTCCGCCGCATGGGATTGCTCGGCACGGCGCTCGGGCGAGGGCAGGGCGGCTGGCTTGACCGTCTGCGGCAGGCGCTCGGTCTCGGGTGCGACCGCAAGCGCGCGGCCCTCGGTCAGCGGGATGTCGTCTTCCGACCTGACGAGTTCCAGCATCGAGGCACGCTGGAACGGGTCGATCCCGGCCTTGCGCAACAGACGGACGGCATCGAAATCCGATGTTGCGGGCAAATCGTGGCGTTGCGCGATGCGCCGGGCAAGGCGAAGCTGGCGCCCTGTCAGCCCCTCGCGCCGGATCTTGTCGATCTCGGCATCGAACGAGGCGCCGACCGCCGTCGGAAACCGACCCGGCCCGAACCCGTCCTCCACGGCGGGTGGCGCGTCGACCGGAACCACGGGAAGCTCGTGGCGGCGAATGCGGAACCGGATGGCCTTAGGCTTGGTAGTCATAAAGACGCTTCGCTTCTTCCAGGGTGTCGAACATGTAAAGCTGGCCGTTCCGCAGGACGCCCGCCTGGCGGCAGAACTTCTCCAGCGTATCGGCCTGGTGCGAGACGACCACGACCGTCGCATTCTTCAACCTGTCGCGCAGGATGTTGCCCGCCCGACGGTTGAACGCGACATCCGTGGTCGCCGGCATCCCCTCGTCGATCAGATAGATGTCGAATTCCAGCGCCAGCATCAGCGAAAACGAAAACCGTGCCCGCATGCCCTGCGAATAGGTGCCGACCGGCATGTCGAAATACTCCTCGATCCCGCACAGCCAGCGGCAGAAGCTTTCGACATAGTCCGGATCGAGGCCGTAGAGGCGCGCGATGTAGCGCGCGTTCTCGGTCCCGGTATGCTTGCTGACCACGCCGCCCATGAACCCCAGGGGAAACGAAATGCGCGAGGTGCGCGTGACGCGGCCTTCGTCCGGCTTCTCGAGGCCCGCCATCATGTTGATGATCGTCGTCTTGCCCGCGCCGTTCGGCGCAAGGATGCCAAGCGAATTGCCGATCTCGACCCGGAACGACGCGCGGTCGAGGATGACCTTGCGCTGCTTGCCGGTCCAGAAGGACTTGCTGACACTGTCGAACTCGATCATCCCGATGCCTTGTTCGAGACAGGGTGCCGCCCTCGCGCCAGCCCCCTCCCGATGCCTCTTGTCCCGATTGCGGGATCATTCTTGATTTACGCCTTATCCTGGCTTGTGGGCGGCATTATGTCCGAAACAGATGCCTCGTGACAACAGTTGAGCATCGGGCGGCTGCGGGAAGAACAATGGACGACGCGGGAAGCCTGATCGACGAAATCCGCGCCTGCACCCTCTGCGCGGATCGGTTTGCCGCGACGGCGACCGCGCATCGGCCCCGCCCGGTGGTCTGGTTCCGTCCCTCTGCGCGGATATTGATCGCCGGACAGGCCCCCGGTGCGCGCGTTCATGCCGTGGGCGAGCCGTTCCGCGACCCAAGCGGGCAGCGCCTCCGCGACTGGACGGGGATGAGCGAGGCCGAGTTCTATGACCGGGACCGGGTGGCGGTCGTGCCGATGGCCTTCTGCTTCCCGGGCTATGATGCCAAGGGGGCCGACCTGCCGCCGCCGCCCGTCTGCGCCGCGACATGGCACAAGCGGGTGATGGCGGCGCTGCCCGACCTGCGCTTGATCCTTCTGGTGGGCGGCGCCGCGCAGAGGTGGCATCTGGGGGCAAAGGGCGGGGTGACCGAGACGGTCGCATCGCTGGCGCAGCCATGCCCCGCGTGTTTTCCCCCTGCCGCACCCGTCCTGGCGCAACACGGGCTGGCTGAAGCGCAATCCCTGGTTCGCTGACGAGCTTTTGCCGGAACTGCGCCGGGCCGTCAGACAGGAGATCGACAGATGAGCAGGATCGTTGTGCTGAACGGTGTCGGAAGCGTGGGCAAGACGACCCTTTTCGCCGCCGCACCCGAGGTTGCCGCCGACCGCGTCTTGCGGGCGATTGGTCTTTAGTCCTACTGCTGGCTCATGTAGGTTGTGCTCGGTTCCGGCTGCTGGCCGGGGTCAATGCAGGGTGGGGGCCCTATGACCAGTCTCGATCAGGCCTTCCAGGCGATGGAGGCCGCGCCGGAGGACGATGCGCGCAGGCTGCGCTTCTATCAGCGCGTCGCCGATGGCGAGTTGTTCCTGCTGCTGGAGGGCGAGGCCGACGGTGATACCGTCACGCCCGAAATCTTCGATCTGGAAGATGGCCCGATGGTCATGGTCTTCGACCGCGAGGAAAGGCTTGCCGAGTTTGCGGGCACCGTCGCGCCCTATGCCGCGCTGCCGGGCCGGATGATCGCCGCGCAGCTTGCGGGGCAGGGCGTGGGGATCGGGCTGAACCTTGGGGTGGCGCCGTCTTCCTATGTCATTCCGGCCGAGGCGGTTGACTGGCTTGCCCATACGCTTGGCCATGCGCCGCAGGTGGCCGAAGCGCGGCCCGTATCGTTTCACCCGCCGGGGGGCTTGCCTGAACTTCTGCTGGAAACGCTGGACGCGACGCTTGCCCGGGCGCAGGGACTGGCCGTCGCCGCCTTCCTGGCCGGAGTGCGCTATGACGACGGGCGGCAGGGCCACATGCTGGCCTTGGTCGGCGCACTGCCCGAGGCGGAGGGTGCGCTTGCCCGGGCGGCGGCCGAGGCGTTGACCTTTTCGGGCATCGAGGCGGGCGAGATGGACGTGACGTTCCTGGACGCCGAGGACGACGTGCTGGAGGCGTTGGCGCGTGTGGCGCTTCGCTTCGACATTCCGCTTCCCGATTCACCCGAGGCGCTTCGCCCGCCGGGCACCGATCCCGACCGCCCGCCACGCCTCAGATAGGCCGAATTCGAGCGCGATTTGTGGGGTATCATGTTACCTTATTTGCAAAGCATTGATTTATAATGGAAAATAACGCCAACCGGCACTTGACGGCGTTTGGGCACTGATAGATACAACGCCATCCGAGATTCCGGGGGGCTGCCCCCGCTTCGTTCACGAGAGAAACCGATGAAAACCTTTACCGCAACTCCGGCGGATATCGACAAGAAGTGGGTCCTGATCGACGCCGAAGGCATCGTTCTGGGCCGTCTTGCCACGATCGTCGCCAACATCCTGCGCGGCAAGAACAAGCCGACCTTCACGCCGCACATGGACATGGGCGACAATGTGATCGTCATCAATGCCGACAAGATCCAGATGACCGGCAACAAGCGCGCCGACAAGCGCTACTACTGGCACACCGGCTATCCGGGCGGGATCAAGTTCCGCACCGCCGGCCAGGTTCTCGACGGCGCCCATCCCGAGCGTGTGGTCGAGAAGGCCGTCGAGCGGATGATCACCCGCAACCGTCTGGGCCGTCAGCAGATGACCAACCTTCGCGTCTATGCCGGGGCCGAGCACCCGCACGAGGCGCAGCAGCCCACCGTTCTCGACCTGCGGTCGATGAACCCGAAGAACACCCGGAGCGCCTGAGCATGGCTGACATCAAATCCCTCGACGATCTGAAATCGGTCGTGTCCGATGCCGCGCCGACCGTTGTCGTGGCCGCACCGCGCGAGCCGATGCGCGATGCCCTGGGCCGCGCCTATGCAACCGGCAAGCGCAAGAACGCGGTCGCCCGCGTCTGGATCAAGCCGGGTTCGGGCAAGGTCGTGGTGAACGGCAAGACCATGCCGGAATACTTCGCCCGCCCCGTGCTTCAGATGATCCTGCGCCAGCCCTTCACTGTGGCCGGTGTGGAAGGCCAGTTCGACGTGCACGCGACGGTCGCCGGTGGCGGTCTTTCGGGGCAGGCCGGCGCGGTCAAGCACGGCATCTCGAAGGCTCTCCAGCTTTATGAACCCTCGCTGCGCGGCGCGCTGAAGGCCGCTGGCTTCCTGACGCGCGACAGCCGCGTGGTGGAACGCAAGAAGTACGGCAAGGCCAAGGCCCGCAAGAGCTTCCAGTTCTCGAAGCGCTGAGCTTATCCGAAAAATCGACAGCAAAGCCCGCCTCTGGCGGGCTTTCTTGTTTTCTGGAACTGCGAAACGAAAAAGGCCGGGATCGCTCCCGGCCGAGTTGGGGTTACCGATCAGGGAATCGGTGGGGGACGGGCGCGTCAGTCGCGCCAGAAAGGCTTGCTGGCCTCGACCCGCGCGTCCTGCGCGGTCAGGCCAAGATCGCGCAGGAGATGCGCATCGAGCACCTCCAGATCGCGGCGGGTCCGGCGTCGTGCGAGCCAGTTCGACACGACGCGTCCGACACTCGTCTGCGGACGGCGTCCGGGCAGGCCAAGGGCGGCGGGGACGTGGAACAGGGAGCGCATGATACACCTTCCAGGATTTGTGTTGATACAATCGCTTCGTTGCGATATTGTCTTGATACAAAATGCTGGAAAACTCCGAAAGGGCAAACTTGTGACCGATACAATTTGGTTGCCTGACCTGACCAGACATGACGGTCCAAAATACTCTGCCCTCGCTGCCGCAATTCGCGATGCCGTTCGCAGCGGGCGAGCTTGCGGAGGGTGTGCGCCTGCCGACCGTGCGTGATCTGGCGTGGCGCCTCGGAATGACCCCCGGCACCGTCGCCCGCGCCTATCAGATCGTCACCCAGGAGGGCCTTCTGTCCGGCGAGGTGGGGCGCGGGACATTCGTTCACCGGCCCGCGAGTTTGGCCGATGTTGCGCAAGAGGCGCCGAACTCGGACGTCGTCGATCTGCGCTCGCCGGAGCTGCCGGATGTCGGGCAACTGGCGGCCTTTGCGCAGACCTTGCGCGGCATGGCCGACCGGATGGGGCCGCAGTGGCTGGTCTACCCCAGCCAGGAAGGCGAGGCGCCCTTGCGGCAGGCTGTCGTTGGCTGGCTCGAGGATCGCGTGCTTGGCCCGTTCGGCGCCGATGACGTGGTGCTGGTCAACGGCGGGCAGAACGCAATCGGGCTCGTCCTGCAGGCCTGTCTGTCGGGCGACCGTCCTGCGATTGCGATCGAGGAACTTGCCTATCCCGGGATGCGCCATGCCGCCGCGCTGATGCGCGCCGAGCCTCTCGCGGTGGAAATGGACGCCGAGGGGATGCGCCCGGCAGCCCTCGATGCGCTCTGCCGTCAACGCCCGGTGCAGGTCGTCTGCCTGACCCCGCAGGCGCAGAACCCGACCACAGCCTGCATGAGCGCCGAGCGGCGCATGCAGATCGTCGCCGTGGCGCGGATGCACAAGCTGCAGATCCTCGAGGACGACTGCTATGCGGTCAACGAAAGCGATCTGCCGACGCTTCGCGCGCTGGCGCCCGACCGGACGTGGTATGTAGGCAGCCTGTCGAAATCCATCGCGTCGGGTCTGCGCTTCGGCTACGTCGTCTGCCCGACGGGCAAGGGCGAGGCGGGACGCCAGATTGCGCAGCAGAGCTATTTTGCGCTGTCGCGACCGGTGGCGGACCTGTGCCAAGAAGTGCTGACAAGCGGGGCGGCCCGACGCATCCGGCGGGATGTGCGCGCGGCGCTGGAGCCGCGCTTGCGCATGGTGGTCAACATGCTGGGCGCGCATGACCTGTCGTGGCAGCCCGGTGTGCCTTTTGTCTGGATCCGCATGCCGAAGGGATGGCGCGCGTCGAGTTTCCTGAGCCGTGCCGAGGCGGAAGGCATCCTGTTGCGCCCTGCCGACCTTTACGCGCTTGTGCATGGCAAGGCGCCGAATGCGGTGCGCCTTGCCGTTTCGGGCCTCGTTCCCCGGCAAAGGTTCGAGGCGGCACTCGAGACGCTTGCGCGTCTGCTCGCCTCACCTCCGCAGGAACTCGGCGTCTAGGTCTGTTGCGCCGAGGACTCAGCACGCAGATTTGACAAGCGTTTTTGAGGGCTTGGCTTGACGTCTGAAGGTGCGCGCATACTCTTCGTCCATCGAGCAAACAACAAAGAGAACCCAAAATGGGACAATCGGCTTTTCATGCCCCTCATGGGGGCAGTGTTTTCCTTGGCATCCGCAAGAATCGCACCGGCGCGACCGAGATCGTCTATGACGACGGTGTTGCCCGTCGCATGGTATGGCGCGTGACCGAGGCCCTGACGGATGAAGGACGGTTGTCCGATGCGCTTGCCCGCGCCGTCAGCCATACGCGCGTCATTCCCGCGCTTTACGCGGAACTGAAGAAGCGCGCGATCATGGTCGAGGCGGTGGTTCGGTAGGGCGACGTTTCCCGCTTCGGTCGACGCTTCTTTGCCGTGGCGTCGTTGCACCGGCAGTTACCAACTGCGAGGCATTTTTCGTTCTGCCTTTCATTTGGGCGCTACGTCTCTGACGGGCGCCCAACGACTGTCCGGCCCAAGAATTTGATCAAAAGTCGCAGCGTGCCTCTTTTCAGATGCGCTTCGCTGTGCCACAACCCTTGAAAAGACAGAACCGACAGGGGGCATCATGAGTTCTGGAGGGGGTCTGGCCCGGTTCAGCCGGTCAGAAGCGGCGAGCGGCCTCGCCATGATCAGCCCCACGGCGGTTTACGCGATCCTGCTTCTCGCGGCGCCGCTTGGAACCATCCTTCTCTACAGCTTCCTGACCGACGGTTATCTCGAGATCATCCGCACCTTCACACTGGCCAACTATGTCGAGGCCTGGACGAACGAGCTTTACCGCACGGTGATGCTGCGCTCGCTGTTCGTGGCGATGACGGTAACGCTGGTGACGGTGCTCCTGGCCTTTCCCGTCGCCTATTTCGTGTCGTTCCACGTCGATCCGTCGAAGAAAGTCGCTGTGGCTGTTCCTGATCACCATTCCGTTCTGGACCAGCTACCTGATCCGCGTGTTCCTGTGGAAGGTGATCCTCGGCTACAACGGCGTGGTGAACTCGGCGCTTCTGAGCACGGGCATCATCAGCGAGCCGTTGCAGTGGATCAACTACAACGTCGGCGCGGTGGTGATCACGCTGGCCCATGCCTATGCGCCCTTCGCCATCCTGCCGATCTTCGTGGCGCTGGAAAAGATCGACCGCTCCCTGCTCGAAGCCGGTCAGGACCTTGGCGAAAGCCGGTTCATGACCTTCATCCGCGTGACCCTGCCGCTGGCGATGCCCGGCGTGATCGCCTCGGTGCTGATCGTGTTCATCCCGACCATCGGCGACTACGTGACGCCCGCAGCTCGTCGGGCGGGCCGGAGGGTCGCATGGTCGCGAACCTGATCCAGACTGCAGTACCTGAAGCTCGACAACTATCCGCTCGGCTCGGCAATCGCAGTCAGTCGCCATGGCGATCGTGACGGCGGTCAGCCTGATCTTCCTCTTCTTCAACCGGCGCTACTTGCGGGGGGCGAAATGATGAAGGGCGGCGGTTTCAGAATCTATGCACTCGTCTACCTGCTGTTCCTTTACGCGCCGATCATCCTGCTGCCGCTGTTTGCGTTCAACGACGCGACGGTCATCGCCTTTCCGCTGAGCGGCTTCACGACCGAACTGGTTCGCCGCGATGGCGGACGACCCGCCGCTGCATCAGGCGGTCAAGAACAGCCTGATCATCGCCGTGTCGGTGTCGATCCTGTCGACGACACTCGGCGTCTTCGCCGCCCGCGCCTCGACCCGGTATCGACTTCCCCTTCAAGGGCGGCATGATGGGGCTGATCATGCTGCCGCTCGTGCTGCCCGAGATCATCGTGGCGGTGTCGCTTCTGGTGGTGCTGCTGGGGCATCGGCGTGAACGCTGTCGATCTTCACGGTGATCCTGGGGCATGTGCTGATCTGCACGCCGTTCTGCATCGCGATCCTGACCTCGGCGTTCCAGTCGCTCGACCGGTCGCTGGAAGAGGCGGCCTATGACCTGGGCGAGACGCCGTTCTCGACCTTCCGGCTGATCATCCTGCCGCTGGTCATGCCGGGCATCATCTCGTCGCTGCTGATCTCGTTCACCATCTCGCTGGACGAATTCATCATCGCCTTCTTCCTTGCGGGAACGCAGGCCGACGCTGCCGGTCTACATCTTCTGCGCAGTTCCGCTTTCCCGCGGCGGTTCCCGTCATCATGGCGCTCGGCACGATCCTTGTCTGCCTGTCGATCATGCTTCTGTCGCATCGCCGAGTATTTCCGCCGCCGGGGCATTGCCCGGTCCGGCGCCAAGGATACCGGAGGCTTCCTGTGACCGCCACGAAACCCACCATGATCGAGTTCCGGGACGTCCAGAAATACTATGGCGACTATCACGCGCTGCGCGGGATCAACGCCACGATCCGGGCGGGCGAGTTCTTCTCGCTGCTCGGGCCATCGGGCTGCGGCAAGACCACGCTGCTGCGCACCATCGCGGGGTTCGAGGAGATCTCCTCGGGCGCGGTGCATGATCGACGGCAAGGACATGGCGCGATGTCCCGCCGAACAAGCGGCCCACCAACATGGTGTTCCAGAGCTACGCGATCTTCCCGCACCTGACGGTGGAAGAGAACGTGGGCTTCGGTCTGCGCCGTGACCCGCGCTGTCGAAGGACGAGAAGGCCAAGGCGCGTGGGCGAGGCGCTGGAGATGGTGGGCCTGAAAGGCTTCGGCAAGCGCGCGGCGCATGCGCTGTCGGGCGGGCAGCGGCAGCGCGTGGCGCTGGCGCGCGCGCTGATCCTGAAGCCGAAGGTGCTGCTGCTGGACGAGCCGCTCTCGGCGCTGGACAAGAAGATGCGCGAGCAGATGCAGGTCGAACTGATCAAGCTGCAGCGGCAGGTCGGCATCACCTTCATCCTCGTCACCCATGACCAGGAAGAGGCGCTGGTCATGTCCGACCGGATCGCCGTGATGTTCGAAGGCGAGATCGCCCAGCTGGCCGACCCCGAAACGCTGTATCGCCGCCCGAAGACCCGGCAGGTCGCGGATTTCATCGGCACGATGAACTTCCTGCCCGCGACGATCCTGTCGGAGGCCGGCAAGCGGCGTCGAGGTCGAGGTCGCGGGCCTCGGCCGCGTCGACGCTGGACACCGACGCAGGCCCCGCGGCACCGTCGGCGACAGGGCGCGATCGTGGGCTTCCGCCCCGAGACGCTGACGATCCTTTACGATGGCCAGACGGCAACCGACCGCGAGACGCGATGGCATGGTCGACGAGGTCGTCTACTACGGCGACATGACCTATTACGACGTCAAGCTGGACGGCACCGACGTCGAGTGCGCCTGTCGATGCGCAACGTGCCGGGCCGCCCGGTGCTGGACGTCGGCACGCGCACGCCGCGTCGCCTGGAGCCCGGACGCGCTGGTGCTGTTCCGCTGAGACCATGCGGAGCGCGCGCCGGCGCGCGCGCACGCCTTTTGCCTCGGACGCGCGGGGCGCGCGTCCTCAGGGTGCCTCCGGCGGGGATACTTGAGAACGGAAAATGGAACGGGCCGCTTTGTCCGGGCCTGCTGCCTTCAGCGTGTCGGGCGGCAGCAGGCCGAGGCCCGCGCAGGTAGATGCCGATCCCCGCCTCCAGCAGGTCTTCGGGCGGGAAGGGGCTGCGGCGCCGGCGGTGCCGCGGGTGAACAGTTCCACCACGCCATGGCTCATCGCCCAGATATGGGCCGAGAACATCGCGGGCGGGGGGCCGCTTCTCGGGCGGGATATGGGCGGACAGGGCGGTCGGCGGCCTTTTCCAGCACGCCACGCGCCTCGGGCGGCCACCATGGCGAGGTCGGGGCTGCTGTTCAGGCCGCAGGCCGCTTTCGAACATCGCCTTGTAGTGGCCGGGATACTTGCGGGCAAAGGCCAGATAGGCGCGGCCCGTCGCCTCGAACGCGGCAAGCGCGGTGGGCTGGCCGTCGTCATAGGCATATTCCATCAGGGCCGCGAAGATGTCGTAGCCCTGCCGCGCCACCTCGGCGATCAGGTCGTCGCGGCCCGCGAAATGCCGGTAGACGGCGGCGGGCGTGACATCGGCGGCCTTCGCCGCCTCGGACAGGGTGAAGCCCTGCGGCCCCTTCTCCTCGATCAGCGTCAAGCGCCGCCTCGACCAGCGCCTGGCGCAGGTTGCCGTGATGATAGCCGCGCTTCACGTCAGTCCTTCGGCCAGGTCCGGCCCGCCGCAGATCGCGGATCGAGCGTGCCGATGGCAGCGTCGTCCTTCGCCCTTGAAGTCCACCGCGAGCAGGATCGTCTGGATCGCCGCGATCCGCGCGCGCTTCTTGTCGTCGGACCGGATCACCGTCCAGGGCGTGCGGGCGGCATGGCTGCGCGCCATCGTCTCGTCGATGGCCTTGGTAGTAGTCGTCCCATTTCGCCAGCCCGTCGATGTCGATCTGGCTGACAGCTTCCACTGCTTCAGCGGGTCCTGCTCGCGGTCGAGGAAGCGCTTCAGCTGTTCGGCCCGACCGACCTCCAGCCAGATCTTGACCAGGACGATGCCTTCATCGACGATCATCTGTCTCGAAGTCGGGCAGCTGGCGGAAGAAATGCTCGCGCTGCTCGGGCGTGCAGAAGCCGAAGACATGCTCGACCATCGCCGCGGTTGTACCAGCTGCGGTCGAAGAGCGCGATCTCGCCCGCGGCGGGAAGCCAGTCGACATAGCGCTGGAAATACCACTGCCGCGCCTCGCGGTCGGATCGGCTTCGGACAGCGCCACGACAGTAGCGCCGCGGGGGTTCATGTTCTCGCGCACGCGCCTCGATCGTGCCGCCCTTGCCGGCGGCATCGCGCCCCTCGAAGACCACGACCAGACGCTTGCCGGTTGCCTCGCAGGTCGGCCTGCATCGCGCACGAGCTGCGATCTGCAGCGCCTCCATCTGCGTCGTCGTAGTCCTTGCTCTTCATCTCTTCGCGGTAGGGGTAAGTCTGCGGTCAGGATGTCGTCCTTGCCGGCCTTCTCGATGGCCTTGCGCACGTCGTTCGGGCGCGCCTTCGCGGAAGTAGCGGCTGATCGCGCCGTCGAAGGGCAGGTCCATGCAGGTTCTCCTCCGTCAGTTGCTGCGCCAGTATGGCGATCGGGGCCGGTCAGCGCAATCCGGCGCGGGCGGCGGCGCGGTCGATGGCCGCGACCGCTGCGGCCGGGTCGGCATGGTGCGGCATGTGGCCGACGCCCGGGAGCAGGGTCAGCGTGGCATCGGGCAGCAGCTTGCGACAGCGGGATCGCAGTGGATGTCGGCGGGCACGATCGTGTCGGCGGTGCCGTGGACGATCTCGACCGGCAGGGTCGAGGCTCGGGTAGTTCGCGGCACATGCGCACCACATCGGGCCGCAGGCCGTTCACCTGGCGCGCGTTGGCATCGACAGCGTCTCGCGGCGCAGGGTCAGGCCCGCCCCGACATGATCCGCATATCCGGGCGGCACCGGGTCGGGGGCGAAGATCCCGGCGATGGCGTCTTCGGCCCGCGAGATCGGGCGCGAAGGCGGTGACGAGCGGCACGACCGTCGCGCGCCCCAGGCGCGATGCCGGTCAGGCCGTACCAGCCGCCCAGCCCGCCCGGCCAGGGCATCGTCGCGCCGCCGAGGATGACCAGCGCCGCCGTCTCGCCCGGCGCCCGCAGCGCCCAGGCCATCGCGACCGCGCCGCCATAGCTGTGGCCGACGACGATCGGGTTGCTCACGCCCAGCCGGTCGGCCGCCGCCCGCAGGATGTCGGCCTGCACGAGCGGGCTGATGCCATCGTCGCCCGCGCTGTCGCGACCAGCCCAGGCCGGGGCGGTCGAAGACCGTCACGCGGTAGCGGTCGGTCCAGCCTGTCCACGCAGATCGAAGGTGAAGTCGCGCAGGTTGCCGCTGGCGCCGTGGATCAGGACCAGGTCGGGACCCTGGCCCGAGACCTCGGCATGAACCGCTCAGTCCGTCCACCGTCGACGAACTGGCCTGTCGGCGGGATACGCCGCTTCGGCCGCCGCCTCGCGCGCCGAGGCGCGCCGGTCCACGGCAGCGGCGCAGCCGCCGAGGACGACGGCGGCGAGGATGAGGCTAGTGGCCAATCTCCGCGATATCATAGGGCGTGGACTGATAGATCTCGTTGATCCAGTTGCCATATAGCAGATGGGCGTGGCTTCTCCAGCGGTTCAGGGGCGGCCTCGCGGGATCGTCATCGGGATAGTAGTTCAGCGGCACGTTGATCGGCGTGCCATTGGCCACGTCGCGGTCGTATTCCTGCTTCAGCGTGTCGCTGTCGTATTCGAAGTGGTTGAAGATGTAGAGCGCGCGGTGGCCCGCATCCTCGACCAGACAGGGGCCGACCTCGTCCGACCCGAGCAGGGTCTGCAGGCCGGGTCGGCGTCGATCTCGGCCTGGCGCATCTCGGTCCAGCGGCTGACCGGGATGACGAAATCATCCGAGAACCCGCGCAGATAGGGCGAGGTCGGCGCCAGGTTCGGTGGCGGAAGCAGCCGAAGGCCTTGTGCGGGCAGCATGTGCTTCTGCGACGCCGTGGAAATGGTTGATCATCGCCATCCCGCCCCAGCAGACGCCGAAGGTCGACTGCACGTTGGTCTGCGTCCAGTCCATCACCTCGCAAAGCTCGTCCCAGTAGGTGACCTCTTCGAAGGGCAGATGCTCGATCGGGGCGCCGGTGATGATCAGGCCGTCGAACTTTTCGGCCTTCACCTCCTGAAACGGGCGGTAGAAGGTCTCCATATGCTCGGCGGCGGTGTTCTTCGTCTGGTGTTCGGACATGCGGATCAGCTGCAGGTCGATCTGCAGCGGCGTCGCGCCGATCAGCCGGGCGAACTGGTTCTCGGTCTGGATCTTCTTCGGCATCAGGTTCAGCAGCCCGATCCGCAGCGGCCGGATGTCCTGCCGCGCCGCGCCGTTCGGGCGACATGACCATGACGCCCTCGTTCCGCAGAACGTCAAGGCGGGCAGGGTGGCGGGCAGGGTGATGGGCATCGGTCGGCTCTCCGGTTGCGAAGGCGGCGTTATCTATGCCGCTTCGCCACGGCGCTCAAGGGCCGCGCGCGATCAGGTCGGTCGAAGCCCGCCGCATCGGTGACGCCCGCCACCTCTTCGGCCGTGACGGTCACGCCCCAGCGCGCCATCGCGGCATAGCGCGGCTGGCGGTGGTCCAGCAGCGCGGGCATAGGTCAAGCGCAGGAAGGCGTCGGGATCGACACGGTTCTTCGGGCAGGCTCTGCTGCGCGAGGTATTCGGCCCAGACCGCGCGCAGGAAGTCGGGCTGGTAGTACATCGGCTTCGGCGCGCGGTCGAAGCGGCGGATCAAGTTCGGCCCGGTGCGCCTCGGACCCCTTGATCCAGACCAGCAGCAGGTTCTGCGACAGCGCCGTCATCACCGGGTCGGCCGGATCGGCGGCATCGACCACCTCGCAGATCGAGCCGCCGCTGTCGCAGACGAAGTTCGGTGTAGCCGTAGATGTCATCGGCGCGCTCGATGAAGCGCGGCGGTGTCGAGCAGGGCCGCGATCTCGGCCTCGCGGTGCTGGTCCTGACGGCTGCAGTATTCGGCGAAGGGCACGCCGCCCGCGCGCCGGATCGCCCGGCTTGCCGAGATAGGTCGACAGCGGCGCGAGGTTGTCGAAGGTGATGTTCGAGGCGATGTAGACGCGAATCCGTCATCAGAAGTTCGCGCAGCAGCGGCACCTTCATCGCCTCGCGCTTGAAGTTGTCGGCGATGAATTCGCCCATGTAGCGGGTGCCGATGCGGTAATCGACCGAGTAGTGGAACCAGTGCGCCTGATCGCGCAGCATGTTGGCGAGATGGGTCTTGCCCAGGCCCGACATGCCGAACAGCAGCACCCGCTTGCGCGGCGCCGCCCGCCATTCCGCCGCAGTCTGGTAGATCATCGCGTGGTCCCCCTGTCGCCTGTGTCCTAGCACCGGGGCAAACGGATTTCACGCAGGGATTTTGCGGCGCAACAGGCGGCCATCGATGACCAGAAGGCCCGCCGCGATCAGGGCGAAGCCCGCGAACGCCCGCAAGGGGAGTGCTTCGCCGAGCATGAGCGCGCCAAGCGTGATCGCGACGGGGGCAGTCAGAAGCGTGACGAGGCTCAGGTTGCCCGCGCCCGCCATGCCGAGGACGCGGTAGTAGAGCAGATAGGCGCCCGCTGTGGAGACAACGGCAAGGTAGGCGAGCGCCGCCCAGCCTGTGCCGCTATGGGAAATTTGCGGCACTCCGTCGACCAGCGCGGCCCAAGGTAGCATGATCAGGCTGGAGCCGGTCAGCATCCCCGCCGCCGCGACTTGCGGTGCCAGCCCGCCCAGCATCTTGCGGGCCCACACGGCCGCGCAGGCATAGGACACCGCTGCGGCCACGAGCGCGAGTTGCGGAAGCGAAGTAAGGTCGAGGGTGGTCAGCGTATGCGCGCCGATGGCCGTGGCAACCCCGGAGACGCCAAGGATCGCCCCGATCAATCGCTGCGGGGTCAGCTTTTCGTCCCTGAAGGCAAGCGAGGCCACGATCACGCCGAACACGGCGGTCGAGGCGTTGACAATCGCTGCGAGACCCGAGGGGATCGTCAACTGCCCCCATGTGATCAGGGTGAAGGGCAGGGCATTGTTCAGAAGCCCCATCACGAGAAACGCGCCCCAGATGCGCGGCGTGTTGGGAACCCGCAGCCCCCGCAGCCCGACATAGGCCCACAGAAGCAAAGCCGCCCCAAGCACGCGGAACGCGACGGTGGTCAGGACCGGCACCTCGTTCAGCGCGATGCGGTTGCCGACGAAGGATCCGCCCCAGATCGTGGCCAGAAGCAGCAATTCGGCCCAGGCGCGCGGGCTGATGGTCTTTTGCGGTGTCATGCAGCCTGTCTAGCTGCCGCGTGGCGCACCTGCGACCCGGAAACTGACACTTCGACGTGCCATGAAGAACCCGCCGCCTTGCGGGCGGCGGGTGAAGCGCAACATGACGATGGTGTCAGAACGTGTAGCCCACCCGCAACCCGACACCGATGGCGCTGTTGCCATCGAAGTTCGCGGCTGGCGACAATGCGCCGGCCTGGGTCTGGGTATCGCCCAGTTCGAAGTAACGAAGCGCGCCCGTGACCTTGATCGCGCCATTCGTCCATGTGGCGGCCAGGGCGATGCTGTCATAGCCGTCGACCGGGCCGAGGTTCAGAGAATAGCCCCCGATCGGATCGTCGTGAACGTAGGTCACCGCGCCCGACCACGCCTCGTTGAACCGATATCCAACGCCAAGCGTGTAGGTATAGACATCGCCATTGTAGAAGATCAGGTCCTGACCACCGGTCAGCCTGGAGTATTGCGGCGGGGCCACGACGAACTCGGTCCAGTCGACCCAACGGATGCCGCCGAAAAGCAGCGTGTCAGGCGCAACGCCGGTCTGGAACTCGATGTTGACCGACTGCGGAAGCTCGGTGTCGGTGGTTGACGCCGTTGTCCCCAGCACGGATTTTTCGGTCGTCGGCAGGTCATAGCTGATGGCCGAGTTGTAGGTGAGCGACACGCGGGCCGCGATTTCGGGCTTCTCCCAGGCGACGCCCAGCACGTATCCCCAACCGCCGCTTTCGTCGCCGACAACCGAATAGGGCGGCGTCACGCCGGGGCGCGGGGTCAGGAAGGGGATGAAGGCATCGGCCGCCAGCGTCTGATAGCGCAAGCCCCCGATCAGGCTTACATTGCTGGGGAAGCGATACTTCAGCAGGGCGGTGTAGGCAGTGGTGTCCAGGTTTGCCGTCGTGCCCGCCGCGAAATAGCCGGTTCCCAGAGGATACTGCGTGTCGGCGCCGTAGGGCTTGTCGATGATGAAGCCCAGATCGATGTTCTCGTTGATCGCCGTCTTGAACGAGAGCGAACCGGTCGAATAGTTGCCGTACATGTTGTCCGACGACGAGCCGTTGAACACGGGGTTGCCGGGCACGGTCACTTCGGTGCCCTTCACATCGGGCCAGAGATAGCCGTAGGTCAACTCGACGTAGTTGCCGGTCTCGAAGAGCATCGCGATCGACTGCATGCTGCGGTCGATGGCACCCGCGCCCGCCATGCCGCTTGATGCTGCAATCGCCCCTGCGGCGCCAAGCGCCGTCGACAGTTTCTTCATGGGTTCCCCTCCCTCATGACCGCTGTTCTGCGGATTTTTCTGGTCTTTTCGTTTAGAAACGCGCTGGCGCACCGGTCAACGCGTAACGCGACGTAAACATTTTGTGACGTTACGCACTCGACACTCCCGCAGCGATCCTGTTCGCGCTGCGGATGTTCAGCCAGTTTGCCCCCAGAATCACGATTGCGCCAACAAAAACATATATGTCGAGGGGCTCCTGATAGAGGAACATGCCAACCACCGCGATTGCGGGCAGTCTGATGAAGTCCATCGGGACGACAACCGTAGCGGGTGCAAGTGTCAGCGCCTTGGTCAGGCAGAGGTGCGCAAGCACGCCCGCCACGCCAAGCACGAATACCGCAGGAAGAATGGCAGGCGTGGGCAGCGCGACGTCGCCGTCGATGCCCGAGGTGATTATGCCGAAGACCGTCTGCATCAGCGTCAGCCAGAACAGGATCGACACGATCCCCTCATGCCGCGTCAGGCGTTTGGTGATGACCGCCGATCCGGCAAACCCGATGGCCGACGCTGCTGCGGCCAGCACGCCGGGGTCGATGTTGCGGATGTCGGGACGGGCGACGATCAGGATGCCGACGAAGCCGATTGCAGCCGACAGCGCGCGCATCCGCGTGATCCGCTCGCCCAGGAAAAGCGGCGCGAGCAGGATCACCCAGAGCGGCGACGTGAATTCCAGGGCGAAGACCTGCGCAAGCGGTATCAACGTCAGCGCCAGGAACCACAGGTTCTGTCCGGCGAAGTGGAAGATGTTGCGGATGAAATGCGTGCCGAGCCGTTCCGTCCGGATGCCACCGAGCAGCCCCATCGCACCCGCGACCGACACCACGATCACCAGCCCGATCAGCGACCGCCAGGTCATCAACTCGAACGTGTCGAGAACCGGTGACACGGTGCGCCCGGCAACCGCCATGGCCGAGAACGACAGGATCGAACCGGTCATCCAGGCGGCAGCGGCCAAGGGGCGGTAGACGGGGGCCAAGCGACGCGCTCCTTGCTCCGGCGATTACCTCTGTCTTCCCGTGCCACGTGCCGATTGTCCAGTGGGCCCAAAGTTTTGCCCGCTGGTTGCGCGAACATCTGGACAGGGCGGAGTTGACATGCAACCGTTTCGTCGCATCTGCCGGGGTGCGGGGAGCAAGCCCCGGTTTGCCACAGTGAATCCAGCTAAAAGGGAGTAATGCATGGATCGTCGTTCGTTTCTGACCAAGGCTTCGGTGGGCGGTGTTGCCGCGGCCGCCGCATCAGCGCTGGCCGCTCCGGCGATTGCGCAGGAGATGCCCAAGATCACCTGGCGCGTCACCTCGTCCTTCCCCAAGTCGCTCGACACGATCTACGGCGCCGCCGAGACGATGTCCAAGTATGTCTCGGAAGCGACCGACGGCAACTTCACGCTTCAGGTCTTCCCTGCGGGCGAACTCGTTCCGGGTCTGGAATCTGCCGATGCCGTTTCGTCCGGGACGGTCGAGGCCACGCACACCGCGTCGTATTACTTCTGGGGCAAGGACCCGACCTACGCCCTGGGGACCACGGTTCCCTTCGGTCTGAACTACCGCCAGATGAACGCCTGGCTGTACTACGGCGGCGGCATCGAGATGCTGAACGAATTCTACGCCACGCAGAACCTCTACTATCTGCCCTGCGGCAACACCGGCGTGCAGATGGGCGGCTGGTACCGCAAGGAGATCAACTCGGTCGCGGACCTTCAGGGCCTGAAGATGCGGATCGGGGGCTTTGCCGGCAAGATCATCGAGAAGCTGGGCGTCGTGCCGCAGCAGATCCCGGGTGGCGACATCTATCCGGCGCTCGAAAAGGGCACCATCGACGCCGCCGAATGGGTCGGCCCCTATGACGACGAGAAGCTCGGCTTCTACAAGGTCGCGCCCTACTACTACTATCCCGGCTGGTGGGAAGGTGGGCCGACCCTGTCGACCATGTTCAACCTCGAGAAGTGGAACGAGCTTCCGCCGGTCTATCAGGCGATCGTGCGTTCGGCCTGCGAGGCGGCAAACTCGAACATGATGGCGTCCTACGACTGGAAGAACCCGACGGCGATCCGCTCGCTGGTGGCGAACGGCACGCAGCTGCGGCCCTTCCCGCAGGATGTGCTCTCGGCTGCCTTCGACGCGGCGCAGGCGACCTATGCCGAGATCAGCGCGACCAACGCGCCGTTCAAGAAGATCCACGACAGCCAGAGCGCGTTCAAGCGCGACGCCTATCTCTGGGCGCAGATCGCGGAGTACAACTACGACACCTTCATGATGGTGCAGCAGCAGGCCGGAAAGCTCTGACGCCCACTACCTGAATGCGAAAAGGAAACGGCCCCGGAGATCGCTCCGGGGCCGTTTTTCATTCTGGGCCCGCGCCTCAGTCCCCGAAGCTGGGTGCGCCGAGCGCTGGCGCGCCACCGGGCGCAGCCGGTGCCGTTGCTTCCGGCGCGCCGAAGCTGGGTGCTCCAAGTGCAGGCGCGCCGCCCGGAGCGGCCGGTGCCGCCGCGCCGCCAAAGCTGGGCGCCCCCAGTTGCGGTGCCCCTAGCTGGGGTGCGGCGGCGCCGCCCGGTTGCTGCAGGGTGGGCATCTGCGGCAGCGTGATCTGCACGTTCGACGTGTCCACCGGCGCGCCTTTGTAGTGCATCACCATTTGCGGGAAGGCGATTACCGCGATCACCATCACCACCTGGATCGCGATGAAGTTCACGGCGCCTGCATAGATCTGGTTGGTCTTGACCGGCTCCATCTTTATCCCGGTGACCTTGTCGATATACGCCGTCTTGGCCGCGACCGAGCGCAGGTAGAACAGGGCAAAGCCGAAGGGCGGCGTCAGGAACGAGGTCTGCAGGTTCATCGCGATGATGACGCCCAGCCAGATCAGGTCGATCCCAAGGCTTTCGGCAGGCGCGATCAGCAACGGCACGATGATGAAGGCGATCTCGAAGAAGTCGAGGAAGCAGCCCAGGATGAACAGGATCACGTTCACCACAAACAGGAACCCATACTCGCCGCCGGGCACCGAGGTCAGCAGATGCTCGACCCAGACATGCCCGTTCACGCCATAGAAGGTCAGCGCAAAGACCCGTGCGCCGATCAGGATGAACATGACGAAGGCGGACAGACGCGTCGTCGCCGCCACGGCCTGCGACAGGACCGGACCCTTGAGCCGCCCCTTCAGGAAGGCCAGCACCAGCGCCCCCACCGCGCCCATCGCCCCGGCTTCCGTCGGGGTGGCAAGCCCGATGAAGATGGTCCCGAGCACAAGGAAGATCAGCGCGAGCGGCGGGATCAGAACCATGATCACCTGCTGCGCCAGCCGCGACATGGTGTTCATGCCCAGCATCTTGTCGGCCAGCGTGTAGAAATAGATCACCAGAACGCCGACGACCGCGCCCAGGATATCGGCATTCGGCCCCTGCGTTTCGTAGAGCCACAGATGCGCCCCGTAGCCGATCGCCATGAGCGCCGCGAGCGCCACAAGCAGCGAGGTGATCCCGCTGCCCAGCGTGCGCACTTCCGGGGGCAGCGCGGGGACCCAGTTCGGCCTGATGAACGAAACGACGCAGGATGTAGAGCATATAGAGGCTGGTCAGGATCAGCCCCGGTATGATCGCGCCGCGATACATGTCGCCGACCGAGCGGCCCAGCTGGTCAGCCAGCACGATCAGCACCAGCGAGGGCGGGATGATCTGCGCCAGCGTGCCCGAGGCGGCGATGACACCCGTGGCGATGCGGCGGTCATAGCCGTAGCGCAACATGATCGGCAGCGAGATAAGCCCCATCGCGATGACGCTGGCCGCGACCACGCCGGTCGTGGCCGCCAGCAGCGCGCCCACCAGCACCACGGCATAGGCAAGCCCGCCCCGGATCGGGCCGAAAAGCTGGCCAACGGTATCCAGCAGGTCCTCGGCCATGCCGGATCGCTCCAGGATGATCCCCATGAAGGTGAAGAAGGGGATGGCCAGCAGGGTGTCATTCGACATGATCCCCCACAATCGCTGCGGCATGGTGTAAAGCAGCGGCCAATCCAGCGTGATCGTATTCTCCGACAGCGGTGCCAGCCAGACGCCGAGGGCAAAGAAGATCAGCCCGTTCGCGGCGAGCGAAAAGGCGACCGGATATCCAAGCAGCAGGAAAACCACGAGGCTTGCGAACATGATGGGCGCCATGTTCTGGGCGATAAGCTCCATCACGACCTGATCTCCTGCGCGAGCGCCTGCGCTTCCATCTCGGCCTGTTCCTTGGCCGTAAGGTGCGGAGTGGGATCAGGGATGATGCCACGCATCACGGCGATCTTCTTGACGATTTCCGAGAAGCCCTGAAGGACAAGCAGGATGAACCCCGCAGCCAGGATCGCGCGCGCAGGCCAGATCACCAGGCCCCCGGCATTGGTCGATATCTCGCCATTCAGATAGGCGCGCCAGGCGTAAGGGACGAGCATCCAGGCCATCAGCGTGACGAAAGGCATGAGGAAGACGATATGGCCGAACAGGTCGATCCAGTGCTGCGTCCGCCGGGTGCGCGAGGCGTAGAAAACGTCCACCCGCACATGCTCGTTCTGCTTCAGCGTGTAGGCGGCGGCCAGCATGAAGGCCGCGCCGAAAAGATACCATTGCAGTTCGAGCCACGCATTCGACGAGGTGCTGAACACCTTGCGGATGACCGCGTTTCCGGCGCTGACAAGGATCGCAAGCAGGATCAGCCAGCCCATGGCCTTGCCGATCCATTCGTTCATGCGGTCGATGATGCCGGACAGACCCAGTAGGGCGCCCATGAAACCTCCCCTGATCGTGTCGCGCCCGTTCTGGTTGACAGGCTTCAGCGTCTGGTATGTAGGACGCGATCCGATGCGTCAATCGCCGCGACACGCGGCGCGCGACACAGGCCTGGGCAAACGCGGGGCGGCAGTCCGCCTGCCTGTTTCGCAAGCGTTCAGGCGCGGGGGCCGCGCAGCCGGGCGGTCAGGCGCGGCGCGGGGTTTGATCGTTCCGCTTGCCCACGTCTCTCAGCACCAGATACCACAGGACAAGGGCCGTAGTGATCTCGATGGGGGCTTGAAGATAGTCGAAGGCCAGAATGGCCTCGTCCCCGGAGATCAGGGTGGAGAACTGCACGAAGTCCCACAGCCAGTGGACGATCATCAGCGGAATGATGTTGTTCAGCCGCAGCATCAAGGGCGCGAACAACAGGCCAAACCGGAATGTGTAGGCCAGTTGCGAGAACACGTCCTGCAAGGGCTCTCCGCCGAAGTAGTTGACGGAATGCAGGAGCGAGAAACCGATCGCACTGACCAACATGGCAAGCGCGACACGCGTCCTGCTGGAGCGATCGCCCAGGAAGGAATGCAGCAGGATGCCGCGGAAGGCCAGTTCCTCGCCCGTCCCAACCAGAAAGGTCACGAAGCCGAAAAAGGCAAAGGTGCGCCATTCCGGGCTGGCGGCGGGAAAGGCCGACATGGCTCCAAGGCTCACGACCCATTTGTAGGCCAGAAGCATCAAGAGCGGCAGAAGCCAGATCAGCTGCGTTGCATCGAGCCTGCCGAAACCTGCGTTGCGCCAGCCGAAAAAGCGCATGACGAAGAAGATGTTGACGACATTGAGAAGTATCAGGATCGGCCAGAACGTATCGAACATCTCAGGCGATCCGTAGGTGATCCCCTGAAAGCCCAAGTAGATCATGCCGGCGCCCATGATGGCGATGTAGACCGCAGCCGCGATAACACCGATCAGCGGCTTGTTTCCAGATTGCACAGTCATGACGACGCTCGGACCCTGTTCCGGTGTGGATCAGCCCGATCCTATCCTGCGAACACAACGTGGCAAGCAACGAATGAAATCGGACCAGTTTCTGGAACCGAAACGACGTCGATACTCTACCTTGTCAGAATTCGTTGCGCTGCGGCTTTGTCATTCCCACTCGATCGTGCCCGGCGGCTTCGAGGTGCTGTCGTAGATCACGCGGTTGACGCCCGCACCTCGTTGATGATCCGGGTGGCGGTCTCGCCCAGGAAATCGTGGGTGAAGGGGTAGTAGTCGGCGGTCATGCCGTCGACGCTGGTCACCGCGCGCAGCGCGCAGCGCATAGTCGTAGGTGCGCCCGTCGCCCATCACGCCCACGGTCCGCATCGGCAGGAGCGCGACGAAGGCCTGCCAGATCTCGTCATAAAGCCCGTGCTTGCGGATCTGGTCGATGATAGACCGCATCGGCCCGGCGCAGGATGTCCAGCTTTTCGCGCGTGATCTCGCCGGGGCAGCGGATCGCAAGGCCGGGGCCGGGGAAGGGGTGGCGGCCGATGAAGCTGGCGGGCAGGCCCAGCTCGCGCCCCAGGGCGCGGACCTCGTCCTTGAACAGCTCGCGCAGGGGTTCGACCAGCTTCAGGCCCATCTTCTCGGGCAGGCCGCCGACGTTGTGGTGGCTCTTGATCGTGACCGACGGCCCGCCCGAGAAGCTGACGCTTTCGATCACGTCGGGGTAAAGCGTGCCCTGCGCCAGGAACTTCGCGCCGCCCACCGCTGTCGCGTGTTTCTGGAACACGTCGATGAACAGCCGCCCGATGGTCTTGCGCTTGACCTCGGGGTCGCGACACGCCTTCCAGCGCGCCAAGGAACAGGTCGCACTCGTCGGCATGGATCAGCGGCATGTTGTAGTGGTCGCGGAACATGGTCACGACCTGTTCCGCCTCGCCCTGCCGCAGCAGGCCGTGGTCGACGAAGACGCAGGTCAGCTGGTCGCCGATCGCCTCGTGGATCAGGACGGCGGCGACCGAGGAATCGACGCCGCCCGACAGCCCGCAGATCACCTTGCCGTCGCCGACCTGCGCGCGGATCTTGGCGATCGCCTCCTCGCGGTAGGCGCCCATCGTCCAGTCGCCCTTGAAGCCCGCCAGTTTGACGAAATTCTCGTAAAGCTGCGCGCCCTTCGGGGTGTGGTGCACCTCGGGGTGGAACTGCACGGCGATAGAAGTGCCGCTCGGGATCGGCCGTGATGGCAAAGGGCGCGTTGGGCGAGGTGCCGTAGACCTTGAACCCCGGCGCGATCTTCGAGACATGGTCGCCGTGGCTCATCCAGACCTGTTCGCGCCCTTCGGCGAACCAGCCCTCCAGCAGCGGCAGGCCGTCGGCGGTCGGGCGTCACAAAGGCGCGGCCGAATTCGGCGGTGCCATGCCCGCGTTCGACCTTGCCGCCCAGACAGGTGCATCATCACCTGCTGGCCGTAGCAGATGCCCAGGATCGGCACGCCCAGCCTCGAAGACCGCTTTCGGCGGCATCGGCGCGCCTTCGGCAGTAGACCGAGGCCGGGCCGCCCGAGAAGATGATCGCCTTCGGCGCGAAGTCCTTCAGGAAGGCGTCGTTCACCTTCTGGTAGGGGTGGATTTCGCAATAGACGTTCAACTCGCGCAGGCGGCGCGCGATCAGCTGCGTCACCTGGGAGCCGAAGTCGATGATGAGAAGGCGGTCATGCTGGGTCATCGTCGCGGGATATTGGCAGCTGGGCCGCTTCGCAAGAGGGTGAGGCGCGCCAGGGCCGCGTCGAGCGGGGGTTTCCACCCCCGCACCCCCGGAGGATATTTGTGAACGGAAAATGGGCAGGGGCGGGGATTGCTCGGAAGCGACATCGCCGATGTCGGTTTTGCCCCGCATGCGACGGTTTCCGGGGGCCGTGGGACGGCGGGATTGGCGGGCATAACGCGCGCATTCCCGAAGGGTCGGGCACGGAGGATTTCCAGATGAGCGATGTGGCAGTGGCAGGGCGGCGGGCGCGCGGCGGCGGCGGTGTCAGCGCGGCGGGCGGAACGCACGGCGGTCAGCTTCGAGACGGCGCGACTATCATCCAGCGCAACATCCCGAACTTCGAGATCCTGAACGAGGAGGCGCTGCAGATCATCGAGCGGAACGCCGAGACGGTGCTGGAAGAGATCGGCGTCAATTTCGTCGACAACCCGGCGGCGCTGGACGCTGGCGCGAGGCCGGGGCCGATGTGCAGGGCGAGCGGGTGCATATTCCGCGCGGGCTGGCGCGCAAGCTGTGCTCCACCGCGCCGACGCACCTTCACCCAGCACGCCCGCAACCCGGAACGCAACGTCGAGGTCGGCGGGCGCAACCTGGTGCTGGCGCCGGTCTACGGCCCGCCCTTCGTGCGCGACCGGACGGCGGCCGGCGCTATGCCACGATCGCCGATTTCCGCAACTTCGTGAAGCTGGGCTACATGTCGAAATGGCTGCACCATTCGGGCGGCACGGTCTGCGAGCCGACCGACGTTCCGGTGAACAAGCGCCATCTCGACATGCTGCTCGCGCATATGACGCTGTCGCGACAAGCCGTTCATGGGGTCGGTCACCGAACCCAGCCGCGCGCAGGATTCGGTCGAGATGTGCGAAATCCTGTTCGGCCAGGACTTCGTCGAGCAGAACACGGTGATGACCAGCCTGATCAACATCAACTCGCCGATGACCTTCGACGGCATCATGATGGGCGCGCTGGAGGTCTATGCGCGCGCCAACCAGGCGCGATCGTCTCGCCCTTCATCGTCGGCGGCGCCATGGCGCCGGTGACGGTCGCGGGCACGCTGACGCAGGTGCTGGCCGAGGTGCTGGCGGGCGTGGCCTATAGCCAGCTGGTCCGCCCCGGCTGCGCCGGTGATCGCCGGGGCCTTCGTGACCTCGATCGACATGAACTCGGGCGCGCCGACCTTCGGCACGCCGGAGGCCGCGCACATCACCTATGGCGCGGGCCAGCTGGTGCGGCGTCTGGGGCTGCCCTACCGGTCGGGCGGGGCGTTCTGCGGCTCGAAGCTGCCCGATGCGCAGGCGGCCTATGAAACGCGCGAACAGCCTGAACATGGCGCTGCTGGCGGGCGTGAACTTCATGCTGCACGCCTGCGGCTGGCTGGAGGGCGGACTTGTGTCGTCCTACGAGAAGTTCGTGATGGATGCCGACCAGCTGGGCACGCTGCACCATCTGGCCCAGGGCGTGATCATGGACGACCAACGGCCAGGCGATGGACGCGATCCGCGAGGTCGGGCCCGGCGGCCACTACCTTGGCTGCGAGCACACCCAGGCCAACTTCAAGACCGCGTTCTGGCGCACGGACCTGTTCGACTACAAGCCCTTCGAGACCTGGGCCGAGGAAGGCGCGCGCGACACCGAGACGCTGGCCACCGAACGGGTGACGAAGATGCTGGGCGACTACTCAGGCCCCGCCGCTGGACGCGGGCATCGCGAGGCGCTGCGAGGACTTCGTCGCGCGAACGAAGGCCTCGATGCCCGACGCCTTCATCTGAGCCATACCGTCGGGAATTCTGATCCGGAACGGTCAAGACAAGGCGCGGTCCCGATGTGGACCGCGCCTTGTGTCTTCATGACGGATCAGCCCGCGTCGCCAGACAGAAGCCGCGCCTCGGCCAGCAGCGCGATCAGCACTTCGATGTGGCGCGCCACGGAGTAGGCGGCATCGCCCGCGCTACCGCGTCGCTTCCAGCCGTCTGCCTCGACCGCATCAGGCGGCGGCACGGCCTCTTCCGGGGCGGTGCGCTCCGGTCGCCGATCAGCGGCGCAGGTCGCGGTCGCGGCGATAGTCGGCCAGGCCGAAGCGGGCGGCGCGGATCAGCAAGCCGGGGGCGGCGCAGGGTGGCAGGCAGGGTGCGGAAATCGGTCATGCGTGGTCCTCCGTTCAGGACGGGGCCACCGTTGCCCGACACAACCTGGCGTTGCGCATCGCGCTCGTTCAGCGCGCGCGCAGGTTACCGAATAGTTTAAGATTTGGAAACGAATTGTGAGCGATCTGCGAACGCATTAACGATCAGGTAACCAATTCCACCCAAGGTTGCAATCGTCCAAGACTGGACGATGCAGCCTGCGTCGTGGCAAGGTCATGGGACGACCGGATGATAATGCCACGAACTGACTGCCGCTCACCCTGCCAGACTGGCTTCCCGATGCTGTGCGCCTCTATCTCGATCATACCGAAGATGGCCAGTCGCTGCGGGCACTGGCCCGGCGCGAAGGGCTGGCACGCCTCGACCATGCTGCGCCAGGTGCGCCGCTACGAGAACCGCCGTGATGATCCCGCTGATGGACGAGGCGCTCGCCCTTCTCGGGCGCGCCCATTCCCGTTCCCCGACCCGTCCAACAGACAAGGATGACTCCGCCAATGTCTGCCACCGATCCGTCGCCACGGCGATCGTCATGCGATGATGCGACAATAACGCCGCGAAGGCCGGCGCGTCCTGCGCCGCCTGGCCGAGCCCGGCGCCGTGCTGGCCATCGCGCCCGACATGGAAAAGGCGGTGGTGCTGCGCGAGCTGCCCGATGGGCGCACGGCCGCGCACCGGCGTGCTGGAACGGGCGGTGGCGCAGGCCTTCGCGCTGAAGGACTGGATCACCTGCCGCAAGCCGGGACGGGTCTCGACCTACGAGATCACCGCGGCCGGGCCGCGCCGCGCTGAAGCGGCATGCTGGACGAGGAGACGCGCCGTCAGGGCCTGGCCGAGGCGGCGCACGCCCTTCGCCGACCAGCACCGCGATCTGGGGCGAGCGCGAGGTGATCGGACGACGACGGCCCGCGCCGCGTGCGCTACAACATGGCGGAAAGCCCGGTGGCGGTGCTGGGGCGGCGGCGCGACAAGGATGGCAAGCCGTTTCTGGAGCCCGAACTGGTCGAGGCCGCCGAGACGTCTGCGCGAGGATTTCGAACTGGCGCAGATGGGGCCGCGCGTCGCGCAGAACTGGGACCGGTTCCTGACCGGCGGCGACCGGGGCGGCTTTCGCCCGACAGCGGGCTGGCCGAGGGGCCGCGCGCCGCGCGCGACCGGGTGGCGGCGGCGCTGCGCGATCTTGGGCCCGGGCTGGGCGACGTGGCGCTGCGCTGCTGCTGCTTTCTGGAAGGGCTGGAGGCGGCGGAAAAGCGGATGGGCTGGGCGGCGCGGTCCGGCAAGATCGTGCTGCGCATCGCGCTGCAGCGGCTGCGGCGGCACTATGACGAGACCTATGGCCGGTCCGGCCCGCTGATCGGCTAGTCCGGCGCGGAAAGGCCGAAGACAAAGGGCCCCGGCGAACGGGGCCCTCCGCGTTCTGTCCGGACAGCCTCAGTCGCCCTCAGTCGTCCGCGCGGGTAAGCCCGGCCGCGTAGACGATGCCTGCCAGCGCGCCGCCCGCCAGCGGCGCCACGATGAACACCCACAGGTCAGCGATCGCCTTGCCGCCCACGAACAGCGCCGGCCCGATCGACCGGGCCGGGTTGACCGAAACACCGGTCACGTTGATGCCGACAAGGTGGATCGCCGTCAGCGTCAGGCCGATGGCCAGCCCGGCCATGGCCGCAGGGGCGTCCCGGCTGGTGGCACCCAGGATGACCGTCACGAAGATGAAGGTCATCACCGAACTCGAACACCAGTGCCGACGTCATGCGAGTATTCGCCCAGATAGCCCGCGCCGAAGCCGTTCTGGCCCAGGCCGTTGACCGCGATGCCATAGTCGCCGTTGCCCGACTGGCGATCATCAGGATCAGCCCCGCGCCGATGATGGCACCGACAATCTGCGCCACGGCATAGCCGACGAAGTCACCGACGCTCATCCGCCCGCCAGTCACCATGCCCAGCGACACCGCCGGGTTCAGATGCGCGCCCGAGATCGCGCCAAGGCCGTAGGCCGCCGCCACGATCGACAGCCCGAAGGCCAGCGAAATGCCCGGTGAAGCCGATCTCCGGCCCCGCGATCACCGCCGCGCCGCAGCCGAACAGCACCAGGATCATCGTGCCCAACGCCTCGGCGATCAATTTCTTCGTCATGTTCCCTCCTGTGTGCGGGTCTGCGCACCCCCGGTGCGATCATCGGCCCGCTGTCCGTGACCGGCTGCGTCGCAGGCCCGCTTCGGTTGCCTCTCGGCGCGAAAGAGCCTATGTGCAGTTCAACGCGTTGTCAGCGGGGAATTATCCGTTGCGCGACCTGAAACTTCCCGACCAGCGCCACCCGGAAAAGGCGCATCGCGCCCGACAATGCCGCAGCCGAAGAAGCCGGACTGGATCCGGGTCAAGGCGCCCACCTCGGAGGGCTACAAGCGACACCCGCGACATCCTGCGCGAGAAGAAGCTGGTGACGGTCTGCGAAGAGGCCGGCTGCCCGAACGTCGGCGAGTGCTGGTCGCAGGGCCACGCCACCATGATGATCATGGGCGAGATCTGCACCCGCGGCTGCACCTTCTGCAACGTCGCCACCGGCAAGCCGCAGACGCTCGACGCCTTCGAACCCGGCCGCGTCGCCCATGCGGTGGCCGAACTGGGGCTGAAGCATGTGGTCGTCACCTCGGTCGACCGCGACGATCTGGACGATGGCGGGGCCGAGCATTTCGCCCAGACCATCCGCGCCATCCGCCACCGCGCCCCCGGCACGACGATCGAGGTGCTGACGCCCGATTTCCTGAAATGCGCGCCCTCGGCGCTGGAAACGGTGGTCGAGGCGCGCCCCGACGTGTTCAACCACAACCTCGAAACCGTGCCCGGCCTTTACCCCGAGGTGCGCCCCGGCGCGCGCTATTTCCACTCGCTTGCGCCTGCTGCAGCGGGTGAAGGAGCTTGACCCGACGATGTTCACCAAATCCGGCATCATGGTCGGCCTGGGCGAGGACCGCCAGGCCGTGCTGCAGGTGATGGACGACATGCGCGCGGCCGATGTCGATTTCCTGACCATCGGCCAATACCTGCAACCGACGCCGAAGCACCACCGCGTCGACCGCTTCGTGACGCCCGACGAGTTCAAGGCCTATGAGACGGCGGCCTATGGCAAGGGCTTCCTGATGGTCTCGGCCACGCCGCTGACGCGGTCGTCCTACCACGCGGGCGATGATTTCGCCCGACTGCGCGCCGCGCGGCTCGCCAAGCTTGGACGCGCCTGAGGAATCGTTCGCACGAATTGCCTTCCGCCGTTACGCTCGCCCCTGTTCGCATGTCAGCGTTCACCGGAGGGGAGGCCGGTCGCCATGATCCATCGCAGTCGCTTTGCGGACGTGAGTATCCCTGATCAGAGCGTCGCCGAAATGGCCTTTGCCGGGCTGAAGGGGCGCGAAGACAAGCCCGCGCTGATCGACGGGCTGACGGGTGCGGTGATGACCGGGGCGATGCTGATCGACCAGTCACGGCGCTGTGCGGGCGGGCTTGCGGCACTCGGCTTCGGCCCCGGCAGGGTGGTGGCACTGATGGCACCGAACTGCCCGGAATTCGCCGTCGTCTTCTATGGAACTGCACTTGCTGGCGCGACGCTGACGACGGTCAACCCGACCTACACCGCGCCCGAGTTGCGCCACCAGTTGAACGACAGCGGCGCGGAATTGCTGATCATCCCGCCCGCGCTTCTGCCGCTCGCCCGCGAGGCGGTCGAGGGAACGCGCGTGCAGAACATTGTTCTGCTCGGTCCGGGTGAGGGTGATGGCGCGCTCGGCTGGTCGGCGCTGCTCGACGCGCCGCCGATGGACCAGCACCCTCTCGATCCCGCGAAAGCCCTGGTCGTGCTGCCCTATTCGTCAGGGACCACAGGTCTGCCGAAGGGCGTGATGCTGACGCATCGCAACCTCGTGGCCAATGTCCAGCAGCTGACAAGTCTGCTCGATTCCGGTCCGGGCGACGTGACGCTGGCAGTCCTTCCGTTCTTTCACATCTACGGGATGGAGGTGCTTCTGAACCTTCATCTGGCCGTCGGCGCGACGCTGGTCACGCTGCCACGGTTCGATCTGCCAACCGTGCTGCGCCTGATCTCGGAACATCGGATGCGGTCGCTGTTCCTGGTGCCGCCCGTCGTGCTGGCCTTTGCCAAACATCCCCTCGTGGCCGAGCATGACCTGTCCTCGCTGCGCCTTATCATATCAGGGGCGGCCCCGTTGGGGGCCGAACTGACCGCGGCCTGCGCCGACCGGCTGGGCTGCGTGGTGGCGCAAGGCTATGGGATGACGAGAATCCTCGCCGGTCACCCATTTTTCGAAGGCGGATATCTCGCGCGCGGGATCGGCAGGGCAACTCGTGCCCAACACCGAGGCGCGCATCGTCGATCCCGACACGGGCCGAGATGCCGCACCGGGCGAAGCTGGAGAGCTTTGGGTGCGGGGTCCGCAGGTCATGGCGGGCTACCTCAACAATCCCGAGGCGACCGCGCGCACCCTCGACGCTGACGGCTGGCTGCATACGGGCGATCTGGCCACCGTGGACGACGACGGCTTTCTGCACATCGTCGACCGGGTGAAGGAACTCATCAAGGTCAAGGGCTTCCAGGTTGCCCCGGCGGAGCTTGAAGCGCTGCTCGTCGGCCATCCCGAGATTGCCGATTGCGCCGTGATCGGCCGCCCGGACGACGAGGCGGGCGAGGTGCCGGTGGCCTTCGTTGTGCGCCGTGCAGGCAGCGCGTTGACCGAGAACGACGTTCAGGCCCATGTCGCGGGGCAGGTCGCGCATTACAAGGCGCTGCGCGCCGTCACCTTCACCGAGGCGATCCCCAAGTCGGCGTCGGGAAAGATTCTGCGCAGGCTCTTGAGGGCGCAGAGCTGACCGACCTGGCACATCCCCTAAGTGCCATCGTCGCGCCCCACGCGTCAGACCCGCTTCACATCCGGCAGGAATACCGCGAGCACTCCGATCAGCGGCAGGAACGAGCATAGCCAGAAGACATACTCGATCGATGTTTGGTCCGCGATCAGCCCGATGGCTGCCGCACCCAATCCTCCGAGGCCAAAGGCGAGGCCAAAGAACAGACCCGCCACGAGGCCGACCTTCGACGGCATGAGGTCTTGGGCATAGACGATGATCGCCGGGAAGGCCGATGCCAGGATCATGCCCGCCAGCGCGCTCAACACGACGGTTCCGGTCAGCCCGACATAGGGAATGAGCATGGCGATGGGAGCTACCCCCAGGATCGAGACCCAGATCACCCGTTTGCGCCCGATGCGGTCGCCGATCGGGCCGCCGATGATCGTGCCGAATGCGACCGCCGCCAGGAAGATGAACAGATAGACTTGCGAGGTCGGCACGCTGACCCCGAAGCGGTCGATGAGGTAGAAGGTGAAGTAGCTGGAATAGGCGCCCATATAGACGAATTTCGAAAAGGTCAGCGCGATCAGCACCACGATGGCCAGTTGCACCGTCCGCTTGGGCAGCGGCTCGGCCACGGCGCGCCCGCGGGCGGCGCGCATCCGGCTGAACCCCTCGGCCCGGTACCAACGCCCGACCGTCCACAGAACGGCCATCCCCAACAACGCGACGACGCCGAACCACTCGATGCTGATCTGCCCGAAAGGCACGACGATGAACGCGGCGAGCAGCGGCCCAAGTGCCGATCCGGCATTGCCGCCCACCTGAAAGAACGACTGCGCGAAACCGGGGCGCTTTCCTGCGGCCAGCCGCGCGATCCGGCTCGACTCGGGATGGAACACCGATGACCCCATGCCGATCAGCGCGACCGCCGCCAGCACGACGGGAAAACTCGGCGCATGGGCCAGCAGCACCAGCCCCGACAGCGTCAGCCCCATGCCGAAGACGAGCGAATAGGGCAGGGGGCGCTTGTCGGTATAGATGCCCACCAGCGGCTGCAAGAGCGAGGCCGTCCCCTGAAAGACAAAGGTGATCAGCCCGATCTGCCCGAAGGTCAGCGCCAGTTCGGTCTTCAGGATCGGATAGATCGCCGGGATCAGCGACTGCATCAGGTCGTTGAGCATGTGGCAGAAGGCGACCGCCGCGATGATCGGAAGGACAGTCGCCTCGGGGCTGCGCGCGGCGCCGTCGGTCGTCGGATCGGTGGTGGCCATGGCGCCCTCGCTCTGTCTGCGCCGTTCTCGCCCGCCTGTCGGGCGGGGTCAACCGGGCATCACGGATGGGGCGGCACCTTGGCGAGATAGGCCGCGATCGCCGCCCGGTCGCTTTCCGGCAACTGCGCCATGTTCGTCACGACATCCGCCATCTGGCCACCAGCCGAATCGTAGTCCGGCGTGAACCCCGAGGTCAGGTATTCGACGATGTCGGCCCCGCTCCAAGTCAGCTTCTCAGGGGTGATGTTGGGGATCGTGCCCTTGCCTTCGGGATTGGGTCCGCCTGCGAGCCAGCTTTGCATCTCGCGCACGCCCAGCACGTTCCGGGGGGTATGACATTCACCGCAATGCCCCAACCCCTCGACGAGGTATCTGCCGCGCTCTTCTTCGGGCGACAGGTCGCCCGTGACGACCCAGTCGGGCGCGGGGTTCATCATCTTCCATGCGCCGAGCGTGACGCGAAGGTTGAAGGGAAAGGACAACTCGTGCGGTTCGTCGGCACGATCCGATGGCGGCAGCGTATCGAGGAACGCCTTGAGGTCGGCCACATCCTGCGGTGTCGCATGGACGTAGGAGGTGTAGGGAAAGGCCGGATAAAGATGCTCACCCTGCGGCGAGGTGCCGTGATGCATCGCGTTCCACAGATCGCCAACCGTCCAGGCGCCGATCCCGTGGGTCGGGTCGGGCGAGATGTTGGGCACGACAAATGTGCCGAACTCGGTCGGCAGCCGCAGCCCGCCCGACATGACCAGCCGCGCCTCGCCGGTCGCACCGGCTGCCGCGTGGCACGAGGCGCAGCCCCCCGCCCAGAAAACCCGCTCGCCATTCACGGGATCGCCCGCAAGCTCTGTCAGCCCCGGCGGTTCGGAGGCCTTCGGTCGCGTGATGAAAAGCCCCGCAGCGCCGATACCCACGCCAACCACGACCAGCCACAGTAACCAGCGCCGCATGCCCGATCCTTTGCCGAGGTGACCCGGGACGCGGCGCGGCCCGATTACTCTTCCGGTTGACGATAGGCCTTGTGACAGGCCGCGCAAGCCCCGCCGACCGCGCCGAGCCCGGCCTTCACGCCTTCGACATCGGTTCCGGCCGAAGCCACCAGCGTTGCGGCGGCTTCGTTGAGCGCGGCGATCTTGGCCATGAAGTCATCGCCATTCGTCCAGATCGCCGGAAGCGCATAGCTGTCGGCGGCCTTTTCATACTCCGATCCCGCAGGGAAAAGGTCGGGGCTGAGGACCGATGACAGAGCCGCCACGTTCGCAGCCGCCTTAGACGCCACGGCGGCATCGTAGGGCGTCTCGCCCTTGGCCATCGCGCCCAGAGGACCAAGGTTGCTGGCCAGCAGCAGCATCAACCCGTGACGCGCCTCGACGACATCGGCGAAGGGGTCTTCCTGGGCCTGCACGGCGCCCGCGAAAAGCGTGGCAGCCAGGGCGGCAGCGAGAATCGGTTTCATTCGGGCGCTCCGTTGGGGTGGTCGGTTCCACACCCTACGCGAAATACAACCGGCGTCGTCCCTAAACCTTCGGGATGAGGGTGGGGCCCTATACCCTGCGTTTATGCCTCAGCGGCGCAGGGCATTGACCGTCAGCGCCTCGGGCCATCCCCAGAAATGCTCGATCCCCGCCAGCAACAGGCAGGCCGCCGCGACCCCCAGCACCAGCGCCACGCGCCGGGGCGAGGGCGGATGGCGCGCCCACCGCGCCATGCGCAGAAGCCAGGTCATGCCGCCGTCGGTGAACCGCACCTTGCCGATGTAGGGCAGGTTGCGGTTGCGCTGCGCAAAGTCGATGCCGTAGCCCACGACGAATTCGTCGGGGATCTCGAACCCGGTCCAGGTCGCCTTGATCGGCGACCTCGCGCCGCGACGGCTTGTCGAGCAGCGCGCAGACCTCCAGCCGGGCCGGCTCGCGCGGCTGCAGCAGGTCGACCACGTGGCTGCAGCGTGAAGCCGGTGTCGACGATATCCTCGACCACCAGCACGTCGCGCCCCGCGATCTCGCCGCGCAGGTCCTTCAGGATGCGCACCTCGCGGCTGAGCTTTCCATCGCGTCGCCGTAGGACGAGGCTTCGAGGAAATCGACCTCGACCGGCAGGTCGATCTCGCGCACCAGGTCGGCGATGAACACGAACGATCCGCGCAGCAGGCCCGACCACGACCAGCTTGTCGGTGCCCGCGAAATGCGCGGTGATCTCGCGCGCCAGCGCCTCGACCCGCGCCGCGATCGCCTTGGCCGAGATCATCTGGTCGATCACATAAGGTCTCTGCGGCATGGCGGCCCCTTGATTTCCGTGCCCCGGTTTAACGAAAACGCCCCGGCCAAGTCACGCCCGGAGGAAAGCCGCCGATGCCCACCCATCACGAGACCAAGCATCCTGCCCTACAGCGCCGCAGCAGATGTACGATCTGGTGGCCGATGTCGCGCGCTATCCGCAGTTCCTGCCCTGGAACTCGGCCGCGCGCATCCACGTCGCGCACGCCCATCCCGGGGGCGGCGAGGTGATGGAGGCGGATCTCGTGATCTCGTTCAAGGTGTTCCGCGAGACGCTTCGGCAGCCGGGTCACCCTCTGGCCCGCGGCGATGACGCATCGACACCGAATATCTCGACGGCCCGTTCCGCCACATGCAATCCACCTGGGCGTTCCGCGACCGGCGCCGAGGGCGGCTGCGAGGTGGAGTTCTTCGTGGATTTCGAGTTCCGCAACGCCATCCTGCAAGGCATCATCGGCGTCGTCTTCAACGACGCGATGCAGCGCGTCGTGCGCGCCTTCGAACGTCGGGCGGCGGCGCTTTACGGCCCGGCCCGCGCTGACGACGCGATGCAGCTGCAATCTGCGCACGAGTCGCTGCAGCGCGCGGCGGCCTCGCTACCGCCAGCGCCCCATCAGCAACTCCAGCGCGTGATCCACCGTCGCCCGGCGCACCTGCGCCGCGCCCGATGGCGCCGAACTCCACCGTTTCGACCCGCGTCGGCCGCCCCGCCGCGCCAGCCCGAAGCAGACCCGCCCCTCGGGCTTGAACTCTGATCCGCCCGGCCCGGCGATGCCGGTGATCGCCACGGCCAGCGTCGCGGCCGACCGCGCCAGCGCGCCCTCGGCCATCTCGCGCGCGACCTCCTCGCGACACGCGCCCATGCGGCCGCAAGCGTTGCTTCGGCGCACGCCCAGCATCTCGGTCTTGGCGGCGTTGGAATAGGTGACGAAGCCCGCGGTCGAACACGTCCGACGAGCCCGCCACATCGGTCATCGCCGCGGCGATCAGCCCGCCGGTGCAGCTTTCCGCCGTGGCGATCTTCGCGCCGTGGCGCCGCGCCCGCGCCAGAAGGTCCGCCGCCCCGCTCACATCAGCACCCCGTGGGCGACCCCGGCCGCGACAAGCACGCCGATCCCGGCGAAGAGCCCGGCCCACAGGTCGTCCAGCATGACGCCCGCGCGCATCGGCCATGCCGGTCGGCCCGGCCCGACGAGCCAGGGCTTCCAGATGTCGAACAGACGGAACAACAGGAAGGCCGCGACCCAGCCGGGCCAGGGCAGTCCACCCCTCGAACCCGCGCCACCAGAAGGCGGCCGACGGGGAACAGCAGCGCGATCCATTGGCCCGCCACCTCGTCGATGACGAATTCCGACGGGTCCTCGCCCGGCCGTTCGGCCAGTTCGCGCCCGCACGGCCCAGAACCCGAGCGCGACCGCCAGCAGGTCGCCCAGCACCAGCGCCGGAAAGCCCAGGTAGCGATCGATCACGACAGCCCAGCCAGCACCGCCAGCCGCCGACCCCCAGGTGCCCGGCGCGGGGCGCAGCAAGCCGATCGCCGAAGACGGTGGCGATCAGCCGGCGTCATGCCGACACCAGCGTGGCGGTGGCCAGGGCCGCGATGCCTTCCTCGCGGCCCGGTGAAACCCAAGCCGTTCCGAGGTGGTGGCCTTCACGCTGACCCGGTCCACGTCCACGCCCATGATCGCCGCCAGCGCCGCCCGCATCGCGCCGGCATGCGGCCCGATCTTGGGCCGCTCGCAGATCAGCGTCACGTCGGCATGGGCCAGCGCGAAGCCGCGCGCGGCCACCCGGCCCATCGCGTGGCGCAGGAAGATGTGGCTGGCGGCGCCCTTCCACTGCGGGTCGGAGGGCGGGAAATGCTGGCCGATGTCGCCCTCGGCCAGCGCGCCGTAGATCGCGTCGGTCAGCGCATGCATGCCGACATCGGCATCGGAATGACCCACCAGCCCCGCGCCGATGCGGCACCTTCACGCCGCAGAGCCAGACATGATCGCCCGGCCCGAAGGCATGCACGTCAAAGCCGTTGCCCAGCCGCATATCCATGTCCGCGCCCCGCCAGGATTCGCTCCGCCCGGGCGAAATCGCCGGCGAAGGTGAGTTTCAGATTGTCCTCGTCGCCCTCGACGATGGCCACGTCAAGCCCCGCCGCGCGCGCCACCTCGACATCGTCGGCGCGCCGCCCGGATGGGCGCGATGCGCGGCCAGGATGGCGTCAAAGCGGAAGGCCTGCGGCGTCTGCGCCCGCCAGAGCCCGGCGCGGTCCTGCGTGCCGGTGACGAGCCCGTCCTCGCCGCGCCACAGCGCATCGGTGACCGGCAGGGCCGGGGCGGCGCCCGCGTGGCTGGTCCAGCGCCGCCACCACCCGCCCGATCAGCGCGCGCGACACCAGCGGCCGCGCGCCGTCATGGATCAGCACCCGCGTCACGCCGGTGCCCGCCAGCGCCTCCAGCGCATTCCGCACCGAGGCATCGCGCGTGGCGCCGCCCGCACCAGACGCAACGCCCGGTACGCCAGCGCCTGCGGCCCGCGCGCGGTCGTCGGGGTGGATGACCAGCAGGACCCGGTCGACCGCATCCCGGCAAAGGCGCGACAGCGTGTGCGCCACGACCGGTCGCCCGGCCAGCATCTGCCATTGCTTCGGCACGCTCGCCGCCCGCGCGCGTGCCGCGCCCGGCGGCAACGATGATCGCCGCGACTGTCATGTCGCCCCCTCGTTCTTGCCGGCATCTGTCTAGGCCAGCGCCCGGCGCGTGACAATGCGGCGAAACCTTCGGGCACGTTCGCCCAATAATTAGGCATATGCCGATTTCCGATCACGTTTGCCGCTGTCGCCGCACTTGTAAATCCTTCGCGCCGCAGGCTAGCTGCAGCTGAACGCACAAGGATTAAGCACGTGTCCCTTCTGTTGGCAGGCGCGGCCTCGGAACTCCGGATCGACCCGCCCGTGCTTCTGGCCCCGCTGGCCGGGATCACCGATCTGCCGTTCCGCCGGCTGGTCGCGCTCGTTTGGCGCGGGTCTGGTCGTCAGCGAGATGGTCGCCAGCGAGGAGGTGGTGCAGGCCCGCCCGCTGGCCCGCGCGCGCGCCGAGCTTGGGCTTCGAGCGAGGCGGCGACCTCGGTGCAGCTTGCCGGGCGCGAGCCCTACTGGATGGCCGAGGCCGCGCGCTACGTGGAAGGGCAGGGCGCGCGGGTCATCGACATCAACATGGGCTGCCCGGCCAAGAGGGTGACGACGGGCTATTCCGGCTCGGCGCTGATGCGGACCTCGATCATGCGCTGCGGCTGATCGAGGCGGTGGTGGGCGCGGTGTCAGGTGCCGGTCACGCTGAAGACCCGGCTGGGCTGGGACGACGCCCTGCTGAACGCCCCGACCCTGGCGCGGCGCGCCGAAGGCGGCCGGGGTGCGGATGGTCACCATCCACGGCCGCACCCGCTGCCAGTTCTACAAGGGCGCAGCCGACTGGGCGGCGATCCGCGCGGTGAAGGAGGCGGTGTCGATCCCGGTCATCGCCAATGGCGACATCATCGATGCCGCCACGGCGCGCCGAGGCGCTGCGCCTGTCGGGCGCGGATGGCGTGATGGTCGGGCGCGGCGCGCAGGGCGCGCCCTGGCGGCTGGCGCGAGATCGCCGCATGCGCTGCTACGGCACGCCGGCGCCCGCGCGTCCCGCAGGGCGCGGCCCTGGCCGACCTGATCGTCGGCGCATTACGAGGCGATGCTGGCCTTCTATGGCACGCGACCTTGGCCTGAAGGTGCGCCCGCAAGCATCTGGGCTGGTATCTGGACGAGGCCGGCCTGCCGCACATCGCGGACCGATCCTGACCGCGGACCGCCCGGCCACGGTGATCCGCGCTCGTCGCGCGAGGCCTTTGCCGAGCCAGGCAGCGAGGCCGCATGACCACCTACCGCTCGCCCTATCCGGTTCCCGGCGTCATCTGGGCCTCGCTGCCGCTTCCGGCGCTTTCTGATCGACGCGCGCGGGCCAGATCGTCGAGGTCAACCCGGCGGCGGAGACCTTCCTGAACGCCTCGACCCGCAGCGCTGATCGGCCAGCCCGCCTTCGACCGGCTGCACATCGACGCGCCGATGGACGAGGCGCTGGCGCGCGCGCGCGCCAACCAGTCGCCGCTGTTCATCAACGATGTCGATGTGACGACCGGCGAACGCCCGCCGGTGCAGTGCAACATCCAGATCGCGCCGATGCACGACAACCCCGAGATCATCCTGCTGCTGATCTCGCCGCGCGAGATCGCCGACCGGCTGGGCCGGTCGATGCAGGTCAAGTCTGCCGCCAAATCGGCCATCGGCATGGCCGAGATGCTGGCGCATGAGATCAAGAACCCGCTCGCCGGGCATCTCCGGGGCGGCGCAGCTTCTGTCGATGGGGCTTGGCGCCGAAGACCGCGAGATGACCGACCTGATCGTCGAGGAAACCCGCCGCATCGTGAAGCTGCTGGAGCAGGTCGAACAGTTCGGCAACCTGCGCCCGCCGGACTGCCGCGCCGGTCAACATCCACGACGCGCTGGACCGCGCGCGCAAGTCCGCGCTGGTCGGCTTTGCCGCGCACATGACGATCGTCGAGGATTACGACCCCTCGCTGCCGCCCACCTTGGCCGATCCGGACCAGCTGATGCAGGTGTTCCTGAACCTGATCAAGAACGCCTCCGAGGCGGCCGGGCCGCAGGGCGGCGGCACGATCCGGCTGCACACCTTCTACGACCTGTCGCTGCGGCTGCGGCGCAAGGACGGCACCGGGCAAGGCCGCTGCCGCTGCAGGTCGAGATCATCGACGACGGCCCGGGCATCCCGCCCGACATCGCCGCGCGACATCTTCGAGCCCTTCGTCAGCGGGCGCGAGAACGGCACGGGCCTGGGCCTCGCGCTCGTGTCGAAGATCATCTCCGACCACGACGGCTGGATCTCGGTCGATTCGGTGCCCGGGCGCACCGTGTTCCGCGTCTCGCTGCCGATCGCCCCGAAGGACCCAAGGCGGCGCGGACAGCAAGGTAAAGGAGAACGCACGATGGATGGCACAGTTCTGGTCGCCGACGACGACCGCACGATCCGCACGGTGCTGACCCAGGCGCTGACGCGCGCGGGCTGCAAGGTGCATGCGACCTCCAGCCTGATGACGCTGATGCGCTGGGTCGAGGAGGGGAAGGGCGATCTTGTCATCTCGGACGTGATCATGCCCGACGGCAACGGGCTGGAGGCGCTGCCGCGCATCGGCAAGATGCGCCCCGGCCTGCCGGTGATCGTGATCTCGGCGCAGAACACCATCATGACGGCCATCCAGGCGGCCGAGGCCGAGGCCTACGACTATCTGCCCAAGCCCTTCGATCTGCCCGACCTGATGAAACGTTCCGCCCGCGCGCTGGACCAGAAGCGCCGCGCCGTGGCCGCGCAAGGTCGAACCGCGCGAGGCGGGCGACGACCTGCCGCTGGTGGGCCGCACGCCGGCGATGCAGGCGCTGTACCGGCTGGTGGCCCGGGTGATGAACACCGATCTGCCGGTGCTGATCACCGGCGAATCGGGCACCGGCAAAATCGCTGATCGCCCGCGCCATCCACGATTTCTCCGACCGCCGCACGCTGCCCTTCGTCGTGGCGCAGGCCGCCGATCTGGCCGGGATGGACGGGCCGACGACGCTGCTGTCCAAGGCGCGCGGCGGCAGCCTCGTGTTCGACGAGGTGGCCGATTACGACGATGACGCGCAGGCGCGCATCGTGCGGATGCTGGACATGCTGGGCGATCAGGCGCCGCGCATCATGGCCACCATCGCAGGCCGATCTGTCCGCGCGGATGGAGGCCGGGCATGTTCCGGCAGGATCTGTTCTACCGCCTCGGCGGCGTGACCCTGCACGTGCCGGCTCTGCGCGAACGGGTCGATGACATTCCGCTTGCTGGCCGAGCATTTCCTGGCCAAGGGCGAGCGCGACTTGGCCGCCCTGCGCCGCCTTGTCGCCCGAAGCGCGCGATCTGGTGCGCGCCTATTCCTGGCCCGGCAACGTGCGGCAGCTGGAAAACACGCTGCGCCGCCTGATGGTGACCTCCGCCGAGGCCGAGATCACCCGCGCCGAGGTCGAGGCGGTTCTGGGCAACCAGCCCGCGATGGAACCGCTGAAGGGCGGGGGCGAGGGCGAAAAGCTGTCGGCCTCGCGTCGCCAAGCACCTGAAGCGCTACTTCGACCTGCACGGCGGCGCGCTGCCGCCGCGCGGGCGTCTACCAGCGCATCCTGCGCGAGGTGGAAATGCCGCTGATCGAGATCGCGCTGGATGCCACCGCCGGCAATCAGGCGAAATGCGCCGATCTTCTGGGCATCAACCGCAATACCTTGCGCAAGAAGATCACCGATCTGGATATTCGCGTGACACGCCGCCGCAAGCTGATGTAAAACCGCCACAGGAGCGTGGCACGCCGGCGTCATCCGGCAGAAGGCCACAACATATGGCGGTCGGGGCGCAATGCGCCCCGCAATGAAGGGCATGATTGCGTGCAGCGCACGGCGCGAGGCAACACCTGGCTCCGACTGAACCGGCTGCGCAAGCAGCGGCGTGTCCAGACATGGGGCACACTTCGGCCTCGTGATCCTGGGCCCGCTGCTGGCGCTGGCCACCTTCCTCGCGCTTGGGCCGCTCAACCAGGGCGCAGGGTCGCCCGCGCTGCGGCTCGTCCTGCTGGCCGACCTTGTCTATGTGCTCGTCGTGGCGGCCCTGGTGCTGGCGCGGGTGGCGCGGATGATCGCCGACCGCCGCGCCCAGTCGGCCGGGTCGCGGCTGCACCTGCGGCTGACCGGGGTCTTCGCGCTGGTCGCGCTGGTTCCGACCGTCCTCGTCGCGGTCTTTGCCGTGCTGACGGTGAACGTCGGGCCTTGAGGGCTGGTTTTCCGACCGGGTCCGCAGGTCGTCGGCTCGTCGCTGACGGCCGCCGAGGCCTATCGAGGACGAACACCGCCGCGACCTGACGCAGGATGCCGAGGCGCTGGCCGCCTATCTGAACCTCGCGCGGCAGGCCAACGTCTTCCTGCGACGACGGCGATCTGCGCCAGCTGCTCAGCCAGGCGCAGGCCCAGATCCAGCGCGGCCTGCGCGAGGCCTATCTGATCGACAGCACCGGCGACGATCCGCGCGCGGGGCGAGAACTCGTACCTGTTCGACTTCGAGCCGCCGACGCCCGCCGAGATCGCGCGCGCCGAGGCCGGCGAGACGGTGGTGATCGAGGATTGGGCGAACAACGAGTTTCGCGCGCTCGTCCAGCTCGATGCCTATTCGCCGACCGCTTCTTGTACGTCACGCGCACGGTCGACGGCTCGATCCTCGGCCTGCTGGACGAAACGCAGGAGACGGTGCGGCTGTATCACCAGCTGGAGAACGAACGCGGGCGGCTGCTGTTCGAGTTCGGCCTGCTGTATCTCGGCTTTGCGCATCATCCTGATCCTGGCCGCCGTCTGGCTCGGCCTGTGGTTCGCCGAACGTCTGTCGCGCCCGGTGGGCCGGCTGGCGGGGGCGGCGCAGCGGGTCGGGGGCGGCGATCTGGACGTGCAGGTGCCCGAGGAAGAGGGCGACGACGAGATCGCCATGCTGGGCCGCCTGTTCAACCAGATGACCCGCCAGCTGAAGGGCCAGCGCGAGGCGCTGGTCGAAGGCCACGGCCAGACCGAGGAACGCCGCCGCCTGTTCGATTCGGTGCTGTCGAACGTCACCGCCGGGGTGATCGGCCTGGATGCCGAGGGCCGCGTCGATTTCGTCAACCGCGCCGCCGCACGGCTGCTCGATCTGGCCGACTCGCGGCCTGACGACCCGCTCGCCGCTGGTGGTGCCCGAATTCGCGCCGCTGTTCGACCGGCTGCGTCGAGAACGATGGCGCAGCCGTGCAGGAAGAGGTGCGACTGTCGCGCCGGGGCAAGCTGGAAAGCCTGCTGGTGCGCATGACCGTCCGGCGCAACGAGGCGGGCGCGGCTCGAAGGCTACGTGGTGGCCTTCGACGACGTGACCGATCTGGTCAGCGCGCAGCGCATGGCCGCCTGGGGCGACGTGGCCCGCCGCATCGCGCACGAGATCAAGAACCCGCTGACGCCCGATCCAGCTTTCGGCCGAACGCATCAAGCGCAAGTTCCGCCCGATGGTCGGCGAAGAGGCGGCGACGGATCTCGATCAGTATACCGACGTGATCGTGCGCCAGACCAGACGACCTGCGCCGCATCGTCGACGAGTTTTCCAAGTTCGCCCGGATGCCCGAACCCGACCGGCGCGAGGAGGATCTGGTGCAGCTCCTGCGCGACGCCGTCATGCTGCAGGAAAGCGGCCAGCCCGGCGTCACATTGACGTCCGACCTGCCAACCGGGCCGCTGGTGCTGGAACTTGACGCGACCATGATCTCGCAGGCGTTGACGAACCTGATCAAGAACGCCGGGGAAGCCATTGAAACCCTGCAGGAAAAGGGCGCGCCCCCGGACCACGTCCCGCAAATTCGCGTCACGCTGACGATGGAGCCGGATGCCGCCGTCATCCGCATCACCGACAACGGCATCGGCCTGCCGGAAGACCGCTCGCGCCTGTTCGAGCCCTATGTCACCACGCGCGAAAAGGGCACCGGCCTTGGCCTGCCCATCGTCAAGAAGATCATCGAGGAACATGGCGGCACGCTCACCCTTCTCGATGCCGAGCCATTTCGAGGGCCAGACCCATGCCGGGGCCATGGCCGAAATCAGACTGCCGCTCAGCCCGCGCGCGCCCCGCGCGCCGTGGCCGCGCGGCAGGTCTGTAGGACGCGGAGGAAACGAACCACATGATCGAGCATTCTGATCGTTGACGACGAACGCGACATCCGCGAGCTGATCGGGGACATCCTGCGCGACGAAGGCTACAGCGTGCGTCTGGCCGGCAATTCGGACGCCTGCATGGCCGAAATCAACGCCGAAGCCCCCGGCGCTGATGATCCTCGACATCTGGCTGAAGGACAGCCGGATGGACGGGATCGACATCCTCAAGACGGTCAAGCGCGTCCAACCCCGATGTGCCGGTGGTCATCATCTCCGGCCATGGCAACATCGAGATCGCGGTCGCCGCGATCAAGCAGGGGGCCTACGACTTCATCGAAAAGCCGTTCAACATCGACCAGTTGATGGTCGTCGTGTCGCGCGCGATGGAAACCTCGCGCCTGCGCCGCGAAAACTCCGATCTGCGCCGCCGCGACGTGACCTCGGCCGAGATGCTGGGAAACTCGCCCGCGTTCAAGGCGCTGAAGGCGCAGCTGGAAAAGGTGACCAAGTCGAACGGCCGGGTCATGCTGACCGGCCCGGCCGGGTCGGGCAAGGAAATGGCGGCGCGCTTCATCCACGCCCAGTCCAACCGTGCCAGCGCACCCTTCATCTCGGTGTCGTCCGCCACGATCGAGCCCGAGCGGATGGAAGAGGTGCTGTTCGGCCGCGAAAGCAGCGACCGGGGCATCGAACAGGGCCTGCTGGAACAGGCGCATGGCGGCGTCGTCTATTTCGACGAAGTGGCCGACATGCCGCTGGGAACGCAGTCGAAGATCCTGCGCGTGCTGGTCGAGCAGCAGTTCGCGCGGGCGGGCGGCACCGACAAGGTCCGGGTCGATCTGCGCGTCATCTCGTCGACCACCCGCGATCTGAAGACCGAGATTTCCGCAGGTCGCTTCCGGCAGGAGCTTTACGACCGGCTGAACGTCGTGCCGATCCCCGTGCCCTCGCTGGAGGACCGGCGCGAGGATATTCCCGAACTCGCCCGCCATTTCATCGCGATGTTCCACCGGACCCAAGGGCTTGCCCTTGCGCGACCTGACGCCCGAAGCCGAGGCGATGCTGCAGACGATGCACTGGCCCGGCAACGTGCGCCAGCTTGCGCAACGTCATGGAGCGTGTGCTGATCCTTGGCGAAGTCGTCCGGCCCGATCGAGGCGCGCGAGTTGCCGGGCCGCGACGAGACGTCCGAGGGCGAAGGTCGGATCGTACTGGGCGGCGCGCTTGCGACGCTGCCTCTGCGCGAGGCGCGCGAATTGTTCGAGCGCGAATATCTGCTGACCCAGATCAACCGGTTCGGCGGCAATATCAGCCGGACGGCGAGTTTCGTCGGCATGGAACGCTCGGCGCTGCACCGCAAGCTGAAATCGCTCGGCGTCGTGACCACCTCGAAGTCGGGGGCGCGGATCGCCCATCTCGAGGATGACGACCTGGAAGACGCGCAGGATGCCTGAGCGTCACATTGACCCCGTGGGACGGTTCTGCCATGTCAGGGGCCACGGCCCGGAAGGTATCGGATCATGAAGGTCATCATCTGCGGCGCGGGGCAGGTCGGCTGGCAGATCGCGCGCCATCTGTCGGGCGAGAAGAACGACGTGACGGTGGTCGACAACAACGCCGAACTCGTGCGCCGTGCGACGGATACGCTGGATGTTCAAGGGGTGGCAGGCTTCGCCTCATATCCCGACGTGCTGGAACGGGCAGGTGCCCGCGACGCCGACATGATCATCGCGGCGACCCATTCCGACGAAGTGAACATGGTGACCTGCGAGATCGCGCACGCGGTCTTCGGTATCCCGCGCAAGATCGCGCGGCTGCGCGCGCAGAACTATCTGGATGCGATCTATTCCGACCTCTTCCAGACGAAGAACCTGCCCATCGACGTGGTGATCAGCCCCGAAAAGGAAGTGGCCGAGGCCGCGCTACAGCGCCTGGCGGCACCGGCGGCCTTCGATACCGAAAGCTTCATGGGCGGGAAGGCGCAGCTGCTCGGCATCGCGCTGGACGAGGATTGCCCGGTGCTGAACACGCCGCTGCGCCAGTTGTCGGACCTGTTCTCGACCCTGCGGGCCATCGTCGTCGGCGTTCGTCGCGAGGACCGGCTGTTTGCGCCCGACCCGGACGATCAGCTTTTCGCCGACGACCAGATCTACGTCTTCACCGTCACCGAGGATGTGAACCGCACGCTCGAGATCTTTGGCAAGACCACCAAGAAACAGGAACGCATCGTCATCGTCGGCGGCGGCAATGTCGGGCTGGCCGTCGCGCGCGCGCTCGAGGCGCGGACGGAACGGGTCCGCGTCAAGATCATCGAGCGTGACCGGGCCTGTGCCGAACACGCGGCTGACACGCTGAGCCGGACGATCGTGCTGAACGGCGACGGGATGGATATCGACATTCTGATGGAAGCCAGCATCGACCGTGCCGATGCGGTGCTTGTCGTGACCGATGACGACAAGACCAACATGCTGGTCGCCGTGCGCGCCAAGTCGGCGGGTTGCCCGATGGCCATTGCGCTGGTCAACGATCCGACGCTGGTGCCGCTGATGGGGCCGCTGGACATCGACGCCTATATCAACCCGCGCGCCACCACCGTGTCGTCGATCCTGCGGCACGTCCGCCATGGCCGGGTCCGCGCGATCTATTCCATCGGCGATGCCGAGGCCGAGGTGATCGAGGCGCAGGTGCTGTCCACCTCGCCCCATCGCCGGGCGGCTTATCCGCGACATCGAATTCCCCGAAGGCGTGCTTGTCGGCGGCGTGCTGCGCGGCGAACAAGGTGCTGAAGCCCACGGGCGTCCTGCGGGTCGACGAGGGCGACGTGATCGCGCTTTTCGCCATGGCCAAGGACGTGCCCGAGGTGGAGCGCCTGTTGCAGGTCTCCATCGACTTCTTCTGACCGCCGATGCGCGCGTCTGCTGGATCTGCCGCTTCCTGGTGATCCTGCTGGGCGTGGCGGCGCTGGCGATGCTGCTGCCTGCGGCGCATGCCTTTGTCTTGCGGGACCTGCACGATAGCCCGCACCTTCCTCTATTCCGCCGTGCTTCTGCTGATGTTGACCGTGATGATCGGCCTCGCCACGGCCAACCGCCGCACGCAGAACGCCACGCGCAGCCATCTTGCCGGCACTGGTCGGCGCCTATCTCGTGCTGCCGGTGGCCTTCGCCATGCCGTTTCACCAGAGCGTTGCCCGACACGACGTTTCTGAACGCCTGGTTCGAGATGGTGTCGTCCTTCACCACCACGGGCGCCACGCTTTATGACGATCCGGCGCGTCTCGCGCCATCGCTGCATCTGTGGCGGGCGCTGGTGGGCTGGCTGGGCGGGTTCTTCGTGCTGCTGTCTGCCGTCGCCATCCTTGCGCCGTTGAACCTTGGCGGTTTCGAGGTGATTTCGGGCGGCAGCGTCGGGCGGCTGAGCGGGGCCACCTCGCAGATCACGCGCATGGCGGATCCGGCGCAGCGCATACACCGCTATGCGCTTGCGATCTTTCCCGTCTATGGCGGCTTGACGCTTGCGCTCTGGGTCTCGCTGCTGATCTCGGGCGAAACGGGGCTCGTGGCGCTCTGCCATGCGATGGGACCCTGTCGACCAGTGGCATTTCGCCCGTTGGCGGGTTGACCGAGGTTGGGGCTGGTCGGTGGGCGAGATGCTGATCTTCGTGTTCCTGCTCTTCGCGATCACCCGGCGGGGTTTCCACGGCAGGCTTCTGCCCGTCGACCCGGTGCCGCTGCGCCGCGATCCCGAAGTGCAGATGGCGCTGGCCTGCCTGGCGGTGCTGCCCGCCGTGCAGTTCCTCCAGCACTGGACCGGCACCTATGCCGAGGATCAGGTCCGCAACCTGGGCCTGATGGTGCAGGCTTTCTGGGGGTCGATCTTCACCACGCTGTCGTTCCTGACCACAACCGGCTATGTCTCGCAGGATTGGGCCGAGGCGCGGGCCTGGGCGGGACCGGGCTCGTCGGGGCTGCTCTTGCTGGGGCTGGCGCTGATCGGCGGCGGGCGTGGCGACAACGGCAGGCGGCGTGAAGCTGCTGCGGGTCTATGCGCTTTTCAAGCATGGCGAGCGCGAACTGGAACGCCTTGTCCACCCCAACTCGATCGGCGGCGACGGGACGGCGGCGCGGCGCCTTCGGCGCGAGGGGGCCTATGTCGCGTGGATCTTCTTCATGCTTTTCGCGATCTCGATTGCCGTTGTCATGGCTGCCCTCGCCCTGACCGGTCTGCCGTTCGAACCGGCGATGGTGTTTACCATCGCGGCCCTGTCGACCACCGGTCCCCTGGCGCAGGTGGCCGCCGACGCGCCGCTCAGTTACGACGTCCTCGGCTCTGCGGCGAAAATCATCCTCGCCGCGGCGATGGTCCTGGGCCGGCTGGAGACGCTCGCCATTCTGGCGCTGCTCGCACCTGACAGCTGGCGACGCTAGGTCGGGCGAGCAAACCCCTGTTTTTTGGGCTGGAATCTCTGGTGCCGACTGCGCATACTCGCCGCATGCCCTGTCGGTTACCGGCGGCGGGGGGGACAGACGACAACGAAAAGAAACGACATCAAGAACAAGGGTCAAAAAACCGATGGCTGCCGATAAACAGAATTTGCAGGACGCGTTTCTGAACCACGTCCGGAAAGCAAAGGTTCCGGTCACGATCTTTCTCATCAACGGGGTGAAGCTGCAGGGCGTGATCACCTGGTTTGACAATTTCTGCGTGCTGCTGCGCCGCGACGGGCAATCGCAGCTTGTCTACAAGCACGCGATCTCGACCATCATGCCGGGCGCGCCGATCAATCTCTACGAGGGCGAAGACTGAGCATCCGACCCAAGCGAAGACGATGACGACGTCGTCCGTCCCGCTGGCCGCGATCCGCGCGACCGGCGTGCCGAGCCGATGCGCGCCTATGTCCTGCATCCGGATCTGAAGTCGGATCGCGCCCGTCGCACGCCCGAGCACGGGCTGGCCGAGGCCGTGTCGCTGGCCGCGGCGCTGCCCGACATGGACGTCGTCGGGGCCGAGGTGGTGCGGGTTGGCCGCGGTCGCGCCGGGGATGTTGTTCGGATCGGGCAAGGTCGACGAGATCAAGGCGCGTCTGCACGAGCTGGAGGTTGGCCTCGTGCTGGTCGACGGCCCGGTCAGCCCCGTGCAGCAGCGCAACCTGGAAAAGGAATGGGGCGTCAAGCTTCTGGACCGGACCGGCCTGATCCTCGAGATCTTCGCCGACCGCGCCCGCACGCGCGAAGGCGTGCTGCAGGTCGAACTCGCCGCCCTCAGCTACCAGCGCACCCGCCTCGTGCGCGCCTGGACCCACCTTGAGCGTCAGCGCGGCGGCTTCGGCTTTGTCGGTGGACCCGGCGAGACGCAGATCGAGGCCGACCGGCGCGCGATCGACGATCAGGTCATCCGCATCAAGCGCCAGCTCGACCGCGTGGTGAAGACCCGCGAGTTGCACCGCGCCGCGCGACGGAAGGTGCCGTTCCCGGTGGTGGCGCTGGTGGGCTATACCAACGCCGGAAAATCGCACGCTGTTCAATCGCATGACCGGCGCCGAGGTGCTGGCCAAGGACATGCTCTTTGCCACGCTCGACCCCACGATGCGCGGTGTCGTGCCTGCCGTCGGGGCGCAAGGTGATCCTGTCCGATACGGTGGGCTTCATCTCTGACCTGCCGACGCAGCTTGTCGCGGCGTTCCGCGCCACGCTGGAAGAGGTGCTGGAGGCGGACCTGATCCTGCATGTCCGCGACATCAGTCACCCCGAGACCGAGGAACAGGCGCAGGACGTGCGCGATATCCTGACAAGCCTGGGCGTGTCAGAAGCGACGCCGCTCTACGAAGTCTGGAACAAGCTGGACCTCGTCGATGCGGGCGCTCACGACGCATTGGTCACGCAGGCCGCACGCAGCGATACGGTTTTCGCACTGTCGGCGCTGACGGGCGAAGGCCTGCCGCGACTGCTGGATGCGGTCTCGACCGCGTTCGAGGAGGAAAAGACCGAGCGCGAGCTGCGTCTCGGTTTCGAGGACGGGCGCAAGCGCGCCTGGCTTCACGCCGAGGGTGTGGTCGTGGCCGAGAAGGAGATGAAGGCGGGCCATCGCCTCACGGTCCGCTGGACGGCGCGGCAGGAGAAGCGGTTCCGCGAACTTTGATCGCTGGCCGGGATTTCCTGTTTGCCGCACTCGATAGGGTTGTTCTGAAAACAGCGAATGGGAGCAGAGGCGAAGTCCCTTCGTGATGCAGCCCATGGCCGTGGCCCTTTGGGTTATACGGTCACGCCCCCGCCACGATCCGCGCATCCATCAGCCGCCCGATCTCGCCCGATGCCATCCCCAGCACATCGGCCAGAACCGCCTCGCTATGTTCGCCCAGCCGTGGCGCGCGGACCGGGGCGAGCCGGGGCAGGGCGCCCCAGTTGACCGGGCTGCCCGGCACGGGATAGGTGCCGATCCCCGGCTGGTCGAGCAGCGTGACCATCGGGTTGTCTTCCGACAGGTCCGGGTCATCCCGCACCGCTTCGGCAAAGGACCGGAACGGCGCCCAGGTGAGGCCCGCCTTGTCGAACATCGCCGCAATCTCGCTGTAGTCGTGGCGTGCAAACCACGGCGCGAAAAGCGCGGATATCTCCTTGCGCGCCCGGAAGCGGTTGCCTTCGTCCCGCAGATCGAGGCCAAGTCGCGTGGCCAGCGCAGCGACATCTTCCACCATTCCAAGGGCGCGCACGAGGCCGCTCCACTGCCGGTCCGTCAATCCGATCACCATGACGCGCCGCTGGTCCCGCGTGACGAAATCCTGCCCGAACGCACCGTAAAGCGCATTGCCGAATTTCGGGCGGTCCACACCGTTCACGACCACCTCGCCCACGATCCCCAGATGGCCCAGCATCGCCGCCGCCACGTCCTTCAGCGCCAACTCTGCAAGCTGACCCTGGCCCGTGCGCAGCCGGTGCCGTTCTGCCGCAAGCAGCGTCGACACGACAACCTGCCCCGCCACGCAATCCCAGGCGGGAAGCACATGGGCGACAGGGTCGGTCGACCCCTCGGGTCCGGTCGCCATGGGAAAGCCGAGCGAGGGGTTCACGGTATAGTCGACCGCAGGTTCCCCGCGCCGCGTTCCGATCAGCGACACCATGATGAGGTCGGCGCGGCGCGCGGACAGCGCCGGATAATCGAGCGGGCCGCGGCCACGCAGGTTGGTCAGGTAGAGGCCCGCATCCGGCCCGGGTGCTGTGGCCAGCGCCGCCACGATCTCCTGCCCTTCGGGGTGGGCCAGATCGACCGCGATCGACCGCTTCCCCTTGTTCAGCCCGGCCCAGAACAGGCTTTGCCCGTCCGCCGTCACGGGCCAGCGCCCCGCGTCGAGCCCGCCCTGCAAGCCGGTCCACCCGGATCACGTCGGCGCCCATCTGCGCCAGCGTCATGCCCGCCAGCGGCACGGCCACAAAGGCCGAGCTTTCGATGACACGCATGCCCTGAAGTATTCCGCCCATCACGCCGCCCCCCAGCCAAGCTCGGCCTGCATGCAGCAGAGCCCGTCGCCCTGCACCGTCGCAAGCCCCAGCCGCCCCTCGGGCCCCTGATGCCCGACCAGTCGCAGGTTGTCGAAATGAAACAGGGGGCGAACGCCGCGGAACTTGTAGCTCGCGGGGTGTTGCCCGCCCTGGCGCCGACGTGCCGCCTCCATCAGCAGGATCGCCTGCAACGGGCCGTGGACCACGAGGCCGGGATACTTCTCGACGCGTTGCGCGTATTCGAGGTCAAAATGGATCCGGTGCGCGTTGAAGGTAACGGCCGAGAAACGGAACAGGCGGACCGTATCCATCGCGACCGCCTCCGACCACAGCGTGTCTTCGGGTGCAGGAACGGGTGGCGGCGGGGTGAAGCGGTCGGGCATCGCGACATAGACGATGTCCTGCTCTTCGCTGATGAGGGTCTCGCCGCCCGAGGCGATCTCGTGCCGGACGGTGACGAAAACCATGCGCCCCGTCGCGCCGGACTTCTCGCTGATCTTCACGATCTCGGAGTGGCGTCGCAGGGTTGCGCCGATCCGCGCCGGGCTGTGAAAGGTCAACCGCCCGCCCGCCCACATGCGCCTCTCCAGCGGGACGGGGGGCAGAAATCCGCCGCGCGCCGGGTGCCCGTCAGCGCCCAGACCGGACATCGGCGCATCCGGCAGCCAGCCCATCCAGTGCCAGAGAGGCGGCAGCACGCCCCCCGCGACGATGCCTGCGTCGAGGCGTGCAGCGGCAGTCATGTCCAGCGTGGCGGCGAGGTGGTTGCACTGGTCAAGGGTAACGACTGTCTCGGCCGTCTCCGTGCGGCCGATCCAGGCGTCGAAACCGTCGGTCATGTTCTGTCGTTCCTCGTCACCGTCTTGAAATATTCTTGCCTGACCTGACAAGGCGGACCGGAAACGTCAAGACCTTGCGAGCGCTAGCGGGCGCGGGCGATCCAGTCTTCGCGGGGGAGTGCGAAGTAGATGCTGTCGCACCATTCGTCGCGCCATTGCATCGTGCGTTCTGCGCGGTGCGTCTCGTGGAAGCCAAGGCTGGTCAGCAGGCCGACCGAGGCATCGTTGCGCGGGTCGGCCTCGGCAGTCAGATGCGGCAGGGGATGTGCCGCGAAAAGGTGATCGATCACGGCGGTCATCGCCTCGCGCCCCAGGCCCTTGCCCCAGTGATCGGGATGCAGAAGGAACCCGACCTCGGGCAGCCGCCAGGCCCCCGCCTTGCCGATGGCGCGACCCTCAAACTCCACGATGAAATCATCGGCCTCTGACAACTCGATCATCCGCTCAAGGAAGTTTTCGGTTTCCGCGAGGGTTTCATGCTCGGGGGTGGCCCAGTACCGCATCGCTTCGGGGCGTGAAAAGGCGGCGTGCATGTCGTGCAGGTCGTCCGGCCGGGCGCGGCGCAGGACAAGGCGGGGTGTGCGCAGGATCATGGCGGCGAGATCGTCGTAATGCCCACCGCGGCGGCGCGGGCGAGTTCGGGATCGAGCGACATGGGAGTGTACTCTCCGCGCCGCCACAACTCGCCCAGATCGTCGTAGTGGCGGCTCAGCGGATGGCCCGACTGCCCGGTCGAGGTGACGAAGACCGATGAGTCGGGATCGGCGAAATCGTAGACGCCGCGATAGCCCGCGCCATGGACGTTCATGAACGGATCGGGGTCCTCGCCACTGGTGCGCCCGCGCTGGAGCGTATGGTCGTCGCCGCTGGTCGACTGGCGGATGTTCACGAGGTGGCGCAGGATCGGCACGTCGCCCAGAACGGGGTGGTCCTGCTTGGCCTGATGCGCATCGCCCCAGCGCCAGCTTTCGATGTTGGGGCCGTAGCGTTCGACCAGCCACAGCAGCGCGTCATCCAGCGCGATGCGGGCCAGGTCGGTGCAGGTCTCGACCGGCGAGGACTGGATGACGTCGCACCAGACGCCGGCGCCATCCGTGTTGCGGTAGACGCGCTCGATGAACACGGGGTCGGGATGGTTGAAGTCATCCGCCATCGGTCCGATCTCGTCGCGGATCAGGCGGTCGTTGCAGGGCACGGATCCAGGCGGCATAGATCAGGGGTTCGGGCAGATGCTCGTTCATCTCGCCGTTCCAGGCGGCCAGCATCTCGAGCGCCTGCTGGCGGCGGCGTTCGGGCGTGCCGTCGGGGGCGGCCTCGCCCGTGAACCACAGATCGGCCCCGACCAGCGGCAACAGGGTGCGTGCGGCGTTCGAGACGGTGTCGAGTTGCGCCTCGATGAAACTTTCGCGGGTATGCACCTCGCGCGTCTGCATCAGGCGCAGCCAGCGCTTGATCCGCTCGGTGTCGCCCCAGTCGAAGCTGACATGCCGCGGGAACGGGCGCTTCGACCGTCTTGTTGTTGGTATTGCCGAGAATGCCGCCCGTCGGGCGCAGCCAAGCGCGGGTTGTCGCTATAGGGAAACATGCCCTGCCAGCGGTTCTCGGGCAGCCAGCCCTGCGTCGGCATCCGACCTTTGGTCTGGTGCCGGGCATCGCGGCGCGGCATCGCACCGATGATCTGCATGGCGATCCCGTCGCGGTCGGCCAGCATCAGGTTCTGCGACGGCGCGACGAACAGCTCGCCCGCCGCCAGCCCGTCGGTGATCGAGGTGGCCCGCATCATGCGGATCGCCGCCGTCATGGTGGTGTCGGCAGGCGACAGCGCCGTCCACGAGACCGAGGCGACATGGCCGGGCGGGGTGATCGTGCCAAGGTCGAAATGCGATCCGGGCAGGATGGGGCCGTTGTCGCTCCACCGCAGCGTCAGGGTGACGGGTGGCGCGTCCTTGACGGTCAGGATCGAGCGGCGCGTCTCGAATGCCTTCCAGCCGTCAGGCGTGCGGTACTGCTCGGGATTTTCGGGGTCAAGCTGTTCGACATGCACGTCGAGATCATCGAGGTAGGACGAGGTCAGGCCCCAGCCGACCTGCTCGGACCGGCCCAGCAGAATGGCGGGAACACCCGGAATTGTCGCCCCGATCACGCCGCCCGTGCTCAGTTGCAGCCGCGCCAGATACCAGATCGTCGGCGCGGTGAAACCGAGGTGCGGGTCGTTCGCCAAGCAGGGTGCCGCCAGCGGCCGATCGTTGCGGGGGCGGCGGCCCAGGCGTTCGATGCCCCCGCGAAGCGCTGCCGGCGCAAAGGGCGACAGCGGGTCGGCGGCCAGGCGCACGGGCGCTGCGGTCGGCGCGACGCCGGGCATCAGGCTGGCATAGTCGGGCAGGGCGGCGATCGCCTGTCCCGGGATCGTCGGGCAGCAGGTCACGCACCCGCGCTTCCGGCAGCACCAGCGAGGCGCGCGCCCGAAGCACCTCGCTCGACAGTTGGGAATTGAGCTGCAGGGCCATCAGCTTCAGGATCGCGATGGAATCGGCGGGTTGCCAGACGGCGATCTCGGGCTCGAACAGGAAGAATTCGGGCGCGCCCCGACCACGGGCGCCCTCGTTGACCTGCCCGATCCAGGCATTGACGCCATTGGCATAGGCCTGCAGCGCGCGGCGCGTCGGTTCGTCCTGCGCCGCGACCGATTGCGTGGCCAGACCGTAGAGATCGAAGCGGCGCATGATCTCGTCGATGCGCACGGTGCGCTGGCCGAAGATCTCGGACAGGCGGCCCTGGGCCGTGCGGCGCATCTGCGTCATCTGCCACAGCCGGTCCTGCGCATGGGCGAAGCCGAGCGCGAAGAAGACATCGTCATCGGTCGCGCCGAAGATATGGGGCACGTTGGCGTTGTTGCGCACGATCTCGACCGGGGCCGAGACGCCGTCGAGCGTGAAGTCTTCGGTGTAGTCCGGCAGCGAGCGCGACAGGAAATAATAGAGTATCATCAGCGTAAGAAGCCCAGAACCACAAGGCCAGCAAACAGGCGCAGGAGCCAGCGGAAGGCAACGATCATGGCAGTCCCGAACCCGGTGCTTGACGGCAGAAGCGAAGCCGTTACCTAGTGCATCCGCCCGGCGGACGCAATCGCGCGGGGGCGTTGGAGGACTGCATGGCAAAGGTGGCGTTTCTGGGACTTGGCGTCATGGGCGCCCCGATGGCGGGGCATCTGGCCGCGCGCGGGACACGATGTGACGGTCTACAACCGGACCTCTGCCAAGGCCGATGCCTGGGTCGCGAAACACGGTGGCCGCGCCGCTGCCACCCCGCGCGAAGCAGCAGCGGGGGCCGAGTTCGTGATGGCCTGTGTCGGCAATGACGACGATCTTCGCGCCGTCTGTCTTGGCCCGGACGGGGCCTTCGCGGGAATGGCGCCGGGGTCGGTATTCGTCGACCACACCACGGTGTCGGCGCAGCGTCACGCGCGAACTTGCACGACGATGTCCGCCAGCCAAGGGATCGGCTTTGTCGACGCTCCGGTCTCGGGCGGACAGGCGGGTGCCGAGAATGGCGTGCTGTCGGTCATGTGCGGCGGCGATGCCGACCCCTATGCGCGGGCCGAACCGGTGATCGCCGCCTATGCCCGCATCTGCCGCCGGCTGGGCGACAGCGGGTCGGGCCAGCTGGCCAAGATGATGAACCAGATCGCGATTGCCGGCCTCGTGCAGGGATTGGCCGAGGCGATGGCCTTTGGCCAGAAGGCGGGGCTCGACGGGGCGGCGGTGGTCGAGGTCATCAGCCAGGGTGCGGCGGGAAGCTGGCAGATGGTCAACCGGCACAAGACGATGCTGGAGGACAGGTTCGATTTCGGCTTCGCTGTCGACTGGATGCGCAAGGATCTGGGCATCTGTCTGGATACGGCCGCGGAAATCGGCGCGCGCCTGCCGGTGACGGCGCTGGTGGATCAGTTCTACGGCGACGTGCAGGCCATGGGCGGCGGGCGGTGGGATACGTCGTCGCTGCTGCGCCGGCTGACGGCCTTCGACAAGCCCTGAGACGCAGGCGCCTAGCGCGCCCGCGATCAGGGAATGATGCGGGTGTATTTCACGCCCGACAGCGTCGCCCCGGCGATCAGGCCGGACTGGCCGAAGACCAGCGCGATGACCGGGATCAAGTTCGGTCGATTCCTTGCCGATGCTGGCGCCGCCCTGGTCCGGCGTGGCATAGCGCAGGTCGGCGCCGACCGCCCAGCCGTCGCTGGCGGCGGAATTCGGCCAGCGCCGAGTCGGTCATGAAGAACAGCGCATGGGCATATTGCTGCGCGCCGATCTGAAGCCCGTAAGTCGCCTTGGTGGTTGAATAATAATCCACCGTCACATTGTCGATCCGCAGCGCGCCGCGCCCATAGGCGCCGCCGAAGAAGAGCCCGGCCTCGGTCACCAGCGGCATCTACAGCACGCCGTACGCCCTGCTCTCAAGGTCGCGCGTGCCGGGATAGGTGTTGAACAGGAAGTCGCGGGTCGCATCGACGCGCGCGTCGATCTGGGCCGCCGGCGCCGCTGCCGACACCGTTGCCGCAGGCGGCGGCCACGAAGCAGAGACGCGCCGGCGGCTCCGAGAAATGCGCGTCGTGGTCATGGTCATGCTGCTGCCCCTTTATGTACTGCTTCGTATCGGGTCTTAGCCCGATTGCCACAACATATAGACTGTTTCCGAACCGAAGTCACCGGGTTGGCTGGGCAATGCGCGGTGCCTTGCCCAAATGTCCGTGATGGCGTTCATGCAAAGCCCAAGCATCGGCGGGGCATATGAAAACCATATGATCTCCATATGACTTTCAGGCATACGATCCGCCGCCGCCTCCCAAGCGGCGGAGGCTAGACGGCGCGGGCCAGATGTCCGGCCACGGCGGGGGCGAAATAGGTCAGGATGCCGTCGCAGCCCGGCGCGCTTGAAGCCGAGCAGGCTTTCCAGCATCGCCTTTTCGCCGTCGATCCAGCCCCGTTCTGGCCGCGCCCTGGATCATCGCGTATTCGCCCGACACCTGATAGGCATAGGTCGGCACGCCGAAGGCATCCTTCACCCGGCGGCAGATGTCCAGATAGGGCATGCCGGGCTTGACCATCACCATGTCGGCGCCTTCGCGCAGGTCACGCTCGATCAGGCGCAGCGCCTCGTCGCTGTTGGCGGGGTTCATCTGGTAGGTCTTCTTGTCGCCCTTCAGCGCGCCCGATGCGCCGACCGCATCGCGGAACGGGCCGTAGAAGGCGCTGGCATATTTGGCGGCATAGGACAGGATCGCCACATCCTTGTGGCCCGCCGCCTCCAGCGCCGCCGCGCATCGCGCCGATCCGGCCATCCATCATGTCGGACGGCCCAAGGATGTCGGCCCCGGCTTCGGCCTGCGCCAGCGCTCATCTTCACCAGCGCCTCGACCGTTTCGTCGTTCAGGATGACGCCCGTCGCGCACCAGCCCGTCATGGCCGTTGGCGTTGTAGGGGTCGAGCGCCACATCGGTCATCACCGCGATGTCGGGCACCGCGGCCTTGATCGCGCGGATGGCGCGGTTGGCCAGGTTGTCGGGGTTCCAGGCCTCTTCGCAGTCTTCGGTCTTCAGCGCCGGGTCGGTGTAGGGAAACAGGCAGATCGCCGGAATGCCCAGCGTCGCGGCCCGTTCGGCCGCGCCGCACCACACTGTCGAGCGACAGCCGCGCGACGCCGGGCATCGAGGCGATCGGGTCGGTCGACGCCTGTGCCCTCGCACAGGAAGATCGGCCAGATCAGGTCCTTCACCGTCAGCGTGTTTTCCTGCGTCAGATCGCGCAGCGCGGCGCTGCGGCGCATGCGGCGGAAGCGGGTGGCGGGGAAGGGGGCTTGGATCGGGCGCATCGGGCTCTCCTGGCGAAGTTTTTTCTGCCTGCCATGGAATTCCCGCCGTCTCAAGGGTAGGAATGCAGCGCGGCGCCTGCAGGATACGCCAGACCGGGCACAGACCCGGGCGCGAGCAGTGACAAGGGCGGCAACGAGTGGACTGGTACGACAACGTTTTCGAAGTGATCGACATGCGGTCGTTCTCGAACCTCTGGTACTGGATCGCGCTGGCGGTCATGTGGTCGTCGACCAGCCATTGGGTGCTGGGCGTGCCCTATGACATGATCCACGCGCGCGCGGCGCGACGGGCGGGCAGGCCGAGGACGATCTGGAGACCTGGTGCGCATCAACATCGGCCGGCTTCTGTGGATCGCGCAGGTATCGGGCCTGTGGATCCTGGCGGCTTCGGCTTCTTCGTGCTGACGGTCCTGGCGATGCTTGGGCTTCTACTACGGGATCGAGTTTGCGCAGGCGGTGTTCCTGCTGGTGGCGCCGATGACGCATCGTCGGGCTGCTGAGCTTGCGGACGGCCCGCCGGATCGCGGCGGAAGGGATCGCGGCGCCGGCGCTGCTACCGGCGGCTGATGCGTGCACCGCGTGTCGGTGCAGGCGGTCGGCATGGTGTCGATCTTCGTCACCTCGATGTGGGGCATGTGGCAGAACATGCACGTCAACGTTCTGGGTCATTGACGGCGATTGACACCGGCCCCTGCTGGGATAGGTGAGGCCGCATGCTGAACCAGACCCCGATCCTTCTTGGCGGCGCGCCCGAAGGCTTCGACGCGCGGCTTCTCGCGCGCGAGGCGCCGAGCGTGCAGCCCCGTCATCCATGTCGCGCGCGACGACAAGCGGATGGAGGCGATGCGGGCGGCGCTGGCCGTTCTCGCGCCCGAGGCGGTGGTGCTGGACTTTGCCGGCCTGGGATTGCCTGCCCTATGACCGCGTCTCGCCCAACCCCGAGATTTCGGCGCGCGCGGATGGCGACGCTCGCCGCGCTGGCGACAGGGCCTGGCGGCGCCGTTCGTGCTGCTGACCACGCTGAATGCCGCGACCCAGCAGCTGCCCGCGCGCGAGGTGATGCGCGCGGCGTCGTTCACGCGCACGGGTGGGCGACCGGGTGGACGAGGGGCAGCTGCGGCGGTTCCTGTCGCGGATGGGGTTTTCGCCGCGTCTCCACCGTGGCCGAGCCGGGCGACTATGCCCTGCGCGGCGGGATCGTCGACATCTATCCGCCGGGGCCGGGGGGGCCGATGCGGCTGGATTTCTTCGGCGACGTGCTGGACGGCGCGCGCCGGTTCGACCCCGAGACGCAGCGGACCATCGAAAAGCTGAAGGCGGTCGAACTTGCGCCGGTGTCCGAGGTGATCCTCGACGAGGCGGCGATCACCCGGTTCCGGCAGAACTACCGGATCGAGTTCGGCACCGCCGGGACGGACGATCCGCTGTACGAGGCGGTCAGCGCCGGGCGCAAGCATCAGGGGATGGAGCATTGGCTGCCGTTCTTCCACGAGCGGCTGGAGACGCTGTTCGACTATCTGCCCGACGCCTCGGTGATGCTGGACGATCAGGTGACGCCCGCCCGCCTGTCGCGGTGGGAAGGCATCGCCGACCAGTATGACGCGCGGCGCGAGGCGATGACGGCCAAGGGGCGGATGGACACGGTCTACAAGCCATCCGCGCCGGGGCTGCTCTATCTGGACGACGCCGCGTGGGAGGCCGCCGTGGCGGGACACCGCGTGATCCAGCTTTCGCCCCTGCCGCAATCGCCGGGGCCGGGCGTGCTGGACGCGGGCGGCCGGATCGGGCCGCAGCTTCGCGCCCGAGCGCCAGCAGGAAAACGTCAGCCTTTTCGGTGCCTTGGCAGACCATATTCGGGCCCTGCGCGACGAGCGCCAGGTGGTCATCGCCAGCTGGTCCGAAGGCGCGCGCGAACGGCTGCACGGGCTGATGGAGGATCAGGGCGTCCAGCGGCGCGAGCCGAGATCCGCGACTGCCGCGACGTGCCCGAGGGGCAGGGCGGGCTCTTCCTGGTGATCTGGGCGCTGGAGCAGGGCTTCACCGCGCCGGGCCTTGCGGTGATCTCGGAACAGGACGTGCTGGGCGACCGGCTGATCGCGCAAGCCGCGCAAGAAGCGCAAGGCCGAGAACTTCCTGCGCGAGGTCAATACGCTGACGCCGGGCGATCTGGTGGTGCATGTCGAGCATGGCGTCGGGCCGCTATCTGGGGCTCGAGACGATCACGGCGCTGGGCGCGCCGCATGAATGCGTCGCGCTGGAATATGCCGAAAACGCAAAGCTTTACCTGCCGGTCGAGAATATCGAACTGCTCAGCCGCTACGGCCATGAGGAGGGGCTGCTGGACCGTCTGGGCGGCGGGGCCTGGCAGGCCAAGAAGGCCAAGCTCAAGGAACGCATCCGCGAGATCGCCGAACGCCTGATGCGGGTCGCGGCCGAACGCGCAGCTGCGCCACGCGCCGATCCTCGAGGCGCCCGCACGCGATCTGGGAGGCCTTCGCCGCGCGCTTCCCCTATCAGGAAACCGACGACCAGCTGTCCGCGATCGCCGATGTGGTGGCGGATCTGGAGAAGGGCAGCCCGATGGACCGGCTGATCGTCGGCGACGTGGGCTTCGGCAAGACCGAGGTGGCGATGCGCGCGGCCTTCGTCGCGGCGATGGCGGGGATGCAGGTGGCGGTGGTCTGCCCGACCACGCTGCTGGCGCGCCAGCACTACCGCAGCTTTGCCGAACGCTTCCGGGGCTTTCCCATCTCCGTCAGGCCGCTGTCGCGCTTTGTTTCGGCCAAGGATGCCAACGACCACGCGCGCGGGGCTGGCGGATGGCTCGGTCGATATCTGTCGTCGGCACCCATGCGCTGCTGGCCAAGGGCATCCGCTTCAAGACGCTCGGCCTTCTGATCATCGACGAAGAACAGCATTTCGGCGTGACCCACAAGGAACGGCTGAAGGAGATGCGCTCCGAGGTCCATGTGCTGACGCTGACCGCCACGCCGATCCCGCGCACGCTGCAACTGAGCCTGACCGGGCGTGCGCGACCTGTCGATCATCGCCACGCCGCCGGTGGACCGGCTGGCGATCCGCACCTATGTCTCGGAATTCGACACGATCACCATCCGCGAGGCGCTGCTGCGCGAACGCTACCGCGGCGGGCAGAGCTTCTATGTGGTGCCGCGCATCGCCGACCTGCCCGAGATCGAGGATTTCCTGGCGCGACGCATGTGCCGGAGGTGACCTATGTCATCGCCCATGGCCAGCTGGCGGCGGGCGATCTGGACGAGCGGATGAACAGCTTCTACGACGGCAAGTATGACGTGCTGCTGGCGACCACCATCGTCGAATCCGGGCTGGATATTCCCACCGCCAACACCATGATCGTGCACCGGGCCGACATGTTCGGCCTGAGCCAGCTTTACCAGATCCGGGGCCGGGTGGGGCGGGCCAAGACGCGCGCCTATTGCTATCTGACCACCAAGCCGCGCAGCCCGCTGACGCCGCAGGCGACCAAGCGGCTGCGGCTGCTGGGGTCGCTCGACAGTCTGGGCGCGGGCTTCAACCTCGCCAGCCACGACCTCGACCTGCGCGGCGCGGGGAACCTGCTGGGCGAGGAGCAGTCGGGCCATATCCGCGAGGTCGGCTACGAGCTTTACCAGGCGATGCTGGAGGAGACGATCGCCAAGATCAAATCGGGCGAGTTGCAGGGGCTGACGGCCAGTCGACGACCAATGGTCGCCGCAGATCAACCTTGGCGTGCCGGTGCTGATCCCCGAGGCCTATGTCCCCGATCTCGACGTGCGGCTGGGCCTTTACCGGCGGCTGTCGAGCCTGACGACCAAGGTGGAGCTGGAGGGCTTCGCGGCCGAACTGATCGACCGCTTCGGCGCCGCTGCCGAAAGAGGTGAACACCCTGCTGCTGATCGTGCGGATCAAGGCGATGTGCAAGCGGGCGGGCATCTCGCGGCTCGACGCCGGGCCGAAGGGCGCGACGGTGCAGTTCCACAACGACAAGTTCGCCAATCCCGCGGGGCTGGTCGATTTCCTCAAGGCACAAGGGCCGGGGCGCCAAGGTCAACGGCAACAAGATCGTGCTGCCGCGCGACTGGAAGACCGAAGCCGACCGGATCAAGGGCGCCTTCGCCATCGCCCACGATCTGGCCGAAAAGGTGGTGAAGGCGAAAGCCCCGGCGGCCTGAACCGCCGGGCGCGCCCTAGCGCCGCGCGACCAGTTGCATGGCGAGCAAGCCTATCCCCGACAGGACCGCGACCCCGATCATCAGCGGCACCGGCGTGCCGTCGAAGGCAAGCCCAACCGGCACCGCCAGCACCACCGCGAACACCGTGGCCAGCGCCGAGACGAGCGAGGCCGCCATGCCCGCGATATGGCCCACAGGCTCCAGCGCCATCGCGTTCAGGTTGCCCATCGTCAGGCCCGTCATGAAGAACACCGTCGTCGCCCAGGCGAAATAGGCCCAGAAATACAGCGCCTTCCGGCCACAGCCCCAGGGCCGAGACTGTTGCGAAAATGGCCGAGACGACCACCTGCGCGCCAAGGGCCGTGGTGATCAGATAGCGCATCCCCAGCCGCACCACGAGCCGCGCGTTCAGGAAGTTGGCGGTGGCCGCGATCAGCGCGATCAGCGCGAACCAGATCGGGAAGGTGTCGGTCACGCCGAAGGTATCCGCGAAGATCTGCTGGATCGACGAGAGCGAGCCGAACAGCGCTGCGAGGATCAGCGTCTGCACGAAGGTCGAGACGAGGATCACCCGGTGCGAACAGACCTCGCGCAGCGCGCTCCACAGCGAGGCGAGGCTGCAGGGGGCGGCGCTTCTCGACCAGCAGGGTTTCAGGCTGGCGCAGGCCAAGCCAGAGCAGGCGACAAGGCCGAACAGCACGAAGGCGAGGAAGAGCTGCCGCCAGCCGAAGGCGTCGATGATCACCTTGCCCACGGCGGGGGCGACGGCGGGCACCAGCGTGAAGACCATCATCGCGAAGCTGACGACCCGCGCCATCTCGCGCCCCGCGAACAGGTCGCGCACCATCGCGATCGAGACGATGCGCGGGGCCGCCACACCGAGGCCCTGCACGAGGCGGGCCAGCAGCAGCATTTCCAGCGTCGGCGCAGCCCAGGCGGCGGCAGCACCGAGGCATAGAGCACCGCTCCGCCGATGATGACCGGCTTGCGCCCGAACGCGTCCGACAGCGGCCCGGCAAAGAAGGTGCCCACGCCCATGCCAAGCACGAAGCTGGTGATGATCAGTTGTGCGGCGTTGGCGTTGTCCGGGGTCAGCTCGCCGCGATCTGCGGGCAGGGCGGGCAGCATCGAGTCGATGGAAAAGGCGATGGTCGCGAACAGCATCGCGATCAGCGCGATGAACTCGCCCTGCGAAAGGCGCGGCTTGACGGCCGGCTGGGGTATGCTGTGGTCGGTCATTGGGCGGCGTCCTTCGTGGCGATCTCGTCGATCACCTGTTGCCAGAGGTCGACCGGCTGCGCGCCGGACAGGACGTATTGGTTGGCGATGACAAAGGTCGGCACGGCGTTGACGCCCCGCGACGCGGGCGTGACGGTCGCGGGCGAGGATGTCGTCGCGGTCGGCGTCCGAGGCGAGCAGCCGCGCGATCACGGCCGCGTCCATGCCCGGCCTCGCCCGCAAGCGCGGCCAGCGTGTCGCGGTCGCCGATGTCGCGGCCTTCCCGGAAGTAGGCGCGGAACAGCGCCGAGACCATCGCGCCCTGCCGGCCTTCGAGCCCGGCCCAGTGGATCAGCCGGTGCGCGTCCAGCGTGTTGGGCATCCGCGTCATGCCCGTCGAAATTGATCGACAGGCCCGCCGTTCGGCGCCGCTTCCTGAACGCGGGCATAGGCGGCGACGGCGCGGTCGCGCCCGCCGAACTTCGCCTCCAGATAGGCGGCGCGGTCGGCGCCTTCGGCGGGCATGTCGGGGTTCAGCTGGAACGGATGCCATTCGACGGCGAAGGGATGTTCGGCCCGGCCTCCAGCGCGCGGTCCAGCAGCGCCTTGCCGATGTAGCACCAGGGGCAGACGGGATCGGAAAAGATGTCAAGCTGGACCATGTGCGGTCTCCCAGTCGTGCCGCAGGCGGCGGCGGAGGATCTTGTTGGTCGCGCCGCGCGGGAGCGCGTCGACGCGGACGTAGAGGCGGGGCTGCTTGTAGCGGGCAAGGCGTTCTGCGGCATGGGCGTGAAGCGTGCCTTCGGGGATCGGTTCGGCGCTGGCATAGAAGCAGGCGATGACGGTCGTGTCGGGCCTGACGCGGACCTCGGCGGCGGCGGTATCGGTCAGACCCGGACAGGTCGCCAGCGCCGCCTCGACCTCGAGCGGCGAGACGCGGACGCCGCCCGCGTTCATCATGTCATCCTCGCGCCCCAGATAGGTGATGGCGCCGTCCGCGGCCATGCGAGGCACTGTCGCCCGTCAGGAACCAGTCCCCTGCGAAACGCGCCTCTGTTTCCCGAAGCGCATCAAGATAGCCGAGGAACAGGCCGGGGTCGCGCCGGTCGACCGCGAGGATGCCGGGCTGGCCCTGCGCGACAGGCGTTCCGTCGCGTCCGACGATGGCAACGCGGCGGCCCGGCTGGGCGTAGCCCGTGGTTCCCGCCGGGGCAGGGCGGGCCGGCGAGCCCGACAGGAAGGTCGAGCATTCCGACATGCCGAAGGCTTCGTGTATTGCGGTGCCGGTTGCGGCCTGCCAGGCGGCGCGGGTTGCGTCAGGCAGCGCCTCGCCCGCCGAAAGGCCGTGGCGCAGCCGGGGCAGCGGGGGAAGCGTGGTCTTGAGCATCTGGCGGTAGTGGCCCGGCGTTCCGGCAAAGATCGTGGCGTCATGGCGCCTCAGCAGCAATCCGATCTGGGCCGGATCGGTTCCCTGCGCCGGGATCAAGGCCGCAGCACCTGCCGTCCAAGGGTCCAGCAGACCCGTCCCCAGGGTGTAGGTCCAGTGCAGCGCCCCGGCGTGCAGCAGGCGGTCCTCGGCCCGAGTCCAGTCCAGCCCGCGTCCATCATGCGCCGCGCCCAGATCGCGCGGTGGGCGTGCAGCACGGCGCGCGGCTGGCCCGAGGTGCCGGAGGTGAAGACCATGTAGGCCAGCCGGTCCGGATCGCCCATCGCGAACTCGCAGGGCGCGCAGTGTCCATGCGCGCCAGGTCCGGGGCGGCAAGGACAGGGCAGGTCGCGTCGGGCGAGGGCAGGCCGTGCCCCAGCAGGATCGCGGCGGGCCGTGTCTGCGCGATGACGTTCGCAAGCTCGGGCGCTGTCAGCGCCGCCGAGACGGGGATCGGCACAAGGCCGGCCGCGATGGCCCCGAGGAAGGCGACGGGAACAGGCGCCTCGTTCCCGAAGCGCAGCACGACGCGGTCGCCCGGAACCAGCCCGCGCGTCAGCAGGCCGGTGCCGGAGCCCCGGATCGCGCGTGGACAGGCGCGCATAGCTCCAGCGTTCGGCGCGGGTCGGGTGGAGGATCTGGAGGGCGATGCGCTCAGGCTGTGCCGCACCGCCTTGCAGCACATGGGCGGCAAGGTTGAACGGGGCCGGGCAGGGGGACGGCGGACCCATGTCGGAGACCGAGAGCATGGGGGCGGGATACGCCCCGCTCGGCAGAGTTGCAAGGCAGCCGGGGCTGCCGTAATGCACAAGGCATGAGCAAGCCCGACGGCACCAGCATCATCCGCATTGCCCGCGAGAGCGGGGGCGATGCCGTCGCTGCACCGCTGGATCTTGGCGCACGGGTGCGCGAATTGCGCAAGGCGCGCGGCTGGACGCTGGAGCAGGCGGCGACCGAGGCGGGGCTGGCGCGCTCGACCCTGTCGAAGATCGAGAACGGGCAGATGTCGCCGACCTTCGAGGCCTTGCGCAAGCTTGCGGGCGGGCTGGCGATTTCGGTGCCGCAGCTGTTCACGCCCTCGGGTGGCGCGCGGGTGACGGGACGGCGCGCGATCACCAAGGCGGGCGAGGGCCAGCGCCACGCCACCACCACCTACGAGCACGAGTTGCTGGCGGGAAGCCTGAGCCGCAAGCAGATGCTGCCCTACCGCGCGCGGATCAGGGCGCGCGCACTGGACGAGTTCGACGGCTGGGTCCGCCATGAGGGCGAGGAATTTCTCTACGTGCTGACCGGCGTGGTCCGGCTGTTCACCGAGTTCTACGAGCCTGTCGATCTGCGGCGCGGCGACAGCGCCTATTACGACGCGACGATGGGGCACAATGTGATCAGTCTGTCGGATGAGGATGCGACGATTCTCTGGGTGACTGCGCTGGACTGATCCGGGGTCAGTGTGGCGCAGTGCGGTTCGGCAGCGAGCCGGGCTGGACTGTAGGGTGGAGCAGAAGAAATTTCTTCGTGCGGCGGGAACCTGCCGAACCGAGGCGGCGTTTGGTACGGACCAGACGGGGTGAGGAGTGGCTGAAATTCCGGATCGTGTTGCAGGTGCGTCGGTTCTCATCGTCGAAGACGAGTTCCTGATCGCCATGGATATCGAGATGACGATCAGTGCGGCGGGCTATCGGGTGGTTGGCCCGGCGGGCAGCGTCGACAAGGCGCTGGCGCTTGCGGCGCGCGATCGTCCCGACGTGGCGCTGCTGGATGTGCGGATCAGCGGCGGTCTGTCCTATCCGGTGGCGCAGCAATTGCGCGCGCAGGGCACGCCTTTCGCCTTTGTCACCTCGACCGTTCCCGGCGACCTGCCGGAAGAGTTCCGCGACAGCCCGCTGTTGCCGAAGCCCACCACGACCAGCGCCTTGCTTGATACGGTCGAGCGTCTCGTTCGCCAGCGGCGCGGGGCACAGGAGGGGAACTGAGCGGGGCATGGGGCTGTGTGCGGTTGACCGGGCCTTGCACGGGGGGAGGGACTGAATGCCTGACGCGCCACGTTTCGCGACGCGCAGGACGCTGGTCGTCCTTGCGGCGGTGCTGGCACCTGCCCTTGCCGCGCTGGTCTGGGGTCTGGCGACGTACCGGTCCGAGTTGCGCTCTGCCGAGGATACCGCCCGCGATAACGTGGCGCTGGTGGCGCAATATGTCGACAGGCTGGTGCAGACGCAGCGCGTGATCCAGAACGCGGCGGTCCAGCGCATATTGTCGAGCGAACGCACCGCGATCGAAAGCGAGTCGTTCCACAATTTTCTCGCGGCGATCGATGGCGCCCAGCAGAACATGTACGGCATGGCGGTGATCGATTTCGACGGCAGGCTCCGTGCGTCGAGCCGCAGCTTTCCGGCGACGGCGCATTTCGGTCCGCGCGACTACATCAGCGCGATTGCATCCGGTGAAACGCTGTTCATCGACCGCATCAAGCTGGAGCCGGCGGGGCGCCGATGCCTTCGTGATCGCGACACCGTTCAAGGTGCCGGGCTTCGACGGACTGATCGTCACTTCGGTCGCGACCGAAGCGGTGACGGACTTTCTTCGCGGCGTTGCCGCCGACGGCGATCAGGCGGCGTCGCTGATGCGGACGGATGGCAAGCTTCTGGTGCGCAATTTTCCATCCGAGCCGATGGTGCTGCCGCCCGATGCGCCGGGTCGCGTGTCAGATCAGGGCCGCACATCGGGGGTGCATCGGGTCGTCGCGGTCACCGACGGGGTCGACCGTATCTACGCCTTCGAGAAGGTGACGGACCTGCCGCTCTACGCCAACTTCGGCCTGCCGATGCGGGAGAGTCTGGCAGAAGCTGGATGTGGAAGGTCCTTCCGGTCTGGGCCTTGCTGGCGGCAATCGGTCTTGCGTCATTCCTGGCGATGGACCGCATGCGGCGCGGGTTCCAGCACAGGCTGGCCGAGGAAATCGGCCGGAAGCGGTTGCAACAGGCCGAGGATCTGGCCGAGCAGCGCCAGCAGTTGATGCGCGAGATGAACCACCGCGTGAAGAACAACCTGTCGCTCGTCACCTCGATGATCAACATGAAGATGCGCAGCGATCCCGCCTATGACGGGCGCGACCTGCAAGCGCGCATCCATGCGATTTCCGAGGTGCATGACCTGATGTACCGCGCCGACGACGGGACCGAGGTTGACGCGGGCGAGATGATGCGCACGGTGGCGACCAACCCTGCGCTGATCCCCGACGGGGCCGCGGTCAACCTGACCGTCGAGGCCGAGCCCGGGATCATGGTCGGGCCGGGCCTGTCGACACCGCTGGCGCTGATCGCATCGGAAATGATCACGAACGCGGTGAAACATGCCTTCCCGGATGGCGCGGGTCAGATCGGCGTCAGGCTTTACCGGGCCGAGGGTGATCTGGTTCTGGAAGTCGAGGATGACGGCGTGGGGATCGGCGAGGCGCCGAAACGCCGGTCCGGCATAACGATCATCGACGCACTGGTGCGGCAGGTGAACGGGCGGCTGGAACGGTGCGACGGGCGCGGGACGCGCTATCGCCTGACCGTTCCGTTGCCTGGCAGCGGGGCGACGGCTGTGGCCTGACCGCCTCCGTCAGCCGCCGATCAGGTTGCCCACGCTGCGCGCGCCGCCCGCAATGTCCTCGCCCACGCCTTCGACGGTATTGCACCCGGCAAGGGCCAGAAGGGCGAGCGAAAGGGCGAATGTCAGCTTGCGCATGGAAATACCTCGACGTTGCGGCGCTTGAGGGGACGCCTGTTTTTCATCACTTCTCGAACCACCAGACGTCGGGCTGGAAGCCCAGCCAGTCGCCGTAGATCGGCAGCGTCTCGGGATACCGCAGCGTCTTTGCGTGGGCGATGCGCGAGACATCCGAATACCAGATCGGCACGACATATCTGCCCGTCGTCAGCACGCGGTCAAGCGCCGGGTGGCCGCCGTGAAATCTGCGGGTCGGTCGAGGTGAGCATCGTCTGGATCATCGCCTCGGCCGCGGGAGAGTTCATGCCCATCCAGTTGCGGGTGCCCGGTTCGGTCACGCCGGCGGCCCCCCAGTAGAGCATCTGCTCGTTGCCCGGGCGAGCGACAGCGAGCGGATGATAGTGGGTCATGTCGAAGTCGTAGTCGTTGGTGCGCTCCTTGTACTGGGCGCTGTCGACCGATCGTGATCGCGCACGTCGATGCCCAGGCGTCTTCAGCGCCTCGACATAGATGGTGGCGATCGACAGCATCTCGTCCTGCGCCCTGCATCAGCAGGATCTCGAAGGCGAAGGGCGTGCCCTCGGCGTTCTTCAGCACGCCGTCCTGCCGACCGTCCAGCCCGCCTCTTCCAGCAGTTTCGCGGCGGCGCGGATGCCCTTGCGGTTGGCCTCGGATCCCGTCCGAGACGGGCAGGGCATAGCCCTCGATCGCGCCGGGCAGCAGGTCGGTCGGCGAAGGGCTCCAGCAGGTCACGCTCGCGCCCCTCGGCGGGCTGGCCGGGGCTCATCGCCAAGGAGCGAGTTGCGAGAAATAGGACGGGATGCGCGGCTGCACGCCGCCGTTCAGGGTCTGGTTGATGAATTCGAAGTTGAAGGCCTGGATCAGCGCCTCGCGCACGCGCCAGTCGGCGAAGAGGGGCTTGCGGGTGTTGAACACGAAGCCCTCGATCCCCGAGGGGCGCTGGTGCGGGATCTCGGACTTGCACCACGTCGCCCGACTGGACGGCGGGAAAGTCGTAGTTGGCTGGCCCATTTCGCCGGGTTCGCCTCGCGGTAGGCTGGTGATGCTGCCGGCCTTGAACGCCTCGAAGACCACGCCGCGGGTTGGCGAAATAGTCGTAGCGGATCTCGTCGAAATTCTACTGGCCCCGGTTGAAGGGCAGATCCTTGCCCCACCAGTCGGGGTTGCTTGCGGTAGGTGATGAATCGACCCGGCTCGAACTCGGCGACGACATAGGGGCCGGAGCCGATGGGAGCTTCCAGCGTCGACTGCGGTGAAATCCTTGCCCTCCCACTGCGCCTTCTTCAGGATCGGGCGCAGGCCGAGGATCAGCGGCAGTTCGCGGTCTTCGGTGTTGAAGGTGAAGCGCACCGAGCGCTCGCCCGGTCTTCTCGCATCGTCGCGATCTTCTTCCAGGCTGCGGCGTAGCGCGGGCTGCCTTTGGTGCCCAGCGTCTCGAACGACCAGATCACGTCTTCGACCGTGACCGGGCTGCCGTCGGAGAATCGGCGCCCTCGCGCAGGGTGAATTCGACGAAGGTGCGGGCCTCATCCGTGTCGACCAATTCGGCCAGAAGACCGTAAAGCGTGAAGGGTTCGTCGTAGGATGCGGCCCATCAGCGTCTCGACCGTCAGCGCGGAAAGCCCGGCGGGCGGGCTGCCCTTGAGGATGAAGGGATTGAGCGAGTCGAAGCTGCCCGACTCGCCGAAGACGATGCGGCCGCCCTTGGGCGCATCGGGGTTCACCTGGGGCAGGGACACAAAATCCGGGTGGAAGGGCGGGCTCGCCATACATAGCTATGCCATGCGTCGGCTCGGCCGAACGCGGCGCAGCCGCCAGCGAGAGCGATCAGCGGCACGCAGCCAGCGAAGCTTGGGGAAACGAAGTGCTGTCATGCGATCATTGCCTCTGGCTCCCTGCCTGTCGTGTTTGTATGCGACAGTTACGCCGTAGGGCGTTGCACATTCAAACTTTTAGCTTGGCCATCCGGCAGAGAGCGGATTATAAAGACCGCTACTGCTCGATAGGTTTCTTGCCTGTATGAAACCTGCCTCAATGACTTAACGCCGGCCTCGTGCCGGCGTTTTTTTTGCGCCATGCGGCCTGCTCGCGCAGCGGTGTCTTCCATTTGCGCCGCGCAGCATGTCATCGTTGCTGCACGTGCAGCATCGGGAGGCAGGCATGACACTCACGGGCAAGACGGGCGGTCATCACCGGGTCGAATTCGGGCATCGGGCTGGGCGTGGCCGAGGCACTGGCGACGGCCGGGGCCGACGTGGTGCTGAACAGCTTCACCGACCGGCCCGAGGATCATGCGCTGGCCGACGAGCCTGGCGCGCGGCGCACGGCGTCGACGGCGCGCTACATCGCCGCCGACATGTCGAAGGGCGACCGAGTGCCGGGCGCTGATCGAAAAGGCGGGCGGCTGCGACATTCTGGTGAACAATGCGGGCATCCAGTTCGTCGCGCCCGATCGACGAGTTTCCCGGTCGAGAAGTGGGATGCGATCCTCGCGATCAACCTGACTTCGGCCTTCCACACCACCGCCGCCGCCCTGCCGGGGATGCGGCAAGGCGGGCTGGGGGCGGATCGTCAACATCGCCTCGGCCCATGGCCTGACCGCCAGCCCGTTCAAGATCGGCCTATGTCGCGGCCAAGCACGGGCTCGTCGGCCTGTCCAAGACCGTGGCGCTGGAGACGGCGGGGCAGGGCGATCACCTGCAACGCGATCTGCCCCGGCTATGTGCTGACGCCCCTGGTCGAGGCGCAGATCCCCGAGCAGATGAAGGTGCACAACATGGACCGCGAGACGGTGATCCGCGAGGTGATGCTGGACGCGCCAGCCCTCGCGCCAGTTCGCGACGGTCGAGCAGATCGGCGGGACGACGGTCTTCCTGTGCTCGCCCGCCGCCGATCAGATCACCGGCACGACGATCAGCGTCGATGGCGGCTGGACGGCGCTGTGACATGGTTCGGCGGATCAGCCTGGCGCTTGCAGGGCGGCGGCGCGCATGGGGCCTTCACCTGGGGCGTGCTGGACCGGCTGCTGGAGGACGACGACCTCGAGATCGCCGGCGATCTCCGGCACCTCGGCGGGGGCGCTGAACGGGGCGGCGCTGAAGGCGGGGCTGATCGCCGGCGGGCGGCGCGGGGCGCGCGAGAAGCGGCTGGACCGGCTCTGGGCGCAGGTCGGCGCGGTCGGCGATTTCCGCCTGTCGCCCTGGATGCTGCCCTTCCTGCCCTTTGCGGTTGCTGGCAACGAGGCGGTCGAGGCGGCTTTCGCCGATCTCGCCCCAGGGCATCGCGGCGCAGGTGTTTTCGCCCTATGGCTACGGGCCGTTCTGGCACAACCCGCTGGAGCCGGTCGTGCGGCGGTTCTGGATTTCGACCAGGTCTGCGCATCGGTGCGAGCCGCGCCTGTTCGTCAGCGCGACCAATGTGCGGACCGGGCAAGATCAGGGTCTTTTCCGGCACCGAGATCACGCCCGAGGCGCATCCTCGCCTCGGCCTGCCTGCCGACGGTGTTCCAGGCGGTCGAGATCCGGATCCGAGACGGGCGGATGGAGGCCTATTGGGACGGCGGCTATACCGGGAACCCGGCGCTGTTCCCGCTGTATGAGCCGGACCTGCCGGATGACATCCTGATCGTCCAGATCAACCCGCTGCGGCGCGACGAGGTGCCGGACACGCCACTGGAAATCCAGAACCGGATCAACGAGATCAGCTTCAACGCCCGCCTGCTGGGCGAGCTGCGGGCGATCAACTTCGTCAAGCGACTGATCGCCGAGGGCAAGGATGGCGCGGGGCGGATGAAGGACGTGCAGGTCCACATGATCGCCGACGACGCGCTGATGAACGAGCTGTCGGCCTCGACCAAGCTGGTGCCCAACGCCCTATCTTCTGGACCGGCTGAAGGAGGCGGGTCGGGCGGCGGCGGACGCGTTCCTGCGCGACCACAAGGGCGACCTGAACGGACGGCCCAGCGTCGATCTGCGCCGCGATCTACGGCTGAGGCGGCTGGGTCGGGTCTTTCGGCATTGGGATAGACCAGACCCGCCCGAGATGATCAGCTTGGCCGCATCGTCGATCGTCATGTCCATGCACGATCAGATCCTTGCGTCGGCACGTAGAGCAGCAAGCCCGATGGTGAATTGGGCGTGGTCGCGACGAAGACCGTCGAGCATGTCGTGGCTCGATGCGGCAGGCGCTGCCGCGATCTCGCCCTTCGGCGCGGGTCGACGACGAAGCCGATGCGCCCAGGACGCCGGGGCGCGGAAACTCGACCAGGCAGGCCTTGTCGAAGCTTTGTCTCGTTCTGGGCGAAGACGGTCTCGGCGATCTGCTTGAGGCCGCTGTAGACCGACCGGACGACCGGCATCCGGTCCACCAGATCCTTCGGCCCGTGCGGATCACCGAGCGGCCGATCAGGCCCTTGGCGATCCAGCCGACGATGATGGTGAAGACCAGGAAGACCAGCACGCCCACGCCGCGCACGCGGGAATTGCGTATCGGGGCCGAACAGCGTCCTTGACCAGCGCGTCGGGCTGCCAGGCGGACGGGATCAGCGGCAGCATCCAGCCGTCGATCCAGCCGATGACGGTCCAGATCAGATAGATCGTCAGGCCGACGGGCAGGACGACCACCAGCCCGGTCAGGAAACTGGCGCGCAGCGCGCCAAGAAGGCCGCGCTTGCGTGTGGGGTGCAGGTCGTCGGTCATGCGGCCATCCGTGCGGGTCGCGGCGGAATGCCGTGAGCTGTGCACGGGTTATGCCGGGCGTGCCGCTAGGTCACAAGTCCGAACCGGTCAGGTCGCGCGCAAGTGCGCGTGGCGATCGCGGCCGCCGAGGCGGGCATTGTTCAGCACGAGGGCGATGTTGGCGGTCAGCGAGCGGCCCTCGGTCAGCGTCGAAGATGCGGTCGCAGCAGGAAGGGCGTCACCGCCTTGGCCGCGATGCCTGGCGCTGCGGCCTCGGCCAGCGCCGCCTCGATATGGGGCAGGATCATCGTCGCGGGGGATTTCGTCGGCTTCCGGGATCGGGTTGGCGACCAGCTGGCCGCCCGGCAGGCCGAGCGTGCGCGCGCATCCGGTGCGCGGCGGCGATCTCGGCGGCGCTGTCCATGCGCAGGGGCGCGCTGCAGGCCCGAGGTGCGCGACCAGAAGGCGGGCAATTCGTCCTGCCCGAAGGCGATGACCGGGACGCCAAGGGTTTCCAGCACCTCCAGCGTCTTCGGCAGGTCGAGGATCGCCTTGGCCCCGGCGGCGACCACGGTGACCGGGGTCTGCGGCCAGTTCGCGCAGGTCGGCCGAGATGTCGAAGCTGGTCTCGGCCCCGCGATGCACGCCGCCGATGCCGCCGGTGGCAAAGACCGCGATCCCGGCCAGATGGGCGCAGATCATCGTGGCGGCGACCGTGGTGGCCCCGGTGCGCGCCCGTGGCGAGGCAGGCGGCAAGATCGGCGCGCGACAGCTTCGCCACGCCCTGTCGCCTGACCCAGCGCGTCCAGTTCGCGCCTCGGTCAGGCCGACGTGGATGCGCCCGTCCATGACCGCGATGGTGGCGGGCACCGCGCCCTGCGGCGCGCACCTCGGCCTCGACCCGCCGGGCGGTCTCGACGTTCTGCGGATAGGGCATGCCATGGGTGATGATGGTGCGATTCCAGCGCGACGAGCGGGGCGGCCAGCGGCGCGGGCCTCGGCGACTTCGGGCGAGAAGGCGAGGGGGGCGGTCATGATCCGATATCTCCCGAGACGTAGTCGGCGGCGGCGCGCAGGGCGGCGTGCAAGCGCCGCCGGCGCGGTCGGCCCCGCGGCGTTCGGCCACGAGATGCGCGGCCATGAAGGTGTCGCCCGCGCCGGTGACGCGGGTCACGAGCACGGCGGCGGGGTGTCCGTCGACCACGGCCGCGCCCCGCGCGCCATCGGCAGCAGGTATTGCCGCCGTCGGTCACCAGCACCCGCGCCGCGCCCCGGGCCAGCAGCGCCCTCGGCCGCCTCGGGCGCGCTGGCGAAGCGGGTCTGGCACAGCAGGCCCGCCTCTTCGAGGTTGACGTAAAGCGTGGCGCGCGGGATGGGCGAGCAGCGGCAGCAGGCGTTCCGCCTTGCCGGGGCTGGCGGGGGCGACGCGCAGATCGGCGGCGGCAAACAGAGGCGAGGCGGCGATGTCGGCCAGCAGCGCCTCGGTCAGGTTGCCGTCCAGCGCGATGGGGCCGGGCCAGGGCGCGTCGGCGACTGCCGAGCCGGCCATCGCCAAGGGGCGTCAGGATGCGCGGCCCCGCCGCTTCCAGCGAATGGGCGTCGGCCACGGCGGCGATCAGGCCGTTCGCGCCCTCGATCGCCATGTAGCGGTCGGTCGGCAGGTCGTGCGGAGCGGTAGAGCATGTCCGTGACAAGACCCAGCCGCGTCGCAGGCGGCGACCAGTTCCTCGCCCTCGGCATCGCGGCCGATGGCGGACAGCAGCGCCGGGCGTCAGCCCGAAGCGGCGCAGCGTCATCGCGATGTTCATCGCGACCCCGCCGGGCAGCCGGGTGATGCGGCCGGGCACGTCCGAGCCGAGCCGCATCGAGGTGGGCGAGCGGCCGATGATGTCCCACAGGACCGAGCCGATGCAGAGGATGTCGGGCGCGGGCATCGGGGGTCAGGCCGGGCGCAGGCCGGTTTCCTCGAGCAGGCCCATGCGCTTGGCCTCGTAGTAGTAGCCGCGCGCATACCAGCCGACCGCCGCGTCGCGGTCGCCTTCCGAGACGAGCCACGCGCCGCGCAGGTATTTCACGCCGTATTGCAGGTTGGTGTCGGCATCGAGCAGCGCCACCGGCGGACCGCGGAACCCCATGGTCTGCGCCGTGCGCGGATGGATCTGCATCAGCCCGTAATAGGGGCCGTTGCGCGCGCCCGGAATGTGGTTGCTTTCGCGGATCACGATGCGCTGCACCAGATCGACGGGAACATCGTAGTAGTCTGCCCAGTATTCGATCCGGCGGCGCAGTTGCGGTGTCTCGTTCGGGTAGAGGTCGCTCTGCGACACCTCGACATCCTTTTCGCGCCGGGCACAGGCAGCCGGGGCCATCAGGATCAGGCCGAGGGCCGTGCGGCGGGTCAGGGGGGTCATGCGGGTCTCCTGTCGCGGGGTGGCCCTTGATAGCGGGGCGGGGCGGCAGGGGAAAGCCCCCCGGGGGAAATGAGACTTTCGGCGCGATTGCGCACAGGTGGCGGGGTGGTAGGGTGGAAGACAGGCGAAATGCGGAGGGCAGGGTGCCGGAAAGCCGACAGCTTGAAACGGCGCTGATCGTGGACGATCATCCGCTGTTCTGCGATGCGCTGTCGATGACGCTGCGCGCGATCGCGGGTCTGCGCCAGATCGAGACGGCGGACCGGCTGGAAACGGCGCTCGCCCGGCTGGAGCGCGGGCCGCTGCCGGATGTGGTCGTGCTGGATCTGAACCTGCCGGACGTGACCGGGATCGACGGGCTGATCCGGGTCCGGGCGGCTGCGGGGGGCGTGCCGGTCGTGGTCGTGTCCTCGCTGGCCGACAACCGGGTGATCGCGGCGGCGCTGCGCGCAGGTGCCGCAGGCTTCGTGCCCAAACATGCGCGGCGCGAGGTGTTCCGCGCGGCCTTCGACGCGATCCGGGCGGGCGAAGGCTTTGTCCCCGAGGGCTTCGTCCCGCCTGCCGAGACCGGCGCGCCCGCGACACAGCGCGAGGACGCCATCGAACGATTGGCGCTGTTGACCCGGCAGCAGGCGAAGATCCTGTCGCTGGTCTGCGAGGGGCGGCTGAACAAGCAGATCGCCTATGACCTCGCCATCGCCGAGACGACGGTGAAGGCGCATGTCACCGCGATCATGCGCAAGCTGGGCGTGCAGAGCCGGACACAGGCCGTGCTGATCGCGCGCGAGGCCCATTTCTCGAGCCTGATGCCCGAGAACGGCTGAGAGCCGAGGGCGCGACGCGGGGGTTTCACACCCCCGCACCCCCGTGGGATATTTGTGAACAGAAAATGCTGGGGATGCAGGTTGCCGCCCGCGCGTCGCGTCGCGGAGCAACAATTTGATTCAAATGCCGCCGGTCTGGGTCTAGCCTTGATCTGGACGGCCTGCGGGCCGACGGGGGGATGGGCGTGACCGAGGTTCGGGGCAGAGTGGACGGTTCGGCCGAGGTGCCGCTTCTGCGCAGCGCCTCGGTGGAGGCGGGCCTGCCGGGGTCTGCGGATCGCCTTTCCCGGCTTCTGGGGCCGGGGCCTTTCGCGCTGGTCGTCCTGTTCATCTCGCCCGAGGCCGACATGGCGGCGCTGACCGCGGGGCTGGGCTGTGCGTTCGGCATGGCCCCGGTGATCGGCTGCACCACGGCGGGCGAGATCGCGCCGGAAGGCTATGCCGAGGGCCAGATCGTTGCGGTAGCTCTGCCGGTCGCCAATTTCGCCGTCGAGACGCTGCTGATCCCGGATCTCGGCGATCTGGACCCGCAGGCGCTGATCGGGCAGTTGATCCGCGTGCGGCAGGGGCTGATCGCGGCGCGACCGGACTGGGACGACGAGTTCGCCTTCCTGATGGTCGACGGGCTGTCGATCCGCGAGGATGAACTGACCGCGGCGCTGGCCTCGGGCCTGGGTCCGGTGCCGCTGTTCGGCGGGTCGGCCGGGGACGGCACGCGGTTCAAGGAAACCTTCGTGCTGCACGAGGGCGTGGCTCTGCGCAACGCGGCCGTGCTGGCGCATGGTGCGCAGCGACTGCCGGGTCAAGGTCTTCAGCCTCGATCACCTGGTGCCGACCGACGGCGCGCATGGTGGTGACCGAGGCCGATCCGGGCACGCGCACCGTGCGGCAGATCAATGCGGAACCGGCGGCGCGGGAATATGCCCGCCTCCTGGGCAAGGACCCCGGCGCAACTGACCGACCTTCACCTTCGCCGCCCATCCGGTGGTCGTGCGGATCGGCGGCAAGCATCATGTGCGCGCGATCCAGCAGGTGGCCGAGAATGGCGATCTGGTGTTCTTTTCCGCCATCGACGAGGGGCTGGTGCTGACCCTGGCCGAGCCGCAGGACATGGTGGCCCATCTGGACGCGCGAACTGGCGCGGCTGTCCGAGGGCGGCGCGCCGGAGGCGATCCTGGCCTGCGACTGCATCCTGCGCCGGATCGAGGCGATGGAGAAGCAGACGATCGGGCGCGGTCTCGGCCATCCTTCGGGCGCATCGGGTGGTGGGATTCTCCACCTATGGCGAGCAGTTGAATTCGATGCATGTCAACCAGACCATGACCGGCGTGGCGATCTATCCGCCCGAGGGCGCGCACATGATCGAGACGCTGATCAACCCCGCCGATCCGCCCGAACGGCAGGCCGAGAAGCTGCTGACGATCGCCCATGTCGCTGATGCGGCGGGTCGAGCAGATCACCGATGACAGCGGTGCGGCCTATGCCCAGTTCCAGCGCGCCGCGATGCTGGAGGATCAGGTGCGCGAGCGCACGCGCGATCTGGAACGCGCGCTCGACCTGCTGAACGAGTCCAACGCGCGTCTGGCCGAGGCCAACCGCGCGGCGGAGACCGCGCGGCAGAACCTCGCCAATGCGATCGAGACGATCCAGGAAGGCTTTGCGCTGTTCGATGCGCGATGACGTGCTGGTGATGTGCAACTCGCGCTTCGGGATGCACATGCTGGACCTGCGCGACAGCCTGCGCCGGGCCTGACCTTCGCCGACTATGTCGAGCGCGGTCAGCCGGTCGCGCTATCTGGAACTGCCCGAGGGCGAGACGCCGGAAGCCTGGGCGGTGCAGCGCCGATGCGGCGGCACCAGGACCGCCACGTGATCTTCAACGTCCGCATGCGTGCGGCGACCATTGGGTGCAGGTGAGCGAGCATCGCACCGCCGATGGCGGCACGGTGATCCTGCAGACCGACGTGACCGAGATCATCCGGCTGGAGCGGCAGGAACGCGGCAGGCTGCTGGACGATCAGGCGCGGGTGATCCGCGCGACGCTGGACCACATCAACCAGGGCGTCTGCATCTTCGACGCGACGCGCCGGCTGGTCGGCTGGAACCGAGCGGCTGGGGGCGCTGCTGTCGCATGCCGGTGGCGCGGCTGCGGCTGGGGGCCGAGCTTCGACTACCTGCTGCAGCGCTTCGCGCGACGAGATGGCCTTTGGCGACGGCATGACCGCGGCGCGGCTGATGGACTGGGTCGAGGGCGCGGAGCCGCGTGCGCCGCTGTCCTTCGAACGTGCGGCGGGGCGACGGCGCTGATCCTGGATGTCTTCGCCCAGGAGATGCCCGACCGGGGCTTCGTGATGAGCTTCACCGACGTCACCGCCGAGCGGGCCGCGATCGACGGCGCTGAGCCGCGCGAACGAGACGCTGGAGGCGCGGGTGATGGAGCGCACGCTGGAGTTGGAGGACGCGCTCGCCCATGCCGAGCGCGCCAATGCCACCCGGTCGCGCTTCGTCGCGGCGGCGAGCCATGACCTGCTGCAACCGCTGTCGGCGGCCAAGCTGTTCATCTCGTCCATCGGCGAGCGACGGCGCTGGATCGCGGGATCGCGCGAGGCGCTGGACAAGGCGCAGAATGCGCTGGTGTCGGTCGAAGGACATTCTGGCGGCGCTGCTCGACATCTCGAAGCTGGAAAGCGGGCGGGCGGCGGTCACGGTGGGGCCGGTGCGGCTGGAGCCGGCTGCTCGCGCAGCTGCACGACGAGTTCGCTGCCGCTGGCGGCGAAGCAAGGGGCTCGACGCTGCGGGTGGTGCCCTCGGCTGCCGTCGTGGCAGTCGACCCGGCCTATCTGCGCCGCATCCTGCAGAACCTGATCGGCAACGCGGTGCGCTATACCGAGCGGGGCCGGGTGCTGGTCGGGGCGCGGCGGCGGGGCGGCATGGTGCGGCTCGAGGTCTGGGATACCGGGCCGGGCATTCCCGAGGAGGAACAGGACAACATCTTCAAGGAGTTCCACCGCCTGAACGCGCCGGCCTCGGCCAGCGAAGGGATGGGACTGGGGCTGGCGATCGTCGAGCGCGCCTGCGCGCTGCTGGGTCATCCGCTGGGGCTGAACTCGGTCGTCGGTCGGGGCACGGCGTTCCTGCGTGCAGGTGCCGCTGGCCGAGGGGGCGGGCGCGCTCGTCCAGCCGGTGGAGCGGCGGGCGGCGCGGCCCGTGGTGCGCGACCGGATCGTGCTTCTGGTCGAGAACGACGAGGATCTGCGCCGCGCGATGGTGCTGCTGCTGGAGAAGTGGGGCGTGTCGGTGCTGGATGCGGCAGGCGGCGAAGAGGCGCTGGCGCTGATCGAGGAGATCGGGATCCTGCCCGACTGCCTTCTGGTCGACCAGCAGCTTGGGCAGCGGAATGACGGGGATGGATTTCCTGCGCCGCTTCCAGACATCGCACGGTGCGCTGCCGGCGCGGCTGGTCACCGCCGACCGCGCGCCGGGGCTGGAGGCGGTTGCGCGGCCCTGGGCGTGGACATGATGCACAAGCCGATCGACGCCGCGGGCGCTGGAGGCATTCCTGAACGGGCTGCCGGGCGGCGGATGACAGCCATACGACCAAGGTCACATAGCGAGGCGCGGGAGTTCTTCCTAAACTCCGCCAACCCAGAGAGGATCACATGCACCTAACCGACCAGCGTGACATCAAGGCCGATCCGGCGACCGTCTGGGCCGCCATCCTGAACCCCGAAGTGCTGAAGGAATGCGTCCCCGGATGCGAAAGCATGACCGGCAGCCCCGAGACGGGTTCGAGGCCGTGGTCGTGCAGAAGGTCGGCCCGGTTAAGGCGCGCTTCACCGGCCTCGTGCAGTTGAGCGACATCGTCGAGGGCAAGTCGCTGCGGATCAGCGGCGAAGGCAAGGGCGGGCCTGCGGGCTTTGCCAAGGGCGGGGCCAATGTCACCTTCGAGCCGATCGAGGGCGGCACCCGGCTGAGCTACGAGGTCGAGGCGAGTGTCGGCGGCAAGATTGCGCAGCTTGGCTCGCGGCTGATCGACGGGTTCGCCAAGAAGATGGCGGACGATTTCTTCGAGCGCTTCCAGCAGGCCGTCGAGGGACCTGCCGAGGGCGAGGACGAGGCAGCCACGGCGGAAGCCGGCGGCGAACAGAAAAAAGGCTGGTTCAAGCGGCTCATCGGCTGAACCGACCGTTACCCAGGATAGTCCAAGGGAGGAAAGAATGACGAAAGTCACGATGACCGTGAACGGCAAGACCGTTTCGGCCGAGGCGGAAGGGCGCACGCTGCTGTCGTCCTTCCTGCGCGAAGGGCTGGGCCTGACCGGCACGCATGTCGGCTGCGACACGTCGCAATGCGGCGCCTGTGTGGTGCATGTCGATGGCACGCCGGTGAAAAGCTGCACGGTCTTCGCGATGGATGTCGCCGGGGCCAGCGTCAAGACCATCGAAGGCATGGCCAATGCCGACGGCTCGCTTGGCGTCGTGCAGCAGGCGTTCCAGGACCATCACGGCCTGCAATGCGGCTTCTGCACGCCGGGCATGGTGATGAGCGCGGCGGCCCTGCTGGCCGAGAATCCCAAGCCGACCGAATCCGAGGTGCGCCATTACCTCGAAGGCAACATCTGCCGCTGCACGGGCTACCACAACATCGTCAAGGCCGTGATCGCGGCGAGCGGGCAGGACATGTCCGCCGTCGCCGCTGAATAACGCCTGATTTCATGCAATTGGGGCGCGTCATTCACGTGCCCGACGGCAGGGAGGACTTCGACATGCCGAAAGACGGTGGCATCGGCGCCAGCACAGTCCGGCGCGAGGACATCCGGTTCCTGACCGGCAAGGGCCGCTATACCGCCGATATCGACGTTGCGCGGGCAGGCCTATGCCTGGTTCGTGCGCTCGGAAGTGGCCCACGGCCGGATCAACAGCATCGACACCTCGGCGGCCAAGGCGATGCCGGGCGTGCTGGCAGTCATGACGGGCGAGGATTTCACGGCGATGGGCGGCAACCCGGCCGGCTGGTACATCCCGAGCCGCGACGGCACCGCGATGAAGGAACCCAAGCGCCCGGTGCTCGCGCATGGCAAGGTGCGCCATGTCGGCGACGCCTACGCCGTGGTGGTGGCCGAGACGCGCGAACAGGCCCGCGATGCGGCCGCGGCGATCGAGGCTGACATCACCGAATTGCCCGCCATCGTCGACATGCACAAGGCGGTCGCCGACAGCTCGAACCGCGTCCATGACGAGATCGCGGACAACGTCTGCTTCGACTGGGGCTGGATCGAGGACAACCGCGCGGCGGTGGATGCGGCCTTTGCCAGCGCGCCGCATGTGACGACGCTGGAACTGGTGAACAACCGCCTGATCCCGAACGCGATGGAGCCGCGTGCCTCGATCGGCGACTATGACCCCGGCACGGGCGACTACAAGCTTTACACCACCAGCCAGAACCCGCACCTCAACCGCCTGCTGATCGCGGCCTTCGTGATGGGCATGCCCGAGAACAAGCTGACCGTGATCGCACCCGACGTGGGCGGCGGCTTCGGCAGCAAGATCTATCACTACGGCGAAGAGGCCGCCGTGCTGGCTGCCGCCAAGGCGCTGAACCGCCCGGTGAAATGGGTCGCGGACCGCAGCGAAAGCTTCCTGTCCGATGCCCATGGCCGCGACCATGTGACCAAGATCGAGCTTGCGACGGACAATGACGGCCAGTTCCTTGCCATCCGCACCGAGACGCTGGCGAATGTGGGGGCCTATCTGTCGAACTTCTCGACCGCGACGCCGACCTTCCTGCATGGCACGCTGATGGCCGGGCCCTACAAGACGCCGCATGTCTATGTGAACGTGAAGGCCGTCTTCACCAACACCGCGCCGGTCGATGCCTATCGCGGCGCGGGTCGCCCCGAGGCGACCTTCAGCCTTGAGCGGGTGATCGACAAGATGTGCCGCGAGCTGGGGCTGGACCCGGTCGCGGTGCGGCGCATGAACCTGCTGACGCCCGACCAGTTCCCCTACACAACCCCGGTCGGCCTGGTCTACGACACCGGCAACTATCAGGCCACGCTGGACAAGCTGATCGAGCTGGGCGACCTGAACGGTTTCGAGAAGCGCGCCGCCGAGAGCAAGTCGCGCGGCAAGCTGCGCGGGATCGGCCTGTCGACCTGGATCGAGGCCTGCGGCATTGCGCCCTCGCACCTTGTGGGCCAGCTTGGCGCGCGCGTCGGGCTGTTCGATGCGGCGACGGTGCGGGTGAACGCCACCGGCAACATCAGCGTGATGACCGGGGCGCACAGCCACGGGCAGGGGCACGAGACGGTGTTCGCGCAGGTGGTCTCGGACCGGCTGGGCATGCCCTATGAGTCGATCGAGATCGTCCATGGCGACACCTCGAAGATCCCCTTCGGGATGGGCAGCTACGGCTCGCGCTCGCTCGCGGTGGGCGGGGCGGCCATGGTGAAGGCCGTCGACAAGATCATCGCCAAGGGCAAGAAGATCGCGGCCCACATGCTGGAGGCGGCGGAAGGCGACATCGTCTTCGAGGATGGCAAGTTCAGCGTGGCCGGCACCGACAAGGCCAAGACCTTCGGCGAGATCGCCTTCTCGGCCTATGTCCCGCACAACTATCCGCTCGAGACGCTGGAGCCGGGGCTGGAGGAGACCGCCTTCTACGACCCCGCCAACTTCACCTATCCCGCCGGCGCCTATGCCTGCGAGGTCGAGGTGGACCCGGATACCGGCAAGGTCGACATCATCAGCTTCACCTGCGCCGACGACTTCGGCAACGTGATGAACCCGATGATCGTGGCCGGGCAGGTGCATGGCGGCGTGGGGCAGGGGATCGGGCAGGCGCTGCTCGAGAGCACGACCTACGACGAGAATGGCCAGCTTCTGACGGGCAGCTACATGGACTACGCCATGCCGCGCGCCGATGACGTGCCGTTCTACACGGTCGATCACAGCTGCAACACGCCCTGCACGCACAATCCGCTGGGCGTGAAGGGCTGCGGCGAGGCGGGGGCCATCGGTTCGCCCCCGGCGGTGGTCAACGCGGTGATCGACGCGCTGCACCGGGGCGGCCACACCCATGTGTCCCATATCGACATGCCGGTCTCGCCCTCGCGGGTCTGGACGGCGATCCACGGCTGAGGGGGAGAGAGACGATGCACAACTTCGAGTTCGTGAAGCCCGCCTCGGTGGCCGAGGCGGTCAAGGCACTGAAGACCGAGGGCGCGCAGGCGCTGTCGGGCGGCCAGACGCTGCTGCCCACGATGAAGCAGCGGCTTGCAGCACCCGATGTCCTGGTCAGCCTGACCGGGATCAAGGAAACGCAGGGCGTCTGCATGGATGGCGGTGCGCTGTCCGTCGGGGGCGCGACGCGCCACGAGGTCGTGGCCAAGGAAGCGCGGAAATACTATCCCGCGCTGGCCGACCTTGCGGGCGGGATCGGCGATCCGGCGGTGCGGACGCGCGGCACCATCGGCGGGTCGCTGGCCAACAACGATCCGTCCGCCTGCTATCCGGCGGCGGCCCTGGGATCGGGGGCCACGATCGTGACCGACCGGCGCAAGATCGCGGCGGACGACTATTTCCAGGGCATGTTCGCGACCGCGCTGGAAGAGGGCGAGATCATCATCGGGGTCAACTTTCCGATCCCCGAGAAGGCCGCCTATGTGAAGTTCAACCAGCCCGCCTCGCGCTTCGCGCTGACCGGGGTGTTCGTGGCCAAGTATCCGGGCGGTGTCCGGGTGGCGGCGACGGGGGCCTCCGAGCACGGAGTGTTTCGCTGGACCGAAGCCGAACACGCGCTCGGCGCGAATTTCTCGGCGGCGGCGATTGCGGGGCTGACGGTGCCAGCGAAGGACATGATCAGCGACCTTCACGGATCGGCGGCCTATCGCGCGAACCTGGTCAAGGTTCTGACCGGACGGGCCGTGGCAGCCGCGCACTGACGGACAAAATGTGCGCCAAGCATTCTGGGCGCCCGGGAAACCGGGCGTCCTTCTTTTTGCGGGCGATGACGGGGGGCCAGCCCCCCGTCGCGGCAAGCCGCGACTCCCCCCGGGATATTTGTGAACAGAAAATGAGATTGGAGGGCAGTCAGCCGCGCATGTGCTGGGCGAGGTAGGCGGCGCAGCCCGTTAGCGGGGCGTAGTCGTCCTCGAGGATCGACACGGCGAAGTTCTGCATGAACCCTGCGAAGCGCCCCTTGTCGCGGAACGCGTCGGTGAACCCCATCGGGCCGAGATGTTCGGTAAAGGCGCGCGCCACGCCGCCGACCAGGTAGATGCCGCCGAAGGGCAGGTGGATCAGGGCGAGGTTGCCCGTCTCGGCACCCAGAAGGCGGGTGAACAGACGGGCGGTGGCAAGGGCGTTGGGATCGGTTCCGGCGTCGATCGCCTTCATGATGTCGGCGGCGCTACGCTCGGACGTTGCCCCGGCCTCGGTCGTGACGAAACTCCAGAGCCGTTCGAGGCCCCGGCCCGACATCACGTCCTCGACCCCCGGAAAGCCGTGCGCGGTCTCGACATGATGCGCGAGGCGCAGGTCGGCCTCGGTCCGGATCGGCATGTTGACGTGGCCGCATTCCGAAGCGGTGACGATGCGGCCCCATTCGGTATCGTGGACGGGGGCTGCGTTGAAGCCGGTGCCCACGTTGACGACCAGCATTGCCCCGCCCGGTTCCTGCGGGCCGTCGACGAGGGGACGCAGCTTGTCGGGCGCGATATGGCCAAGGGCATAGCCGGGGGCCTGAAGGTCGTTCAGGATCGCGACCTTGCCCGCGCCGGTGGGGCGGGTGAGCGTCCCGTGGTCGATGGTCCAGTCGCGGTTCGTCAGCGTGGCGACCTGATCCTTCACCGGACCCGCCGCGCAAACGCAGGTGCCCGCGATGCCCGTGATCCCGGCTTCGGCGACATATTTCGACAACACCGTTTCGAGCCCGGGAAAATCGTCGTTGCGGAAGCGGCGGATGCTGCTTTCGCGCAGGACCGTGCCGTCCGTCAGCGCCACGCGGGTGTTGGTGCCGCCGATATCGGCCACGAGGCAAAGGGGGGCTTTGGGCATGGCGGCGGGCTCCGGAAGGTCTAGCGCGCGATGGCGCGGGCCAGCGCGTGATAGGACGCTTTGGGCGTGCGCTGCAAGGTTTCGAAATCGACATGCACAAGGCCGAAGCGCTTCTCGTAGCCCTCGGCCCATTCGTAGTTGTCCAGCAGCGACCAGTAGAAGAAGCCCTTGACGTTCGCCCCGTCGGCGATGGCGCGGCGGGTCGCGTCGAGATGGGCGAAAAGGTAGTCCTCGCGGATGTGGTCGTTGACCGTGCCGTTCAGCACCTCGTCGGCATTGGCCATGCCGTTCTCGGTGACGATAGATCGGCAGCGTGGCCGACATAGTCGCGCGCAAGCCGGGTCAGGAAGCCGTGGAGGCCCTCGGGAAAGATCTCCCATCCCATCTGGGTCTTGGGCAGGGGCCCCGGCACATCGCGGGCGTGGGGCCAGGGGCGGGTGCCGTCGAAGGCGTGGATGTGACGGGTGTAGTAGTTGACGCCCAGCCAGTCGAGCGGCTGGCCGATCAGCGCCATGTCCTGATGCCAGTCCTTCGGCATGTAGGGGGCAAGGCCCGCCAGCGCCTCGGCGGGATAGGTGCCGCGCGTGATGCCTTCGATGAACCAGCGGTTGAAGATGGCGTCCTGCGTCGCGCTGGCCAGGCGTGTCGGCGGCGCTGTCGCTGGCGGGCGTGCAATGGTCGAAGTTCAGCACGATGCCGAGGTTCGGCTGACCCATGCCGCGCAGCCGTTCCACCGCCGCGCCATGGGCGAGCAGGATGTGGTGCATCGCGCGGGCGGCGGCGCGGATGTCGCGCTGGCCGGGGGCGTGGGCGCCGATGAAATGCGACAGCCACGCCACGCACCACGGCTCGTTGATGGTGGCGATGCTGGCGACGCGGTCGCCGATGCGGCGGGTGATGACCTCGGCGAAGTCGGCGAAACGGAAGGCGATGTCGCGGTTGGTCCAGCCGCCCAGATCGGCCAGCGCCGAGGGCATTTCCCAGTGATAGAGCGTCTGGAAGGGTTTCAGCCCGCGCGCCAGCATCCCGTCGACGAGGCGGTCGTAGAAATCGAGGCCCTCGGGGTTGACGGTGCCGCGCCCCTCGGGCATCACGCGCGCCCAGCTGGTGGAGAAGCGGTAGGCGTCCATGTTGGCGGCGCGCAGCAGGTCCAGATCGTCGGGCCAGCGGTGGTAGTGGTCGCAGGCAATCGCGCCATCCTCGGCGCGCACGACATTGCCGGGGGTGGCGGCGAAGGTGTCCCAATGGGTCGAGCCCGCGCCGCCGAAGCCGTGACCCTCGATCTGGTAGGCGGCGGTGGCGGCGCCGAACAGGAAGTCGTCGGGAAAGTCGGCGCGGGTCAGGGGCATCGTGTCAGGTCTCTTTCGAGGCGGGGCCGGTGGACTGGCCGATGATGAGTTCCGCTTCGAGCAGGCGCTGCTGCGGGGCGGTCTCGGGATGGGCGATGATGTCGAGCAGCATCTCGGCCGCCTGCCGCCCCGCCTCGCGCACGGATGAGCGGGTGGCGGTGTAGATCGGCACGTCGTCGCCGTTGCGCAGGTAGCTGAGCTCGTCGTCATGGATGATGACCGACGACATCGCGGCCCAGATGCAGGCCGCGCTCCTCGATGGCGCGACGGACGCCGAGGCCCGAGATCATCGAGGCGACGAGGAAGGCCGTGGGCGCGTCATCAGCGTTCGAGCATCGCGCGGGCGGCGCGATAGCCGCGCAGTTCGGTCATCTCCTCCGAGGACATCAGCGCAGGGTCGGCGACGATGCCGCGCGCGGCCAGCGCATCGAGATAGCCGGTGCGGCGGCGGATGGCGAAATCCATGAACTCCAGCCCGTTGACCAGCGCGATGCGGCGATGGCCAAGGTCCAGCAGGAATTCGGTCGCGCGCTGGAAGGCGCGGCGGTTGTTCACGTCGAGCCAGGAATAGGGCAGCGTCGGTCCCGGTGGCGCGGCCATGCACCACGAAGGGCAGGCCGATCTCGGTCAGCAGCGCAAGGCGGCGGTCGTTCATGCGCGGCGCATGGACGATGACGCCGTCGACCGTGCCCCGCGCGTGCAGGTCGCGGTAGATGCGTTCCTCGTCGTCGTCGGTCACGACCGACAGCACCATGTCGTAGCCGCGCGGGAATAGGTCTCGCCCGCCCCGGCGATGAAGTCGGCGAAGACGGGGTTCACCATCTCATGCTTCGAGGCGATGGGGATGACATGACCGATGGCCATGGCGCGTCCGGTGGCCAGGCGGATCGCGCGGGTGTTGGGCCGGTAGTTGTGGCGCTTGGCCGCAGCCATGACACGCTCGCGCGTGGTCTCGTTCACCTCGGGATAGCCGTTCAGCGCGCGGCTGACCGTCGTCGGCGAAAGGCCGAGTTTTCTGGCCAGTTCCTTGAGGTTCATGGACGCGCCTGCGGTTCAAAGCGGTTTCAATCGTGACGGACTGTAGCCATGCTGCCGCGAACCGCGTCAAAGCGTATCAAGCGCGTTGCGGCGCTTGCATTGGCGGTTTCTGCACTTGCGAATAAGGCCTTCACGCCGCGATCCCACCACTCCCGATTGACTTGCGGGGCAGGCTGGGCGAGTGTTTGCCGTCCAAAGCGGTTTGAACTTGATTCTGACGGCATGGCGCGATCGGGCGGCTGACGGCGCCCAACTGGGAGGTTGCAATGAAGACGAAACTCTTGGCGAGTGCTGCGGCGCTCGCGATCCTGTCGGGCACGGCCCATGCGCAGGACCTGCTGTTTCCGCCGGGCGAGGATGCCCGTTTCAACTGGGACAGCTACACGGCCTATGACGAGGCGACGAACCTTGACGGCCAGACGCTGACCATCTTCGGCCCGTGGCGCGGCGAGGACCAGGTGCTGGTCGAGTCGATGCTGGCCTATTTCAGCGCCGCTTCGGGCGTGACGGTGAACTATTCGTCCTCGGAGAACTACGAGCAGCAGATCGTCATCGACACGCAGGCGGGCAGCCCGCCCGACATCGCCGTGCTGCCGCAGCCCGGCCTGATCGGCGATCTGGTGAGCAAGGGCTTCGTCGACGCCGCTTGGCGCGGAGACGCAGGCCTGGCTGGCCGAGAACTATGCCGCCGGCGACAGCTGGGTCAGCCTTGGGTCCTATGCCGGGCCGGACGGGGCCGAGGCGCTTTACGCCTTCCCCTACAAGATCGACGTGAAGTCGCTGGTCTGGTACGTGCCCGAGAACTTCGAGGATGCGGGCTACGAAGTGCCCGAGACGATGGAAGACCTCAAGGCGCTGACCGAACAGATCGTGGCCGACGGCGGCACGCCGTGGTGCATCGGGCTGGGCTCGGGCGGGGCGACCGGCTGGCCCGCGACCGACTGGGTCGAGGACATGATGCTGCGCACCCAGTCGCCCGAGACCTATGACAAGTGGGTCACGCACGAGGTGCCGTTCAACAGCCCGCGAGGTGATCGGCGCGATCGAGGAATTCGGCTGGTTCGCCAAGAACGACGCCAACGTGGCAGGCGGCGCGGGTGCCGTCGCCTCGACCGACTTCCGCGACAGCCCGAAGGGTCTCTTCTCGTCGCCGCCGCAGTGCTACATGCACCACCAGGCGTCGTTCATCCCGTCGTTCTTCCCGGAAGGCACGGTCGTGGGCGAGGATGCGGACTTCTTCTACATGCCGGCCTATGCGGGCAAGGACCTGGGCAAGCCGGTTCTGGGTGCGGGCACGCTGGCCTTCATCACCAAGGACACGCCTGCGGCGCGCGCCTTCATCGAATGGCTGAAGACCCCGATCGCGCATGAGGTCTGGATGGCGCAGTCGGGCTTCCTGACGCCGTTCAAGTCGGCCAACCCCGACGCCTATGGCAATGCCACGCTGAAGAAGCAGGGCGAGATCCTGACGAACGCGACGACCTTCCGCTTCGACGGGTCCGACCTGATGCCGGGCGCCGTGGGCGCGGGCAGCTTCTGGACCGGCATGGTCGACTATGTCGGCGGCAAGCCTGCGGCGGACGTGGCCGACGCAGATCGACGCCTCCTGGCCGAAGTGAGCACATCGGGGCCGGGGCGCGTCCGCGCCTCCGGCCCCTGATGCACCAGACTGATCATCGGCTTTCGGGGGAGGGGCGCATGAATCCGGCAGTCCAGGCCATCATCACGATCGTCATCGGCGTCGGTGGCTGCATCGGCTACTTCTGTGCGTCGAACCTCTTCCTCGACAAGGTGCTGTTTCCCGCCACGCGGGCCGCAACGCCGGGCGCAACATCAACCGCGCCAACATGATCCGGCCCTGGCTGTTCCTGCTGCCCGCGATCATCGCGCTTGGCGCTCTACCTCGCCTATCCGGTCTTCGCGACGCTTCTGGCTGTCGCTGCACCAGCAGCGCGTCGGGCGAGGCCGAGTTCGTCGGGCTGGCCAACTACGCCAGCATGATGGCCGAGCCGAAGTTCTGGGAATCGATGCGCAACAACATGCTGTGGCTGATCGTCGTGCCGGCGCTGGCCACGATCTTCGGTCTTCTGGCGGCGCAGCTGACCGACCGGATCTGCTGGGGCAACATCGCCAAGTCGCTGATCTTCATGCCGATGGCGATCTCCTTCGTCGGCGCGTCGGTGATCTGGAAGCTGATCTACGACGCACGCCCCGCGGGGCAGGAGCAGATCGGCATCCTGAACGCGGTCTGTCTGTGGTTCGGCGGCGACCGATCCGCAGCACTGGCTGACGATCCCGTTCTGGAACAACTTCTTCCTGATGATCGTGCTGGTCTGGATCCAGACCGGCTTTGCCATGGTGATCCTGTCGGCCGCGCTGCGCGGCATCCCCGAGGAAACGATCGAGGCCGCGATCATCGACGGGGCCAACCCGTTCCAGATCTTCTTCAAGATCAAGGTGCCGCAGATCATGGGCACCATCGTCGTCGTCTGGACCACGATCACCATCACCGTGCTCAAGGTCTTCGACATCGTGCTGGCGATGACCAACGGCCAGTGGGAGACGCAGGTGCTGGCCAACTACATGTACGACAAGCTGTTCCGCGCCAGCGACTGGGGCGTGGGATCGGCCAGCGCGATGATCATCATGCTGCTGGTGACGCCGATCCTGGTCTGGAACGTCTACAACGCCCGCAAGGAAATGCGGTAGGGGAGGCGGCGCATGGACAACATCGCCGGCAAGAAATCGGCGCTGATCTGGGCCGTCCACATCTCGGTCGCGGCTGCTGGTCCTGCTGTGGGTGCTGCCCGACCTTCGGGCTGCTGGTCTCGTCGTTCCGCACGGGCGACCAGATTTCGACCTCGGGCTGGTGGCGCGCGCTGACCACGCAGGAACAGCAGCTGCCGCCGATCCGCATCGCGGGCGACGAGGTCGAGCGCGGACGGCGCCTTCGTGATCGAGGGCAACCTGTTCGCCGACCGGCGCCACCGTCAGCGCCTGGGGCACGTCGTCGCGCGAGCCGACGGCCTTCGCGCCGGGCGACACGGCCGACCTGGACGACGGCCAGACGCTGACGGTCAGCGCGGACGGCGACTTCGTGCTGACCTCGCCAGCCAGCGACCGAGGGCACGCGCCTGCCGCGCGTCTTCGCCACGGCCGCGACGCCGCCCGAGTTCACGCTGCGACAACTATCGGCACCGTGCTCTTCAGCCCGCTGGCGGGGCAGTCGCATCGGGCAGGCCTTCCTCAACACGCTGACGGTGGCGATCCCGGCGACGATCATCCCGATCCTGATCGCGGCCTTCGCCGCCTATGCGCTGGCCTGGATGGATTTTCCGGGGCGCGCGCTGCTGGTCGCGGCGGTGGTGGGCCTGCTGGTCGTGCCGCTGCAACTGGCGCTGATCCCGCTGCTTGCAGTTCCACAACGCCATCGGCATCGGCAAGGGCTATCTCGGCATCTGGCTGGCCCATACCGGCTTCGGCCTGCCGCTCGCGATCTATCTCTTGCGCAACTACATGGTCGGCCTGCCGCGCGACATCATCGAGAATGCGCGGGTCGACGGCGCGACCGAGTTCCAGATCTTCACCAAGATCATCCTGCCGCTGTCCTTCCCGGCGCTGGCCAGTCCTTCGCGATCTTCCAGTTCCTGTGGACCTGGAACGACCTGCTGGTGGCGCTGGTGTTCCTGGGCACCGGCAACGACCAGCAGGTGCTGACCGGCGAACCTCGTGAACCTGCTGGGATCGCGCGGCGGCGACTGGGAAATTCTCGCGACCTCGGCCTTCGTGTCGATCGCGGTGCCGCTGCGTGGTGTTCTTCTCGATGCAGCGGTATCTGGTGCGCGGCCTGCTGGCGGGATCGGTGAAGTGAGCGATGAGCGTGCCGCAAGGCGACCGCGACCCGACTGGTGGCGCGGCGCGGTGATCTATCAGATCTACCCGCGCAGCTTTCAGGACTCGAACGGCGACGGGATCGGCGATCTCGGCGGCATCATCGAGCGGCTGCCCCATATCGCGGACCTCGGCGCGGATGCGATCTGGATCAGCCCGTTCTTCACCAGCCCGATGAAGGACTTCGGCTATGACGTCAGCGACTATTGCGACGTCGATCCGATGTTCGGCACGCTGGCCGATTTCGACGCGCGTGGTCGCGCGGGCGCATGAGCTGGGCCTGCGGGTGATGATCGACCTGGTGCTGTCGCACACCTCGGACGCGCATCCGTGGTTCGCGCGAAAGCCGCAAGGACCGGACGAACCCCAAGGCCGACTGGTATGTCTGGGCCGATCCGAAGCCCGACGGCACGCCGCCCAACAACTGGCTGTCGGTCTTCGGCGGCTCGGCCTGGGAATGGGACGCGCGGCGCGAGCAGTATTACCTGCACAACTTCCTGACCAGCCAGCCCGACCTGAACCTGCACGAACCTGCCGGTGCAGGACGCGCTGCTGGACGTGGCGCGGTTCTGGCTGAAGCGCGGGGTGGACGGCTTCCGGCTCGACACGATCAATTTCTACTTCGCCGACAAGTACCTGCGCGACAACCCCTCGCTGCCGAAGGAATTGCGCAACGACACCATCGCGCCGGCGGTGAACCCCTACAACCACCAGATCCACCTGTTTTCGCAAGAACCAGCCGGAGAACCTCGACTTCCTGCGCAGATTCCGGGCGGAACTGGAACCCTACGGCGCGGCGGCGGTGGGCGAGGTGGGCGATGCCCAGCGCGGGCTGGAGATCATGGCCGAATACACCTCGGGCGGCGACAAGGTGCAGATGTGCTACCCGTTCGAGTTGCTGCAGCCCAAGCGCGCCGACGGCCGCCGTGCTGGAAGAGACCTTCGACCGCCTGCGCGCAAGGCGGCGCCCGACGCCTGGCCCTGCTGGGCCTATTCCAACCACGACACGGTGCGCCACATCACCCGCTGGGGCCTGGGCGATGCGGCGGCACGGGCCTATGCCACGCTGCTGATCTGCCTGCGCGGCTCGGTCTGCCTCTATCAGGGCGAGGAGCTTGGCCTGCCCGAGGCCGAGCTGGCCTTCGAGGATCTGCAGGACCCCTACGGCATCGAGTTCTGGCCCGAATTCAAGGGCCGCGACGGCTGCCGCACGCCGATGGTCTGGGCAGTCCGACAACCGCGACGGGCGGCTTCACCAGCGCCGCGAAGCGCCTGGCTGCCGGTGCCCGCGGCGCATCTGGGCCTGTGCGGTGGCGCGTCAGGACCGGACGACGGCGCGTCGATGCTGGCGCATTACCGCCGCGCGCTGGCGCTTCCGCCGGGCCCATCCCGTGCTGCGCACCGGGGCGATGACGGCGCTGGTGGCCGAGGGCGATGTGGTGACGTTTCGCCGCGCAGGCGGGGACGAAACGCTGTTCTGCGCCTTCAACCTTGGCGACAAGCGCGGCAGACGATCGACGCTGCCCGACGGGAACTGGCGCACAATCGGAACGGATCTGGGGAGCGCTGCGGCGTCGGGGACAGCGATGACGCTCGGTGCCGTGGCAGGTCTGCCTCGCGCGATCGGGCCTGACAGGAAGGGGAGACGCCATGGCCGATCTGCTCCTGAAGGACGTCGACAAGGCCTATGGCGAGGTCAAGGTGCTGAAGGACATCAACCTCGACATCAAGACGGGCGAGCTGATCGTCTTCGTCGGCCCCTCGGGCTGCGGCAAGTCCACGCTGCTGCGGATGATCGCGGGGCTGGAGCGGATCACCGGCGGCGATTTCACCATCGACGGCGTGCGGATGAACGACGTGCCCCCGGCACAGCGCGGCATCGCGATGGTGTTCCAGAGCTATGCGCTTTACCCGCACATGACGGTGCGCGACAACATGGCCTTCGCGCTGAAGATCGCCAAGAAGTCATCCGGCCGAGATCAACGCGGCAGTGGACAAGCGCGGCGCAAGATCCTGCAGCTGACCCCCTATCTCGACCGCCTGCCCAAGGCGCTGTCGGGCGGCCAGCGCCAGCGCGTCGCCATCGGGCGGGCCATCGTGCGCGACCCGAAGGTCTATCTGTTCGACGAGCCGCTCTCGAACCTCGACGCCGCGCTGCGCGTGGCGACCCGGATCGAGATCGCGCAGCTGAAGGAGGCGATGCCCGAACTCGACGATGATCTACGTGACCCATGACCAGGTCGAGGCGATGACGCTGGCCAGCCGGATCGTCGTGCTGGCGGGCGGCGGGATCAGCCAGGTCGGCACGCCGCTGGAGCTGTACGAGACGCCCGCAGAACGAGTTCGTGGCGCAGTTCATCGGCTCGCCGTCGATGAACCTGATGCCGGGCGAGATCGTGGGGACCGGCGCCGAGACGACGGTGAAGCTGGCAGGCGGGGGCATGGCGCGGGCGGCGATTCGCGACGCAGGCGTCGGACATGGGCGCTGAAGGTCAAGCTCGGCGTGCGCCCCGAGGATCTGGTCGAAACCGCAGGGCGAGCCGCTGTTCACCGGCGAGGTGGAGATCACCGAGGCCCTGGGCGAGGTGACGCTGCTCTATTTCGCGCGGCAGGGCGAGGCGGCGCAGGTCGTGGCCAAGCTGCCGGGCATCCATGCCGACCTGCGCCACAAGGTGGTGAAGCTGGGGGCCGATCCGCGCAAGATCCACCTGTTCATGAACGGCATTTCGCTGCGCTATCGTTAGGACTTGGCAGTTGACAGGCTGGCCCGCCCGCATCAGACCGGGCGAAGGGCCAGGCGTGCGCCGACGATCCCCGTCGCCGCGTCCCGGTGCGCCCCTTCCGGCCCGGCCACATGGCCCGGCCCGGATCAGCCGGGTATGGGAAAGACGCCATGGCCAAGGGTCAGATGCGATCGAACAAGGAAATCAAGAAGCCCAAGAAGGACAAGGCCAAGCCTGCCGCCGTCCTTGTCCCCTCGACCAGCGCCTCGCGTATCCAGGGGTCGCAGGACAAGGCCAAGGGCAAGTCGAGCTAGAACAGCGCCAGAATGCCGAGATAGCCCAGGCTGAGGGCGCCTGCGACCAGCGCCGGAACCCAAAGGGTCAGGCGCGGCGCAGGGGCAAGGCGGGGTGTGATCCGGTGGCGCATCGTCTCGATTAAAGACCTGTTCACCTTTCCATTGCCTTAACGGGGGATGGAGATTGACTGGACCTGTCACGACGAGGCCACCTGGACCGATGCCGCAGACGCGGCGGGGTTCGCCGCGTTCCAGCAGGGCTGGAGCTATGGTGTGGCTGCCGCTGCCATGGGTGCTACGGTCCGCCATGCGGTGATCCGCGACGGAACCCAGCCGGTTGCACTCGCTCAGGTGCTGGACAGGCGCGGGCTGCGGCTGGTCTCGCGCGGGCCATTGTGGCTGGTCTCGCTCCCGGTGCGCGAGAAACGACGCATCCTGCGGCGTCTTGCCCGCACCTTTGGGGCGACCCTGGCAACGCCGGAGGATGATCTTTCCGGCCCCGGCCTCGTGCCCCTCGTGACGCCGCGCCATCATGCGATCTGGGACCTGCGACCGGAACCCTGGGTGCTGCGGGCCGGGCTGCACGGCAAGTGGCGCAACATGCTGGCGTCAGGCGAAAGGGCCGGGCTGCGGTTCGGCAAGAACCGCAGCGGCGCGCTGGCCACGCTGTTGGCGGCCGAGGCGAGGCAGCGCGCAAGCCGAGGCTACCGGGCGCTGCCGCCTGCCTTCACGCAGGCGCTGCCGCAAGCGGCGTTGCGCGTCTGGGACTGGCGCGAGGGCGGCGCGGTGCAGGCGGCGATGGCCTTTGTCCGCCACGGCACGTCTGCCAGCTATCACCTCGGCTGGGCCGGACCCGTGGCACGGGCGAAGGGCGTGCATCAGGCGATGCTCTGGCAGGCGGCGATGGCCCTTCGGGCCGAAGGGGTCCGCTGGCTGGACCTTGGAGATGTGAACACCGAAGATGCCCCGGGCCTTGCGCGGTTCAAGCTGGGCACGGGGGCCGAGTTGCGCCGGTTGGGCGCGACGGTCTGGGTGCTACCGGGTTGAGCGGGCGTGAAACACGAAGCCCAGCAGGTTCAGCAGCACCTGCGCCGCCAGGATCGCGGTCGAGCCGGTCGGATCGTAGTCGGGTGCCACCTCGACCAGGTCGATGCCCACCACGTCATGCGCCCGCGCCACGCCCTGAAGGATCTCCAGCACCTCGTAGTAGAGGAACCCGCCATGGCTGGGCGTGCCCGTGCCCGGCGCAATCGAGGGGCAGAACCCGTCGATGTCGATGGTGATGTAAAGCCGCGCGCCCTTGGGGATGCGGGCAAGCACGCCTTCGAGCCCCAGCTTGCGCACCTGACGCACCGAAAGGATGTCGTCGCCCATCTTCCGTGCCGCCGCATAGCCTTCCTGCGTGGTGGAACTGACGTTGCGGATGCCAAGCGCGGTGATGCCGGTCACATGGTCCTGCTCGGCGGCACGGCGCATCGGGTTGCCGTGCCCGTGCCGCACGCCGTGCCGCTCGTCCACGAAGTCGAGATGCGCGTCGATCTGCAGGATATGGATCGGTCCGCGCCCGGCAAAGGCACGGATGCAGGGGATGTTGACCGAATGATCGCCCCCGATGGTCACGGGCAGCGCCCCGGCTTCGAGGATCGCGCGCACGCCCGCCTCGATGTTCGCGTGGCTCTTTTCGGTATCGGTGTGCACGATGTCGGCGTCACCGATATCGACGATGGTCACCTCGGGGCCGAGGTAGACGCAGTCATCCTCGTGGTCATAGGCCCCGGCATGGCCGAAGGAGAAAAGGGTGGAGGCCTCGCGCACGGCGCGGGGTCCGAAACGCGCACCGGCGCGGAACTGCGTGCCGAAGTCGAAGGGCGCGCCGAGGATCGCCACATCGGCGTCGATCGCGCCCCAGTCGTCGACATAGCGGCGCTTTCCGAAGGTGGCGATGCCGACAAAGGGCAGGTTCAGGCGTCCGGTCTCATAGGCATGGGCCATGGTATTCCCTGTTCCTTGCGGCGGTCTGTGTCGCCTTCTCGCCCATCGGGCCGGACGACGCCCGACCATCGCCGCCCGCGCGGGCCTTGGCAAGGGCGCGCGGGCAGGGCAGGGTGCGCCAAAAGGGGAGGGGCGGCATGGTCACCGTGACGGACGAGATGGTGGGTGCCTACCAGCGCGACGGGGTGGTGCTGATCAAGGGCCTTTGGGCCGACTGGGTGGACGTCATCCGCGCAGGGATCGAGCGCAACATGGCGGAGCCCGGCCCCTACGCCGCCGAGAACCTGAAACCGGGCGAGGGCGGGCGGTTCTTCGACGACTACTGCAACTGGGAGCGCATTCCCGAATTCGCCCGCGTGATCCGCGAAAGCGAGGTGGCGCAGGTCGCGGCGCGGCTGATGGGGTCGGCGCGCGTGCAGATGTTCCACGACCATGTGCTGGTCAAGGAACCCGGCACGTCGAAGCCCACGCCCTGGCATCAGGACGGGCCATACTACTTCGTCGAGGGTCAGCAGACGGTCAGCTTCTGGTCGCCCGTCGATCCGGTGCGCGAAGCGTCGCTGCGCTGCGTCGCAGGCTCGCACCGTTGGCCGAAGGAGGTTTTGCCGACGCGCTGGCTGTCGGAGACCTCGTTCTATCCCGACCCCGAGAAATACATGCCCGTGCCCGACCCCGATGCCGAGGGGATGCAGGTGCTGGAATGGGAGATGGAGCCGGGCGACGCCGTGGCCTTCCACTACCGCACCCTGCATGGCGCGCGCGGGAACGAGGCCGCCACCCGCCGCCGCGCCTTTTCGCTGCGCCTTGTCGGCGACGACGCGCGCTATGTCGAACGCCCCGGCCGCACCTCGCCGCCCTATCCGGGGCACGGGATGGAGGCGGGGCAGCGCCTGCGCGAGGACTGGTTCCCATGGCTGATCTGAGCGCAGGACAAAGGCGGCTTGGGGGGCATCGAGCCCCCGCGCGCCGCCGTTGCCACGGACAGTACGCACCGGGCGACGCCATGAAAGGCCCGCCACCCGTCTTTCCGCTGCGCCCGACGCCCGCACCCGGCCCGTTCCGCCGAACGCCGCCGATGATCTTCCTCGCGGTGATCGGGCTGTTCGCGCTTGGCCTTGCCTGGCGCAAGGCCGCCCTCGTCTTCGCCCTGCCGCCCGGCCCGGTCGAGGCCTATCTCGGTGCGATCAGTCTTCTGTGGGTCATGGCTGCCGGGGCCTACCTCGGCAAGATCCTGCGTCGGCCGGGCGTGATCCGCGACGAGCTTGCCACCATGCCGGGGCGCGTGGGGCTGAGCTCTGCCGTGCTGTCGGTCTATTTCATGGCAGTGGTGTTGCTGCGCTATGCGCCCGGGCTGGCCTGGACCATTCTTCTGACAGGGTTCGCCTTGCATGTCGTGCTTGCGCTGCTGCTGATCGACGTGATGCGCCGCGGCCCGCCCGAGGGGCGGGGCGTGACGCCTGCGTGGCAGCTGTCCTTCACCGGCTTTGTCGTGGGCGCGCTCGGGGCTTCGGGGTTGCAGTTGCCCACGCTGGCGGTGGGGCTGGTCTATGCGGCCATGCCGGTAGCCGCGACGATCTGGACGATCAGTCTGATCCAGCTTGTCAGGCGCGTTCCCCCCGCGCCCCTGCGCCCGCTTCTGGCGCTGCATCTGGGTCCGGCGAGCCTTTTGACGACGGTTTCGGTCGGGCAACACCACCCGCTGCTGGCGATTGTGCTTCGCGACACTCGGCGCGGCGATCCTGCTGGGACTGCTGGTCTCGGTCGGATGGCTGACTGTCAGCGGCTTCAGCCCGTTCTGGGGCGCCTTCGGCTTTCCGCTGGCGGCCTATGCCAATGCGCTGCTGACACTGGGCGGGCCGTGGCGCGTGGCGGGGGTGGCGGTTCTGGCTGCTGCGACGGTGGTTGTGCTGACCGTCTCGGTCCGCATCCTTCAGGCTTGGGTCAAGGGCGATCTGGCGCAGCGGACGAACGCGGCGACCGCCTAGATCCGCGCGACCCAGGCGCGGGCCAGCGCGAGGCCCGCTGCATCCGCCTCGACCCCCCGGCTGGCCGCAAGCTGCGGATGGGCCGCTGTCCAGCCGGGCTGCAGCCGCTCGGTCAGATCGGGGAAGGTGCGCGTCCAGTCGGCGACGACGGCACGGCTCGCCTCGAAATGGAACTGCGTGCCGTAGGTGGCGCGGCCGATGCGGAAGGCCTGCTGTGCCGCCCCGTCGCGCTGTCGGCCAGATGCACGGCGCCGGCTGGCAGGGTGAAGGTGTCGGAGTGCCACTGGAAGATCGGAAAGGCGGCAGGCAGGGCGGCCAGCACCGGGTCCGCGCGCCCGGCCTCCGTCAGCCGAACCTCGCTGCCAGCCGAATTCCGGCGCGGTGCCCAGATGGTTCGCCGCCCCGTAGCCCCGCGCCAGAACCTGACTGCCAAGGCAGATGCCCAGAACGGCGCGGTCAGCCTCGGTGAAGGCCGCGCATCAGCGCGGGCAAGCGCGGGCAGGTAGGGGTGCGTGTCGTCGTCGAGCGCCGATTGCTCGCCGCCGAAGACCACCAGCGCGTCATGGCCGTCGCCCACCTCGGGCAGGGCGCCATCGGCCCAGGGGCTGTAAAGATCTCGACCCGCGCGGCCTGTTCGTGCAGGGCGACGCCGACCTGGCCGTGATGGGTGATCCGGGTGTTCTCGACGATGGCGACGCGCATCAGGCCTGCCTTCGTTTCTGCCCGCGCAGCATCAGCATGGAGTGGCGCGCACCGCAAGGCCGCGCTATGGGGCTTGCCTTCGCCCGCCGCCCCGTGAAACAGGGAACCGCCAAACGAACACGCTCCCGGAGGGATTGCCATGGAGATTCGCGAGGCTCTTACCTTTGACGACGTGCTTCTGGTGCCGGCCGCCAGTCCAGCGTGCTGCCGTCCGACGCCGACACGGCGACCTTCGTGACGAAGTCGATCCGGATGAACATTCCGCTGTTGTCCAGCGCGATGGACACGGTGACCGAGGGGCGCATGGCGATTGCCATGGCGCAGGCGGGCGGGATCGGGGTGATCCACCGCAACCTCGACATCGAGGCGCAGGCGCGCGAGGTGCGCCGGGTGAAGCGGTTCGAGAGCGGCATCGTCTACGCGCCGATCACCCTGACCCCCGACCAGACGCTGGCCGACGCCAAGGTGCTGCTGGAGCGCTACAACGTCACCGGCTTTCCGGTGGTGGACGAGACAGGGCCGCGTGCTGGGGATCGTCACCAACCGCGACATGCGCTTTGCCAGCGACGACCGGACGCCGGTGCGCGTGATGATGACGTCGCGACAACCTCGCCCTGCTGCGCGAGCCGGTGGACCGGGACGAGGCGATCAGCCTGATGAAGGCGCGGCGGATCGAGAAGCTGCTGGTGACGGACGGGCAGGGCAAGCTGACGGGCCTGCTGACGCTGAAGGACACCGAGAAGGCGGTGCTGAACCCGCAGGCCTGCAAGGACGAGCTGGGGCGGCTGCGGGTCGCGGCGGCCTCGACCGTGGGGGATGCCGGGTTTCGAGCGGTCGAAGGCGCTGATCGACGCGGGCGTGGACATGGTGGTGATCGACACCGCGCATGGCCACTCCGAGGGCGTGGCCCGCGCGGTCGAGCGGATCAAGGCGCTGTCGAACGCGGTGCAGGTCGTGGCGGGCAACGTGGCGACGGCCGAGGCGACGCGGGCGCTGATCGGCGCGGGCGCGGATGCGGTGAAGGTCGGGATCGGGCCGGGGTCGATCTGCACGACGCGGATCGTGGCGGGCGTGGGCGTGCCGCAGCTGACCGCGATCATGGATGCAGCGCAGGCCGCCGGGGACATTCCGGTGATTGCCGACGGCGGCATCAAGTATTCGGGCGATTTCGCCAAGGCGATTGCCGCAGGCGCCTCCTGCGCGATGGTCGGATCGGCCATTGCCGGGACCGATGAAAGCCCCGGCGAGGTGATCCTGTAGCAAGGGCGTAGCTTCAAGGCCTATCGCGGCATGGGAAGTCTTGGGCGCGATGGCGCGCGGGTCGGCCGACCGGTATTTCCAGAAGGATGCCGCCAGCGACAAGCTGGTGCCCGAGGGGATCGAGGGGCAGGTGCCCTACAAGGGCTCGGCGGCGGCGGTCATCCACCAGCTGGTCGGCGGTCTGCGCGCGGCGATGGGCTATACCGGCATCCGCGACCGTCGCCGAGATGCGCGACCAACTGCCAGTTCGTGCGGATCACCGGGGCGGGGCTGAAGGAAAGCCATGTCCATGACGTGCAGATCACCCGGGAAAGCCCGAACTACCGGGTGATCTGAAAGCTAAGCGTTTCCATGATGTTGCGGGGCGAACTTTCGGGCGTGGCGCGGTCGGCATGACGCCGGGCGCCCGCCTTTCCGCGGCCATCGGCGTTCTTGACCGGGTCCTGGCGGGTGCGCCGGCCGAGCAGGCGCTGACCAACTGGGCGCGCGGCAGCCGCTTTGCCGGGTCCGGCGACCGGGCGGCGGTGCGCGACCTCGTCTTCGATGCCCTGCGGTGCCGGCGCTCGTTCGCGGCACTTGGCGGAAGCGAGACGGGGCGGGGGCTGATCCTCGGCGGACTGCGCGCCGCGGGCACCGACCCTGCCGCGCTGTTCTCGGGCGAAGGCCACGCCCCGCCGCCGCTTCAGCCGGAAGAACTGATCCGCCCCGCGCCGCCCGCAGGGGCTGGCGGCGCTCGACTGCCCCGACTGGCTGGCGCCCGCCTTGCAGGCCAGCCTGGGCGCTGATTTCGAACCGGTCATGCAGGCGCTGCGCAGGCGCGCTCCGGTGTTCCTGCGGGTCAACCTTGCGCGAACGGATCGAGATGCGGCGATGGCGGCCCTGACCGAGGACGGGATCGCGACGCAGCCCCATCCGCTTGCGAATTCTGCCCTTGAAGTGACCGGGAACGCACGCAAAATCCAGATGTCGCGTGCCTACGCCGATGGCTTGGTCGAACTGCAGGACGCTGCCTCGCAAGCCGTGGTCGAGGCGCTGCCGCTGCGCGATCGTGCCCGCGTGCTGGACTATTGCGCGGGCGGAGGCGGCAAGACGCTGGCCATGGCGGCGCGTGCCCGGCTGCGCCTGATGGCGCATGATGCGGCCCCCGGCCGGATGCGTGATCTGCCAGTGCGCGCAGCCCGCGCGGGGATTTCCGTCAGGCTGCTGCTACCGTCCGAGGTTGACCGCGCGGGCCCGTTCGATCTGGTGCTGGCCGACGTTCCCTGCTCCGGCTCGGGAAGCTGGCGCCGCGCGCCGGAAGGCAAATGGGCGCTGACCCCCGCACGGCTGGAAGAACTTGCCGCCCTTCAGAACGCGATCCTGCGGCGCGCGGCGAAGCTTGTCGCGCCCGATGGCGTTCTGGCCTACGCAACCTGTTCGATGCTGGAGGCCGAGAACGGGGCGCAGATTGGCGCTTTCCTTGCCGAGGAGGCCGAGTGGCAACTTCTGCGTCAACATCGCTTCACGCCGCTGCAGGGCGGCGACGGTTTCTATCTCGCACTGTTGACGCGACGCTGAGGTTCGTTACATCCTGCGGTTGTGAGTGTCTTGATTAAGCTTGATTTAACGGTTGTCCCCGCAAATCGGTCAGGCGCGAATCTCGGGAGGGGCGGTCTTGGCCAGGTCAGCATCGGTGTCGGTCGATCTGCCCGCCCCCATCCATCGTATCGCCGCCCGCGCCTGGATTCTCGTCGTCCTGGCGCATCGCCGTCGCGCCCGCGGCGCTTCTGGCGGAACCGGCGCTTCGGCCTGTTGCAACGGTGGTCGCGTTGACGCTCTGCGCCTTCGCGATTGTGCTTGCGGCTTGCGTCGCGTTCTGCGCATCTCGCCGAGGCGCGCAGGCGGGCAGAGATCGCGGTCATCGTGGGCAACGACGCCGCCCCCTGCTTCGTCACGGATGCGGACGGCGAGGTCCGCTATCGCAACACGTCCGCCGAAAGCCGCTTCGGCACCGACGGACAGACACTTGCCGGCCTGCTGGGCGACTATTTCGTCAGCCCGGGCGCCGTGCTCTACCGGCTGCAGAACCGCGCCCGCGCCCGGGGTGCTGCCCGCGAAGATATCGTCACGCGCCGTGGCCAGACGCGGCTTTCCGTCCACCGGATCGGCGAGGACGAGTTCCTGTGGCGGCTGGAAGAACTGCTCGACCGCAGCACGCCCGGGCGCGGCGCCGAGGCGCTGAGCCTGCCGATGCTGGTCGCCAACAAGACCGGGGTCATCCTTTTCATGAACGAGGCGATGCGCCGCCTGATCGGCATGCGCCCGCGGACGCTCGACCGGATCTTCGTCAACCCGGTCCTGCGCTCGGGCGAGGAAACGACGGTTGCCACGCATGACGGTCAGGTGCGCGCAATCCTGGCCGAGGTCGAGGGCGCGGGGGAGCGACGCGAGCTTTACCTCTTGCCGCTTGCGCCCGGATCCTCGCCGCAGGCCGATGCGGGCGGATTTCGACCGCATCCCCGTGGCGCTGGCCATGCTGGAAAACGGCGGGCGCGTGCTTGCGGCCAACCAGGCCGCGCGCGACCTGCTGGGGTTGGCGGAAGGATCGACGCTGCGGCTGACCGACCTTCTCGAAGGGCTGGGGCGCTCGATCAGCGACTGGATCGCCGATGTGATGGCCGAACGCCTGCCAGCCGGACGCGAGGTGCTGCGGGTCCGCCATGCCGAGGCCGAAACCTTCGTGCAGGTGACGTTGCGGCGGATTGTCGAGGACGGCAGGCCGATGGTGCTTGCGGTGCTGGAGGATGCGACCGCGCTCAAGACGCTCGAGGCGCAGTTCGTGCAAAGCCAGAAGATGCAGGCATCGGCCAGCTTGCCGGCGGGATCGCCCATGATTTCAACAATCTTCTGACAGCGATTTCAGGCCATTGCGACCTTTTGCTGCTGCACCATGGCGTCGACGAGCCGGAATATGCCGATCTGGTCCAGATCCGCCAGAACGCCAATCGCGCGGCGAGCCTGGTCGGCCAGCTGCTGGCCTTTTCCCGCAAGCAGACGCTGCAGCCGGAACGCATCGAACTGGCCGATGCGCTGTCGGAACTGACGCATCTGCTGAACCGGCTTGTGGGCGAAAAGGTGCGCCTGAACTTCCGCCATGCCAACGGGCTTGGGCCGATCCGCGCCGACAAGCGGCAGCTGGAACAGGTGCTCATCAACCTCGTGGTGAACGCGCGCGACGCGATGACGGAGGGTGGCACGATCGAGATCTCGACCGAGGCCGTGACCCTGACCGAAGAGCTGCGCCGCGACCGGGCCGTGGTGCCGCCGGGCGACTATGCGCTGCTGCGCGTGGCCGACAGCGGCCACGGAATTCCGCCGGACCGGATCGAGAAGATCTTCGAGCCGTTCTACACCACAAAGCGGCCGGGCGAAGGCACCGGCCTCGGGCTGTCGACCGCCTATGGCATCGTCAAGCAGATCGGCGGCTTCATCTTCGTGGACAGCGTGCCGGGCGAAGGCTCGACCTTCCTCATCTATTTCCCGATCAACGAGGACCAGCCTGAGGAACGGGCCGACCGTGTTCCCCCGGTCCCCGAATTCCGCCGTGCCCTCGCGCGGCAGGGCGAAGGCGTGGTCCTGCTGGTCGAGGACGAGGCGCCGGTCCGCGCCTTTGCGTCGCGGGCGCTTCGCCTGCGCGGCTATACCGTGCTCGAGGCCGAAAACGCCGAAGAGGCGCTGGAACTGCTGGAAGACCCGTCGGTGGCCGTCGACATCTTCGTGACCGATGTCGTGATGCCCGGCATGGACGGACCAAGCTGGGTGCGCAAGGCCCTGGAACAGCGACCCGACGTGAAGGTTGTCTTCGTCTCGGGCTACGCCGAGGACAGCTTCGCGGATGCGCAGTTGCGCATCGCCAATTCGGTTTTCCTGTCCAAGCCCTTCTCGCTCAACGACCTCGCATCGACCGTGCAAGGCCAGTTGCTCCATTGACACATCAACCCGGGTCGCGCGTCTCGATGGACCGGTAGAGCGCGTCATCATCGGCCATCGCGGCCGCCAGCCGCCGCTCGGTCGCCGCGGAAAGCGACAGTGACGCGGTGGGCGAGACGTTCAGCTTGGGCAGGGTGATGACGCAGTCCAGCCGGTCCTCGAGAAAGGCAACGAAGCCCTCGATCTCCTCGTAGCGGAAAAGCCGGTCCACGCCCTGGCCCTGGCGCGGCCGGAGGAACCGCGCCTGCGACCCGACCGCGGCGTAGCTCAGGCTGCGGATCGTCGCAATAGGCATTGGCGAATTCGTCAAAGCTGAAGGCCCGCGTCGACTTCGGTGCCTCGGCGATATCCTCGCGCTGGCGATAGCGGTACCAGCTTCCCAGCCAGTCGCGCGGCTCGCGCATCAGGGCGACCACGGTGAAAGGCTCGCCCGCCGCCGCCTCGAGATAGGGCCCGACGAACCGGCGATAGCGGTGCACGCTGGTATGCTTGAGGGCGGGCGGGCGAAGGATCGCCAGCGCCGCCAGCGATTCGAGCGCTGCAGCGATCGCCGTCGACCCGGTCTTCGGCGTGGCCAGGATCGCCAGACGTTGTTCCCAGAATACAAGCACGCAAGGTTCTCCAATGCAGAGGCCGCCATCCGGACAGCCGGGCGTAAACTATCCCTTAACGCTTTCCTGAAAAAGCTGAATTTACGAAAATCAGGATTGAATTGTTCCTGTTTTGATCCCATAACGAGAACGAGAACAAAACGCGAACATCTGCAACAATTGCCGCCCGCCGCCGGCTGTGGAATAAGGAACAGCTCATGGCTACGGCCACGCTCCTCGACCTGAACGGAAAGCGCGACATGGACAAGGCAAAGGCGCTGGAAAGCGCTCTGGCGCAGATCGAGCGGCAGTTCGGCAAGGGCTCGATCATGAAGCTCGGGTCCGACAATCCGATCGATGGATATCGAGGCGACCTCGACCGGGTCGCTGGGGCTCGATATCGCGCTTGGGATCGGCGGCCTGCCCAAGGGCCGGATCATCGAGATCTACGGGCCGGAAAGCTCGGGCAAGACCACGCTGACGCTGCATGTCGTGGCCGAAGAGCAGAAGAAGGGCGGCGTCTGCGCCTTTGTCGATGCCGAACACGCGCTCGACCCGCAATATGCCAAGAAGCTGGGCGTCAATCTGGACGAGCTGCTGATCAGCCAGCCCGACACGGGCGAGCAGGCGCTGGAGATCGTCGATACGCTGGTGCGCTCGGGCGCGGTCAGCCTGGTCGTGGTCGACTCGGTCGCGGCGCTGACGCCGAAGTCCGAGATCGAGGGCGACATGGGCGACATGCAGATGGGCAGCCAGGCCCGCCTGATGAGCCAGGCGATGCGCAAGCTGACGGCCAGCATCGGGCGGTCAGCAACTGCATGGTGATCTTCATCAACCAGATCCGCATGAAGATCGGCGTGATGTTCGGCAGCCCGGAAACCACGACCGGCGGCAATGCGCTGAAGTTCTACGCCTCCGTCCGCCTCGACATCCGCCGCATCGGCGCGATCAAGGACCGCGACGAGGTGGTGGGCAACACCACCCGCGTGAAGGTGGTCAAGAACAAGGTCGCGCCGCCCTTCAAGGAGGTGGAGTTCGACATCATGTATGGCGAAGGCATCTCGAAGATGGGCGAGCTGGTCGATCTGGGCGTGAAGGCCGGGGTCGTCGAGAAGTCCGGCTCCTGGTATTCCTACGGCGACGAGCGGATCGGGCAGGGGCGCGAGAATGCCAAGCTGTTCCTGCGGCAGAATCCCGGCCATCGCCGCCGAGATCGAGGACAAGATCCGCGCCGGCCACGGGCTCGATTTCTCGGCGGCAGCCCGACGGATGTCGTCGACGAATGACGACGCGATCGCGAGCCGCGATTGACAGGGCCGGGGCCGCAAGGCGCCCGGCCTTTTCTCATTGCGCCGGGAGCGGTGGACAGGCCGCGGCGCGGCGGGATAAACGGAACGCCGAATCGCATCCGCATCCGCCCTGAGGGGGTCTCGCCACACATGCCGTCGCTGAACGATATCCGCTCCACCTTCCTCGATTTCTTTGCGCCGCAACGGCCATCGCGTGGTCGAAGCTCAGCCCGCTGGTGCCGCGCAACGATCCGACGCTGATGTTCGCCAATTCGGGCATGGTGCAGTTCAAGAACCTGCTTCACCGGGGTCGAGACGCGCGACTACAACCGCGCCACCACGGCGCAGAAATGCGTGCGCGCGGGCGGCAAGCACAACGACCTCGACAATGTCGGCTACACCGCGCGCCACCACACCTTTTTCGAGATGCTGGGCAATTTCAGCTTCGGCGACTACTTCAAGGAACAGGCCATCCCCTTTGCCTGGGAATTGCTGACCAAGGATTTCGGCCTGCCCGAAGGACAAGCTGCTGGTCACGGTCTACCACACCGATGACGAGGCGGCGGACATCTGGAAAAAGGTCGCGGGCCTGCCCGATGACCGGATCATCCGCATTCCCACCAACGACAACTTCTGGATGATGGGCCCGACCGGCCCCTGCGGCCCCTGCACCGAGATTTTCTACGACCACGGCCCCGCGATCTGGGGCGGCCCGCCCGGCAGCGCGGATGAGGATGGCGACCGGTTCATCGAGATCTGGAACCTCGTGTTCATGCAGTTCGAGCAGTTCGCCGATGGCACGCTGCACCGGCTGCCGAAGCAGTCGATCGACACCGGCATGGGGCTGGAGCGGATCGGCGCGCTGCTTGCAGGGCAAGCACGACAACTACGACACCGACCTGATGCGCGCGCTGATCGAGGCCGCGGCCCACGCCACCTCGCACCGATCCCGACGGGCCGGGCAAGACGCATCACCGCGTGATCGCCGACCACCTGCGCTCGACCTCCTTCCTGATCGCCGACGGGGTGATGCCGTCGAACGAGGGGCGCGGCTATGTGCTGCGCCGGATCATGCGCCGCGCCATGCGCCATGCGCATCATGCTGGGCGCGCAGGACCCGGTGATGCACAAGCTGGTGCCCGCGCTGGTGCGGCAGATGGGCGGCGGCCTATCCCGGAACTGACCCGCGCGCAGGCGCTGATCGAGGAAACGCTGCAGCTGGAGGAGACCCGGTTCAAGCAGACGCTGGACCGCGGGCTGCAGCCTGCTGGACGACGAACTGGCGCAGCTGCCCGAAGGCGGCGGCGCTGCCGGGCGAGGCGGCGTTCAAGCTTTACGACACCTATGGCTTCCCGCTGGACCTGACGCAGGATGCGCTGCGCGAAAAGGGCCGCGCGGTCGATGCCGCCGGGTTTCGACGCGGCGATGGCACGAGCAGAAGGCCAAGGCCCGCGCCAGCTGGGCCGGGTCGGGCGAGACGAAGGATGCCGCGATCTGGTTCGATCTGGCCGAGGCGCAGGGCGCGACCGAGTTCCTGGGCTATGACACCGAAACCGCCGAGGGCGAGATCCTGGCGCTGGTGCAGGACGGGGCCGAGCTGGGCACGCGCCGAAGCGGGCCAGTCGGTGCAGATCGTCGTCAACCAGACGCCGTTCTATGCCGAAAGCGGCGGGCAGGTCGGCGACGCGGGCTGGATCCGCACCGATACCGGCGTGGCGCGGGTGACCGACACCAAGAAGATCGGCGGGCGTGTTCATCCATGTCGCGCAGGTGACCGAGGGCACGATCCGCGCAGGCCAGCCCGCCAAGCTGGAGGTGGATCACACCCGCCGCGCGGCGATCCGCGCGCAACCATTCGGCCACGCACCTGCTGAACGAGGCGCTGCGGCGCGGCGCTGGGCGATCATGTCGCGCAGCGCGGCAGCCTGAACGCCCCGGACCGGCTGCGCTTCGACTTCAGCCATTCCAAGGCGCTGACGCCGGCGGAACTGGCGCCGGTCGAGGCCGAGGTGAACGCACTTCATCCGCCAGAACGCCGCCGTGGAAACCCGGATCATGACGCCCGACGACGCGCGCGGCATCGGCGCGCAGGCGCTGTTCGGCGAGAAATACGGCGACGAGGTGCGCGTCGTCTCGATGGGCCGCTGCGCCGGGTCGGCCAAGGGCGCCGACGGGCAACGACCTATTCGCTGGAGCTGTGCGGCGGCACCCATGTGCCGCGGCTGGGCGAGATCGGCGCTTTCGTGCTGCTCGGCGATACCGCCTCTTCCGCCGGGCGTGCGCCGGATCGAGGCGCTGACGGGCGAGGCGGCGCTGGCCCATCTGCGCGGCGCAGGGCGCGCGCTGGCCGAGGTTGCGCGCGGCGCTCAAGGCGCAGCCGGACGATCGTGGTCGACCGGGTGAAGGCGCTGATCGACGAACGCCGCGCGCTGCAGAACGAGGTGGCGCAACTGCGTCGCGAAGCTGGCGATGGGCGGGCAGGGGCCGGCGGGCCGGAGGCCAAGGAGATCGGCGGGAGTGAAGTTCCTGTCGCAGGTGCTGCAGCGGCGTGTCGGGCAAGGATCTGCCGGGGCTGATCGACGAGATGAAGGCGCGGATCGGGTCCGGCGCGGTGCTGCTGATCGCCGACACCGGCGGCAAGGCCGCGGTGGCGGCGGGCGTGACGGCGGACCTGACGGGCCGGCTGTCGGCGGTCGATCTGGTCAAGGCGGCGGCCGAGGCGCTGGGCGGCAAGGGCGGCGGCGGGCGGCCCGACATGGCGCAGGCCGGCGGCGCGGACGCAACCAATGCCGAGGCGGCGATCACGGCCGCCGAAGCCGTGATCGGAGCCTGAGCCATGCCGACGCCCTCTGGATCGCCCATGTCCACGTCACCGACGCCGAGGCCTATGGCCGCTACGCCAAGGGCGCGACCGAGGCCATCGCGGCCCATGGCGGCGTGTTCCTCGCGCGCGGCGGGCGCTATGTGCAGCTGGAAGGCAGCGACCGCGCCGCGCAACGTGGTGGCGCGCTTCCCCTCGCTGGAGGCGGCGGAGGCCTGCTACCACTCGCCCGCCTATCAGGCGGCGCTGGCCCATGCCAAGGGCGCGGCGGTGCGCGATCTGGTGGTCGTGGAAGAGGTCGGCTGACACGCCCCTTGGCAAGCCGAGGGCGCGGATTACATCCGCTCCATGCTGCGCATCGCCCTGCTTTTGCTTGCCCTTTTTGCATCGCCCGCCCAAGCGGACGACTGGGATGCGGCGCGGGCCGAGGGCGCGATCCTGCTGATGCGCCACGCGACCGCTCCGGGCACGGGCGACCCGGAAAACTTCGATCTGGCCGATTGCAGCACGCAGCGGAACCTGTCCGAGGCCGGGCGCATGCAGGCGCGCGAGACGGGATCAGCCATCCGGGCGGCGGATATCCCCGAGATCACCCACGTCCTGACCTCGCAATGGTGCCGCTGCCGTGACACCGCGCGGCTTCTCGACCTTGCGCCGGTCCAGGACTTGCCCTCGCTCAACAGCTTTTTCGAGGATCGCAGCACCGCCGAACGCCAGTCCGCCGAGACACTCGCGCATCTCGCATCCCTGCCGCAGGGCGCGCGCCCGATCCTTGTGACCCATCAGGTGAACATCACCGCGCTGACCGGGATCGTGCCCCGGTCGGGCGAGATCATCGTGGCGGAACTGCGTAACGGCGCACTGGCAGTGACGGGGCGCATCGCGCCCCGCTGATCAGCCCGCGCGGCTTGCCGCTTGCGCTCGTTCGGGTCGAGGAAGCGCTTGCGCAGCCGGATGATCTTCGGCGTCACCTCGACCAGCTCGTCATCGTCGATATAGGCGATGGCCTGCTTCCAGGTCATCCGCACCGGCGTGCGTCAGGCGCACGGCCTCGTCGGTGCCGCGAGGCGCGGACGTTGGTCAGCTTCTTGCCCTTCAGCGGGTTCACTTCCAGGTCATTGTCGCGGCTGTGCTCGCCGATGATCATGCCCTCGTAGACCTGCTTCCTGCGCGCCGATGAACATCTGGCCGCGCTCTTCCAGGTTCCACAGCGCATAGGCGACCGAGATGCCGGCCTCCATCGAGATCAGCACGCCCTGGCGGCGGCCCTGGATCGGGCCCTTGTGCGGGGCCCAGTCGTGGAAGATGCGGTTCAGCACGCCCGTGCCGCGCGTGTCGGTCAGGAACTCGCCGTGATAGCCGATCAGCCCGCGCGAGGGGACATGCGCGATGATCCGGGTCTTGCCGACGCCCGCAGGCTTCATCTCGACCAGCTCGCCCTTGCGCTCGCCGGTCAGCTTGTCGATGACCGCGCCGGAGTATTCGTCATCGACGTCGATGGTGACTTCCTCGATCGGCTCAGTCGCGGCCGCCGTCGATGTCGCGGAAGATGCACGCGCGGGCGCGCGATCGACAGCTCGAACCCTTCGCGGCGCATGTTCTCGATCAGCACGCCCATCTGCAGTTCGCCGCGGCCCGAGACTTCGAAGGCGTCGCCGCCGGGCGTGTCGGTGACCTTGATCGCCACGTTGATCTCGGCCTCCTTCATCAGCCGCTCGCGGATGACGCGGCGACTGCACCTTGTTGCCGTCGCGGCCCGCCAGCGGGCTGTCGTTGATGCCGAAGGTCACGGTGATGGTCGGCGGGTCGATCGGCTGGGCGGGCAGGGCGGATGTCGATCTCCAGCGCGCACAGCGTGTCGGCGACGGTGGCCTTGGACATGCCGGCGAGGGTGACGATGTCGCCGGCCACGGCCTCGTCGATCGGCGGTCTGGGCCAGGCCGCGGAAGGCGAGGATCTTGGACACGCGGAACTGCTCCAGCCGCTCGCCGGTGCGCGACAGCGCCTTGAGCGTGCTCGCCGGTCTTGCAGCGTGCCCGCCTCGACCCGGCCGGTCAGGATGCGGCCGATGAAGGGGTCGGCCGACAGGGTGGTCGCCAGCATGCGGAAGGGCTCGGTCGCGCGGCGCCACCTGCTTCGGGCGCGGGCACATGGCGCACGATCAGGTCGAAGAGCGCGGCCAGGTCCTTGCGCGGGCCGTCCAGCTCCTCGTCCGCCCAGCCGGCGCGGCCCGAGGCGTAGAGATGCGGGAAATCGAGCTGTTCGTCGTCGGCGCCGAGGTTGGCGAACAGGTCGAACACCTCGTTCAGCGCGCGGTCGGGTTCGGCATCGGGCTTGTCGACCTTGTTCAGCACCACGATGGGCCGCAGGCCCAGCGCCAGCGCCTTGGACGGTCACGAACTTGGTCTGCGGCATCGGGCCTTCGGCGGCGTCGACCAGCAGGCACCACGCCGTCGACCATGCGACAGGATGCGCTCCACCTCGCCGCCGAAGTCGGCGTGGCCGGGGGTGTCGACGATGTTGATGCGCGTGCCGTTCCATTCGACGCGAGGTGCACTTGGCCAGGATGGTGATGCCCGCGCTCGCGTTCGATGTCGTTGCAGTCCATCGCGCGTTCGGCGACGGCCTGGTTGTCGCGGAAGGCGCCGGACTGCTTCAGAAGCTCGTCCACGAGCGTGGTCTTGCCATGGTCGACGTGCGCGATGATGGCGATGTTGCGAAGCTCCATCGGAGGGGTCTCTTTCATAACTCTGGTTTGCGGCGGCGATAGCCGAAGCGGCGTCGAAACGCCAGCAGAACCTTTCGCACCCGCAGCGTCAGGCCGCGACGTAGCGGTCGCGGCGGTGGTTGATCGCGAGGAACAGGTTGAAAACCGCCGCGCCCACGAAGCTGTAGGCGAGCAGCACGGGGTCGATCATCAGCGCCGCCACGGCGAAAAGGACCACGTCGAAGGCCAGCTGGACATAGCCCGCCTGCACCTTGAAGCGGTCCTGGATCATCAGCGCCACGATGGAGAATCCGCCGAAGCTGCCGCCATGACGCACGACCGACAGCGCGGAAAAGCCGAACAACGTGCCGAACAGCACCGCCGCGAAGGCCGGTTCGATCTGTCCGAACTGGATGAAGCGCGGCAGGATCGCGGTCGCGGCGGTCAGAAGGGCGACCGAGATGAAGGTCTTCAGCGCAAATCGCGCGCCCATCCGGAGGTAGCCAAGCCAGAGGAAGGGCAAGCTGATGGTGAAATAGACGACCGGAAAGGGCAGCCCGGTGGCGTAGCTGAGCAGCACCGCAAGCCCTGTCGTCTGCCCCGTGATGAACCCCATGTGCTGCATGATCAGGATACCGAGCGCGCCCATGCAGACGCCAAAGGCGATCCCCTGGATGTCTTCGATCAGGCTGTGGCGGGTCGGGTCTGTCATGGTCGCTCCGGGTTGCAGGGATCACTTAGCGACACGGCTGCTTATAAGTCAATAATGCTGACCTAAAATCATCAGTCATTTGCGCACCGCAGGATCGGCGAAACTATGCCCAGTCTTCACCAACTATGTCATAGGCAAATGACCTCGACACCGCTTGGTTGTAGAGGCTACTCTCCCGTAGCCGTGTTTTCTGTGCTGACGGTTCCTTCATCTCACAGGACGCATCATGTCAGATCGAGTGCCTCATTTTCTGGACGGTGGCGGCAAGGCTGCGGCCGAAATTCTTGCCTTCGACTGGAGCAGCTCGCCCCTCGGCTGTCTGGAAGACTGGCCGGCCTCGCTGAAGACGGCGGTCGGCATGATGCTCGCCTCGCTCTTTCCCAAGGCGATCTTCTGGGGCCCGCAGCACATCATGCTGCACAACGACGCGTTCCGCGTCATCATGGGGGCGAAGCCTGCCGCCATCGGCCATCCGATGCGCGACGTCTGGCCCGAGGTGTGGGACGAGGTCCGGCCCATCGCCGAACGCGCCATGCAGGGCGAGGCCACCTTCCTTGAAGACCTGCCGCTGACGATCGAGCGTGGGCCGCATCCCGAGCTTTGCTATTTCACCTTCTGCTACAGCCCGATCCGCGACGAGAACGGTCGGGTGGCGGGGTTCATCGACACGGTGATCGAAACGACTGGCAAGGTCGACGCGCAGCAGTCGCTCAACCTGCAGAACGCCGAACTGGCCCACCGCATCCAGAACACGCTGGCCATCGTCGCCAGCATTGCGCGCCAGACCCTGCGCGCCGCACCGGATACCGACGCCGCATGGGATGTGCTCTCGGCGCGCCTGTCGGCGCTGGCGGAGACCCACAACCTGCTGCGCGCAGGTCCCCACACGCGCGCCGAAATCGGCGAGGTCGTGCGCGCCGCCCTTCGCCCGCACGGTGGCGACCTCGATCGCTTCGATCTCGATGGCCCGCAGATCATGGTGCCCGAACGGCAGGCGCTCGCGCTGTCGCTGGCGGTCAACGAACTTGCGACCAACGCGATCAAGCATGGCGCCCTGTCGGACGACCGCGGGCGCATCTTCATCGGCTGGGACGTGACCGGCGATAGCGCCGACCAGCTGCTGCGCTTCAACTGGGCCGAACGAGGTGGGCCGCCCGTCCGGCCGCCGAGTCGCCGCAGTTTCGGCACCCGCCTGATCGAAGAGGTCGTGCCCGAACGACTTCGGCGGCAAGGCCCTGCTGATGTTCCTGCCCGAAGGGGTCAGCTATCGAGCTGACCGGCAGCGTGCGCTGGTTCGGCGACACCGGCAGCGTCGCCTGACGGCGGAACGCCGCCGGCTCGCAGCGGGCGGCGCGGGTCAGCCCTTCAGCGCGCTGTTCAGATAGGCGTCGACCTTTTCCAGATAGCCCATCGTCGTCAGCCACTTCTGGTCCGGCCCGACGAGCAGCGCGAGGTCCTTGGTCATGTGGCCATCCTCGACGGCCTGCACCGTCACCTTCTCCAGCGTGGCCGCAAAGCGGGCGAGGGCCGCGTTGTCGTCCAGCTTGGCGCGGTGCTTCAGCCCGCCCGTCCAGGCAAAGATCGAGGCGATCGAGTTGGTCGAGGTCTGCTGGCCCTGCTGATGCTGGCGGTAGTGCCGCGTCACCGTGCCATGGGCCGCTTCCGCCTCGACCGTCTTGCCGTCGGGCGTCATCAGCACGCTGGTCATCAGGCCAAGGCTGCCGAAGCCCTGCGCCACCGTGTCCGACTGCACGTCGCCGTCATAGTTCTTGCAGGCCCAGACATAGCCGCCCGACCATTTCATCGCGCTGGCCACCATGTCGTCGATCAGGCGATGCTCGTAATGGATGCCCTTTTTCTTGAACTCGGCCTCGAATTCTTCCTCGTAGACCTTCTGGAACAGCTCCTTGAAGCGCCCGTCATAGTCTTTCAGGATCGTGTTCTTGGTCGAAAGATAGACCGGCCAGCCCAGGTTCAGCCCGTAGTTCAGCGACGCGCGGGCAAAATCGAGGATGCTCTGGTCGAGGTTATACATCCCCATGTAGACGCCGGACGACGGCGCGTCGTAGACATCGCGCTCGATCACCGTGCCGTCATTGCCCACGAACTTCATCGTCAGCTTGCCGGGGCCGGGGAACAGGAAATCGGTCGCGCGGTACTGGTCGCCGAAGGCGTGGCGGCCGACCACGATGGGCTGCGTCCAGCCCGGCACCAGGCGCGGCACGTTGCGGCAGATGATCGGCTGGCGAAAGATCACGCCGCCCAGGATGTTGCGGATCGTCCCGTTGGGCGCTTTTCCACATCTGCTTCAGGCCGAATTCCTCGACCCGCGCCTCGTCGGCGGTGATGGTCGCGCATTTCACGCCCACGCCGTATTGCTTGATGGCGTTCGCCGCATCGACCGTGATCTGGTCGTTCGTGCGGTCGCGCTCCTCGATCGACAGGTCGTAGTATTTCAGGTCGATGTCGAGATAGGGCAGGATCAGCTTCTGCTTGATGAAATCCCAGATGATCCGGGTCATCTCGTCGCCGTCGAGTTCGACGACCGGATTGGCGACCTTGATCTTCGACATGGGGCACTCCTGCGACGGGGATTCGGCTGAGCGCGGCATAGCGGAAACCGGGGCGTCTGGCAAGTCCGGTATGCCATTGCATACCAAAACGGCTCAGCGCGTGAAGAACGGCTGCGCCCGCGCGCGCACCCAGGGCCACAGGCCAGGCGCGCCGCGCGCCACCTTCGCGCCCACGCGCGCGTCCAACTGATCCATGGTCACGTCGTAGGTGATCCACGTGCCGCCACCGCTCGCGATGTTCTGCATCACCGGCTGCACCCGGTCGAGCGACTTGGCAAAGACCGCGTCGGGGCTTTCGGCAGCCTCGAACTCCTCCCAGAGCGCCCGCAACCCGGTCGCCAGATCCGGCGGCAGAAGGCCAAAGATCCGGTCTGCCGCGCGCGCCTCGGCCACCTGCACCTCGGCCGAGCCATGTGCCAAGCCGTTCGCCGAATGGATCGGCACATCGCCCGTGTCGATCTCGACCAGATCGTGCAGCAAGAGCATGCGGATCACCCGGTCGATGCTGACGCCCGGCCCGGCCTGATCGGCCAGAACCAGGGCGTAAAGCGCCAGATGCCAGGAATGCTCGCCCGAATTCTCCGGGCGCGACCCATCGGCCAGCGTCGTCGCGCGCAGCACCTGATTTCAGGCGGTCGGCCTCGTTCAGGAAGGCGAACTGCGCAGCGAGCCTGTCGCTCAATGCCCGCTGTCCGACTCGCGCGGGGCGACCGGGGCGGCGGTGCCCGTCTCGGCGGCCTTCACCGCCGCTTCCAGAAACACCCGGCCACGCCGTTCCGCCAGCCGGACCCGGATCGAGGTCATGAAGGCTTCCTGCAAGGTGGTCGAGGATGCGCCCAGCACCTTGGCCACCTCGACGTAAAGGCGGTCGTTCCCGACCCGCTCCATCGCCTCGATGGTGTCGCGCGCCAGGTCGTCGGCAAGGTTCTGGGTGATGTCGTTGGACATCTCAGCGCGAAACCTCGCCCAGACGGCGCTTCACATAGTCGGAAACCGTCTGGATCATCGGTTTCATGTGCGCCTCTTCGTCCTTGAAGAAGTGGTCCGCGCCTTCGATCTGCGTATGGGTGATCTTGATGCCCTTCTGCTCGTGCAGCTTGTTCACCAGCGTCTGGGTGTCCTTGGGCGGCGCCACGCGGTCGGCCGTGCCGTTGATGATCAGGCCCGACGAGGGGCAGGGGGCGAGGAAGCTGAAATCGTACATGTTGGCGGGCGGGCGACCGAGACGAAGCCGGTGATCTCGGGCCGGCGCATCAGAAGCTGCATCCCGATCCAGGCGCCGAAGCAGAAGCCCGCCACCCAGCAATGCTTGGCGTTCTGGTTCATCGCCTGCAGGTAGTCGAGCGCCGAGGCCGCATCCGACAACTCGCCGATGCCCTGGTCGTATTCGCCCTGGCTGCGGCCCACGCCGCGGAAGTTGAACCGCAGGACGGTGAAGCCAAGGTTGTAGAAGGCGTAGTGCAGGTTGTAGACGACCTTGTTGTTCATCGTCCCGCCGAATTGCGGGTGCGGGTGCAGCACGATGGCGATCGGGGCGTCGCGGTCCTTCTGCGGGTGGTAGCGGCCTTCGAGCCGGCCCTCGGGGCCTGCGAAAATCACTTCGGGCATGGGGCGCCTTGTCTCTTTCCTGTTCCGTGCGTCATTGTTGACAAATTCGCTCGGATAACTTAGAACCATTCCAAACTTCCGGCGGGCGCCGGGGTCCGGGGTGGACAGGAGTTAAGCGGCCTTCGCCCCGTTCGTCAATCGCTTAGCAATGGGGCGCGCGATGAAACTGTCGACCAAGGGACGCTATGCGATGGTGGCGCTGGCCGATCTCGCGCTGGCGCAGGCCCGACGACCTCGTCTCGCTCGCCGCGATCTCGAAGCGGCAGGACATCTCGCTGCCCTATCTCGAGCAGCTGTTCGTCAAGCTGCGCCGCGCCGGGCTGGTCGAGGCGGTGCGCGGCCCGGGCGGCGGCTACAAGCTGGCCCGCAGCCCCGATGCGATCCGCGTCAGCGAGATGCTGGAGGCGGTCGACGAAACCGTCGAGCGCGCTGCACACGGGGGCAGGGGCGACGGGCGGCGTTTCGGGCACCCGCGCGCAATCGCTGACCAACCGGCTGTGGGAGGGGCTTGTCGGCGCAGTGTCTATGTGTTCCTGCACCAGACCCGGCTGTCGGACGTGATCCGCAACGAGATGCAGCCCTGTCCCGCCGTGCCCGCCCTGTTCCGCGTGGTGGACGAGACGGTGGACGGTACCGCCGCCGAAACGGTGACCACGGCATGAGGCCGCTGCCCCTACGCCTTGGTGCGCGGACCCCGTGCCTATCCCTGCAGAAAAGAAGCTCTCGGGCAGGCATGACGGCGCGCGTCTATCTCGACTGGAACGCCACCACGCCGCTGCGGCCCGAGGCGCGGGCGGCGATGATCGCGGCGATGGATGTGGTGGGCAACCCGTCCTCGGTCCATGCCGAGGGGCGGGCGGCCAAGGCGCTGATCGAGACGGGCACGGGCGCAGGTCGCGGCCGCGCCTTGGGGCCGAAGGCGCGGATATCGTCTTTACCTCGGGCGCGACCGAGGCGGCGGCACTGGCCTGTGGCGGGCGCGGGCTTGTCTGCGCCGGATGTCGAGCATGAAGCCGTCAGCGCCTGGTGCGACGCGACGCTTGCCGGTCGACGGGCAGGGCAGGGTGACGGTCGCCGACCCGGCGCGCACCGCGCTGCAACTGGCGAATTCGGAAACCGGGGTGATGCAGGACCTGCCCGCGGGTCTGGCCGTCAGCGACCTGACGCAGGCCTTCGGCAAGGTGCCCTTCGCCTTCAACTGGCTGGGCTGCGACATGGGCCTCGTCTCGGCGCACAAGCTTGGGCGGGCCGAAGGGGATTGGCGCGCTGGTGCTGCGGCGCGGGCTTGACGTGCCGGCGCAGCTGCGCGGCGGCGGGCAGGAAATGGGGCGGCGCGCGGGGACCGAGAACCTGATCGGCATCGCCGGCTTCGGCGCGGCGGCCGAGGCCGCCGCGCGCGATCTGGCCGATGGTGTCTGGGACGGGTGGCCGAACTTAGAAATATTCTAGAATCAGGATTGTCGGCTCGCGGCATTTGAGACTATTTCTGTCGGGAATGGTGCGACGCGGCTGCCGAACACGCTCTGCCTGATCGCGCCCGGCTGGAAGGGCGAGACGCAGGTGATGGCAGATGGACCTTGCGGGCTTTGCCGTTTCGGCGGGGTCGGCCTGTTCCAGCGGCAAGGTGCGCGCCAGCCGCGTGCTGCGGGCGATGGGTTTCGACGAGGCGCAGGCGGGGCAGGCGATCCGCGTTTCGCTGGGGCCGGACGACGACGGAAGACGTCGGTGCTGCGCTTCGCCGAGGCCTGGACCGACGCGCTACAGGCGGCACCGCACACGGGTCGCCTGAGGTGAAGGAAACGGGAAGGAACGGGCGATGACGGTTACTTGACAGCGACATCCAGAGCGACGTGCGCGACGGCGTCGACCGCGAGACGATCGAAACCGTGCAGGCCATGGCCGGCAAGTACAAGTACGGCTGGGAAACCGAGATCGAGATGGACTATGCGCCCAAGGGGCTGAACGAGGATATCGTCCGCCTGATCTCGCCAGAAGAACGGCGAGCCGGAGTGGATGCTGGACTGGCGTCTGGCGGCCTATCGCCGCTGGGTGAAGATGGAAGAGCCGCGCTGGGCGATGCTGAACTATCCCGGAGATCGACTATCAGGACCAGTATCTACTACGCCAAGCCGAAGAGCATGGCGGTCAAGCCGAAGTCGCTGGACGAGGTCGACCCGAAGCTGCTGGCGACCTATGCCAAGCTGGGGATTCCGCTGAAGGAACAGATGCTTCTGGCCGGTGTTGAAGGTGCCGACGAGCCGCGCCAGGTGGCGGTGGATGCGGTGTTCGACAGCGTGTCGGTCGGCACCACCTTCAAGGCGGAACTGGCGAAGGCCGGGGTGATCTTCTGTTCGATCTCCGAAGCGGTGCGCGAACATCCGGAACTGGTGAAGAAGTATCTCGGCTCGGTCGTGCCGCAGTCCGACAACTTCTTTGCCACGCTGAATTCGGCCGTCTTTTCGGACGGCTCGTTCGTCTACATCCCGCCGGGCGTGCGCTGCCCGATGGAGCTTTCGACCTATTTCCGCATCAATGCCGAGAATACCGGCCAGTTCGAACGCACGCTGATCATCGCCGACAAGGGCTCCTATGTCAGCTATCTGGAAGGCTGCACCGCGCCCAAGCGCGACACCCACCAGCTGCACGCGGCGGTGGTGGAGATCGTGATCCTGGAGGATGCCGAGGTGAAGTATTCCACCGTCCAGAACTGGTATCCGGGCGACGAGAACGGCAGTGGGCGGCATCTACAACTTCGTCACCAAGCGCGCCGATTGCCGGGGCGACCGGGCCAAGGTGATGTGGACGCAGGTGGAAACCGGGTCGGCGATCACCTGGAAATACCCGTCCTGCATCCTGCGCGGCGATGACAGCCAGGGCGAGTTCTATTCCATCGCCATCGCCAACAACGCCCAGCAGGCCGACACCGGCACCAAGATGATCCATCTGGGCAAGAACACGAAATCGCGCATCGTGTCGAAGGGGATCATCGCGGGCCGGGCGCAGAACACCTATCGCGGGCTGGTGTCGATGCACCCCAAGGCCACGGACAGCCGCAACTACACCCAGTGCGACAGCCTGCTGATCGGCGACAAATGCGGCGCGCATACCGTGCCCTATATCGAGGTGCAAGAACAACTCGAGCCGGGTGGAGCACGAGGCGACGACCTCCAAGGTCGATGACGACCAGCTGTTCTACTGCCGCTCGCGCGGGATGGACGAGGAAGAGGCGGTGGCGCTGGTGGTGAACGGCTTCTGCAAGGAAGTGCTGCAGGCCCTGCCGATGGAATTCGCGATGGAGGCGCAGGCCTGGTCGCGATCAGCCTGGAAGGCTCGGTCGGATGATCGTGACGACCACGCAATCGGTCGAGGGCTTCCAGATCGCCGAATACCTCGGCATCGTGGCGGGCGAGGCGATCCTGGGCGCGAATATCGTGCGCGATGTCTTTGCGGGCCTTACCGACATTTTCGGAGGCCGGTCAGGGGCTTACGAGCAGCAGTTGGGCTTGGCCCGCGAAACGGCGCTGAAAGAGATGGAACAGGCGGCAACCGAAAAGGGTGCCACCGCCGTCGTCGGCGTCGATCTGGATTACGAGGTGATCAACGGCATGCTGATGGTCACCGCTTCGGGAACGGCGGTCCGGCTGGGCTGACGCCCCCGGAACGCGACACAGGAAGAGAAACATGCTTGAAATCAGCAACCTGCACGTCAAACTTGAAGAAGAGGACAAGGCGATCCTGCAAGGGTGTCGACCTGACGATCGGGGCGGGCGAGGTGCATGCGATCATGGGGCCGAACGGGTCGGGCAAGTCGACGCTGTCCTATGTCCTGTCGGGGCGCGAGGGCTATGAGGTGACCGACGGCACGGCCACGCTGGACGGGCAGGATCTGCTGGCGATGGAGCCCGAAGAGCGGGCGGCGGCGGGGCTGTTCCTGGCCTTCCAGTATCCGGTCGAAATTCCCGGCGTCGGCAACATGACCTTCCTGCGCACCGCGGTGAACGCCCAGCGCAAGGCGCGCGGCGAGGAGGAGATGAGCGCGGGCGACTTCCTGAAAGTGGTGCGCGAAAAGGCCAAGACGCTGAAGATCGACGCCGAGATGCTGAAGCGCCCGGTCAACGTGGGCTTTTCGGGCGGCGAGAAGAAGCGCAACGAAATCCTGCAGATGGCGATGCTGGAACCGAAGATGTGCATCCTGGACGAGACCGACTCGCGGTCTTGACGTCGATGCGATGAAGCTGGTGTCCGACGGCGTGAACGCGCTGCGCGATGCCGGGCGGTCTTTCCTGGTCATCACGCATTATCAACGGCTTCTGGACCATATCACACCGGACGTGGTGCATATCATGGCGGACGGGCCGCATCGTGAAGACCGGCGGGCCGGAACTGGCGCTGGAGGTCGAGCAGCAACGGCTATGCCGACATCCTGGCGGAGGTGGTCTGATGGCGCTGGCGCAAGGCAAAGCAGGACGCGCTGGCGGCGCGGATCGCGGGCCTGGCTCTGTCGCGCGGGCGGCTGGCTGGGCGCGGCGCGCGCCGACGCGCTGGCGCGGCTGACGGCGATGGGCCTGCCCGCGCAAGCGCGATGAATACTGGCGCTACACCGATCCGGCCGACCTGAACGCCGCCGCACGCGCCGCGCGCCGCGACCTTCGACGCGGGCGACGAGCCGCCGGTGTTCGACGGCATCGACCGGCTGAAGCTGGTCTTCGTCGATGGCGTGTTCGATGCCGCCGCCTCGGACGATCTGACGCTTGCCGGGGTCGAGATCGAGCGTCTGGCCGACGCGCGGCCGCACCGACATCCACTGGGCGCGCGACCTCTATGGCGTGCTCGAGGCGCGCGGCCAGACGCCCGGTGCCGCGGCCCGCTGGCGGCGCTGAACACGGCCTTCGCCACCGATGGCGTGCTGATCCGCGTCACCGGGCAGGCCGCGCAAGCCCGTCTCGCTGATTTATCACCACGAATCAGAGACTTCCGACGCGATCCTGCACCATTGCATCAAGCTCGAGCCGGGGGCCGAGCTGACCGCTGCTGGAAAACGGCCCGGCCGCCGCCCGCTTCACCAAGGTGATGGAGGTCGAGGTCGCGCGACGGCGGCCGCTTCCACCACATCCGCGCGCAGGGCCGCGACCACGAACGCCGCGCCGTCGACCCATGTCTTTGCCCGGCTGGGCGCGGAAAGCGCTGTTCAAGTCCTTCACCCTGACCGCCAATGGTCGTGCTGACCCGCAACGAGGTGGTGATCGAGCTGCCGGGCGACGACGGCCGTGGCCCATGTCGCCGGGCGCCGCCGTGGGCGACGGCGATTTCCACCACGACGACACCGTGTTCGTCACCCATGACGCGCCTGCGCTGCGAAAGCCGTCAGGTGTTCAAGAAGGTGCTGAAGAACGGCGCCGTCGGGCGTGTTCCAGGGCAAGATCCTGGTCAAGCCCGGCGCGCAGAAGACCGATGGCTACCAGATCAGCCAGTCGCTGCTGCTGGACGAGGACAGCCAGTTCCTGGCCAAGCCCGAACTGGAAATCTACGCCGACGACGTGAAATGCCGCACGGCTCGACCTCGGGCGCGATCGACGAGACGGCGCTGTTCTACCTGCGCTCGCGCGGCGTGCCGCAGCGGGCAGGCGCAGTCGCTGCTGGTGCTGGCCTTCCTGGCCGAGGCGATCGCCGAGATCGACGACGAGGCGCATCGCCGAGGACATCCGGCAGCGGCTGGAAAGCTGGCTGGCCCGGCACGAGGGCTGAGATGCCGATCACGACCGACATCGTGCGACAGCTAGCGCCGACCCGCGCGCGGTCCTGCGCCGCCAGCTGGCGCGCGGCCGAGCACGAGGGCCGTGCGCTGGCCGTGCTGATGGGCGGCCTGCCTGCTGATCTTCGTCGCGCAATGGCCCGGTGCTCGCGCGCGCGGCCTATCTCGACCCGTCGATGCCGCTCGACGCGCGGCATGGGCGGCGCGCTGATGGCGTGCTGTTCCTCGCTGCCGCTGATCGCCTATGGCGTGGCCGGCGCTCAGCCATCTGGTCGCGCGGGCCTTCGGCGGGCAGGGGCACGTGGTTACGGCGCGCGGATGGCGCTGTTCTGGTCGCTGCTGGCCGTCAGCCCGCTGATGCTGCTGCAGGGCCTGGTGCGCGGGCTTCATCGGCCCCGGGCCGGCGCTGACCGCGGTCGGGCGTGCTGGTGCTGGCGTGGCCTTCCTGTGCTCTGGGCTGAACGCGCTGATCGAGGCGGAGCGCGGTGATGGACCTGACCCTGTCGAGCTCTGGTCGACCTGGTGCGGCTAGACGCTGCAGCGACCCGCGCGACGGCGCGCGCGCGGCTGCTGGCGCTGGACCTGCCGCTGCCGGCGCGCTGGCTGGCGCTGGTGCTGATGGCGGTCGGTCAGCGCCATCCTGACCCACCTGAGCTTTGCCGTGCTGCCGCCGGACGAGCGCGATGCGTCGATGGCCGTGATGTCGCAGCCCGCTGCGCACGGCGATGCTGCAGGGCGTGGTCCTGCTGGTCGCATCGTGCTGGCTGATCTACCGGATCGGCCGGGCCGCGGCGGGCACGGGCAGCTTTGCCGACGCGCTGCTCGTGATGGTCTGGCTGCAGTTCATCATGCTTGGCCTGCAGGTCGGCGCAGCTTGTGGCGCTGATGCTCGCTGCCGCCGCTGGCCGGCGATCGTCGAGCTTGGCGGGCTTGTGCTGTTCCTCTGGCTGCTGACCAACTTCATCGCCGAACTGCACGGCTTCCGCTCGCTGGCGCTGGTGTTCGGCGGCATCGTCTGTCGGCACGTTGCTGGCGCTGGCTGTTCGTGCTGGCGCTGATGCTGGTCGCTGATCGACGGGCCGGAGGCGCTTGCACGATGTATGACGTCGCACGCGATCCGCGCCGATTTCCCGATCCTGTCGCGGCAGGTGAACGGCAAGCCGCTGGTCTATCTGGACAACGGCGCCTCGGCGCAGAAGCCGCAGGTGGTGATCGACGCGATGACGCAGGCCTATTCGATGGAATATGCCAATGTTCACCGTGGCTTGCATTACCTTTCGAACCTCGCGACCGACAAGTACGAGGCGGTGCGCGGCATCATCGCGCGCTTCCTGAACGCGGCGTCCGAGGACGAGATCGTCTTCACCACCGGCACGACCGAAGGCGATCAACCTGGTCTCCTACGCCTGGGCCGCGCCGCGCCTGCAGCCGGGCGACGAGATCGTGCTGTCGATCATGGAGCATCACGCCAACATCGTGCCCTGGCATTTCCTGCGCGAACGGCAGGGCGTGGTGCTGAAATGGGTCGATGTCGACGCGAACGGCGATCTTGACCCGCAGGCGGTGCTCGACGCCATCGGGCCGCGCACGCAGCTGGTCGCGGTCACGCATATGTCGAACGTGCTGGGCACCGTGGTCGATGTGGCGGCGATCTGCGCGGGCGCGCGGGCGAAGGGCGTGCCGGTGCTGGTCGACGGCATCCAGGCCGCGGTGCACATGCCGGTCGACGTGCAGGCGCATCGGCTGCGATTTCTACGCCATCACCGGCCACAAGCTTTACGGGCCAAGCGGTTCCGGCGCGATCTTCATCCGGCCCGAGCGGCAGGCCGAGATGCGCCCCTTCCTCGGCGGCGGCGACATGATCCGCGAGGTCACGCGCGACACCGTCACCTGGAACGACCCGCCGATGAAGTTCGAGGCGGGCACCCCCGGCATCGTCCAGCAGATCGGCCTGGGCGTGGCGCTCGACTACATGATGGGCCTCGGGATGGACGACGATCGCCGCGCATGAGCGCGACCTGCGCGACTATGCCCGCGACCGGCTTGGCGGGCCTGAACTGGCTGAACGTGCAGGGAAATTCGCGGACAAGGGCGCGATCTTCTCCTTCACGCTGGACGGCGCGGCCCATGCCCACGACATCTCGACCGTGCTCGACAAGCGCGGCATCGCGGTGCGCGCCGGCACCCATTGCGCCATGCCGCTGATGGAGCATCTGGGCGTCGGCGCCACCTGCCGCGCCTCGTTCGGGCTGTACAACACGACGGACGAGGTCGACGCGCTGGTCGACGCGCTGGAACTGTGCCACGAGCTTTTCGGCTGACGACGGTTGCCGGTTGCAGCACGCGGCTGCCATCCGCTATAGAGACCGCCCAGCGCACCCGTAGCTCAGCTGGATAGAGTGCTGCCCTCCGAAGGCAGAGGTCACAGGTTCGAATCCTGTCGGGTGCGCC